>NZ_CP146605.1:4800000-7253342 GCF_037094675.1 Pseudomonas sp. KK18
TTACTTCGCAAGAGCGTAAAACTTAGAAAAAACGCTCCTGAAAAACTGAAGCAGTAAAAAATGACTACCAAGGGATTTATCATTTGGGTAACAAAAGCCACATACACGTCAAATGCAGCACTGATAAAGCAAAAAATCAGCCCAAGCACCATTCCACGCCGCATCAAGCTACTCATTTAAATCACCAGATGGTGTGCAACCTTGACGGGCTTCGAATTGTTTCATCGTATCGATGCCATGCTTTAAGAAGTAACGTATCTTCTATATCACCTAGCTTCATTACTCCTCCTTCAATCCAAAAATTTATTCCGATGCATTTAACCCTATCAAAACATTGCAAAAGTAAATAGCTAGCAAAACGGTTAGGTGCTTGCAAAAAAAACTAACACCTTCAGGTAGCACCGATAACGGAAAAATGAAAAAGGGAACTTTCACACAAGCTGCTCGGATGTGACCTTCATACTATTTAACCCATTATCTGCAGTTACTAGTATCCACTGGGCTCTGGGGCCCTTGGTAAACCTGCCGATCTTCAACGGCGGGCGCCTGAGTGCCAAGCCAAGGCCGAGTTTGAAGAGGCCTCGGCCCACTACCTCAGCCAGGTTTTACGCGCCGTGCGCAAGGTTAAAGATAACTAGGGGCAACTGCCGGATTTGCAGCAGAAAGCGCTGGATGAACAGTTATCTGGCGGGGCTCTGAGTTATCTGGATGTGGTGACGGCGCAGACGGCGGCGTTGCAGGCGCAGCGCACATTGCAAGCGGTGCAGACGCAGCAGTTGCAGGCGAGTGTGGGGTTGGTGACGGCGCTGGGCGGCGGTTGGAAGCCCGACGCCTGATACAAATCTCGAGCCCACCCTGGATCAAATGTGGGAGCTGGCTTGCCTGCGATAGCGGAGTGTCAGGCACTGCAACTGTGTCTGAAACACCGCTATCGCGGGCAAGCCCGGCTCCCACATTTGAGAGGAGTGAAGCCTGACGACTCAGGCGGCCGGTTTGCCGCTGGCAATCGCCACCGACGTGGGTCACGTCAAACATCTCTAGACTGAGCCACCGCCAATTTCAATCTTCCGGCCGACTATTCAGAAAAACACTCACTGCTGTGTAATCGCTGCCATTGGCATGTCGATACAGCGTACTGCTGTGATAGTCAGATACATCCCCCGCCACCGACACATTGATCGTACGGCCCTGAACATCAACTTTTGCCGATGCGTCACGCGTAATTAGAAATGGACTGGCATCCCTCAACGCAGCCAATACTTCACTGTCGTCCTCCAAGGCGCGGTAAACGTAATATCGATAGCTGAACGGAACAGTTGCCCCTCCACGGTCATCCTTGACGCCATAGACGGCCCCGTCAGTGCCAAGTGGCACTCTCATTACAACTTCTGTCAATTGCGGGTGCCCCGGCGATAGCAGCCAATTACCACCGATATACACCAAGCAAAACGCCAATAGGCTCGTAGTGACAACTGAGTAAATCGGCTTTCTAGTAGTTCCTGAACCTGGCATACCTGATTCCTTCCTTGATCCAGTATTGATCGACCGGATCATCACCGAAAGGTGCCTCTCCCCACCAACGACCGAACTCGGGTTTATCCGTGCCCGCTCTGCTTTGAGCAAGCCCCGCTGCGCGCAAAAGCACTTCTTCGCTGAAACCAGCAGCTGTCCCCACGGCGCCATAATGAAAGTTTCCAAAGGCTTCATATTCTTTGGAAATCTTCTTGTAGTCCCAAGGACCGCGATTGCGGACCTGAGTATAAAACCAAGAGTACATAAACGCGGAACCAGCCTTCAGCACATTCTTTTTGTGGAACGCGGTAGCCATATTTTCGTCGAGCGATACGCCGGGTGGTGGCATAGGGTTCGCCATCAAATGCTTCCTCTGCATTAGGTTTTTGCGTGTCGGAACCTAACACTGGAAGCCCGAAATAATGAGCGGCACGAAGAACAAAAGAGATTTCGTACAAAGGAGCAGGACATGCCTTACAACCCATCCTCGAAGCGACATATTTCCTACGCTTCTTTCGGGTTGCTGGTCGGAACGGGCACCACTAGTCTTCGCCAGTCGCTGCCAATTCAGCGACCGGACGTGAGAAATCCGAACGACTCCATTGGCGCAAAAGCGCCCGCCGTATACAGTGCAGGCGCTTTTTCTGTGCTCGCTGTTATGGCGGCTGTGCGCGGGCACGCTTCGGCGTGGCCAAGCTCCTGGGGTCTTGGTTTTCTCACTCCGCGTACAGCTGCCACCTTCGTTCGTGAGAAAACCCTGGTGGTAGTCTCTAACTCTCCAGGAACTGCATCATGATCAAAGACAGTCCAAATCCTCTTTCCGATTCAAACCTGCTCTTCACCCTCCGCCCTGGTCTCGATACCGAAACCCTGCTGCTTAATGCCTCTCAGGATCTGGAATCTATCAATGCCATCGCCGCGCACTTGGCCTTTGAGGTTGATGGTTCACAGCGCAGCGTGATGCTGGGGATGTGTCGGATGCTGGAGGGCGTGCAGTTGCTTGTAGATCGGGTGGTGGATGCGAGGGTAGCCGTGAGCTGACCTATAAATGTGGGAGCTGGCTTGCCTGCGATAGCGGAGTGTCAGGCACTGCAACTGTGTCTGAAACACCGCTATCGCGGGCAAGCCCGGCTCCCACATTTGAGAGGAGTGAAGCCTGTCGACTCAGGCAGCCAGTTTGCCGCTGGCGATTGCCACCGAAGCTGCCACCATCGCCCTCAGCAACACCGCACACCCCGCCGCCAAATCATCCGGCGCCGCGTTCTCGATTTCGTTATGGCTGATGCCACCTTCACACGGCACAAAGATCATCCCCGCGGGCCCCAGTTCCGCGACGAAAATCGCGTCATGCCCTGCCCCGCTCACGATATCCATGTTGGACAACCCCAACCCATTGGCCGCATCACGCACGGCATCCACGCAGCCTTTGTCGAAGTACAGCGGCGGGAAGTCAGCGGTGGGTGTCATCTCGAACGTGAGGCCGTGCTTGGCGCAGGTTTCGTCAATCACTTTGCGCACCTGGGCAATCATCGAATCCAACCGCGCCGGTTCCAGATGGCGGAAGTCCAAGGTCATGCGCACTTCGCCAGGAATGACGTTGCGTGAGCCCGGATACGCTTGCAGGCAACCGACGGTGCCGCAGGCGTGAGGCTGATGACCCAACGCCGCCGCGTTAACTGCAGCCACCACGGCCGCGGCACCGACCAGGGCATCCTTGCGCAGGTGCATCGGGGTCGGCCCCGCATGCGCCTCGACACCCCGCAGTTTCAGGTCGAACCATTTCTGGCCAAGGGCGCCCAGCACCACACCGATGGTTTTCTTTTCATCCTCAAGAATCGGACCTTGCTCGATATGTGCTTCGAAATATGCGCCCACCTTGTGCCCGCTCACCGGGCGTGATCCGGCATACCCAATGGCATTCAGCGCATCGCCCACGGTCACGCCGTCGGCATCCGTCTTGGCCAGCGTGTCGGCCAGGGTGAATTTCTCGGCAAACACCCCGGAGCCCATCATGCATGGAGGAAAGCGCGAGCCTTCTTCGTTGGTCCACACCACCACTTCCAGCGGCGCTTCGGTTTCCACCTTCAGGTCATTGAGGGTGCGCAATACCTCAACGCCCGCCAGCACGCCAAAACAGCCATCAAACTTGCCGCCGGTGGGCTGGGTGTCGATATGGCTGCCGGTCATCACCGGCGGCAACTGGGGATTGCGCCCCGGCCGGCGGGCGAAGATATTGCCGACGCCATCGATGGTCACGGTACAGCCCGCTTCCTCGCACCACTTCACAAACAGGTCGCGGGCCTGGCGATCGAGGTCGGTCAGGGCCAGGCGGCAGACGCCGCCCTTGGGGGTGGCGCCGAGCTTGGCGAGTTCCATCAGGGACAGCCACAGACGATCGCGGTTGATGTGCTGATGGGTGGATTGCAGAACGTCTATGGCAGCGTTCATGGGGATCTCCTCAGGCAGTAGTTCTTATGAATTTGACCAGACTCTCACTGGAGGACTGCGATCAAAAATGTGGGAGCGGGCTTGCTCGCGAAGGCGGTGATTCAGCTAACACATCTGGCGACTGGCACACCGTATTCGCGAGCAAGCCCGCTCCCACATTTGATTGCATTCCACATCGATTAAAGCGGTGTTTTCACCGCGACCACACGAGCCCCGCGTTTCATGCAGAGGGCGTAATACAATAGGCCACCTAGCGCCGAGCCGGTGAACCAGCCATAGCTGTAGAACCAGCTGAACGCGTCGCTGCCCAGGGACAGCAACGTCAACACCACCGGCACGCCAAACGCCAGGAAGCCATGCCAGTTCCACGCCGGGTACACGTCATCGCGATACAAACCGGCGAGGTCCAGTTGCTGTTTCTTGATGATGAAATAGTCCACCACCATGATCCCGGCGATCGGCCCCAAGAGGCTTGAGTAACCCAGCAACCAGTTGGAATAGACGGTTTCCAGGCTCACGTCGGAAATGATCAGCCCGAGCTTTTTCAGCAGTTCGTGGGCCATCAGCGCCAGGCCCACCAGGCCGGTGAGCACCACCGCTGTGGTGCGGTTGATCAGCTTGGGGGCGATGTTCTGGAAGTCGTTGGTGGGCGAGACGATGTTCGCCGCGGTGTTGGTGGACAAGGTGGCGATGATGATCAGCGCCATGGCCACGGCTACCCACACCGGGCTCTGGATATGGCCGATCAGGGTCACCGGATCGGAGACGCTGACGCCCACCAGTTTTACCGAGGCGGCGGTCATGATCACGCCGAGGGCGGCGAACAGGAACATGGTCAGCGGCAGGCCGAAAATCTGCCCGAGGATCTGGTCTTTCTGACTCTTGGCGTAGCGGCTGAAGTCGGGGATGTTCAATGACAAGGTGGCCCAGAAACCCACCATCGCCGTCAGGCCTGCCATGAAGTAGCCGGTGAGGCTCGCGCCTTCGGGACGCTTGGGCGGGATCGCCATCAACTCGGTCAGCGAGACATTCGGCAGCGCCCACACCAGCAGCCCGATTCCCACCGCTACCAGCAGCGGAGCAGACAGGGTTTCCAGCCATTTGATCGACTCGGCGCCACGCAATACCACCCACAGGTTCAGGGTCCAGAAGATCATGAAGCCGATCACTTCACCGGTGCCACCAAGGGACTTCCAACCCTCGAAAACCGAGCCCAGGAACAGGTGAATCGCCAACCCGCCAAACATCGTCTGGATGCCGAACCAGCCGCACGCCACCAGGGCGCGAATCAGGCACGGCACGTTGGAGCCAAGCACACCGAAGGACGAGCGCAGCAACACCGGGAACGGGATGCCGTACTTGGTGCCGGGGAAGGCGTTGAGGGTCAGTGGGATCAACACCACGATATTGGCCAGCAGGATCGCCATCAGCGCCTCGCCCACCGACAACCCGAAGTACGCGGTGAGCACGCCGCCCAGGGTGTAGGTCGGCACACACACCGACATGCCGATCCACAGCGCGGTGATATGCCACTTGTTCCAGGTGCGTTCGCGCACCTTGGTCGGTGCCATGTCGTGGTTGTAGCGGGGGCTGTCGAGGACGTCGGGGCCGGCGTCGAGTTCGTACAGGCCGTTGCGCTCAATGACTTGCGATCTGTTCTGTTGCATGGCCGCTCCACGGTTTTTTCGAATTATTTTTGCTCACCCCGTGACGTGCACGGGATGGCCGGAGTACCTCGTTGACAACATGACATCCGGGACCCGGCCAGCCGCCACCGCACTCAATAACCGTGCCGTAAACCGTCAACCTGCCCGCACCGCTTGTATAACTTGCTGATGTTTATCAGCTTTATTGTCTCGACCGAAGAGCCCCTCGTTACTTTCAGCGTTACTCAGGCCAACTAACGCAGAAGTTGTCCGAACCCTCAGGACTCAATCTGGTGCAACACAATTATTTTTATTTACCGGCCCCGTCAAGAGGCATGTCTCAAGCGTCTGATTTGCAATAGGAAATGTTGCTCATATTGTGAACCTGTCAAGTGCGTCAAAATGGTGAGAGGCCGCTACATTTTGGTGATTTTGATTTTTTATCGTTAAAATTCAATCAGTTATTACATACATAAGCTTATAAAAAATATTCTTGCTCATTCGAAAAACTCGGGCTAGTTTCTATTCCTGTCACCGCTGACAGGAATTAACTTTCCAGCGGCGCGATGCATGACAACACTTAGAACTGGCACAAGCCGGTCAAGCCTGTGAGGAACTCGACATGTCGCTGTTGATCCGTGGCGCTACCGTTATTACCCATGATGAAAGTTACCGAGCCGATGTTTTATGCGCAGACGGTCTAATCCGCGCCATTGGCACTGATCTGGATATTCCCGCCGGCACCGAGATACTCGACGGCAGCGGTCAATACCTGATGCCCGGCGGCATCGACCCCCATACCCATATGCAGTTGCCCTTCATGGGCACCGTGGCCAGTGAAGATTTTTTCAGTGGCACGGCCGCCGGGTTGGCGGGCGGCACCACGTCGATCATCGACTTCGTGATTCCCAACCCGCAGCAATCCCTGCTGGAAGCCTTCCATCAGTGGCGCGGCTGGGCCGAGAAGTCGGCGTCCGACTACGGCTTTCACGTCGCGATTACCTGGTGGAGCGAGCAGGTCCGCGAGGAAATGGCCGAGCTGGTGAGCCAACACGGCATCAACAGCTTCAAGCATTTCATGGCGTACAAGAACGCAATCATGGCCGCCGACGACACCTTGGTGGCGAGCTTCGAACGCTGCCTGGAACTGGGTGCGGTACCGACGGTGCATGCCGAAAACGGCGAGCTGGTGTATCACCTGCAACGCAAGCTGATGGCCCAGGGCATTACCGGGCCTGAAGCGCATCCGCTGTCGCGGCCTTCGCAGGTGGAAGGCGAAGCTGCCAGCCGGGCGATCAGGATTGCCGAAACCATCGGCACGCCGCTGTACCTGGTGCACGTGTCCACCAAGGAAGCGCTGGATGAAATCACCTACGCCCGCAGCAAGGGCCAGCCGGTGTACGGCGAAGTATTGGCCGGGCATCTGCTGTTGGACGACAGCGTGTATCAACACCCCGACTGGCAGACCGCCGCCGGCTATGTGATGAGCCCGCCCTTCCGCCCGCGCGGGCATCAGGAGGCACTGTGGCATGGCCTGCAATCGGGCAACCTGCACACCACCGCCACCGACCATTGCTGCTTCTGCGCCGAGCAAAAAGCCGCCGGGCGGGATGACTTCAGCAAGATTCCCAATGGCACTGCCGGTATCGAAGACCGCATGGCGCTGTTGTGGGATGAGGGCGTGAACACTGGGCGCTTGTCGATGCAGGAATTCGTTGCGCTGACGTCTACCAACACCGCGAAGATCTTCAACCTGTACCCGCGTAAAGGTGCGATCCGCGTGGGGGCCGATGCTGACCTGGTGCTGTGGGACCCGCAAGGCACACGGACCATTTCCGCGAAGACTCACCACCAGAAAGTCGACTTCAACATCTTCGAAGGCAAGACCGTGCGCGGCGTGCCGAGCCATACCATCAGCCAGGGCAAGCTGGTCTGGGCGGATGGGGATTTGCGCGCCGAACGGGGTGCGGGTCGGTATATCGAACGGCCGACGTATCCGCCGGTGTTTGAGCAGTTGAGCAAGCGGGCGGAGCGTTCCAGGCCGGTTGCTGTGAAACGCTGAGGCCGCCATTCGCGCGCAAGCCCGCTCCCACATTCGACTGCATTTATCCTGCTGGAATGGGGACGAATGTGGGAGCGGGCTTGCTCGCGAAGAGGCCGGTACAGGCAACAAAAAAACCACTGCCCACCAGAGGCAGCACCTCAAAAACCGTGAGGCCAATACCGTGATCCAGACCCTGAACCATCTTCCCCACCCCCATGAAGATGCGGCGGCCCTCGCCGCGCATTTCACCGACCTGGCGCCGCCGCTCAATGCCCGGCAAGCCCAACTGGAAGCGTCGCGCTGCCTCTACTGCTACGACGCGCCGTGCGTCAACGCGTGCCCCAGCGAGATCGATATCCCGTCGTTCATCCGCAATATCCACACGGAGAACGTCCAGGGCGCCGCGCAGAAGATTCTCTCGGCGAATATCCTCGGCGGCAGTTGCGCCCGGGTCTGCCCGACGGAAATCCTCTGCCAGCAAGCCTGCGTGCGCAACAATGCCGAGGAATGCGCCCCGGTGCTGATCGGCCTGTTGCAGCGTTACGCGGTGGACAACGCGCACTTCAGCGAACACCCGTTCCAGCGCGCCGCGCCCACCGGCAAGCGCATCGCGGTGGTCGGCGCCGGGCCTGCGGGTTTGTCCTGCGCCCATCGCAGCGCCCTGCACGGCCATGACGTGGTGATTTTCGAAGCCCGGGAAAAAGCCGGCGGCCTGAATGAATACGGGATCGCCAAGTACAAGCTGGTGGATGACTTCGCGCAAAAGGAACTGGATTTCCTCCTGCAAATTGGCGGCATCGAGATCCGTCACGGCCAGCGCCTGGGCGACAACCTGACCTTGAGCGAACTGCACCAGCAGTTCGATGCAGTGTTCCTCGGCCTTGGCCTGGCTGCCAGCAAACAGCTCGGCCTGCCACACGAAGACGCCCCCGGCCTGCTCGCCGCCACCGACTACATCCGTGAACTGCGCCAGGCCGACGACCTCAGTCAACTGCCCCTGGCCGACCGTTGCATCGTGCTCGGCGCCGGCAACACGGCCATCGACATGGCGGTGCAAATGGCCCGCCTCGGTGCCCGTGACGTCAACCTGGTGTATCGCCGTGGCCTGGCTGAAATGGGCGCCACCGGCCATGAGCAGGACATCGCCAAGGCCAACCAGGTACGCCTGCTGACCTGGGCCCAGCCCGAAGAAGTGTTGCTCGACGACCAGGGCCATGTGCGCGGCATGCGTTTCGCCCGCACCCGCATGGTCGATGGCCGCCTGCAAGCCACCGGCGAGACCTTCGAACTGGCCGCCGACGCGATCTTCAAGGCCATCGGCCAAGGCTTCGACGACGAGGCGCTGCACGACCCGCTGGCCCACCAACTGCAACGCCAGGGCGATCGGATCTTCGTCAACGAACAGCTGCGCACCAGCATCCCCGGTGTGTACGCCGGCGGCGATTGCGTCAGCCTCGGCCAGGACCTCACCGTCCAGGCCGTGCAACACGGCAAGCTGGCCGCTGAAGCCATGCACGCCCAACTCATGCTGAATGTGGAGGCTGCGTAATGGCCGATCTCTCGATTGTATTCGCCGGTATCAAAGCCCCCAATCCGTTCTGGCTGGCCTCCGCGCCGCCTACCGACAAGGCCTACAACGTGGTCCGCGCCTTTGAAGCAGGCTGGGGCGGCGTGGTCTGGAAAACCCTCGGCGAAGACCCGGCAGCGGTCAACGTCTCATCGCGCTACTCGGCGCACTTCGGCGCCAACCGTGAAGTGCTCGGCATCAACAATATCGAGCTGATTACCGACCGCTCCCTGGAGATCAACCTGCGGGAAATCACCCAGGTGAAAAAGGACTGGCCGGACCGCGCGCTGATCGTGTCATTGATGGTGCCGTGTGTTGAGGAGTCGTGGAAACACATCCTGCCACTGGTGGAAGCCACCGGCTGCGACGGCATCGAGCTGAACTTCGGCTGCCCCCACGGCATGCCGGAACGCGGCATGGGCGCGGCGGTGGGCCAGGTGCCGGAGTATGTGGAACAGGTGACGCGCTGGTGCAAGACCTATTGCTCGCTGCCGGTGATCGTCAAGCTCACGCCGAACATCACCGACATACGCGTGGCGGCGCGGGCGGCCTATCGCGGTGGCGCGGATGCGGTGTCGCTGATCAACACCATCAACTCCATCACCAGTGTCGACCTGGAGCGCATGGTCGCCCTGCCGATGGTCGGCACCCAAAGCACCCACGGGGGTTACTGCGGCTCGGCGGTGAAACCCATCGCACTGAACATGGTGGCGGAGATTGCCCGGGACCCACAGACACAAGGCTTGCCGATCTGCGGGATTGGCGGGATTGGCAACTGGCGCGATGCAGCGGAATTCGTCGCGCTGGGCTGCGGCGCGGTGCAGGTGTGCACGGCGGCGATGCTGCATGGGTTTCGGATTGTCGAAGAAATGAAGGACGGGCTGTCGCGGTGGATGGACAGCCAGGGTTACAGCAGCCTGCAGGAATTTTCCGGGCGGGCGGTGGGCAATACGACGGATTGGAAGTACCTGGATATCAATTACCAGGTGATCGCCAAAATTGACCAGGCGGCATGTATTGGCTGTGGGCGTTGCCATATTGCCTGTGAAGATACGTCGCACCAGGCGATTGCCAGCTTGAAGCAGGCAGATGGGACACATAAATACGAGGTGATCGATGATGAGTGCGTGGGGTGCAACCTGTGCCAGATCACCTGCCCGGTGGCGGACTGTATCGAGATGGTGCCGGTGGATACCGGGAAGCCGTTTTTGAACTGGACGCAGGATCCGAGGAACCCCTACCGCGAGGCGGTGTAGCCTGAATGATCGTTCCCACGCTCCGCGTGGGAATGCATCCGTTGACGCTCCGCGTCACGACCTTAAGAACGGACGCAGAGCGTCCAGGCGGCATTCCCACGCGGAGCGTGGGAACGATCTAGGGCTCCAACCCGATCCCCCGCAGGATCACACTCGTCACCGTCTGCACCGCCCGCTCAAACTGCATGTCCGACAACGGCTGATGGTCATTCAGGATCTTCACCTGATGATCAAAGTCGGCATAGTGCTGGGTCGACGCCCAGATCATATACAGCAGGCTCGACGGCTCCACCGGCAAAATCCGCTTGTCCTCCACCCACTGGCGAATCTTCGCTTCCTTCATCTTGGCCCAGTCATACAGGCTCACATCCAGCGCCTCCCCCAGGGTTGGCGCGCCGTGGATGATTTCATTCGCCCAGACTTTCGAACCATAAGGCCGGCTGCGGGAATGTTGCATCTTGGCGCGGATGTAGCTACTGAGCACCACCCGCGGGTCGTCGAACATCTCGAAGCACAAGGCGTCCTGCTTCCACACCTCCAGCAGGTCGAACAACACCGCGCTGTACAGCTCGCTCTTGGTACTGAAGTAGTAATGCAGGTTGGAGCGCGGCAGTTGCACTTCTTCAGCGATGTCGGCCATGGCGGTGCTGCCATAGCCCTTCTCGGCGAAGACCTTTTCAGCCGCCAGCAGAATCTTTTCGACGTTGACCCGACGAATACCGATCTTGTGATTGCCCATAAGGGCTCCCTGACAACAACATGGCTTCAAGACTACCATCCGCTCTAGATCGCGGCGACACGCCACTGTGAAACTTCGTACAAGAACCTTCCCCGCCGATAGCGGATTGGTTAGCATCGCCATCCCCTCGAAGGATCATCCCCCATGACTATTCGACAGCGAAGCGCGTGCGACGACCCGGTGCTGGGTGCACTGTGGGAACGCTCGGTGCGCGCCACCCATGACTTTCTCAGCGAAGACGACATCCAGCGCCTGCTGCCCCTGGTACGCGACTGCTACCTGCCGATGCCCGCACTTGAAGTGTGGGTGTACGAAGATACCCAAGGCATTGGCGGCTTCGTCGGCACCGGCGGCAATAATGTCGAGATGCTGTTTATCGACCCGAACCGACGCGGCCAGGGCATCGGTCGCCAGTTGCTGGACTTCGTACGCGCCCGCCACGACACCCTGCGGGTCGACGTGAACGAGCAGAATCCACAGGCCGTGGGTTTCTACCTGCACTATGGTTTTATCCAGACCGGCCGCTCGCCCGTCGATGGCGAAGGCAAGCCCTTCCCCTTGTTGCACATGGCACTACCGAACGACTGACTCTCACCTGAAGGTATTGAACAATGTTGATCAAGAAGACCCTCACCACCGTTGCCCTGCTCGCTTCCCTGCTGGGCGCCTCGGCCGCGTTTGCCCACGCCCACCTGAAAAGCTCGGAGCCTGCCGCCGACAGCAGCGTCGCCGCGCCCAAGGACCTGCGCCTGACGTTCAGCGAAGGCGTTGAAGCGACCTTCACCAAGGTATCCCTGAGCAAGGACGGCACCGAAGTCGCGATCAAGGGCCTGGAAACCCCGGACGCCGACAAGAAAGTATTGGTGGTGACACCGGCCGCACCCTTGGCCGCCGGCACCTACAAAGTGGTGTGGAACGCGGTCTCGGTGGATACCCACAAGAGCAACGGTGAATACAGCTTCAAGGTCGGCCAGTAATCCATGGCCACCCTGCTGGTGCTGTGCCGTTTCCTGCATTTCATCGTCGTGCTGTTGATGTTCGGGGCCTGTGTGTTCAGGCCCTGGCTGCTGGGCGCGGGACCGCAACCGGTGCTGGACCGCCAACTGTCGCGCATCACCCAAGGGTTGGCGTGGCTGGCATTGGTGTCGGGGGTGGCGTGGCTGCTGTTGATCAGCGCGAGCATGGCCGGTGTCGGGCTGGGCGCGCTGGAATGGTCGACCGTGCAGTTGGTGCTGGGCAAAACCTTCTTCGGCCAGGTCTGGACCTGGCACTTGCTACTGAACGTGCTGCTGGTTCTGGGCCTGATGACGCCGTGGAAAGCGTTGCGCCTGCCGCTCTGTGCATTGCTGCTGGCGACACTGGCACCGGTGGGCCATGGCGCCATGCTCAATGGCATGGCCGGACAGTTGCTGATCCTCAATCAGGTGGTGCACCTGGTGTGTGTCGGTGCCTGGCTGGGCGGCCTGCTCCTGCTGGTGTTGATCCTCAGGCAATCGCCCCGCTATCCGTTGGAACCGATCCTCAAGCGCTTCAGTGGCATCGGTTATGGCCTGGTGACAGGGCTGCTGGTGACCGGATTGATCAACGTGCGGGTGCTCACCGGGCAGTTCTGGCCGACGCCCTTGTTCACAGGGTTCGCCCTGATCCTGTTGATCAAGGTGCTGCTGGTGTTCGGCATGCTCGCCCTGGCGCTGCTGAACCGCCTGCGGATTCACAACTGTGAGCAGCGGCTGCCTGCCTTGAAGGCCAGCGTAATGATTGAATGGTTACTAGGTGTTTCAGCGGTAGCCGCCGTTTCGCTGCTTGGCACCTTGCCGCCCATGGTTGCAGCGGGATAACTCCTTCCCCCCTGACTCCCTTCACGCAGGGAGTCATCGTATAACTTTCGATTGACATCCCCCTGAAACCTCGCAAATATCGCCCTCAATGTTGTACGACAACGTATAACAAAAAATAAAAACAACAAAAAGACAAGGGAGCGTCACTGTGAGCCAACACGTCCGCCAGTTCTCCGGCACCACCCGTTTTGCCGCCATCGGTTTGAGCAGCCTGGCCTTTACCCTCCCCGCCACCGCCTCGGCAGAAGGCTTCATCGATGACGCCACCGCCACGCTCAACCTGCGCAACGCCTACTTCAACCGCAACTTCACCAACCCCGCCTACCCCCAGGGCAAGGCCGAGGAGTGGACGCAAAACTTCATTCTCGATGCCAGGTCCGGCTTCACCCAAGGCACCGTCGGTTTCGGCCTGGACGTGCTGGGCCTGTACTCGCAGAAACTCGACGGCGGCAAAGGTACCGCCGGCACCCAACTGCTGCCGACCCGCAGCGATGGCCGCCCTGCCGATAACTTCGGGCGCCTGGGCGTGGCGCTGAAAACCAAGCTGTCGAACACCGAATTGAAAGTCGGCGAATGGATGCCGGTACTGCCGATCCTGCGCTCGGATGACGGCCGCTCACTGCCGCAAACGTTCCGCGGCGGCCAGGTAACGTCCAGGGAAATCGCCGGCCTGACCTTGTATGGCGGCCAGTTCCGCGGCAACAGCCCGCGCAACGACGCGAGCATGGATGACATGTTTCTCAACGGCAAAGCCGCATTCACCTCGGACCGCTTCAACTTCGGCGGCGGCGAATACACCTTCAACGACAAGCGCACCCAGGTTGGCGTGTGGTACGCCGAACTCAGTGACATCTACCAGCAACAGTATTTCAACCTCACCCACAGCCAGCCCGTGGGCGACTGGACCCTGGGCGCCAACCTCGGGTTCTTCACCGGCAAGGAAGACGGCAAGGCCCTGGCCGGCGACCTCGACAACAAAACCGCGTTCGCCCTGCTCTCGGCCAAATACAAAGGCAACAGCTTCTATATCGGCCTGCAGAAACTCACCGGCGACAGCGCCTGGATGCGGGTCAACGGCACCAGCGGCGGCACCCTGGCCAACGACAGCTACAACGCCAGCTACGACAACGCCAAGGAAAAATCCTGGCAGGTGCGGCACGACTTCAACTTCGTGGTACTGGGCATTCCCGGGTTGACCATGATGAACCGCTACATCAGTGGCGATAACGTGCACACCGGGGCGATCACCAATGGCAAGGAGTGGGGCCGTGAGTCGGAACTGGCCTACACGGTACAAAGCGGTCCACTGCGGGACCTGAATGTGCGCTGGCGCAACGCAACGATGCGCCGGGATTTCAGTACCAACGAGTTTGATGAAAACCGGATATTCATCAGTTACCCGCTGTCGTTGTTATAGCGGTTTACAAACAACCGGAAAGGCTTTTGTGGCGGGGGAGCTTGCTGTGGCGAGGGAGCTTGCTCCCGCTGGGCTGCGCAGCGGCCCCAAAATCTTGGGAGCGCTTCGCACTCCAGCGGGAGCAAGCTCCCTCGCCACAGGACAGCGATGAGCCTCTATCAACTTCGACCAATAGTGCGTTGACAAGTGTAGGAAACCCTAAGGATACTTCGGATCAGTCATACGACAACCTACAACAATAACGGGATCACCATGACCACCACAACCGCCCCTACCCCGTTCAACCGCTTGCTGCTCACCGGTGCCGCCGGTGGCCTGGGCAAAGTCTTGCGCGAACGCCTGCGTCCTTACGCCAAGGTACTGCGCCTGTCGGATATCGCCGACATGGCCCCGGCCGCTGACGACAGCGAAGAAGTATTGCCTTGCGATCTTTCCGACAAACAAGCCGTGCACCAACTGGTGGAAGGCGTCGATGCGATCCTGCATTTCGGCGGCGTATCGGTGGAACGCTCGTTCGAGGAAGTGCTGGGCGCGAACATCTGCGGGATCTTCCACATCTATGAAGCGGCGCGCCGCCATGGGGTCAAGCGCGTCATCTTCGCCAGCTCCAACCACGTGATCGGTTTCTACAAGCAGGACGAAGCCCTCGACGCCCACTCCCCGCGCCGCCCCGACAGTTACTACGGGCTGTCCAAATCCTACGGCGAGGACATGGCCAGTTTCTACTTCGATCGCTATGGCATCGAGACCGTCAGCATCCGCATCGGCTCCTCGTTCCCCGAACCCCAGAACCGCCGGATGATGCACACCTGGCTGAGCTTCGACGACCTCACCCAACTGCTCGAACGCTCGCTGTACACACCGAATGTCGGGCATACCGTGGTCTACGGCATGTCGGATAACCTCGATGTGTGGTGGGACAACCGCTTCGCCGCGCACCTGGGCTTCACCCCGCGGGACTCTTCCGAAGTATTCCGCAAACAGGTGGAAGCCCAGCCGATGCCCGCTGCCGACGACCCGGCGCGGGTGTACCAGGGTGGCGCGTTTTGCGCCGCCGGCCCGTTCGGTGACTGACCACAGACCAACCCAAGGGAATGAGTGGCCATGCAAGCAGAACTGATTGTCGACGCCCGCAACGCCGTGGGTGAATGCCCGGTGTGGGTACCCGGGGAAAACGCCCTGTACTGGGTGGATATTCCCACAGGCGAACTGCAACGCTGGAACGCCACCAGCGGCCAGGCGCAGGCCTGGAAAGCTCCGCAGATGCTCGCCTGCATCGCCCGCACCTCGGCGGGCGATTGGGTTGCGGGCATGCAAACCGGGTTTTTCCGGCTGACGCCCCACAACGATGGCAGGCTCGACACTGCGCCCCTGGCCAGCGTCGAGCACGCCCGCCCGGACATGCGCCTGAACGATGGCCGCTGTGATCGCCAGGGCCGGTTCTGGGCCGGCAGCATGGTGCTGAACATGGCCGAGAATGCGGCCGACGGTGCACTGTACCGCTACGAAACAGGCGGGGCGGTTCACACTGCACTCAACGGTTTCATCACCCCCAACGGCCTGGCCTTCAGCCCGGACGGGCGCACGATGTACCTCTCGGATTCGCACCCGTTGGTCCAGCAGGTCTGGGCCTTCGACTACGACATCGACAGCGGCACGCCGTCCAATCGGCGGCTGTTTGTGGATATGCACCAGTTCCTCGGCCGCCCCGACGGAGCCGCCGTGGATGCCGAAGGTTGCTACTGGATCTGCGCCAACGATGCCGGGCTGGTCCACCGCTTTACCCCCGACGGCCGTCTCGACCGCTCACTGGCCGTGCCGGTGAAAAAACCCACCATGTGCGCCTTCGGTGGCAGCCGCCTGGACACCCTGTTCGTCACCTCGATCCGCGACGACCACAGTGCCCAGTCGCTGGCCGGCGGCGTGTTTGCCCTCAACCCCGGGGTCACCGGATTGCCGGAGCCCACCTTCATCCTCTAGCTGCATCGCTGTGCCTTGAATAAAACAATAACAAGACTGGAGAGACACCCCATGGACTTCAAACGCACTTTGCTCCTCGCCGCACTCCCCTTCACCTTCGTCTTCGCCGGTGCCGCCCACGCGCTGGAAATCAAATTCGCCGACATCCACCCCGCCGGCTACCCCACCGTCGTCGCCGAAGAACAGCTGGGTAAAACCCTGGTGGCCGAAAGCAACGGCGGCCTGACCTTCAAGATGTTCCCCGGCGGCGTGCTGGGCTCGGAAAAGGAAGTGGTGGAACAGGCCCAGGTCGGCGCGATCCAGATGGCCCGGGTCAGCCTCGGCATCGTCGGCCCGGTGGTGCCGGACGTGAACGTGTTCAACATGCCGTTCGTGTTCCGCGACCAGGTGCATATGCGCAAGGTCATCGACGGCGAGATCGGCGATGAAATCCTCGCCAAGATCACCGACTCCGAATTCAACCTGGTGGCGCTCGCCTGGATGGACGGCGGCACGCGCAACCTCTACACCAAGAAACCGGTGCGCAAGATCGAAGACCTCAAGGGCATGAAGATCCGCGTGCAGGGCAACCCGATCTTCATCGAAACCATCAACGCCATGGGCGGCAACGGCATTGCCATGGACACCGGCGAGATCTTCAGCGCCCTGCAGACCGGCGTGATTGACGGCGCGGAAAACAACCCGCCCACCCTGCTGGAACACAACCACTACCAGAACGCCAAGTTCTACAGCCTGACCGGCCACCTGATTCTGCCCGAGCCCATCGTGATGTCGAAAATCACCTGGAACAAGCTCACCCCCGAGCAACAGGTGCTGGTGAAGAACACCGCCAAAGCCGCGCAGATCCAGGAGCGCGAGCTGTGGGACGCCAAGTCTGCCAGCAGTGAAGCCAAGCTCAAGGCTGCTGGCGTCGAGTTCATCGACATCGACAAAAAACCGTTCTATGAGGCCACCGCTTCGATTCGCGACAAGTACGGCGCGCCCTACGCCGACCTGATCAAGCGCATCGAAGCCGTCGAGTAACCCTTTTTCCTCTCATAGATAAGGCCCGGCGCGGTCGGCATCGACGCGCCCGGTTACGGTGAACGCCATGAAGAATTTACTGCTGCGCATCAACGACCGCATTTACATGAGCTGCATCTGGATCGCCGGCCTCGCCGTTCTCGGCGTCGCGCTGATCATTCCCTGGGGCATCTTCGCCCGCTACGTGCTCGGCACCGGCTCCAGCTGGCCGGAGCCCACCGCCATCCTGCTGATGCTGGTGTTCACCTTTGTCGGCGCCGCCGCCAGCTACCGCGCCGGGGCGCACATGTCGGTGGCCATGGTCACCGACCGCCTGCCGCCCGGCCAACGCCGAATCGTCGGCATCGTCTCGCAATTGCTGATGGCAACCATCTGCCTGTTCATGACGATCTGGGGCAGCAAATTGTGCCTGTCGACCTGGAACCAGTTCATGAGCGCCATGCCGACCTTGCGGGTGGGCATCACCTATATGCCGATCCCGATCGGTGGCTTGCTGACCCTGGTTTTTGTGCTGGAAAAACTCCTGCTGGGTGACCAGAGCAACCGTCGGGTCGTGCGCTTCGACCTGGTTGAAGAAAGTGAAGGGGCTGCCTGAATGGACGCATTGATTCTGTTGGGCAGCTTTATCGCCCTGATCCTGATTGGCATGCCGGTGGCCTACGCCCTGGGGCTTTCTGCGCTGATCGGCGCGTGGTGGATCGACATTCCGTTCCAGGCCCTGATGATTCAGGTGGCCGGCGGGGTGAACAAGTTTTCGCTGATGGCGATTCCGTTCTTCGTGCTGGCCGGGGCGATCATGGCCGAGGGCGGCATGTCGCGCCGGCTGGTGGCGTTTGCCGGGGTGCTGGTGGGGTTTGTGCGCGGAGGCCTGTCCCTGGTGAACATCATGGCCTCGACGTTTTTTGGCGCGATCTCCGGCTCGTCGGTGGCCGATACGGCGTCTGTCGGTTCGGTGCTGATTCCGGAAATGGAACGCCAGGGCTATCCCCGTGAATTCGCCACCGCCGTCACCGTGAGCGGCTCGGTACAAGCCTTGCTGACGCCTCCGAGCCACAACTCGGTGCTCTACTCCCTGGCGGCGGGCGGCACCGTGTCCATCGCCTCGCTGTTCATGGCCGGCGTGGTCCCGGGCCTGCTGATGAGCGCCTGCCTGATGGTGCTGTGCCTGATCTTCGCGAAAAAGCGCAACTACCCCAAAGGCGAAGTGATCCCCCTGAAACAGGCACTGAAAATCTGCGCCGACGCATTGTGGGGCCTGATGGCCATGGTGATCATTCTTGGCGGGATTCTGTCGGGCATCTTCACCGCCACCGAGTCGGCGGCGATTGCGGTGTTGTGGGCGTTCTTCGTGACCATGTTCATCTACCGCGACTACAAATGGAGCGAGCTGCCCAAGCTGATGCACCGCACGGTGCGCACGATCTCCATCGTGATGATCCTGATCGCGTTCGCCGCCAGCTTCGGCTACATCATGACCCTGATGCAGATCCCGGCGAAGATCACCACGATGTTCCTGACCCTGTCGGACAACCGCTACGTGATCCTGATGTGCATCAACGCCATGCTGCTGTTGCTGGGCACGGTGATGGACATGGCGCCGCTGATTTTGATCCTCACGCCGATTTTGCTGCCGGTGATCCTGGGGATTGGCGTCGACCCGGTGCACTTCGGCATGATCATGCTGGTGAACCTGGGGATCGGCCTGATCACCCCGCCGGTGGGTGCGGTGTTGTTTGTGGGGGCGGCGGTGGGCAAAGTCAGCATCGAGAAGACCGTGAAGGCGTTGCTGCCGTTTTATGGCGTGCTGTTTTTGGTGCTGATGGCCGTGACCTACATTCCGGCGTTGTCGTTGTGGTTGCCGGGGTTGGTGTTATAAGCCCCACACTGCGTGTAGCGAGGGAGCTATTGTGGAGAGGGAGCTGCTGTGGCAAGGGAGCTTTCTGTGGCGAGGGAGCTTGCTCCCGCTGGAGTGCGAAGCGCTCCCGCTTTTTTGGGGCCGCTCCGCAGCCCGTCGGGAGCAAGCTCCCTCGCCACACAAGCATTCATCATTCAATAGGTCTGCTGACACTCATGATGCTTGAACTCGAAGACAACCTGACCCACCTGACGCTGGCGCCAGCGTTGGGCGGGAGTATCGTCAACTGGACAGTACGCAGCAGCGGCCAGCCGTTGCTACGCCACACCGATCAACAGTCGCTGGCCAGCGGCCTGCCGGGGAAGCTTGCGTGCTTCCCGCTGGCGCCCTGGTCGAACCGGGTTGCCGAAGGTGGCTTTGATAACCCATCAGGGTGGTTGGGACTTGAGCCCAACAGCCCGCTGGACCCGCTGCCAATTCATGGCAGTGCCTGGCAACAGGTGTGGCAGGTGGTCAGCCAGACGTCAGACGAAGTGGTGTTGCAACTGGACAGCAGCACACCCTTTGCGTATCGCGCCGAGCAGCGGGTTCAGTTGAAGGGCGGCAAGTTGAGCATCACCTTGCGCGTCACGCACCTGGCGGAAACGGCGACGTGGCATGGGCTGGGATTGCATCCGTATCTGCCCCGCAGGCCGGGCACGCAATTGCAGGCAAAGGCTTCGCAGGTATGGATGAGTGATGCGGCGAAATTGCCGACAGGGCTGGCTGCCGTACCCGCCGAGTGGGATTTTCAACACCCAGAATCGTTGCCCGAGACACTGGTGGACAACGGTTTTTGCCAGTGGGACGGGCGCTGCGTCATCCAGCAGCCAGACCTGGGTTACACCCTGGAATGCCAGGCCACCGGCAGCGACTATTACCTGCTGTATTGCCCGCCGGGGCTGGATTTTTTCTGCTTCGAGCCGGTGAGTCATCCGGTGAATGCCCATCACCTGCCGGGTAGGCCGGGATTGAAGCTGTTGGAACAAGGCCAGTCGGCAGAACTCAGTTTCAGCCTGCAATACAAAACCCTCTAACAACACAAAACCCATGTGGGAGCGGGCTTGCTCGCGAATGCGGTGGATCAGTCAACACATCTGCGACTGACACTCCGCATTCGCGAGCAAGCCCGCTCCCACATTTTTGATCTCCATTGTGTCTTAGGGAGGGGTGTTTTTCAGGCGCCCCGCCGTGTCGATACTCACCACCACCGATAACCCCGGTCGCAGCCGTTCACTCTGCTCCTGCCCCGGATCCACGGTAATCCGCACCGGCACCCGCTGGGCGATCTTGACGAAGTTGCCGGTAGCATTGTCCGCCTGCAACAGGCTGAACTCCGACCCGGTCGCCGGGGAAATGCGCTGCACCGTGCCGTGAAACTTGCGGTGGTCCAGGGCATCCACGGTAAAGGTCACCGGCTGGCCAACCTGCACGTTGTCCATCTGGGTTTCTTTCATGTTGGCGATCACCCACAGCTGGTTCGGCACCAGCGCCATCAACTGCGCGCCGCTGTTGACGTAGGCCCCGAGGCGCACGCCAATCTGGCCCAGTTGCCCGTCACGCGGGGCGATGATCCGGGTGTTCGACAGGTCGATACGCGCCAGCTCCACTGCCGCATCGGCACTGGCCACCGCCGCCTCCAGCGAACCGCGATTGACGATCACTGTCTGCAAATCCTGCCGGGCGATTTCCAGGTTGGCCTGGGCCTGGGCCACGGCCGCAATGGTTTGCGCATTGGCGGCGCGGGTCACGTCCAGCTCGCGTTTGGACACCGACCCATCGCTGATCAACTCCTCATTGCGGCGCAAATCCGCGGTGCTTTTGCGGGCCTGGGCCTGGCTGTCCATCAAGGCCGCCTGACGCAGCTTGATGGTCGCCTCGGCGCTGTTGCGTTGCTGCACCACATTGGCCAGGGACGCCTGCTGCACCGCCAATTGCGCCTGGGCCTGATCAAGGCGCTGCTTGTAGATACGGTCATCGAGGCGCACCAGCAAATCCCCGGCCTTGACGTACTGGAAGTCCGTCACCGGCACTTCATACACATAGCCGCTGAGCTGCGGCCCGATGATCGTCACCTGGCCGCGCACCAGGGCGTTTTCGGTGGTTTCCACGGCGCTGCTGAAGGGCGGCAACTGCCAGGCGTAGAGCACGATCAGCACGCCGATAATCGCAATCGCGGCAAAGCCCATGGAAGAGATGATGCGCACCCGCAAGGAGCGCGGTTCGGTGGCCGGCATGCTCGGCGGCGCGGTGCCTTCCGGCGTGGAAGCGATGGCGTTGGTGGTGGTCGTCGTCGGTTCGGTCATGAAGAAAGTGCGCCGCTGGGTTGAACGGGAGGCGCTGCACTGGCGGCAGCTTTAGTGGTACTCATCAGCCAGAGGCTGCGGATAAAGATCCAGATCATGGTGAGTATGGCGATGATCGCGATCAGCATGAACACATCGTTGTAGGCCATCACATTCGCCTCGCGGGTGGCGGCCGTGGCCAGGCTGCGAATGCCCATGAGGTTGCGCAACTCGGGGTCGGCGATCACCCCGCCATAGGCCGAGCCGCCGCTGGCAACACGCGCCGCCACACGCGGGTCGAGCAAGGTCAGGTGTTCGACGATCATGCTGGAATGGAATTTTTCCCGCACGATCTGGAACGTACCGAGCAATGCCGCGCCGATCAGGCCGCCGAGGTTCTGGCAAATCCCGAACAGCACCGAGAAGCTCACCAGGTTCCTGGGGTTGGTCAGTACGTTCTTCGTGCCCAGGACCATGGTCGGCCCGAGGAAGAACGTGCCGCCAAAGCCTAGCAGGAACTGGCTGATGTACATGTTTTGCGGACGCGTGAGGTTGCTGGAGAAACTGTCCATCACCGAGCCCACGGCCATGAAGGCCAGGGAGATGATCAGCGGCATCAGCAAATGCGCGGGGTTGATGGTCAGCGCGCTCACGGCCAGGCCGGCAATCGCCCCCGCCAGCATCACCCAATACAGCGTGCGCATCTGCTCGTTGCTCATGTTCAGCATCTGCATGAAGCCCACGGCGCCGGTGGACTGCTCCGAGAGCACCATGCGAATCAGCACCACCGCCAACGCCAGGCGAATCATCGCCCCGCTGCCCAGCCAACGGGTCATCAGCAACGGGTTGGAGCGGTTATGTTCGATGGCCAGGCCGGCCATGATCAGCACCAGCGAGCAGGCCGAGGCGATACCGATCCACGGCGCTTCCAGCCACCAGTCGATACGGCCCAGGGACAGCACCGCGCAGAGCAAGGCAACGCCGGTGGCGAGGATGGCGAAGGTCAGGAAGTCGAGTTTTTCGAAGGTCTTGAAGCGGTCGCCCGGTGGCAGCTTGAGCAGGAACACACAGCCCAGGCAGGTCAGCGCCATGCCCAGTTCGAACAGGTACAGGCCGCGCCATTCAGCGATTTGCAGCAGGTCTTCGGAGAACAGTCGGGCCAGGGGCAACGCCAATTGCGCGGTGCCCAGGCCGAGCACCAGGGCTTTCATCCGCCACTTTGCGGGAAAGGCCTGGATCATGTAGTAAAGGCCCAGGGAACTGAGGGCGGCGCCGACCATGCCGTGGGCCGCGCGTACGGCGATGGCCGAGCTGAGGTCGTTGACGAACAGGTGGCCGAAGGTGACCAGGGCGTAGAGCACCAGGAACACTTCGGTGAACGCACGCAGGCCGAATTGCTGGCGGAATTTTACCAGCAGCAGGTTCATGGAGACGTTGGTCATGACGTAGGCGGCGGGGAGCCAGGCCATCTCGGCCGTCGTCGCGCCCAGGGCGCCCTGGAGGTACACAAGGTTGGCGATCACCAGCGAGTTGCCGAGGCCACCGGTGATTGCCACGAGTACGCCGACGAGGGCGTAGGCCCAGCGCTTGCGGGTGGAATGCAGCGGCGTCGACGGCGAGCCCGGCAGGCTCGGGCGCTCGTGGGGCTGCCAGGTGTGGGGGGTGTATTTGTCCATTCGGTGGCCTTGATGACCGGCGTTTGGGGCCGGTGGAACGGTTACTCAGGGAGTAGTAAACCTGAGTGGAGTTCAACTTGCCATCTTGGGAGGGATTTGGGCGGTTGGGGTGCATATCCGTTGCTGCGGTAACGGCTGCTTATGGTTCCGCTCTTACAGCGGCTCACTTCTTAACAGCGCAAAAGTAAGCAAAACGCTCTTGCCCCACCACTCGGCACCTCGCTAATGCTCGGTGTGCCCGCACTCCGGCCAGCGTGGTTTAACGGGGCGCCTAAGATCAAGATCAAAATCAAAAGCAAGAGCACAGCGGCCTCCCGGCCGGCTTGAGTGTTGTAAATCAACAGCTAAAGCGGGCACGGTCAAATGTGGGAGCGGGCTTGCTCGCGAAGGTCGTTAACGATGACGCGGGCATCCTGAATGAACGCGGCGCTCTCAGGTTCTTCGCGAGCAAGCCCGCTCCCACAGAAAAGCAGCTCTGCTTTCGCCCTGGATCTTGCCTCTGTTTTTAACACTCAAGCCGGCCGGTAGGCCGCTGTGCTTTTGCTTTTGACCTTGATCTGACTGCCCCAATGAGCCCGAGGCCGAACGCAGGCAGTGCGAAGCGGGCCGCTGTAAGAGCGGAACCATAAGCGGCCGTTACCGAAATAACGGATATGCCCCCCACCTCAAATCCACCCCAACCAACTCCAATACGTAGCCGCAAACACCAACATCAACCCATACCCAATCAACGTCACCAAAATCCCGACCTTGGCAAACTGCCGCGCGGTAAACGTGCCGGTCCCCAAACACACCATATTCTGCGGCGCATTGATGGGCAGGATAAACCCGTAGCTCATCACAAACCCCAGCAACATCGTCATCCCCAGCCGACTGAACTCCCCGGGCAACGTCTGCAACACCGCAATCAAGATCGGCAACAACGCCGAGGTCAACGCCGTGGCACTGGCAAACCCCAAATGAATCACGATCAAAAACGCCCCCAGAATCGCAAACACCCCCAGCGGCCCCACCTGGTCCAACCCGGTATGCGCCACCACCTGCGACCCCAGCCACTGCCCCGCCTGGGTGGTCAGCAACGCCGTCCCCAGGCTGATGCCAACCCCAAACACAATCACCGTGCCCCACGGAATCCGCGACTGCACATCCTTCCAGGTCATCACCCCGATCCCCGGCATCAGCAAGAACACCAGCCCGGCATACGTCGTCGAGGTCGTATCAAAGCTGTGCAACCGCCCCTCAGTCGCCCACGCCAGCAACAGCAGCACCGACACCGTCAGCAAGCGCTTCTGCGGCCCCGTCATCGGCCCGATGTCCACCAGCGATTGCGCCACCGCCTCCTTGCCTCCGGGAATGCTGTCACTCTCCGGCGGCAGCAGCTTCAACACCAAAAACAACAACACCGCCGACATGATCAGCGCCCACGGCGCCCCGGCGATCAACCAGTCGATCCACGACACCCGCTGCCCCAGCATCTTGTCCATAAAGCCAACCGTCAGCAGGTTCTGCGCCGCCGCCGTCTGGATACCGACGTTCCAGATGCTCGTACCCTGGGCCACGACGATCATGATCCCGGCCGCAATATTCGAACGCTTGTCCACGCCGAACGCGGCAATCACCCCCATCATGATCGGCACCACACACGCACTGCGGGCCGTGGCGCTGGGCACCACCAGGCTCAAGAGGATGGTCACGGCAACTGCCCCGACGAGAATGCCCCGGGTGCTGGTACCCACGCGGGTCAGGGTGACCAACGCGATGCGCCGGTCCAGCCCGGTATGGGTCATGGCTGCGGCGATAAACAGCGCGCCGGCCACCAGCGCCAGCGCCGGGTTGGAAAACCCCGTCAACGCCATGCTGATGGCCGGGCTGGAACCGATCAGGTGCGTGGGGTCTTGCAGCGACGGCGCAGTGCCGAGCAAAAAAGCCATCAATGAGGTGATCATGATCGCGCTGGCCTCGTAGGAGACCGCTTCGGTGATCCATACCACCACCGCAAACGCGAGGATCGCCAGCATCCGGTGCCCGGCCACCGGCAAGTCGGCCGGCAGCGGCAACAGCAGCACGCCGACCATCACCAGTACGCCGACCACCAGGCCCAGGGGCAACTTGAATGAAGCAGCTGTTGTTGCGGGGGCACTCATGGGGTTCTCCGTCGGCCGTGAAATCTGGCCCACAGCATGAGGCAAAGCGTCACGCCCGGTGTTGACGGGTATCAAGTGGCTAGGCCAATAACTGGGTCAACACCGCCCGCAACTTGCCGGGCTTGACCGGCTTATTCAGCAATGGCACGTCCAGGCGCTGCAATGCACGGCGGCATTGGTCGGTGCGGTCGGCGGTGATAATCACTGCCGGAATCCTGCAGCCAAAATGCTCGCGCAACTGGTGCACGACCTCACAGCCCACCACGCCATGGTCCAGGTGATAGTCCGCGAGAATCAGCTCCGGTGCCCTGCCCTGCAACGCAACCAGTGCGCCGGCCTGGTCGGTCGCAGTGACCACCTCGCAGCCCCACTGCCCAAGCAGCGCGCTCATGCTGTCGAGGATGCCGACTTCGTTATCCAGCACCAGCAGCCGCCTCCCCGGCAGCGGGTTGCCGGTGCTCGGTTGCGCGGCCACCACACTGATGGGCAGCGGCATGTCCTCGCTGATGGGGACTTCGATGCTGAACATCGAACCGCGCCCCGGCCACGAACGCACCGCCACCGGATAACCGAGGACCTCGGCGATACGCTCGACAATCGCCAACCCCAGTCCCACGCCCTTGCGGTCGGCGGCGCGGCCCACGTCCAGTTGATTGAACTCCAGGAAGATGGCGTCCAGACGGTCCGCCGCAATTCCGCGCCCGGTGTCCCACACCTCCAGGCGCAACCGCTCACCCCGGCGGCGGGCGCCCAACAGGATGGAGCCCGCGCTCGTGTAGCGGCAGGCGTTGCTGAGGAAATTGCGCAGGATCCGCGTCACCAGCCGCAGGTCGGTGTTGATTGCGTAATGGCCTGTACGCGCCCGCAGGTTCAGCCCGGACGCCGCGGCCACCGACTGGAATTCCGAGACCAGCGGTGCGAACAGTTCGTCGAGACGGTACAGGGCGATGTCCGGCTTGACCGCCGCTTGATCGAGTCGGGAAATGTCCAGCAAGTCGGTGAGCAAATCCTCGGCGCCTTCCAGGGCCTGATGGGTGCGCTCCACCAACACGTGTTCGACGCTGGGCAAGTTGCGCTCGCGCAGGGTGGAAATCAGCAAGCGTGCGGCGTTGAGGGGTTGCAGCAGGTCATGACTGGCGGCGGCAAGGTATTTGTCCTTGCTGCGGTTGGCGGCCTGGGCGGCATCCCGAGCATCGCGCAAGTCCTGCTCGATCTTCTCGCGCTGGGCGATTTGCTGTTGCAGGTTGCGGTTGGCTTCCAGCAACTCGTCGGTACGCGCCGCGACCCGCTGTTCCAATTCGTCGTTGAGGCGGATGTAGCGATTGCGCTCGGCTTCCAGCTCGTCGAGGCGCGCGGTCAGTTCGGGGTAATGACTCTTGCGCGCCGAGTGGTTGCCCAGCCCCAGGAGCCCCGCGAGTGCCCGTTGCTGATCGTCAGAGAGCTTCGCCATAGACGACCTCGACGTCACGCTGGCTGGATTCACGCGGGTTGGTAAGGATGCACGGGTCGTGCATGGCGTGCTGCGACAGAAAGGGAATGTCCGCCACTCGAATTCCATGCAGGCCGAGGGTTTCATGGAAGCCGATCGCATGCTTCAACGCGATCAAATGGTCCACCAGCCGGCCGCAGATTTGCCGGTGGTTGAGGCCCCGGCAATCAATGCCGAAGGTCTCGGCAATCACCTTGAAACGCTCCGGTGCCGCGCTGTAGTTGAACGCCACCACATGTTCCACCAGCACCGCGTTGCACAGGCCATGGGGCAGGTCGAGAAAGCCGCCAAGGCTGTGGGACATGGCATGCACCGCGCCGAGGATCGCGTTGGAAAACGCCAGCCCGGCCTGCATGCTGCCCAGCATGATTTTCTCTCGCAGGGCGATGTCGCCGGGGTTGGCGATCATCTGCACCAGGTTGCCATTGATCAGGCGCATGGCTTCCAGCGCGTGGGGATCGGTCAGCGGGCCGTGGCCGGTGGACACGAAGGCTTCGATGGCATGCACCAGCGCATCGATGCCGGTACAGGCCGAGAGAAACGGGTCCATGCTCGCCGTGGTTTCCGGGTCGATCAGTGAAACATCGGGCACCACCGCCTTGCTGACGATGGAGAACTTCATGCGCTCCTGCTGGTTGGAAATGATCACGAACTGCGAGACATCCGCCGAGGAGCCTGCAGTGGTCGGGATCAGGATCAGCGGCGGGCTCGGCACGCGGATGGTGTCGACGCCTTCGAAGTCGAGGATGCTGCAGCCATGGGCGACCACGATGCCGATGGCCTTGCCGCAGTCCATCGGGCTGCCGCCACCGACGGCGACGATCACGTCGCAATGGTTTTCACGGTAGACCTCGGCGCCGAGCATCACCTCTTCAACCCGGGGGTTGGGCGAAACGGCGGTGTACAGGCAGTAGTCGATGCCGATCGCTTGCAGGCTGGCCTCGACATCGGCCACCCAGCCGACAGCAACCACGCCGGGATCACTCACCACCAACACCTTGCGCGCGCCAAAGGTCTTGGCGTAGTTGCCTACGTTGTGCCGGCAGCCGGCGCCAAAGATGATTTCAGGGGAAACGAATTTACGCAGGAGACTCAGGTTCGGGCTCATTGGTAAGCCTGTTTTTATTATTCTGGAAGATGCGCTCCACACTAACCCATCCGACACTGAATGCAATCAGACCAATGGGTGGCGCTGAAACCGCGACGTACGGCACGATCTACTACTTTGGTACTGATTCCCCTCTCTATCGTCGCATTCCCAAGGCATCGAGACTGGCATGTAATGGGCGCATGACCCTATGGATCGGACCTGCTTGAATAAGCAAAAATAATAAGGCGAACGTCCATGTACAAAATTCTGATAGCCGACGATCACCCACTGTTTCGCGAGGCGATCCACAACGTCATCAGCGACGGGTTCCCGGGCAGCGAAGTGATGGAAACCGGCGACCTGGACAGCGCCCTGACCATGAGCCAGGAGCACGACGATCTGGATCTGATCCTGCTGGACCTGAACATGCCGGGCATGCACGGCCTCAATGGCCTGATCAACCTGCGCAACGAGTCGCCGACGATTCCGGTGGTGATCGTGTCCGCCGAGCAGGACAAGCAGGTCGTGCTGCAAGCCATCACCTATGGCGCGGTGGGGTTTATCACCAAGTCCTCGCCCAGGCTGCAGATGACCGAGGCAATCCAACAGATTCTCAACGGCAATGTGTATTTGCCGCCGGAGATTATTCGCAGCCAGAAAATCGGCGGGCAACGGCGCATGAATGATTGCCTGGGGCTTGCGCCGGAGCTGCTGCAGGCCCTGACCCGCAAGCAATTGCTGGTGCTGGAGCGGATGACCAAGGGTGACTCGAACAAGCAGATCGCCTATAGCCTGGAGATTGCCGAGACCACGGTGAAGGCCCATGTCTCGGCAATCCTGCGCAAGTTGAACGTGCACAATCGGGTGCAGGCGATTCTCAGCGCCGGGGACATCGACTTTGGTGCCTACCTGCGGCGCTGATACCCGTAGGGGCGGGATGCTGACCGCATTTCAAGGCACCTGAATGAGGGCCCGAAACAGCATGCCCGCCGCCACCAGCACACACAGGGTGGCAAAACCCACCTGCAAGGTGCGCGCCTTGATCACCGAGCACAGGCGCCGCCCCGCCAACATGCCGACAATGCTCGAACCGATAAACACCCAGCCCATCGGCTCGATACTGACCCCGGCATGAAACGCGCCGATCACGCCGATCAACGAGATCAGGCTGATCACCATCAGCGAGGTGGCGACGATGCCGCGCATCTGCACATCGGTCAGTTGCTTGAAGGCCGGTACGATCAGGAAACCGCCGCCCACACCGAGCAAGCCCGATACCGCACCGGTCACTGCGCCGAGGGCCGCCAGGGTGGCGGTGCATTTGGCGGTCCAGGAAAAGCGCCCGGTCTGTTGATCGAGCATGCAGTTCTTCTGGCCCCAGGACGCGGTGCCGTGGTCGCTCGGCCCGGCCTCAAGCTTCTCCCGTTGCAGCATGCGCCAGGCCACCAGCACCATCAGCGCACTGAACAGGCCCATCAGGACTTTCTCCGACATCTGGTGGGCGAAGAAAACCCCCAGCGGCGAAAATAGCGCGCCAAGCAGCGCAATCAGCAGCGCCGCGCGGTAACGCACCAGGCCATGGCGCAAACCGTCGACAGCCCCCACGGCAGCGGCCGCGCCCACCGCGAACAACGACACGGGCGCGGCCTGGGTCATGGTCAACCCCAGCCCCAATACCAGGGCCGGGACACCAAGAATGCCGCCTCCGGCACCGGTCAAGCCCATGACCAACCCCATCAACACGCCCAGAAAACTTGCCAGCAGCATAGGGTTGCCTCAATCCACCTTGGCCAGACGGGTCAGCCACTCGCGGCCCTTGAGCATGCCGTTCCAGTAGAACCACGGCAGGAAACTCGCCTTGAGGAACCACGCCGAACGCCGCGCCACAGTCGGGTCGAGGGGAAAGGTCGGCAGCAACTTGCCGCCATAGCCGAACTCGGCCAGCACCACCTTGCCCTTCTCCACGGTCAGCGGGCAGGAGCCATAGCCGTCGTACTTGAGGGGCAACGGTGCCTGTCTGCGCAGGGCCAGCAGGTTTTCCGCCACCACCACGATTTGCTTGCGCACCGCCGCGGCGGTCTTGGCGTTGGTGGTGGAACACACATCGCCCAGGCCGAAGATGTGCGGGTAGCGCAGGTGTTGCAGGCTCTGGGGATTCACTTCGCACCAGCCGGCGGCATCGGCCAGGGGGCTGTGGCGAATGAAGTCCGGCGAGACCTGTGGCGGAACGACGTGCAGCAGGTCGAAGGTTTTCTCTTCGACGCGCACATTGCCTTCGGCGTCCTTGATTTCGAACCAGGCCTTGCGCGCGGGGCCGTCGACCTTGACCAGGTTGGAGTTGAATGCCAGTTGCACCGAGTACTTTTCAACGTACTTCATCAGCGGCGGCACGAAGGTCGGCACGCCGAACAAGGCAGCGCCGGCCAGGTTGAATTCGACCTTGATGTTTTTCAGGTCACCCTGGCGGAGCCAGTGATCGCACGACAGGTACATGGCTTTTTGCGGAGCGCCGGCACATTTGATCGGCATGGCCGGTTGGGTAAAGATCGCCTTGCCATTTTTGAGTTGCTGCACCAGTTGCCAGGTGTAGGCGGCGTGCTCATAGCTGTAGTTGGACGTTACGCCATGCCGGCCGAGGGTCTCTTGCAGGCCTTCGATCTTCTCCCAGGCCAGGCGCAGGCCCGGGCACACGATGAGGTTCTTCCAACTGACGCGCTGGCCGCTGTCGAGCACCAGGGTTTGCTCGTCGGGCAGTAATTCGCTGACCGCGGCCTGGATCCAGGTGACGCCGTTGGGCAGCACGTCGGCCATGGGGCGCACGGTCCTGGTAACGTCATAAGCCCCACCGCCCACCAGGGTCCAGGCCGGCTGGTAGTAGTGGTGGTCGCTGGGCTCGATCAGGATGATGTTCAGGTGCGGGTCGCGCTTGAGCAGGCTGGCCAGCAGGCCGATGCCTGCCGAGCCGCCACCGATGACAACGATATCGCCACTGATGGTAGGTCCCCAGTGTTGGTCGTTCATGGTCTATGGCCTTTTTCAGTTAATGCACGCAAGGGTCGTTGCCGTATGGCACCACGCCCTAGCTGTTTGCCACCACGATGCCATCCTTTGCCTCGGGTCCTTTAATTCACTTAAGCTCACAAGGTTATGTGGAAACCTAACTGAATGTAAGTCGCCATTAGCTATCTGGGAAACCCGTCATGTCAGCGTTGATTCAATCCTTTCTGGACGAGGCGTCGTCGACCTACACCTACGTCGTCTATGAAACGGACGGTGGCCCATGCGCCATCGTTGATTCGGTGCTCAACTACGACCCGGCCTCCGGACGCACCGGCACCGGCCAGGCGGACAAGGTGATCGCGTTTGTGCGCGAGCATGGCTTGCAGGTGCAGTGGTTGCTGGAAACCCACGCCCATGCGGATCATCTGTCGGCTGCGCCTTATTTGCGTCGCCAGCTGGGGGGCAAGATCGCGATTGGCCAGTCCATCAGCAAGGTGCAGGGAGTGTTCAAGAACCTGTTCAACCTGGAGCCGGAGTTTCGGGTGGATGGGTCGCAGTTCGACCATCTGTTTGCGCCGGATGAGGTGTTTCACATCGGCAACCTGAAGGCCCAGGCGCTGCATGTGCCGGGGCATACGCCGGCGGATATGGCTTACCTGATTGATGACCAGTTGATTCTGGTGGGCGACACGCTGTTCATGCCGGACGTGGGCACGGCGCGCTGCGATTTCCCTGGTGGGGATGCGCGCCAGCTGTATGGGTCGATGCGCAAGTTGTTGGCCTTCGCGCCTGAAACCCGCCTTTATGTGTGCCATGACTATCCGCCCGAAGGACGCGCAGCCAAGTGCCTGACCACGGTGGCTGAACAGCGGGCGGGGAATATTCATGTGCATGACGGGGTGGATGAGGCGGCGTTTGTCGAGATGCGCACCACGCGGGATGCCGGGTTGGGCATGCCGACGCTGTTGTTGCCGGCGATTCAGGTGAATGTGCGGGCCGGGGTGATGCCGCCGGCGGAAGGAAATGGGGTGATTTATTTGAAGATTCCCCTCAACCAGCTTTGAAATGCACTACAAAATGTGGGAGCGGGCTTGCTCGCGAATGCGGTGTATCAGTCTATATTTTCGGTGACTGACACTCCCCATTCGCGAGCAAGCCCGCTCCCACATTTGTTTTGTGTCGTTCGTTAGCCGAGGTTGATGCCGTTAGCCGGTAGCGGCAGTGCGGTCTTGTAGCGCACTTGCTTGAGGGCAAAGCTGGAGCGGATGTTGGCGACACCCGGGACTTTGGTCAGGAAGTCCATCATGAAACGCTCCAGGGACTGGATGGTCGGCACCAGCACCCGAATCAGATAATCGGGGTCGCCGGCCATCAGGTAGCACTCCATCACTTCGGGGCGATCCGAAATCGCCCCTTCGAATTGCTGCAATGCCAATTCGTTCTGCTTTTCCAGGCTGACGTGGATGAACACATTGACGTGCAGCCCCAGCAGGTCGGCGTCCAGCAGCGTCACTTGGTCGCGAATCAGCCCCAGTTCTTCCATGGCCTTGACCCGGTTGAAACACGGCGTGGGCGATAGGTTGACCGAGCGGGCCAGGTCGGCGTTGGTGATGCGGGCGTTCTCCTGAAGGGCGTTCAGAATGCCGATATCGATACGGTCCAGTTTGCGCATGAGACAAAACCACCTGTTTATTATGTTTATGCAGTTTTTTTATCCCCAAATGATCTCCAACGCAATGAAACAGAGATAAATATTCTCCTGAGCCGAGCCTATGATTGTTGTAGGACAAGATTTCTTCTACCCGAAGAAGGACTGTCAGCTACCGCGCCCACTACAAGAAATTCACAAGATAGAGCGTAGAAAGCCATGACTCAGCAGTACGAACCACTGCGCCTGCACGTTCCCGAACCCTCGGGCCGCCCAGGCTGCAAGACCGACTTTACCTACCTGCGCCTGACTGACGCTGGCCTGGTGCGCAAACCCCCAATCGACGTAGAACCCGCCGACACCGCCGACCTGGCCAAGGGCCTGATTCGCGTGCTCGACGATCAAGGCCAGGCCCTCGGCCCATGGGCTGAAGGCGTGCCAGTCGAGATTCTGCGCAAGGGCATGCGCGCCATGCTCAAGACGCGGATCTTCGACAACCGCATGGTGGTCGCCCAGCGTCAGAAGAAGATGTCGTTCTACATGCAAAGCCTCGGCGAAGAAGCCATCGGCAGCGCCCAGGCCCTGGCCTTGAACATCGACGACATGTGCTTCCCCACCTATCGCCAGCAAAGCATCCTGATGGCCCGGGAAGTGCCGCTGGTAGACCTGATCTGCCAACTGCTGTCCAACGAGCGCGACCCGCTCAAGGGCCGCCAGTTGCCGATCATGTACTCGGTAAAAGATGCCGGCTTTTTCACGATTTCCGGCAACCTCGCCACCCAATTCGTACAAGGCGTGGGCTGGGGCATGGCCTCGGCCATCAAGGGGGATACCAAGATTGCCTCGGCCTGGATCGGCGACGGCGCCACCGCTGAGTCCGACTTCCACACCGCCCTCACCTTCGCCCACGTGTACCGGGCACCCGTGATTCTTAACGTAGTGAACAACCAGTGGGCGATCTCCACCTTCCAGGCCATTGCCGGCGGTGAAGCCACGACCTTTGCCGGACGCGGCGTGGGTTGCGGCATCGCCTCCCTGCGGGTGGACGGCAACGACTTTGTCGCGGTGTACGCCGCCTCCGCCTGGGCCGCCGAACGTGCCCGCCGCAACCTGGGCCCGACCCTGATCGAATGGGTGACCTACCGTGCCGGCCCGCACTCCACCTCCGATGACCCGTCCAAATACCGTCCCGCCGACGACTGGAGCCACTTCCCGCTGGGCGACCCGATCGCCCGCCTCAAGCAGCACCTGATCAAGATTGGTCAGTGGTCCGAAGAGGAACACGCGGCGGTCAGTGCCGAACTTGAAGCCGAAGTGCTCAAGGCCCAGAAAGAAGCCGAACAGTACGGCACCCTGGCCGGTGGCCAGATTCCAAGCGCCGCGACCATGTTCGAAGACGTTTATAAAGAGATGCCGGAGCACTTGAAGCGCCAGCGTCAAGAGTTGGGGATCTGACATGAACGATCACAACAACAATATCGAGCTGGAAACCGCCATGACCACCACGACCATGACCATGATCCAGGCCTTGCGCTCGGCCATGGATGTGATGCTTGAGCGAGACGACAATGTGGTGGTGTTCGGCCAGGACGTCGGTTACTTCGGCGGCGTGTTCCGTTGCACCGAAGGCTTGCAGAACAAGTACGGCACCTCGCGGGTGTTCGACGCACCGATCTCCGAAAGCGGGATCGTCGGCGTGGCGGTCGGCATGGGCGCCTATGGCCTGCGGCCGGTGGCCGAGATTCAGTTCGCCGACTACGTGTACCCCGCCACCGACCAGATCATTTCCGAAGCGGCCCGCCTGCGTTACCGCTCGGCCGGCCAGTTCACGGCACCGCTGACCATGCGCATGCCCTGCGGCGGCGGCATCTACGGCGGCCAGACCCACAGCCAGAGTATTGAAGCGGTGTTCACCCAGGTCTGCGGCCTGCGCACGGTGATGCCGTCCAATCCGTACGACGCCAAGGGCCTGCTGATCGCCTCCATCGAAAACGATGACCCGGTGATCTTCCTCGAACCCAAGCGCCTGTATAACGGCCCGTTCGACGGCCACCACGACCGCCCGGTAACCCCGTGGTCGAAACACCCGCAAGCGCAGGTGCCGGACGGTTACTACACCGTGCCGCTGGATGTGGCCGCCATCGCCCGCCCGGGCAAGGACGTGACGATCCTCACCTACGGCACCACGGTGTATGTGTCGCAAGTCGCCGCCGAAGAAACCGGCATCGACGCCGAAGTCATCGACCTGCGCAGCCTGTGGCCGCTGGACCTGGAAACCATCGTCAATTCCGTGAAGAAAACCCGTCGCTGCGTGATCGTTCACGAAGCCACCCGTACCTGCGGGTTCGGCGCCGAGCTGGTGGCGCTGGTGCAGGAGCATTGCTTCCACTACCTGGAAGCGCCGATCGAGCGCGTCACCGGTTGGGATACCCCGTATCCCCACGCGCAAGAGTGGGCGTATTTCCCTGGCCCGACCCGTGTGGGCGCGGCTTTGCATCGGGTTATGGAGGTCTGAATGGGCACGCACGTTATCAAGATGCCGGACATTGGCGAAGGCATCGCAGAAGTTGAATTGTCGGTATGGCACGTCAAGGTCGGCGACCTGGTGGTAGAAGACCAGGTGCTGGCGGACGTGATGACCGACAAGGCCATGGTGGACATTCCGTCGCCGGTGCACGGCAAGGTGATTTCCCTCGGCGGCGAGCCGGGGGAAGTCATGGCGGTGGGCAGTGTTTTGATCAGTATCGAAGTGGAAGGCGCGGGCAATACCAGGGAGTCGGCGTTGTCGGCGGTGGTTGAAGAGGTCGCGCCGGCACCGGCTCCTGCACCGAAAGTCGAAGCCAGGGCCGCGCCGGTGGTTGAACCCAAGCCGGCAGCCAAACCTGCGGTGGCGGCTGCGCAAGCGCCCGTGGCCCGCGAGGCCGATGACCGCCCGCTGGCCTCCCCGGCCGTGCGCAAACATGCGCTGGATGCTGGCATCCAGCTACGACTGGTCCAGGGCTCCGGCCCGGCCGGCCGGATTCTGCATGAAGATCTGGACGCTTACTTGCTCCAGGGTCCGGCGAAAAATTCCGGGGCCTCCAACCCGTACGCCGAACGCAACGACGAGCAGCAAATCCCGGTGATCGGCATGCGCCGCAAGATCGCCCAGCGCATGCAGGACGCCACCCGGCGCGCCGCGCATTTCAGCTATGTGGAAGAGATCGACGTCACGGCCCTCGATGAGTTGCGCGTGCACCTCAACGAGAAACACGGCGCTACCCGCGGCAAGCTGACGCTGCTGCCGTTCCTGGTGCGGGCCATGGTCGTCGCATTGCGCGACTATCCGCAGATCAACGCGCGTTATGACGACGAAGCCCAGGTCATCACCCGCCTCGGCGCGGTGCATGTGGGTGTCGCCACCCAGAGCGATGTCGGCCTGATGGTGCCGGTGGTGCGTCACGCCGAAGCCCGCGACCTGTGGGGCACGGCGCAAGAAATCAATCGCTTGGCGAATGCGGCGCGCAATGGCAAGGCCAGTCGCGATGAGCTGTCGGGCTCGAGCATCACCCTGACCAGCCTCGGTGCGTTGGGCGGGATTGTCAGCACCCCGGTGCTGAACCTGCCGGAAGTGGCCATCGTCGGGGTCAACCGCATTGTCGAGCGGCCGATGGTGATCAAGGGCCAGATTGTGATCCGCAAGATGATGAACCTCTCCAGCTCCTTCGATCACCGGGTGGTCGATGGCATGGACGCGGCGCAATTCATCCAGGCCATCCGTGGCCTGCTCGAACAACCCGCCAGCCTGTTCCTGGAGTAACCCATGTCTCAAACATTGCACACCACGCTGCTGATCATCGGCGGCGGGCCTGGCGGTTACGTGGCAGCGATTCGCGCCGGCCAGCTGGGCATCCCGACCATCCTGGTGGAAGGCCAATCGCTGGGCGGCACCTGCCTGAACATCGGCTGCATTCCGTCCAAGGCGCTGATCCATGTCGCCGAACAGTTCCAGCAAACCGTGCACCACAGCCAGGGTTCGCCGTTGGGTATCGAAGTCGATGTGCCGACCCTGGACATCGGCAAAAGCGTTGAATGGAAAGACGGCATCGTCGACCGCCTGACCACCGGCGTAGCCGCGCTGCTGAAAAAACACAAGGTCCAGGTCATTCAGGGCTGGGCCAAGGTCGTGGACGGCAAGACCGTCGATGTCGGCGACCAGCGCATCCAGTGTGAACACCTGTTGCTGGCCACCGGCTCGAAAAGTGTCAACCTGCCGATGCTGCCGATTGGCGGGCCGATCATCTCCTCCACCGAAGCCCTGGCGCCGAAACGCATCCCGAAACGCTTGATCGTGGTGGGCGGCGGCTACATTGGCCTGGAATTGGGGATTGCCTATCGCAAGCTCGGTGCCGAGGTCAGCGTGGTTGAGGCCCAGGACCGGATTTTGCCGGCCTACGACGCCGAACTGACCCAACCGGTGGCCGAATCCCTGAAGCAACTGGGGGTGAAGGTGTTCCTCAAACACAGCGTCACCGGTTTCGAGAACAATACCCTGCAAGTGCGCGACCCCAGCGGCGAGACGCTGTCGCTGGAAACCGACCAGGTGCTGGTTGCCGTTGGTCGCAAACCCAACACCCAGGGCTGGAACCTCGAAGCCTTGAACCTGGACATGAACGGCTCGGCGATCAAGATCGACAGCCGCTGCCAGACCAGCATGCGCAATGTGTGGGCCATCGGCGACCTCAGCGGTGAACCGATGCTCGCCCACCGGGCCATGGCCCAGGGCGAAATGGTCGCCGAACTGATCAGCGGTAAATCCCGCGAATTCAACCCGGCCGCGATCCCGGCGGTGTGCTTCACCGACCCGGAACTGGTAGTGGTCGGCAAGACCCCGGACGAAGCCAGGGCGGCCGGGCTGGACTGCATCGTGTCGAGCTTCCCGTTCGCCGCCAATGGCCGGGCCATGACCCTGGAGTCGAAAACCGGCTTCGTGCGGGTAGTGGCGCGCCGCGACAATCACCTGATCGTCGGCTGGCAGGCGGTAGGCGTTGGCGTCTCGGAACTGTCCACGGCCTTCGGCCTGAGCCTGGAAATGGGTTCACGCCTGGAAGACGTGGCGGGCACCATCCACGCCCACCCGACCCTCGGCGAAGCGGTACAGGAAGCAGCCCTGCGGGCCCTGGGGCATGCATTGCACCTATAAAATGGCGAAGTTCATATGTGGGAGCGGGCTTGCTCGCGAAAGCGGTGGATCAGCACCGAATGCATCGAATGACACGCCGCATTCGCGAGCAAGCCCGCTCCCACACAAGCCAAGAATGAAGTATTGTTGCGCCCATCCAGAAATAAACCATAAGCCTGCCTTCGACCAGGCGGTTGACAAAAGATAGAGGGTGTCATGGGTAACGAAAGCATCAATTGGGACAAGCTGGGTTTTGACTACATCAAGACCGACAAGCGTTTCCTCCAGACCTGGAAAGACGGCGAGTGGCAAAAAGGCACCCTGACCGACGACAACGTGCTGCACATCAGCGAGGGCTCCACCGCCCTGCACTACGGCCAGCAATGCTTTGAAGGCCTCAAGGCCTACCGCTGCAAGGACGGTTCGATCAACCTGTTCCGCCCCGACCAGAACGCTGCGCGCATGCAGCGCAGCTGTGGCCGCCTGCTGATGCCACAAGTGCCGACCGACGCCTTCATCGAAGCCTGCAAGGAAGTGGTCCGCGCCAACGAGCGGTTCATCCCGCCGTACGGCACCGGCGGCGCGCTGTACCTGCGCCCGTTCGTGATCGGCACCGGTGACAACATCGGCGTGCGCACCGCGCCGGAATTCATCTTCTCGATCTTCTGCATCCCGGTCGGCGCCTACTTCAAGGGCGGCCTGACCCCGCACAACTTCCTGATCTCCGGCTACGACCGTGCGGCTCCCAACGGCACCGGCGCAGCCAAGGTCGGTGGCAACTACGCCGCCAGCCTGATGCCCGGTTCCCTGGCGAAAAAAGCCAACTTCGCCGACTGCATCTACCTCGACCCGGCCACCCACTCGAAGATCGAAGAAGTCGGCTCGGCCAACTTCTTCGGGATCACCCACGACAACAAGTTCGTCACCCCGAACTCGCCGTCGGTGTTGCCAGGCATCACCCGCCTGTCGCTGATCGAGCTGGCAAAATCGCGCCTGGGCCTGGAAGTGGTTGAAGGCGACGTGCTGATCGACAAGCTGTCGGACTTCAAGGAAGCCGGCGCCTGCGGCACCGCCGCCGTGATCACCCCGATCGGCGGCATCGAGTACAAAGACAAGCTGCACGTGTTCTACAGCGAAAAAGAAGTCGGCCCGGTCACCCAGAAGCTCTACAAAGAGCTGACTGGCGTACAGTCCGGCGACGTCGAAGCGCCTGAGGGCTGGATCGTCAAGGTCTAAGCAACACTGCAAAACCAAACTGTGGGAGCGGGCTTGCTCGCGAATACGGAGTGTCAGTCGACAGATTTATTGACTGATACACCGCATTCGCGAGCAAGCCCGCTCCCACATTTTGATTTCAGTGTTTGGAAAACCGACGTTCAGGCCTTATCCATCGGGATGTTTTCCAGGATCTTCTTGCCCATGCTGATCCGCGGCTCCGCGCCATAACCCAGCGCCTCATAAAACCCCATCACCGCGTCATTGCCACTGGTGATCTGCAGGTTGATCTTCATGCAACCCAGCGCCGTCAACGCCTGCTCCGCATGCCGCACCAACGAGGCGCCCAGGCCCTGGCGGCGATAGTCGTTGTGCACCGCCACTGAATACAACCAGCCACGATGCCCGTCGTAGCCGGCGAGGATGGTACCGATCACCGCCTTCTTGTCGGTGGCCACGAAGAACAACCCATCGTTGACCGCCAGCTTCTTGTCGATCGCCAGGCTCGGCAGGTTATGCGCCGCGTCATAACCAAACGCCGCCTGCCACAACGCCACTACCTGCGCCCGATGGGCCCGATCGCGATAGACGCCGATGGGATGGCGGGATGACAACGCCTTCTCCATCACCAGCGTGCGCTCATTGCCATGGTAGACATCGCGCACCGTGTGGAAACCGAGCTTGGTGTAGAACGGCTCTGCCGTCAGCGAAGACGGCACATGCAACAAGGTCACCCCGGCTTCCCGGGCACGCAGCTCGATTTCAATCATCAGCAAGCGCCCGATGCCCTGCCCTTGCAGCGCCGGATTGACGAAGACCGAGCGCACCACATTGGCGTCAAGTGCCGCCGTGGCAACGATCACCTCATCCTGAATAGCCACCAGCACCGTTCGACGCGCGAGCAACGCCACGACAGCCTCGGGAGTAAAGTTGCTCGCCACCCGCGCAATAACATCCGCCGGATAATCCCGGGCGTTGCTGTCATGCAGGGCCGCCAGGATGACCTGGCTGATGCCCTCGGCATCGGTGGTTTGGGCGAGACGAACTTCAGTGGGCATGGTTTCTCCATCCAGACAAAAAACCTCAGGCAACACAATACCAATGTGGGAGCGGGCTTGCTCGCGAAGGCGGTGTATCAGCCACCGAATTTATTAACTGACCCACCGCTTTCGCGAGCAAGCCCGCTCCCACATTTTGATCTCCACTCACCTCCACAGCCGATTCGGCTGCCCCACCCCACTTTTCAGCTTTCCCGGCTGAGCCACCCCCTCAGTTCAGCCGGGATTCTTCCTTCACACCGCACAAAATAGCCTCACTGCCCACCCCATGGACCCGTGCCCCCATGCAAACCACCAACACTGTCCTGATGATCCGCCCGGCGCACTTCGCCTTCAACCCGGACACCGCGATCAACAACCGCTTCCAGCGTGCGCCCCTCGACCCGTTGGCGGCACAGCAGAAAGCGCTGGAAGAGTTCGACGGCTACGTCGACACCCTGCGCCACCACGGCGTGGAAGTGCTGGTGGTACAAGACACCCCCGCTCCCCATACCCCGGATTCGATCTTCCCCAACAACTGGTGGAGCAGCCACGCCGACGGCAGCCTGGTGCTGTATCCGATGGAAGGCCGGAACCGACGACTGGAACGCGACAAAGGCGTGCTGCAAGTGCTGGAGCAACGCTTCGCGATCCACAACACCATCGACTTCAGCCACCTCGAACAACAGAACATGTTCCTCGAAGGCACCGGCAGCATGGTCCTCGACCGCCAGCACCGCATCAGCTACGCCTGCCATTCCGGGCGTACCCATCAGGATGCCCTGCGCCAGTTCGCCGAACGCCTTGACTACCAGGTCTGCGTATTCCACGCCGTCGACCGCCACCACGCGCCGATCTACCACAGCAACGTAATGATGAGTGTCGGCCGCGACCTCTCCGTGGTGTGCCTGCAAGCTCTGCCCGATGACCACGAGCGCCAGGCCCTTGAACGCTCCCTGCGCGATACCGGCAAAGACATCGTCGCCCTGGACTTCGACCAGCTGGAAGCCTTCGCCGGCAACATGCTCGAAGTCCATGACCGCGACGGCCAGCCGCTGCTGGTGATGTCGGCCAGCGCCTGGGGCTCCCTCAAGCCCGCCCAGCGCCAGCACGTGGAGCGCCACACCCGGCCGGTGGTGGTGAACATCGACAACATCGAACGCATCGGCGGCGGCAGTGCCCGCTGCATGTTGGCGGAAGTACATCTGCCCGCCCGCCCCTCATTTCAATAAGGAGTCTTCCCATGACCCGCTATATCGACGTCAACGACTTGAGCTACCTGGTTTCGCAAAAAGGCCTGCAAACCTGCATTACCGAGATGGCCGAGTACATCCGCGCCGACTACCTGCGCTGGCAGGACTTTGAAAAATGCGCACGCCTGGCCAACCATTCCCCCGAGGGCGTGATCGAGCTGATGCCGGTGTCCGACGCGTCGCTGTACGCCTTCAAATACGTGAACGGCCACCCGAAAAACACCCAGAGCGGCATGCTCACCGTCATGGCCTTCGGCGCCCTGGGTGATGTGGACACCGGCAAACCGGTGCTGCTGGCGGAAATGACCCTGACCACCGCGATCCGCACGGCCGCCACCTCGGCCCTGGTGGCGCGCTACCTGGCCCGGGACAACAGCCGCAGCATGGCGCTGATCGGCAACGGCTCCCAGAGTGAGTTCCAGGCCCTGGCCTTCCACGCGATGCTGGGCATCACTGAAATCCGCCTGTTCGACATCGACGCCAAGGCCACCGCCAAACTGGCGGCCAACCTCAAAGCCTTCCCAGCGATCAAAATGGTCCTGGCAGGCAGCGTGGCCGAAGCCGTGAAAGGTGCCGACATTGTCACCACCGTCACCGCCGACAAGGCCTACGCCACCATCCTCACGGACGAGATGATCGAGCCGGGCATGCACCTTAATGCCGTCGGTGGCGACTGCCCCGGCAAGACCGAACTGGACCGACGAATCGTCGAACGGGCCCGCGTGATTGTCGAGTACGAGCCACAAAGCCGCATCGAAGGCGAAATCCAGCACATGCCGGAAGATTCGCCGGTCACCGAGCTGTGGCAAGTGATCAACGGCCAGGCGCCAGGCCGCGAAAACGCGCGCCAGGTCACCCTGTTCGACTCGGTTGGTTTTGCCATCGAAGACTACTCCGCCCTGCGTTACGTACTGGACGTGGCCAAGGCGCTGGACGTGGGCAGCGAACTGGAACTGGTGCCGGACCTTGCCGACCCCAAGGACCTGTTTGCCCGCCTGGCCCAAGCACCGGTGGCACAGCAGAAAAAGCGCGCCTGAGACCGCTCTGGCCTGCCGCTTTGCGTGAAAGGCAGGCCGGAAAAACCCGGTCAACAAGCCGATTCAGCGGGTGCCGCAGCCGTTTCCGCTGTGACCCGCGTTTTAACAGCACATTCCGCCCGCCGCGGCAGGGGTAAACGACACAAAAAACGCACCATCTTGAAGCATTCTCTCTGACAACAAACAGCCCAATGTAGTGAGGCAGCCCAATGTGGCGAGGGAGCTTGCTCCCGCTGGAGTGCGTAGCGCTCCCGGGATTTTGGGGCCGCTGCGCAGCCCAGCGGGAGCAAGCTCCCTCGCCACAAAAAGCCTCTTCACCTTAGCGTCCCGTTTTCTACTGCCCTGACATCAATTACAAAATATAGGGAATACACATGACTCCGCTCCGATCACTTTTCGCTGCGCTGCTCCTGCCATTGGCCGCAACCGCTGCCCAGGCTCAGGAATGGAAAGAAATCCGCTTTGGGGTTTTCCCCGAATACCCACCGTTTGAATCCGTCGCCGCCGACGGCAGCCTGCAAGGTTTCGACATCGACCTGGGCAACGCCATCTGCGCCAAGCTGGAAGTCAAATGCGTGTGGGTCCACAACGAATTCGACGGCATGATCCCGGCCCTGCGCGCCCGCAAGTTCGACGCCATCATGTCCTCCATGGCCGTGACCCCGGCCCGCCAGAAAGTCATCGACTTCAGCGACCGGCTGTTCCTCAGCCCGACCTCGGTGATCACCCGCAAAAGCGCCGACTTCGGCGACACCCCCGAATCCCTGAAAGGCAAACAGGTCGGCGTGCTGCAAGGCTCGCTGCAGGAAGCCTACGCCCGTGCGCACCTGGCAAAACTTGGCGCGCAGATCAAGGCGTACCAGTCCCAGGAACAGAACTACGCCGACCTGCAAAACGGTCGCCTCGACGCCACCCTGACCGACAAGCTTGAAGCCCAGCTCAACTTCCTGTCCAAGCCTGAAGGCGCCGACTTCAAGACCGGCCCGGCCTTCAAGGATCCGACCCTGCCGCTCGACATCGCCATGGGCCTGCGCAAGAACGACAAGGACCTGGTGGAGCTGATCAACAAAGGCATCGCCGCCGTCCAGGCCGATGGCACCTACACACAGATCCAGAAGAAATACTTCGGCGATCAGGATATCTACAACGAGTGACGCCTCATGTGGGAGCGAGCTTGTGTGGGAGCGGGCTTGCTCGCGAAAGCGGTGGGTCAGTCACACATGTATTGACTGAAACGCTGTCTTCGCGAGCAAGCCCGCTCCCACACAAGCTCGCTCCCACCGTAAAACTCTGCGCCCCATCGAGATACTTCCCATGAATGAACTCCTCAACTTGCAAGGCTTCGGCCCGCTGCTGGCCCAGGGTGCCTGGATGACGGTCAAGCTGGCGTTCCTGGCGCTGCTGCTGAGCCTGTCCCTGGGACTGCTCGCCGCCGCCGCCAAGCTCTCCAGCGTCAAGCTGCTGCGGGTTCCGGCCACGCTCTACACCACGCTGATTCGCAGCGTGCCGGACCTGGTGCTGATCCTGCTGATTTTCTACAGCCTGCAACTGTGGCTGAACGACCTGAGTGAAATGCTCGGCTGGGCCTACTTCGAAATCGACCCGTTCACCGCCGGTGTCATTACCCTCGGTTTTATCTACGGTGCGTATTTCACCGAAAACTTTCGCGGGGCGATTCTCAGCGTGCCCGCCGGCCAACTCGAAGCCGCCACCGCCTACGGCCTGAGCCGCTGGCAGCGCTTTCGCCTGGTGCTGTTCCCGCAACTGATGCGCTTTGCCCTGCCGGGCCTGGGCAACAACTGGCTGGTGCTGCTCAAGTCCACCGCGCTGGTGTCGATCATCGGCCTGTCAGACCTGGTCAAGGCCGCACAAAACGCCGGCAAGACCACCAATGACCCGCTGTACTTCCTGATCCTCGCGGGCCTGGTGTACCTGGTGATCACCACCCTCTCCAACCGCATCTTCAAACGCCTGGAACGGCGCTACAACGTGGGCATCAAGGGGATGGCGCGATGATCGAACTGATCCAGCAATACGGCCTGGCCTACCTGTTCACCGACGGTAACGGCTTTTCCGGGGTGGCGATGACCCTGTGGCTGTTCATTATCTCGGTGGTGCTGGGCTTCATCCTGTCGATCCCGCTGGCGATCGCGCGGGTGTCGGAACACTTCTGGATTCGCTGGCCAGTGGAGGTCTACACCTACCTGTTTCGCGGCACACCGCTGTATATCCAGTTGCTGATTTGCTACACCGGCCTCTACGGCCTGGACGTGGTGCAGGACAACGCCCTGCTCAACCAGTTTTTTCGCAATGCACTGAACTGCACGCTGCTGGCGTTTGTACTGAACACGTGCGCCTACACCGTGGAAATCTTTGCCGGGGCGATTCGCAACATCCCCCACGGCGAGATCGAAGCCGCCAAGGCCTACGGCCTGCATGGCTGGCGCCTGAACCTGTTTGTGGTAGTGCCCGCCGCACTGCGTCGCGCACTGCCGGCCTACAGCAATGAAATGATCCTGATGCTGCACGCCACGTCCCTGGCGTTCACCGCCACCATTGCCGACATCCTCAAGGTGGCCCGCGACGCCAACGCCGAGACGTTCCTGACGTTCCAGGCCTTCGGCATCGCTGCCCTGTTGTACATGCTGCTGTCCTTTGCACTGGTGGGCCTGTTTCGACTGGCCGAACGTCGCTGGATGCGTTTTCTTGTTCCTACCCGAGGCTAACCCATGAATCAGTCCGCGCAGGCCCTGGCCGCTTATCCCACCGATGTACGCCCCGCTACCCAGCCGGTCGCCGTGGCCGAAAACGCCAACGTCAAACTCCAGGTCGAAGGCCTGCACAAACGCTATGGCGAGCATGAGGTGCTCAAGGGCGTTTCACTGAACGCGCGCAACGGCGACGTGATCAGCCTGATCGGCGCCAGCGGCTCCGGCAAGAGCACGATGCTGCGCTGCATCAACTTCCTCGAACAGCCGGACGCCGGGGTTATCACTCTCGATGGCATCAGCATCGAAATGCAGCAAGGCCGCGCCGGCACGCGCGCGCCGCACCAGGCGCAATTGCAGAACCTGCGCACCCGCCTGGCCATGGTGTTCCAGCACTTCAACCTGTGGAGCCACATGACCGTGCTGGAAAACATCACCATGGCGCCGCGCCGGGTGCTGGGGGTGAGCGCCGCCGAGGCGGAAAAACGCGCACGCCTGTACCTCGACAAGGTCGGCCTGCCGGGCCGGGTGGCGGACCAATACCCGGCATTCCTCTCCGGCGGCCAGCAACAGCGCGTGGCCATCGCCCGGGCCCTGGCGATGGAACCGGAGATCATTCTGTTCGACGAACCCACTTCGGCCCTCGACCCTGAACTTGTAGGAGAAGTGCTCAAAGTCATACAGACGTTGGCGGAGGAAGGTCGTACCATGCTCATGGTCACCCACGAAATGGGCTTTGCCCGCCAGGTGTCCAGCCAAGTGCTGTTCCTGCATCAGGGCCGCGTCGAGGAACAAGGCGCAGCGGATATCCTCGACCAGCCGAACAGCGAACGCTTGCAGCAATTTCTTTCCAACCGATTGAAGTGAACACCACACACCATGGATACCAAGGCCACCGGACCGAACGCCTCACCTGTGCTGGACCGCATCGATGAAGCCATCATCGACGTGTTACGGCACCAGGGACGCATCACCTACGAAAAACTCTCGTCGCTGGTGCACCTGACGCCCAGGCCGTGCCTGGAACGGGTACGCAAGCTGGAACGACGCGGGGTCATCCGGGGTTATGGGGCGATCATCGACGTGCAGATGGTCTCGCCGGGGCTGTCACTGCTGGTGCTGGTGGCCCTCTCCAACCAGAGCGGGCGCTCGGCGCAGAAGGCGTTCGAGGCATGTGTCAAAGCCTGCCCGCAAGTGTTCGAGTGCCAGTTGATCAGCGGGCCGTTCGACTACAGCCTGCGCATGCGTTGCCGGGACATGGAGCACTACCGCGTGCTGACGGAAACCTGGCTGAACAATGATGAATTGCACATCGATAAATTGGTGGCGCATCCCGAGCTGGCGGTCGTAAAAAACACCGCCACCGAACTGGCCTGAACCCGCCCCTACAGGCAATAGAGATCAAATGTGGGAGCGGGCTTGCTCGCGAATGCGGTGTATCAGTCGCTGGATGTGCTGCTGACACACCGCATTCGCGAGCAAGCCCGCTCCCACATTTAACCGTGCCCGCTTGAAATTCGCTTGCCTGGACGCGCCCCAATCAGCTTCGCCTGCCCATCCCGCTGCTTGCCCGTACGCGCCTCGCTGATCAACCCCGGAATCAACTTGCCCTCCGGCAGATTCTTCCAGAACCGGCTCGGCAAATGCCCTTCCATCACCTTCGGATTCAACCGCGCCGGGTTAAAGATATGGCTGTAGTACGTCAACCACATCGCACTGTGGGGATCCTCGACATTCTGCGCCAACGCCTGCCATTCCACCGGGCATTGCCGCTGGTGAATCAACTGCTCCCCGTCGTAATAAACCCCATCCAGGGGCGTGGCGATCATCCAGCGATGACGCCCCATGCGCCCGACAAAATGCTGGCTGGCCACCTTCAAGATATCGTGGGCCGGCTCATGCCACGCCACGTACTCCGGCAACTGCGGCCCCGCCTCTGCCGGCAATGCGATAAACCGCACAAACGCATGCAGGTGATGGGCCTCGCGCTGCACCTGCTTGATCCGCCGCTGCAATTCGCTGCCCAGCTTGTCCCCCGACATCATCGCCGTGCGGTCCCCATGGCTGACGCGCCACAGCACCTCATACAACAGGCTCCAGCGCTGTTCACCGTGATAACACGCGGCAGACTCCAGCAGCTCCAGCAGCGCCTTGGGAATCCGCGCCTGGAACGGCCCGCACTCGGCCGGGTACTGCTCGTCGGTGGCAAACAGGTCCGCCACCTCGGCCACGCCCCAACTCACGTGGCTGGGGTCGATCTGATGGCTGAGCAACCAGCGCGCCTGCTCGCGCCAGGTGCTGAACAGGTTGTCGCATTCCAGGCTGATCATCCCCACAGCCCCATTTGCTGCGGCTGCGGGCGGTCGCGCAGTTGTTCGCGCAGCAGCACGCTGGTGCTTTCCGCTTGCTGCGGGTGGTAGTCGCTGGTGATGAAAAACGGCTTGGCCTTGGTCAGCACACACCGCATGCGCGCCAGGTCTTCGAAGCGGATCTTGCGCTGGCGACGCAGGTCCACCAGCCGCTGGGTGGTGCGCAGGCCAATTCCGGGAATGCGCGCAATAAGCGTCGGCTCGGCCCGGTTCAAGTCCAGCGGGAACACCTCGCGGTGCTCCAGCGCCCAGGCCAGCTTGGGGTCGATATCCAGGGCCAGGTCGCCCGGCCCTTCAAACAGTTCATTGGCGCTGAACCCGTAGCTGCGCAACAGGAAATCCGCCTGGTACAAGCGGTGCTCGCGCATCAGCGGCGGCGCGGCCAGGGGCACGCTTTTCGGGCTGTTGGGGATCGGGCTGAACGCCGAGTAATACACCCGGCGCAGTTTGAAATTGCCGTACAACGCCTCGGCGCTGTGGAGGATGGTGCTGTCGTCGGTGTCATCGGCGCCGACGATCATCTGCGTGCTCTGCCCGGCCGGCGCGAAACGCGGCGCGCGGGGTTCGTTGAGCACCGTCTGCTCACCGGTATAGATGGTTTGCATGGCCTGCTTGATCGAGACGATCTGCTTCTCGGGCGCCAGGGTTTGCAGGCTCTTGTCCGTTGGCAACTCGATATTCACGCTGAGGCGATCGGCATACCGCCCCGCCTCGGCAATCAGTGCCGGGTCGGCTTCGGGAATGGTCTTGAGGTGGATATAGCCGCGAAAGTCATGCTCTTCGCGCAGCAGTTTGGCCACCCGCACCAGCTGCTCCATGGTGTAGTCGGCCGAACGGATGATGCCGGAGCTGAGAAACAGCCCGCTGACGCAGTTGCGCCGGTAAAAGTCGAGGGTCAGGGTCACCACCTCCTCCGGGCTGAAGCGTGCACGGGGCACGTCGCTGGAGCGGCGGTTGACGCAGTATTGGCAGTCGTAGAGGCAGAAGTTGGTCAGCAGCACCTTGAGCAACGACACGCAGCGACCGTCGGGCGTGTAGCTGTGGCAGATGCCCATGCCATCGGTGGAACCCAGCCCCGCCTTGCCTTCCGAGCTGCGCTTGGGTGCGCCGCTGCTGGCGCAGGACGCGTCGTACTTGGCGGCGTCGGCGAGGATGCTGAGTTTTTCGATCAACTGCATGGGGTTTCTACCGATACTGGTTTTTTGTACAGTATCAGCAGCCGCCCCCGCGGTTCAAGTGCAGCCTGTCAGCTGGCGGTGGCCAGCAACACGTCCTGCACCGAACGGCTCTTGCCGCGGCTGCGGTCGTGTTCGTACAGCGACGCAGCAATCTCGTCGGCACGGATCGGCAGGATCGACAGCAAGGTATCGCTCAGGCCATGGCTGGCCTGGCTGAAGCCCTGCATGTAGATGCCGGCCTTGCAGCGCTCGTCGGTGACGATGCGGTAGTCGCGGCTGACTTCAAAGTCGCCCATATAGTCGGCCAACGGTGCGAGCAACTGACGATGCATCTGGCGCTCGTAACCGGTGGCCAGTACGACGGCATCGTAATGGTTGAGGCTGGTTTCGCCGGTGGCGTTGTTGCGCAGCGCCAACTCCACACCCAGCGGCCCGGCCGTGGCTTTTTCCACGGTGGTCAGGGTACGGAACGCGTGACGGGCAATGCCGGAAACTTTCTGGCGGTAGAAGATCCCGTAGATGCGCTCGATCAGGTCCAGGTCCACCACCGAATAGTTGGTGTTGTGGTATTCGTTGACCAGGCGCTCGCGCTCGCTGCCGTTCTGCTGGAACACCAGGTCGGTGAACTCCGGCGAGAACACTTCGTTGACGAACGGGCTGTCATCCGCAGGCTTGAGGGCCGAGCCGCGCAGGATCATGTCGACCTGCACTGACGGGAAGCTGTCGTTGAGGTCGATAAACGCCTCGGCTGCGCTCTGGCCACCACCGATGATCGCGATGCGCATCGGCTTGCCGTCGACACACGGTTGCTGGGCCATGCGTTCCAGGTACTGGGAGTGATGGAACACCCGACCGTCATCCTTGAGCGCCTTGAACGACGCCGGAATACGCGGCGTACCACCGGCGCTGACCACCACCGAGCGGGTGGTGCGCACGTGCTGTTCACCCTGGGCGTCCCGGGAAATCACCCGCAGCGCCTCTACCTGCTGCTGATGCAGGATCGGCTCGATGGCCAGCACTTCCTCGCCGTAGCGGCTTTGCGCCTGGAACTGCCCGGAGACCCAGCGCAGGTAGTCGTTGTACTCCATGCGGCACGGATAGAAGGTACCCAGGTTGATGAAATCCACCAGGCGCCCGTGGGCCTTCAGGTAATTGACGAAGGAATAAGGGCTGGTGGGATTGCGCAGGGTCACCAGGTCCTTGAGGAAGGAAATCTGCAATTCACTCTGGGTGACCAGGGTGTTGCCGTGCCAGCGGTAGTCGGCCTGTTTGTCGAGGAACAGCACGTCCAATTTGCCCTGGGCTTTCTCGCGTTCCTGCAGGGCGATGGCCAGCGCCAGGTTCGAAGGGCCGAACCCGATACCGATCAGGTCGTGAACGGCGGGCGATGCAATTGCCTGTGTCATTCCAGTGTCCTCTGGATAAGCCCCGTGGCAGTGGGGCGGGAAAGCCTCAGAGACCTGAAGGCACAGCAACAGGTCGTGTGTTGATAGGAGACGAGGACAATGAAATAAAATTTAGCTAACGCTGGAATCAGTGCGCATCCCACTCACGCATGCGCGCCCGGCAATGCTTCATGGCATTGACGATGTGTTTTTCCACCAGCGCGCGGGAAATACCCAGGCGCTCGGCGATTTGCAGGTGGGACAGGCCGTCGAGCTTGCGCAACAGGAAACTGTCACGGCAGAGCGCCGGCAGCTCGGCCAGCGCGCGCTCAAGCATTTCCAGGCGCTGGCCGTGGTCCAGGCAGTGATGGGGCGAAGACAGCGAAAAACGCTCCTCGCTGTCGAGTACTTCCAGGGGTTCATCCTGGCGCAGGGCGTTGCGCCGATGACCGTCGATCACCAGGTTCAGCGCCGTGCGATAGAGAAACGCCCGGGGCTGCTCGATCGGGACCTCACTGGCACGCCCCAGCACCCGCACATAAGCGTCATGCACCACATCTTCGGCCACCTGACGGTTGCCCAGCTTGGCGTTGAGGAAACACACCAGCTCGCGATAGTAGTTTTCCAACATGACTCCCGACCGCCTGTAGGCGGCATTAGGTCCTTTGAGTACGAAGATAACGGCCGATTCGATGATGGCAGTTTGAGGTGCGTGTAATTTATAGTAATTCTCATCTAGTTTTAAACAAGACTTGCAACGCCGGCCAATTATTTTGCCTGACACACCTGTAACGGCATATGTAACGGCCTAAATCCCCGGACAATTTCCTCGTCTACCTGTCAGCTTCCCGCTCCTGCGGGCCGATCTTTCCTGGCTGGAACTGTGCATGAAACGTCCTCGACCTGCCCGACGCGCCCTGCTTGTGGTCGCGTGCCTCATCCCCATCATCGCTTTAGCAGCCTGGCAGGTCCTGCCGTCGGGCCGGGACAAGCTGGCGACCGTCACCGTGACCCGGGGCGATATCGAAAGCAGCGTCACGGCCCTGGGTACCCTGCAACCCCGGCGCTACGTCGACGTGGGCGCCCAAGCGTCCGGACAGATCCAGAAGATTCACGTCGAGGCCGGTGCCCAGGTCAAGGAAGGCCAATTGCTGGTAGAGATCGACCCCTCCACGCAAAAAGCCAAGCTCGATGCCAGCCGCTACGCCATCGAGAACCTGCAGGCCCAGTTGCAGGAGCAACGGGCCCAGCACGAACTGGCCCGCCAGAAGTACCAGCGCCAGCAACGCCTGGTCGCTGGCAACGCCACCCGCGAGGAAGACGTGCAAACCGCCAGGGCCGAGCTGAGTGCCACTCAGGCCCGGGTCGAGATGTTCCAGGCGCAGATTCGCCAGGCCAGGGCGAGCCTGCGCAGTGACGAGGCAGAGCTGGGCTATACGCGTATCTATGCGCCAATGAGCGGCACCGTGGTCGCCGTTGACGCTCGCGAAGGCCAGACCCTCAACGCCCAGCAGCAAACCCCGCTGATCCTGCGGATCGCCAAGCTTTCGCCGATGACCGTATGGGCCGAAGTCTCGGAAGCCGACATCGGCCATGTCAAACCCGGCATGACGGCCTACTTCACCACCCTGAGCGGCGGCAGCCGGCGCTGGACCAGCACCGTACGGCAGATTTTGCCGATCCCGCCCAAGCCGCTCAACGAAACCAGCCAGGGCGGTGGCAGCCCGAGCAGCGCCAGCAAAAGCGGCACCGGGCGAGTGGTGCTTTACACGGTGCTGCTGGACGTCGACAACACCGATAACGCCTTGATGGCGGAAATGACCACCCAGGTATTCTTCGTCGCCGGCCAGGCCAGGGACACCCTGACCGCGCCGGTCGCCGCCCTGCAAGGTCACGTCGGCGGCGACAAACAGATCGCCCGCGTGGTGGCGAAAAACGGCAGCATCGAGCAACGCGAAATCCGCCTGGGCCTCAGCGACCGCCTGCGGGTCCAGGTGCTGGAAGGCCTGAACGAAGGCGATCACCTGCTGATCGGCCCGGCCGATGGCAGCGGAGGTTGAATGTCGACCCCACTGATCGAACTCAAGGGCATCCGCAAATCCTACGGCGGCGGCGACACGCCGCAGGTTGATGTGCTGCGCGGCATCGACCTGGCGATCCATGCCGGGGAATTCGTGGCGATTGTCGGCGCTTCCGGCTCCGGCAAATCCACGCTGATGAATATCCTCGGCTGCCTCGACCGCCCCACCGAGGGCGACTACCTGTTCGCCGGAGAGAACGTCGCCCAGCTCGACAGCGACGAACTCGCCTGGCTGCGCCGCGAGGCCTTCGGTTTCGTGTTCCAGGGCTATCACCTGATCCCATCCGGCTCGGCCCAGGAAAACGTCGAGATGCCGGCGATCTATGCCGGCATCAGCGCCGCCGAACGCCATGCCCGCGCCAAGGCCCTGCTCACGCGCCTGGGCCTGGCCGAGCGCACCGGCAACCGCCCGCACCAGCTTTCCGGCGGCCAGCAACAGCGGGTGTCGATTGCCCGGGCGTTGATGAACGGCGGGCATATCATCCTCGCCGACGAACCCACCGGCGCCCTCGACAGCCACAGCGGCGCCGAGGTCATGACCCTGCTGGACGAACTGGCCAGCCAGGGCCACGTGGTCATCCTGATCACCCACGACCGCGAAGTCGCGGCGCGGGCCAATCGCATCATCGAGATCCGCGACGGGCTGATCATCAGCGACTCTGCCGACACCAGCGAGACGCCCCCCGTGGCCATCTCCGGCGCGTTGCAAGCCGTGGACCTGCGCCAGCGCCTGGCCGATGGCGCCGAGCACAACGGCGCCTGGAAAGCCGAGCTGCTGGATGCCGTGCAAGCCGCGTGGCGGGTGATGTGGATCAACCGTTTTCGCACGGCGCTGACGCTGCTGGGGATCATCATCGGCGTGGCGTCGGTGGTGGTGATGCTGGCGGTGGGCGAAGGCAGCAAGCGCCAGGTGATGGCGCAGATGGGCGCTTTCGGCTCCAATATCCTCTACGTCAGCGGGTCGGCGCCCAACCCGCGCACACCACCCGGCGTGATCACCCTCAACGACGTGGCCGCCCTGGCGGCCCTGCCTCAGGTCAAGCGCATCATGCCGGTGAACGGCGCAGAGGCCGGCGTTCGCTTTGGCAACGTCGACCATATGGCGTATGTCGGGGGCAATGACACCAATTTCCCGGCCATTTTCAACTGGCCAGTGGTCGAGGGGAGTTACTTCACCGAGGCCGACGAGCGCGCCGGAGCCACGGTGGCAGTGATCGGCAAACGGGTACGCGACAAGCTGTTCAAGGATGTGACCGACCCGATCGGGCAATACATCCTGATCGAAAACGTTCCATTCCAGGTGGTCGGTGTGCTCGCCGAAAAAGGCGCCAGCTCCGGCGACAAAGACAGCGACGACCGTATCGCCATCCCCTACTCTGCCGCCAGCGTGCGTCTGTTCGGCAGCTATAACCCCGAATACGTAGTGATTGCCGCCGCCGACGCGCGCAACGTGCACGACGCCGAACAGGCTATCAATCAGTTGTTGCTGCGCCTGCACAACGGCAAGCACGACTTTGAACTGACCAACAATGCCGCGATGATCCAGGCCGAGGCACGCACCCAGAATACCTTGTCACTGATGCTCGGCTCGATTGCCGCGATTTCGCTGCTGGTGGGAGGTATCGGGGTGATGAATATCATGCTGATGACCGTACGTGAACGCACCCGGGAAATCGGCATTCGCATGGCCACCGGGGCGCGGCAGCGGGACATCCTGCGCCAGTTCCTCACTGAAGCGGTGATGCTCTCTGTGGTCGGCGGCGTCACCGGCATCGGCCTCGCCCTGCTGGTGGGCGGCGTGCTGATCCTCAGCAACGTGGCCGTCGCGTTCTCGATTCCGGCCGCCGTGGGGGCCTTCTTCTGCGCCCTGGTCACCGGCGTTATCTTCGGTTTCATGCCGGCCCGCAAAGCCGCTCGACTTGACCCGGTCAAGGCCCTTACCAGTGAATGATCGCCCTATGAAAGTGTCCCTGACCCTCCTCGCCGCCAGCCTGCTGCTGGCCGCCTGCAGCAGCCCCGCACCGCGTCCGGGCGCAGGCATGCAACCACCGCCCGCCTGGCACAGCGCAAGCGACGCAACGGCGCTGCGGGCCAACCAGCAATGGTGGACAAGTTTCGACAGCCCCCAGCTCAACCAACTGATCGAACAGGCCCGCAGCGGCAGTTACGACCTGGCCAGCGCCATGGCCCGGGTGCGCCAGGCCCAGGCCAGCGCAGTGATAGCCGGCGCACCGTTGCTGCCTGAACTCACCGGCGCGTTCAATGCAAACCGCCAGAAGCTGCTGCGGGGCAAGGGCTACAGCCAGCTGGATGCCACCAGCAGCAACAAGGCCGTGGATTACTTCGATGCGCGCCTGAGCGCCACTTACGAAATTGATTTCTGGGGTGGCAAGCGCGCCGCCCGGGACAGCGCCGTGGAAGAGGTGCGCGCCAGCGAGTTCGACCAGGCCACCGTGGAACTGACCCTGCTCAGCGGTGTTGCGACCAGCTATACCCAGTGGCTGTCATTGCGTGAGCAACTGCGCATCGCCCAACTCAACCTGGACAACGCCCAAAACGTGTTGAAGCTGGTGCAGACTCGCCACGATGCAGGCTCCGCCACCGCCCTGGAACTGGCCCAGCAAAAAAGCCTCGTGGCCGCACAACAACGCCAACTGCCGCTGGCACAGCAACAGGCCGACGAGGCCTTGATCAGCCTCGCGGCACTGCTGGGCACACCGGTGCAGGACCTGCACCTGGCCCCGCAACCCTTCGCCCAATTGAACTGGCCGGGCATCGCCGCCGGTGTTCCCAGCCAACTGCTCAGCCGCCGTCCCGACATCGCCAGTGCCGAGGCCCGGCTGGCAGCAGCCCAGGCAGACGTCACCGTCGCCCGGGCAGCCATGTTGCCCACCCTCACCCTCAGTGCCGACCTTGGCTCGGGTGCCAACAAGCTCGCCGACGTAGTGCGCAGCCCGTTCTACAACCTCACTTCCGGCCTGGTCGCACCGATCTTCAACAATGGCCGCCTGAGCGCCGAGCGGGACAAGGCCCGGGCGCGTCAGGATGAGCTGCTGCAGACTTACCGAGGAGCGATCATCAATGGCTTTGCCGATGTGGAAAAAGCCCTGAGCAGCATTCGCGGGCTGGATGCGCAGCGTCAGTGGCAGAGCGAGGAACTGAGGGAGGCGCAGACTGCCTTTGAGATTGCCCAGAGCCGATACGAGGCCGGAGCGGAGGATCTGCTGACGGTGCTGGAGACGCAGCGTACGTTATACGCGGCGCAGGATTTGAATGTGCAATTGCGCCGATCACGGCTGAACGCAAGCATTGCGCTGTATAAGGCGCTGGGGGGCGGCTGGCAGGTGCCAGCAAGCACGATCAACTGAATGAAAGCCGGGCTTGCCCGGCTCCCACCGTTGAGCGGCGCCCTTTAGAGCACCCGCTCCTTGACCTTCAAATGCCGCGCATACCAGGGACGCTTCGGCACCTTGCGAAACAGCTCGGCCAGCTTGTCCTCATCCGCCCCGAAGGTAATCCGCAGCGCCAGCTTCATGGTTTCCGGGTCCATCTCCATCGACTTGCCCATCTGCAACCCCGGCGTGGTGCTGCAACCATGGGTGTCCGGCCCCAGCCACGGGTCATCCACCTCCACCCAGCGCCCCGGCGCAAACCAGGGCACGCCGTTGACTTCCAGCCGGCTCACTTCACCCGGATGAAAACGCTCGTGGGCACGAAACCAATCCTCGATGCGGTCATCGATCCAACCATGAAAACGCCAGAACACCGGATTCACGTGAGAAGAAAACGGATCTCCAAGGAAGTCATTCTCTGCCACGTACCAACGCGCGGCAAAGTCAGCCGGGTCCCGTGCAAAAGGCACCGGCGCGCCGTTGGACGGGTCCCGCGGCACCGAGGCCCAGCGCATATGCAGCCAGTCGTGCAGGCCCAGCTCCACCTCAGAGCCGAACTGCCCCAATGTGAGTTTCGCCAGGTAGCGCGGGTCGCGGTACTGCGACTCCCAGACCTCAAAGTTACTGTGGTAAGTCTCGGCCGCCTTGATATCGCTGACCCACTGGGTATACGCACTGTCATTCGCCGCCATCCAGGCAGGCGGCAACGCGAAACCGTCATGATTGTCGAAATAACGCACAAACCCCTGGCGATCACGCTCCAGCCCCGGCTGTGGCTGAGGGAAGTACGTCCACGATGGCAAGTCCTGCATCGAACGTGCGGCGCCCAGCATGTGCCGATGCATGAAAAAGAAGTCGATGCCCGAACCGTTGCGATCCTTGCGCGGCCCCCGTGCATCGCGCTCCCGGTCACGCGGACCAGGCTGCCAGCCGATCCCCCGCAAGGCATTACGCTTGTCTTCGGAGAGTTTGTGCCACTGGTCACGGGAAGCGTGCCAGAGCTGGTGAAACAGGCGATGTTCGGGAGCAATCAACCAGGCCAATAGAACCGGGTTGAGACCGATGCGCTCACGCGCCTCGGGAAACAGCCGCTTGGTGGCGACAAAATGATTGTCCCGTTCGAGCAGGGCCAATGGGCGGTCCAGGCTGAGGATCTGCCCGCTCAAGGTGCCGCTGCCGGCGTTACCGAATTCGGCCCAGACTTCATCAAGGGTCATTGTGAACTCGTAGGCTGGAGCCCCGTCCACGGCATCGCGGTCGATCAGGCGCCAGTACAGATGCGCCCCGTCGCCGGGAGTCAGGTCACCCAACACACGATAGCGCGGCTCGCCGTCGGCACGCAGTTGTTCGCCAGTGTCGAGGTAGCCCCGCAGGCCACGCCCACGCGGGGCAACGTCGAGGAGCAATTCCAGGCCCTCCAGGGGCAGGCCTTTCAGGCCGGCATCGCGGCCTGCCAACTGCACATGCCACACGCCACGCAGGCTGTCCGCCAAATGCTGGCCGGCGGTGTCTGCCAGATCCACCGTGGCTTCGCCCGGGGTAATCGGAAACTCTTCACGCGTCAGCTCGCGATGGGCATAAAAGGCCGCAGGCACTGCAGCGCCAGTCAGCGCCAGGCCGGCGATGAACCCTCGTCGAGAAATCGTCATTGCTTTACCTGTGTCAGCCATCAAGCAGGCTTTATCCAAGCTAGAACGTTCGCTGACAGGGGAAATTTAGCACCGCGCCTCCCAGGCTTAAATTTTCCCGGCCATCGCTCGTTCATCCCAGATAGCAAAGGCCTCAACTGACTGAGATGGCAATGACAAAACCACGTTCGAAAAAGGCGTTGTACTTCGGCCTGCCGCTGGTCCTGGCCATTGGCGCCGGGGCCGGGTTCCTGGCTTGGGACCATTGGTTCAGGGGCAATGCCGGGTACCCGTTGGCGGTAATCAAGCAGGCCAATGAGATGCAGGACCGCCTGCTGTCGTTCGACAGTCACATCACCGTGCCGCTCAACTTTGGTACCGCCGGCAACGAAGCCGACAAGGACGGCAGCGGCCAGTTCGACCTGGCCAAGGCCAGCCGGGGGCGCCTGTCGGGTGCAGCCCTGACGATTTTCGGCTGGCCGGAAATGTGGAACGGCCCCAATGCGCCCCACAAGCCCACCGCGGGTTTTGTCGAAGAAGCCCGCCACCAGCAGGAGACTCGCTACAAGATCATCTCCGGCATGGTTCGCGACTTCCCCAACCAAGTGGGCATTGCCTACACCCCGGATGATTTCCGGCGTCTGCATGGCGAAGGCAAGTTTGCGATCTTTATCAGCATGCTCAACGCCTACCCGCTGGGTGATGACCTTAATCAGTTGAACCTGTGGACCGCGCGCGGCATGCGCATGTTCGGCTTCAGCTACATCGGCAACAACGCCTGGTCGGACTCGTCACGCCCACTGCCGTTTTTCAATGACTCACCCGATGCCCTCGACGGCCTCTCGGATATCGGCAAGCAAGCCGTGCATCGCCTCAATGACCTGGGGGTAATCATTGATGTCTCGCAGATGTCCACCAAGGCCCTGGAGCAAGTTGCGCAACTGAGCCGCACACCGATGGTGGCCTCCCACTCGGCGCCACGGGCGTCGGTGGACATACCGCGCAACCTCAGCGACAAGGAACTGCAACTGATCAAGAACAGCGGCGGTGTCGTTCAGGTGGTGGGCTTCCCAGCTTACCTGCGCCCCCTCAGCCAGCCCACCCAGGACAAACTCAACGCGTTGCGCGCGCGCTTCGACCTGCCGCCACTGCCCAACCTGGCCGTAGCCCTGATGCCCGGCGACCCGATCATCTCGGCCTGGCCAGAACAAAAGTTTGGCCAATACGCCAGTGCGCTGTACGCCATCCTCGAAGAAGAACCCAAGGCCACCCTCAAGGACTTGGGCGATGCCATCGATTACACCGTGCGCAAGGTTGGCATCGACCACGTCGGCATCGCCTCGGACTTCAACGACGGCGGCGGCCTCAAGGGCTGGGAGAACGTCGGCGAAGTGCGCAACGTGACTGCGGAACTGATCCAGCGCGGCTACTCCGAAGCCGATATCGCCAAGCTCTGGGGAGGCAACTTCCTGCGGGTCTGGGACCAGGTACAAAAAGCTGCCAAGCCATTGGCCAACCGCTGAACCACCCTCAATGAATGAAGTGAATTCATGACCGACCGCCGTACGTTTCTCAAGCAGGCCGGGCTTCTCGCCGCGAGCCTGCCGCTGGGCACTGCCATCATCCCCCAGGCACTGGCAGGCAATGCGGCACCACCTGGCGACCCTTGGGCAGGCTTTCGCCAACTGTTTACCCAGGACCCGGACTACCTGCACTTTTCGAATTTCCTGGTGGCCTCGCACCCCAAGCCGGTGCGTGAGGCCATCGAGCGCTACCGCGCGCAGATCGACCGCAACCCCGGCCTGGCCATGGATTGGGACCTGCAAGAGACATGGAAGCGTGAAGGCCAGGTGCGCGAATGGGCCGGCCGCTACCTGAATGCCAGGCCCGGCCAGATAGCCCTGACCGGCAGCACCTCCGAAGGCCTGGCGATGATTTACGGCGGGATCCAGGTACGCCCCGACCAGGAAATCCTCACCACTGTTCACGAACATTACGCCACCGCCTACAGCCTCGATTTCCGGGTACGCAAGGAAGGCACCCAGGTACGCAAGATCAAATTGTTCGAGAGCGCCCATTCGGTGTCCGTCGATGAAGTGCTCGGTTCTATCGAGCGCAATATCCGCCCCAATACCCGTGTGCTCGGCATGACCTGGGTGCAATCCGGCAGCGGCGTCAAGCTGCCGATCGGCGCGATCGGCAAGCTGGTGGATGAACACAACCGCAATCGTGACGACAAGGACCGCATCCTCTACGTGGTCGATGGTGTGCATGGGTTTGGCGTCGAGAACCTCGATTTCCCGGACATGCATTGCGACTTTTTCATTGCCGGCACCCACAAGTGGATGTTCGGCCCGCGGGGCACCGGGATCATTTGCGCCCGCTCGGAACAGAACACCGACGTGACACCGATGGTGCCGACCTTCTCCGAAGACACCAACTTCGCCACCACCATGACACCCGGCGGCTACCACGCCTTTGAACATCGCTGGGCTGCGGATGAAGCCTTCAAACTGCACTTGCAGTTGGGCAAGCCGCAGGTACAGGCACGCATTCATCAGCTCAACGACGAACTGAAGACCCAACTGCTGGCGCACTCGAAGATAGAGCTGGTGACACCCCGCAGCAGCGAGTTGTCGGCAGGCTTCACCTTCTTCCGGGTCAACGGCCAGGACAGCCGCGACGTGGCCGCCCACATGATGAAAAACCGGGTAGTGATCGACTCGGTATATCGGGACGCCGGCCCGGTGATTCGCACTTCCCCGGGCCTGCTCAACACATCGGCCGAGATCCAGCGCTTCATGACGTTGCTGAGCCAACGGTTGTGACGCCTCTTTTTCATTTCAGCGAGATGCTCCCATGAACCATCACCCGCACCTGAAACCGCTGGCCGCAGTGATTCTGACAACACTGTGCAGTGCCCTGCTACCGGGGTTGGCCCAGGCGGCCACGCCGACACCCGGTAAAGTGTTCAAGGACTGCAAGGACTGCCCGGAAATGGTCGTGTTGCCCGCCGGTACGTTCACCATGGGCACCCCGGAAGACGAAGTGGGCCGCGAGCCTGATGAAGGCCCGATGCACCCGGTCACCTTTGCCAAGCCCTTCGCCATGAGCCGCTTCCAGGTCACAGCCGGCGAGTGGGACAGCTATGTACGCCAGTCCGGGGTCAAGATTGCCAATGGCGATGAACGACCCGGCCGCGAGTGCGTCGCCAGCAAGCCACGCTACCCCCAGGGGCCGCGCCAACCTGCCGTGTGCATGGACTTCGAGGATGTGCAGAACTACGTCGCCTGGCTATCGAAGAAAACCGGCCATCACTACCAGATGGTCAGTGAAGCCCAACGTGAATACGCCGCCCGCGCCGGCTCCACCGGCCCGTTCCCCTTCCCGTTCGACGAGGGCAAGGGCTACAGCATTGCCCAGCATGCCAACACCTACGGCCCGGCGGATGGCTACAGCTACTCGTCCCCGGTGGGCAGCTACCCGCCCAACGCGTTCGGCATGTACGACATGCACGGCAACGTCTACGAGTGGACAGCCGATTGCTACAACGACGATTACGTCGGCGCCCCAAGCGACGGCAGCGCCTGGCTGACCGGTAAATGCCAGTTCAGACGCATCCGCGGCAACGACTGGGGTGAAGCCCCCGTGTTCTCCCGCTCCGGCAACCGCAATGCGTTAGTACCGGACAACCGCGGCGACTGGATCGGCTTTCGCGTCGTGCGGGATCTGTAAGGCAGCCAGCCCTCTAAATTAACCCTCCCCCCAGTCGTTTTACAGGTGTGTGTGACCCGTCATGCAACGCATTGCGGCGCACCACCGCCCTCTATGCCACCCAGGCCGAGCCCGCGACCGAAGCCGGCCGATCTTCAAGCAGGGAACCTCCATGAGCAAACCAACACGTGGGGTGATCAATGAATTGTTCACCCTGCTCAAACCCTTTCGGCTGATCGTTGTCGGCTCCATTCTGCTCGGCATGGTCGGCGGCCTCAGCGTCACGGTATTGCTGGCGACCATCAATACCGTGCTGCACGCCGACAACGGCCTGACCAACACCGTGGTCGGCGCCTTTGCCGGCCTCTGCCTGCTGGCACTGGTCAGTTCGATCTTTTCCGATATCGGCACCAATTATGTGGGGCAAAAGATTATCGCCCGGCTGCGCAAGGAGCTTGGGGAAAAAGTCCTGTCGGCGCCCATCGAACAGATTGAGCGCTACCGCAGCCACCGCCTGATCCCGGTGCTCACCCACGACGTCGACACCATCAGCGATTTCGCGTTCGCCTTCGCCCCGCTGGCCATTTCGCTGACCGTCACCCTTGGCTGCATGGGTTACCTGGCGATGCTGTCATGGCCGATGTTCTTGATCATGGTGGTCGCGATCATCATCGGCACGGTCGTCCAGTACATCGCCCGGGGCCGGGGAATCAAAGGCTTCATGGAGGCCCGCGACGCCGAAGACGAACTGCAGAAACACTACAATTCCATCGCCGAGGGCGCCAAGGAGTTGCGCATCCATCGTCCGCGCAGGCACCGCATGTTTGTGTCGGGGATAGAAAGCACCGCCGACAAAATCTGCGACACACAAATTCGTTCGGTGAATATTTTCGTCGTCGCCAAGACCCTCGGCTCCATGCTGTTTTTCGTAGTCATCGGGCTGGCACTCGCCCTGCAATCACTGTGGCCGAGTGCCGACAAATCAGTGATGAGCGGCTTTGTGCTGGTGCTGCTGTACATGAAAGGGCCGCTGGAGCATCTGATCGGCACCCTGCCAATCGTCAGCCGCGCACAGATCGCATTCCGCCGTATCGCCGCGCTGTCGGAGCAGTTTTCCTCGCCCGAACCCCACCTGCTGCTCAGCGACCAAGGCAACCAGAGTACGCCGGTGCACAGCCTGGAATTGACGGACGTGTCCTACAGTTTCCCCGCCACCGTAGGCAGCGCACCGTTTCGCCTGGGCCCGGTCAACCTGAAGATCGAGCAAGGCGACATCATCTTCATCGTCGGCGAAAACGGTTGCGGCAAGACCACCCTGATCAAGCTGCTGCTAGGCCTGTACGCCCCGCAGCAGGGAGAAATCCGCCTCAACGGGCAGCCCGTGACGGCAGTGACACGTGACGACTATCGCCAGTTGTTCACCACGATCTTCGCTGACTACTACCTGTTCGACGACGTGGTGCAGGGCGATACCCATATTCCCGAAGATGCCAACCAATACCTGCAGCGCCTGGAAATCGGCCACAAGGTCAGCGTGCGTGACGGTTCGTTCACCACCACCGACCTGTCCACCGGCCAGCGCAAGCGCCTGGCGCTGGTCAATGCATGGCTGGAGGAACGCCCGGTGCTGGTGTTTGACGAATGGGCCGCAGACCAGGACCCGACCTTCCGGCGGATTTTCTACACCGAGCTGCTGCCGGATCTCAAGCGCCTGGGCAAAACCATCATCGTGATTTCCCACGACGATCGTTACTTCGACATTGCCGACCAACTGGTCCGCATGGAAGCCGGGAAAGTAGCCACCGAACTGCAACCAGCATGAATAAGTTAGATTCTCATTCTGGTTTTTTCGGCCTCGTGCGTCTAATTAAGAATCGCTAACAACTACGCAACCATTAAAACCAGTAAGAGTGAGCACAATGTCAGCAATTGCGGGGATTCCACGTTTTACCAAAGCCTTGTTCATGCGCCGTATGCTGCAGCCGGGCTTCAGCGCCACCGCGTTCAGCATGGCGCTGGCGTTGCCGTTCAGTGCGCAGGTTCAGGCCCAGGAGATCAACTTCAATATCCCGGCACAATCGCTGGCAAGCGCCCTGCAGGCACTGGGCACCCAGTCGAACATGCAAGTGCTGTACAGCGCCGATGATGTAAAGGGCCAGCACAGCCAGCCGGTGAGCGGCCGGTTGTCGCCTGAACAGGCGTTGTCGCAGATGCTGGTGGGGACCGGCGCTGTGTTCACCGTTCAAGCCAACACCGTCACCGTACGTGCCCGGGCAACGGGTGATTCACTGGAGCTGGGTGCCACCACCATCAGTGGCCAGGCTGTTGAATCGGCCTACGGCCCCGTGGACGGCTACGTTGCCACCCGCAGCGCCACCGGCACCAAGACCGATACGCCCCTCCTGGAAATCCCGCAAACCGTCAACGTGGTCACCGCTAAACAGATCGAAACCCAGGGCGCACTCAACCTGACCCAGGCCTTGCGCTACACGCCAGGCCTGAACACCGGCGGCTTCACCGACCGCAATGCGATCGCCGACGAAATCACCAGCCGTGGCTTCGCCCCTACCCAGCTGTACCTGGACGGCGCTTACTTGCCCTATGCCGGCAGCCTCGGCGGCGCCCCGCAAATCGATCCGTATACCCTGGAGCGCATCGAAGTGCTCAAGGGCCCATCGTCGGTGCTCTTTGGCCAGAACCAGCCCGGCGGCCTGATCAACATGGTCTCCAAGCGACCGACCACCGAACAACGCAGCGAGGTCAAGATCGGTGCCGGCAGCTACAACCGGGTCAACGGCGCATTCGACACCAGCGGTCCGCTCGACGATCAGAAAGAGTTCAGCTATCGCATCGTCGGCGTCGCGAAGAAAGGCAAGCAGCAGGTCGATCATACCCACAGCGAACGCATGCTGCTGGCACCCAGCCTGACCTGGGCCCCGAACGACGACACATCCCTGACCGTACTGGCGCAGATCCAGCGGGACCGAGGCCTGGAAGACTATCAGGCGTTGCCAATGATCGGCTCTCTCGAGCGCGGCCCCAACGGCAAACGCATCGACCGCAACTTCTTCTCCGGCGACTCGAAATACAACGACTACAAACGTGACCAGTTCATCCTGGGCTACGACTTGACCCACAGCTTCAGCGAAAACCTGAAAGGTCGCTCCACCGCCCGCTACACCGACGTACGCGACGACTACAAAGGCTTCTACCTGCGCAGCTTCGTCACCGATGCAGTCACCGGTGCGGTCGACCAGACCCGGGCCAACCGTGTCAAACTCGACTGGCGCCAGCACAACACCGCCTACACCATCGATAACAACCTGGAATACAAATTCAACACCGGCGCGCTGGAGCACACCACCCTGGTCGGCCTGGACTATCGCAACTTCAACCGCAAATACACCGGCTACAACGCCTACAACGTACTGCCGATCAACCTCTACGGCGAAAACAACAACTACGACACCAGCAGCGTGACCCCGGAAAAAACCACCAAGTGGGACAACACCGTGCGCCAGACCGGCGTCTACCTGCAGGACCAGATCAAACTGGACAAGTGGATCCTGACCATTGGTGGCCGTCAGGACTGGGCCGAAGTTGAAAACAAGGACCTGATTGCAAACTCCATCACCGAACAGCGTGACAACAAGTTCACCGGCCGTGTCGGCCTGACCTATGTCACCGACTTCGGGCTGGCGCCGTACGTCAGCTACTCCGAATCCTTCCTGCCGACCGTTGGCACTACCGCGCCCGAACGTGGCGGCAAGGCCTTCGCGCCGACCGAAGGCGAACAGTACGAAGTGGGTGTGAAGTACCAGCCGTTCGAGAAGACGCTGATCACGGCTTCCGTGTACCAGATCAAGCAGAAAAACGTGTTGAGCCAGGATAACGAGTACACCCAGTACTCGGTCCAGCAAGGCCAGGTTCGCTCCCGCGGTGTTGAACTGGAAGTCAAATCGACGATTGCCAACGTCGACGTACTGGCTGCTGCGTCCTACCTCGACGCGTTCTACATCAAGAACAACTACGGCAACACCGGTAACCGCACCGAGCAACAGGCTCCGGTTTCGGCATCGCTGTGGGTTGACTACCACTTCACCCAGGCGGTGCTCAATGGCCTGACCTTCGGTGCCGGCGCCCGCTACACCGGCCCCAAACCCGGTGATGCCGCCAACTCGTTCGAGGTCCCGGGCTTTGTGGTCTATGACACCACCGTCAGCTACGACCTGAGCAAGGTATCGCCAAGCCTGCGTGGCGTGGAGACCAGCCTGAACGTGCAGAACGTGTTCAACCGCGAGTACGTGTCCCACTGCAACTACTCGTTCGGCTGCTACTACGGCCAGGAACGCGTCGCCTCGGTTGACGTGACGTACAACTTCTAGGCAACACCCACAAAAAAACCGGGCCTGGCCCGGTTTTTTTGTGCCTGTTCTCAAGCTGCCAGCGCGGCTCGCAATGCCTGGGTCAATTGAGCGTACACCTCGTCGATATCCGGCACCACGCTCTGCAGGCGCAGGAAATCGTGAATCAACCCGGCGTACTCGATCACTTCCACCGCCACCCCCTGTTCCTGCAACCGTCGGGCATAGGCACGCCCTTCATCCAGCAGCGGGTCATGACCGGCCAACGCAATCAGCGCCGGTGGCATGCCCGGGTACCCCGGCGCCAGCAATGGCGAGAAGCGCCAGTCAAGACGATCCGCCGCCTCCCGGGCGTAATGCCGGTAGAACCATTCCAGTGTCTCGGTCTCCAGCAGATAGCCCTCGCCGAACAGCTCGGTCGACGGGCTATTGGTAGAAGCGTCCGTCACCGGATAGCACAGCAGTTGCCAGCAGGGTTTAATTGCCAGCGTCGCGGGCTCGAGCACCGACTGCAACGCCAGCACCGTCGCCAGCGTGGCCCCCACACTGTCGCCACCGAAAGCCACGCGGGTGAGGTCCAGGCCTTCGGCTGCAGCGTTATCGGCCAGCCAGGCCAGGGCATCGGCGCCATCGTTCAGCGGCGTCGGGAACCTGTGCTCCGGCGCCAGTCGATAACCCACTGAAACCACCGCACACGGAGTTCTGGCGCAGAATTCGCGGCACACCCCGTCATGGGATTCCAGGCTGCCGACCACGTAGCCACCGCCATGGAAGTACACCAGCACCGGCAGGCTCTGCGCCGAAACGTCAGCGGGACGGTACACACGCAACGCCAGCGTCGCGCCATCGCGTGCCGTGAATTCGATGTGGCTGCAGCGCACCTGCGCAGGCGCCTGCCAGCGCAGTTGCGCGGTGGTGCGCTCGAACGCCTCACGAGCCTGGGCGGGCGTTGACAGGTGAAACGGCCCAGGACCGTCCGCCTGGCTTTCTTGCGCCAGGTCGAGGAAGGCATTGAGTTCCGGATGCAAGGACATCGCAGGTTTCCTTATGAAAAAGCCACAGACGAAAGAGGAGCCACAAGGGCCCCTCTTTGTATAACGATGGATCGGCCTCAATCCTTAAGCCGCTTGTGCCACGCAATGCTCGATCAGCGCCTCCAGTTCGGCCTGGTACTCTCGCATCAACTGTTCGACGGTTTCGGCACGGTAGCGGCGCGTGCTGAAAATACAGCGCATCGCCAGGCGTCCGTCATACACCTGCCCCACCACTTCCAGCCAATTGCCCAGGGCCGCCTGCGGGCTGTAGCAACTGCCATAGCTCTCCTGAGCCGGCACCAGCATCGCCTTGTCATCGAAGCTCTGGTCGAACTGCCCCAGGTAGTTGAAGGTGACACGCGCCTGGGGTGCCAGGCGCAAGGTATCGGCCATCGACACACCGCTCATGTGACGCAGGATGCCGTAGCCCAGGCCCTTGTTCGGTACGGCCGCCAATTGCCGCTGCACCGCACGCACCGAGCTCCCGATATCAGCCCCGGCACCGGGTGCCAGGCGCACCGGGAACATGCTGGTGAACCAGCCCAGGCTGCGGCTCAGGTCGATGTCCTTGACCAGGTCTTCGCGGCCATGGCCTTCGAGCTGGATCAATACCGAAGGCTGCCCGCTCCAGCGGCACAACACCCGGCTCAGCGCGGCGAGCAACACATCGTTGATCTGCGTCTGGTAGACCGCAGGCACTTGCTTGAGCAACTGCTGGGTATGTTCCTGCGACAGGCCCATCAGCGCGACCGACTGGTACTGCACCTGGTTCTTGCCACGCGGGTTATCGCACGGTAGCTCACTGCCCGGCTGGTCGATCTGCTCAAGCCACCAGGCTTGCTCCTGCGCCGGATAATTCGCCGCGTACGCTTGCAGCCCCTCGGCCCAGGCCCGGTAGCTGCTGGTACGAATCGGCAGGGCCGGCGCCTGGCCATTGCGGTAAGCCTCATAAGCGACCTGCAAATCCTGCAGCAGCAAACGCCAGGAAACGGTGTCGATCACCAAATGATGGATCACCATCAATACCCGCACCTGGCCATCGCCCAACGTCACATGAGCGGTACGCCACACCGGCCCGTCTTGCAGGTCCAGGCTGCGCTGTACCTGTTCGGCGTACAGCTCAAGCTCCGCTTCATCGGCCACGGTGTGTTGCCATAACAAGGGCTCAGTGGCCCATTGCGCCTGCATGTCCTCCAGCGGCTGGTAATGCTGGCAATAGCGTGCGCCCACCTCACGAAAGCGCAGGCGCAGGGCGTCGTGCTGCTTCAACATGCAGCGCAATGCCAGCTCCAGCGCCGGCAGATTCAGCGCCTGGCGTGCACGCAGCATCAATGCCTGGTTGTAATGGTGCGGCTCGCTCATACGCTGGTCGAACAGCCACTGCTGGATCGGAATCAGGTTGAACTGGCCCTCGGCGGCCACCTGCGAAACATCCTCGATCAGCGTGGCGACGGTGCTTGAACGCTGCTCGAAAATCGCCTCGATGGTCTGCCCGCGCATCAGGTCCCGCAGCTTGAGGTCCATCTTCAGTTCAGGGTGGTTGCGTACCCGCGAGACGACTTGCAGGCTGAGGATCGAGTCACCGCCCAACTCGAAGAAGTTGTCGGTGATGCCCACGCGTTCCACTTGCAACACATCAGCCCAGACCTGTGCCAGCAGTTGCTCGTCACGAGTACGGCCGGGAACATACTCGCCGCCCTTGAATTCAGGCTCCGGCAAGGCCTGGCGATCCAGCTTGCCGTTGGGCGTGACAGGCAGCGCCGCCATGCAGATGACCTGGGTGGGCACCATGTAATCCGGCAATTGCGCGCGCAAGTCCGCCTTGAGGCGATCACCGATGGCCATGCCATCGGGCGTCACCACATAACCGATCAGTTGCTTGCCCGACGCACTGTCACGGGCGATCACCAACGCGTCACTGACATCGTCCAGTTGCCGCAGGCTCGCCTCGATTTCCCCCAGTTCAATGCGAAAGCCCCGGACCTTGATCTGGTGGTCAATACGCCCGACGTAATCAAGCACACCATCAACACGCTGGCGTACCAGGTCGCCGCTGCGGTAGAGACGATCGCCCGGCGACCCGAACGGGTCCGGCACAAAGCGCTCGGCACTCAGGTCCGGACGACGGTAATAGCCGCGGGCAATGCCCTGACCGCCGATGTAGAGCTCACCGGCAATCCCCGGCGGCAGCGGGTTGAGGTCTTCGTCCAGCACGTACAGCGCGCGCTCGCCGACAGCACGCCCGATCGGCGCATAGGCAGCCTCGCACCGGGTGTCGACCGGGACCTTCCAGAGCATCGGCGTGACCACGGTTTCGGTGGGGCCATAGCCGTTGGTAAAGAACTGTGGACGCAGTGCCGCTTTCACTTGTTCGAAGGTCTGGTCCGGCACCGCATCGCCACCGAAGCAATACACCCGTACCGCGGGTGGTTCCTGTTGGCTATGGGCCGCGTACTCGGCCAACTGCTTGAGGTAGGCCGGCGGGAAACAGGCAATCGTGATGCCGTGTTGATGCAAGGCGTCGAAGGTCTGCTCCGGTGTCCACAGGCTGGCATCGCGGATCACCAGCGTGCCCCCGCTCAATAGCGTACTGAGCCAGCGCTCATGAGCGCCGTCGAAGGCAAACGACATGAAATGCAGCTCGCGGGTGCGCTCATCCATGTCATACAGCCCGGCAATGGCCTGGCAATGCATGCTCATCGGCCCATGCGCCACTGCCACGCCTTTCGGCCGACCGGTGGAGCCCGAGGTATAAATCAAGTAGGCCAGATTGGCGCCCAGCAAACTGCTGGCGGGCGGCGTGTCGCTGTAGCCGGCGCGGTCAAACGTATCGATGGCCAGTTGCGCCAGGCCTTCCACCGCCGGGAGGCGCGCCTGCACCTGGCTATGGGTCAGCAACAGCGCCATCGCCGAGTCTTGCATCATGAACGCCAGGCGTTCGGGCGGATAGTCGATGTCCAACGGCACATAAGCCGCGCCGCTTTTCATCACCGCCAGTAACGCCACGATCATCTCGACGGAGCGCTCCAGGGCCACCCCGACCACCACTTCCGGCCCAGCCCCCAGCTCGATCAAGCGATGGGCCAGGCCATTGGCTCGACGTTCCAGCTCACCGTAGCTCAGCGAATCGCCCCCACACACCAGTGCCGTCGCCTCGCCACGCGAATCGGCATGGCGTGCGATCAGTTCCGGCAAGAGCTGCGCGTGATAGCTGGCATTCGGCGCCGCACTCCACTGCTCAAAGGCTCGCCACTGCTCGGCCCCAAGGCGCTGAAGGTTGCCCAGGCGCGCCGTCGGCGTAACGATCATGGCCTCGAGGGTGTCTTCCATGCAGCGGCGAATCTGCTCTACCGCCTCGACACTGAAGGCATTGCGCAGGAACAGATATTCGATCGACAACTGTTCGCCGAGATTGACCGCCAGGTCCATCGCAAAGTTGGTCACGTCATGGTTACGCGACTCGCCGAAACTCAGGCCGGTGTCCTGTTGCTCACCCAGGCGCTCATCGATCGGGTAGTTTTCAAACACGATGATGCTGTCGAACAGCCCTTGCCCACCCAGCCCCGACCAGCGCTGGATATCCGCCAGCGGCGCGTGTGCGTGCTCACGGATGTCCATGTTGCAGGCCTGCAACGCTTGCAGCCACTGATCCAGCGGCTGCGCGGGTTCCAGGGTCTGGATCACCGGTAGCGTATTGATGAACAGCCCCAGGATGTTGTCGGCATTGGCCAACCCCGCAGGACGGCCAGCCACGGTGGCACCGAACACCACAGTGTTCTGCCCGGTAAAGCGTTGCAGCAACAACAGCCACGCGCCCTGGATCAGCGTGTTGGGGGTGATTTGCAAGGCGCGGCAAGCCTGTTGCAGGCGTGCGGTTTGCACCGCATCCCAACGTGAGTAAAGCGCTTGGTGCCCGGGCAAATCCTCGACATGCCGCGGGAACATCGCCTGGTTCAGCGAAGTGGCCTGCTCCAGCGTTGCAAGACGGCTTCTCCAGAAGCCCTCCAGCGCCCGTTGATCCTGGCGTTGCAGCCATTCGATGAACTCGCGGTAACGACCGTTGCGTGTCGGCACGTGGCCCTGGGCATAAAACTGCATTACCTCGCCAAACAGTCGCGAACTGCTCCAGCCGTCCATCAGGATGTGATGGCAGGTCCAGATCATCTGGTAGCGGTCGTCCTCAAGCCGCAGCAACAGCACACGCTGCAACGGCGCACGGGCCAGATCGAACCCTTGCAGGTAATCAGCCGTTGCGCGCTCGCCGATCGCCTGTTCGCTGATGTCCCGGCCGCGCCAGTCTTCGATCAGCAGCGGCAATTCGGCCTGGCGGTGGACAATTTGCACCGGGGCGCTCAAGCCATCCTGCCAGTGAAAGCTGGTCCGCAGAATGTCCTCACGCTCAATCACCGATTGCCAGGCTGCGGCGAAGCGTTCGGTATCCAGCCCGTGTACCGGCAGGCTGATCTGGTTGATGTACAAACCGCTGCTGTCGTCGGCCAGGGTGTGGAACAGCATGCCTTCTTGCATCGGTGACAACGCATAGACGTCTTGCACCTGCGCCACGGGCACCGGCAAGCCGTCAAGGTGCGCCTGGGTCAAACGGGCCAGCGGGAAGTCAGACGGCGTCAGGCCCTGATGCTCTTCGCCGCAGCAATGCTCGATCAGTGCCTGCAACGCGACGCCGTAGGCATCGGCCAATTGCTGGACGGTGGCCTCATCAAAAACGTCGCGGCTGAAGGTCCAGTCCAGGGACAACTGGCCGTTGTACACCCGGCCATCGATGGTCAGCCAGTTGCCCAGCGCCACGTCATCAGCGTGCCCAGCCCCGCTGCCCTCCTCGCTCGGCGCGAATAACGCCTGCTCATCAAAGCTCTGGTCGAACTGGCCGAGGTAGTTGAAGGTAATCCGGGCCTGCGCGAGTTTCGCCAGACGCGAGCGGACATCCTCTGCACCGAGGTAACGCAGCACGCCATAACCCAGGCCCTTGTTCGGCACCGCGCGCAGCTGTTCCTTGATGCCCTTGATGGTGTCTGCCGCGTGCACCGATGGGGTCAATACCACCGGGAACAGGCTGGTGAACCAGCCCAACGTACGGCTCAGGTCGACGTCGCCGAACAGTTCCTCACGGCCATGGCCTTCCAGTTGCACCAGGCACGCAGGTTGCGCAGTCCACTGGCAAATCACCTGCGCCAGGGCACTGAGCAAAAGGTCGTTGACCTGGGTGCGATAGGCCGACGGTGCCTGCTTGAGCAGGCGCCGAGTCTGTTCTGTATCCAGACGCGTGTTGATCGAATGGCCATGCACCGAAGCCTGGCTGCCCTCAGGCCGCGCCCGTGGCAGTTCCGGCAACGCATGGGCCTGTTGCCCGGTCCAGTAACTCAACTCCCGAGCCAGCCCTTCGCTGTGGGCGTAGCCCTGCAACTGCTCGGCCCACGCCTTGAACGCGGTGGACTTGGGTGGCAACACCACAGGCTGGTTTACCGCCAGCTGCCGGTAGGCCGTTTGCAAGTCTTCCAGCAGCACGCGCCACGACACACCGTCCATCACCAGATGGTGAATCGCCAGATGCAGGCGCGAACTGCCGTCCTGCACTGCGATCAGGCTGCAACGCAGCAGCGGGCCGTGTTGCAGGTCGAGGCTGCGTTGCGCCTGGTTGGCAATGGCGATGATCTCATCGGCGTTCTCTGCCTGGCGCTGCCAGAGGCCTACCGGTTGCGCGCCGACGGCCTCATGGCTGGCCTGCCAGGTACCATCGCCCGATTGCACGAAGCGCAAGCGCAAGGCGTCATGATGGGCCACCACGTGCTCAAGGGCCTGCTGCAGACATGCGCCGTCCAATGGCTCGCGCGGGGTCAGCATCAGCGACTGGTTCCAGTGGTCACGGTGCGCCATGTCATTGGCGAAGAACCAGTGCTGCATCGGTACCAGATGGCTGTCACCGCTGACCGGCCCCTGATCGATCGTTGCGGCTTGATCGGCGCTCGCAGCCCGGGCCAGCGCCTGGATGTTCTGGTGCAGGAACAGGTCCTTGGGGGCCAGGCCGATTCCCAGCTGACGTGCACGGCTGACCACTTGAATCGAATTGATCGAGTCACCGCCCAAGGTGAAGAAGTTATCGGCAGTGCCCACCCGGGCCACGCCGAGCACGGCTTGCCAGATCTCGACCAGGACACTTTCGACTGCATTGGCGGGAGCCACGAAGTCCTGCTGTACCTCAGCCATGTCTGGCACCGGGAGAGCCTTGCGGTCGAGTTTGCCGTTGGGGCTCAGGGGCATTTTTTCCAGCGGCGTCAGGTGCGTCGGCACCATGTGTTCCGGCAGGGTCTGGCGCAGATGCGCAGTCAGCGCCTCGCGCAGTGCCGGCCAGTCGCTGGCGGCGCCAGGCTGGGTAACGACGTAGCCACTCAGGGCTTTGCCGTTGCGGCTGTCCTGCGCCACCACCACGGCTTCGCGCACGGCCCCGTGCTCCAGCAGACGGGCCTCGATTTCACCCAGCTCGATACGAAAACCGCGGATTTTCACCTGATGGTCGATACGGCCAATGTAATCAATCACCCCGTCAACGCGGTAACGGGCCAAGTCGCCCGTGCGGTACAGCCGTTCACCCGCGACAAACGGGCTTGCCACGAATCGTTCGGCCGTCAGCTCCGGGCGACGGTGATACCCACGCGCCAGTCCCTGGCCGCTGAGGTAAAGTTCGCCGTTGACGCCGCAGGGCACCGGGTTGAGCTCGGCGTCGAGAATGTAGGTCATCAAGTTCGCAATCGGCTCGCCGATGGGCACTGCGTCACGGCCCTCGTCACGACAGGTCCAGTGGGTGACGTCAATTGCGGCTTCGGTAGGGCCGTAGAGATTGAACAGCCCCGCGCCCGGCAGCTTGGCGAAGACCTGCTGCTGCGCATCGATCGGCAACGCTTCGCCACTGCAAACGATACGGGTGAGGCTGGTGCAGCGGCTGACATTGGCATCCAGCACGAACGCTTGCAGCATCGACGGGACGAAATGCAGGGTAGTAATGCCCTCGCGCTCGATCAATTGGACCAGCTTCTGTGGATCGCGATGATCCCCTGGCGACGCCACGACCAAGCGGATGCCGGTCATAAGCGGCCAGAAAAACTCCCAGACGGACACATCGAAGCTGAACGGCGTTTTTTGCAGCACGCGGTCGTCGGCGTGCAACCCGTAGGCCTGTTGCATCCAGCACAACCGGTTGGTCAGGGCACCGTGGCTGTTGCCAGCCCCTTTGGGTTTGCCAGTGGATCCGGAGGTGTAAATCACATAGGCGAGGTTTTGCGCGACGGCCCGCGACTCGGGGTTGCCTTGCGCCTCACCGGCCAGCCAGGCATCGTCACCATCGAGTATCAGCGTGCGCACCCGGTCCGGCAGCGGCAAGGTTGCGACCAGCGCTTGCTGGGTCAGCAACCATTCGATGCCGCTGTCGTCGATCATGTAGGACAGGCGTTCCGGCGGGTATTCCGGGTCCAGCGGTACATAAGCGCCGCCGGCCTTCAGGATCGCCAACAGGCCCACCACCATTTCCAGGCTGCGGTGCAGTGCAATGCCCACCAGCACATCGGGGCCTACGCCACGCGCGATCAAGGCATGAGCCAATCGGTTGGCCCGCGCGTTGAGCTGGGCATAGGTCAACGACTGCCCCTCGAACACCAACGCCACGGCATGCGGGGCCCGCTCCACCTGGGCTTCGATCAAGTGGTGCACCGGCTGGTTGTTCGGGTAATGGGCGAACGTGCGGTTCCAGTCCTCAACCATCATCCGGCGCTGCACCGCATCGAGCATCGGTAATTCGGCGATGCGCTGGGTGGGGTTGGCCACAATCGCGCGCAGCAGGTTCAGCCAGTGTTCGCCCAGGCGTGCGACGGTGGCTGGCTCAAACAAGTCAGAGGCATAGGACAGTGCGGCACTGATGCCTTCGCTGTACTCGAACGTATCCAGGGAGAGGTCGAACTGCACGCTGCCCGAATCCCAGGTCAATTGCTCCAGGCTCAACCCCGGCAGTTCAATCGCCTCGCGACGAGCATCACTGGCATGGTTGAACATGGCCTGGAACAATGGCGTATGGCTCAGGTTGCGTGCAGGTGCAAGCAGCTCCACCAGTTGCTCGAACGGCAGGTCCTGATGGGCCTGTGCTCCCAGTACCCGCTGCTTGACCTGATGAAGCAATTGGTCAAAGCGCAGGTGCCCCTCAATGTCGGCCCGGAGTACCTGGGTGTTGACGAAGAAACCCAGCATCCCTTCGGTTTCCAGGCGATTGCGGTTGGCAATCGGTACCCCGACACGAATATCCTGCTGCCCGCTGTAGCGGTGCAACAAGGTCTGGAAGCCGGCCAGCAGCAGCATGAACAGTGTGGTGTTTTGCTGCTGCGCCAGGCGCTTGAGACTCTCGGCCAGGGACGGCTCGAGGGTGATCGGCAGCCGGGCCCCACGATAGCTTTGCTGAACCGGACGTGGATGGTCGGTTGGCAGTTCAAGGACCGGTTGCTCGCCGCCCAACTGTTCTGTCCAGTAGCTGAGCTGCCGTTGCTGCTCACCCGCCGCCAGCCACTGACGCTGCCACTGTGCGTAATCGGCATACTGGATCGGCAGTGCCGCCAACGCCGCCGGTTGGCCTTGACTGAAGCCGCGGTATAACTGCATCAGCTCATCGATCATGACCCGCATCGACCAGGCATCCGACACGATGTGGTGCTGGGTCAGGATCAGCACGTGATCTTCAGCGCCCAGTTGCAACAGCTTGACCCGCAGCAACGGCCCACGCTGCAGATCAAAGAGTTGGCGGGTTTCAGTTTCAATCAAGCCGCGCAGGCCAGGGTCATCCAGCCCGGCAGCCGCCGACTCAAGCGCAATCGCCACCGGTGCCGGCGCGTCGACCCGTTGTACGGGACGCTCGTTCTCCAGCACAAACCGGGTACGCAAGCTCTCATGACGCGCCACCAGAGCGTCAAAACACTGTTGCAAGGCCGCCAGGTCAAGGTGTCCGCGCAAACGCAGGGCCGCGGGAATATGGTAGGCGCTGCTGGTGGGCTCCAATTGCCACAAAAACCATTGCCGTTGCTGGGCATATGACAGGGCAAGCGGCTGGTCGCGTGCAACGCGCGGGATGGCCTGTTCAGGAGTCAACGATGCCGGGGCCATCGCCTCGACAAATGCTTGCAGGGTGTTATGGGCGAACAGCAGGCGCAAAGGCACCTGGACTTGCAGTTGCTGGCGAATCCGCGAAACCATTTGGGTCGCCAGCAGCGAATGGCCGCCCAGCTCGAAAAAGTTGTCACTCAGGCCAACCCGCGGCACGTTGAGCACCTCGGCCCAGATCGCCGCCACCGCTTGCTGCACCGGTGTCTGCGCAGCCACGTAGGTTTTCTGCCATTGGCTGGCATCGGGCTTGGGCAGTTGCCTGCGGTCCAGCTTGCCATTGGGGGTCAGCGGGAACCTTGGCAACAGCACCATATGCGCCGGCACCATGTAGTCGGGCAAGTTGGCCTTGAGCCGGGCGTTCAGGCTGTCGCGCAGGCGACCCTGGCCGTCGGCATCCAGGCCCTGCCATTCGGCGGCGGGGACCACATACGCCACCAACGCCTGGCCGCCCGGGGCATCCTGGGCCAGTACCGCGGCTTCACGTACAGCGTCCTGCTCCAGCAGGCGCGCTTCGATTTCCCCGAGCTCGATGCGGAAACCGCGAATTTTCACCTGATGGTCGATCCGCCCCAGGTATTCGAGGATACCGTCCGGGCGCTGACGTGCGAGGTCGCCGGTGCGGTAAAGCCGCTCGCCGGTGCTGGAAAACGGATGGGGAACAAAACGTTCGGCGGTCAATCCCGGGCGCTGGAAGTAACCCCGCGCCAGGCCGTCCCCGCCGATCAGCAATTCGCCGGCAACACCATAGGGCACCGGCATCAGGTCTGCACCGACGATGTACAGCGATGTGTTGTCGATTGGCCCGCCCAGCCAAGGTTGCGCAGCCTGCGGACGCAGCCGGTGCAACGCCGACCAGACCGTGGTTTCCGTCGGGCCATAGAGATTCCAGACTTCACCGCCAAGGCCAAGCATGCGCACCGCCAGTTCCTGGGGCAACGCCTCGCCGCCGCACAGGCACGTGCACCCCTGGAGCACGTGGGCCTGTTCATTGTCGAGCAACATGCGCCAGGTCGAGGGAGTTGCCTGCACCACGTTGACCTGTTCGGCGTCGATCAGGGCCAGCACTGCGTACGGGTCCTGCGCCACCTCCTGGCCGGTCAGCACGATGCACGCGCCGACCATCAGGGGTACGTAGATTTCCAGGCCGAAAATATCAAACGAGAACGTGGTCAGTGACAACGCCCGATCCTGGGCGGTCATGCCCGGCACCCTGGCCATGCTTGCGACAAAGTTGGTCAGGGCGCCATGTCGCACCATCACCCCTTTCGGCTGGCCGGTGGAGCCAGACGTGTAGATGACATAAGCCAGGTGCTCCGGATCCAGCCGGGTTGGCAGATCGTCACCGGCATGGCCGTCAAGCCAATTGCCCGGTTGATCCAGCACCAGCGTAGTGACCGTGTCAGGCACCGGGATCTGGCTGAGCAGTGAATGTTGGGTCAGCAACAGGTCGATGCCACTGTCCTCAATCATGTAGGCGAGGCGATCCTGCGGGAACGCGGGATCGAGGGGCAGATAGGCGCCGCCGGCCTTGAGGATTGCCAACAACCCGATCAGCATGTGCGGGCTGCGTTCGACGGCAATGCCCACCAGCACACCCGCGCCCACCCCGTGACGTTGCAGCTCCACCGCCAACTGATTGGCCCGGGTATTGAGTTGCCCGTAGCTCAAGCGCTGGCCATTGATGACCAGCGCCTGCGCCTCCGGCGAGCGGGCCACCTGTGCCTCGAACAATCGATGAACATAACCCGCCTGCGGGGTGGCTACCGACGTGCGGACGCAATCGTCGAGCTGCGCTTGGCGCTGTTCAGCGTCAAGCAACGGCAGCTCACCGATGCTTTGTGCCGGGTTCGCGATGATTGCCTGCAGCAGGTTTTGCCAGTGCCCGGCCATCCGCGCAACCGTGTCTGCACCGAACAGATCCGTGGCATAGATCAGCGCCGCAGACAGCCCATCGGGGCGCTCCATGGTTTCCAGGGTCAAGTCGAACTGTGCACTATGGGTATCCCAGCGCAGCCCCTCGACCTTCAATTCACCGGCCGGCCCCTCGCCCGCCGGGCCTTGGGTCTGGTGGTTGAACATCACTTGAAACAGCGGGCTGTGGCTCAGGTTGCGTTGCGGCTGCAAGGCTTCCACCAGTTGCTCGAACGGCAGGTCCTGATGCGCCTGGGCATCCAGCGCAGTCTGCTTGACCTGTTGCAGCAAGGCACTGAAGGAGCCCTGGCTGTCGACCTCACTCTTGAGCACTTGGGTGTTGACGAAAAAGCCGATCAACCCCTCGGTCTCCACCCGGTTACGGTTCGCGGTCGGCACGCCAACCCGAATGTCGTTCTGCCCGCTGTAGCGATGCAGCAAGGCCTGATAGGAGGCCAGCAGGATCATGAACAGACTGACCCCTTCGCGCTGGGCCATCTGCTTGAGGCCGCAGGCCAGCGCGGTGTCGATATCCAACTCCAGCCGGGCACCGCGATAGCTCATCACGGCCGGGCGCGCAACGTCAGTCGGGAGCTCAAGCACCGGCTGCTCGCCGCCCAGTTGCGCGGTCCAGTATTGCAACTGCCGCTCCCGCTCGCCGGCCTCCATCCAGTGCCGCTGCCAGATGGCGTAGTCGCTGTATTGAATCGGCAACGCTGGCAGTTCCAGGCTCAACCCTCGACTGAACGCGGCGTAACCCTTGACCAACTCCTCGACCATTACCTGCATCGACCAGCCATCGGAAACGATGTGGTGCAAGGTGACAATCAGCACATGGTCATCCGCGCCCAGTTGCAACAGGCACGTACGCAACAAGGGCCCCTGCTGCAAGTCGAACAGCCGGCGCGTCTCGTCTTCGATCAAATGCCGCAGTTGCGCCGCATCCGGCACCTGGGCCAGAGGCTGCACCTGCAGACTTACCGGTGCAGCCTCCTGCACTTGCTGCACCACTTGCTCGCCGTGCACCACGAAGGTGGTACGCAGGCTCTCATGGCGCGCGACCAGCGCACTGAAACTCTGTTGCAGCGCCGCAATGTCCAATGGACCGCGCAAGCGCAGGGCCGTAGGCATGTGATAAGCCGCGCTTTCCGGGTCCAGCTGCCACAAGAACCATTGACGCTCCTGGGCAAAGGACAATGACAACGTGTCGAACTCGGCACTGACAGGCGGAATCGGCAGGTTCGCCGGGGAAACGTCCTCTTCGAGCATTTTCTGCAGGTAAAGACGGCGTTTTTCCAGCGGCAGCGTTATGAAGCGCCTGGCAATACGTTGTGCGACAGCGGTGTCCATCAAACCTCCTCGAATTCATCAAGCAGCGCTTCAAGCTTGCTCAATTTTGACGTGCTCATTGACGTGCCGGTCTGCTCCAGTTGCGCGACAAACGCACCGAGGACCGGAAATTGGAATATCAATTGGGGCGTTAACTTCATGCCCAGTTCGAGCTGCAGGCGCGACACCACATTCACCACCAGCAGCGAATGCCCGCCCAGCTCGAAGAAATCATCCGCCAGACCGACCTGCTCAACGTTGAGCACGCCTTGCCAGATGGCCGCGACCTTGCATTCCAGATCGCTTTGCGGCGCCAGGTAAGCCGAATGCAGCGCGCGGTTATCCGGCGCGGGCAGTGCCTTGCGGTCGAGTTTGCCGTTGGGTGTAAGCGGCAGTTGATCGAGGAAGACCAGATGGGTGGGCACCATGAAGTCCGGCATCTGTTGTGCCAGCCGCGCCTTGAGCTGTTCACTCAAGCGCGCCTCGGCCGCCCTATCCAGGCTGCTGTCCTGGCTGACAAGCCAACCCACCAGGCTCGTGCCGGTCGCCGTTTCCCGAGCCAGCACTACCGCATCTCGTACTTCAGGTTGAGCGTGGAGGCGGGCTTCGATTTCACCCAGCTCAATGCGCAGGCCACGGATTTTCACCTGATGGTCAATCCGGCCGATGTATTCGATTACGCCATTTTCGGCGTGGCGCACCAGGTCGCCGGTGCGATACAGGCGTGCAGCGGCCGACTCGCCAAACGGATCGGGAACGAAGCGCTCGGCGGTCAGCCCTGGACGCTGGTGATAACCACGGGCCAGGGATTCACCACCGATGTACAACTCGCCAATCGCCCCCACGGCGCAAGGCTGCAAGGCGCCGTCCAGCACATAGGTGCATACGTTGTTGATCGGACGACCGATGGCGATGATTCGCCCGTCGTCTTCGACAGTGGCCGCCACGGCATGGCTGCTGGTATCAATCGTGGCCTCCGTGGGGCCATAAAGATTGCGCAGCTCGCCATCGAAGAGGCCCAGGACCTGGCGGGAAAGGTGCGCACTCAGCGCTTCGCCGCCGCACAGCAGCAGGCGCAAGGAGGCCAGGTGTTCACGGGTCGCCAGCGGCAACAGCGCCTGCAGCAACGATGGCGCCATTTGCAGCACACTGATCCCCCAACGCTCCACCTCGACCCACAAGGTGGTCAAGTCCAGGTTCAATTGCGGCGCGGCCAATACCAGTTGCGCGCCGCTCATCAGTGGCAACCAGAACTCCCACACCGAGGCGTCGAAACTGATGGCGGTCTTCTGCAGGACACGGTCACTGTGATTCAGCTTCAGGCAACCCTGCATCCATTCCATATGGTTGCTCAGGGCGCCATGGCGAATCGTCACGCCTTTGGGTTTCCCGGTGGAACCGGAGGTATAGATCACATAGGCGAGGTTCTGGCTGTCGACGGTTACCGAAGGCTCATGCTCGCCGTAGCCATCGAACCGCTCGGGCAGTGCGTCCAGCAGCAGGCAGTCCACGGCCACGTCAGCGAAGTACGGCTGTACGCTGGTTTCGGTCAACAGCAAGGCAATGCCGCTGTCCTCGACCATGTACATCAAGCGATCCTGTGGATAAGCGGGGTCCAGCGGTACATAGGCACCACCGGCCTTGAGGATCGCCAGTAGCCCGACGACCATCTGCACGCTGCGCGGCATGCACAGCCCCACCAACACGTCCGGGCCTACACCCCGCTCGATCAACGCATGAGCCAGGCGATTGGCGCGCAGGTTGAGCTGGGCATAGGTCAGCGACGCTTGATCGGCCAACAGGGCCGGCGCATCAGGCGTGCGTCGAGCCTGGGACTCGAACCATTGATGAACGTGGCGTGGGTCGGTGGCCGGCACTGCCGTGGCATTCCAGTCGCGCAACAGCACGGTGCGCGTCGCCGCGCCAACCAGGTCGATATCGCCCAGGCTACGGTCGGCGGCCAGGCTCACCATCTGTGCGAGCACGTGCTCCACCTGCTCAGCCAGGCGCTGGATTGTATGTGTATGGAACGCAGCATGGGCATAAGTGAAGTGCAGGCTCAGGGTCTCATTGAGATTAACGGCCAGGGTCAACGGGAAATTAGTCTGTTCCTGATTACCCACCGTGCCGAAGCTCAGGCCTGACGGTGCCTGCGCTTGCAGGGCCTCGGCCAGCGGGTAGTTTTCGAACACCAGCAGCGTGTCGAACAGGCCTTCACCGCCCTGCCCGGCCCAGCGCTGAATCTCGAACAGCGGCGTGTGTTCATGCTCGCGCAACGCAACGTTGCGGGCCTGAAGCTGTTGCAGCAGGCTGGTGACCGATTGTTCCGGCCGGGGGCTGGCAATCACCGGCAAGGTATTGATGAACAGGCCTATCTGCTGTTCGACGCCTTTGAGTTCGCCGGGGCGTCCGGACACCGTGGCGCCGAAGGCCACCGTGTCATGCCCGGTGTAATGTTGCAGGAGCAGCAACCAGGCCGCCTGGACCACGGTATTGAGGGTGACCTTTTGCTGGCGGGCGAATTCGCCCAGGCGCTGGGTCTGCTGTTGGGACAGTGAGTGATACAGGCTGGCATGGCTGGTTTCGACAGCCGGCTGCGGCGCGGCGAAACGGTTTTCGGCGAGGCGCGTCGGCGCGTCGAGCGCGTGCAGTTGCGCACGCCAGAACGTTTCACTGGCCTTGGCATCACGCCCTTGCAGCCAGGCGATGTAGTCACGATAGCGGCCCGCCGGGCGCGGCAGCACCTGGCCATCGTAACGTTGCAACACCTCGCCCAGCAGCTGCGAGTTGCTCCAGCCGTCCATCAGAATGTGGTGATGGGTATAAATCAGGTGATAACGCTGTTCAGCGGTCTTGACCAGCACCAGCCGCAGCAGCGGCGCGAGGGCGAGGTCGAAACCCTGGTCGCGCTCGCTGGACGCCAACTCGACGAGGGCCTGCGGGGCATCCGTGCGTGTGCTCCAATCCAGCGCGGTGAAGGGTACGCGCACCTGTTTATGCACCACCTGCACCGGTTGCTCGCTGCCTTCCCAGATGAAACTGCTGCGCAAAATGTCATGGGCGTCGACCGCCGCCTGCCAGGCATCTTCGAAACGCTGTGGGTCGAGACCGTCGATGTCCAGGCACATCTGATTGATGTACTGACCGCTGCCGTGTTCGTACAAGCTGTGGAACAGCATGCCCTGCTGCATCGGCGCCAGCGGGTAGATGTCATCCACCGAACGGGCGGCGAGGCCCAGGTTATCGAGCTGCGGTTGGGTAAAGCTGGCCAGCGGGAAGTCGGAAGGCGTCATGCCATGGTTTGCAGGATCGCAGCAATGACCGATCAACAGAGCCAGTTCCACGGCATAATCGTCGGCCAGTTGCTGGATGGTGGCCTGCTCGAACTGTTGGTGGCTGAACGTCCAGCCCAGGCTCAGTGCGCCATCAAATACCCGCCCGTTGAGGCTCAGCCAATTGCCCAGGGGCGCCATCGCGCTTTGCTCTTCACCGGCGCTTTCGCTGGCCGGGCTGAACAACGCGCCCTGTTCCTTATCGAAGCTGGCGTCGAACTGCCCCAGGTAGTTGAAGGTAATGCGCGGCACCGGCAGCGCTTGCAAGGCTGACCGGCTGGCCTCGTCACCGAGGAAGCGCAGCGCGCCGAAACCCACCCCCTTGTCCGGGATCGATCGCAACCCTTGCTTGATCGACTTGATCGAGTCCCCGAGTGCCGCCGCCGGCGACAACTGGACCGGGAACATACTGGTGAACCACCCCACGGTGCGCGTCAGGTCGATGTTGGCAAACAACTCTTCGCGACCATGGCCTTCAAGCTGGATCAAGGTACTTGCATGCCCGGTCCAACGGCAGACCACCCGCGCCAGGGCGGTCAGCAACAGGTCGTTGACCTGAGTGCGATAGGCGGCTGGCGCTTCCTGCAGCAGTTGCCGCGTCAGGTGTTTGTCCATGCGCGTATGAACAGTGATGGCCTGGCCGTTCTGTGGGCTCGCCTCGGGGTTGAGGCACGGCAGGTCAGCCGGCGCACCTTGCAGTTGCGCCTGCCAGTAGGCCAACTGCTGCTGCAATTGCGCGCTGCGTGCATGCGCTTGCAACTGTTCGGCAAACGCCTTGACCGAGCTGGTCTTGGCCGGCAATTGCAAGGCTTGCCCGGCGAGCAATTGATTGTAGGCCGTTTGCAGGTCGTCGAACAGAATCCGCCACGACACACCGTCCACCGCCAGGTGATGGATCACCAGCAACAGCCGCTGGGTGCCATCGTCCAGGGTCGCCAACACGGCGCGCAGCAAGGGTCCGGTTTGCAGGTTCAGGCTGCGCTGGGCTTGATTGGCCAGCACTTCCAGCGCGCCAGCATCGGCCACCGGGCGCACCCATAACAGATCATTGCGCATCGATGCGTCGCGATGGCCGGCACTCCAGCCTTCGGCGCTTTCGTTGAACATCACCCGCAACGCATCGTGATGCAGCACCAGCGCCTGCAATGCTTGCTCCACCAGCGCCGCTTGCAGCGCACGGGCCGGTTGCAGCAGCACCGACTGGTTGTAGTGGTGACGCTGCGGGATGGCGTCGGCAAAGTAAGCCTGTTGAATCGGCAGCAGCAACGCCGGGCCCTGCACCGCAGCCTGATCGATTACCTGCAGCTGGTCACCGGTCTGCGCGACAGTCGCCAATGCCTGCACCGTCTGGTGCTGGAACAGGTCTTTTGGACTAAAGCGGATGCCGGACTGCCGGGCGCGGCTGACCACTTGAATCGAGATAATCGAGTCGCCACCCAGTTCGAAGAAGTTGTCGGTGAGGCCAACCCGCTCCAGTTTCAGCACGTCTTGCCAGACAGTTGCGATTTGCTGTTCCAGCGCGCTTTGCGGTGCCACGTACTCGTGCTGTACCTGGCTTGCGTCCGGCTGCGGCAGGGCCTTGCGGTCGAGCTTGCCGTTGGCGGTCAGCGGCCATTCATTCAGGAACAGCAGGTGCGTCGGTACCATGTAGTCCGGCAGTTCCGCTTTCAACTGCGCCTTGAGGGCGCCTGCATCCTCGGCACCTTGCGCCAGGATCACGTAAGCCACCAATTGCTGGCCGTTCAGCCCTTCCTGGGCCAAGACCACGGCTTCGCGCACCGCCGCCATGGCGTTCAGGCGCGCTTCAATTTCACCCAGTTCGATACGGAAGCCACGGATTTTCACCTGATGGTCAATCCGGCCGATGTACTCGATCACCCCGTCGCTGCGGTATTGCGCCAGGTCACCGGTGCGGTACAACCGCGCACCGCTTTCGCCGAACGGGTCGGGAATAAAACGCAGTGCCGTCAGGTCGCCACGCTTCAGGTAGCCCCGGGCCAGGCCGGCGCGGCCAACATACAGTTCACCGATGCAGCCTTTGGCCACCGGGTTCAGTTCACCGTCGAGCAGGTACCACGACAGGTCGGCTATCGGTTCGCCAATCGGGCTGCTGGCGTCCAGCTCGAGATCAGCCACCGACAGCGGACGGTAGGTGACGTGCACCGTGGTTTCGGTGATGCCGTACATGTTGATCAGCTGTGGCGCGCTGTCGCCAAACCGTTCGAACCATGGGCGCAGGCTCTTGACGTCCAGCGCCTCGCCGCCGAATACCACGTAGCGCAGGGCATTGGCCCGTGAGTCGGCACAAGCCACGTGCATCAACTGTTTGAACGCCGACGGCGTCTGGTTGAGCACCGTGACGCCCGCGTCGCACAACAGGTCGAGGAATTCCTGGGGCGAGCGGCTGACGTCGTACGGCACGATCAGCAGTTCGCCACCGTGCAGCAGTGCACCGAAAATTTCCCAGACCGAGAAGTCGAAAGCATAGGAGTGAAACAGGCTCCAGACGTCCTGCGGGCCGAAGCCGAACCACGGTTCAGTGGCCGCGAACAGACGCAGGATGTTGTGGTGCGCAAGCAAGGTGCCTTTGGGATTGCCGGTGGAACCGGAGGTGTAGATCACGTAGGCGAGGTTCGAAGGATCCACGACGACTTGCGGGTCGCTGTCGGCAAAGGCGCTGACGTCGGTATCCAGCAGCAGGGTTTTCACGCCGTCAGGCACCGGTAATTGACCGGTCAGCGACGCCTGGGCCAGCAGCAGCTGGATGCCGCTGTCTTGCATCATGTAGGCCAGGCGGTCCTGCGGGTAGGTTGGGTCGAGCGGCACATAGGCGCCGCCGGCCTTGAGGATCGCCAGCAGGCCGACGATCATCTCGATACCCCGCTCCGCGGCCAGGCCCACCAGCACGTCCGGCCCCACGCCGTGAGCGATCAACTGATGCGCACGGCGGTTGGCCTGGGCATTCAGTTCGGCGTAGGTCAGGGTCTGGCCGTTGCAACGCAGGGCCACGGCGTCAGGCCGTTGACGGGCCTGCTCGGCGATCAGTTGATGGGCGCAGGTGTCGCTTGGGAAGCTGCGCGGGCGTGGGTTCCACTGGGCGATGTTGTGCTGTTGCTCGGTCGCGTCCAGCAGCGGCAATTCCCCGATGCGCCGTTGCGGATCGGCGACGATACCTTGCAGCAGGTTCAGCCAGTGAGCGGCCATACGCTGTGCAGTGCTTGCGTCGAACAGGTCGGTGGCGTAAGTGAGGGTTGCACTGAGCTCGCCGTCGGCGTCCAGGGTGTCGAGGGTCAAGTCGAACTGGGCGGTACGGCTTTCCCACTCCTGGGCCTTGATCACCAGCCCCGGCAGTTGCGGGATGGCTTGGCGGCCGGCGCTCTGGTGGTTGTACAACACCTGGAACAACGGGCTATGGCTCAGGTTGCGCTCAGGGCGCAAGGCTTCGACCAATTGCTCGAACGGTAGGTCCTGATGCGCCTCGGCGCCCAGTGCCGCCGTCTTGACCTGTTGCAGCAGTTCGCTGAACCGCTGCTGCGGATCGACTTCAGCCTTGAGCACCTGGGTATTGACGAAGAACCCGATCAGGCCTTCGGTCTCGACCCGGTTGCGGTTGGCAATCGGTACGCCCACGCGGATGTCCGACTGGCCGCTGTAACGGTGCAGCAGGCCCTGGAACGAAGCCAGCAACAGCATGAACAGGCTGCAACCTTCACCCAGCGCCAGTTGCCGCAGCTGTTGGCCCAATGCCTGCGGTAACTGGACGGCCAGACGGGCGCCGGCAAAGCTCTGGCGTGCCGGTCGCGGACGGTCCGCAGGCAGCTCCAGCAATGGCTGTTCAGCGCCGAGGACGTTGGTCCAGTAAGCCAGCTGCCGCTCACGCTCACCGGCGTCCATCCATTGGCGTTGCCACACCGCGTAATCGGCATACTGGATCGGTAACTCCACCGGTTCAACCGATCCACCCTGGCTATAGGCGGCATAACGCTCAATCAGTTCCTGCACCAGCACCTGCATCGACCAGCCATCGGAGACGATGTGATGCTGGGTCAGCACCAGCACCTGTTCATCGTCGGCCACCTGCAGCAGCCCGACCCGCAGCAGCGGACCGTTCTGCAGGTCGAACGGCCGGCTGATCTGATCGCGAACAAACGCCTGGATCTGCTCGGCCTGGTTGGCCGAGGTCAGGTCGAGAAACTGCGGCGTCAGCAGCGGACCGGACTCGGCATGGATAACCTGGAACGCACGCTCGTCCTTCTGGACAAAGGTCGTGCGCAAACTCTCGTGACGCTGCACCAGTGCGCTTAAGCTGCGTTGCAACGCCTTCAAATCCAGGTGGCCATGAATCCGTAGCGCCGCAGGGATGTGGTACGCCGCACTGGAGGGTTCCATTTGCCAAAGGAACCACTGGCGTTGCTGGGCGTAGGACAAGGGCAACGGTTGATCACGCGGCACCCTTGGAATGCGCGCAGGCATCGCCGCCTGGATTGGCTCAAGCGCAGCCACGCAAGCCTTGAGGCTGGCATTTTCGAACAGCTTGCGCAGTTGCAGGTTCATGCCGAGGTGTTGGCGGATGCGCGACACCATCTGTGTAGCCAGCAATGAATGGCCACCCAGTTCGAAGAAGTTGTCGGTGAGACCAACCCGCTCCAGTTTCAGCACGTCTTGCCAGACGGTTGCGATTTGCTGTTCCAGCGCGCTTTGCGGAGCCACGTATTCGTGCTGTACCTGGCTTGCGTCCGGCTGCGGCAGGGCCTTGCGGTCGAGCTTGCCGTTGGCGGTCAGTGGCCATTCATTCAGGAACAGCAGGTGCGTCGGTACCATGTAGTCCGGCAGGTCCGCTTTCAACTGCGCCTTGAGGGCGCCTGCATCCTCGGCACCTTGCGCCGGGATCACGTAAGCCACCAATTGCTGGCCGTTCAGCCCTTCCTGGGCCAAGACCACGGCTTCGCGCACCGCCGCCAGGGCGTTCAGGCGCGCTTCAATTTCACCCAGTTCGATACGGAAGCCACGGATTTTCACCTGATGGTCAATCCGGCCGATGTACTCGATCACCCCGTCGCTGCGGTATTGCGCCAGGTCACCGGTGCGGTACAACCGCGCACCGCTTTCGCCGAACGGGTCGGGAATAAAACGCAGTGCCGTCAGGTCGCCACGCTTCAGGTAGCCCCGGGCCAGGCCGGCGCGGCCAACATACAGTTCACCGATGCAGCCTTTGGCCACCGGGTTCAGTTCACCGTCGAGCAGGTACCACGACAGGTCGGCTATCGGCTCGCCAATCGGACTGCTGGCGTCCAGCTCGAGATCAGCCACCGACAGCGGACGGTAGGTGACGTGCACCGTGGTTTCGGTGATGCCGTACATGTTGATCAGCTGTGGCGCGCTGTCGCCAAACCGTTCGAACCATGGGCGCAGGCTCTTGACGTCCAGCGCCTCGCCGCCGAATACCACGTAGCGCAGGGCATTGGCCCGGGAGTCGGTACAAGCCACGTGCATCAACTGCTTGAACGCCGACGGCGTCTGGTTGAGCACCGTGACGCCCGCGTCGCACAACAGGTCGAGGAATTCCTGGGGCGAGCGGCTGACGTCGTACGGCACGATCAGCAGTTCGCCACCGTGCAGCAGTGCACCGAAAATTTCCCAGACCGAGAAGTCGAAAGCATAGGAGTGAAACAGGCTCCAGACGTCCTGCGGGCCGAAGCCGAACCACGGTTCAGTGGCCGCGAACAGACGCAGGATATTGTGGTGCGCGAGCAAGGTGCCTTTGGGATTGCCGGTGGAACCGGAGGTGTAGATCACGTAGGCGAGGTTCGAAGGATCCACGACGACTTGCGGGTCGCTGTCGGCAAAGGCGCTGACGTCGGTATCCAGCAGCAGGGTTTTCACGCCGTCAGGCACCGGTAATTGACCGGTCAGCGACGCCTGGGCCAGCAGCAGCTGGATGCCGCTGTCTTGCATCATGTAGGCCAGGCGGTCCTGCGGGTAGGTTGGGTCGAGCGGCACATAGGCGCCGCCGGCCTTGAGGATCGCCAGCAGGCCGACGATCATCTCGATACCCCGCTCCGCGGCCAGGCCCACCAGCACGTCCGGCCCCACGCCGTGAGCGATCAACTGATGCGCACGGCGGTTGGCCTGAGCATTCAGTTCAGCGTAGGTCAGCGTCTGGCCGCTGCAACGCAGGGCCACGGCGTCAGGCCGTTGACGGGCCTGCTCGGCGATCAGTTGATGGGCGCAGGTGTCGCTTGGGAAGCTGCGCGGGCCGGGGTTCCACTGGGCGATGTTGTGCTGTTGCTCGGTCGCGTCCAGCAGCGGCAATTCCCCGATGCGCCGTTGCGGATCGGCGACGATGCCTTGCAGCAAGTTCAGCCAGTGAGCGGCCAGGCGTTCGATGGTGCCAGTGTCGAATAAATCAGTGGCATAGGTGAATGTGGCGGCCAATGCGCCCTGGGTCTCGTGCGTGCCAAGGGTCAGATCGAATTGCGCCGTGTGCGAGCTCCAATCCAGGCTCTCGACATGCAAGCCTGGCAGTTGCAACGCTTGGGCGGCATCGCCGCTCTGGTGATTGAACATCACCTGGAACAACGGACTGTGACTCATGTGTCGGTCCGGTGCGAGGGCTTGCACCAATTGCTCGAACGGCAAATCCTGGTGAGCCTGGGCGCCCAACGAAGCCTGCTTGACCTGCGCCAGCAATTGATCGAAAGGCATTGCCCCCTGAATCCGCGCATCCAGCACCTGGGTATTGACGAAGAAACCAATCAGGCCTTCGGTTTCAAGACGGTTGCGGTTGGCCACCGGCACGCCCACGCGGATGTCCGACTGGCCGCTGTAACGGTGCAGCAATACCTGGAATGAGGCGAGCAACAGCATGAACAAGGTGCAGCCTTCGCGCTGGGCCACGCGCTTGAGGCGTTCGGTCAGCCCGGCATCGATGGCGAGGTCCAGCCGCGCACCGCGATAACTCTGCACCGCCGGACGGGCGCGGTCAGCAGGCAAAGGCAGCACTTCACCGCCATCACCCAGGCGTTCGGTCCAGTAACCCAATTGCCGCGCAAGCTCGCCGGCTTCCATCCATTTGCGCTGCCAGATCGCATAGTCGGCGTATTGAATCGGCAGCGCCTGCAGGTCCAGCGCCTGGCCGGTGCTGTGGGCAGCATAGAGTTTGACCAGGTCGTGAACCATGATCTGCGCCGATGCGCCGTCACAAATGATGTGGTGCTGGGTGAGCACCAGCACGTGGTCGTCCGGTGCCAGTTGCAACAGCTTGACCCGCAACAGCGGGCCCTGCTGCAAGTCGAACAGCGCAGTGATTTCAGTGTCAATCAACGCCTTGAGCGCTGCGGCGTCCGGCACCGCTTCCAGCACCACCGTCGTGACCGGCAGGCTCAGGCATGCGTGCGCAACCTGCAGCGGCCCTTCCGGCCCGTCGACAAACACCGTACGCAGCACCTCATGGCGCTCCAGCAATGCATCGAAGCTGCGCTGCAACGCCGGCACGTCCAGTGCACCGCGCAACCGCAGCGCCGTCGGCACATGGTAGGCCGCGCTGTGAGGGTCCAACTGCCAGAGGAACCACTGGCGCTCCTGGGCGTAGGACAGGCCGATATGCTCGAACTCGTCACGCATCGCCGGAATCGGCAACGCGGCAAAACTCATGTTTTTGCTGTGCAGCTTTTGCAGGAACGCTTGCCGTTGGGCGAGCGGCAAACGGATGAATCGCTGAACCAGAGACAGGTTATCGAGCTGAGTCATTTTCAAAGGGTCTCCAGGTCTGCCAGGAAATCATGCATCTCACTCAAGTCTTCGCTGGAGTGAGGTGTCAGGTGCACCGCCAGTTGCGCGGCGTACTCCGACAGCGATGGGGTTCGAAATAAAAGGTCCAGGGGCACGGCTGCGCCTTGCTCCATTTGCAGGCGGGCTGTCGCTTGGGTCGCCAGCAAGGAATGCCCGCCCAATTCAAAGAAGTTGTCGTCGCGCCCTACCCGCGCAAGCTTGAGCACCTCTTGCCAGATCTGTGCGACGCTCTGCTCAAGCGCCCCTTGCGGCGCCACATAGGCCCGCAGCAACTGATTGGCGTCGGGCAGCGGCAAGGCTTTGCGGTCCAGCTTGCCGTTGGGCGTCAGCGGGAAGCGCTCAAGCAGCATCCAGTGCGCCGGAATCATGTAGTCCGGCAGGTCGCAGGCGAGCCGCGCCTTCAGCTCGTCGCGCAGCGCCACCAACGACTGCGCCTCGGCCGCCTCAGTACCGGCCGCAATCAGGTAGGCCACCAACTGCGTGCCACCCGGCCCTTGCTGAGGCACCACCACCGCCTCGCGGATCGCGTCCTGCGCCAACAGGCACGCTTCGATCTCTCCCAACTCGATGCGAAAGCCACGAATTTTCACCTGGTGGTCTGCCCGGCCGATGTACTCGATCACACCGTCGACGCGATGTCGCGCAAGGTCACCGGTGCGGTACAGCCGTGTGCCATTACCAAATGGATCCGGGAGGAAGCGTTCGGCGGTGAGCGCCGGCCGCTCGTGGTACCCGCGCGCCAGGCCATCACCGCCAATCAGCAATTCACCGATCAACCCGACAGGGTTCGGCGCGAAGTGCTCGCCGACGATGTACAGCGAGGTGTTGGCAATCGGCCGGCCGAGGTAAGGCAAGCGCTTGTCTGTGGTCAGTGGATAAGCCGCCGACCAGATCGTGGTTTCCGTGGGCCCATAGAGGTTCCAGACCGGGCCTGCGACCGCCAGCAAGCGCTCGGCCAGGTCCTCGGCCAATGCCTCGCCGCCACACAGGCATGTGCGTCCGGCAAGACGCTCGGCCATGGGATGCTCAAGCAACATGCGCCACGTCGATGGCGTGGCCTGCACGACACTGACCTGCTGCTGTTCGATAATCCCCAGCAATGCTTCAGGGTCGTGGGCGCTCTGTTTGTCCACCAGCACCACGGCCGCACCGCTGAACAGCGCGCCGTACAGTTCCAGGCCGAAAATATCGAACGAGAAGGTGGTCAGCGACAGCAGGCGGTCACTTGCCTCGATGCCTGGTTCGCGGGCCATGCTGGCAACGAAATTCACCAGGGCACCATGGCGTACCATCACACCCTTGGGCTTGCCGGTAGAGCCCGAGGTATAAATGGCGTAGCACAGGTTATCGCCGTCCACCGACACCTGCGGATTGGCCGCCTGTTCAGGGCTGACCGATTCATCCATTGCACTCGCCAAGACGGTGTGCACCCCTGCCGGAATCGGCAACTGGCGCAGCAACGATGCCTGGGTCAGAAGCAACTGCAACCCACTGTCTTCAATCATGTGGGCCAGGCGATCCACCGGATAGTGCGGATCGAGCGGCACGTAGGCGCCACCGGCCTTGAGGATCGCCAGCAGCCCGACGATCATGTCCACCCCACGCTCAAGGGCGATACCCACCGGTTGGTCAGCGCCGACACCGAGTTCAATCAAACGATGCGCCAGGCGATTGGCCTGGGTATTGAGTTGAGCGTAGGTCAGCGCCTGATCAGCAAACAGCAGCGCCGTGGCATCCGGCGTCTGCCGTGCCCGCGCCTCAAACAGACGATGAATGCAGTGCTCGCCCGGGTAGACGCTTGCGGTGGCGTTCCAGTCCTGCAATTGCTGGCGGGTTTCACTCGGGTCCAACAGCGTGAGGTCACCCAGTGGGCGTGCGGCATCGCTGCTCATTTGCAGCAGAAGACGCTTGAGGTGCACGCCGATCTGCTCCACCGACACAGGTGTGAAGCTCGCACATTGATAGCTGAACTGCACGGTCAGCTCGGCGCCCAGGCCCACCAGCAGGGTCAGCGGGTAGTTGGTTTGCTCCAGATTGCCCACGGCACCAAAGCGCAGACCCTGAGGCGAACCTTTCTCCAGGGCTTCTGAAATCGGATAGTTCTCAAACACCAGGATGTTGTCGAACAGCGCTTCACCACCCTGCCCCGCCCAGCGCTGGATATCGAACAACGCGGTGTGCTCGAAGTCCCGCAACGCCAGGTTCTGCGCCTGGACGCTGTGCAGCCAATTCCCCAGGCTCTGCTCGGAGCGCGGGCTGGCAATGACCGGCAAGGTGTTGATGAACAGGCCAATCTGTTGCTCGACGCCTGCCAGGTCCGCCGGGCGCCCCGACACGGTTGCGCCGAAGGCGACGCAGGACTTTGCGCTGTAACGCTGTAACAGCAACAGCCACGCAGCCTGGACCACAGTGTTGACGGTGACTTTCGCCTCTCGGGCAAAGTCGCCCAGACGGCGCGTTTGCTGCTCATCGAGGTGCAGGTGGTGGTGAGCGTAAAGGTGGGTGGCGATGGCCTGCGCCGGACGGGCAAACATCTGCGCCAGGCGAATCGGTTCATCCAGGGCGTGCAACTGCTCCTTCCAGAACGCTTCGCCGAGCGATGCGTCCTGCCGCTTCAGCCACGCGATGTAATCACGATACCGGCCAACGGGTCGTGCCACGGTTTCTGCGCTGTAGTGCTGTAACACTTCGCCGAGCAACTGCGCGCTGCTCCAGCCATCCATCAGGATGTGATGGTTGGTGTAGATCAGGTGATGACGATCAGTTGCCGTGCGTACCAGTACCAGGCGCATCAAGGGCGCGCAGTTCAGGTCCAGGCCTTGGGCGCGCTCTTCATCGGCAAGGGTTTGCAGTGCCGCATCCCGATCGGCGTGACCGCTCCAGTCGAGCACACGGAACGGCACCTGCACTTGACGCTGTACCACCTGCACCGGTTGTTCAAGATTGCCTTGCCAGATGAACCCGGTACGCAGGATGTCATGGGCATCCACCACGGCTTGCCAGGCCGCGCGGAAGCGTTGCGGATCGACGCCATCGATATCCAGGCGCATCTGGTTGATGTAATCGCCATTCCCCTGTTCGAGCAAGGTGTGGAACAGCATGCCCTGCTGCATCGGTGACAACGGGTAGATGTCGTCGATGCCTTGAGGTTCGAGCACCAGCGCATCGAGTTGGGCCTGAGACAGTTGCGCCAACGGGAAATCCGACGGCGTCACTCCCCGGTTGGAGTTGTCGCAGCAATGGCCGATCAGCGCCGTCAGTTCTTGCACATAGTCGTCGGCCAGGCGCTGGATGGTCGCGGCATCGAACATCGCGCCGCTGTAGGTCCAGGTCAGGTCCAGTTCACCACCGAAGACTTTGCTGTTGAGCGCCAGCGGGTTGCCGAGCGGCCCCTGCAGGTTGACTTCTTCACCGCCGGATTCGCCGGTCGGCACAAACAGGGCGTCGTCGGCGGTATCGAAGCTGGCGTCGAACTGACCGAGATAGTTGAAGGTCAGGCACGGTAGCGGCAAGGCTTGCAGAGACTCCCGTGTCTGTTCATCGCCCAGGTACGCCAGTGCGCCGAAGCCGATGCCCCTATGCGGAATTGCCCGCAGCTGCTCCTTGATCTGCTTGAGCGACCCAGCGAGATCCGCAACCGGCGACAGCCGCGCCGGGAACACGCTGGTGAACCAGCCCACGGTACGGGTCAGGTCGATGTGCTCGAACACGTCTTCGCGACCGTGCCCCTCAAGCAACACCAACGCATTGTCGTCACCGGTCCAGCGCGTTATCACCCGCGCCAGCGCGGTCAGCAATACGTCGTTGACCTGGGTGCGATAGGCCGCCGGCGCATCCTGCAACAGCTGGCGGGTCAGGGCCCGGTCCAGCTTGCTACGAAAGGTCAGGGCCTGATCATGTTGCTGCCCGCCGTTCGGACGGTCATACGGCAAGGCTGGCGAAGCGCCCTGCAACTGTTGTTGCCAGAAACCCAGCTCGGCCTGCAGCGCAGGGGTTGTGGCGTAGCCCTGCAATGCCGCCGCCCAGGCCTTGACCGCACTGGTCCTGGCCGGCAACTGCACACCTGCGCCTGAAAGGATTTGCCGGTAGGCGTTCTGCAGATCCTCGAACAGAATCCGCCACGACACGCCATCGACCACCAGGTGATGGATAATCAGCAACAGCCGTTGAGTGCCGTCCGCCAGGTTCGCCAGCACCGCGCGTATCAGCGAACCACCGTTCAATTGCAGGCTGCGCTGGGCTTCGTCACCCAGTGCCTCAAGGGCTGCGAGGTCCGCGACCTCCACTGGCCACAGAAGCGTTTGATCCGTGTGCGCCGCGACGTCACGGTAGTGTGCCGACCAGCCGTCAGCCCGTTCGACGAAATCCAGGCGCAAGCTGTCGTGATGCGCCACCAAAGCCTCCAGCGCCTGCTCCAGTGCGTGTGCATCCAGTGCCTGCGCCGGCTTGAGCATCACCGACTGGTTCCAGTGGTGACGATCGGGAATTTCCTGAGCGAAGAATTGCTGATGAATCGGTAACAGCACCGTGGTGCCGGTTGCCGGTCGCTGATCGATCGACGGCAGCGTCTCACCGGTCTGTGCGACCACGGCCAGCGCCTGGATGCTCTGGTGCTGGAACAGGTCTTTGGGGCTGAAGCGAATCCCCGCCTGCCGCGCACGGCTGACCACCTGGATCGAAATGATCGAATCGCCACCCAGTTCGAAGAAGTTGTCGCTGATGCCCACCTGCCCAAGCTTGAGCACGTCTTGCCAGATCGTCGCCAGTTGCTGCTCCAGCGCGTTGCGCGGAGCGACGTAGGCTTGTTGCAGTTGACTGACATCCGGTTTGGGCAGGTTCTTGCGATCCAGCTTGCCGTTCGGTGTCAGCGGCATGCGTTCCAGAGACAAGACATACGCCGGCACCATATGCGCCGGCAATGAAGCCTGGAGCTGCGCACGCAGGTCTTCGCTGAAACCGGCACGGGTTGAATCGCCGACCACGTAAGCCACCAGGCGCTTGCCGCTGCCGGCGCTGCCTTCCTGGGCCACGACCACCGCTTCGCGCACACCCTGAAGGGCTTGCAGCGCCGCTTCGACCTCACCCAGCTCGATGCGGAAGCCGCGAATCTTCACCTGATTGTCGATACGATCCAGATAGTCGAACGTGCCGTCGGCGCGCTGGCGCACCAGGTCGCCTGTGCGGTAAAGCAGGCCGCCAGCGGCGCTGAACGGGTCAGCGACAAAACGCTCGGCGGTCAGCCCCGGTCGGTTGAGGTACCCACGGGCCAGGCCGGTGCCCCCCAGATACAGCTCACCGGCCATGCCTTGGGGCAACAGGTTCAGGTCGGTGTCGAGCACATAGGCGCTGCGGTCACCGATGCGGCTGCCGATCGGCGCGTAGGCAGCACCGCACGGCACCTCGCGACCGGCCTTCCAGATCAGCGGGGTGACCACGGTTTCGGTCGGGCCGTAGCCGTTGATGATGTAGTCCGGATCGAGCGCACGCTTGACCCGCTCGAAACTGGCGTTCGGCACCGCGTCACCGCCAAAGCAATAGATGCGCACCTTCGGTGGATTGCCGACGCGCTCGGCATGTTCGGCCAGTTGTTGCAGGTACACCGGCGGGAACGCGACCACGGTCACGCCGTGTTCGATCATGGCGTTGTAGGTCTGCTCCGGCGTCCACAGCGTGTCGTCGCGAATCAGCAGCGAAGCCCCGTGAGTCAGGCTGGTCAGCCAGCGCTCGTGGGCACCGTCGAAGGCGAACGACATGAAGTGGAACTCACAGTCGCTGTCGCGCATTTCATAGCGCTGGCCGATGGCCTGGCAATGCATGGCCAATGGACCGTGGGCAACGCTGACGCCTTTCGGATTGCCGGTGGAGCCGGAGGTGTAGATCACATACGCAAGGTTGTGCGGGTCGAGCTGCACCGAGGGTGCCTTGATCGACTGCTCACGCAGATCAAGACGGTCCAGCTCCAGCAAGGGTACCGATTCGGCAACCGGCAGCTGCGCCGACACCGACGAATCGCTGATCAGCAGCGCCAGCCCCGAATCCTCGATCAGGTAGGCCAGGCGCTCGCGCGGGTAGAGGGTGTCCAGCGGCACATAAGCGCCGCCGGCCTTGAGCACCGCCAGCAACGCCACAATTACCGACTCGCTGCGCGGCAACGCCACACCCACACGGGTTTCAGCGCCAACGCCGCGGGCGATCAGCGCGTGGGCCAGTTGGTTGGCGCGCTGGTCGATTTCACCGTAGCTGAACTGCCGATCGTTGAAAATCACCGCTGTGCGTTGCGGGCGCTCGGCCGCCAGGGTAGCAATGCGCTGATGCACGCCGATGTCCACCGGGTACGGCTGTGGATGGTTCTGCGCTTGCTGGCGGGCCTGTTCGTCGCGGCTTGCCAGGGCGATTTCACCCAGGTTGCGTTCTGCCGACTCGGCAAACTGCTCAAGCAGTTGCAGCAAATGCGCACTGATGCCTTCGACCACCTCGCTCGCGAATTGGCCGCGGTCGAAGCTGTAATGCAACGCCAGCTGCCGGCCAAGGGTCACCGCCACGCTCAGCGCGTAGTGCGTCTGCTCCAGGTTACCCACATCGCCGAACACCAGCCCCTGCCCGGCCTGGCTCAGCGCCTGGGCTACCGGATAGTTTTCGAACACCAGGATATTGTCGAACAGCGCTTCACCGCCCTGCCCGGCCCAACGTTGGATGTCCGCCAGCGGCGTGTGTTCGAAGTCACGCAGGCTGAGATTCTGCGCCTGCACCGTTTGCAACCATTGGCCGACGCTTTGATCGGGACGCGGTGCGCCGATCACCGGGAGGGTGTTGATGAACAGGCCGACCTGTTGCTCGATGCCCGGCAAGTCCGCCGGACGACCGGCCACGGTCGCACCGAACGCGACTGCTTCGTGTCCGGTATAGCGTTGCAGCAACAGCAGCCACGCGGCTTGCACGAGGGTGTTGACGGTGATTTTCTGCTGGCGGGCAAACGCTTCCAGCGCCTGGGTGCGTTGCTCGTCCAGCGTCAGGTAATGGTCGCCGTGACCGCTCTGGCGCGCGCCTGCGGTGGCCGCGCGGGCCAGCCGGGTCGGCGCTTGCAGCGCGGCCAGTTGTTCGCTCCAGAAGTCCTGGCTCAACTGGGCGTCCTGACGTTGCAGCCAGGCGATGTAGTCGCGATAGCGGCCGCCGGCATTCGCCGGTGTGCGGCCGCTATAGCGCTGCAATACTTCGCCGAGCAACTGCGAGTTGCTCCAGCCGTCCATCAGGATGTGGTGATGGGTGTAAATCAGGTGCCATTGGTCACTGCCGGTCTGCACCAGTACCAGGCGCAGCAGGGGCGCACAGGCCAGGTCAAACCCTTGCGCTCGCTCGGCATCGGCCAGCGCCGCGAGGGCCGCCGGCTGATCGTCGCGGGCCCGCCAATCCAGGGTGGCGAACGGCAGTTGCACCTGCTTGTGCACGATCTGCAGCGGTTGCGCCAGCTCGCCCTGCCAGACGAAACCGCTGCGCAGGATGTCTTGCGCATCGACGGTGGCCTGCCAAGCGGCGCGGAAACGCTCGGGATCCAGACCCTGCACGTCGACGCGCAACTGGTTGATGTACTCACCCGCCGCCTGTTCGTACAGGGTATGGAACAGCAACCCTTGCTGCATGGGCGACAGCGGATAGAGATCGTCGAGCTGACCGGCCGGCACCGGCAGCGCATCCAGTTGCGCCTGGGTCACCCGCGCCAGCGGGAAGTCCGATGGCGTGGCTTGCGCGGCCGGCAAGGTGCAGCAGTGTTCGATCAGTGCATGCAGCTCGCTGGCATAGCGGTCCACCAGTTGCTGCACTGTCGCGCTGTCGAACATCTCGCGGCTGAAGCCCCAGCTCATCGACAGTTCGCCGCCATAGACCTGGCCTTCAACCGTCAGCCAGTTGGCCAATGGCGCCGCCAGGTCCTGTGCCACACCGCTGGTTTCGGCAGACGGCACAAACAAGGCCGCGTCGTCGAACTGACGGTCGAACTGGCCCAGGTAGTTGAAGGTGATCCGCGGTGGCGCCAGTGCCGCCAGCTCGGCGCGTATTGCCGGGGCCGCCAGATGACGCAGCACGCCATAGCCCAGGCCTTTGTCCGGCACCGCGCGCAGTTGCTCCTTGATCGACTTGATCGAACCGTCGAGGTCATCGCGGGCGGTGAGGTTGACGGCGAACAGGCTGGTGAACCAACCCACGGTGCGACTCAGGTCGATGTCATCGAACAGGTCTTCGCGGCCATGGCCTTCAAGCTCGATCAGCGTGCCCGCCTGACCGCTCCAGCGACTGATGGTGCGGGCCAACGCGGTGAGCAGCAGGTCATTGACCTGCGTGCGGTACGCGGCGGGCGCCTGTTGCAGCAACTGACGGGTCCGTGCGGCGTCGAGTCGCCACTCGATTTTTTCACCCTGCGCATTTTGCAGGCTGGCGTCAGGTCGGTCGCACGGCAGATCCTTCGCATCCTGATGCTGGGTTTTCCAGTACATCAGTTGTTCATCGAAGCGCTGCGCTTGCTGTTCGAGCCGCGCAGTCCAGTCCTGGAATGCACTGGTTTTCGGCGGCAGCTCAATGCCGCCGCCTGCCGCCAATTGTTCGTAAGCCTGCTGCAGATCTTCCAGTAATACGCGCCAGGACACACCGTCGACCACCAGGTGGTGAACGATCAGCGCCAGGCGCTGGCTGCCATCGGCCAGCGTGACCAGCAAGGCTCGCAACAGCGGGCCGTTTTGCAGGTCAAGGCTGCGCTGCGCCTCGTTGCACAAGGTATTCAGGTGTTCCGCCGACTCGGCATCGCGTAGCCACAGATCAGCGCTGGCCACTGGAGCATCGTGGTTTTGCTGCCAGCCCTCGGTGCTTTCGGTAAAACGCAGGCGCAAGGCATCGTGGTGATTGATGATGTACGTCAGCGCTGTATCGAGCCACTGCGCATTCAAGGCCTCACGGGGAGTCAGCAGCAGCGATTGGTTCCAGTGTTCGCGCACCGGCATCCCGCGGCTGAAGAAATGCTGCTGGATCGGCCCGAGCACGGCATCACCACTCACCGGCCCCTGATCCACCGCCGAGCGTTTATCGAGGGTGGCGACCAGTGCCAGGCTGCGCACGGTCTGGTACTGGAACAGGTCACGCGGGCTGACGCGGATGCCGGCCTGCCGCGCACGGCTGACCACCTGGATGGAGATGATCGAATCGCCGCCCAGCTCGAAGAAGTTGTCTTCGAGGCCGACGCGCTCAAGACCGAGCACATCCTCCCAGATCGCCGCCAGGGCTTTTTGCAATGCATCCTGTGGCGCCACAAACGCCTGCTGCGGCGCAGCTTCCGGCAACGGCAAGGCCTTGCGGTCGAGCTTGCCGTTGGCGGTCACCGGCAATTTCACCAGCGGCATCAGGTGGGTGGGCACCATGTATTCCGGCAGGCTGTTCAACAGCCACGCCTTGAGCTCCGGTTGCCACGGCGTGGCAGGCTCGCCTCCCTCCAGCACCAGGTAAGCAACCAACTGTTTGCCCCCCTGCACCAGCACCACGGCCTCGCGCACCAGCGGGTGTTGCATCAGGCGGGTCTCGATTTCACCCAGCTCGATACGCAGGCCGCGCAGCTTGACCTGATGATCGAGGCGGCCGAGGTATTCGATCACACCGTCGGCGCGCTGGCGCACCCGGTCGCCGGTCCGGTACAGCCGCGCACCGTCATTGAACGGGCACGGCACAAAACGCTCGGCGGTGAGCGCCGGGCGGCGGTGGTAACTGCGGGCCAGCCCGGTGCCACCGAGGTAAAGCTCACCGCTGACGCCTGCCGGCACAGGGTTGAGTTGCGCGTCGAGGATGTAGGTTCCCAGATTGGCAATGGGGCGGCCGATGGGCACGCTGTCGGCACCTTCGTCGATGCAGGTCCAATGGGTGACGTCGATGGCCGCTTCCGTCGGGCCGTAGAGGTTGTACAACCCGGCGCCCGGAAGCTTGGCGAACACCTGCAACTGCGCATCCAGCGCCAGCGCCTCGCCACTGCATACGATGCGCTTGAGGCTGGCGCAGGCCTGCACGCCCGGCTCGTGGATAAATGCCTGCAGCATCGATGGCACGAAGTGCAGCGTGGTGATGGCGTGCTCGCCAATGGTCTCGATCAGGCGAGCCGGCTCGCGATGCTCGCCGGGTGCTGCGACCACCAGCCGTGCGCCGCTCATCAACGGCCAGAAGAACTCCCACACCGACACGTCAAAGCTGAACGGGGTTTTCTGCAACACTGCGTCGCTGGCATCCAGGCCATAAGCCTGCTGCATCCAGCACAGGCGGTTGACCAACGCACGATGGCTGTTGCCTGCGCCCTTGGGCTTGCCGGTGGAGCCGGAGGTGTAGATCACATAGGCGAGGTTCAGCGCGTGCACGTTGACGGCCAGAGGCTCGCGGCCGTAATCGTCGAGCCAGCCTTGTGCCTGGTCGAGTGCGATGACGTTGATGCCGTCGACCGGCAAGGTCGACAGCAGGCCCTGCTGGCAGAGCAGCAGCCCGATGCCGCTGTCTTCGATCATGTAAGCCAGGCGTTCGCGGGGGTATTCAGGGTCCAGCGGGACGTAGGCGCCGCCGGCCTTGAGAATCGCCAGCAGGCCGACCACCATTTCGATGGAGCGCTCGATGCAGATCCCCACCGGTACGTCCGGGCCAACACCCTGCTCGCGCAGGGCATGGGCCAACTGGTTGGCGCGCGTGTCGAGCTGCGCGTAGGTCAACTGCGTCGCGCCGAACACCAGGGCAACGGCGTGCGGAGTGCGTTGTACCTGGTCTTCGATCAGGTGGTGGATGCCACGTTCGGTCGGGTACGCCTCGGCCGTCTGGTTCCAGTCATGCACCAGCACGTGCTGCTCTGCGGCGGCGAGCATCGGCAGTTCACCGATGCGCTGGCTGCCATCGGCGACCATCGCCTGCAACAGGCTGAGCCAGTGCCGGGCCATGTGCTCGATGGTGGCGGCGTCGAACAGGTCATTGGCATAGGTCAGCGCGGCGTGCAGGGTGCCGGACTTCTCGTAGGTGTCCAGGCTCAGGTCAAACTGGGTGGTACGGCCTTGCCATTGCACCAGGGACAGTTCAAGCCCGGAGGCGGTGTTGACCGCGGCGATGTCCGCCACTTGCGGCTGATGGTTGTACATCACCTGGAACAGCGGCGTGTGGCTCAGGCTGCGCTCGACTTTCAAGGCTTCTACCAGGCGTTCGAACGGCAATTCCTGATGGGCCTGGGCGCCCAGTGCGTGTTCCTTGATGCCTTGCAGCAATTCGTCGACGCGGGTTTGCCCGGTCAGTTCGGTGCGCAACACCTGGGTATTGACGAAGAAACCGATCAGCCCTTCGACTTCGCTGCGGTTGCGGTTGGCAATCGGCACGCCAACCCGAATGTCGCCCTGCCCGGTGTAGCGATGCAGCAGCACGTTGAACGCGCCGAGCAGCAACATGAACAAGGTCACATTGTGTTTTTGCGCGCAACTGCGCAACTGCGCAGCCAGCGCCGGATCAATCGCAAAGTCATGCCGGGTGCCCTGGTAGCTGGGCATCGCCGGGCGTGGATGGTCGATGGGCAGTTCCAGTACCGGGTGCTCATCTCCCAGGCGTGCCTGCCAGTATTCCAGCTGACGAGCCTGCTCGCCGGCCTCCAGCCAGCGGCGCTGCCACAGGGCGTAGTCGCTGTACTGGATCGGCAGGGCCGGCAGTTGCGGCGGCTCGTTGCGCTCATGGGCGTCGTAGCAGCGAATGAACTCGTCGATCAGCACGTTCATCGACCAGCCGTCGGACACAATGTGGTGCAAGGTCAGCAGCAGCACGTGTTCCTGCTCGGCCAGCTTGAGCAATTGCACCCGCAGCAGCGGGCCGTTGGCCAAGTCGAAGGGCAACAGCGACTGACGGGTAGCGGCCTGCATCACCGCCTGCTCACGCTCGGCGGGTGCCAGGGCGCTGAAGTCCAACTGTTCGACCACCAGCGGCGACTGTGCGGCCACTTGCAACAGACGATCATCCGCCTGGCGCTGGAACACCGTGCGCAACGTCTCATGGCGGGCCACCAGGCTGGCGAACGCCTGCTCGATCGCCGGCAGGCTCAAGGCGCCCTTGAGCCGTACCGCGCCGGGCAGGTTATAGGCGCCACTGGCCGGATCCAGTTGCCACAGAAACCACATCCGCTGCTGCGCATAGGACAGCGCCTGCCGGTCCTCGGCCTCCACCCCTGCCGGGATCGGAAACCGGGAAAAATCCACCCCTTCCTTGTGTAGCGCCTGGAGGAACATCTGGCGTTTTTCCAGGGGCAACCCGATAAACCGGCGAGCAAGTTTCAAGGAGTCTTCAGCGTTCATTTCTTGGGATCCGGGGCAATAGGCAGGAAGCACAAAGGCACGTCGTCCCTATAAAACGAATCCGGAAGGGAAAAATTAGCGGGGGATTGGGGGCGCAGACCACGGTGTCATCAAGGGTTACATCAAACACCGAGAGGCTCGGCGCGGCTGTCCTATCATTGACGCAACCCATCAATTGCAACTACATTTAGTTACAGGCAAGGATCGCCGTGTCGAAAAATGAAAAGCTGCTGGCCAAACTGCTCAATGAGCAATCGGCCTTTACCTGGCCCGAACTCGTCACGCTGCTGCGGCGCCTGGGATACACGCAAATCGAAGGGGCGGGTAGCCGGGTCAGGTTCGACATAGGCGACCCCAGTGCAATGATCACCCTGCACAAGCCTCACCCCGGCAACGAACTGAAACACTACATTCGGCGCCAGATCATCGAACAATTGAAATCAGGAGAACTGATTCAGTGAACAACCAGCTGAAACACAAAGGCTACATCGGCTCCATCGAAGCCAGCATCGAAGACAACTGCCTGTTCGGAAAGCTGCTTTTCATCAAGGCCCTGGTCAGCTACGAGGGCAAAACCGTCGCCGAACTGGACGCCGCCTTTTGCACCGCCGTGGACGACTACATCGAGACCTGCCAGGCCCTTGGGCAAGCACCGGAAAAGCCCTGCAAGGGTTCGTTCAACGTCCGTGTCGGCCATGACCTCCACCTGGCCGCCGCCCTCGCCGCGACCCGGCAAAAAGTCACGTTGAACGATCTCACGCGCCAGGCGCTGAACGAATTCCTGCAACATCGCGGCGCACTGGTGACCGGGTAATCACCCCAGCCGCCGATACCCCAGCACCGCCGCCCCAAGCACCACCGCACCCGCCGCCAGCGCCACCCAGAACCCGCTGGGTGCGCCGAAGCGGTCGATCATCCAGCCGGAGCTGGCAGCACCAATGGCCACGCCGATGCTCAGGCCGGTGATCAGCCAGGTCATGCCTTCGGTCAAGCGGCTGGGCGGAACGATTTGTTCCACCAGGGCCATGGACACGATCAGGGTCGGGGCGAAGAACAGGCCGGAGATGAAGATCGCGGCCGCCAACCCCGGAATATTCGTCACCAGCAACAACGGCAGCGTGGTCACGGCGGTGGCCACGCCGCAGTACAAGAACTGGCGCGGCAGCGGTGCTTTCAACTTGAGCGCACCGAACGCCAGCCCGGCCAGGCACGAACCGATGGCGTATACCGACAATACAATGCTCGCCGCGGCGGGCTGGCCCTGATGCTGGGCGAACGCGACACTGACCACATCCACCACCCCAACGATGATGCCCATGGCCATCAACAGCACCATCAGGATCAACACCGAGGGCGAGGCAATCAGCCAACGGCCGTGCTCGGCGTGATGTTCATGCACCGGTGGCTCGGTCTGGCGTTGCAGCACAAAGGCGGTCACGCCCACTGCCAGAAACAGCGCGGCAATCAACGGCCCCGCTTCGGGGAACAGCAGCACGCACAGACCCACCGAGACCGGCGGGCCAATGATGAACACCACCTCGTCGAGCACCGACTCCAGGGCAAACGCCGTTTGCAGTTTGGGCTGGCCGCGATACAGCTCGGTCCAGCGCGCCCGCACCATGGCCGACATGTTGGGCATGCAGCCGGCCAGCGCGGCAAAGACGAACAGCGTCCACGTTGGCGCCTGCACCCGGGTGCAGAGCAACAGCAGCAACAGCGCGCCGCCGCCGATGGACGCGGCCACCGGCAACACCCGGCCCTGGCCATAACGGTCCACCAACCGTGAGACCTGGGGCGCGCAAAACGCGGTGGCCAGGGCGAAGGTAGCGGTCACCGCACCGGCCAAACCGTAACCGCCGTGCACTTGCGACAGCATGGTGATCAAGCCGATCCCGGTCATGGAGATCGGCATGCGGGCCAGCATGCCCGCCAATACAAAAGCCCTGGAACCTGGCGCCTGGAACAGCTCGGCGTAGGGGTTTGCCATGGTGTGTAACCTCTTCCTGAGCGCCCTGAAACTTGCTATTCGAGGTTTTCGGGGCAAAATACATACGGTGCGTATGTGACAAATCATGCGTAACATACGCGTCGTATGTCAATCACCTATTGTGAGCCTTACCCATGAGCCGAGCCCGTGCCGACATGATCGAAGACACCCGCGCCCGCCTGATCGCCAGCGCCCGCCAGGCCTTCGCCACACAAGGCTACGCCCAGACGTCGATGGACGATTTCACCGCTCGCGCCGGCCTGACCCGGGGTGCGTTGTACCATCATTTTGGCGACAAGAAAGGCTTGCTCGCGGCAGTGGTTGCGCAGCTCGACGGTGAAATGGACGCGAGCCTGCAACGTATCTCGGAGCAGGCGGTTGATCCTTGGGAAGGGTTTTGCGAGCGCTGTCGGATTTATTTGCGTATGGCTCAGGATCCCGAGGTCCAGCGCATTGTGCTGCAAGATGCGCCGGCGGTGCTGGGTGCCACCGACCAGCAGCAATGCGTGGACTCGCTGCGCCAGCTGCTCGATGACTTGATGCAAGCGGGCCTCATCGAGCAGGCGTGCAGCCAGGCGCTGGCGAGGCTGATCAATGGCAGCCTGGTGAGCGCATCGTTGTGGATCGCCCAGGATGGAGACTCGGGTGTGCGGCTGGAAGAGGCTCTGCGAGGGCTGGAGTTGTTGTTGCGCGGGTTGAAGCCCAATGCCGTGTGCTGAACGAGTGCGGCGGGGGTGGTCAGGATCCAGGGGGGCATATCCATTATTTAGGTAACGGCCACCTATGGTTCCGCTCTTACAGCGGCTCACTTTGGAAAAGCCCCAAAGTAAGCAAAGGGCTCTGCCCCGCCTGTCGGCGCCTCGCTGTGGCTCGGCGTTCCCTCACTCCGGCATTGCTCCACGGGCCGCCGCGACGGGCCATCCATGGCCCGGCGCGGCTAAACCGGCGTCCTGCCGGTTTACCCGCTCCGCAATACCTGCGTTCGGCCTCGGGCTTATTGGGGCAGTCAGATCAAAAGCAAAAGCACAGCGGCCTCCCGGCCGGCTTGAGTGTTAAAAGCAAAAGCAAAGACCAGAGCGAAAACAAAGCTGCTTTTCTGTGGGAGCGGGCTTGCTCGCGAAAAACCTGAGAGCGCCGCGTTGAATCAGAACGCCCGCGTCATCTTTAACGACCTTCGCGAGCAAGCCCGCTCCCACATTTTTTGGACCGTGCCCGCTTTAGATTTTGATTTTGCTCTTCAACACTCAAGCCGGCCGGGAGGCCGCTGTGCTCTTGATCTGCTTTTGATCTTGATCTTAGGCGCCCCGTTAAACCACGCTGGCCGAACGCAGGCTTTGGAGCGTGGGTAACCCGGCAGGACGCCGGGTTAGCCGCGCTGGGCCAAGGATGGCCCATCGCGGCGGCCCACGGTCCAAAGCCGGAGTGAGGGCACTCCGAGCCTAGGCGAGGAGCCGAGTGGTGGGGCAAGAGCGTTTTGCTTACTTTTGCGCTTTTCAAAAGTGAGCCGCTGTAAGAGCGGAACCATAAGCGGCCATCACCCAAATAACGGATATGTACCCAGCCCCCAAAACCATAAAAAACACACCTGAACCATTGCGCTCACTTGAGTCCCCCACAGCACTGCCCCTAGATCCGCCGCAACATCAACGCCGCCACCGCACACGCTGCCAACGCCACACACGCCAGAAAGAACGCATCACTGTAGGCCATCAAAAACGCCTGATGGCGCACACTCCGATCCAGCAGGTCCAACACCACCTGATGCTCCGGCAACTGCTCCTGCAGCACCCCGCCAGGCAAGCGCTGTTGCAGCACCGGGTCAAACAGCGTCACCGCCTCCCCGATCCGCGCCGAATGCACCCGCTCACGCACCACCACCAACTGCGCCAGTAACGCTGTTCCAACGGCGCCCCCCAGATTGCGCAGCATCGAGAACACCGCCGACGCCGACCCCGCCTGCACCTTGGCCAGCCCATGCACAGCGAGCACCGACAACGCCACCATGATCAACGGCTGACCAATCCCGCGCACCACAATCGAGGGCACAATCACATTGCTGGCGCTGTCCGCCGACAGGTGCGCGCCCATCCAGCACCCCAAGGCCATGATCGCGAACCCCGAGGCCACCAGCATTTTGGCACTCACCCACTTCATCAAGCGCGGCAAAAACGGCGCCATGATCAATTGCACCAGCCCATACGCAATCAAGCTCACACCAATTTCACTGGCGTTGTAGTGCTGCAATTGCGACAGGTAATTGGGCACCAGAAACACCAGCCCATAGGTGCTCGCGCCAAAGATAAACATCGCCACGCTGGCCACGCCAAAGTTGTAGTGCCCCAACAGCCGCAAGTTGATAAAGGCATGCTTGCCCCATAACTGACGGGCCACGAAGCCGATCAATCCCACCACCGCCAACAGCGTCATCCACACGATAAAGGGCGAGCCGAACCAGTCCTTGCGCCCGCCCTCCTCCAGCACGATCTGCAACGCACCCAGGCCCAGCACCATGCAGCCGATACCCAGCCAGTCGCCCTGGCGCAGCAGGCCCAGCTGCATCGGCTGGCGGTCAATGGACCAGGCCACCGCCGCCAGCAACGCGATCCCCGGGAACAGTTGCAGGTAGAAGATCCAGCGCCAGGAATACGCATCGGTCAGCCAGCCGCCAATCGACGGCCCGGCGGCCTGGGCGACACTGTTGGCCAGGCTGAACAAGGCCATGCCCAGCGGGATCTTGCTGGGCGGCAGCTCGGTGATGATCAGTTGGAATGACAAGGGAATCAGCACCGCCCCGGCCGCGCCCTGCACCACCCGGATCAGGATCATCACTTGCAGGTTGGGCGACAGCGAACACGCCACCGAGGCCACCAGGAATATCCCCGAGCCCCACAGCATCACCCGGCGCAGGGAAAACACCTGCACCAGCCACGCGGTGAGGGGAATCATGATGATCTCCGCCACCAGGTAAGCGGTGGAAATCCACGAACCCTCCTCAAACGTCGCGCCCAGTGCACCTTCGATTTCCGGCAGTGCGGCGCTGGTGACGTGCACGTTCATCCCGGCCATGAAGCAGCCGAACAGCCCGCCGATCACCGCGACCCAGGCGCGAAACGGCACACGCCCTTCAGCCTCCATGGACGTGCTCCTGGCTGGCGGCAGGGCGGGTGTCAACCGTGGCAATCACCGACATGCCCGGCAGCACCCGCGACTCACCGGGTTCCAGGCGAATCTTTACCGGAAACCGCTGGACGATCTTGGTGAAGTTGCCGGTGGCGTTGTCCGGCGGCAACAGCGCGAACACCGCACCGGAGCCGGGGGCGATGCTTTCCACTTTGCCGTGCCAATGTGCGCCGGCAAAACTGTCCACCGCGATTTCCACCGACTGCCCCGGCGCCATGTGCTGCAACTGGGTTTCCTTGTAGTTGGCAATCACATAGGCCTGCTCCACCGGCACCACCGCTAACAGCGGCAGGCCGGGCATCACGTATTGCTGGCGCCGGACCTTGCGCTGGCCCACCACGCCGTCAAAAGGCGCGCGGATCTCGGTGTCCTTCAACGCATTGCGGGCCAGCGCGAGGTTGGCCTGGGCCTCGCCGATGCGTGCCTGATGCTCGACGATTTGCGCCTGCGCCTGTTGCCGGCGTCCCTGCAAGACCTGCAACTGCGCCTGCTGCCGCGCGACCTGGGCGCTCGCCTGGGCCAGGGCCGCCTGGGCCTTGGCCTGGCTGGCGCTGACGGTTTCCAGGTGCTGGGCGCTGGCCACCTGTTGCGCGACCAATTCACGATAACGCTGGTAATCGAGCCGCGCGCGCCGGGCTTCGGCCTCGCCACTGCTCAGTTCCGCCCGGGCCTGGGCGATGCGTTGCTGTTGCTCGCCCATTTGCGCGTCGAGGGTTTGCACCGATGCCTGCTGTGCGCTCGCTGCTGCTTGCGCCTGTTGCAGTTGCGCCTGGGCGCTGTTCAGACGCTCGGTGAAATCCCGCTCATCGATACGCACCAGCACATCCCCGGCCTTGACCGGCTGGTTATCTTCCACCAGCACCTGGGCTACATACCCGGCAATGCGCGGGCTGATAGCGACCCAATCAGCGCGCACATAGGCATCGTCGGTTTCTTCAAGAAAACGCCCCCATTGCCACCAGTACCCGGCAAAGGTTGCCAGCCCCACCAGCGTCGCGAGGGAAGCCGTGGTCACCAGGGCGCGACGATGACGTTGCATAACGGTCAGGCGAATGGGTTCAACAGCCTGGTTCATGGTTTGGCTCCATTGACAGCGACAGATAAGGGGGCGGTTGGATCGTCACGCTGCCAGCCGCCACCGAGGGCCTGGAACAGGTCGATCTGGCGGTTGATCAAGCGCAGGTCGGACTCGGCCACGCGGGCTTCAAGGCCCACCAGGCTGCGTTCGCTGTCCAGCAGTTGCAGGGCATCCAGCGCGCCGGAATGGTAGCCGCGGGAGGCCAGGTCGAAGGCGCGGCGGTTGTTGTCCAGGGCGGCGGCCAGGGCCTGCCCACGCTGCTGTTCGCCCTGGTACAGGGCCATGGCCTGCTCCACCTGCTTCAGTGCGTTGAGCACCGTACCGTCAAACCGTGCCAGGGCCTGGCGCGCTTCGGCCTGGCTCTGCCTGACCCGCGCCTGGGCGACCTGCCGGTTGGGAAAGCGCCAGGACACCAGCGGCCCGACGGAATACACCGTGGCGTAGCGGTCCCCGAGTTTGCCCAGGCTGCTGGCGGACGAACCGAGCATCGCGCCGAAGGTGATCCGCGGGTAAAGCTCGGCGCGGGACAGGCCCACCGTCAAGGTGGCTGCGCGCAATTGCCCTTCGGCGCGGCGGATGTCCGGCCGCCGTTGCACCAGTGCCCAACCCTCGCCCACCGGCAAAGGCGCCTGCAACTGCGGGGCCTGGGTACAGCTGCGTGGCGTGACCTGCTCCGGCGGCAACCCGCTGAGCACGGCCAACTCATACAGCGCGCTGCTGCGCCGGGCCGTGAACATCGGCAACGGTGCCCGGGTTTCTTCCAGCAACCCTTGCAGGCGCGCCAGGTCGAGTTGCGTGGCCGCGCCGGCCTTTTGCAGCTTCTGCGTGACCGCGACGCTCTGCTCCAGCAGCTGCACCGAGTGCGCCTGCACCTGTTCGCGCACACCATAGACGCAGGCCTGGGCATAGGCGCGGGCCGTCTGCGCGGCCACCGTCACCCGCAGCTCATCCTCCAGCGCCCGCGCCACCTGGGCATCCGCCCGTGCCGCAGCGATGCGATAACGCACCTCGCCCCACAAATCGAGGGTGTAGCTCAGGGAAAACTCAGGCGTGTGGCTCCATTCGGCACCGGCATGACGGTTAGTCGCCTGGGCCAGCGTCTGGTCATCGCGGCTGCGACCGTAGGCCAGGCCATAGTCCAGGGAAGTCGACGGCAGGCGCTCGCCGTCTGCCTGTTCCAGCTGCGCCAGCAACGCATCGACATGGGCGGCGGCGGCTTCGAGGTCTTTGTTCTGGTGCAGGGCCCGAGCCACCAGGGCGTCCAGTTGCGGGTCGCGGTACAGCTGCCACCAACGGGCGGGCAACGCCTCGGCCGACTCGGCGAAGAGCCGCGGTGCAGGCTGCGCCGTGACGGTCGACGGTTGACCGGGCACACCAGTGCACCCGGCCAGCACACTCAACAGGGCGATGGGCATCCATGGGTGAAAAGAAGGGCTGTGCATCACAAGGCTCGCTCAAGAAGGAGCCTTGCAGATTAGGCAGATGGCCTGTCCGATTCGCCCGCGTCAGGGCCATGTATCGTCGCTAAACGGACAATAGCGTTACCTGACGCAACACTAAACTCCGGGCCGAAAATGACTTGGCGGATAACCCAGCGACTTGCGAAACATCGCACTGAACGCACTCGGGCTCTGGTAACCATGCTCCAGCGCCACCTCCAGGATCGACACGCCCTGGGCCAGCAACTTCAAGCTCAGGGCCAACCGCGCACGCTTGCGCCATTCACCGAAACTCATGCCCAACTCCCGCTGGAACACCCGGCTCAGGGTGCGGGCGCTCATGTTCAGGCTGTCGGCCCAGGATTCCAGGCTGCTGTCGTCAGAAGGGTTGCGGATGAAATGCGTGCACAGCCTGGCCAGCCGTGCTTCGCCGGGCACCGGCACGTGCATCGCCACCACCGGCGCGGCGAGCAGTTCCATGCGGATCAACTCGATCATGGCCTGCAGACGCGAGCTGTGGTGCCCGGCAATCTGCGTGGCGGCGACGATCAGCTCCCGCAGCAATGCCGACACTTCAATCACCTGGCAGGTGCGCCCCAGCCCCGGCTCGGCCTCGGGCATGAGGAACAGCGTGCGCATATGCACCTCGCCGGCCATGCGGATCTCATGCGGGGTGCCGGCCGGCACCCACAACGCATGCCCGGACGGCACCAGCCAACTGCCCTGGGCGGTGCTGACCACCATCACCCCGGACACGCCGTGGATCAATTGCGCCTGGGCGTGGCAATGAGGATGCACCACGTCATCGTTGCGGTAGTTGTCGGCGTAGGCTTCAAGCCACGGGCGGGATGGGCTGTTCATCGGCTGAGGTCTCGCATCAATCAAGCGTCGATTCTAGCGAAAAGTCCTGTGGCAAAAACGATAGATATAGACAGCCATCGTCGCATTCCAGACAGCCGGTGAACTTGTGGGCCGCCCCGCCAGTCAGCTAGTTGGGCACTCTGAAAAAGGTTGGGTGGGCAATGCGCATTTCGTTGGAGCAACAAGTGGCGCTGGTGACTGGCGCCAGTTCAGGAATCGGCGCGGGGGCCGCCAAGGCCCTGGCCGAGGCCGGAGCCGCCGTGGTACTGAACTACAACGCCCAGGCGGCGCCCGCTGAAGCACTGGCGGCGCAGATCAACGCCAACGGCGGCCGGGCCATTGCGATTGGCGCCGACGTGTCGAAAGAGGTCGATGTGGAGCGCCTGTTTGCCCAGACCCTTGATGCCTTCGGGCACCTGGACATCCTGGTGGCCAACTCGGGCATGCAGAAAGACGCCGCTGCCGTCGACATGACCCTCGACGACTGGAACACCGTGATCGGCGTCAACCTCACCGGCCAGTTCCTCTGCGCCCGCGCCGCGTTGCGCATCTTCAACCGCCAGGGCATCCGCGAAGGTGTTTCCCGGGCCGCCGGGAAGATTATTCATATGAGTTCGGTGCACCAGGTGATTCCCTGGGCCGGGCACGTGAACTACGCCGCGTCCAAGGGCGGCGTGGAAATGCTGATGCGCACCCTGGCCCAGGAAGTCAGCCAGCAGCGCATCCGCATCAACGGCGTTGCGCCGGGAGCGATCCGCACGGCCATCAACCGCGCCGCCACCGAAGGCGCGGCCGAAGTGGAACTGCTCAAGTTGATTCCCTATGGCCGCGTGGGTGACGTCGAAGACGTGGCCAACGCGGTGGTGTGGCTGGCCAGTGATGCCTCCGACTACGTGGTGGGCAGCACCCTGTTCATTGATGGCGGCATGAGCCTTTATCCGGAGTTTCGTGGCAATGGTTGATCTGAAAAACGAACCACAAAGTGCCATTGATGCCCACGGCATCATCGGCGACATGCGCAGTGCAGCGCTGGTGAACGACAAAGGCAGCATCGATTTTTTCTGCTGGCCGGAGTTCGACAGCCCCTCCATCTTTTGCTCATTGCTGGACTCCCCCGCCGCCGGCATCTTCCAGCTCACGCCGGACCTGCCCGACGCCCGCCGCGAGCAGATCTACCTGCCCGACACCAACGTGCTGCAAACCCGCTGGTTGAGTAATGACGCGGTGGTGGAAATTACCGATTTCTTGACCGTCAGTGAAGAAGTTGACGACCTGCCGATCCTGATTCGCCGGGTGCGGGTGGTCAGCGGCAAAGCGAGCATCCATATGCGCTGCGCAGTGCGTCATGACTACGCCCGCGCCCAGACCCGGGCCACTCAAGATGACGGCGACGTGTTGTTTGAGGCCGCAGACCAACCCGGCCTGCGCCTGACCAGCAGCCACACCCTGCAGCTGGATGGCGACGCTGCCGTAGCATCCTTTGAGCTCGGCCAGGAAGAAGGCGCCGAGTTTGTACTCGGCGGGCTGGACGATCCCCGAGTCAAAAACGACTGCACCGACCTGTGCCTGGAGCGCACCCTTAAGTTCTGGCGCGGCTGGATTTCCCAATCCAACTACCGTGGGCGCTGGCGCGAGATGGTCAATCGTTCGGCCCTGGCCTTGAAGCTTTTGACCTCGCGCAAACACGGTGCAATCCTCGCCGCCGCCACCTTCGGCCTGCCGGAAACACCCGGCGGCGAGCGCAACTGGGACTACCGCTACACCTGGATCCGCGACGCCTCGTTCACCGTCTACGCGTTCATGCGCCTGGGGTTTATCGAGGAAGCCAACGGCTACATGCGCTGGTTGAAAGGCCGGGTGGGTGACTGCTGCGATCAGCCGATGAAAATCAACATCCTGTACGGCATCGACGGCCGCCAGGAACTGCCGGAAACCGAGCTGAGCCACCTCAGCGGCCACGGCGGCGCGCAACCGGTGCGCATCGGCAACGAGGCGTACGACCAGGTGCAACTGGATATCTACGGCGAGTTGATGGACGCGGTATACCTGGTCAACAAATACGGTGAGGCCATCTCCCACGAGGGCTGGAAACACACGGTGGAAGTGGCCGACCAGGTCTGCGAAACCTGGAACCACAAAGACGTCGGCATCTGGGAAATGCGCGGTGAGCAGCATCACTTCCTGCACTCAAGGCTGATGTGCTGGGTGGCCCTGGACCGGGCGATTCGACTGGCGTCCAAGCGCTCGCTGCCGGCGCCGTTTGCCCGTTGGGACCAGACCCGCCAGGCGATTTACGCCGATATCTGGAGCAACTTCTGGAACGAAGAACGCGGCCACTTCGTGCAGCATATCGGCAGCACGGCGCTGGATGGTTCGATGCTGTTGATGCCACTGGTGCGCTTCGTTGCGGCGACAGACCCGCGCTGGTTGTCGACACTGGAGGCGATCCAGAAAAGCCTGGTGCGCGATGGGATGGTTTATCGCTATCGCAACGACGACAGCCAGATTGATGGGCTACAAGGCACCGAGGGCGCGTTTGCAGCGTGCTCGTTCTGGTACGTGGAATGCCTGGCCCGGGCCGGGCAAGTGGAGAAGGCGCATCTGGAGTTTGAACAGTTGCTGCGCTATGCCAACCCGCTGGGTTTGTATGCCGAAGAGTTTGATAACCAGGCACGGCATTTGGGCAATACACCGCAGGCGTTGAGCCATTTGGCGCTGATCAGCGCGGCAACGTTCCTGGACCGAAAGTTGAGTGGGGTGAAGACGGTTTGGCAGCCTTGAGCCCGAGCACAATCTGAAGGCAATTGAGTAACCTTGTGGGAGCTGGCTTGCCTGCTCCCACATGACCGCGCCAGACTTGGAGACGAGGTGTACCCGGTGCACAATGCGTGGTCCTTCGATCTATACCAGGATGCCAATGCGCCAAGTCCTACTGATCATCGATGTACAACCCTCCTTCGCCCCGCCCGACTGGCTGGTAATCGGCATCAACGCCTTGCTGGGTCGCATGCCGTCAGTGGCCACCGTAGAGCGCCACGACGAAAACATAACCCCCTTCGCTCGCCAACTCGGCTGGCAACCGGCGCCCGACGACGACAGCCTGATCGCCGCCGACCATATCTTCATCAAACACGGCTACGCGCCCACGCCCGAGACCATCAGCCACCTGAAAAGCCTCGCGCCGGACCGAGTGCTGGTGTGTGGCATCCAGACTGATACCTGTGTGCTGGCGGCCGGGTTTGCGTTGTTTGATGCCGGATTACAGCCCACGCTGATCAGCGATTTGACCGTGGGTTCGTCGCTGGATCGCTCGGGGAAACTGGGCGCGGATTTGTGGCGGCATCACTTTAAACACGTCATCACCCACGCAGAGATTTAAGTCAGCCCCTCACTGTGGCGAGGGAGCTTGCTCCCGCTGGGGCGCGAAGCGGCCCTAAAAAGCTCAACGCCATCTAACTCAAAGAACACATTCGACAAAACCTGGGGCTGCTGCGCAGCCCAACGGGAGCAAGCTCCCTCGCCACAGGTTGTTTGGCAAACACCATCGTTGACACAAGGCTCGTATTGATCGGCGCTCTGCCGACGCATTACTCGGCGTCACTGCCAGCCTGGTCGCCGACGGAAACATCAGTCACGTTAGGCGCCACGTTGTATCGCGGGCCAATGGAAGTCGAGGGCGGCGAGTGGATGTGCCAGGTGCGCGACCCTTGGGGTAATTGCATCGGCTTGCGCCAGGCCGGTCTAGACAAGTCAAGCAATTGCAGCCTTTCGAACCACACTCGGTAACCCGCTTGGTCTACAGTTCCAACACTTTCCCTCCACCCTCGGAGCCTCCATGCCCACCCTCCAAATCCGCACGCCCATGCTCGATATCGCTTACGAAGCCCATGGCCCGGAAGGCGGCGAGGTGGTGATCCTGCTGCATGGCTTCCCCTACGACCCTCGTGGCTATGACGAGATCGCCCCGGTGGTCGCCGCACGTGGCTACAGGGTATTGGTGCCATACCTGCGCGGCTATGGCCCGACGCGCTTTATCAACGAACAGGTGATGCGCTCCGGCCAACAAGCAGCGCTGGCCAAGGATTTGCTGGATTTCATGGATGCCCTGTCCATCGAAAAAGCCACGCTGGTGGGCTATGACTGGGGCGGACGCGCGGCGTGTATCGTTGCGGCGCTTTGGCCTGAACGGGTGCGCGGCCTGGTGACGGGCGATGGCTACAACATTCAGGATATCGCTGCGTCGACCAAGCCTCGGGCGCCGGAAACAGAACATCGGCTGTGGTATCAGTTTTACCTTCATACCCAGCGCGGCGTCGACGGCTTGACCGCCAATCGTCGCGAGTTCTGCCAGTTACTGTGGGCGCTCTGGTCGCCGTCCTGGGCCGAAGGGCCGAGCCTGTATGGCAAGACAGCGCCCTCGTTTGATAACCCGGATTTTGTCGAGGTGGTGGTCCATTCCTACCGGCACCGCTTCATGTACGCACCGGGTGACCCGGCGCTGGAAAGCATCGAGCAGGCCCTGGTGCAGCCACCGCCGATTTCAGTACCGAGCATCTCGTTGTGCGGCGCTGATGACGGCGTAGGTCCGGCTCCGGTTGAAGATGACGACCTGGAAAATTTCAGCGGGTTTTATCGGCGCGAGGTGTTGGCCGGCGTGGGCCACAACATTCCCCAGGAGGCGCCCCAGGCAACCCTTGAGGCGATTTTCGAGCTGCTGAGCCTCAGCCCCCAGCCGAAATCCTGAAGCTGAACACGCTGCCCTGCCCCACCACGCTTTCAGCCCACAGGGTGCCGCCGTGGGCTTCGACGATGCCGTGGGAGATGTACAACCCCAGCCCGCTGCCGGTGGGGTTGCCCTCGCGTGAGGTCCAGTAGCGGTCGAAGATATACGGCAGTTGCGCCGGGTCGATGCCGATGCCGTTGTCGCATACCCGAAACAGCACTTCGTCCCCCGCCGCCTCGGCAATCACCTCGATCACTCCGCCCACCGGGGTGAATTTCAGGGCGTTGCCCAGCAAGTTGGAAAACACCTGGAACAAGCGCTCCGGGTCGGCCTGGGCACTCAGCCCGTCCACTGAGCGCCAAGTCAGGTCCAAACCCTTGGCCGCCGCCAGCGGTTGCCACATCGAACAGATCTGGTCCAGGGTTGCCGCCACATCGAGTCGTTGCAGCGAAACGCTGTAGCGCCCGGCCTCGATGCGCGAAATATCGATCAGGTCTTCCAGCAGCGTGTTCATGCGGGCGGTGGCGTTTTGCATGGTTTCAATCGCGGTGGAGAGGCGCCGGTTCGCCTTGTTGTCCTCGGCGGGCACCATGCTGCGCATCATGCCGCATTGCATCAGCAGGATGGTCAGCGGGCTGCGCAGGTCATGGGAGACCACCGCCACCAGCTCGTCACGCGCCCGCACCGCAGCATGTTCGCGTTGCACCTGGCGCGCCAGGTCATGCTCCAGGGCATTGCGCCGCAGGCTCTCCGCCGCCTGTAGCTCCGACAGCGACCAATACAGCGCCTTGCCATCGACCTGCTGCTTCCACAACTCAAACGACAGGCGCGGGCTCAAGGTCGTGCTGCCCGGTTCCTGATGTTTGACCGGCTGGCCGCTCCACTCCACCGAGGACTGGACCTCCGGGCGAAACCACATCACCGCGTTGTCCACCGGCTTGGGCAGGCAGAACGCCAACAGGCCGCTGGCATGGGCCTGGTAGGCCGCCGCCGGGGGAAAGTCCACCGACAATTGATGGCTGTGCACCACGCCTTTGCCCTGTCCGCGCACCCACTGGTACAAGGCGTGGATTTCAGCACGTGCAGGGCAAACGCCGAACACATGCAGGCGCTCTTCCACCCGTATCGCCAGGCCACCGGCGGCGGTCAGGTTCAGCAGCGTTTGCGCATAGGGCAACAGGCTTTCCATCACATCGCACTGGTCCGCGGTCATGGCGGCGACCAACTCTTCGACCATGGCGGCCTTGTCACGTTGTTGGCGGCGCTCCTGCTGCTCCTGGAGCAACGTGATCTGCATCGACAACAACTGGCCGATGCTGGTGCACGCCGTGCGCAGTTCATGGGGCACGCGCAACGGCTCACGGTGACCACAGGTGATCAGGCCCCAGAGCTGGTCGTCCTTGAGCAGCGAAATGCTCATGGAGGAACGCACGCCCATGTTCTTCAAATAATGGCAGTGCACCGGGGACACGCTGCGCAACACGGCGAAGCTGAGGTCCAGGGGCTGGCCGTTGTCGGGGCGCAGGGCCGGCAGGATCGGCACCGGCTGGTACTCGGCGTCGGGAATCGCGCGGATCCAGTTCAGCCGGTACAGCTCGCGGGCCTGGGGCGGGATGTCCGACGCGGGAAAACATAATCCCAGGTACGGCTGCATGCCGTCGCTGAGGGCCTCGCCAATCACTTTGCCGTGGCCTTCCTGCTCGAAGCGGTACAAGGTGACCCGGTCATAACCGGTGAGGCTACGAATCTCGGTCACGCTGATCTGGTACAAGCTGTCGAGCGTCTTCGCCGACTGCAAGCGGCGCAGCGTTCGGGACAGCTGCTTCACAGCGCTGTGCTCAAGCGTGAGGCTCCGCTCCAGTTCGAGAAACAGCAGGCCTTGATGACGATGCAGCAGGATGTCGTAGGCGTAGCCATCCAGCGTCAGTTGATGCACGTCCTCCTCAAAGGCGTCCAGGTCTGCCAGGGCACGACTCACCTGTACTGCCGCTTCGCTGCCCAGCACACTGGCCAGCGCCTGGCCCGACAGGCGTTGCGCGTCCAGGCCCAGCGCGACGCTCAGGTTGCTGCTGGCTTGCAGCACCTCAAGCGCCGGTTCGCTCAGCGTCAACAACAACCCGTGAGGCTGGATCGAGCCGGGGATATGGATGGGCTCGCTGGCGCAATCGTCGATCAGCGTATCGACCGTGGTCATCGCAGCACCCCGCAGCGGTCCAGCCACTGCTCGAAACACAGGAAGGTCGACTCGGCGACCTTCACCGCCTCCACGCGCTCGTACGCGGTTCGCAGCGGGTCAAGGCACGCCATAAAACGCTGCCACAGGGCGCTAGTCTCGGCCCCGTACACATTCATGAACGCGCCGCCATTGGTGGAGCCCACGCCAATCTTGATCTCGATCAGGTCGCGCAACACCTGGCCGCCGAGGGTGGCGCCTTCCAGCACATAGAGGGCGCCCAAGGCCTGGGCCACGTTGGTGATGGCGGGCAGTTCGGGGCATATCGGCAAGGCATCGATCTGCAGGTTTTCCAGGCCCAGCGCCCGCAAATCAGCCTGCAAGTACGGAGTTTTGCTGCGCCGCCCCCACTCCAGGTCCGGGATGATCTCGCCCCACGGCGCCAGGGCGCGCTCCAGCGGCTGATAGAAGCCGTAGTAGGCGCTCATCAACTCGCGGTACAACGCCAGGTCCATGCGGGAAAAAGGCAGCCGAGTGTCGAGGCGTCGATGCAGCGCAGCGGTCGCCGCGCGTAATTCGACAAGGACAGGAGGTAGTGAATTCATGAGCTGTGCGCACGCCGGGAAGGTTCAAAACCGCGACGTAGAGGCCTGGGATCAAGACACTGCGCAATGGACTGTGAGTAACATAGCACCTTGATACAAAAACGTACCTATTCGTTCAAACAGGCTCGACCTCAACCGGGTGAGGAAAACCGTTCACGGTAGGCCTGGGGTGTGATCGATACCGCCCGCAGGAAGCTGCGGCGCATGGTTTCTTCGCAGCCAAAGCCGCAGTGCACGGCGATGCGCTTGATCGACGCGCTGCTGTCCGCCAATTGCCGGCGGGCGGTCTCGACGCGAATCAACTCGACCGCCCGCGCGGGGGTCTGGCCGGTCTCGCTGCGGTAGTGGCGCACGAAACTGCGCTCGCTCATGCCCGCCTGGGCGGCCAGTGTGGCGATATTCAACTCCAGGGTCAGGTGTTCGGCGATCCAGGCGTGCAACTCCGCAAAACGGTTACCGCCTTTCTGCAGGGACAACGTCACGCTGAACTGCGATTGCCCACCGGGGCGCTTGAGAAACACCACCAGGTGCCGCGCCACTTCCAGGGCCACGGCGCGACCCAGGTCCTCCTCCACCAGCGCCAGGCACAAGTCGATACCGGCGGTCACGCCGGCGGAGGTCCACAGGTTGCCCTGCTGGATGAAAATCGGATTGGCCTCCACCGTCAGCTGTGGGTACTTGCGCGCGAGTTCTTCGCAGCGCGTCCAGTGGGTCACCACGCGGCGGCCGTCGAGCAAACCGCTGGCGGCCAGCAGAAAGGCGCCGGTACACACCGAAGTCATGCGCCGGGCCTGGGTGGCTTTTTGCCGAACCCAGTCCACCAGCGCCGGGTCTTCGGCGGCGCCGTACACCCCCCAGCCGCCGGCAATCACCAGTGTGTCGCACGGAGCATCGGCAGGCGGCAGTGGCTCGGCCACCAGGGCCAGGCCCGCCGAGGTCATCACCGGCTCGGCCTGCGCGGCAATCACACTGACCGCATAGGGCAACGGCAAGCCCTGCTGGCGCGCCAGGTCATTGGCCGAGGCAAATACTTGCAAGGGCCCGGTGACGTCGAGCACCTGCACATTGGGAAAGGCGAGTACGTTGATGATTCTGGGCATGTTGGCGTAATTCGTGGGCTCAATGGCGTATGCGCCAAAGCCTAGGTGACTAGAGTGAAGCCGTCCATCCCTTTATCAGGAGCAGTCCCCATGACCTTGCAGATCGGCTTTTTGTTGTTCCCCGGCATCCAGCAACTGGACCTCACCGGGCCCTACGACGTGTTGGGATCGCTGCCGGATGTGAAGCTGCATCTGGTGTGGAAGGACCTCGCGCCGGTCACCTCCAGCACCGGCTTGGTATTTACCCCCAGCACCACTTATGACGAGTGCCCGACGCTGGATGTGATTTGCGTGCCCGGCGGTTCTGGCGTCGGGGCATTGATGGAGGATGAGCAGACCCTGGCGTTTCTCAAGACACAGGCCCAGACCGCGCGCTATGTGACATCGGTGTGCACCGGCTCCCTGGTGCTGGGTGCCGCGGGCTTGCTGCGCGGGCGTCGCGCGACCACTCACTGGGCCTACCACGACCTGCTCGCACCGCTCGGTGCGATCCCGGTGCAGGAGCGCGTGGTGCGTGACGGCAACCTGTTGACCGGTGGCGGGATTACCGCCGGGATCGACTTTGCCCTGACCCTGGCCGCCGAGCTGTACAGCGAGGCGGCGGCGCAACTGGTGCAGTTGCAGATTGAGTACGCCCCGGCGCCGCCGTTCAATGCTGGCCGGCCGGAAACCGCACCGCCACATGTACTGGAGGAAGCCCGCAAGCGCACCGCCGAGTCGCGCAAGACCCGGGGTGAAATCGCGGCACGGGCGGCGGCCAGGTTGGGTTAAGCGTTCGCCCGCCCGTGGCGGTCGGCGGGCACCAGATGCCCGATGGTGCCGTCCCCATACGCCCGCTCCACTTTGGAAATCACCACGTGATAACCGCCGTACCAGCGGCGGTATAGGCGCTTGGCTTCCAGGTGGGTCGGGTGGCTGGCAAAGGCGCGAATGGAGGCCTCGTCACGCCAGTAATAACTGGCGTTGATCAACCCGCCATCCGCCGAACGCCACGACTCGGCCCCCACGTATCCCGGCAGCCTTGCTGCCAGTGCGTCGATCAGATTCGTGAGGCGCTGGAACTCGTCATCCCGTTCGCCGGGCTTGTAGATAAAGGCTGCGATGTACATGGGTAACGTCCTTTTATGAGTGATGTTTCACGTCGGGCGAGACATCAATGCCAAGCGCACGGCCAGCACCATCAGCACGGTTGCCAGGCCCCATTTCTGTAAGCCTGCGCTCCCCGGTTTGCCGGCAAAAAACCGGCTCACCGCCCCGCCAAAAATCCCCAGCACGGCATGAAACACACCGCTGATCAGCGTCAGGATGATCCCCAGTTGCACCAGTTGCAGCGCGATGGGGCCCGCCTCGGGGCTGACGAATTGCGGCAGGAACACCATGAAAAAAACAGCAGCGCCTTGGGGTTGAGCAAACTGTTGAGCATGGCCCGCACAAACACCCGGCCCAGCGGCACGCGGCTGACGTGGGCCGTGTCCAGGGCGGGCGTTTTCTGCAGGGTCTTGAACACCAGCCACAGCAGGTACAACACCCCGGCGTAGCGAATCAGGTCGAAGGCCGGCGGCCAGCTGGCGACGAGAGCGGTCACGCCGGTTGCGGTCAGTACCGTGAGCAGCAGGTCCGCCACGCTGATGCCCAACCCGGATGCCACCCCGCCACGCCAGCCATAGGTCACACCGTGGCTGATGACGAAGGCCATGTTCGGGCCCGGGGATAACAACAGCAGCAGGACTGCGCCAGAGAACACAGCCAGGGTTGCGAGGTCGATCATGCTCAAGCCATCCGCCGGGAAAGCCTGTAGATTAATCAGCCCACCTGATACAAACAAAAAATTGATCTAGATACACTTTGCACAGGAACGCACCATGGCTCAGGTTCGCTACAAACTGATCGTCGATGAACTGGCCACGCGGATTCGCGCCGGACAGTTGCCGCCGGGCACCCAGTTGCCGACCCTGCGTAGCCTGATGAACAGCCATCGCATCGCCCTCGCCACTGCCTTGCGGGTGTACAGCGAACTGGAGGCCAGCGGCCTGGTGGTGGGTGAACCGGGACGCGGGACGTTTGTGCGCGACACCACGTTGCTGCGGGGCATGGGCCTGGTGCAACAACCGCTGCAACCGGGCACCGTGGACCTGAGCCTCAACTACCCCTCGTTGCCGGGCCAGGCCGAGATGCTGCGCGACGGTTTGCGTGCCATTGCCGCCTCGGGCGACCTCGATGCGCTGCTGCATTCCGCCCCGCAGGGTGGCCGCGCCCATGAACGACAGACCGCCGCGCGGCACCTGCGCAATCGGCAGATTCGCGTGAGTGGCGAGCAAGTGCTGATCGTCAACGGTGCGCAACAAGGCCTCGCCGTCAGCCTGATGGCGCTGCTGCAACCGGGGGATGTATTGGCGGTGGATGCGCTGACGTATCCCGGGTTGAAAACCCTGGCCCAGTCCCAGCGCATCGACCTGGAGCCGCTGCCGCAACCGGCTGGGCATACGGATCTGGATGCGCTGGAGGCTTTGTGCAAACGGCGCCCGGTGCGGGCTTTTTATTGCATGCCCACGTTGCACAATCCGCTGGGCACAGTGATGGTTGAAGCCGACCGCGAGCGCCTTGCAGCGTTGGCTGAACGCTACGATTTTCTATTGATCGAAGACGGCGCCTACGCCTTTCTCGCCGAGCCCGCACCGAAGCCGTTGTTTACTTATGCGCCGCTGCGCACGGTGTATGTGTCTGGCCTTTCGAAGAGTGTGGCGTCGGGGTTGCGGGTGGGGTTTATCGTCGCGCCCAAGGCGTGGGTGCCGGCGCTGGAGCAAGCGATCCGTGTCTCGACCTGGAGCACGCCGACGCTCACGGTGAACCTGGCGTGCCGCTGGATAGAATCCGGCGCAGTGGATGCACTGGAAGAGCACAAGCGCCAGGATGCGCGCCAACGCCAGGCGCTGGCCCGGGAGGTCTTGCGAGGGTGTGAGGTGATTGCGCATCCGGCGTCGTATTACCTGTGGCTGGTGTTGCCGGAAGGTCTGCGGGCGGATGCAGTGGTGGCTGCGCTTGAGGGCCAGGGTGTGCGGGTCACCAGTGCCGAGCCGTTTGCCTGTACGGCCCATGTGCCGCATGCGTTGCGGGTGGCGCTGGGGTCGATTGACTTGGCGACGTTGAGAATAGCCTTGGGGAAAATTCGCGAGGCAATTCGGATATGAATAAAGGGCCAGCAGGGTAAATCCCTTTGATTTGCGGGACATTTCCGAGACAATCTTTCGGCCTTGTGCCTGCCGGAACCGGTGGCTAGTCTTCGCCCCGTCACTGCTCATCAGTGATCGGGTTTAGTCGCCCGGATCCGAAAAGGCGCATGTCCCATCATGAGGTTTTATGGTGGCTGTGCGCAGGGCACCTTCGGGTGCGCCGGTTTTTCCTTTTCGGCCGGTCGACTAACCTGCGTACAGCCGCCACCCTACGTTTAGTCGCGAAGGGGTCGGCTCCTTAACCGAAAAGGAGTTACACCATGAATAAACCCGTCCCCGACCCACCCATCGACCTGCTCAAAAACCGCGCTGCCTTCAATCGCGCCCTCGAACACTACCTGCCCTCCCAGGGCTTCCATACCGTCAACGAAGACCTGAGCTTCGAAGACTCCCTGCTCTACACTGCCAGCCTGCTCAGCAGCGCCTCGGCCACCGCCCTCGACTGCGGCGAACTGCTGCAAAGCCCCGAGCGGGCAAAGTTGCTGGCGGTGTGGCATTTGCTGGAAATTGCCAAGACCACCGTCGACCGCTCGATTGAGTGTTTGCACCTGCGCAAGGCTTAGCCGCAACCCCGTCAAGCCTGTGTGGGTTTGTGCATCCGGCCAAATCCACACGGCAACGATTGCCCAATCCTCTGGCCAACGCATAGAATGCGAACCGTTATCAATTAAGACGCCCGCGCCAGGATGCCCATGTCGAGCGACCACCCACTGGATCATGCCGCCATCGGCCAGCTCTACCATGCCCATCATTCCTGGCTGCGCGGCTGGTTGAGCCGGCGTACGGGCTGCCGTGAGCACGCCGCCGACCTGGCGCAGGAAACCTTCGTGCGCCTGCTCAATGCGCGCAAGCAGCAAGCCTTGCTGCAACCCCGGGCCTACCTGAGCAGCATCGCCCGCAGCCTGATGATCGACCAGTATCGCCGCCGCGAACTGGAGCGTGCCTATCTGGAGAGTCTCGCGCATTTCCCGCAAGTCGAGGTGCCGTCGGAAGAAACCCGCCTGCTGATCCTCGACAGCCTGGAGCGCATCGACCGCCTGCTGGACCAACTCAAGCCACGGGTGCGCGAAGCGTTTTTGCTGGCGCAACTGGACGGCCTGACCTGCCAAAAGATCGCCCTGCGCCTGGGGGTGTCCAAGGCCACCGTGGAACGCGACCTGGCCAAGGCACTGCATGCCTGTTATCGGTTGCGTTATGCCGAAGGCTAATCCGCCATTGGTGGACCAGGCGATCCAGTGGATGATCAAGCTGCGGTTCAATATTGCCGATGACGCCACCACGGCCGCCTTCGAACGCTGGCTTGAAACCAGTGGCGACCACCAGCAGGCCTGGCAACGGGTCTCGTCGATGAGTGACGAGTTTGCGCAGTTGCCGGCACAGGTCGGCCGCCATGCCTTGCAAGGTGCCCGCCAACGCATCAGCCGCCGTGAAGGGTTGAAGTTGCTCGGGCTGTTCGCCGGTGCCGCAGGGCTGACATGGTTCGGCCGCGACTACACGCCATTGCCCGGCCTGCTGGCCGACTACCGCACCGCCACCGGAGAGCGGCGTTGGGTCGCCCTCGACGATGGCAGCCGTATCCAGCTCAACAGTGCCAGCGCCATCGACACAGTCTTCAACACCGAAAGGCGTCTGGTGCAGTTGCGCCAGGGTGAAATCCTGATCGACATGGGCGCCGACGGTAGCGCGCCACGGCCCTTCTGGGTGCAAACCCGCGACGGTTATCTGCGCGCCTTGGGCACCCGGTTCATGGTGCGCGAGGAGCCCCACGGCACCTTGCTCGCCGTGCAAAAAGGCAGCGTCGCGGTATTCGCCGACAGCCATCAGGCCAGCGCACGTGGGGTGATACAGCCCGGCGAGCAAATGCTGTTTGATCGAAACGGCTTGCGTCCACCCGCCACCACGGGCCTGGATCCCTGGGCCTGGAGCGACGGTGTGATCAGCGCTCACAACATGCGTCTGGACGATTTCCTCGCGGAGCTGAGCCGTTACCGCACTGGGCTGGTGCGCTGCAGCGAAGCGGTCGCCGGCCTGCGTGTGTCCGGGACTTACCAGTTGGACGATACCGATCAGGTCCTGACCCTGGTGGCACAGGCACTGTCGGTGAACATCACCTATCGCAGCCGTTATTGGGTGACCGTCGCCGCTCGTGCATGACCTTCCGAAAATAAATGAGGTGAATTCTCATCTTCGCTCGACCTGTAAGGAAAGGCCGATCAACAGGCCGATTCTGTCCACTTCCTTCAGGAGCATTCCGCGGTCATGCAAGCGTTCCCCTCCAAGCGTTCTCCCCTCAAGCATGCGGTGCACGCCGCCCTGCTCGGTGCCTGCCTGAACGGCAGCGCCCTGCCCCTGGCGGTCATGGCGCAAACGCCTGTCAGCGACACCCAGGCCCGTGACTGGAACATTGCACCCGGCCCATTGGCCACGGTGCTCGACCAGTTTGCGCGCCAGGCGAGTATCAGCCTGTCCTATGACGCCACCAGCGTCGCCGGCAAGACCAGCCCCGGCCTCAACGGCGCACTGGACAGCCAACAGGCCTTGAGCCAATTAATCCAGGGCCAGGGTTTGCAAGCCCAACGCCAGAGCAACAACACCTGGCTGCTGTTGCCGCAAGTCGCGGACACCGGCGCGCTGAACCTGGGCGCCACCACCGTGACCGGCGAACACCTCGGCGTCACCACTGACGGCAGCGGTTCCTACACCACCGGCGCGGTGACCATCGGCAAGGGCGCCCACAGCCTGCGGGAAACACCGCAATCGGTCAGCGTCATGACCCGCAAGCTGATCGACGACCAGAACATCACCACCATCGATCAATTACTGGAACACACCCCGGGCATCACCACCTACGACTCACCTATGGGTGGCAAGTATTTCTATTCCCGTGGTTTCAAGATGCTCGGCCAATACCAGTTCGACGGTGTGCCGTTGGACATCGGCAAAGACTACGTACAGGCCGACAGCTTCACCGCCAACATGGCGATCTATGACCGGGTGGAAGTGCTCAAGGGCGCGGCCGGCATGCTCAAGGGCGCCGGCACCGCCAGTGGTGCGGTGAACTTCGTGCGCAAGCGGCCACAAGAAAAACCCACCACCAGCCTGTCGCTGTCTGCCGGCACCTGGGACAACTACCGCGCCGACGTCGATACCGGCGGCCCGCTCAATGACAGCGGCACCGTACGCGGGCGCGCCGTGGTCAGCCAACAGAATCGTGGCTCGTACATGGACGTCTCCAAGCGCCAGGACCAAGCTGTCTACCTCGCACTGGATGTTGACCTCTCGCCTGACACCACCCTGGGCATCGGTGCCAGCTACGAAGATGTCGATGCAACGCCCTGCTGGGGCGGTGTGCCGCGCTACAGCGACGGCAAGAGCATCGGCCTGAGCCGATCCACCTGCCTGGGCCAGGCCTGGAACGACTGGCAGAACCAACGCACTACGCTGTTTGCCGACCTCACCCACCACTTCAACGACGACTGGCAACTCAAGGTCACGGCGGTGAACAGCCGCAACCTGCAAGACATCAAATACGCCGCCAGCCAAGGCACCGTGAAGTACGGTGATCCGGCGCCAACCGCCGAGATGTACGCCGCGCTGTTTGACTACGACCACCGGGATTTCGGACTGGATGCCTACCTGGACGGTAAGTTCGAAGCGTTCGGTTTGCAGCATGAACTCATCATCGGCGCCAATGGCAGCCGTGGCACCCAGGACGATGTCTACGCGATCCGCAGCCTGCCCGACCGGCAAAGTATCTTCCTGCCCAACCACCACTTCCCGCAGCCCGCCAACGATACCTTCTGGCCCAACATGTACCGGGGCGGCACCGTCAAGGAAACCGCCACCCAGTACGGTACCTACGCCACTTTGCGCCTGAGGCTGGCCGAGCCATTGATGGTGGTGCTCGGCAGTCGCGTCAGTTGGTTCGAAAACCGCCGCCAGTCGAATAACCTCGCCTGGGGCGAATGGGCCCTGCAGGATGCACGCACCAAGGAAACCGGTGAAGTCACGCCGTTCGCCGCGGTGATCTATGACCTCGACGACAACCTTTCGGTGTACGCCAGCTACGCCGATATCTTCCAGCCACAAAGCTCCAACGCCACGGTGACCGGCGCCGCCCTCAAGCCCAAAATCGGCGAAAACTACGAGCTGGGCATCAAGGGCGAATGGTTTGAGGGGCGCCTCAACAGCTCGCTGGCATTGTTCCGCGCTATCGAGAAAAACGCCGCCGAAACCGACTACACCACCCAATGCGGTACCTCGGCAGACGGCTATTGCTACACCGACACTGGCAAGGTTCGCGCACAAGGTGTCGAAGCCGAGTTGAGTGGCGAGTTGCTGGAACGCTTGCAAGTGGCGGGCGGCTACACCTACACCCAGACCAAGAATCTCAACAACATCAACAGCGCCGCAATTGGCGCGGTCGCAAACAGCTACGTGCCGCGACACATGCTGCGCTTGTGGGGCGATTATCAGTTGGACGGCACACTGTCGAAATGGAGCGTCGGCACCGGCGTCAACGCCCAGAGCAGCAACTACCGAATTCAAGGCATCAAACTGGAACAAGCCGGTTATGCGGTATGGAATGCGCGGTTGGCGTACCGGGTTGATGACACATGGACGGTGGCGCTGAACGGTAACAATCTCTTCGACAAAAATTACTATCAGACGGTGGGAACGGCCGACTGGGGTAATTTCTACGGCGAACCGCGCAACTTCACTGTCAGTTTGAAAGGCAATTTTTAAGGTTAGTACCGCCTCAATGTGGTGACGGACTCACGTCCTCACCACTCATCGCTTGTCCCCGAAAAACCCCGCATCCGACCTCCGTCAAAAAAAGGTTTTCCTCAGCCGCAGGAAATTTCCCAAATTTATTCCTACACTCCAAAACGCCAGCATTTTGTTCCGGGAAAACCCGGAAATCCGACCAAGACAGTCAACAAACTGTCACGCGAAAGAGCACCTGACGTGTCTAGACCGAAGGTCTTATAAAAAAGTCAAAACCTTGACGAGCGACGAAAAGGGAACCATCATTTAGCCATTACCCCGCAAATTCCCTGCAGATAGATAGGTAATTGCGTATTACCCAGCGATGTAACCGTTCGTCTGGCGCCACTTATAAAGCAAGCCCTGCCTTTATGGATGAGCAGCCGAACAAGGAAGCCCTGGTGTGCAATGAGGGATGTTTTTATGCGCGAGAAGTCGTCAGTCGACAGCCTGTTTTTGACCCGGGCCGGTTTCATTGAGTTCTTTGTTGTTTTCGTAAAATTGATGCACGGCCTCACCGCCGTTTTTCCAGCACTGATCCTGCTGTTTTATCCAGACCCGATGGCCCCCGAACTGCGCGCGCACTTTCTCGGCTTGCTGCTGTTTTTCGCGATCCTGACGATCATTCTGTTCCAGGCCATGGGGGTTTACTCCGAGGAGCTGTTCAGCAATCGCCTGCGGTTTCGCACCATGCTGGTGGCCTGGTCCGCGGCCTTTTGCATCCTGCTGTTCATGTACCAGATTCTGTTGATGTTCCCGCAGTTGAGCCCGCGCAACCTGGCGTTCTGGTTTATCACTAGCCTTGCGTTGTTCGGGCTGGAGCGGATCGTGATGCTGCGCCTGTTCCGCAACCTGATGGCCAGCGGCAAATACCTGCAACGCACGGTGATCCTCGGCTTCACCGACACCGCCGTGCACGTGGCCGACCACCTGCAACGCAACGGCGATATCCGTTCCGGACTGATCGGTTTTATCGACGACCGCACCGAGCGCATCCCCAAGGAACTGAGCAACCTGCCGCTGCTGGGCAACACGCGCGACCTGGAAAAGCTGATCCGCTCCGAGCAGGTCAACCAGGTGATGATCACCCTGCCCTGGGCCGCCGAACAGCGGATCAACGGGCTGGTGAAGCGCCTGCGGCAGATGTCGGTCAACGTCATGCTGGTGCCTGACATGGCCGCCCTGCGTTATGGCCACAGCCGCATCACCGATGTGGGCGGCATCCTGATGTTCAACACCTCCCATGTGCCGCTGCGGGGCTGGTCGCCGTTTATCAAGCGCTGTGAAGACCTGATCCTGGCAACCTTGGGCCTGGTGGCACTGTCGCCGATCATGCTGATCACGGCGATTGCCATCAAGCTCGACTCCAAGGGCCCGGTGCTGTTTCGCCAGAACCGGTTTGGCTACAACGACAACGTGATCCGGGTGTTCAAGTTCCGCTCGATGTACGCCGAGATGAGCGACTTCAACGCCGACCGCCAGACCACCCGCGGCGACCCGCGCATCACCCGCGTGGGCCGGATCATTCGCAAGACCAGCATCGATGAGCTGCCGCAGCTGTTCAACGTGCTGCTGGGCAACATGTCGATGGTCGGCCCGCGGCCCCATGCCACCGCGACCAAGGCCGCCGGCGTGCCCTACGAAGTTGCCGTGAGCGAGTACAGCTCGCGCCACCGGGTAAAACCGGGCATCACTGGCTGGGCGCAAATCAACGGCTATCGTGGTGAAACCGACACCCTGTTCAAGATCCAGAAACGCGTTGAGTACGACCTGGAGTACATCTCGAAGTGGTCGGTGTGGTTCGACTTGTACATCGTTTTCATGACGGTCCCGGCCGTCCTTTCGACCAAGGAAGTCTATTGATGAACACCCTCAACGGCTTGATTCCCTGCATCATTTCCGGTGGTTCGGGCACCCGGCTGTGGCCGGTGTCGCGGCAAAACATGCCCAAGCCTTTCATGCGCATGCGTGATGACCAGAGCCTGCTGCAGAAGACGTTCCTGCGGGCCAGTCACCTGCCGGGTGTGGAAAGCGTGCTGACGGTGACCAACCGCGACCTGCTGTTTCGCACCCTCGATGACTACCGCGTGGTCAACAAGGCCCATCTGGCCCTTGACCTGTTGCTGGAGCCGTTCGGGCGCAACACCGCCGCCGCCATCGCCGTGGCCGCCCTGCATGTACAGGAAAACTTCGGCAGCGAGGCGCAGTTGCTGATCCTGCCCGCCGACCATCTGATTCTTGATGAAAGCGCCTTCGCCGATGCCGTCACCCAGGCCCGCGAACTGGCGGAGGCCGGCTACCTGGTGACGTTCGGCATCCAGCCCGACCACCCGGAAACCGGCTTCGGCTATATCGAACAAGGCGAGGCGCTGGGCCAGGGGTTCCGGGTCAAGCGCTTCGTCGAGAAGCCCGACCTGGCCACCGCCCAGGGCTATCTGGACGGCGGCAAGCACCTGTGGAATGCCGGGATGTTCTGCTTCAAGGCCGGTACATTGCTGGAGGAACTGGCGCTGCACGCCCCCGCCGTGCTGGACGCCGCCAAGGCCGCCCTCGAGCACGGCCACAGCCTGAACAACAACAGTTGCCGTCAGCGCGAGCTGAACGCTGAAGGTTTCGGCGCGGCGCCCGACATCTCGATCGACGTGGCGCTCATGGAAAAATCCGCGCAAGTGGCGGTGGTGCCCTGCGACATCGGCTGGAGTGATATCGGTTCCTGGGACGCGGTGCGCCAACTCACCCCCAGCGACGCCAACGGCAACCAGGTCAATGGCCAGGCGATCCTGCATGACGTGCACAACTGCTACATCGACTCGCCCAAGCGCGTGCTGGGCGCAGTGGGCGTGCGCGACCTGATCGTCGTCGACACCCCGGATGCGATCCTGATTGCCGACGCCAAGCGCAGCCAGGACGTGCGCTACATCGTCGCCGAGCTCAAGCGCCAGGACCATCCGGCATTCAGCCTGCACCGCACTGTCACCCGGCCGTGGGGCACCTACACCGTGCTGGAAGAAAGCAGCCGCTTCAAGATCAAGCGCATCGTGGTCAAGCCCCAGGCCTCCTTGTCCCTGCAAATGCACCATCACCGCAGCGAGCACTGGGTGGTGGTCAGCGGCGCGGCGATGATTACCAACGGCGACCGTGAATTCCTGATCAACGCCAACGAGTCCACCTACATTCCGGCCGGGCACAAGCACCGCCTGACCAACCCCGGCATCATCGACCTGGTGATGATCGAGGTGCAGAGCGGCGAGTACCTGGGCGAAGACGACATTGTGCGTTTTGACGACATCTACGGCCGGGCTCCGGCCGAAGTGAAGAAGTGATGCGTACCGCCCTGATCATCCCGACCCGCAACGCTTCCAGCCACCTCGACCGGCTGCTGCCGGCGCTGCGCATGCAAACCCTGCAACCGGACGAAACCCTGGTGGTCGACAGCGCTTCCAGCGATGACACCGTGGCGCGTTTTCGCGAGTTCGGCGTACGGGTCGAAGTGATCGATGCCAAGGACTTCAACCATGGCGGCACCCGCCGCTGGGCCAGCGAGCAAGTCGACGGCGACGCGCTGATCGTCATGACCCAGGACGCGATCCCCGCCGAACCCGAGACGTTCGCCAACCTGGTGGGCGAACTGGAACTGGACCCGCTCAACGGCGTCGCTTACGGCCGCCAGTTGCCGCACCCGGATGCCGGCGTGCTGGGCGCCCAGTCACGCCACTTCAATTACCCGCCGCAAAGCCGCAGCAAAAGCCTGGCTGATGCGCCGGAGCTGGGGATCAAGACCTGCTTCAGCTCGGATTCGTTTTCGGTGTACCGGCGCAGCGCCCTGCAAGCCGTCGGTGGCTTCCCCGCGGATGTGATCGGCAGCGAGGACGCCTATGTCGCCGCCCGCATGCTGCTGGAAGGCTACAAGGTGCGCTACGCCGCCACCGCCCTGGTCTATCACTCCCACGATTACCGTCTCATGGATGAGTTTCACCGCTACTTCGACATTGGCGTTTTCTACGGCCGCGAGCCGTGGATCCGCCAGGCTTTTGGCGATGCCGGCGGTGAAGGTAAACGCTATGTACTGGCCGAGCTTCGAGCGTTACGCGAAGCCGGTGCATTGCACCGCGTACCCGAAGTACTGGTGCGCAGCGCGTTCAAATTGCTCGGCTACCGGCTGGGCCATCTGGAGCGCCAGCTCCCCCTCGCCCTCAAGCGGCGCATCAGCATGTTCCCCGGTTATTGGAGGTGAGCATCATGACCTACAGGAAGACCCCTTTGATGAAACGAACCTTGCTCGTCCTGGCCATGATGGCATTGGCCGCCTGCAATACGCCCGCGCGGATCGTCGCGCCCGATGGCAAGACGGTGGACGAGGGCAAGCAGGCCCTCGATCGCATGGCCCAACTGCCACCGGCGGTGGAGCGGATCCGCATCGGCGACCAGTTGCGGATTGTCCGCGATGCCGGGGAAATGCCAACCCTGTCGGCGTTCAACGTCAGCACGATTTACGAGCTGACGCTGTACACCGTGCAGAACGACGGCAAGATCAACTATCCCTTCCTGGGGCCGATCCAGGTGGCGCGGCGCACGCCGGCGGAAGTCGCCGCCGAGCTGAGCCAGAAACTCGCACCGGTGTATCGCGAGCCTCGGGTGACGGTGAACATCAACCAGGCGCCGGGCAACACGGTGATCGTCGGCGGCGCGGTATTAAACCCGTCGGCTGTCTCCATCGCCACGGCCCCGACCATGGAGCAGGCGATTCTCGGTGCCGGCGGCGTGAGCTCGGTGGGCAACGCGAGCATGGTCGCCCTGCTGCGTGAAGATGGCCAAGGCGTCTACCACGCCTACTTCCTCGATTTCAGCCAGTACCTGAAGAACGGCGCACTGGGCCGCAAGCCCGTGGCGCTGCAACGCGGTGACGTGGTGTTTGTACCCAAGTCCAACGTCGGCGAACGGATCCAAGGCGTGGACACTTACCTGAACCAGCTGATTCCCTTCACCAAATCCATTGGTGTGGGCTACAGCTACACCACGAACCACTAAAGGAGCGACATCCCATGATCGAGATCCGTTCTTTTCGTGATCTTCTGCGTCTGTTCTTCATCTTCAAGCACGAGTTCAAACTGGCGGCGATTGCCGCGCTGGTGATCATTTTGCTGGGGGCGTTCCTGCTGCCGGCCAAGTATGAATCCACCGCGCGATTGCTGGTAAAACCAGGGCGTGACTCGACGATGCCGATCGAGGTCGACAACCGTCAGCCAATCGTCATGCCGAGCACCCAGCGCGACCCGATTGTCGACGAAGAGCGCCTGCTGACCGGCCGCCCTATCGTGCGTGCAGTGGCCGAGCATTACCTCGACGTGATGGACAAGATGCAGCCGCCGGAAGGCGTGTGGAAGCGCACCAAGTGGTACGTCAAGAAAGGCATCAGTGCCGTGTTTGACGGTGTGCGAGTGGTGCTGGAAACCGTTGGCATCGTCGAAGAAACCACCCCGGTGGAACGCCTGGCGAAAAGCCTGGAGAAAAACTTCGAAGTGACCCACGCCATCGGCTCTACGGTGATGGACATCAGCTTCCGCTGGGATGACCCGCAAATCGCCCAGGCGGTGGTCAAGGATTGGGTCGAGACCTACATCGACGAGCGCACCCAGGCGTTGGGCCGCAAGAGCCTGTATGCGTTCTATGAAGGCCAGGTGTCTTCCAGCGCTGCGCAGATCAAGAGCTACAAGGAGCAGATCCTCGCGCACTTGAACGACATCGGCGCCTCGAGCATCACCGATCGCCTGGAAGACTTGTCCGAGCGGATCAACGTGCTGCGTGGCGAGGTGTTCAACTCCACTCGGCTGATCGCTTCCTCCGACGTGGCGTTGCAGAGCACCCGTGACCAACTCAAGGGCCAGCCCAAAGAGGTGACCACGGTTCGCCAGATCGCGTTGAACCCGCAGCAACAAGACTTGCGTCGCCTGCTGAACCAGAAGCTCCTGGAAAAAGCCGACATGATGCGTACCTATACGGATAACGCGCCGCCGGTCAAAGCCCTGGACGCTTCGATCCGTGCCATGCAGGCCCAGGTCGCCGGTGAAAGCGACACGGTGCAAAGCTCCGAGAACCGCGCGCCGAACACCCTGGAAATCCACCTGCAACGGGTACTGCTGGATGAGACCAGCCGCAACCAGTCGCTGCGTACACAGTTGGTGCAACAGCAGAAGCAACTGACTGAACTGGAAGCCCAGCGCAAGGACGCCCTGGCCATCGAGCCGGAACTGGCGCGCCTGGCCCGTGAGTTGAACGGCACCGAGAAAAACTACGCGCTGTATGTCGACAGCCTGGAAAAATCGCGGATCGACCGTGAACTGGACAAGAGCCAGATCAGTAACATCGCGGTGATCGAAGAAGCTACCCTGAACCCTGGGCGCGTCTTCCCGAAAACCCTGCTGATGCTGTTGCTGGCGATCCCGTTCTCCATCGTGGTCGGCTTGCTGGTGATCTACCTGTGCTACCTGCTGGATCAACGGATCCACGACGGCGGCCTGGTGGAAGGCAAATTCGGCCTGCCGCTGTGGACCACGCTGCCGGAGTTGGACACCAGCACCGCGCAAAGCACCAACGCCTTCAACGCGAGCATCTATCGCCTGTATGGGTTGCTGCCGCTGGAGCGTATTGCCGAACAGGGCCTGACCCTGGGGCTGACCTCGGCACGGCACGGTGAAGGCGTGAGCTTTATCGTCGAGCAGTTGCGCCAGTTGCTGGAAGAGAACGGCGTGCGGGTGCGGATCGGCGGGGTTGAGCCGGCGATTCCGGGCCAGGTGGTACTGCTGGATGCTTCGGCGCTGCTGGACAATCGTGATGCGTTCATCAACCTGCGCCGTGCCGACCTGATTGCGCTGGTAGTGGAAGCGCAAAAAAGCACGGTACCGGTGGTGGAACACGCACTGTCGATCCTCACCACGGCGTTCGGCAAGGTCGATGGCATTATCATCAACCGCCGCAAGTTCGAGGTACCGGTCAAGGTGCTGAAAACCATCGCCAAATACCGGGGTTCGTTCTGATGCGCATCGCCCTGCTCGCTCCCCTGCCGCCGGAAAAGAACGGGATCGCCGACTACGCGAACCACTTCAAGACGGCACTGGAGCAACTGGGCGTCGAGGTGGCTACGCCCTTGACGGGCGTGGTCGGCAGCACGGCGGCGATCAAGCAAGCCATTGCCGGTTTCGACTGGCAGGGTGTTGACCTGGTCCACGCCGAGCTGGGCGGTGGGCGGCTGGGGGAGTTCCTGGCCCTGCGCGAATTGCGCAAGGCCTACCCCGCCCTGCCGTTGACCGCCACGGTGCATGACCCGGAACGCATGGTCTGGCGGCGCGAGCAATTGCCCTTTCCGCTGAACCTGCTGGAATCCTTGCCCAGCCCATTGCCCCAGGCGGCAGTGGTGCTGGCCGATCCCTTGACCCTGCGCGAAGAACGTCACGTCGCCCAGGGCCTGACCCGGCTGGTGACCCTCACCCGCCTGGGCGCCGACTGCCTGACGGCGCGCATGCAATTGCCCGCCGGCAAGGTGGCGGTGATCAACCACGCCAACCTGGATATCCCGCCGGTGGCCTTGCCGCCGCTGGACACGCTGCACCTGTTGTATTTCGGTTTTATCTACCGTGGCAAAGGCATCGAAGACCTGTTGCAGGCCCTGGCCGCCGCCTTCGAAAAAGCCCCCGAATTGCGTGACCGTGTGCGCCTGACCCTGGCCGGTGGCACTGCCGCCGAAATGGCGTTTGGCACAGGCGGCAATTACCTGGAGCAGTTGAACAGCCAGATTGCCGAACTCGGCCTGGCAGGCTCCATCGACTGGCGGCTGAATTTGCCGGCCAGCGAGATCCCGCAGACGATCCAGGCGCACCATGTGATGGTGCTGCCGTATCGCGAATCGAAAAAGCTCGGCCTGCTGGGCCGCCAGCGCGGCACCAGCGGCGCATTGTCCTGGGCTGCCGCCTGCGGGCGCGGCGCGATCACCTCCGATGCCAGGGCGTTTGCCGAGGAAGTCGCCAGCGGCAATGGCGCCATCTATCCACAAGGCGATGTAGCCGCCTTGAGCGAACAACTGCTGCGGCTCGCACGCAACCCGCACATGGCCACGGACTGGGCCGCACGCGCCGCCGCCATAGGCCGCGAACGGTTGTGGCCAGTGACCGCGCAGAAGTTCGCGAGCCTGTTTGAGCAAACCGTTGCAGGAGGCAACCATGGCGCGTAAACGGACTTACCTCGCTACCCTCGCAGTCGTCGCTGCGCTGGGTTTGACCGCCTTTCTCTGGGGCCGCCCGGCCGATGCCGAGAGCCATGTGCTCAAGGGCAGCAAAGAGGTGGTGTGGAAGGACTTCCTGGGGGTGAACGCGCAGTTCCTGTGGTTCAGCCCCGAGCGTTATCAGAAGCAGATCGACCGCCTCAAGGCCCTGGGCCTGGAGTGGGTGCGCCTGGACCTGCACTGGGACCAGCTGGAAACCGCCGAGAACCAGTACAACGTCGCGACCCTCGACGAACTGGTGAACAAGCTGCAGCAGAACCAGATCAAGTCGGTGTTCTACCTGGTGGGCTCGGCGAAGTTCGCCACCACCGCGCCCGCCTCCTCGCCGTACCAGGACCAGTTCCCGCCCAAGGACCCGAATATCTTCGCCAACCGCATGGCATTGCTGGAACAGCGTTACCCCAGCGTAGATGCGTGGCAGGTGTGGAACGAACCGAACCTGCTGGGGTTCTGGCGCCCCGCCGCCGACCCGGCCGGCTATGCGAACCTGTTGCAAGTCACCGCCGCCGCGTTGCGGGTGGTGAACCCGAACAAACCGGTGGTGGCCGCCGGCATGGCATTCTTCAGCGAAATGCCCAACGGCCAGAACATGCTCGACGGGCTGCTGCAACTGGGCGTGCCGAGCCTGAATACCGTCATGTCCTATCACCCCTACACCCAATTGCCCGAAGGCAACACGCCGTCGAACCTCGACTTTGTCGAAAAAACCAGCGCCCTCAACCAGAAACTGCGGGCGGCCGGGGTGAATACCCTGTGGAGCACCGAGTGGGGCTGGTCGACCTACAAAGGCCCGAAAGAGGTGCAGGACTTCATCACCACCCAGGGCCAGGCCGACTACATCGTGCGCCGCGTCGCGCTGATGAGCGCGCTGGATTTCGACAAGATCTTCCTGTTCACCCTGAGCGACCTGGACCAGCGCGCCAGCGTGCGCGACCAGAGTTATGGCTTGCTCGACATCGACGCCAACCCCAAGCCGTCGTACACCGCGCTGCAGAATTTCCTGCAGGTGAGCGGGCCCAAATTGACCCCCGGCGACCCACCCACCGCCGATCAGTTGCCCGATGGCCTGTTCAGCATCGGCTGGTCCCGTGCCGACGGGCGCAAGGTGTGGTTTTTCTGGTCGGCCCGTGGCGGCAGCGCGCACTTGCCGGGCATGACCACCGCCACCTTGTATGACCCGTTGCGCGGCACCGAAACACCGTTGAGTGGCACCAATGGACTGGACGTACCGGTCAAGCCGAACCTGCAAATTCTGTTATGGGATTGAAGCCACCCATGCGCATCCTCTGGATCCTGCCCTACTCGCCTTGGCCCGCTACCAGCGGCGGCAAGACGCGCCAGTTTCATTTGCTGCGCAGCCTGGCTGCGCGCGGGCACCGGATCACCTTGCTGCTGCATGACAAACATGCGGTATCGCTGACGGATCGCCAGGTGCTGGAAGCCTTTCTGGAACAGGTGATCATCCTCCCCCGCCGCCCGCTGCGCAGCCTGAAGACCCTGCTGGCCGGGCTGTTTGCGCCGTACCCGTTGCTGGCCAGTGTGAATGGCCTGTCGGGTGAACTGCAGGACACCTTCGAGCGCTTGCTGACCGAGCATTGGGACGTGGTGCAGATCGAACATACCTACACCTTCCAGCCTTACGAAGATGCATTGGCCCGTCGCTCCCAGCCGTTTGTGCTGACCGAACACAATGTCGAATCGTCCCTCGGCGCCGCGACTTACGACCGCCTGCCCGGCTGGGCGTTGCCGTTCATACGCTACGATCAATGGCGCTACGGCCGCTGGGAACACCGGGTGATGCGCCAGGCCGCGCAAGTGGTCGCCGTGACCGACGCCGACGCCCAGACCCTGGCGCAGATTGCCGGCAAGCCGGTACCGGTGGTGGTCAACGGGGTGGATTGCGCGCACTTCGCTGCTGCCCGACCCGACCCGACGACCCGCCGCGTGCTGTTTCTGGGCAACTACGAATACGCGCCCAACGTCGATGCCATCGAGTGGGCACTGGATGAGATCCTGCCGAAAGTGTGGGCCCGCTGCCCCGACGCACGCATGAGCGTCTGCGGTTTCGGCATGCCGGAAAGCTGGCGCGAACGCTGGAAGGACGGACGCATCGAATGGCAAGGTTTTGTCCCCAACCTGCTGGCCCTGCAATCGAGTTGCTCGGTGTTTCTGGCGCCGTTGCGCCATGGCGGCGGCTCCAAGCTCAAGGTGCTTGAAGCCCTGGCCGCCGGCCTGCCGCTGGCGAGTACCGACCAGGGCGTGTCCGGCCTGGACCTGGTGGAAGGCCTGGATTACCTCGGCGGCCAGACCGCTGAAAGCCTGGCCGACGCCGTGGTGCGCCTGCTGCAACAGCCTGAAGTCGCTGCTCCCATGGGCGAAGCCGGTCGCGCTTATGTGCGCCGTGCCCATGACTGGAGCGTCGCCGCCAGCCAGCTGGAGCAGGTGTACGCGCAACTGTCGCCCCAGAGCCAAAAGGAGCCGGCATGCGCATAGGCCTCGATTACCGCACCGTCGGCACCTCGCCGCAATCAGGCATCAGTCGCCAGGTGTACGCCCTGGAAGATGCCCTGCGCACCCTGCCCGGCATCGAGCTCGAACGCTTCAGCGTCGCGCCGCTGGGGGATGAGCTGCGCCTGAACGTGCATTGCCCGGACTGGGGCTGCGCCAAGACCGCCATGCACCAGCCGCACCAGCGCCTGCGTTTCGAGGCGGGCTACCTGCCCAAGGCGCTGCGCAATGAGCACATCGATGTGTACATCAGCACCTTCAATATGGGCCTGCCGCTGCCGCCCAAACCCCAGGGCCTGCGCACCGTGGTGCTGCTGCATGACCTGTTTCAGATCACCCTGGACAACTATCACGCCAACCGCCTGAAGGCGCTGATCTACAAGGCCAGTGATCGGCTGTCGATCACCTATGCGGTGCACACGGCAGACCGGGTGTGGACGCCTTCGCAGTACAGTGCCGACGAAACCGCGCGGCTGTTTCCCAAGGCGGCAGGCAAGATTCGCGTGCTGCCCAACCAGGTGGTCGGTTTTGTCGGACTGCCGGCGGACCTCTCGGCCCGGCAACTGCCCGAGCGCTACTGGCTGCTGGTGGGTACCCGGGAATTGCGCAAGAACGTGCCGTTCCTGGTGGACGCCTGGCAGCAAGCGCGCAGCCAGTCGCCGAGCGTGCCGGAACTGGTGCTGGTGGGCAGCCTGGAGCATTTGCCCGAAGCACAACGCAACTACCCGGGGATACGCGCCTTGAGCGGCGTATCCGACGCTGAATTGCACGGGCTCTACCGCAAGGCCTTGCGCCTGTGGCAGCCTTCCTACGCGGAAGGCTTTGGCTTGCCGGTAATCGAAGCCCTGAGCGTCGGCACTCCGGTGGCGGTGGCCAGCGGTACCTCGCTGGACGAAATCACCCCGCCGCTGGCACCGCGGTTTTCACCCACGGACGGCGCGGCGCTGGTGCAATTGATGCTGCACCTGGCCGACCAACCCGTCGAACAACCACCTGAACAGTTACGCAGCTGGGCCGAACGCTTCAACCACCAGGCCTACCGTCGGCGCCTGGCCGAACTGATCGAGGAATTGAATTGAGAATCTCACTGGGTAGCCTCGTCGCCATCGTCTTCGGCCTGCTGTTTGGTGGGTTGATCCTGTTTCTTTCCCCGGTCAAGGCCGTGCTGGCAGTGATCGGCCTGGCCGCTGCCGTGACGATTCTGCGGTTCCCGTTCTGGGGACTGCTGCTGTTCGCCCTGGTGGCGACGTTCATGCCCTACTCCACCCTCAACCTGGGGATTCGCAGTACGGTCAGTGAGGCGCTGATCGCCCTGACCTGGGCGGCGGTGATCTGGCACGGTTTCCTCTCGCGCCTGCCGGCCGCCCCACCGCTGTCGCGGCGCCCTACCGACCGCATGTTGATGTGGCTGATGATCTTCACAGTGGTGCCGTTTATCGTCGGCCAGGTGAGCATTACCGCCGAGGCCAGCGGCGTGGCGAACTGGTTGCGTTGGCTGCTGAACCTGTCGGTGCTGTTCCTCGCCGCCAAGCTGCTGGTTGAACAGAAGAACCGCGAAGCCCTGGTGATCGCCTTGTTGCTGGGCACACTGGCGATGCTGGTGATGTCCATCGGTGTATTTATCCGCTCGCGCTCGGCCTCGGGCATGTTGCCGATCCTGACCCTGATGAACTACGGCAGCCTCGACACCCTGTCCCTGGGCCTGGGTGCCATGGCCTCGCGGATGGGTTCGCCATGGATGCACCCGAATGCCACCGGCGGGATCATGGCGCTGCTGCTGCCATTGGCGTTCTGCTACGGCATCACCAACACCGGCTGGAAACGCGGTCTCGGCCTGGGCGTTGCCTGCCTGGGTGCGGCAGCCCTGCTGTTGGCCAGCAGCCGGGGGGCGATGGTCAGCCTGGCGCTGGTGCTGATCTGGATGGCGTCGCGCCGGGTGCCGTACACCGGGCGTTTGCTGATGATCGGCGTGGCGTTGGCCGTGGCGCTGGTGCTGTCGTACCCACCGTTGCAGGAACGTCTGGCGACAATCTTTTCGGCGCAGAACGCGAGTACCGAAGTGCGCTTTGACGAATACCGCATGTTCCCCCAGGCCGTGGCCAGTTACCCGCTGGGCATTGGCTTCAAGGTTGACCCTCCAGTGCCGGGTACGCACCTGCTGGGGATTTCCAACCTGTGGCTGAATTTCGTCTACAAGACCGGGGTGATCAGCATGCTGCTGTTTATCGCAGTGACCTGGCGCTGGTGGCGCGAGTCCCGTCCGGAAATCGGCCCGATCCGCCTGACCAAGGACAATGCGATCTGGCTGGGCAGCACGGCGGGGATTCTGTCGGCGCTGGTCAGCGGCTTTTTCGACCACTACTTCAGCTTCGCCCTGGTGATGATTGCGCTGTTCTGGCTGATGGTGGGGATCAACGTGCTGGAGGCGCGGCGGCTGTTTCCGGCGCGTCTGCCAAAGGTCAAGACCGTGGCGCATCGCAAGCCTGTGTTCAATAGCGTCGGGCCCTAGGCATGCTCGGATCGGCGTTCTGGTTGACCCTGGCAACCTTGCTGGGGTTGTGCCTCGGGTTTGCCCGTGAGTGGTTGCTGGTGGCGGCGTGGGGTGCGGGCGAGCGCAGCGATGCGTTCCTGATCGCGCTGTTCTTGCCCGAAGCGTTACGCATGTCCCTGGCCGGCGGTGTGCTGAGTGCCGCCGCCCTGCCGCTGTACCTGCAACGCAAGGACGGCGAGCGCCTGGACTGGCTGGCGGTGTTGTTCCCGGCGCTGTTGCTGATCGCCCTGGTGACCAGCCTGCTGCTGACGTTGCTGGCGCCATGGCTGGTGCAGCTGCTCGGCCCGGGGCTGGCGGCGACGGCCACCAGCCTCGCCAGCAGCAACTTGCAGATTCTCGCCTGGAGTGTGCCGGGGCTGATGCTGCATGCGCTGTTCAGTATTCCGCTGCAGGCCAGCGAGCGCTTTGTGGTCGCGGGGCTCGGTTCGTTGCTGTTCAACCTGCCGCCGGTGACCTACCTCGCCCTCGCCGGTACCGCCACGCAACCGCACTCGCTGGCGTTGGCCTGCCTCACCGGCAGCCTGCTGATGCCCCTGGCGCTGTTGCCGTCGATGCTGCGCCTGGGCTGGCGGCCGTGGCGGCTGCGGGCTTCGACATTGGAATTGCGCGAGCTGGGCGCTCGCATAGGCCCGCTGCTTTTAAGCAACGGTGCCAGCCAGGGTTTGGCGCTGATTGAACGGCTGGTGGCGTCCTTGCTGGGTGAAGGTGCGGTGACCTGGGTCAACCTGGCCCGCAAGCTGATGAACTTGCCGTTGATTGCCCTGATGAGCCTCAACCAGGTGCTGCTGGGCATGATGAGCCGGCGCCAGGGCGACGAGCGCCTGGCCCTGCTCAAGCGCGGCCTGGAAACCGCCAGCCTGCTGACCCTGCCCGCAGGCGTCGGCCTGGTGGCGGCGGCGCCGAGCCTGGTGGCGTTGCTGCTGCCGAAGCAGTCGGTAGATTCGCCGTTGCCGCTGCTGCTGGCCTGGTTTGCCGTGCCGCTGGTGTTCGGCGCCTGGAACGCCCTGCTGGCGCGTTATGCCTATGCCGCCGGCGACACCCGCCAGCCGCTGCGTTGCGAGTTGCTGGGCAGCCTGGTGAACGTGTTGCTGCTGGGTGTGCTGCCGTTTGTGTTTGGCCTGGCGGGTATCCCGCTGGCCGCCCTCGCCGGCGTGCTGTGCACGGCGTTGCTGCTGATGCAACGCCAGGCCTTGCTCGGCGCCCTGCCCTGGAAGGGGCACTGGTTGCTGAGTGGGCTGGTGATGGGCTTGGCGGCGTTGGTGTTGTTTCGGGTTCAAGGTATTTGGCTTCAGCTGGGGTTGAGCACCCTGGCGGGGGCCGTGGTGTTGCTGGGCATGGGCCTGTGGCTCAAGCCGTGGCGCAAGGCAGATTTATAGAGTGGGAGCAGTCAGGTGAAAAAACGCTGGATTCAAATGGATATTGCCAAGGGCATTGGCATCCTGATCATCGTGTTCGGGCATGGCTGGTTCGTGGAGCATTCCCCGAACCTGCTGTACCCGATACTCGCGGTCTTCATCCTGCCGCTGTTCTTTTTCCTCTCCGGGGTGTTCTTCAAGCCCGAGCAGCCGTTCGTTGAAATGGCGGTGCGCAAGGCCGATGCCCTGCTCAAACCGTTCTTCACCACGATGCTGGTGTACGTACTGGTGCGCGATATCCTGCGCGGCCAACCGCTGCTGCCCGACATTGGCGGCGTGCTGTACGCCTCGGTGGATACCCTGCCCTGGCAGGCCTTGTGGTTCTTGCCACACTTCTGGGCGGCGATACTGTTTGCCTGGGTGATGCTGCGGCTGATGCAACGCCTGGGCCTGTCCCTGGTGTGGAGTTGTGTGGTGGTGGGCGTGCAGTTGCTGCTGGGGGTCTGGACCCTGGACTGGTTCTGGCAGGTACCGATCACCGTCGGCGGCCAGACCTGGACGATGCCGGGGCTGCCCTTCAGCCTGGATGTCACGTTGATCAGCAGTACCTATTTCATCCTCGGTTATCTGCTGCGGGACGTGCTGCGCAAACACCAGAGCTCACTGCTGAGCATGGTGGTAGCACTGGTGGTGTACTTCGCGATTTTCATCCCGACCTGGGACACCATGGACCTGGCCCAACGGCGCTATGACCATTGGCTGTGGACCAGTGCACTGGCGGTGATCGGTGTGTACATCTGCTGGGCGCTGGCCGGGTTGATGATGACGTCTGCGGTGCTGACCCGCGCCATGACCTACATCGGCCAGTCGACACTGATCCTGTTGATTTTCCACGGCGAGATCCAGCACAAGACCATTGCCCTCCTGCAGCACCTGGGCCTGCCGGATGTGGCGGCGGCGTTTATCGGGCTGGTGGTGGCGGTGGTGGTGCCGTTGATGATCGGCGAGGTGATCAAGCGGGTGGCCTTCCTGCGGTTTTTCTACTTCCCGTTCCCGGTGCGCAAGGCACCGGCGGTGGCCGGTGAAAAGCCTGGAGCTTGAGGCGTGATGTGGGAGCTGTCGAGCTTTAGCGAGGCTGCGTGGCATCACCGCGGTGTGCCTGAATTACCGAGGTGATGCTATCGCAGGCAAGCCAGCTCCTACAGAAAAACGCTCAATCATCCAGTGCCGGTTGTGGCGCTGGATGCTTGGAGTTCTTGCCGGCCTTGGCTCCAGGCTTGCCTGCTGCAGGGGCAGCGGGCTCAGGTTCGGCCGGCGCGGCAAGGTCCTTTTCAGCCTGGGGCATCTGATCAATCGCGCTGAAGAAATCCGCCAGGCTGAGGGTGTCGGGTGGCACGGTCTTCTCGAGTTTTTTCTCGCCGTCCTTGCCCACCAGAATCACTTTGGTGCCACTGCCGGCACCCAGCTTGAGTGCGCGGATCAGCGCGTTGGTTTCAGGCGGTGCGAGCTTCTTGTTGTCCTTCGCGTCCTTGGCGAACTTCTCGCCTTCAGCGCCGATGCTGCCAAAGGACACGGTGTACAGCACCATGTTGCGCTCTTCAAAGGACTGCTTGTTGGCAGGCTCGTCCAGCTGTTTCTTGAGGGTGGCCAACGTCGGGTTGCCGGAGTCGAGCTCCACCACCACCAACGGACGGGACTTGCCCAGGTCCTGCTTGAGCGGATTGAGATCATCCGCGGCCAACAGCGGCCCCGTAAAAGCCATCAGGGTAGCCAGGGTCAGCGACCGGATGAGCATGCACACCTCCTTTGAATTCCATGCAGGGTTCTTGAGTTTCATGTCTGCGACAGTCAAATTCAAGGATGATTCCTACAACAACTTCAGAAAGCGTAGGTCAGGACGCCCGCGACGCAAGGCGTTTAGCCACCTTACGCCTCATTGTTTCTTTTGATTGCGGATGCTCACGACGGCCAATGCCGGGCAAATACCGGCGCTACGTTTGGGTGGGCATCCACCTGCGCCAGCACCCGGGCAAACTCAGGCCGCGACTGGTGCAGCGCGTCCCGCCCGCCTGCCCAACGCGACACCGCCGCAGCCATGATCGCCAGTGCATTCGGAACCTGCGCCGGGGTGGACAGTTGCTCGGCAAATTGATCGGCAAACACTTCCCAGGCCCCATGCAGGCGGCGACGGGTGCCGCTGATCAGCTGTTCATGCTGCTGCGCATCGAGGCTGTCGGTCCAGCGTTCCGGATAGTCGATGATGCCAATCGCCGAGTAACAGTTGGCGGCGATGTACACCAGGCCGCGAATGACTTGGGCGGGCTCCTCGGGCAGCAGCCCTGAGGCGGGAAACTGCAGGCCCAGGTGAATCAGGATCGCCGCGCTTTCCGTCAACACGCTGCCATTGGGCAGTTGCAGGGTGGGAATTTGCTTGAGCGGGTTGATCCGCGCCAACGCCTCGTTGCCCACGCGGTCTTCCCAGGAGCATGCGTCGACCTGGCACCACTCGACACCGCAACGCTGCAGGGCAATTTCGATGATGCACGAGCCGGTGCCTTGGGTTCCGTAAAGGGTGTACACAGTGCCAAGCCTCCTGGCAGTGGATTGAGGTGTTAGGCTAGGCCGTTCATTCGTTCAACGGGAAGCCATCATGCACAGCAAACGCGTCACGATCGAAGACTGGGACGGCGACGGCGCCATCCGCCTGCCAGACGAAGCCTTGCAGGAACTGGGGCTGGATGTGGGCGACACGCTGTACATCGTCGAGACCTATGTGGGCACGCAAAAAGGCTTTGTGCTGTCGACCACGCCGAAAATTGCCGACCGGATGGATGAGTTGGTGGAAGAGCTGAGCCATAAGCCCTAGCGAGCCAGCCTGGCTTGCAACCCCGCCTTCACCTGTGGCCATTCCGGATCAATGATGCTGAAGCGCACCGAGTTGCGCTTGCGGCCATCGGGCATGATGCGCTCGTGGCGCACGATCCCTTCCTGTACCGCGCCGAGGCGCAGGATCGCGGCCCGGGATTTTTCGTTGAGTTCATCGGTGGTGAACTGCACCCGCACGCACTCCATCACTTCAAACGCGTAGGTCAGCAGCAACAGCTTGGCCTCGGTGTTGACCCCGGACTTCTGCACCGACTGGCTGATAAACGTGTGGCCGATCTCCAGCTTGCGGTTGACCCGGTCGACTTTCCAGAACCGGGTGCTGCCCACCACTTCACCGGTGTCGCGGCGCACGATGACAAACGGCATCACGGTGCCCGCCTCACGCCCGGCCAGGGCAATGTCCACGTACTTTTCGACGGTGTCGGGCCCCGGCACGTTGGTGACCTTGAGGTTCCACAACTGCCCGTCGGCAGCAGCCTGTACCAGGGCGGTGGCGTGTTCGCGTTGCAGGGGCCGGAGTTCGACCGTGGTGCCGGTCAGGGTGATTTCAGTCATGGGAGGGCTGCGCTGTATGGTGGTCGTCAGTGGCCAAGATTGCAGGCTCTCGCCACCTCAAGGCAAGCCGTTTCAGAACAAGCCCATCTGGCCGCCCACCAGGGTGCCGAAGTCATCGTTTACAAACGGCAGGATCGCGTCCGCCACCGGTTGCAGTTGCCGGGTGACGTAGTGGTCGTAGTCGATCGGTGCCTGGCGCACTTCCAGCGGTTCGGGGCCGTTGACGCTGATCACGTAGCTGATCCAGCCACCGTTCTGGTACTGGCGCGGGCGACCCTGGCGGTCGTTGTATTCGTCGGCCAGCCGCGCGGCGCGCACGTGGGGCGGTACGTTGCGCTCGTAGTCACCCAGTTGCCGGCGCAGGCGCTTGCGGTAGATCAGCAGGTCGTCGAGCTCGCCGCTCAAGGTGCGACGTACGTAGTCGCGCACATAATCCTGGTGGGGCTGGCGGTGGAAGATGCGCTGGTAGAGTTCCTGCTGGAATTGCCGGGCCAGGGGCGACCAGTCGCTGCGTACGGTTTCCAGGCCCTTGTAGACCATTTCTTCGCTGCCGTCGGCACGGGTGACCAGCCCGGCGTAGCGCTTTTTGCTGCCCTCTTCCGCACCACGAATGGTCGGCATCAGGAAGCGGCTGAAGTGGGTTTCGTATTGCAGTTCCAGGGCGCTTTGCAGGCCGAACTCATTCTGCAGCCGCTCGCGCCACCAGGTGTTGACGTGCTGCACCAGGTCCAGGCCGATGCGCGTCGCGTCTTCCTGGGAATGGGGGCTGCCGAGCCAGACAAAAGTCGAGTCGGTATCGCCGTAGATCACCTCATAACCCCGGGCTTCGACCAGCTCGCGGGTCTGGCGCATGATCTGGTGGCCGCGCAGGGTGATGGACGATGCCAGTCGCGTGTCGAAGAAGCGGCAACCACTGGATCCGAGTACGCCGTAGAAGGCGTTCATGATGATCTTCAGCGCTTGGGACAGCGGCGCGTTGTGTTCGCGCTTGGCCACTTCGCGGCCCTCGGAAACCCGCGCGACAATCGACGGCAGGCAATGCCGGGTGCGGGAAAACCGCGCACCGCGAAAGCCTTCCACCGACTCGCTGTCTTCGGGGTGACGCAGGCCTTCGATCAGGCCCACCGGGTCGATCAGAAAGCTGCGGATGATCGACGGGTAGAGGCTTTTGTAGTCAAGCACCAGCACCGACTCGTAGAGGCCCGGGCGCGAATCCATGACAAACCCGCCGGGGCTGGCCTGGGGTGGTTTGTCTCCCAGGTTCGGCGCGACGAAACCCTGGCGGTGCATCAGCGGCATGTACAGGTGCGTGAACGCTGCCACCGAACCGCCGTTGCGGTCTGCCGGCAAGCCGGTGACGCTGGCTCGTTCGAGGAGGAATTTCAGCAGCTCGGTCTTCTCGAAAATCCGCGTGACCAGCTCGCAGTCCTTGAGGTTGTAGCGTGCCAGCGCGGGCTTGTCCTCGGCGAACATGCGGTTGATTTCGTCCATGCGCTGGTACGGCGTGGAGATCGATTTACCTTCACCGAGCAAGGTCTGGGCGACGTTTTCCAGGCTGAAGGATTCGAAACTCCAGGTGGCCGAGCGCAAGGCTTCGATGCCATCGATGATCAACCGCCCGGCCGCTGCCGCGAAGTAGTGATTGCGGCTGCCGTGCTCGCGCCAGCCCATGGCATCGCCGCCACGGCCCAGCAGCAGCGGCACGTTCAGGCGTTGCGCATGTTCGTGCAGCACGCGCAGGTCGAACTGCACCAGGTTCCAGCCGATGATCGCGTCGGGGTCATGGGTGGCGAGCCACACATTCAGGCGTTCGAGGAGTTCGGCGCGGGTGTCGCAGTAGTCGAGCTTGAAGTCCACCGCATCGGTGTTGTTGGGCGGGCCGAGCATGTACACCTGGCGCTCGCCGCAACCTTCCAGGGCGATGGAATACAGGTCGCCCTGGGCGGTGGTCTCGATGTCCAGCGACACCAGCTTGAGGGGCGGGCGGTAATCCGGCGCGGGTTTCATCTGCGCCTCCACCAGCATGCCGCCCTCGCCCGCTTTGCCGCCGAACAACACCGGCGCGGTGATGAAGCGCTCCATCATGTAGCGATCGGGCGGGCGCACATCGCCTTCGTAGACGTCGATGCCGGCTCGACGCAGGCGCTTTTCCAGGTCCATCAATTGGCGATGCTGTTGGGTGTAGAGGCCCAGCACCGGGCGATGGTGGAAGTCGCAGAGCGCCAGGTCACGCAACTCGATACCGCGCTCGCCCTTGAGCTGCAGCTCGGCCGGCTTGCGATGGGCTTGCGGGATGAACATCACGGAGGTCTGCACCGGCAAGCGCACGAACCTGGGGCCTTGATCGGTAGCCAGCCAAAAGCTGACCTCCGTGCCCGCCGGGGTGTCGCGCCAATGCCGGGTCAGGACAAACCCCTGCTGTAAATCCACCTTGCCACACCTCAAGAATGACTTTCAGGGCGTGATTCTACTCGGCCTGTGCCACGGCGCGGCGATTTAACCGAAATGGCCTACGTATACGGAGAGAGTAATCTCACAAACTTGTTGCAGAACATTAATGACAATTACTATCATTCGCACCGGAGTCGTATCCGCGCAGCGAGGACGCGCAACGTTGTTGCCCTTTTCCTCACATTGACGGTTCGCCGTCAGGATCGACCATGCCCACTTCCACCCGTTTGGCTGTGCCGTTTCGCCCTACCCTGCTCGCCCTTTGCTGCTCCCTGAGCCTCGCCGCTCACGCCGCCACTCCAGAAACCCCGCAGGATGCGAACAACAGTCAGGACGGCAAGGCTCTGGAACTGGGCGCTACCACCATCAGCGCCGACGCGGCCACGCCCAACGCCCTGCCCCCGGTGTACGCCGGCGGCCAGGTCGCCCGCGGCGGGCAACTGGGGGTGCTGGGCAACCAGGACATCATGGACGTGCCCTTCAGCATGTCTTCCTACACCGAAAAATTGATCCGTGACCAGCAGGCCGAGAACGTCGGCGATGTGCTGCTCAACGATTCGTCCGTGCGCCAGGCGTCGGGGTACGCGAACCAGGCCCAGGCCTTTGTGATCCGTGGCCTGCCGCTGAACGGCGATGACATTTCGTTCAACGGTCTGTACGGCATCCTGCCGCGCCAGATCATGTCCACCGACGCCCTGGAGCGGGTTGAAGTGTTCAAGGGCCCCAACGCCTTTATCAATGGCGTGACGCCCGGCGGTTCCGGGATTGGCGGCGGCGTGAACCTGCAACCCAAGCGCGCCGATGATGTGCCGTTGCGGCGTTTCAGCACCGACATCAGCAGCGATGGCCGGGTCGGCGAGCACCTGGATATCGGGCAACGTTTTGGCGAGGACAATCGTTTTGGCGCACGGGTGAATATTTCCCAGCGCGAAGGCGACACCGGGATCGATGACGAGAGCCAGCGTTCGAAGCTGTTTGCGGTTGGCCTGGACTATCGCGGTGATGCGCTGCGTTTGTCGGGAGACTTTGTCTACTCGAAACAGCAGATCAATGGCGGGCGCAACACCGTGTTGCTCGGCCAGAACCTGACCCATATCCCCAACGCGCCTTCGGCCGACACCAACTACGCGCCGAGCTGGGGCACCAGCAGCCTGGAAGACACTTTCGGCATGTTGCGCGCCGAGTACGACCTGAATGACAACTGGACTGCCTACATCGCAGGCGGCGCCAAGCACACCAACGAGATTGGCCGTTACTCCTCGGTCACGTTGAATGACACCCTGGGCAATGCCACCGTCAGCGGCTCGCGCATCGCCCACCAGGAAGACAACACCAGCCTGATGGCGGGCTTGAATGGCAAGTTCCAGACCGGCGCTGTCAGCCACAAACTGAACTTCGGGTTGACCGGGATCTGGGCCCAGACGCGCAACGCCTATGACTTCGACCTCAACGGCCACGCCAGCAATATCTATAACCCGGTGGACGTTGCCGAACCGGTCAAGGGCAGTTTCGTCGGCGGCGACCTGAACGATCCGGGCATCACCGCCAAGACCTTCGCCCGCAGTGCAGCGGTGTCGGACACCCTGGGCTTTATGGATGATCGCTTGCTGGTGACCGCCGGGTTGCGCCGCCAGGAACTGGTGGTCCAAGGGTATGCCTACGGGTCGGGCCCACGTAACGCCAATTACGACAAGTCGATCACCACACCGGTGTACGGCCTGGTGTTCAAGCCGTGGGACCACGTGTCGTTCTATGCCAACCATATCGAAGGCTTGGCCCAGGGCCCGACCGCACCTCAGAACGCCGGCACCGCACCCATTACCAACGCCGGCCAGGCCTATGCCCCGGCGCGCTCGAAACAGACCGAAGCCGGGGTCAAGCTTGACATGGGTACCTATGGCGCAACCCTGGGTGTGTATCGCATCGAGCAACCAACCGACGGTTACTCACAACTCAGCGCCGACGGCTTGAGCGCCACCTATGTTCGCCAGGGCGAGCAAGTCAACAAAGGCGTTGAGCTCAACGTGTTCGGTGAACCGATCGCCGGCCTGCGCCTGCTGGGCGGCGCAACCATCATCCACACCGAAGTCCACGGCACCCAGAACGGCGCCAACGACGGCAACCGCGCCATCGGCGTACCGACCTTCCAACTGAATGCCGGCGTGGACTGGGATGTACCAGGCCTGCAAGGCGTGACAGTCAACGGACGGATGCTGCGCACCGGCGGCCAATATGCCGACGCGGCCAACAACCTCAGCCTGCCCGCCTGGAACCGCTTCGACGTGGGCGCCCGCTACACCTTCAAGGTGGACCAGCGCGACGTCACCCTCGGCGCCACTGTGGAGAACGTCGCCAATACCAAGTACTGGGAATCGGCACTCGGCGGCTACCTGACCCAAGGTGACCCGCGCGTGGCCAAGCTGTCGGCCAGTATCGACTTCTAACCCCTGTCAATGTGGGCGCTGGCTTGCCTGCGATGCAGGCACCTCGGTGTGTCAGATGCACCTCGGTGATGCTATCGCAGGCAAGCCAGCTCGTACAGAAAGCAGATCTGCTTTCACCCAGGTTGTTTGCCGGACATTGGACAGCCGAACGCCAACTGCGTAGTTTCCCAACCACTGCGCACAAGGACCCCGGCATGTCCCCCGACCTCACTTCCATCGAGCTGTTCCTCAAGGCAGTCAAGCTGGGCAACCTGTCCCGGGCGGCCGAGCAATCCCATCTCTCCCTCTCTGCCGCCAGCCGACGCCTGTCGCTGCTGGAGCAGCACTTCAAGGTCGCCCTGCTGACCCGCACCTCCACCGGCGTTTCACCGACGGCAGCCGGGGAAGTATTGGCCCAGCATGCACAATCGATCCTGCGGGCCGTGGACGGCATGCACGCCGATCTCGCCGATTACGCCAAGGGCGCCACCGGCCGGGTTTGCCTGTACGCCAACAGTTCGGCAATGAGCCAGGAACTGCCGCGCCAACTGACCCAGTGGAACACCTTGCACCCGGGCATCCGCCTGGATATTCGCGAGGAGCGCAGCCGGGAGATCCTCCAGGCCGTGCGCGAGGGCGTGGCGGATGTCGGTATCGTCACCACCCGCCCCAGCGAAGAGCTGCGGTTCGAGCCCTACTGCCAGGACCGCCTGTGCCTGCTCGTGCCCAATGACCACCCACTGAAAATGCGCCATGCGCGCTTCGAGGATTTGCTCGGCTACGACTTCGTCGGCCTGGAAGACAACGCCGCCATCACCCCGTTGATTACCGAGGCCGCCGCGGCGATCGGCATGCCGTTGCGGCTGCGGGTGCAGGTGCGCAGTTTCGAAGCAGTGTGCCGCTTGATCGCCGCCGGCCAGGGTGTGGGCGTGTTGCCACAGGGCGCGGTGCAGATCTTCCGCAAGGAGATGGCCTTGCGCTTTATCGAAATCGACGACAGCTGGGCCGACCGGCAGATGTACCTGTGCATGCGCAAGGAACAGCCGTCGCTGACGAGCCTGGCACTGTTCGACTACCTGAGCGCCAACCCTGCGTAAACCTTTGGCCTTCGAATTTTGCGAAGACCGATTCCACAATTAGCAATTCCCCTGTTGTCACAGCTGTGCCAAGAATGCCCCCGCCAGACCTTCCTATAAAAACAAGACAGGAGACACGGCGTGTCCCAATCCCACACCCGCCCCACCCACCGCATCGCCGTGATTCCCGGCGACGGCATCGGCCGCGAAGTGGTGCCCGAAGGCCTGCGGGTACTGGACGCTGTCAGCCGGCGCTTCGGTATTCACTTTCACTTCGACCACTTTGCCTGGTGCAGCGAACACTACCTGGCCCACGGCACGATGATGCCCGACGACTGGGCCGAACAGATCGGCAGCCATGACGCGATCTTCTTCGGCGCGGTGGGTGCGCCCGACATCATTGCCGACCACACTGCGGTGTGGGAGTCGCTGCTGAAGATCCGCCGCCAGTTCGATCAATACGTGAATATCCGCCCGGTGCGCCTGATGCCCGGCGTGCCCTGCCCGCTGGCCGGCCGCGTGCCGGGGGACATCGACTTTATCGTGGTGCGGGAAAATACCGAAGGCGAATACTCCAGCGTTGGCGGCCGCATGTGGGAAGGCACGGCGCGGGAAATCGCGGTGCAGGAGTCGATCTTCTCCCGCGAAGGCGTGGACCGCGTGGTGGACTACGCCTTCAAACTGGCGCAACAGCGCCCGCGGAAAAACCTGGTGGCGGCGACCAAATCCAATGGTATCTCGATCACCATGCCGTTCTGGGACGAGCGGGTTAACGAAATTGCCCGGCGCTACCCGGACGTGAAGACCGCCAAGTTCCACATCGACATTCTGTGCGCGCACTTCGTGCAGCATCCCGACTGGTTCGATGTGGTGGTGGCCTCCAACCTGTTCGGCGACATCCTTTCCGACCTCGGCCCGGCGTGCACCGGCACCATCGGCATTGCGCCGTCGGCCAACCTCAATCCCGAGCGGCGCTACCCGTCGCTGTTCGAGCCGGTGCACGGTTCCGCGCCGGATATTGCCGGGCTCGGTGTCGCCAATCCCATCGGGCAGATCTGGTCGGCCGCGCTGATGATCGAGCACCTGAGCGACGGTGATCCGCTTTACCAGGAAGCGGCGGCAGCCATCGTGTCCGCCATCGAAACGGTGCTTGCCGAAGGCCCGCGCACCCGGGAAATGGGCGGCAGCGCCAGCACTGTCGAAGTGGGTCGCGCCATCGCCGAATGCGTCGCAGGGAACAGGAGCTGAACATGACCAACGCACATTACATCGCCAACCAATGGCTGGCGTCGACCTCGCTGGAAGACATTCCGGTGATCGACCCCAGCACCGGCGATACCTATTCGAGCATCGCCCGTGGCACGGCCGCCGATATCGAGGCGGCGATCAGCGCGGCGCGCCTGGCACTCGGCGAAACCTTCGACGGCCCGTGGGGCCGGTTGTCTGCCGTGGAGCGCAGCCGTTTGCTGGCCAAGCTCGGCGTGGCGGTGCTGGAACATCATGAAGAGCTGGCGCAGATCGAGGCGCGGGACACCGGCAAGGCGCTGAAAGTCGCCCGCGCCGATGCCACCGCCCTTGCCCGCTATTTCGAATACTACGCGGGTGCCGCCGACAAACTGCACGGCGAAACCCTGCCCTACCAGGCCGGCTACACGGTGTTGACGGTGCGCGAACCCCACGGGGTGACCGGGCATATCATCCCGTGGAATTACCCGATGCAGATTTTCGGGCGCAGCGTCGGCGCCTCGTTGGCGGCGGGCAATGCGTGCGTGGTCAAGCCGGCGGAAGATGCCAGCCTGTCGTTGCTGCGCCTGGCGGAAATCGCTGCCGAGGTTGGTTTTCCAGCCGGGGCGATCAACGTAGTCACCGGTTACGGCTACGAAGCCGGCGCGGCGTTGTGTGCACACCCGGGCATCGATCACATTTCGTTCACCGGCTCCACCGCCACCGGTACTGCTGTGTCGAAAGCCGCTGCCGAACGCCACTGCCCGGTCACCCTGGAGTTGGGCGGCAAGTCGCCGCAACTGGTGTTCGCCGATGCCGACCTGGATGAAGCGTTGCCGGTGCTGGTCAACGCCATCATTCAGAACTGCGGGCAAACCTGCTCCGCCGGCAGCCGTTTGCTGGTGGAACGCAGCATTTACGAAACCCTGCTCGTACGCCTCAGCCAACGTTTCAGCGAACTGCGCGCCGGGCCTTCGGCGCTGGACCTGGACATGGGCCCGCTGATCAATCAGAAGCAGCTGCGCCTGGTGCGCGAGTTTATTCGTCAAGCCGAACAGGAAGGGATCACCGTCGCCGCGCGCGGAACGGTGGTGGCCGAGGCCGGCAGCGGCGGGTATTTCCAGGAGGCGGTGCTGTTTCGCGATGTGCCGCCTGACAGTCGCCTGGCGCAACAGGAAGTGTTCGGCCCGGTGCTGGCCGTGATGCCCTTCGATGATGAAGCCGAAGCGATTCGCCTGGCCAACGGCACCGAGTTCGGCCTGGTGGCCGGCGTGTGGACCCGCGATGGCGCACGGCAAATGCGCCTGGCGCGCACCCTGCGTTGTGGCCAGGTGTTCATCAATAACTATGGCGCCGGTGGCGGCGTTGAATTGCCATTCGGCGGCGTGAAGGCCAGCGGGTATGGACGGGAAAAAGGCTTCGAGGCGCTGCTGGGCTTTACCACCTTGAAGACCATTGCGATCAAACACGGTTGATTCCTCACAACAACAAGAACGGAGAACACACCATGCGTTTAGCCAATAAAGTCGCGATCGTCACCGGCGCCGGCTCGGGGTTTGGCGAGGGCATCGCCAAGACATTTGCCCGCCAGGGCGCCAAGGTCATCGTTGCGGACATGAACGCCGTGGGCGGTCAGCGAGTGGTCAATGAGATTGCCGAAAGCGGCGGCCATGCGCACTTTATCGAGGTCAACGTGGCCAACGATGAAAGCATGGGCGCGCTGCTGCGCGGCACACTGGAGCAATTCGGTGGGCTGGACATCGTCATCAACAACGCCGGTACCACCCACCGCAACCGGCCGATGCTGGAAGTCGACGAAGCCGAGTTCGACCGGGTGTTTGCGGTCAACGTCAAAAGCATCTTCTTGAGCGCCAAGCATTTTGTGCCGCATTTTCGCGGCCAGGGCGGCGGCGTGTTCGTCAATATTGCCTCGACGGCGGCGATCCGCCCGCGTCCGGGACTGGTCTGGTATAACGGCAGCAAGGGCGCAGTGGTGGTCATGAGCAAGACCATGGCGGCGGAGCTGGGGCCGGACAATATCCGCGTCAACTGCGTGAACCCGGTAGTGGGTGCCACGGCGTTGCTCAGCGAATTCATGGGCGTGCCGGACACCCCGGAAAACCGCCAGAAATTCATGGCGACCATTCCCCTGGGGCGCTTTTCCACCCCGCAAGATGTGGCCAACGCCTGCCTGTACCTGGCGTCGGACGAAGCGGCGTTCATCACCGGCACTTGCCTTGAAGTCGATGGCGGGCGCTGCGTGTAACTCACTCTCACAGGGACCGGAATTGCTATGTGTGATCTTCATAATAAGAACGAGCCGAACACCCGCGAATTGCTTGAAGGCCTGCCAAAGAACTGGGGTAAATGGGGCCCGGACGACGAAGTCGGCGCCCTCAATTACCTGACTGAAGCCGAAGTACTGCGGGGCGTGGCCTCGGTGCGCCAGGGCAAGACCTTTACCCTGCAAGTGCAGATCGGCCACCCCGACGGCGACCCGATGTGGCCGGCGCGCAACCCGTCGATGCGCTTCAACACCCTCGACCACAGCCATTACCACTTCGGCAAACAGCCGCACATGACCGGTGGTGCGGCGTATTCCGATGACGTGATCTTCATGCAGCTGCAAGGCTCGACCCAGTACGACGCCCTCGGCCACGCCTGGTACGACAATCAACTGTGGAACGGCTACGACGCCCAGACCACCGTTGGCGGCATGGCCAAGGCCAGCGTGCTGGCGATTGCCGAACGCGGCGTGGTGGGCCGTGCGGTGCTGATCGACATGGCCCGCCATCGCGGCAAGAAGTGCCTGGGCCGGGGCGAAACCTTCAACCACCTGGACCTGCTCGACGCCGCCAAAGCCCAGGGCGTGACCATTGAAAAACGTGACATCCTGATCATCCGCACCGGGTCCATGGGGGCGTTTTATGAGCTGGGCAAGACCGAGTTCTTCAAGGACCTGATGGAGCCGGGGCTGACCTACAGCCGGGAGCTGGTGGAGTGGTTCCACGAGATGGAAATCCCCAACCTGGTGACCGACACCATCGCCAACGAAGTGATCACCGACCCGGTGTCCGGGGTGCAGATTCCGCTGCATTGCGCGCTGATGCGCAACCTGGGGATCGCCTTCACCGAAATCGTGTTGCTGGAGGAACTGGCCGCCGATTGTGCGGACGACGGCCAGTGGAAATTCCTCTACACCGCCGCCCCGCTGAAGATTGTCGGGGGCAGTGGCGCACCGGTGAATCCGGTGGTGATCAAGTAGCCGTTCCGTCTCAGTGGCGAATTTGCGAATCGCGAACGCGCCACTAGACTCAAGGCTCCTCTCACATGGAAGTCCACTCAATGAATGTATTGCGCCCTCTTCGCCAGGCAATTGCCCTGGCAACCCTGCTGTCTGCTGGTGCCCTGACGGCACATGCTGCCGATATCCCGTTGTCCAAGTCGCTGGAAGCCGATGAGGTGACCACCAAGGTGCTGGAGGTGGATGCCGCCAACCATCAGGTGGTGCTCGAAGGTGCCGAAGGCCGCAACGTGCATGTGCAGCTCAGCGACCAGGCCAAGGACCTGGGCAATCTCAAGGTAGGTGATCAGGTCAAGGTGCTGGTGACCCATTCGGTCGCCGCCGTGCTGGACACCGACATCGACAAGAGCGCACCGGACGCCACCGAGAAGACTGGCGTCTTGCGCGCCACCGCGGATAACCCGAACCCGGGCGGTGCGGCCTTCCGCCAGGTACAGGTGCAGTTGAAGATCACCCACATTGACCTGGCGAAAAACCAGGTAACCCTGGAAAACCCGGCGGGCCAGAGCAAAGTGCTGACCGTGGAGAAACCGGAAATTCGCGCCGGCCTCAAAGACCTCAAGGTCGGCCAAAGCGTGTTGGTGACCTACACCGATACCCTGGAAATCAGCACCGCCCACGAAGGCTGATGAATGCGGCGCCCCATCAGCTCACGGCTGATGGGATTTCGCCAGATAGTCTTCGATGTTGTTCATCTGATCATCCCAGCCTCGGGAGTTCTTCTTGTAGGCCTTCTGGCGGCGAACGTCCGGGATCCCGTCAAAACCTGACTCCACCACGCGCAACAAGATGCCTTCGGCATGATCCTCGAGGGTGAACTCCACCAGCGTTGGGGTTTCGGCGTCGTAATCAACTCCCTCGTCTACCGCGTAGGGATGCCAACTGAAAGAGAACCGTGTCTGTGGTTCAAGCCGCTCGATCCTTGCCTTCCACACCACGTGCTCGTAACCGGGATAGGTGATCGGGGCTTCAATGGCCCGGCCCTGGGCAAACTGTTTGCCCTTGAGGGCGATGCCAAACCAGCTGCCGAATTGCTCGGCGTCGGTCAGTGCTTCCCAGACCCGTTGGCGTGGAGCGTTGAGCAGGACTTTACGTTTGATTTCATTTGATTCGTGCATGAGACACCTCCTGTATTGACAGTAGGCGACATCGACCAATGCGCAACCTTTGAAAAGGGATAGGGCATGACGGTGTCATGCCCTTGTGGCGTCAAACGTGGGGATCACCCGGTGCCTTGCTGGGGGTCGCGTATTGCGGCTTCAAGTGGCCTTCCTGATCGAGCAGCCAGGCGTCCATGATCTGGCGCACCACCGGCCCCGCCACTCGGCCACCGGCCTCGCCGTTTTCGATCATCACCGAAATCACGATCCGCGGGTGCTCCGCCGGGGCAAAGCCGACGAACAAGGCGTTGTCGCGGTTGCGCTCCAGGGTCTTGAGACGGTTGTAACGCTCGCCCTGCTTGATCGCCACTACCTGCGCAGTACCAGACTTGCCAGCAATCCGGTACTGCGCACCGGCTGCAGCCGCCCGGGCGATACCGCGTGGATCGTGCATTACCAATTGCATGCCGTGGTTGACCTGCTCCCAGTCGCGCGGGTCTTTGAGCACCACGTTGGGCATCGGGTTTTCATCCACCGGCGGCACGCCATTGATGGTCTTGGCCAGGTGCGGTCGGTTCCACACGCCCTTGTTGGCGATCAGCGCAGTGGCCTGGGCCAGCTGCAACGGGGTGACCTGCATGTAACCCTGGCCGATGCCGAGGATCACGGTTTCACCCGGGAACCACGGCTGGCGCCGGGTAGCGCGCTTCCAGGCTTGGGACGGCATCAGGCCGGCTGACTCTTCGAACATGTCGAGGGAGACTTTCTGGCCAAGGCCGAACTCGGCCAGGTAGTCGTGCAGGCGGTCGATACCCAGCTTGTGGGCCAGGTCGTAGAAGTAGGTGTCGTTGGAGCGCATGATCGCTGCGTCCATGTCCACCCAACCATCGCCGCTGTGGTTCCAGTTGCGGTATTTGTGGTCGAAATCCGGGAGTTGGTAATAGCCCGGGTCGAACACCCGGGTCTGGGCGGTAACCACGCCGCTGTCGAGGCCAGCGATGGCGACTTCCGGCTTGATCGTCGAACCCGGCGCGTAGAGCCCGCGCAGCACGCGGTTGAACAGCGGACGGTCGAGGGAGTCGTGCAGCGCGGCGTATTCCTTGAAGCTGATGCCGGTGACAAACAGGTTCGGGTCGAAACTTGGCTTGCTGACCATCGCCAGCACTTCGCCGGTTGCCGGGTCGAGAGCAACCACCGAACCACGGCGGTCGCCGAGGGCTTCTTCGGCGGCTTCCTGGAGTTTGACGTCCAGGCTCAGCACGATGTTTTTGCCGGGGATCGGGTCGGTGTGCTTGAGCACCCGCAGGACGCGGCCCTGGGCGTTGGTTTCAACTTCTTCATAGCCGACGTGGCCATGCAACTCGGACTCGTAGAAACGCTCGATCCCGGTTTTACCAATGGACTGGGTGCCCCGGTACTCCACTGAGTCGAGGGCTTTGGATTCTTTTTCGTTGATCCGGCCTACGTAGCCAATGGAGTGGGCAAAGTGCGCACCCAGCGGATAATGGCGGACGAATTGCGGCTCGACATCCACGCCCGGCAGGCGGAATTCGTTGACGGCCAGCACGGCTATCTGCTCTTCGGTCAGCTCGTAGAACAGGGTGACGGGCACGAAGGGATGACGGGCTTGCTTGAGCGCCTTATCAAATACGCCGCGATCCTCGGCGGGCAGATGCAGGAGGCTGACGATAGCGTCCAGCTCTCCTTTGAGATCGGTGGTGCGCTCGCGGGTGATGGTCAGGTTGTAGCTGGGACGGTTGTCGGCAAGTACTACGCCGTTGCGGTCATAGATCAGGCCGCGGGTCGGTGTGATCGGCAGGACGTGGACGCGATTGTTTTCGGAAATGGTGGAGTGGTAGTCGTACTGCACCACCTGCAGGAAGTACATCCGACCTACCAGGGCGCAGGTAATGCCGATTACCAGCAGCGCGCAGGCCAGCAGCCGCTTGTTGACCAGGCGGTTTTCTTTTTCGTGATCCTTGATCGGTATTGGTTCAGGCATTTCTACAGCATCTCGTTGAATAAGGTCGACGCCGCTTCCTGCGGAGGAAAAATCAGTCCTTGTGAAAATGTGCTGCACCATACCAAAAATGCAGAAACACTTTGCATCGATTTCCCTGAACGGTGTGCTAATGGAGCCTGTTCATGCACTTTGGTTTGAGCCGTTGACCTTATTCATGCGTTTTTATGCTGACGATCAGCTCAGGATCGACTTGGGCTCCAGGAAGGCTTCGAGGCCGAATGTGCCGTACTCGCGGCCGATACCCGATTGCTTGAAGCCACCAAACGGCGCTAGAGGTTCATGGGCCAGGGTATTGATCAGCACTCGGCCAGCGTCTATACGGCTGGCCAGCCTGCGGGCGCGTTCGGGATTTGAAGACAGGATGTATGCCTGGAGGCCGTAGGGTGTGTCGTTGGCGATGGTCAGGGCCTCTTCCTCGGTTGCGTAGGTAATGATCGAGAGCACTGGGCCGAAAATCTCCTCGCGGGCGATGGCCATTTGGTTGGTCACCCGGCTGAATACGGTTGGTTTTACGAACCACCCGGCTTTGATGCCCTCAGGCAAACCGCGACCTCCTGCCAATAGGTGGGCGCCCTCCTCGATCCCGATCTGAATGTAGCGCTGTACGCGCTCCCACTGTTTTTGGCTGACCATGGGGCCGACCGCAGTGGCTGGGTCACGAGGGTCGCCGGCTTGCACGTTGCCCACCTCGTCGATCATCAGCGCTTCGATTTCTTCCAAACGACTTTCGGGTACCAGGATTCGAGTGCCGGCGATACAGGCCTGGCCGCTGTTCATGAAACCGGCCTGAAGGGCCATGGGCACGGCCGTCTTGAGGTCCGCATCATCGAGAATCAGCACCGGTGATTTGCCGCCCAGCTCTAGGGTCACGCGCTTCAGGGTCTCGGCGCCGGTCCGCAGGATTGTTTTGCCGACAGCGGTTGAACCCGTGAAGGACACTTTTGCGATGTCGGGATGGGCGCTCAACACGGCGCCTACGGTTTCGCCACGGCCAGTGACGATGTTGAATACACCGGGAGGCAAGCCTGCGTCATGCAGGGCGCGGGTGACTAGCGAGGTCTGGATTGCGCTCATTTCACTGGGTTTGATCACGGCGGTACAGCCGGCGGCCAACGCCGCAGCGAGCTTGCCGCAGATAAAACCGGCGTTGCTGTTCCAAGGTGTGATCAAGCCGGCCACACCCAGCGGCTGCATGACCACCTCGGCGATGCCAATGCGTCGGGAGAAGTTGTAGCTCTCCAGTACTGAAGCGGCATCTTGCAGGACGCTGGCTGCATGCTTGGCCATCCACCGCGCACGGGATATTGGGGCGCCGTACTCCTCGATAATCGCGTCGGTAAGTGCGTCCTCAATGGATTCAACTGCGGCGTGAAGGCGTTTGAGATAGTCGATGCGCACATCTTTAGAGCTGTGGGAGAACGCGATAAAAGCTCGCTTGGCGGCAGCGATGGCATCCAGGGCGTCTTGTTCATTTGCCAATCGAACCTGGCCGATACGCTGACCTGTTGCAGGGTTGAACAGGTCAAAAAGCTCTTCGCCATGGGGCGTCACAAAGTCGCCGTTGATGTAAATCTGGTTGATGTATTGCATAGGTCCTCCGGGACGCTGAGCTAGTGCGTCCTACGGTAAGTCACTATGATTAAGCTGATAAGCCGTACAAATCGGCATGAGTTGATGAGTGACTCAGGACAATGAATACATCCGGGCTGAATGAGTTGGAAGCGGTGCTGGCAGTGGCTCGGCATCGCAGTTTTCGTGCAGCGGCGACCGAGTTGAATGTGTCGACATCGGCGTTGAGCCACTCTATCGCGGGGCTTGAAGCGCGGATGGGGGTGAGGCTGTTCAATCGCACCACGCGCAGCGTGTCGTTATCTGAAGTGGGCGCGGAGTTTGTCGAAACCATTACCCCTGCACTGTTGAGCATTCGCACGGCCTTGGAACAGGCAGGAAATCGCAGCGCGGAACCCAGCGGTACCTTGCGCCTGAATACCTCGGCGGGGGCGGCAAAGCAGGTGATGCCGTTGCTGCTGGAGTACCTGCGACGTTATCCACGGATGAAATTGGATATCGTCACTGAGGGGCGGCTGGTGGATATCGTCGCGCAGGGGTTTGATGCGGGGATTCGGCTCGGTGATACGGTTCCTCAAGACATGATCGCAATCGATATCAGTCCGGCCCAGCGTTTTGCGGTATTGGGCAGCCCGGACTATTTTGCTCTCAACCCAGTTCCCGTCAGTCCCATGGATCTGCGGGCCCATCAGTGTATTCGCAGCCGGATGCCCAGCGGGGCGATCTATCATTGGGAGTTTGAGCGACATGGCGAAGCGCTTGCTGTAGAGGTGCAAGGGGTTTTGACCCTGGATAATCCGACTCTGATGCTTGAGGCTGCCAGGGCGGGACTAGGCTTGACCTATCTTACGGAATGGAATGCCGCTGCCGATTTAGCGAACGGGACGTTAGTGCGCGTACTAGAGGAATGGACGCCGTCTTTTGACTGCTTGCGCCTCTATTACCCAGGTAGGCGCCATGTGCCGGCCGGGTTAAGGGCACTGATTGAGTTGATCAGGGAGCAAGGCTTTTAACCAGGCTGGATCTTTTTTACGGCCAACAGCTCTCTCCCCGTTTTCCGACCGCCCAAAACAAAACCCCTGACTGCATAAGCAATCAGGGGTTCTGGAATTTAATCTTGACGATGACCTACTCTCACATGGGGAAACCCCACACTACCATCGGCGATGCATCGTTTCACTGCTGAGTTCGGGATGGGATCAGGTGGTTCCAATGCTCTATGGTCGTCAAGAAATTCGGGTACTGAGTCGTGGCCAGCTGGCCTCGCTTCAGCAAATTGGGTATGTGATAGCTAGGTGTTTGTAAGATCTCGAACTTTCGGTTCGTTTCGTCTTCACACACCGCAATCTGGTCTCTTCGACGCAAATTGCTTGGGTGTTATATGGTCAAGCCTCACGGGCAATTAGTATTGGTTAGCTCAACGCCTCACAGCGCTTACACACCCAACCTATCAACGTCGTAGTCTTCGACGGCCCTTCAGGGAACTCAAGGTTCCAGTGAGATCTCATCTTGAGGCTAGTTTCCCGCTTAGATGCTTTCAGCGGTTATCTATTCCGAACATAGCTACCCGGCAATGCCACTGGCGTGACAACCGGAACACCAGAGGTTCGTCCACTCCGGTCCTCTCGTACTAGGAGCAGCCCCTCTCAAATCTCAAACGTCCACGGCAGATAGGGACCGAACTGTCTCACGACGTTCTAAACCCAGCTCGCGTACCACTTTAAATGGCGAACAGCCATACCCTTGGGACCGGCTTCAGCCCCAGGATGTGATGAGCCGACATCGAGGTGCCAAACACCGCCGTCGATATGAACTCTTGGGCGGTATCAGCCTGTTATCCCCGGAGTACCTTTTATCCGTTGAGCGATGGCCCTTCCATACAGAACCACCGGATCACTAAGACCTACTTTCGTACCTGCTCGACGTGTCTGTCTCGCAGTCAAGCGCGCTTTTGCCTTTATACTCTACGACCGATTTCCGACCGGTCTGAGCGCACCTTCGTACTCCTCCGTTACTCTTTAGGAGGAGACCGCCCCAGTCAAACTACCCACCATACACTGTCCTCGATCCGGATAACGGACCTGAGTTAGAACCTCAAAGTTGCCAGGGTGGTATTTCAAGGTTGGCTCCACGCGAACTGGCGTCCACGCTTCAAAGCCTCCCACCTATCCTACACAAGCAAATTCAAAGTCCAGTGCAAAGCTATAGTAAAGGTTCACGGGGTCTTTCCGTCTAGCCGCGGATACACTGCATCTTCACAGCGATTTCAATTTCACTGAGTCTCGGGTGGAGACAGCGCCGCCATCGTTACGCCATTCGTGCAGGTCGGAACTTACCCGACAAGGAATTTCGCTACCTTAGGACCGTTATAGTTACGGCCGCCGTTTACCGGGGCTTCGATCAAGAGCTTCGCGTTAGCTAACCCCATCAATTAACCTTCCGGCACCGGGCAGGCGTCACACCCTATACGTCCACTTTCGTGTTTGCAGAGTGCTGTGTTTTTAATAAACAGTCGCAGCGGCCTGGTATCTTCGACCGGCATGAGCTTACGGAGCAAGTCCTTCACCCTCACCGGCGCACCTTCTCCCGAAGTTACGGTGCCATTTTGCCTAGTTCCTTCACCCGAGTTCTCTCAAGCGCCTTGGTATTCTCTACCCAACCACCTGTGTCGGTTTGGGGTACGGTTCCTGGTTACCTGAAGCTTAGAAGCTTTTCTTGGAAGCATGGCATCAACCACTTCGTCATCTAAAAGATAACTCGTCATCAGCTCTCGGCCTTAGAATCCCGGATTTACCTAAGATTCCAGCCTACCACCTTAAACTTGGACAACCAACGCCAAGCTGGCCTAGCCTTCTCCGTCCCTCCATCGCAATAACCAGAAGTACAGGAATATTAACCTGTTTTCCATCGACTACGCTTTTCAGCCTCGCCTTAGGGACCGACTAACCCTGCGTCGATTAACGTTGCGCAGGAAACCTTGGTCTTTCGGCGTGGGTGTTTTTCACACCCATTATCGTTACTCATGTCAGCATTCGCACTTCTGATACCTCCAGCAAGCTTCTCAACTCACCTTCACAGGCTTACAGAACGCTCCTCTACCGCATCATCCGAAGATGATACCCGTAGCTTCGGTGTATGGTTTGAGCCCCGTTACATCTTCCGCGCAGGCCGACTCGACTAGTGAGCTATTACGCTTTCTTTAAAGGGTGGCTGCTTCTAAGCCAACCTCCTAGCTGTCTAAGCCTTCCCACATCGTTTCCCACTTAACCATAACTTTGGGACCTTAGCTGACGGTCTGGGTTGTTTCCCTTTTCACGACGGACGTTAGCACCCGCCGTGTGTCTCCCATGCTCGGCACTTGTAGGTATTCGGAGTTTGCATCGGTTTGGTAAGTCGGGATGACCCCCTAGCCGAAACAGTGCTCTACCCCCTACAGTGATACATGAGGCGCTACCTAAATAGCTTTCGAGGAGAACCAGCTATCTCCGAGCTTGATTAGCCTTTCACTCCGATCCACAGGTCATCCGCTAACTTTTCAACGGTAGTCGGTTCGGTCCTCCAGTTAGTGTTACCCAACCTTCAACCTGCCCATGGATAGATCGCCCGGTTTCGGGTCTATTCCCAGCGACTAGACGCCCTATTAAGACTCGCTTTCGCTACGCCTCCCCTATTCGGTTAAGCTCGCCACTGAAAATAAGTCGCTGACCCATTATACAAAAGGTACGCAGTCACAGAACAAAGTCTGCTCCCACTGCTTGTACGCATACGGTTTCAGGATCTATTTCACTCCCCTCTCCGGGGTTCTTTTCGCCTTTCCCTCACGGTACTAGTTCACTATCGGTCAGTCAGTAGTATTTAGCCTTGGAGGATGGTCCCCCCATATTCAGACAAAGTTTCTCGTGCTCCGTCCTACTCGATTTCATGACTAAGAGATTTTCGCGTACAGGGCTATCACCCACTATGGCCGCACTTTCCAGAGCGTTCCGCTAATCTCAAAGCCACTTAAGGGCTAGTCCCCGTTCGCTCGCCACTACTAAGGGAATCTCGGTTGATTTCTTTTCCTCAGGGTACTTAGATGTTTCAGTTCCCCTGGTTCGCTCCATACACCTATGTATTCAGTGTAAGGTAACCATCTTATGATGGCTGGGTTCCCCCATTCAGACATCTCCGGATCAAAGTCTGTTTGCCGACTCCCCGAAGCTTTTCGCAGGCTACCACGTCTTTCATCGCCTCTGACTGCCAAGGCATCCACCGTATGCGCTTCTTCACTTGACCATATAACCCCAAGCAATCTGGTTATACTGTGAAGACGACATTCGCCGAAAATTCGCAATTACTTACAAATTTTACCTTAGCCTGATCCGTTACCAGTGAAAGTAACGTTCAGTCTATCTTTCTATCACATACCCAAATTTTTAAAGAACGATCTAATCAAAGACTAGAAATCAATATTCATTGGCGAATATTCATTTCTAAACTCTAACAGTAGAAACAGTTAATGGTGGAGCCAAACGGGATCGAACCGTTGACCTCCTGCGTGCAAGGCAGGCGCTCTCCCAGCTGAGCTATGGCCCCATAACAAAATTGGTGGGTCTGGGCAGATTCGAACTGCCGACCTCACCCTTATCAGGGGTGCGCTCTAACCAACTGAGCTACAGACCCAATTTCGAGCGCGTAACTGATTAGCTAAGAGCTATCAGCTTGGAGCTTAAAGCTGCTTCTATCGTCTTCTTCAATGAATCAAGCAATTCGTGTGGGAACTTATGGAGCAGCTGATGTCGTCGATTAAGGAGGTGATCCAGCCGCAGGTTCCCCTACGGCTACCTTGTTACGACTTCACCCCAGTCATGAATCACACCGTGGTAACCGTCCCCCCGAAGGTTAGACTAGCTACTTCTGGTGCAACCCACTCCCATGGTGTGACGGGCGGTGTGTACAAGGCCCGGGAACGTATTCACCGCGACATTCTGATTCGCGATTACTAGCGATTCCGACTTCACGCAGTCGAGTTGCAGACTGCGATCCGGACTACGATCGGTTTTCTGGGATTAGCTCCACCTCGCGGCTTGGCAACCCTCTGTACCGACCATTGTAGCACGTGTGTAGCCCAGGCCGTAAGGGCCATGATGACTTGACGTCATCCCCACCTTCCTCCGGTTTGTCACCGGCAGTCTCCTTAGAGTGCCCACCATAACGTGCTGGTAACTAAGGACAAGGGTTGCGCTCGTTACGGGACTTAACCCAACATCTCACGACACGAGCTGACGACAGCCATGCAGCACCTGTCTCAATGTTCCCGAAGGCACCAATCTATCTCTAGAAAGTTCATTGGATGTCAAGGCCTGGTAAGGTTCTTCGCGTTGCTTCGAATTAAACCACATGCTCCACCGCTTGTGCGGGCCCCCGTCAATTCATTTGAGTTTTAACCTTGCGGCCGTACTCCCCAGGCGGTCAACTTAATGCGTTAGCTGCGCCACTAAGAGCTCAAGGCTCCCAACGGCTAGTTGACATCGTTTACGGCGTGGACTACCAGGGTATCTAATCCTGTTTGCTCCCCACGCTTTCGCACCTCAGTGTCAGTATCAGTCCAGGTGGTCGCCTTCGCCACTGGTGTTCCTTCCTATATCTACGCATTTCACCGCTACACAGGAAATTCCACCACCCTCTACCATACTCTAGCTCGTCAGTTTTGAATGCAGTTCCCAGGTTGAGCCCGGGGATTTCACATCCAACTTAACGAACCACCTACGCGCGCTTTACGCCCAGTAATTCCGATTAACGCTTGCACCCTCTGTATTACCGCGGCTGCTGGCACAGAGTTAGCCGGTGCTTATTCTGTCGGTAACGTCAAAACAGCAAAGTATTAATTTACTGCCCTTCCTCCCAACTTAAAGTGCTTTACAATCCGAAGACCTTCTTCACACACGCGGCATGGCTGGATCAGGCTTTCGCCCATTGTCCAATATTCCCCACTGCTGCCTCCCGTAGGAGTCTGGACCGTGTCTCAGTTCCAGTGTGACTGATCATCCTCTCAGACCAGTTACGGATCGTCGCCTTGGTGAGCCATTACCCCACCAACTAGCTAATCCGACCTAGGCTCATCTGATAGCGCAAGGCCCGAAGGTCCCCTGCTTTCTCCCGTAGGACGTATGCGGTATTAGCGTCCGTTTCCGGACGTTATCCCCCACTACCAGGCAGATTCCTAGGCATTACTCACCCGTCCGCCGCTCTCAAGAGAAGCAAGCTTCTCTCTACCGCTCGACTTGCATGTGTTAGGCCTGCCGCCAGCGTTCAATCTGAGCCATGATCAAACTCTTCAGTTCAAACATCTTTGGGTTTTTAAGAAACCCTAAACTTGGCTCAGCAATCGTTGGTTACATCTTTGATTTCTCGCGGAGTAACTTGTGATGCTGATAATCTTGTTGACTATCAGTCTGACTCCACAAGCACCCACACGAATTGCTTGATTCAGTTGTTAAAGAGCGGTTGGTTAAGATCTTTCGTCTCAACCGAGGCGCGCATTCTACAGCAGCCTCATTTGCTGTCAAGTGATTATTTTCAGAAGTTTTCAAAGTTTCCTTTGTAACTTCAACCACTTGCGCTTCCGATCTCTCGTTAGCGGGAGGCGAATTCTACAGCGTTACACGCTGCTGTCAACACCTCTTTTTCTCCGCTTTCGACCGAGAAGATCGAAACGTTAATAGGGCCAAACAACACTGCCTTACTAACTCCTTCTGGGCCTCGATGATCTGAAGCAACTCGCTGCCGAAACCTACATAACTCTTTGTTTACCAAGGAGTTTTCAGTTTCGACTGCGCCGGAAGTGGGGCGAATTATAGACTTCCAGAATCTGCCGTCAACCCTTAATTCAGCTTTTCTATCAATCCATCCCGACAATCACGGAATTCGTCTATATAGGAAGGAACCCTTAACTAACTGAGCAATATATTGCTCAACGCTCAACAGTTAAGCATCATAGCCACTCGGTTTCTTTCAATACGACCTCGGACGAATACCCTCAATGACCACTTCCCCGCGTAGCCTGGCTTCGACACTGTTTCCGGTCGGCCTGCTACTCATTGCCATGGCCTCTATTCAATCAGGCGCCTCACTCGCCAAAAGCATGTTCCCCATCGTGGGCGCCCAGGGCACCACCACCCTGCGCCTGATTTTCGCCAGTGTGATCATGCTGCTCCTTTTACGCCCATGGCGCGCCAAGCTGACAGCCAAGTCGTTGCAGACGGTGATCGTCTACGGGATGGCGCTGGGGGGAATGAACTTCCTCTTCTATATGTCGCTGCGCACCGTTCCGCTGGGAATTGCAGTAGCCCTCGAATTCACCGGCCCACTAGCAGTCGCCATCTACGCTTCGCGACGCGCCGTAGACTTTCTCTGGATAGCCTTGGCGATTGTCGGACTTCTGCTATTGATCCCAGTGGGCGAAGCCAGCAGCGGCATTGACCTCACAGGCGCCGCCTATGCACTCGGCGCAGGTGCGTGCTGGGCACTCTACATTCTGTTTGGCCAAAAGGCCGGCGCCGACAATGGCGTTCAGACTGCGGCCCTCGGCGTAATGATTGCAGCGTTGTTTGTTGCACCGATAGGTATCGTCCACGCGGGCGCCGCACTCCTCACACCCACGCTGATCCCGATCGCCATTGGTGTCGCGGTTTTATCCACCGCCCTGCCCTACACCCTGGAGATGGTCGCCCTGACTCGCCTGCCAGCCCGCACGTTCGGAACCCTGATGAGTATCGAACCCGCGTTCGGAGCCCTGTCCGGGCTGTTTTTCCTTCAAGAGCACTTGTCCCTGGCGCAATGGCTGGCCATCACCTGCATTATCCTGGCCTCGGTGGGTGCAACCCTGACCATGCGTAACGAATCAAAACCACTCGTTCCAGCCGATTGATTCAGGATTTGACGTAGCTATGGCATTTGCCGCTCAATTAGGCCATGTTTAGGTCGTAACCCAGTGTCATTCATGGAGATTTTCGATAAGGACATCATGAACGCTACACTCGAGAGCGAGCAAAGCCAGCTTCGTGCACTTAAGCGAGGCGGCTATTAAGGATAGTAATGAAGCGAATTTTGATGCTGTTCATGATTGTGGCAATCGCAGGTTGTGCCGCGACCACCAAGACCGAAGTAAAACGGGGAAAGAAGGGCCTGCATATCAACTGCTCAGGCCTGTCCTCTTCCTGGGACCAGTGCTACGCCAGTGCAGCTAATTCGTGTGGCGCCAAAGGCTATAAAGTCATCGCCAAGTCGGGGGACAACGCCGAAGACCCAGGCGACTACCCGTTCGGTCTTAACCCCGCCGGCTACACAAGCCGAAGCATGATTGTCATCTGCAAGTAACTGTCGATGACCTCACAGCCTCGACAGCTGCTGGCTGAGCACCTCGTAGTTCGATGACAGGACCTGTGCCTGCACCTGCGGGTCGACCATCATCCGCGCCACCACCAGGGCGCCGATGCATTGCGACAGAATCGACCACGCCAGGGGCTCGCTGCCCAGTGTTGCTGCCCACCCCACCTGCAATCGGCAAATCCAGTCCTGCGCCTGTTGACGAACGGCCACATCAGATCGCGCAATCTCCGCCCCCAGGCTCGGCAACGCACATCCGGCTTCGGATTGCTCCACATGGGCCATGCTCAGGTAGAACTTCAAACAGCGATCCAGCCGCTCACGGCTTTGCACCCCGTCGCCATTCAATCGCTCAAGGCTGTGGCTCAATTCACGCTCGACAATCGAACTGAACAATTCATCCTTCGAAGCGAAGTGGCTATAAAACGCACCGCCACTCAAGCCAATGGCCTTCATCAAGCCATCCACCCCGACACTGGCAAAACCCTCTTTCTTCGCCAGTGCCGCACTGCTGTTCAGAAGCTTTTCCCTGGTTTGCTGCTTGTGACTAGCCGAATATCGCATCGCTTCCTCCACTGTGCTGTCAGCTTGACGCCTGCTGGATCGTAGCATAACGTTCGTTTGGCAAACGATCGTTTACTAAAGGATCTCCCATGACGAACAACAAGAAAATCGTACTGGTAGTGGGTGCCGGCGATGCCACAGGTGGTGCCATCGCCAAGCGTTTCGCCCGTGAGGGTTACGTCGCCTGCGTCACCCGGCGCAGCGCCGATAAACTGCAACCCTTGGTGGATAGCATCCACGCAGCAGGTGGCGAGGCGCATGGCTTTGCCTGCGATGCCCGCAAGGAAGAAGACGTTATCGCGCTGATCGAGCGGATTGAAACCGAGCTGGGCCCCATCGAAGCCTTCGTGTTCAACATCGGCGCCAATGTGCCGTGCAGCATCCTGGAAGAAACCGCCCGCAAGTACTTCAAGATTTGGGAGATGGCCTGTTTCTCAGGCTTCCTCAACGCGCGGGAATTGGCCAAGCGCATGGTCACCCGTAACCGCGGCACCATCCTGTTTACCGGTGCCACGGCCGGGTTGCGTGGAGCCGCCGGCTTTGCCGCGTTCGCTGGAGCCAAACACGGGATCCGTGCACTGGCGCAGAGCATGGCTCGCGAACTGGGCCCACGGAATATCCACGTCGCCCACGTCGTCGTGGATGGCGCCATCGACACCGACTTCATCCGCGACAACTTCCCGCAAAAATACGCCCTCAAGGATCAGGACGGCATTCTCAATCCGGACCACATCGCCGATAACTATTGGTACCTGCACAGCCAGCCCCGGGACGCCTGGACCTTCGAGCTGGACCTGCGCCCTTGGAATGAACCCTGGTAAGCACGCCCCATAACAATAAACTGCGAGTATCCAGCATGAGTAAAACAGTAGAATTTTTCTTCGACCTCGGCAGCCCTGCCACCTATCTGGCCTATACCCAACTTCCAGGCCTGTGCGCTGCAACCGGCACCCAGCTGATTTACAAGCCAATGCTGCTGGGCGGGGTGTTCAAGGCCACCGGCAATGCGTCACCGGCCACCGTTCCCGCCAAAGGTCGCTACATGTTCCAGGACCTGGCACGCTACGCCCAGCGCTACCACGTTCCGCTCAAGTTCAATCCGCACTTTCCCATCAACACATTAATGCTGATGCGTGCGGTCACCGGCGTCCAAATGCGCCAGCCCGAACGCTTTCTCGACTTCATCGACTGCCTGTTCCACGCACTCTGGGTCGAGGGCCGACACTTGGGAGACCTGTCTGTGGTAGCCGCAGTGCTGACCGAACACGGCTTTGATCCTGAAGCAGTCCTGGCGCTGACCAACGATGACGAAGTCAAGACAACCCTCAAGGACAACACCGAACACGCGATTCAGCGTGGCGTATTCGGTGCCCCCAGTATGTTCGTCGGCGACCAGTTGTTCTTTGGCCAGGATCGCCTGGACTTTGTGCGCGAAGCGCTGGGCTAGATCGCAGCCGTGCGCACCTGCAACCACTCCAGCGCTGCACCGCTGAGCAGCGGGCTCAGGCGCTCACGGACGTGTGCGTGGTAATCGTTGAACCACTGGCGCTCCTCCACCGTCAGCAATAACGGCTCCAGGCAACGGGTGTCGATCGGACACAGTGTCAGTGTCTCGAACTTGAGGAACTCGCCAAACTCGGTCTTGCCCGCTTCACGGTTCAACACCAGGTTCTCGATGCGCACACCCCAGCGGCCCGGCCGGTAAGTGCCGGGCTCGATGGAGGTAATCATGCCTGCCTGCATTGCCGTTTGCGGCGCCGCGACGGCTTGGTACGCGATCACCTGCGGGCCTTCATGCACATTGAGGAAATAGCCGACGCCATGACCGGTACCGTGGCCGTAGTCCACACCCTCGGCCCAGATCGGCGCACGGGCAATCGAGTCAAGCAGCGGCGAGAGAATGCCCTTGGGGAAATGCGCGCGGGACAAGGCAATCACACCTTTGAGCACCCGCGTGCAATCGCGCTTCTGCTCTTCGGTTGGTGTACCGATGGGCACCATCCGCGTGATGTCGGTGGTGCCACCCAGGTACTGGCCACCGGAGTCGATCAGCAGCAAGCCATCGCCTTCGATCAGCGCGTGTTCTTCTTCGGTCGCGTGATAGTGCGGCATCGCGCCATTGGCGTTGAATGCGGCAATCGTATTGAAGCTCAGCGACACATAACCCGGACGACGGGTACGCGCTGCCGTCAGGTGCTCATCAATGGTCAGTTCGGTGATGCGCTCACGGCCCAACGCGCTGTCGAGCCAGGCGAAGAATTCGCACAAGGCCGCGCCGTCCTGCTCCATGGCCTGGCGAATGTGCTCGGCGTCCGTCAGGCTCTTGCGCGATTTGGCCAAGGTGGTCGGGTTAAGCCCCTCGATCAGCGTGACGCCACTGCCCAGGTTTTCCAGCAAGCCGGCGGTCACCCGGGCCGGGTCGACCTGCACACTCGCGCCCGAAGGAATGTCCTTCAACGCCGCTGCGACTTCGCTGTAATCGCGCAGGGTCACGCCATCCTGTTCCAGCACCGCGCGAAGCTCGGCGTCGACTTTGCTCAGGGCCACAAACAGCGTCGCCTGCTGCTGGCCGATCAAGGCAAACGAGACAAACACCGGGTTGAACGAAACGTCGCCACCCCGCAGGTTAAACAGCCAGGCAATGTCATCCAGGGTCGCGATGAAATGCCAGTCGGCCCCCTTTTCCTTCAAGCTGGCACGCAGGGCTGCGAGCTTCTCGCCACGACTGACGGTGGCCTGGGGTGGCAGATGTTGATAGATCGGTTGGTTCGGCAAGGTTGGACGGTCTTGCCAGACTTCATTCAACAAGTCGATATCCGTGCGCAAGCGTGCACCACGTGCCTCCAGCTTGCTGCCCAGGGTGCGCGCCGAGGCCACGGCCATGACCGCGCCATCAACGGCCACCACGCCGCCTTCCGGCGTCTGCTCCGCGAGCCATTCCAGCGGCCCGGGCTGGCCGGGTTGCAGCTTGACCAACTCGATGCCACTGCCCTTGAGCTCCTTGGTCGCCTGTTCCCAATAGCGGCTGTCTGCCCATACACCGGCAAAATCCGCAGTAACAATCAGCGTGCCCACCGACCCATGGAAACCCGACAACCACTGACGGCCCTGCCAGTAACCCGGCAGGTATTCGGACAAGTGCGGGTCCGCCGACGGCACCAACAGGGCATGAATGCCCTCGCGGCTCATCAGTTCGCGGGTGTGCGCCAGGCGCTGGGGAACCGTTCCATGGGTCAAAGGCTGTGTGCTCATCGTGTCTCCTGCTAACCACTAATAATTGTTATGGGGTCAAACGGCCCAGAAAGCCGGTGCGCTGGCCAGTGCGGCCTTGATCAGTTGTACCGCCTGATCGATATCCTGCTCGGTGGTAAACCGCCCGAGGCTCAAGCGAATGGTGCGACCTGCGCTGCGGGCATCATGGCCCAGCGCCAGAAGCACATGGGACGGTGCATTGCTCGCCGAATTGCAGGCCGAAGTGGCCGAGAAGGCAATGCCCGCGCTCAAGGCGGCGGAATTGAACTCGCCTTCGCTGAACGTCAGGCTCAGGGTGTGGGGAATGCGTTGGGTAAGGCTGCCATTAAGGCGCACCCCGGCAATTGTATTCAGCTGTTCCAGCAGGCGCTCGCGCAAGGCAACGATGGTCGCCTTTTCTTCAGCAAAGGACGCTGCCGCCAGGGCAAACGCGGTACCCATGCCGGCAATCTGGTGAGTTGCCAGGGTGCCCGAACGCAAACCACCTTCATGGCCACCGCCGTGAATCTGCGCCAGCACTTTCTGCTGCGCACGTGGGCCGACGTACAACGCGCCGATACCCTTGGGACCATAGAGTTTGTGTGCGGAAAATGACATGAGGTCCACTGGCCATTCGGCCAGGTCAATCTCGACCTTGCCTGCGCCCTGCGCCGCATCCACGTGAAACAGCGCGCCATGCTCGCGCACGCGTGCGCCAATCGCCCGGATATCGTTAAGAGTGCCCAGCTCGTTGTTCACCAGCATCAGCGACACCAGGAAGGTGTCCTCACGCAATGCTTCGCTCACCGCCTCGACACTGATCAAACCCTCGGCGTCCGGCACCAGGTACGTCACGGCAACCCCGGCTTCCTGCAACTGGCGAGCGGTGTCGAGCGTGGCCTTGTGTTCAATCTGGCTGGTGATGATGTGCCCGCCGGCCACGCCGCGCGCCTGGGCAACGCCCTTGATGGCGAGGTTGTTGGACTCGGTGGCACCGGAGGTCCAGACAATCTGTGCCGGCTCGGCGCCGACCAACTCAGCCACCTGGCCCCGTGCCTGCTCAACCGTTTGCCGGGCCTGTTGGCCGAACGCGTGGGAACTGGACGCAGGGTTGCCGAAGTTGGCATTGAAGCCCAGACACTCAACCATCACCTGGATGACCCGCTCATCCACCGGCGTGGTGGCGGCGTAGTCGAAATACAGCGGACGTTTATTCATGACGTTAAAGACTCGCAGAGCAGGTTCCCGAGAACAACGTCTCAGGGGCCGCAATCAGGAAGGAAGATGGTTTACCTGATCCCGTGCCGTTAAAGAAAGACCACTTTATTTAAAAGTGCGTAGGAACGCTCCTGAAATTCAGCTTAACAGGCTCCGGGAAACGGATGGCAAACAAAAAGCCCGAGGTTCCTGTGGGAAACCTCGGGCTTTTCAGACCTCGCCACTGACTCAACTGGGGCGACCGTGCAGCGTCATGCTGCGCTCGGCATTCATCTCACCCTGACGGTCGAAACCGAAGGTGTTCCGTGGCTGGCCGGTCAGTTCGGCTTTCTTCTGTTGGTATTCATCAAATGACAGGCCTCGACGGCTCAGGGCTTCAAGCGCCAGTTCCTTGCTCTCCTCGGCCGAGTAGCCACGCAGTTCGGGCGACGAATGCGTCGCACAACCGGCAAGGACTGAGGTGACAAGCAATACGGAAATGGCGAGAAAACGGTTCATGGCGAAGGTCCTGCGAAACGGGCTGAAGTCAATGAGTACAGGCTACTCCCGCCCCTGCACGGTGAAAAATCATCAGCCGTGATAGTCGCTATCAACCTTTGCGACACTTCTGATAGTCGCGCCTTATATTCCATGTAGGTCTATAAATATGGAAATACGTTCATTTACGGAATAAACACAACCCTCTATAAATGGCCTCAACACTCACGCCACTGTTCGCCTGGCAACTGTTGCCCAGGCAACAGTCATTCAACAAAACACCAGGCAGACAACACCACCATTTTCCAACACCTGGCACAGAGGCCACGCCAGTCAAGGGCTGCACAGCTTGGTACAGCTCTTGCTCAAGCCCTGCTACTGCTCTTGCCCTGAGCCACTGTTGAAAAAGGAACTGTTGATGACCCGTCCACTGAATGTCGTTGCCCTCTCCGGCGGAACCTGGCGTCCGTCCCGCACCTTGGTGTTGACCCAGGCGGTGCTGGCCGAACTGGCCGATCAATTGCCGATCCAGGCCACCCTGATCGAACTGGGCGACATTGCCCGGCCGCTGGGCGGCGCACTGTCCCGCCAGGAATTGCCCGCCGACGTCGAAGCGCAACTGCAGGCCATCGAACAGGCCGACCTGCTGATCGTTGCCGCGCCGGTGTATCGCGGCTCCTACCCCGGCCTGCTCAAGCACCTGTTCGACCTGGTCGACCTCAACGCCCTGATCAACACCCCGGTGTTGCTGGCGGCCACCGGCGGCAGCGAACGCCACGCCCTGGTACTCGATCACCAGTTGCGCCCGCTGTTCAGTTTCTTCCAGGCCCTGACCTTGCCCATTGGCGTGTACGCCACCGAGGCCGATTTCACCGATTACCACATAACCAGTGAGCCCTTGAAGGCCCGCATTCGCCTTGCTGCAGAACGCGCCGCGCCGTTGTTTGCCGCGCATCCCACCTCTCTGCTGAAAATCGCTTAAGGATTTGTCATGGATGTTTTCTGGTTTCTGCCTACACACGGTGACGGCCACTACCTGGGCACCACCCAGGGCGCTCGCCCGGTCACCCTCAACTATTTGAAACAAGTCGCCCAGGCCGCCGACAACCTCGGCTACCACGGCGTGCTGATTCCCACCGGCCGCTCCTGCGAAGACTCCTGGGTGATTGCCTCGGCGCTGGTGCCGTTGACCGAACGCCTGCGTTACCTGGTGGCGATTCGCCCGGGGATCATCTCGCCAACCGTCTCCGCACGCATGGCCGCCACCCTCGACCGGCTGTCCAATGGCCGCCTGTTGATCAACGTGGTGACCGGCGGCGACCCCGACGAAAACCGCGGCGACGGCAGCTTCCTCGATCACAGCGAACGCTACGAAGTGACCGACGAATTCCTGAAGATCTGGCGCCGCGTGTTGCAAGGCGAATCGGTGGATTTCGAAGGCAAACACCTGCGCGTGCAGAACGCCAAGGCACTTTACCCACCGGTGCAGAAGCCATATCCACCGCTGTACTTCGGCGGTTCCTCGGACGCTGCCCACGACCTCGCCGCCGAACAAGTCGACGTGTACCTGACCTGGGGCGAACCACCGGCTGCCGTCGCCGAGAAACTCGCCGACGTGCGTGAGCGCGCCGCCCGCCACGGGCGCACCGTCAAATTCGGGATTCGCCTGCATGTGATCGTGCGCGAAACCGAAGAAGACGCCTGGAAAGCCGCAGCCAAACTGATCGAGCACATCAGCGACGAAACCATCGCCGCCGCGCAAAAATCCTTCTCGCGCTTTGACTCCGAAGGCCAGCGGCGCATGGCCGCCCTGCACGACGGGCGCCGCGACAACCTGGAAATCGCCCCCAACCTGTGGGCCGGCGTCGGCCTGGTACGTGGCGGCGCGGGCACGGCCCTGGTGGGCAACCCTCAGCAAGTCGCCGAGCGCATCAAGGAATACGCGGACCTGGGCATCGAAAGCTTCATCTTCTCCGGCTACCCGCACCTGGAAGAGGCGTATCGCTTTGCCGAACTGGTGTTCCCGCTGCTGCCGGAACCCTACGCCAGCCTGGCCGGGCGCGGCGTCACCAACCTCACCGGGCCGTTCGGCGAAATGATTGCCAACGACGTCCTGCCGGCAAAAGCCAAGGCCTGACCTGCCGTCTGCCGGGGCACGCCCCGGCACACCATGAGGAATACCGCGTGACAGCCAAACCCAACAGCGTCCTGCCCTCACCCTTGCAGACCGCCAAACTGCTGGCCGCCGAATTTGCCCTCACTGCCGTCGAACGCGACGAGCGCGGCGGCACACCGAAGACCGAACGTGACGCCCTGCGCCAAAGCGGCTTGCTGGCCCTGAGCATTCCCACCCAGTACGGCGGCCTCGGCGCCCGCTGGAGCGAAACCCTGGAGATCGTGCGCGAATTCGCCAAGGTCGACAGCTCCATCGCCCACGTCTTCGGTTTTCATCACCTGATGCTCGCCACCGTTCGCCTGTTCTCACGCCCGGAGCAATGGCAACCCTGGTTCGAACAAACCGCGCGCAAGAACTGGTTCTGGGGCAACGCCCTCAACCCGCTGGACACGCGTACGGTGGTCAAAGCCTACAACGGCTGGCGCGAATTCTCCGGCAAGAAGAGCTTTTGCTCCGGTGCCAGCGACTCTGAAATGCTGATCGCCTCGGCGGTGGATGAAAGCGCCGGCGGCAAGCTGCTGATTGCGGCCATCCCCAGCGGGCGCAGTGGCATCACCCTGCACAATGACTGGAACAACATCGGCCAGCGCCAGACCGACAGCGGCAGCGCCAGCTTCGAACGGGTACGCGTGGAAGAGTCGGAATTGCTCCTTGATCCCGGCCCGCTGAGTACGCCCTTCGCCTGCCTGCGCCCACTGATCGCTCAACTGACCTTCACCCACATGTTCCTCGGCATCGCCGAAGGCGCGTTTGCCGAAGCCCGGAATTACACCCTGACCGAAACCCGGCCCTGGCATAAATCCACGGTGCAGGACATTCGCCAGGACCCGTACGTGCTCAACCACTACGGCGAATTCTGGGTCGCGCTGGAAGGCGTGCGCCTGCTGGTGGAACGCGCCGCCGAACTGCTGGACCAGGCCTGGGCCAAGGGCCCGAGCCTCAGTGAAAGCGAGCGCGGCGAGCTGGCCATCGCCATCGCCACGGCCAAGGTCGCTGCCACCCGCAACGGCCTGGAGCTGTGCAGCCGCCTGTTCGAAGTCACCGGCGCGCGCTCCACCCACGCCTCGCTGCGCCTGGACCGGCACTGGCGCAACCTGCGCACGCAAACCTTGCACGACCCGGTGGACTACAAGCTCCACGAACTGGGGGACTGGGCGTTGAACCAGTCCCTGCCGATTCCCACGTTCTATTCCTAGAAGAGGTGCCCATGCAGCTTTTAACCTTACCGCCCTCGCCCGCTCTTGCGACCTCGATCCGCGCCACGGCCCAGGTCTTCGAAGACCCCAAATCCCAGGCGCTGCTGGCGCACATCCAGCAAGTCGCGCCCAGCGAAGCCAGCGTGTTGATCATCGGCGAAACCGGCACCGGTAAAGAGCTGGTGGCGCGCCATATCCACAACCTCAGCGCCCGGCGCAACCGGCCCTTCGTGGCCGTGAACTGCGGCGCGTTTTCCGAATCCCTGGTGGAAGCCGAGCTGTTCGGCCATGAAAAAGGCGCCTTCACCGGCGCCCTCAGTGCCAAGGCCGGCTGGTTCGAAGAGGCGGACGGCGGCACCTTGTTCCTCGATGAAATCGGCGACTTGCCGATGGCGATCCAGGTCAAGCTGCTACGGGTACTGCAGGAACGCGAAGTGGTGCGCCTGGGCTCACGCAAAAGCATTCCCATCGACGTGCGGGTATTGGCGGCCACCAACGTTCAGTTGGAGAAAGCCATCAATGCCGGGCATTTCCGCGAAGACCTGTACTACCGCCTAGACGTGGTCAGCCTCGAACTCAGCCCCCTGCGGGATCGGCCCGGTGACATCCTGCCACTGACCCGGCATTTCATCGAAGCCTACAGCCAGCGCCTGGGTTACGGCCCGATCACCATCAGCCGCGAGGCCGAGCAAAAACTCAAAAGCTACAGCTGGCCGGGCAACATCCGCGAGCTGGAAAACGTGATCCACCACACCCTGCTGATCTGCCGCAACGGGGTGATCGAGCGCGACGACCTGCGCCTGTCGAACATGCGCATCGAGCGTCAGGACGACAGCCAGCACGGCACCGACAACAGCGCCGAAGCCCTGCTGGAACGCGCCTTTCAAAAGCTCTTCGAGGAACAGGCCGGGGCCCTGCATGAAAAGGTCGAGGATGCGCTGCTGCGCGCCGCCTACCGCTTCAGCCATTACAACCAGGTGCACACCGCCAACCTGCTGGGCCTGAGCCGCAACGTGACCCGTACCCGTTTGATCAAGCTCGGCGAGCTGGCGGTGAACAAGCGACGCCCCGGCGAAAACGTACAGGGCGAGCGCATGCTGCACCTGTCAATTTAGGCGGCAGTGCAGAGCGTTGTCATGGCTGCGTTCGATGCTGCGCAGCACCTGGAACGAACCGAAGGTCACCGCCGTGGCCTGGTGGGCGCGGATCAGCGTCCAGAAATCTTCCTCACCGTGCTCAAAACACTTGAAGGCCGCTTCCCCCTCCTCGCGGGAGCGCCATTGCAGGTAGCTGAGCACCCGGCGCCCATCATCGCTGACCTGCACGCTGGCATTGATGAAGCCGCCATGGCCCTGGGCCAGGCGCTCGCTCTGGGATGACAGGGCCGCTACCAACGCGGATTGCTGCTGAGGCTCGATGTGGAATTCGACCATCTGGGTAAAACTCAGACTCTTCTCTAATACCTGCATGAACATTCCCCTCTCACTGTAGGCACAATCTTGCGATTCGATGCCACGCAGGGTAAAACCTCTAGTTAAGTCAAGGTCAAGGGCTTTTTCATGGTCACCAAAGAACTCACCGTCGGCCAACTGGCAGCCCGCAGTGGCGTGGCGGTTACCGCGCTGCACTTTTATGAAACCAAGGGATTGATCAAGAGCCACCGCAACGCCGGCAACCAGCGGCGCTATCCGCGGGATGTGTTGCGCCGGGTGGTGGTGATCAAGATTGCCCAGCGTTTGGGCATTCCCCTGGCGACGATCCATGACGCGCTGCAAACCTTGCCCGATGGACGCACGCCCAACGCTGCCGATTGGGAGCGCCTGTCTGCGCTATGGCGTGAGGACCTGGACCAGCGCATCGAAAAACTGATGTTGCTGCGGGATAAACTCAACGGCTGTATTGGCTGCGGGTGCCTGTCGCTGGAGGCGTGCCCGCTGCGCAATCACGACGACGTACTGGGTGAGCGCGGGCCTGGGGCACAACTCTTGGAGCCGTCCACATAATGGCGGGGTAAAACTCGATCAATGTGGGAGCGGGCTTGCTCGCGAAAGCGGGGTGTCAGTCGCCAGATGCAGTGGCTGATCCACCGCCTTCGCGAGCAAGCCCGCTCCCACACAAGCCCGCTCCCACATTTTGATCGCCGTCAGACTTAGAATCCCGGGGCAATCTGGCCTTTATAGCGGGTCAGGATGAACTGGCGCACTTCATCGGAGTTCAACGCCTTGGCCAGTTTCTGGATGCCAGGGTCATTGATGTTGTCCGGGCGCGCGACCAGGTACTCCACATACAGGCTCTTGCCCTTCTCGACGATCAACGCGCTGTTGGTGTCGATCCCCGCTTCCAGGGCGTAGTTGGCAAACACGAACGCCAGGTCCACCTGGCTCACCGAGCGGGCCAGCAACGCACCTTCCAGTTCACGAATTTTCAGGTGCTTGGGGTTTTCAACGATATCCCGCGGCGTGGCAAGGGTGTTGCTCGGGTCCTTGAGCTTGATCAGGCCGGCTTCGTCCAGCAGCACCAAGGCGCGGCCAGTGTTGACCGGGTCGTTGGGGATCGACACTGTCGCGCCGTCTTTCAACTCCGAGATATTTTTGATCTTGGTCGAGTACGCGCCGAAAGGCTCGATGTGCACACCGACCACCGGCACCAGGTTGGTATTCCGGGTCTTGTTGTAGTCATCCAGGAATGGCCGGTACTGGTAGTAGTTGGCGTCGATGTTCTTCAGCGCCAGTTGCTGGTTGGGCTGGATGAAATCGGTGAAGACCTTGATTTGCAGGTCCACGCCTTCCTTGGCCAGCACCGGCTTTACGAACTCGAGGATCTCGGCGTGAGGCACGGGCGTGGCGCCGACGACCAGCGTCTCGTTGGCAAAGGCATTGAAGGACAAGACAGCGGCCAAGATGGCCAGGGATTTTTTCATGGTTGCTCCGAAGGCATTAGTTATAGGAATCAACGGCGGCTGTAATGCGCCACCAAACGGTCACCGGTCATCTGCAGGGCCTGCACCAGCACCAACAGCAGCAACACGGTGACCACCATCACGTCGGTCTGGAAACGCTGATAGCCGTAGCGGATAGCCAGGTCGCCCAGGCCACCGCCACCGATCACCCCGGCCATGGCGGTGTAGTCCACCAGCACAATCGCGGTGACAGTGACCGCTGCCAGCAGCCCGCCCCGGGCTTCCGGCAACAGCGTGTGGCGGATCACCTGCCAGGTGCTGGCGCCCATGGATTGGGTGGCCTCCACCACGCCACGGTCGACTTCGCGCAAGGCGGTTTCCACCAGCCGCGCAAAGAACGGCGTACAGCCCACCACCAACGGCGGAATGGTGCCGGCCACGCCCAGGGAGGTGCCCACCAGCAAGGTGGTCACCGGGATCAGCACAATCAGCAGGATGATGAACGGCAGCGAGCGCAGCACGTTGACCACCACTGACAGCGCCCGATACACCACCAGGGTTTCGTGCAACTGGCGCTTGCCGGTGAGGAACAACAGCACCCCCAGCGGCAACCCCAGCAGCACGGTAAAACCCAGGGCCGCGCTGAGCATGCTCAGGGTTTCCAGGCAGGCTTGGCCGATGTCGGCCCAATAGATGTTTTTAAACAGCTCGGCCATGGTTCAGGACCAATCGTGACGCGGTGGCTTGGCGCCGTTGAGCAGCCAGTTGCCCACCACGTGATACTTCCAGCGCACCGGGTCATGCAGGGTATGCACCCGTGCATTGCGCCAGTGACGGTCGAAGTTGTGCTTCTTCAGGGTGGAGCGGGTGCCGCCGAGTTCGAAGAGCTTGTTGCTGGCTTCAATGGCGATTTCAGTGGTCAGTACCTTGGCTCGCGCGACAGCCAGGGAGGCGTGGGCAACGTTGTCTTCATCGGGTGCCGGGCGCGCGGCGTCCAGGGCCTTTCCGGCCCGCTCCAGCAAGGCTTCCGCCGCTTCCAGGCGAATATCCAGCGCGCCGACCTGGATGATAGTCAACGGGTCTTCACTGGCGTTTTCCACCCCGGCATCGATCCATGGACGGGCGAATTGCCGGACGAACTGCACCGTGTCACGCAACGCGGCACGGGCGATGCCGGCATCGATGGCGGCGGTGGTCAATTGAGCGAAAGGCCCGGCCAGGGTCGGCGAATCGTAGGAACGATGGGTAGGAAACAGATTGAACGCCGGCACCTTCAAGCCTTCGGCCAGCACCGTGCCGCTGGAGGTGGTGCGTTGGCCCATGCTGTCCCAGTCGTCGACCACCACCAGGCCTTCAGTGCCGCGCGGCACGAACGCCAATTGCGCATTTTGCTGTTCATCCAGCGCCAGCACCGCCAGCCAGTGGGCATACAGCGAACCGGTGCAATAACCCTTGCGACCGTTGATCACATAGCCATCGCCTTGCTGGCGAATGGTCGCCTGGATGTCCTGGACGTTCTTGCCGCCGGTTTCCGACAGCGCATTGGCAAACCGATGCCCTTCCAGCGCCAGGCCAAAAAAGTACGCCTGCTGCTCGGGCGTGCCTTGCAGGCGGATATCTTCCAGCAGGCAGTAATGGTTCTGCGGGATTTGCCCCAGCGAAGGGTCGGCCGCCGAGATAATCGCAATCACCTGGGCCAACACCGCGTAGGACACCTGGGCACCACCAAACTCGCGGGGCACGCTGATGCCCCACAGGCCGCTGTTGGAATACAGGTCGACGACCTCCGCAGGCACCTGGCGGGTGCGGTCGCGCTCGGCGTCCTGCTCCAGCAACACGGCAGCAACCCGGTGGGCAACGGCCAGTGCGTGGGCCTCGTCGCGGATCAACTCGGCGTGGGGCGTGTGAATCGGGTAATCGGCAGATACAGGCAGTACAGACATACAACGCTCTCGGGCGAATGGTTTGCCAGAGGCATTGCAGCTTCTGTGCCTGAGGCGCCTGGCCTTCAAACACAAGGGTTTGCTCTCGATGTACGCGCGGCAGACCGCCCTTGGCGCAGCAAACTGCCGGTTTGCTGTTGCCTGGGCAACACCTCGTCGGCTGCCCGCAAGCCACGGCGCACGTGGCCTATAGTGAAAAAGCCGTCCCTCCACTACCACCATCAAGGAGAACGATATGAGCGTTAAACCCATTCCCGAGGGCTACCACAGCATCACGCCGTACCTGGGCATCGACAAAGCCGCTGAAGCCATCGAGTTCTACAAACGAGCCTTTGGTGCCACCGAAGTCATGCGCCTGGACATGCCCGACGGCAAGATCGGCCATGCCGAACTGCGCATTGGCGATTCGGCGATCATGATGGCCTCGCCCTGTGGCGAAATGTCGTTCGGCAGCCCGGGAAAAGAACACCCCAGCGTGTGCCTGCATCTCTATGTGCAGGACGTCGACCAACAGTTCGCCCAGGCCATCAAGGCCGGCGGCACGGCGATTTCAGAACCCAAGGATCAGTTTTACGGTGACCGTTCCGGGACGCTGAAAGACCCCTTCGGGCATGTGTGGTTCCTGGCCACGCGCAAGGAGGACTTGACCGAGGCGCAAGTTCGCCAGCGGGCCGAGGCGTTGTTCAAGCAAGGATGAAGTCACCTGGGCGACACAACCCAACGGTAGGAACTGGCTTGCCTGGGATGGCATCACCTCGGTGCGACTGATACACCGAGTTGCCTGCATCGCAGGCAAGCCAGCTCCCACCGTTGACCTGCACTGCCTGAAAGATCGGGCTTCAACACACTTCATGAACAACCCCTCCACGCTTTCCCCCTTGCCCCGGGCGCCGTGTGATTTCAGGATGCAAGCAATCATCACAAGGAGTCATTCCATGTTCGCCGGATTCCAAAAAGACCAGCGCCACGTCAACGGTGTGGACATCAGCTACCGCAAAGGCGGCGCGGGTCCCGGCCTGCTCCTGCTGCACGGGCACCCGCAGACCCACGTCATCTGGCACAAGGTCGCCGAGCAACTGGCCGAACACTTCACCGTGGTCGCCGCCGACCTGCGCGGTTATGGCGACAGCAGCAAGCCCGCCGCCATTGACCATCACACCAATTATTCAAAACGTGAAATGGCCCGCGACGGCGTCGAGCTGATGAGAGCCCTGGGCTTCGACGAGTTCTCGGTGCTGGCCCACGACCGTGGCGCCCGCGTCGCCCATCGCCTGGCCCTGGACCACCCCAAGGCCGTGCAGCGCATGGTGCTGCTGGACATCGCACCAACCCTGTCCATGTACGCCCAGACCGACGAAGCCTTTGCCCGCGCCTACTGGCACTGGTTCTTCCTGATCCGCCCGGCGCCGTTGCCCGAGAGCCTGATTGAAGGCAACCCGGAACTCTACCTGCGCAGCGTCATGGGCAGCCGCAGTGCCGGGCTCAAGCCGTTCACCGATGAAGCCTTCGCCGAATACCTGCGTTGCCTGAAACTGCCGGGCACCGCCACCGGGATCTGCGAGGACTATCGCGCCGCCGCCGGCATCGACCTTGAGCACGACCGCGCCGATATCGACAAGGGCAACCACCTGGAGTTGCCGCTGCTGGTGATGTGGGGCGCCGAAGGCACCGTCGGGCGCTGCTTCGAACCCCTCAAGGAATGGCAGAAAGTCGCGACCGACGTACGTGGCAAGGCCCTGCCGGCCGGCCACTACATCGCAGAAGAAATCCCTGAAGTGCTGCTCGGCGAAGTCCTGACCTTCCTTCGCTGAGCCTTTATGAACCGCTGACCTGACCGATCCCGCCCCGCAGGCTTGAAACAGCCTGCGACGGGATCTGCTTGCCCAAAAAACGTCTCGAGATAATAAAAATGACAGTCAGAAAACTGCTGGGAACCCTGTATGTGCAGGTGATCATCGCCATTGTGCTGGGCGTGTTGATCGGCAACCACTGGCCTCAGGTGGGCATCGACCTCAAGCCGTTGGGCGACGGGTTTATCAAGCTGATCAAGATGATCATCGGCCCGATCATCTTCTGCACCGTGGTCTCCGGCATCACCAGCATGCACGACGTGAAGCAGGTGGGCCGCGTCGGCGGCAAGGCGCTGCTGTACTTTGAGATCGTCTCCAGCATCGCCCTGGTAATCGGCATCCTCGCCGCGCACCTGCTGCACCCTGGCGTGGGTTTCAATATCGACGTGAAGACCCTCGATACCTCCGCCATCGCCGGTTTTGTCGGCCAGGCCGAACACGGCGAAGGCGTCACCGGGTTCCTGATGCATGTGATCCCCACTACCTTCTTCGACGCCTTCTCCAAAGGCGAAATCCTCCCGGTACTGTTTGTGTCGGTGCTGTTTGGCCTCGGGCTGGTGATGATCGGCGAGAAGGGCCGGCCCCTGGTTGGCGTGATCAACCAGGCCAGCGAAGTGTTCTTCCGCATCGTCGGGATGATCAGCCGCGTCGCGCCGATCGGGGCCTTCGGGGCCATCGCCTTCACCATCGGCAAATACGGCCTGGGCTCGCTGCTGCCGCTGTTGAAACTGGTGGGTACGTTCTACGTCACCGCGTTTTTCTTCGTCGCCGTGGTGCTGGGCAGCATCGCCCGGTATGTGGGGTTCAGCATCTTCAAGCTGCTGACCTACATCAAGGCTGAACTGTTGATCGTGCTGGGCACCAGCTCCTCCGAATCTGCGCTGCCGCAACTGATCCAGAAACTTGAAAGCCTTGGCGCGTCCAAAGGCGTGGTGGGGATCGTGGTGCCCACCGGCTACACCTTCAACCTGGACGGCACCAACATCTATATGACCCTGGCGGTGCTGTTCCTGGCCCAGGCGACCAATATCGACCTGACGCTGGAGCAACAACTGACCCTGCTGGCGGTGGCGATGCTTACCTCAAAAGGCGCCGGTGCGGTGGTGGGCGCAGGTTTTGTCGCGCTGGCCGCCAGCCTCGCGGTGGTGCCGACGGTGCCGGTGGCGGCGATGGTGCTGATCCTGGGTGTGGACCGGTTCATGGCTGAATGCCGCTCACTGACCAACATCATCGGCAATGCCGTGGCGGCGCTGGTGGTGGCGGCCTGGGAAGGTGAACTGGATCGCGAGAAAATGGCGCCCATCGCCCTCAAGCACGGCCGCCATGCACGGGCCGCCGCCCAGGCGAAGATCGCCGCCGAGTAACCCTTAAACACCAATCCCCTGTGGCGAGGGAGCTTGCTCCCGCTGGGCTGCGCAGCGGCCCCCAAGATCTTTGGGAGCGCTACGCACTCCAGCGGGAGCAAGCTCCCTTGCCACAGCAAGCTCCCTTGCCACAGAAACTCCTTCGCCATACCGGTGCTATTCTGGCGGTTCATGCCGCCATGCCTGTTTCTGATGAACAACAAGAAAGATACCGTGCCCCTACCTGAAGACCTGCGGGTATTCCTGACCGTGATCCGCAAGGCCGGCTTTGCTGCGGCTGCCGACGAGCTGGGTTTGTCCCCGGCCTACGTCAGCAAGCGTATCCAGATTCTCGAAACCACCCTCGCCACCCGCCTGCTGCACCGCACCAGCCGCCGTATCGCCCTGACCGAAGATGGCGAGCGTGTGCAGCGCTGGGCCGTGCGGATTCTCGAAGACTTCCAGCAGTTGTCCGACGAGCTTTCCGACGCCCACGACAGCCCGCGCGGCCACCTGCATTTGTGCAGCAGCTTCGGTTTCGGCCGTAACCATGTGGCACCGGCCTTGTCGCTATTGGCCGAACAATACCCGGACCTGGAGATTCGCCTGGACCTGTTCGACCGGGTGGTGGATATCGTCAGCGAGGGTTTCGACCTGGAGATTCGCGTGGGCGACGACATCCCCGGGCAACACATCGGTCGCCGGCTGGTGAGTAACCGGCGGGTGCTGTGTGCGGCGCCCGCCTACCTCGAACGCCGTGGTGTGCCGCAGCACTTGAGCGACCTGGAACAGCACGACTGCCTGGTGCTCAAGGAGCGCGACAACGCGTTTGGCATCTGGCACCTGGAGCGCGATGGCGTGCAGGACAGCGTGCGCGTGCGCGGGCCGTTGTCGTCGAATAACGGCGAGATCGTCTTGCAATGGGCCCTGGACGGGCGCGGCGTGTTGCTGCGTTCGATGTGGGATGTGAAGCCGCTGCTGGAGCAAGGGAAACTGGTGCAGGTGCTGCACGACTACACCCAGAGCGCCAACGTGTGGGCGGTGTACCCGACGCGGCTGGCCTACTCCGGGAAGTTGCGGGCGTGTGTGGAGTTTTTGCAGGAGCACTTCAAGGGGTTGTCGATTTAGCGTGCCGGGTTTGAGTACATATCCGTTGCTGCGGTAACGGCCGCTGACGGTTCTGCTCTTACAGCGGCCTACCGGCCGGCTTGAGTGTTGTAGAGCAAAAAGCCAAATCAAAAGCGGGCACGGTCCAAATGTGGGAGCGGGCTTGCTCGCGAAGGTCGTTAACGATGACGCGGGCATTCTGGATGAACGCGGCGCTCTCAGGTTTTTCGCGAGCAAGCCCGCTCCCACAGAAAAGCAGATCTGTTTTCGCTCTGGTCTTTGCTTTTGCTTTTAACACTCAAGCCGGCCGGGAGGCCGCTGTGCTCTTGATTTTGATCTGACTGCCCCATCCAGCCCGAAGCCGAACGCAGGCAGTGCGCAGCAGCCAACCTGCAACTACAGCCCCATCACCCGAGCCAGGGATTGGCCGCCAAATGCTCCCGCTCAAACGCCTTGATCTGCTCACTGCGCTGCAACGTCGTGCCAATAGCATCCAACCCCAACAACAACGCAGTCTTGCGCAACGTATCGATCTGGAACGCAATCACCTGCCCGTCCGCCAAAAGAATCTCCTGCGCCTCAAGGTCCACACTGATCTGCGCCTGCTCAGGCTGACTCACCATCTGCCCCAACCGCTGCAACACCGCCTCCTCCAGCGTGATCAACAACACCCCGTTACGCTGGCAGTTATCATAGAAAATCCCCGCAAAGCTGCTGCCGATCAACGCGCGGATGCCCATCTGCTTCAGGCCCCACACCGCATGCTCCCGGCTGGAACCACAGCCGAAGTTCGGCCCCACTACCATAAAGCTCGCGCCCTGCCAGGCCGGCTGGTTCAGCACAAACTGCGGGTCAGGCTCACCCGAGGGCAAAAAGCGCAAATCAAAGAACAACCCGCGGTCCAGCCCGTTGCGGTCGATGCCCTTGAGAAACTGCTTGGGCATGATCACGTCGGTGTCGATATTGGCCGCCAGCATCGGCGCCGCCTTGCCGGTGATCCGAGTGAAGGGTTGCAAGCTCATGTGCGGTCTCCAAAGTGGCGAATATCCGTCAGCCGGCCAGTGATGGCCGCAGCGGCGACCATGGCCGGGCTCATCAGGTGCGTGCGGGCACCCGCGCCCTGGCGGCCTTCGAAATTGCGGTTGGTGCTGGAAGCGCAGCGGTCGCCCGGCTCCAGCACGTCGTCGTTCATCGCCAGGCACATCGAGCAGCCCGACTGGCGCCATTCAAACCCGGCGTCGATAAAGACCGCGGCAAGGCCTTCGGCTTCGGCCTGGTCACGCACTTCGGTGGAGCCCGGCACGATCATCGCCCGCACATGGTCGGCCACGTGCTTGCCGCGCACCACGCTGGCGGCATCGCGCAGGTCTTCGATGCGGGCGTTGGTGCAGGAGCCGATAAACGCGTGGCTGATCACAATGTCGCTCAACGGCATGCCCGCTTCCAGGCCCATGTAGTTCAAGGCACGGCGCATGTCCTGGCGCAGGATCAGGTCGCTGATGTCTTGCGGGTCCGGCACGCGGGCACCGATGGGGGCTGCCTGGTCGGGGCTGGTGCCCCAGGTGACCATCGGCTCAAGGGCGCTGGCATCCAGCTGCACTTCGAGGTCGAACACCGCGTCGGCATCCGAGTGCAGTTGGCGCCAGCCCACCAGGGCGCGTTCCCACAACTCGCCCTTCGGCGCGCGTGGCTTGCCCTTGAGGTAGGCGAAGACTTTTTCATCCGGCGCCATGAAGGCTCCACGTGCGCCGGCTTCCACCGCCATGTTGCAAATGGTCATGCGCGCCTCGACGCTCAAGGCATCGATGGTCGACCCACAAAACTCAATGGCGTAGCCGGTGGCTCCCGAAGCGCCGATCTTGCCGATCAGCGCCATGATCACGTCCTTGGAGGTCAGCCCACGGGCCAGTTCGCCGTCCACGGTCACACGCAGGCTTTTCAGACGCTTGTAGACCAGGGTTTGCGAGGCCAGCAAATGCTCGATTTCCGAAGTGCCAATGCCAAAGCCGAACGCGCCCAAGGCACCGTAGGTGGTGGTGTGGCTGTCGCCGGCGGCGATCACCATGCCCGGCAGGATAAAACCCTGTTCCGGGGCGATCACATGTTCGATGCCCTGGCGCTTGTCGAGGATATCCAACAGCTCGATCCCGAAATCCCGGCAGTTTTCCGCCAGGTACGACACCTGGCGCGCGCCGCCCGCATCCGGCATGGTCGCGATGCGCTTGGGCGTGGTGGGGTTCACATGGTCGACCACCGCCAACGCCGTACCGGGCCGCCACACACCACGGCCCGCCTCGCGCAAGCCGCTGAAAGCTTGCGGGCTGGTGTATTCATTGATCACCTGGCGGTCGATGTACAGCAGCACATGGCCCTGGTCATCCAGGCGGCACACCGTGTGGGAATCGATGTGTTTGTCGTAGAGGGTTCTGGCAGAAGTCATTATGGGGCTCGCTCAACGGTATGACCCCATCATAGGCAGCGCCCCCGCCCCATCAATCCCGCCTTGGTGATGGCTCGGAACATGTTTCGTGTTGCATGAATGCGTATCTGAAACATTTACTTTCATATCCGCCTTAGGGTTTTGTGTTTCTCATCCGTCTTAACTTAGATACAGCCGCTCGCGTCAGCAAAAGCTACGGGTGGCGTTTTCCGGGCCTTTACCGCCTCCCTCCGATCAAGACCCTCATTCACATGTCGAAGAAGTCACGCTCAAAACTCTGGTTTCTCGTGCACAGCTGGCTGGCATTGCCCATCTGGTTCTTTGTGCTGATCGTCTGCGTCACCGGCACCCTGGCGGTGGTCAGCCAGGAGATCGTCTGGCTGGCCAACCCGGACATCCGCGCCAGCAAGCCGTCGGACGATGCCGAACCGCTCACCTACGACCAGGTGATCGGCGCCATCAAGCGCGCCGAACCCCAGGTGATCGTCGAATCCCTGAGCCGCCCGGACGAATCGCACTTCGCCCTCAGCGCCGACCTCAGCTACCCCGACGGGCGCTCGCTGGAGGTCTACGTCAACCCATACACCGGGGTGATCCAGGGCATCAGCCCATCGTTCAACTTCCAGCAATTTACCCGTGCCCTGCATGGCTGGTGGCTGGTGCCTTTCACCAATGGCTACAGCTGGGGCTGGTACCTGGTCTCGCTGCTGGGCTTGCCGCTGCTGGCCTCGCTGGTCACCGGCCTCGTGGTCTACAAGCGTTTCTGGAAAGGTTTTTTCAGGCCGACCCTGCGCATTCGTCACGGTGCGCGGATTTTCTGGGGCGACTTCCACCGGTTGAGCGGCATCTGGTCGATCTGGTTTATCGCGGTGATTTCCATCACCGGCACCTGGTTCCTGATCCAGGCGATCCTGGGTGATAACCAGATCACCATTTCCAGCGAGCCGATCGTCCCGGCGATTGCCCGCGACAAAGTGCCGATGTCCGCCCCGGGCGTACCGGCGCCCATGATTCCCCTGGACGAGGCGATCAACATCGCCACCCAGCGCATTCCCGGGCTTGAGGCCAGCTTCGTGAGCCTGCCTAGCAACGCCTACAGCCACCTGCGCATCGGCGGGCGTGGCTGGTACCCGCTGATGTTCCAGACCGCGGAAATCAACCCGTACAACGGCGAAATCGCCGCCTCGCACCTGCTGTCCGACCGTTCGGCCCTGGAGTTCGTCACCGAATCCATGCGCCCGTTGCACACCGGGGACTTTGGCGGGATCTGGATCAAGCTGATCTGGGCCTTCTTCGGCCTGGTGCTGAGCATGATGGTCTTGAGCGGCTTGCTGATCTGGACCAAACGCACGGCCCTGGCCACCCTCAATGCGCTGAAACGCGAAGCCAAGGCAGCCCGTCAACCGGCGAAAACCCAGGCCTTGCAGGCTGAGACCACGGAGGCCACCCCATGAACAAGGCCATGACGGTTCAACCCCCCTCGCCCCTGCGGGCCTTCTGGCTCAAATGGCGCTTCCACATCAATATCCTGCTGTTGCTGGTGCCCCTGGGCTTCATGCCCAAGTACTTTGCCGACGCGGCACTGTTTCGCGGCGACAGCGGCCTGGGTGAACGGGAGATCGGCGAAGTACAGGTCGGCCCCTGGAGCCTGAAGCTCGCCGAACTACGCAACGAGCCGCCGCGCCCGGACCCGGCAGGCCCGATGAAATCCTTCAACGCTGCCCTGTGTGCCACGTGCATCGACCAGGTCAAGGCGACCTACCTGCGTATCGGCAAGCCCCGCAGCCTGCGGGCGGCCGGGGTGATTTTCTTCGGCACCCCATACCGCATGGGCGCTGCGTTGCCGATCCCTGAGCGCACCCCGCTGGACGCCGAAGTGTGGATCACCATGGAAGGCTGGGACGGCGCCATGCACCAGGCCTCCATTCCCTTGAGCCAGGCATCGCCGGCCACCATCGACTGGCTGAAAAAACGAGGAGTTAAACCATGACTTTGCCGCAACTGGCCCGCACCGTTGGCGCGCTGATCCTCAGTGCCGGTTTCAGTACCGTCGCCCTCGCCCACAACCCGATGTGCGAATGCAAGGAAATCGCCGGCGAGCAGATCCAGTGCACCGGTGGTTTCTCCGATGGCAGCGGTGCCCCCGGCGTGACCCTGGATGTGATCGGCTACGACGAGACCATCCTGGTGCCAGGCAAGCTGGGAGAAGACTCGAAGCTGACCTTCAAGAAACCCTCCGCCGAGTTCTACGTGTTGTTTGATGCCGGCCCCGGCCACGTGGTGGAAATCGACCAAGCGGATATCCAGCCCCAATGAGCCGTACAACCCAAGTCGTGCGCCCGGCCGGTGCCGGGCACGAAACCCTGTATGTCCTGCTGTTGTGCCTGATCATCCTCGCCGTTGCCGGCACGGTGGTGGCCTTGCGCGGTGAAAGCCAGGAGATCGCCGCCGTGCCCAGCCACCAACTGGACGCCCGCCGCGACCTCAGCGCCGCCGAGCAAGGCATCTACGCCGACCTGCGGGTGACCCTGGATGAAATCCACTTGCTGCAGGAGGAACACAGCGCCCTGCCGACGCCTGAACAGCTGGCCGAAGAGGGCTTCGCGCCCTTCGCCCAGGACGCCAGTTCGGTGAGCCGTGGCGACCACCGCTGGCAGTTGCTGGACGCGGCCTATCTGGGCCTGAGCCAGACGCCGGACCTCAGCGGTTCGCTGTTGATGCGCATCCGCGGCGCCGAGCCGGATATCTGGCTCAACCGCAGCGCCCACCTCACCGCCCCCACCGACCTCACTGACCAGGCGCTGATCAGCGCGGGCTGGCAGCAGGTAGTCGCGCAATTCGATGCCGGTGTCACCCGCCAGCATCGTCACTGAATTCACGTTGCAGCCGAGAGAAGACCATGTCTATTTCATCTCCATTATTACGTCTGGTGCTGGTCGGCCTGATCACCGTGCTGCTGGCCCCGTTCGCCAGTGCCGACCCGGCAAAGCGCCTGCGCATCGGCATCACCCTGCACCCGTATTACAGCTACGTCGCCAATATCGTCGGCGACAAGGCTGAAGTTGTCCCGCTGATTCCGGCCGGTTTCAATCCCCATGCCTACGAACCCCGCGCCGAAGACATCAAACGCATCGGCACCCTTGATGTGATCGTGCTCAACGGCGTCGGCCATGACGATTTCGCCGACCGCATGATCGCCACCAGCGAGCGCCCGGACATCCCGGTGATCGAGGCCAACGCCAACGTGCCGCTGCTGGCCGCCACCGGCAACGCTGCGCGCGGTGCGGGCAAGGTGGTCAACCCGCACACCTTCCTGTCCATCAGCGCCTCGATTGCCCAGGTGAACAACATTGCCCGGGAACTGGGCAAGCTCGACCCGGACAACGCCAAGACCTACACCCAGAACGCCCGCGCCTACGGCAAGCGCCTGCGCCAGATGCGCGCCGACGCCCTGGCCAAGCTCACCAGCGCGCCCAACCCCGACCTGCGGGTGGCCACCGTGCACGCGGCATATGACTACCTGCTGCGGGAATTCGGCCTGGAAGTCACCGCCGTGGTGGAACCGGCCCACGGCATCGAGCCGAGCCCCAGCCAGTTGAAGAAAACCATCGACCAACTGCGGGAACTGGACGTGAAAGTGATCTTCTCGGAGATGGATTTCCCGTCCAGCTACGTCGACACCATCCAGCGTGAATCCGGGGTGAAGCTGTACCCGCTGTCGCATATTTCCTATGGCGACTACAGCGCGGAAAAATACGAAGTGGAAATGACCGGCAACCTCAACACCGTGGTGCGGGCGATTCAGGAGTCCGGGGCATGACGGCGGCTGAACACCTGAGTGTGGCCAGCGTTGGCCCGACCCTCGACTTCGATAACGTCGCGCTGACCCTGGGCCGTACGGTGATCCTCGATGCAGTGAGTTTCCAGGTGCAGCCCGGCAGCATCCATGCGCTGGTGGGCCCCAACGGCGGCGGCAAAAGCTCGCTGATCAAGACCCTGCTGGGGCAAACGCCGCACCAGGGCCAGTTGAGCCTGCATTGGCCGGATGCACCCGGCACCATCGGCTACGTGCCCCAGGCGCTGGAGTTCGACCGGGGCTTGCCGATGACCGTCGACGATTTCATGGCCGCGATGTGCCAGCGGCGTCCGGCGTTTCTCGGGCTGTCCAAACATTACGCCGCCGCGATTGGCGACGCACTGGAACGGGTCGGCATGCAGGACAAGCGCAAGCGGCGCATGGGTGCGCTGTCTGGCGGTGAACGCCAGCGGGTGCTGTTGGCCCAGGGCTTGATCCCGGCACCGCAATTGCTGGTGCTGGACGAACCGATGTCGGCGCTGGACGAAGCCGGGATCCAGGTGTTCGAGCGGCTGCTGAACGACTGGCGCCAGGCCGGGATCACCGTGCTGTGGATCGAACACGACCTGGAAGCCGTCGGCCGCCTGGCCGATCGCGTCACCGGCCTGAACCGCCGCGTGCTGTTCGACGCCACGCCGAAAGAAGCACTGACCCCGGACCGCCTGCTGACCCTGTTCTCCACCCACCCACGGAGCCCGGCCTTATGAGCTATGAAGCCTTTCGCCTGATGGTCCAGGGCTGGGCGTCTTCCGGGTATCTGCCGGAAGCGCTGGCCTATGGATTTGTAGTCAACGCCCTGCTCGCCGGCCTGCTGATCGGCCCGGTGCTGGGCGGTTTGGGCACCCTGGTGGTGGTCAAGCGCTTTGCGTTCTTTTCCGAAGCCGTGGGCCATGCCGCACTGACCGGCGTGGCCGTGGGCATTCTGCTGGGGGAACCCTACACCGGGCCTTACGGCAGCCTGTTCGGCTACTGCCTGCTGTTCGGGATCCTGCTCAACTACCTGCGCAACCGCACCGGCCTGGCGCCGGACACGCTGATCGGCGTATTCCTCTCGGTGTCCCTGGCCCTGGGCGCGAGCCTGCTGCTGATTCTGGCGGGCAAGATCAACGTGCACATTCTCGAAAACGTGCTGTTCGGCTCGGTGCTGACCGTCAACGGCAATGACCTGCTGGTGCTGGCGATTGTCGGCGCATTGGTGATGGCCCTGGCCCTGCCGCTGTACAACCGCATCATGCTCGCCAGCTTCAACCCGCAGTTGGCGGCGGTGCGCGGGGTGGCGGTGAAGACCCTGGACTACCTGTTCGTGATCCTGGTGACCCTGATCACCGTGGCGGCGGTCAAGGTCATCGGCGCGATCCTGGTGGGTGCGTTGCTGGTGATTCCGGCGGCCGCCGCACGCCTGTTGAGCCAGTCGCTCAAGGGCTTCTTCTGGATCTCGGTGGTGATCGCCACCGTCAGCACCCTGTGCGGGATCCTGCTGCCGATCATCTTCGACCTGCCGATTCCGTCCGGTGCCGCGATCATCCTGGTAGCCGGTATCGCCTTCGCCCTCGCCGCCATCGCCCGCGGCACGGTCCCCAGCCTGAAAGGGAATCTTGGATAATGCGCCCGATGTTTCGACCACTGCTTCTGGCCCTGGCCATTGCCACACCGGCATTCGCCGCCGACGGCGTCAAGCCGCTACAGATCACCGCCAACCAAGGCGTTGGCCATGTTGCCTTGAACCAGGCCAAGGCGACAAAACCGGTAAAAGTCCTCGCCGCCTTGCCGATCACCTATGGCTTGGCGCAGGTGTTGCTCAAAGGCACTGACGTACAGCTTGAGCGCGCGGCACCGGCCAACCTGCCCGGCTCGCGGCAAGTCGCCTATTTCACAGGGCGCGGTGCGCAGGCGCTGAACACCCTGGCGCTGGACGCCGATGCAGCCATCGGCCTGCGCTCGCTGTGGCCCGACGACCCGCTGTACCCGGTGGCCCGGCGCAGCAATATCCGCATCGTCGAAGTCGACGCCGCGCGCCCGGTGGACGGCGGCTTGCCGGGGATTGCCGTGCAGCCGGGCGCCACCGACGGCCTGAACAGCCAGCCGTGGCAAGCCATCAACAACATGGGGCGTATGGCCGATGTGATGGCCGCCGACCTGAGCCGTCTGGCGCCCGAGGCCAAGCCGCAGATCGAAGCCAACCTGGCCGCGCTCAAGCAACGCCTGCTCAAGCTCACCGCCGACAGCGAAGCGCGACTGGCCAAGGCCGATAACCTGACGGTGGCCAGCTTGAGCGATCACTTTGGTTATCTCGTCAGTGGCTTGAACCTGGAGCTGGTCAGCACCGATGCAAGGGCGGATACCGAGTGGACACCCGAGGCGTTGCAGCAACTGAGCGAAGGCTTGAAGGAGAATGAGGTGGCCGTGGTGCTGCATCACCGCAAGCCAAGCGATGCGGTACAGGCGGCGGTCACGGCGGGCGGGGCGAAGTTGCTGGTGCTGGGCACCGATGGCGCCGACCCGGTGGCGGAACTGGAAGGCAATGTGGATCAGGTGATCAAGGCGCTGTAACGCGCCTCTCACCGGCGAAACACAGTAAATGTGGGAGCGGGCTTGCTCGCGAATGCGGTGTGACAGTCAACACATACGGTGACTGAAACAACGCCTTCGCGAGCAAGCCCGCTCCCACATTTGAGTCGGTGTTATGCCCGAGGTCCGGGTCAGCCGGCAAGTGCCTGGCTATCCATCTTCTGGCGCAGGCTCAGCGGACGCATGTCGGTCCACACTTCTTCGATGTAGGCCAGGCACTCTTTCTTCATCCCGCTCTTGCCCACGGTGCGCCAGCCTTCCGGCACGGCCTTGTAGTCGGGCCAGATGGAATATTGCTCTTCATGGTTGACCACTACCTGAAACAGGATGTCTTCGCGGTCGAATACTGAGGTCATTGCTGTTCTCCGTCGGGGTAAGGCTGGCTGCGCACCACGCACAGCTGATGTAAGAAGGAACGTGCCAGCCCGATAAAAAATTAGAGGCTGGTGACTGACGCCGCCAGGGCGCGACCAAAAATCTCGGCCACACGGTCGATTTCTGCGGCAGTAATCACCAGCGGCGGCAGGAAACGCACGACGCTGCCGTGTCGCCCGCCCAGTTCGAGAATCAACCCGCGCTTGAGGCATTCACGCTGCACCAGCGGCGCCAGTTGGCGATGCACCGGCGGGTGGCCCTGGGCATCAGGCGCACCGGCGGGGTCCACCAGTTCCACACCGAGCATCAGCCCACGGCCACGAATGTCTCCCAACTGCGGGAAGTCGCGCTGCAGGATGCGCAGGTGTTCGCCGAGGCGCTCGCCCATGGCGGCCGCGTGGGCGGGAATGTCGTGGTCCTTGAGGTAACGCATCACCGCCGAGCCGGCCGCCATGGCCATCTGATTGCCACGGAAGGTCCCGGCATGGGCGCCCGGCAACCAGGTGTCGAGCCAGTCGCGATACACCACCACCGCCAGTGGCAGGCTGCCGCCGATGGCCTTGGACAGCACGACCACGTCCGGGACAATGCCGGCATGTTCGAAGGCAAACATCTTGCCGGTGCGACCAAAGCCGCTCTGGATTTCGTCAACGATCAGCGCCACACCAGCCTGCTCGGTAATGCGCCGCAGGCCGCGCAGCCAGTCGAGATCAGCCGGGATCACACCGCCCTCGCCTTGCACCACCTCGACGATCACCGCCGCCGGCAGCAATACACCGGCCTCGGGATCGTTGAGCAGGTTTTCCAGATAATGCAGGTTGACCTTCACCCCTTCCGCGCCGCCCAGCCCGAACGGGCAACGGTAGTCGTACGGGAATGGCAGGAATTGCACGCCATTGCCGAGCAACGCGCCCAGTGGCTTCTTCGGCCCCAGGCTGCCCATCAGGCTCAGGGCGCCCTGGCTCATGCCGTGATAACCGCCCTGGAATGACAACACCGTGCTCCGCCCGGTGGCGGTGCGCACCAGTTTCAGCGCGGCCTCCACCGCATCGGTGCCGGTGGGGCCGCAGAACTGGATCTTGGCTTCCTGCGCCAGCGCCGGCGGCAGCAGGCCGAACAGGTCCTGCACGAATTGGTCCTTGACCGGCGTGGTCAGGTCCAGGGTGTGCAACGGCAATTCATCGCTCAGCACCTGGCGAATGGCATCGATCACCACCGGGTGGTTGTGCCCCAGCGCCAGGGTGCCGGCACCGGCCAGGCAATCGATAAAGCTGCGGCCTTCGACGTCCTCGACATAGATCCCTCGGGCGCGCTTGAGCGCCAGGGGAATGCGCCGTGGGTAGCTGCGGGCATTGGATTCCTGCTGGCGCTGGCGGGCCAGCAGCGGGGTTTCATCGAACTGGTAAAGCGTTTCCGCAGGGACCGCCTGGGTCTCTTCGATACGGCTGGTAGCGACTGACATCTCTCGATCCCTCAATACGCTGATGATGGTGACCAAACTGCCCACCCGTTGGCGCCAGGCCCAAGGGCCGCGCACGGATTTCCTGTTCTGGAAACGCATCAGCGAAGGGAGGATTTACACCTGTGGTCGTTAAAAACAGCTTTAGCGGATTTACCCGGCCACCCCGGTGTATTTTTCATTCAACGCATACAGGATCGCGCAGGTCTGCGCATCCAGCCGCCCACTGTAGTCAGAGGGCCGAAAATGCATCTGGAACGCACGGACACGTTGCTGGAAACCCAGGCGATTTTTCGCCGGGGCATAACCGTAGCGCTGGAACGCCCGCTCCACCTCAACCTCTGGCGGCAGGCCGATGTCGAACCGACGTTGATAGGCCATCTTGGCCACCTCTTCATACCAGGCCCCCACGCCCGCCTCGAACAGGCAGCGCCATGGCAAGCGGGGGCCGGGGTCGCTCTTGCGCCAATAGGCAATGTCGGAATGCCCGAGGATGTCGGTAGGACCGATCACCGGGTAACGCACCTGAATGTCACGAATCAAGGCGATCAACACGTCAATCTGCTCTGCGCCATAGGCCGGGAAGGTCAAGACACCGGCGTCATCCCGGGCCTGGTTGACGATTTCAATGCCGATGGAGCGGCTGTTGAGGTTATCGCGCCCGGCCCAGTAGCTGGTGCCGGCGTGCCAGGCGCGTTGCGCTTCGTCCACCAGGCGAAATACCCGCAACTCGTCATAGCCGGCGGCGCGGTAGCTGGCGTCATGGGGGTCGGCCAACAGGTAGTGGGCACTGAAACCGTCGCGGGTCAGTGCACGCAATGACGAGGCAAAGGGCGCGGCGGTGTAATGCACAATCACCTGGCGCACGGCCTGGCCATTGCGCTCATTGAAGTCGTTTGCGGGATACGTGGAATCGATAACCAACATAGGGGCTGTCCTTTTCAACACAGGCCGAGTCATTCAGCCGGTTCAAACACAAAAAAATGACCGCCATCCTGAAGCGTTGCGCTTGAGGATGGCGGTAGCTATGTGTGCTGTGAAAAGAAGGTTTCAGCGCCGCAACGGCATGCCCAGGTCGACGCGCATGCCATCGGCCTGGCTGTCGAATTTCAGGGAGCACGAGCAGCGCTGCACGATGGCCTGGACGATCGCCAACCCCAGGCCGCAACCCGGGCTGTTGCCGTTGCGCCAGAAGCGCTGGGTCAAGTGTTGCAAGTCTTCGCTGGAAATCGGCGCGCCATGGTCACGCACCCGGAACACCACATTGTCGCCAGCGCTGGACACACTCAGCTCCACCCGGGTATCGGCCGGGGTGTGGCGCAACGCGTTGTCCAGCAGGTTGCGCAGGGCCGCGACGGCCAGGCCCACCGGCATTTCCAAAGGTTTTTCGGACAAACCGTCTGCCAGGATCAGGTCAATACGCTGATTGTCGCCGCCGTTGGCATCCTGGATCGCCAGTTGCGCAACTTGCTCGGCACTCGATTGCAGGCCGTCATCAAACGACAGGCTGCCTTCGACCCGCGCCAGCAGCAGCAACTGCTCAAGGGTGCGGTGCAAGCGGTCGGCGCCCTCTTCAGCGTGGGCCAGGGACTGGTCACGGGCGGCGCCTTCGGTCATGCGCGCCACTTGCAGGTGGGTCTTGATCGCAGTCAACGGGCTGCGCAGTTCGTGGGCCGCGTCACCGGTCAAGCGGCGTTCGCGTTCGATGGTCTTGGCGATGCGTTGCAGCAACTGGTTCTGGGTGTCGAGCAGTGGCTTGAGTTCGCTGGGCAGCGGGCTGATCTGCAACGGTTCGAGGGAGTCGGCACTGCGGCGCATCAAGGCGTCACGCATGCGGTTGAGCGGCAACAGGCTCTGGCCGATCCCCAGCCACAACAGGCACAGGCAGCCCAACAATGCCACGCCCACCGGCACCGAGGCGGCCAGCAGGATCGACAGGTTCAACGCTTCACGCTCCACCTGCCGGTCGGCGGTGGTGATAAACAAATCGCCACGGGACAGGGTAAAGCTGCGCCAGCCCACGCCATCAATCATCTGGTCGCGAAAGCCGCTCTTGCGCGACTCCAGGCCCTGGTCCGGCGTGGTGTGGCTGCGGGCCAAAACCACGCCGCGCAAGGAACTGACCTGGCACGCCATACCGCCTGGCACGTTCAATTGTTCGGCGCTGAAGTGCGCGCCCTCCCCCGTGCTGGAAAGGCCGGGCATCTGCTCCATCAGGCCCGCCACCATGCGTGCCGACGCCACCAGGCGCTGGTCGAGGGAAAACATCATCTGGTTGCGCAGGTCGTTGAGCATCCACGCGGCGGCCAGGACCCAGATCAGCACGAAAGCTGCGCCGAGCTTGAAGGTCAGCCGCAGGCGCAGGCTCATCACGAAGCGTCCTCTCCACCGTCAGCCGGGCCCAGGCGATAGCCCAGGCCGCGCACGGTTTCGACGATGCCATTGCCGAGTTTGCGCCGCAGGTGGTGGATGTGCACGTTGAGGGCGTTGCTTTCCAGTTCATCGTTCAGGCCGTAGACGCTGTCCTTGAGCTGCTCGCTGGAGAGCACCCGGCCGCGGTTCTGCAACAGGGCCTGCAACAGCGCCTGCTCGCGGCGGGACAGGTCCACCGACTCACCGCCCAGCAACGTTTCGCGGCTGCTGGGGTTGTAGGTCAGGCGCCCGTGCTCGATCAGGTTGACGCTGCGGCCGGCTACCCGGCGCAACAGGGTGTGCAGGCGTGCGGCGAGTTCGCGCAGGTCGAAGGGCTTGAGCAGGTAGTCGTCGGCACCGGCCTGCAGGCCGTCGACGCGGTTGGTCACCGAATCCCGTGCGGTCAGGATCAGCACTGGAATCTCCAGGCCCTGGCTGCGCAGTTGCTGCAACAGCTTCAAGCCGTCTTCATCCGGCAGGCCGAGGTCGAGTACCATCACGTCGAATTCCGCCACCTTGAGCATCGCCCGGGCAGCCGCAGCCGTGCCGACGCGCTCGACCGTCAGGCCCTGGGCGCTGAGCCCGGCAACAATGCCGCTGGCGATCAGCTCGTCGTCTTCACAGACCAGTACGTGCATGGTGAACCCTTTGCAAAATGTGAGGGTGATTAAAAAGGCAGTGGATTAAGCGTGCATTATGCCGCCAACGCCAAGAATCCCGGATAATCGCTTCTTTCTAGGATAGCCCGGTTAATCATCGGTTAATCAACGCCACACATTGTGTGTCCCACTTGCTTCGAACTAAGGCTTGATCATGCGGCATCTGTTTATCTTTCTGCTGGTAGTGTTTGCTGGATTCGCCCAGGCCGCGCCTGGCAACAATCCATTCGAGACCAAACCCGACTTCCTCCCGGTGGGCAAAGCCTTCACCTTTACCTCCGAGCGTCTGGCCTCCGGCGAAACCCAGTTGTATTGGCAGATTGCCGACGGTTACTACCTGTACCAGCAACGCATGAAATTCGATGGCCTGGCTGAAAAGCCGACGTTGCCCCAGGGCGAAGCCCACAGCGACGAGTTCTTCGGCGAGCAGCAAGTCTATCGCCAGGGCCTGGAAGTGAAGATTCCCGCTGGCGCCACCGGCCAGGTCAAGCTCGGCTGGCAAGGCTGCGCCGATGCCGGCCTGTGCTACCCGCCGCAATCGATCACCGTGGACCTGGGCGGCAACCCTGCCGTCGCCGCCACCGGCCAGGCCCAGGACCAAAGCCTGGCCAGCGGCCTGCAACAACGCAGCCTGGGCTGGAGCCTGCTGGTGTTCTTCGGCCTGGGCCTGCTGCTGGCCTTCGCCCCGTGTTCCTTGCCGATGCTGCCGATCCTCGCCGGCCTTGTGGTCGGCAGCGGCGCCAGCCCACGGCGCGGCTTTGCCCTGGCCGCCAGCTACGTGGTGTGCATGGCGCTGGTGTATGCCGCGCTCGGTGTATTGGCTGCGCTGCTCGGCGGCAACCTCGCCGCCCTGCTGCAAACCCCGTGGATCCTCGGCAGCTTCGCTGCGTTGTTTGTGATTCTCGCCCTGCCGATGTTCGGCTTCTTTGAACTGCAACTGCCGGCCTTCCTGCGCGACCGCCTGGACAACGTCAGCCGTAACCAAAGCGGCGGCAGCCTGGTAGGTGCCGGCGTGCTCGGCGCCTTGTCCGGCTTGCTGGTGGGCCCGTGCATGACCGCGCCCCTGGCCGGCGCGCTGTTGTACATCGCCCAAAGCGGCAACGCCTTGCACGGCGGCTTGATCCTGTTTGCCATGGGCATCGGCATCGGCGTGCCGCTGTTGCTGCTGGTGACCGTGGGTAACCGCTTCCTGCCCAAGCCTGGCACCTGGATGAATATCCTCAAGGGCATCTTCGGCTTCCTGTTCCTCGCCACCGCCGTGCTGATGATTCGCCCGGTGGTCGGTGAAACCCTGTGGCTCGGCTTGTGGGGTGTGCTGGCGCTGGTCATGGCCTACTGCGGCTGGCGCCTGGCCCACGATTTCGGGCGTACCGCCATGCTGTTCGGTGCCGGTTCGCTGGTGCTGGGCCTCTGGGGCAGCGTATTGGTGATCGGCGCGGCCGGCGGCAGCGACGACCTGTGGCAACCGCTGAAGGTCTACAGCGGCTCGCGGGCAGCTGGCGCTCCCAGCGCCCACGAAGCCTTCATGACCATCAACGACCCGGCCGTGCTGCAAAGCCAGCTCGACAGTGCCAAGGCCCAGGGCCAATGGGTACTGGTGGACTACTACGCCGACTGGTGCGTGTCGTGCAAGATCATGGAAAAACAGGTGTTCGGCAAACCCGAGGTACTGGACGCCCTCAAGGATGTGCGCCTGCTGCGCCTCGACGTCACCGCCGACAACGCCGCCAGCCGCGAGCTGCTGGGCCGCTACAAGGTCCCCGGCCCGCCGAGCTTCGTCTGGATCGGCCCCGACGGTGAAGAGCGCCGCGCCCAGCGCATCACCGGCGAAGTCGACGCCGCCGCCTTCCTGCAACGCTGGACCCAAGCCCGGGAAGCCCTCTGATGCTGACACTGACCATCGGCACCTTCGCCATCGCCCTGAATCACTTGCTGCTGATCACGGCGTTGATCCTCGCCACCCTGGTGGGCTGGCGGGTGGCCAAGCGCGGCGGCGAGAACCCCGAGTCGGTGCTGTTCACCCTGTTTCTGCTGGGTATGCTCGCCGCACGCGTCAGCTTCGTATTGATGTACTGGTCGTACTACCAGAATGACCCGCTGCAAATCGTCGACCTGCGCGACGGCGGTTTTCTCGCCTGGCCCGGCGTGATCGTGCTGATCATCGGCGCGCTGATCTACGGCTGGCGCCGCCCGCTGCTGCGCAAGCCGCTGAGCGCCGGCGTGATCACCGGCCTGGCGTTCTGGGCCTTGACCAGCCTGTCCCTGACCCTCTACGAAAAAGGCACGCACCTGCCGGACATTGCCCTGCGCAACGCCAATGGCGAAACCGTGCAACTGGCCGACTACAAGGGCGGCCCGCTGGTGATCAACCTGTGGGCCACCTGGTGCCCGCCGTGCCGGCGCGAAATGCCGGTACTGGAAAGTGCCCAGCGCCAGCGCCCGGACGTGACCTTCCTGTTCGTCAACCAGGCCGAAAGCATGCAAAGCGTCGCCACCTATCTGGCGACCCAGGGCCTGAACCTGGACAACGTGCTGTTCGACGCCAGCGGCCGCCTCGGCCAGGCCGTCGGCTCCATGGCCTTGCCCACCACCCTCTTCTACCAACCTGATGGTCGCCTGATCAACAGCCACCTGGGCGAACTCTCACAGGCCAGCCTGGCCCGCGCCATGGAGCGCTTCGAGCCGACCCCCGCCAAACCGGCCTTGCCGGCCACCACAAGGAATTCGCCATGCTCCGCCTCCGCCACCTGCTGACACTCCTGCCCCTGACCCTGGCCGCCAGCCTGGTCCACGCCGAAGACTGGCCGGCGCCGATCAAGAACATCGAGGCCAAGGGTGCCAAGATCATCGGCAAGTTCGATGCGCCCAGCGGCCTCACAGGTTACGCGGCGCAATACCAGAACCGTGGCATGGCGCTGTACCTGACTGCCGATGGCAAAAGCGTGATTGCCGGCAACCTGTACGACGCCGATGGCAATGACCTGAGCACCGCGCCGCTGGAGAAACTGGTGTATGCGCCGATGGCCAAGGAAGTCTGGGCCAAGATGGAACACAGCAACTGGATCCAGGACGGCAACAAGGACGCGCCGCGCATCGTGTACCTGTTCAGCGACCCGAACTGCCCGTACTGCAATATGTTCTGGGAACAGGCACGGCCGTGGGTGAAGTCGGGCAAGGTGCAGTTGCGGCACATCATGGTGGGGATTATCCGTGAAGACAGCCCGGGCAAGTCGGCCGCGCTGTTTGCCGCCAAGGACCCGCAACAGGCCTTGGAAGCCCATGAGTCGGCCGGTAAAGGCAGCAAGTTGCAGGCGCTGGAAAAGATCCCGGCGGATATCCAGGCCAAGCTTGATTCGAATATGAAGCTGATGGACGAGCTGGAGTTGTCGGCCACGCCGGCAATTTTCTATCTGGATGACAAGGGTGGATTGCAGCAACAGCAAGGAGCGCCGTCGCCGGATAAGCTGGTGAAAATTCTCGGTCCGAAATAAGCAGACTGTTGGAAAAGGCCTCCCAAAAGCCGGAGGCCTGTATCCTTCAAGCGACCAATTCCAAGCAGATCAAACCTCCTCCACAACCAGTAACGTCACATCGAAGTCATTGCCGGGGTTCCCCATCTGACGATTATCAACGCTGAGCCTTGTCGTTGAAGTGGCAGTAAAGGTTCCTTGGAGCAACTGCCAAGACAACCCAGGAGAGGTGATCGAAGTAATATCGGCCCCGTTTGCCACCAACACCATAGAAGGCTTTGGAGGTGAGCCGCTATTGTCACGTATCCAAGCACTGAACCTGTAAATACGGCCTGACTGCAGTTGAGTGTAGAGTTTGAAAAGCTTTTCGCGCTGTGTAACGGGGTTACTGGTGTACGTATTCCCCCAATCAAACAAGTAATACCCCGACGCTGCTCCCGGCACTGCCCCGGTTTTAAGTACCAGGTCACCCTGAGATGCTGCTCCCGCCCCTCTTTGCCAGTTATTCCAGCCTTTCTGGTTCGGGTTAAAGTCAGTTACATCTTTCATAGGCTTGGTAAAAACCAAACTCAGTACTGGGAAGACGATCTCCTGACCCGGGCTGGGACTGCCATCCGGCGTGCAGCCGAATGTCACGACCAACGGTGTAAGGTTACGCAACTGCTCCAACTCGGAGCGCAGGAGAACCCGTCTCAGGCCGTTCTCAACATCCCCCTCGGTAATCAGTTCGGCCATCATCACCCTGATGACATAGGCGCTCCCATCTTCCCTTGTGCCGTCTACTTGTAGCCAACCTCTCTGCCCCGCCAGGATAAACCACCATTTTTCCACAGTAATATGGGCATCTCCCGCGAATGTCCGCAGGTCCAGAATACCGCTTTGGGTCGCAGGTGGCGTGGCCTCGGGCACTACCGGCACCGGCAGCCGCACCGGTACACTGATGCGCAAATTGAGCGTTTTGGAGGGTGCCCGCTTGCAGGCACTGGTGACGGTGTAGTTAATCTGGATCGTTTTACCGGCGCCTTGAATCACCGCTTCACGGGGGATTGGGAAATCCACATAACCCGGGTCGCCGTTGCCGGGCTCCGGCGCCAACGGCAAGCGGGTACCGTCCGACCGAATCCAGTCCAGGCTGATCATTTGCCCCGAGCTGATGTGTGCATACTCCACACGCACCGTCACACCGTCCCGACCGTTCCAAATCGTCAGGTCCTGGCCGACTGCCTCCAGCACCCTTGGTGCGTCGAGCACCAGCGCTTCCTGTTCAAGCTCCAAGTGCAACACCGGGAACCGTTCAGCGCTGGCCAGATCAACCTGGCCATTGAAGTTCACCGCAAAGTGCACGCTCAACCCACTGCAATCCGCCAGTTTTTGCAGCTCATGCCGCGACAGCACCGCACTGACGCCGTCGTGCAACCACTCCTCGGCCAGCGGCTCCCCCTCCAGCACATCAAAATGGTAAGGCGTGCCATCGTCCAATTCACCGGTGGCCCATAACCAGCAAGGCTGGCCCAAGGCACGATAAGGGAAAGGAATCACCAGGGCTTGTGCGTCACCGTGGAAGGTATTGAGGTCCAGTACATGGCCTGTGGCCTGGAGAACCTGCGGTGCAGGCAACTCGCTGACATTGAGAATTTGCACATGGCGTTCAGGCGATGGCCACGTCTGACCTTCCCGCTGGACCGTGTAATGGACCGTGACCTGTTCATTGAAATTGGCGCTGATAGCCGAGGGTGGCACGTGAAATTCCACAAACGCCTCATCGCCAGCATTTTTACATTCCAGCTGCGGGCTACCCGCCCCGGGCGTGCCCTCCCAATAGGCACACACCCAGTCGCATGGGCACATCTGCTCATAACTGACCCTGATGGTAGCCCCCTCCTGGGCATTGACCGGATTGAGTGCATAGTGTTCAGGCGAAATCAGCGTCGCTTCAACCAGCGTAGGTGCCACGAGATTCAAATGGGGTTCAGTGAGCACCGTCAATGTGGTACTCGGAAAAAGTCTGGATGCATCATCCTCCGGACCGTTAAAGGCCACGATAAATACCAGGGTCAGTTGACTGCCCTGTTTAAGCCCCCGCAGTTTGTCCAAGGGTAAAGCTCTGCGCCATCCCTCATGCACCTCGGCTTCTGTCACCTGCTCGTGATTGACCAGGCGAAGCGTAAAGGCGCTCCCGTCCGCCAGGGTGCCATGGAGGTCCAGCCAAACGAACTGAATCGGATCAATAAACACCCAAGGCGTCACATACACCTGCGGGTCTTGCCCACACAATACTGTAAGGTCCAACACCCCATCGACCGCCTGAGGCACGTCAGGATGGGGAAGATCGTTGAACGGCAATGTCACATAAATATCGCTCTCACTGCTGGAAAACTCCTCGCCATTATGGGTAACCACACAACGAAACAGCGCAAAGCGATTGATACGCAGCCCGACGTAATAGGGCGGGATATGAAAATCCACACACCCCTCTGTCACACCATGCAGGGGCTCAGGCGCATATTCTTCCCCTGGCAAGCTCTTCCAGAACACCCGAATGAGGTCATCCTCACTCATTCCTTCATAACAAACTCGAAGCGTTGCGCCGTCGATCGCATCAAGCGGATCCAGCCTTCGTCCCACAGCTTGAACCAATGTAACCTCAGGAACGATGGCGGTTGCAGATTTGGCAGGCATACCTAAACTCCTTTTCCATGAGAAGAGCGCCTCATGACGGACTGAAACCAGTCCGACTGGCGAGCCCTTATCAAATGCTGAAAAAGAAACCGAATCTACTGTCAGAATTCACAGTTCCAACCTCAAAAACCACGCCGCACGACGAGTGGCACGTCGTGGCACGAGTGATTTTCTATCTGGATGACAAGGGCGAACAGCAAGGAGCGCCGTCGCCGGATAAGCTGGTGAAGATTCTCGGTCCGAAATAATCAGCCCTAGCCTGAAAAGACAATGCCCGCATCGAAGCGGGCATTGTCTTTTCAGCGCGGATTAAATCCCCTCGACCAGGAAATCATCCATGTACCAATCGTTGCCGCTCGTAGCGCCTTCATGGCTATAGATTTCCAGCAGCACGGGAGCGATGGTTGGCGTAAAGGTGAAGCTCAGTGTGTGCCAGTTCAGGTCAACCAACTCTTCCACCGGTGTTTGTTGAATGGAGTCTTTGCGCAACGATAACTTGGGCGTCGCGAACGCAACGCTGTACCGTCGAATCCGTACGGAAAACCGATAAGTAAAACCGCTCTCCAAATCCAAGAAGCGCCGCTGCAGGATCGGGCCGAAACTGTTATTGGTGTATGTGAAATTCCTGACTGCGTAATCGGGCTTGCCGTCAGGTCCCGTCCCCATATATTCAATGCTGATATCCCTGGCATCGGGTGCGCCTGACCCTACGGTCCATAAACCCAAGGTCTGATCGTTGAAATCCGTCAGGTCTCTGTACTGCTTGCGCAACAGCAACATCAGCACAGGGAACACAATTGCTTCGCTCACATGGGAGCTGCCGTCCGCCGTAACCTTGAACACGATGTTCAATACGGACCTGTGGCGAAACTTTTCCAGTTCCTCACGAGGCAGAACGTGCGACAACCCATGGTTTGCCTGCTCTTGCGTGATCGGCTCATTGACCAGCAGCTTGAGGGTATGGGACGACCCGTCGAGCAAGGTTCCCGTACATTCCAGCCAGCCCTTTTGCCCCGCCAGGATGAACCACCAGGCTTGCAGCGTAATCTCGGCATCCCCGGTAAAGGTGCGCAAGTCCAGTGTCCCCTGGCCACCGGGCAATTGAGTGGCCTGCGGCACCTCTGGCGCAGGCAAGCGCTGCGGGACACTGATCTGTAGCTCCAGGTCAGCTGACGTGACGTGCTTGCATGCGCTCGCGACGCTGTAACTGACGGGCACTGTTTTGCCGCTTCCAGCGATTACAGCCTCGCGGGGAATGGTGAAGTCAACGTACTTCGGATCAGTGTTACCCGGCTTGGGTGGCAACGGCAGGCAACTACCGTCCGATTGTGTCCAACACACGCTGATCTCGTCATGAGCACTGATGTGGTCATATTCCACCCGTGCCGTCACGCCATCACGGCCATTCCATACCGTCAACTGCGAGCCCACGGCCTCCCGAATGGTCAAGGGTTTCAGTACCAGGTCTTCCTGATGAATATCCAGGCGCAGCACAGGAAACGGCTCGGCGCTGGCCCTGTCGGACCGGCCATCGAAGTTCACCGCAAAATGCACGTCAAAGCGGCTGCAATCGGCCAGTTTTTGCAGGTCGCGCCGGGACAGCAGCGTACTGACGCCCTCCTGCAGCCATTGCTCGGAGAGCGGCTCGCCATCCAGCACATCGAAGCGATAAGGCGCGCCATCTTCCCGCTCACCGGTTACCCACATCCAGCAGGGCTGCCCCAAGGCGCCGTAGGCATAGGGCGCCACCGTCAGTTGCGCGTCCCCCTGGAACGTATTGAGGTCCAGCGTACTGCCCGTGGCCTGTTCCACCTGCGGCTTGGGCAGGCCGGAGATATTCAGGATTTTTACCGGTCGCGGCAGCGCCGACCAGGTTTGCCCTTCCCGTCGGACGGTGTAGCGGACCGACACCTGCTTATTGAAATTGGCGCTGATGGCTGACGCCGGCACATTAAAATCAACAACGTCCCGATTGTCGGCCTGCTTGCACTCGAGTACCGGAGTGCCTGCCCCGGCAGTCCCTTCCCAGAAGGCGCAAACCCAGTCGCAAGGGCACATATGCTCATAGCTGACCCGGATGGTCGCACCGTCCTGGGTATTGACCGGATTCAATACGAGATTTTCAGGTGTGATTTGCGTGGCTTCCACCACCGTGGGCGCTACGAGATCCAAATGAGGCTCGATGAGCAACGTCAACACCAAACCAGAAATCAGCCGATACACCGGCCTGGAACCCGCACGCGGCAAAAACTCAACGTAGAACGCAATATAAAGCTCACTGTCATGCTTGAGCGTGGCCAGCTCGGCACGGGACAACTTTCGGGTCCAACCGTGGCGCACGTCCTCCTCTGTTACCGGTGCATCTTCATAAGGGTAGAGACTGGCCTTGGACCCATCAGGGTAAATCCCCCCGATATAGACCTGAGCCACTTGAACCGGGTCGATGAACGGCCAGGCGTCGACATGCAGAACCGGGTCTTCACCGCACAACAAGGACAGGTCCAGAACACCGCCTGAGGCTTGAAAGATCTGCAGTTGCGGCAAATTGGACGGCAGCTTGATGAACACGTCGGCAACGGGGGAAGGATGTTCCTCGCCATCGCGGGTAACGACATAGGAAAACAGCGCGAAGTTATCAATGCGCAGCCCTACGTAATACGGGGGTACGTGGAACTCGACTGAGCCTGCTTCGACGCCATCCAGGGAGGCAATCGGCGCGTATTCCCCCGGTGTCGACTCCCAGCGCAACACAATACTGTCGGTGCTGAGCATCCCTTCGTAGAACACCCGGACAGTAGCCCCCTCCAGCAACTGGAGCGGGTCAACCCGGGGCTCTCCCTCGGCCTCGATCAACTGTGGCTTGGGCAGATCAAGGGTCAACGGTGATGACTTGGGCATGATAGAACTCCATTTCAACGAGTGATGGTGTTGCCCATCACACGCCGAAATGCCCCCCTTGCCTACTGTCAGAATTCACAGTTCGAACCTTAAAAACCGCACCACCCGACGAGTGGCGCGTTGCGATCCGAGTTAAAAACCCTCCAGCTCCGCCATCAAATCACTCAACCGATCCACCTTCTCGGCGCTGATCTCATTCGCCGCCAGCCCGTCGATATACCCCGCCAACGCCTCCACCGTGCTGCACTCGAACATCGCCCGCAACGGCACATCCCGCTGCAGCGTCTTCTGCACCCGAGAAGCTATCTGCGTGGCCAGCAACGAATGCCCGCCCAGTTCGAAGAAGTTGTCCTGCACGCCGACGCGCTCGACCTTGAGCACCTCGGCCCAGATCCCGGCCAGCGTCTGCTCCAGCTCATTGCGCGGCGCCAGATATTCCTGGCTGTGCAACTGGCCGATCTCCAGTGCCGGCAAGGCCTTGCGGTCCAGCTTGCCGTTGGCGTTCAGCGGCAACCGGTCGAGCCACAACCAATGCAACGGCACCATGTATTCCGGCAGCTCGGCCCGCAGGCGTTGCTTGATGCGATCGAGGCGCTCACCCGGGTTGAGCTGCGCATCCGCCGCCACCAGGTAGCCCACCAGATGCTTGCCGTTGACGCCCTCCTGCACGCCCACCGCCGCATCCCGCACTTCAGGCTGCTCATGCAGGCGCGCTTCGATTTCACCCAGCTCGATCCGGTAACCGCGAATCTTCACCTGATGGTCGATGCGCCCGACGTACTCCAACACACCGTCGCTGCGACGGCGGGCCAAATCCCCTGTTCGATACAACCGGTCCGCACCCAATGGATTCGGCACAAACGCTTGCGCCGTGCGCAGCGGATCGCTGACATAACCACGACCCACGCCGGTCCCGGCCACGCACAACTCGCCGACGGCGCCTTGAGGCACCAGTTCCAGCGCACCGTCCAGCAGGTACAACCGGTTATTGTCGGTCGGCGTACCAATCGGCAGATAAGTGCCACGGGTCGACGCCAGGTCGACGCGGAAGAACGCCACGTCGTCCGAACATTCCGCCGGGCCATACGCGTTGACCAGGCCAATCTGCGGATAACGCAGCAACCACTGGTGCGCCAGTTCCGGCGGCATCGCCTCACCCGTCGGCAGCATCCAGCGCAAGCCATCCAGGCTCATGCGGTCCTGGGCGAGCATGCCCTGGATCAGTGACGGCACGCTTTCCAGCACGGTAATGCCCTGGGCCTGGACGTGAGCGAGCAAGCCTTGCGGATCATGGGCAATGGTATTCGGCACAATGTCCACCCGCGCCCCGAACAGCGGCGCCGCGAGGAACTGCCACACCGAGATATCGAAACTTTGCGAGGCGGTCTGGGCGATCACATCGTGCTCAGTCAGTTGCAGATACGGCACCTTGCTCAACTGGTTATTGAGCATGCCGCGCTGTTCGACCATCACGCCCTTGGGCAGGCCAGTGGAGCCCGAGGTGTAGATCACGTAGGCCAGGTTATCCGGCGCACTGTAGATGCCCGGGTTCTGCTCTGAACCCACCAGCTCCTCCCACACCAGCAGCCTCGGTCGCGAGCCACAGGCAAACTCTTCCAGCAACAGATCCGCCTGTTCCCGACAAGCCTCGGTGCACACCAGCAACGGCGTACGACTGAGGTCGATGATCCGGCTCAAGCGCTGGGTCGGCAGCCCCGGATCCAGCGGCAAGTAACCCGCGCCGGCCTTGAAGCTGCCGATGATCATGCCCAGCAAATCCAGATTACGTTCAGCCAGCAACGCCACCGGTTGGTCCAGCCCGACACCCGCGGCAATCAGCGCATGACCCAGGCGGTTACTGCGCCGGTTCAGCTCAGAGTAGGTCCATTGCTGATCCAGGCAACTGGCGGCAATCCGCTGTGGATGCTGTGCCACCTGGGCTTCGAACAGCTCGATGTAACTGCGCTCCAGCGGATATTCATGCTCGCTCTGGTTGCAGCCGTCCACCAGGAACTCACGCTCCTGCTCGCCAATCAGCGGCAAGTCGGCCATGTCGCCATGGAAGCCCTGCACCAGCGCCAGCAGCAGCCGCTTGAATTCAGCGAGCATGCCTTGCACGGTGGTTTCATCGAAATAACGCTGGTCGTAGGACAGGTGCAAGCCCAGGTCATCGCCCGGGTAGCACACGGCCGTCAGCGGGAAGTTGGTGTGGGTGCGACCGGAATCCGAGGTGGCATTCAGGCTTTGCGCACGGTCCAGTACCGAGACTTCCACCGGGGCGTTCTCGAACACGAACAGGCTGTCGAACAGCGGCTGGCCTTTCGGCAATTCGCTGTGCTCCTGGATGGTCACCAGCGGCAGGTACTCGTACTCGCGCAGTTGCATATTGCTGTCGAGCAGGCCGCTCAACCATTGGCGCACGCTGCACTGCTGATCGTCCTCCGGCAGCTTGACCCGCAAGGCGATACTGTTGATAAACAGCCCGACGGTGCGCTGCATCTCGGGCATTTCTACCGGGCGCCCGGCCACGGTGACGCCGAACAGCACGTCGCGATCGCCACTCAAGCGCCGCAGCACCAGGGCCCATGCCGCCTGGGCGAAGGTGTTCACCGTCAATTGATGAGCCTGGGCCAGCTCGCGCAATTGCGCGCCGTCGCGCACATCCAGGCGGGTGTAGCAGTCGCCTACCACCATGCCGCCGCTGTGGCCGGCATGCTCGCGCAGGAACGGCCGGTCGCTCGGTATCGGTGTGGTGCGCTCGAACCCTTGCAGGTTCTGCTGCCACCACTGGCGCGCCTCGGCGAGGTTCTGGCGTTGCAGCCAGGCGATGTAATCGCGGTAACGCGGTGGCGTCGCCAGTTGCGCTTCGCGACCTTCGCCGAGGGCCATGTAGATGTCGAAGAAATCGTTCATCAGCAGCGAGCGGCACCACGCATCGATCAGGATGTGGTGGTTGCTCATCATGAACCAGTAGCGGGCTTCGCCTACGCGGATCAGCCGCAGGTGGAAGGGCGCCTGGTTAAGCAGATCGAAACCGGCTTCACGCTCGCTTTTCAGCAACGCTTGCAGGCGCGGTTCCTGCTCGCTTTCCGGCTCCTGGCTCCAGTCGAGGTACTCGATCGGCGTGCTGCCGGGCTTGTGGATAACCTGCAACATGTCTTCGCCGACGTTCCAGCAGAACGAGGCGCGCAAGGCTTCATGACGGGCGATCACCGCCTGCCAGGCCTGGGCGAAACGCTCGGGGTCCAGGGCGCTGTTGATGCGGTAGCGGTCCTGCATGTAGTAGAGGCCGGTGCCCGGTTCCAGCAGGGTGTGCAGCAGCAAGCCTTCCTGCATCGGGGTCAGCGGGTACACGTCTTCGATGGCATTGGCCGGCACCGGCAGCGCATCGAGTTGCCCCTGGGTCAGGTGCGCCAGCGGGAAGTCCGACGGCGTAAGGCCGCCCGCGTCTGCCTTGAGGCAATGTTCGATCAGGCTTTGCAGTTCCGCCAGGTAAGCGTCCGCCAGTTCAGCGATGGTCTGGCTGTGGTGACGCTCGCGGCTGAAGGTCCAGCGCAGCACCAGCTCACCGCCGTACACCTGGCTGTCGACACTCAGCGCGTTGGGCAACGGCGCGTCCGGGTCGTGGGCGATCCCGGCGGACTCGTCCAGCGGGTGGAACAGTGCGTCGGCGCCAAAGCTCTGGTCGAACTGGCCGAGGTAATTGAAGGTGATACTGGCGCTCGGCAACGCGGCCATGGTCTGGCGGCACAGGTCGTCGGCCAGGTAGCGCAGCACGCCATAACCCAACCCCTTGTGGGGCACGCCGCGCAGTTGCTCCTTGATCGCCTTGATCGAGGCGCCCTGCCCGGCGGCCTCTTCGATATGCAGCGGGGTCAGGCGCAGCGGGTAGGCGCTGGTGAACCAGCCGACGCTGCGGGTCAGGTCGATCTCGTCGAATAGCGGTTCGCGGCCGTGGCCTTCCAGCTGGATCAATGCGGATTCATGGCCACTCCAACGGCACAGCACACGGGCCAGGGCGGTCAGCAGCAAATCGTTGACCTGGGTGCGGTAGGCACTTGGCGCCTGCTGCAACAACTGGCGGGTGCGCTCGGCATCCAGGCGCACGCTGACGGTATCGGCGTCGCGATTGCGCAGCGAACCCTGTGGGCGATCCACCGGCAACTCAACGGCAGGGCCGGCCAACTGTTGCTGCCACACGTGCAGCTCCTCACGCAGGGATTCGCTGCCGGCATACGCCTGCAACCGCGCCGCCCAGTCGCGCAAGGCGCTGGTCTTGGCCGGCAGGTTGACCGGCTGGCCGTCGCTCAACTGGCGATACACGGTCTGCAAATCTTCCAGCAATACCCGCCAGGAAACGCCGTCCACCACCAGGTGATGGATCGCGATCAGCAGCCGGCGCTGGCCTTGCGGGCCGTCCACCAGTAACGCGCGCAACAACGGGCCATGGGCGAGGTTGAGGCTGCGCTGGGTGTCGGTGAACAGCGCGCTGCACTGTTCCATGTCCGCCACCTGGGCTTGCAACAGCAGGCCGCCTTCCGGCACCGCCAAGTGTTCGGCGTGCCATTGGGCGTCGCGCTGGGTGAAGCTCAGGCGCAGGGCGTCATGATGTTCCAGCACCGCCAGCAACGCTTGCTCCAGGCGATGAGGTTCCAGGGCCTGAACCGGCTCCAGCAGCAATGCCTGGTTCCAGTGTTGGCGCTCCGGGATGTCGGTGTCGAAGAACCAGTGCTGGATCGGCGTCAGCCCGGACGCGCCGGTCAACACGCCTTGTTCGGCGCTGACCTGCTCGCTGCGGGTCGCCACGGCGGCCAGGGTTTGCACGGTCTGGTGCTGGAACAAATCACGCGGGCTGAAATGAATCCCTGCCTGCCGGGCCCGGCTGACCACCTGGATCGACAGGATCGAGTCGCCGCCCAACTCGAAGAAGTTGTCGTCAAGGCCTACCTGTTGCACGTTCAGTACCGCGCACCAGATGGCCGCCAGGGTTTGCTCCAGCTCGTTGCGCGGCGCCACGTACTGTTGACGATTCGCCTCGGGGTCCGGCTGCGGCAAGGCGCGGCGGTCGAGTTTGCCGTTGGCGGTCAGCGGCATGCTGTCGAGAACGATCAAGTGCGCGGGCACCATGTAGTCCGGCAGCTGCGCTTTCAAATGCGCCTTGAGGGATTCACGCAGCGCGCCCTGCTCTTGGTCGCTGACCAGATAGGCCACCAACTGTTTGCCGCTCGGGGAATCCAGCGCCAACACCACTGCTTCACGCACCGCCTGGTGTTCCAGCAGGCGGGTTTCAATTTCCCCCAGCTCGATGCGGAACCCGCGAATCTTCACTTGATGGTCGATACGACCGAGGTATTCCACCAAGCCATCGGCACGCTGGCGCACCAAGTCACCGGTGCGATACAGGCGACCGCCGTTCGTGGCAAACGGATCCGCGACAAACCGCTCCGCCGTCATCCCCGGACGCTGGTGATACCCCTGGGCAAGGCCTGCACCGCCGACGTACAACTCGCCGGTCGCGCCTTGCGGCACCAGCGCCAGATCCGCATCCAGAATGTAGGCCACACGCGCGCCGATGATGCTGCCGATCGGCACGCTGCCGGCGCCCTCTTCCAGGACTTCCGGGGCCAGGCTGGCCAACGGCATCACCACGGTTTCAGTCGGGCCATAGGCGTTGAAAAACAGCGCCGGCTTGAATGCCGCGCGAATGCGCTGCAAGTGTTCGCCGGTCAGGGCCTCACCGCCGGTGATGCACATGCGCACCGCCAGGGTCTGGTCTTGCGTGGCCAGCCATTGCGCCAACTGGCTGCCATAGCTTGGGGTGAAGCCCAGGATATTGATGCGGTGCCGACGAATCAGCCCGCAGATTTCTTCCGCGTCCCACTGGCCCTGGGCCCGCAACACAACCTGGGCACCACTGAGCAACGGCACCAGCAGACGCTCGGTGGCAGCGTCAAAGTTGATGGAATAGAAGTGCAGCTCGCAGTCATCCGGGCGCATGCCGAAGCGCTCGATCACCGCCTGGCAATGCATGGCGATTTCGCCGTGGGACACCACCACGCCCTTGGGCTTGCCGGTGGAACCGGAGGTGTAGATCAAGTAGGCCTGATGTTGCGGCAGGCTGATGAAAGGCAACTCGCTTGCCGGGTAGTCCGCCAGGGTCGGCAGGTCATCTTCCAGGCACCAGCGGCCGACACTCTCAGGCAGTTCGCCCAATGCGTCGAACATCGCGGCATCGCTGAGCAACAGGCCGATGCCACTGTCTTCGATCATGTAGTGCAGGCGGTCCAGCGGGTATTCCGGGTCCAGCGGCACATAGGCGCCGCCGGCCTTGAGGATTGCCAGCAGGCCAACCACCATCTCCAGCGAACGCGGCAACGCCAGGCCGACCCGCACCTGCGGGCCCACGCCGCGCTCGCGGAGCATCCAGGCCAGGCGATTGGCGCGGCTGTCGAGTTCGCTGTAGCTCAGGGTCTGCCCGGCAAAGGTCAACGCCGGTGCATCGGCACGGGCCAGGGCCTGCTCGCTGAACAGGTGATGGATGCACTGGTCGAGGCGATGCTCGCCAGCCTCAATGCCGAGGCTGTCTCGCAGGGCGCGCTGTTCGCCAGCCTCCAGCAACGGCAACTCACTCAGGCGCTGTTGCGGATCGGCGAGCAAGGCTTCCAGCAGGTTTTGCCAATGCGCCGCCATGCGCGCAATGCGCGGCTCGTCGAACAGGTCGGTGCTGTAGGTCAGGCAGCAACCCAGGCGATGATCGAGGTCAGTGACTTCCAGGTTGAGGTCGAACTTGGTGGCGCGGGCGTCGTTGGCCAGGTATTCGACGGTCATCCCGGCCAGGGTGCGGCTCTGCTGGAATTCCCAGCGCTGCACGTTGCACATCACCTGGAACAGCGGGTTGTACGCCGCGCTGCGGGTTGGTTGCAGGGCTTCCACCAGGTGGTCGAACGGCAGGTCCTGATGGGACTGGCCTTCGATCACGGTGTGGCGAACCTGGTCAAACAGTTCGCCGACACTCATCTGCCCGTTGAGCTGGCAACGCAGCACCTGGGTGTTGAGAAATGCGCCAATCAGCCCTTCGCTTTCCGGGCGAATCCGGTTGGCCACCGGCGCACCGATGCGCAGGTCAGTCTGGCCGCTGTAGCGGTAGAGCAATACCGCGAGGGTGGCGGTCATGGTCATGAACAGGGTCAGGCCGCGTTCGGCGTTGAAGGCACGCACGCGGGCGGCGAGGTCGTCACTCAAATCAAAACGGTACAGCTCGCCCTGGTGACTTTGCACCGGCGGCCGCGGACGGTCGGCCGGCAGTTCCAGCAGCGGATGTTCGGTGCCCAGTTGCGCGGTCCAGTAATCCAGTTGGCGCTGGCGTTCGCCGGACTCCAGCCACTGGCGCTGCCACACGCTGTAGTCGAGGTACTGCACCGGCAGTGGCGCCAGTGGCGATTCGCGGTCGTCGATGAACGCTTCGTACAGCGCGCTGAGTTCACGGGCAAAGATGTCCATGGCCCAGCCTTCGGTGACGATATGGTGCAGGGTCAGCACCAGGTAATGTTCCTGCTCGCCGGCCTTGACCAGGCAGGCGCGCAGCAGTGGACCGGTCTCCAGATTGAACGGCGTGTGGGCTTCATGATCGGCCAGTTGCTGCACACGCCGTTGCCGCTCGGCCTCACTGAACGCCGAGAAATCCTGCCAATCCATGCGCACGCCGGTTTGCGCCGCAACCTTCTGCTGCGCCACGCCATTGATGCTCGGGAAAGTCGTGCGCAGGGTTTCATGACGCATGATCAAGGCCTGCAACGCCGCCTCGAAACGGCCCACGTCCAGCACCCCGCGAAAGCGCGCCATGCCGCCGACGTTATACGCCGGGCTGTCGGGCTCCATCTGCCAGAGGAACCACATGCGCTGCTGGGAATAGGACAGTGGCACCGGCTGGCTGCGGTCGACCTTGCCGATGGCCAGCTGTTGGTTACGTTGCCCGGCGGCCTGGATCAGCCGGACCTGCTCGGCGAAAGCCCCCAGCTCGCTGGCGTCGAACAGCGTGCGCAACGGCAGTTCGACGTCACAGGCCTGGCGGGTGCGGGAGATGATTTGCGTCGCCAGCAACGAATGGCCACCAAGGGCGAAGAAGCCGTCCCGCAGGCCGATGCGTGGCAGCGCCAGGACTTCACGCCAGATCGCGGCGATTTGCTGTTCCAGCGCTGTTTCAGGTTCGACGTGCTCACGTACCTGCCACACCGGTTCCGGCAAGGCGCGGCGATCCAGTTTGCCGCTTGGGCTCAGGGGCATCGCGTCCAGGCGCATCAACTGCGCCGGGACCATGTACTCCGGCAGCTCGGCGGCCAGGGCGGTTTTTACGTCCTGTTCATCCAACGGTTCGCTGGCGGTGTAGTAACCGATCAACTGCGCACCGGCTGCGGTTTCCCGCACCAGCACCACCGCTTGGGCGATGCCGTCGAGAGCCAGCAGGCGGGCTTCGATTTCTTCAGGCTCGACACGGAAGCCACGCAGTTTGACCTGCTGATCCAGGCGCCCGAGGTATTCCAGCACACCCTCGGTGCTCCAGCGCACGCGGTCACCGGTGCGATACAGGCGTGCGCCCGCCTCGCCCAGCGGGTCGGCGACAAAGCGTTCGGCGGTCAGCCCCGCACGCCCGAGGTAACCCCGGGCCAGGCCGATGCCACCGATGCACAACTCACCCGGCACACCCGCCGGCAGCGGCTCGAACTGATCATCCAGCACCCGGCAAATCACATTGCCCAGCGGCCGGCCAATCGGCGAACGCTCGCCGTCCTCGGCCTGGCAATGCCAGTGCGTCACGTTGATCGCGGTTTCGGTGGGGCCATACCGATTGTGCAACTGCACCGCCGGCAACTGCGCCAGCACCCGGTTGCGCAACTCGGCAGGCAGCGCTTCACCGCCGGAGAACAGGCGACGCAGGCTGGTGCATTCGGCAGCCAACGGTTCGTCGACAAACAGCTGCAACAGCGGCGGCACAAAGTGCAGGGTGGTCACGCCGTGCTCCTGCACCAACTGAGCGATGCGATGGGGATCGCGATGCTCGCCGGGGCCGGCCAGCACCAGGCGGCAACCGGTGATCAGCGGCCAGAAACACTCCCACACCGACACGTCGAAACTGATGGGCGCCTTTTGCATCAGCACATCGGTTTCGTCCAATTGGTAGGTGGCTTGCATCCACTGCAAGCGCTCGGCCAGCGCGGCATGAGTGTTGCCCACGCCCTTGGGCTGGCCGGTGGAGCCGGAGGTGTAGATCACGTAGGCGAGGTTGTCGCCATTGAGGTGCAAACCCGGCGCGTGGGTCGGCCAACTGTCGAGCTTGAGGCTGTCCATGGCGATGACGCACACGCCTTGCGCCGTGGGCAGTTGTTCCAGCAGTGGAGTCTGGGTCAGCAGCAGTTGCACGCCGCTGTCCTTGAGCATGTAGCCCAGGCGTTCGGCGGGATAATCCGGGTCCAGCGGCACATAGGCGCCGCCGGCCTTGATGATTGCCAGCAGGCCGATCAGCAGTTGCGGCGAACGCTCGGCGGCGATGGCCACGCACACGTCCGGGCCGACGCCCTTGTCCCGCAGGTAATGGGCCAGGCGGTTGGCCTGGGTGTGCAATTGCGCGAAGGTCAGACTGCCGTCCTGCCACACCAGTGCGGTGCGTTCCGAGACGTGTTGGTTGAGGTGTTCCGGCAGCCAGCGCTGCGCCGGTGTGCACGGCGCAGCGCTCCACTGCTGTTGTTGGCGCTGCTCGTCGACGTGCAACAGCTTCAGGTCGCCGATGGCCTGTTGCGGCTGTTCGCAGATGGCTTGCAGCAGGTTGATGAAGTGCCCGGCCAGGCGCTCGATGGTGGCGGCGTCGAACAGCTCATCGGCGTAGTCGAAGGACAGGCTCAGGCGCCCGTTGCGGTCTTCTTCAGTGTGCAGTTGCAGGTCGAACTTGGCTTCGCGGCTGTGCCATGCCAGCTCGTCGGCAAGCAGGCCCGGCAAGCGGCGCAAGGCGCCGAGGTCACGTTGCTGGTGGTTGAACATCACCTGGAACAGGCCTTGTTCCCGAGCTTGGGGGAAGGCTTCCAGCAGTTGTTCGAAAGGCAGGTCCTGATGGGCCTGGGCACCCAGCGCTGCGGTGCGGGTTGCCGTCAGCAACTCGGCGAAGGGCAGGCGCGCATCCAGTTCGGCGCGCAGTACGAGGGTGTTGATAAAGAACCCGATCAGGCCTTGGGTTTCCTGGCGCGGACGGTTGGCGTTGGGCACGCCGATGCGGATATCGCGCTGGCCGCTGTAGCGATAGAGCAGGCTCTGGAACGCCGCGAGCAACAGCATGAACGGCGTGGATTCGTGGCTTTGGGCAGTCTTGCGAATGGCTTCGCCGAGGCTCGCGCTCACACGCACACTGTGACGCGAGGCACTGCGCAGGTGCTGCGCCGAACGCGGGTGATCGGTGGCCAGGCTCAGGGTTGGGTGCTCGTCGCCCAGTTGTTGTTTCCAGTAAGCCAGTTGCCGCTGGCCCTCGCCTTCGGCCAGCCACTGGCGCTGCCAACTTCCGTAGTCGGCGTATTGCAGGGCCAGCGCTGGCAGTTCCAGGGGTTGGCCCTGGGACGCAGCGGCGTACAGTCGCGAGAATTCGTCGATCAACACGTTGAGCGACCAGCCGTCCGCGATGATGTGGTGCATCGTCACCAGCAGTTGGTGGTCTTCGTCATCCAGGCGCACCAGCGTTACCCACAGCAGCGGGCCTTTCTCCAGGTCGAACTGGGTGCGGGCTTCGTCTTCACGAATCTGCTTGGCACGGGCTTCCCGCTCGGCGGCAGGCAAATCGCTGAGGTCGATGACTTGCAGATCGAAATCAGCCTTGGCGTCGACCCGCTGGAAGGCCTGGCCATCGCGCTCGAAGAAGCGCGTGCGCAGGGCTTCGTGGCGCTGGATCAATTGCTGGAAGCTTGAGCGCACCGCGTCTTCATCCAGCTCGCCGCGCAACCGCAAGGCGCCGGGAATGGTGTAGGCGCTGCTGTGCGGGTCGAGTTGCCAGGTGATCCACAGACGGTTCTGCGCGAGGGATTGCGGCAGGTCTTCCTGTCGCGACAACCCATGGATTGCGCCTTGGGCCACGCCGCCGTCCTGCTGCAATTGCCCGACGCTGGTGGCGAAGGCAGCCAGGATGGGCGCTTCGAACAACAGGCGCAGGTTCAGTTCCAGGCCGAGGGTTTCCCGCAGCTGGGCGACGACCTGGGTGGCGCTGATGGAGTTGCCCCCCAGCAGGAAGAAGTGATCGTCGGCGGCGACCTGCGTCACCTGCAATTGCTCGCACCAGATCGCGGCAATCTGGTTTTGCAGTTCGGATTGCAGGACAGCATCGCCGACCGGTGCCTGCACGCCGGGGAACTGCGCATAACTGTCGAGGCTGCCGTCCGCCAGGCGTGTGCGGCAGGCCGAGCGCTGCACCTTGCCGCTGGACGTTTTCGGCAAGCCACCGGGGTTGAGCAGCACCACCACGCTCGGCGCTTCCTGGCAGGCTTCGGCCACCGCCTGACGAATCGCCTTGATCAGTGCTTCCGGCGGCAGGATTTTCTGCACGCTGCGGCTGATTTCGGCGGCGATGCCAATGCCTTCCAGGCCCTGGGCATTCACCGCGAACGCGGCGACCCGGCCCTTGCGCACCACTTCCACTTCGCGCTCGATGGCTTGCTCGATGTCCTGGGGATACAGGTTGTGGCCCCGCACGATCAGCAGGTCTTTCAGCCGGCCGGTGATGAACACTTCACCTTCGCGGATAAACCCGAGGTCGCCGGTCCGCAGCCAGGTACGGCCTTCGTGCTGAACGAAAGTCTTGGCGGTGGCTTCAGGGTTGCGCCAGTAGCCGTGGGCGATGCTCGGGCCGGTGGCCCAGATTTCACCGACGGCATTGTCGGGGAGCGTCGCCAGGGTGGCGGGGTCGGCAATCAGCACCGCGTGCTCGGGCTGGCTGGTGCCGCAACTCATGATCGCCGCGCCCTGACCGGGCTCGGCGCGGTTGGCGGCCAGGGCCTGTTCGTCCAGGCGCAGGGCCGGGATGCCGTGGCCACGGGTGCCGCCGGCAACGAACAAGGTGGCCTCCGCCAAGCCGTAGGAGGCGAAGAAATTGTTCGGGGTAAAACCGCAGGCGGCGAACTTCTCGGCGAAGCGTTCGAGGGTGTCGAGGCGGATCGGCTCGGAGCCGGAGTACGCCACGCGCCACTTGCTCAAATCCAGGCGATCCAATGCCGATTCGCTGACTCGCTCGCTGCACAAGCGATAGGCGAAGTCCGGCCCGCCGCTGATGGTGCCGCCGTATTCGCTGATCGCTTCGAGCCAGCGCAATGGCCGGCCAAGGAAGTACGCCGGCGACATCAATACGCACGGCACACCGCTGAAGATCGGCTGCAGCAGCCCGCCGATCAGGCCCATGTCGTGGTAAAGCGGCAACCAACTGACGATCACGTCGTCGGGGTTCAGGTCGATGCCGAAGCCCCGGCGAATCAGCAGCTCGTTGGCCACCAGGTTGCCGTGGGTCACTTGCACGCCCTTGGGCAACGCAGTGGAGCCGGAGGTGTACTGCAGGAAGGCGATGTCATCGTCTTGCAAGTTGGGCGCAACCCAATGGCTCGCGATTTCGGCATTGAGGCTGTCGACGCACAGCAACTGCGGCGCGCCTTCGAGTTGCGCCAGCGAATCACCGAGGCTGGACGTGGTCAGCAGCAACCGCGGCTCGGCGTCTGCAATGATCGACAGCAGCCGCTCCTGATGATGACGGCGGGCGGACTCCGGCGGATAGGCCGGCACCGCGATGACCCCGGCGTACAGGCAACCAAAGAACGCCGCGACGTAATCCGGCCCGCTGGGGAACAGCAGCACCGCACGATCGCCCAGCCCGGCGTCGGCCTGCAAGGCGGCGGCAATGGTGCGGGCGCGCAGGTCGAGGTCGCGGTAACTGAGGACAACGCTCTGTTCGGCCGTCTCGGCAAGGAAGCGCAACGCCAGTCGATCCGGGGTTTGCGCGGCGCGGCGTTGAAGGGACTGAACCAGGGTGCGGGGAAGTTCGAAGGCGTCCATCATGGGGTTCCTGCCTGAAATCGGCTTACTGGGAAATCGGGGAATGTGTGGCCGGGGGGGCTTGTTCAGCCGGTTGCCCGGGCCATCTGCCGCGCGGCGTCGTTGCGCCAGCGGGCCAGGTGTTCGTCGGCGTAACGCCGCACACAGCGCAGTACGGAACTCTCGTGCTGCACCAGGAAGAAGTGGTGACCGTCGAACATGTCGAGGGAGAAACCGCTGGCGGTGTCTTGCTGCCAGTCCAGCAGTTGATCGGCGCGCACCGTGTCCTGCTTGCCGCCGAATACATGGATGGGCAGGCTCAGCGGCTCACGCTCGCCATATTCGAAACTGCCGCACAGCAGGAAGTCGGCCCGCAGGATCGGCAGCATCAACTGCATCAGTTCGGCGTTGGCCAGCACGTCTTCGCCCGTGCCCTTGAGTTCCCGCAGGCGGGCGATCAGTTGTTCGTCGTTTTTCTCGATGGCGTATTCGCTGACATCGCGACAGGCCGGGCCGGCGGTACCCGAGACAAACAGCGCCAATGGCGGCGGCGCACCCCGTTCGCGCAGGGCATGGGCCAGCTCGAAGGCCAGCAGGCCGCCGAGGCTGTGGCCGAACAAGGCGTAGGGGCCGTCCAGCTCGGCGCGGATCTCATCAGCCAGTTGCCCGGCCAGTTTTTTGATATCGCGCTGCAACGGCTCGTCCATGCGCATGCCGCGCCCCGGCAACTCCAGCGGCCGCACCTGCAACCACTCCGGCAGCGCCCGCCGCCAGCGGCTGTAGACCATGGCGCTGGCGCCGGAGTAAGGCAGGCAAAACAGGCGTAATCGAGCCGGCGTGTTCATTTCAGACCACTCCCGCTCACACGATAAAAACCCATTTTGTCCTCCTCCAGGCGCTGATCCTTGGCCGGTTTGTTAACTGGCCTTTCACCCATGAGAACGGATGGCACCGGGAAATAATTAGTCAGCGAGACGCCGTTCACACCTCTCGATAAAGCATAAGATTAGTTCTTCTTCTCATTTGACAATCATTATCATTAAGCATAATTTGTTGCCCGATGTGTAGGAGGCCTCAGCAAGGACGCCCTCCCCCAACCTTCTCTTGCAACAAGGTGATTTCCATGACGGAACAAGTATCCACAGGCAGGTGCGACTCACCCCTACTCCAGGCCTTCGTCGACAATCGACTGATCCTGGTCAAGATCGCAGCGCGTATTACCGGCTGCCGATCCCGCGCCGAAGACGTGGTGCAAGACGCCTACTTCCGGTTGCAATCGGCCCCCACCATCACGTCATCGTTCAAGGCGCAGCTCAGTTACCTGTTCCAGATCGTGCGCAACCTGGCTATTGATCACTACCGCAAGCAGGCGCTGGAGCTGAAATATTCCGGCACGGAAGAGGAAGGCTTGAATGTGGTTATTCACGGCGCTTCACCTGAGACCTCGCACATCAACTTTTCGACGCTGGAGAACATTGCCGACGCCTTGACCGAGTTGCCTCAGCGCACGCGTTACGCGTTTGAGATGTACCGGCTGCACGGGGTGCCGCAGAAGGATATTGCCAAGGAGCTGGGGGTTTCACCGACGTTGGTGAACTTTATGATTCGCGATGCGCTGGTGCATTGCCGGAAGGTTTCCGGGACCCATAGCGACACGTTTGCGCGGCGGGCCTGACGCGCCACACATCCCATGTGGGAGCGGGCTTGCTCGCGAAAGCGGTGGATCAGTCACACATGCCTTGACTGACACTGCGCTTTCGCGAGCAAGCCCGCTCCCACATTTGATCTTCGTGCACTCAGATTTTTTGCTCAGTCAAACCAACCCACACCGCTCAAAAAACCGCTCCCGCCCCAGAATCATCAACGCCGCCCGCTTATGAGGAAAATCAAACTCCTTCTCACAGTGGAAACACTGATTCTGCATATGCCCAATCATCTTCCCGTTATCCGCCCGAGGCTCAGCCACCACACGCTGCGTACGCGGATCATCGAGAAACAAGTAATGCACCAGCGCCGACAACCAGCTCGCTACCTTGTGCGGACCACGGTGGTGCTCTTCGCCCACCAGCATATGAATCCCGCGATCGTAATCCGCCGCGTCATAAAACGGCGCAATCCGATCCTCCTTCGCCCAATACGCCTCGAAATAAGCAAACGGCTCATCATCGAAACAGCCAATCAACGTCAACGCATGGGGATCCGCTTCCAGCTTGTCCAGATACTCCCGATGCTGTTCCAGGCTGCCAGTTTCCTGCCAGAAATTCGCCACCCGCGCACTGTTCTGCCAACGATTGAAGCGCGCCAGATCAACATCAATCTCCACCGTACGCAGTGAAATCCACGCCCCCAGCCGCGCATCAAACCGCCGATACACCTCGCCCCGCGGCTTCGGCGCACGGGCAGGATGACGCTTGCCACCGCTGATGATCATCTGCTGCGGATAAGTCCCCGTGAGAGATTGCCCCAGCCACGGTTGCGGCAACTGCCAGAACAACGTGCGCTCGCAATGAAACTGCCCGGCAACCCCGGTCGCCACCAGTAACCCACTGCGCAAGGCATCTTCCGGCGCATGCTCAAGACACCAGACCAGTCGCTGACGCCCGGGCTCCCTGGCAAACAGCCAATAACACGCCGCCCACAAGGCACGGGCAGCCGGCACACTGGCGGGCTCCTGCAAATGCACCTGCACCTCATCACCCCGCTCAAGGCGCAGGCGAATCAGCGGCTGGCCCTCAAGGGTGAGGCTCAGGCGGCTATCAGTTTCATCAGCATTCAGGGCGGGTCCCGCCGGCAAGGGCAGCACAGACAGGTCATTCAGATTGGACATGGGATGGGCTCACGAATCGTCGACAGTTCAACAAGTGACGTGAGCCGAGGGCAAAAATTTAGACGATCACGGCACCGGCATTACATCGATGCGGTAAGGCTCGAAGATCTTCAGCAACTGGCCGTTGTCCCGCAGCTGCTTGAGCAGCCCGGCGAACGCCGGCCCCGTGATCGGCGCCTTGGGCCGCAGCAACGCATAGTGGTGGTACACCTGGTCGATCCGCTCGGACACCAGGAACTGCCCCGCCGTATCGGCATTGCGCACCAGGAAATCGCTGAGGTAGGAACGTGTCACCAGGGCAATGTCGGCCCGGCCCCGGGCGACCATCAGCAGGTTGCTGTCGTGGGAATAGGTCAAGGTGGCGTTGAAGTGCTCCGCCATGTACTTGGGGTCGGGGTTGAAGTTGGCGAACGCGTAGTGATAACCGCTGAACACCGCCAGGCGCTTGCCGGTCAGGTCAGCGAAATACGACTGGTCGCGACCGGGCTCCTGCTGGGCCACGAAGATTTCCGCATCCTCCAGGCCCATGTCGACATCGGTGTGGGCAATATCCTGCCAGCCCCACTTGGGGTTTTCGAAGATCGCCATGTCCACCCGACCTTGCTGGAAGTCGCGAAAACGCCGGGGAATCGAGGTGGGTACCAGCACAAACTGGTAGTCGGTTTGCAGGGCGTTCAAGGCTTCCACCAGTTGCGGCAGCAACCCGGTGTCGGCACCCTGCTCCGGGCGCACGGTGTATGGCGGGAAATGCGCAGCACCGACCCTCACCAGTTGGGCGGCCGAGGCAGGCATCAGCCACAGTGCGCCAAGTGCCCATATTGAGAGTCCTGCAGCCAATCGCCAAGGCGAAAACATCAAGGCACACACCGTCGAAAACTTTGATCCCGCTAAGCTAGGCGTTTTTGTCTATCGAGACAACTTTCTGCCACACAATTAATAGCTTGCGCGAAAGGGCTAGTCAGCTTTCAACACCATCAGCAAGGCTTCGTCGGCCAGTTGCTCCAGGGTCATGCTGCCCTGGGCGCGAAACCAGGTGGTGGTCCAGGACAAGGCGCCCGTCAGGAAACGCCGCGTGATAAACACATCGCCCTTGATGTAACCGGCGTTTTTCGCCTCCCCCAGCACCTGCAACCAGATCTCTTCGTAGATGTCGCGCAAGGCCAGCACCTGGGCCTGGCCCTCGGCCGACAGGGAACGCCATTCATACACCAGCACCGCCATGGCCTCGCCACTGCCGCCCATGATCGACTGCAATTCGCAACGAATCAGCGCCAGCACCCGCTCGCGCACGTTGCTCGCCTCGGCCAGGGAAGCGCGCATCAGGGCGGTGTTGTAGTGGATGGTTTCCTCCATCACCGCCCGCAGGATTTCGTCCTTGCTCTTGAAGTGATGAAAGATGCTGCCGGACTGGATCCCGACCGCGCCGGCCAGGTCACGCACGGTGGTGCGCTCAAAACCCTTGTTGCGAAACAGGTGGGCCGCGGTTTGCAGCAGCTTGCCACGGGCACTGTCGGGGTCGGTCAATTGGCCGGCGTCGACCATGGTGCGCATCACCCGCAGGGCTTTTTGCTCATCCATGCTGCTCTCCTTAACTTCTGGTTACGTCTTGGGCGGCAATTTAGGCCGTGGCAGCCAACCAAGCAAGCGCTTGGGGCAAAGTTATGACCAGAGTTTACAAACCAAGCGCTTGCTTGGTAGTGTGGGTATCAGCAAACCAGAGGAAGGACGCCCCATGAACAAGACGGTACGCATCGGCTGCGCCAGCGCCTTCTGGGGCGACACCTGCACCGCCGCTGCGCAGTTGGTGCACGGCGGCACGCTGGATTACCTGGTGTTCGACTACCTGGCGGAAGTCACCCTGTCGATCCTCGCCGGAGCGCGAATGAAAGACCCCCAGGCCGGCTATGCCACGGATTTCGTCGAGGTGCTGACGCCGCTGCTGGCGGATATCCAGCGCCAGGGCATCCGCGTGATCAGCAACGCCGGCGGGATCAACCCCCAGGCCTGCGCCGCCGCGTTGCAGGCGGCCTGCGACCAGGCCCGAATCCCGTTGAAGATCGCCGTACTGCTGGGGGATGACCTGCAACCGCAGTTCAAGCAACTGCACGGCGTCACCGACATGTTCAGTGGCGCGCCCTTGCCGCCGATGTGCGTATCCACCAACGCCTACCTCGGCGCGCCCGGCATCGTGCAGGCGCTGGAGCTGGGTGCCGATATCGTGATAACCGGCCGTGTGGTGGACAGCGCGGTGGTCAGCGCGGCGCTGGTGCATGAGTTCGACTGGTCCTGGCAGGACTACGACCGCCTGGCCCAGGCGGCATTGGCCGGGCATATCATCGAATGCGGCGCGCAGTGCACCGGCGGCAACTTCACCGATTGGCGGGAGGTGCCGGACTACGAACACATCGGTTTCCCGATTGTAGAGGTCAGTGCCGACGGCCAGTTCACCGTCAGCAAGGTCGAGGGCACCGGCGGACTGATCAGCGAACTGAGCGTCGCCGAGCAACTGCTGTATGAAATCGGCGACCCGCGCGCCTACCTGTTGCCCGACGTGATCTGCGACTTCAGCCAGGTCAAGCTCCGGCAACAAGGCAAAAACCGCGTGCACCTGCACGGCGCCAAAGGCCTGCCGCCCACCGACCAGTACAAGGTCAGCGCCACCTACCCGGATGGTTTTCGCTGCACCGCCAGTTGCCTGATCGCCGGGATCGACGCGGTGGCCAAGGCCGAACGGGTCAGCCAGGCGATCATCAACAAGACCTCAGAGCTGTTCAGCCAGCGCGGCTGGGCGCCCTACACCGACATCAACATCGAACTGCTGGGCAGCGAAGCCACCTACGGCCCCCATGCCCAACGCCAGGACTGCCGCGAAGTGGTGGTGAAACTGGCGGTGCGTCACCCCAGCAAACAGGCGCTGGTGCTGTTCGCCCGGGAGATTGCCCAGGCGGCCACCGGCATGGCGCCGGGGCTCACCGGAATCGTCGGCGGGCGACCCACGGTGTACCCGCTGATTCGGTTGTTTTCATTCCTGATCGATAAAAGCGCCTGCCAATTGCAGGTCGACTTCCTTGGCGAACGGCATGCCTGCGAATTGCCCGTCGCCAAACCGCTGAACACCTCGATCGCATTGATCGATCCGCCCAAACCCCAAGGCCGCGCCGACGCCAACGTGCCGCTGGTCAAGCTGGCCGTGGCCCGCTCCGGCGACAAGGGCAACCACAGCAACATCGGGGTGATCGCCCGCGAGCCCGACTACCTGCCGTGGATCGCCGAGGCACTGACGCCCGAAGTGATCGTCGACTGGATGAGCCACGTGCTCGACCCGATCCACGGCCGCGTCGAGCGCTGGTATTTGCCCGGCAGCCACAGCCTGAACTTCCTGCTGGAAAACGCCCTGGGTGGTGGCGGGATTGCCAGCCTGCGCATCGATCCCCAAGGCAAGGCCTTCGCCCAGCAACTGCTGGAAATCCCGATTGCCGTGCCGCAGCACATTGCCGATCAATTCACTTAAAGGACCCGCGCCGTGGCCTTCGACTCGATCTTCAAAGCCGACCTGTTCCAGGGGCAGACCATCATCGTTACCGGCGGCGGCAGTGGCATTGGCCGTTGCACCGCCCACGAGCTGGCAGCCCTCGGCGCCCATGTGATCCTGGTGGGGCGCAAGCCGGAAAAACTGCAAACGGTGGCCGCAGAGATCAGTGAGGACGGCGGTCGCGCCAGCTGGCAGGCCTGCGATATTCGTGATGAAGAAGCGGTCAAGGCACTGGTCGGCCAGGTCCTGCAGGAGCACGGCCCGATTCATGGCCTGGTGAACAACGCCGGCGGCCAGTACCCCTCGCCGCTCGCGTCGATCAACCAGAAGGGCTTTGAAACCGTGTTGCGCACCAACCTAGTGGGCGGTTTCCTGATGGCCCGGGAAGTGTTCAACCAGAGCATGAGCAAGCACGGCGGGTCCATCGTCAACATGCTCGCCGACATGTGGGGCGGCATGCCCGGCATGGGGCACTCCGGTGCGGCACGTTCGGGCATGGACAACTTCACCAAGACCGCCGCCTTTGAATGGGGTTACGCGGGGGTGCGGGTCAACGCCGTGGCGCCGGGCTGGATTGCCTCCAGCGGCATGGACACCTACGAAGGCGCATTCAAGGCGGTGATCCCGACCTTGCGCGAGCATGTTCCGCTCAAGCGCATCGGCACCGAATCGGAAGTCAGCGCGGCGATTGTGTTCTTGCTCAGCCCCGCCGCCGCGTTCGTCAGCGGCAGCACCTTGCGCATCGACGGCGCCGCCAGCCTGGGCAGCCGCGCCTGGCCGCTGCACAAGGCGCAACCGCCGAGCGTGTCCTTTAATGGTTTCCACCGGGCTTACTTGCCGGATGTGCTCAAGGAGGAGAAATAAGCCATGCCGGTGATCGACTCGCAACTCGACGCCCACAGCCCGCAATTCGCGCAGAACCGCGAAGCGATGCTCACGGGCGTCAATCAATTGCGCCAGCTGGAGCAAAACCTGCTGGGCAAGGCCGCCGAAGCCAAGGCCAGGTTCGACAAGCGCGGGCAACTGCTGCCACGGGAACGCCTGAATTTATTGCTCGACCCCGGCGCGCCGTTCCTTGAACTGGCGAGCCTGGCCGGCTACAAACTGCACGATGACAAAGACGGCAGCGCCGCTGGGGGCGGGTTGATCGCCGGCATCGGCTACGTCAGCGGCGTGCGCATGCTGGTGGTGGCCAACAACAGCGCGATCAAGGGCGGGACCATTTCCCCCTCGGGCCTGAAAAAATCCCTGCGCCTGCAACAGATCGCCATGGAAAACAAACTGCCGGTGGTGACGCTGGCAGAAAGCGGCGGCGCCAACCTCAACTACGCCGCCGAGATTTTCGTCGAAGGCGCCCGCAGCTTCGCCAACCAGGCGCGGATGTCGGCCATGGGCTTGCCGCAGATCACCGTGGTGCATGGCTCGGCCACGGCGGGCGGCGCGTATCAGCCGGGCCTTTCGGATTACGTGGTGGTGGTGCGTGGCAAGGCCAAGCTGTTCCTGGCCGGCCCGCCGCTGCTCAAGGCCGCCACCGGCGAAGTCGCCACCGATGAAGAACTGGGCGGCGCCGAGATGCATGCGCAAACCGCCGGCACCGCTGAATACCTGGCGGAAAACGACGCTGACGGTGTGCGCATCGTGCGTGAGATTGTCAGCCTGTTGCCGTGGGATGACCGCTTGCCACCTGTGCCAAAGCGCGCTTACAGCGAGCCGCTGTACCCGATTGACGAGCTGTTGGGGCTGATCCCCGACGATCCGAAAAAGCCCTACGACGTGCGCGAAATCCTCGCGCGGTTGGCGGATGCTTCCAACTTCCTGGAGTTCAAGGGCGAGTTCGACCCGCACACCGTCTGCGGCCACTTGCATATCCAGGGCCGGGCCTGTGGCTTTATCGGCAACAACGGGCCGATCACCCCGAAGGGGGCGAGCAAGGCCGCGCAATTTATCCAGCTGTGCGACCAGAGCCAGACACCGCTGCTGTTCTTCCACAACACCACCGGCTTCATGGTGGGCACCGAGTCGGAACAGCAAGGCGTGATCAAGCACGGCGCGAAGATGATCCAGGCGGTGGCCAATGCGCGGGTGTCGAAACTGACCATCGTCGTCGGCGGCTCCTACGGTGCCGGCAACTATGCGATGTGCGGCCGTGGGCTCGACCCGCGTTTCATCTTCGCCTGGCCCAATAGCCGCACCGCCGTGATGGGCGGCGCCCAGGCGGGCAAGGTGCTGCGGATCGTCACCGAAGCCAAGCAACTGAAAGATGGCCTGGTGCCCGACCCCAAGGTGCTCGACATGCTCGAACAGGTCACCGCACAGAAACTCGACAGCCAGTCCACCGCCCTCTACGGCAGCGCAAACCTATGGGACGACGGGCTGATTGACCCACGGGATACACGAACCTTGCTCGGGTTTCTGCTGGACATCTGCCACGAGGCCGAGGTGCGGCAACTACAGCCCAACAGCTTTGGTGCAGCGCGGTTTTGATGATCGTTCCCACGCCCCGCGTGGGAATGCAGCCCGGGACGCCCCGCGTCCCCATAGGGAGAACAATAAAAATGATCTTCACCCAGGAACACGAAGCACTGCGTCGCACCGTCCGTGGCTTTGTCGAGCGCGAGATCAACCCGCATGTGGATGAGTGGGAAAAGGCCGGACGCTTTCCGATCCACGAGATCTTCCGCAAGGCCGGCGACCTCGGTTTGCTGGGTATTTCCAAGCCGGAAAAATTCGGTGGCATGGGCCTCGACTACAGCTACTCGATCGTCGCCGCCGAAGAGTTCGGCAGCATTCGCTGCGGCGGCATCCCGATGTCCATCGGCGTGCAGACCGACATGTGCACCCCGGCCCTCGCCCGCTTCGGCTCCGATGAATTGCGCGAAGAATTCCTGCGCCCGGCCATCAGCGGCGAACAGGTGGGCTGCATCGGCGTTTCGGAAACCGGCGCCGGCTCCGACGTGGCCGGGCTGAAAACCCATGCCCGCAAGGACGGCACTGACTACGTGATCAACGGCAGCAAGATGTGGATCACCAACTCACCGAGCGCCGACTTCATCTGCCTGCTGGCCAACACCTCCGACGACAAGCCGCACATCAACAAGTCGCTGATCATGGTGCCGATGAACACCCCCGGCATCAGCGTCAGCCCGCCCCTGGAAAAGCTCGGCATGCACAGCTCGGAAACCGCCCAGGTGTTTTTCGACGACGTGCGCATCCCCCAGCGCAACCGCATCGGCCATGAAGGTGCGGGATTCATGATGCAGATGCTGCAGTTCCAGGAAGAGCGGCTGTTCGGCGCGGCCAATATGGTCAAGGGCCTGGAGTACTGCATCGACAGCACCATCGATTACTGCAAGGAACGCAAGACCTTCGGCAAGGCGCTGATCGACAACCAGGTGATCCACTTCCGTCTGGCCGAACTGTCCACCGAAATCGAATGCCTGCGGGCGCTGGTGTACCAGGCCACCGAGCAGTACATCAAGGGCCAGGACGTGACGCGCCTGGCCTCCATGGCCAAGCTCAAGGCCGGCCGCCTGGGCCGGGAAGTCAGCGACAGTTGCCTGCAATATTGGGGCGGCATGGGGTTCATGTGGGACAACCCGGTGGCCCGGGCTTATCGCGATGTGCGGCTGGTGTCGATTGGTGGTGGGGCGGACGAGATCATGCTGGGGATCATCTGCAAATTGATGGGCACCCTGCCGGGGAAGAAGTCGTGAACACGTTGTTGCTGGAACCGCATAACGGGGTGCTGCATGTGACCCTCAATCGGCCGGACAGCCGCAATGCCATGAGCCTGGAAATGGTCAACGAACTGCGTGCGGTACTGGCCGATGTGGCTGGGGACAAGAGCGTGCGGGCGTTGGTTATCAGCGGCGCGGGTGGGCATTTTTCGGCCGGTGGCGATGTGAAGGACATGGCTCGCGCGGGAGCCGCGGGCGGCTTGCAGGCGTTGAACCGGGCGTTCGGTACGCTGTTGCAGGAAGTGGAGGCGCTGCCGCAGGTGGTGATTGTGGTGCTTGAGGGTGCCGTGCTGGGCGGTGGGTTTGGGTTGGTGTGTGTCAGTGATGTGGCGATTGCGGATCATCAGGCGCAGTTTGGGTTGCCGGAGACCGGCCTCGGGTTATTGCCGGCGCAGATTGCGCCGTTTGTGGTGAAGCGTATCGGGCTGACCCAAGCGCGGCGGCTGGCTTTGACGGCGGCGCGGTTTGATGGGGTTGAGGCGCTGCGGTTGGGGTTGGTGCATTTTGTGGAGCACGATCCGCAGGCGTTGGCGGAGCGGCTGGATGAGGTGTTGGGGCAGGTTTTGCGATGTGCTCCGGGGGCTAATGCGCGGACCAAGGCGTTGCTGCTGGCCAGTGGTGAGCAGGTTTTGGGGCCGTTGTTGGACCAGGCTGCCGAGTGGTTTGCCGAGGCGGTTTGTGGTGAGGAAGGGGTTGAGGGGACTCAGGCGTTTGTGCAGAAGCGCAGGCCGGGGTGGGCGCGATGAATCGGGGGCATATCCGTTATTTTTGTAATGGCGACTATGGGTTCCGCTCTTACAGCGGGTCACTTTTGAAAAGCGCAAAAGTAACCAAAACGCTCTTGCCCCACCACTCGGCACCTCGCCTAGGCTCGGTGTGCCCTCACTCCGGCTTTGGAGCGTGGGCCGCCGTCATGGGCCATCCCTGGCCCAGGACGGCTAACCCGGCGTCCTGCCGGGTTACCCACGCTCCAAAGCCTGCGTTCGGCCAGCGTGGTTTAACGGGGCGCCCAAGATCAAGATCAAAAGCAGATCAACAGCACAGCGGCCTACCGGCCGGCTTGAGTGTTGAAGAGCAAAATCAAAAGCTAAAGCGGGCACGGTTCAAATGTAGGAGCTGGCTTGCCGGCGATGGCATCACCTTGGTGTGTCTGGAAGACCGAGTTGTCTGCATCGCCGGCAAGCCAGCTCCTACAGAAAAGCAGATCTGTTTTCGCTCTGGTCTTTGATCTGGCTTTTAACACTCAGGTCGGCTTTCAGGCCGCCGTGCTCTTGCTTTTGATCTTGATCTTGATCTGACTGCCCCATTCAGCCCGAGGCCGAACGCAGGTATTGCGCAGCGGGTAAACCGGCAGGACGCCGGTTTAGCCGCGCCGGGCCATGGATGGCCCGTCGCGGCGGCCCGCGGAGCAATGCCGGAGTGAGGGAACGCCGAGCCACAGCGAGGCGCCGACAGGCGGGGCAGAGCGTTTTGGTTACTTTTGCGCTTTTCAAAAGTGACCCGCTGTAAGAGCGGAACCATAAGCAGCCGTTACCGAAGAAACGGATATGTACCCGACAAGCCAAGGGACACCACCATGCCGATGTTCAACAAAATCCTCATAGCCAACCGTGGCGAAATCGCCTGCCGCATCCAGCGCACCGCCCAATCCCTGGGCTACCGCACCGTAGCAATCTACAGCGAAGCCGACGCCGACGCCCTGCACGTCCAGATGGCCGACGAAGCCATCAACATCGGCCCCGCCCCCGTCACCCAGTCCTACCTGAACATCGAAGCCATCCTCAACGCAGCCCACCGTACCGGCGCCGACGCCATCCACCCCGGCTACGGCTTCCTCTCCGAAAACCCCGACTTCGCCCGAGCCTGCGCAAACGCCGGCCTCACCTTCATCGGCCCCAGCCCCGAAGCCATCGACCTGATGGGCAGCAAACGCCTCTCAAAAATCGCCATGCTCAACGCCGGCGTCCCCTGCATCAAGGGCTACCAAGGCCCCGACCAGGACGACCCAACCCTGCAACAACAAGCCACCCACATCGGCTACCCACTGATGATCAAGGCCAGCGCCGGCGGCGGCGGCCGCGGCATGCGCCTGGTACACAACCCCGACACCCTGCTGGAACACCTGCGCACCGCCCGCTCCGAAGCACAAAACGCCTTCGGCAGCGCCGAACTCATCCTCGAACAAGCCCTGATCGCCCCCCGCCACGTCGAAATCCAACTGTTCGGCGACACCCACGGCAACCTGATCTACCTCGGCGAACGCGACTGCTCGGTCCAGCGCCGCCATCAAAAAGTCATCGAAGAAGCCCCCTGCCCCGTCATGACCCCCGAGCTGCGCCAAGCCATGGGCGAAGCCGCCCTCAAGGCCGCGCGCGCCGTCAATTACGTCGGCGCCGGCACGGTGGAGTTCCTGCTCGACCGCGACGGCAATTTCTACTTCCTGGAAATGAACACCCGCCTGCAGGTCGAACACCCGGTCACCGAACTGATCACCGGCCTCGACCTCGTCGCCTGGCAACTGCACATCGCCGCCGGCCAACCTTTGCCCCTGAGTCAGGAACAAGTGACCCTAACCGGCCACGCCATGGAAGTGCGCCTGTACGCCGAAGACCCGGCCCAGGGCTTCCTCCCGCAAACCGGCGACGTACTGCGCTGGGACCCGGCGCCAGGTGTGCGCATCGATCATGGCGTGCTGGAAGGCCAGCGCATCACCCCGTTCTACGACTCGATGCTGGGCAAGATCATCGCCCACGGCGCCACCCGCGAAGAGGCCCGGCGCAAGCTGGTCAGGGCCGTGGAAGACTGCGTGCTGCTCGGCGTGCCCACCAACCAGCGCCTGCTGGCCAGCCTGCTCAAGCATCCACACTTCATCGCCGGCGATTTCAGCACCTGCTTTATTGCCGAACACTTCAGCGACATCCCGCGTACCCACGCGACCAACGAAGAGCTGGCATTGGCCGCCGCGCTGTTTTACCACCACAGCGCCAGCGCTCACACCACGCCATTATCCGGCTGGCGCAACAACGCCAGCGTGCCCTGGACCTGGCAATTGGCCGAACACGACGAGCCCCGGGCCATCAGCCTCAGTGTGCTGGCGGACAATTGCCTGCACGTCGAGATTGATCTGCACGCCATCGAAATACGCGACCTCTCCACCGACGGACGCTGGGCCACCGCCGTTCTCAACGGCATTCGCCGTCGCATTGCCTACCACCTGCAAGGCACCCGGCTCTGGTTGCCCGGCGTGTGCATCAATGATCGAACCCAAACCGTCGCCACCCGCCAGGCCGAGGCCGGCAACGGCACGGTCAAGGCGCCGATGGACGGGGCAATTGTCGAAGTACGGGTCAGCGAAGGCGATTCGGTCAGCAAGGGCCAGCTGTTGCTGGTGCTGGAAGCGATGAAAATGGAGCACCCCCTCAAGGCCGGCATGAGTGGCGTGGTCAAGCGAATCCAGGCGGTTGCAGGCGATCAGGTCAGGAACCGTCAGATTTTGCTGGAGATCGAGTAAGCCCTGGGCGGAACTAGCAGGCTTGGCTACGCTCTATCCCCATCAGGACGGGAAGAGTACGGGAACCTGCGATGCCTCATTGGCTGATTATTGATCTTGAAGCCACAACGGATGAAGGCGGCTGGCCCGTGACCGAGATGGAAATCATCGAAATCGGTGTGAGCCTGGTCAACCGCCAGGGCCGTGAACTGGACCATTTCCAGCGTTTCGTGCGGCCATTGCGCAGGCCGCTGCTGACGCCGTTCTGCCGCCAGTTGACCCACATCACCCAGGCGAATATCGACGCTGCCGCGCCGTTGATCGAGGTGTGGCCGCTGTTCGAACGCTGGCTTGGCCAGCACCAGGCACGCCTGGAAGGCTGGGCGAGCTGGGGTGACTACGATCGCCAGCAACTGGAACTGGAGTGGCAGCGCCATGGCTTGAGCAGCGTGCTGGGCCAGACGCCCCACGTGAACCTCAAGCAACGCTTCGCCAAGGCCCGGCGCCTGGACAAGCCGCTGGGGCTCAACGGCGCGCTGCAACTGGCCGGCATGCAGTTCCACGGCCAACAGCATCGGGCGCTGGAAGATGCACGCAATACCGCACGGCTGCTGCCGTTGATTTTGCCCGTGTAGAAGGCATACTGGCCGACCTTTCTTGACCCTTTTCCGAGGATTCGCCCATGTTTAAAGTCAACGAGTACTTCGACGGCACCGTCAAGTCGATCGCTTTCGGCACTGCAGAAGGTCCGGCGACCATCGGCGTCATGGCCCCGGGTGAATACGAGTTCGGCACTGCCCAGCGTGAAATCATGCATGTGGTATCGGGCGCACTGACCGTCAAGCTGCCAGACAGCACCGACTGGGAAACCTTCGCCGCCGGCAGCCAGTTCAACGTGCCAGCCAACAGCAAGTTCCAGCTGAAGGTGGCGGTCGACACCGCCTACCTGTGCGAATACCGCGGCTAAACGTTCGATAGCCGAAAAAAATGCCCGTCTCGCGAGAGACGGGCATTTTTCATTTCAGGGATGCTTACTCCAGGATCGTCACCGGCATGCCGACTTCCAGGCGGCCCACCCCATCGTTGACCAGGTTCTGCCCGAACATCACATCGCCCTCTTGCTCGCGGTAGGTCTTGAGCGTGGCCAGCGGTTCGCGGTCGGCACTGCGCTCGCCACTCGCCGGGTCGATGGTGGTGAGGATGCAGCGTGAGCAGGACTTGACCACGCGAAACTCCACGTCACCGATCCGTATCCGCTTCCAGCCGTCTTCGGCAAAGGCTTCGCTGCCCTCGATCACCAGGTTGGGGCGAAAACGCAGCATCTCCATGGGCCGACCGATACGCTGGGACAGGTCATCCAGGGACGCCTGGCCGATCAGCAGCAACGGAAAGCCATCGGCAAACGCGACCTTGTCATCATCCTTGCCGTAGCCGGCCTCGGTCGTGCGTGCACGGGACAGCGGCACTTGCACCAGCCGCGTGGGTTTGCCGATGAATTCGCTGAGCCAGGCGCCCGCCTCGTCACCGGCATCCGGCACGCGCAAGGTGTCACGCCAGATGGTCACGCCGCGCAACTCGGCATCGCTGCCGGGTAGTGGCACGTCAAGCGCAGGTTGGCCTTCGGCGCTCAAGGTCAGGCCACCGGCGCTGTTCCACAGCGCCGAGAGCTGGCTCATCCTGGCCACGGCGCGCTGGGTCAGGAAACGCCCGCTGGCCTCGTCCACCAACATCCAGCGTCGATCCCCGTCGAGCCCGAGTGTGTCCAGGCCGATCTGCTGCAAGGATTCACCCTTGCCGGACTTCAAGGGGTATCGGTACAACGCGCTGAGACGAAGCATGGGCCTGCATTCCTGAGGGACAAAGCCGTCACCCTAAGCTCAAGCCGGGACTTCGTCCAGCATCAGGCGCTGACGTACCACGTCCACCAACTTGTCGGGCTGAAACTTGGAGAGGAAGTTGTCGCAACCGACCTTCTTCACCATCGAGTCGTTGAAGCTGCCGGACAACGACGTATGCAGCACCACGTACAGGCTGCGCAGGCGCGGGTCGTTGCGAATCTCGGTGGTCAGGCGGTAGCCGTCCATCTCGGGCATTTCGGCGTCGGTGAAGATCATCAACAGCTTGTCGGTCATCACCTGGCCACTGTCGGCCCAGGCCTTGAGCATGTTCAGTGCCTTGAGGCCGTCGCTGGCAATGTGCATCTTCACCCCCAACTGTCCGAGGGTGTCACGCAGTTGCGAGAGGGCGACGTTGGAGTCATCCACCAGCAGCACTTCGCGGCCGCGGGCGCGTTCCAGCACCGGGTCTTCAAGTTTCTCGCGGGAAACCTTGGCGTTGTAGGGCACGATTTCGGCGAGGACTTTTTCCACGTCGATGATTTCCACCAACTGGTCATCGACCTTGCTGATGGCCGTCAGGTAATGCTGGCGCCCGGCACTTGCCGGCGGCGGCAGGATCGCCTCCCAGTTCATGTTGACGATGCGGTCGACGCCGCCCACCAGGAACGCCTGCACCGAGCGGTTGTACTCGGTGACGATAATGGTGCTGTTGGGGCCCGGAATCAGCGGACGCATGCCAATCGCCTGGGACAGGTCGATCACCGGCAACGTCTGCCCACGCAGGTTGACCACGCCGCAGACAAATGGGTGGCGCTGGGGCATCAGGGTCAACTTGGGCAGTTGCAGCACTTCCTGCACCTTGAACACGTTGATCGCGAACAGCTGCCGCCCGGCCAGGCGAAACATGAGGATCTCCAGGCGATTCTCACCCACCAATTGTGTGCGTTGATCTACCGTGTCGAGAATGCCGGCCATTAAAGACTCCTGGGGTTTAGCGGATGGATAGTGCTGGTCACTGAAGCAGGTTATCGGCGGCAAACGCCGGACCTTGACCCCCCACTAAAATGCCATGCAAATCCATTGATGTCACACTGACATCATGCTTTACTGAACCCGCTTCAACGCAAGGCCCATCACCACCGCCGCGTGACCGCAAAGTCTGCGCGAGGTTCCGCTATGTAAGGGATTCCCCTATCCACAATCAGGACCAACCTGATATTCGCGATATCTAATAGCCATTAATGTGACGCCATTCTCATTGCATGAATGGAGTCAGGCTTTTGTTTGCTATCGCAAGCCCACGGCCAACGGATCATCCAGTGACTTATGTACTGGCACCCAAAGAAGTTGTGCGAATGCCCCTGGAAATTGTGGGGTACTCGGACGACGGCCGTCATTCAAATAAATTTCCTACTGAAAAGTCGGAACGGGCCTACAGATATTCGTCATATTTCAGCGGTAGTTTTACGCCATTCAACCGGTGCAACATCTCATCATCCGATCGTATGTTCTGGAGACTTGTGTGATGAACGACGGCAAAGAGTGGCAACTTGCACTTCCCGAGTTCCTCCTCGAAGCGGAAATGTTGCTGGCCAAGTCTGAAGAATGCTTGAGCCACCTGCATTTGATCCGCAACGACAGTGACGCGATCGACTGCATGAAAACCAACCTGATCAAGCTCGCGGAAAAATCCGAAGCCCTGGCCCTGAGGGCGATCAGCGAGTTCTCACGGCATATCCAGTACCTGATCAGCAACGCCGCCAGCCCCCTGCAACTGCATGACGAAGCACTTGATGCACTGCACAACTGCCTCACCCTGCTGGCCTGGCAACTGGAGTTGATCGATACAAAAACCGGCAAGCTCGGCCTGGATGAAACGGAACAAACCGTGTTGATCGCCACCGTTGTCCAACACATCCCCCAAAGCGATTTCGGCTATAAGCAACAACACAGGCCTTACGCAATTTGAGGCTTCTTCGCATTTAAGCGACAAAAATGTCGCATTCAATTGCCTGATTATCTAAAAACGACACCACAACTATTTATGCATCACGACGTCGTTAGCAGAAAAATATCAATAAGCCACTAACGACAATACTGATACAAAACAACTTCAATGATACAACTTCCCCACTCGTTGAACTCCGGGACTACCTTCCGGGACGCTGCCGTGATTAATACGCCTCATCCCGCTCGGCGCCAGGCGACCAACGGTAATAGTGGTGGTACCATGCCCCGCTCGAAGTGACTCAACTTCATGATGCATATAAACGTGAAATGCGCCTCCTATGTACGCCAGCCTGAAGTCACTCATCGCAAGGTCCGTGTCCCGAAGCAATGCACGCTGGATAACCCTCGCGCTATGCCTGTGCGCGTGCCTGCTCAGCCTGTGGGCTTATGCACACTCGGCCGATCTTCCCCTGGCGCTGTTGTCAGTGAACCTGGCCACCCTGCTGGTGGTGGGCTTGCAACAGTGGCGCTCACGCAAGTCCATCAAGTTCCAGCCCCAGGAGTTGGCCGACCGCCTGTTGCAGGTCCAGGAAAACGAACGTCATCGCCTCAGCCGCGAACTGCACGACGATATCGGCCAACTGTTGACCGCCGCCAAGCTGCAAAGTGAATGGCTCAAGCGCCGTCTTCCGGAAAACCTGCAGGGCCACTGTGCGGTGCTGTGCAACACCCTCAACGAAACCCTGGCCAAGGTGCAGGACGTGTCGGCCATCCTCAACCCCCGGCAACTGGCGAGCCTGGGCCTTGAGGCGAGCCTGCGGGCGCATCTGCTCAAGACCCTGGAAAACACCCGGGTAAGCTGGAGCCTGGAATGCCATCAACGGCTGACCGGCATCCCGGAAGAGATGGCTGTTGCCGCCTTTCGCATTACCCAGGAAGCCGTCACCAACATGCTGCGCCATGCCCAGGCACGTAACCTGCTGGTACGCCTGCAACGCCTGCCCGAAGGCCTGTCACTGTTTATCAGCGATGACGGCCAGGGCTTTTCGCCCGCCATCAACCCCGCCCAGGAAGGCCAGCGGGGCATGGCCGGGATGTCCGAGCGGATTGATCAACTGGGAGGCACATTGTCGGTCAATAGCCAGCCAGGCTCCGGGACGAGGATCGAAGCGCTTTTCCCCTGGGCGCCCCGCGCCCTCGAACGGGCCAACCCCCATAAGGTTCTAGAGTGACGTGCAACTTACTCCTGGTGGATGACCACTCCCTGATCAGGGCCGGCGTGCGTGCGCTGGTCATGGATATTCCCGGCTACGCGGTGATCGGTGAAGCGAGCGACGGCGCGCAGTTGCTGGAGCGGTTTGACGCGCTGCAACCCGACATCGTGCTGCTTGACCTGTCGATGAAGCACACCGGCGGGCTCGATGCATTGAAAGACCTCAAGCGCGCCTACCCGAAGAGCAAGGTGCTGATCCTGTCGATGCACACCGACCCGGAGCTGATCATGTGCGCGCTGGAGTCCGGCGCCCATGGCTACCTGCTCAAGGACACCACGGCCAATGAGCTGGAGCACGCGCTGCTGGCGTTGCGCAACAACGAACGCTACCTCAGCCCGGCGATCGCCCATACGGTGATCAACCAGGCGCTGATCCGCAATCAGGCCCAGGTCAACCCGCCGCCCCACAGCCACAACCTGACGGCACGCCAGTTGGAAATCCTGCGCTTGATCGTGCGCGGCAAGTCCACCCGTGAAATCGCCAATGGCCTGGGTCTGAGCATCAAGACCGTGGAAGCCCACCGCTCGCAGATCATGAAGCGCCTGCAGATTTTCGACGTGGCGGGCCTGGTGCTGTTCGCAGTGCGCGAACAGATCATCAGCCTTGACGATTAGTCAGCAACGGTGAGTCCTCCGGCAGATGCACCCGCAGTGCCTGGGGCAAGGCCGAGAAGTGCAAGTCGTCACCCTGGAGTGGTTCGCCGTCGAGGTTGATCGCCAGCCCTTCGGCGACCTTGATTTCGACCCACGGCAAGCGCGCCCGCACAAACATATTGTCCAGGCCCCAGCCGTCCGTCATCAGGTTGCGCAGGGTGCCGACCACTTCCTGCGGCGCCGGCAAGATGCTGATATCCAACAAACCATCATCGGCCAGGGCGCCGGGGCACAGCACGTGGCCACCACCGGCCTGGCGCCCGTTGCCGATGCCCAGGGCCAGCAGCTCGCCGCGCCAGTGAAAGTCAGGGCCCTGCAATTCACCGTAGGCCGCGCGCAACTCGCTGAAGCGTGACAGGCCGGTAAACAGATACGCCGCGCCACCGAGGACTTTCTTCAAGTCTTCGGAGGTGTTGGCAGTGACCTGGCTGCCAAAACCACCGGTGGCCATATTCAGGAAGATCTGCCCGCCTACTTCGCCCAGGTCGATGGCACGGGCCGGTACATCCAGCAGGTCCAGGGCCTGCTCGGGCTCCAGCGGCACACCGGCGGCGCGGGCAAAATCGTTGGCGGTACCGAGGGGCATCAGCACCAGGCTGGCCTCGGTCTTGGCCCGGGCCATGGCCTCGGCCACATCCCGCAGGGTGCCGTCACCGCCGCCGGCAATCAGCCGCGTGTAGCCATCGGCAAGGGCCTGATCGACAAACCGCTGGGCATCGCCACCCTCCCACGTCACCCGTACGGCCAGGTCCCAGCCCTGCTCGCGCTTGCCCTGCACCGCCGCCCGCACCTGCTCGTTGAGGGCTTGCTTGCCGTGCAGAATCAACAGTGCCTTGGGTGTGCTCATGGATGAATGCTCCTGGGTTTAAGGTTCCTGAGGGATGTTGACCGTGGCCAATCGAAAAAAAGCCATCGGATGTAGAAATTAACCGGGTTTTGTAGCGTTTCTGACACGGATCAACTCGCACTTGGCGAAATCGACCTAGACTTATACCTATTCCCACCCGACAAGGCCGTCGCACCATGATCACCATGTCCGCCTTCCACTCCATGCTTATCCCCATCCTGACCGGCATGATCCTCCTGGCCATCGGCTTCAACTTCCGCGACAAACCCATCGGTGTGTTCGGCATGTGGATCGGCATGCTGCTGATCCTCGGCACCGTGGTTTACAAGATCCTCGCCAAACTCGCCGAATGACAATCTCACTCGCATTGCACATGACGGCCTCGTACACTCGGTCAATTCGTCGTTTTTAAGGTTGACCGCCTCGTGCTTGCCCGTCTGTTTGCCCTGCCCTGTTGCCTGCTTTTCTGCCTGCTGACCCTGCTGCCCATGGCGCCTGCCCACGCCGTGAGCCTGCCAGGGCTGCTGGGCAGCAACACCAAAACCCAGCCGCAAGCCGATGTCCCGTTGGGCCAGTCCCTGGACGAGGTGATCAAGACCCTGGAAAACGACCAACAGCGCACCAAGCTGCTGAGCGACCTGAAAAAGCTTCGTGAGACCACGCAAAAGGCCCAGCCCGCCGCCGAACTGGGTGTGCTCGGTTTGATCGGCGGCACGCTGTCGAGCCTGGAGCAACAATTCTCCGGTGCCGACAGCCCGCTCAATCGCTGGTCCAACGAGTTTGACCAGGCCAAGGATGAACTCACCGCACTGATGCTGCCGGCCAGCGAATGGCTGCCGATCATCTTTGCCTTTGCCATGATCCTGATGCTCTGGAGCCTGCTGGCCGCGATCCTGATCTGGCTCAGCCACCGGGTGCGCGAGCGCTTTGGCCTGACCGAAGAACTGCCGCAACACCCCAAGACCTGGGACCTGCTACGCTTTGCCCTGCGCAAGCTCGGCCCGTGGCTGATCGCGTTGGTGATCACCGTCTACATGAGTTACGCACTGCCCTCGTCCCTCGGCAAATCCCTGGCAATGGTGCTGGCCTATGCGCTGGTGGTGGGCACCTGCTTCTCGGCGATCTGCGTGGTCGCCTTTTCCGTACTCGACGGCCCGCACCGTCACCGCGCGTTATACATCCTGCGCCACCAGGCCTTCCGGCCGTTGTGGCTGATCGGCAGCTTTGCCGCCTTTGGCGAAGCCGTCAGCGACCCGCGCCTGGCCGAGAGCCTGGGCCAGCACCTGTCCCATGTCGCCGCGACCATCGCCAATGTCATGGCCGCGCTGTCCACCGGTGTGTTCATCCTGCGATTCCGCCGGCCGATTGCGCACCTGATCCGCAACCAGCCGCTGTCCCGCCGCCTGACCCGCCGCGCCCTGAGTGACACCATCGAAATCGTCGGCACCTTCTGGTACCTGCCGGCGTTGCTGCTGGTGGGCATCTCGCTGTTCGCCACCTTCGTCTCCGCCGGCGACACCAGCACCGCCCTGCGCCAGTCGTTGTTGTGCACGGTGTTGCTGGTGCTGTGCATGGTGATCAACGGCCTGGTGCGCCGCCATTCACTCAAGCCGCAGCGTGGGCACAAGCGCCATGCGCTGTACTCCGAGCGCCTGAAAAGCTTCGTCTACACCCTCGCCCACCTGGTGGTGTGGCTGGTGTTTATCGAACTCGGCCTGCGGGTCTGGGGCCTGTCGCTGATCCGTTTTACCGAAGGCGACGGGCATGAAATCAGCGTCAAGCTGTTCGGCCTTGCCGGCACATTGCTGTTTGCCTGGCTGATCTGGATCCTCAGCGACACCGCGATCCACCACGCCCTCACCCGCTCGCGCAAAGGCCTGGCCAACGCGCGTGCGCAGACGATGATGCCGTTGATTCGCAACGTGCTGTTCGTGACCATCTTCATCATTGCCGCCATCGTCGCCCTGGCGAACATGGGCATGAACGTCACGCCGCTGCTGGCGGGTGCCGGTGTGATCGGCCTGGCCATCGGTTTTGGTGCACAGTCGCTGGTGGCGGATTTGATCACCGGCCTGTTCATCATTATCGAAGACTCCCTGGCAATCGATGACTACGTGGATGTCGGCGGCCACCTGGGGACGGTCGAAGGCTTGACCATCCGTACCGTGCGCCTGCGGGACATCGACGGCATCGTGCATACGATCCCGTTCAGTGAAATCAAAAGCATCAAGAACTACTCCCGGGAGTTCGGCTACGCGATCTTCCGGGTGGCGATTCCCTACAACATGGAAATCGACGACGCCATCAAGCTGATGCGCGACGTCGGGCAGAAGATGCGCAACGACCCGTTGCAGCGGCGCAATATCTGGTCGCCGCTGGAGATTCAGGGTGTAGAAAGTTTCGAGTCCGGCAGTGCGATTCTTCGCGCCCGCTTCAAGACCGCGCCGATCAAGCAGTGGGAGGTTTCGCGGGCGTTCAACCTGTCGCTCAAGCGTCACCTCGACGAAGCCGGGCTGGACCTGGCCACCCCACGCTTGAGCGTGCAAGTGGTGACAGCGGCGGGAGGCGTGCAAGAGAAAGAATAAGCGCTGCCCGGATGACGTCAGGATCAACAACAATAATCATGGAGAGTCCTTATGCGTTTGACCGGTCTTACACACCAATGGGTATTCGGCCTGCTGTGCGGTGTCGCCAGCAGCGCGGTCATCGCCGCCAGCAGCGGCCAGGACAGTGCCCGCGAAGAAATCGCCGCCCAGGCGAAAGTGCTGGAACCGGCCCTGCTGGAAACCCGGCGCGACATCCACGCCCATCCTGAACTGGGCAACACCGAAAAGCGCACCGCAGAACTGGTGGCCAAGCAATTGCGGGAGATGGGGCTTGAGGTCAAGACCGGCGTCGCCCGCACCGGCGTGGTCGCAATCCTCAAAGGCGCCCTGCCCGGCCCGACCGTTGCCTTGCGCGCCGACATGGATGCGCTGCCGGTCAAAGAAGTGTCCGACCTGCCCTTTGCCTCGAAGGCCAAGGGGGTGTACCTCGATAAAGAAGTCGACGTGATGCACGCCTGCGGCCACGACGCCCACACCGCCATCCTGCTGAGTACAGCGAAAATTCTGACCGGCATGCGCGATCGTCTGCCGGGCACCGTGGTGTTTTATTTCCAGCCGGCTGAAGAAGGCCCGAGCGACTTTATCCCCGATGGCAAGAACACTTGGGGCGCGAAGATGATGGTGCAGGAAGGGGTGATGAAATCGCCCAAGCCGGATGCGGTGTTTGGGCTGCATGTGTGGGCCGGTGTGCCTGCGGGGCAGATTGCGTATCGGCCGGGGCCTACCCTGGCGAGTTCGGATGACCTGCGGATCAAGATCCTGGGCAAGCAGACCCATGCGGGGCGGCCGTGGGACGGGATTGATCCGATTACTGTCGGGGCGCAGGCCATCGTTGGGTTGCAGACGGTGGTGAGCCGGCGTACCGACATTTCTTCGTTTCCGGCGGTGGTGAGTATTGGCACCATCAACGGAGGGACGCGGTACAACATCATTCCCGAGTCGGTGGACATGAGTGGGACCATTCGCTCCTACGACTATGGCATTCGCCAGAAGCTGCATGCGGATGTGCGGCAGACCGTCGAGAAGATTGCCGAGAGTGGTGGGGCGAAGGCTGAGGTGACGATCATTGAGAAGTACGACCCGACCATCAACAACCCGGCGCTGACCGAGAAGATGCTGCCGAGTTTGCGTTGGGCGGCGAATGGGGATGTGGTCAACGCCCCGTTAGTGGGTGGGGCTGAAGACTTCTCGTTTTATGCCAAGGAAGCGCCGGGGTTGTTTGTGTTTCTGGGGGTGACGCCGAGGGATCAGGACATGAGCAAGGCGGCGCCGAATCATAATCCGGGGTTCTTTGTGGATGAGTCGGCGTTGGTGGTTGGGGTTCGGACGCTGGCTTCGTTGGCGACTGATTATTTGTATGCCAATGCGGCGGATTGAGGGTATATCCGTTATTCAGGTAACGGCCGCCTAGGGTTCCGCTCTTGCCCCACCACTCTGCACCTCGCTCGGGCTTAAGTGTGGTGAAGCAACAGCAAACCCAAAGGCGGACACGATCCAAATGTGGGAGCGGGCTTGCTCGCGAAGGTCGTTAACGATTACGTGGGTATCCTGACTCAACGCGGCGCCCTCAGGTTTTTCGCGAGCAAGCCCGCTCCCACATAAAGCGGCTCTGCTTTTGCTCTAACACCCAGGTCATCGGGGTAAAGCCCTGTGCTTACTTGGGGCTGGGCCGGCATTCCGGCTGTTCAAAAGTGAGCCGCTGTGAGAGCGGAACCAAAAGCCGTCGTGACCTAGATAACGGATACACACAGGCAAAACGTCAAACCACATCCACCCCCACATGAATCGCATCATGCCGCCAAAACTCCAGATCACAATCAATCAACCGCTCATGCTGATCATAATTAACCCGAGCAATCCGCAACCCCGGGCTCCCCACCGACACCCTCAACGCCGCCGCAGCCTCAACCTGCAATGACGTCGGCACAATCTCAAACCGCACCCGCCCGTAGTGCAAGTCATACACCCGCGCATACAACTCCGTAATCGACTGATTCAAATCACACTCCAGAATCCCCGGAAAATACTGCGGGTTCAGATAGTGCTCCACATACAACACCAACCGCCCATCAATCCTGCGCCCCCGGCAAATCTGAATCACACTGGACAACGCCGGCAACTGCAACCACGCACACACCGCCGCCGAAGCCGGCTGCAACCGCGCCGAAATCACCTCGGTCGACGGCACCCGACCCTGGGCACTCACCATCGCGTGAAAATGACTGCGCTGCATCAGGTTATAGGCAAGCCTGGGCGGCGACACAAACCACCCCCGCCGCTCCTCGCGATAAATCTGCCCTTGTGCCTCAAGTTGTAACAAGGCTTCCCGCACCGTAATCCGGGTGGTACCAAACAACTCGCTGAGCTTGCGCTCGGCCGGCAGCTTACTGGCAGGCGCCAACAAGCCATGGTCGATCTGCTCTTGCAGCGCCAGGCCAATGGTTGTCACCGCCTTGGTTGCCTCATCACGCATCAACGTTACCTATCTGGACTAGACCAGCACTATTCAGGTGCACAAAACGCCCGCTAAACGCGCCTCTGCTGTTGCGTGCAAGCCTAGGCATTGCACATGACCGACAGATGACAGCGCCTCGCGACGTCCTGCCACAAGACCTGCAATACATCGGCCAAGTCCAAGGCTTCCGGGCGGTTGGGCATGGTCTACGCTTACCCGGTGATCCCCCGTCCAGGCCAACAAAAAACGACATCGACATGAAACTGTCATCCGCCACGCCTAAATTGGCTCGTGTATTGCTGACCTAGACCAACACCACCGCAAACGTCGATAAAAACGCAGCGTTGAAAACGCCCAAAGGAGCTTCGGATGAAACAGCTTTTCCTGGCATCACTGTTAGGCTCGACCATTGCCATGTGCACCGCCGCCATGGCCGCTGATACCGATCTAAAAACCCTGGAAGCCGCCGCGAAAGCGGAAGGCGCCGTCAACAGCGTCGGCATGCCCGATGACTGGGCCAACTGGAAAGGCACCTGGGACGACCTGGCCAAGACCTACGGCCTCAAGCACATCGACACCGACATGAGCTCCGCCCAGGAAGTCGCCAAGTTTGCGGCAGAGAAAGACAACGCCAGCGCCGACATCGGCGACGTGGGTGCAGCCTTCGGCCCGATCGCGGTGAAACAGGGCGTTACCCAACCGTACAAACCGACCACCTGGGCACAAGTCCCGGATTGGGCGAAAGACAAGGACGGTAACTGGGCCCTGGCCTACACCGGCACCATCGCCTTTATCGTCAACAAAAAGCTGTTGCACGGCTCCGAAGCTCCGAAAAGCTGGGCTGACCTGAAGACCGGCAAATACAAGGTTTCCATCGGTGACGTGAGCACCGCCGCCCAGGCGGCCAACGGCGTACTCGCCGCCGCACTGGCCAACGGTGGCGACGAGAAGAACATTCAGCCGGCGCTGCTGATGTTCGCCGACATCGCCAAGCAAGGCCGCCTGTCGCTGGCCAACCCAACCATCGCCACCATGGAAAAAGGCGAAGTGGAAGTGGGCGTGGTCTGGGACTTCAACGGCCTGAGCTACAAGGCCAAGATGGCCAACCCGGATGACTACGTGGTGCTGATCCCATCGGACGGCTCGGTGATTTCCGGCTACACCACGATCATCAACAAATACGCCAAGCACCCGAACGCCGCCAAGCTGACCCGCGAATACATCTTCAGCGACGCCGGCCAAACCAACCTGGCGCGTGGCAATGCGCGGCCGATCCGTGCCGAGCACCTGACCTTGCCAGCCGACGTACAGGCCAAGCTGCTGCCTAACGAGCAGTACAAGAAAGTCACGCCGATCAAGGACGCCGACGCTTGGGAGAAGACCTCCAAGGCACTGCCGCAGAAGTGGCAGGAAGAAGTCATCATCAATATGCAATAAGGCTTAATACGCCTGTTCAAGTGGAACGCGGTCAGTGTGGGAGCTGGCTTGCCTGCGATAGCGGTATGACATTCAGCAGTATTGTCGACTGACACACCGCTATCGCAGGCAAGCCAGCTCCCACATTTGATCGGTGTTCCAACCGAAAAACCGAGTCAAGCCTATTTGTTGCGGAGCCCCAGCCCCTATGAAGCACAACGTCATCCTTGTCGTGCTCGACGGCCTGAATTACGAGGTTGCCCGACACGCCATGGGGCACTTGCAGGCCTATGTCGGCGCAGGACGCGCAGCACTGTACAAACTGGAATGTGAACTGCCGGCCCTGTCCCGGCCACTGTACGAATGCATCCTCACCGGCGTCCCGCCGATCGAGAGCGGCATCGTCCACAACAACGTCTCGCGCCTGTCCAACCAGCGCAGCATTTTCCATTACGCCACCGACGCCGGTTTATCCACGGCGGCGGCGGCGTATCACTGGGTCAGCGAGTTGTATAACCGCTCGCCCTTTATCGCCGCCCGGGATCGGCATACCAGCGACTCGGCCCTGGCGATCCAGCACGGGCATTTCTACTGGAATGACCATTACCCGGACTCGCACCTTTTTGCCGACGCCGAAAGCCTGCGCCTCAAACACGCGCCGAATTTCCTGGTGGTGCACCCGATGAACATCGACGATGCCGGCCACAAGCACGGCCTCGACACCCCGCAATACCGCAACAGCGCGCGCTCGGCCGACATCATCCTCGCCGACTACCTGCAAGGCTGGCTCGACGCCGGTTACCAGGTACTGGTGACGGCCGACCACGGCATGAACAACGACCGCTCCCACAACGGCCTGCTGCCGGAAGAACGGGAAGTGCCGCTGTTTGTGCTGGGTGATGCCTTCAGCCTCGACACCCACGCCACGCCCAAACAAACCGAGCTGTGCGGCACCGTCTGCGAGCTGTTGGGTGTACCCCACGACAAACCTGTATGCCGGGAGCTGTTGAAGTGAATTCAGTGATCCGCGGCAAATGGCTGGCCGCCTTGTGCCTGGTGCCCTTCGCCATCTTCTTTATCGTGTTCGAAATCGCCCCGCTGGTGTGGGTAATGATCAGCAGCGTCCAGTCCGAAGAGTTCGGCTGGGGCCTGGCCAACTTCAGCAAGATCTTCAGCTCGAAGTTCTATATGCAGGCGATCCAGTACAGCCTGGAAATCAGTTTCTACTCCAGCGTGTTCGGGATCATCATCGCCGTACTCGGCAGCTACTCGCTGCGCCGGGTCGACGGGCCGCTGCGCAATTTCGTGACCGCGTTCGCCAACATGACCAGCAATTTTGCCGGCGTACCCCTGGCCTTCGCCTTCATCATCCTGCTGGGGTTCAACGGCAGCATCACCATCATGCTCAAGCAGGCGGGGATCATTCAGGACTTCAACCTGTACTCCAAGACCGGCCTGATCATCCTTTATACCTACTTCCAGATTCCCCTCGGCGTGTTGCTGCTCTACCCGGCCTTTGACGCACTGCGTGAAGACTGGCGCGAGTCTGCTTCATTGCTCGGCGCGGACGGCTGGCAGTACTGGCGGCACATCGGTCTGCCGGTGCTGACCCCGGCGCTGCTGGGCACCTTCGTGATCCTGCTGGCCAACGCTCTCGGCGCCTACGCCACGGTGTACGCGCTGACCACCGGCAACTTCAACGTGCTGCCGATCCGCATCGCGGCGATGGTCTCCGGCGATATTTCCCTGGACCCGAACATGGCCAGTGCCCTGGCCGTGGTGCTGGTGGCGCTGATGACCGTGGTGACCGTGGTCCATCAACTGCTGCTCAAGAGGAGCTACCATGTCTCGCGCTGAACCTGGCTCGGCCGCCCTCTACCACCGCGTAGTGGTGTATCTGTTGTTTGCAATCCTGGTGCTGCCGTTGCTCGGCACCCTGGTCTACTCCATCGCCAGCAGTTGGTCGGCGACCATCCTGCCATCCGGCTTTACCTTTAAATGGTATATCCAACTGTGGAGTGACCCGCGCTTCCTGAATGCCTTCGGCCAGTCGCTGCTGGTGTGCGTTGGCGCGCTGATCTTGTCGGTGGTGCTGATCCTGCCGCTGCTGTTTGTGGTGCATTACCACTTTCCAAAACTCGATGCGCTGATGAACATTTTGATCCTGCTGCCCTTCGCGGTGCCGCCGGTGGTGTCGTCGGTGGGGCTGTTGCAGCTCTATGGCTCGGGTCCATTTGCGATGGTGGGTACGCCGTGGATCCTGATCGGTTGCTACTTCACCGTGGCGCTGCCGTTCATGTATCGGGCGATCACCAACAACCTGCAAGCGATCAACCTGCGGGACCTGATGGACGCCGCCCAACTGCTCGGTGCCAGCACCTTCCAGGCGGCGTTCCTGGTGGTGTTGCCGAACCTGCGCAAGGGCTTGATGGTGGCACTGCTGCTGTCGTTCTCGTTCCTGTTCGGCGAGTTCGTGTTCGCCAACATCCTGGTGGGCACCCGCTACGAAACCCTGCAGGTGTACCTCAACAATATGCGTAACAGCAGCGGCCACTTCACCAGTGCCCTGGTGATCTCCTATTTCTTCTTCGTGCTGGTGCTGACCTGGGCCGCCAACATCTTGAACAAGGACAAAAGCCAATGAGCTTCGTCAGCGTCCAACACCTGCAGAAAGGCTACGCCGGTACGCCGGTATTCAGTGACATCAACTGCGAAATCGCCAAGGGCGAATTCGTCACCCTGCTTGGCCCGTCGGGCTGCGGCAAGTCGACCCTGCTGCGCTGCATCGCCGGCCTGACCTCGGTGGACAGCGGGAAAATCCTGCTGGATGGCCAGGACATCGTCCCGCTGAGCCCACAGAAACGGCATATCGGCATGGTGTTCCAGAGCTACGCGCTGTTCCCCAACATGACGGTGGAACAGAACGTCGCCTTCGGCCTGCGCATGCAGAAGGTCAATGCCGACGACAGCCACAAACGCGTGCAGGAAGTGTTGCAACTGGTGGAGCTGAAAGAACTCGCCGGCCGCTACCCGCACCAGATGTCCGGCGGCCAGTGCCAGCGCGTGGCCCTCGCCCGCTCGCTGGTGACGCGCCCGCGCCTGCTGTTGCTCGACGAGCCGTTGTCGGCCCTCGATGCACGGATTCGCAAGCACCTGCGTGAACAGATTCGCCAGATCCAGCGTGAGCTGGGCCTGACCACCATCTTCGTGACCCATGACCAGGAAGAAGCCCTGACCATGTCCGACCGGATCTTCCTGATGAACCAGGGCAAGATCGTGCAGAGCGGCGATGCCGAGACCCTCTACACCGCGCCGGTGGATGTGTTCGCCGCCGGCTTTATCGGCAACTACAACCTGCTGGACGCCGACAAGGCCAGCAAACTGTTGCAGCGTCCGATCACCGGGCGCATCGCCATTCGCCCGGAGGCCATTGAGCTCAGCCGCAGCGGTGAGCTGGATGCGTTGGTGCGCAGCCACAGCCTGTTGGGCAACGTGATTCGCTACCGCATCGAAGCCCGGGGCGTGGAATTGGTGGTGGATGTGCTTAACCGCTCGGCTGACGATCTGCACCCGGATGGTCAGAGATTGGCACTTTCCATCGACCCAAGTGCGTTGTGTGAAGTAGCCTGACGCACGATTTATTTGAGAGAGCGTGACAGATGGCATTGGTAATTTTTGATCTGGACGACACCCTGATCCACGGCGACTGCGCCACCCTGTGGAGCGAGCAGATGGGCCGCCTGGGCTGGGTGGATGGCGAGTCGTTCATGCGCAAGAACGACGAACTGATGGCGGCCTACAGCCGCGGTGAGCTGGCCATGGAGGATTTCATGGACTTCAGCCTGGAGCCGATGATTGGCCGCACGCCGGAAGAGATCGAGCACCTTGTAGAGCCGTGGGTGGAAGACGTTATCGAGCCGCTGATCTACAGCGAAGCTACCCGGACTATCGCCCGGCACCGCCAGAATGGTGACCGGATTCTGGTGATCTCGGCGTCGGGGACGCACCTGGTCAAGCCGATTGCGGCGCGTATCGGCATTGATGAAGTGCTGGGGATTGAGCTGGACGTCGCCCATGGGGTGTACAGCGGCAAGACCACAGGTGTACTGACTTACCGCGAAGGCAAGATCACTCGCCTGATGGAATGGCTGGAGCAGGAAGGTGAGCACCTTGATGGGGCGTACTTCTACTCGGATTCGCGCAATGATTTGCCGCTGTTGCTGAAGGTGGAGAACCCGCAGGTGGTGAATCCGGACCCGGTGCTGCGGGCGCATGCTGAGAAGGCTGGGTGGCCGATTCATCATTGGGTGTGACGTTTTGTGCTGGTTTGAGGTGGGTACATATCCGTTATTTAGGTAACGGCCACCTATGGTTTCGCTCTTACAGCGAGTCACTTTGCAAAAGCGTGTACGGACCGGACACATGGTTGACGGGTGTACGGGGACATGGTTGACACTTTTCGGCGAGCTAACTACGCCGGAAAACCATCATGCCCTGGAATACGAGAGACGCCATGAGCCTGAAAAAAGAGTTCGTTGCCTTAGCCCGGCAACCCGGCAGCAATAAACGAGAACTGTGTCGACGGTTCGGTATCAGTCCCCAAACCGCGTACAAGTGGCTCGGTCGCTACGAAGAACAAGGCCAGCAAGGTCTGCTGGAGAAATCCCGCAGGCCAGCCACTAGCCCAAAACTTACCGAGCCCGCGCTGGAGACTGAAGTCTTGGCAATTAGGCGGGAGCATCCAGCCTGGGGCGGCCGCACGATCAGCAATCTGTTAGATAAGCGTATCGCTCCTAGCACTGTCACCAATGTCTTACATCGCCATGGTTTGGTTCAAACGGTCCCAAAAGAGTTACAGGCAGCAAGGTTGAGGTTTGAACACGACGCGCCCAATGATCTTTGGCAGATGGATTTCAAAGGGCATTTCCCAACGCAACAAGGCCGATGCCATCCGCTAACTGTTTTGGACGACCATTCTCGTTTCAACTTGGCAATCAAAGCCTGTGCCAACGAGCGCACAGCCACGGTACAGGAGCAGTTGATCGCGGTTTTTCGGCGCTACGGTTTACCAGCTCGTATCAACGTCGATAACGGGCCCCCATGGGGCTCTCCGCGTAATCCGGGGGAGATCACGGAACTGAGTATCTGGCTCGTTCGCCTAGGTATCAGAGTAAGTTTCAGTCGGCCTTTCCACCCTCAAACCAATGGGAAAATCGAACGATTTCATCGGTCACTCAAGGCTGAAGTGCTCAACGGCCGCCATTTTCGGACGCTTGCAGAAGCGCAAACAAATCTTGATCAATGGCGAGAGGTTTATAACCATCAACGCCCTCATCAAGCCCTGGATTACAAGGTTCCAATGGACCGATACCGAGAAAGCCCCTGGGCTTATCCGGAGACGCTTTTGGCGTTTGAGTACGGGCCGGACGATTTAAAGGCCAAGGTTTATCACAGCCGATTTAAGTTTCAGAAGCGCTATTTCAGGATCGCCAAAGGCCTGGCCGGACATCACATCGCACTACGTCCCAACACTGAGAGTGACGGGCTATTTGACGTCTATTTCTGCCATCATTTTTTGCGAACGATCGACGTGAAACAGCCTGATTACGGTTCATAATGTGTCAACCATGTCCCCGCACATGTGTCCACCATGTGTCCGGTCCGTACAAAAAGCGGCAAAGTAACCAAAGCGCTCTGCCCCGCCTGTCGGCGCCTCGCTGTGGCTCGGCGTTCCCTCACTCCGGCATTACTCCGCGGGCCGCCGCGACGGGCCATCCATGGCCCGGCGCGGCTAAACCGGCGTCCTGCCGGTTTACCCGCTCCGCAATACCTGCGTTCGGCCTCGGGCTTATTGGGGCAGTCAGATCAAAAGCAAAAGCAAAAGCACAGCGGCCTACCGGCCGGCTTGAGTGTTAACAGCAAAAGCAAAAACCAGAGCGAAAACAAATCTGCTTTTCTGTGGGAGCGGGCTTGCTCGCGAAAAACCTGAGAGCGCCGCGTTCATCCAGAATGCCCGCGTCATCGTTAACGACCTTCGCGAGCAAGCCCGCTCCCACATTTGGACCGTGCCCGCTTTAGCTTTTGATTTTGCTTTTAACACTCAAGCCGGCCGGTAGGCCGCTGTGCTCTTGATCTGCTTTTGATCTTGATCTTGGGCGCCCCGTTAAACCACGCTGGCCGAACGCAGGCTTTGGAGCGTGGGTAACCTGGCAGGACGCCAGGTTAGCCGTCCTGGGCCAAGGATGGCCCATGACGGCGGCCCACGGTCCAAAGCCGGAGTGAGGGCACTCCGAGCCTAGGCGAGGAGCCGAGTGGTGGGGCAAGAGCGTTTTGCTTACTTTTGCGCTCTTCAAAAGTGAGCCGCTGTAAGAGCGGAACCAATAGTCGCCGTTACGAAAATAACGGATATACACCCAGCCCAACTCCCCCCAACACAAATGTCGCATCTGAAATCAGGTCAGACTCTCGTCAATCACCAACACCAGCTTCCCTGAAATCCGATTAGTCGCCAGCTCCGCAAACGCAGCCTCGGCATCCTTGATCGGAAACGTCCTGGCCAGTTGCGGACTCAAGCGCCCCTCGGCAAACAACGGCCAAACATGCTGGCTCAAGTCACTGAACAAGTCAGCCTTGAACTGATCATCCCGACTGCGCAAAGTCGACCCCAACACCTGCACACGCTTGGCCAACACCTGCGCCAGATCGATCTGCGCCTCACGCCCCCCCATCAACCCAATCAACACCCAGCGCCCATCACGCGCCACCAGCTTGAGATTCAGCGCCGCGTAATTCCCCCCCACCGGGTCAAGAATCACATCGAACGGTCCAAAATCCCTCAAGCCCTCGATGCCGTCAGTACGTACCACACCCCCCTGAGCCCCCAGCGCTTCACAGTACGCAAGGCGATCCGCCGACCCCACGCTGACCCAACACGGGCTGCCAAACGCCTTGCACAACTGAATCGCCGCCGAGCCCACCCCACTGGCACCGGCATGCAACAACACCTTCTCGCCGGGCTTGAGGCCCGCCAACTGGAACAGGTTCAACCACGCGGTGCTGTATACCTCGGGCAACCCGGCCGCTTCCACCAGGGACACACCCTCCGGCACCGGCAGCACATGCCGCGCATCCACCACCACTTCTTCAGCCATCCCGCCGCCAGCCAGCAAGGCGCAAACCCGATCACCCACTTGCCACGACGAACCGGCGCCGACTTCGCTGATCACCCCGGAACACTCCAGGCCCAGCACCTGGCTGGCACCGGGAGGTGGCGGATAAAGCCCCGAACGCTGTAATAAATCGGCGCGATTCAGGCCCGCAGCCGCCACGCGAATGCGTACTTGGCCTACATCGCATGTAGGACTTGGCTCTTCTTGCCACTCCACATGACCTTCAACGCCTTGCAATGCTTTCACAGTGCCTCCATAGTGAGTCTGGACTGAGCCCGTTGCTGTAGCGTCGGGCTTTTTGCATTATGCGACCGGCCCATATGGAACCGGCGACTTCAAAGACGGCCTAATATGCGTTATCAATTGCCCCCGCGTCGAATCAGCATGAAGCATTTGTTCCCCAGCACCGCCCTCGCTCTTTTTATCGGTATCGGCCTTTTGCCGCTGTCGAGCAATACGTTCGCAGCCAACAGCTGGGACAACCTTCAGCCTGATCGCGATGAGGTGATTGCCAGCCTTAACGTCGTCGAGTTGCTCAAGCGCCACCATTACAGCAAGCCGCCGTTGGACGACGCTCGTTCGGTGATCATTTACGACAGCTACCTCAAGCTGTTGGATCCCTCGCGCAGCTATTTCCTGGCCAGCGACATCACCGAGTTCGACAAGTGGAAGACGCAGTTCGACGACTTCCTCAAGAGCGGTGACCTGCAGCCCGGCTTCACCATCTACAAGCGCTACCTGGACCGCGTCAAAGCGCGTCTGGACTTCGCCATTGGTGAGCTGGACAAAGGTGTCGACAAGTTCGACTTCACCAAGAAAGAGACCTTGCTGGTTGACCGCAAGGACGCTCCTTGGCTGACCACCGAAGCCGAGCTGGACGACCTGTGGCGCAAGCGCGTCAAGGATGAAGTCCTGCGCTTGAAGATCGCCGGCAAAGAGCCGAAGGCCATCCAGGAACTGTTGACCAAGCGCTACAAGAATCAGCTGGCACGTCTGGATCAGACCCGTGCCGAAGATATCTTCCAGGCCTACATCAACACCTTCGCAATGTCCTACGACCCGCACACCAATTATCTGTCGCCAGATAACGCGGAAAATTTCGATATCAACATGAGTCTGTCGCTGGAAGGCATCGGTGCCGTCCTGCAAAGCGATAACGACCAGGTGAAGATCGTGCGTCTGGTGCCGGCAGGTCCGGCCGACAAGACCAAGCAGGTTGCCCCGGCCGACAAGATCATCGGTGTGGCCCAGGCCGACAAAGAGATGGTCGACGTGGTCGGCTGGCGCCTGGATGAAGTGGTCAAGCTGATCCGCGGGCCGAAAGGCAGCGTGGTGCGCCTGGAAGTGATTCCGCACACCAACGCACCGAACGACCAGACCAGCAAGATCGTGTCCATCACCCGTGAAGCGGTGAAACTCGAAGACCAGGCCGTCCAGAAGCAAGTCCTCAACCTCAAGCAGGATGGCAAGGACTACAAGCTCGGCGTGGTGGTGATCCCGGCGTTCTACCTGGACTTCAAAGCGTTCCGCGCCGGTGATCCGGACTACAAGAGCACCACCCGCGACGTTAAGAAAATCCTCACAGAATTGCAGAAGGAAAAAGTCGACGGCGTGGTCATCGACCTGCGCAACAACGGCGGCGGTTCCCTGCAGGAGGCCACCGAGCTGACCAGTCTGTTTATCGACAAGGGTCCGACCGTGCTGGTGCGTAACGCTGACGGCCGTGTCGACGTGCTGGAAGACGAGAACCCGGGTGCCTTCTACAAAGGGCCGATGGCGTTGCTGGTCAACCGCCTTTCGGCATCCGCCTCGGAGATTTTTGCCGGCGCGATGCAGGACTACCACCGTGCACTGATCATCGGCGGCCAGACCTTCGGCAAAGGCACCGTGCAGACCATCCAGCCGCTGAACCATGGCGAGCTGAAACTGACCCTGGCCAAGTTCTACCGGGTTTCCGGGCAGAGCACCCAGCATCAGGGCGTACTGCCGGACGTCGATTTCCCGTCGATCATCGACACCAAGGAAATCGGCGAGAGCGCCCTGCCCGAGGCGATGCCGTGGGACACCATCCGTCCTGCGATCAAGCCTGCGGTAGACCCGTTCAAACCGTACATCGCAGAGTTGAAAGCTGATCACGAAGCCCGCTCCGCCAAGGATGCCGAGTTCATCTTCATCCGCGACAAACTGGCCCTGGCCAAGAAGTTGATGGAAGAGAAAACCGTCAGCCTGAACGAAGCCGACCGTCGTGCGCAGCACACCGACATCGAGAATCAGCAACTGGTGCTGGAGAACGCCCGCCGCAAGGCGAAAGGGGAAGCTCCACTCAAGGAGCTGAAGAAAGAAGACGAAGACGCGATCGCCGCCGAGCCTGATAAAACCAAGCCGGAAGATGATGCCTACCTGAGCGAGACCGGGCGCATCCTGCTGGACTACTTGAAAATCAGCAAGACGGTGGCCAAGCAGTAAATGATGGCGATTTAATGTGAACGCTCCTCGGAGTGTCATCAAATAGACATCATTCTGTCGTGAAATGAAGGACCTGCCAAAGCAGGTCCTTTTTTTTCGACCCGAGAAAATCATGACCATGACCGAACAGCTGAATGCATTGGGCTCAATCCTGGCTCAAGGCAGTTTGCACAGCCTGTTCCAACCCATCATTTCCCTGTCTGAACGACGCGTCATCGGTTATGAAGCCCTCAGTCGCGGTCCGTCCAACAGCCCGTTGCACTCCCCTGTCGCACTGTTCTCCGTGGCCCGCCATGCCGGGCGTCTCAGTGAGCTGGAGATGGTCTGCCGGGAAAGTGCCTGCCGGCGGTTCAGCGAGCAGAAACTGCCGGGCAAGCTGTTTCTCAACGTCTCGCCCGAATCCCTGCTGGAGACCGCCCACCAGCCCGGTCGTACCCTGCAACTGCTCAGCGACTTCGGCATCCCGCCCAGCCAGGTGGTGATCGAACTGACCGAGCAAACCCCGACCGACGATTTTCAACTGCTGCAAACCGCGCTGCACCACTACCGCGCCATGGGCTTTTCGATTGCCCTGGATGACCTGGGTGCCGGTTATTCCAGCCTGCGGCTGTGGTCGGAGCTGCGCCCGGACTACGTGAAGATCGATCGACACTTTATCGACGGCATCCACCAGGACGCCCTCAAGCGCGAGTTTGTCGGCTCCATCCTGCAAATCGCCAAGGCCTCCCGGGCCCAGGTCATCGCCGAAGGCATCGAGTTGCCGGAAGAGTTGGCGGTGCTCACGGAAATGGGCGTTGACCTGGTGCAGGGCTACCTGCTCTGCCGCCCCCAGGAACACCCGCCGCAGGAAGCGCGGTTGATGCTGCCCAAGCCCGACAACGCCAACGTCGCGCTGAACGACGAAGGCAGCGACCTCAGCGCCCTGCTCAACGAACAACCGGCCGTGGGCCAGCACACTGCCACGGCGCAGGTTTTGGAAGCCTTCCGGCGCCAGGCCAACCTCAATTCCCTGGCGGTGCTGGATGAGCGTGGCCACCCGATTGGCATCGTGCACCGGCACTCGCTGTCAGATGCGCTGCTCAAGCCGTTCGCCACCGATCTGTTCGCCCGCAAGCCCATCAGCCGGTTAATGAGCGATGACTTTCTCGCGGTGGAACTGAGCCAGTCCTTGCAGCAGGTCAGCCGCCTGCTCACCAGTCGCGCACGCCAGCGGATCGAGGAAGATTTCATCATCACCCTCAACGGCGATTATCTGGGGCTGGGCCGGGTGATCGATGTGCTCAAGCTGATTACCGAGCTGAAAATCCAGCAGGCACGCTATGCCAACCCGCTGACCTTGCTGCCGGGCAACGTCCCCATCCAGCAGTGCCTGACGCGGCTGTTGCAGCAACAACGCGAGTCTGTGATCTGCTACGTCGATATCGACAGTTTCAAGCCATTCAACGATATCTACGGCTATGGCCGGGGCGATGAAGTGCTGCTGTGCCTGGCGCAATGCCTGAACGACCGGGTAGACCCCAGCCGCGACTTCGTCGGGCATATCGGCGGTGATGACTTTTTGCTGGTGCTGGGGCCGCAGGATTGGCGCAAGCGGCTGAACCAGCTGCTGGACGACTTCCACACCCAGTGCCGGCGCTTCTATCGCAGCGAGCATCTGGACGCGGGCTGTTTCGTTGCACTGAACCGCCAGGGCGTGCGCCAGGAGTTTGCGCTGCTGTCGCTGTCCATCGGCGTGGTGCATTTGTATCCACAGGCCTGTGGACAACTCGATGCCAGCCAGTTGGCGGAACTGGCCTCGCAAGCCAAGCACCACGCGAAGAACGTGGCGGGCTACAGCATTCATGTGATTGACAGCCTGGAGTTGGGCCAGGCAGAACCGCAGCCGCTCTAGATCAGAGTTGCTCCAGGCGCATCTGCGCCAACGGGTGCCCGGCTCGGGCGGCGATTTTCCACCAGCGTGCCGCTTCCAGCGGATCAGGCGCCTTGCCAAGGCTGCCCGCAAGGCTCAACACCCCAACCTGGTAGGCCGCCTTGCCGTCGCCGGCCAGGGCCGCCAGCCGCAACAGTCGCACGCCTTCTTCACGGGCGCCAAGGCCCTTGCCACGAAACGTCAGGATATGTCCGTAGAAACTCTGTGCTCTTACGTCGCCCAGATTGGCCATGCGCGCGAACTGGCCTTCAAGCCACTGCCAGCCACGCGGCTGTCGCACGAACCAGGACCAATGAAACAACTTGCGCGCCAGCCAGTAACTGGCATACGCCTTGAGCTTCCAGAACACTACGCCTCCGCTGACTCGGGATAATCGTATTCAAATACTCGAACCACTTCGGATGCGTGCCACGACGCCGCGGCCACGCCATCGGACGGCCCGCAGAAGCGCCCGAGACGCTCCACACATTCAAAGAAACCGGTACGTGGCAGGCGACTGGCGCCCTGGCTGATCACCAGGGAACTGCGCAGTGGTTGGTCGGCCTTGGCATCCAGCGCCGCCAGGTGCTCCAGCGCAGCCGTCAGGGTCTGCATGGCCGGCGTGGGAAATTGCAGGCGCTCCAGCAAGGCGCGGTAGGTCAAGAGGTGGCGCTGTCGGCGCGCCTGGTCCAGCTCGTTGAGTAACCCATCCCAATGTTGACGGCTGATGCGTACGCTCACGTTTCGTCCCTCCAACCTGCAACGCCAAGTTCCCAGGCCAGGCTGCGGCGGATGGCAGCGTCCGGCTGGCGTTCACCGCTTTCGATCAGGCCCAGGTAAGACGGGCTGATGCCCACTGTGCGCGCCAGAACCTCGATGGCCAGGCCCTTGGCCTCGCGCAGGCTTCGCAGCTGCTCCAGGGGGCGCAGATCCGGTTCGGCAGTGGCTTGGCTAATGGTCGAAGCGGGAGGCGTTGGCTGTTGCTGACCGGCAGCTTTTAACAGCGCCTGATACTGAGCCCATGGCAGAACCGCATATTCGGGCTCGCCATCCTTTGTAATTATCTGAATATCCATGACTGCCCCGTAGGATCACAACACTTACTTCGTAAGTACTTTCCTTAGGAGTGTAATCCTAACAGCCACAAAGAGCGCAGGGGGATATTCCCAAGGTTCAGTTTTTTTTCAGGTGTTCTTGCGTAAGCAGCTGAGGCGTCGCAGGAAGGCGCTCAACCACCGCAAGTTTCTCGGGGAGCTGACGCTCGCGCCAGGCGCGAAAGGCGCTCAGTTCGCCGTCGAGGGTCTTCATGACCCACGCCAGCACAGCAATGTCGTCGAGCATGCCAAACACCGGGATAAAGTCCGGGATCGCGTCAATCGGGCTCAGGAAGTACATCAACCCTGCCACTACCGAAATCAGCGCCTTGGGGCTGATGGCCCGGTACTCGCCGCGCCAGTAGGCCAGGCACAAGGCCTGGAGCAGCTTGAGGTCGTCCTTGAGCTTGCCCAGCCGGTTGCCCTGGCTCGAGCCTTTGGCGGCGACCGCGAACAGCAACGTCGGCAAGCGCCCACGGCCAAGCAGGCGAGCAGCCATGGGCAGGAAGCGGGTGAAATTAAACGGGGCTTTCATCGTCACTCCAGTTCCAGGCGACAGAAAAGGTTATCCACACAAATTGTGGATAACCTTGTGAACAGAGCCTATTTTCCAGGCTGAAAGCCACGTAATACAAGGCCTACAGTCAGATCGGGCGTTTTTTGCGCACATAAAAAAAACCCAAGAATTCATTGACTTGGAGATAATCTGCGTCTACCCGTACTCGGGTCTTTTATCAGACTGCTCTAGCCCGCATGGGTTCGGTTGAATTTGCCCTGGATTCAGCTGATCGTTCCCACGCTCTGCGTGGGGATGCCGCCTGTGGCGCTCCGCGCTTGCTGTTAGCGCTAGGCTTAAGCTATGCGCAATGGTGACGCAGAGCGTCACGGGATGCATTCCCACGCAGAGCGTGGGGACGATCGCAGAGCGTGGGAACGATCGCACAGGCCAGAAACAACAACGCCCCGTCGAGACGGGGCGTTGTGTGTTCAGGCGCTGATTACTTCTTGGCAGCAGGAGCCGCCGGTGCGTCAGGAGCGTCTGCCTTGGACGGGTCCTTGATGGCCAGCAGTTCCAGGTCGAATACCAGCACGGAGTTGGCTGGAATCGCCGGGCTCGGGCTCTGGGCACCGTAGGCCAGGTCGGACGGGATGTACAACTCGACCTTCTCGCCAACGTGCATCAGTTGCAGGCCTTCGACCCAACCTGGAATCACGCCGCTGACCGGCAGGTCAATCGGGCTGCCGCGATCCACGGAGCTGTCAAAGGTGGTGCCGTTAGTGAGCTTGCCGGTGTAGTGAACAGTCACTACGTCGGTAGGCTTGGGTTGAGCACCGTCCGCTTTCTTCACGATCTTGTATTGCAGACCGGAAGCGGTGGTGACAACGCCGTCTTTCTTGGCGTTTTCTTCGAGGAATTTCTTGCCGGCGGTTGCCGACTCTTCGCTCATCTTGGCCATACGCTCTTCAGCACGTTTTTGCAGTGCGGCGAAGGCTTCGACCAGCTCGTCGTCTTTCAGCTTCTGTTCTTTCTTGCCGACGGCATCTTCGATGCCTTGGGCTACCGCTTTGGAGTCCAGGTCATCCATACCTTCTTGAGCAAGGCTTTTGCCCATGTTCAGGCCGATACCGTAGGAAGCTTTTTGCGCCGGGGTTTTCAGCTCTACGCTGGTTTGCGAATCACAACCCGCAAGTACCAGGCTAACCAGGGCCACCGCCGCCGCCAACCGATGCTGTTTCATGCTATTTCCTTGTTCGTGTGCCAAAAGGGCATTCGAGTAAAGTCGCGAGCTTATCAGGCGGCCACGACCAATGGCTACCGGCATGTGAGCAGGAAACTTCTGATAAGTTCACGTGTTTAAAAGCATTTTCATTCAATCCAGGGCCCTGCAACGGACGGCAGCAGCGCTGGAACGAGACTCATGGCCACTTGCCGCACTGCTGGCCTGATGGCATAAGAACGCTACAACTCGACAAGGATAGTTATCTTGCGCATTTTTTCCCGTGTTTTGCTGATGATTTTCATACTGCTGGGCCTGGTCCTGGCGGTGGTGCTCTATTACGTGGTCAACCCGAAGCTGCCGGTCTACGTGCCGGTGGAACAGGTGCACTACCAGGATCAATGGAGCGCCGCAGATCGCCAGACCTACTATTTCACGCCCCAGGGCACCCAGGTCAAGGGCCTGCGTTATGCCTGGTTTACCGCCTTGGAACTGCCGTTCTCCGAGCAGCGTTTCGCCACGCCCGAGTACCTGGCGCGCTTTGGTTTTCTGGTAGACCCCAAGCAGGTGCCCACCGCGCAGAACCCCGGCAACCTGCCGGTGGGTTTCGCCCGGCATAAAAATACTGGCAGCAATGATGAGTTTCTCGACATCACCTGCGCCGCCTGCCACACCGGCCAGTTGAACTTCAAAGGCCAGGGCCTGCGGATCGACGGTGGCCCGGCGCAACATGTGCTGCCGTCCAGCGTGCCGACCCTGCGCGGCGGCAGCTTCGGCCAGGCACTGGTCGCCAGCCTGGCCTCGACCTACTACAACCCGTGGAAATTCGAGCGCTTTGCCCGCACCGTGCTGGGCCATGACTACGACGACCAGACCGCAGCGCAACTGCGCCAGGACTTCAAGAAGTCCCTGAACAACTTCCTGAAAGTCGCCTGGAACGACACCCACCGTGGCCTCTACCCCACCGAAGAAGGCCCGGGCCGCACCGACGCCTTTGGCCGTATCGCCAACGCCAGCTTCGGCGACGCCATTTCCCCCGACAACTACCGCATCGCCAACGCCCCGGTGGACTACCCGCAACTGTGGGACATCTGGACCTTCGACTGGGTGCAATGGAATGGCTCGGCCCAACAACCCATGGCCCGCAATATCGGCGAAGCCCTGGGCGTCGGCGCCACCCTGGACTTCTTCGACAGCGCCGGCCAGCCGCTCCAGGGTGAGGCGCGCTACGCCTCCAGCGTGCGGGTGCGCGACCTGAATACCATCGAAGAAACCCTGCAACGGCTCAAGCCACCCACCTGGCCCGAAGACCTGTTCGGCGCCATCGACAAACCGCTGGCCGCCCAGGGTCGCGCACTGTTCGCGGAAAACTGCGCCGGCTGCCACGTGCCAGCGGTGTCCCAGGTCGATGGCCGCCCGGTGCGCCAGTTGAAAATGCTACCGGTGGAAGTCATCGGCACCGACCCCGCTACTGCCAACAATATCGCTGACCACCGCTTCGACCTCAGCGCCCTGCAATGGGACCCGGCGGAGTTGGCGAAAATGAACGTCGAACTGCACCCCACGCCCACCGAGCCGCTGGACCTGCGCAGCCTCTCTTCAGCCAAAGGCCTGGCCTACATCACCGCCTTTGTCGAAGACCACGCCTACCGTGCCGCCGGCGTGACACCTGCCGAACGCCCGCGCCTGGACGGCTTCGGCCTGCCGATCGGCGTACGCGAATTGCGTGCCTACAAGGCACGGCCCCTGGCCGGGGTGTGGGCGACACCGCCGTTCCTGCACAACGGCTCGGTGCCGACGATCTACCAATTGCTCTCGCCCCAGGACGAGCGCAGCCCGACCTTCTATAAAGGCACCTTCGAATACGACCCGCGCCACCTGGGCTATCAAACCGCAGCGTTCCCCAACGCGTTCCTGTTCGATACGCGCATCACCGGCAACCACAACAGCGGCCACGAATTCCGTGCCGGGCAGCGTGGCAACGGGGTGATCGGCCGAGGCTTGCTGCCCCAGGAACGCTGGGCGCTGCTGGAATATTTGAAAGTGCTGGGCGGCCCGCTGGAACAGCAACTGCCCTGACCCAACCGACTTCGCAGAAAAGGATTTTTAAATGCTCGCTCGACTTTGGCTGCGCCTCGGCGCGTTTCTCGGCAAGACCCTGTTGTGGCTGGTGGGCCTGGGCCTGCTGGGCTGGTTGCTGTCCACCCTGTGGTTTGCCTGGCAGCACAGCGGCCCGGTATCGCCGGATGAACAGATCCCGCCGGGTGAAGCGGCCATGACCCAGGGCATCATCCAGACCGCCGTGCGCATCGTCGACCAGCACCGCGAAGGCACGCGTTACCTGCGGGATGCGCATGCCAAGGCCCATGGCTGCGTGAAGGCCGAGGTCAGCGTACTGGCGGACCTCGACCCGGCCCTGCGCCAGGGCGTGTTCGCCGAGCCGGGCAAGACCTGGCAGGCGATGATGCGACTGTCCAACGGCAATGCGTATCCGCAGTTCGACAGCATCCGGGATGCCCGGGGGATGGCGATCAAGTTGCTGGACGTGCCAGGCAAACAGCTGCTGGCGGATCAGCAGGCGCGGGGTGAGCAGGACTTTGTGATGTTCAGCCATCCGAACTTTTTCGTCAGTGATGTGGCGGAGTATGCGCAGAACATTTCGGCTCAGGCCGATGGCAAGAAAGTCATGGCGTTTTTCCCCGGGGTGGATCCGCGCAGTTGGCAGGTGCGGCATTTGTTTATCGCGCTGGCGACGTTGGCGCCGCCGCCGGTGAGTCCTACGCAGACGACGTATTTCTCGGTGTCGCCGTATAAGTTCGGGGCGGCGAATGCGAAGTTTCGGGTGGCGCCGGATCCCCAGGGGTGTCCTGCGTATGTGCTGCCCAAACAGAATCAGGACCTGCCGAACTTTTTGCGCAGTGCGTTGAATCAGCAACTGTCGACGGACCGGGTGGCGGCGTGTTTTGTGTTGCAGATTCAGCGGCAGAATCCGCAGAAGTTCATGCCGATCGAGGACACCAGCATTGAATGGAAAGAGAGTGATGCGCCGTTTGAGACGGTGGCCAAGGTGGTGATTCCGGCGCAGGATTTTGATACGCCGGCGTTGAATCTGGCTTGTGATAATCAGTCGTTTAATCCGTGGTTTGGGGTGGAGGCGCATCGGCCGATTGGGGGGATTAATCGGTTGCGTAAGGCGGTGTATGAGGCGGTCAGTGATTATCGGCATAGCCGGAATTTGTAGCTCCGCGGTGTGGGGTGCATATCCGTTGCTGCGGTTATGGCCGCTATTGGTTCCGCTCTTACAGCGGCTCACTTTTGAAGAGCGCAAAAGTAAGCAAAACGCTCTTGCCCCACCACTCGGCACCTCGCCTAGGCTCGGTGTGCCCTCACTCCGGCTTTGGACCGTGGGCCGCCGTCATGGGCCATCCTTGGCCCAGGACGGCTAACCTGGCGTCCTGCCAGGTTACCCACGCTCCAAAGCCTGCGTTCGGCCAGCGTGGTTTAACGGGGCGCCCAAGATCAAGATCAAAAGCAGATCAAGAGCACAGCGGCCTACCGGCCGGCTTGAGTGTTAAAAGCAAAATCAAAAGCTAAAGCGGGCACGGTCCAAATGTGGGAGCGGGCTTGCTCGCGAAGGTCGTTAACGATGACGCGGGCATTCTGGATGAACGCGGCGCTCTCAGGTTTTTCGCGAGCAAGCCCGCTCCCACAGAAAAGCAGATTTGTTTTCGCTCTGGTTTTTGCTTTTGCTGTTAACACTCAAGCCGGCCGGTAGGCCGCTGTGCTTTTGCTTTTGCTTTTGATCTGACTGCCCCAATAAGCCCGAGGCCGAACGCAGGTATTGCGGAGCGGGTAAACCGGCAGGACGCCGGTTTAGCCGCGCCGGGCCATGGATGGCCCGTCGCGGCGGCCCGCGGAGTAATGCCGGAGTGAGGGAACACCGAGCACTAGCGAGGTGCCGACAGGCGGGGCAGAGCCCTTTGCTTACTTTGGGGCTTTTCCAAAGTGAGTCGCTGTAAGAGCGAAACCATAAGTAGCCGTTACCTAAAAAACGGATATACACCCAACATCAACGTAAAGAACCCGTATAGATTCACCCCCAGCCGTAACGTTTAAGTCGTCTCTATTGAGCAACTAATCCCCCCTCCACTACTGTGACCTCCACCCCAATAACCCTCGCAGGAAGTCATCGTGGAAAGTTCAACGTTAGGCATGATCGTCCTCTCAATGATCGCCCTGTTCGGCGCCGCCGCGTTTTGCTTCGAACAACTCGCCACCCGCGAATCAAAGAAAAAGAAAGCCAAATAAGCTGATCATCAAAAGCAGCAAAACCCCAGTGCTTCAAGGGATACCCCGCCCCCGGGTTATCCCTTTTTTACGTTCGCCCACCCCACTGCCCTCTATACACCGTCTTAATACCCAAACCCGCAATCAGTGCCCGAACTTGATACCCAACCTCTTAACCTCCCCGCGTCCGCAATCGCGGCTTATTAATCAGGGGAGTTCCACCGTGCTCACACTCAAGTTCATCTATATCGCCAGCGGCCTATGCGCCGTCGGGCTGTTCGCTTATCTGGGCTACGCCCTCATTCGCGCCGAAAAGTTCTAGGGAGCCCCACCATGTACGACATGATTTTTGTAGGCCTCTCCCTGGTGTTTTTCGCCGCGACAACCATGGCCATTGTCGCCATGGGCAAGATTTGAACGGAGCCTCGACATGCTAAGCACTTTGCTGGAATTTGCGCTGGTCCTGGGGTTGATGACCGGGCTCGCCGTGCTGATGGGCAAGTGGCTGACCCGGGTGTTTACCGGAACCCGCCACGCCCTGCCGGAACGTTATACCTATCGCTTGCTGGGCATCGACCCGCTGGAAACCATGAGCTGGGCCCGCTACGGTTCGGCCCTGTTGCTGTCGAACGCCGCGATGATGCTGCTCGGCTATCTCATCCTGCGGTTACAGGCCGTCATGCCGATCAACCCACTCGGGCTGGCCGCACAAACCCCGGACCTGGCGTTCAATACCGCCGCTTCCTTTATCACCAACACCAACTGGCAGGCGTACTCGGGCGAAACCAGCCTGTCGAACTTAAGCCAGATGGCAGTAATCACCTTCCTGATGTTCGTCGGCGCCACCTCGGGCGTGGTCGCCGCAGCCGGTTTTATCCGTGGCCTGAGTCGCTCAAGCTCGGCGGATATCGGCAATTTCTGGGTCGACTTCACTCGCACCCTGTACCGCGTGATGCTGCCGCTGTGCGTGGGCATGGCCCTGGTGTATGTGTGGCAAGGCATGCCGCAGACCTTTTCCTCCCAAGCCCTGGCCACCACCCTGGAAGGCGCGCAGCAACAACTGATTGTCGGCGCCGTGGCGAGCTTTGAATCGATCAAGCATATCGGCACCAACGGCGGCGGTTTCTTCAGCATGAACGCCGCGCACCCGTTCGAAAACCCGACCCCGCTGACCAACGCCCTGCACATCCTCAGCATGTTGCTGATCCCGTCGGCGCTGACCTACACCTTCGGCAGCATGCTGCTGCAACGCCGTCAGGGCTGGGTGTTTTTCGGCACCTTCCTGGTGATGTTCTTAGGCTTTCTCGCGCTGGTGTACGGCGCCGAGCAAAACGGCAACCCGCTGCTGACCCAGGCCGGTGCCAACCAGACGCTGTCCATCGAACAAAGCGGCGGCAATATGGAAGGCAAGGAACTGCGTTTCGGCATTGCCGACAGCAGCCTGTTTATCGCCACCACCACCGCGGCCACCACCGGTTCGGTCAACGCGATGCATGACTCATTGACCCCCATGGGCGGCTTCGTGCCCCTGGCGCAGATGATGCTCAACTGCGTGTTCGGCGGCGACGGCGTGGGCTTTATCAACCTGATCCAGTACGCGCTGCTGACGGTGTTCCTGGTGGGCATGATGATCGGCCGCAGCCCGGAATTCCTCGGCAAGAAGATCGAGGCCCGAGAGATGAAACTGGTGATGCTCTCGGTGCTCGCGCACCCCATCAGCATCCTCGGTTTCACCGCCCTCGCCGCCCTGTGGCCCGACACCATGGCCAGCCTGAATAACCTCGGCCCCCACGGTTTCAGCGAGGTGCTCTACGCCTACACCTCGGGCACCGCCAACAACGGTTCGGCGTTCGCCGGGCTGAACGCCAATACGCCGTTCTTCAACACCACCATTGGCCTGGCGATGCTGGTCGGGCGCTTCTTCACCATGCTGCCGATGCTCGCCGTGGCCGGTTCCCTGGCGATGAAAAAGACCGTGCCTGCCGGCGCCGGCACCATCCCCACCGCAACCCCGCTGTTCATGGTGCTGGTGGTGTTTGTGGTGCTGGTGGTGGGCGGCCTGACTTTCCTGCCGGCGCTCGCGCTCGGCCCGCTGGTGGAGCAACTGCAGTTGCTGTCCGGCCAGACGTACAACTAAGGACACGTTGATGACGACTCAATCGATATTCAAAGGGCTGTTGCGCCCGGTGCTGGTTTCGGCAGTGTTTTTCATGGCGCTGACCGGCCTCGCCTACCCGGTCTTCACCACCTTTGCCGCGCAGTTGCTGTTCCCGTTCCAGGCCCAGGGCTCGCTGATTGAACGCGACGGTTTGGTGATCGGCTCGGCGTTGATCGGCCAGGACTTCACCAGGCCCGGCTACTTCCACGGCCGCCCGAGCATGACCCTCGGTACCGACCCGCAAGACCCGAGCAAAAGTGTCTCCCAGCCGTACAACGCCGGTTCCAGCGGCGCCAGCAACCTGGGCCCTACCAGCCAGAAACTGGTGGACCAGGTCGCGGCCCGGGTTAAAGCCTACCGCCAGGACAACGGCCTCGCCGCCGAGGCCCAGGTGCCGGTGGATGCGGTCACCGCTTCCGCCTCCGGCCTGGACCCGCATATCTCCGTGGCCAACGCACGCATCCAGCTGGCCCGGGTCGCCCGCCTGCGACAGATCCCCGAAGCCGAACTGCTGCAACTGGTGAACGAAAACACCGCGGAACGCACCCTGGGTTTGCTCGGCGAACCACGGGTCAATGTGCTGCAACTCAACCTCGCGCTGGACGCCCGCCTGCCTCTGCGCCAGCCCCCCATTGCGGCCAGTGAGTAAGAGATTCCCCCATGATCAAGAATGCTCGTTTACCTCTGTTTGATCGCGCCATCGTGCTCACCGCCTGCGGGGATGCGTTCAAGAAACTGCTGCCCCAGGCGCAGTGGAAAAACCCGGTGATGTTTGTGGTGTATCTGGGCAGCCTCCTCACCACGCTGCTGTGGTTCCAGTCCTTGGGTGGCCAGGGTGAAGCGCCCAGCGGCTTTATCCTCAGCATCTGTTTGTGGCTGTGGTTTACCGTGCTGTTCGCCAACTTTGCCGAGGCCCTGGCCGAAGGCCGCAGCCGTGCCCAGGCCGCCAGCCTGCGCGGGATGAAGCGCCAGACCCTGGCCAAGTTGCTGCAACAACCCAAACACGGCGCCCCATGGCTGCCGACCGAAGCCACGCTGTTGCGCAAAGACCAGGTGGTGTTGATCGAAGCCGGCGACCTGGTGCCGCTGGACGGCGTGGTGATCGAAGGCGTGGCCTCGGTGGATGAAAGCGCAATCACCGGCGAATCGGCACCGGTGATTCGCGAGGCCGGCGGCGACTTTTCCTCGGTCACCGGCGGCACGCGGGTGCTGTCGGACTGGCTGGTGGTGCGCATCAGCGTCAACCCGGGCGAGTCGTTCCTCGACCGCATGATCTCGATGGTCGAATCCGCCAAGCGTCAGAAAACGCCCAACGAAGTCGCCCTGACAATTTTGCTGGTGGGCCTGACCCTGTTGTTCCTGCTGGTGATCGCCACGCTGAGCCCGTACTCGATCTTTGCCGTGGCCATGAGTGGCAGTGGCAACGTGATCAGCGCCACGGTGCTGGTGGCGTTGCTGGTGTGCCTGATTCCCACCACCATCGGCGGCCTGCTCTCGGCCATCGGCGTGGCGGGCATGAGCCGCATGATGTCGGCGAATGTGATCGCCACTTCCGGCCGCGCCGTTGAGGCGGCGGGTGACATCGACGTGTTGCTGTTGGACAAGACCGGCACCATCACGTTGGGCAATCGCCAGGCCAGCAGTTTCCTGCCGGCACCGGGGGTCAAGGAAGCTGAACTGGCCGACGCGGCGCAACTGGCGTCCCTGGCCGACGAAACCCCGGAAGGCCGCAGCATCGTGGTGCTGGCCAAGCAGAAGTTCGACATCCGCGCGCGGGACATCAACGCCCTCGGCGCAAGCTTTGTGCACTTCACCGCGCAGACTCGCATGAGCGGCGTCGACCTGCCCGAAGGCCGCGGTATTCGCAAGGGTGCGGCGGATGCCATCCGCAGTCATATCGAAGCGTTGGGCGGGAGTTTTCCGGCAGCCTTGCAGGCCAAGGTCGACGAAGTATCCCGACGCGGCAGCACTCCGCTGGTGGTCTCGGACGGGGCCAAAGCACTCGGCGTGGTGGAGCTCAAGGACGTGGTCAAGGGCGGCATCAAAGAGCGCTTCGCAGAACTGCGGCGCATGGGCATCAAGACGGTGATGATCACCGGCGACAACCGCCTGACCGCCGCCGCGATTGCGGTGGAAGCCGGCGTGGATGACTTCCTCGCCGAGGCGCGCCCGGAAGACAAGCTGCAACTGATCCGCGACTACCAGGCCCAGGGCAAGCTTGTGGCCATGACCGGCGACGGCACCAACGACGCCCCGGCGCTGGCCCAGGCCGACGTGGCGGTGGCGATGAACAGCGGCACCCAGGCAGCGAAAGAGGCCGGCAACATGGTCGACCTCGACAGCAACCCGACCAAGCTGATCGAAGTGGTCGAGGTGGGCAAGCAGATGCTGATGACCCGTGGTGCGCTCACCACCTTCAGCGTGGCGAATGACGTGGCGAAGTATTTCGCGATCATCCCGGCGGCGTTTGTCGCGACCTATCCGCAACTCGGTGCGTTGAACGTGATGCACCTGAGCAGCCCCAACTCGGCGATCCTCAGTGCGGTGATTTTCAACGCGTTGATCATCGTGGCGCTGATTCCGTTGGCCCTGCGCGGCGTGACGTACCGGGCGATTGGCGCGGCGGCATTGCTCAATCGCAACCTGCTGATCTATGGCCTGGGCGGGGTGCTGGTGCCGTTTGCCGGGATCAAGCTGATTGATCTGGTGCTGACCGGGCTGGGTCTCGTGTAGCACCGCAAACCCAATGTGGGAGCGGGCTTGCTCGCGAATACGGAGTGTCAGCCAACTCGACTGTCACTGACACACCGCTTTCGCGAGCAAGCCCGCTCCCACCATTGAACCGCATTGACCAGGAATGACATGCCCGCATTAAACGAAGAACGCCCCGACCCCGACGCCCTTCTCGCCCGAGTCCAGCAGGAAGAACAGGCCGCCTTGCGCGGCAAACTGCGTATCTACTTCGGCTCCAACGCCGGGGTGGGCAAGACCTGCGCCATGCTTGACGCGGCGCAACGGGAAGTCAGCCTGGGGCGCGACGTACTCGCCGGCGTGGTGGAAACCCACGGCCGCCAGGAAACCGCCAACCTGCTCAACGGCCTCGAACAACTGCCCCGCGCCCACCGCCTGCATCACGATTTCACCCTCACCGAATTCGACCTCGACGCCGCCCTTCAACGCCATCCCGCCGTGCTGCTGGTGGATGAACTGGCCCACAGCAACGTGCCCGGCTCGCGCCACCCGAAACGCTGGCAAGACGTGGAAGAACTGCTCAGCGCCGGCATCGACGTGTGGACCACCCTCAACGTCCAGCACCTGGAAAGCCTTAACGATCTGGTGAGTGGGATCATCGGCATTCGCGTGCGGGAAACCGTACCGGACCACGTGTTCGACAATGCCCACGAAGTGGTCGTCGTGGACCTGCCGCCGGATGATCTGCTGCAACGCTTGAAGGACGGCAAGGTGTACCTGGGCCCTCAGGCCGAACGTGCGTCGCGGCACTTTTTCCGCAAGGGCAACCTGCTCGCCCTGCGGGAACTGGCCCTGCGCCGCACGGCCGACCGGGTCGACACGCAGATGCGCGTGTACCGTCGCGAACAGTCGATCAAGACCCTGTGGCCCGCCCGCGAGCGATTGCTGGTAGGCGTGGCCGGTGACGCCGGTGATGAACGCCTGGTGCGAGAAGCCGCGCGCCTGGCGCAAAAGCTCGAGGCGGACTGGATCGTGGTGCACGTCGCCGCAGCCCAGGGCCGCGGCGCCAAGCGTTATCTCACGGCGATGAAAACCCTGGCGCTGGCCAGCGAATTCGGCGCCGACACCGCGACATTGCCGGGCATGGACGTCGCCGAAGCACTGGCCGCCTGTGCCCGGGAACACAACGCCAATCGCCTGGTGCTCGGCCATCACCCACGCCGGGCATGGCGGTTCTGGCATCAGTCGGTGAGCGACCGGATCAGCCGGCACCATCCGCAGATCGACCAGATCGTGATCGCCCATGGCATGTTGCCAGGCACTGTTCCTGCCATTGAAAAACCTACACCAGCGCCCGGCAGAACCCTGGCCTACCTCTGGTCCACACTCGCCTGTTTCACCGCCAGCGCCATCGCCGCGCTGCTGCTGCAGGTGTTCGACCTGGCCAACGTGGTGATGCTGTTCCTGCTCACGGTGGTGCTGGTGGCCCTGCGGTTTGGACGCGGCCCCGGCGTGTGGGCAGCGATGCTCGCGGTGCTGTGTTTCGACTTCTTTTTCGTCCAGCCGCGCTACTCGTTTACCGTCAACGACACCCAGTATTTCTTCACCTTCGCGTTGATGCTCGGCATCGCGCTGATCACCGGGCAGCTCACCGCACGCCTGCGCCACGAAGCGCGCACCGCCGCCGCTCGAGAACGTCGCGCAACCTCACTGGCGCGCCTGGCCCGGGACCTGTCGGCCGCGTTGACCGTGGAGCAGATCAGCGAAGTGGCGCTGCGCACCTTCAGCGGCGTGTTCGAGGCGCGGGTCGGCCTGGCCTTGCCGGACGCCGCCGACGGCGTGCACAGCGTGGGCGCGGGCGGGCTGCCGATCGACGACAGCATCGCCCAATGGACCTACGACCACGGCCAGTCCGCCGGCCAGGGCACCGACACCTTGTCCGCCGCCAAGGGCTGCTACCTGCCGCTCAAGGCGCCGATGCGCGTGCGCGGTGTGCTGGTGCTGGAACTGGCGCAAAGCGAACGCCTCAACGAGCCCGAAGAGCGCCGCCTGCTGGAAGCCTGCATGAGCCAATTGGCGATTGCCCTGGAGCGCGTGCACTTCGTCGAAGTGGCGCAAAGCACGATGGTGCAGATGGAAGGCGAAAAAATGCGCAACACCTTGCTCGCGGCGATTTCCCACGACCTGCGCACTCCCCTGACCACACTGATCGGCGCCGCCGACACCGCCCTGCCCCATGCGCCGCCGGGGCCGCTGACCGCGTTGCTGCACGGTATTCATGAGCAGGCGACTTCGATGCAACGCTTGATCGAAAACTTGCTGGACATGGCCCGCATGCAGGAGCGCGGTGTGCGACTCAACCGGCAATGGCATTTGCTGGAAGAGATCGTCGGCAGCGCCCTGCGCCAGTTGCGTGAACCACTGGCCCGGCATGTGGTGAACACGACGCTGGACCCTCAATTACCGCTGGTGGAAGTCGACGCGCTGCTGATCGAACGGGTGCTGGTCAACCTGCTGGACAACGCCGCCAAATACACCCCGCCTGGCACGGTCATCACCGTTACCGCCCGTTCCGTTTCCGACAGCATCCTGCTGGAAGTCAGCGACACCGGCCCGGGCAGCGCGCCGGCCAATCTGTTCGAACCGTTTGCCCGTGGCCAGCAGGAATCCTCGGTCGCCGGAATCGGCCTGGGCCTGGCCCTGGCCAAGCGCATCGTCGAAGCCCACGGCGGGCGCATCGAAGCCAGACCCGGCAGCGAGCGCGGCATGCATTTCGTCATCACTTTACCGGCGGGTACTCCGCCCCCAATGGACGCCCTATGAGCACTGCACGCATTCTGATTGTTGAAGACGAGGCCAACATCCGCCGTTTTGTCGGCATCGCCCTGCAGGATGAGGGCTTCCAGGTGTTCGAGGCCGACAGCGTCAAACGCGCGTTGATCCACGCCTCCAGCCGCCAGCCGGACCTGGTGATCGTCGACCTCGGCCTGCCGGACGGCGACGGCAAACAGTTGATCAGCGAACTGCGGGGATGGCTGGCGGTGCCGATCCTGGTGTTGTCGGCGCGGGATCGCGAAGAGGAAAAAGTCGCCGCCCTGGACGCCGGCGCCGATGACTACCTGACCAAACCCTTCGGCGTACCCGAGTTGCTCGCGCGCATCCGTGCGCAACTGCGCCGTCATGGGCAGACCGGCACCGTGGCGGCCACCAGCAAGGTGGCGTTTGGCGATATCGAGGTGGACCTGGCGACCCATGAAGTGTGGCGCCAAGGCCTGCCGGTGCACCTGACGCCCATCGAATACCGCCTGCTGTGCGCGATGATTCGCGGGCAGAGCCGGGTGCTGACCCATCGGCAATTATTGCTCGAGGTGTGGGGCCTGGATTACGTGGACCGCGCCCACTACCTGCGGGTGCACATGGCGCACCTGCGGCAGAAGCTGGAGGCGGACCCGGCCCAGCCGCAGTACTTCATCACCGAGTTGCAGGTGGGCTACCGGTTGGTAGGCTTGTGAACAAGTGTGCGGCAGCGAAGTCGACAAACACGCGGATCTTCGGCGAGAGATGCCGGCTGGACGGCCACAGGGCCCAGAACTGGCCCTGGTCATCGGAATGGCCGTCGAGCACGGTTTCCAGCTGGCCTTGGGCGAGGGCTTCGCGTGCCAGGAAGTCCGGCACGTAGGCAATCCCATGGCCGTCCATCGCGGCCCGGAGCATGGCCTCCATGTTGTTCAGGGTCAGCGCGGTGGGCAGGCGCAATTGGGTGATGGCCGGGTTGGCGGACAAGGTCCAGTCCATGATTTTGCCGGTGGTGGCGAAGCGGTAACGCAAGCACGGGTGATGCTCCAGTTCGCTCAGGGTTTCTGGCCGGCCGTTGGCTCGTAGGTATTGGGGCGATGCACACAGCACAAACCTGAACGGCCCCAGCTTGCGGGCCATCAGGGTCGAGTCCGCCAGGCCACCGCTGCGGATGACCACGTCGAAGCCCTCCTCGATCACGTCCACCAGATGGTCGTTGAAATCCAGCTCCAGTTCGATTTCGGGGTAGGCTTTGCGGAACGCCATCATGTGCGGAAAGAGAAAGCGATAACCGATGGTGGGCAGGCTGACCCGCAGTTTGCCCCGGGGTGCCTGCATCGCATGGGAAAGCATGGCGCGGGCGTCTTGCAGGTCGTCGAGAATTTTCCGACTGCGCTCGTAGAACAATTGGCCTTCGGCGGTGAGGCTGACCTTGCGCGTACTGCGGTGCAACAGCCGCACATTCAGTGACGCCTCAAGCTTGGCGACATTCTTGCCCACCGCCGAAGCGGAAATCCCCATCGCCCGGGCCGCGCCGGTGAAGCTCAGGGCTTCCGCGGTTTTCACGAAGGCGATCACGCCGCTCAAGTTATCGGTCACGTCATTGCATCCATTCAGTCCGTTATGAACGGAATGTAAGCCCGTTTATCCGTGATTGCATCCTGATTAGAGTCTTTTAATCTTCAAACTCGCGGGAATGCCCCTATGAACACGACAACCGAATCTGCGCCCGCCCATGGCCGATATTCCATCCTGGCGGCCATTTGCCTGGCCGCCCTGGTATTGCCCATGAGCTTTACCGGCGGCGCCGTCGCCACGCCCTTTATCGGCCAGGCATTTGCCGCCCAGCCCAGCCAGCTGGCGTGGATCACCAACGCATTCATGCTGAGTTTCGGCAGCCTGTTAATGGCCGCCGGCACCCTCGCCGACCTCTATGGGAGAAAGCGTCTTTTCTTGTGGGGCATGGCGCTGTTTACCGTGGTCTCCTTGCTGCTGGCAGTGGCACCGGGGATTTTCTGGCTGGATGTGTTGCGTGGCGTGCAGGGCGTCGCGGCGGCTACGGCATTGGCCAGTGGCTGTGCGGCGCTGGCCCAGGAGTTTGACGGCCATGCCCGCACCCGCGCCTTCAGCTTGCTGGGCACCACATTCGGTGCAGGCCTGGCGTTTGGGCCATTGCTGTCGGGGGTGCTGATCGAGCACTGGGGCTGGCGCTCGATTTTTCTCGGCACTGCATTATTGGCCGGTATTTCGCTGCTGTTTGCCGCGCCCAAAATGCGTGAAAGCCGCGACCCGCAAGCGCTGCGGCTGGACACCGCTGGTGTACTGACGTTTTCCGCGATGCTGGTGGCCCTGACCACGGCGGTGATCCTCGCGCCGGAGCACGGCTGGACGTCGCCGCTGGTTGATGCCCTGCTGATCGCGGCGGCGGTGTTTTTGCTGGTGTTTGTCCTCGTCGAAAACCGCTCCAGCCAACCGATGCTGGAGCTGCGGCTGTTTCGCTTCCCGCGTTTTATTGGCGTGCAGCTCCTGCCGATCGGTACCTGTTACTGCTACATCGTGCTGATCGTGTTGCTGCCCCTGCGGTTTATCGGTGTGGAAGGCGCCAGCGCGCTGGACGCGGGTTTGATGATGCTCGCGTTATCGGCACCGATGCTGGTGGTGCCGATGATCGCCGCATCGCTGACCCGCTGGCTCTCAGCAGGACTGTTGTGTGCCATTGGCTTGCTGATCGCGGCGGTGGGCCTGTGGGGATTAAGCCTGGCCAACCAGCCTGCGCAGACCATCGCCGCAATGCTGGTCATCGGGATCGGCACCGGGCTGCCGTGGGGTTTGATGGATGGTTTGGCGATCAGCGTGGTGCCCAAGGAGCGCGCGGGAATGGCGGCGGGGATTTTCAACACCACCCGCGTGGCCAGTGAAGGCGTGGCGCTGGCGATTACGATGGCGGTATTGGGCGCATTGGTGGCACATCACCTGAAGGGTCTCGCAGGGGCCGACGTGTCAGTGATTGCCCAAGGCCTGGTCATGGGCAACGTGCAACTGGCCTCGGCCGCCCTTCCGCCGGAAGCACTGCGCAGCGCCTACATCGCGGGGTTCAACACCTTGCTGCAACTGCTCGCGGGATTCACCGTGCTGACGGCGTTGGTGGTCCTGGCCTTCATGGGGCGAAACAGCATTGCACCCGTGCAAACCGAACCGGGCATTCAGTCGTTGAGCTGAATCCCAGGCACAAAAAAGCCCGCTCAATGAGCGGGCTTTCCGTGGTACCTGGCGTTCAGCGTTCCAGGTGACCTGAATATGGCGCAGCGGACGGGACTCGAACCCGCGACCCCCGGCGTGACAGGCCGGTATTCTAACCGACTGAACTACCGCTGCGCGTAACACATAAAGCGAATGGTGGGTGATGACGGGATCGAACCGCCGACATTCTGCTTGTAAGGCAGACGCTCTCCCAGCTGAGCTAATCACCCTTCACTTTCGGTGTGGGGCGCATTCTATAGCATTTTTCCGTAATGTCATGATTTAAATGCAATTTATTTAAAATATTTTGTCTTCGACCCCGCGCACCCCGCAAAACCGGCGCTTTGGGTGCAAACGCGAGTCTATTGCGTTTGCCCAAGCCTTGGCCCCACAATTAACAATTATTCTCAATAACACCTGGGCCGGGCCTTATGTCTGTGGGTGAACCGCCGTTCCAACGGGAGATTACCGAGCTGTACAGCGAGCATCACGGCTGGCTGTTCACTTGGTTGCGCCGAAAACTGGGCTGTACCCATAACGCCGCCGACGTGGCGCAGGACACCTTCGCGCGGATTCTGCACGCCCGCGAGTCGGTGACCGCCATCCGCGAACCCCGCGCCTATTTAAGTACCACCGCCAGGCGGCTGATCATCGACCAGGCACGGCGCAAGCAGATTGAGCACGCCTACCTTCAGGAATTGATGCTGACGGTGGAAACCCTGGAAGGTTTCCAGTCGCCCGAACAGATCCACACCACCCTGGAAGCCCTCGAGCACATTGCCTTCATGCTGGAAGGCATGCACGACAATGTGCGTCAGGCGTTTGTGCTGTATTACCTCGAAGACCTGACCCAGCAGCAAATCGCCCGCCACCTGAAATTGTCGGAGCGTACGGTACGCAAGTATTTGATCCAGGCCCTGCTGCATTGCAGCCACAGCGTGGATATCTGAACCGCACATGCCCGCCTCCCGCCAACAGATCGATGAACAAGCCGCCGAATGGATGATTCGCCTGCACGAAGGTGAATTGACCGAGGCCCAGCGCCAGGCGTTCGAGCGCTGGAAGCAGCAAGGCCCGCAACACGCCGCATCAGCAGCGCGCATGGAAGATGTGATTGCGCGGATGCAGGCCCTGCGCGGGCAAAAGGCACCGGCCCGGGCGGCCTTGAGTGCGGCCTTTCCCCGGCATGGGAAGGCGCGCAAAAACTACGTCCGCGCGTTGGTACTGGCCTGCAGCCTGGGCCTTCCCGCCATGGCGCTGCTCTACAGTCCTTATCCACAACAATGGATGGCCGATGTGCACAACGGTCCCGGCGAATGGAAAACCCTGCGGCTGGCGGACGGCTCGACGCTGACCCTGAACGGCATCAGTGCGGCGAATCTGCATTTCGACAGCCGGCAGCGCCGCATCGAATTGCTGCGAGGCGAGATCCTGGTGGAAGTGGCCCACGATGGCGAACGGCCATTTGTGGTGCAGACCGCCCAAGGCATCCTGCGCGCCCTGGGTACGCGATTTGTGGTCAGGCGCGAGGATGACGTTACGGTGCTGAGCATGCTCGAATCCCGCGTTGCCGCCCAAAGCGCGAATGGCCAGCAGACGCTGGAAGTGGACGCCGGCTCACAGGCGCGGGTCAGCAAGGATGCGGTGCGGCTCTCGGGCAGCGTCGATACGGCGAGCATCAATGGGGCCTGGCGCCGCCATCAACTGGTGGTGGATAACCGACCGTTGCCGGAAGTGCTGGATGAGATCGCCCGTCACCGTTCGGGCCGCTTGCAGTTTGATCGCGCCGCACTGGCCAGTCTCAAGGTCTCGGCCGTACTTCCCCTGGATGACACCGACCGCACCTTGCAGATGCTGGCTCAAACCCTGCCGATCACGCTGAAAACCTTTACGCCGTGGCTGATGATCGTCAGCCCGGATACCGAGAGCAAAAAATAATTATCCAAATTGTTTCCGCTTTGTTTAAAGCTACCCGTCAAGGAAGGTATATCGATAACTAAAGGACTGCCATCGTCATGCCGCTCCCTTCCAAACCCCGCAGACGCCTGCTGAGCAGCGCGCCGCTGACCCTCACACTGCTCGCGACGACGCTGCTCAATACCCATCTGGCCCAGGCCGATACGGTAAACGTCGCGGCCCAAGCCTACGACATACCTGCAGGGCCGCTGGGCGCCACACTTAACCAGTTCGCCCAGCAAGCGGGCGTGGCTATCGTGTTCCAGTCCCAGAACCTGCAGGGGCTGAATGGGCCGGGGCTGAAAGGCACTTATAGCGTGGACGCAGGGTTCGACAGGCTGTTACAGGGCAGCGGCTACCGCGTGATCAAAGGTGATCAGGTGTACGCGCTCGAAGCTGACCCTGCCGCCACCGACGCCATGGAACTAGGCCCGACCCAGGTCAGCTCCAACCAGTTGGGCAACGTTACTGAAGGGACTGATTCCTACACTCCAGGCAGCATCGCGACTGCGACGCGGCTGGTGCTGACCCCCAAGGAAACCCCGCAATCGGTGACCGTCGTCACCCGCAAACACATGGATGACTTCGGCCTGAACAACGTCGACGACGTGATGCGCCACACCCCGGGCATCACCGTGTCGGCCTTCGACACCGACCGCACCAACTACTACGCCCGCGGTTTCTCCATCAATAACTTCCAGTACGACGGCATTCCTTCCACCGCGCGCAACGTCGCCTATTCGGCGGGCAATACCCTGAGCGACATGGCGATCTATGATCGGGTCGAAGTGCTTAAAGGCGCCACCGGCCTGCTCACGGGTGCCGGCTCATTGGGTGCCACGATCAACCTGGTGCGCAAGAAACCCACGGCTGACTTCCAGGGCCATGCCAGCCTCGGCGCGGGCTCCTGGGACAACTACCGCAGCGAACTGGACGTCAGCGGCCCGATGACCGAAAGCGGCAACGTCCGTGGCCGGGCCGTCGCGGCGTATCAGGACAAGCGCTCGTTCATGGACCGTTACTCGCGCAAAAGCCCGGTGTACTACGGCATCATGGAATTCGACCTGTCCCCCGACACGATGCTGACCGTGGGCGGCGACTATCAGGACAGCCTGCCCACCGCCTCGAGCTGGTCCGGCAGTTTTCCGCTGATCAACGCCAATGGCGATCGCAATAGCGTAAAGCGCTCGTTCAACAACGCGGCCAACTGGAGCAGTTGGGAGCAATACACCCGTACCGCCTTCGCCATGCTTGAACATGACCTCGGCAACGGCTGGGTGACCAAACTGCAACTGGACCACAAGATCAACGGCTACCATGCACTGATGGCTTCGATTCAGGGTGACGAGCCCCGTGCAGACGGCACCGCACATGTCACTTCGCAAAAATACACCGGGGAAACCGTCAGCGACTCCGCCGACCTGTACGCAAGCGGCCCCTTCAGCCTGGGCGGCCGTGAGCATGAACTGGTGGTGGGGGGCTCCATCGGCATTTCGGACTGGAACGGCAAGGGCTACTGGAACCTCGCCCCCAACCTCGTCGACTTCAATAACTGGCACGGCCACGCCCCCCAACCTTACTGGGGCGCGCCGCAGCAATACATCGACGACACCATTCGCCAGACCGGCGCCTACATGACCACACGCCTGAACCTGGCCGATGACCTGAAGCTGCTGCTCGGTGGCCGCGTGGTCAATTACCACCTGACCGGCAATAACCCGTCCTACCGCGAGACCGGACGCTTCGTACCGTATGTCGGCGTGGTGTATGACCTGGATGAAACCTACTCGGTCTACGCCAGCTACACCGATATCTTCATGCCCCAGGAGAACTACAACCGCGACCGGCAAAACCAGTTGCTTGAGCCGGACGAAGGCCAAAACTACGAGCTGGGCATGAAGGCTGATTTCTTCGACGGACGCCTGAACGCCAGCGCAGCGTACTTCGAGGTCCATGAAAACAACCGCGCCGTTTCCGACGACGACTACAACAACCTGAAACCTACACCGCAGAACTATGCCTACAAAGGCACCAAGGCCGTCACCAAGGGCTACGAGCTTGAAGTGTCCGGCGAGTTGAGCCCGGGCTGGCAGATTCAGGCCGGCTACACCCACAAGGTGGTGCGTGACGACCAGGACCAGAAGATTTCCACGTTCGAGCCCGAAGACCAGGTCAAGCTGTACACCACTTATAAGCTCAAAGGCGACCTGGACAAGCTGACCGTCGGCGGTGGCGTGCGCTGGCAAAGCGTGGGCTGGCAGGACATCTACAACACCCCCCATGGCGGTTATGAAGAGTTCTCCCAGGAGGCGTACTGGCTGGTGGACTTGATGACCCGTTACCAGATCACCAAGAACGTGTCGGCGACCCTGAACGTCAACAACATCTTCGACAAGTCCTACTACACCAACATCGGCTTCTATAACTCCGCCGCTTATGGTGAGCCGCGCAACTTTATGGTCACCACCCGCTGGGATTTCTGAACCCAATCAAAAACGCCCCCGATCACGGTACATGATCGGGGGCGTTTTTCTGACTGATGGTTTTAGCAAACCCCAGACAGCAAAAAGCCCGCTCAATGAGCGGGCTTCCTGTGGTACCTGGCGTTCAGCGTTCCAGGTGACCGAATATGGCGCAGCGGACGGGATCATAACTCATCCTCTAAATCATTGAAAGCTTCAGCTTTCTGTCGCTCAGCATACCGCTGATGGACTTGATTATGTACTCATTATTTTAAGTTGGGAATTACGATGCTCAGCGACTCTCTGAATGGCCCGAATAGATTACTTTGGACCAGCTTGACGTTCGCGAGCACCTGATACGTCTTGGTAACGTCAAAACCTCGGAGCCGGAACCCAGTCGCTATGTAGTGGTCGACTGATCCCAGCCAGATGTAGCATTGCCCATTACCGTTGCTGCGGCTCTACGTAAAGCAGTTGACTAAAGCCAGAAATCGGCCAATTGCGGACATTCCGTGCTAATCACTGTAGGTCAATGATCATGCGTTCGGTTTCAATCGAATGCCTCGCAATCGTAGCCTGCCGTCTCAGAGTTCAAACTTCCGGCTCTCGCCAACCCTGCAAAGCGTGCCAAGGCGTTCAAGCTGACCAAAGCTGCCATTAGTGACCGACTGCTTTCGAGCTCTGAATAGTTACTCGTTAGGACATATGTAAGCACTGCGTTTTTTCCCCCGCCCCACGAACAAGCACCCGAGCAGCGTCGGCACATCCAAGCACTACAGACACCACCCACACACTGCGCACCACATCAATGCGTAACACCTGCTATCGCACGCAATTAGCGCACCTCTCCCGACTTCCCATCCTCTCCTACGCCCCTATTCGCGCAAGCTACCTCCTGGCACGCTTCATGCTCTTGTATTAATATTCAAGTTACTTGAATAACAATTTGAGGAATTCAAGGGGAATACCAATGACGCGTTTCACTCTAAAAGCACTCTCGCTGTCGCTCGTCACGCTGTGCAGTATTTCTCTAGCGCACGCAGACGATTTGCTGCAGCGCATCAAGCAGAAAAACGAGATAGTCGTTGCCACCGAGGCGCGTTTCGCGCCGTTCGAGTCGGTAGAAAATGGCAAGATTGTCGGCTATGGCGCAGACCTGATGCATTACGTACTGGATGCTGACTTGCCCGGCGTTAAGGTGCGCCAGCTCGATCTACCGTTCCAGGGGATTTTGCCAGGCTTGGATACCCGTAAATTCGACTTCGTCGTGACATCAGTGACAGTCAATAAAGCGCGTTTTGAGCAATTCGCCTTTACCGTCCCCATTGCCGAGTCCACCGTTGCATTGCTCAAGCGCGCCGACGATAACAATATCAAGGCATTGACCGACTTGAACGGTCGGGTGATTGGCTCTCAGGCAGGTTCCGGCCAGCTGGCAGTGCTACAAGCACTGGACACCAAGCTCAAAGCTGAAGGCCAACCGGGCCTCAAGCGGATCAAAGAGTATGTGAGCTTCGATGAAGCTTATGCGGATCTGGCCAATGGTCGTCTCGATGGCGTGGCACAGTCGCTTTCCAACCTAGGCCCATTGATGAAAGCTCGTCCGGGGCTTTTCACAACGCTGCCGGAGATGGTGGGTCCAGTGACGTATTTCGGCTGGGTCGGTCGCAAGGATGCTGACAGCGCAAGCCTGGTGAAGCTATTTAGCGAGGGCATTGCCCGTGCAGGAAAAGATGGCACCTTAAAGACGCTGCAAGATAAGTGGTTTGGTTTCACCATGGACTTGCCTGCTGATGCCATGCCAGTACCGAGCATCTGAGCCGCTGATGATGAATGATTTCAGCAGCCGTCTCGCGCTCTATTGGCCTGCCTTGATCGACGGTGCAACAACCACATTGTGGTTGTGCGCCATCGGCATGCTGCTGGGTTTCATTCTCGGCGTAGTAATTCATCTGATTGCCAATGGTCGCAGCCCTGCCGGCAGAGCATTCACCCGGGTGTATGTCAGTTTCTTTCGTGGCACGCCCATGCTGGCGCAGCTGCTGCTTCTGTTCTATCTCCCATCAGCCCTGGGCCTGGATGTGCCACCCATGGTGGCTGCTGCTGTAGCCCTAGCGCTGAACACGGCGGCTTATCAGTCGCAGATTCTGAGCAGCGGTTTCGCCGCAATCCCCAAGGGCCAGATGGAAGCGGCGGCCGTGTTTGCCATCGGCAAATACAACACGCTTTTTCATATCCAACTGCCACAAGTGTTGCGCCTCACCTCACCCGCGCTGATCTCCGAGTTGATCGATGTGATCAAGGTTTCAGCCGTGGTTTCGGTCATTTCCATCACTGATTTGATGCGCGTCAGCCAGCAGCTGGTTTCGCAGACTTACCGCCCGCTTGAGGTGTATCTGGTGGCGGGCTTGTTTTATCTCGTGCTGACAAGCCTGTTGAGCGTGCTCGGCAGCCTGCTGGAACGTCGCTGGAAGGAGCTCAAGTGATGCAAGAATTATTGAGTTATCTCCCGGATTTCGCCAATGCACTGCTTGTCACGCTGGGTATTAGCCTGACTGCCGCTGCCATGGGCTTACTGCTGGGATTCGGGATCAACGCCTTGCGCATGGCGGCCCCAGGATTTGTAGCGATCTATCGCGTTTACGTGTGGCTTATTCGCGGAACACCTTTTCTCGCCCAACTCGCGATTATTTATTTCGGGCTGCCAGTCATCGGTCTACGGCTGGAAGCCGTCGAGGCAAGCATCCTCTCGCTGGCCTTATACAGCGCTGCTTATTTTGCTGAGCTGTTCCGCTCTGCCTGGGCCAGTGTGCCCAACGGTCAAGTAGAAGCAGCGCGGGTGCATGGCATTTCGCGCAGCCGGGTGTTCTGGCACATACAAGCGCCGCAAGCGCTGGCATTCGCCCTCCCGCTATTGGGCAATCAGGTGATCCTGACCATCAAGGAAAGCGCCGTCACCTCGATTATTACCGTGCCAGAACTGACCATGACTGCCGGACGCATCGTATCCACCACCTTTTCCTACGTATTGCCGTATGCCCTGCTGGTGTTGAGCTACTGGCTGCTGACCTCGTCGGTCGCAGCTGTAGCCAGCGCACTGGGGCGGCGCATGACACGCCATCTACGAGGCTGAACAGATGAATACCCTTCCGCTTCTCAACTTGCGTGGCGTTGGCAAATCCTATGGCTCGCACCGTGTGCTCAGTGAGTTTGACCTGAGCGTACAAGCCGGTGAAATCGTGTCTTTGATCGGGCCTTCAGGATCAGGAAAAACCACCGCCCTGCGCTGTATGAATTTCCTTGAGCGCTATGACGAGGGAGAGATATGGATCGATGGTCAACTGCTGGGCTATAGCGGACCGGGCAGACGTGAAGCCGACCGCGACAGCGAAGCCAAGATCGATGAGGTGCGCAACCCGCTGTCCATGGTGTTCCAGCAATTCAATCTGTGGCCGCACATGACCGTGCGCGACAACGTCATGGCGCCTTTGGTACTCGGCAAGAAAATCGCCAAGGCCGAGGCGCGCAACCTGGCTGATCAGGCACTGGCACGGGTCGGCCTGAGCGCCAAGGCGGATGCGTACCCCGCTCGCCTCTCCGGCGGACAGCAGCAACGCGTCGGCATTGCCCGGGCACTGGCAGTAAAACCGCGGTTGATGCTGCTCGACGAACCGACCTCGGCGCTGGACCCGGAATTGGTCGAGGAAGTACTGCAGGTCATTCGCAGCCTTGCGAACGATGGCATGACCATGGTGATGGTGACCCATGAAATGAGCTTCGCTGCACAGATATCCAGTCAGGTAGTGTTTATGGAAGCAGGAAAAATTATTGAAACCGGTACTCCGCAGGCACTGTTTCAGGCACCAAAGACGGAACGCTTACAGCAGTTTCTCAGCCCCTGGTTTAACCGCAGCCTCACTCCACGCGTGCAGGTGACCCCATGATTGCCGATCAAGTGATGCAGGCCGTTTCATCGGAACGACTGCAGCGTTTGTTGGAGACCCTGGCAACCTTCGGGCCCGGCATCGATGGCGGAATGAACCGTCAGGCGTTGTCCGAAGAAGACTTCCTGGCCCGCGCCTGGCTGATTGAAGAAGCCCGAAAACTGGACTGCAAAGTGTGGACCGACGCCAGCGCCAACCTGTTCATACGCCGCGAAGGCCGTGAGGACTTAACGCCAGTGATGACCGGGAGCCACGTCGACACCCAACCCACAGGCGGGAAGCTTGACGGCTGTTACGGGGTGATGGCCGGGCTTGAATGTCTGTATGCGTTGGCAGAACTCAACGTCAGCACCCGTCGCCCGATCGAAGTGGTGGTCTGGACTAACGAAGAAGGCAGCCGCTTCAGTCCAGGAGCGATGGGCTCCAGCGCCTACGTAGACCCGGCGCGACTGGAGACTTATCGAAACAACCTTGACGCTGCGGGTATCTCGGTAGGAGAGGCACTGGACGCTCACGCCCTGCGCTTTGCCGAACTGCCACAGCGCGAAAAAATCGCCACACACGCCTTTGTCGAGTTGCACATTGAGCAAGGCCCGATATTGGAGCAAGCCAATGTCCCGCTGGGAGTGGTTTCGGGTATTCAGGGCGTGCGCTGGTATCAAGTGCGCTGCAAGGGTGCTTCGGCACACGCAGGAACCACGCCGACGCACATGCGGCGCGATGCGTTGTTGCTCGCCATGGAATCCCTCGGCCGCATCGACGCGCTGGCCGAACAACTTGCCGGTGACGACAAGCGCCTGACATTCGGACGCTGGAACGTCTCGCCCAATGCAATCAACACGATTGCCGGTGAAGCAACCTTCAGCATCGACTTCCGCCACGCCGATCCGGCTGTACTCGAAGCCTTCGATAATGCCCTCAGTGCCTGCCTGCCTGCCGACGCCGAACTGACCAGCCTGTTCAGCCACAGCCCGACCGCGTTCGATCATCAGGTCATCAATGTGTTGGAGAACGCCTGCGACGCCACAGGACTGACTTGGCAATCGATACGTTCTGGCGCCTTCCACGACGCCATGTATCTGGCCGGGCACTGTCCGACAGCAATGCTTTTTGTACCCAGCCGGGACGGCATAAGCCACAACCCGAAGGAATTCACAGATCCCGCGCAATTGAAAGCAGGCGCCCAGGCATTGGCCTGGAGCCTGGTTGCACTTGCAGAACAACCCTGAACCCATAGGAACTCATATGACCAATATTACCCATAGCCACGACTATCCGGCCTGCTGCCAGCCCGACAATGGCTCCTCGCTGGGCATCAACGCCACGTTGAAAGAACCGATCTCGGCCGATGGCACTCCAGTCCTGGGCGAAAGTTACACAGTGCCTGCCCGTTGTGGCCGCGCCGTCCGCCTGAAAGCTGGCCAGGTCATCAAAATCGTCAACACTCACGGCACCCAGGTATGTGACACCTGGTTGTTCAACAGCGAAGACATGAGCGAATTCCTATCGATGGAACATGCTCGCGCGCATTGCAACAGCATCATTCCCAAGACTGGCGACGCGCTGTTCAGTAACCGCCGCCGCACGATCGGTACCTTGTTGACCGACACCTCACCCGGCATTCACGACACCTTGATGGCTGCGTGTGACCTGCACCGCTACACCAACCTGGGAGTCGAGGGTTATCACGACAGCTGCGCGGATAACATGCGTCTGGCCTTGCAGGCTATTGGTCTGCGCTCCCATGAAGTTCCGCAGCCTTTCAATCTGTGGATGAACATTCCGGTCAAGCCTGATTACACTGTTGAATGGCTGCCGCCGGTATCCACAGCCGGGGACTACGTTGAAATCCGTGCAGACATGGACGTTATCGTGGTGATGTCAGCCTGCCCTCAGGACATTGTGCCTATCAATGACCTTAACCCGGTGGAAGTTACCTTCTCGGTTCACGGCTGATCTTCAGTACCCCAGTAGACGACAGGCTCCCGTAACCCTAGGATGCCTGTCGCTCACTTCGTACAAACTTTTCGAGGGATGCATGTCCACACCCAGCAAAACGCCAGTAGCCAAATCCCAGCATTCCGATGCCCTGCCGAGTTTGAGCGTTCGCCTTCGCCATGCGCGTAAGGTGGCAGGCTTAACTCTCAAGCAAGTTGCCCAGGCTGCCAACTGCTCCGAAAGCCTGATTTCCAAGCTGGAAAACGACGCCGCATCGCCTTCACTGGCCATGCTGCACCGCCTGGCACTCGCGCTAGGCAGCAACGTGTCCGAGCTGACATCCGAAGACTGGGAGTCTGAAGAGCCCGTGCTGCGCGCCGGCGGTCGACAAGTGAGTCGTTTCGCACAAGGCACCGCCAAGGGCTATATCGATCTGGAACGCATCACCCATCTGCAAAAAGGCGGGCTGCTGCAAGGCGATATTCATATCGTTTCCCCTGGCATGGTCAGCGACATGATCGAGCATGCTGGTGAAGAGATGGGTTACGTGATCGAGGGAAGCCTCGACCTGACTCTCGGCGAGACCACCTACACGCTGAATGCTGGCGACTCCTTTCACTTCCCCAGCAACGTACCCCATGGCTATCGCAACTCGACCAAGAGTGTCGTTCGCATACTTTGGATCAACACGCCCGCTACCTTCTAACAAACTGCTTTCGGTACTTGGCAACGTCCGCCTCGTCGACACCGCCGCTGACAGCAGCGCCCACCACCCCGCAACATGCGCCGCTCTGATTTGAAATGCATATCTGCAGAGAAAATCGGGAGCGCAGCCTTTTTGGCAAAGTAGTGTCAGCACGCCGCCTCGCAACGCCGTTGGCTCATACAGGTGTTGCATTTGCGGTGCTGTAGGCGATGTCAGGATCGGTGACAAATCATCCGGCCACAACGCCCTCAACGCGCCTTTAACGTCAGAACCAACAATATTCATCAAGCACCTTGAATAAATATCCTGCCACCGTCTTCTATTAGTGCAGCCTACGCCCAGACGCCTCAATCCGGCGCAATTCAGGTTGGCGAAAGACCTTGGTTTTGTGGTGCTACAGGGCAATAGATCGTGCCTCCGAATCAGGCATGAACATTGCTTTCACATTATTCAAGTAACTTGAATTAAATGTAAGCCACTATAATCAGGGGACCGTATGACCCAATCCAGCGTCACGACTCGCTTCACTTTGCTCGCTCGCATTGCAGCGATAACCACCCTCTCCTTCTCGTGTGCCTACGCGGGGACAGTGGCTGCGGATCCGTTGAAAGTTGCCATTGTGCTAGCCGGCAACATCACCGACCGTTCCTTCAACCAGTCCGGTTATGAGGGTGTAATTCAGGCACGCGACGCACTGAAGATAGATGTGGCCTACAGCGAAAAGGTCCCGCAACCAGACCAGGCTCAAGCCTTGGCAGACTACGCCCGACGCGGCTATGACGTGGTGATTGGTTATGGGGGCGAGTTTCAGGATTCAGTGGACCGGGTTGCCAAACGCAACAGCAAGACCCAGTTCCTGGTGGTAAACGGCACCAAAAGCGGCGGCAATGTCTCGACGCTGGCGTTCGATATGAAGGACATGGGTTATGTCATTGGCTACATCGGCGGCAAAACGTCGTTGAGCGGAGTGGGTGGTTTTGTCGGTGCGCAAAAAATCAAAGCGTACTCCGACCTCAACGACGGTTTCGTCGAAGGCTTCAAGGCCGCCCGACCACAGGGCCAGGTCCTGAGTGCATGGACCAACGACTGGGATGACCTGGCCAAAGGCAAAGAAGCGGCCTTGAATCTAATTGGGCAGAAAGCCGATGTGGTGTTCCCAACCATGGATAACGCTGTACTTGGCAGTCTGCAAGCAGTCCGTCAGGAGAACAAACAGGGGTTCGGAATTTACTACGATGCGTTGAGTGACTGGCCGGATAACCTGCTGCAATCAGCCGTGCTAGATATGCGCGGTGCGCTGCTGACGGTGCTTACTCAGGCGCAAAGCTCGTCGCTGGGCGGCAAGTCTTATGTGTACGGCTTTGAAACGCCCAAAGCCTTCCGCCTCGGTAGCTACGGCAAAGCAGTATCCGAGCAGACCAGGACCGATGCCGCGGCATTGATCGAGACCATCAAGCAGCGCAATGCCAGCCAGCCAGCAGTCGCGGCGGCGGTAAAACCCTGATGAGCTATTTACAACTGGAGGGAATCGGCAAGCGATTCGGCGACTTCACGGCCCTGAAGGACGTCACTCTGGGAGTAAGCAAAGGCAGTATCCATGCGCTGTTGGGTGAGAATGGTGCGGGTAAAACCACACTGATGAACATCCTCTACGGCTTTTACCAACCGGACTCCGGTGTGGTTCGCCTTGATGGTAGGGAGCTGTCAATCGACTCGCCCCGTCAGGCCCTGTCCGATGGTATTGGCATGATCCACCAGCATTTCATGCTGGTGGATAACCTGAGCGTTCTGGAGAACGTCGTCCTCGGCCTGCCGGGCGGCCTGCGGCTGAAACTCACTGATCACCGTCGCAAGCTGATAGAACTGAGCGCTCAGGTCGGCCTGAATGTCGATCCTGATCGCCTGATCTGGCAACTTCCGATAGGCATGCGTCAGCGGGTGGAAATCCTCAAGGCGCTGTATCGGGACGTGGAAGTGCTGATTCTGGATGAACCCACCAGCGTTCTGGCCCCTACCGAGATCGACGCATTTCTACAAATTCTGGATAACCTGCGCTCGATGGGCAAAACCATGTTGTTCATCACGCACAAGCTCGATGAGGTGTTTCGGGTTTGTGATCGGGTGACGGTACTGCGCCGGGGCAATGTCGTCGGACACGCTCAGGTCAGTGAAAGCACGCCACAGGAAATTTCCCGGTTGATGGTCGGCCGTGAATTGGCCCAGCCCGTTGAGCTTCCCATGGTTGTACAGGGCCCGGTTGTGCTCAAGGTACGAGCTTTGTCGGCCAATAATGATCGCGGCATTCAGGCGTTGAATTCTGTCAGCTTCGAGATTCGAGCGGGGGAAGTGCTGGGTATTGTCGGCGTTGACGGCAACGGCCAGGCGGAGCTTGCGGATACGATCGCCGGAATGCGCCATGCGCAATCCGGGGAAGTCTACATGCGCGGCCAGTCGATGCTTGGCCACGATGTCGCCAGCCGCCGTAAACGGTTCAGGGTCGGCTATGTTCCCGAAGATCGCCACAGCACCGGGCTGGTACTGGATTTCACGCTGTGGGAAAACGCCATGCTGCGCGATCACCGACGCTCACCGTTTTCGCGTTTCGCCCTGCTCAAAACAAAACGCGCGCGGGAGATCACCAAAGACTGGTGCTCCCGATACGACGTGCGCATGCACTCGGTTGACCAGCAAGTACGGTTCCTCTCAGGAGGCAACCAGCAAAAGCTGATTTTTGCCCGGGAAGTCGAATGCGACCCTGATCTGCTAATCGTCATGCAGCCGTGCAAAGGCTTGGATGTCGGTGCTATCGAAGCCGTGCAAGGGGTCGTGCGCGAACAGCGGCAAGCGGGCAAAGCGGTGCTTTACATATCGACGGAGCTGGAAGAAGTCATGGCGATTTCTGATCGTATTGGCGTGATGTGCGCAGGTCATCTGACGGGTGTACTGAATCGCGCCGACGCCACAGCGGACCTGATTGGTTCACTGATGACCAGCACGGCTTCACAAGAGGTTTTGTCATGAATGAAGTCTGGCGCTGGCTGCATCGCCTGCGAATGGTCTGGGCGGTGCTTGCAGCCTTTGCCCTGGGTTCGCTGCTCATCGTAGCGGCTGGCAAAAATCCCATGGCTGCTTATCAAGCGTTGTTTAAAGGAGCCTTTTTCGACTATCACGGCCTGGCCGATACCCTGGTCAAAATGTGCCCGATGCTGCTCGCCGGGCTTGCGGTGATCATTCCCATGCGTTGCGGGCTGCTCAATGTCGGTGCCGAGGGGCAGATCTATATCGGTGGACTGGCAGCGGCAGCCGTCGCGCTGTATCTGCCGCAGATGCCTGCGATGCTGCATGTGCTGCTGTGCCTGCTGGCAGGCATGCTGGGCGGTGGCCTGTGGGGCTCGATTCCAGGGTATCTAAGGGCAAAACGCGGCATCAATGAAGTCATCGTGACGCTGCTGATGAACTACGTGGCGATCAATATCGTCAGCTATTTCGCAGGCGGTCCAATGATGCAGGAAGGCGCGCCCTACCCTTACTCAGCAGAAATCAGCGAAGACTTATGGCTGCCTCTGCTGCTGTCGGACACTGACACTCACATCGGTGTGCTGATTGCGGCGCTCTTGAGCTTGATGACCTTTGTCGTCTTCAAATACACCACCATCGGCTTTTCAATGACGGCGGTAGGCAAAAGCCCGCAAGCCGCGCGCTACGCTGGTATGTCCGTGAACCGCAACCTGATCGGCAGCATGATCGCAGGTGGCGCCATCGCTGGCTTGGCGGGGGCGATAGAAGTACTCGGGGTCAAATACCGGTTGTATCACCTGTTCAGCCCCGGCTATGGCTACGACGGCATCGTGGTTGCCTTTATGGCCAGCCTGAATCCTTTGCTGGCGACATTTTCGGCGTTTTTCCTGGCAGGCCTGAGCACTGGCGCGCAGTACATGCAACGCGCCATCGGCCTAGATGTGACAGCGATAGAAGCATTGCGCGGGCTGATCGTGATCTTTGTCGCCGCCGGGCTGATCTGGAAATTAAACCTGCAAAAGCGGAATAACCCGTTGGCGAAAACGGCCAGCATCCCGAACCAGCAAAACACAGCGGAGGGTTTGACCGATGGACGCTAGTTATCTGGATATTCTTGCCACCGGACTGCGCCTCGCCGTCCCGCTAATTTTCGCGGCATTGGGCGGCATCTGGTGTGAACGTGCCGGGGTGTTCAACCTGGCGCTGGAGGGCAGCGTCCTGGGCGGCGCGTTCGGTGCGGCTCTAGGTGCGTTTTTCCTGCAAAGCGTGTGGGGAGGTTTGCTGGGTGGATTACTTGCGGCGGGACTGGTCGGACTGCTATTGGCAACCATGACGGTGCGCCTGGCAATCAACCAAATGGTTGCGGGTATCGCCATCAACATGCTGGTCATTGGCATGACCTCTTTCTTCGCACGCATGGCGTTCAGCGAGCAAGCTGCTTCAGCATTGTTGCCGGGCTTCACGACATTGCCTGTTCCGGGGCTGGCGTCGATCCCGGTGATCGGCGATATTCTGTTCCAGCAGAATTTACTTGTCTATCTGCTATACGGCCTGGTGCCACTTGCCTGGTGGCTTCTATTCCGCACTTCGTGGGGCCTGAACCTGCGCGCCACCGGTGAGTATCCAAGAGCCGCCGATAGCGCCGGATTGAACGTATTCCGGATTCGTTTTTTAAGCGTTGTGGGCTCTTGTGTGATCGCCGGACTGGGTGGCTGCTATTTGGTGCTGTCACAAGTCTTCATGTTTACCGAGCACATGAGCGCGGGCAAAGGCTTCATTGCCCTGGCGGCATTGATTCTAGGTCGATGGAATCCAGTGGGCGCACTAGCTGCCTGTCTGTTGTTCGGCCTGGCCGATGCACTGCAACTGCGTTTGCAATTTGGTCATCCGGATGTGCCCTATCAGCTGTTCGTGGTGCTGCCTTATGTCGCATCCATTGCCGCACTGGTGATCTTCGCCGGAAAGATCAGGCCTCCGGCCGCCGCAGGTGAATACTTCAAGCGCGGTGGCAAATAGCATTTCGCCTCGACTTTCAGTTTTTAACAGGTACCGACATGAGCAAACCTGCAAGCATGATCAACAACCCTATTCCGTGGCCTGGCGGCGCGCGATGCGCCGTGGCGATCACCTTCGACATGGACGCCGACAGCTTCCTGCACCTGCATCGCCCCGCAGACAGCCATAAGCGGGTCAGCACCATTTCAACCCTGCAATACGGACCGAAAGTCGGCGTACCGCGAATCCTGCAATCCTACCGGGACCTGGGTCTGAAACAGACATTCTTCGTTCCTGCCTGGTGCATTGAGCAATATCCGGCCGCGGTCGAAGCGATGGTCAAGGACGGTCATGAAATCGGACACCATGGCTACATCCATGAGCACGTCAACGAAATCAGCGAAGAGGAAGAGCTGTTCTGGCTGCGTAAATCTATCGATATCATCGAACGCCACACAGGCCAGAAACCCCGAGGTTTCCGCGCCCCGCTATACAACTTCTCGCCCGCTACCACAGACCTGTTGATTGCCGAAGGCTTCAAGTACGACGCCTCGTTGATGGGCGACGATATCCCGTACATCCTGCAAGGCAAAACCGGCCAACTGGTAGAGCTACCGACCCATTGGGCGATGGATGACTGGCCGCCGTACGTGCACATGAGCGACATCGACTACAGCATGCCGATCCGTTCGCCTCAGGAAGCCATCTCCGTTTACAAGGCCGAGTTTGATGCGATGTGGGAGCACGGAGGGCTTCTGGTTGCAGTCTGGCATCCGTTCGTAAGCGGCCGCCTCGCCCGCTGGCATGAGGCGGTGCGCTTCATTGAATACATGCAGGCCAAAGGTGGAGTGTGGTTCGCCACGCTGGAAGAAATCGCCGCGCATGTAAGTCAAGTACATGACCAAGGGTCGGCAAATCTGCGGGTGGAGCGTATGCCGCCGTACGACGGCCCCGTCAAGTTTGACAAATATTAGCCAAAACGCTGATTAGCGGTCGCCATCAGGCGACTGCCTGACCACCACAGGCAATTCCTTAAACCTATAAAAATACACAGTCAACTCACTTACCCACATGTCCATTTCGGCGACGAGTCGTTAACTACAACTGACAGAATTCGCAATTGACTAAAATGCCCGCGCGTCGAATTCACAGCAGCGCACTTCAACGTCGAGTATTAGAGGGTTACCTAGACAAAGCTGCTATTACGCCCAGCGATTTAACAAGTGGCCATTACGGAGCACCACCCCAATCACATTTTCTGGTACGGACGCCATGGCAGATGGGTAACAAAATGGACGCTCCATGCCCAAAATAAAAAAGCAAAAAGGCCGTTACGCATAGGCCCGACATGCAGGGTAAGATCAAGAGCCAAAACCTGCTAACAATCCCAGAACCAGATGATGCCGAATGTCGGCAGATTGCTGCAGAACGCGTCACTTATACCTTGAGGAGCGCTATCGATGGCGAAACTCCACGCGTCCCTCCACCCTGTCGCAGGGCGTTCGGTTGATGAACATCGGCCATTGAAAACCGTTGGTTTTTTGGTCATACCAAATTTCACCACTATCGGCTTCGCTTCCGCTGTGGAAACCTTGCGCATAGCCAATATGGCGGCGCGTCAAACGATGTTCCGCACGGTTATCATCGCTGCCAACATGGAGCCGGTCATGGCCAGCAACGGCATGCGCCTGCTGCCCGACTACACCATCACCGATGCACCAAAGCTGGATATGCTGTTCGTTGTCGGATCAAACCCTATCGTCTCTAATCACAGCAGCCTACCGCTACTCAACTGGCTCCGTAAGCTGGCGCATGATCAAGTGCCCCTAGGCGGGATTTGCACTGGAAGCCACTTATTGGCGCGCGCAAACTTACTTAAGGGTTATCGCTGCACTATTCACTGGGAAGACATCGAAGCTTTGAAGGAGCGTTTCCCGGGCATCATTATTTCCAATCAGTTGTTTGAGCTTGATCGCGATCGCTACACGTGCTCAGGCGGCGTGGCCTCTATGGACATGACACTGCAGTTGATAGCGCGCGAACCCGGTGGTCGCGAAATTGCAGCCCATGCAGCCGAGTTGCTACTGTGTGATCGGGTCCGGGGCGCGCAGGAACAGCAGCGTGTGCCATTACGACAGAAACTGGGCACCTCTCAACCTAAGCTCAGCCAGATGGTGGCAATCATGGAGGCCAATCTTGAGGAGCCGTTGGGCCTTGAGGAGCTCGCGCGATTGAACGAAGTGTCGGTACGGCACCTAGAGCGGTTGTTTCACAAGCACCTACAACGCACGCCGAGTCAGTATTACCTGGAACTGCGCCTGTCGCGAGCGAGACAATTGCTACTGCGCAGCGAGTCGCAAGTTCGTGATATCGCCCTCGCTTGCGGCTTTATCTCCCCTGCGCACTTCTCCAAATGCTACAGCCGTTTCTTCGGGATATCACCCCTCGGCGAACGCAAGCAAGTGGCTGCGATGCATTAATTTATAGGGCGTATCCTCATCGCAATGGCGACCGCGAGGACTCCACTGAACAGGCTATGCCCCCTATATATTGGGTTGTGACGTTCGGGTCAGTCTTGCAAAGCTTTATGCGCAGTCTCGCGGCTCGCCAGCATGGCAATTAACGCTACAGCGGCGGCCGCCAGCAGATACCAGGCTGGTGCCATTTTATTACCGGTCAGCTGAATCAGCCAAGTCGCAATAAATGGCGCCGTACCGCCGAACACCGCATTGGCGATATTGAAGCTGAAGGCAAAACCACTGAAGCGCACGCGGGTCGGGAATATCTCGGCGAGGAAGCACGGCAAGGTGCCGTCGTTCATCGCCAGGATCGCGCCGAAGGCTATCTGGATCATCAGGATGACGATCAGCGGCTGGTTGTTCAACATGCCGAACAGCGGCCATGTAAGCGCCAGAAACAGCACCGATGCGGTCAGCAACATGGCCTTGCGTCCGAACAGATCCGACAGCTTGCCCATCAGGAAAATCAGCCCGATGTAGGTCGCCAACGACACAGTCGACGCCATGAACGAATCGCTCTCGCTCATGCCCATCTCGGTAGACAGGTAGGTCGGCATATAACTGAGCAACAGGTAGAACGCTACCGCATTCAAGCATGTCACACCGATGCCGATAATCACGCTACGCCGGTGTAAGGTCAAAAGTTCGCGAACCGGAGCGTGGGTCGCGCATTCCTTGGCCTCGAGGCGTTTTTCCATCTCTAGAAATTTGGGTGTGTCTTGCAAACTCATACGGATGTAACGCCCGACTAGACCGAACGGCGCCGCCAGCAGGAAGGGCAAACGCCAGCCCCAACTGTGCAGATCCTCAACGCTCATCCACGAATGCAAACCGGCCACGAACACTGCGCCGAACAACAAGCCGGCAGCAGTACTCGCCGGCACGATGCTGGTATACAAACCGCGTTTACCCTCAGGGGCATACTCGGCCAGAAAGGCTGATGCCCCAGCGTACTCTCCGGAAGCGGAAAAGCCCTGAAACAAGCGGATTAGTAACAACAGAGCGGGTGCCCACAGACCAATATGGTTGTAAGTCGGCAGGATACCGATGCAGAAGGTCGAGATTGACATGATCAGAATCGACCAGGACAACGCGCTGCGCCGCCCGTACTTGTCTCCGAAGTGACCCCAGACTAGCCCTCCCAGCGGGCGAACGAAAAACGACAGCGCAAACACCGCGAAGGTTGCCAGCAGCCCGGTCGCCTTGTCGGTCTGCGGAAAAAACGTCAGTGCAATCACGGTTGCCAAATAGCCGTAGGCCGCGTAGTCGAACCATTCGACGAAGTTGCCCATGAAGCTGGCACTGGCCGCGCGCCGCAGTGCCTTGCGCTCGGAAATCCGTTCAAGCTGCTGTTCCAGGATCGGCGTCAGACTTGCGTTTTGGGTGCTCATTGCGCACCTCCGGGGGTAGAGGTGCTGTTATCGGAATGAAGAGGCAACGCTGTATCGCTACCAGAAGCGGTATGGAAATTGAACTGCTTCGAGCCCGTGGCCGGAATCGTGACGTAGTACATGACAAATACCCTCTATTGTTTTACTTGGCAGGGTTAAGGGTCAGTAAATGATGCGCGATATTATCGTGCACGCGTTGGTTTTTCCGGTTTAACTCAGCCGCCGGGACGGTATTTCCTATACTTTTACTATTAACAAAAGAAAACGCCGCACAGGTTCACTGTGCGGCGCCTAATCTCACTTCTTGATGATGTTATGTTCCGGGCCATACGGGAATTTGGTGATGTTTTCCCCGCCCTGCTCGTTGACGATCAATATGTCATGTTCGCGGTAACCGCCCGCGCCCGGAAGGCCTTCAGGCAGCATGATCATCGGTTCAATGGAAACCACCATCCCCGGCTCCAGTACCGTGTCAATGTCTTCGCGCAGTTCCAACCCAGCTTCGCGGCCGTAGTAATGGCTCAGTGTACCGAAGGAGTGGCCGTAGCCGAAGGTGCGGTATTGCAGCAGATCGTGCTCAAGGAAAATCTCGTTGAGTTGCAGAGCGATATCGCAGCAGCGCATGCCCGGCTTGATTAGTTTCAGGCCGGCCTCGTGCACTTTAACGTTCACTTCCCACAAACGGAGATGCTCGTCGGAGCAATGGTCCAGGAACATTGTGCGTTCCAGCGCAGTGTAATAACCAGCGATCATCGGGAAGCAATTGAGGCTCAGGATGTCGCCCTTGTTAACCTTGCGCGAGGTCACCGGGTTATGAGCACCGTCGGTGTTGATGCCAGACTGGAACCAGGTCCAAGTGTCCATCAGTTCGGAGTCCGGGAAGGTGCGGGCAATTTCGCGCACCATCGCCTGGGTAGCGTGCAAGGCGACTTCATACTCCGGCACCTGATCACGCAAGGCTTCCACGACTGCTGCGCCACCGATGTCTGCCACGCGGGCACCATGACGGATGATTTCATGCTCTTCGGCGGATTTGATCATGCGCATACGCATGCAAGGTGCACCGATATCCACCAGTTCGGCCTGCGGGTAACGACTGGCAAGTTTGTCGCGATTGAGCAGGTTCAGATGGTCAAATTCGATGCCAATGCGTCCAGCTTTCGGCAAAGCTTGCTGAATCGCGACGAAATAATTATCGCGCTGCCAGTCTGTGTAAATGATGTTCTCAGTGCCCACGGTGCGGCGCCAAGGCTGACCGCCATCGATGTTGGCGCTGATGGTAACGGCACTGTCTTGGGTAACGACCAGCGCGTACGGGCGACCGAAAGAGCAAAACAGGAAATCGCTGTAGTAGTTGATGTTGTGATAGGACGTGAATACTGCCGCATCAATATTGTTTTGCGCTAGATACGCTCGCAATTTGGCCTGTCGATTGGCGTACTCCTGAACCGAAAACGTCGATTTTACTTTTTCGCCGTTCTTGATCTGGATCGTTTTAGGCATTTGCATGTCATTTATCCTTGTCGTTGATTGAGCGACATAAGACGCCACTCTGGCTGGCCGCTGAACATCATTCGAACAGATGCGAACTAGGATTTTTTGTGCGAATCCGACCTGTAATTGGCCAGACCCGCTATTTTCGAAGGCGAACTCAGGCCTAATCAAAAAAAGTGCTCCACAGCGCGACGTTTTGGATGGCATACGTCCATCAACACTCAGCACGTCGCGCGTGAGGCTGCGACGGACAGGTTGTGCGGGCTATTCGACGCCAGGGGACGCCAGTCAAATCTCAGGCAACTACGTCATCATCTCGATACGTCGAGCTAGCTTGGAAAAGGCAAAATGTCTGGAGGTCGGTAATTGAACGTCGCCGATTTGTGACGTCAGCTTGGCTGATTTCGCGTGCGCCTTGATTAGTGAATTGCAACATCATCAGCCGCACTGACGCCAGATATAGATAGCACTACTTCCAGCAGACAGGCCTATCGGAGTTATGCGCGCCCAGCTGCCCACCATCATGACTTTGCCTTGTGGAGTAACATCAGACTACAGATTATTACGTAGGCGCCTGGAGCGGACAGGATCAAACATTAGCAGGCCGCCTGACCGCTAGCCTGTAGGGGTCTGCCAAGTGCAGCGTATTTGCGCTGTTATCGGTGATCAGAGCGAAAAAGCGCTTGAGTTCCGAGTAGCCCAACACATCTCAGATGTGCAGACCGGCTTCCAGAATGGGCGATGGATGCGATTCATTAGCGGATATCATGATATTAACGATAACATCCTTGCCGAGGCAGATCTTCATGCTAGCCCGATCAATCTCAGGATAAGGGTATGGCCACGGCGGTAGAGAGATTACCGAAACAAGCTTGGCGATGGATAATTTCGGTCTAGAAGTAAATAACATTGATATGCGAACGGTTGAGCACTTTCGAATCGGCCACACAAAACACCCAGGGCTCTGTCTCTTAAATCTACATCGATAAGCCACTTCATAACGGTTATCTGGAATTAAGTTCGGACCTGAGGGATCGTACCACTTGCGCCTAGTTTAACTGCCAGATTCTTTTCAACTTCTAACATCATGTATCCCCCATACTCTTGTGCTAGAAATTCGCACATGAGCCCTTGAACAGCTTGGCGGCCAATACATGTTAGGCGTCCACGGTCGACACAGAATGGCGCGGTGACAAACTTGATGTCTTTGTAAATACCGAGGTGCTGGGAGTATCCTATTTCAGGAAGGCTGCAACGAAAACCATTTAGCGCGCCACTCATTGCCAACAACCAGCCCGCACCGCCGAAGGCCCCCAGATCAACAGGCTCGGTGCTCCAATGGTCCAGCCGCTGCCTGATATCATCGTAATCCGTATCGGAATGTATATTCTCGGCGGTACACAGGATCAACACATTAAATAACTGCGCATGGTCCAGCCGAGTAGTTTCAGTAGCTATGCCGCTGCTTGCGTTAAGCGTGCCCCCTTCTAAACTGAGAATTTGCCATTCACAAAGCTGAAAGCCTGCTACATGATTAGCGGATCGTAGTGGCTGTATAGCATTCGCTAATGAATATAGGTCAAACCCCTCAGTGAGCAAGAACCCAACTTTCACAATATCCAAGTCACCTCCAGGAAATCTAGGCACTTTTCTGCATCCTCGGAACCATGCTCAAACGCGACACCGCACAATATAACATTTAGCAACTAATATTTCTGGAAAGAGATCAGACGATAGCTTGATCACAAAGTAAGACCATTGATGTAAATGCAATTCAATTTACACTGCCACCATTCTGCCGCTCATTCCATGACGTAAGGAACTGAAGTAAGCGAGGGCTGGTAGGAGCCCCAAATATCTGGCTAGGAGGTCCCTGTTCCTCTACGCGACCATCAGCGAGAAAGACGACTTTATCCGATACCTTTGCCGCGAATCCCATCTCATGCGTCACGATGACTAATGTCATACCTTCACTCGCCACGTCCTTAATGACATTGAGCACCTCTCCTACTAATTCGGGGTCTAAAGCTGAGGTAGGCTCGTCAAAGAGCATAATGCTGGGTTCCATCGCCAACGCTCTGGCTATTGCCACCCGTTGCTGTTGACCTCCGGAGAGTTGACTCGGGTAGCTTGAAGCCTTATGAGCGAGACCGACCTTTTCAAGCTGGGCCTCCGCCATCGCATATGCCGCAAGTTTCGGCATTTTTTTTACAAGCCTCAAGGGGGTGGCAATATTATCAAGAACACGCATATGTGGCCATAGATTGAACTGTTGAAAAACCATGCACACCTTGCGAAGCGAACTCTGGATTATGTTTTCGGGCAATTGGTACAAACCTCCAGTAACAGAGCTTCCGTAACCAATAAGGCGGTTATTTACCAGTACCTCACCACCGTCATATTCTTCAAGAAAATTTATACATCTCAGCAACGTTGATTTACCAGATCCAGAACCTCCGATGATGCTAACCACCTCGCCTTTCGCGACGGTGAGTGAAATGCCTTTGAGCACTTCATGTTGACCATAGCTTTTTTGCAAATCACGAATTTCTATAGCGTATGAATTGGACATGCATAACCTCAGCGCTGCAGATAATTTTTAAAATGCCGCTCAGCTCTGGAACCAATGCCAGCTAGTACAATGGCAATAGCCCAATACGTCAACGCCAATATCGTATATGGCTCCAGCATGGAGTAGCTCTGAACAGCAATTGTCATCGCCACGTTAGTTAACTCAGCGACTGTTATAATCGACAAAACAGACGACTCCTTTAGTAGAATTATCGTCTGCCCGACGACTGCTGGTACGCACCGAGCCATCATCTGCGGCCACAGCACAACGCGAAATACCTGGGTACCTGTCAGTCCCAGATCTCTTGCAGCTTCGAGTTGACCTTGTGGAATTGACTCACGTCCGGCACGAAATATCTCTGCAAAATAGGCTGCACCATACAACCCTAGACCTATCAATCCTACGGTTTCTGCAGTCCATTCAATACCTATGTATGGTCCCCCATAGAAAACCAAAAATAATTGTAGAAGAAGCGGCGTACCCCGAAAAACATTTAAATACAGCTGGTATAAAAAGGCAAATGGCTTGTTATCAGGCTTGTATAAACTCTGTAACACCAAGCCCAAAACCATCCCCAGCGCAATTCCCCCGATACTCATTTTCAGCGTAACGCAAATCCCAGCTAGGATTGAGCCACCGTACTCGTCAAACAGACCAATGCCGATCAAAGGCACCTCCTACGCAATTTTTAGCCTAGCTTCCAGCCAGTTACCCACCCGTCCAGTCGCCATTGTTAGAGCCAAGTAAAGCAGCCCGGTCACGATAAAGAATTCGATGGGGCGGTAGGTAGTTGAGGCAAGGGTTTGAGCTGTCCTCATAAGCTCATGTACAGCGACAGCAGAAATCAATGAGGAATTTTTAATGATATCGATAGTTTCGTTTACAAGAGCAGGCAACATGGCCTTCAACACTTGAGGTGTTTTAATATAAATCAATGCTTGCCAGCGCGACAGACCAAGATCTCTGGCCGCCTCAGTTTGACCGTATGGCAGAAGCTGGAAACCGGAGCGCAATATTTCACCTTGGAAGGCTCCACTGTTCAAAGTTAATGCGACAATCGCGGCCGCCAGTGGAGGTAAACTTATTCCGATAGAAGGTAGTGCATAAAACACTAGAACAAGCTGTACCAACAAAGGCGTGCCTCGAAAGAAGCTTACATAAACAGCGCAAAACATCCGGAGCCACCTACGCTCACTCATCAGACCAAGACAAACAGCCCAGCCCATCACCAGCCCTAACGCAATAGCGGTCAAAGATACCCATAGTGTGGTAAATAGGCCTGCCAAAAGCTGTGGCAAATAGTGGGCTGTAGCTGTTAAATCAAACATACCTAATTTTCCCGATTAGCATTACTGCATTCAGTTTATCGGTGCTGGAACAGCATCAGTAGGTAGAGGCATTTCGAAGCCGAACCATTTGCGCTGAAGTTTGGCTAACTCACCGCTTGCGTTCAGCTTTGCAATACCGTCACTAAAGAATTTAACAAGAGAGGCGCTGTCAGCATCTTTACGACCGGCCCACGCATAGTATGTCGGCGGTCCGAAGGGAGGCTGTACAATTTCAAATACATCTCCACGCTCCTTGATTAAAGGCGCGAGATTGGGTAGGGATTGAACGACTGCATCGACACGACGGGAGGCCAAAGCCGCATAAGCCTCATTATAGTCCATAAATGCCTTGATTTCTTTCACGCCCGAGTTCTTCGTCGGCTGTAGTACAGTCCGCTCATACTCCTTGAGCACGTCGATTTGTGGTGCCCCGGCTTGACTTCCTACTACCATGCCAATCAAATCTTCGGCACTATTGATCCGGGCGTCTCCTTTACGCTTCAATACTGCCACACTAGCAGTGGAGAAAGGCAAGGTAAAAGCAAAACTTTCTGCGCGCGCCTTAGTTATAGTAAGTGACGTGGCTACGAAGTCGAATCTTTTGCTGGATAATCCAGGAAGTATGCCCTGAAATGGAACATCTAATTGTTTAAGTTTAACCCCGGGCAAATCAAGCATAATCGCGTCGAGTAAGTCTTTCCCGTACCCGACAATTTTACCGTCCTCGATCATCTCAAAAGGCGCATAACGTGCTTCGGTTGCGACGACAATCTCGCCACGCCCCTTGATGTCAGAAAGTAAATCAGCCTTAGCCTCAACAGCTGCAAAGGACACTAAAGTGCCAACTAACAATGGGGTCAGCAGCGAGTACAGTGGTCTCATGACGCGATCCTTTCGATGAGTTACGAGTAGAAGTGGGCGAACCGGTTGGCGTTCACACAGCATGTCCACAACCGAAATCATGAACAAACGGCTATTTTTAACGTCGACTCATTAGGTTTACTAATGTCGGCATGACTCATGCTTGTACCGGTAAAATCCCAACAGCTGGAGCCTCGTCATGTCTCGTGCCCTACCTTCTCTTGAGGGATTGCGCTACTTCGATGCTGCTGCACGGCACTTGAGCTTCACTCGCGCATCAAAAGACCTGTTCCTTACACAAAGCGCTGTAAGCCAGAAGATTCAAGCGCTTGAGCAGGAACTGGGCTATGAGCTTTTTTATCGCCTGCCTCGGGGTTTGAGGCTTACGCAACGCGGTGAACGCTTGCACGTCGGAGTCGACCAAGCGTTGAGGCTTTTAGGAATGACTTTGCACCAAATTGGAGATGAAGAGCTAAGTGGCACGCTAAAAGTGCGCGTTATGCCCTCCTTCGCTAGCAAGTGGTTGCTGCCGCGGATGCCATCCTTCAATCAAGCCTACCCTGGCATACAGTTGGAGGTAGAAGCGGATCTGAGTACCCCTAATTTCAATAGCGACGGCGTCGACTTGGCAATCAGCTGCGCTTGGACTGACAATGCCAAACTCTCTCAGCTACACCTATTCGATGACCTCGTTTATCCAGTAGCCAGCGCGGATTTGTTGGCACGAGTAGAAATCAAAGATTATGGTGATTTGTGCCAGACAATCTTGTTACATGACTCTATGCCTCACGCTGCCTACAGCACCAACTGGGACGCTTTTTTCTCCCGGCACAGCCGCTACGATATCAATACCCGTGGAGGCTGCTCATTTTCACGGGCAGACCTTGTGTTGCAGGCGGCTTGTGATGGTCAGGGGGTCGCGTTAATGCGGCATTCGCTGTGTGCAAAAGAGATAGCAAACGGTACCTTGGTCAGGCCGTTCCCTGAGGTAATGCAAGATGGCCAAGTATGGCTAGTGCACCCCAGCATTCATGAAGACCGCCCTCGGGTTCAGGCGCTAAAGAAGTGGATCAAGAGCGAGGTGGAGCAGCATCTGTCGCAGCGGCGCTTGAACCTGGGCAGCTAGATATCTGTCTCAGCCATAAGCTCTGCTAATAGTACGGAATTAAAAATCGTCATTTGTTCCTATTGGGCGTGAAGGAGATGCTACGCGCTGCCTTCACTAGACAGGAACCTCGGCATGAGCATGCCTAATAACATTACACTTCAAAATGGACCTAAAACACGGTCTACTTTCAGTGTGAAGGAAATGTCCCGACGCCTTCAGCTGTTACGTCAGCATATGACCAGCACCAGTTTGGACGCCATTGTATTGAGTTCAATACACAACATAAACTATTTTGGCGACTTCCTCTTCTGCGAGTTTGGGCGTAGCTACGCATTAGTAGTAACGCACGATAGCTCCATTCTTATCACAACCAATATTGATGGAGGCCAAGGTTATCGCCGCAGCTGGGGAGATAATCTTGTCTATACAGACTGGGAGCGTGATAACTATTTCGTTGCTCTACGTAAAGCAATCCCATTAAAATCTCGCCGTATAGGCGTAGAGTTCGATCATCTATCCCTCGATAAATTTCGCAAGATCGAAGCCGCTCTTGATAATGCGGAACTGGTTGACATCGCGCCTGGCACCAACCGTATTCGTATGTTCAAGTCAATCGAAGAAATCCAGCTGATTCGTATTGGTGCAGCGGTAGCGGACGTAGGAGGTGCGGCTTGTTTAGACGCGATATCTGAAGGTGTGCCTGAGTACGAGGTAGCCATTGCGGGGACGTCTGCAATGACTAGGGAAATTGCTAGGCGTATGCCTTACTGCGAGTTACGCGACACGTGGACGTGGTTTCAATCCGGTCTGAACACCGATGGTGCACATAATCCCGTTACCAGTCGTCGAGTTAAATCCGGGGATATACTTTCAGTTAACTGTTTTCCGATGATCGCAGGCTATTTTTCTTCATTAGAACGAACGGCTTTTTTGGGTGAGCCAAATGCCCAGCAGCGTCGCATATGGGAAATCAACTGCAAAGTACACCAACGCGGGCAGGAGATAATCAGACCAGGGGTTCGTTGCTGCGATATTGCGGCAGAGCTAAATGAAATCTATCTACAAGCGGATCTGCTCAAATATCGCACATTTGGTTACGGTCACTCAAATGGAGTCCTTTGCCACTATTACGGACGGGAGGCTGGGCTCGAATTGCGCGAAGATATCGAGACGGTGCTAGAACCGGGCATGGTGGTATCGATGACACCAATGGTAATGCTACCGGAAGGTACGCCAGGTGCTGGGGGATATCGAGAGGGCAGCGTGCTCATTGTAAATGACAGGGGTGCGGAAAATATTACGAAATTAGGCTCTGGGCCTGAGCACAATATAATCAATCTTCCCTAGCAATTAACGTCCAGAGCGGTTCAATTGATCAAGAAGTTCCAAACATCGTAACCGTCCGGCCAGCACCCTCTCCTGACAGCCCTCCAAATTGGCCAAGATAGTGGACACCATTTTTTAGTGGACACTATCTTGGATACAGTTGCCCCAGCCCGTCGAGCCGGTCGCCGCCCCAACTTTCCGCTGGACTTTAAACGCCAAGTCGTCGAGGCCACCTTCCAGCCTGGCGCCTCCGTGTCATTGATCGCTCGCGAACATGACGTCAATGCCAATCTGGTCTTTCGCTGGCGGCAGCAATACCAAGAAGGGCTATTCGGCCCGGTCAGCCAGAGTGCTTCGTTTTTGCCAGTCCAGGTGATCGAGGCGCCAATGGATCTGCCGCCAGTCTTCCAGCCACAGGCAGAGTGTCATTCCGAGATCGCAGTTGAGGTAGGAAAAGCCAAGTTGCGTATCACCGGAGCACCAGACCCGCAGACGCTGCAACTCGTCTTGCAGCAGTTAGTGCGATGATTGCCCCTCCCGCTGGAACCCGTATCTGGATCGCCGCTGGCGTCACGGACATGCGTCGTGGCTTCGACGGTTTGGCGGCCATGGTGCAGACTCAACTGGAAGCCGATCCCTTCTCCGGTCAGATCTTCGCCTTTCGCGGACGGCGTGGTGACCGGATCAAACTGTTGTGGTGGGATGGCGACGGCTTGTGCCTGTTTTGCAAACGGTTGGAGCAAGGACGCTTTGTCTGGCCGCAAGCAACCAGCGGCAGCGTGTCGCTGACGACCGCGCAGTTGTCGATGCTGTTGGAGGGCATTGATTGGCGCCGGCCAATTCGTACAGCACCCGTCCTCGCGGTCTGACTTGCCGCGCTGAAAAAATCCCCAGTAATATTCGGGCATGACCCTCGTGACCGACTCCCTGCCGAATGATCTTCAAGCCTTGAAGGCGCTGATCGCTGCCCAGCACGCAGAGATTGAGCGCTTGAAGATGATGATCGCCAAGCTGCGTCGTACGCAGTTCGGTCGCAGCTCCGAGCAACTGGAAGCGATGATCGACCAGCTCCAGTTGAGCCTTGATGAGCTGCAAATCAGCCAAGCCGAAATGACACCTCCAGTCGAGCCGGCACCTCGCGCAGTTTCGCGCCGTAAACCATTGCCTGAACACCTACCTCGCGAAACCCACGTTCATCAGCCCGAGTCGCAATGCACTGGCTGCGGTGGGACGCTTCGCCATTTAGGTGAGGATGTGTCCGAAGTGCTGGAGTACGTTCCGGCACGTTTCAAAGTCATTCGCCATGTCCGTCCGAAGTGGGTTTGCCGCTGCTGCGAGCACTTCGCCCAGGTGCCGGCACCGAGTCGCCCGATCGCCCGAGGTCTTGCCGGCCCAGGGTTGTTGGCCCATGTGCTGGTCTCGAAGTTTGTCGATCATTTGCCGTTGTATCGGCAGTCCGAGATCTACGCCCGTGAGGGCGTGGAGCTGGAGCGCTCAACCCTGGCCGACTGGGTTGGCCAGAGCAGTCAGTTGCTGCGACCACTGATCAACGCCCTTGAGCACCACGTCATGAGCGGACACAAAGTCCATGCCGACGACACGCCGATTGGCGTGCTCGCGCCGGGCAACGGCAAGACCAAATCGGCGCGCCTGTGGACGTACGTGCGGGACGACCGACCTACGGGGGACGCGACACCGGCGGCGGTCTGGTTTGCCTACTCGCCGGATCGCAAGGGGCAACATCCCCGCGCGCATCTCAAGCGCTTCAGCGGGATCTTGCAGGCGGACGGCTATGCCGGTTTTGCTCAACTATATGCCACGGGCACCATTGAGGAAGCGGCGTGTTGGGCTCACGCCCGGCGCAAGTTTTACGAGGTCTACAAAGACCTGGCTTCACCACTTGCCGCCGAGGCGCTGCAACGGATTGCGGCCCTGTATGCCATCGAAAGCGAGATTCGAGGGCAACCGCCCAACCTGCGAAAAGTGGTTCGGCAAAGCCGAGCCAGTCCGCTGCTGGAACAACTCCACGCGTGGCTCAACCAGACGCTGACTCAACTGTCGAAAAAATCGGCATTGGGCGGTGCGATTCTCTATGCCCTCAATCGGTGGCAGGCCTTGGTGCGCTATTGCGATGACGGGCGAATTGAGATCGACAACAACGCTGCCGAACGCGCGCTACGTGCTGTCGCGCTAGGCAGAAAAAATTATCTGTTCGTCGGTTCCAACGCCGGCGGCGAACGAGCGGCTGCGATTTACAGCCTGGTGGGTTCAGCCAAACTCAACGACCTGAACCCGCAAGCCTATTTGACACACGTGCTGGAGCGCATCGCCGACCACCCGATCAATCGGGTCGACGAACTGCTGCCCTGGAACGTTTCTCTCGCCTCCACGGAACTCTGCGAGGCCGCCTGATCCATGGTCAAAACTGTTCGCTTGCCAAAACCCGAACCTGATTTGTTGCTACTGCACATTGAATTGAAGTGGATCGAACCTGCCATCTGGCGCCGTGTGGCGGTGCCCGAGAACATCACCTTAGGCAAATTGCACGCGGTGATCCAGATCGCAATGGGCTGGCACGATGACCATCTGCATGAGTTTGAAATAGCTGGTGAGAGTTACGGTATTCCCGACTCCGATGGATGGGGGCCTCCCGTGAACTCGGAGACCCGCAAGACTCTGATCAAAGCGTTGAACGGGAAAAGGACATTCCGCTAGGTCTATGACTTTGGCGATGGCTGGGATCACCGGATCAAAGTCGGAAAGAGAAATCCGATGCCCACTCCGTAGGACATTGAGTCGAAATCCAATCACGATGTTCTCATTGGAAGGGTCTGCAACAGATGTCGATTAAGCTCCTGGCCCACGCCGAACGCCTCTTGGACGCTTACGATAGTCAATCCTTGATGCTTGGAGGCCCAATCTTCTGCCGCTGGGATAGATGCGAAGAAATGCACATGGCAACAGAAGGACTGACGAACGTCGGCCGCCTCCTGCGGCAATACCAGTGACACTGCCACGTCGGCAGGTTCAACAGCCTGTATCTCGCTGGGTGAAACCGTAAGCGAAACGGGTGCTCCAGTTGCAGCGCAATGCGACGAGACGCGAGCTGTACGGCCGATTAACGCCGGGAGCATCAGGGTGTCCAGCGCGCACCAGGCATACAGCCGGCGGTTGTCAATTTCCAAGACATGCGACGTCTCGCGCAAGGTGAGGACATAGCCGATGATGTTCCCATCGTTGTCGTATTCGGTACTGGTGGCTTGTTCGAGCACAGCCGCCACTTGCTCAGCGGGCCAGCCAAGAGTCCTGGCAAGCGTAGTTCGCGAAATCGGGCGTCCCTTGGCAAGTTCACCCAGTAGCGCGACCAAGAACTCCGCAAAACCTTTGGGCCGGTTGGTCGGGGTGAGACGTTCGGCGATCTCGGTAATGTAGCGGGCAAATTTCATGGTGCTCTCCATTCATCCAGCGCAGCAGGACAATTGCTTTACGTCCTTGGTGAAAGTCTGCGCCGCGAGCTTCAGGCCCTCGACCATGGTTAGGTAGGGGAACAACTGGTCGGCCAGCTCCTGCACGGTCATGCGGTTGCGAATAGCCAGCACCGCCGTCTGAATCAGCTCGCCCGCTTCCGGGGCCACCGCCTGCACGCCGAGCAACCGACCAGAACCCGCTTCGGCGACCAGCTTGATGAACCCTCGCGTGTCGAAGTTGGCCAGCGCACGCGGCACGTTGTCCAGGCTCAGCGTGCGACTGTCGGTTTCGAGGCCTGCGCGCTGTGCTTCCGCTTCGCTGTAACCGACGGTGGCCACCTGCGGATCGGTGAACACCACCGCCGGCATGGCATCGAGATTAAGCGTAGCTTCGCCGCCGGTCATGTTGATCGCCGCACGGGTGCCAGCCGCCGCCGCGACGTAGACGAACTGCGGCTGGTTGGTGCAGTCGCCGGCTGCATAGATATCCACTGCGCTACTGCGCATGCCCTGATCGATCTGAATGGCGCCGCGTTCATCCAACAGTACACCCGCCGCTTCCAGGTTCAGGCTTTGGGTGTTGGGCGTGCGGCCGGTGGCGACGAACAGTTGGTCGGCGCGCAGTTCACCGTGGTTGGTGGTCAGTACGAATTCGCCGTTGGCGTGGGTCACCTGACTGGCTTGTGTCTGCTCAAGCACGTCGATGCCCTCCATGCGGAAGGCTGCGGTCAGCGCCTCGCCGATGGCCGGATCTTCGCGGAAGAACAGCGAGTTGCGCGCCAGGATGGTGACGCGGCTACCCAGCCGGGCAAAGGCTTGCGCCAGCTCCAAGGCCACCACGGATGAGCCGATCACGGCGAGCCGTTGCGGAATACTGGCGCTGGCCAGTGCCTCCTCCGAGGTCCAATAGGGGGTGTCTTGCAGCCCGCGAATCGGCGGCACGGCCGCACCGGCGCCGGTAGCGATCAGGCAGCGGTCGAACGCGACTTCGCGCCCGCCCCCCTCGACCAGTTCGACGCTGAGCGTGTGGCCGTCCTGGAAGCGAGCGGTGCCACGCAGCACGGTGATGGCTGGTGTGCTCTCCAGAATGCCTTCGTACTTGGCGTGACGCAGTTCGTCGACAAGGCCTTGCTGTTGCGCGAGCAGCCGCTCGCGCAGGACGGTCGGCGGCGTGGCGGGCATTCCGTCATCGAACGGACTCTCGCGGCGCAAATGAGCCACATGCGCGGCGCGAATCATGATTTTCGACGGCACGCAGCCGACGTTGACGCAAGTGCCGCCGATGGTGCCGCGCTCGATCAGAGTGACGCGGGCGCCGGCTTCCACCGCCTTCAAGGCGGCCGCCATTGCCGCACCGCCGCTGCCTATGACTGCAATGTGTAGCGCGTCGCCGTTTTTGCCGACCTCGGTGTCGCTGCGCAACCAGCCCAGCGCCTTATCGAGCTGGCCGGGGCGCGGTTGTAGCGAGGCGACTTCGAACGACGCTTGATACCCAAGGGCCTCGACGGCGGCTTGCATTTGTTCACGGCTGACAGCCGCGTCGGCCGTCATTTCGGCCTTCCCACCGGCGTAGGAGACGTCCGCCCGGTGCACGCCGGAGATTCCCTCCAGAGCATCTCTGACGCGGTCGGCACAGGAGGCGCAGGTCATACCGTGGATTCGCAGTGTGGTCATAGCGTTTACTTCCTCAAATGGGTCTCTTTGCGGCATTACTGTTTTGGCTGTGGTGGGCAGGCACCCGGGGCGCAACGGGGGTGGGCGGGCGACACGAGATCCCAGATCGAGCCCCCAAGCATGAGGGCCAGACCGATATAGAGCAGCCAACCGCTCCGCCAGCCATAAGCCCGCATCAAAAACACCGCAGCCAAGACCAGGACAGGGCCTATCAGGCCGAGTGCAGTTCGCTGCCACTGCCGATGTTTGAGCCAGCCAAGGGAATTGACGAGCAGCGCCAGGGCCGCAAACAAGGGCAGTAGCGTGGTGATGAACAGGCCTTCCCACTGGCTCAAAAAGCCCAGACCGATTGCAGCGCCTAAGCTAGCCAGAGCAGGAAAACACGCGGCGCAGCCTAGGGCTGAAACCAGCACACCGACGGAACTGGCTTTGTCACCGATCCGCGTGAACAGATTGAGAGGATTTCTCATTGGTATTTCCTCCTATTGCTTGATGGTAGATGGATAGCCGGCATCCTCGGTCGCCTTGGTCAGGGCCTCGGAGTTGGTCTTGGCATCGTCGAAGGTCACGATGGCTTCGCGTTTCTCGAAACTCACCTCGGTCTTGGTCACGCCCTCGACCTGGGTCAGCGCTTTCTTGACCGTGATCGGACAGGCGGCGCAGGTCATGCCCGGTACCGACAGGGTGACGGTTTGGATGGCGGCCCACACCGGGGAAACCACGGCAATGAGCGCGAGAGCGGCAAACAGCTTTTTCATGGGAGACTCCTGCCTGATCAGTAAAACAACGGGAGGATGTAGGGGAAACCGAGCGCGACCAGCACGAGTGCCATCACGAGCCAGAAAATGAACTTGTAGGTAGTTCGTACCTGCGGAATTGCGCAGGTCTCACCGGGTTTGCAGGCTTGAGCCGGGCGGAAAATGCGCCGGTAAGCGAAGAACAGCGCCAACAATGCCGCGCCGATGAAAAACGGGCGGTAGGGCTCCAGAACGGTGAGATTACCGATCCAGGCGCCGCTGAAGCCCAGGGCAATTAGCACCAGCGGGCCCAGGCAGCAGGTGGACGCAAGGATCGCCGCCAGACCTCCAGCGAGGAGTGCACCACGGCCCTTTTGTGATTCAGACATGGGTTCAACCTTTCGAATGTTTGATCGATGGGTTAAGGTTATTTCCGTAGTCAGGTACGGAGTCAAGCGGTATGAAAAACACTGCGGAAAGCCTGACCATTGGCGTCTTTGCCAAGGCAGCCGGGGTTAACGTGGAAACCATTCGGTTCTATCAACGCAAAGGGCTGTTGCCCGAACCGGACAAGCCCTACGGCAGCATTCGTCGCTACGGCGAGGCGGATATTGCACGGGTGAAATTCGTGAAGTCCGCACAACGGCTGGGCTTCAGCCTCGATGAAGTGGCCGGACTGTTGCGGCTCGATGACGGTACGCACTGCAATGATGCGCGTGTGCACGCCGAGCAGAAGCTCGAAGACGTGCGGGGGAAACTTGCGGATCTGCGGCGGATCGAGTTGGTCCTGGCGCAGTTGGTTGATGACTGTTGCGCGAGCCACGGGACGGTTAGCTGCCCGCTGATCGATTCGCTGCATGGAATAGATAGCCACGAAAACTTCGCGCCTTAGCCTACGATTTCCCGTTTCATTGCCCCCCTGTTTGTCGGCTTGAACAGGAAAAGAGCGGCGCTCAATGAGCCCCGTTGACTGGCCAAACCTACGGTCTGCTTTTAGCCACGCTCTTACCCTACAGAGCCGAGAGTCCTGATCACTTCGAATGCAAATGATTGGTCAGTTGCAACGCAAATGGGTGGTCAAGTGGGGTGCAATTTCGCAGTTTTTGAGTGTGAGCGCGTCAATCAGCGGTTAAAGGGGATTAAGGTCTGAGATGCAAGGCGGTGTAGTTCGGACGCTTACCAAACATCAAGAATCTGCATCATTGATTAATGATATCTGCACCTCTGGGTCATGTGGAGGATACCTAATCAGAACCCGAATTTTTGGTTAAGAGACCGAGATTGTGGCTCTGGATTGCGTAAAAACATCGATTGCTACTCGGGTATTGCTTTCTGGTAGCACTCGAAATTAAATGACCTCACCGATTTGGTCGATGGAGGAAACAGCTAGCATGAATCGCTAGTTTGAATATTGATAGTCGGTGAGAGGCCTATCCATTAGGAATGGAGGTCCGTCACGCTATGGCTATTAATGTTTTTAATTCGCATAGCAAAAGCTTCTATCGCCCTATAGATGCCGCATTGCGCTGGTGCAATCTCACTCGCTACGAAGCCCAAATTATGCAGGCGGATTGGTCTCGTCCTGAGAACCTTGCAACCCTCTTTCCCCAATGGCCCAATCTTCACATCGCTGTCGAAAGGATTTTAGACGCCATACGCAATGGAGAACTGCCGTACGGCTGCCTCGGCGTTTCTGTTCCTTTGGGAAGCTACGTAGAGCCCTATCAGCTGACCATACGCCATTCAGACTTACGCCGCTGGATGGAAATTCATTATCCCGACCATAAGCCCAGCTTTTTATTCGAGTCCGGTGAGGATACATCTGCAAAGGTCAGTCTCGGAACGTTTCTTTCAGTGAAAGCAGATCGAGACGAGTTATCGAGAGCGTTGAAAGCGCAACAGCAACACATTCAAGAAATCTTGGGAGAACTCCAGTCGATTGGACTTGAAAGAGATGATCTCAAAGCCTTGGCCAAAACGAATGGTCAACTCAGCGAGCGTAGTGAACTGACCTATCACAATATGATCGGGGCATTGGTCAGCCTTCTTTTGGACCATTCGCCCGCCGGAAAACCTCTTTCGGTATTCACGAATCAAGCAGCCATCGTCGACGCCATTGTCGCCCGTCACAAAGATGTGCCCGGCCTCAGCAAGCGGACGCTGGATGAAAAGTTTGCCGTGGCCAATCGTAGCCTCAAGAAAAACAACTGATCCAGTCAATTGCGTTGCAATGGGCTTGATTGCAGTGCAATGACTCAGCCGCGCTAGTGCGATTCAATCCAAGTCACTTCCCACCACGCGCCAACAGGCGCCAGGAGTGACTAGCATGTCCAACCCATCGGTACCCGCACTCGAAGCACCTCAACCCCAACGCCACATCATGCGACGTGACGAGGTTGAACTAAAAACCGGCTTCAAACGTGCGCATATTTACAACCTGATGAAGGAAGGCAAGTTCCCGCGGGCGAAGCGTATCGGGCTGCGCGCAGTCGGCTGGGACTCTCTGGAAATCGAACACTGGATTGCAGAACGCCTTTCACAACAGGAGTGAGGGTGATGCACGTGGTCTCGGTGGTTTCCACCAAGGGTGGTGTAGGCAAAACTACAGTAGCGGCGAACCTCGGCGGCCTGTTGGCCGATGCTGGTCTCCGTGTTCTGCTCTTGGATCTGGATAGCCAACCCACCCTCTCCAGTTATTATTCATTGAGCCAGAAAGCGCAGGCAGGTGCGTACGAGCTCATTGCACTCAATCTAACAATACCTGAACGAATAATTTCTAGGACTGCAGTCGTCGGTCTCGACCTGATTTTCTCTAATGACGATCAAGGTCGACTGAGCACTTTGTTGCTACATGCCCCTGACGGACGACTACGCCTACACAATTTGCTCAACGATTTGCATCTCAATTATGACCTGCTTTTGATTGATACTCAGGGAGCCCGCGGTGTGCTGTTGGAAATGGCCATCTTGGCCTCCGATCTCGCCCTCTCTCCCATCACGCCGGAAATGCTCGCTGCCCGCGAAATGCGTCGGGGCACCTTAAAACTACTGAGTGAGCTCGAACCGTTTCGTCATCTAGGCATCGACCCGCCGCCGTTGCGGCTCTTACTGAACCAAGTGAACGTCAATCGAGTGGACACCCGGATGATCATCCGAAGCCTGCGCGAGAATTTCGCAGAGGCTACCAATATCTCGGTTCTAGACACCGTAATCCCGGACCGGGTGGCGTACCTCAATGCCGCCTCCCTCGGCTTACCGGCCCACCGAATAGATGCTCGCCCGTCGAGTAAACGCCGACGCTCGCAGTCTGCGCTAGAAGTAATGCAAGCGCTGGCAATCGAATTATTCCCGGAATGGCGCGAAGCGGTCTCATCGGTAATGAGGTGTGCGGAGTCTCGATAAACCAAATCGCCCAATTAGCTTTTTCACCGAATTATTTTTGTTTGATCGACCTTGAAGCCATCAGGGCTTGGTAAGGAGTTTTCTAATGTTGGATCAGTTTCCTATCGTTGTTCAGCCTTCCATTCGACCACACGACGCGGCTTGCGGGGAGTGCTGCACTTTAGTTTTTCGTTTGCAAGGGGGGCGCTCGGCCATGTTGTGGTTCCTCGCAGAACTCTCCCAACATTTCGAAGGTTCAGGGACTGCCGAAATCGTGAAATTCGAGGTCGGTGACCATTTGCGTAGCCGGCGTTAACCGAGGCGGTTCAGATGAAGAAGCTCAGTCAGGAGGAAATTACCGACAAGCTGCACCAGGACCACTTCACTCAAGGTCCTGGACTGGAGCGACTGTCCGATCCCGTCATCGACACTCCCATGCTGGTCACTCTGGAACAGTTACGTCCCTACGAACACAACCCACGCTTCATTCGTAACCCGCTTTATGACGATATCAAGGCGTCGATCCGTGAACGCGGGCTGGATCAACCGCCACCGATAACCCGCCGCCCGGGTGAAACCTCTTTCATCATCCGCAACGGCGGTAATACGCGCTTAGCCATTCTCGGCGAACTGTGGCAGGAAACTCGCGACGAGCGTTTCTTTCGGATCCACTGCCTGTTCCGACCTTGGGGCAATGAAATCACCGCCCTACTCGGCCATTTGGCGGAAAGCGACCTGCACGGTCAACTCACGTTCATCGAACGGGCGCTGGCAGTAGCCAAACTCAAAACCATGCTTGAGTCCGATGGCGCAGATCTATCACAACGGGAGCTGGCTCGACGTCTTGCCGCTGGAGGCTATCCGATTTCGCAGTCGCATATCAGCCGTATGCTGGACACCCTCGAACACTTATTGCCCGCCATTCCACAAACTCTGTATGCCGGATTGGGTAAGCCTCAGATAGAGCGCCTGATCGGTCTACGTAGTCAGGCTGAGCGAACCTGGAATCGTTATCCAACCGCTGCCGTTTCATTTGCAGAGTTCTGGCTAGAAACCATGGGCTACTTCGATGGCGATCCTGAATCTTTTGATCTTGAGCAGATCCAGGACGAATTGCTCGAACGCATGAGCCACCTGCTTGGACAGTCCTACCGTATGCTGGCCCTGGAGCTGAGCGATACCCAACGGGTCGTCGCCACGCCTGGGGCTGTCACCACCACGCCTCCAGAAAACAGCCATCGGCCAAGCGTGCATGAAACTGCGGCAGAGTCGCCCTCCTCCGACGCTAATCCCGAATCAACTGATGCCCAGAGCAAGATAGAACCAATTTCAGAAGAACGGCTCACAGCCCCCGAAAAAAATACTTCACCTGCGGTCAGTCATCTATCACGCGTTCAACAGATTCGTGAGCAAATCGATCGCGAGATCTCCACCGAGCCGACGTCTCCAGTCGAAACCTGCCCAATCGACGACCTTTGGATCATCACACCACAGCTGGATACACCTGAACAACTGCGTTTAGCCATTGCTGGACTGGCTCGAGAAATGGCGGCCTATGCCGGAGATGCCGAGAGCATCATTGATCAAAAGCGTGGCTTGGGCTTCGCCCTGAACATTGAGCGACTCGATCTTTCAGCGCCTCGCTCGACGGGCGTTCACCTAATGCTCCTGGCCCTGTTACGGGCTCAAGACGAGGTGAACTGGGAGGATCGCAAGCAAATCCCCTCCGCACTGTTCGGGCAGTTGTTGCTGGGGGTCTATCAACTCCCTCTACCAGATAGACCAGTCACGGACGTGGGCCTGGAGCGACTGCCTGACAGTATGCTAATCAAACTGTTTCGCCTGATCCGCTTGGCCCGGCGCCTAATCGACTTAACACTCATCTTTGAAGACAAAAACTCACCGGAGGAGCTGAGATGAATTTGTCCTTCAATATGCTCAATCAAGCCATGCTAACCCAGGTACTGCACGAACTACGCCTGGGCAACCTGCAACGCTGCAAGGCACTTGGACTGAGTGAGGATGACATCTTCATGCTGCAATCCTTACCACCGACCACGTTATCGCGCCTGGCCCATGCCACTGTCCCTTGGCTTGAGGTCAAGATTGACTCGCCGGTGCTGCATCGTTTGATCGAACAAGCTGAACGTGATGAACAGAACGAACGGTTGATCAACCGAGCGCTCAAACTCGGCGCCAGCAGCACCATTATGTACCAGTGTTTTGGCTTGGCGCATTCGGAAACAGCCATGCGTCGGCGTCTACTCAAGATAGAAACTCGTAAAGGCCGCCCCCAACATTTAAGCGAAGCGCAGGAGCATGCGTTGTGGCAACGTTGGTGCCAAATACGAACAGAGGACGGCACCGAGGATAAACTCGACGCTATGATGATGCTTGCCGAAGAACAGCAGATCAGCTTGACCATCGTTTGGCAGCAAATCGACCAGTACAGCAACAAAACATGAATGCTGTTCCTGCCAGTCGCTGGCAACGTGTCCTGCAGCAATGCACACAGCAGCTGCATGAGCGCTGGCCAGCCCGCCCTGCCACTGAACAGCCCTCCAATCAGGCTCTACAGGCTGGCTTTCTGTTCAGTGGCCAATCACACGAAGTCGTGCCGCGTCGCCTGCTGTTGGATAGTCGGCTGACGCCACTGGAACGTAATGCCTGGCAAGTGTTTCGACTCATGCTGCAAGGCCAGGGCGTGGTCACGCCGCGCTATGAGGATCTGCAGCCTTACTTATCGAGTGTGCCCTACGGCGCCTTAGCCTCCCGTGAAACCATTGCTCGGGTGTTGACGATGCTCAGGTTGACGCGCTGGCTCAGTTTGGTGAGTCGCGGACGCGATCAGCTCAGCGGACGTCTCCAAGGTTCTCTGTATGTCCTGCACGATGAGCCGTTAACCCCCGCCGAAGCCTTGGAACTGGATCAGGATTACCTGGCGCTGGTCGGACATGCCCTCGGTCATGCCACCAAGGCGGTGCGTATTGTCGCCCAGCACGTTGTGGAGGAAGTCCGCCAAGACACGAATATCGATCAGGATCGGTTACCGACGCGGCTCGACAGTTGGGGCGAACTTTGGGCGCAGCAAGGATTGGATCCGGCAACCGATGCCACTCTGCACGATTCCGAACGGAGGGAAGATGCCCTCGTTCGGAATCGTGCAGGCCCTCGTTCGGATTCCGAACCGAGTCTGAACGCCAGTGTTTCCCGCACCGTTCGGAATCCGAACGCCGCCTGTACTGTATTAAAAGAAAGTATTTGTACAGTACCGCGCGCGACCCCAGCGGTGGTTAACCTGCACTGGCCTGCTGCGCTGCACCTGAGCCCAAACGAGCGTCAGGCCATCGCCGTGGCGCTGAACAAGCTCAAGCCCGCGGATCGGCAGGCGGTGCTCAACGAAGCGGGAGCACGCTGTACGGCCGGCGGTATCCGCAAGCCAGCGGCGTATCTGATGGGTCTGATCCAGCGTGCGCTGAAAGGTGACTTTCGTCCTTGGGCAGGTCAGGCCGAACCGTCACCCATTGCAGAACCGCCCCCACCCGCCCCCTCGCGGCCATCTCGACAACAGGGCGAACCCGCGTCTGCCCTTGCCCAAGCGTGCCTGAATGAGCTGCGCCAACTGCGTGGCAAACGCGGTGGACGTCAGTAGATTTGATGCCAGTGGCATCAAATCCAGGGAGTTCCACTCTACGAACACATCGGACCATACCATGAAATTTTTAGGAAAAAGCCGGGGCATCTCCTCCCATGAACGTAGACGTCAATGGATTTGATGCCACTGGCATCAAATCCACTGACGTCTCCATAGTTAACCCTCTTAAACCAAACCGAACAGACCGCATTCAGCTTTTTGGCTGTCCTTCACCTTCATCTGTCGCAACGTTCCTGTCCAAGCGAATGCGAGGACACCACCGTGGCCGATCACTATCAACTCAATCTGGGTTCATTGCGCAGCAGCATCACCCTGACCCTGCACACCCACCATGCCGCCCGTATCTGGCAAGGTCGAGCCGCACGCGAAGGCGTCCACTCGATCATGGGTATGGCCGGCTACATCAGTGTCACCAACCTGATCAAACAAACCGCGGCCCAGGACGATCCCTATGCCGATTGGGCCATCGTGCAACTCGAAGAAAAACTGATGCAGGCCAAGGCTGGGATGCGGGAACTGACCCAACAGCTGGATCGGATCAGACAGGACCTGCCGACACAGATCGACATGGGGGACAACCTCAACATCCACCCCGTCACCTTGCCGTTGTACATCGGCAGCCAGCTGGGTTTTCTCGCGGTCTACCTGCTGACCGACTACGACACCCTGGTGCGTCGTACCCTGTTGGCCCATCACACCGCCCTGATCGGCCGTATCGACATGGAAGCCTGGATCGACGACGGCGCCCATCTGCTGCGTAGCCTGTTCAGTCAGGCACAGCGCTATCGGCATGCCGGCGTCACGCGTGATGACATGGCGGCGAACAACGCCCGGGCCATTGCGGCCATTGAGAAACTGGGTTTGCCCCCGATGGACATTCTTGAGGGTCATCGCCGCTCCCAGTTTGCACCGCCAATCACTCGCCGTGGTGCGGTGGCAGTGGATGATGCCGACGCGTTGGCAGAGGACGCGGGAGAGCCCTCTGCGACAGTGGATGAGCCGGAGGACGAAGCATGAATCCGATGATCCCGGCTCAACCAATGCCCTTCGAAGCGTTAACACCGGATGCCTATCGACAGCTCGAACACGCAGCCTCCCTAAAAGGCCTTTTAAAACCTTTTAAGGGTAAGGGGGAGTTGGAGCACCTGGCGCAGGTGGCGAGGGAAATCGAGGCGCAGTTATGTCACCTGATGGAGGCTGTGGTGCAGCAAGCCGGACAGCCCCCTTACTCGCTGCTGGACATTCGTTTAGTGCTGCAGAACACCAGCGCAGGCAGCACCTTTTTGCGTTGGCGCACCCGTGACTTCGCCCGTATGGGGGTTGCGGTCTGGGAACGCCAGATCTGCAACAACGCCCTGCCGCAGGCCGTACGCGAGAGATTGCACCGCTTCGAATGCGATCGCATTGCACTGAACCTGCAGATGAGCGTGGTGCATTCGCTCTACCGCCAGGCCACGACCTGCGCGATCAACATGGCCAGTGCCGAACGGCTGCTGCGCCAGTTCACACCCGCAGTGGAGGTATCACGATGAGTACTTTTTTCGTTGGCGAAGGCAATATCGGCAGTGCGCCAGAATTCCAGGAGTTCGCCTCTGGCAATGACGAGCCGCGGCGTTTGCTACGGCTGAATGTGTACTTTGACAACCCCATCCCACGCGAGGGCAGCTATGAAGATCGGGGCGGCTATTGGGCGCCGGTTGAGCTCTGGCACCGTGAGGCTGAACACTGGAGCACCCTGTACCAGAAAGGCATGCGCGTACTGGTCGAAGGTCGTACGGTGCGCGATGAGTGGGAGGACAGCGAAGACAATGCGCGGGTGACCTTCAAGATCGAGGCCCGTCGAGTCGGCATCCTGCCTCACCGGGTGCACAGCGTGGTCATGCGGGAACGCTCCAGTGAACCGACGACCGCTCAAAATACTGAGCAGGCCAGCTCGCCGACCTCGAAACCCAGGAAACACAGAGGGCAATCACCTAAGGCCTGAACGACTTCAGGCATAAAAATTGCGCCTTTGCGCGAAGTTCCTGGCCTGTCATTGCTCGCGGCTCATGAAGCCCCCCACCCAGTTACAAACGCTCCAATAAGGTAGCAGCTTCAGCCCATTCAAAGCCGCCCTCACCGACTAATATGAGGAACCTGCCATTCGGGTTTCTCATATCTCGCACCTGCTACTTCGAACAACGCTGCTCCGAACTCAATCCGGAGTAGTTATATGCGCCTCTTCCTCTGCGAAAAACCTTCCCAGGGTCGTGACATCGCCAAGGTTCTCGGAGCCACTCGGCGTGGTGATGGTTGCCTAATCGGCCCCGAGACAACTGTCACCTGGTGTATCGGCCACCTACTGGAGACGGCCCCGCCTGAAACCTACGGCATTCAGTACAAAAACTGGTCGTTGGATCATCTACCTATCATTCCCGTGCAGTGGCAGGTCGAGGTCAAACCCAAGACTGCCGCGCAGTTCAAAATCATCAAACGCCTGCTCAGCGAAACCACCACCGTTGTCATCGCAACCGACGCCGACCGAGAAGGTGAGATGATTGCCCGCGAGTTGCTGGAGCTCTGCAAGTATCCAGGCTCCGTTCAGCGCCTCTGGTTGTCCGCCCTCAACGAGGCGTCGATTCGCAAAGCCCTCTCCTCGCTGAAGTCTGGTCAGGAGACCTTCCCGCTCTATCACTCGGCCCTCGCCCGCAGCCGTGCCGACTGGCTGATCGGCATGAACCTCAGTCGTTTGTTTACCCTTCTTGGTCGGCGGGCAGGCTACGACGGCGTTTTGTCAGTGGGGCGCGTCCAGACACCCACCTTACGTCTGGTGGTCGATCGGGATCGTGCGATTGCCGGCTTCGTCCCGGTACCTTACTGGAACATTGAGGTACACCTATCGTCGATGGGCCAGCGATTCATCGCGGCGTGGTTACCGCCATGCTCAGGACGGGACGAGTCGGGGCGTTGCCTACAACAAGTGCTTGCCCATCACGCGGTCCAAACAATCACCGACGAGAAGTCCGCCACGGTAATCTCGTTACATACTGAGCACTTCCGAGAACCGCCGCCCCTGCCCTTCGACCTAAGCACGTTGCAGGAAGTCTGCTCGCGTAAGCTGGGGCTCGGCGTCCAGGAAACCCTGAACATCGCCCAAGCCCTGTATGAAACCCACAAAGCCACCACCTACCCGCGCAGCGATTGCCGCTATTTGCCAGAGAATATGTTCAACGAGGCTCCCGCGGTACTAGACGCCCTGCTCAAAACGGATCCTGCACTCAGACCTGCATTCGAGGACCTCGATCAATCATTGCGCTCCCGCGCATGGAACAATGCCAAGGTCACTGCGCACCACGGCATCATCCCCACCATCGAACCGGCAAACCTGGTGCGGATGTCCGAACAAGAACGCCATGTCTACGAACTGATCCGTAGCCACTACCTAGTGCAGTTTCTTCCGCATCATGAGTTTGATCGGACCCAGGTCGAACTGGCGTGTGGCGAAGAACGATTGACCGCTGTGGGCAAACTGATCTTGGTCCAGGGCTGGAAAAGCTTACTCTCCGAAAACACCGAGGAGGATGAGCCCAGTCACAAATCCCAAGTCTTACCCATCTTGCAAAAGGGAGCGCAGTGCGCAGTGGACAATGCCGAACTCAAATCCATGCAAACGGCCGCTCCTAAACCTCTCACCGAGGGTGATCTGATCAAGGCGATGAAAAACGTCGCCAAGCTTGTCAACGACCCACGCCTGAAACAGAAACTTCGGGACACCACCGGTATCGGAACCGAAGCCACACGAGCCGGCATTATCAAAGGGTTAATTGATCGCGGTTATTTGCTGAAGAAAAAACGCGCCTTGATGGCCACCGCCGCGGCCCATACCCTGATCGAGGCGGTACCAGCAGCAGTCGCAGATCCGGGTATGACCGCAATCTGGGAACAGGCGTTGGACGAAATCGAAGCGGGACGCCTGACCCTAGATGCGTTCGTTGCCAAGCAGGCGAACTGGATTGCGCAGTTGATCGCACACTGCCGCTCGCTCACGTTGGCAATAGCGCTCGAAACGAACCCAGGCTGTCCCATGTGCAACGCCTCAATGCTCAAACGAAAGGGCAAATCAGGACCGTTCTGGTCATGCTCCCGATATCCGGATTGCAAAGGCACTGTGTCAATCAGTAAAGATACGCGTCGCTCATAATGTTCCATGGGGCGATAACCATGAAAATGGTGCGTTCTCCGCCTTGACCTAGTCCCATCCTCTCTGCTGTAGTGGCTCAGGGTAATCGCCAACGGCAACCCAAGGCCGATTAGCTCCGGGCAGTTCGGTCAAACTCTTCGAGTTCGGAGTCTCCTCTTCTGCGGGATCTCGTTCCCGTTTTGTGCTCGACCTGATTGTGGTGGCGGATGACCACTGTTGCCTCTACCCGGCAATAGCGGTCATCCGCTTCGGCGATCGTATTCAGTCCCGGAGCCCACCGGGGAAACAAGGGGCACCCTTTGTGCGCGGATGCGTGCCAGCATGTTCCGACCCAGGCCACGACAAGGATCGGTTGACGAATCATTGCGCAGTTCAACCAAGTTTTGCGAGGAGCTTGTCGACTGCGTAAGACCGTCAAAGGTGGCTTTTCTGTTCCTTGCCTGACACTCCGTCAGGCCCACTCTTCATTTTGTTCATGCCAGTGAATACCACTCTAATCCAGGCGTAAAAAATCGGGTTGCAGCGTCTTGACGCTCCCCTTTGACAGGCTTATACAAAGGGCGTGGTTCGCTGTCGTTGACAGCCCAGCCCAGGTGGCCAGAACCTTCAAGGCTACGCCACGTTCGTGGTGGTTTACCCAAGTGCGATTAGCGTTCGGAAGCTCGCGCGGTTGCCGCTTCAGCGGTGATGAATGCCGACTAGTCCATGCCTGTGGATTACCACCGCAAACGCTCCTCTACTGCACAGCTATTCCTTCAGAAGCATCATTCTGATGGTCATCGGTTTGCCGGTGACGAGTCGTTCATCGCTCGACTTCATCTTACCCACCCTGACGGGGGCTCACTTTCCCGTCAGGGGCTGTGCGTCGCCGTTTTCCCTTGAAACAGGAGAACCACCATGGCCTACGCCAACCAATCCCAAGAAGCGACCTCTTACTTCAACCTGCACACCGTCGGTATCGGCTACCTCAACCGTGTTCGTGAAGTACAGGTCCGCCGCGGTCAGCCATTCATGGCCTGCGATATCGCAGCCTTGCATGGTGCCACTGATGCAGTGGAGTACACCCGCTTTGATTGCAAAGTCGCTGGTGGCGAAGCTGACCGTTTGATTCGTCTCTATATGGACGCCGTCAAGGCCGAGAAAAAGGTCTTGCTGTCGTTCCGTATTGGTGACCTGTGGATCGACCCATTTCTCTATGAGAAAGGCGATAAACAAGGCCAACCTGGCGCCAGCCTGAAAGGTCGTTTGCTGTTCATCGACTGGATCAAGGTCAATGGCAAGTTCGAATACAAAGCGCCCGCCAGGCAGGAAGCAACAGCACCTGCTGAGCAAGCGCCAAACCGTGAGCCGTCCCCAACTTCGGCTGATGCCGAAGTTGAGGATACCGACAACCCTACAGACTCCAGGATTGAACCGGAATCTCCAACCACTCCCCGCACGGCCCGCCGTGTCGCCACACGTGCTGTTCAGTCCGTCTGAACAATCCATGATGTTTTACATCAAGGCGCTCAATCGAGCGCCTTTTCTTCAACCAGCACAGGAGAACCAATATGGAATCCTTCTGGCTTTGCGACGACTGCCTGTTCGGTGCGGCTTACGAGGACTACAGCACGTTATCGCTGTATTACTCGCCAGATGAGACCGAACAACGTATCGCCGCGATACACCGGGGGCTGGTTCGCTTATTGCCCATCAGTGCCGACTTCGATCCCGAAACCGGCTGGGGAATAAGATCCTTTTCTCCATTGCCTTGCGACGGTTGTGGTTCACCTCTGCACGGTCAACGCCACCGATACACTCGGCTGTAAACCCTACATCACCTGCAAACGCCTGCAACTCCACACCCACCCTGGGGAAACCACTCCCCTCGGGCGTGTACCCCTGATTATTCCCTTCGGAGGTAGCGCCATGAACACCCCACTCACACTGATTGAGACCTCGGATTTCGAGGCTGATCGCATTATCCAAGAAAACCAGCTGATCGACGAAGCGCTGCATATTCTGGATCGTCGACTGTTCAACCGCGGTCCTAAACTGACGTCACCTGAAACCGTGACCTCTTACCTAAAACTGCAGCTTACACAACAAGAACATGAAGTCTTTGGTGTGATTTTTTTTGACGCCCAGCACCGGGTGCTGGCGTTTGAAATCCTCTTTCACGGCAGCATTGATAGCGCCAGCGTTTACCCCCGCCAAGTCGTTAAGCGTTCCCTCGCGCATAACGCTGCAGCCGTCATTTTTGTTCACAACCACCCCTCAGGGTGTACAGAGCCCAGCCAGGCGGACCGTGTTTTGACCGTACGGCTGAAAGAGGCCTTGGCCTTGATCGACGTGTGCGTACTGGATCACTTTATCGTGGGTGAAGGTCGCCCGCTCTCCCTTGCCGAATACGGATGGCTTTAAACCTCACAGGCGCCTACGGGCGCCTCGTTTATTTTCATTCTGGAGCACGCTCATGAACCCCACACACCAAGCCCCCACCCTGCTGATCGCCTCAAATCCATTTACTCGGGGCTACGACAAACTTTATATCGAACGGTTGTTACTGATCTTCTACGAGGATGGCTGTCCTCCCTGCTTTCGGCCTATGCACGACTCCCAGGAGCATCTGTCCGACGATACGTTGCAACTGGTCCCCTGCATCTTCAATGATGATTTCGCCTTGATCAGCGAAGGCCAATCCATTCTGAATGAATTGGATGGTTGCTGCCCGTCCAACGGACTGGTGCACCAGGTGGTCTATGCCGTAATAGGCTAAGTGTTCAACGAGCAGTGCCACGTCGCGGACTTTGACTCCTTGGAAGAAGCCAAGTCCGTGGTCCATCGTTTGAGTTTCGAGACTGGACGCTACAGCCGAGCTTGGGAGATCAGTACCGCACACCTCACTGAAGAAGCATTGCGCTACTTGGAACGCGGGGCGGACTATTTCGACTCTAGCCCAACCGGGCTGCTGTTCGAACCCTTTGTCCTGAAGGACTGCAATGGCAGTCGGGTGTAAGCTGATCGGCACGCCCTGGACAGACGATAACCTGATAAAAATCGAGGGCTGTTCTTACTCATCGCTGAGGCAAGAGCAACTCGATGCTAGTACGCCGGCAGCCTTGGTCAACGTACTGTATATGGCGGCATTGGCGGATGTGCGATTGTTGATCTTCGACCCCGACGCTGATGTCTTGGATGGACTAGCTATCTATGATGCAGAGCAAAGTATTTAGCGTTAACACGACCTGCCATAAATCGGATTTCTCACTGAATCGATCCTTCACCTCATGTCAGGTTCTGTACTGAATCTGACATGAGGTTTTTTCATGGAGCGTTTTTTTACGCCTGTCTGCCTGCTGTTTTTTTTGAGTGCCTGCAGCGCGCAAATTTCCACCCCATTGCCGACTAATCCAAAGATCGACAGTGGCTCCAATCGGACCCAATTATCAAGGAGCCCGGCCGAAGCAAACCATCCGGCGGAGATCCGTTATGGTCGCTATACCCTGGTGAGCACAGAGCCCACTACGGAGCAACGTGATCTTCTCGCTCAAATAATTGATGTGAGCATACCGTCCAACCTTAATCCCTCGGTAGAGGAGGCGATGCATTACGTGCTGCAGCGCTCGGGTTATTCGCTCTGCCCTACCACCGAACCAGTAAAGACACTTTTCACTCGGCCTCTGCCTGCAGCCCATTACCGACTCGGCCCGATTGCGTTACGCAGCGCACTACAGGTACTGGCTGGCTCCGCCTGGCAACTCACGACCGATGAGGTCAGCCGTTCGGTCTGCTTCGAACAGCAGAAAGCTGATGTCGGCATCGTGCGGGCTACACCAGACTCGTCCCATCAGGCGGAGGCACGTCCATGAAAGCCTCGACGTTTCAAACCATAATTGTTGGCTTACTTTGCCTGGCAGTCGCCGGGCTGAGCGGCGGTTTGTTTAACCAGTATCAGCGCATGGCCGAGCTACAGAGTACGAACACCCAGCGCTTCCAAACTTTGGACACCTTGCAACGTGATTTAAGCGCGCTCAGGGACGCACAGGAGAAACTGCAGTACTCGCTGAAAGACCTGAAGCAGATGGTCGATACAGGTGAGCAACAGGCCAATACCCTCGATCCGATGCTGGATCAGTGGGCGCAAGAGATACAGGAGATGCGCGACGGTCTGGCAGAGCGCGCCACCGTGAAAGATCTGACAGCTCTAAGCGGACGCTTTGAGCACGTCGAACAGCAGCTACTGGAGCTCAAGACTCAGCCTTCCCTACCACCGCCAACCTCTTCCGCGAACAAGCCGAAAAAGACGGCTCCCCCAAAACCCGTCCCGCTATCGCCACCGTTCTCGGTGTTGGGTGTCGAGTCCCGCGGAGGTGAGCGCTTTTTGGCAGTCGCACCTCATGACAGTAGCTCTCTCATAGATGTTCGGCTGCTGCATGCCGGCGAGCAGTTCGGAGCCTGGCACCTGAAAGTGCTGGAGCCGCACTCAGCCATCTTCTCGGTGGTCGCTCAGCCAGACCAGACCGTGCAACTCCCTTGAGAAGCGATCATGAACAGAGCGCCACTACTCCCCGTCGTCTGTCTCGCGTCGCTGCTGGCCATAGGCGCTGCGATGGGCACGCCTGTCACGACACCGTCGCGGATCCAGGACACACAATCCATTCCGCTGGGACGCTTGCACGCTGAACAGGCTGCAAGCTGGGGTCTGACGGAGCAGGAGTGGACGCGCTTCGAGCAGATCCAAACCGGCCCACGTGGTTTCTGGAGCCCGAAGCTCGATCCCTTGACCGCCCTAGGGGTTGAGGCCCAGACCGACCAAGAGCGCCAGCGCTATGCTGAATTACAGGTAGCACTGGAAGCCAAACGCGCCGAGCGTGAATTGGCCTACCAAAACGCTTACACCGCGGCCTGGACCAAGCTGTTTCCTGGTCAGCTACCGATCCAGGGCATGGCATCTTCTTCCCCTACCAGCTCATCAGTCGCCCCGCGCCCAGCCCTTTTTGTAGAGGACCACTGCCCTGCATGCACCGCTGAAGCACAACGTTTGCAGAACAGTGACACGGCGTTCGATATCTACCTAGTGGGCAGCCAAGGCCAAGATGAACGCGTCCGCAGTTGGGCTCGGCAAGCGGACATCGATCCGGCTAAGGTTCAACGCGGGCAGATCACCCTGAACCATGACCGTGGTCGATGGTTCAGCCTGGGGGCTCCGGGGCCATTGCCCGCCACATTTCAACAGGTGAATGGACAATGGCAACGTCTCGATTGATTGCTATTGCGCTCCTGCTGACGGTGCACACGGTTCGGGCTAACGAACTTCCGCCTCCGGCTTATCAACTGGCGGCGCATGACGCCAACATCCCTTCTACGGTGTTGTTCGCGATTGCCTTACAGGAGAGCGGTATTCGCGTCCGTGGTCGACTGCTGCCGTGGCCTTGGACCCTAAATATCGCCGGAACACCCTACCGTTTCCCCACTCGCCAGGCCGCATGTCACGCCTTGCTCCAGGCGCTCACACAATATGACGCTAAACGGGTCGACGCCGGACTTGGGCAAACCAACCTGGGTTATCACGGACAACGTTTTTCCAGTCCCTGCGAAGCTCTCGAACCCTACCGCAATCTAGCTGTGACTGCCGCCCTGCTGCAAGAGCATCACGCCGTCACCGGTGACTGGGTTTCAGCCGCTGGGCGTTATCACCGACCTGCGGGAGGTTTACCCGCCGCGCGCTACCGCGATGGATTCTCCCGGCAACTCGCACGGCTACAGGCTTCCGCTGAACAAGGCACACCACCATGAAACGAATTCCTACTGCCTATTACTTCTCCCTGCTCTTGGCTGCTTTCGCCCAGTCGAAACAATCCGTTGCAGAGGACCAGTTTGGCGGCTTCACCCGTCCCCATCTTCAAGTTGCTAGGCCGCCCATAAACAACAATCTCCAGCCTGGTCGCGCCATGCATACGGACTTGTCCACATTTGCCGATGAAACCTGGATATTACCCGTTCGCAGCTCCCTCTTGAGCCCCGGCCAAATCACGTCTCGCGCCCTAAACATGCCGGGCTTACGGCCATTTTTCCTGGTGGGTGAGGATACCCAATCACTGGCTTGGTTGCGTCAACGCGCGACTGAGCTGCAGGAAATCGGCGCGGCTGGCCTTGCCGTCGAAGTGGCCGATACCGGAGCCTTGGCTCGGATCCGAGCAGCCGCTCCTAGTGTCACCATCCTACCGGTCAACGGTAACGACATCGCCACCCGCCTGCAGATTGAGCATTACCCTGTCTTGATCACTGCCACATCATTGGAGCAGTGAGTAAGGTCATGGCCGAGCATGCGATGGAGTCCAAGCTCCGTCCCGCGGTGGAGCTTTACACGGTAGCAATTTGCATCGCTGCCGCAGTACTGTGCGTGTACTCGCCCTGGGCTGTGGCCCTGTCACCCGAGATCGGGCTGGTTGCGGCGCTGGCCTATACCCTATTCGGCCTGATCCGCCTGCGACAAGCATGGGAGGTGTTGCGCTATCGGCGCAATATCCGTCGGCTATCCCGCTACGAGCTGACCAGTCGGCAGATTCCGGTCAGTTGTAAGCGTCTGTTCATGGGCCGCGGGTTTCGCTGGACCCGCCTGCATACCCAGCGCTTGGTCGAGGCTCAGGATCCAGCGGTCGCACATTATGTCGACCAACCGACCTGCTATCGCCTGGCCCGTGGACTCGAACGGTCCCTTGAGCATGCACCGTTTCCGCTATCGACATTGGCTCGTGTCACCGCCTGGGACAGTGCCGTCAATCCGTTGCGCCCTTTACCACCGGTAGGAGGCTCGCCATTGCTGCATGGGGTCGAGCCCGATGAGACGCAAGTCAGTCTGCCACTGGGCGAACGGGTCGGTCACACGCTGGTGCTGGGCACAACCCGCGTCGGCAAGACGCGACTCGCTGAGGTGTACATCACCCAGGACATTCATCGCATTGAACATGAGGTAGTGATTGTCTTCGACCCGAAGGGCGATGCCGACTTGCTCAAGCGCATGTACGTCGAAGCCAAACGCGCCGGCCGGGAGAAAGAGTTTTATGTCTTCCATCTGGGCTGGCCAGAAATCTCCGCCCGCTACAACGCGGTGGGACGTTTCGGACGTATTTCTGAAGTGGCATCTCGCATCGCTGGGCAGCTCAGTGGTGAAGGTAACTCTGCGGCCTTCCGTGAGTTCGCATGGCGTTTCGTCAACATCATTGCCCGGGCTTTGATCGAATTGGGCCGGCGTCCGGACTACCTGCAGATCCAGCGGCATGTGGTCAACATCGATGCGCTGTTCATCGAATACGCCCAGCAGTTTTTCGCCAAGACCGACCCGAAGGCGTGGGAAGTGATCGTCCAGCTCGAAGGTAAGCTCACAGAGAAGAACATTCCCCGGCATATGATAGGACGCGAAAAGCGGGTGGTGGCCATCGAGCAATACCTGGCGGTGAAGCGTGTATTTGATCCCGTAATGGACGGACTGCGTTCAGCGGTGCGCTACGACCGCACTTACTTCGACAAAATCGTGGCCTCGCTACTGCCGCTGCTGGAGAAACTCACTACCGGCAAGACCGCTCAGTTACTGGCTCCCAACTACACCGACCTGGATGACCCGCGGCCGATATTCGACTGGATGCAGATCATCCGAAAACGCGGCATCGTCTACGTTGGCCTGGATGCGCTGACTGATGCCGAAGTGGCCGCCGCCGTGGGCAATTCAATGTTCGCCGACTTGGTCTCGGTAGCGGGACATATCTACAAACATGGCATTGACCATGGGCTGCCTCAATCTGGCAACGCTGGTGACAAACTGCCAATCAACCTACATGCCGATGAGTTCAACGAGTTGATGGGCGATGAGTTCATTCCGCTGATCAACAAGGGGGGCGGTGCCGGTATCCAGGTAACCGCCTATACCCAAACCCTCAGCGATATCGAAGCACGTATAGGCAACCGCGCCAAGGCCGGCCAGGTGGTGGGCAATTTCAACACCCTACAGATGCTGCGGGTGCGCGAAACCGCAACCGCGGAACTACTCACCCAGCAGTTGCCCAAGGTTAATGTGCTGACCAAAACATTGGTCTCGGGTGCGACCGACACCTCCGATCCGGAGGCCAATACGGACTTCACCTCGTCCTCACAGGACCGTGTCAGCAGCACCAGCGTTCCGCTGATCGAGCCTGCTCACATCGTCAGTTTGCCCAAGGGGCAAATGTTCTCCTTCCAGGCCGGTGGTCAGCTCTGGAAAGTCCGCATGCCGTTGCCAAAACCCTCCAACGACGATGCCATGCCCAAAGACCTGCAGGAACTAACTCAACGGATGCGAGCGGCCTACAACGCGCAGGCGGGACAATGGTGGAGCGCCAGTGGTGGCGGCCCAACTACCAACTTCGATTTAGATCAGGTGGGATAGCCCGGCCCCACCACAGGTTTCGATCAACCGAATACGCACTCGGCAGGAGTCATGCCTAAATCAAAATCTGCAGAGCGTAATGGAGTGAACGATGGCGACTTTCGCCCACAAACAGCCACCACAACCGATCCACCGCCCGGGGTTGATTATCTCGGCAATCAGCCTAGTCCTGCGCATCATCGGTGCGCTAATGGCGTCGTTGGTGTTTTCGATCCTCATCGAGTTCGCCGGCCTGCTGCTGGTCTGGGGCGATCAGGGTTGGCATCACAGCCAGGCAATGTTGAATAGTGAATTGGGATGGCTCAGCGAGCACTTCAAAGATTCACTCATCCTCCAACAACCTGGACAGACGATTGGCCGGTGGCTGGATTTCCTCAATCAGTGGCTTCTGGTCAAAGCTGGCTTTGCGGATTTTACCCAGCAGGCGCGAGTGTCAAGCCAAGGCAACGGCCCTTGGGGCTGGATCAACCAGCTTTACGTGAGCATTGAGGATTTCGTGCTGGCCGCAGTTTACGTGACCTTTACCTTCGTGGTACGCCTGACCATTCTGGTCCTGGCCGCCCCACTGTTTCTAATGACCACGTTTACTGGTTTTGTCGATGGGTTGATGCGACGCGACCTGCGCAAGTTTGGGGCAGGTCGCGAAAGCAGTTTTGTCTACCATCGTGCTAAACGAGCCGTGACAACAGTGCTGCTCGTGCCCTGGATCATTTATCTGTCTCTCCCCTTTTCGCTCAATCCACTCGCTATTTTTTTACCGTGCGCCGCAATGTTGGGGATAACAACGGCGATCACCGCCGCAACATTCAAGAAATATCTTTAAAATTTGACGCCCCTTTTTTTCAAAGCATTAGATATGACTGGAGTTCGTACTCGCTTTTTTGCAGGCCGTGACGATTGCACTCATAAAATCCTGGTACTTAGGCTGAATCCAGTCACCTCGCTTCTGATGTTCAGAGAAGGGTTTCGAAAACATGAAATTAACCATGCCTTTGATTTGATGCTCCGTATCAGCTGTCCCAAACTCCACCCCCGCACTCTCGACATATGAATGTCGATGCCGCAGGACATCAGAGAGCGTATCGTCCAGCGTTTGCCCTACTAAAACATAACCGGCTTTCTGCTTATATTGCCGGGAACCGTCACATACCTGCAACATATCGACATCCCCTAGGCCTAACAAAGTCCCCTTCTTATTGAAGTTATTAAGATCCGCTAGAGCATCCGCCATTGGACCACTCCCAATCGGAAGGGCATCAGGGTTATGCTGTGACTGCTTAATTATCGCGCGCTCAACTCGACTAGTGAGCACAAACTTAACATACCAGGGATCAAAATATTTCAATGGCAAGTCATCAGGTATTTCCCGATATGCAATACCTAGAGGAATTAGCACACCAAAAGGAGCCTCGAGATCTTTTTTCCAACTCAGCTCTTCTATTCTTTTAAAATATTGAGTGAGGTATACATCGTCATCATGCACCGCCTCCAGAACGCTCACCAAATGCTCAATCGACTTAAAGCCGATCCAAGTCATACGCAGACCTGTATCAGCGAAAAACAACCGAAGCTCTTCGAGGGCACTTAATGCGTCAGCAGATTTAATATTTCCACGACGCCCCATATGCTCATATAAGGCTACAGGAGTCACAGCCAAGTAGGTTTCTCGGTCGCTCCAGCCTGTTACAAATCTGGTGAACGCAGTATATGATAACGCCTGCAAATCACGATTCGGCTTAGTTGCTCTATGTTTAAAAGACTGAATTATGCTGTTATCAAGAACCAAATGCATTGGTCCTTCTAGCTCGTAACTGACAGCGTATTTTCTTGCGAATTTCTCAGTCGATATATAAAACTCAAGAATTTCGTGGTCAGTGCGGCCACGCAGACACTCTGCGACCTCAACTATCAATTTTTCTTTAACTCCTTCCACCACTATCATCCTTAACGACAACTGAATAAAAACCGATCGTAGCCAGCTCGATTAATTTGCTGACGTTCACTCTTCCCTCGGAGATCTTAATTCCAGACCAACGTCGGGACCACCACAATGTCCGTTTTTCCTATTCGTGTTCTCATGCTCACTGTGATCGCATTTCACAGCGACTGCTTTGCTGCGGGCGAGCATGAGCAGCAACTCAGTCTACTCATCCGACAGCTAGATACTCTCGACACGTTGGTACTACGGGTCTCGCGTGACGAAGCACCAGAGTCAAATACACGTTACCGCTTTGACTATCCCCGCCTAACTCAAGACATCCAGCGCATCCGCCAGGGTGTGCAGGACTATCTCTCCCCCTCTCGCGCTCAACCCCGCGACTCCACTGAGTTGGTCGGAGAATACCGTCTCGACACCCCATCCGCAGAGTCCTCGCCGTGAGCATGACTGACGCCCAGACCGCCGCCTTTCAAAACGCTTCCGGCTTCTCGGCACAGAGCAGCTCGAAACTGTGGCTGTCCTTGGTTCTCGTCCTGGCTTTGCTGTGGTGTGCCTGGGTGATGTGGACGGCTTACCGGGGCTGGGCGACAGGAAGCATGCGCTTTGGTGCCTTTGGCGGCAGTGCTGCGCGCGTACTGCTCGCCTTGCTGATTTTGATGTTCTTCACCCTGTCCTAATATCGGAGATCGCGATCATGCTCAAGTGCCTTGTCCCTATCAAAAACAACCTGCGTGATCGTACAAGCCAACGCTTGATCGGTCTGCTGCTGGTCCTTGGTCCAGGCCTAGCTTTTGCCGAACTACCGACCATGGAGGCGCCTTCCCGAGGCGAAGGTTCCGGGCTGATCGAGACGATCAAAAACTACGCCTACGACGGCGGCATTTTGCTCGGTCTACTGATTGCCCTGCTCGCGTTTCTCGGCGTGGCCTGGCACTCCCTGACCGTATTCGCCGATGTCCAAAACCAGCGCAAGACCTGGAAAGACCTTGGCGCGGTAGTTGGTATCGGCGCCCTGTTGGTAGTGATCATCATCTGGTTCCTCACCAAAGCTGCCGCGATTCTGTGAGGTTGGCATGAACGACACTATCGAACGCCTTGCCGACGGCACTTTGGTCTTTCTGCCAGAGCGACTCAATCGTGATCCAGCCGTATTGCGCGGTTTAACCAATGATGAAATGTGGGTAGCCCTAGGCTCCGGCGCCGTCATTGGCCTGCTGGTGGGCATTCCTCTGGCGATCGTCACCGCCTCGATTGCCGTGGCGCCGACCAGCATGATCGCAGGCATGACAGTGGTCTTATTGATCGGGGGCACGCTACTGCGTCGGGCCAAACGGGCTCGTCCGGAGACCTGGTTGTACCGCAAGCTCGAATGGATACTCGCCAGCCGTTGGCGCCTGGGGCGTGGAAGTTTGATTCTCCACTCCGGTGCCTGGACGGTTCGCCGTTCACGTCGACTGCGCCCTGCCCTGTCCCGGTGGCAGCCATGAGTCGATTTCGAAACAAGGTCGATGCCCAACAGGCCCATATCTTCAGCCTGCGTCTGGCGATAGTGATGCTCGCCCTGCTCAGCGCCGGACTATGGTATGGCTGGCGCTCAGCACCAACCGATCTGACCGTGCACGTCCCCCCTGATCTGCGCTCGGGCAGCACGCGCAAGTGGTGGGATGTTCCCCCAGAGAATGTGTATGCCTTTGCCCTTTACATCTTTGGCCAACTCAACCGCTGGCCCTCGGATGGCGAGCAGGATTATCGCCGCGCCATCTATGGCTTGCAGTCCTACCTGACACCCGCCTGCAAGGCCTTCCTCGACGGCGACTACGAGTATCGCAAGGCCGCCGGCGAACTGCGTCAACGGGTGCGTGGCGTCTACGAAATTCTAGGCCGAGGCTACAGTGAAGATCCGGAACTGCGGGTCAAGCAACTCGATCGCGACAGTTGGTTGGTCACACTCGACCTTAACGCTGATGAGTATTACGCCGCCGAACCGGTGAAACGGGTGGTCGTGCGTTATCCGTTACGGGTGGTGCGTTTCGATCTGGACCCCGAACGCAATAAGTGGGGCCTTGCACTGGATTGCTATCAGGGTACGCCGCAAAAAATCTCACTGCCTGAAGGTGATCCATGAAGCGGATTTCTACCCTGGGACTCACCCTCACACTGATGCTATCGGGCGCTGCAGCGCAGGCCGTCGAACTGATGCACTGGGAACGCCTACCGCTCGCGGTCCCACTGGTGATCAATCAGGAACGAGTGGTCTTTGTCGATGAAGCTGTTCGTGTCGGCGTGCCTCCCACTCTGAAGGATAAACTGCGCGTGCAATCAACCGGAGGCACGCTGTACCTGCGCGCGTCGGAAGCCATTGCACCGACACGACTGCAACTGCAATCGGTCAAGACGGGCGAGATCATCCTCTTGGATATCGCGGCCACGCCTGGCGATCAACCCCTGGAGCCCGTGCGTATTCTCAAGAATGCTCCGATGCAAGCTATCGAGTCTGAATCGAGCACCGTCCCTGTTCCAGAACGTACGCCGATCCCGGCCGCTTTGACGCGCTACGCCGCGCAAAGCCTGTACGGCCCGCTGCGCACCGTGGAGTCCCTGCCCGGCGTACGCCGCGTCCCGCTCAAGCTGCGCACCGAACTGCCGACCCTGCTGCCGAGCGAAAACGTTTCCAGCACACCCATCGCCGCCTGGCGGCTCGGTGACTATTGGGTGACGGCCGTGAAGTTGCGCAATCGAGGTACAGCGACGGTGCAACTAGATCCGCGTCAGCTTCAGGCAAAGCTGTTCGCCGCGACCTTCCAGCATGCTTTCCTCGGGCCGGTCGGCAGTGCGGAAGACACCACGATTGCGTACCTCATCACTCGCGGTGCCGGCCTCGAACACGCCGTGATGCTTCCGCCCGTTGCGCGAGGTGCTTACGATGAAGGCTAACGCCTTGCTCAAATGGCTGGTACCGGCTGCGCTGCTGGGCGTGGTGCTGATCATCATGAAAAGCTGGGTCGCGGGAGGCAGCACACCTTCTCCAGAGCACCCAGTTGATCAGGGCGATATTCAATTATCTGCCGAGCAAGCCAAGTCGCTCGGCATTGCGGGCGATACCCCACGCGATACCGTCGCCACCCTGGTCGGCCAGGTGAAGGCCATGCGCAGCGACATGCTCGGTTTGAAGAAGCATAACGATTCACTACAAACAGAGAACAACCGCCTGCGCGAACGGGAAAACAGTGTCGATTCGCGTATCCAGACGGCGCTTGGCAGCGTGACACAGCAGGTCGACGAAGGCCGTCGACAAGCCAACGAGGCCCGACTTAAAGCAGAACTAGACAGTCGTCAGGCTCGCGGTCTACTAACGCAATTGCAGGAGCAGTTGTCGGGGCTGGCCGGCAAAGGCAAGGACATGCCGATCGGATTGGGGCTTGAGCCGGGCGATGGGGACCAGTTCGAAGGGCTGCATTCTGCCAACGATGCGCTGCAGTGGATTGAACCTTCGGATGCTCCCTCCACCGAAGCCCGAGGCAAAACCAAGACCTCCTCCGCACCGAGTCTGCCTACTGCCTTCAACTCACTGGAGGGTTTGAAGGACAATGCCATCGACCGCAGCCAGAAGCAGTTACGCGAGGTCACCAAGGGTGAGCGTGACCTGACGCGATCCGGTGATCGTACCGAAGGTGCGAAGCCGGTCTACACCATTCCCGAAAATGCGACATTAATGGGCTCGGTCGCCATGACCGCGCTGATTGGCCGAGTCCCGGTGGATGGCACCGTGAATGATCCCTATCCCTTCAAGGTGCTGGTCGGTCCGGAGAACCTGACGGCCAACGGCATCGACCTGCCAGACGTCGCGGGTGCTGTGATGAGCGGCACGGCGTCCGGTGACTGGACCCTGTCTTGCGTACGCGGACAGGTCGAGTCGATCACTTTTGTATTTACCGATGGCACCATCCGCACGGTGCCTCAGCCGAAAGCGGTAGCCAGCCGCAATGCCTCCACCACCCAGAGCTCAAACACCGACAAGATCCGCGGCGGACTCGGTTACCTGTCCGATCCGTATGGCATTCCCTGCATCGTCGGCGAGCGCCGCTCGAACGCCCAGCAGTACCTCGGTAGCCAGAGCCTGATCACTGCTGCCGGCGCGGGCGTCGCTGCATTGCTCGGGAATGAGCAAAACAACAGCAGCGTGATCAGCTCGGGCGGCAGTGCCTTCGGGGTCACCAGCAGCAGTGGCAATAGCGCACTGAATTCAATTCTCAGTGGTGGGGTCAGCGACATCCGAGAGTGGGTCAACAAACTGTATGGCGAAGCCTTTGCGGCCGTGTACGTGCCACCGGCAGCAGAAGTAGCACTGCACCTCGACCATGAGATCACCATCGACTACGAGCCTAAGGGCCGGAGCGTTCGCCATGAAAAAGATCCTACCTCTCTATCTGACCTGGATTAGCTTGCTCTGCTGGGTCCTGACGGGGTGTTCCACAGACAAGGACACACTTTTGCCGCATGGCGAGCAAACCATGCTGGACATCTGGAACGGTGCCGGCTCACAGGGTACTCAACAGCTACTGTTGGATGCTCGGCAACAGTTGCGCCGCCCGTTGGCTCAAACAGATCTCTCCGCTGCGCTCCAGGAACCGTATACGCGTACAGCAGTGAATGAAATTCGCAACCTGTTCCCTCGTCTACCCAATCCTGATTTGGTGATGTACGTGTATCCGCATCTGAGTGGTACCGAGCAAGCACCAGTGCCGGGGTACTCGACCGTCTTTCCATTCTATCAACGGGTGCAGTACGCAATGCCGGGTGAACGCCAGGAAGATCTGTAATGTGTAGCGACGATGCGGGAAACCGCTCTTCTGCATGGAAAGCCTGGCGCAACCCATTGCGCCCACGCGCCACATTTGCCGATGAAGCTGCGTTATATGCGCACAACCCCAGCTTCACCGATCATCTGCCGTGGGTCGAATACCTCGACACCGAGCAGTGTTTTCTACTAGATGACAATCAATCTGTGGGGGCGGTGTTCGAGTTACTGCCCATCGGCACAGAAGGGCGCGAACCCGATTGGCTAATGGCAACCCGCGATGCCATAGAAGATGCCCTGCAGGATAGCTTTGACGAGCTGGATCAAGCGCCATGGGTGGCGCAGTTTTTCTGCCAGGACGACAACGACTTCACCCCCTACCTGACCAGGCTCACCGACTATATTCAGGACAACGCCCGGGGCACGGTTTTCACCGAAGCGTACCTAGAACTAATTCACAGACATCTGAAAGCCATCTCCAAGCCCGGCGGCCTGTTCGAGGATAAGGCAGTCACGCGCCTGCCCTGGCGAGGAAACAGCCGTCGGGTGCGATTAGTGATCTATCGCTGGCTTGAGTCTGAGGGTGAGGAGGCGGGACTCAACCCAGTGCAATCGCTACAACAAACTTGCGAACGTGTCGCTGTTTCGTTGCAGGCGTGCGGGGTGCAATCGACGCGAGTCGATGGCCGAGGTTTGTATGCATGGTTGCTGCCCTGGTTCAATCCAGCCCCCAAGCTCACAGATGAATCGCCCGAACATTTCTACCGCCGCGTGGCCTATCCGGAGTCTGGCGAGAGCGAGTCGCTGGAACTGCCCTTCGATCACGACTTTGCCGAACGGTTGTTCTTCAACGAACCGCGTTCGGACGTGCAGCATGGACTCTGGTTTTTTGATGATCAGCCCCACCGGGTCATGGTGGTAGATAAACTGCGCCGGGCGCCATTGATTGGTCAACTCACTGGCGAAATCCGCAAGGGAGACGCGGTGAATGCCCTGTTCGACCAGTTACCCGAGGGCACGGTGATGAGTCTGACCTTGGTGGTCAAACCGCAGGATGTACTCGAGGATCAGTTGAACCGTCTAGCCCGCAAAGCGATCGGTGAGAACCTTGCCTCGACCCAGGCCCGTCAGGATGTTGAAGAGGCTCGTGCGATCATCGGCCGTCAGCACAAGCTTTACCGTGGCACGATGGCGTTTTACGTGCGCGGTCACGATGAACAGCAGTTGCACCAACGCTCAGTCGGCCTAACGAACGCGCTGCTGGGTGCGGGGCTACAACCGGTGCGTGAGGGCGATGAAGTCGCCGCCTGCAACAGCTACCTGCGTTGGTTACCGATGGCTTACAGCCCAGCCCGCGACACACGTAACTGGTACACACGCCTGATGTTCGCCCAACACCTGGCAAACCTCGTTCCAGTCTGGGGCCGCAGCATTGGCACCGGCCACCCGGGTATCACGCTGTTTAATCGTGGTGGGTCGCCTCTGAGCTTTGATCCGTTGTCACGTTTAGACCGGGCAATGAACGGCCATCTGCTGTTATTCGGCCCCACCGGCGCCGGCAAGTCAGCGACCCTAGTCACCTTGTTGATGCAGATCATGGCTATATACCGCCCTCGCCTATTTATCGTAGAGGCTGGCAACTCGTTCGGCCTGCAGGGTGACTACTTCGCCACACAGGGCTTGTCGATCAACAAGGTCCAATTAAAACCTGGCGCCCCGGTCAGTCTTGCCCCATTCGGCGATGCCTGGCGCTTGGTCGAACAACCAGATCAGGTGGCGAGCCTTTCCATTGATGAGTGGGACGATGAAGCAGTAGCCAGTCGCGAGGACCAGCGCGATGTGCTCGGCGAGTTGGAAATCACCGCTCGCCTGATGATCACCGGTGGCGAGGCTAAGGAAGAGGCGCGACTGAGTCGAGCTGATCGCAGCTTGATCCGCGAGTGTATTCTCGATGCGGCGCAAATCTGTGTCGCAACGAACCGTCAGGTACTGACCCGCGATGTGCGCAACGCTTTACTGCGCGTCGCCACAGACTCGCGCTTACCGGAAAAACGTCGCGAACGTGCACAGGAAATGGGCGAGTCCATCGATCTCTTTTGCCAGGGCTTCGAGGGTGAGCTCTTCGACCGTGAAGGCACCCCGTGGCCGGAAAGCGATGTGACCATCGTCGACCTCGCCACTTACGCTCGCGAAGGCTATGAGGCTCAGATGTCCATTAGCTACATCAGCCTGATGAACACCGTAAACAACCTCGCCGAGCGCGACCAGTACTTGGGCCGACCAATCATCATGGTCACCGACGAGGGGCACATCATTACCAAGAACCCGCTGCTGGCGCCCTTCGTGGTCAAGGGCACGAAGATGTGGCGCAAGCTCGGCGCCTGGTTCTGGCTGGCGACGCAAAACCTTGCCGACTTTCCAACGGCTGCGCAGACCATGCTCAACATGATCGAATGGTGGATTTGCTTGAATATGCCGCCCGCGGAGATTGAGGAAATCGCACGGTTCAAAAAGCTCACGTCTGCGCAAAAAGCCTTGCTGCTGTCCGCTGGCAAGGAGCCGGGGAAGTACACCGAAGGGGTCGTGCTATCGAAAAAAATTGAGACGCTGTTTCGGGCCGTACCACCCAGTCTTTATCTCGCCCTGGCCATGACTGAGCCCGAGGAAAAAGCCGAGCGCTGGACATTGATGCAGGAGAACGTCTGCTCCGAGCTGGAAGCGGCATTTCGGGTAGCGGAACGAATCGATAGAGCGCGAGGAATAGACCCTGTATAGGTAAATCTATTCAGCGCTCTAAAACGAGATAACGGTTATTGCCGTACTCCCCGGAGACGCTGCTGAACCCTCAACAAAAATCCGGCTTCAAAGGCATCCTGACAGTCACCGACAGGGAAGGACTTGCGGGTTTGCGCCAGCTCCCACCACAGCGGAATTTCGCCAGGCGCATCAAGCCAAGCCTGGGCGCATTGCACGCCACGCTCAATCATTGAGGAAAATTCGCTACCCCACGGCGTCAAAAGACTTGGACAACCATCCGCCGGCGGAATTGAAATGTAGTTTTCGTCCATATACACCCTAAATTTCTGATTTATTTTCAGACGCAAAGGCCAGCTTCGAAAACATATAGGCTCTAGGTACCAGCCATAAGCATTCAAATCGCATAGAGCAATGCTAATGCAGACTATATCCCGTGGATTGAGAGTCCCTCAAGGCGCAATTTGCGCGCATGACTCAAGACTACGAACAGCTTCGTCTGCGGCTGGCGGAAAATATCCGCTTGATGCGACGCGTGAAAAACCTTAGCCAGGAGCAGCTCGCGCTCATGGCCGAGGTGGATCGCACCTACGTCAGTCAAATCGAACGATGCACGGGCAATCCGTCGCTGTTGGTTCTGTGCAAGCTCGCCAATATTTTGGAAATTACGGCAGATCAGTTACTTGTGGAACCCGACATCCTGCGCAGCTTCCTTCACGTCAAATAATAGTCTCACGTCTCGCAAACCCGATACACCCGCTTCCATAATTTCCGCTGACAATCTCCAGCCCCTCACCGAATCTGCCCAGGCCATACATATTGAGCCTGGATTATGACTGCCGTCTGCTCGTCAATATCTCCCGCAAAGCTAAGACCCTTGGCACTGAGCATCCTGCTGGCATGCGGTCCAAGCATGGCGCTGGACACCGGAAGCATCACGTCCTCCGTGCTTTCGCCAGACTGCCTCGAATACAGGGTCGTCGGCATTTGCTTCTGGCTGCTCTGCACACCGTTCGGCTGCACAGTCAAAACCTCGACCAAGGTTCGTCATTTCATTCCTGAACTGGTGGTCTCAAGCTACACCGCCACGGGCAATAACCCCTGGATCGAGATGGCCACCCTTTCCTCTCCCGTCAGCGGTGCGGAAGGTGGCGGCAACCTTATCACCCCGAACCCCCACCGCAACAACCTGCCCCGGTTCAAAAACGTCGATGGTATAGGCCACCCTGGCGGATGGGCAGCCACGCAACTGGCTTCACAATCCGGCTACGCCTGCGCCAGCGGCGCAACTGCATTCATGCCCTACTATTTGAGTACCTTGGACTCACTGGCCTGGCGCCATGGCATCCCGGAAAATTTCTACCCCGAGTCACTTGTGCCAGGGGTCCGCGAAGTCGGTAGTCAAGTTTTAGGAAACATGTGGGGCAACGTTTATCCCCGGCAGGGTTTTCTGGTACAGCCCGACGATTTCAAGGCAGCCGCAGTCATGGCACAACGGGCCGGTGATGTAGTTACCCGAAACTGGCAGCCGCATGTGTACTTACCACTCACACCAGCCAGACACGACGGCTACTGGCCACCTGGCCCGATCGTCGAAAACGACGCTTCGACCCACAAATGGCAATTGCTCTCCCCCCAAATTCAGCCCACGTGCGCCATCTTCCCCAGCAATCCAGTCCAGAGCGCGGATGGCGGATACGCCTGGTCGCTTTGGCGTCCCTATAGCTGCTGCAAACGTGAGGGGCAGACCTTTCTGTTCAGTATCGACTTCGAAGGAGGTGCTTCATGAGCCGGCTTCTCGCACGACCATGGTTGGGCGCGATGAGTCTGTTGTTCTGTGGACTGCTTGCCATGGCCACGCATGCCCACTCCGCCGAAGACGATTACCGCCTGGGCACTCAAGGCGAAGTGCTCGATGACCGCGTGATGTACACCATTGGTGGCGGCTCGGCAGTCGGTTCACCGAGTTCGCTCTATCGACCCAGTGGTCTCGGTGTCGGTGGTTCTTGGCGAGCGAACATGATGTGCGGAAACATGAGCCTCACCAACACCCTGCAAAACCAGCTGAACGGCGTCACCGAAGGTTTTCAGCAGATCATGGGTAGCGTCGTGCAGAACGCGACCCAAGCGGTGATGTCGCTGCCGGCGTTGATCATCCAGCGCGCCAATCCAGGACTCTATGAGTTGCTCAGCAACGGAGTGATGCAAGGTCGTATCGACTTCGACCGTTCCAAGCTGACCTGTCAGGCCATGGCCGAAAAGATGGCGGACAAAGTAGGTCAAGCCGGCTGGGGTGCACTGGCCAAGAACCAAGAAATGCAAGGCAACCTGGAGCAAACCGGCGGCGATGCAGTGGCCGCGGTGAAAAATACCGAGGCCCATAACGGCAACAATGGAGTGACCTGGGTCGGCGGTTCGAAGGCTGGTGGTGATGGGCAGACGCCCATTCGGGTGACCTCCGACGTGGTGCGTGCGGGCTACAACTTGCTGCATAACCGGACGGTGGACGACAGTGCCTCGATCAGTAGCAGCGATTGCCTGGGTGGCGCTATTTGCCAGACATGGACCTCGCCCCAAGAGGAATCCGAATGGGCCGTTCGAGTGTTGGGTGAGAGCGAAGTCGCGACCTGCGATAGCTGCGAAACCCTGCGTGCGACCGCAGGCAGTGGACTGACGCCGCTGATCCAGGAGGCCTATAACGAGCGCCTTAAGGCCTTGCAAGGGCTGTTGTCTGGCTCTCTGCCCCCTATCCCTGACAACCTGGCGAAAGCCTCCAGCCCGATGCTGCCGGTGAGCCGTGGTGTGATCGAAGCCCTGCGCGACGATCCCGATCAGGATCTGCTGGCACGACGCCTGGCTAGTGAGACGGCCCTGTCCAGCGTCCTGGACAAGGCACTGCTGCTACTGCGCACACTACTGGCAGGCAGTCACGAACCCAACATCGCCTCCGCCGAGCCGGCCCAGACCGCCTTGACGAAAAACATCGACGCTTTGGAGCGTGAAATACGCCTGCTGCAGACCGAACTGCAGGTTCGACAAATGCTGGCTACCAACACCGCCAGCCTCGTGCTCGATCGACATGCGGGTGGTGCCGAGGCTTCGCGCACCGTCGAGCAAGGTGACCCTGAGCCGGGTCGACTCAATGATGCTGACGCCAGGCGCAAGTGAGCCATGAAACGCTCACCGCTATTCACTTTGCTTTCAAGTCTGGGGATTGTTGCGGTGATGATCTTGACCGCCTCACTGGCCGCCTGGATCGGTCGTACCGCGCTGGGTAGTTTCGACGCCTGGCAGCAGGCATTCGAATCCGCACAGCCTTATCTGCGGTGGTGGCGTGCGCTGCTTTACGGCGCTCTCTTTGCACTCTGGTGGGACCTGCTTCGGCGCTACCAACATCGACCACAGGATCGACGGCGCATAAAACGCATCGGGACATTAGGACTCCTGCTCTTTATCTGCGTCGAGCTCACCCGACTGTGAGGTCATTACCATGCTCATGAGCACCAACAGTTACTTGGAGTTTTACCTCTCTCTCCTGGCCTGGATCATCAACAACGGCCTCTGGAGTGTCCTGTCCGACACAGGACTGTTCGCCGCGCCCTTTGGTGCAATCATCTTGCAGGAATGGTTATCTGCCCGTCAGCAAGGCGCGGACGAAGGCAACAAGGGGCTGCTCTCGGTGCCACGGATCGAGAACCGGTTGTGGCTGGCCTACATCGTCGTCTTGTTCGGTTGCGCGCCTGTCTTTCCGTTGAGTCTCGCCTCTATGGCGTTCGATGATGCGGCGAGTCAGCGCTGCGGCGTAAGTGTGGCCAAACCAGCAGAAACCGCCTGGGGGACGACCTTCAATACCATCGGCGGGCGCTCCGCCAATGTGCCGATCTGGTGGTTTCTGGTGCATGCTTTGAGCAAAGGCGTGACTGCGGCAGCCACCGCCTCCATCCCTTGCGCACCGGATATCCGACAAATGCGCATGGAGATCGACAGCTCGCGCATCGATAATCAGGTCCTACTGCAGGAAGTCGCCGACTTCACCCGCGACTGCTACGGCTATTCCCGTTCTCGGCTGTTCACCAACCGTCCGCAGTTGGACAAAGCACAAAGTCACGACGCAGCGTGGATCGGGTCAAGCTTTTTTCTCGACACACCCGGCTACTACGATACGGATCGCTCACGTACACCGAGAGTCAGCTGGCCGTATGACGACAACCGCGATGTTTCCTTACCGCGGCTGGAGAATGGCGCGGGCTACCCCACCTGTAAACAGTGGTGGAGCGACAGCGGTGTCGGTCTACGCGAACGCTTGATCGAGCAGGTTAATCCCTCGTTGCTGACTCAGTTGAAAGGTTGGTTGACTGGGCGTTCGAGCAACGAGATCGAAGATGCCACCCTTCGCGAGCTGGTTAGTCCGCGCCAGCAATCGATGTCCATGTCGCCCGGACAGGTGTATCAGGACTACGGCTCCAGCGCTCGTGGCGGTTCGATCAATCAGGGGCTCAATAACCTGGCCACCAATACCGGGTTGGCCCTCGGTTCCTTCAGCAACTTCCCGGCAATGAATGCACTACGCGCAGCCTTGCCGATGGTGCAGGCATTCCTGATCATGGGCGTCATCATCAGCTTGCCGCTGATCCTGCTGGTCAGTACCTACCAGCTGAAGACCGTCATGACGGTGACGTTTGCCATGTTCACCTTACACATGCTGAGCTTCTGGTGGGAACTGGCGCGCTGGGTCGACTCCAGCATGCTCGATACGTTGTACAACCAAGTGTCAGCGTCAAATCAGGTGCTGTTGTCGCTGCCCACATCAGGCCTCATGGATGGAACCGTCACGGCGCAGGTGATCGAGTATGTAATGGGGGCGATGTTCATCGTGCTACCGATGCTTTTTCTCGGGGCAATGAGTTGGGCCGGATATAGCGTAGGTTCAGGCGTAGAAGGAATGCTCAGCAGGGGAACCCACGCAGCACAGACAGCGAGCTCTAACGGGACCTCTCAGTTGATGAGCGGTGCAAGAATTGTTTCGGGTAAATCGAGCTCAAAGTAACCAAGAGCCTACTTCAGAGAACCCCATTTATCGTAACGCTCAGGCCAAGAAGTTCTATGCATTGGATCATCGAGATCGTCACTATCTGGAGTGTCTGACCCCTGAAATGGGACAGCTGCAAATACGACAATTGTGCACATCAGCACAAACAACCAGAAGCTGACAAAAAGAAATGCTCCGAACAGAGCGAACTTAGCAGTCAGAAAACTCCCGCGAACAAGAAATTTACCTGCGGGCACACCTGCGGTCTCGGCACGCTCAACCACGCGGGATTCAAAAGTTTTCAACCTACGGTAGCTACGCTTCACCGACAGACCACAGGCATACGCCCAGCGGTGGGCACGTGAATTCTGAACAGGTTGCTGAGTCGGCATGGTCTCGTCCTCTTCTGAGCGTTTTCATGGTTGAGCCTGGAGGAATAGGCTACTACTGAAAACGGCCCATACCTGACCGTTTATCAGTTTCCCCGGCCGAAAAATCCTCATTGGAAGCCAGAAGACAAGCTCTGCGAAACATCGTCTCTACAGCGATTGACCCAGATAAATCGTCCGGCTAAATACAAGGTGCGGATCGCTGTTATCGACAGCACTTTCCCAGGTAGCCAGAACCTTCAAGGCTACGTCACTTCGATGGTGGTTCCCCCCAAGTGCGATTAGCGTTCGGTGGCTCGCACGATGACCGTTTCTACGGTAATGAACGCCTACTGCTCTTATGAGCGCCTTTCGAGCTCTGCCCGTGAGGTAAGCCCTCTTGATTTTCTTCAACCCACTGCGGGGAAATCTTTCTCCGCACGGGAAAGGTTTCTTCGCGTTCTCAACGGAGACATACCATGCCCGACTCACTTACACCGGAAACACTGAACACCCTCCGGTTGCCCATCGTGTTCACCCCTGGCGCGTGGCAGCACGCAGTAATGCTCGAGCAATCCGATCACGCTGAGAAGCTGCAGGTCGATCGGTTGAGCCACGTATTGCGCGCAGCCTTCGAAGCCCACCTGGCCTATCCACAAAAGCCCTATGTGCTGTTCGAGGTAGTCCACATTGAACCAACCGATCAATTCGACCACGACCCGTTGCTGCAGTTGAGTCTCAGCCTACTCCAAGAACCGGGTCAGCCTGGCGCCTTACTGATAGCGCTTGCAGGAGAACACCAGCGCTAAGCGCAATGGGCGGCGCCCACCTCCACATTCGGATGGTATGCAGGCCTGCATCAATCCAGCCCATCACCCACCGGGGAACCCTCCCCCGGCGGGCAAGGCGTTCCTCCATTTTTCTCTCGAGGAAATTGCCATGCGCGATATCTACCAAGACGTGACAGACAAGATCGTTACCGCGTTAGACCAAGGCGTTGCTCCCTGGATCAAACCCTGGTCCTCAAGTGGCTCCGCTTACATCGGCCATCAACCCTACCCCATCAATGCCATCACGCGACGTCCGTATTCGGGCATCAATTTACCGCTGCTCTGGGCCGAGGCCAGATTGCAGGGGTTCACTCAAGATCGTTGGCTGACCTTCAACCAAGCTAAAAAGGCCGGTGGGCACATCCGTAAGGGTGAACACAGCACTCTGGCTGTGCTCTACAAGCCTAGGGAGCGCGAGGAACAGACTGAGTCAGGCCAACCCGTACTCGATGAAAACGGTCAGCCTAAGGTCGCTCACTTCGGCATTCTCAGGACACATTTTCTGTTCAACATCGAGCAAACGGAAGGGCTCGAAATGCTCAATGGCACCCTGCTCGAGACGGAACAGAGTGATCCCTTCCAGCCCAACAGCGCCGCGGAAAATCTGCTTTTAAGTTCAGGTGCACGCATCGTTCATCGGCCTGCCGACGAAGCCTTTTACCATCCGATCAGGGATCTCATCCAACTGCCGACAAAGGCACAATTTCACGATGAAAGCGGGTACTACGCCACGGCACTTCATGAGCTGACGCACTGGACCGGGCATCACTCTCGGTTGCAGCGCGAAGGCGTGACGTCAGCCTGTCCGTTCGGCTCGCCAGGCTACGCGTTTGAGGAGTTGATCGCCGAGATGGGCGCAGCTTTTTTATGTGCCTACGCCGGTATACAGGGAGAGCTACGGCACGAGGGCTACATCGACTCCTGGCTCGGCCTGCTCAAGGCTGACAAACGCGCGATCTTTCGCGCCAGTGGTCAGGCCCGAAGCGCCTCGGAGTATGTACTCAACCTGGAGCAGCAACTGAAGCAGATGGTAATGGATGACTCACGATGCATGAACGATGGAGTTTGAGCGTTAACTCACCGTTGCAATCGCATCACAGGGCCCAACGCGAGTTGGGCCCTGTGATGCGCCCAGAAAAATCCCATGCCGCGGTGCTCTAATGCAAAGAGTCAGGGATGGGCACACACTCGCAGCCTGTCATTCCGCATCCAGGTTCTGCGCCAGAAAATCCACCAGCTCGAGCGGACTTCGGCTATCGATTACCTTGTAGATCAGATCACGTTTACTGCGCGGCAACTTCTTGACCACGCTCTTCGCCGAGGCCCGGACGGCTTCGTCGGTCCCATGGATACGTGCCGCGAGCAGCAGCACAAGCGTGGCGTCAGTGAGGTTCATGGCAAGACCTAAAAAATATGCACCGCAGTGTATCGATTCTTTTCTTTTCCGTACTAGCCCCAAAAAATGATGCCTAGGAGAATCCATATTCCGATTGCCGCACAAAGGGACACGAGCCAAAAAGGACGGGTAAGGGTTGGAAGGGAATGGGCACTCAAGGGTAAGAGCGCTATCCGAAAAGGCTAAAAGGCCACTGACCCAGCCACTTCCCGGAGGTCACGATGCTCAGTCTGTTTCGCCACAAAAGTCAGAAGCCCCCTCCGCCACCGACACAGAGCGCCACCGAAGGTTACCTGCCCATCGAGTCGGCCCACAGCTTGTTAGCCGCGGAGCACCGCCGCCAGTTGCTCGATCGCATCTGGCAGTACACCGCCCTCTCCCACGCGCAGTTCATCCAGCTTTATTTAAATCCGATTCATCGCTACGCCGAGCAGGTCCAGCAACTCCCGGCCAGCGAGACGCACCACCATGCGTATCTCGGTGGCATGCTTGACCATGGCCTGGAGCTGGTAGCTTGCAGTTTGAAACTGCGTCAGTCGTATCTACTTCCCACCGGCGCCGCGCCCGAAGACCAAGCCGCCCAGACCGATGCCTGGTCGGCTGGCATCGCCTATGGCGCCCTGCTGCATGACATCGGCAAGATCGCCGTGGACCTGCTGGTCGAACGCCAGGATGGCCGTGTTTGGCATCCTTGGCAGGGCTCCCTGGATCAGCCCTACCGTTTTCGTTACATCAAGGGTCGTGACTACCACCTGCACGGCGCCGCCGCAGGCTTGCTCTACACCCAAATTCTCGACCGCCCAATCCTCGATTGGCTCAGTGGATTTCCGCCACTGTGGGCCAGTCTGCTGTATGTCCTGGCGGGCCAGTACGAACGTGCCGGCGTGCTCGGTGAGTTGGTGATGCAGGCCGACCGTGTTTCCACCGCACAGAACATCGGTGGTAACCCGAGCAAGGCGCTGCAAGCACCGATTCATTCGCTGCAACATCACTTGATCAGCGGACTACGTCATCTGGTTCAGCACGAGCTGAAACTTAATCAGCCGGGGGCCGCGGGTTGGTTGACTCAGGACGCGCTGTGGCTGGTCAGCAAGACGGTCACCGACAAGCTGCGAGCTTATCTGCTGTCGCAAGCGATAGAAGGCATTCCCTCCTCCAACCTCGCGGTGTTCGACGAACTCCAGTCACATGGGTTGGTTGAGTCCACCCCAGAAGGCAAAGCCATCTGGACCGCGCTTGTCGCACAGGGAAGCTGGGAGCAGACCTTTACATTTCTTCGCCTTCAACCGGCGTTGATTTGGGGGAGCGAAGACCGCCCCGAAACTTTTAGCGGAACGGTGAGCGTGGGAGTCGATGACCACCCGACTGACGCTCCGGCATCACCAGCAGCGCCGGAGACCGTCAGTGCAGGATCGCGTCAAAGCCCATCGCAGCCCGATCCAATGACGATGGAAAATGCCGACTATCTCGGCACGTTGTTGGATATGTTCGAGCTGGAAGAGTCTGAGGTCAGCAATGTATCGTCAGCAGGCACCCTCGAAATCTCAAATCCTTCATCGGACAACCCTGGTCAGACATTCCTGAATTGGGTCAAGGAAGGGATCCTCAGCCATAAGCTGATCATCAATGACAGCAAGGCCAAAATCCACACGGTGAGTGGTACTGTATTTCTGGTAACTCCTGGTCTCTTCCAACGTTATGTCCAGGAGTTTCCTGGCATAGCCAAGAGGGTCGATCAAGAGATTGAAGAATGGCGTTGGGTACAGAAGCAGTTCGAGAATCTGAAGGTCCACAGGAAGCGAGACAACGGCCTGAACATCTGGGCATGCCAAGTGCAGGGCCCTAGGAAGAGAACCACTCTGAAGGGGTATGTGATTGAGGAACCAAAGCTATTTTTTGAACTGACTCCCCCAGATAACCCCTTTCTAAAAATCGACGATATTGCCTCCACGGGTCACTAACAACAATCCTCCTTCTGCCCAACAAATATATACAACTTTAAACATATATTTATGCATTAGTGAAACGCCACCAACCAGCAACAACACTTTCGCTCAGCACATAAAATCTAAACAACTGGGCAAGGGAGCAACGTATGTAGAATAACTATAGGAAGAGACGGATTCTGCGTTATTCTAAAATGACTGGTATCAAAATGTACCTGCCCTCCCATCATAGAAGGGGAAACAGCTACATCCCCGTTGGGAGCTGGAATGCAATTCAGCCTTTTTGGATAATCGGCGCTAGCAATATATCGGGCCAAATCACCTGCCTCCTTTATCAAATCCAATGGACTAAAAGCGCACATAATTCCATATTCATGACCGACAGCATATTTTCCGTCAATAAAACGATTCAAACCGTCAAAGCAATATTTCCATTTACTACTTGCTGAACCATCTAGTTTTTTGAATTCAAGAACTAAGTGCGGAGTACCTGGAGCGCCTAAAATTACGCGAATATCTGCCCTGGCGATTCGAGAGACATCACCATTGGCGGCGCGGCGCAACTCCCAAGTTTCAGCCTGGAAGTCACAATCCATTCCCCAATCGAAACGACGGTCTTCGTCGCTTAGGGCCTCGCATAGATTATCAGTTAACGTCGGCTCATCTTTCTCAAATGAAATTGCTGATGGCGAGGTTTGCAATAGAGAAGACCAAGTATCACTCATATAAACGAGGACATCAGGTATCTTCGGCCCAGGAAATAGGCGAAACCAAGCTGCTGAGATTGAGGAACTCATAACTAATTGCGCCCCCAAGCTGCGGCCTGAACTGTCTGAACAATCAAGTCAGCATCAGCAAGAGCGGTTCTAGCAAGCCAAAACCGACGCCTTAACGGCTTTACAAAGTAAAATGCTTCTCCTGCAGCAACCAAAATATTGGGGACATTGAATAATTTGCCCTCGGACTCTACCGAATGGTTAGCTTCTAGCCCTGCATAGAGATCACCGATCAGTCGTTGATAAGCAGAATCGGCAACATTAAGCCCACCGGTGCTGGACTCCCCAACAGAAACTCTAACTGCCCCAAAAAAGCCCTTAGCTCCATCTATAACAGCTTCCACTGTCAGCTCTCCCGCGCCTCTGCTACGACTGCGCCAAAGCGCAAGCTCTGTTTTAAAAACAGTTAAATAACGATCAATCTCATCGTTCGACGGTCTATCAAGCAAAGGGGTCGTAAGACCTTGATAGTTTGAAGGTTGAATTGAAGAAGCAATAACGTCGACAGTGTCGGTTATTAGTACACGCTCAGCCTCAGCAAGCATGAAATAATCAAAAACCAAATTATCAAGCTGAACTTTTACTGCATCATATGCTGATTCACGATGCAACTCAGACTCCGCCGAAATCTTATCCAGCAGCTGACAGGACTTAAATATTATTTCCTTTGCAAGCTCTGGTTTTTTGTGCGCCTCCGGCGAGCAAAATGGAAAACGCTCAACATCATCAATCGCAACACGAGGACGCTCACCGATCACCGAGTAACCTGTCATTATCAACATATACGTCGCTATCGGAGATCTAAGATAAATCATAAGAAACTTAAGAAGATTAGCATCAACTGATGCCCCGCCTATTGCCCCAATAGATGAGGTAAAAGCAAAGGGGACTTCTGAATAGATCGCCCTAATAACATAAGATTCAGACAAGCCATCTGGAAATATTACTCTAGGCCCCGAGTAAAGCTTCGCATTTTTTCCACCAGGACTTGCAACTATAGGATAAAAATCTGCAAGCCGAGCAAGTTGCGCATCAGCAGAAACTATTGGATAGACTCTAGGCAATCTATCTGCCGGCATCAACGAGAGATCAGCTAGCACACCTAGTTCGCGATCTCGATTACTGTGATTGGCAGCATGAAATCCTTTTCCAGAAAGCCAAGGACTTTCACGTGACTCCATAGTTTCTTTGACACTCCCAAAACGCTGAAGCCGTCGAAGTAATTTTTGATCGCGCTTTTCCCCCCAATAACTTGAAATAAGCAAGTAGTTATCTTGATATATTTCTTTGGCTGAAATTATCTTTTTATCGGCCTCGTGTAATGCCAGCCGCCCCAACGCCAGTGTTACATCGGTCTTAGGGGCCCAATACTCGACGTACTCACTTCCAAGTGAGATGATTTCGTCTTCAAAGCTTCTCGGCCGAGCCCGGACGACAGCGCATGGATGTTTAGCTGCCGGAAAAAGTAGCCGCCTCACATCAGCAAAGTTTATTATCCTTTCGATTCTTACATCTTCTAGCCAACGCCGTCTAAAATCACCTGATTGATCACTAGCACCAATTACAAGATTTAAAGGCATGATCAAAACAATAACACTATTTACTTTAACGCAACTCGTGGCTTTAAAAGCGTATCCAGCTGCAATTTGACGACGCCCAACTGGGTAAGGAGGTACATGTTTACGACACCACTCCTCCCAGACTGGCTTTTCACTATTATCAGACTCACGCCAAGGCGGATTAGATAAAAGAATATCAAACTTACGCTTACCTGAAAATGGATTATCTTCCGAGAAAAAATCTCCGTACAGCTCTCCTTTTTGAATATTTAGACCAGAGCCAACTAGACGAGGAAGTTTTAAGCTATTATCTGTCTGAAGGCGCATTACCTCTTCAGAATCTAAGCCTTCAAGTAGAGAAAGGTATAAACTGAACGCAGTTATCCAGCAAGCCGTTTCATCTATGTCGTTTCCGAAAAGATTTGATTCCATCAGAGCTACGCGTTCTGAAAATGTAAGTCGTCTCCCTCCACTTACTTCCGCATGCCTGAGCATCTTCCTAAATGCACTTGTTAGAAGAATACCAGAACCACATGCTCCGTCATATACGGTGCAACCAGCCGGATTATCAAAGCTCTCAAATGCTTGCTCAGTAACTAGGCTAGCCAAGTGCCGAGGAGTATAATAAGCTCCTAGCGCTCCCTGTCGATCTTTCAACAGCGTCTCATATATACCTGAAATAAGCTCAACTGGAATATGACTAAAATCATACTGCCAGAACGCCCCCTGCCCAGTTTCAAAATCTACAGCCTCTAAGAAGCGCTTTATACATCTGAAACATTGCTCATTGAGCACAACCCAATCTGGGGCGCCACCATCTCTAGAGCTGAGAAAGTCACCATTGAAATCAAATTTTAGTTGGCGTAACAGACTGTCAACACCCTCACCATCTGACTTAGCCACATAATCTTCTAACCTTTCAAGATTATGAGTTGCACGATATCCCTCACCAACAATACCTCTTTGTTCGAGGTAACATAAGAAAATGACTTGAGCCATTAATGCTTCTGCTTGACTACTACCAAGTCCTTCTTTTGCCAACTGCTTGACAACTTGTCTTAAATTAGCAAGCAAACGTTGATCTACCCTTTCCTCCGGCAAAAACCAATGCGAGAGGCGATCCTTAATAAATCCAGACTGCACTTCGTAGGCCGACCAATACCCTTGGGCAACAACAGCCTCACGTGATAGAACCTCGGGCTCAGCTTCTCTATCGTTTACCGAATACGCCACCAACCCATCAGGATCAAGAACAAGAACCACCGATGCTAAGTTCTGATTCCAGACCCGCTGACATATTTGCTCGACTCTTTTCTGACGCGGCAGCTGTAATGTTTGGGAGTCTATAAAGCAAACTGTAGGTACTTCCCCTACACAGAAGACTGCAGACGCGGAAATTCCTCCGCCAATCTCCAGCATTTCCTCAATTTCAGATGCGTAGGGCCTAGTTCCAATACTGTCGCCGGCCCGGTACAGCTCGTGCGGGAACTTTATATAGGCTAGATCGCTAAGCCATTGCTCAAGCAGCATGATTGTTGTCCATAGACCAAAATAGCAATATCCCACTCATGTCGTATCTACTTAACTGCAATGGCTGGAAAAAGATGAAATTGGTGCGACTCATCTGAAGGCTCAAACTCAGATGAAAGGATTTCTAAATGTGGATTCATATTAATTACTAATGCATCACCGTTAAAACTTGAATATTCTCGATACTGATACAGTGTAAATTCACCGCCAGGCTTAATCACAAGCACCGAGTCATATAAAGCGGGGAAGGAATGATTTTTGAGCTTTTGCGCCAGTCCCAGAAACAAATTTTTCTGAGATGTCAGCTCAACATGGAACTTTTCTCTCAACACAACTGCCAGTCGAAGCAAAAGCACTGTCTGCCATGAATACAATGCGCGAGAACCTGGTCCAGACGGCTTCTCATCGGGCACGATAAGGTGTCGACGAGATGTCCACTCCCTCAGCTGGTCTGATGTCAGCCCTGTGAGCGCTTGAACTGCAGCCGCCTTGATGAGTCGCATCAGTTGCCCCTTCGCTCCGCCATACATCCAAGCGGGCATCATACCCACTTAAATTACTGTTATCTATGCTTACCTCGTAGACAAGGCAAGAAACAGTCTGCTGACCTAGATACGCTAAGCACTATTCAACAGCCACTCCAGCCCCCCACCTGCAATCCTGCGCTGTGTACTCGGCAACCCGATGGGCTATCCCAGACGCAACCTCCAATTGAAGGCCAGTCATCATCCGGAGTGCACCCGCATACCAAAAACCAGGTTTCAACTCCCAGGGGCGGGATAAAGGATCGATGTTGGTGTCTCCCAGCACGCGCGCAACTTCCCTCCACACACACCTCGTTGACGCTGCCTACCTGAGTCCACGTACAATATGCATCACAAAAAATGACCAAAAAAATTTGTGGGAGTAAATGCGGGAGTAATTTTTCAGACATGAAAAAGCCCAACCTTCGCAGATTGGGCTAAGTCATTGAAAAATATGGTCGGGACGGAGTGATTCGAACACTCTACCCCTAGCACCTCATAAAGGTGAATCACAATCCAATCCAGTCTAAACAATTCCAGGAACAAGGCCTAAAGCACTGTATTTACTAGGCCAATACAGTTTACACAGTCCAACCGCTTCCGATAGCATTCTACCAAAGCCAGCGAGAAACGGTGACCCAACGGTGACCATCTGGAGCCTGGCCTTTATGAGGAAGCGAAAGTGGCGACGATCACCGACAAACAGATGAACGCAAAACCAGCCAAACCTACCTGGCTGATCGAGGATGCTCCTCGCGGCTGCGGCCGATTCATGGCACGTCTTCGCCCAGATGGCGAACGCCTGTTTTACTTCAGGTATACCAACACCAGCGGTGGAAGAGTGTTTCTGCCCATAGGTGCATATGACGCCACTGGCACTGATGGACTTACCCTCAAGGAAGCAAGAACTAAAGCTGGAGAGTGGTCACGCCTCTACCAAAGTGGAACTCGCAACTTACGTGAACATCTGGATGCCGAGGAAGCTGGCCGTATCGCAGCCCGAGATGGTGAATTGACACGACTCACCGCCGAGAAAGCAGAAGCCGAAGCCGAGCAAGCTCGCCAGGCGGCACGCAAGACTGTTACCGACCTATTCGAGCACTGGGCTAAGGTTGATCTCATCAACCGCAAGGACAAGGGTGCAGAGGCTCGTCGGATGTTTGAAAAGGACGTTCTGCCCTTCTTGGGCGACGTGGCTGTCGCTGATGTGAAAAAGGGTCATATCACCGAGGTGACAGATGCCCTCCTCGCTCGCGGTGTAAACCGTATGGCCAAGATGGTTTTTTCGCTTATGCGTCAAATGTTCCGCTTTGCCGTAGACCGCGACCTTATTGAGCACGATCCCAGTGCCAGTATCCGCAAAGCTAAGATAGGCGGCAAAGATACTGAACGCGACCGAGTACTGAGTGATGACGAAATCAAGCTGCTTGCTAAGAAAGCCCCTGATGCAGGACTGCTAGTCACCACCGAAGCTGCAATCTGGATTGCCCTATCGACCTGCTGTCGAATTGGTGAGCTCCTGAGCGCCCGATGGGAGCATATCGATCTAGAGCAAAGCACTTGGCTGATTCCGTCCGAGAATAGTAAAAACGGCAAACCGCACAGCATCATCCTTTCAGACTTTGCCATTAGCCACTTCAAGCGCGTAAAGAAGATCAATAGCCTGTCACCTTGGTGCTACCCGAACACCTACATAACTGACCATGTATGCCCTAAAACGGTAACCAAGCAGCTGGGAGATCGCCAGCGCCTTCCGGAACAAGGCTCCATGAGCCGACGTAGCGCCAAAGCCCAAGCACTGTTGCTACCAGGCGGAAAGTGGACGCCTCACGACCTGCGGCGTACAGGCGCGACGATTATGACTGCTATTGGCGTGCTTCCTGAAGTGGCTGAACGTTGCCTCAACCACACAGAGGAAAATAAGGTAAAACGCATTTATCAGCGTCATAGCTATGCTAAAGAAATGGCGGAGGCTTGGGAACTTCTCGGCAAGCATTTATCCGGCCTGATATAGACAACCACTCCAACCGCCCAGAGAAAAGACTAGCAGCGCTACACAAGGACACGATTACAAATGAAAAACAAAGAGTTTGTTATATCAGTAACTGAATTTCTTGAGGAGCACAGCATCTCCGAAAGTGAATTCAAAGACAGAATCGAAAAGCTGCAGATTTCCCTTTTATGCCGCCGCCCTAGAAATGTTGCAGTTCACGTATCAGGCTCGGCTATCGTCGCAGGTTCAGATGAGCTACAAACAGCACAAAGCCTATTTAAGCGGCATAGGGGCACACCTTTCAGCGAAGAGCACGATTACCACGCAATTGTAGAATCCAACATTAAATTCTTCTCCATACCCCCCTCTGAGTGGGCTGAAATTATAGATTACGGAGAAATCCTAAAGGATAATTTTAGCTGTGCCTTTATCAGCAGCATCAAAGAAGGACTTTCAGTAATTTCGGCGATTGAACAACTAAAAGCACAATTAAAACCCTATCCATCCCTTGTGGTTGACGCAGGATTTTTTGTGACTAACCGAAAAAGCAACCAGCCACAAGAAGAAAAAATTACCGCCGCGGAAATACTAATTAAAAAAGAAGACACTCAAAAAATCCTTAATGAAGGAATGGAGGAGAGCCGCTACAGTCAAAAAATGGAATGGATGTCAGAGGATCTTGCAATCCTGAACGAAGCATCAGATAGATTCATCAAAAAAGAACAAATCACCTCAATCGATCAAAAAAAAGAACTTATCGAAAAAATAAAAGACTGGCTAAAATCTAGATTCAGCCTCAGAGGCGGTGATCTTCTAGATCAGGCGGCTTATGCAATACTTCCAGACAGGCTCTATGAGTACACACCAATTGAAAAGCCAGGCAATGAAACCATCAAAGAATATCCTTCCCATGCCTCAATCTCGTTGATTATGATAAACGAGGCGGCAAAGCTTTTCTGGAAACAAAGCCAAGAAAGCACCAAAAAATATCACCCCAAAAAGGAAACAATTAAAAACCATTTGTGCGATGAGTGCGGGCTAACAGTAAAGCTTGCCGTAGCAGCTGCCAGTATTATCAGCTTAAAGCCTAGAAAGTAATCAAAAAGGCTTTCTACACAGAACCATTAGGCGCCGCCTGAGCAGGACATGAACGTCTAGGGCGCCCTCTCTTCATAGTTTTCAGCTTTGGCATATTTCCCCTGAAAAATGACCTGCCACTATCAGCAGAGAGCCGTACCCAATAGTCCACTTTCGTAAGATATGACGCCACCCTATTCTTCAAAGCGCTTACCCTGTCCAGCTGATTAAAACTAATCATACCTATTCCAAGATATTTATATTTATCCTTTACTGCATTACAATTGAAATAGCGCCCTGTTCCTGCCGTAATTGAGTCCCGCCAATACTCACCAACCATTCTAGCCAAAACCCCATCCTGGCGATGATTTGATCCATTATAAAAAAGCAACAAATGAAAATGAAACCCCTTTAGCTGTCCATATTCCAGCTTACAAGCAAACCCTAACAACCCATAAACTGGAATGCCCTTGTGTAGATCTTTCTGCATTTTTGCCCAATGTACCTTTACCTTATTAACATCGCCATAAAAATCCTCACGACCACTTACAAAGCCTGACTGATAAGACAAATCAACACGCACAACAAGCATCCTAGAGTGCTTGGCGAAAAGAGCGTCTATATAACCTTCCAAGCTGTTAACTCGCTTAACGGACGCTTTACGGAATCGTTTCAAAACGGCTTTAAAAGCATCACTGGCCAGCTCCAGCCGCACAAACTCTACGAGATCATTCATTCTAACTAAAAAAGCCTCAGCGGCTCCATTGCGTAAATCCCGCCAGACTCTGAGCGAATGAAGTTCATCGACTCGATCAACACATCTGAAAAAAAACTCCACATAAGGATTAACTACATGACAGGGGAAGTACTGTTCAAGCATTCCCTTCCCCCTCTTCAGTTTGTCAACAAAATAGCGACCAAGCCTCTCAGCCTTAACCTTTACCCCGTAAAGTTGATGAGTATAAGAAGAGAACAAAAAGCCCTTACTATCAGCAAGCTCACACATTAATTTCTCAATAGAACGCAACTCCAACACCAAGCTTTCCTCTACCCTTAAAACAGGAAGCCCTCCGACCTCCTCAACCATTAGATCTAACGACCCTCCATTATCGATCCAATCAACTTCATCTATCACTCACTGATTCCTCAAGAAGCCAGCAACATGGCTTTGGGGGGCCATGCTGCTGACAAATGATCAGTTGACATCACAACCGTCAACTATTGCACCATCAACTTACCTAACCAATTAACTAAACATCAAACAACTGATTTAATTAAACTTAACAACCAAACTACAAACCTAACAATCTAATTAAATAGTAATACATAATCAAGCAATAACCACCTTGAACATATTTCCTATAAAACCTAGACAAACAAACCAACACAACTCGTAAACAACTAACGCTAAATATCAAAAACAACCAAAAAAGTTAGTACCCCGAAAAGAGACTAGCATCATCTACAAACCACCCTGCCAAGGACAGAGATCAACATAAATAGTTTTGCCCCCAGGATAATTCAAAATCCGGATAGCACTGTTATTTACCAGTCGCAAAAGAACATGCTCAAGAGCAGCTTTCTTTCTAAACTTCCCAGGCCCGCATTGCAAAATATAATTTTTTTTAACAAAACGCTTACCCACCTTACGAAAACTATCAAGCCAGCAATTTAATTCCTGCTCTTCATCGTTCTCTTTAGAGTTCTCCCCAAACAACTTTATAAAATCATTGGAGTACCATTTAGCAAGATCCGTTGCCGCCTGCAAGGTTGACATCGAAATATCACCCTCAAACCCTTCAAAACAATGAAGCAATGCAGCCAACCTAGAAATAACCTCAACTAACTTTGAACCATGATCACCTAGCCCATACAGTATTCCACCTGCACACATCCTTGACTCAATATCATTCGCAATCTCTACCCAAAGCCGAGCCGCTTCGGAGTCGAATCCGATCACTTCTTTTTCTTTTTTATTTCCTCTGAAACAAATAAGATCCATCTCAAGAAAGTGCTCCAACCGCGAGGCAAATTGTGTTTGATGATACCAGGACGGTACGTGAGTGCTTACATATCTAGTCCCCTGTGTTGAAGCCGGGCGACAGATTAGAAAGCGCGCCCACAAACCAGATCCCCTAGACACCCCGCCTTTATGAGCCATGTACTTCGAAAATACGCTCTCCTGGACCATAAGAGAGACTGTCAGCCGTGCGTCAACAAGTTTAAAGCTTTCCGCCGTCTTACGATCAATTGTGATTGAGTCACCACTCCAAATCGCATTTTGCTTTGAAAGGTCATTAAAGGCGCGCCCTTCTAAAACACCTCCACCTTCACTTGAAATCAAACCAGCCGCAGGTAAATTTTCGTACATCCCATGAAACAAAGCCTCAGAGGTTGAGTCCTCATACAAGATCTTAAATTCTTTTGGCTTAGCTGGGGCTTCTTTCTCTAAAGCCAATAGAACCTTCTCCTCTTCGTCAGCAGAAAGCCCTTTTGATGCTTTTTTCATAATCGCTTTTAATACTCCGTTACGTCGAACCATCCAGGTATCGTACTTAACTTTCCACACCGACTGACTCTCCTTCACCTCCTCGCCCTGTTTAGCCTGAAAGGCCCTAATCGGCTTCAAAAAAACATTCTCAACCGTTGACTTTCTTTCACCCGAGTCAGCAATAGCCAGAAGCATCAGCGAGGTCGGAGCGACCTGGCCATTGGGTTTACGAATATCTACAAGGCCCTGCAAGACAACAGAGATTGCAGTTAGGGCCGCATTTTGAATCAATCCACGCGGAGCCTGAATATTAGCTTGAGCCTCATTTATTGCTGCATCCAGCAAGGGAAATTGCGACAAACTCGGATATGAATCATCTCCGAAATTAGACTTATTTGCGCTATTTCTGAAATAGTTAAAATACATAGCTCACCCAAAAATACAACAAACAACATTAAGAAACTGCAGCAGACATAACGCCCGCCATTGACCATTGATTCTGCCTAGACAGCCTCACACACTCTTCCACCCACGAATTTATTTCACTCTCAATCCAACGCACAGATGTTTTCCCGACACGTATCTGCTTTGGGAATTTCGCATCATAATGACGCGAGGCCACATTTAGCTTGTTATAAATAGTTGACCTTGAAAGACCCGTTCGCGTTAAAACATCTCTCAAGCGAAGCATAACCAACGCTTCTGATTTTTCATTAAACATCATTACACCCGTTAGGACTGGACGAGGCAATCCTATAAGCAGCAACTCAAATCTCAAAGAACGTGAGCGTAACGCTTGCTAACGTTACGCCTTAGAACATGCCACTTTGAAAGCAATTCTGTCTCGCGCCTCAAAATAGAATGTATCTCCCCTTAGCCAGTACTATTCCAGCTATTAATAGCAAAAATAGCTGCCCTTAACGCCAAACCTCACATTCAGATTCCGCCCACAACGTCCCTCCCTGGGATGTTGTTTTGGCAAGCCTCATTCAAAAAAAACTCAGACCTATATCACCTAGATGAACGCTCAACGATGAGCGCGTCATTCAGCATTTCTGCGTGATACGTGTACTCAGCAAACAGAGAGGAATCATTTATGTACACCCCGTGCCCGAGCTGCAATTCAGGACGAGTGGTTACTAAAAATATCGGTAAACAAACGGGTGGATTAATTGGTGCGGCAGGCGGTGTGGCCAGCGGTGCCGCCGGCGCCCTTTCAGGCGCAGAAGCCGGCGCGGTGCTGGGAGTAGTCGGCGGGCCGGTGGGAATCGCTATCGGCAGCATCGCCGGGGCGATTTTGGGTGGTCTGTTCGGTGGGGTCGCAGGTGGCATTGCCGGGGCCACGCTGGGCGAGCAGATCGATGAAAAAATCCTTCACAACTATCAGTGCCTGGCGTGCGGTTACAGCTTCAGCGTCAACCGTTAAGTCGTTGTGAACAGGCGTCGTTGGTTAATGAAACGACGCGCTTTTCCCTTCATTCGCAAGGAATCATTCCCATGGCTCATCTCGTTGAACAAATGGCTTACGTTGGTGCCACGCCCTGGCATGGTCTGGGCAGTCGCCTCTCCCCCAAACAACCGCTCGAAGTCTGGCAGCGTGAAGCGGGTATGGACTGGCAGATTCAGGAAAGCCCGGTCCATTTTAAGTCTGACGCCATCGGGCACCTGGGCTCAATTCATACCTTCCCTGAGCAGAAGGTGCTATATCGCTCCGACACCAAGGCCCCTCTGTCGGTGGTTTCTCAGCGCTACCAGGTCGTGCAGCCGCGTGAGGTCTTGGAGTTTTATCGCGATCTCACCGAAGTCTCGGGCTACGAACTGGAAACCGCTGGAGTGCTCAAAGGCGGTCGCAAGTTCTGGGCGCTGGCCCGTACTGGGCAAGGCACGACGCTCCGTGGTAACGACCAGGTGAATGGCTACCTACTGCTGGCCACCTCCTGTGATGGCACTCTGGCCACCACAGCGACCCCGACCACCGTGCGCGTGGTCTGCAACAACACCCTGACCATCGCTCTGGATGGCACCACCCGCGCGATCAAGGTACCGCACAACACCCGCTTCGATCCGCAGGCGGTGAAAAAGCAGTTAGGCATCGCCGTTTCACAGTGGGACACCTTCATGCATCGAATGCGCACTCTGTCTGAACGCAAGGTGCAGTGGCATGAAGCGATGGGCTTTTTCATGAGCGTTGTGTGTGACGTCCCCCCCAATAGCAAACTGCCCGAAGTCCTGCCGAACGAGCGCGCATTGCGCAAGGTTCAAAGCCTATACGAAGGCGGAGGTCGCGGCGCCACGCTGGAATCGGCCCAAGGAACTGCGTGGGGCTTGCTCAATGCGGTGACCGAGTACGTTGATCACGAGCGACGTGCCCGAAGTACTGAATACCGCATGGACTCGGCTTGGTTTGGCCAAGGGGCTCTCATCAAACAACGCGCCCTGCAAGCCGCATTGCAACTCGCCGCCTAGCTCCACTCACTTAATCAACTATTAAAGCGCCTGGTCAGCTTCTGCTGGCTGGGCGTTTTTTATGCCGCACAGGAAAACATCATGCACACACAAACTCTGCAACACCCCAGTAACAAACCCCGTCCCGCCTTACGCCTGGTGGGGACCAAACAACTGCCGCGTGAGGACTGGTTGGCAGTTCGCAAACAAGGTATCGGCAGTTCGGATGCCGCAGCAGCCGTCGGACTTAACCCATATAAATCCCAGTTGGAGCTGTGGCTGGAGAAAACTGGGCGTGACACCTCACTGCCCAAACTCGATCCACAGGATGAAGACAGCCCAGCTTACTGGGGCAACATTTTGGAGCCTATCGTGGCGACGCATTACAGCCGGCGCAGCGGTCATCGGGTCCGCCGCATCAATGCGGTGCTGCAGCATCCTGATCCAAAACTGGCCTGGATGCTGGCCAACATCGACCGAGAGGTGATCGGCGCGCCAGAGGTGCAGATCCTCGAATGTAAAACGGCCGGTATCAACGGGGCTCGCCTCTGGAAAGAAGGTGTACCGGAGTATGTGCAGTTGCAGGTCATGCATCAGCTCGCCGTCACCGGCAAGCAGGCGGCGGATGTGGCGGTACTGCTCGGTGGCCAGCACCTGGAGGTCCATCGCATCGAACGGGACGAATCGATGATTGCTCGGCTGATCGACCTGGAGCGGTTGTTCTGGGATTACGTGGTCAGTGACACCCCACCACAGGCCGATGGCACGGCCTCAGCAGACGCGGCATTGCGCTGCCTCTACCCCGAGGATAACGGGCAGACCCTGGACTTCAGCCAACAAACGGAGTTGGCCAGCACCTACCTAGAGCTCAAGGCTGTTCGCCAGCGCATTGCTCAGCAAGAGACGCGTGAGGCGCAGCTCAAGCAGGTCCTGCAGCAGGCCATGGGTGAAGCCACCCGTGCAGAGTTTGCGGAAGGCTACATCAGCTGGAAGAAGTCCAAAGACAGCCTTGGTCTGGATGTCGAACAGATGCTCAAGGACAAACCCTACCTGCAGGCCCGCTACCCCAAGATCAAAACAGGCAGTCGCCGCTTCCTGATCGGCTGAATCATCCCACTCACCCACGCCACCCGGACCGTTTAGGTCCCGGTGGCTTTTTTATTTCCGGATTAAGGAGAACCGTAACCGTCCGGCCATGTCATCTACCCAGCCCCGCAAAGCCAAGACATCGTGTGCACTCAAATTTAAGTGAGCACCAGATCTAGCCTTTTAAACGGGTATTTCATGCAGCCAACACTCGGTTCCTATTCCAAGGCCTTCAAAGCCCAGGTCATTCAATATGGGTGCCCAGCACGGCACTACAATTGCCAGCATCGCATTCAGCCGTAAGCGTGCCCGTGGAAGTCGCAAGGCTGGCATGACGCTTTTTTTTGTAAAATTTTTGACGATAGGATGAAGCGTACTCTTCAGAAACTGCTCGTGCCGCCGATGCCCAGAGGAGCCAAATTCAACCTTCGGGGTTTCAATGCTAGTAAGCAGCTATAACAGCGTGTATGTGCTGTTTTCCTTCGCCGTAGCGATCCTGGCGTCTTATACCGCGCTGGACATGACTGGTCGAGTCACCCGTACCGAAGGCAAAGCATCGGCACTTTGGCTTGCCGGTGGATCTTCCGCCATGGGCACGGGCCTCTGGTCGATGCATTTTATTGGCATGTTGGCCTTCCAACTGCCCATCGAGCTGGGTTACGACCTGACGCTGACTGGCTTATCGTTGTTGATCGCCATCGCCTCCTCCGCCTTTGCTTTGTGGCTAGCATGCCAGACGGAAATGCCACTGCCGCGTTTGCTGCTTGGTGCGGTGCTCATGGGTATCGGAATTGCATCCATGCACTACGTTGGAATGGCGGCGCTGCTGATGAATCCTGTAGTGGAATACGTTCCGTCGTTGTTCGCGCTATCGGTGCTGATTGCTATCCTTGCTTCGGGCGTGGCTTTGTGGATCGCTTTCCGCCTGCGTGGCGAAGGTCAGTACATCAATCGTACACGCATCGGCGCCTCGTTAATTATGGGGTGTGCCATTGTTGGAATGCACTATACCGGAATGGCGGCTGCCCAATTTCCTATCGGGAGCGTGTGCGGAGCGGTCAATGCAGGCATTGATAGCAACTTGCTAATGGTTTTGGTGATTCTGATCACGCTGGCTGTCTGCGCTATTGCCTTGATCGTATCAATGCTTGACGTCCGCACCAGCATACTTGCCAGCTCCCTTGACCTCGCAAACAGTGAACTGGTGCAGCTAGCTCTTCACGACAATCTTACTCGCCTCCCTAACCGTATCCTCCTAAACGACCGTCTTCAGCAAGCGATTCATAAAGCCATCAGGCAGAAGAGCCACTTTGCCGTACTCTTCATGGATCTGGATGGTTTCAAAGCTGTTAACGATACTTACGGTCATCACACTGGCGACCAGTTGCTTCTGCAAGTAGCAAAGCGAATCAACGACGCCAAACGCGGCGAAGATACGGTGGCTCGCCTCGGAGGCGACGAGTTCGTTCTGCTTATCGATCCCGGCGAACCTGAAGACGCTGCGATGTTGGCGCAACGCTTGGTGGAAAATATTCGATTACCTTACGTACTTGGGCGGCAGACAGTGCATGTGTCCGCTAGCATCGGTATCGCTATATTCCCAGAAAATGGCCTAACCGAGCATGAGCTGATGGTCAATGCCGATGCGGCTATGTACCACGCCAAGGAGCAGGGCCGCGATGGCTACTGCTTCTTTGAAAAAGCTATGAACGTTAACGCTCACCTGCAGTTGGAAATGCAACAGGATCTGCGGTGCGCACTGGATCGGAATGAATTTATCCTGCACTTCCAGCCGAAGATGCTCGCCCCAAATGGCCCTATGATCGGCGTTGAAGCTTTACTGCGTTGGAACAAGCCAGGTTTGGGCTTGGTGCCGCCCGTCCGTTTCCTGCCCTTGGCAGAGCGTACTGGATTGATCGTGCCAATCGGTAGCTGGGTAATCCATGAGGCGTGCCGGCAGATGGCCGAATGGCAAGCGTTAGGCGAAGGTAAAGACGAATGGAGTATTGCGGTCAACATTTCGACGGTACAACTGGCCCATGCAAAGCTCGTTGATGTCGTGCGCAATGCCCTGCAAAGCAGTGGCCTGCCCCCCCGTTTCCTGACACTGGAAGTTACCGAATCTACGGCGATGCGGGACGCTGAAGCTGCTTTGATTGTTCTTGATCAATTGGCAGCATTGGGCGTGAATATCTCCATCGACGACTTTGGTACCGGTTATTCCAGCCTGCTTTATCTTAAGCGCCTACCAGCCAACGAACTGAAGATCGACCGAGGTTTTATCACCGAGCTGGCTAAGTGTAACGATGACGCGGCTATCGTTTCGGCCATAGTAGCGCTCGGTAAAACGCTGGGGCTGAGGATCGTTGCAGAGGGTGTGGAAACCGCTGAACAACAACAGATGCTTACCGAGTTGGGTTGCGACATTTTGCAAGGTTACCTGCTGGGCAAGCCGATGAGCGCAGAGAGGATGCTGGAAAGCTTAAGCGCGACCAAGACTCTAGCGTGATACTGCACAAGCCATAGATTCAAGTTGGTGCTTGCTGGTGCAATTTGCAGACCCGCTACATCACCTGATTTAAGCATCAGTTAAACATTCGAATTGGGATTTACGGCTTCTCCTCATTCGTCCGATAGTAAAATTCACTCTAAGGCTAATCAATGTTCAACAAGGCAATCAAGCAGACCTTGGCTGAGGCTCTGCAAAAGCTTCAGGCCGCAGAAGCAAGGGCCGTGGCCGTTGACCGTTCGACGGCAACAATTGAATTTAAACCCGATGGCACCATCATAGGTGCCAATGAGAACCTTCTTACCACCATGGGCTACCGACTGGAGGAGATCGTCGGACAGCACCATCGTATTTTCTGTTTTCCTGATTACCAGGCGAGTGCCGACTATCGTAAGTTCTGGCAGCGCCTGGCTGGTGGCGAGTACATACGTGAACGTTTCCTGAGGCGTAATAAGCAAGGCCTGGAGGTCTGGCTCGAAGCCAGCTACAACCCTATCCGAGGCGCCGATGGTCGCGTCGAAGGCGTGCTGAAGCTGGCCACCGACATTACTACTCAGGTGATCCGTGAGCAGGAGCAGAGCAGCATGGTTCAGGCCATCAGTCGCTCGATGGCTGCGATTTCCTTTAACTTGAAAGGTGAGGTTCTCGACGCCAACGAAAACTTCGAGCAGGCCATGGGCTATCGCCTGGATGAGATTCGGGGAAAGCACCACCGCATGTTCTGCACACGAGGTGAAGCGGACTCTCCTGAATACCGCGATTTCTGGGAGCGACTGAACCGTGGTGAGTTCTTCTCTGGACGCTTCCAGCGACTCAACCGGCATGGCGATACCGTCTGGCTGAGCGCAACCTACAACCCGGTATTCGATGCCAGTGGCCGGCTTTACAAAGTAGTTAAGTTTGCCCGTGATATTACGTCCCAAGTGCGCCAGCAGCAGGCAGAATCCGATGCAGCCACGCTCGCCTACAATATATCCCAGCAGACGGACAGAAGCGCTCGCCATGGTGCCGAGGTCATTAGTGAAACGGTCGAGGTGGTACAAGGCATAGCAGCCGAGCTCTCACGAGCGGCTGAAGGCATCACTGCAGTCAATCAGCAGTCAGAGATGATCCGCAGCATCGTGCAGACCATCCGAGGTATCGCCGAGCAGACCAACCTACTTGCTCTAAATGCTGCTATCGAAGCTGCAAGGGCGGGTGAACAAGGCCGAGGTTTTGCGGTGGTCGCCGATGAAGTACGAAACCTTGCAGCCCGCACGGCGCAGGCCACCGTGGAAATCGTCGATGTTGTGAAGCGCAACCATGAACTAGCGCAGGATGCTGTGGAGAGCATGCAGGCTAGTCGCCAAAAGGTCGATCAAGGCGTCGATTTGGTCAGCCAAGCCGGCTTTGTGATAGAGGAAATTCAGAGCGGAGCACGGCAAGTAGTCGACGCCGTGCGCCAGTTCGCCGAGGCAAAGGAAGAGCTCTGATGTAACTGTATCGGGCACAACCTCGTAAGGCTGTTCCAATTTCTCACGATAAGCGTGCTTGTCCAATATGACATCATCGCTGCTTACTGGGCGCAACTGAACGTTTGCATCCGAGCATCACGTCTTACGCAATTAGACCGGTTGCCAAATATGCGGCAGCAAATGATCGATTTCACTCGCCCGCTGCGTCGGCAGGCGTGTGAGCACGTCCTTCAAATAGGCATACGGATCATGACCGTTGAGCCGCGCAGACTGGATCAAACTCATGATCGCCGCCGCCCGTTTTCCGCTGCGTAGCGACCCTGCGAAGAGCCAGTTCTTGCGTCCAAGAGCCCATGGTCGGATCTGGTTCTCTGCCCAATTGTTGTCTATGGGTACAGCCCCGTCATCGAGGTAGCGCGACAGCGCTGCCCAGCGTTTCAGGCTGTAATCGAGTGCTTTGCTGATGGCTGAGCCTTCGGGCACAAGGTCGCGCTGGGCGCTCATCCAGACATGTAGCATGTCCATTACCGGGACGGCTTTTTCTTTCCGTATTCGCCGCCGTAAATCCGGCTCCAGATCGCGGACTTCGCTCTCGATTTCGTACAACAACTGGATATAGCGCAGGGCTTGCTCAGCAAGCGTGCTTTTATTCGTAGCGTGCAGCTCGAAGAATTTGCGCCGTGCATGGGCCATGCAGCCGATTTCGGTCACGCCGAGTTCGAAGCTGGCTTTGTAACCGCCAAAATCGTCACAGACCAGCTTGCCCCTCCAGCCTTGCAGGAAGTTGCGAGCATGCTCTCCGGCACGGCTGGGGCTGAAGTCATAAACCACCGCTGCCACATCCGAGAACTGGCTGGTGGCGTAGGCCCAAACATAGGAACGGTGGGTTTTCTTTGTTCCCGGCATGAGCATTTGCACGGGTGTTTCATCGGCATGAATAATCTGCTGCCCGAGTACCACTTCGCGCAGCGCATCGACCAGCGGCTGCAACTGAACCCCAGTCACGCCAACCCATTCGGCCAAGGTTGAGCGTGGAATCGCCAGGCCCGCTCGACCGAAGATCGATTCCTGACGGTAAAGCGGTAAATGGTCAGCAAACTTGGCAATCATGACGTGGGCCAGCAGCCCAGCGGTTGGGATGCCCTTGTCGATGATCTGAGCCGGAACCGGTGCCTGGATAAGCGTTTCGCAGTCATCGCAGACCCATTTGCCACGTACATGACGCTCGACGGTGAACACGCCCGGTGTGTAATCCAACTTCTCACTGACATCTTCACCGATGCGTTTCAGCGCGCAGCCGCATGGGCAGTGAGTGTTGTCAGGTTCGTGATGGATCAGTGTGCGTGGAAACTCAGCCGGCAATGCAGTGCGCTTGGGCTTCTGCTTTTTCTCGGTCGCCGCTGGCACTGTTTGCAAGGCCTGAAGCTCTGCTTCAATCGCTGCGATATCTGTATCGATCAGGTCATCGAGCAAACTGGCCTGCTCAGGATTCATCTGCTCGCTGCGCTTGGCAAATTTCAAGCGCTTGAGCTGCGCAATTTCGAAGGTCAGCTTCTCGATCACCGTCTGATCGCGGTTGATCTTCTTGCCCATGGTTTCGACCGTCTTACCCATTGTTTCGACTTGCGAGAGCAATTGCGCAGCTAAGGCACGCAGTTGGTCGGGAGTCATTTGGTCGAGATTGGGAGAAGAAGTCATGCGCCGAATTTTGCCAGAGCAGGCGCTTCGCGGCGATAGACCGATAGGCTAATGGCAGCCGTTAAAGCAGTGTGATCGAGCCGCCGGAACCTGCTCGTTGCCATGGCAGGCCCAATACCAAGGCTTGGAGTTGCTCGGTGTCCAACTGCATTTCAGAGCCATGACGAATGCTTGGCCAGTGGAACTTGCCCTGGCTCAACCGGCGCGCCGCCAGCCATATGCCGAAGCCGTCATGCACCAGCACTTTCATGCGATTGGCGCGGCGGTTGGCGAAAAGATAAGCACAGTGCGGCTGCGCCGCACCGAACACCGCAATCACCTTGGCTAATGCCGTTTCGGTACCAGCGCGCATGTCCATCGGCTCGGTGGCGAGCCAGATGGAGTCGATGCGAATCATCGCAGAAGGTCTCGAAGAAAGGTCGCGCAGGCAGCAGCATTTTCAGTGGGCCAGTTCACTGTGACGGTGCCACGCGGGTGCTGTATTTCAACGCAAATATTCGATGATGATGTGTGGGATTTCGCCCCTGCCAGCGGCACGGGTAACGGAATAAATGCAGGTTGCAGCGCCGTGCTTTTCTGCGCTTGCAGGCGAATCCATTTGTGGACGAGGTTTGCGTTGAGGTTATGGCTGAGTGCGATGCTGGCAATCGAAGCACCGGGCTGGGCACACTCTTGAATGACCTGAGCTTTGAAGGATTTGGAATAGGAACGGCGTGTTGGCTGCATGAAATACCCGCTTAAAAGGCTAGAACTGGTGCCCACTTAAATGTAAGTGCACACCATGTCTTGGCTTTGCAGGGCTGGGTAGATGACTTGGCCGTACGCATACGGAGAACCGCCATGCTCAAAGGTTTAGCCATTACCCCTCCGGTACTCGGGCGCATTTCCATCGGCAAGGTCGTCGAGAAAAACGGCAAGCGTCTACCGGAAAAGGACGATCAATTCACCCTTACCTCCCAAGTACAGAGCCGCGACGGCTGGCTGCTGCATCCACTCAATGAGGAGCTGCGCAATGGCCAGGACGGCAAGCTACGCAGTATTCCGATCCGGCTGCTGTTCAACGAGCCTGACCTGAACTTTCGGGCGGACTACAGCCTATTTGACCGTAACAGCGGCCGGCCGCTGTGTGTAGGCAACGGCGAGACTTGCAAGCGTTTGACCAAGGACGGCATCCAGTCGTTGCCCTGTCCTTCACCGGATGGCTGTTCACTGGCTCAAGGCAATGCCTGCAAGCCTTACGGCCGGCTGAACGTGGTAATTGGCGATGACGATCCGCTGGGCAGTTTCGTCTTCCGTACCACTGGGTTCAACAGCATACGTACCCTGGCGGCACGCCTGCAGTACTTCAGCGCAATCTCCGGCAATCGCCTGGCCTGTCTGCCGCTGGAGCTGCGTCTGCGGGGTAAGTCCACTCGGCAGAGCCACGGCACACCGATCTTCTACGTCGATATCACGGTGCGCAGCGGCCTGAGCTTAGAAGACGCCTTACTGGAAGCCCAGCAGCTGGAGGAAACCCGACAAGCCGCGGGTTTTGACCAGAGCGCCTTGGATCACGCGGCCCGGCAGGGCTTTAACAATGGGGCCTTTGAAGACAGTGAGGAGGACACCGGGGCCATCGTCGAGGAGTTCTTCCCCAGCATTGAAGATCAGCCCAGCCCTTTAGAGCCAAAAGCCCAACCGGCAGCGCCTGCCAAACCCTCACTCGCCCAAAAATTGGAGTCGCAAGCCACGCGACACAACGGCAAGCCCACCGTCCAGTAACAGGGTTTCTCAGAACCCTTCGTTCTCACGCACTCGTATAGGAAGACCCAAATGAAATATCACAAACTCCAAGCCGGTGAAACGACCGGCACCTATGTCATGGACTCCCCTGTCACCGAAGCTGACATCCTACGTATGGCGCAACAACTGGCAATGAGTCGCCTGTCTAAAGGCCGGGCACTGACAGAGCCGAAGCAGGTCTTCAGCCACCTGCAAACACTGCTGCAGTACCATGAGCACGAAGTCTTTGCTCTTCTGCTGCTCGACACCAAGCACCGGATTATCGGATTTCAGGAGCTGTTTCGCGGCACGCTGGACGGGGCCAGCGTTTACCCAAGGGAAGTGGTCAAGATCGCCCTAGAGCACAACGCAGCAGCCGTGGTACTGGTGCATAACCATCCTTCTGGAGATCCCGAACCCAGCCAGGCCGATCGCACGCTGACCACCACCCTCAAGAACGCCCTCAACATGATTGGCACAAAGACGCTGGATCATATCGTTGTAGGCCACGAAGGCTGCGTATCGTTGGCTGAACGAGGTTACCTATAACGCCTAGGCTCACACTGCCCGATAGACTGCCCTTGGCTGATGCTAGGGCAGTCATCGGCAGGGAAACTCCCCTCACTTATTTTTTGTCGTAATCCAGCGGTTGTACTCAGCTCCTGCTGCAGCCGACACTATGACTTCCCCACGCCTAAGGGCGTCCACAGTTGACCTAACTTTTTTCTTTATTCGTACCGCGAACACCAATCAGAGTGCCTCTGCCTAATCGCCGTAAACCTACGAGCAAGCTGCCGGGTCAACCCGCACAAAGGTCACACTGAATTCTTTGCACTGCCGATGCTGCTGGAGCCGATTCGCAAAGCTGAAGGCATCATTCAGCTCAAAGCGTTGAAAAACATCCAAGCCACGTCCAAGCACTATCTTCCAACCCGTGTCGGTTGTGATATCTCGATCATGCTTGGTGCCGCTGGTGTCGTAGGCCCAACTGAACTGGATGCCAACACCGGTACAAGCATCAGAGATCTTCTGCAGGCTTTCGGTCTGGCGATCACCATTTGTATCATCTTCAACGGTCACCACATGAACAACCACCTCATCTTCCGGACCTTGCAGCTTGCTAATGGTCTCCATCAGTTCCATCAAATTGCGCAACTGATGGAACATACGAAGATAGGGGTCTGTGATGATGATGCGCTTGGCACCTACCAGATAGGGACTGAACAACTTGTCAAAACTCAGGCCTCGCTGATTTTCGTGGAAGACCAAATGCTGCTCTTTCAGCACAGGCTCCACAGACACTGGATTGATAGGGCGTGAAATTGGCCTTTGCTTGGCTGGCGCTGCCTCGATAAGCGCCAAATGGTCAGTGCCGACGTGGGGTAAATCGATAGCAGAAACTTCAGTCGCTCCCCGACGATGGTACTGGTTAGGGTACTCATCCTCTTCCAGTGTGCGCACCAATCGCTCCTGAGCATCAGCACCCTGGTAGGCAAAGCGAACTGCTGGATAGGTCGCGTCAATGCGTAGCAACTGATCCTTCACCCGCTTGCGCCCTTCAATTGCTGTGCGCAATACGTCTTCCACTTCGGCGTCTGTCGCCTCGTCATGCGGGTACAGGATCTTCATCAAACCAGAAAAAGTTTTGTTGATGCCATCGCGGTCGCGCGTCGAAATATCGTCGGATAGCGTGAACTGTCCCTTGTAGCGATCTGAGTAGTCATGACTACGAAGCGAGCGCAGGATCTCGGCCAGGTAGTCCACCACGAAGCCATAACCACTGGAGAACATCTCGCCACGGATGACATCCACTTCCCATCCGGGGATGTAGCTGTGAATGCGGTCGAGAAAGGCTGAATCGTGGAACTTTTCCGGCAGCGGGTCGAACAGGTCCGTGTGCTTAAGCATGTACGGCACGGTGTGATCGGTATTACCCACAAACACCATGCTGGCCTCTGCTCCCAAGGTTTCCACTCCCCGTGAGAACGACTTGTTGGCCATATAGTTCTTCATGATGTCCACCAGAGCCTTGTCCACTCGCTTTTGCTTGCCGGCGAATTCATCGAAAGCCACTACATCCCAGTAACCCACCAGGCCGAGCTTACCTGTGCCGTTATGGACGAACAGCTTGGGAACCGTAACTTCGCCACCGGAGATAAGAATGCCGTGGGGCGAGAACTCGGAATAAACGTGCGACTTGCCAGTGCCCTTCGGCCCCAGCTCTATCAGGTTGTAATTGCGCTCGCAGAACGGGATAAGGCGGATAAGCTGGGCGAGCTTATTGCGCTTGCCGAACATCTGCGGATTGAAGCCTACACTCTGTATCAGCAGGTCAATCCACTCATCAGTGGTGAACTGCTTACGCGCCTCCAGATAGCCGTCGAAATCAAAGCGGGAAATCTGAATTGGCTTTAGCGAGGCCAGAATCCAAGGTGAGGCAGACTTATCCTCGGTGTATTCATACTCCACATCCGCAATGCACCAAACACCACCTACCAGCAGCTTCTGGTGGGCCTTGACGGTGTTGGAGTCGATCAGCACCTTCTTGATGCCCAGGTTGGCGAACTCAGCCTCGTACACGTCATCCTTGTCGTTTAATGAGACGCTAATACGGTCAATAACCTTGTGCCGCCCCTTCTCCTTGATGGTCGAGCGTACCAGCCCTGCTTCGTTTCGGTGGACATAGTGCTTGCGCAGAATCTCCTTGACCGTCTCGATACCGGTCTGGATCGTCGCCTCGTCATTGGTCGCGCAGTATTGGCCCAGCAAGTACTCCAGCACATACGACGGCACAATGGCGTTGCCCTTCACCGCTTTGACCAGGTCTTTGCGCACCACCAGGCCGGCAAAGTACTGGTTGATCTTGTCGTCGAGCTGACTCATTGGAGCTCCTGCTTAAAAATCGAATTCGCTGCTGAACGAGCGGCGAATGGAGTAACGCGCGGCTTTGTACCGTGTGAAGTGTGAAGTGCCTTCCACGGTCTCTTCAAGGAGCAGCTCCACCTGCTGATTGTTCGCCTCATCGGCCTTGCGGCTGAGAATGAAGCGTACCGGCAACTCCCGCTCACGCGGGTTAGCAGAGCTGAAGTCGAACAACAGCTCATGCTGATCGGATACCAGCTCACCGTCCAGCGTGAACAAACCTGCACGCAACCGGCGCGACTGCAGTTTCTCGGTCACTGCCTCGGTTTGATAGAGCACCACCGCCAACTGCCCGGTGGTGATGGTCTTACCACCGACACCGATGAACTCCACACCCACCCGACCCACATCGCTCTGGCGCTTCTTGTTAATACGGATGACCGGGATCACCACCTCTTGCAGGGTGGCACCACCGTGCACAAAGCGACTACCAGAGCCTTTCAGCCGCAGACGGTTGATGGATTTGGGAATCTGCACCATAAGCGTCCCCGTCAGGCCTAGCTGCACCGGGTTGAAGGTTTTAAAACTGGCTCCTTCGCGCAAGCTACGACCCAGTACAAAACGCCGGTCGCGGTAGAGGACCTCATCGCCCTCTGGCTCACCGCTGAGGAAATCGCTCTCCTGCAGCGGATGATTCTGATAGATGAAGCCATGATCGGCAGTGATCAGCAGGTTACTGGCATTGGCGTTGGTCAGCTTCTTCACCAGACGGATTAGCTCACTGAGCGTTTCCTCGGCCGCCGCAAACACTCGTTCTTCGGTATCACGGGTGTCGCCGGTCTTGTCGATCAGGTTGTGATAAACGTAAACCACCTCATTGTCGCGCAGCAAGGCACGAGAGTCGGCCTGGTTCATCGCCAGTAGATCCTTGGCTCGTACCACCTGAGATGCTGGCACCCTGGTCGCCAGAATCTTGCCCCGGTTGACCGAGCCTTGAGCGCTCTGACCATCCACTATGGCATCGCCACTGTCGTTGTCGGCCAGTTGCAGGCTGCTGTTGGGTAGCAGTGCCGCCATGCCCAGCTGGGTATAACTCGGCAGCATCGACAGCATCGGTTCCAGATCAGCCTCGAAGCGATCTTCCTGACGAATCAGGCTTTGCAGCTCCTCGCCTACCTCATAGCGGAACGCATCGGAAATCAGCACACACACCTTAGTTCTGCGCTCCACAAAGGGCTGCACATAGCGGCTGAAGAAATTGCGCTGCAGCACTACGGGCGCGGCCTCCCACTGCTGCGCCGCATCCACGTGCTGCTGCCAGCGGTCGTTAAGACGGCTCAGGTAGTTGTTGCCGTACAGATTCTCGACCTGCATAGCCAACTCACCCAGCAGCGAAGCCTGACCGGATTCACGCAGGTGATAGACGAACTTGCGGTAACGCTGATCCAGCCTGAACCACTGGCTGGCGTACTTTTTCACGCCATCAGTCAGCGATTCCATTTGCAGCTGCGTTATGTCCAGCACCTGGATGAACTGCGCCGCATGCTCCAGCGCCAGGTACACATCCTTGAAGCGCTCAAACCAGTGGCTCTGGCGGCGCTGGCGTACCCACTGCTCAACCTCCACAGCGGTGACTGTACTGGCCACCACGGCACGTACCAGCTCACTGAGGATCTTGCGGTCGATCAGCTCGAAATAATCCAGCTCCAGCAGGCTGCGCCAGTCCAGAGTTTGCAGCTTGTCGTCAATCTGCAGCACCGCCGCGCACTGCTCAGACAGTGTCTCGAAACTCTGCTCATGCGAACGACTGTCCTTCCAGCGTTTGAGGAACACCAGCGCCTCAGCGGACAGTCGCGCCTTGTAAGCCGGGTCGATCCCAAGCATGAAACAAGCCTTAAACAGCTCGATAACGAAATCGTGCAACCCTGGTTGCTCGGAGCTATAGCCATAGGCGCGCTTCACCTGCTCCCACAGATAGGTATTCAAGCCGCTGCTTTCGATTAACTTGATCCGCACATCTTTGCCAGCGGCCAGATCACCCAGCAGGCTTTCCAGAATCACATCCAAGCGCGGCTCGTTGCCGGCACACACGGCGAGCATCTTGCGTTGCAGCAGGTTCTGCGAATCACCCGGCTCAAGTAACTTGCTCAGGGCCTCACGGCGCTTGGCGGATTCGAAAAACGCCACATGGGCTTCCAAAAGTGGGTAGCAGTCCGGTCCCAACTCCAGCTCAGCCAGCCACAAGGCAACCTGATCGGTACGGAAGCAATTGCCACTGGCAAGCTGCACATCCAACAGCCAATTGTGCAAATGCGAAGGCTCAGTACCTTCACGGTAGATCAGAAACTTCTGTTCCGGTTGCTCTCGCAGGAGGCGGTATTTCACGCCAAACTCATTGTTAGCCAGCTCGACTTTCTCGACATCCGGCAACTCCAGCGTCTCGAAATCAGCGCGAAACTCCAGGCGCGTGTCATACCAGAACACTATGCGCTGCTTGTCGAACAGGTTACTCAGGGCCTGGGTGATTTTGGGGTTACTCATGTTTATGCATTCCCAATCCGAGCCTGCAGCGTTTCGACAATTCGATTGACTCGAGCTGGTTGGACTTACCCGAACCATTAGGCCCAATGATGACATTCAACGGCCCCAGCGGGATGACGGTAGAGAACGCGCCGAAGCTCAAAAAATTGTTCAGTTGGATGGACTGAATCAGCATTGTATCTGCTCCTTGTTATGCTTCATTCATCCCCCTTGGCATCTAGCCCGACGATCTTTTTCAGCGCCGAGCCGAGCTTGAGGTAGTTTACTTTGACGCCGTCATCCAGATTCAGCGGCACTTGTTTAGTAGCCAGCGGGTAGAGGGTGTCACGCTCGTAGTCGTCCAGCTCCAGTAGTTGCTTTTTGAGCGGTTCAATTTCCTTGAGGGCGCGGGTCTTTTCACCTTGGCTGGCGCTGGTGCTGATGCCGATTTGTTGGAGGTGGTCCAGCCGTGCAGCCAGTTTTTTGCGGAAGTCGCGCAGGTATTGCAGCACCACACTCGCTGTGTCGGTGCGGTAGCGATGCAGGTAGATCAGCGCACTGAAGGTGCCTTTAGGGCTGGCGAACAACCAGTAGATCGGGCGCTTCTTGTAGCGTTTCACATGGTCGGCGTAGAAGTCCTTGATAAAGTACTTGCGCACGTCCTTGCCCAGCGATGCCTCAATAAAGGCTAGGTTGTCCTCGTAGTGCTCCACGCCGAAGGTAACGCGTAAAAAGGTGCGGAAACGCTCGGTCACATCGTCAGCAAACCACTCGCCATCCAGCAGCGGGATCACGTTGTCTTCGTCCGGCATAAAACTCGGCTCGGGGATCTGGCGCAAATACTCAGCCAGTGTGTCGCCCTGGTTGGCCAGCACCAGCCCTGGATTGTCCAGGCTGTAGCGGCCAAACATACAGCCCACGGCGTAGGACAAAAACTCGCGCATCGTATCGGCCAACAGCTGCGCACCCAACTCCTCCCCTGACTTGTCACCACCGTAGCGGTAGTGTGGGTTGCATGTGAGGGTGACTTCCTTGAGCGACACCTCGGGTGTCAGTTCATCCTGCAGACTATAAGCCTCGATAAAGATACGGTTGTTTTCTTCTTCGAGGCGCTGCATTTCTAGCATCATCTCGCGCCAGTGAGAGTGGAGTTGTTGATAAGCGGCTTGTAGGGTGGACTGCCGGTGGCCGGGGTGTAGCAATGGCAGAACTGTGAAGTCCCAGGAGGTTTCGTAGGAGTCCCAGTCGGACTTTGCGGCTAGCACACTGCGCCGAACCCGATCATTCAACTGCTCATCGTCTGGCTTTTTGAACGGTAAACTAAGCACGTGGGTGAGTTTAAAATCAAGCGTAGGAGCAAGCATTCTTAGTAGGAAGCTGCATACACGACTATTCAGAAATGCCTCTACGGCCTCCGTTTTACTTGACTGACTGACGAAACCCATTGGCCCTTTGGCATCAAACATAAAACCACACGGAACCACACGAACAGCAAAGTCGCTGCTCGAAATGCCAGACCAAGTGAACCCCTCACGAAAGCCATACTCACCGTTGTAGTTATGAGAGCGGATACGCCCTGTCTTTTCATCCTTGAAATTTTTAAGCTCACGGCCATCATCAAACCAATTTACAAAATGCTCTGAATTACCATACCAACGCCTAGAGCCACCACCCTTCACATAAGGAAACCATCTTTTTTCAGATGTTTTAGCCTCGGCGTCACTTTTAATGTTAAAACCGACATTCATCACGCTCGCCTCATGCCACTCCCGTAAGAACGTGGCATTACTACCAGTCGCGAGCCCTTCCCTCGTGATGATCTCCTTGGAAATCGAAGGATAGCTTGTGAATAAATTCCTCATCCTTTCAGATGCCCAAAAAACTATCGGACATCCTGGGATTTTTTCAAATTGCTCCGACGAAACCCGATAGCGTATTTTGCTTTGAGGGACTTGAATCGCCTTCAAAAGATCAGCATCCTTTTCGGCCTCAGACTGGCCTTCAGTCAGCTTTATAAACTCTCCTTTGAAGTCTTCATTGGCCGCGCTACTCAAGACGAATGCAGTAGTCGAAACGACCTCCCCACCAATAGAGTCAAATGCGCGCTCTCCAAGCTGGGCCATCGTGCAGATTGTTGACCTAGATAAAATCACAGATCTAACCGCCTCATATCTAGGCGCGAACATCCAACCCTGCATCGTGATCATGCCAACATATGACTTTGCTAAAACCAGCTTCAGACTTCTTAGGATAAACGCCTGATAAAGGTCGTATTTACCCTCGACGTATTCAACATCGAGCCAGCTTTGCAATGACTCATTTAGATCTGCCTTTTTCTTGTACGGAGGGTTGGCAACTACCACCGCATAACGCGGGCTCAGGTAGTCGGTCATTCGTAGCACCTGCAGCACTTTAGCGTGGGTGCCAGCAAGGAACAGACTGCCTGCCATGTCCTTAGCCTCCAGCACGGGCAACACGTTTTGCACGCTGCTGAGTTTGGGACGGATCAGCGAGCCAAAGTTATCGGCCTCCTCAAACTGCTTGAGGGTTTCACGCAGGTCAAGAGTGAACAGGTCACGCCCTACGGCCGTGATGTATTCATCCAGCTCGTCATGGCTGAACACCACTTTTTCCATCACGCAGATATTTGGCTCGATGGCCTTGTTGAAAAAGCGGCGCTGCTTGGCGCGGGCTTTCATGGTCAGTGCAAAAGCGGCTAGCTCCCCTGCGCGCTCATCCAACTCGATGCCGTAGAGGTTGTGGGTAAGAATTTTTTCCGGGATTTCGCTAGGGTCAGTGCCCATCTCTTCGTAAATGGCATAGAGCAGATCGAAGGCATAGGTGAGCATGTGACCGGAGCCGCAGGCCGGATCGCAGACCTTGATGTCTTCGGGGCAATCGATCTTGAGGAAGTCGGTTTCTGCAGCCTCGGGCTTGATGTAGTAATCCATCTGCCTGGCAAGTGCCGAGTTAGGATGGTTGAGCATCCACAGACGGCCGAGAGAGTTTTCCACCAGGTAGCGCACGATCCAGTGCGGGGTGAACAGCTGGGTAGCTGCGGGAATATCTTCTGCCGTGATCTTCTGATTTTTCTTCAGACCCTCAAATACCGAGTCCTTTTTCTCGGAGATGTAGAATTGGTACAGCCAGCCGATGACTTCCACGTCCTGGCAGGTATCAGGGGTCATGGCTTCGCGGGTGTAGGCCAGGATGGAGTTGCCCGAGAGCAGGTCATCCGGCATCAGCAATTCGGTGTAGTCGGCAATGCGCTCGAACAGGTAAGGCATGGCGCTGTGGAAGGCGTTGCACTCGGCCACTACCAGCAGACGATAGGCTTCCTGCTGCGGATCGTGGCTAGGGGCGTTACCGCTAAGCAGAGCCTGGATCTGCTGGCGGACTTTCTCGGGCACGCGCTCATCGTCGATATGTCCTGCTTTGGCTTCAGCCAGTATTTCAGGCTGGAACTGGCCTTCATCAGCGGGCGATACCACGCGGATACGGGTGTAACCGTTTACATCCATAAAGCGAAGGGCGCAGAAGCGGTTGAACCAGGTGTAGGCGACCTTGTCGATGAGCTGCTCACGGCCGTTCGCGGCGATTTGTTTTTCCAGCTGGGCAACGGCTTGCGGACTCTCACGGCGGGCAGCACTGCTTGCATATAGCACTAGGGAGAGCTTGGCGCCCACTTGCTCCAAGAGCAGGCGACGTGTGTGCTGGGCGAACTTCTTGAGTTTGGTGGTTTCCATCATTCTTCTCTTTATGGGCCTGCTCGATCATTTGTGTGGTTTCACGAAAATGATCGGGGCACTTGTCCGTTTCAAATCTGTACGCGGTTGCCTGCTTGGATTTCCTTCAGCCAAGCTTCGCGCAGCTGTCGTAAGTAATCATCCAACTCGGATTCACTGGCCAGCCAAGGCTTGCTGTAACCCACCGTAATAGATCGTGCGGGCACCAAGCGCGGTTCGGCCACTTTGGGTGGTTCTGTGCTTGGTGGCGGCGGATAATCGATGTCCTGATTTCCCGCTGGTGGCGGAGAAAAGGGTGGGATTGGATCTGGTACCGGTTGCGGACGAGCCAGTCGCTCTAATTTGAGCAGTAACTGTGCGTATTGGTTGTCCTCGAAGGCACGCAACTGATCGCGGATCATGGCGATACGCTTCTGCCCTTGCATTGACTGCTGAGCTTCAACAAACGGCACAGCGAGCTGAGCCTGCTGCTCAGGCTTAAGACTGCCGTACTCGTTGCTCCCCTGCAGACGCTGCTCCAACTCGGCAAGCCGGCTGACTGCGGTAGCCTTCTCGCTGGTTAGCTGGTTAGCAATGGCTTGTTGCAGGGCCTCCAGTTGCGGTTTGGCCTGCTGCAGGCGGTTGCCTTGCCAAGGTTTATTCTCGGTGAGTAATGCCTTGATGGCTTCAACCTCCCCCGTGGCAACATAGGCGAAATTGTCTTCCTGCTCCTGCACCAGTTGGCGAGCCTGATCGTAAATAGCTTTTTGCGGACTACCCATGAAGCGACGTAGCGGCTCAATGATCTGCTCTTTGGTGTCGAGCATGGCATCGGAGGCGCGGGACAGTTCGGTAAGGAACCAGCTGGCGTTTTTGCCGGCGATTTCCTTGAGAGTAGCCATCACGCCATCCAGCACGCTGAGGAAGCCATACAAGGCTTTTTGCCCATGCAGGTCGGCTAAATCAATCTCCAGTTCTTTGATGGCGTCGATGGTTTCACGTGCCAGAGCGCGGGCTTCGTTGCAGCTGGCGGGACGGTCGAAAAAGTCGGCAAAGAACTCTTTGAGATGGCGAACCTGGGAGGCACTGAACTCGATTTGCGGCTCCAGCACCAAGGTGGTGTGAGCGTTGGTGTTGCGCAAGCTGCGCTCTAGGTTGTCGCCTTCCAGCAGGTTGCTGTCTTGCCGCACCTCCGCTTTGCCGCGTGCGCAAAGCAGCGCGAGGTTGCAGAGGATGGCCGCGTAGTACCAACCGTAGTTCTTGCGCTCGAAGCGCTCCAATAGGGTTTTGACCGTGGTGCGCACACCGCTGCGAGCATTGCTCTGGATATAGGCCAGTAGTTCCTGCTCGGGCTCGGTCAGGCTAGTAGCGTCGTTGCCGAGTAGACCGTCCTGGGCCTGGCGCAAGTATTTGCCGATGTCATTCTCGTTGAACGGCACATCGCGCAGCATGCGCAGGTTCGGATAAGTAGTTTCAATCAGCTGGTAGAAGCCTTTGAGAATACGGGCCTGACCGTCGCTGCTGGTGGCCTCCACGTCGGCGGCGTTAATTATCAAGTGCGCTTTGCCGAGCAGCTCCTTGGCACGATCCTGCAGCTCGGCCAGACGTTCGTTGTTCTGGAAACCCTTGGCGTCGATGATGCGTTTGACCGCTTCCTGCTGGGTGCTGCTGTTCTGTCGGATGTATTTCTCAGTGCGCTTGTGCAGGGTGAGATCCTGCATGAACCGGGCATCAGCCGGCAGCACCACGCGCAGCTCATCACGTCCCATACTCTGCATACGCTGCACCGTGAGGTTATCGAAGTTGTCACTAAGCGGAGTGACAATGTGGATGGCCAACTCAAACTCACGACTGAGCGAACGGTCGTCCATTTTGCGCGTATAGGCGTAGTCCTGGCCGTTTTCATAGCGGACCTTGCGCTGCTTGACCACACCATCAAACAGCAGGGTTTCCAGCTCCTTGATGACATCGGCAGTTTCGATCTCTGTGTTTTTGATCTCTTCTTCGATGTCCTTCTCTTCGTCGGTCAGGTACTCGTAGAGCTCGCCATTGCGTTGGATGTAGGTTTGCTGCTCCAGCAAGTTGAGTGCCGCTTCCAGCTTCTTGCGTTGGGCTGGAATGTCTTCGCCAAAACGCTCTAGCATCAGTACATTGAGATTGCGCAGAGTGGCCTTGAACTCCTTGACGTACTTGACCAAGAACAATGCTTTGAGCACGCGCACCGCGTATGGGTCGCCAAGGTGCCGCTCGGCATTGTTGATAGCGCTTTGAATAGCGCTTTTCAGCGCGCCGCGAATGCCTTCGAACATCCGATCGAAGGTGGCCAGCTGGCCCACTGGCTCGCTGTCGATAGCCATGGCCACTTCGCGGAATACACCGAGCATGGAGCGTTCGCCCACCGAGTTGGCCTTGCCCTCAAAGCCGTTGTGCATGGATATGCCACGAATGGCCGACTGGAAAAGCGGGAACTGGTAGGGCACGAAGGGGTAGCAGTAGGTGAAGTGCTCCAGATCGCGGAAGTTCTGGTAGTGCTGTCCACCGTCGGCAAAGTCGAACAGAGTTTTGAAGTTGTTGAGCTGCTGGTTGTAGACGGTTTTCAGCAGCTCGGCACCGGAATCGTTCTTGGTCAGCAAGCGTTTCTGGATCACCTCGGCCACGTCGGCGCTGGTGAGCTTGAGACGGTTGGCAAAGCGCGCCTGGATCTTGGTGAAGTCGTTGCTTTGTTGCTTGCTCATGTCGCCCATCACAGAGTCCATATCCTCCTGTGCGGTGACAAATACCCATGCCCGGCCCTGGCACTTGGTGGCCAAACTTTCAGCCACGGTTTGCAGGTTGGTCATGAGCTTGGTGTTGTCGGCAATGTACTGACCGACCTCATCGACAAAGAAATTCAGGCGGAAGTTGGGCGGCTGTTTGTCCAGCCACTCCTTGACCTGATTGCCGAAGTCTTCAATGGAAACGCTGTGTTGAGCGCGGTATTTATCGAGGATGCCCTTGGCCAGCGCCAGGTCTTCGTCGGTGATCTGGGCGTAGGCCTTGGCGATGTTGCCTGTCTCCAGCAGCGCCTGCTCGCGACCACGCTCCCAGGGCTTATTGGCGATGCTCTGGTAGGCTTCCTTGAACGGTTGGAACAGTTCGCGACTGTCCAGGTCGCGTTCAAACTGGGCAATGTAGCCCTGCTTGCCGTAATAACCACACATCTCGTTGAAGACTTTGACGAACACAGAAAGCAAGGCGTCGACCTGGGTCTTGCTGATGATGTCGGCCTTCTGGTCGATGTTGAACAGGATGCTTTTCGAGGGGATGGCGACAGCTTTCTTGAGCTGGGCGCGCAACAGCTCGTCGTCATCCTTGATCTTGGGTAGGAAGATGTCCAATGCAGTACTGCCGTCGACCTGGCGATTTTCCAGCAGCAGGGCGAGCATTTTCAGCAGGTGCGACTTACCCGAGCCGAAGAAGCCGGAGACCCAGACGCCATTGGCATGGTGGTAGTCGGTATAGGCATCGAGGAAGTGCTCCAGACGCTTGGCGACTTCGTCAGTCAGGACGTATTCACTGAGCTCGTTGAACAAGCTAGCTTCGTCGTCGGCCTTGATGACGCCCTCAATCGGGCGACTGACTGGGCTCTTGAAAATTCCGTTGAGTTTCATCGACTGCTTCCTTACACCTGAGACTCGAAAATATTGAATGCACGGTAGTACTTGTCATCGTGCAGCAGACCGAACAGCTCCAGTGACGCGCCTTGTTCCAGCGAATGCCGATACTCACCGGGGAAGAACATCACCGTGGGTTTGTCCTTGGCCGTGCTTTGCAGATTGTTGAGTACGTTGTGCGAGCGAATATAGGGGAACACTTCACCGATGCCGGAGAGGAAAAGCACGTCGTAATCCGCCTGAGCAATACGTTCGCCAATAGCCGGGACCAGGTGTTCCTTGATATCCAATACACCCTGCAAAAGTTCCAGCAGACCTTCTTTTTCCACATCGGGCTCAACCGCCCGGATCTGTTCCCACAAGCTGACACCTTCGTCACTGCCCTCACGAGCCTTTAGCAAGTCGATGGTCAGGTCGTACAGGCTGACTTCCAATACCTTTACACCACGCCCCTGCAAACAATCGATACGCAGACCGGCCAACGTGTTGACCAGTTGCCGCTGCATGCGTTGTATCTCAAAGGCTTCAGCCGCCTTGAATTCGCAGATGTAGAACGGCAGATCATTATTCAGCCCTTTCATTTCCAGAAAGCGTTGACCGCTCATGACGTTCAATAGGTGTTCAAAGCGGGCTGCCAGCGGCTGCTGACTGATTTTTTGGCTCATTGCAGCCACCTTTTAAGTTCATGGTCAGTTGCCGGGAATATCAGCAATTGCTCGTTATCGTGGCGAACCAGTAAATGGGCCAGCGCTGGAGTTATCAACACAGGCTGAATCTGGTGCTGTGCGCTGATCAAGTCGGCATCCCGCAACATGCGGAACAGGTTTTGTCGCAATTTGCTATGCGTGGACGCAGCCAGTTCATCCAGCTCGGCATGCCACAAAGCTTTGGCATTGCAGAAGGCATCGTAATCGCTTGTCGTGAGTTGGCGGCGCATAAGCAGGTAATGCTCGCGCAGAACTTCGCGAGCGAAGTCGCGGATGAACGCATAGCGCCGGCAAGTTGCAGCCCACAGAAGGTAGCCTTGCTCCCGCAGGCTGCCATCCACCAAAAACTCCAGCTCCTCTGGATCCAAAAGCTCCAGACGCGCGATCAACTCCTTACTGATACGTGTCGCAGCAGCCGCTGTACGAACTTGCAACAGGTTCTCACCACGCACCTGCTCCCGTGTTTGCTTCCAATCACGCAGCGTTAGATAGCGCTCCACAACCAGCGGTGCTTCCTGCAAAAACAGGCCACCCGTGGTGAAAGAAAGACGATAACGCTCAGCCATCACTTCGCGCCTGCTGCGATTCGTCACTGGCTCCGCCAGCTTTGACCCAGGTATCCACCTCAACCTTCTGGAACTTCCACAACCGACCGACCTTGTGGGCTGGCATGCTGCGTTTGGCAATCCATGCATAAACGGTGTCCTTGCTGACGCCGAGGTGTTCGGCAATTTCATCAACACTGTGCCAACGATCAGTCATAGCTAAATCTGCCGATAAAAAAACGTGCTGATATTAGCCGTTTTTGTCGGTTTTAATAAGGTTAAAGCTGTTTCTCAGGATTAATGCCTGACAAATGCCTGCGCCACTTCAAAATGGCTTCAAAGGGCAGCCTAGCGAGTTTGCTTTGGTAAGCCTACGCTGCGAATAGCTCAGTGGCGAAATGAAAATGCGTCGCCATCAGTTCCCTCACCCGCCGGGATACATCTGCTCGATCAGCTGATCGAACTCTCCGCCATACCCACAGTAATCACGCGGAACGCGCTCAATATCCTCGGCAATCTGCGCAATCACTTCGCGCAGTTCCAATTGTCCATACCACCGAGCAGGAATCGCCGCAGCGCCATACTGAACACCAAGTATGTGTCCAGTGATCAGTCCGGAACCGTCGCTGTTGCCACCGTGATTCACCGCTGTTATGACGCCATCCTCGAACGAGCTCGCCGTCAGGGCACACCAGAGGCCAATTGCCAGCGCTTCTTCAGCGACCCAACCGCCACCGAGTTCGCCGATGCGTTGCGGGGTGGGCTTGTAGCCTTCATAGAAGAAAAACAGCACACGCTCGATAAGGCTGCGAGCTTCTTCCATGCCGGGCTTTTGCCCATATTTGGCCAGGCTTTCGCTAACTGCATGTTCGAGACTGTCCTCCCTGACCATCCGCTGGAGGATGTCAGCGAACAGCCCTGCCGTCAGGTAGCCTGTAGGGTGCCCGTGAGTAAGGCGCCCTGACTGGGCAGCGTAGTCAAAGGCGTTAGCAAAGAATGCACAGGGAGCAACGCGCATCAAGGCGCCGCAGCCCTTGCTGTTGTTCTCGGCGACAGCACCAAGCCGCTGGGTGGCCTTGAGGGCCGTGAGACATGTGGTGCCAGGGGCGCGACAAGACCAGAGTTCTCGCTGTTCGATCAACCACCCGTCCCTGCTGACTAGTATCGCAGGAGGGTAATTCTGGGTCATCAGCCAGCGCAGCAACGCATGGTGGATAATGCTGGGAACATGGCAAATCCCTCGTGAACTACTTCTCACATAAGCCCGCAGCAAGCCTTCGGCCGTGAATAGCATCATCTGCGTGTTGTCGGTGATGACACCGGAGATACCGAAAGTAGGGGCAAAATCAACGATACCCTGCGAACCGAATTTAGCTTCGATTGCAGGCCATTCGAGGAACTCCACCGTGGCGCCCAACGCATCGCCGACTGCACCGCCCAGTAGGCAACCTTTGATCCGTTCAAGTCTGTTCATATCCTTCGCCCTTATCCCTCTGCTGGGATCAATTCCTGCAAAATCACCAGCTTTCTTTGCAGCTGCTCGATGTGCGCTTTCTCAGCGCGCAGCGCCGAGCGCAGCTCCCAGTTTTCCATATCCAAAATCCTTGCCCAGCGCGTGCCCTTTTGACAGCCAAGAGCCATTTTCCAGAGCTCCCGCAACCTCAGGCACTGCAGCACAAGCGTCAGCAGGATTGCTCCCATCATCACCAATGCACCTGTCGAAACAGCATCCGACATTGTCATGTCCACATCCTTTAGTGAGTTCGATTGAGCTCGAAGACAGATCAAGGATATGTAGTGTTTTACGACAGGTATAGAATGTAGACTTATACAGGTAAAGTATTCACGCATATGGAGCTGTCATGAAACGCAATCAAGACATCAAGCAGGTTCGTTGGGATTTGGCACTTCGTTATCGCTTGATCGAGACCGTCGCCTGGTGGGAAGGCCGGCTGACCACGGTGCATCTGATCCAGAGCTTCGGGATCAGTCGTCAGCAGGCGTCTAAAGACATCAACACTTACATCACCGAACATGCGCCTAAAAACCTTACATATGACAAGCAGCTGAAGGGCTATGTCCCCAGCAAACAGTTCAAACCACTGTTCATCGACGACAGCGCCAGCGCTTATCTGCACCTGCTGAACCAGACCCATTCCCGTGCGCCGCATGTGGAAGGGTTGGCCTTGGCGTATGCCCACACCATGGTGCTGGAGGTGCCTGACCGGACAATTCGACCTGAAGTGTTGCGCCCATTGCTTAAGGCATGCCGCGACAGCGAGGTTATTGAAGTCGAGTACGTTTCACTCGCTAACCCGGTTCCAGAAACTCGCTTGATTGCACCACACACACTGATTTACACCGGTATGCGTTGGCATGTGCGGGCGTATTGCGAGAAGAATCGTGAATACCGAGATTTTGTGCTGAGTCGCCTGCGCGGCAAACCTGAGTACGAACGCAAGACCGAGAACCTCATCGACGAGGATGAAGACTGGAACACCAAGGTAGCCGTGATCATAGAACCCGACTCAAGGCTCAAACCAGAACAGAAGGCAATCATCGAAGCCGATTTCGGCATGGAGGATGGCGTGCTGATCATTCCGACACGCCGCGCCTTGGTCAAGTATGTGTTGCAGCGTTTTCAAATCGATCCGAAAAAGCTCGACCCCAAAGCGGCGGCGCAGCAGATCGTGGTGAGGAATCTGGATGAGTTGAAGCCTTGGCTTTATGAGTGACTCAACCCGGCATTTTAATTCGTGACGCACTGCATCACGAATTAATTGAACCTCCGAGAGGGAAGAATAATAGGCGTGACTCTGGGCACTCTGGAAGCATTCGCCCCGTCCTATGTCCGGAGCGAATGTTGAGATGAGATGCGTTAAGGACCAGATCAGTCTTGCGGGCGCAGTTCAATCAGTGCCTGTTCGAACAGAATTCTATCGTTCTCTGCGGCCTTGTCTTGTTGCACCAGAGCCTGGCTTTGCGCGTCGATCCACTCATCCATAGGTTTGAACACCTGCTCAACCACCAGAGTGATTTGGAACTGGTAGGCCTGACGCAAATCGTGGACAAACGAACTGGCAGAGTCGTCGATGGCTTTGGTACGACGAGCTTGCGCTGCCTTCTCCGCATTCTCTGTACGAATAGCCTGGTAGATGTCGTACAACGCCACGCCGACCTGTACCAAAGGCCCCGCCCAGCGACCCGCTGTACTGGCCCAGCGTCCCATGGTCTTGGGGCCAATACCTTTGAACAGTTTGGGCAGAAACTCTTTTCCTAGCTCCAGTGCCGCTTTCACTCCCTGTTCAGTCATGTCCTTGACATTACCCATGGGGACTTTCTTCAAGGCATCCTTGATGGCTGGCGACAGGATGCTTTCACCAGCATCCTGCGGCGCATCCAGATCCGCATTCAGCATGGCGTCAGCGTGTCGGAGAGTGGACTCGGCCAGTTTCTCACCGATTTCACCGAGGCTCTGCTGAGTCTTGGGCAGCTCGTACTCCAGCGTGCGCATCAGTTTGTCGCCCAGAGACTGGACAACTTCTGCCGCCCCCTCTTCCATCGCCTGGTTGGTGTCACCCCTGACTTGTCCTTCTGCTACTGAAGTAATCAGACTGACAATTGCCTGCTTTGCGCTACGACAATCGCGATCCAGGTGATCGTTTAGGCATGCAGTCAGACGGCTGCGCTCGTTTTCAATCTGCAGTTTGGCTTTCGTCAGCGCTTCAGCCTGACGGTCATTGCCGGCCTGCACCAACCGCAAATTGGCTTGTTCGATCGCAACCACCAGGTCTTTGCGACAAGCCTTGAAGATTGTCCCGGTGTCGCTTTGCTCAAGGAAGTCACCCAGCGCCTCCTCCAAGTCAAGAATGCCGCTGGCGCTTACCAGCGGCGCCTTGTCTTCGAGTCGTCCTTTGAGGGCGCTTCTGGCATTGACCCATTGCACCGGGACCTTGTCCAGAATGTTTTCAATACCGCGCTCGCTCGCCGCACGCTGCAGATGAATGCGCAGGCGATCGGTGATGCCGACATAATCGCGATCGCCGACCGTAATACCTGCCTTGTTGTTGACGATGAGCATTAACCGGCGCTCTGAAGCGACGATATCGACCAGCCGCTCCCAGGTTTTCGCTTCGTCGGTGGCACCGCCTGCAGCGACCACGAACAACACAACTTCGCTATTTTGCAGCTGGTTCTCAGCCACCTCTTCATGCTCGATCGGCGCGTCGATACCAGGTGTGTCGAGCAGCGTGTAATTGCCCCAGCGGTACTCAGTTACCGCGGCCGTTTCCGGTCGATCCGCCATCTTGGCATCTGCCCGCCCCATCAAGGCATTGAGCAGGGTACTTTTGCCAGCGTTGTAGTTGCCGTAGACCATGATTCGAGGGTGTAACTGCTCAGCCTTGGTCTGCAACCGGGCTCCCAGCTCATCACGTTGTTGTTCGGACAGCCAACGGCCCAGCGGGGTGCTGACCCGTTCATAGGTGTGGATAACCCGTGCGAAGTCAGGCAATGCCATGGGACAGCTCCTTTTCGATTTCCTGAATTTGAGTAAGCGTGTGCTGGCGCATCTCTTTTAATGCGCTGTGGAAGTTTTTCAACCAGTCGGCAATGTCGATAAAGCACAATTGGTCCAGTTGCTCATACAGGACATTCAGCCGGTTCTCGGCAAGCTCAAGCAACTGTTCGCGGGTCCCCAGTGAAACTTCGTCGCGGTTGTCGCCCACAGCCACTTCGATTTCTTCACTGGTATTGAAGTATTCTCCCGCCGCGCCCCCAGCCTTGTTTCCCGCCCAGGCTCCAAGTGCGCCACCGATCAGGCCACCGATGACCGTCCCCACACCTGGCATGATCAAAGTGCCTAGAGCTGCCCCACCTTCAGCGCCCCCCCAGGCACCGAAACCTGCCCCGCCCGCCCTGCCGAATGACTCATTGCGGCGGGAGTCGAATTTGATTTTTTCAACGCGCTCTGAAAACTGGGGGGCCTCTCGGGCGACAGGTCCAACCGCTTGGTCGTGAATTTCAATGTTTTCGAATTTCTGGCCAATCGAATCACACAGTTCGCTGGCGTAATACTGGAAAGCATGATCGAGCAACTTACGGCAGGCTTCAGAGAAAGCCTGGTCGTTCATCGCATATTGATCGGCATACTTTTCGATCTGACCCGGTAATTCTTTTCTGAGCTGGCTCAGAATATGATCGACGCTCAGTTTCAGGTCCTTACGCGCGGCGTTCAGCCCTGTTCTGATATCAACCAGCTCTTTTTCCAGCTGATCCGTCGATTCGGCCAGCTTGAGGCAGAACGCCTGCAGATTCTTCAAGGGTGTCTGGCGCTTGAGGGCGAGCCCACTGGAACGGGCTATGTTGCCAATATCTGCGGCGAAGTCGGCCAGCCCACTGTCCTGCCAGCGTTGCGCCTGCTCCTGGGGGCCACCTTCCTCAGCATAACGCACCGAAATCGAGTGAATATTGATTTGATTCAGGAGCGATTGTGCTGATGGGTCGATTTTGGCCAGCTCCGACCCGACGTAACCAATCTGGTCATCACGATCGGATCGCGCCTTCATTACCCGTTGGTTAACCAAGTTACCCAAGTCATCAACATCCTCCTCAATCACATCACTGCCAGTGATAAGCACCATGAGATTTTTCTTTTTCTGGAGCAACCCGACGACCTCATTCATATCGGAGTGCCGGCCAGGACTGCTGGAGTTGCTCAGGAATACGATCAGGTCGGCACACGCGACATAGTCGTCGGCCAACTGGCCGTTGACGCTGTTGACCGAGTGAACCCCAGGGGAATCGACCCAGGTCATACCCGGCAACCTGAAACCCTGGATTGAGCTGGTCGCTTCCACCACGTCGACGCCAAAGCATCGCTGCTTGCTCATCAACTCTGCCGACATGGTTTCCGCAGTCCCGGTACTTTCGCGCCAGAAAAACTCGGGGCGAGGGGAAGCGCTGTCGATCAAGGCCGCGTCCGGAGCAGAGTTCCCGTAGGCGAGATAATTCCCCAGGGAGGATTTTCCAGCTTTGACCTTGCCGTAGACAAAGATCAGTAGCGAGTCATCGAAATCCTTGCGAAACGAAGTATTGCGCTCATAGTTTTCGACGTTCCTGATCCAGGCATCAAGCTGACTGTCGAGCCCCTGCTGACAGCGCTCAGCCATGTCCTGCAACGGGTGACGCTGCTCAAGCGGGCTTTCACGCCAAGGCGAAGTCTTGCGTGCGTCATTAAGCTTCCTCAGCTGAGCCTTGAGGACACTTTCCCGGCGATCGATCTGGCGTTTGACCTGATCGAACTCACCGGCAATCCCGGCGAAGACATTTAACAAATCATTTCGGTTGGCGTGGCGGTCGGTCATCGTGACTTATCCCAGCAATTCTTCTTTCAGGCGCTGAAGGCCCGTGATTTCTTTCTGAAGTGCGTGCGCCTGGACAGCTTGCTTCACCCAGATCGGGCTGAAGGCTGCACCGGGGGCAATTGTATCCAAGTGCTTCAACATAGCTTTTGGTTTGTTCGGCACCTTTTTGATTACAAAGGCACTAAGGCTGTCAAAACTGACGTGCAGCGCGCCCTGGTTAGTTCGATCGAGTACCGCAGGGTGCGTCGCAAATAAATCTTTCAGTTGGCCATCAACGTCGGCAACCAGTTGAGCCTTACGTTTCTCGAGGTTTGCCTGTTTGCGACGAGCAATGGCCTGTGCCTCGGCCTCACGAGTCTGAATGCGTGCCCTGCGTTCGGCCGCTTCTTTTTCTTCATCGTCGGAGCTGGCGACGGCAGCAACCACAGCGCCGATTAAGGGTACCAATAACCACCACATAGCAATGTTCTCTCAATCGGATTCAAGGGTTTCGCAGCGGCTGATGCGTTCTCGGGTCGTGCTGACCAACTGGTTCACACTCTGACTAAGCACCAGAAACGCCTGTGATTGTTTGGCTTCGACGGCAGCCAGTGTGCGTTCCCGCTTGGCGATGGCCTTATCGACAATGGCCTCCAACTTACTCAGACGCTGCTTATCTCGCGCACGGCGCACGGCATGCAACTCGCTTTCGGCGCGCTCGACAAGTGTCTTCAAATGGTGGTGCAGCACGTTGATGCCGCTATGTTCGATAAGGGCGGGCTTTTGCTCCAACACGCCTTTGCGGTATGTCGTGAACGAGGCCGGGATCAACGTGCGAGGTGCCTTGAACAACGCCGAGAGGATGGCACTGATTGCGTCCAGGCGATCCTGCCTTTGCTCCGACGCACTTTCGGCATGGGTCAGAACGACCAGTAAGCTGTCTTCGATATCAGGACGCCGATGTTTCAACTCATTAAGGAAGTTGATTTCTACGGTTTCCAGAGTGCCCGTGCCCAGGTTGTGGGCGAACAGGATAATGTCGGCCGTCGCCAAGCCACGCCAGGCGTGCTGGTCATCCTCGTTATTGGCGTCAATACCCGGAGTGTCTACGTAAGTAATCCCTCCATGGGTTAAGGTTTGCACCGTTTTAGTCGAGCGCACTGCTTTGGTTTCGAAGAATTCGTTTTCAAGATGGCCGGTCAATGCATTGAGCAGTGCGCTCTTGCCAGCGTTCATCAGGCCACAGACCGCTATACGCAAAGTCCGGTCGACGGTCTTTCCCTCTTGACGCTCCTGATACAAACGCGCGAATTCAGCTGACTCGCGATTGAGCTGAATCAGCCAATTTTCAGCTGGCATGAAATGTCCTTATTGCAGTGTCGGAAGCGCTGGCGCATCCGGGATCAAACACAAGTTGCCCCCAAGTCATAACGTTCAGCGCGCACCCTAGCGTCTGAACACCTGCAACCCGGATCATCCTCCACGCGATATCACTTTGCCACGCCTTAGTAACCTGTCAATCAAACGCAGATCTACAAGCAGCAATAAGGCGATGGGATGGACACTAAACCGGCCCCTGCCCCTTTCGCAAAAACTCGTTTTCCGCCTCCATTGACTTGTAAGACCGATACACCTCGTACCCTTTCTTGGCGATAACGACGAGGCCAACTGCGGCGAGAAAGTTTTTCAGCATGATCCATACTCCTGTTTATTGGCTGGTTTGAGCATAACCATGCCTCGCGACAAATTGCGTCGCCCCGAGAAAATCCATTTTAAATCGCCGACCCCGCTGTGACGGACAGGCTGATAACTCCATTGAAGGTTCAGTCGTTGGTCGCCTCAGCCTTTTGTTTTGTCGGCCTTCGCCTGGAAATCTTTAAGCGGCAAGCTCACTGGGGATTTACACTCTCCTGAGGACCACGATTCAAAGTGCTTCTCACATCTGTAATGCAAACTCAGTCCCAAGATGAATGATCACCCCCACCAGCCCTCCCACCAATGTTCCGTTGATACGAATAAACTGAAGGTCTTTGCCCACGTGTGACTCCAGTTGCTCCACCAGTTCCTTCTCGTTCCAGGCTTCGATGCGTTCAGCGATGTAGCGGCCGATCTCTGAGCGATAGCGCTCAACCAATGGGCCCGCCATTGCCAGAATCTGGTCGTTTATCCAGGCCTGCATCAAAGCGTCTTCGCTCAATGCGTCACCAAGCTTGCGAGTACCCTCCTCCAAGCGCTGGCGCGTTGTGGAATCGCTTCGAGTAATGTCTTCCTCAAACCAGGTCACTACATCGTCGACCATGTCAGTCAGGTAGCTGTGCAGGGCCGGGTGTTGAACGAGTTGAGCGCGCAGTTGTGCCGCACGCAAACGAAAAGCTGGCTCCTCCTTGAGCTTATGCACCAAGGCTCCCAACTGCTGGTTGAAATGTTTGCGCAACGGGTGTTCAGTGTCGTGGTTGACCTCGCTGATCACGTCAGAGATTCGCTCGACCAACTTTGCCGATGACCAGTTGCCGGCAACGTTGTGCAGAGGCAGTTCCTTGCCGAAAACGTTGAACCGCAAGAACTCGAACTCCGTGGCCAGAACGTCGGCGATGCGTTTTTTTGTCGCTTCGCCTTGCAGTGAAACATCGACTTGATTCAATACGGCGTCGAGTACCTCCTGTGCCCTCCCATCATCGGTGAGCACTTCCAGCAACTGACCACTCATTTTTGCCAAATCAACTTCTTCCAGGCGCGCCAGAGCAGTGCTGCGTACAAACTGGCGCACACGCTCGTCACGCAGGGCGCCAATACCATGCCCAGCCAGCTTGACGGCTAAACCCGACAAGACTGCGGCGTTGTCTTCCTTCGACAGCCATTGCGCCAACCGCCTGGCAGTATCAAATTCGCTGACCTTCTGAAGTACCTGCTCACGTGAAAGAAAGTGAGTACAAATAAAGTCCCCCAGGTTGGCGCCAATACGCGCCTTGTTGCGCGGGATGATAGCCGTGTGAGGAATAGGCAACCCCAAGGGGCGTCGGAACAGGGCAGTAACGGCAAACCAGTCGGCGATAGCGCCAACCATCGCAGCCTCGGAGAAGGCTTTCATGTACCCCCCCAACACGGGATGGGAGTGGATCAACATCAAGGCTGCGACATAGAGCGCTGCCGCCAACAAGAACAACCCGGACGCTATTGCCTTCATCCGCGCCAACGGTGAATCGAGTTTCAACATCAAAAAACCTTAAATGTAAGTACGCAATGGAGGTCGTCGTCACCCGCTTCCGCGACCATTGGCCTCAATTTTTTGTCTGGGGCCTAGATATGAGCCTGCGCTGGATGGACACTCAATGCGTCATCCAAAACACCTGCCCTATAACGTATCAGTGAATAGATACAAAACTTTATTACGTGATAGCTTAACGCCATATCGCGTCATAATGTGTCGCAGGGCTCATTGAATGCTCAATCCCGCCCCTCATCCGCCGATAAAACCATGATCCTCAAGGTCCCGCGGATCCCCTCAGCCAAAGGAAGCACCTGGAATGGATTACCAGTCACTCAAGACACGCCACCGTAACGAACGCGACGCGCACCACCCAAACCTTGCGCTACGGGTTCACCGAGCCCTGAGCTGGCTCAATCGTGCGGAACAGGCAGAGGACGTTGACGGGCGCTTCATCTTCCTCTGGATCGCTTTCAACGCTGCCTATGCCACCGATATTGATGAGCAGCATCGATTGTCCGAACAGGAGGCATTCAAGGCTTTCCTGCAAAAACTTTGTACGCTGGACACCGAGCACCTGATCGAAAAACTGGTTTGGTCAGAGTTTTCCGGGAGCATACGTGCACTGCTGGACAACCCTTATGTTTTCCAAAGCTTCTGGGATTTCCAGAACGGCAAGATCAATGAAGCCATGTGGGAGGAACGCTTGCGTAACGGCAAACGTAGCGCTCATGCAGCACTGGCCGATCGCGATACAGCCAAGGTGCTGGGGGTGATGTTTAACAGCATCTATACCCTTCGCAACCAAATGATTCATGGCGGAGCCACCTGGGACGGCAGCGTCAATCGCACACAATTGCGTGACTGCTCAAACCTGCTGGCAAAGCTTGTCCCCCTGGTGATCCTTCTGATGCTCGACAACCCGAAAACATTGTGGGGCGACGCCTGTTACCCGGTGGTCAAGTCGTAACCCACCTCTCGCTTGCGCAAGGAAAAGCCCATGCCGTCCGCCAAATCGCATTCCACTGTCAGCCGCCAATGGGAGTTGCTCAAGCACCTGCCAAAGCGTGAGTCCGGTATCACCGTGACGGAGTTACTGGCGCGTCTTGAGTCCTCCGGTTTCAACATCAGCCGGCGCACCGTCGAACGTGACTTGATTGATCTGTCGCTGGTGTTCCCGTTGCAGTGTAGCGAAGGCACGCCACAAGCCTGGTACTGGACGCCTGGCGTGAATGTGGAGCTGCAAGGCATTACGCTGAGCGAAGCCTTGAGCCTGACCCTGGTTGCCGACACCATCCGCCCATTGTTACCCGCCAGCATGCTCAGCGTGCTTGAACCGCGCTTTGTGCATGCGCGGCAGAAACTCAAGGGACTGGAGGACGATAACGCGGCTGCCCGCTGGCTGGACAAGGTCGCCAGCGTGCGACCGGACCTAAACCTGCAGGCGCCGGATATCGACCCACTGTTGCTGGAAACATTGCAGAGGGCGCTGATTAATGAGCGTCAAGTGCAATGTCAGTATTACTCGGCACACAACGACAAACTCAGTGAACTGACACTCAATCCATTAGCCATGGTACAGCGTGGGTTGGTGACCTATTTGATCGCCACAGCGCATCCGTATACCGATGTGCGCCAGTTTGCGGTGCATCGTTTTCGCAATGTCGATCAGCTCGATAAACCCGTAGAGGGATTACAGGCATTTGACTTGTGTGAGTACCTGGCCAGTGACGCCTTGCAGTTCGGCACCCCCGAAAAGATTCAGTTTCAAGCTTGGGTTAGTGACCATCAGACGCGGCTGATTCGTGAGACACCATTGAGTGCGGATATGACACTGGAGCCGTTGGAGAATGGCTTTCGAGTACGCTCGACACTGAGCAACACCTGGCAGTTGCACTGGTGGATTTTGTCCCTGGGCGACTCAATGGTGGTGGAGCAGCCGCCCGAGCTGCGGGCTCAGATTGGCAAAACACTGCATCGTGCGGCGGCAGCCTACCGGCCACTGGATTCAGTGGCGGATGCAATAGGTACCGTGGTTTCGCTACAAAACCTGGCAGGCGCGACACAAACCGTCGCACCAGGTTCGTAGGGTAGCGCCACGTCGCTGATCAGCAGTCTATTTTTCCTTATGCAACAACGTGCCAATCACGGTGCGTTGAACCACCAGCGTTCACAAGGAGCGTCAACGTGTCAGAAATGCTTATCACGTTCGGCATGCAACTCGATGGTCAGCGGGCAACACGAGCCAGTAATCGATTAGGGGCGTTGACCGTCGGGCCACAGGGACTGCTGGATATTCTGGAGACCCAGCTGGGCCTAGTGGCACGTCAGCCTTGTGCGGCACAACGTACAGCCACGTACCGCGATTGCCTGGCGCACTGCAATAACCCACTGCGCTTCTATCATGCCAGTTTTTCCTCCGATGAATTGGGGGTGGCTGCTGCATTGCTGGCCTGGCGGGGTGATTTGTATTTGCACGGTTGGGATGGGCGCGTCGGTGCCGACGCCAGCCAACGTCTGAAAGACCTTGCCGAGATCGAGACTCAAGCTCGCGTGCAGGTCGCCCCTTCCATGGGACAGCGCTTGCAAAATGTTGCCAAAGCGCTGGGCTCTCGTCGCCCCCCGATCAAGACCGTGCTGTTGGCTGACGCTTTCGAGCTTTATCCACTGGCCTGGCAAATGGTGCTGAATCTCCTGCCTAACGAGCGCCTGGAGATACCGGAGGGTAAGGCGCAAGGTTTTCTGGGGCAGTTGCAAATGCAATTGCGCCAGAGCATTGCCGGTGTAGAGGTCACGCCCATTCAATGGCAAGAAGATGGCACAGTGCAAGTTGTTCAAGCGCAAACTCGAGCATTGGCCGCCAGCTGGCTGAGCCGCTCACTGGGCCAGGGCACCCCCACCTTGCTGGTGACGGGTGACGAGGGTGGTTGTCTTGATGGTCATTTTATTGGTGCCGGCCAGGCTCGCCATGGCCTCAATGGTAGCAGCAATCTACGCCCTGCCCTGCAGGTATTGTCACTGGCCATGGAGCTGCTTTGGGCACCAGCCAACTACCCGGCACTCCTGCAGTTTTTGACCCACTCGATATGCCCGATTCGTTTGTTTGCACGTCGGCGCTTGGCAACCAAAATAGCAAGCTCACCCGGCCTCGTCGGGAGCAAGTGGGAGGATGCACTGGAGGAAATCGCAGCGCATTACGCTGCAGATGCGCCCGACGTACTTGCCTCGATTGACGAGTGGCTGAATATGCCCACTTTTACGACTGACGACGGCGTGGCGCCCAGTGAGGTGCTGGTACGTGTCGAACGGTTGCTGAAGTTTTTTAAAGCACGCCTGGGGCACCAAGAGCCCGCGCATAGATTCGCGGCTCAGGCAGGTTACGCTCAGTGTGAAGCAGCACTAGACTCCCTCAAGACCTTGCATCTTCAAGGTGTGGAGCGGTTAAAACCGCGGCAGTTGCAGCAGGTCATCGAGCAAGCCACAGCCAGCGGCGTGGATAATCCATTGCTGGCCGCACAAGTCGGCGCCCACTTGAGCGTCTCGCGTCCAGGTGCGGCCATTGAGCAAGCCGACACAGTGATCTGGTGGCACCTGAGCATGCCGGTGTTACCGCCCCTGTCGCCCTGGTCCAAGGCCGAACGCATTCAATTGGCCGATGCCGGGGTGGCGCTACCGGACGGTGCCACACTACTGACTCAAGCAGCCCGTGACTGGCTGCGACCAGTCCTGGCAGCAAACTGCCGGCTGATACTGGTACTCGCGCCACCACGGGAGGAAAGCCACCCGCTCTGGCAAATGATCGAAGCCGTTGTGCAGCAGCCAAAGGTGCATATTCTCGAGGAGCTTCTGCATAACCCCGGCCCGCTTTGCCAAGTCCAAGCATCGGCGCCACTGCCACTGCGCAAACGCTGGTGGCGCCTGCCACCCGACATCCCGATCGAGACGCCTGAGAAAGCGTCTTTCTCGAGCCTCAACCTGTTGCTGTTCAACCCTTATCAATGGTTGCTGCAATACGGAGCCAAGATTCAGGCGTCCAAAAGCCAGAGCCTGAGCGACGGTTTTTTGCTCTATGGTTCGTTGACCCATCGCTTGGCTGAGCACTTTTTCACTCGGCCGGACGCGCTGAGCATGAGCACCACAGATTTTAACAGCTGGTTCTCGACCCACTTCCCCCGTGTGGTACGTGAAGAAGGCGCGGTGTTGCTGATGGAGGGACGCGGTGCCGACCTGGCAACACTGCGCCATCGTGCGCTGCGTGCTTTGACTCGACTGCGATCGCACTTTCTCAATGCTGGCATCACGGTCGTAACGTCTGAGCAGGCGCTGGCTGGTCGTTTCGAGGGTGGCGCATTGGGCGGCTCTGCTGACCTGGTATTGACCACTGCGCTAGGACATCGAGCCATCGTCGACATGAAGTGGTCGGGGGGCAAGAAATACCCGGAGCAGCTCAAGGCAAACCGCCATCTGCAGTTGGCGATTTATGCCGAGTTGCTTCGTCAGGACAGCGGTTCATGGCCTTCCGTAGCCTATTTCATCCTTGAGTCCGCGCGCCTGCTAACCCCGGATGACCAAACCTTCAGAGATTCAGAGCAAGTGCCGGCCAATCCGCCAAGCACAATGCCTCAGCTGTGGCTCAGTTTTACCGAGGCCTGGAAGTGGCGGAAGGCGCAACAGGCAGAGGGGCGGTTTGAAGTTGCGCTGCAAGGTATTGAAGAGGATGAGGACTCGATCCCTCCCGATCAGGCGATGCTGATGGAATACCTTAACGAAGCCTACAACGACTACCTGGCCTTGGCCGGATGGGAGCAATGACAATGTCGACCACCGCACACATCACATTTATCAGTGCTGGCGCCGGCAGCGGCAAAACTCACCGGCTTACTGAAATACTGCACCAGGAGTTGCTTGATCAGCAGGTCCAGCCTTCGGGTGTGATTGCCACGACCTTTACCCGAAAAGCCGCTGCCGAGCTGCGCGAGCGGGTCCGTAGCCACCTTCTCAAGCAGGGCCAAATCAATCTAGCCACAGCCATGGGCCAAGCCCGTATCGGGACCATCAACAGTATTTGCGGGCAATTGCTTGAGCGTTTTGCATTCGAAGCAGGCATGCCACCCGAGCAACGTGTGTTGGAAGAAAACCAGGCAGCCCTGCTACTGAACAAAGCGGTTGACCGGGTCCTTGATTGTGAACGCCTGGATAATCTACTCGCCGTCGCCCGACGTCTGGGCCTTGAAGACACCAATCAACAAGGCGACTTTGCTAATACCAACTGGCGCGATGAGTTGCGCAAGCTTTTGAGTCAGTTGCGCACCAACGACATTGATCTTGAACTGTCCCGTAGTTTTGCTGACCGAAATGCCAACGACATGCTGAAGCATTTCCCCAAACCGACCACAGCCGACTTGAACGGCGAGTTGTTGCACAGCATTCCTAAGGCACTGGATCTGTTACAGGCAGCTGGCAGCGATAAAAAGAACACTGAAGCCTACATAACGTTGCTTACCCGCTTCCACTATGAACTGCAGCAAGGCAACGCGCGCTGGAGTGATTGGGCAAAACTGGCGAAGGAAGCTCCTGAGGCAAAGCTCAAGCCATTGGTAACAACCCTCTCTGAAACCATTGGCCGCTACGCCGAACACCCGGATCTACATGGCGACATCCGCGCCTACCTCGAACAGGTTTTCGGCCTGGCCATTGATGTATTGAACGTGTACGAACACAACAAACGTGAGTTTGGCGTACTGGACTTTGCCGACCAGGAACATGCCTTGCTCAAGTTGCTGGACAACCCAGCCGTGGCGCAGGTGCTCGAGGATGAGCTCGATCTGATCATGGTCGACGAGTTCCAGGACACCAGCCCGATGCAGCTGGCGATATTCCTCAAGCTTTCACGCTTTGCCAAAAAGGTTTACTGGGTCGGGGATATCAAGCAGGCGATCTATGGTTTTCGGGGCAGCGACTGTGCGCTGATGCAAGCCATCCTCAAGGCATTGCCCGATATGGGTGGCAAGAAACAGGTATTGCCTAACTCTTGGCGCTCACGTACCGAGCTGGTCGAACTGGCGAACGATGTATTCAACAAAGCCTTCGCCAACAGCCTGGAAACAAAGGACGTTGAGCTGATACCGACCCGCACGGATCAACTACCCGGCCCAGCCTTCGCCAATTGGGTACTGGACGGCAAAAATGCCGAATTGCAAGTCAACGCGTTGGCCGAGGGGATTGGCCAACTACTGGCTAGCCGTTATCAGGTATTCGATAAACCCCGCCAGGAAGCCCGAGCGGTACGCTTGGGCGATATCACTGTGCTTTGCTACTCCCACAGTAACGTTGCGAAAGTAGCAGCAGCCCTCGCTACTCTGGGCATCCCCTGCTCCACAGCACAACCAGGGCTGCTAGCAACCGCAGAGGCAACTCTGGCACTGGCGTGTTTGCGCCGATTGAACGACCCGGCCGATACCCTGGCAACGGCACAGATTATCTCGTTAACCGAAACCGAAGGGCCGGAAAGCTGGGTTGCCGAGCGCCTGCGCTACCTCAATGCAGGACACCCCAAAGCGCAGTGGCGTGAACTGAGCCTCGGCGAGTTTTTGCAACACCCGCTTGTGGCGGCCGTTGCACAACTGCGCACAGATCTGCCAGTGCTGACACCAGTAGAGGCGTTGCAACGCCTGATCGCCGAGTGCGATTTACCCTCGCGTGTTACCGGCTGGTCAACCTCGACAGCGCTGGCGCAAAAGCGCTTGGCCAACCTTGATGCATTGATCGATCTGGCGCAGCAGTATGAGGATCTCTGTCGAAATGGATTAGGGGCGGCATCCATCTCCGGGCTGTTGTTGTGGCTGGACGAAATCGCCAACGCCAAAAATGATGCACTGGCCACTCCTGCGCTGGATGCCGTTCAAGTGATGACTCATCACGCCAGCAAAGGTCTGGAATGGCCGGTCGTGATTTTGATGGATCTGGCACGCGATATCAGCGACCGGTTATGGTCAGTCTCGGCTCAGTCCAATAGCGCATTCGATCCACATAAACCATTGCATGACCGCTTTATCCGCTACTGGCCATGGCCGCTGGGCAAACAGAAAGCGGTTCCGTTGAGCGAAACGTTCGAACAGACCGCCATGGGCCTGGCGTGCCGGGCTGAAGCCGTTGAAGAAGCAAAGCGCCTGCTCTACGTGAGCATGACCCGCGCCCGAGACCTGCTGGTCATTGCCCGTTCGAGTAGAAAGATCACAGGAGAGTGGCTCGACACTGTCCAGGCACCCTGGTTGATGACGCCTCCCGGGCTGTCGACTTTGAAGCTGCCGAATGGAAAAGAACTGCGCGCCGATTGCCAAACGCTCACTGCCAGTGATTCACCTGTGCCCGTGGCGGTGATTGAACAGAATCTGCACTGGTTTGCCCCGGTACAAGCGATCCAGCCTCGTTTGCCACTGGGCTTCCAACCGTCCAGCGGTGGCGCTCGCACCAGCACCGCAGCCCGCAATACATGCCGGATCGGCACTCGCATCGCCTTCCAAGGCAGCCCGGAAATGAGTGTATTGGGAACGGCCATTCATGCCAGTTTGTGCCTTTCATTCACTGACCCCAACTTCCCCCTCACCTTAGACGAAGTGCAGGACCTGTTGCAGAGCCACGCAGTGCACGAGCACGTGAATGCCAGTCAGGTCATCGCACAGCAATTGGCCTTGCACGCCTGGATCGAATCCCGCTGGCCAGAGGCCAAAGCCATGGCTGAGTACCCGGTGCAACAGTTGCTGCGCTCGGGTCAGGTGCTCAATGGTCGGATCGATCTTCTGCTGGACACAAAAGATGGCTGGGTGCTCATTGACCACAAATCCAACCCGGCGCCCGAAGCCCAGTGGGAGCGATTGGCCGAGGAACATGCTGGTCAGCTTGATGCTTACGCCCAAGCGATTGAGGCGGCATCGGGTCGGCCTGTCATCGCCGCATGGCTCTTTCTGCCGGTGGCCGCGGGAGCGATTCAGGTTTTTTAGCCGCCGACGTGATTCCACATTCGCGTAAACGACCAATCACGGCGGTCGGGTTGATCTCGGCCGCTGACATCACAAGGAAAAAAGCATGACGCTGTATGAATCAATCCTGCTGGAAGTGCGCAACGGTGCGCTGAGCGAACCCTTTGAAGTGCAAGAACTGACTAGCGAACGTCGTCGGGTCATGTGCTCTATAGAGCAGAAGCTGGTTGAAAAATATCGTATCGGATTCGAGTTCTTTATGGAATCGACGATCGGGACGACCATCGCCAACTACGCGCAGGACGAGCAGACGGGAGCCGGCGGCTACAATGTCGAACAGGGTGCCGAAGCAAAGTACCTGCGAGTCAAGCCTGGCGTATACAAAGTAAAAGAACTGAATGGTCCGCTATAGCCGCCAGGCAAAGTTTCAGGCTCAGGGCTAACCAAATAATCGCTTTACTTTCGCCACGGCCACTTCCAGGGCCGTGGCTTGTTCCATATTTACATCCCGACTTTTACAACGCGGGCAAACCTCAGGACAGTCTTCGAATCGCAAGACATCACTGAGCGGGATAACCGTTTGGCTCCAGCCACAATCTTTGCAACGCATGGTGAAAGGACGCACTGGCCTGACCATAGAAACCCCTCAATCTGTTGGCACTTATTCCAGACTACAGCGTGTTGCGACAAGATGAGTCGTTAGCCGAAATCAGATCCGAGCCTAGCGATGCCGTTCATTGACAGGATGTCTTAGAAACCTCGAGCAATATAGCCTCGCGTCCATAGATGCCGGCAGTCCTTGCACTCGAAATCCTGACTCACCTCATGGTCTGTCACGGTCACCTGCCGCGACTTGCGCTGCCCTGTCAATCTTTCGATGACAAGATGCTCCACGGATCGGACTTGATAAACCGCCTCATGAGAGCGGACCATCTTTATCGCTCTATGGTGACAACTGGGGCACTCTTTGTTTTTCTGGTGTTCGATCCAAAGGATCTGAAGATGGGGAATTAGCCAGCTTGAGGCGCTGAGCACTCCAGCGATGATCAACTGGTCCGCCGACTTGGCCGAGAACGTGATGATCTCGAACGCGCCAAGCACGCACAGCTCACCAAAAAAACTGCCCCAGAGTACAGCCCAGAGCAGTCGATACCTGCACAATTGCCGATAGCTCGACTCTCGTCTGGCAATCTGTTCAGCGAACGTTGTGTCTTCTGTCCGTACAGCTACGCCACTGACGGCTGACAAATACTCGTCACCATCGAAAGCGTTGTTATAGAACTGCTGAGCCTGCAACTGTAGCTGGGCACAAAATTCGTCCGGAAGAACCGTATGCTCATTTTTCTCGTCAGATTGAAGCTTGAGCTTCAGTACTTTGGCATCACACAGGCAGCGAAGAATCTTTTGAGATGGCTCGATGAAAAACATGCCGATTTCGTAGAAGCTACCCCCGCGATATTCGCTGCTTCTGTTTGTCTGGTACTTCAAGTCAAACCGTTGACGGTCGACCAATAGGGTCAATTGAGATGGTAACCAGCTGCCTGAGCGAGTGGTCTTGATCTCCACATCAAGAATCATGCGGTCTGAAGCAGGACGGATATTGCGGCGCCATGAGAAGGTAATCTCATACATGCCGGAGCGATGCCGGCAGTGGCGCAGGTGCTCAATCGTGGTGAGGCCATCGAACTCATCCCGTTCGACGGACACAAAATCGGACTTGATGTCCATCAAGCCCCCCCTTTCTGACTGATACACAGTTGATGTTCGTTAAACACCGCATCCTTAATGATCACTGGACTGCCGGGTGTTTACGTTCCTGTGTTCGGGTTCTTAGCGCGAGCCTTTGCCAGCATCTCGTCCAGCTGAGCCAGCAAATCGTCTGCGCTGATCTCGACAAACTCCCCGCATGATGCGGCCAAGATCTTCTCGGCAAATTCAGCGCTGTACTCCGGGTGAGGGTAGCCCGGGGCAGCTTTATCGATTGCTGTGAAGCACCACTCGCCGCCCACTTCCTGGCCCATAAGGCTATCGGCCTCCTGCAGGCCAAATAGCGTGGATTGATACTTCGCATCACAAAGATTTGGGCATGCCTGCATCACGGCCTTTCTCAAGTCACCAGCGCTGATGCCGTCAGCGGCGAGCTGCATAATCAAAGCCTGCAACGGATTCATGTCGCGCATCCTGCACCTCACTCATTTAGAATGACCTCCCCGTCAAGCAACGAAAGGAAGTTGTCGATCAGGTCTTAAGCCGCTAAAGCTAGACGCTGATCACCCAGGTCGTAGCCAATCATGAAGAGTGCAGCCTCCAGGGCACGCAGCGGGTCATTCGGAGTGGGCACCAAATGGAAGCGGCTGCCGGCGGCGCTTGGATGCGCCAGGACCGCACTCAGCACCCAACTGGCGCGCATATTCCACATTGCGTGATGATGGCCTGAGCGCAAGACCTTGAACTTGAGCCCGCCGGCACCAGGGTCGCGGCGCTTGGGAGCGAGCGTATTCTCTCCTTCCTTGGCAGCGGCCCAAGGGAAGCACAGCCCTTCAGGAACCTTAGACAATCCGTATGCAAGGCAAAACTTTACGACCATCCAGCCCAGACTTGCGGCAACGCGGCTGTCGTAGATGATGAAGTCTTTGCAGAGCAAGGAGTACACCTTGGTCATCCCAGAGTTGAAACGAAGGTTTTTCGAACGCAAGACAGGTGCATGGCTGTCGCCGGCGACTATCGCAGCTTGTACGTCTTGCAACATGCGGCCAAGCCCGAGCTCATTCTTCTTCAGCCAATCCACATTGTGGGCAGTTACACCCCCCCAGCGCATCACGTCGACGGCTGCATCTAGAGTGCGCGAGTCGCTCCCACAAGCATTCACCAAGTCCTGACGCAGGGCAGACAAAGCGATACCGTTGCTGCTGGAGCAAAACCCTCGATTGAAGCCTAAGCGGGCATTACCCGGATGGTTCCAACGGTAGTTTTCGAAGGCGTTGTACAGGCTGCTACATGACCATTTCTCATCAGTCTTGCGATTGACATATTGATGATTAAAGTGCACTTGTGAATCGAGCTCAGTGGCCAGCCAGCTGATGAACCCAGAAACGTCAGGAAGGGCTAGATAGGTTTGGTCGTTCATGAAATGCTCCTGTGGGCTGACACATGTAGTCGCAGGATTGCTTGTCAGCCAGTACATAGTCCCAGCAGATAAACCCACTTTTTGTCCCTGAGCTTCAGCAATGATAAATCATCACCGACGCCGTACCGCTTTGCGCAAAATTCTTCAACGCGAAGGCAAGTCCCTGTCGACGGCGGATATCCACACTGAACTATGTCGGTGGTTCAATGATTTCAGCCTCCATGTAAAAACCACACTGCGAGACCTCGAAGCTCTGACCGAAGCCGAGTTGGTAACTCAGGGTGAAACCGGCTCAGATAAGAAATCAAAATATTGGAAAACCGGTCGGGGCAGCTTCGACTTGACGCTCTCTCCCACAGAGGCAATGACGTTGGCCGCTATTTTCGACCACGCAGAGCGCTTCGGCTTCCCACCACATACGGTACAACTGACCAAGCTACGCGAATGCGCAACCACGGAAATAACCAAGCACTCCAAGCGGACTGTCGCCTGGACGCAGCAAATCACTTCGGGGACCCGTTTTACGCTGCTCAAACCCGGTAAATATGACCCTGCGCATCTCGACCTTATCCAAGGGGCGATTCTGGACGATGCTTCGCTTGAGGTGACCTACCTTCCAAGAGACGCCGGAGGCGTTGAGTGCATTTACCTACTTAAACCCTTGGCACTTTCCTATCAGGATTCAAACGTCTATCTGTCTGCCTACGTGCTCGAGGAGCAGTGGCCGCAGTCGGATCCACCCGCGTCAGACACCTACCGCGGCAAGTACAGCAGTAACGGCCCCAAGTCGATGTGCGCCCTCATGCTGCATCGAATGGTAGAGGTCAAGACGAGTTGGCAGAAAATACCTGGCCCGGCCAGCTACGACTTCAACTCCTTTGAGGTCCAAAAGCACCTCATGACGATACACGGCGAAAGTCCCATCCAACTCAAACTACGTCTTAGCCCCAACCTGCACAATCGGCTTACCGAGAACCCGCTGGCTGAAGACCAGGTTGTAGTGCAATACGCCGACGACCGATGGGACTTGAGCTGCACCCTCCACGACACCCAAGGCTTGCGCCTGTTCCTGCTCAGCAATGCTGGGGACATTGAAGTGCTCGCCCCTCCAGTAATACGAGCACACGTGCGCGAAACGCTTCGTCGAGCAGCGAGTGTATACGCGGGCGATTAATTGCCCGGACCGCAGATCCGATGCAATTGCGTAAGTGCTTTGGACATGGCTACCCAAACGTGCTGCCACTGACCAGACATAGGCATTCGGGATGTCGGGTGGACGCCTGGAAGGCTGAGTTTCATGGATTTTGCCCATCCGCCAGTCAAAATGATGGCAATGAGCCGCACTGGGTGATTGAATCCACGCGAAGCGCCAAACATCCCATGCCTACCCAGCACCCGATTCGAGATCGTAAATCATGGAAGAACTTTGCTTGGACTCACACAGTGTCGATTTGACTGCAGCAACGCTGGCTAGCAAATTCGTAGGCGATATTTCTGGTGTTTTCAGGGTGCCTGGATACCAACGTGGCTACCGTTGGGACACTACGGATGTGGACCGCCTGCTGAACGACATCTGGCAGGCGTTGAAAACCGCAGAACTGGACCAGCCCTATAATCTACAGCCCATTGTGGTCAAACAGCATTCACGAGGCTCTACGGCGCAAACATGTCAATGGGAATTGGTCGATGGGCAGCAGCGCTTGACCACGATCTACCTGATACTGCTCTACATGCATAAAACGGGTTTGAACAAGGCCCCGCTGCCCTATTCACTGCACTACGAAACCCGCCCAGGGAGCGCAACATTTCTCGAAAGGCTCGGCGATGAGGAGCTGGAAGACTACGACAGCAACATCGATTACTTCCATTTGCACAGGGCTTATCGCTGTATTGGTCAGTGGTTCGATAAACACGGTGCTCGCACTCAATTCGCGGCCAACAAATTCTACGAAGCGCTGTTCGAGAAAGTCGCGGTGATCTGGTATCAGGCCCCCGAAGACATGGATGCCACGGCCCTGTTCACTCGATTGAACGTCGGCCGGATACCGCTGACGGATGCGGAGTTGGTCAAAGCGTTGCTGCTGTCCAGGATCAAGGTCGAGCATGCCGATCGAGCCGCCGAGGTCGCCAGCCAATGGGACATCATCGAGCGCGATCTCCATGCCCCCGAGCTGTGGGGTTTCATCTGTGGCAATTCGCCGAAGGTTACCGACCGCTACCCGACCAGGATCAGCCTTTTGCTCGATTCGCTGGTATCCGGCAGCCAGTCACGCAAGTCGACCCGCTACCATACCTTCGAGTCTCTGCGGCCGGATATCGAAACAGACCCACTGGCATTCTGGCTGCAGGTTCTCAACCTGCATGACCTGATGCTTGGCTGGTTCAACAACCGCAACCTGTTTCATAAGGTGGGTTATCTGGTACTCACAGGGACGGACTTCGGAGAACTGGCTCGTTTGTCCGCAAACCAGAGCAAACGTCAATTCGAACAGGACCTGGATCACCGCATCCAAGATTCACTGAGCCTCAAAGCTTCGGACGTGGAAGCGCTCAGCTATGACGACCGAAAGCACTACGACAAGTTGCTGAACCTGCTGTTGCTGGTGAATGTCGAAACCATGCGCCGGGTGCCACACGCCAACCAACGCTTCCCCTTCCACATGCACACCGATACGGCATGGTCGCTGGAGCACATCCATGCGCAGGATGCCGAGAACCTGACCAAGGCCGAACAATGGCAAACCTGGTTAAGGCTGCATTTGACCGCGCTCAGTGAGCTGGCGCCCGATACCGTCCCGCAACAGTCGCAGCTGTTTGAGGAACTGAAGACAGCGCTTGAGCAAGTCGGCACGGCGCAGAACTTTGGCAACACCTTTCAAGACCTGGCCAGTCGTGTCGTCGCCGCTTTCAATGCGCCCGACGAGCAGACTGCCTCTGCTCATGGCCTGCACTCCATCGCCAACCTAGTCCTGCTGTCGAGGTCGGACAACAGCCTGCTGAGCAACGCGGTGTTCGAGGCCAAGCGGCAAATGCTTCTGGATGTAGACCGAAAGGGAGGCTACATACCGGTGTGCACGCGCAATGTATTCCTCAAGTACTACACCCCGGCGAACGCGCACCAGAACCATTTCTGGGGCCCTCAGGATCGCAATCATTACCTCGATACAATCCTCGAGATCGCCAAGCCCTATTTCCTGAACGAAGAGAAAATGGCATGAACCACACACTCACGTCGTACATTTCACTCTTCGACAAAAACTTGCAGGCGACTCATCGAATCCAAAGAATCGAAATCCCGCTGATCCAGCGCGACTATGCACAAGGCCGTCATGGCGCATCGGTGGAGCGAATCCGCAAGGACTTCGTCGACGCCTTGCATGATGCCGTCATGCATGACGACCGTCCCATCAGCCTGGATTTCATCTATGGCGATGTCGTGGACGGCACCCTCTATCCCCTGGATGGCCAACAACGCCTGACCACGCTGTTCCTGCTGCACTGGTACCTGAGCTGGCAGGCCGGCGAGCCCATCGAAGGGCAAGCATGGCGCAACTTCACCTACGCCACCCGCGCCAGTGCCCGACAGTTCTGCGAGGCATTGGCCAACTATCGACCACCCGCCGGCGAGACCGATTTGAAGGGTTGGATTGTCGATCAGCCCTGGTATTTTCACGGGTGGCAACATGACTCCAGTATCCGAGCCATGCTGGTCATGCTGCAGGCGCTGGAACAGCGTTTTGCCAGCGCCAGCAGCGAAGCATTCGCTGCTGCCTGGGAACGTCTTGCCGCGACCGACCATCCGGCAATCAGCTTCCACCTGCTGCCGGTGGTGAAGAACAAGCTCAATGACGATCTCTATATCAAGATGAACTCTCGCGGCAAGCCGCTGACGCCGTTCGAAAACTTCAAAGCGCATTTCGAGACGTTGCTCAAAAGCGCCTGTCCTGCACAAGCCGACGATTTCGCACACAGGGTTGATACCGTGTGGACGGACGTCATCTGGGCTTACAAGGACGCTGATCAGCTTATTGATGATCAATTCATGCGCTACTTCCGTTTTGTGTTTGACCTTTGCGCCTGGCGCGAGGGTAATCGCGCCGACAGCAAGGCCAGCCTCGATCAGTTGGCACAAAGCCTGTTTGCCAGCGACCAAGCGAAGGCGGTCGAGCACCTGAACTACCTGTTTGCAGCCTTCGATATCTGGGTCGACCTGGACACGAGTGATGCCTTCAACACCTGGCTGCGTGCAGCCGACGCTCGATCCCCATCGGCCCTGCTGCTGTTCAATCCTCTGCGCACCCAGCCCGGCCAGAGCCGCATCGACCTCTTCGGTGGTTGCTGCCGGCATTACGGGGATTCCGAGTGGAGTCAGGCTCATAGCCTTCTGCTCTACGCAGTGCTGCTGCATCGCATGCACAACACCGCTGATTTCCCTGAACAGTTACGTATCGTGCGCAACCTGATCGAAGCGTCCGGTGGCGGTGAGATGCGCGCCCAGAACATGCCCGCCTTATTGGAAGATGTACGCCGTGTCATAGTCGACGGAACCCTGGACGGCGTATCGACCTTCAATCAGAAGCAGATCGCGAACGAAAAGGACAAGATCAACCTACTTGCCGCCCACCCGTCGCTGCGAAAAGCGGTCTACCAACTGGAAGACAACAGCGTGCTGCACGGCGCACTGGCCGTGTTCGACCTCGACCCAGCTCTGGACCCTGCAATTTTTGCCCAACGTGCCTTAGCGTTTCTTACCTTGTTCGAAGATGCTCACTGTTGGCCACAGTTGACCGGCGCACTGCTCTCGCTGGGCGATTATTCGCGCAAGCAGGATCGTTATGGCGGCTACCGATTTTTCGATTTCGGCTCGCCGCGCAGTGAAGCAGTCTGGCGGGATCTGCTTGCGAGCAGAAAGAGTCCCGAGTTGGTACAACCCCTTACCGAACTACTCGATCAGGTCGCGCAAAGCGGTAACGATCTCGCCGTACTCAAAGAGATTCAGCAGGCGTTCCTCACCGCGTGCGAACGCGACCACGTGCTGGACTGGCGTTATTACCTGGTCAAGTACCCGCGCATGCGTGAAGGTAACTCGGGCCGCTATGCCATCAGCCAACGTGGCTACAGCATTTGCATGCTGGACAAGACAGTCATGCGCAGTTACTACCGCGACCCCTATCTCTCGGCGGTGGCGACCACGAGCGGCTTGAAGGTTCCAGACAACAACCTCTGGTTTTATGGATACGAAACCCTGCGTCGCGGGCTGGAACGAACGGGTGGTACTGTCACCATCGAAAGTGTCGACGACGGATGGAAACTCGAAAACTTACCTGACGACCCTGAACTCGCACGGAATATGGAGGACTTACGTGCAAGCTTCAACATCGGCAGTGACCAGATATATCGAGTGCCACAGGAAAACGGCATAGATGCTACTGACCGGATCATACAGGGTGCCAAGTTGCTCCTTGCAATGGATGAGCTCGGTCTCTAGCGGCAGGATCGGCTCAAGGGTTAGCCGGTTTCTGATTAGTAAGACTGTTGACGATGGTTGTCCAAATGTCGGCTTTGCCAAAAGCCGACATCTGCCCCCGACTGATCAGGGACAGACCGGCTTGAGTACCAGTTTTCGAAATACTGGCTTGATCCATTGATTCACCATTACAATTCCACTCTAACCAAGGAGTGAAATCGGATGGCGTTTTACATCGAAAGTGTGGGTGAGGCCGTGATTAGCCTTCAAAATGAGGAGTTTCGAGTTGACTCCGACACCTTGAAGCAAGGTGATACTGTTCAGACAAGTCAACAAGCCTATGATGAGGACGACGTCGAATTCGAAACTTCGTTCTTCGCTATATCGCGGGGTGAAAACACCGAAGAAAAGCAGCTCTTCACATGGAGGGTGGAGTACACCCAACACTTCAGCACTGGCAAGCTATTTATTAACGCCACTGAATGTGTAACTCCAGGCGCGCTAATGATAAAAGACCTCAGCTTCAGTGTAGCCGTAGATGAAAATGAGTAGTTAAAAGGAAGTTTTCACCGGGCGCTTTACTTTAAGCGCCCATAGCCTCAGCCATTACATGCACTAACGATGGATGGGCGCACATCTACATCGAATCTATTCAATGTGACGAGCCTCGAGAAAGCTTACTTTGCCAGTCGCTTCGAGCTTTGCCTGACTACCCGGTTCGGGCCTGCCTCCGAACACCAGAAAAATCGACCTCCCACAACGCTTATCATGCGACGATCTCAGCTCAAGCAATGCGACGTGATGGGTTCACGCTTGCCCTGCCTCCTGAGACCATCTGACTGGCTCCACCCGCCCTCACTGCTGCGACAGGCACGGGAACTCTGCCAGCTGCAGGACGAAAACATCCACCGTAAGCAGTTGGTGATCGGCCTCGCCCTAATTTGTCATATCCTTCTGGTGGTGATCAGAAAAAATCTGAAGACAGCTAGTCGTGTCGATGTCAGCTAGCCCCCCCAATAGAAAATTCGCGAAAAGGAAAAGATCGCAGCCAATACAATCAGAACTGATCAGACTTGACAGGTTTCAACGCGACGAAGCCCCGAATGGCCCTTTAAGAGCTTTTTGCTAACGGTGACCCAACGGTGACCAAAATGATCAAATCCCAGAAACAACAAAGCCCGGTGGTTTCCGAACCGGGCTAAGTCATTGAATAATATGGTCGGGACGGAGTGATTCGAACACTCTACCCCTAGCACCCCATACCATCACCGGCAGACTCCTGCTGCGCGTTCAGAAAATCCATTGAACGTCGACCGCTCTGCGCCATGTATGCTTCTGGCCTAGGTGGAGCAAAGCCGACCTCTAGGGCATCTAATAAATCCGCCCAATATTGCATCATCCTACGTCTCGGCTCGACGTATTCTGCATGATTGTATGCAGCCCGAATTTGGTTGGTATCAGCGTGTGAAAGCTGCGCCTCAATCCACTCTTCTACAAAGCCAACCTCGTTAAGCGCCGTGGAGATGGTAGCCCTGATGCCATGACCGGTGAGCCTTCCTTTGTAACCCATACGGCTAATCGCGGTGTTAAGGGTATTTTCACTGATCATTTCCTGCGGTTCGTATCGGTGAACCAGCAGATACCGCGCACCGCGCGCCCTTAACTGCATCAGCCGCTGCACAATTGCAATTGCTTGGGTAGACAGCGGAACCACATAAGGTGGGATCTCATTCCCCTGGGTTCGAACACGACTCCGGAGTTGCTTGACACCCTCCGGCGGCACCAGCCAGATCCCCTTGTCGAGGTCGAATTGGTCTGGCGTCGCCGCCCGTAGCTCTCCTGTACGTACCCCTGTCAACAGCAATAGACGAATACCAAGCCGTGTCGCTTCTGCACACCCATAGTGGGTTACGGTCCTGAGCAGTCCTGGAAGTTCATTTACCTGGAGGAAGGGATTATGGCGAACTGGCCGCGGCGTCTCGGCAACGATATCAAGATCTGCTGCTGGGTTCACATCAACGAGCCCTTCCGCCATGGCAAAACGGAAGATCTGGTTGAGCCAGGTGCGCACCTTCCGAGCAGAGACCAGCGCCCCTCTGCGCTCAATTCGCCTAATGAGCTCCAGCACGTCACCACGAGAAATATCTGAGATCGGAAGATCGCCCAAACACGGCAGCATGTCCTTCTTCAGGTATTTGCTCGCTTGCCCTGCACTGCCCTTCTTACTTTTCGTCAGCTTTTTACTTCGGAACTCATGCCAGCGACCAGCAACCGCTTCAAACGTGTTGTTGGCGGCGTGAGAGGCTTTTTGGCGCTCGGCGCGACGATGTGAGCGGGGATCGATATTGTTGGCCACCAGCGCACGTGCAGCCTCTCTCCGCTGGCGAGCCTCCTTGAGACTGACGTCGGGATAGATGCCAAGGGAAATACGCAATTGCTTGTCATGCCAATAGAAACGGAAATGCCAGCGCTTCGAACCCGTCGTGGGCACTTGCAGAGATAAGCCATCCCCATCAGTTAACGTATAAGGCTTGCTGGCGGGCTTGGCTTGCTTGATCGCTGTATCTGTCAGAGCCATCAGACACCTCCTTTTGCATCAAGGAGGGGAATACAACCCAGCGGTAGACGGACCAATACGAAAATTGATGCGTAAGGAATCGTAAAAGGCTGTGCCAGCGGTGTACTTAAATGTGTACTTAAAAACCGTGGCTGGAGATGGATTCCAGTGGAATTCAGAAAACGAAAAAAGCGGCTCAAGGCCGCTATTTCCGTAGCTTCCAGGCGTTCAGTGGGCCTTAGTGGAAGCAAATATGGCGCAGCGGACGGGACTCGAACCCGCGACCCCCGGCGTGACAGGCCGGTATTCTAACCGACTGAACTACCGCTGCGCGTAACACATAAAGCGAATGGTGGGTGATGACGGGATCGAACCGCCGACATTCTGCTTGTAAGGCAGACGCTCTCCCAGCTGAGCTAATCACCCTTCACTTTCGGTGTGGCGCGCATTCTACGGAGCGACCCATGGTCTGGCAAGCACTTTCTTAAATAATTTTTTTCAGGCCTTCCAATGGCTTAGCGAGGGTTGGCCTATGACGCCATGAGGAGAATAATGCCCCCCTTTGTATATAAGGAGAGACTCACCCCATGTGGTTCAAAAACCTGCTTATCTATCGCCTGACCCAAGATCTGCCTGTTGATGCCGAGGCGTTGGAAACTGCACTGGCCACCAAACTGGCGCGCCCTTGTGCAAGCCAGGAATTGACCACTTACGGTTTCGTCGCCCCTTTCGGTAAAGGCGAAGACGCGCCACTGGTGCACGTCAGCGGTGATTTCCTGCTGATCGCTGCGCGCAAGGAAGAACGTATCCTGCCGGGTAGCGTGGTGCGTGATGCGGTGAAGGAAAAGGTCGAAGAGATCGAAGCCGAGCAAATGCGCAAGGTCTACAAAAAGGAACGCGACCAGATCAAGGATGAAATCATCCAGGCCTTCCTGCCGCGCGCGTTCATCCGTCGCTCGTCGACCTTCGCCGCCATCGCGCCGAAACAAGGCCTGATCCTGGTGAACTCCGCCAGCCCGAAACGTGCCGAAGACCTGCTGTCCACCCTGCGTGAAGTGATCGGCACCCTGCCGGTACGTCCGCTGACCGTGAAAACCGCGCCAACCGCCATCATGACCGACTGGGTCACCACCCAGAAACCGGCCGATGACTTCTTCGTCCTCGACGAATGCGAACTGCGCGACACCCACGAAGACGGCGGCATCGTGCGCTGCAAACGCCAGGACCTGACCGGCGAAGAGATCCAGCTGCACCTGACCACCGGCAAAGTCGTGACCCAGTTGTCCCTGGCTTGGCAGGACAAGCTGTCCTTCATGCTGGACGACAAAATGACCGTCAAGCGCCTGAAGTTCGAAGACCTGCTGCAGGATCAGGCTGAACAGGACGGCGGCGACGAAGCACTGGGCCAGCAGGACGCCAGCTTTACCCTGATGATGCTGACGTTTGGCGACTTCCTGCCGGCGTTGGTTGAGGCACTGGGTGGCGAAGAAACCCCACAAGGTATCTAAAGCCTTGTGAAGATCAAAATGTGGGAGCGGGCTTGCTCGCGAATGCGTCCTTTCAGTTGATATCTTCCTGGCTGACACACCGCATTCGCGAGCAAGCCCGCTCCCACATTTGATCGCATGCGCACTTCCAAAATCGAATAACAAGGACCAACCCCATGCGTGCACTCGCCGCCTTGAGCCGTTTCGTCGGCAATACCTTCGCCTACTGGGTGCTGATTTTTGCCGTGGTTGCGTTCCTGCAACCCGCCTGGTTTCTCGGCCTCAAAGGCGCCATCGTGCCGCTGTTGGGCCTGGTAATGTTCGGCATGGGGCTGACCCTCAAACTTGAAGATTTCGCTGAAGTCGCGCGCCATCCGTGGCGCGTGGCATTGGGTGTGGTCGCGCATTTCGTGATCATGCCCGGCGTGGCCTGGCTGCTGTGCCAGGTCTTTCACCTGCCACCGGAAATTGCCGTCGGTGTGATCCTCGTCGGCTGCTGCCCGAGCGGCACGTCGTCCAACGTCATGACCTGGCTGGCCCGAGGCGACCTGGCCCTGTCGGTGGCCATTGCAGCCGTCACCACCCTCCTCGCTCCGCTGCTGACGCCCGCGCTGATCTGGCTGCTGGCCTCGGCCTGGTTGCCGGTGTCGTTCATGGAGTTGTTCTGGTCGATCCTGCAAGTGGTACTGCTGCCGATCGTGTTGGGCGTGGTGGCGCAGCGCTTGCTGGGCGCCCGGGTACGGCATGCGGTCGAGGTGTTGCCGCTGGTGTCGGTGGTCAGCATCGTGGCGATTGTCGCCGCCGTGGTGGCGGCCAGCCAGGCGAAGATTGCCGAGTCGGGCCTGTTGATCATGGCGGTGGTGATCCTGCATAACACCTTTGGCTTCCTGCTGGGCTATTTCACCGGCCGTGTGTTCGGGCTGCCGCTGGCACAACGCAAATCCCTGTCGCTGGAAGTGGGCATGCAGAACTCCGGCTTGGGCGCCGCACTGGCAAGTGCACACTTCTCACCGCTAGCCGCAGTGCCGAGTGCGCTGTTCAGCGTCTGGCACAATATTTCCGGGGCACTCCTGGCTACGTACTTCCGGCGGATGAGCGAAAAGGAAGACCGCGAATTGTTGGCGGGCAAGTCCGAAACTTGATCACCTGATCAATATTCGGCAATCTACCGGGCTTCGCGGGGACGACCCTGCGACGCAATCAAGCGCTTAATCCGGGGACGACCCCACTTCTATAAAGGAAGGTCACCATGTCCTGGATCATTCTGTTTTTTGCCGGACTGTTTGAAGTCGGCTGGGCCGTCGGACTGAAATACACCGACGGTTTCAGCAAGCCACTGCCCACGGCCCTGACGATTGCCGCCATGGCCGTCAGCCTCGGGTTGCTGGGGCTGGCCATGAAGGAACTGCCACTGGGTACCGCCTATGCCATCTGGACCGGTGTCGGTGCAGTGGGCACGGTGATTGCCGGGATTATCCTGTTCGGGGAATCCATGGCGTTGTTTCGACTGGCCAGTGTGGCGTTGATTATCTGCGGGCTTATTGGGCTCAAGATCAGCGCTTAGGCCACTACCGCCTTCGCGAGCAAGCCCGCTCCCACATTTGGAATGCATTCCAAGTGTGGGAGCGGGCTTGCTCGCGAAGAGGCCCTCAAATACACCAAAAAACTACCTGACACTCCCGCGCAATTCCCCCACCACCCCATGCAACGCCTCGGGCGTCGCCGCCTCCACCGTTACCGGCGCGCCGGCCACCAGGGTCACTCGCGACCAGATCCGGTGGAAGAAGCCCTTGTTCGGATCGCGACTGAAAAAACTCCCCCACAACCCCTGCAACGCCATCGGAATCACCGGCACCGGCGTCTCTCCAAGAATCCGCGTCACGCCGCTTCGGAACTCGTTCATCTCGCCATCGGAGGTCAATTTACCTTCCGGGAAGATGCACACCAGCTCGCCGTCCTTAAGGTAGTGGGCAATCCGCTGGAAGGCCTTTTCGTAGATCTGGATGTCCTCATGCCGCCCGGCAATCGGAATCGCCCCGGCAGTGCGGAAGATAAAGTTCAAAACCGGCAGGTTGTAGATCTTGTAGTACATGACAAAACGAATCGGCCGACGCACCGAACCGGCAATCAACAGCGCATCGACAAACGACACGTGATTGCACACTAGCAACGCCGCGCCCTCGTCTGGGATCAGCTCGAGGTTCTTGTGCTCGACGCGGTACATGGAATGGCTGAGCAGCCAGATCATGAAACGCATGGTGAACTCGGGCACGATCTTGAAGATGTAGGTGTTGACCGCGATGTTCAGCAGCGACACCACCAGGAACAGCTCGGGAATCGACAGCTTGGCCACGCTCAGCAGCAGGATCGAGACGATCGCCGAGACCACCATGAACAGCGCATTGAGAATGTTGTTGGCCGCGATCACCCGCGCCCGCTCGTTCTCGGCGGTACGCGACTGAATCAACGCGTACAGCGGCACGATATAGAAGCCGCCGAATACGCCAAGGCCGAGGATATCGAACAACACCCACCACGCCTGGCCGTAACTCAGCACGGCGATCCAGTCGTTGGCCTGGACGTTCTGCGGGAAGCCGCCGGAATGCCACCACAACAGCAGGCCGAACACGGTCAAACCGAACGAGCCGAACGGCACCAGGCCGATCTCGACTTTGCGCCCGGAGAGCTTTTCGCACAGCATCGAACCCAGTGCGATGCCCACCGAGAACACCGTGAGGATCAGCGTTACCACAGTCTCGTCGCCGTACATCCATTCCTTGGCGTAGGCCGGGATTTGCGTCAGGTAGATCGCGCCGACAAACCAGAACCACGAGTTGCCGACAATCGAGCGCGACACCGCCGGTGTCTGCCCCAGGCCGAGCTTCAAGGTGGCCCAGGACTGACTGAAGATATTCCAGTTCAGGCGCATCTCGGGGCTGGACGCCGCCGCGCGCGGAATGCTGCGGCTGGCCAGGTAGCCCAGCACCGCAATGCCGACGATGGCCGTCGAGACCACCGGCGCGTAATGGGTGGACGACATCATGATCCCGGCGCCAATGGTGCCCGCGAGGATCGCGAGGAACGTGCCCATTTCCACCAGGCCATTGCCGCCCACCAGCTCATCTTCGTGCAGGGCCTGGGGCATGATCGAGTACTTCACCGGCCCGAACAGCGCCGAGTGCGTGCCCATGGCAAACAGCGCCAGCAGCATCAGCTCCAGGTGGTTGAACATGAAACCCACCGCGCCCACGGACATGATCACGATTTCGCCGATCTTGATCACCCGGATCAGCGCGTCCTTGTTGAACTTCTCGCCAAATTGCCCGGCCAGGGCCGAGAACAGGAAGAACGGCAGGATAAACAGCAACGCGCAGAGATTGACCCAGATCGAGCGGTCGCCCTCGATGGTCAGCTTGTAGAGAATCGCCAGGATCAACGACTGCTTGAATATATTGTCGTTGAACGCACCAAGGGACTGGGTAATGAAGAACGGCAGGAAACGCCGTTTGCGCAGCAAAGTGAATTGCGAGGGGTGGCTCATCGTCCGTGTTCCTGCGTGGCCTGAAGGCTGTTATTGGTTTTTCCAGGCCACGACTTTACCTAATCCTGCTTACTTATTCGCTAGTCCTGCAATGCACGGCGATACAAAAAGCTCGCCTTTATAGGCGCCCTGCACCGTGCGCTTGGCGACAATCAGCCACATCAGCGCCAGCGCCGCCACCAACACGCAACCAACGATGCTGAAAAAACCCAGGTGCAAGGTGCTCGCCAGTTTCAGCGTGGCCAGCGAGTACACGCCCAACGGAAAGGTGAAGCCCCACCAGCCAAGGTTGAACGGGATACCGGCCCGCAGGTAACGCAGGGTGATCAGCACCGCGATCAGCATCCACCACAAGCCGAAGCCCCACAGGGTGATGCCTGCGACCAGGCCGATGCCGTTGGCCATCTCACCGACGCCGGGCAGACCGTTGGCGGCAAAGATGGCAGGTGCATCACCGCCCAGTACCAGCATGCCCAGGGCACCGGTGCCGATGGGACCTAGAGCCAGCCAGCTCGACGCGGCCATATTGGCGTGTGGCAGTTTATGCAGGGCCATGCGCAGCATCAGGATGGTCAGGATGCTGAACGCCACCGGCAGGGAAAACGCCCACAGCACGTAGCTGGTCACCAGCATCACCAGTTGCGAATGGGCGTCGGCCAGGTGCGGCGCCAGCAGGCCACCGCTGGCGGCGGCGACTTCCGCGGCCACCACCGGCAACAGCCACACGGCAGTCATCTGGTCGATGCTGTGTTCCTGACGGGTGAACATCATGAACGGGATCAGCACCCCGCAGGCCAGGGCCATCGCGACGTCGAGCCACCACAGCACCTCGGCCAGTTGCACCACGCCACCCCCCCAGCGCGGCACGCCGAACAGCAGGAAGCCGTTGATAATGGTCGCCAGGCCCATGGGGATGGTGCCGAAGAACATCGACACCGTGGAGTGCCCGAAAATGCGCCGGGCCTCGTGGAAAAACATCACCCAGCGCGCCGCATACAGCACGCTGAACAGCACAAACAGGCCAATGGTAAACAGCCACAGCCCTTCGGCCACGGCGTGCAGCCCCGCCAGGTTGACCGGCAATTGCGCCAGCGCCAACGCCAGCACCCCGGTGCCCATGGTGGCGGCAAACCAGTTGGGGGTGAACTGGCGAATCACTTCCCGGGGACGGGTCAGGTGACTGAAGGGTTTCAAGCTGCTGTGAAGCGTATTCGGGCAAGTCATGGTGTAGTCCTCTTCCTCGCATGAGGTTGAGACCATGGTAGAACCGAATCGAATATCTATATAACGGGTAATATCTCTAACTGTTATCTGTTTCGTAGATATGTGATTAAACGCTGCCTTCGGTTTCAATCACCAGAATCCGTGCCGGGCCCTGTGGATGGGCCACATGCTCGGTGCCGACACTGGCGTAGAAGATGTCGCCTACCTGAAGCAAGGCCATCTGTTCGCTGCCGTTTTCGCGATAGTGCATCTGCACCTGGCCATCAAGCACCACGAACACCTCTTCGCCGTCATTCACGTGCCAGCGATACGGCTGGTCGGTCCAATGCAAACGGGTGGTGATGCCGTTCATATTGGCGATGTCCAGCGCCTCCCAGGCGCGGCTGCCGGTGAATTCTTTGCTGCGGATGATCTTCATGGGTGAATCCCAAGGCGTAAGGGTGACGAATTATTACCGAATCAATTACCCGCCGTCGCCCTGCTCTTCGCCAAATCCTGCATTAGCAACGCCACCAACGCGCCGAGTGCCAATACGATCAGCACCACGCCATAACCGTCGGTGGTGGCGATCAAACCGAAGGTGCGCGTCAAGTTGCCCGCCAACAGCGACGGCACACAGAACGCCAGGTAACTCAGCACATAGAACGCCGACATCAAGCCCGCCCGCTCATGGGGCAAGGCCAACGGCAAAACACTGCGCAGCGCACCGAGGAATCCCGAGCCAAAACCACCGCCGGCGATCAGCGTGGCAATGAAGAACAGCGGCAGGCTGGCGCTGTGGACGGCCGTGAGGATCAGCGCAACACCCACCGCCAGCAGCACGGCGCCCAACCGCAGGACTTTGTCCGCCGGGCGGTTGCGCAGGCTGAAAATCATCACCGCACCGCTCAGCGTCAACACCGCCACCAGCCCGCCGCCGATCAGGTTCGAGGTGGACCCGGTCGCCGCCCGCACCAGCGAGGGCGCCAGGGACAGATAAAAACCGCCCATGGCCCATACGGCTACGTCTACCGGCAACGAGATCCACAAGGCGCGTCGGGCCTGGGGCGGTACATGCAAGGTGGGCCATAGCGAGGCCAGGGCCCCCGGAATCCGGCTGACTGTCTCCGGCAGGCGCCAGACGTACAATGCCTGCAGGATCATCAACCCGAGCAGGGTCCAGTAAATCAACGTGGTCGGCATCGGCGCGAACTCCACCAGCAGGCTGCAGCCCATGGCCCCGCAGGCCATGCCCAGCAAAGGCGCTACGCTGTTGATCAGCGGGCCTTGCTGGCGGTCGGTGTCGAGCAATGCGGCGCCCAGTACGGCGGTGGCCATGCCGGTGGCAAAGCCTTGTACCGTGCGGGCGGCAATCAGCCAGCCGACGCTGTCGGCATTGATAAACAGCAGCATCGCCAGCATATCGAGGAGCAGCGCGGCAAAAATTACCGGCTTGCGCCCCAGGTGGTCCGACAGTGAACCCACGGTCAGCAATGCAGCCAGCAGGCTCAAGGCGTAAATGCCAAATACCAGGGTCAACATCGCCGCCGAAAAGTGCAGGCCCTCTTGATAGAGGTGGTACAACGGGGTCGGCGCGCTGGAGGCGGCGAGAAACGTCAGCAAGGTGATCGCCAGAAACACCAGGCTGGAACGATGAGAAGTAACGCTGGACATGGGCACGCTCCGCTAAAGCTAATATTTTGCTTTTGCGGAGTGTGCTACCGGATGGCGCTTAAAGCAAATTCTTTGTGTTAAGGTTTTACGCATGGCGATAAAAGAAGGCCTCCGCCCGGGGGGCCGTAGTGCCCGGGTCCAGGAATCAGTGCATTCGGCGGTGCGTGAATTGCTCGAAGAGCAGGACCGTTCCAGCGTGACCGTGCCGCAGATAGCCACGCGCGCCGGAGTGACGCCTTCGACCATCTACCGGCGCTGGGGTGACTTGGCGGCGCTGCTGGCCGATGTTGCGATGGCCCGTCTGCGCCCGGACAGTGAGCCGGCTGATACCGGCAGCCTGCGCGGAGACCTGCGGGCCTGGGGTGAGCAATACCGCGATGAGATGAGCTCGGACCTTGGCCGCGAGATGATGCGTGATGTGCAATGCAGTCAGGCGCCGGGGTATTGCGTGGGGATTCTCACCGGGCAGTTGGAGACGATCCTGGATCGGTACACCGACGACGCCGGGACACTTCCCAGCGTGGATCGGCTGATCAATTTGATCGTTGCGCCAACCGTTTTTCGTAATCTGTTTTCTACCGCGCCGCTTGAGGTTGAAGAACTGCATGAGCTGATTGAGTTGGCTTTGCTGCCGTAAGGTGGTTTGTGGGTTTGGGTTTGGGTTTGGGTGTATATCCGTTATTTGGGTTGTTGCTGATATGGGTTCCGCTCTTACAGCGGCTCACTTTTGAAAAGCGCAAAAGTAAGCAAAACGCTCTTGCCCCACCACTCGGCACCTCGCCTAGGCTCGGTGTGCCCTCACTCCGGCTTTGGACCGTGGGCCGCCGTCATGGGCCATCCTTGGCCCAGGACGGCTAACCTGGCGTCCTGCCAGGTTACCCACGCTCCAAAGCCTGCGTTCAGCCAGCGTGGTTTAACGGGGCGCCTAAGATCAAGATCAAAAGCAGATCAAAAGCACAGCGGCCTCCCGGCCGGCTTGAGTGTTGAAGAGCAAAAGCCAAATCAAAATCTAAAGCCGGCACGGTCCAAAAAATGTGGGAGCGGGCTTGCTCGCGAAGGTCGTTAACGATGACGCGGGCATTCTGGATGAACGCGGCGCTCTCAGGTTTTTCGCGAGCAAGCCCGCTCCCACAGAAAAGCAGATTTGTTTTCGCTTTGGTCTTTGCTTTTGCTTTTCAACACTCAAGCCGGCCGGGAGGCCGCTGTGCTCTTGCTTTTGATCTTGATCTGACTGCCCCAATAAGCCCGAGGCCGAACGCAGGTATTGCGGAGCGGGTAAACCGGCAGGACGCCGGTTTAGCCGCGCCGGGCCATGGATGGCCCGTCGCGGCGGCCCGCGGAGCAATGCCGGAGTGAGGGAACGCCGAGCCACAGCGAGGCGCCGACAGGCGGGGCAGAGCCCTTTGCTTACTTTGGGGCTTTTCCAAAGTGAGCCGCTGTAAGAGCGGAACCATAGGTGGCCGTTACCGAAAAAACGGATATGTACTCAAACCAATCGCCAAAAAAAACGGCCTCATCTGGAGGCCGTTTCTCATTACATATCAACGCTTAGGTGCGCATTCCACGCCCACTCACCAGCAACCGCGCACACCCCACATACAGCACCACAGTCGCCACCAGCATAAAGGTGATCGCCACACTGATCTTGATGTCCGAAACGCCCAGGATCCCATAGCGAAACGCGTTAACCATATGCAACACCGGGTTAGCCAACGACACCGTCTGCCAGAACGGCGGCAGCAAGGTGATCGAATAAAACACCCCACCCAGATACGTCAGCGGCGTAAGAACAAACGTCGGAATAATCGAAATATCATCAAAGTTGCGCGCAAACACCGCATTGATGAACCCCAGCAACGAAAAGATAGTCGCCGTCAGCACCACCACCAACAGGGTGATCCCGAGGTGATGCACCTGCAAATGGGTAAAGAACAGCGACAGCAACGTCACAATCACCCCAACCATCAACCCGCGCAGCACACCGCCCAGGGTGTAGCCGATCAAAATCGTATGAGGCGACACCGGCGACACCATCAATTCCTCGATGGACCGCTGGAACTTGCTGCCAAAAAAGCTCGACACCACGTTGCCGTAGGAGTTGGTAATCACCGACATCATGATCAACCCCGGCACGATGTACTCCATATAGGTGAATCCACCCATATCACCAATCTGCCGACCAATCAGGTTACCGAAGATCACGAAGTACAAAACCATGGTGATCGCCGGCGGCAGCAAGGTCTGCGGCCAGATCCGGGTAAAGCGCTTCACTTCGCGATAAACGATGGTCTGCAGCGCGACAAGGTTGGGTTGCAGTTCCGAACTCATACCGCCACCTTCGCCAGATTTTTCTCCACCAGGGACACAAACAACTCCTCAAGGCGATTGGTTTTGTTACGCAGGCTCAGCACCTCGATGTTCTGGGTAGCCAGTTGGCCAAACAGCGCGGTGATGCCCACGGCTTTGTCCACCTGGACTTCCAGGGTGTGGCTGTCCACCAGGCGATTCGGGTAGCCGATCAACTGGGGCGCAACCGTCATGTCGTTTTTCAGGTCGAGCAGGAAGGTCTCGACGTGCAACTGGCTCAGCAAATTACGCATGCTGGTGTTTTCGACAATGGTGCCGTGGTCGATGATGCCGATGTTGCGGCACAGCTGCTCAGCCTCTTCCAGGTAGTGCGTGGTGAGGATGATGGTGATGCCTTTCTGGTTCAGCTCGGTGAGAAACGTCCACATCGAACGACGCAGCTCGATGTCCACGCCCGCCGTCGGCTCGTCGAGGATCAGCAGGCGCGGTTCGTGAACCAGGGCGCGAGCGATCATCAAGCGGCGCTTCATGCCCCCGGACAGGGAACGCGAAGGCACGTCGCGCTTGTCCCACAAGCCCAGTTGCGTGAGGTATTGCTCGGCGCGTTCCTTGGCGATCTTCGGCGGGATGCCGTAGTAACCGGCCTGGGTCACGACGATGTCGAAGGTCTTTTCAAACTGGTTGAAGTTGAACTCCTGGGGCACCACGCCGATGCTGCGCTTGAGCGCCGCCGGGGATTTGTCCAGGTCGTTGCCAAAGATATTCACCGTACCGGTGGTCTTGTTGACCAGGGTCGAGAGAATCCCGATGGTGGTGGATTTGCCGGCGCCATTGGGGCCGAGCAAGGCGAAGAAATCACCTTCGGCGACGTCCAGATCGATACCACTCAGGGCCTGGAAACCGTTGCCGTAGGTTTTGGTTAGCTGCCGGATGGACAGAGCGGAACTCATATCGGATTACGCACCAAAGAAGAGGAATAGAATTGTTACATGAGGGCAGACCGCACGGAATACAACGGCTGCGCGTGACAAGCATGGTGCTTGTCCGCGCCGCACAAGTACAGTAACCCGTATTAATAGTCGGTATCAGGTCAACGCGGTCATGACCGATTTCTGATAGGCCGGACGCTGGCGCAGCCGCTGGTACCAGGCTTCCAGGTTAGGCATCGACGGGCGTTCGATGGGCATTTCGAACCAGGCATAAATGAAGCTGCCCAAGGGAATATCGCCCATGCCGATCTCGCTGCCGGACAGGTAAGGTTGCGTGGCCAAGGCCTGATCCACCGTCTGCAAAACATCGATGCAGGCCTGGCGACCGGCGTTGATGGTGTCCCAGTTCTGTTTTTCAGCCGGGGTTCGCAGCACGCCCCAGAACACGGTCTTGAACGGTTCGGCCAGGGTCGAGGTGGTCCAGTCCATCCACTTTTCAGCGTTGGCCCGGGCTTGCAGCTCGCTGGGGTACCAGTTCGAATCCGGCGCATGTTTGGCGGCCAGGTAGCGCACGATGGTGTTGGATTCCCACAGCACAAAATCGCCATCTTCAATCATCGGCACCCGGCCATTGGGGTTCAGCGCGCGGTATTGCGGCGTGTCGACCACACCAAAAGCCCCGCCCGCATCAATTGCCTCATAGTCCAGGCCGAGCTCCTCGGCGCACCACAGTGCTTTCCTGACATTTGACGAATTTTTACGACCCCAGATTTTCAGCATGACCGCCCCGATTTTGAAAAAGATGGTTGGATGAATGCCGGGGCAGCATACGCCGGATCACGTTCGGCTTAAATCACTCTGCATGTCCCCCAGCAGGATCGGCATCTGCTCGCCAAACAGGTGCGGGTAACATTTCTGGATGTGGGCGAAGAAGAATTCCTCGGGCACCTCGGCAAATTGCCCATGGTCCACCACGTACTCCATGGAGCGCTGGCCCTTGCGGTTGAAGGCGTGGAAAACACTGTCATGAACGCCATCGAAATCCAGCGGCGGCACATCGAACAGTTCGCACAGTTGCTGATTGAACGCCGGCGTGGCCTTGACCCAACGGCCGTCCAGATACAACTCGGTATAGCCATGCATGGCAAATACGTCACTTCTGAGCAGCTCGATCAAACGGGGCGTCGAGAGGTGGTTACGCACGTCGGCCAGGCCGATGCGCGCCGGGATCCCGCAGTGCCTTGCGCACGCCGCCAGCAATGTTGCCTTGGGCACGCAATAACTCTCGCCGGCCGCCAGTGCGAAGCTCGCGCTGAGGGTTTGCGGGTCGCGACTGAAGGTATAGGGGTTATAGCGCACCGCCTCGCGCACAGCGTAGTAAAGACTGACTGCCTGGTCACGGAGTGCGGCACTCGAACCGCGATGTTTTTCGGCGAACTCCACCACCGCAGGGTGGTCACTATCGATGAAGCGGCCGGGATTCAAGTACGCATTCATGAGGTTAATCTCAGAGAGCAAGCCCTGAGTCTAACCACAGGCATGCACCTGGGATAACGACGATTCGGCCAAATGTCGGCGCCTGGTGCTGATCATTGCCGGCACACCACGTAACACCCTCGTCACCCCGCTTGTTCGGATGCCGACTAAGCTCTGAGGTGATTTCGCACCTGGTTTCACGGAGGATTGAATATGCTGTTGTTGTGGATACTGGTTCTGGTGGTGGGCATTGCCTACCTGGCGCACCGGCGCATCGCGCCCCTGCCCGCCATCGGCGTGGTCGCCGTCTACCTGTTGGCGATGGGCGCCTTCAGCCACGCACCAGGCTGGTTGCTGCTGATCTTCTGGGTACTGATCGCCGTGGTAGCCGCCCCGCTGCTGCTGCCGGACCTGCGCCGCAAGTACTTCACCGCGCCGCTGTTCAACTGGTTCCAGAAAGTCCTGCCGCCGATGTCCGAGACCGAGCGCGACGCCATCGACGCCGGCACCGTGTGGTGGGACGGCGAGCTGTTCAGCGGCCGCCCCGACTGGGACAAGCTGCTGGCCTATCCCAAGGCGCAACTGACTGAAGAAGAACAAGCCTTCATCGACGGCCCTACCGAAGAACTGTGCGCCATGGTCACCGACTGGGAAATCGGCCAGGCCATGGACCTGCCCCCCGCCGCCTGGGAACACATCAAGCAGCATGGCTTTTTTGCCCTGATCATCCCCAAGGAGTTCGGCGGCAAAGGCTTCTCCGCCTACGCCCACTCCCAGGTCGCGATGAAGCTGGCAACCCGCAGCGGCGACCTCGCCTCCACGGTCATGGTCCCCAACTCCCTGGGCCCGGCCGAATTGCTGCTGCACTACGGCACCGATGAACAACGCAACCATTACCTGCCACGCCTGGCCCGTGGCGACGATATCCCGTGCTTTGCCCTGACCGGCCCACTGGCCGGTTCCGATGCCGGCTCCATGCCCGACACCGGGGTGATCTGCAAAGGCGAATGGGAAGGCAAGGAAACCCTCGGCCTGCGCCTGAACTGGGAAAAACGCTACATCACCCTCGGCCCGGTAGCGACCTTGCTCGGCCTGGCCTTCAAGGCCCATGACCCGGATCATCTGCTGGGCGACAAAGAAGACCTCGGTATCAGCCTCGCGCTGATCCCCACCGATACCCCGGGCGTTGAAATTGGCCGCCGCCACCTGCCACTGGGCGCCGCGTTCATGAACGGCCCCAACTCCGGCAAGGATGTTTTCATTCCGCTGGAATTCCTGATCGGTGGCCAGGAAATGCTCGGCAAGGGCTGGATGATGCTGATGAACTGCCTGTCGGTAGGCCGTTCGATTTCCCTGCCTGCCGTCGGAACGGGCGCGGCCAAGTTCACCAGCCTGGTGACCGGCCAGTACGCCCAGGTGCGTGAGCAGTTCAACGTACCGCTGGCGGCCTTTGAAGGCATCCAGGAAGCCCTGGCCCGCATCGGCGGCAACGCGTGGCTGATGGACAGCGCGCGGATGCTCACCGCCAACGCGGTCGACCTGGGGGAGAAACCCTCGGTACTGTCGGCGATCCTCAAGTACCACCTGACCGAACGCGGCCGCGAATGCATCAGCCACGCGATGGACGTGCACGGCGGCAAGGGCATCATCATGGGCCCCAACAACTACCTGGGTCGCAGCTGGCAGGGCGCGCCGATCTTCATCACCGTGGAAGGCGCGAATATCCTCTCGCGCAACCTGATGATCTTCGGCCAGGGTGCGATTCGTTGCCATCCGTTCGTGCTCAAGGAAATGGCCCTGGCCGGTCGCGAAGACCATGACCAGGCGCTGAAGGAATTCGACGGCCTGCTGCTGCAGCACATCGGCTTTGCCGTAGGCAACGCCGCCAGCACCCTGGTGTTGAACCTCGGTTTCGGTCACTTCGAAAAGGCTCCGGGCAACAGCCTGAGCCAGGGCTATTTCCGCGCACTCAACCGTCAGGCCGCGGCGTTTGCGATGCTGGCGGACCTGAGCATGATGCTGCTGGGCGGCGAGTTGAAACGACGCGAACGCCTGTCGGCACGTCTTGGTGATGTGCTGAGTCACATGTACCTGGCATCGGCTGCACTCAAGCGTTATCACGACCTGGATTCGCCAGACCACCTGGAACCGCTGTTCGCCTGGGCTATGGAAGAGAGCCTTGGCCACTCCGAGCGTGCACTGGATGAACTGCTGACCAACTTCCCGAGCAAGGTGTTGGGTTGTCTGTTGCGGGTGATCGTGTTCCCGTTCGGCCGCCGTCATAAAGGCCCGTCCGATGCGCTGGATGCCGAAGTGGCCGCAGTGCTTGGTCGCGCCAAGGGTGACCCGACCCTGGAAGCGGTGCTGGCTGGCTGCTATCGCCCACAGTCTGCAGAAGATCCGGTGGGCGCCCTGCAACATGCCTACGACCTGTTGGCCGACAGCCATCCGTTGCAGAAAAAACTCCACGAAGGCCTCAAGAGCGGCCAGGTCAAACCGACCGCGGGCGAACACGCCATCGATGCCGCGCTGCATGCCGGCGTGCTGCAACCGGCCGAGGCGCAGACCCTGCGTGACGCTGAAGCGGCGCGACGCAAGGTGATCGACGTGGATGATTTCAGCAAGGAAGAGCTGAGCCAGGCTGAGGGAAAAGTCCGCTGATCCCAGCGGTCATATAAAAACGGGTAGAGTGCCCTGCCTCACAAATACTGATCCCTTTTGACGGCGTCTGTTGTCGTCATGCTGCGTTGCCGCTCCTCGCCATAGCAAGCTATGACTCGTCGCGGCGCCTTGCCTGACAACAACAGCCACTCGTCAAAAGGAATCGTATTTGTGAGGCAAGGCACCGAGCTATATACTCTCGCGCCCGTTTTGCTCTTGAGGACTTATCTCGTGTCCAACGTCGTTGCCGATCATCTCGTCTTGCTCGACCACCTGCGCAGCATCCTGGTTGCCGTCGGCGAAGCCGAACAGGTTCCCGAGGAAAGCCACCTCCTGTTCCTGGAGCGCTTCGATGAACTGCGCGCCTTGCTGCCCATCGACCCGATCGAAAGCCAGTACCTGGGCCAGGACATGATGAGCCAGGTCATCCTGCGCTATCCGCAAATTGCTCACCTGGTGCCACGCGATCTGCTGTGGTTCTTCGGTGGCGACTGCCTGCACTTCATGCCCGACGACGAGCTGGACCTGTACCAGGCCCTGGAAGAACGTCGCTTCGAAGCTGAACAGAACGACGAACCGTTCGACTGGAACCAGGAAAAGCAGTTGTTGGCCATGTCCAATGACCAGCCCAAGCACTGATTTCAGGGCTAACGCAGATCAAATGTGGGAGCGGCGGTGCGACGGTTCGACTTGCTCGCGAATGCGGTGTGTCAGTCAATATTTTAGGTGACTGATACACCGCATTCGCGAGCAAGCCCGCTCCCACATTTAAACTGTATTCCTACCGTTTCTTCAGCGTCGGCTCTTTGGCCATGCACTCCACCAGATAATCAATAAACACCCGCAACTTCGGCGGCAGGTACCGCGTCGGCGAATGCAGTAGCCACGCATCCCCGTGGTACGACGCAATGAAATCCCACCCCGGCAGCACCTGCACCACCTCCCCCGCTTCCAGCGCATGCCGCGCCGTGAAATACGGCAAGCTGCCAATCCCCACATGTTGCAATACCGCATCCAGCCGCACGCCTGTGTGATTCGCCGCATACCGCCCGCGCACGCCCACCGTCACCGCCTTGCTGCCCTGGCGAAACTTCCAGCGCGCATCCCCCGGCGTCTCACCCAGGTAGATGCAACTGTGCTCCAGCAAATCATGGGGATGCTGCGGCGTACCGTGCTCCGCCAGGTACCGCGGCGTGGCGCAGATCAAATGCTCGATCGGCAGCAACTGGCGCCCCACCAACCCCGGCGGCGGGCTGTCGGTGATGCGGATGCTCAGGTCGACATTGTCGTCAATCAGGTCCACATGCCGGTCCTCCAGGATCAACTGCACGTCGACCTTGGGATAACGCCGCAAAAACTCCGGCATATGCGGATGCACCACAAAACGCCCCACCGCCTTGGGCACGCTGACCCGCACCAGCCCTTCGGCTTCATGGGTGTATTGGCCGCTGATTTCCATCACCGACCGCGCAGCACTGACCATTTCCTGGCAGCGCTTGAACACCTCTTCGCCGCCTTCGCTGAGGCGCAATTTGCGCGTGGTCCGTTGCAACAGGCGAGTCGCCAGGGCCTTTTCCAGGCGTGAGATGCTGCGGCTCACGGAGGACGGTGATGCTCCCAGTTGGCGCGCAGCCTCGGAGAAGCTGCCGGTTTCCACCACCTTGACGAAAATCGCCATTTCGCCCAGCAGCGGCAAGGGAAGATTGATGCTCATGACGCACAAGTCCATTGAGATTTGAACGGATTATCACCCATTGGCGCACTTCTTATACTGCCGGTTAGAAACCCTGATGCGGATATAAATGATGACCCAGCGCCTGTTTTTTACCCATGACCACCTGAATGCCGAACTTGAAGTGCTGGGATGCACACCTTTTGATAACCAGTTTGCGGTAATCCTGCAGTCCACAATCTTCCATCCACAAGGTGGCGGCCAGCCCTCCGACACCGGCTGGCTCGGGGCAAGCCAGGTGTTGAAGGTGGTGCAGGAAGGCGATCATGTCGTGCATTACGTAGACCGCCCCGTGGCTCCCGGCGTGATCCAGGCACGCGTCGATGAAGACCGCCGCACCTTGCACACGCGCCTGCACTCGGCCGGGCATCTGATCGGCAATGCCGGTGAAACCCTGGGCTGGATGCCGATCAAGGCTCATCACTGGCCGGGCGAAGGGAAGATCACCTTTATTCGCGGCACCTCGGCCCAGGCCATGGACGCCGAGGCGATCCAGCGGCAAGTCGACCAATGGATCGCCGCCAACCTGCCGCGCCATATGGCCCTGGATGACGGTACGCGGCAAGTGGGTTTTGGCGACCTGCCGGCCTATGCCTGCGGCGGCACGCATGTGCAGGCATTGGGGGACGTGGGCCAGGTGACGATCCTGGCCCTCTCCGAGAAAAAGGGTGCATTGTCGGTGCGCTATACCCTGAACTGACTAAACCGCAATCGCCCCCGCCCTGCCCGGTTCCACCACAAACGACTTGAGGGTCGAGACGCTGGCGTTCGGATCCCGGGCATCGGAAATCACCCGGAAGTTCGTCAGCATATTCCTCTCCTCAAGCGCCACCGACACATAGCCGCGCTGGCGGCTGTCGAAAAACTTCACATGGGGATTGAGGGGCAGGATCGCACTGAACGCATCAAATGGTGGCCCGTCAGACGTCACCGACGTGCCGACAAACTCGGTCGCGACCACGGGCGAATCCGGATTCCCTGCGTCAGCGTGCAGGTCCGTCGTCCAGAACGAGTGAATATCGCCGCCCCAGAACACCGGGTTATTCACCTTTCTGCGCACCATCGACGCAAGCATCCGCTCACGGTTGGCCATGTAACCATCCCAGCCATCGGTCCAGCGGCCGGGCTTGTGGTTGGTCAGGTCACGTTGCGTGAGCGGCGCGACCAACAGGTCCTGGGCGATCACGTTCCATTGTGCCCGGGACTCGGCAAAACCCTGGTCCAGCCAAGCCTCCTGCTCCCAGCCGAGCATGGTGCGACGGGGATCGCGCAGGTCGGCACAGGTGTTGGCGGCCACATGTCCCTTGTGGCTGCCATTGGCCAGGATGCATGGCTGCTCGGAGCGGTACTGACGCCCATCCAGCACATGGAAACGCGCCAGCCGGCCGTAATCCAAACGCCGATAGAGGCGCATGTCCGGCCCGCGCGGCAGGCTGCTGGCCCGCAGCGGCATGTGCTCGTAGAAGGCCTGGTAGGCCGCCGCTCGCTGCTTGAGAAAACTCGTCACCGGGATGTTCGGGTCCTGGGACCACTGGCTGGCATAGTCGTTTTGCACTTCGTGATCGTCCCAGGTGACCACACTGGGCGCCGCAGCATGCAGTGCCTGCAAATCCGGATCGGTCTTGTACAGGGCGTAGCGGTTGCGGTAATCCACCAGATTCAACGCATTGCCGCTGCCGTGGGAGCGAATGACCTTGCCGGAATCAGCCGCGTAGGAACTGTCATAGATGTAATCCCCGAGGAAAAACACCAGGTCAGGCTGCTCGGCGGCCAAATGCCGATAGGCGCTGAAGTAGCCTCGCTCCCAATGGGAGCAGGAGACAAAACCCAACTGCGCCGATGCCATGGCATGCACCGCCGGCGCTGTGCGCGACTGGCCCACTGGGCTTTGCGCACCGAGGCCCTCGAACTGGTACCAGTAAGGTCGACCCGCCTCCAACCCGCTCACTTCCACATGCACCGAATGGGCGAAACGCTCGCTGGCCATCACCTCGCCCTGGCGCACAACGTGCGTCATCGCTGCATCGCGGGCCACCTTCCAGCGCACCGGCACCGCTCGGTTCAGGCCACCCCGACCGTCGGCGGCATTGAACAGCGGCGCGAGGCGCGTCCAGATCACGAAACCATCGGGCAATGGATCGCCTGACGCCACACCGAGGGTGAAGGGATAGTCGATGCCTGCACTACGGGCAAACGGGCTGAGGATCGAAAACGCCGTGGCAACTGCAAGCCCGCCCAGTACGCGACGGCGATCGTGATTCACACTCATCAACTGCGCTCCTTCCAATCGGCACGCACCAGGCCATACAACAACATGTCCTCGTGCACCCCATTCTTGAGGAAGGCGCCCTTCATGCACCCTTCGTAACCCAAGCCAATTTTTTCCATGACCCGAGCGGACCCTTTGTTACGAGCAAAGCACTGGCTGCCCACACGCTGCAGCGCCAATTCGCTGAACCCAAACGCCATGATCTGCGCCGCTGCTTCGGCGGCATAACCCTGGCTTCGAGAATGGGCGGCCACCCAATACCCGAGATGCCCACTTCGATGAGCAGCAGATAATCTGAGACTGATCACGCCGATCAATTCGCCAGTTTCCCGCAGATGAATCCCCAGCCCCAGTGAATGCCCCGAGCGGTAATTCTCTGCCTGGCCATCAATAAAGGCGTGTGCGGTTTCCAAGGTGTATGGCGATGGAATCGCAGCCGTGTTGTTCGCAATATCGGGATGGTTGGCCAGCACCGACAACGTCTCGGCCTGTTCCTTTTGCAGAGGCTTCAACAGCAGTCGCGGGGTGGATAAATGCGGCAGTGCAATGCTCATGCAGGGGGACTCGCGAAATAAATTCTCCAAGAATGTACCCGCGTCGTGTCAGTTTCATTACGTAGATAAATAGACCCACGAGTCGTCTGTAAGACGCGTCCTAGAGCCTTAAAAGCTTAAATTAAAGTTAACCATTCGGTCATTTTTGGTTGCTAGCGTGTCGCCCCTAATCAACTGCGGGGTAGCGGAATGAGAACTTGGGATGAACCCAAAAAACGCAAGGCACACATCGAACTGATCCCGATGATCGACGTGATGATGTTCCTGTTGGTGTTTTTTGTACTGGTGAGTTTGAACGTGATTCCGGCCCTGGGCATGAAGACTCAGCTGCCGAGCGCCAGCAGTTCACAGCAGCTCAAGCCGCAAAATAAATTCATCCTGACCCTGGGCCTGGAAGGTCAGCTGCAGCTCGATGGCAAGGACCTGACCGTCGACGCGCTGGTGCCTGCACTCAAGGCCGGCGAGAAGCCAGACACCAAGTCGACGATCATCGTCAACAGCGACAAAGGCGTGGAAGTGTCGCGCCTGGTCGAGGTGATGGACACCCTGCGCCTGGGTGGCTTTACCTCTGTCTCCATCGCCACGAAAAAGTCCTGATCATGTATGCCTTGTTTCGTGCGCGTCGGCTGCTGGGCAGTGTCCCGGCCCTGATCGCCCTGGTGCTGATTGCACTGGGTATCCAGTCCCAACCCCTGAAGATCCAGCCGCAGTACGACGAGTCGGCGGTTGAACTCGCGCTGGTCGAGCCGGAGCCGGAAGTGGTCCCCGAGCCCGTGGTGGAAGAACCGCCGCCACCGCCGCCGGTGATCGAAGACGAGGAGGCCGAACCTGCCCCTCCGCCTCCGCCACCCAAGCCGATCCCCAAACCACTGCCAAAGCCTGAGCCCAAGCCAAAACCGGTGCCCAAGCCCGTGGTCGCCAAGCCAACGCCTGTGCCTGCGCCAGCTCCGGTGGCCGCCAAGCCGGTGCAAGCCGCTCCCGCTCCCACGCCAGCACCCGCTGCGCCACCGGCGCCGCCGAAAGTCGACGGCCAGGCACTGGAAGGCGGCTACCTCAAGGGCTTGCGCAACGAGTTGGACACCTACAAGCAATACCCCACCGGGCGCCAGGCGTCCCTTGAACGCCCGAGTGGCGAGGTGGTGGTCTGGTTAATGGTGGACCGCCAAGGCCGCGTCCTCGACTCCGGGATCCAGACCCCGGCGCCGAGCATGCTGCTCAACCGGGCCGCCACCAACAGCCTGCGCCGTATCAAGCAGGTGAAACCGTTCCCCGAACAAGCCTTCGGTGGACGTAACGAGCAGCGCTTCACCGCCACCTTCAACTACAGCGTGCAATAAGCACACACCACCAGGACGACAGTGATGAAGTTCACCCGGATTCATCTGGCACTCGTTGCCGCGACGAGCATGACCCATGGAGTGGTCATGGCAGATACCAGCGACAGTGACGTCGGGACTATTGGGGTACAGGGCAAGGCAACCGCTGGGGGCGGTTACATGGTCCAGGAAGAGAGCGCCAAGGGCCGCTCGACCATCACCAAGGAAGCGTTGGACAAACAGACGGCCACCGGCAACGCCATCGACAAGCTCAAGTACACCCCGGGCCTGAACATCTCCAGTGAAGACAACACCGGCCTCTCGGGTTTCCGCTTCACCATGCGCGGCATGAACTCCGACCAGGTCGGTATGTCGGTGGACGGCATGCCGATCAACGACTCCGGCAACTACGCGTTGTACTCCAACCTGTTGGGCGACCCGGAAAACATCGACCAGATTTTCGTCACCCAGGGCTCGTCGGAAGCCGACGGCCCGCACATCGGTTCCAGCGGCGGCAACATCGGCATCGTGACCATTCGCCCCACCAAGGAAACCGGTGCCTTCGTCAAGCAAGTGGTCGGCAGCAACGCCACCCGCAAGACCTTCGCCCGCCTCAATACCGGTGAAGTCAACGGCCTGAGCAACTGGCTGTCGGCCTCCCACACCGAAGGCCAGATGTGGCGCGGCTCGGGTGCCGTACGTGCGGACAAGGTGGAGTGGAACAGCTTCTTCGACGCCGGCAACGGCAACACCGCCAACCTGATCCTCAAGTACCACGAGCAGGACAACAACAGTTACAGCCAGTTGACCAAGGCACAGTTCCAGCAGTACGGCCGCAAGTACGACCCGTACCCGGCGACACCGGCGGTGGGCGCCAACGGCAAGGTCAGCAGCTACTACGACCTGGCGCAGAACCCGTTCCAGACCTTTACCGCCGTGCTCAACACCCAGTACAAGCTGAGCGACAACCTGTCCCTCTCGGTGATCCCGTATTACTACTACGGCAACGGCAGCGGCGTGGGCTCCTCGGCCTATGCGCTGAACAGTGGCTCGAACAAGGGCGGCGTTTTCGACCTCGGCAACCTGCCGACACAGGCTCAATACAACGCCGACGGTTCCGCGACCACCGGCGTCTACTACCGCCCTTCGCGCACCCAGACCTGGCGCCCGGGCATCACCACCAAGCTGAACTGGGACCTGGGCGACCACAGCCTGCAATTCGGCTACTGGTATGAACGCGCCCGCCAAAGCCAGACCCAACCGTTCATTGCCCTCAAGAACAACGGCAAGCCAAGCGATACCTGGCCCGACGGCAACTCCGTGGTCGACGCCAACGGCAACACCGTACAGGGTCGCGACCGCTACACCGTGACGCCGGCGCAAAAGGTCTGGACCCAGGACACCTGGTACATCAACTCGGACTGGACGTTGATCGCGGGCATTGCCTACATGAACGTCGAGCGTGACGGCACCAACCACGGCAGCCTCACCGAGCAACCCGGCAAGGCCAGCCAGACCTACAACAAACTGCTGCCCAACGCCGGCCTGAAATACCAGCTCGACGAGCGTGACCAGTTGTTCTACAGCCTGTCGCGCAACATGCGTATTCCACAGAACTACGTGCTGTACGACAAAGGCGTCGGCTCCCTCGACTCCAAGCCGGAACTCAGCTGGAACCAGGAACTGGGCTGGCGCTACACCGGCGAAGACAGCACCCTCGCCGCGACCCTGTTCTACATGCAGTTCAAGAATCGCCAGCTCACCTCCCTGGACAGCAACGGTGATTCCGCCGACATCAACGCCGGCACCGTCATCAACAAAGGCCTGGAACTGGAGTGGAGCGGCAAGCTGCCGCACAACTTCAACTACTACACCTCCTACACCTACACCAGCTCCAAGCAGCAGGACGACCTGACCGTCTACAGCGCCGGCAAGCCGATCGTGCTGCCCACCAGCGGCAAGCAGTTCGCCAACGTGCCGACCAACATGCTGGCGGCCAACATCGGCTATGACGACGGGCGCTTCTACGGCACCTTCGGCGGCAAGTTCACCAGCAAGCTCTATGGCGACCTGACCAACGACGAAGCCATCTCCGCCCGCACCATCTTCAACCTCGGCGCCGGTATCTACCTGCCGGTGGACAAGAAAGTCGTCAAGGACGCGACCCTGCGCCTGAACGTCGACAACCTGTTCGACAAGAAGTACCTGGACGGCGTGTACACCACCAAGACCAACTCGGCGAGCTACAGCGGTTTCCGCGATGGCGACCCGGCCTACATCGTTGGGCTTGACCGCACCGTCACCGTTTCCCTGGAAGCCAATTTCTAACTGCGAGGCTCAGCATCATGGACATGAACCTGCTTCACCAAATCACCTTTTATGTGATGTACGCCGCACTGGCGATTGCAATCTTCATCACCATCGAACGTGGCATCTACTTCGCCTACGTGCGCCGCCAGGCCCGTGCATTGACCGAAGTGCTGGGCGCCAATGTGCACAGCGAACGCGACCTGCCGGAAAACCTGACTCGCCGTGACAGCCTGCCGCTGAGCATGGTGCTGCCGATCCTGGCGCAGAAGGCGTCCCATGGTTCGCGCAAGGACCTGGACGACGAGATCGAAACCCAGTACCTCAAGACCCGCGCGCCGCTGTCGCGCAGCCTGTGGATCATCGAAACCATCACCACCGCCGCGCCGCTGCTCGGCCTGCTGGGGACCATCCTCGGCATCATCGACACCTTCAAGGCGCTGGCCAGTGCCGGTGTGTCCGACCCGGGCCAGATTTCCGGTGGTATCGGTACGGCCCTGTTCGCCACGGGTTTGGGTATCGCCATCGCGCTGTTCTGCGTGGTGTTCCACAACTTCTTCCAGGACAGCCTGGAGCGCATCAACGACCAGCTGAAAATCCTGCTGATCCGCGCGGCAACCGGTGCCCGCGTGCAGGGTGAAGTGCCGCACCTGGTACCGACCCCGCTGCACACCCGCACTGCGTGACCTTCCCGGGGCGGGCGCATCATGCGCCCGCCCTTTTTTTGCCCGATGAGACGCCTATGTCCATATCGCTGAAATTACGTATCGCCGGCCTTGCAGGCCTGCTCCTCAGTCCGCTTGCCCAGGCGGACTTTTCAATTCCGGGATTTGAGTTGGTACACACCGTGCCAGTGGACACCCAACTTGGCACCGCCGATCTGCGCCAGCCCGGCCCCGTGTGGATCCAGCTGTTCGACGGCGCGAAAAGCCGCATCGACATCGGCCAGTTCTACGCGGCCGACCATCCTGGCTCGGTGATGGACAAGGTGATTGAACACCTGGAAGCCGCCGGCAAACGCGGGGTGAAAATTCGCTTCCTGCTGGAAGAAAAAGGCGTGCGGCTGTCGGAAGCCTCGACCCTGGAGCGCCTGAAAGCCATTCCCAACCTGACCTTCCGCATCCTGCCCTATGGCAAGCTGAGTGGCGGGATCATCCACGCCAAGTACATGGTAGTGGATGGCAAGCAGGCGTTTATCGGCAGCCAGAACTTCGACTGGCGTTCGCTGGAGCATATCCACGAAACCGGGCTGTTGATCAGTGATGCAAACGTCGTCGCCCAGACCCAGGCCATTTTTGAACAGGACTGGCAGGCCCAGGCTGCGTTGGCCGACAACCAGCCTGTTGCCCTGCCCGCCACAGGCGCCACACCGGCACGCACCGGCAACTACCTGGTAGCCAGCCCCCAGCGCTACAACCCGCCGGGTGTGGGTGATTCGCAGCTGGAACTGCCACGTCTGCTGGGCGAGGCGAAAAAGGAAGTGCGCGTACAACTGCTGGACTACGCGCCGCTGTCCTATGGACCTGACAGAACCCGGCCTTACTACGCGATGATCGACAATGCAGTGCGTGCAGCGGCAGCGCGCGGGGTCTCGATCAAGTTGATGGTATCCAACTGGAACACCGAAGCACTGGAATTGCCGTACCTGAAAAGCCTGGCGGTGCTGCCGAATGTCGAGGTCAAGATCGTCACGCTGCCCGAGGCCAAGCAAGGATTCATTCCTTATGCGCGGGTGATCCACAGCAAGACCATGGAAATCGACGGGCAAGTGGCGTGGGTAGGGACCAGTAACTGGCTGGGCGGTTATTTCGATAACTCGCGCAACCTGGAAGTGGTGATGCGCAGTGAGGCGATGGCCAAGCGTGTGGGAGATTTACACGAGCAACTGTGGGACGGGCCGTATGCCAAGGCATTGGACGTGACAAGCGAGTACCCGGAGCCGCATCCGGGCAAGCCGTGAGCCGTTGCCTGCAAATCCCATGATTTGCGGGCAATGTCACATTGCCAGATATGAATGTTGCACTTTTCCGCCGTTGCGCTGACCAACCCTGCACACCTCATGGATGGAGAGCAGGGATGAACACCACACGCAATGGACTGTACGGTACGGCGCTGGTTTGGGCGGCCATCGGGCTGGCAGGTTGTGCCAATTCCATGACCTCCACCGGGGTGCCGGGGGTGAAGATGGGCGACAGCTATGAGCAGGTACTCGCCGTGGTCAGCCGTGACAATACGGTGACCAGGAAGATCGACGGGCAGGGATTCCGGGCTGAGGGTTACTCGCAGACATTCAGGGATTGTCGCAGCACATATTTTATCTTCCAGGGCGCCGATGGCTTGCAGATGGTCAGCCATGAGCCCGCGCCGCATCTGTCGGTCAGCCAGAACTGCCGCCAGCCATGAGCACTTTACGTGTCATTCCCGCCCTGTTCCTGGTGCTCCTCAGCGGCTGCGGCCAGGTGTATAACATCCGCTCCCTCAACACCGCCTACACGGCGCCGCCCGCCACCGAGACGGCGCGCGTGCGCGTGATCAGCGACGGCATGGTGCGTGCAGTGCCAGGGCGCGACTGCCTGGACTGGAATGTTCCCGGCGCCGGCGTGATGGTCTCAGCCAAATCCGGCTTCGCCGACCGCAATGGCGCAAGCCTGGGGATGCCGGGGCCGATTTACACCTGGGACGGTGCGGTGTCGTCCGAACAGGTGATTCCGGCGAACACGCCCATTGCCTTTCATTACCTTGGGTTGCCGCAATATGGCCGGCAATGTTTCAACACCATGACCTTTATCCCCAAGCCCGGCATGGACTACATGGTGCGAGCATCAATGTCCGGGAGTTGCTCATTCGAGCTTGCTGAGCTGCCGAAAGGTGCCGAACGATGGAGTCCGATTGAACCGACGCCATCGGGAAGGCTATCGATGTGCCATGCGATGGATAATTTCTAGCGGTACAAACGCAACGTGGGCCGAGGCATTGCACTGCGGCTCACAAAAAACCCACAAACAAAAACGCCGATCATTGCTGATCGGCGTTTTCGTTAAATATGGAGCGGGAAACGAGACTCGAACTCGCGACCCCGACCTTGGCAAGGTCGTGCTCTACCAACTGAGCTATTCCCGCAAATGGCGTCCCCTAGGGGACTCGAACCCCTGTTACCGCCGTGAAAGGGCGGTGTCCTAGGCCACTAGACGAAGGGGACACGCTACTGAAACACATGGTGTGTATTTCAGTGCCCAGAGATTAAATCCGAAGATTACGCCCTGGTTTCACTCAGTGCCGCCCGAGGGCAACACTGCTTAAATTTGGAGCGGGAAACGAGACTCGAACTCGCGACCCCGACCTTGGCAAGGTCGTGCTCTACCAACTGAGCTATTCCCGCATATGGCGTCCCCTAGGGGACTCGAACCCCTGTTACCGCCGTGAAAGGGCGGTGTCCTAGGCCACTAGACGAAGGGGACACACGTACAACATTCACTCCCTACCGCGTTTCGCTGTGTGCTTTACGCTGTAAGTGGCGCGCATTCTATGGATGGATTGGGAGGTCGTCAACCCCCAAGGATAAATTTATTTAAATCAATGACTTCGCCGTGGTTTACGGGGGTTGCAAGGGTTTCTCGCCGTCCAGGCTTTGGCGCCTATATTCTGGCGTTCCACAAGGCGCTATAGTTCGCCACAGCAAATGATGGCAATGTGCATCTACGCAGGGACTGCCCCGCTATATAGAAGAAACTACTGACGCAACTGGTCGCTCAGTCCTATCCGGTCACTGCACCAGTCACTACACTTCAATGCAAACCCCATAAAGAGGTCACACCGGTGACACCACTCATGATCACCCTGCTGGTAATAGCCGGGATCGTAATACTGATCGCCATTGGCTACATGAACCACGTGGTGGAAAACAATAAGCTGGAAAAGAACCGGACCCGGATCGAACTCAATGACCGGCTGCGCCGCTGCGGCGAAATCACCGAGACCTTCCCTGGCCAGTTGATGACGCCGCGACTCAAGTTGCTGCTGACCCGCCTGGAGCTCAACGTCAATCAGCGCCTGCTGAACCTCGACAAGTCCAATGCGTCGCTCAAGGCACGCATCACTGAACTCAACGCACTGGTGGCCCAGGGCGAATCGATTCCGGTGAACAACCCGCCAGGCCCGATCCAGACCGAAGCCAAGGCCAAGGATGTACGTTTCCTGCTCGAAGCACTGCATGGCCAGGTGACCCGAGCGGCCCAGGACGGTTTCCTGCCGACCAATGAAGCCAAGCACTGGATCAAGGAAATCCGCCATATCCTGGTGCTGCTGCACATCGAGTTCTTCAACAACCTGGGCCAGCACGCACTGCAACAAGGCCAGCCGGGCCAGGCTCGCCTGGCGTTCGAACGCGGCGTGCAGTACCTGCGCAAGCAACCGGAGCCGGTGGTGTACAGCCAGCAGCTGCAATTGCTCGAGAAACAGCTGGCGCGCGCCAACTCCATGGTGCTGTCCAACCTTGAACCGGCTGAAGACGAGGTCAACGAATTGACCGAAGGCTTGAAAGTGGTGGATGCGGACGCCGACTGGAAGAAGAAAGCCATCTACGACTGATCCCCTGCCATTGTGGTGGGCGGCAAACCCGCTCGCCACATGCCATCACTCTGCACCTATCCCCTTCCCCTCGAATAGCGTAAAAAAGGCCCCTCTCTCCGTTAACGAAAAGGGCTTAGCCATGCCTGTCGTGCTCATCGATGGACAACCGCTGCACTACCTCGACCAGGGCACCGGCCCGGCCGTTCTCCTCGGTTCCAGCTACCTGTGGGACAGCCAGATGTGGGCGCCGCAGATCGAAGCGCTGTCGCAACAGTACCGGGTGATCGTCCCCGAGCTTTGGGGCCACGGCGAGTCCGGCGCACTGCCTGCAAACACTGCATCCCTGGACGACCTCGCACGCCAGCACCTGGCGCTGCTGGATCACCTGGACATTGCCCAGGTCAACCTCGTGGGCTTGTCGGTCGGCGGCATGTGGGGCGCACGCCTGGCGCTGCTGGCACCCGGGCGGGTCAACAGCCTGGTGCTGATGGACACGCACCTGGGCGCCGAGCCGGAAGCCACTCGCCAATACTACTTTTCGCTGTTCAAGATGATCGAAGACGCCGGCGCCATTCCGGAACCGCTGCTGGATGTGGTGGCGCCGATCTTCTTCCGTCCCGGTATCGACCAGGAGTCGGCCTTGTACCAGGATTTCCGCAACGCACTGCAGGCCTTCCCCAAGGAGCGCCTGGTGCACAGCATCGTGCCCCTGGGCCGGATTATCTTCAGCCGCGCGGATGTGCTGGAACAACTGGCGCGCCTCGACACCGACACCACCCTGGTGATGTGTGGCGAGCAGGACAAGCCACGCCCACCGGCCGAATCAGAAGAAATGGCGGCCTTGATCGGCTGCGCGCTGACGTTGATTCCGCACGCCGGGCATATCTCCAGCCGGGAAAACCCCGATTTCGTCAACGAAGCGCTGCTGACCTTCCTGGCCAACAACGCCTGACCGCCCTGCCCTTTGATCACCGCAGGCCTGCGGTGATCAAAGGCGAAAGTGCCCGACCATCCCCTTAAGCTCCGTACCCAACTGCGCCAGCTCGATGCTCGACGCTGCATTGCCCTGCATGCTCAACGCCGATTGATCGGCACTCGCACGGATGCTGGTGACGCTGCGGTTGATTTCCTCGGCCACCGAGCTTTGCTCTTCGGCCGCCGCGGCAATCTGCTGGTTCATCTGCTGGATCAACGACACCGCCGCCGCGATGCTGCCCAGGGCGCTTTCGGTTTCCAGGGCATCACTGACCGCCAGCTTGACCAGTTCGCCGCTCTGCCTGATCTGCTGCACCGAAGCCTGCGCAGCGCTGCGCAAGGTACTCACCAACCGTTCGATTTCCTCGGTCGATTGCTGGGTGCGCTTGGCCAGCGCCCGCACCTCGTCGGCCACCACGGCAAAACCGCGGCCCTGCTCGCCCGCCCGCGCCGCCTCGATGGCCGCATTCAGCGCCAGCAGGTTGGTTTGCTCGGCCACGCTCTTGATCACCTCAAGGACGGTACCGATAGTCTGGATCTCCGCGCTCAGGCTTTCGATGCTGGTACTGGCGGAGGTCGCGGAGCTGGCCAGCAACTCGATACGCTGCAAGCTCTGACGCACCACCTGCTGGCCGCTGTCGACCTTGTCATCCGCCGTCTGCGCCGCCTGGGCCGCTTCTTCGGCGTTGCGCGCCACATCGTGCACGGTGGCGGTCATCTGGTTCATGGCCGTGGCCACCTGCTCGGTTTCTTCCTTCTGGCTGCTGACCTCGATATTGGTCTGCTCGGTGACGCTGGATAGCGAATGGGCCGAGCTGGCCAGTTGCTCGATACCCGCCTGCAACCCGCTGACCATGCTGCTCAGGCCGCTGCTCATCTGTTGCATCGCGAGCATCAACTGGCCCATCTCGTCCCGGCGACTGACTTCCATACGGCCACTGAGATCACCGGCGGCAATCTGCTGGGCCACTGCAATCACGCTGCGCAACGGTGCAACGATCAAACGGGTAATGATCCACGCGGCAATCAGCCCGACCAATAACGCCAACGCCGAAGAACCGATGATCAGCAACGCGCTTTTCTTCAACTGCGCCTGCATCGACAGGTCTTCTGCGTCGTAGGCCTGATTGACCCGGGTGACCACTTCGGCTGCGCGCTCGTGCAACTGCTTGTAGACGACTTTTTCCTGGGCCAGCAGCCCGGTGTATTCGCCGAGTTTTTCGCTGAAGGCCGCGATATGCCCGGACACTTCGTTAAGCACGGTTTGGTAGCCAGGATCCTTGACGGTGGTTTTCAGCTGTTCGACCTGGGCCAGGGCCTGATCGGCCTGCTCGATCTTGCCTTGCTCGGCGTTCTCGTCATCGCCCTTGCGGCTCTGGTCCAGGCGCACATGCGCTTCGTTCATGGCCTGCAGCATCAGGCGCGAGACCTGGCTGACCTGCCCCGCCTGCTCGATGAATTCGGCACCTTCCTTGCCCTGGCTTTCCTTGAGGCCATAGGCGCCGTCGTCCGCCAGCCCGGCCTGCAACACATCAAGGTTGTTGGCGACACTGGAGACCGACCAACTGGCCATTTCCAGCGCCAGGTCCTTGGTCTGGGTCAGCTCGACAAACTCATCGAACGCCTTGCGATACGCCGCCAGCGCCTGCTCGACGTCGCTCATCACCGGGACATTGGCAGGCGACTGGGCCTTGAGAATTACCGCCTGGGTCGCCAACGCGTCGACACTTTCGTGCAAGGCGTCCACCGACTTGGGGTCGGCATGCAACGCGTAGTCCTGCTCGATCAAGCGCACCTTGAGCAAGCCGCTGTTGAGCGCCGACATGGCTTTAAGGCCCTCGAAGCGCTGGCCAACGGTTTGCAGCGACCATACGCCAATCGCGGCCACCAATGCCGTCAACAGCAGTACCAGGGCAAAGCCCAAGCCCAGTTTCTTGGCCATACCGAGGTTGGCAAAACGTCGTTGCACGGCAGAAATCATTGCACTTGAGTCCTCTTGCAATGGCGAATGCCATCAAGCCAGGTTTCGATGCAGCGAGATTCGCAACCCCGGGGCACTGAATACAAGGGTTTGGCGCCACAATAATGGCAAAAAGCTACATCCTCGTCGTTTTCAGAATGGTAGAGGTCGATCCTGCCGGCCCCATGGCCTTGAACAACGCCAGTGCACGCTGATCAGAAGCGTAGGCCACATTGATGCGCAGCCAGTCGCTGGATTCGCCCGTCGGGCTGAAAAGCGTCCCCGGCGACAGCAACACCCCCAGCCGGCGAGCCCGCGCCTGCACGGTGGAACGGTCGCCGACACCAGGGCGCGCCCAGAGGAACATGCCCCCCGCCGGCACCGCAAACACCTCCCACTCTTCGTCTTCCAGCACCTGCAGGGTCATGGCCATTTCCGTACTCAGCCGCCGGCGCAGGCGTTGCACCCACTTGCGGTAGGTACCATTGGCCAGCAACGTAGCCACCACCGCCTCGGCAAACCGCGAGGTGCCGATGCCGGTCAAGGTCTTGACCCTGGCCAATTGCGCGATGATCGCCCCGCTGGCCGTGAGGTACCCCACCCGCAAGGCGCTGCTGAGGGTCTTGGAAAAACTCGAGACATAGATCACCCGGTCCTCGTGGGGCAACGCCGACAACCGGGTGCACGTGGCATGTTGCAGGTCGCCATAGACGTCCTCCTCGATGATGAAGAAGTCCTGGGAATGGGCCAGTTGCAGCAAGCGCTCGGCCACCGCCAGGGACAGGCTGGTGCCGGTGGGGTTGTGATACAGGCTGTTGATGAACAGGCACTTGGGCCGGTGCCCGCGCAACAGCGCTTCCAGGGCATGCATGTCCGGGCCGCCACGGGTGCGCGGCACTTCCAGCAGCTTGACACCATGAAAGGCCAGTTGGCGGTAAAGGTTGCCGTACCCCGGGCTTTCCACCACCACGGTGTCGCCGGCCTTGAGCAGCGTGCGGATCAGCAGGTCCTGGGCGTGGCTCGCGCCGTGGGTGGTGAGAATATGCTCGACCCGGGTTGCCACCTGGATGTGCGCCAGGCGCTTGAGCAGCTGTTCACGCAGGGCCGGCAGGCCCAGCGGCGTGCTGTAGTTGAAGACGGCCGCGGTGTCGGTGCGGGTGACTTCACGAATCGCGTAGCTGATGTCGTCGCTCTCGCGCCAGGTGTCCGGCAGCCAGCCGCATCCCAGTTTCAGTTCGCCCAGTTGATTGTCGATGAAGGCGCCCCACCCCGACTCGGCGCCCTCATACCATTGGTTTTCACCGCGAAGACCACGCTCGGCGGGTGGCTGGGCCACACAGAAACCGGCGCCTTGCCTTGAGGCCAGCACCCCTTGGGCAACCATCCGCTCGAACGCCTCGATGACGCTGGACTGACTGAGCAGGTTCTCGTGGGCCAGTTGCCGCACCGAGGGCAACCGCGTCCCGGGGCTGGCGCCGCTCTCGCGAATCCAGGCGGCCAGCGCACTGACGATTTGCTGCACTACCGGTACAAGGGCTTGTCGATCGATCCCTAAATCCATGAGCCACTCACTTAAACTGTTGTCATTTAACCCAAACCAGTTAAGCACAGAAGCCCAATGACAGCCGCGATCAAGATTTATTAAATCATTGATTTAATTGAATTATTTACCTAGTGAAACACATTCAGGTGAGGCATCTGGCCACCTGCGGAAAAACCCCACAGCGCCTCCAACGCTTTTCTGAATGGCATCCGTCTCACTTCCTAAATCGCGGTCGCGCCACCGTCCACCGCCAATGCCTGGCCCGTGGTGAAGGCAGCACCGTCGCTGCACAGATAAAGCACGGCGCTGGCGATCTCCTCGACCTTGCCGATACGCCCGACCGGGTGCATGGCGGCGGCAAATTCGGCTTTGCGCGGGTCAGCTTCATAGGCACGGCGGAACATATCGGTGTCGATCACGGCCGGGCATACCGCGTTGACGCGGATTTTCTTTTTCGCGTATTCGATCGCCGCCGACTTGGTCAGGCCGATCACCGCGTGCTTGGACGCGGCATAGATACTCATCTTCGGCGCCGCCCCAAGTCCTGCCACAGAAGCCGTGTTGACGATGGCGCCGCCGCCCTGAGCCAGCAGCAACGGCAGTTGATACTTCATGCACAGCCACACGCCCTTGACGTTGACGCCCATGATTGCGTCGAACTCATCCAGGCTGCCGTCCGCCAGCTTGCCCTTCTCGATCTCGATCCCGGCGTTGTTGAAGGCATAGTCCAACCGGCCATAGGTGGCCACGGTCTGCTGCATCAACTGCTGCACGTCCGCTTCGAGGGTGACATTGCAGCGCACAAACACCGCTTCGCCACCGGCCTGATGAATCAGCGCCACAGTGCCCTCGCCGCCAGCCGCGTCCAGGTCGGCGACTACGACTTTCAAGCCTTCAGCGGCGAACGCCAGCGCAGTGGCGCGGCCAATGCCGGCGGCCGCACCGGTCACCAGGGCGACCTGGCCGGAAAATGTCATGCTCATGGTGGATGTTCCTTCGATGGGGATGCTCGATGACCCCAGTCTAGCCAGAGCCACCATCGGCGCGTCAGCACTATCAAAAGCCCGGTTGGCGAACCATGAGCCGCAGTGATAACGGCACCGGCATCACTATCATTGCAGTGGATCGGTGGGCATTCGCAGGTGCCGCGCGCCTTGCCGGTGCAGCCCGAAGGGTCTATCACTCAAGGTCCACTTCTCAAGAGTCGCTGCCATGACTGCCCAGACTAACCGCCAATTCCTGCTCGCCAAACGCCCGGTCGGCGCGGCCACACGGGACACCTTCACTTACCAGGAAGTGCCGGTGGGTAAACCCCAGGACGGCCAGGTGCTGGTGCACAACGAATACCTGTCCCTGGACCCGGCCATGCGCGGCTGGATGAACGAGGGCAAATCCTACATTCCGCCGGTGGGTATCGGCGAAGTCATGCGCGCCTTGGGCGTAGGCAAGGTGATCGCGTCGAACAACCCGAAATTTGCCGTGGGCGACTACGTCAACGGTGCCTTGGGTGTGCAGGATTACTTCCTCGGTGAGCCGCGGGGTTTCTACAAGGTCGATCCGAAACTCGCGCCGTTGCCGCGTTATCTGTCGGCGCTGGGGATGACCGGCATGACCGCCTACTTCGCCCTGCTGGACACCGGCGCGCCCAAGGCCGGCGAGACCGTGGTGATCTCCGGCGCGGCAGGCGCGGTGGGCAGCATTGCCGGGCAGATTGCCAAGATTAAAGGCTGCCGCGTGGTAGGCATCGCTGGCGGCGCCGACAAATGCAGGTTCTTGGTGGATGAGCTGGGTTTTGATGCCGCCATCGACTACAAGAACGAAGACGTGCATGCCGGCCTCAAGCGCGAGTGCCCGAAAGGTGTGGACGTGTATTTCGATAACGTCGGCGGGGACATTCTCGATGCCGTGCTCAGCCGCCTGGCATTGAAAGCCCGCGTAGTGATCTGCGGCGCCATCAGCCAGTACAACAACAAGGAAGCTGTCAAAGGGCCGGCCAACTACCTGTCACTGCTGGTCAATCGTGCGCGCATGGAAGGGTTTGTGGTGATGGACCACGCGGCGAATTTTGCCGCTGCCGGGCAGGAAATGGCCGGCTGGATGGCTCAGGGCAAGCTCAAGAGCAAGGAAGATATAGTCGAGGGGCTGGAGACGTTCCCGGAGACGCTGATGAAACTGTTCAACGGTGAGAACTTTGGGAAGTTGGTGTTGAAGGTCAACTGACACACCGCAGAACCAAATGTGGGAGCGGCGGTGCGACGGTTCGACTTGCTCGCGAAGGCGGTGTGACAGTCAATGCATAAGGTGACTGCTCTACCGCCTTCGCGAGCAAGCCCGCTCCCACATTTTTTTACCGTGCCCGCTTCAGGTCGGGTAGGTCAGGCAATCTCGGCAACTACCGCTGCCAGCGCCTTGGCCGGGTCGGCCGCCTGGCTGATCGGGCGACCGATCACCAGGTAATCGGAACCGGCATCCAGGGCCTGGCGCGGGGTCAGGATGCGACGCTGGTCGTCCTGGGCGCTGCCCGCCGGGCGAATCCCCGGGGTCACCAGTTGCAACGCCGGGTGGGCGGTCTTCAACGCCTGCGCTTCCAGCGCCGAGCACACCAGGCCGTCCAGGCCAGCCTTTTGCGCCAGGGCCGCGAGGCGCAGCACTTGTTCCTGTGGCTCGATGTCCAGGCCGATGCCGGCCAGGTCTTCACGCTCCATGCTGGTCAGCACGGTCACGCCAATCAGCAGTGGCTTGGGGCCGCTGCGCTGATCGAGCACTTCACGGCACGCAGCCATCATGCGCAAGCCGCCGGAGCAGTGCACGTTGACCATCCACACGCCCATTTCGGCGGCGGCCTTGACCGCCATCGCGGTAGTGTTGGGGATATCGTGGAATTTCAGGTCGAGGAACACCTCGAACCCTTTGTCACGCAAGGTGCCGACAATTTCGGCGGCACAACTGGTGAACAGTTCCTTGCCAACCTTGACCCGGCAAAGCTTGGGGTCCAACTGGTCAGCCAGCTTCAGTGCGGCGTCACGAGTGGGGTAATCCAGGGCGACGATGATAGGAGTCTGGCAGGCGGACATTGGAATGGGCTCTCAGGCAAGTCGAAATCGGCGCGGATTGTAGCGCAAGCAGCGGGTTTGCGGGATCCGATGATCGGTAATTCGCGATTTAGCCGCCAGATTGCGGGCTCCCGGGCAATTGTGTCGAAACAGATACATTCCCGACATGCCTGCAATACCCCCGAAGATTAGCCTCGCACACGTGAACCATCGTACAGAACTTCCAGCCCCGGGGCTGGGCGCCTATGCTGAACGCAACAACCTCGCCGCCGAGCTTCGGCCCGGCGGCCAACCAGGTAGATGATCGCACCATGCAAACCCTGACTCCTGTGCTGAATGACGATCAAAAAGGCTCGCTTGTGGGTGAAGACAAGCGCTGGAACACCCGCGCGCTGATTGTCGACGACGACGTGCCGATCCGCGAACTGCTGATCGATTACCTGGCACGCTTCAACATTCTCGCCAGCGGCGTGACCGATGGCGCGGCCATGCGCCAGGCCATGCAAGCCGAGACCTTCGACGTGGTGGTGCTCGACCTGATGCTGCCGGGCGAAGACGGCCTGTCGCTGTGCCGCTGGCTGCGGGCGGAATCGGACATCCCGATCCTGATGCTCACCGCCCGCTGCGAACCTACCGACCGCATTATCGGCCTGGAACTGGGGGCCGACGACTACATGTCCAAGCCCTTCGAGCCCCGTGAACTGGTGGCGCGCATCCAGACCATCCTGCGCCGGGTGCGGGATGACCGCACCGAGCAGCGGGCGAATATCCGCTTCGACAACTGGCGCCTCAACAGCGTGCTGCGCCAGCTGGTGGCCGACGACGGGCTGGTGGTGCCGCTGTCCAACGCCGAATTCCGTTTGCTGTGGGTGTTTATCGAGCGCCCGCGCCGGGTGCTGAGCCGCGAACAATTGCTGGACGCGGCCCGGGGTCGCTCCATCGAGGCCTTTGATCGCAGCATTGACCTGCTGGTCTCGCGCCTGCGCCAGAAGCTGGGGGACGACCCCAAGGCCCCGCAGTTGATCAAGACCGTACGCGGTGAAGGCTACCTGTTCGACGCCCGAGATATCGGCTGATGCGCAACGCCTTCAACACCCTGTTCGGGCGGCTGTTCGGTGTGTTGCTGGTAGCGATTGTGCTGGCCCACGCGCTGGCATTCTTCTGGTTTCACCATTATGGCCCGCCGCCCCCTCCGCCCCACGAGACCTTCATCGAGCAACCGGACGGCAGCCTGACGCCAATGCCCAAGGAGCATCGCCGTCCCTGGTTCGGCGGGCCTGTGGTGCCACTGACCTTCCAGTTTATCTCGCTGATCATCGCCGCCTGGTATGGCGCCAAGCTGCTCAGCCGGCCGATCCAGCGCCTGAGCGCCGCGGCCGAGCGCCTGAGCCTGGACCTCGACAGCCCACCGCTGAACGAGTCCGGCCCACGGGAGGCGCGGCAAGCGGCATCGACCTTCAACCTGATGCAAAAGCGCATCCGCGAACAGGTCACCCAGCGTGCCCGCATGCTGGGCGCCGTGTCCCACGACCTGCGTACGCCGCTGTCACGGCTCAAGCTGCGCCTGGAACAGATCGAAGACACCAAGCTGCAGGGCCAGATGCGCCAGGACCTGGACGACATGATCGGCATGCTCGACGCCACCCTGAGCTACCTGCACGAGCAGCGCACCAGCGAAACCCGGCATTGGCTGGATGTGCAGGCGCTGGTGGAATCCCTGAGTGAAAACGCCCAGGACCGCGGCTCCGATGTGCAATGCAGTGGTGAGTGCGCGCCGCTGCAAGTGCAACCGATGGCCCTGCGTTCGTGCCTGAACAACCTGATCGATAACGCCCTGCGGTACGCCGGCACCGCGCGCATCGAACTCGCGGACACTCCGCAGGCGCTGGTGGTGAAGGTGATCGACCACGGCCCGGGCATTGCGGCGGATAAACGCGAGGCGGTGTTTGAACCGTTTTATCGGCTGGAAGGCTCGCGCAACCGCAATTCCGGTGGCGTGGGGTTGGGCATGACGATTTCCAAGGAAGCCGTGGAACGCCTCGGTGGACGGCTGAGCCTGGAGGAAACTCCGGGCGGCGGCCTTACCGCCGTAATGTGGCTGCCAAGGGCGTAGGAATGGTTCCTGCGCCCTGCAGGAACCATTACTGCCCGGTTTTATCTTCCCGCCGCACCTGAGCCTGGGTGGCACTCCAGTCGGTCAACAAGCTATACGCCACCGCCAGCAATGTCGGGCCGATAAACAGGCCGATAAAGCCGAACGCAATCAACCCGCCAAACACCCCCAGCAACACGATCACCAGCGGCAGGTTGCCGCCACGGCTGATCAGGTAGGGCTTGAGCACGTTGTCGACGCCGCTGATGATGAACGTGCCCCATACACCGAGGAACACCGCATAGGTGTAGTCGCCCTTCCAGGCGAGCCAGGCGGTGGCCGGAATCCAGATCAGCGGCGGGCCCATCGGAATCAGGCTGAGCAGGAACGTCACGATCCCCAGCACCAAAGCCCCCGGAACACCGGCAATCCAGAAGCCGATCAGCGCCAGCAAGGCCTGGGCGGCAGCGGTGCCGATCACACCGTTGACCACCCGCTGCACCGTACCCGCGACCAGTTCGATGTAATAACCCGCCCGGTCGCCGATCAACCGCTCCAGCAAGCGATGCACAAACATCGCCAGGCGCGGCCCGTCACGGTAGAAAAAGAACACGAACACCAGGCTCAGGGTCAGTTCCAGGATGCCGCCGCCGATCTGCGCACTGCGGGCCAGCAACCAGTTGCCGACCTGGCCCAGGTACGGTTTCAACGTGACCATCAGTGCCGCGCCCTGCTGGTCGATGCTGTCCCACATCGCCACCAATCGTTCGCCGACAAAGGGAATGGAACCGAGCCAGGTGGGCGCCGCAGGCAAGCCATCCACCTGGATATCCTTGATCAGGCCCACGGCATCGCGCACATGGTCGGCCAGGTTGAACCCCAGCCAAACCAGCGGCAACGCCACCAATAGCATCCAGACCAGGGTCAGGATCCCGGCGGCCAGCGATTCGCGACCGCCCAGCCAGCGGGTGAGCAAGCGCATCACCGGCCAACTGGCAAACGCCAGTACCGCGCCCCAGAACAGCGCCGACCAGAAAGGCGCCATCACCCAGAAGCTGGCACCAAACAACACCAGCAGCAGGATCTGCACCAGCAGGCGATCGTTATTGAGCATGTGGTTTCTCGAAAAGAAGTCTGTAAGAGCAAGAGCTTAGGCGAACGGCGCGGGTCCGTTCGCCCTGGAACGGTCAGCGTATCAGATGCAGGTGCAAACCCTTGGCTTCGGTGGTGCCGGTTTCCAGGCGCGCCGCACGTACGCCCTGATCGATCAAGCCCTGGCGCCATGCCTCGGCGGTGGGCCCGGTCAAACTGACCCGCAACGTGGCATCCAGGTTCAATCCGCGGGAAATAAGGGTGAGCCAGGTGGCGTCAGGCTCGGCGCCCAGCTTGGGAAAATCCAGCTCGCCAGTGCTTTTCAGTTCCCGCAGCAGCGTAGCGGAGGTCGGCAGCAAATCGCCCAACGGTGCGCTGGCGTCCATCTGTTCCACGTGCAGGTACGCCCGTCGATTGCCCCGGGTGATGCCGTACAACGCGACCAGGGAGTTGTCCTGCGGGGCCGCCAGGCGCAGCAGCAGGTATTCCTGCTGGCCGTCGGCGCCCACCAGCTTGGCATTGCCGAACACTTCATTGGCCCACAGGCTGCTTTCACCGCAATCACGGGCCTGGCACCAGAACAGCAGTTGCGCGCCCTGGGCCTGCAAGGCTTCGCGGGTGGCGGTAAAGGCGGCGCTGGAGGTGTGCTCGGCAGGCAGTTCGTAGGTGATGGCAGTGGCTTGGCCGCGGGCGGTGGCCTGGCCTTCATAGCGCAGCTGGCCGCTGATCTTGCGGATCGAGCCCAGCGGGTAGATACGTTCTTTCTCTTCGGCGGGACGGTAGTCGACGATCTGCGCGTCGACCTGACGGGCCACGGCGGGCAAGTCCTGGCTACCCGGTACGTCGGCGGCAAACACCAGCGGGCTGAAACAGCACAGCCCCAGAACACGGAAAAATCCCTTCGGCATACTCATCGGATCGGCGCGCCCTGGCCATTGGGGTGCGCTGCGGTGTTGAGATCGTTCATGGTTGACTCCCTTTCGATCCGCCCAGCCTCGGCAGTTGACCCCGCCAAGTCAAGGCGTGGAGAAGAACCGATTGAAACAGTCTGCAACAAGGGTAGCGCCTGGCTCGTCATTCAGGTGCAAATGATGGCCACCGGGCAAGGTAGTCACCTGGAATGGAAGCCCGGAAAGCAATTCGGAATGTTTCGCCAACATGCCGTCTTCGGCGACCACCAACTGTGTCGGACAGCCGACTCGGCGCACGAAGGCCATCGCCTGTTCTTCTGTCAGGCGCATGGGGGAGGCCAGGGTCAGGCGGCTGTCGCTGCGCCAGGTGTAACCACCCGGCACGGGCATCAAGCCACGCTGGGCCAGCAGTTCGGCGGCTTCACGACTGACTGCCACCACGCCTTTCATCCGCGCTTCCACCGCGCGATCAAGGGTGCTGTACACCGGCTTGCGCTTGTCCTGCAGGTTCATTTGCGCCTGCAACGCCATGCCGAGGCGTTCGGCGGCGTTGTCTGCGGTGCCGGTCGGCGGGATCACGCCATCAATCAATCCCAGGTGCGTCACCCGCTCCGGCAAGGCGCCGGCCAACACCAGGGAAACGATGGCGCCGAGGGAGTGGCCAAGTAATGCAAAACGTTTCCATCCCAATTGTTCGGCGACTTGCAGCACGTCGTGGACGTAATCCCACAGGGAATAACCGGCTCCAACGGGTCGATGGGCCGAGTGACCATGGCCGGCCATGTCCAGCGCAACGATGCGCAGGCCATCGAGTTTCGGTGCCAGCCGGGCGAAGCTGTTGGCGTTGTCCAGCCAGCCATGCAGGGCAATCACCGGCAGGCCATCTTCAGGGCCGAACAGATGCGCCGCCAACTCGATGTGCGGCAGCGCCAGGCGGACTTCTTCGACGGGCGCAGTCATGCGCAACTGCGCTCGCGCTGGCGAGCTTCCCAACGGGCAAACAGGTTCTTGATCAAAGTGGCGGTGTCCTGTGGGCGTTCAAGGGGAAACATGTGGCCGCCGGGCATGGTCAGCATTTCGCCCATGGGCATGCGCCCCACGCCGCTGGCATGGTGACGCATCACCACCCGGCTCTGGCGACCACGCACCACCGCCAGCGGCACTTTCAGTTGCCGGGCCTGGCCGGGGCTGGTGTGGGGTACGCCGCGGTAGATGCTGATTTCGGTGGCCGGATCAAAGCGCAGGCGCAGGCGATCACCCACCGGCTCCAGGCCGTGTTGCAGGTAGGCATCAAAACAGTCGGGATCAAAGCCGCGAAACAAGGTCTTGCCAGCGAAGTACTGGCGCGCAGCCGCCAGGTCGGCGAACTCTTCACGACGGCCCAGGGTGCGCCCCGCCGGGGTCAGCCGGTCAATAAAGCCGAAACGCTTGGCCGCGCGGATCACCCAGCGATCGGCCAGGGTCAGTACCGGCGAATCCAGCATCACCACCCCGCGATACAGCTGCGGGCTACGCATGGCCGCGTGCAGGTGCAGCACGCCACCCAACGAATGGCCCACGCCCCACACCGGCTCCGGTTGTTGCTCAAGGTGGTGGATCAGTTCGTCCACCAGGTTCTGCCAATTGTCATCCACTGGAAACCGGGGGTCGTGACCGTGCTGCGGCAAATGCGCGACGGCGTACTCCGGGGCCAGGGCGGCAAACAATTTGCCGTAGGTCGCCGAAGGAAAGCCATTGGCGTGAGCGAAAAACACGTGCTGCGACATACCTGATCCATCACCGTAAACAGAGTGTTGATTCTCCCCAGACCGGGCAGTCACGGCAATGACTGTAACTGCCAGGAATGATGACACTCACGCCACGCCTATCGGGCCGGCGGCGTCTCCCCCAGCGGTACCACGGCCATGGTCAGGCGCGACACACAGCTGGCCTTGCCTTCATCGCTGGTCAGGCGGATGTCCCACACGTGGGTGGTGCGCCCGATATGAATCGGCTTGGCCACCGCCGTCACCCGCCCGCTGCGCAAGCCGCGCAGGTGGTTGGCGTTGATTTCCAGGCCCACGCAATAGAACTTGCTGGCGTCGATGCACAGGTAACTGGCCATGGAGCCCACGGTTTCCGCGAGTACCACCGACGCGCCGCCGTGCAGCAGGCCGTAGGGTTGATGGGTGCGGTGGTCGATCACCATGCTGGCCGTCAGGGACTCGTCGTCAAAACGTTCAAAGCGGATATCCAGTACTTCACCGATGGTGTTTTTCTGAATCGCATTCAGTTGCTCGATATTCGGTTGGGTGCGCCACAGGCTCATTGATCGGTCCTTATTGGTTTTATGTCAGTGCTCAATCCTGCCACAGCACGGCTTCGGAGCGCTCGCTCCAGGCCAGGAACTGCGACCCGTAGGCTGATTCAATCACGTTGCGCTTGATCTTCAAGGTCGGCGTGAGAAAACCGTTTTCCACCGCCCAACTGTCTTTCACCACCACCAGTTGGCGCAAGCGCTCATGTTTATCCAGCACCTGGTTGACCTCTTCCAGCAAGCGTTCAAGGCTGCCCTGCAAAGCCTGGCGCCCAGCGCCTGCGGCATCTTGCAGACCCACGGCAGATAACACGCACAGGCCCATGGGCGCACTCAAGCCATCGCCCACCACGCACACCTGCTCGATGCGTGCATGTTCGGCCAGGCGGTTTTCAATCGGCGCCGGGGCCACGTATTTGCCTTTGCTGGTCTTGAAGATTTCCTTGAGCCGCCCGGTCAGCCGCAGGCGGCCATCGGTGCCCTGCTCGCCCTTGTCGCCGGTGCGCAGGAAGCCGTCGGCGGTGAGGGTCTCGGCAGTTTTTGCCGGGTCCTTGTAATAACCGAGCATGGTCGCGCCGCTGCGTACCTGGACTTCGCCGTCGTCACCGATGCGCACTTCGACGTCCGGGCATGGCGGGCCTATCCAGCCGAGTTTCTGCTGGCCGGGGCGGCACACGTGGGAGTAGCCGCAGCTTTCGGTCATGCCATAGACCTCCAGCACATCCAGGCCCAGCCGGCGATACCAGACCAACAGTGCTTCGGGCACGGGGGCTGCGCCGGAGATCGCCACGCGCACAGCGTCCAGGCCCAACCCGGCGAGTACTTTGTGGCCGACCCGCTTGCCGATGAAGGGCAGGCGCAGCAAGGTATCGAGGCGGCTTGCGGGGATTTTGCTATAGACGCCCATCTGGAATTTGGTCCAGATCCGCGGTACGCCGAACAGCGCTGTTGGCCTCGCCCGTTTGAGGTCTGTCAGAAAAGTGTCGAGGCTCTCGGCGAAAAATACTGTCTGTCCGGTGTAGATCGAGGCCATCTCCACGAACATGCGTTCGGCGACGTGGCACAGCGGCAGGTAGGACAGCAGGCGGTCGCCCTCCCCCAGGCCGAACAGTTCAGTGCCGCGGATGGCCGCGAAGGCCAGCGCGCCGAAGCTGTGCATCACGCCCTTGGGCAGGCCGGTGGTGCCGGAGGTGTAGATGATGGTGGCTAGATCGGATGCTGCGGGCGCGGGGTTGTCCTGAATGGGTGAGCAGGCTTGCAGGTCGGCCCAGGTGAAATCGAATTCGCCATCGGGGCACAGCGGCAGGCTGATGGTGGGCAGGTCGGCCTTTACTCCGGCGGACATGGCGGGCCAGTCGTCCAGTTTGCCGATAAATGCCAGTGCGGCTTCGGAATGCTCGAGTACGTGGGCGACGGAGTCGGCGGTGAGGTTGGGGTAGAGGGGGCCGAGACGTGGCCGGCCATCCAGATGGCGAGGTCGGCGATGATCCAGTGGGCGCAGTTTTTCGAGATCAGGGCGATGTGGGAGCCCTGGGGCAGGTCGCGGGCTCGCAGCCAGTGGGCGGCGCAGCGGGCCTGGTGACCGGCTTCGGCCCAGGTGAGGGTTTGGACCTCGCCGCCTTTGATGGGCTGAACCAGGAATCGTTGCCGTGGGCGGCGGGCTTCGCGGTCGAAGAAGACTTGCAGCGGCAAACGAATAGCGACAGACATGGACGCGCTCCTTTGTGTTCCGATGGTAGCCAACCAAGCACTTGCTTGGCTGACTATTTCATGGGAGCGCGGGGGGTGCAAGTTCTGCTGTTTTTGGGGGCATATCCGTTATTCAGGTAACGGCCGCTTATGGTTCCGCTCTTACAGCGGCTCACTTTTGAAAAGCGCAAAAGTAAGCAAAACGCTCTTGCCCCACCACTCGGCACCTCGCCTAGGCTCGGTGTGCCCTCACTCCGGCTTTGGACCGTGGGCCGCCGTCATGGGCCATCCTTGGCCCAGGACGGCTAACCCGGCGTCCTGCCGGGTTACCCACGCTCCAAAGCCTGCGTTCGGCCAGCGTGGTTTAACGGGGCGCCTAAGATCAAAATCAAAAGCAGATCAAGAGCACAGCGGCCTACCGGCCGGCTTGAGTGTTAAAAGCAAAAGCAAAGACCAGAGCGAAAACAGATCTGCTTTTATGTGGGAGCGGGCTTGCTCGCGAAAAACCTGAGGTCGCCGTGCTGAATCAGAATGCCCGCGTCATCGTTAACGACCTTCGCGAGCAAGCCCGCTCCCACATTTGGACCGTGCCCGCCTTAGATTTTGCTTTTAACACTCAAGCCGGCCGGGAGGCCGCTGTGCTCTTGCTTTTGATCTGCTTTTGATCTTGATCTGCGGGCCCCGTCAACCACGATGGCCGCAAGTAGGCACGGTGGAGCGGGTAAATCGGCAAGGATGCCGATTTAGCCGCGCCGGGCCATGGATGGCCCGTCGCGGCGGCCCGCGGAACCGGGCCGGAGTGCGGGCATGCCGAGCCTAAGCGAGGCACCGAGTGGTGGGGCAAAGCGTTTTTTGGTTACTTTTTTAGGCGTTTGTAAAAAAGTGACCCGCTGTAAGAGCGGAACCCTAAGTGGCCGTTACCGAAGAAACGGATATGTACCCAAAACCAAACCCAACCTTAAGGATTCCGAACACTCAAAAGACTCATCAACCCCGCCAACGGAAAATCCCCCTCCAACTCCGCCAAACTCGCCGTACTCATAGCCTGCGGCTGCCGAAAATGCCCATGCTGCAAATAACTGATCAGCCCCCCCACAAACGGCTGATGGCTAACCAGCAACACATCATCGTCATTGTCGAGATGCTTGAGCACCTCCAGCGGATTACTCTCCGGCGTCAACCAAGGCACAGTGCGGACATCCGGCTCAAACCCCAACGCCTCCCGCACCAACTGCGCCGTCTGCTGCGCCCGCACATACGGACTGGCAATGATCGCCCGAATCGGCTGCCCAATCAGATGCCCCGCACTGCGCAAAACCTCATCGCGCCCATGGGCCGTCAAATTACGCTCGGCATCCGTACGCGCATGCCCCTCGGCTTCACCGTGACGCAACACCCACACCTTCATAGCTTGGGTTCCTCATCACGCGCCGGATGCGGTGCAGGCGGCACACTGTGGGCAGCCTCACCTTCCGGTGCACGGGGCGTCGGCCAATCGGCGAACGGCCAAGGCTTCTGATCACTGTGAAAACTGCCAAACCGCCCAATCTGCGCCAAGAACTGACTCAGGCTGTCACCAAAATTCATCATCCCCAGGTTCGGCGCCCCATACACCAGGCGATAAACCAGTTGCACCACCACCAGCGCGCCCAGCAGAAACTGCGCCACTTGCCACACCAGGGCAAACACCAGCATCCACAGGACACGCAGGCCGATGGACTCGTACTTGGGTGCTGCTTTCGGATCGTTCATGACGCGTTCCTCAGTTGAAACCACTGGTGGAAATAAAGTCGACATCGGTTTTAGGCTCGGCGCGCATCAGCAACTCGATGACCTGGTTCAAGGTGCGCCCTTCAAACAGGATCGCGTGCAACCCGGCAACCAGCGGCATATACACCCCGACCTCCTGAGACTTGGCCTTCAGCACCTTCAGGGTGTTGACGCCTTCCGCCACTTCGCCCAAACGCGTCACGGCGTCTTCCAGGCTCAAGCCCTGGCCAAGGGCAAAACCGACCTGATAGTTGCGGCTTTTCGGTGACGAGCAGGTGACGATCAGGTCGCCCACACCCGCCAGGCCAAGGAAGGTCATCGGGTTGGCGCCCTGATTGACCGCAAACCGGGTCATCTCGGCCAGGGCGCGAGTGATCAGCATGCTCTTGGTGTTTTCACCCATGCCCAGCGCAACCGCCATGCCGGCGATGATCGCGTAGACGTTCTTCAACGCCCCGCCCAGCTCGACGCCGAAACGGTCGGCACTGGCGTACACGCGGAAGGTGCGACCGTGCAGCACCTCCTGCACCCGCTCGCAGAGTTCTTCGTCTTCACTGGCGATCACCGTGGCAGTCAGCGCGTGCTCAGCCACTTCCCGCGCCAGGTTCGGCCCGGACAACACGCCAATCCGCGCTTCGGGGGCGATTTCTTCAAGGATCTCGCTCATCAACTTGAAGGTGTGCGCCTCAATGCCCTTGGTCAGGCTCACCAGCAGCTTGCCCGCCAGCCGCTCGGCATGGGGTGCAAGCACCGAACGCAAAGCGCTGGAGGGCAGCGCGACGAAGCACAGGTCGCACTCGTCCAGCGTCGCCTGTAAATCAGTCACCGGCTCCACGGCCGGCAGAATCTTGATGCCTTTAAGGTAACGGGGGTTTTCCCGGTTGACCCGAATGGCTTCGGCTTGCTCGGGGTCACGCATCCATTGGCGCACCCGGTGACCATTTTCAGCCAGCAGATTAGCCACGGCGGTACCAAAACTTCCGCCTCCCAGGACCGCAATAGGGCGCTGTTCAGTCATATGCAATCCGTTAATCCATAGCAGTGGCGATGGCCGCATTATACGGAGCGACCCGCCTGCGGCCAGCCCCCGCGTCAATTCAAACGCTTGTCGGAAAATGCGACATTTGTGCGAAGTAATTACAGGGCCGACGACTGGCAAAAGGCCCCACCTCAGTTAACATGGGCGGCTATCCGTAATTATCAAGGCCGTGCCGTGTATTTGGGCCCTCCTCCTCGCTCATCCCTTCTGCTGACGTTGTTGTGCATGCCGTGGTGCAGTGTGCCGGTGCTGGCTGACGACCTGTTCCTCGACAGCCAGCCGCTGCCGCAGGTGCTGACCGCCACCCGGCTCAAGCAATCGGCCGCCGCCGTGCCCGGCAGCATGACGGTGATCGACAGCGAGCTGATCAAGGCCAGCGGCGCACGGGATATCCCCGAACTGCTGCGGCTGGTGCCCGGGATGATGGTCGGCTACACCACCGGCAACCAGGCCGCCGTGAATTACCACGGCACCCAGGCGGGCGATGCGCGGCGCATGCAGGTGTTGATCGATGGGCGCTCGGTGTACCGCGCGGGCCTGGCCACGGTGGACTGGAGCGATATTCCGGTAGCCCTGGAAGACATCGACCGCATCGAGGTCTTCCGCGGCCCCAATACCGTCAGCTACGGCGCCAACGCGCTGATGGCCGTCGTCAACATCCTCACCCGCTCGCCGGCCAACAGCCATGGCACGCGGATGAAACTCACCCAGGGCGGCCGAGGGATCAACGACTGGTACGCCAGCCAGGGCATGGGCTGGGACACCGGCGATTTGCGCCTGTCACTCTCCGGTCAACAGGACGATGGCTTTGACAGCGACCGCGTGGGCGCTGACCGCCGCGACGGGCGCCGCCTGAACCGCTTCAGCCTGGCCGTGAGCCAGACCCTGAATGCGCAACAAAGCATCGACTGGCAGCTGGACGCCAAGGAAGGCACCAACCAGCGCCCTTACACCTACCAACCGGTGTTCGACGGGATTACCGAAGGCGGTAACAATTCCGACGTCAGCGCCAAGGACTATGCCGGTTCCCTGCGCTGGAACTTCGACTTCAACCCCGATCACAGCCTGTATATCCAGGGTTCGGCCCAGCAATGGGATCGCCGGCAGATCTGGCGCGCGTGCGATGCCAAGGTCTCGTTCAGCCCGGAACTGACGCAGCTGTGGCAGCTCAACCCCAACTATGCCGAGCGACTGGCCCGGCACATGAACAACTTCAACCCAGGCAACCTTCCACCCGGCAGCGCCGCCGAGCAGGCACTGGCCCGCCAGGTGCTCCAGCAATGGGGGGACGGCGGCAAGGACCCGGTCTGCGGCAACATCGACCAAAGCACCAAGGAAAGCCGCTACGACCTGGAGCTGCAAGACACCCTCAGCCTGTCCGACAGCCTGCGCCTGGTCAGCGGCATGAACTACCGCTACGACCGCGCCGACTCCGACACCTACTTCAACGGCACCCTGGACGACACCACCTGGCGCCTGTTCGGCCACCTGGAATGGCGGGCCAGCGAACACTGGCTGCTGCAGGGCGGCGCGATGTACGAAGACACCCACCTGAGCGGCAACTCGCTGACGCCACGGGTGGCCGTCAACTACCTGATCAACCCGCGCCACGGCCTGCGCGCGGTGTACTCCGAAGCCATTCGCTCCCCGGACATGTTCGAGAACAACGTCAACTGGAGCTACCGCGTCACCAACCTCAGCTCGCCGGCCTACGGCCAGAACTCCGGCCAATACTTCGTGGTGACCCGCGGCCCGGGCAACCTCGACAAAGAGCTGATGCGCTCCCGGGAGCTGGGCTACAACGGCTTTTTTGCCGACATCGGGCTGAACGTCGACGTGAAGCTGTTCTACGACGAAATCAGCGAAATGGTCAGCGAGCCGCTGCGCAACAACCAGTACATCGCCAGCAACTCGAACAGCTCGCGCTTTACCGGCACCGAAACCCAGCTCGACTGGCACATAAGCACCGCCGACCGGCTGCGCGTCACCTATGCTTATGTGGATGCCAGCGCCACCAACCCCCTGGACAGGCAGCAGACCGCGCGCAACAGCGGCTCGGCCGGCTGGATGCGGGAATGGGGCCATGGCTGGTCCAGCGCGGTGTTCTACTATGGCGACGATGCGCTCAACCAGTATCGCTTCGAACGGGTCGACCTGCGGGTGGCCAAGCGCATTGCCTTGGGCAAAGCCAACGTGGAGCTGGCCGGCATGTTGCAACAACGCCTCGACAATCAGCCCACCACCTGGCCCGACAACAACTATGACCAACGCCACGTGCTCTACTTCAGTGCGGAGTTAGAGTTCTAGTGGACAGCGACTCGTCACGGATGACCCTGCCCTTTACCGCCCGGCTCTGGCGGTGCTGTGTGTTGCTTGGGGTTTTACTGTTCGGCGCACCGACATGGGCAGCGGATATCCTGCTGACCGCCGACGAAGACGGCCCGGGCGTACAAACATTCGTCCAGGCCCTGGCCCTGCAGCGTCCCGAAGACAGCGTGAAGTTCACCCCGCTCAAGGACCTGCCCGCCCCCGCAAACTTGCCGACCAGCACCCGCCTGATCCTGCTGGACCTGCCCAGCCTTGATTGGCGCCTGCAAGACGCCCAGGGCCCACCGACCCTGGTGCTGCGCATCAGCCGCCTGCAAGCGCGCCAGCGCCTGGGTGCCACGTTGCCTGCGAAGATCAGCCTGCTGTGGAGCGACCCACCGCTGGACCGACAACTGCGCCTGATCACCGGCATCCTGCCTCAGGCCCGGCGCATCGGCGTGCTCTATGGCATCGACAGCGAGTTCCTGCTGCGCGAGCTGCGCCAGTACGCCGCGCCCATGGGCCTGGAGATCGTGCCCCAGCTTTGGGAAAACATTAATGACAGTCGCCCGCTGCAAAGCCTGTTCAAGAACAGCGACGTCTTGCTGGGGCTGGATGATCCCCAGCTGTACAACCCGAAAACCGCGAAAAACCTGCTGCTCAGCAGCTACGCCAGGCAATTGCCACTGGTCGGGCCCAACGCCGGGTTCGTCAAGGCCGGCAGCCTGGCCAGCACCTACAGCGATCAGACCGACTGGCTGGATGTGCTCGACCGCCTGCTGGATCATGCGCCGGCCAGTTGGCCGCGCTCGCTGTACCCGGAACGTTTCAAAGTCGTAGGCAACCCGCAGGTTGCGCGCTCACTGGGGATCGAACAGGTGGACGAAACCAACGTCGCCGCCCGCCTGGCCGAAGGAGAAAAACGCCCATGACATTTCGTCGCCGTTGGGACATCAACACCCGGACCCAGCTCATTACCCTGGGCCCGGCACTCCTGCTGACGCTGCTGTTGATCAGCTTCTTCACCTTCGTGCGGATCCAGGACCTGCGCCAGGAACTGGACCACACCGGCCAGTTGATCGCCAACCAACTGGCGCCGGCCACCGAATACGGGGTGATTTCCGGCAACAACGACGTGCTTGAAAGCCTGTTGCGGGCCACCCTCGCCACGCCGCACGTGCGCTTCCTGGAGATTCAGGACAGCGCAGAAAATATCCTGGTGTATGTCGAGCAACCGTCGGAGAAGCACGATCGCTCGCTGTCGGTGAAAGTCTTCCAGGCGCCGATTCGCCTGCAACATATCCAGCTGGGCAATGACTTCTTCCAGGACAGTACTGCCGAGCCCAAGGCCCCGCGCGCGGACTACCTGGGGCGAGTGATTGTCGGCATGTCCAACGATGCGTTCAGCCAGCGCCAGCAGGAAATCCTGTTCAAGGCCGGGATTCTCGCGCTGTTCGCCCTGCTGTTTACCTTCCTGCTGGCCCGGCGCCTGGCGGCCAGCCTGTCGCAACCGATCAGCGCCATGGGCAATGCGGTCAAGGCGATCCAGCAGGGCGATTACCAGACGCCGCTGCCCATCGTGGATGACTCGGAGCTGGGCGACCTGTCGCGCCACATCAATAACCTCGCCGATGGCTTGAACCAGGCCAGTCGTGAACAGCACCAGGCCATGGCCCAGTTGATCCAGACCCGCGAAGAAGCCGAGCGGGCGAACAATGCCAAGTCGGACTTCCTGGCGATGATGAGCCATGAATTGCGCACGCCGATGAACGGGGTGCTGGGCATGCTGCAACTGCTGGAAACCACCGACATGACCGAGGAACAGACCGAATACGCGGCACTGGCCTCGGAGTCCACCGAACACCTGCTGAAGGTGATCAACGACATCCTCGACTTCTCGCGCATCGAGCGCGCGGCCCTGGAGCTTGAGCACATTCCGTTCGACCTGGTGGAGCTGATCAGCAGTTGCGCCCAGGCCTTCCAGCACGCCGCCCAACAACGCGGGCTGGCGCTCGAAGTGCCGATCCCCCAGGGCCTGGGCTCGCTGCAGGTACAGGGCGACCCGACCCGCATCCGGCAGATTTTGGTGAACCTGATCGGCAATGCCCTGAAGTTCACCGAGCAGGGCACCGTCACCGTCGAACCCCACTGGCAGACCCTGGACCATGAATTGCTGTGGTTCACCTGCACCGTGCGCGATAGCGGGATTGGCATTTCCGCCGAGCGCCTGGAACTGATGTTCGATGCGTTCCAGCAAGCCGACAGTTCCATTTCAAGACGTTACGGCGGCACCGGACTGGGACTGCCTATCGCACGCACCCTGGCCGAACGCATGGGCGGCACCCTGCGCGCCCAGAGCGAAGAAGGCCACGGCTCGGTGTTCACCCTGGAAATCCCGCTGGCGATCTACCAGCAGAGCTTGCCGGTGCTCGCGCCGAATACCGAAGGCAATGGCCGTGCGGGCGAAGGGCGCAACGTGTTGCTGGTGGAAGACAACCCGGTCAATCGCACGGTGGTCGAAGCCATGCTGCGCAGCCTGGGGTTCGAGGTGAGCATCGCCACCGACGGCGCCGAAGCGATTCGCAGCGCCGAGAGCCTGATTTTTACCGCAATCCTGATGGACTGCCGACTGCCGGGCATCGATGGCTACGAGGCTACCCGGCAGATTCGCCAGTTGCCCGGTTGCGCCGAGCTGCCAATCATTGCCCTCACGGCCAATGCCTTGCAGGGCGATCGCGAAGCCTGCCTGGCAGCTGGAATGAACGATTACCTGGCAAAGCCGTTCAAACGCACGGATTTGCAGCAAATCCTGCAGAGATGGGTGCAGTAACACGGTGCCATCAGCCAACTGCGACTGGCGTGAAAGACGAAAGTGCGGCAGTCTTAGGCACCCGAACGGGCCCGTAAACCGGCCCGGTTTATAATTTCAGTGCACAAGTGTACATTCATGACCTTGACGCTGTGACTTTCACTACAACGCAATAGTCTATGTGTAGGCTGCCGATATGAGGCATGAACGCTTCAGTCGGCCGGGAAGATTTGCCCTGCCCTGCCGCATGGGATTATTGAGGAGCTCGCATGACCAAACAAAACGCCTTTACTCGGGAAGACCTGCTGCGCTGCAGTCGCGGTGAGCTGTTCGGCCCAGGTAACGCGCAACTGCCCGCCCCGAACATGCTGATGGTGGATCGCATCACCCATATCAGCGAAGAGGGTGGCAAGTACGGCAAAGGTGAATTGGTCGCCGAGCTGGATATCACCCCTGACCTGTGGTTTTTCGCCTGCCATTTCGAAGGCGATCCGGTGATGCCGGGCTGCCTGGGCCTTGACGCCATGTGGCAGCTGGTCGGTTTCTATCTGGGCTGGCAAGGCCTGCCGGGCCGCGGTCGCGCCCTGGGTTCGGGCGAAGTGAAGTTCTTTGGCCAGGTCTTGCCGACCGCCAAGAAAGTCACTTACAACATTCAAATCAAGCGCGTCCTCAAGGGCAAGCTGAACCTGGCCATTGCCGATGGTTCGGTGACTGTCGACGGTCGCGAGATTTATACTGCCGAAGGCCTTCGGGTCGGCGTATTCACTTCCACTGACAACTTTTAAGGGTTATCCGCATGCGCCGCGTCGTTATCACTGGTCTGGGCATTGTTTCGTGCCTGGGCAATGACAAAGAGACCGTCTCCGCTAACCTGCGTGCAAGTCGCCCTGGCATCCGCTTCAACCCGGAATATGCCGAAATGGGTCTGCGTAGCCAGGTTTCCGGCTCCATCGACCTGCCCCTCGAAGAACTGATCGATCGCAAGATCTATCGCTTCGTCGGCCACGCAGCCGCTTACGCCTACCTGGCCATGAAGGACGCGATCACCGATTCCGGCCTGAGCGAAGACCAGGTATCCAACGTGCGCACCGGCCTGATCGCCGGTTCCGGTGGCGCGTCGACCTTGAACCAGATGGAAGCGCTGGACATCCTGCGCGAGAAAGGCGTCAAGCGCGTTGGCCCGTACCGCGTCACGCGGACCATGGGCAGCACCGTTTCCGCCTGCCTGGCCACGCCGTTCAAGATCAAGGGCGTGAACTACTCGATCTCCTCCGCTTGCGCCACCAGTGCTCACTGCATCGGTACCGCTGTAGAGCAGATCCAGTTGGGCAAGCAGGACATCGTGTTTGCCGGCGGCGGTGAAGAAGAACATTGGAGCCAGTCGTTCCTGTTCGACGCCATGGGCGCCCTGTCGACCCAGTACAACGAAACCCCGGACAAAGCCTCCCGCGCCTATGACAAGAACCGTGATGGCTTCGTCATTGCCGGCGGTGGCGGCATGGTGGTGGTCGAGGAGCTGGAACACGCCCTGGCCCGTGGTGCGAAGATCTACGCGGAAATCGTCGGCTACGGCGCGACGTCCGACGGCTACGACATGGTTGCGCCAAGCGGCGAAGGCGCCATCCGCTGCATGCAGATGGCCATGTCCACCGTTGATACCCCGATCGACTACCTGAACACCCACGGTACTTCGACTCCGGTCGGCGACTCCAAGGAAATGGAAGGCGTGCGTGCGGTATTCGGCGACAAGGCTCCGGCGATCAGCTCTACCAAGAGCCTGTCGGGTCACTCCCTGGGCGCCGCTGGCGTTCACGAAGCGATCTACTGCCTGCTGATGATGGAAGGCAACTTCATGGCGGGTTCTGCCAACATCGAGGAACTGGATCCGGACGTGGCTGACATGCCTATCCTGACCAAGACTCGTGAAGATGCGACCATCAATACAGTGATGAGCAACAGCTTCGGCTTTGGTGGCACTAACGCCACCCTGGTGCTGAAACGTTGGCAGGGTAAGTAAGCTTCCGCAGCTTGATCGCCTGAAAACGCCCCGACTGGTTCGGGGCGTTTTTTTACCCGTTTACCCCGCTTACAGTGGCTCACTTTTGAAAGCCGGAATGCGTGCCCAGTCAAAAGTAAGCAAAACGCTCTTGCCCGATCACTCGGCACCTCGCTCAGGCTTGAGTGTTTAGAAGCAAAATCAAAAGCTAAAACGGGCACGGTCCAATGTGGGAGCGGGCTTGCTCGCGAAGGTCGTTAACGATGACGCTGGCATCCTGATTCAACGCGGCGTTCTCAGGTTTTCGCCGGCAAGCCGGCTCCGACAGAAAAGCGGTTCTGCTTTTGCTTCTAACACTCAGGTCGGCTTCCAGGCCGCCGTGCTCTTGCTTTTGATCTTAGGCGCCCCGCCGACAGGCGAGGCAGAGCGCTTTGCTTACTTTGCCGCTTTTGCAAAGTGACTCGCTGCGAGAGCGAAACCATAAGTAGCCCCTACCACAGCAACGGGCATACTCCCCCAACAACCTAAACCGAAAACCTAGCCACCATCGTGTTGAGATCCACCGCCAACCGCGACAACTCCTGGCTCGCCGCACTGGTCTGGTTCGCCCCCGCCGACGTCTGCTGTGCCAAATCGCGAATATTCATCAAATTGCGATCCACCTCCCGCGCCACCGCCGCCTGTTCTTCCGAGGCACTGGCAATCACCAGGTTGCGCTCATTGATCAGGGTAAACGCCGAAGCAATCTCCTCCAGCGCCGTCCCCGCCGACTTGGCGATATCCAACGTCGAACGCGCCCGAGTATTGCTCTGCTGCATGGAGCTGACAGCCTGATCAGTCCCCTGCTGAATCCCACTGATCATCTGCTCGATTTCCTGGGTCGACTGCTGCGTACGATGCGCCAAGGCCCGCACCTCATCCGCCACCACCGCAAACCCACGCCCGGCATCCCCAGCCCGCGCCGCTTCGATGGCGGCATTCAGCGCCAGCAAATTGGTCTGCTCGGCAATCGAACGAATCACATCCAGCACCTTGCTGATGCCATACACCTTCTGCGCCAGGTCCTCCACCTGAGTCGCATTGGCCGTCACATCATCCGCCAGGGACTCAATCGACAACACCGTCTGATGCACCTGCTCGCGCCCGTGCTGAGCGATACGATCCGACTCCCGCGATGCCTGGGACGTAGCCACCGCGTTGCTCGCCACCTCCTCCACCGCCGCCGTCATCTGGTTCACCGCAGTAGCCGCCTGCTCGATTTCCTGACTCTGCTGATGCAACCCACGGGTGGCATCTTCGGTCACGCAACTAAGCTCTTCGGAAGCCGACGCCAACTGGCTGGACGAATCGGAAATACGCCGAATGGTTTCCCGCAAGCTCTCCTGCATGCTTTTCAGCGCCTGCTGCAAACGCGCAGGCTCATCCTGGCCGCTGACCGTAATCACCCCGGTCAGATCGCCACTGGCCACACCCTGGGCGACTTTCAAAGACTGGGATAACGGCAGCACAATACTGCGGGTCAGCAACAATGCCAGGCCGATGGTGATCAGCGCCGTCACGGCAATCATGCCAACCACCCAACTGCGCGATTGCGTGAACACACTTTGCGCCAGGCTCGCCGCCTGATTGGCACTGACCTTGTTCAACGTCACCAGCTCACGCAGGGTACCGGCCAGTTCGTCGGCCAACTGGTTCATCTCGCCGTTGACCACCTTGATCGCGTCTTCCAACTGATTCGCCTGGGAAAACGCCATCACCTGTTCCTGGCGCTGCAGGTAACGCTCTTCCTCGGTTTTAAAGCGATCGAACAGCACCCGCTCTTCAGGCAGCACGATCAAGCCTTCATAGAGGGACTGAGCCTTGTGCAGGCCACTTTTCAGCTCGGTGATTTTCTGCTCATTCTGCGTGATTGCCTGCGGGTCGCGGTTAAGCAGCAGCCGCAACGTCAGGGCCCGTACCCGCAGCAGGTCCTGATTCATCTCGCCGACCGCCATCACGCTGGGCAGCCAGTTGTTTTCCACCTGGTCAGACTGCTGGCGCATATTGCCCATCTGCAACAAGGCGAACCCGCCCAGGGCAAACACCATCAGCGCCAGCAAACCAAACCCCAGGCCGGCGCGAGGGGCGATATTCAGACTTCTGATATTCATGCTCGGAATCCTTCCAAAAGCGCTGCATCCACCTGCAGCGGGCTCTTGAAAGGTATCGGCGAGTTGAGACTTTTGCCTAAGACGAAAACGCGATATCAAAACGCCTAACGATCGCCCCGCCCCGGCTGTAGCGATTCAGCTAAACCCATCACCTGGGCTTGGGCAGAATCGCCAGGAAATTGTCCCGCGCGACCTTTCTGGCTACATCCTCAGGCAACGCATCGAGGAACGGGTCAAAGCTGCGCATTTCCTTACCGAGCTTGTTGAAGCGTCCTACTACGTCTGAGCCAAGCATGAAGCGGTCCGGGAAGCGCTCCACCAGCTTTACCCACTCAGGGCGTGCCTTTCCCGCCTCATCCAGCAAGTAAGGCGTGAGCACGCTCCAGGACAGGTCGACGTACAGGTTGGGGTAAGCCTCCAGCATGCGCGCCAGGGTCGGCAGCAAAAAATCCATCTGCGTCTGGTGCCGATGGATCTCCATGCTGCTGCCCGCGTGGGCCCAGATAAACCGGGTGTGCGGGTGATTACGCAGCGGCTCTTCCATTTCCGCCAGGTACAACGGATTTTTCTCACGCTTGGAGGTGATGTTGGAATGCACCATCACCGGCAGATCATTCTCCGCGGCCAGGTGATAGATGCGGGTCATCGCCTCGTTGTTGGCCCTTGGGGTGTCGCCGGAGGTCAGCGCGGTCAGGTCGTCGTGACGGGTGAAGACTTCGCCGATGCCTTGCCAGAGCCCAGGATTGAGATCGAGCATGCGCTGGATATGGGATGCGGCATTTTTATCGTTGGGATTGAAACCACTGAGGAACGGATGAAAGCGCTGACGTTGCTCCGGGCTCAATTTATTGACCGCATCGGCGACGAACACGTCGGTGGCGCTGTACCAATAGGCGTCGGCGTCGTCCCCGGCGTAATAGCGCGGCCGCTTGGGTTCGTCCTCATGCCATTTCTTGGCCACCGGTATGCCGGAAATCATCACATGCTCGATGCGATTATCGGCCATGGCCTTGAGTAATTTATCCATGCCCGCCGACTCCTGGAAGAAATCGACGTAATGCAGGTGTGCATCGCTGTAGGCATAGTCGCGAGCCTGCACCGCAAGGCTTGCGGCGGTCAGCAACAGGGCAATACTCAGGCGGGTCCGGCGCACGGGGGTACCTCAAACAAGGGCTAATGCCGGTAGACCTCGGACCGCGCCTGCGGGTTCAGCGGTAAACAACGGGGAACACCAACGTGCCAGCATGCTCTATAACTGCATGAGCTTCTTCCTGCCACCCTGTGAGGTTTGCCATGCCTGTTACCGTGAACACGCTGAACGCCGAAAACTTCCGCCACAGCGTCAATATCAATAACCACGAGCTGTTTACCGACCTGCCCAAGAGCTTGGGCGGCGACGATTCGGCGCCCTCCCCCCACGATTACTTCGACGCCGCACTGGCGTCCTGCAAGGCCCTGACCGTCAAGCTCTATGCGCAGAAAAAAGACATACCGCTGACCGGCGTGACCGTGGAAGTCACCCATGACAGCACCGAAGAGCAAAAGGGCAAATACAAGCTCAACGTCAAACTGACCCTGAAGGGCGTACTCACTGACGAGCAGCGCGACGAGCTGCACCGCGTGGCGGATCGCTGCCCGGTGCACAAGCTGATGACCACGGCCGAAGTCACCATCGAGACCCGGCTCTCCGAAGGCGCCTTCAGCCAGTAGCGGCAACCTCCCGTCGAGCGGGTTATGCTCAGTACCATCAGACCCGCTCAGACTGGGAAGCACCATGACCACCGTGACCGTGATTCGCCCGCGCGCCGAAGATGTGGAAGGCCAACCGATCCTGCGCCCACTGCCCTCCAGGCAATGCCGCAGCGTCGGGCCTTTCGTGTTTTTCGACCATATGCTGCAAACCCGTTATGCCCCGGGTACCGGCATGAACATTCGCCAACACCCGCACATCGGCCTCTCTACCCTGACCTACCTGTTTGAAGGCGAACTCCTGCACAAGGACAGCCTCGGCTCCGATCAGGTGGTCAAGGCCGGGGACGTCAGCTGGATGACAGCCGGCAGTGCCATTGCCCACGTTGAACGCAGCCCCGAGGCGTTGAAGGCCAGTGGTTTCAGCCTGCACGGGTTGCAAGTGTGGCTGGCCTCCCCCAAGGAACATGAACAAGGGCCTGGGCATTACAGCCATCATCCGGCCGCCAGCTTGCCGGTGAGCGATAACCTCGGCGTGCAGATTCGCCTGATTGCCGGCAATGGCTTTTGCCTCGAATCGCCGGTGCCGGTGTTGTCGCCCACCTTGTATGCCGAGGTGCGGATGCAGACGGCTACCACCCTGCTGATCCCGGATGAGCATGAAGAACGGGCGGTGTATGTGCTGGAGGGTGAGGCGCAGTTGGATGGCGAAGCGCTGGAGGTGCATAGCCTGGTGGTGTTGCCGGCAGGCGCAAGCATGGGGCTGTTTGCCGAGACTGATTGCCACCTGGTGGTGTTCGGCGGCGCGGCGCTGGATGGGCCACGGCGGATTAACTGGAATTTTGTCGCGAGTGATCCGGCGTTGATCGAGCAGGCTCGGCAGCGTTGGGCGGCTGGGGATTGGCCGACAGTGCCGGGGGAAAGTGAGCGGATCGAGTTGCCTCTAGGCAAGGCTTAAGCGCTTTATTGCCTGTGAAACAGCCTTCGCGAGCAAGCCCGCTCCCACATTTCGACCGCGTTCCTTCAGGATTTACACGGTTAAAATGTGGGAGCGGGCTTGCTCGCGAAGGGGCCAGCTCAGGCAACCGAACTATCAGCCCTTGAACACTTCATCCAGCAAGTTATGCATCGACTGAAAGGCCCGCGCAGCGGTCTTCGCGTCATACATCATCTTGCCCGGCACATTCGCGTGCGGGTCGGTAAACGAGTGCACCGCACCGCCGTAGCTCAGCAATTGCCAATCCACACCGGCGGCGTTCATTTCGTCTTCAAACGCCGGCAGTTGCTCCTTCGGCACCAACGGGTCGGAAGCACCGTGCAACACCAGCACGGAACCCTTGATGTTTTTTGCATCGGCCGGGTTCGGCGTGTCGAGGCTGCCGTGGAACGAAACGGCAGCTTTCAACGGTGCACCGGTACGCGCCAGCTCCAGGGAGCAGCAACCACCGAAGCAGAAACCAAAGGTCGCCAGCTTCGAGGTATCCACCGCCGCTTCAGTCTGGGTTTTCAGGTGATCAAGCGCGACCTGCATGCGCTTGTTCAACAGCGGCCGGTCATTCTTCAACGGCATCATCGCCGCACCCGCTTCATCGCCGTTCGAAGGGCGGACGGTTTGCCCGTACAGGTCGGCAAGCAGCACCACGTAGCCCTTGCTGGCCACGCTCTTGGCGATCTCTTCAGCGCCGGCACTGACACCCATCCAGTTCGGCGCCATCAACAACCCTGGCAGCGGGCCCTTATGACTGGCATCAAATGCCAGGCGGCTTTCATAAGACTGGCCATCAATCTGATAGACCACGGAACGCACGGTGATTTGGCTCATCATTTACTCCAGGTGAAAGGCTCCAGAACGAAAAAACCCGCCGAAGCGGGTTTTTCTACAACGGTGTTAAACCGACAGTTCAACCAACAGCTTGTTCAGTCGGCGCACATAAGCGGCCGGGTCTTTCAGGCTGTCGCCGGCAGCCAGGGCTGCCTGGTCGAAGAGGATGTGCGACAGGTCGCCAAACCGCTCTTCGCTCTGCTCGCCGTCGAGTTTCTCGATCAGCGGGTGCGCCGGGTTGAATTCGAAGATCGGCTTGGAATCCGGAACCTTCTGACCGCTGGCTTCCAGGATCTGACGCATCTGCATGCCCAGGTCCTGCTCGCCGATGGCCAGGATCGCCGGGGAATCGGTCAGACGGTGGGAAACCCGCACTTCGCTGACGGCATCGCCCAAGGCGGTCTTGATTCGCTCAACCAGACCCTCTTTGGACTTGGCCACTTCTTCAGCGGCTTTCTTGTCTTCTTCGGAATCCAGGTTGCCCAGGTCCAGGTCGCCGCGGGCGACGTCAACAAAGCTCTTGCCGTCGAAGTCGCTGAGGTAGCTCATCAGCCACTCGTCGATGCGGTCGGTCAGCAGCAGCACTTCGATGCCTTTCTTGCGGAAGACTTCCAGGTGCGGGCTGTTCTTGACCTGAGCGTAGGTTTCACCGGTCAGGTAGTAGATCTTGTCCTGACCTTCCTTGGCGCGCGCCAGGTATTCAGCCAGGGAAACGTTCTGCTCGCCGTCGTCACCGTTGGTCGATGCGAAACGCAGCAGGCCGGCGATTTTTTCCTTGTTGGCGAAATCTTCTGCCGGGCCTTCTTTCATGACCTGGCCGAAGTTTTTCCAGAAGCCCTTGTATTGCTCAGGCTCGTTTTTCGCCAGCTTTTCCAGCATGTCGAGGACACGCTTGGTCAGCGCCGACTTCATCGAGTCGATGATCGGGTCTTTCTGCAGGATTTCCCGCGACACGTTCAGCGACAGGTCGTTGGAGTCAACCACGCCCTTGATAAAGCGCAGGTACAACGGCAGGAACGATTCCGCCTGGTCCATCACGAATACGCGCTGCACATACAGCTTCAGGCCTTTCGGCGCTTCACGCTGGTACAGGTCGAACGGAGCACGGGCCGGTACGTAGAGCAGCGAGCTGTATTCCAGCTTGCCTTCGACCTTGTTGTGGCTCCAGCTCAGCGGGTTTTCGTAATCGTGGGCGATGTGCTTGTAGAACTCCTGGTATTCCTCGTCCTTGACTTCGGTACGAGGACGGGTCCACAGGGCGCTGGCGCGGTTGACCACTTCCCATTCCTGGGCTGGGGCTTCTTCGCCTTCGGCCGCCGCTTGTTCTTTCGGCAACTCGATCGGCAACGCGATGTGGTCGGAGTACTTCTTGATGATATTGCGCAGACGCCAGCCATCGGCGAACTCGTCTTCACCGGACTTCAGGTGCAGGACGATGCGGGTACCACGATCAGCCTTGTCGACAGTGGCGATTTCAAATTCGCCCTCGCCCTTGGAAGACCAGTGCACGCCTTCGCTGGCGGCAAGGCCGGCACGGCGGCTGAATACTTCAACCTTGTCGGCAACGATGAAGGCCGAGTAGAAGCCCACGCCGAACTGGCCGATCAGGTGCGAATCTTTCTTCTGGTCGCCCGACAGGTTCTTCATGAAATCAGCGGTGCCGGATTTGGCGATGGTCCCCAGGTGGGTGATCGCATCGTCACGGCTCATGCCGATACCGTTGTCTTCGAGGGTGACGGTTTTCGCGTCCTTGTCGAAGCTCACACGGATTTTCAGTTCCGCGCCACCTTCCAGCAACTCAGGCTTGGACAGGGCTTCGAAACGTAATTTGTCGACAGCGTCAGAGGCGTTCGAGATCAATTCGCGAAGGAAAATTTCCTTGTTGGAATACAGCGAATGGATCATGAGGTGCAGCAGTTGCTTCACCTCGGTCTGGAAGCCCAGGGTTTCCTTTTGAGTTTCCACACTCATGGTCATCAAACTCCAATTGGATGGCAGTGGCCGCGCCCTTGAGGGTTGGCGGCGGGTTGTCATCAAAGTTGGGGGCTAAGACCAGGATTTCAAGGGCGGGCCGGTTCCTCAATCTTGAAATGCGCGCGGGCGGTGGCAATCGGTTCGGCCGGGGTGCTTTGCCAGGCGGTAATCGCCACATTGGCCACCCGTCGGCCCTGGCGCCACACCTGGCATTTGGCGTAGGTGTCGCGAAACTGGCCAGCGCGCAGGTAATCCAGGGAGAAATCGATGATCTTGGGAACACCAGGCGCACCGGTGAAAACCAGCAAATGCAAGGCTGCGGACAGCTCCATAAAGCCTGCGATCACCCCACCATGGATCGCCGGCAATATCGGGTTACCAATGTTGTCCTTGTTGGCCGGCATGCGAAACAGCAATTCATCCCCCAGGCGCGTGCATTCGATGCCAATCAGCTTGGCGTAGGGAATCAGGTTGAGCAGCGCTTCATAGTTGCCGCGCTCGTGGGCTTGCTGCAGACGGGTCTTGAACTGATGTTTCATGCCTGTTCTCCCTTGATTGCATTGCCCAGGCCCTGGCTGCCCTTGAGGCGCTTGCCCATGCGCATGAACGTGCCCACCACGTGGGCAATCGGTTGCTGCGGATCGTCCTGGTAGGCGAAGCCGCGGGTGAAGATCACGTCGGTGGTCACCCGGTAGCACTGGGCAAAGCCGAATACCGGTTTATGGGGCTCGGCCGGGTGCATGTAGTCGATGCGCAGGTCCAGGGTCGGGCAAACCTCGAACTCCGGCAGTACGCACAAGGTAGCCATGCCACAGGCGGTGTCCATCAAGGATGTGATGGCGCCGCCGTGGATCACGCCGGTCTGCGGGTCACCGACGATATGCGGAGCATAGGGCAACACCAGCGTCATGCCGTCCTCGCTGGCGGCGTGCACCTGGATGCCCAGCACCTGGCAGTGGCGCAAGGCTGAAACAAAGCGCGTGGCACGGGATAAAAGAGGATTTTCGGTCATTCGTTAAAGACTCTTATTAGTGTGGAGCCGGCGGAGTAGACAACCTTGCTGAAAGTTCCCTAGGGAAAAGCCTTATATATCTGTGAGATTTAAGGAACTAAGCGTTGGGCATAGGCTCGAAAGGCCAGTAGATATCTTCAATAAGGAGAAACACCCCATGCGCAAGACTTTAGCTATTTCCATGATGCTGGCTGCTGCCCTCGGCCTCGCTGCCTGCGACAAAAAATCCGAAGACAAAGCCCAAGACGCCGCAGCCCACTCTGAGCAAGCTCAAAAAGACATGGCGAAAGCACAGGATAAAGTGAACGACGCTGCGAAAGAAAACGCCGATGCTGCCAAAGCTCAGGCTGAATCGAACGAAGCTGCAGCGAAAGAAGCAACACCTGCAACCGGTTCTTGAGTCTGACGACTTGAACACTGTGACTTGAAAAGTCATGTTGCAAAAGAAAGCCCGCTTAATAGCGGGCTTTACTTTGTCCGGTGCTTTTAACCCGGCCGGGCAGCTCGAAACTTCGAACTAAACCTCGGCACAAGTTAGTGGCTAAACGTTTAAGCCATCGCTTCACTGCGTTTGCCCAGCAGGCGGTCAATCACCACCGCAACCACCAGCGTCATCACCGAAGGCACCAGCCACGCCAGGCCCTGCTCGCTCAGCGGCAGGTGAGCCAGTTGCGATGGCATCCAGTCAGCCAGGCCCGCGCCCTTCAGCGCGTCAATGCAACCGAAGATGAACGACACCAGCATCACCGGGCCAACGATCCGGCCCTGCTCCTGCCAGAAGTCCTTACAGAAGCTCAGGGCCACCAGCACGATGCACGGCGGGTAGATGGCGGTCAGCACCGGGATCGAGAACGCGATCAGCTTGGTCAGGCCCAGGTTGGACACAAACAGCGAGAATACCGCCAGGATCACCACCAGGGTCTTATAGGACAGCGGCAGTACGCGGCTGAAGTACTCGGCGCAGGCGCAGGTCAGGCCCACCGCGGTTACCAGGCACGCCAGGGAAATCAGCACGGCGAGGAAGCCGCTGCCCAGGGAGCCGAAGGTGTGCTGGACGTAGGCGTGCAGCACGGCGGCGCCGTTGGCGGCACCGGCCGCCACTTCGTGGCTGCCTGAACCGAGGCGGAACAGGCTGATGTACACCAGCGCCAGGCCCACACCGGCAATCAGCCCGGCGATGATCGCGTAGCGGGTGATCAGCTTCGGCGACTCGACGCCACGGGAGCGGATCGCGTTGACGATCACAATGCCGAATACCAGCGCGCCGAGGGTATCCATGGTCAGGTAACCATTGATAAAGCCCTGGGAGAACGGTGCGGCCACGTACTCAGGGGTGGCAACACCCACATCGCCGGCCGGCAAGGCAAAGGCAGCAATGCCCAAGACGGCCAGGGCGATGATCTTCAACGGTGCCAGGAAACGACCGACGGTATCCAGCAGGCGGCCCGGGTACAGGGAGATGAAGAACACCAGCAGGAAGTACACCGAGCTGTAGAGGAACAGCGCCAGCGGGCTTTCACCGGTCAGCGGCGCCAGGCCCACTTCAAAGGAAACGGTGGCGGTTCGCGGGGTGGCGAACAACGGGCCGACAGCCAGGTAGGCCGCCGCTGCCAGCAAGCCACCGGCGATCTTGCCGATCGGACTGCTCAACGCGTCCATGCCACCACCGACCTTGGCCAGGGCGACAACGGTGATCACCGGCAAACCGACCGCGGTGATCAGGAAGCCCAGCGCTGCCATCCAGACATGAGGCCCGGACTGCAAACCGACGATTGGCGGGAAGATGATGTTGCCGGCGCCCACGAACAGGGCAAAAGTCATAAAGCCCAACGCCAGGATGTCCTGGCTTTTCAACACTTTCATTTGAGGAAATACCACACTACTGAATCGGAATTTAGAGAGGGCTTCCCTATGGATGAGGGAAATACTGCCGGTCCGGATGGGGACCGACCGGTCTGGCGCGAGGCTTCCTTTTGGGAGGCACACGCATAAAGAGGCGGCTAGCCTAACGAATTTGCGGGTCAAACGCACTGTTGCGGGGCGAACTGTCCGATAAGCGACATTTTTATGTCGCGTTTTTATATCTAAATTTTGAAATGCGATCGAATGTGGGAGCGGGCTTGCTCGCGAAAGCGGTGTATCAGCCACTCATGAGCTGACTGACACACCGCTTTCGCGAGCAAGCCCGCTCCCACATGTTGATCTCCACCAACCTTCAGAATGCACAAAGGCCACCCGAAGGTGGCCTTTGTGGGGTGAAGCGTCAGTTAAGCGCGAGGCTTACTTGACAGCCCAACCGGTCAGCTCGGACAAAGCCTTGCCGATGTCTGCCAGCGAACGCACGGTTTTAACGCCTGCGTCTTCCAGGGCAGCAAACTTCTCGTCTGCAGTACCCTTGCCGCCAGAGATGATTGCGCCAGCATGGCCCATGCGCTTGCCAGCAGGGGCAGTCACACCAGCGATGTAGGAAACAACCGGCTTGGTCACGTGTGCCTTGATGTAGGCAGCCGCTTCTTCTTCAGCCGAACCGCCGATCTCACCGATCATTACGATCGCTTCGGTCTTCGGGTCTTCCTGGAACAGCTTCAGGATGTCGATGAAGTTCGAGCCTGGGATCGGGTCACCGCCGATGCCGACGCAAGTCGACTGACCGAAACCGGCGTCAGTAGTCTGCTTGACAGCTTCGTAGGTCAGGGTGCCGGAACGGGAAACGATACCGACTTTACCTGGCAAGTGAATGTGACCTGGCATGATGCCGATCTTGCATTCGCCTGGAGTGATCACGCCTGGGCAGTTAGGGCCGATCAGGACTACGCCCAGCTCGTCGCACTTAACTTTAGCGTCCAGCATGTCCAGGGTAGGAATGCCTTCGGTGATGCAAACGATCAGCTTGATGCCGCCGAATGCTGCTTCCAGGATGGAGTCCTTGCAGAAAGGAGCTGGAACGTAGATCACGCTGGCGGTGGCGCCAGTGGCAGCTACAGCATCTTTCACGGTGTTGAACACTGGCAGGCCCAGGTGCTCGGTGCCGCCTTTACCAGGAGTAACGCCACCCACCATCTTGGTGCCGTATTCGATGGCTTGCTGGGTGTGGAAACTACCTTGGGAACCGGTAATACCCTGGCAGATAACCTTGGTGTCTTTATTGATCAGGACGCTCATTATTTGCCCTCCGCAGCTTTGACAACTTGTTGAGCAGCGTCGGTCAGGCTGGTAGCAGCGATGATGTTCAAACCGCTTTCTGCCAGTACTTTAGCGCCCAGTTCAGCGTTGTTACCTTCAAGGCGCACAACAACCGGGATTTTAACGCCGACTTCTTTCACTGCACCGATGATGCCTTCGGCAATCATGTCGCAACGAACGATGCCGCCGAAGATGTTGACCAGTACTGCAGCGACGTTGGAGTCGGACAGGATGATCTTGAACGCTTCGGTAACGCGTTCTTTGGTGGCACCGCCGCCTACGTCGAGGAAGTTGGCTGGTTTGCCGCCATGCAGGTTGACGATGTCCATGGTACCCATGGCCAGGCCAGCACCGTTGACCATGCAACCGATGTTACCTTCCAGGGCTACGTAGTTCAGTTCGAACTTGGCAGCGTGCGCTTCGCGCGGATCGTCTTGCGACGGATCGTGGAAAGTCTTCAGCTTAGGCTGACGGTACATGGCGTTGGCGTCGATGTTGATCTTGGCATCGAGGCAATGCAGATCACCGTCAGCCTTGATCACCAGCGGGTTCACTTCCAGCAGGGCCAGATCGTGATCCTGGAACAGTTTGGCCAGACCTACGAAGATCTTGGCGAACTGGGCAACTTGCTTGCCTTCCAGACCCAACTGGAATGCCAGCTCGCGACCCTGGAATGGCTGAGCGCCAACCAGTGGATCGATAGTGGCTTTCAGAATTTTTTCTGGGGTTTCTTCAGCGATCTTCTCAATGTCCACGCCACCTTCGGTGGAGGCCATGAACACGATGCGACGGCTCGAACGGTCAACGACAGCGCCCAGGTACAGCTCTTTAGCGATATCAGTGCACGATTCAACCAGGATCTTGGTGACTGGCTGGCCATTGGCATCAGTCTGGTAAGTCACCAGACGCTTGCCCAGCCACTGCTGAGCGAAGGCTTTGGCGTCTTCTTTGCTGCGAACCAGCTTGACGCCGCCCGCTTTACCGCGACCACCAGCGTGGACCTGGGCTTTGACAACCCACTCGGTGCCGCCGATTTTGTCGCAAGCTTCTGCTGCTGCTTCCGGGGTGTCTACTGCGTAACCCTTGGATACTGGCAGGCCGTATTCAGCGAACAGCTGCTTACCCTGATACTCGTGAAGATTCATGCTTATTACCGTCTTCGTTAGGTACTGCGCATTCGGCGCTGCGCTCTTTATTGAGTGCCGCGCCACCTGTGACTGCTGCTTGCACAGTCAAACCACCAAAGGCCTGAACCCTGGGTGGTGAAACTGCGCAAGACTGCGTCCAGCGGATATTCCGCGGTGAGTCTTGCGCACAAGGCTCACGACGGGCAACCGCCGTGGTTTCTTATTATCTCGCTTAGCGCTTCTTCTTGTTGGCGATGTGGATGGCATGGCCATTCACTGCCAACGCGGCTTCGTGCAGCGCTTCGGACAGGGTCGGATGGGAGAAAACCATCATGCCGATGTCTTCGGCGCTGGTGCCGAATTCCATACCGATTGCGCCTTGCTGAACCAGTTCTGCTGCGCCTGGGCCGATCACGTGGACGCCCAATACGCGGTCAGTCTTGGCATCAGCGATGACTTTGACAAAACCACCGGTGTCGTTGGCTGCCATGGCACGGCCAGAAGCGGCAAACGGGAAGGTGCCGACGTTAACTTCAACGCCTTCAGCTTTCAACTGCTGTTCGTTCTTGCCGACCCATGCAATTTCCGGGTGGGTGTAGATAACAGACGGGATCAGGTCGTAGTTCATCTGGGTCTTGTGACCCTTGATGCGCTCGACAACCATGATGCCTTCTTCGGAAGCCTTGTGCGCCAGCATCATGCCGCGAACCACGTCGCCAATGGCGTAGACGCCCGGCACGGTGGTAGCGCAGTGATCGTCAACGTGGATGAAACCACGCTCGTCGATGTTCACGCCGCTGTCGGAAGCCAGCAGGTCAGTGGTCACCGGACGGCGACCAACGGCTACGATCAGCTTGTCGAAAGTGATGGTCTGTTCGCCATCCTTGTCGGTGTAGGTCACGACAACTTCTTCGCCGTTAACCTTGGAACCGGTAACACGAGCGCCCAGCTTGATGTCCAGACCTTGTTTGGTCAGGGTTTTCAGCGCTTCTTTGGACACTGCGGTGTCGGCAGCCAGCAGGAACGTGTCCAGGGCTTCCAGCACGGTCACTTCGGAACCCAGGCGGGACCAGACCGAACCCAGTTCCAGGCCGATCACGCCAGCGCCGATCACGCCCAGACGTTTTGGAACCGCTTGGAATTCCAGGGCGCCGGTCGAATCAACGATCACGTTCTGGTCGACCGGAGCCGGTGGAATGTCGATTGGACGCGAACCTGGAGCCAGGATCACGTTCTCGGCTTCGATGATTTCGGTCGAACCGTCAGGCTTGGTGATTTCAACTTTCTTGCCGGCCAGCAGTTTGCCGTGGCCTTGCAGGGAAGTAACGCCGTTGGCCTTGAACAGGGTAGCAACGCCGGAAGTCAGGCCTTTAACGATGTTGGCCTTGCGGCCGACCATCGCTGGCACGTCCATGGTCACGCCAGCGTGGTTGATGCCGTGGATGGCAAAACCGTCTTGCGCTTCGTGGAATTTCCAGGAGCTGTCCAGCAGCGCCTTGGAAGGAATGCAGCCAACGTTCAGGCAAGTACCGCCCAGCGCCAGTTTGCCTTCCTTGTCGGTGTATTTTTCGATGCAAGCAGTCGAGAGGCCCAGTTGTGCGGCCTTGATGGCGGCAACGTAGCCGCCAGGGCCTGCGCCAATCACTACAACGTCAAATTTCTGCGACATGAAAAAAAATCCTCTTTAGCTAAAAGCTTCAAGCCGTGAGCCGCACTCCGGCCTGCCTCGCGGCAGACCGGGTGGTACGGCGCACCGCCGCTTTATCAGATATCCAGCAGCAGACGAGCCGGGTCTTCCAGCAGGTTCTTGATGGTCACCAGGAAAGTCACGGCTTCTTTACCATCGATCAGGCGGTGATCGTACGACAGCGCCAGGTACATCATCGGGCGGATAACCACTTGGCCGTTGATCGCCATAGGACGCTGCAGAATGTTGTGCATGCCCAGGATCGCAGCTTGTGGCGGGTTGACGATCGGAGTCGACATCATCGAACCGAAAGTACCACCGTTGGTGATGGTGAAGGTACCACCGGTCATCTCGTCGATGGTCAGTTTGCCGTCACGGGCCTTCTTGCCGAAGTTGGCGATGCCGCCTTCGATTTCAGCCAGGCTCATCAGCTCGGCGTTACGCAGAACCGGTACCACCAGGCCACGGTCGCTGGAGACGGCAACGCCGACGTCAGCATAACCGTGGTAAACGATGTCGCCGCCGTCGATGGAAGCGTTGACTGCCGGGAAGCGTTTCAGCGCTTCGGTGGCCGCTTTCACGAAGAACGACATGAAGCCCAGGCGTACGCCGTTGTGGGACTTCTCGAACAGGTCCTTGTACTTCGAACGCAGGGCCATGACTTCGGTCATGTCGACTTCGTTGAAAGTAGTCAGCATCGCCATGTTCGACTGTGCTTCAACCAGGCGCTTGGCCACGGTGGCACGCACGCGGGTCATCGGTACGCGCTTCTCGGTGCGGTCGCCAGCGGCGAACACAGGAGCAGCGGCAGCCGGGGCGGCAGCCTTGGCAGGCGCAGCAGCTGGAGCGTTTTTCTTGGCTTCAACGGCGGCAACCACGTCTTCCTTGGTCACACGGCCATCTTTGCCGGTGCCCTTGATGGACGCCAGGTTGATGCCGTTTTCGTCAGCCAGCTGACGCGCAGCCGGTGCAGCGATTGGATCTTCGCCACCCGCAGCCGGTGCAGCAGCTGGAGCTGCGGCAGCAGCCGGTGCCGCAGCGGCGGCAGGAGCAGGAGCAGCGGCAGCAGCACCGCCCTCTTCGATCGAGCCCAGTACCTGGTTCGACAGGACGGTAGCGCCTTCTTCGGCAACGATTGCGCCCAGCACGCCGTCAGCTTCAGCCAACACTTCGAGCACGACCTTGTCGGTTTCGATGTCGACGATCAGGTCGTCACGCTTGACGGCCTCGCCTGGTTTCTTGTGCCAGGTGGCAACGGTGCCATCGGCAACCGATTCCGGGAATGACGGGGCTTTGATTTCGATAGCCATTATCTGTGGGTCCTTAAAATTCGGTTTCAGTCAGCGCGAAGGCGTTAAACAGTGAAAGCATCTTGCAGCAGTTTTTCCTGCTGCTCGGCGTGCATCGACGCATAACCACACGCAGGTGCAGCAGAAGCATCACGACCGGCGTACTCCAGGCCCAGTGCCTGTTTGTGATTGCCGATGCTGCGACGCAGATGATGCTGGCTGCTGTACCACGCGCCCTGGTTCATCGGTTCTTCCTGACACCACACCACATTGGTGAGGTTGGTGTAAGGCGCGATGGCCTCCATCAGGTCGTCTTCCGGGAACGGGTAAAGCTGCTCGATCCGCACGATGGCGATGTCTTCGCGGCCTTCGGCACGGCGTTTTTCCAGCAAATCGTAGTAAACCTTGCCGCTGCACAGGATCAGGCGAGTGACCTTGGCGGCGTCGAGGGTATCGATTTCTGAAATAACGGTCTGGAACGAACCATCCGCCAGATCTTCCAGGGTCGAGATGGCCAATTTATGACGCAGCAGCGATTTCGGCGTCAGCACTACCAGCGGCTTGCGCAGCGGGCGGATCACCTGGCGACGCAGCAAGTGGTAGATCTGGGCCGGGGTAGTCGGCACGCACACCTGGATGTTGTGCTCGGCGCACAATTGCAGGTAACGCTCCAGACGGGCCGAGGAGTGCTCCGGACCCTGACCTTCATAACCGTGTGGCAGCAGCATGGTCAGACCGCACAGACGGCCCCACTTGTGCTCGCCGCTGGTGATGAACTGGTCGATAACCACCTGGGCACCGTTGGCGAAGTCGCCGAACTGGGCTTCCCAGATCACCAGCGCCTGAGGCGTGGTGGTCGAGTAACCGTATTCGAACGCCAGTACGGCTTCTTCGGACAGGAACGAATCGTACAGGTCGAAACGTGGCTGGCCTTCGTACAGGTTCTGCAACGGGATGTAGGTGCCCGCGTCTTTCTGGTTGTGCAACACAGCGTGACGGTGCGAGAACGTACCGCGGCCGATGTCCTGGCCGGTCATGCGGATCGGGTGACCTTCGAACGCCAGGGTCGCGTACGCCATGGTTTCAGCGTAACCCCAGTTGATCGGCAGGCCGCCGGCTTGCATCTTCTGACGGTCTTCGTAGATCTTCGCAACCTGGCGCTGTACGACGAAACCGTCTGGGATTTCCAGCAGCTTGGCCGACAGTTCCTGCAGGGTCTTCAGATCGAACGAGGTGTCGTGACGCGCAGTCCAGGCGTGGCCCAGGTACGGACGCCAGTCAACGAACAACTCTTTGTTCGGCTCTTTAACCAGGCTTTTCACGACATGCAGGCCGTTGTCCAGCGCGTTGCGGTATTCATCGATCTTCGCCTGAACACGTGCATCGTCCACCACGCCGGCCTTGATCAGGCTATCGGCATACAGCTCACGGGTGGTGCGCTGCTTGGTGATTTGCTGGTACATCAACGGTTGGGTGCCGCTAGGCTCATCCGCTTCGTTGTGACCGCGACGACGGTAGCAGACCAGGTCGATGACCACGTCACGCTTGAACTGCATGCGGTAATCGATGGCCAACTGGGTCACGAACAACACGGCTTCCGGATCATCACCATTCACATGGAGGATCGGCGCCTGGATCATCTTGGCAACGTCGGTCGCGTACTCGGTAGAGCGTGCGTCCAGCGGGTTGCTGATGGTGAAGCCCACCTGGTTGTTGATGACGATGTGAACGGTACCGCCGGTCTTGAAGCCGCGAGTCTGCGACATCTGGAACGTTTCCAGGACCACGCCCTGACCGGCGAACGCCGCGTCACCGTGGATGGAAATCGGCAGGACCTTCTCACCGGTGGAATCGTTACGACGATCCTGGCGCGCACGTACCGACCCCTCGACCACTGGAGAAACGATCTCCAGGTGGGATGGGTTGAACGCCATGGCCAGGTGAACTTCACCGCCGGTGGTCATTACGTTGGACGAGAAGCCCTGGTGATATTTAACGTCACCGGAACCCAGCTCGACCTTCTTCTTGCCTTCGAACTCGTCGAACAGCTCGCGCGGGTTCTTGCCGAAGGTGTTGACCAGCACGTTCAAACGGCCACGGTGGGCCATGCCGATCACGATTTCCTTGGTGCCGTAGGAACCGGAACGCTGGATCAGCTCGTCGAGCATCGGGATCAGGCTTTCGCCGCCTTCCAGGCCGAAACGCTTGGTGCCCGGGTATTTGGTGCCCAGGTATTTTTCCAGGCCTTCCGCTGCAGTGACGCGCTCGAGCAAGTGGCTCTTGACGTCCGCAGACAGCACCGGGCGACCACGCACGCCTTCAAGGCGGTGCTGGAACCAGTGACGCTGCTCGGAATCAGTGATGTGCGTAAATTCGGCACCGATGGTGCGGCAATATGTCTGCTGCAACGCTTCGTGAATTTCGCGTAGGCTCGCTTCCTCTTTGCCGATGAACAGGTCGCCGGCACGGAAGGTCGTATCAAGATCGGCATTGGTCAAGCCGTAATGATTGATCGACAGGTCTGCAGGTGCAGGACGCTGCCACAGCCCCAGCGGGTCAAGCTGGGCTGCCTGGTGGCCACGCATACGGTAGGCCTGGATCAGTCGCAGTACTTCAACTTGCTTCTTCTCGTGCTCACTGCTCACGCTTGCGGCAGAAACCGGCTGGGCGCGGCGCTGGTTCTTTGCCAGCAGCACGAACTGATCGCGAATTGTTGCGTGCGATACATCGGTGGCAGCGTTGCCGTCTGAAGACAACGTCTGAAATTTGGTGCGCCATTCTTCTGGCACAGCGTTAGGGTCGTGCAGGTAGAGCTCATAAAGCTCTTCCACATAGGCAGCGTTACCACCTGAAAGATAGCCGCTGTTCCACATGCGCTGCATCACGCTTTCTTGCATGCTTGGTCACCCTCGATTTGGGGACACCACCGGCGAAAACACCGAGTTTGCTTGCAAAAGGCCAAGTGCAGCGACCAAAACAAGCCACTTAGGATCACGCTGATAGTTCGGGTACCAACCCGAATGCCCCTGCTTGTCTCATTTCTTCAAAATAAGAGCCGCGTCTTTGTAAGTCGCTGCTCAAGTTAAAACTACGGCGCCGGTTGAAGCCTGCGCCGTAGCATCTACGGGCACAACGGTCCTGCTTTTACTACAACGTCGGTTACACGCCGCTTTGCAGCAGCATGCTACGTACGTGACCAATGGCCTTAGTCGGGTTCAGGCCTTTGGGACATACGTTGACGCAGTTCATGATCCCGCGGCAGCGGAATACGCTGAACGGGTCATCCAGCGAAGCCAGACGCTCGGCAGTCTTGGTGTCACGGCTGTCTGCCAGGAAGCGGTACGCTTGCAGCAGGGCAGCTGGGCCCAGGAACTTGTCGGGGTTCCACCAGAAGGACGGGCAGGAAGTCGAGCAGCAAGCGCACAGGATGCACTCGTACAGACCATCCAGCTTCTCGCGCTCTTCCGGAGTCTGCAGACGCTCGATGGCCGGAGCCGGCGTGTCGTTCTGCAGGAATGGCTTAACCTTCTCGTATTGCTTGTAGAAGATGCTCATATCGACGACCAGGTCACGGATAACCGGCAAACCTGGCAGCGGACGAACAACCAACTTGTTGCCTTTCACCACGGAAGACAGCGGCGTGATGCATGCCAGGCCGTTCTTGCCGTTGATGTTCATGCCGTCGGAGCCGCAAACACCCTCACGGCAAGAGCGACGATAGGAGAAACCTTCGTCCTGCTCTTTAACCAGGGCCAGCACGTCCAGCACCATCAGGTCCTTACCACCGGTATCGACCTGGAATTCCTGCATGAACGGCGCAGCGTCCTGATCAGGGTTGTAGCGATAAACACTGACTTTCAACATGGCAGCCACCCTTAGTAAGTCCGAATCTTCGGTTCAAACGTCGGAACCGTCTTCGGCGAGAAGTTCACGGCACGCTTGGTTACGCGCTTGTCACCCGGGAAGTACAGGGTGTGGCACAACCAGTTTTCGTCGTCGCGGTCTTCATAGTCTTCACGAGCGTGAGCACCACGGGATTCTTTACGAACCTCGGCGGCGATCGCAGTCGCTTCAGCCACTTCCAGCAGGTTTTGCAGCTCAAGGGCTTCGATTCGAGCGGTGTTGAACGCCTGGCTCTTGTCGTTGATCTTGACGTTGGCGATGCGCGTACGCAGGTCAGCCAGCTGGGCGATACCTTTCTGCATGTATTCGCCGGTACGGAACACACCGAAGTAGTTCTGCATGCAGCTTTGCAGCTCTTTGCGCAGGGAGGCGACGTCTTCGCCATCGGTACGCGAGTTCAGGCCATCCAGACGTGCCAGGGCAGCGTCGATGTCGGACTGGCGTGGACGCGCGTAATCAACGCCTTCCTTGAGGGTCTGTTCCAGGAACAGGCCGGCGGCACGACCGAATACCACCAGGTCAAGCAGCGAGTTGCCGCCCAGGCGGTTGGCACCGTGAACCGATACACAAGCTACTTCACCTACCGCGAACAGACCAGGGATGATCTGGTCAACGCCGTCGGCGTCCTGGGTGATCGCCTGGCCATGAATGTTGGTGGCAACGCCGCCCATCATATAGTGGCAAGTTGGAACAACCGGGATCGGCGCAACAGCCGGGTCAACGTGGGCAAAGGTCTTGGACAGCTCCATGATGCCTGGCAGACGGCTGTGCAGCACTTCTTCACCGAGGTGATCGAGCTTCAGCATCACGTGATCGCCATCGGGACCACAGCCGTTACCGGCGATGATCTCTTTAACCATGGAACGGGCTACAACGTCACGACCGGCAAGGTCTTTGGCGTTCGGAGCATAACGCTCCATGAAGCGCTCGCCGTTCTTGTTGATCAGGTAACCACCTTCACCACGGCAACCTTCTGTAACCAGTACACCGGCGCCGGCGATGCCGGTCGGGTGGAACTGCCACATTTCGATGTCTTGTACCGGAACGCCTGCACGCAGGGCCATGCCGATACCGTCACCGGTGTTGATCAGGGCGTTGGTAGTCGAAGAGTAGATACGGCCTGCACCGCCGGTCGCCAATACGGTGGCGTTAGCCCGCACGTACGAGGTTTCGCCGGTTTCGATGCAGATAACGATCATGCCTACAAAGGCACCGTCTTCGTTCTTCACCAGGTCGACGCCGTAGTATTCGTTGAGGAATACGGTGCCGGCCTTCAGGTTGGCCTGGTACAGGGTGTGCAACAGCGCGTGACCGGTACGGTCGGCTGCGGCACAGGTACGAGCGGCCTGGCCACCCTTACCGAAGTCTTTCGACTGGCCGCCGAACGGACGCTGGTAGATGCGACCCTGTTCGGTACGGGAGAACGGCAGACCCATGTGTTCCAGCTCGAAGACCGCTTCCGGGCCTACGGAGCACATGTATTCGATAGCGTCCTGGTCACCGATATAGTCGGAACCCTTGACGGTATCGTACATGTGCCAGCGCCAGTCATCGTTTGGATCGGCGGAGGCGATGGCGCACGTGATGCCACCCTGGGCCGAAACGGTGTGGGAACGGGTCGGGAACACCTTGGTGATCACGGCAGTCTTGTGACCGCCCTGGGCCAGTTGCAGCGCAGCGCGCATGCCGGCACCGCCGCCGCCAATGATGATGGCGTCGAATGAAAGCGTATTAACTGTGTTAGCCATGAATCAGATACCCCAAAGAATCTGCACACCCCAGACGAAGTAAGCGAACATCGCGACGCCGCATACTGCCTGGAAGAGAAACCGTACTGCTGTCGCGGACTTGCCCAGCGCCATCGGCGTCAGGTAGTCGGTCGCGATGGTCCACATGCCAACCCAGGCGTGAGCGCCCAGGGCTACAAGGGCCAGCAGACTGAAGATGCGCATCCCGTTGTGAGCGAACAGGCCGTGCCATTGGGCGTAGCCAATGCCAGGGTTCGCCGCGAGGTACCCGATCAGGAAGATGAAATAAGCCGCGAGAACAACCGCAGACACACGTTGCGCCATCCAGTCATAGAGGCCCGAACGCGACAGGTTCGTAACGCTGGTTACCATATCCAAACTCCCGCCAGAACGATCAGCACCACGGAAATGGCGATGACGATTTTCGAGCCCAGCTTGCCGCCTTCCAGCGTCTCACCGATACCCATGTCCATGATCAAGTGGCGAATACCGGCCACAAGGTGATAAAGCAGAGCGGACAGGAGGCCCCAGGCGACGAATTTGGCCAGCGGACTGGTCAAGCATGCCTTCACCTCGGCGTACCCTTCTTCCGAACCCAGGGATTTGCTCAATGCATAAAGCATGATGCCCAGGCCAAGAAACAGGATGATGCCGGATACACGGTGCAGGAACGACGTTACGCCGGTGATGGGGAGTTTGATGGTCCTTAGGTCTAGGTTTACAGGTCGTTGGCTATTCACGGCTTTTTTTCACACTGAAGAGCCCCTAACAATCAGGGCAAAGTTGTTGGGGAGTGCACTGGTCAGGTAACCACCACCCAGGGAGTGCGACCCCCATCAAAACGGGCCCAAAAGCCCCTGGCGGTCGGAGGCCGAGTATAGACAGTTAGGCAACTAATGACAACGCGCACTCCTCACCCTAATAGCGCATTGCGCTGGCGGCATAAAAGGCGTAAATGGCAGGTAATTTCGAGGAAAAAGTACGGTTAAAGCCTTCTGGAGCAAGACTTTAGGCAAATTGACATCTGAATTTATCTCACTATAGTGGTGCGGGCCCTGCGTGGGGGGTCTGTCTGATGATTTGAAGCATAAATAGGAGGCCACATGGCTGACAAAAAAGCGCAGTTGATCATCGAGGGCGCAGCCCCCGTCGAGCTGCCCATTTTAACCGGCACCGTTGGTCCCGATGTTATCGACGTACGGGGCCTGACGGCCACGGGCCGTTTTACATTCGACCCAGGCTTCATGTCGACCGCCTCATGCGAGTCGAAGATCACCTATATCGACGGTGATAACGGTATCTTGCTGCACCGCGGCTACCCGATCGAACAGCTTGCTGAACAGTCGGACTACCTGGAAACCTGCTACCTGCTGCTTAATGGCGAATTGCCAACAGCTGAGCAAAAGGCCCAGTTTGTCAGCACCGTAAAGAACCACACCATGGTTCACGAGCAGTTGAAGACCTTCTTCAACGGCTTCCGTCGCGACGCCCACCCGATGGCCGTCATGTGCGGCGTAGTCGGCGCCCTGTCGGCCTTCTATCACGACTCCCTGGACATCAATAACCCGCAGCATCGCGAAATCTCCGCGATCCGCCTGGTTGCCAAGATGCCGACCCTGGCCGCAATGGTTTACAAGTACTCCATGGGTCAACCCATGATGTACCCGCGCAACGACCTGACGTACGCGGAAAACTTCCTGCACATGATGTTCAACACCCCGTGCGAGATCAAACCGATCAGCCCGGTGCTGGCCGCCGCGATGGACAAGATCTTCATCCTCCACGCCGACCACGAACAGAACGCCTCGACCTCTACCGTGCGCCTGGCGGGCTCCTCGGGTGCCAACCCGTTCGCCTGTATCGCCGCCGGTATCGCCGCACTGTGGGGCCCTGCCCACGGCGGTGCGAACGAAGCCGTATTGACCATGCTCGATGAAATCGGCGATGTCTCGAACATCGACAAGTTCATCGCCAAGGCCAAGGACAAGAACGATCCGTTCAAGTTGATGGGCTTCGGTCACCGGGTCTACAAGAACCGCGACCCGCGCGCCACCGTAATGAAGAAGACCTGCGACGAAGTGTTGAAGGAACTGGGCATCAAGAACGATCCGCAACTCGAACTGGCCATGCGCCTGGAAGAGATCGCCCTGACCGACCCGTACTTCATCGAGCGCTCGCTGTACCCGAACGTCGACTTCTACTCGGGGATCATCCTCAAGGCGATCGGCATTCCAACCAGCATGTTCACCGTGATCTTCGCCCTGGCGCGGACCGTGGGCTGGATCTCCCACTGGAAAGAAATGCTCTCCAGCCCGTACAAGATTGGCCGTCCGCGCCAGCTGTACACTGGCTACGAGTCGCGTGACATCACCAAGCTGGAAGACCGCAAGTAAGCTAACCGCTACTTGGCTACACCGAAAACGGCCTCCTTTGATAGGGAGGCCGTTTTTATTTGTGCCGGATTTAAGAAACAGTTTTGTCGTATCTGTTACCAATAAAGGCAAAAAAAAGCCCCGATCTCACGACCGGGGCATTTTTTTGTAACTGTTACGGGCTTAGTGGCTAACCGCCCCACTCGCCCCCAGGCCAGTCTGCGAACGCACAAACTGCGGGAAGTACAGCGCACGTTCCTTCTCTGCCGCCGCCGACTTGTCGGTGATGGAGAAGAACCAGATGCCGATGAACGCAATGATCATCGAGAACAGCGCCGGGTACTCGTAAGGGAAGATCGCCTTCTCATGGTGCAGGATCGAGACCCAGATGGTCGGGCCGAGGATCATCAGGCCAACGGCACTGATCAAGCCCAGCCAGCCACCAATCATCGCACCGCGGGTGGTGAGGTTTTTCCAGTACATGGAAAGCAGCAGCACCGGGAAGTTACAGCTGGCCGCAATGGAGAACGCCAGGCCCACCATGAACGCGATGTTCTGGCTTTCAAACAGGATGCCCAAGCCAATCGCCAGTACTGCCAGGGCGATGGTGGTGATCTTCGATACGCGAATCTCATCCTTCTCGTTGGCCTTGCCTTTCTTGATCACGCTGGCGTACAGGTCATGGGACACCGCCGAAGCACCCGCGAGGGTCAAACCGGCAACCACTGCCAGGATGGTGGCAAACGCCACGGCCGAGATGAAGCCCAGGAAGATACTGCCGCCCACCGCGTTGGCCAGATGCACCGCCGCCATGTTGTTACCGCCGAGCAAGGCACCTGCAGCATCCTTGAACGCCGGGTTGGTGCTGACCAGCAGGATCGCGCCGAAGCCGATGATGAAGGTCAGGATATAGAAGTAGCCGATGAAGCCAGTGGCATACAGCACGCTCTTGCGAGCTTCCTTTGCGTCACTCACAGTGAAGAAGCGCATCAGGATGTGCGGCAGGCCGGCGGTACCGAACATCAGTGCCAGGCCGAGGGAGAACGCCGAAATCGGGTCTTTCACCAGACCGCCCGGGCTCATGATCGCTTCACCTTTAGGGTGAACCTTGATCGCCTCGGCAAACAGCATGTTGAAGTCGAAGTTGACGTGTTTCATCACCATCAGCGCCATGAACGAGGCACCGGACAGCAACAGCACTGCCTTGATGATCTGCACCCAGGTGGTCGCCAGCATGCCGCCGAACAACACATAGAGGCACATCAGGATGCCTACCAGGATCACCGCGACGTGATAATCCAGGCCGAACAGCAGCTGGATCAGCTTGCCCGCGCCAACCATCTGCGCGATCAGGTAGAACGCCACCACCACCAAAGAGCCGCACGCCGACAGGCTGCGGATCTGGGTTTGCCCCAGGCGATAGGACGCCACGTCGGCAAAGGTGTATTTGCCCAGGTTACGCAGGCGCTCGGCGATCAGGAACAGAATGATCGGCCAGCCCACCAGGAAGCCGATGGAGTAGATCAGGCCGTCGTAGCCGGAGGTGAACACCAGCGCGGAAATCCCCAGGAAGGAGGCTGCCGACATGTAGTCACCGGCAATCGCCAGACCGTTCTGGAACCCGGTGATCTTGCCGCCGGCCGCATAGTAGTCGGCCGCCGACTTGTTGCGCTTGGACGCCCAGTAGGTGATGCACAAGGTCGCGCCGACGAAGGCCACGAACATCAGGATCGCTGCGATATTCAGCGGTTGTTTATGCACTTCGCCGGTCAGTGCATCGGCCGCCCAAACGGCAGGTGCAAAGGCCGAAGCGCCGAGTACAGCCAATAGACGACGGATCATTGCGCAGCCTCCTTGAGAATCGCATTGTTCAAGTCGTCGAATTCGCCGTTGGCGCGTCGTACATAGATGCCGGTGAGGACGAAGGCCGACACAATCAGCCCGACCCCGATAGGGATCCCCCACGTGATGGACGAACCGGGGCTGATCTTGGCCCCCAGTATTTGCGGCCCATAGGCAATCAGAAGAATGAAAGCGGAGTACAGCCCAAGCATGATTGCCGAGAGAATCCAGGCGAATCTTTCCCTTTTACTAACCAGCTCCTTGAAACGCGGGCTGTTTTGAATCGAGAGGTAAATGCTGTCGTTCATTGTTTTTATCCTCGCAGCACAGCTTTTTATTATTGGAACATATCCACTGTATGCGGCTGAGGAACAGGTTCCAGACGACCTTAGTAGTAGAAGGAGTGTAGCGAGGGTTTACGGGTGTGCAGAAACAATTGTAGGAGCGAGCTTGCTCGCGAAAAACGTCAACGGTAACGCGTTCATTCTGGATGATCGCGGTGCCCTTGCGTTCTTCGCGAGCAAGCTCGCTCCTACAGTTTTAACGCCTTATTTAGCGGTCCACTCGGCGACGCGCTCAGGGTGCTTGGCCACCCAGTCCTTGGCCGCCGCTTCAGGCTTGGCGCCCTCTTGGATCGCCAGCATGACTTCGCCGATTTCATCCTTGGAGGCCCACTGGAATTTCTTCAGGAACGCCACGACTTCCGGGGCTTTCTTTTCCAGGCCTTTGCTGCCGATGCTGTTGACGGTCTCAGCAGCACCATAAATTCCTTTTGGGTCGTCCAGGAAACGCAGTTTCCACTTGGCGAACATCCAGTGTGGCACCCAGCCGGTGACCGCAATGGATTCCTGTTTGTCTTCGGCACGGGTCAACTCGGCGATCATCGCCGCGCCCGAGCTGGCTTGCAGCTTGTAGTCCAGGCCATAGGCCTTGATTGCTTCGTCGGTCTTGAGCATCACACCTGAACCGGCGTCGATACCCACGATCTTGTTCTTGAAGGTGGTGTCGGTCTTGAGGTCTTCGATGGATTTGGCTTTCACGTACTCAGGCACGATCAGGCCGATCTTGGCGTCCTTGAAGTTGGGGCCGTAGTCGACCACCTTGTCCTTGTTCTTGGCCCAGTATTCACCGTGGGTCACCGGCAACCAGGCGGAGAGCATGGCGTCGAGTTTGCCGGTGGCCACGCCTTGCCACATGATCCCGGTGGCGACCGCTTGCAGTTTCACGTCATAACCGAGCTTTTGCTTGATCACTTCTGCCGCCACGTGGGTGGTGGCGACACTGTCCGACCAGCCATCCACATAGCCGATGCTCAGGGTTTTGCTGTCGGCGCTGGCCAGTGTGGAGCTCATCGCAACTACCAGAGTGGCAGCTGCGCCCAAGAGTCGTCGCATCTTCATAGTGCTTCCCCGAAAGTGCTGCGCCCGGCGGATGCCGAGCGACGTCAACCTGTTGTTATGTGGTGCACCGCGCCCCCTTCACGCGCATCGATCACGTGGGTGCCTCATCAGTGGAGGGCTGACACTTCGATCATCAACCTGCTGCCACAAGCGACCTGCTCTGACTGCGACCTCAGGTAAGCAAGAAACGACATCACATCGCCAGCAGGATGATTTGTAGGACATTCACCGACGATCCCGCCCGAACTTTGCATGTCAAAATTATGCGGCCCCACTGGGACGGCTCAAATCCGGGTAAGATGCGCGCCTTTGCCCCCAGACGGCCTGATCATGCCCGCGACTGCACGTTTCCCGCTCCTGCCCTATTTATTTGCCCTGATCCTCGGTGTGCTGGCCCTCGGCGGCTATTGGTACAGCCTTGGCCAACCGGTGGTGCTGCCGGACGTGGCCAGCGCCAGCCACAAGCTGCAATGTGCGTCCTACACGCCCTTCGACAAAGACCAGTCGCCGTTCGACCAGCCGTTCAAACTGCGCCCCGAGCGCATGGACGCCGACCTGGCGTTGCTGGCCACCCGTTTCGAATGCATTCGCACCTACTCCCAGACCGGCCTTGAAGACTTGCCGGCACTGGCGCGCAAACACGGCCTGAAGCTGATGAGCGGCGCATGGGTCAGCAGTGATCCGGTGGCCACCGCCAAGGAAGTCGAGGCACTGATCGCTTCGGCCAATGCCAACCCCGACGTCGTCACCTCGGTGATCGTCGGCAACGAAACCCTGCTGCGCAAGGAAGTCACTGCCGCGCAGCTGGTCAAGTTGATCCATCACGTCAAGGACCATATCAAGCAACCGGTCACCTACGCCGATGTGTGGGAGTTCTGGCTGCAACACCCGGAAATCGCCCCGGCCGTGGACTTCCTGACCATCCACCTGCTGCCTTACTGGGAAGATGCCCCCTCGGGCATCGACCAGGCGCTCAAGCACGTGGGCGATGTGCGCCAGACCTTCGGCAACAAGTTCGCCCCCAAGGACGTGATGATCGGCGAGACCGGCTGGCCGAGCGAAGGCCGCCAGCGGGAAACGGCGGTGCCGAGCCGGGTCAACGAAGCGAAATTCATGCGCGGGTTCGTAGCCATGGCCGAAGCCAATGGCTGGCACTACAATCTGATCGAAGCCTTTGACCAGCCGTGGAAACGTGCCAGTGAAGGGGCGGTGGGGGGTTACTGGGGCCTGTTTGATGCGGATCGCCAGGACAAGGGCGTGCTCGCCGGCCCGGTGACCAATGTGCCGTACTGGCCGCTGTGGCTGGGGGTTGGCGGGATCATCCTGCTGGGCACGCTGCTGCTGGGTGGCCGCGTGCGCACGACCCGGGCTGCGTTGTTGTTGCCATTGCTGGGCGCCGTGGCGGCCTGCTCGATCGGCACCTGGGCCGAGTTGAACCGGGTCACCGCGCGCTTCACGGATGAGTGGGTGTGGGCTGGATTGCTGGTGGCCTTGAACCTTGCGGTACTGGCTCACGCGGCCCTGGCGTTGAGTGCGCGAGAAGGTTGGCGCGAACGCGCCTTCAACTGGCTGGAGCAGCGCGCTGGCTGGCTGGTGGCAATCGCCGGGTTTGCCGGTGCGGTCATGATGCTGGCGCTGGTATTTGACCCGCGTTACCGCAGCTTCCCGAGTGCCGCGCTGGTGCTGCCGGCGCTGGTGTACCTGGTGCGTCCGGTGAGCGGGCTGCGGCGGGAGATTGCGTTGCTGGCGTTCATCATCGGTGCCGGTATTGCGCCGCAGTTGTTCCGTGAAGGGGTGATGAACCAGCAGGCGTGGGGTTGGGCGGTGGTGAGCCTGTTCATGGTCGTAGCCTTGTGGCGTTGCTTGCGGGTGCGCAAGGCTTAAGACCGCTTTCGCGAGCAAGCCCGCTCCCACACTCGACCGCATTCCAAGGGATGTACTCGGTCAAATGTGGGAGCGGGCTTGCTCGCGAAGAGGCCCCATCAGGCGACGCGAGACTTACGGACCAACCGCAACCCCGCAATCACCACCGCAAACACCGCAAAGGTCGTGTTGTACAACGCCAACGCCGGAAACCCGAACACCAGCGCCAACACCGCCAAACCCCACCCGGCCCGGCCCGGCACGAAAAACGCCAGCACCGCCGTGACCAGCGCCGCCCAGCCCAGCACCTTGAAGTGAATCATCAACCCCAGGTTGGAACGCACCTGGCATTCCCAGCGGCTGGCTTCGTCGGCGCAAATGCCCACCCAACGGCCATCCTCCATGAATCCGTAACGCGCGCCATAACTGGCGGCCAGCCAAAGCGGCAGGGCAATAAGCAACAGGATCAGCGGAAAACGGCGGGACATGGGGCACTCCGATAGGCGAAAACGGCGCCCAGCTTAATCCCCCGGTGGCCGTTGGCAAGTTTTGCAAACAGATAAGTGTTCATTAAGGCGTGCCAAAGTGTATCGTCTCGCTACTATTACCCCGATTCCGACGTTTTTTCCGACTTTTAGTGCCGAAGGCTGGCACTTCGGCAGCAACGCGGTGGTCATAGCCTGCGAACTCCACTTCAGCACGTTTTCCTCTTAGGGATTTAGTCATGCTCCGTTCCTTGCGCTGTGCGGCCCTGTTGGGCAGCCTTTTTCTGAGTGCGTCAGCACTGGCGGTCGATATCGACCAGGCCAGCTATGGCTACCCTTTGACCAACCCGTTTGAAGCGACCATCGCCACCACCCCGCCGAACCTGCGGCCGGAACTGCCATCGGACGATCAAATCAATCAGTCCGACTACACCCTGACGATGCGTCCCGAGCGCGAGTTCAGCCTGCCTGACAACTTCTGGGCGGTGAAGAAACTCACCTACCGCATCGCCAAGCAGGACCGTGCCGCACCGCTGATCTTCCTGATCGCCGGCACCGGCGCACGCTTTGACAGCACCATCAACGAATACCTGAAAAAGCTCTACTACAAGGCCGGTTACCACGTCGTCCAGCTGTCGTCCCCCACCAGCTTCGACTTCATCGCCGCCGCCTCGCGCTTCGCCACTCCCGGCATCAGCCAGGAAGACGCCGAAGACATGTACCGCGTGATGCAGGCCGTACGCGCGCAAAACCCGACGCTGCCCGTGACCGACTTCTACCTCACCGGCTACAGCCTCGGCGCCCTCGACGCAGCCTTTGTCAGCAAGCTGGATGAAACCCGTCGCAGCTTCAACTTCAAGAAAGTCCTGCTGCTGAACCCGCCGGTCAACCTCTATACCTCGATCACCAACCTCGACAAACTGGTGCAGACCGAGGTCAAGGGCATCAACAACAGCACCACCTTCTATGAGCTGGTGTTGAACAAACTGACCCGCTACTTCCAGCAAAAGGGCTACATCGACCTCAACGATGCCCTGCTGTACGACTTCCAGAACTCCAAGGAACACCTGACCAACGAACAAATGGCGATGCTGATCGGCACTTCGTTCCGCTTCTCGGCGGCCGACATTGCCTTCACCTCGGACCTGATCAACCGTCGCGGCCTGATCATCCCGCCCAAGTACCCGATCAGCGAAGGCACCAGCCTCACGCCGTTCCTCAAGCGTGCGCTGCAGTGCGACTTCGACTGCTACCTCACCGAACAGGTGATCCCGATGTGGCGCGCCCGTTCCGACGGCGGCAGCCTGCTGCAACTGGTTGACCAGGTCAGCCTGTATGCCCTCAAGGACTACCTGCACGACAGCCCGAAAATCGCCGTCATGCACAACGCCGACGACGTGATCCTGGGCCCTGGCGACCTTGGCTTCCTGCGTAAAACCTTCGGCGATCGCTTGACCGTCTACCCCCTGGGCGGCCATTGCGGCAACCTCAACTACCGCGTCAACGCCGACGCCATGCTGGAGTTCTTCCGTGGCTAAATATCTTCTGCTGCTCGCCGCCCTGATGTGCGCGGGCGTGGCCAATGCCGACAACAGCAAGGCCCACACGCCGACCGTAGTGGACTCCGACGGCTTCAAGGAGCCCCTGAGCCACCTCAAGTTCAACCCTGGCCTGGACCAGCGTGAGTTCGAGCGCTCGTCGGTCAACGCGCTGAATGTCTACGACCCGCTGGAGTCGTGGAACCGCCGGGTCTACCACTTCAACTACCGCTTCGACCAGTGGGTGTTCCTGCCCGTGGTGGACGGTTACCGCTATGTCACCCCGAGCTTCCTGCGTACCGGCGTCAGCAACTTCTTCAACAACCTCGGGGATGTACCCAACCTGCTGAACAGCCTGCTGCAGCTCAAGGGCCATCGTTCCCTGGAAACCACCGGGCGCCTGCTGCTCAACACCACCATCGGCATCGCCGGCCTGTGGGACCCGGCCACCGCCATGGGCCTGCCGCGCCAGAGCGAAGACTTCGGCCAGACCCTGGGCTTCTACGGTGTACCGGGCGGCGCCTACCTGGTGCTGCCGCTGTTTGGTCCGTCGAACCTGCGGGATACCACCGGCCTGCTGGTGGACTACGGCGCCGAGACCGAGATCAACTTCCTGAACGTGTCCAAGGTCAGCGAAAACCACCCGGAAATCTGGGCCCTGCGCGCCGTCGACAAGCGCTACCAGACCAGCTTCCGCTACGGCCAGATGAACTCGCCGTTCGAGTATGAAAAGGTGCGCTACGTGTACACCGAGGCGCGCAAGTTGCAGATCGCCGAGTAATGCCCCGTGTAGGCGCTGGCTTGCCAGCGCCTACATCCCCCGCCGACACCACTTACGCCACGTAAACCGCAGTTGCAGCACGGCCGCCCTGGCCATTTCCCGATCCTGCTCCGCCAATCCCGAAGGCTGTTCAAGCGCTTCAAGCATCGCAACGCTGGCCGCATCCATCAGCGACTCATTCGCCACGCTCGGCCCCCCCTCCTCCAACACCGACGCCAATGCCCGCAAATAGCGATCGCGCTCAATCGCCAACGCACCCCGGCTGTCCGCCAGGCAGGCGCGCAACTCCAGCAACTCATCCCCCAGGTCCAGCCCCAGCAATCCGTTATCCCAGTGGACACGGCGATCGGCAGGCAAGGTTTCGCTGTAGCGCGACAGGCGAATCAGCCGGTCCGCCATGCGCCCGCCAAACCAGCTTTCAGCCTGTTCCAGCGGGCGCGAGGTCAATTGCGCCAGGTCGAACAGCGACGCCTTGAACATCCGCCGATAGTGATGTTCGCCGGGATTGAGCTGGATCAGCCGAAACACCACCACGGCAATACCGACACCCACCAACGTCGCGATGGACTTGTTGAGGAACGCGGCGAAGTCATAGGTCATCACATTGCTGGGCCCGACGTTGTTGACGAAAAAGATGCAGAACGCCGAGGCCGTGGCCGCCAGCTTGAGGCGGCTCATGCACAACGAGGCGAAAAACAGCGGCACTCCCAACGCCAGGCATAACAGGGGAAAGCCATCGAAGCCGGGCAACAGCACGAAGCACACAAAACCGGCCACCGGGATCGACAGCGCTATGCCCTTGAGGAAATTCAGGCTGGAGGCCGACGGGTTTTCCCGCGCTGCAAACAGGCTCAACACCACGCCACAAATCGATACCGCGCCCAAACCCGAAGGCCATGCCGTAAAGATCCAGAACGCCGCGACCGCCAGAAACGCCAACGCACTGCGCAGCCCGCCAAGCACCCCCTGCTCGATATCCCGGTGCCAGGACATCGCCCCCGGTGCGCCGGGCGGCACCCTGCCCTGCTCGACCGCCGACAGCGTCAATGCACCCCGCTCAATCAAGCGCAACACCTGCGCCAGTTGCACCAGGCAAAAGTGCGCCTCCTGGCCAAGCTGCGGATCCTGCAACGCCAGGCCAAGCCGTTGTGACAACTCGGGCAGTTCATCAAGACGCTCCTGCTGCAACGCCGAAGCCACCGCTTCAATCAGTGGCCCGACCGCCGCCGTTTCATCGAGCATCATCCGCTGGCGCGCCACGCCCCGCGCCGCCCGCAGCAGGCTAAGCAGATCACGGCTGAGCACCCGCAAGGCCTGGGAGCGGCGCCGGCCCTTGGGCCCTTCAAACCAGGCATGGTCGCGCTGGCTGTCCACCGCCACCAGGCGGCTCAACGCTTCGAGCAACCCCTTACGTTGATCATTACCCAACAGCTCCGAAGCCGCGGCGCGCACCCCGGCCTGCCACGCGGCCCGCGCTTGAACCGCCAGCACCTGCTCGACCCGGCGTGGCCATAAAATCGTACTGGCGATGGAAGCGCAGAGGATCCCCAGGCTGATCTCCTGACAGCGCGCCACCGCCTCATCGAACACTCCCAGCGGTGCCGCCGTAGCGGGCAGCGCAATAATCGCCGTGGTGTAACCCGCCAGCACAAACCCATAGGACGCGTGATTGCGCAGCAACGAAGCCCCGGTGGTACAGAACGCCAGCCACAGCGCCATGCACAGCAGGAACAACAACGGCGCCTGGCCAAACACGCCGATCATCGCAATGGAAACCATGGCCCCGACAAACGTACCCACCAGCCGATAGGCGCCTTTGGCCAGGACCATGCCGCTGGTGGACTGGCCCACGATAAATACGGTGGTCAGGGCCCACTGCGGTTGCTGCAATTCAAAACAGAAGGCCAGGTACAACGCGACCCCGCCGGCGATCATGTTGCGCAAGGCAAACAGCAGATCGCTACGGGACGGGGTCAACGTCGCCTGCCAGAAATCAGGGAGCTGGAAGGTGGAGGATTTCATTAAACCTACATATAGATAGCAAGCTAATGATTAGCATCGTATCTATATTCGTGGCGAATGCCAATCTCAGGCTATTTGACCAGGCGCTTTTCCTTGGATGGCCTGTAGCCAAAGTAGGCGCTGTAGCACTTGCTGAAATGGCTCGGCGAGACAAACCCGCAGGCCACCAGCACGTCCACCTGGGACAGCTCGGTGTGTTGCAGCAGCCGACGGGCCTCGGTGATGCGCAGTTCCAGATAATAACGCTGGGGCGTGGTGCCAAGCTGCTCCTTGAACAAACGCTCCAACTGGCGTCGGGAACGGCCCGCATAAACGGCCAGTTGCTCAAGCTCCAGAGGCTCTTCGAGGTTGGCGTCCATCAGGTTGACCACCTCGCGCAGGGGCGCGCTCAAGCACACGTTTTCCGTGGGTTTCACCCGCCGGTAGCGCGACTCCTCAAACGCCAGGATGTCCTCGATCCCCTCCACAAGCGCTTTGCCGTACAGCCCCTTGATCCAGTCCAGCGCCATATGAAACGCACCGGAAGGGCTCGATGCCGTCAGCCGGTCGCGATCAATCACATAGGGTTCGCTGCTGACCTGCGTCGCCTTGCAGAAATCAGCGAGGGCCGGGCGATGTTCCGGGTGCACGGCGCAGCGGTAGCCGCCCAGCAATCCCGCACGCCCCAGGAACCACGCACCATTCCACAAACCGGCCAGGCTCACACCCTGCTCCGAGGCGCTTTTCAGCAGGTGGATAAACTCCTCCGCAGCCTTCAGTTCAGTGCGATAGCCACCGCATATCACCAACAGGTCCAACTCTTTAAGCACCGAAGACTCAAGCCGCGCATCGGGCCGGATCACCAACCCCAGGTCACTGATCACCTCGCCTTCCCGCAAGCCGAAGGTCGAGGTAGAAAAAGAAGCGGGCCGCAGCAGGTTGGCGGTGATCAGCGTATCCAGCGCCTGGGTAAACGCCGGCAGCGAAAAATGTTCGAGCAACACAAATCCCGCACGCACCGTCTGGCGGGCCTCGCCGGGATTTTCATTCAGATAACGGAGGTTCTTGCCTTTCATGCCTCCGCTGAATTGCCGTCGCTCGATCAAATGCCTATGCCCTCACCCGCTTCCAGAGGTTACCCAGCACGCTGACCACCGCCAACACCATGGCCCCGGCAATGATCCCCGCCACTGCATTGAGCAACGTCGGCATCAACCACGCCAGGCCGCCAGTACTCTGGCTCACGGTCTCGATCCAGTGATGCACCACCGGCACACCGTGGGTCAGGATGCCACCGCCGACCATGAACATCGCCGCCGTACCGATCACCGACAGGCTTTTCATCATGTACGGCGCCGCCCGCAAGATCGCCCCGCCGATGCTGCGCGCCGCCTGGCCGGGCTTCTGGGTGAGCCACAGGCCCAGGTCATCGAGTTTGACGATACCGGCCACCAGGCCGTAGACGCCGATGGTCATGACGATGGCGATACCCGACAACACGATCACTTGCTGCATCAGCGGTGCATCGGCCACGGTACCGAGGGTGATGGCGATGATTTCGGCGGAGAGGATGAAGTCGGTGCGGATCGCGCCCTTGATCTTGTCCTTCTCGAAGGCCACCAGGTCCGTGGCCGGATCCGCCACGGCTTCCACCAGGTGCGCCTGCTCTTCGGTGCGTTTGTGGAAGAAGCTATGGGCGAGTTTTTCGAAACCTTCAAAACACAGGTAAGCGCCGCCCAGCATCAACAACGGCGTGACCGCCCACGGCGCAAACGCGCTGATCAGCAACGCAGCCGGCACCAAAATCAGCTTGTTGACGAACGAGCCCTTGGCCACCGCCCACACCACCGGAATTTCCCGCTCGGCGCGCACCCCGGAGACTTGCTGGGCATTCAGCGCCAGGTCGTCCCCCAGCACGCCGGCGGTTTTCTTCGCGGCCATCTTGGTCATCAACGCCACATCATCGAGCACCGCGGCGATGTCGTCGATCAATACCAGCAAACTGCTTCCTGCCATGGCTCAGGCTTCCCGTGATTCAAAGTGCGCCGAGAATAACGCGGCGCACACCGGGTTAGCGAGCCGTTCAGCGCGCAGGCGTTTGCCAGCCACCGCCAAGGCTCTGGATCAGCGCCACACTGCCCTGGCTGAGCTGGCCCTGGGTGTCGCGAAGATTCTGCTCGGCTTGCAGCAACACCAGTTGCTGGGTCAGCACGGCCTCCTGGCTCACGGTGCCGGCGCGCAACTGTGCTTCCTGGCTGCCGAACAGTTGCTGATTACGCTGGTACACCTGCTGGAACGCATCGGCCTGGGTTTGCAGGTGGTTGATTGCCGACAGGTTGTCTTCAACGTTCTGCAAGGCGCTGAGCACGGTGCCCTTGTAGGTCGCGGCGATCTGGTCATAGCTGGCCTCGGCCTGCTTGACCGCCGCTTCGCGGGCGCCGCCGTCAAACAGGGTTTCCGCCAGCGCCGGGCCCAACGTCCAGATGCGATTGGGCAGGGAGAACAACCCGCCCAACGCACTGCCGCGGTAACCGGCCTCGGCAGTAAGATCCAGGGTCGGGAAGAATGCGGCTTCAGCCACGCCGATTTTCGCGTTGGCCGCCGCTGCCGAGCGCTCCGCCGCCACCACATCGGGACGCCGTTGCAGCAGGGTCGACGGCAAGGTCAACGGTGGCCGCGGGACCACGAAGCTGTAGTCATTGCGCACCGCCACGCTGAATTCACTCGGCGCCACGCCCACCAGCACGGCCAGCGCGTGTTCGTATTGCTCGCGGTCGCGCAGGGAGGTCTGCAAGTCGGCAATCGAGGTGGTCAACTGGTCCTGGGCCACCAGCAACTGGTCGTTGGTGGCGACGCCCTGGGTGAACTGCACCTGGATCATGTCCAGCAGTTGCTGGTTGATCTTCTGTTGTTGCTGCAACAGGCGCACGTCGATGTCCATCTGCCGCAGGGCGAGGTAGTTACTCGCCACGCTGGAACTGATGGACAGCCGCACCCCGGCCAGCAACGCATCCGATTGCTGGGCCGTCGCCTGGCTGGACTCTATCCCGCGCCGCACCAGGCCCCACAGGTCCGGCTCCCAACTGGCGGTCAAGGTTGCGCTGACGCTGTTCGCGACGCCGCCCGTCGTGGTGCCGGTAGTCGACGTACCGCTGCCGCTGCCCGCCGTTCCCCGCGAACCCGACAACCCCACGCCCACCGTCGGCCACAAACCGGCCCGGCTGGACGCCACCTGCGCCTGAGCCAAACGGTACGCGGCCTCCGCCGCGATGATCGACTGGTTGGCCTTGGCCGAGCGCGCCACCAAATCGTTCAGTACCGGATCCTGATAAGCCAGCCACCACTGACTGTCCATCGCCCCTTGGGGGTTAGCCGCCGCGCGCTGCCACTGCGCGCCTTCCTTGAACGACTGCGGCAGCTCCATAGCGGGCTTCTGGTAATCGGGCCCGACCATGCAGCCGCCGAGCAGCAGGCTGATGCAAAGCACGCTGTATTTCACGTTCATAACCTTGCTTCCTTACGCCGACCCAGGCGCTGTGACGCCCGGTCGAGCCACAGGTAGATCACCGGGGTGGTGTACAGCGTCAGCACCTGGCTGAACAGCAGGCCACCAATAATCGAAATCCCCAACGGCCGGCGCAACTCAGAGCCATAACCGGTGCCGAGCACCAGCGGCAGCGCGCCAAGGATCGCCGCCAGGGTGGTCATCATGATCGGCCGGAAACGGATCAGGCACGCTCGGCGAATCGCTTCCTTGGCCGTGAGGCCGAACTCCCGCCGCTCGGTGATCGCGAAGTCGATCATCATGATCGCGTTTTTCTTCACGATACCAATCAACAGAATCACCCCCACCAGCGCAATGATCGACAGCTCGGTGCCGGTCAGCAGCAAGGCGATCAACGCACCGACGCCGGCCGAGGGCAGGGTCGAAAGAATGGTCAGCGGGTGCGTCAGGTTTTCGTAGAGGATGCCCAGCACGATATACACGCACAGCAACGCAGCGACGATCAGCAGCGGCTCACTGGCCACCGACGACTGGAACACCTGGGCCGTACCGGCAAACTGGCCGACCACACTGGCGGGCATGCGCAGTTGCTTCACCGCATCGTCCACCATCGCCGTGGCCTGGCCGATGGACGTGCCGGGCGCCAGGTTGAACGAGACTGTCACCGCCGGGAACGTGCCCTGGTGACTGATGGAAATTGCAGTGCGCGCCACCGTGTTATCCGCCAGTGCCGAGAGTGGCACCAGGGTCTGCCCGGTGGTCAGGTTGGGCGCCGCCGTGGTGCCCTTGGTGGTCGTGGCCTGGGTGCCCGTCGGCACATAAATGCCCTTGAGCGCGGAAGGGTCGGTCCAGTATTCCGGCGCGATTTCCATCACCACGTGGTACTGGTTGGCCGCGCGATACAGAGTCGCGACCTGGCGCTGGCCAAAGGCGTCGTACAGCGTCTGGTCGACCGCCGAGACACTCACCCCGAGGCGCGCCGCCGTGTCCCGGTTGATTTGCACATTGGCCAGCAAGCTGTTGTCTTGCTGGTCGGTATTGAGGTCGGTGAGTTGCGGCAATTTGCGCAGCACCGCCACCACCTTGGGCACCCATTCGTCCAGCGACTCCTGGTCATCGGCGGTCAGGGTGTATTGGTATTGCGCGCCACTTTGCCGGCCACCCACGGTGATGTCCTGGGCCGACTGCAAATACAGCTTGGTGCCCGGCAAGTCGCCGAGGCTGCGGCGGATCTGGCCGATGATTTCGGTGGCGTTGTCCTTGCGCTCGCCCAAGGGCTTGAGCAATACAAACATCTGCGCGCTGTTGACCGCCCCGCCGCCCCCTCCGCCACCGCCGACAAACCCGGCGACGGTTTCGATGTTCGGGTTTTTCATCACCTTGCGGTTGATCTCGGTGAAGTCCTTCTGCATCGCCCCATAGGAAATGCTCTGGTTCGCCAGGATGCTGCCCTGCAAGCGCCCGGTGTCTTCCTGGGGGAAAAAACCCTTGGGCACCAGCACGTACAACACGCCGGCGAGCACGATCACCAACACCGTCACAAAACCCATCAGCACCGTATGGTCGATCACCCAACCGAGGGTGCGATCGTAGAAGCGGTGAAAGCGCGAGTCCGGGTGTTCATTGCCTTCATGAATCGCTTTCGGCGCACGCAGCAGCACGCTGGCGAGCATCGGTGTAACCGTCAGCGAGATCAGCATCGAGATCACAATGGCCACCGACAACGACACCGAAAACTCGCGGAACAGGCGCCCGACAATCCCGCCCATCAGCAGCAGCGGAATAAACACCGCCACCAGCGACACGCTGATGGTCAGTACCGTGAAGCCGACTTCCTGGGCACCGGCCAGCGCCGCTTCCACCCGGGTCTTGCCGCGCTCCAGGTGGCGCATGATGTTTTCCACCACCACAATCGCATCGTCCACCACAAAGCCGGTGGAAATCGTCAGCGCCATGAGTGACAGGTTGTTCAGGCTGTAGCCGAGGAAGTACATCGCGCCGAAGGTGCCGAGCAGCGACAGCGGCACCACAATCGCCGGCACCAGGGTGCTGCGCCAGTCGCGGAAGAAGCCGAAGGTCACCAGGGTCACTAGCAGGATCGACACCAGCAACGTGATCTCGACGTCATGCAACGAGGCGCGAATAGTGGTGGTGCGGTCCATCAGCAGGTTGAGCTTGATCGTCGCCGGAATCGAGCTTTGCAGGAACGGCAGCGAGGCCTTCACCGCGTCCACCGTCTCGATCACATTGGCCCCCGGCTGCTTGAACACCACCAGCAATACCGCCGGCTTGCCGTTGGACAGGCCGAAGTTGCGCAGGTCCTGCACGTCTTCGCGCACGTAGCCCAGGTCGGCGATATGGATCAGGTCGCCGTTGTGGGCCTTGACCACCAGCGGCCCGTAGTCCTTTTCATCGAGCAACTGGTCATTCGCCGCAATGCCGTAGTTACGGTCGCCGATGGCCACGTTGCCCTTGGGCAAGTTGACGTTGGAGGCGTTGATCACCTGGCGCACCTGCTCCAGGCTGACGCCGTACTGGTTGAGCCGATCGGGGTTCAATTCCACCCGCACCGCCGGCAGCGCGCCGCCGCCCACCGTCACGTCACCGACCCCGGTGGTCTGCAACAACTTCTGCTCCAGCAGGGTCGAGGCCACGTCATACATCTGCCCCGGCGTGGCGCTGTCGGAGGTCAGGCTGATGATCAGAATCGGCGAATCCGCCGGGTTGACCTTGCGGTACGTCGGGTTGCCGGACAGGTCGCTGGGCAGGTTGCTGCGGGCGGCATTAATCGCCGCCTGCACATCCCGCGCGGCGCCGTCGATGTCGCGATTCAGGTCGAACTGCAAAATGATCCGCGCCGAGCCCAAGCTGCTGGATGAGGTCATCTGCGTGACCCCGGCGATCTGCCCGAACTGGCGCTCCAGGGGCGTGGCCACTGAACTGGCGACGGTGGTCGGATCGGCGCCGGGCAACGAGGCGCTGACGCTGATCGTCGGGAAATCCACCTCCGGCAACGGCGCCACCGGCAACAGCATGAAGGCCAGCGCGCCAAACAGCGCGAGGCCGGCCGCCATCAAGGTGGTTGCAATCGGGCGGCGAACAAACGGCGCGCTGAGGTTCATTGCCATCAGACCGCTTCAGCCGGGCGGCGGCTGAAGCGCTGCCCCAGGCCGTGCATGGCGAGGAAGATCACCGGCGTGGAAAACAGCGTCAGCAACTGACTGAGCAACAACCCGCCGATAATCGCGATGCCCAGCGGGTGACGCAGCTCCGAACCAATCCCCGTACCGAGCGCCAGCGGCACCGCGCCGAACAGCGACGCCATGCTGGTCATCAGGATCGGCCGGAACCGCAACTCTGCCGCCTGGCGGATCGCGGCCGTGGGGCTCAGGCCGCCCTCGCGTAACAACTCCAGGGCAAAGTCGACCATCATGATGCCGTTTTTCATCACGATGCCGATCAGCAGCACAATGCCGATCAATCCGATAATGTCGAACTGTGTGCCGGTCACCAGCAGTGCCAGCAAGGCCCCGAGCGCTGCCGAGAGCAGCGTCGAAAGGATCGTCACCGGGTGCACGAAGCTTTCGTACAGAATCCCCAGCATCAGGTACACCACCACAATCGCCGCCACCACCAGGAATACCTGGTTGGACAGCGACTGTTCGAACGTCGCCGCCGCGCCTTCCAGGTTGGCCTGCACCGACAGCGGCAAGCCGACCTTGGCCTCGATGTCCTTGAGCCGCGTCACTGCCGTGCCAAGGGTCTGGCCCGGAGCAAGGTTGAACGACACGTCGGCATACGGAAACTGACCCAGGCGGTTGATGGTCACGGGCGTACGCACCACCTGCATGGTCGCCATGCTCGACAGCGGCGCCACACCGCCACCGGGAATGTCCACGTACAACCCGGTGAGCAGGTCCGGCAAGTTGCGCGGCGGATGGTCGGTGGCGATCACCACGTGGTACTGGTTGAGCTGGGTGTAGATCGTCGAGACCTGGCGCTGGCCGAAGGCGTCATACAGCACGTCGTCAATCGCCTGGGGCGTGATACCCAGGCGCGAGGCGGTGGCGCGGTCAAAGGTCAGCTGGATCTGATTGCCGAATTGCATCGCCTGGCTTTGCACGTCGGTGAACATCGGGTCTTGCTTGATCGCCGCCAGCAGCTTGTTGGTCCACTGCTCCAACTCGTCCGGATCGGTGGCTTGCAGGCCCAGCCGGTAGCTGGTGGTGGACACCGTGGCGTCGAGGGTCAGGTCCTGTACCGAGTGCAGGTACAGGCGGATCCCGGCGTCGTCGGCGTTGGCATCGGAGAGCCGGCGGATCACCTCGGTGGCACTGTCGCGCTCGCCGCGGGGCTTGAGGTTGATCAGCAGGTTGCCCTGGTTGATGGTCGGGTTGGTCTGGTCGATACCGACGAAGGACGACAGGCTTTGCACCGCCGGGTCCTTGAGGATTCGCGCGGCCAGGCGCTGTTGTTCGGTCTGCATCTGCTGGAACGAAACCGTCGGCGCCGCCTGGGAAATACCCTGGATCAGCCCGGTGTCCTGGTCGGGGAAAAAGCCCTTGGGCATGATCACCAGAATCATCAGGGTCAGCGCGGCGGTGAGCGCTATCGAGATCAGGGTCAAGGTGCGGTGCGCCAACACCCAGTCAAGGCCACGCACGTAGTGGGTGTTGATGCGGTCGAAGAAATCCGCGCGGCGTTCCTGGTGCTTATTCTTGAGCATCCGCGCGCACATCATCGGCGTGAGCGTCAGGGAGATGAACGCCGAGATAACGATGGTCACGGCCACGGTCATGGCGAATTCGCGGAACAGCCGGCCGACCACATCGCCCATGAACAGCAGCGGGATCATCACTGCAATCAGCGCAATCGACAGCGAAATAATCGTGAAGCCGATTTGCTCCGACCCCTTGAGCGCCGCCTCCAGCGGCGAGTCGCCCGCCTCGATATAGCGCGTGATGTTTTCGATCATCACGATGGCGTCGTCCACCACGAATCCGATGGCGATAGTCAGCGCCATCAGTGTCAGGTTGTTCAGGGAGAAGCCCAGCGCATAAGCCACCGCCAGGGTGCCCACCAGCGTCAGCGGCACGGTGACTGCCGGAATAACCGTCGCCGCAACGTCGCGCAGGAAAATGAAAATCACGATCACCACCAGCAGCACCGCCACCGCCAGTTCGTACTGCACATCGGTGACCGAGGCGCGGATGGTTTGCGTGCGGTCGGTCAGCACATCGACCTTCAAGGTACCCGGCAAACTGGCCCGCAGCTTGGGCAGCAATTGCTGCACGCGGTCGACCACCTGAATCACGTTGGCGCCTGGCTGGCGCTGAATGTTCAGCACAATCGACGGCGTGCTGTTGGTCCACGCAGCCTGGCGCGGGTTCTCCGGGCCCTGGGTGGAACTGGCGATCTGCGACAGGCGAATCGGCGCGCCATTTTTATAGGCGATCACCAGGTCGCGGTATTCCTCGGCCGATTGCAGCTGGTCGTTGGCACCAATCGAATACGCCTGGAACTTGCCGTCGATATTGCCCTTGGCCTGGTTGACGTTGGCCGTGCCGAGGGAGGTGCGCAGGTCATCAATGGACAGGCCGAGGCTATTGAGCGCCGAGGTATTCGCCTCGACCCGCACCGCCGGGCGTTGGCCGCCGCTGATGGTCACCAGGCCGACGCCAGTGATCTGCGAGATCTTCTGCGCCAGCCGTGTATCCGCCAGGTCCTCGACCTTGGTCAGCGGCAACACATCGGAGGTCAGGGACAGGGTCAGCACCGGCGCATCCGCCGGATTGACCTTGCTGTACACCGGCGGGTACGGCAGGTTGGCCGGCAGGAAGGTGCCGGCGGCGTTGATCGCGGCCTGCACTTCCTGCTCTGCCACGTCCAGGGACAGCGACAGGTCAAATTGCAGGGTCACCACCGAAGCGCCGTCGGAGCTGGTGGAGTTCATGGACTTGAGGCCCGGCATCTCGCCGAGCTGGCGCTCCAGCGGCGCGGTGATCGAGGAGCTGACCACGTCCGGGCTGGCGCCGGGGTATTGGGTGAAGACCTGGATGGTCGGGTAGTCGACTTCAGGCAACGCCGACACCGACAACAGGTGATACCCCAACATGCCCAGCAACAGCACCGCGACCATCATCAAGGTGGTGGCGACGGGACGTTCGATAAAGGGCCGCGAAATGTTCATGCTCGGCAGCTCCTCACTGGGCGACGACCTTCACGGCCGAACCGTCATCCAGTTTGTCGGCGCCTTCGGTGATCACCTGCTCGCCTGGCTTGACGCCGTTCTCGAGCACCGCCGACACATCGCCCATCGATGGGCCGGTCTTGATGTTGCGCAGGCTGGCCTTGTCGCCATTCACCACGAACACAAAATCGCCCTTGCTGCCATGCTGGATCGCCCGGGTGGGCACCACGGCAACCTGGGCCAGGGTGTCGGCCTTCAGGCGCGCATTGACGAACTGGTTGGGGAACAGCGCACTGCCCGAATCATCGAACTGCGCCTTGACCTTGATGGTGCCGGTGGAGGTGTCTACCTGGTTGTCCAGGGCCAACAGGCTGCCGGTGGCCAGCAGGGCTTTCTTGTTGCGGTCGTAGGCCAGCACCGTCACGACGCCACGGCCCAGGGCCTGGTTGATAGCGCCCAAGTCGTCCTCGGGGACCGCGAACACCACGGTGGCCGGGTTCATCTGGGTAATCACCACGATGCCGGTGGTGCTGGTGGTGGTGACGTAATTGCCGGGGTCGACCAGGCGCAGGCCCACCACACCGTCGACCGGCGAAGTGATGGTGCAGTAGCCGACCTGCACTTCAAGGTTCTGCACATTGCCCTGGTCGGCGGCCACGGTGCCCAGTTGTTGCTGGACCAAGGACGCCTGGGTGTCGACGGTTTGCTGGCTGGTAGAACCGGCCTTGACCAGTTCGCGGTAGCGCACCAGATCGCGCTGGGCATTGCTCAACACAGCCTGGTCGTGGGCCAGGGTACCCTTGGCCACGGCCAGCTGGGCCTTGAGAGCACGGTCATCGATCCGCGCAATCACCTGGCCCTTGCTGACGTGCTGGCCTTCCTTGAATTCCACGCTGCTGAGGATGCCATCGACCTGGGTGACCACGGTCACACTGCGGGTGGGGGTGACGGTGCCGAGGGCGTCGATATACACCGGCACGTCCTGCAACACCACCGGCACCACGGCTACCGGTTCGCCGGTGGCGGGAGGCCGGCCTTTGTGCCCGCCTGCAAAGAAGTGCAAACCCAGGGCAATCAACAACGCTACCAGTAACAACGTGCCAACGGCCCAGGCGAACGTACGTCGTCTGCTTTTCTCCACGGGTTTCTCTCTCGAACGCCGAAAACAGGAAGGGGCGGCCAGGCTAAATGGCCGCTCGCTGCCTGAACTCTAGCAGCGCGCTCGAGCTGTGCCTGTACGACCGTGAATGCGTTCAGCATCAAGACAGACAAAGTCAGCTGGGCGCCCCGCCATGCAAGGGCTGCGGCGGGATTCTTGAGCCCTGCGCAAAGCCGGTGCTACCATGCCAGACCGCCTGTCTTGGCAAGGAACCTCCTGGTCTATGAGCACCATTCGCGAGCGCAACAAAGAACTGATCCTGCGGGCTGCCAGTGAGGAGTTTGCCGACAAGGGCTTCGCCGCGACCAAGCCCAACGTCTACTACTACTTCAAGTCCAAGGACAACCTCTATCGCGAGGTGCTCGAAAGCATTATCGAGCCGATCCTGGCGGCCTCCACACCGTTCAATCCTGATGGCGACCCTTCGGCCGTGCTGAGCGGGTACATCCGCTCGAAGATCTGCATCTCCCGGGATTTGCCGTTTGCCTCGAAAGTGTTTGCCAGTGAGATCATGCACGGCGCCCCGCATTTGAGCCCCGAGCAGGTGGAACAGCTCAATGCCCAGGCCAAGCACAACATCGACTGCATCCAGAGCTGGGTGGACCGTGGGCTGATTGCGCCGATTGATCCGCATCACCTGATGTTCAGCATTTGGGCGGCGACGCAGACGTATGCGGATTTTGACTGGCAGATTTCAGCGGTGACCGGCAAGGCGAAGTTGGATGAAGCGGATTATGAGGCGGCGGCGCAGACGATTATTCGGTTGGTGCTTAAGGGGTGTGAGCGGGACTGATAGACCGCAGCGTCTTCAAGATTCGCGAGCAAGCCCGCTCCCACATTTGAATTTGTGCCAGACATAAATTGTTTAAACGCCGCAGATCCAATGTGGGAGCGGGCTTGCTCGCGAAAGCGCCCTCCCAGACACATCCTGCACAAAGCCAAACCATCATCTCCAGATTCCCCGATCTAGCCTCTCAGAACCCCACCTGAAGAGAGGCAAAGGAATGCCTGATCCAGCTGCTTCACATCGCCTGCGCATCGGGCGATTCAGCGAATCCAACCGTATTTACCTGATCACCACCAATACCCACGAACGTGTGCCAATCTTCAGTGACTTTTACCTGGATCGGCTGGTGGTCTGGCAATTCCGGCTCGCCCAATACCAAGGGTTGGCGAAGTCCCTGGCCTGGGTGGTCATGCCCGACCACTTTCACTGGTTGATTGAGCTGCAAAAAGGCTCATTGGGAGACCTGATGTGCCAGGTGAAGTCCAAAAGCACTCGAACCGTTAATGGCGCAACGGGCCGCAAAGGGCGGCTATGGCAAACCAGCTTTCATGATCGTGCGCTGCGCAAGGACGATGACTTGGTGAAGATGGCTCGGTATGTCGTGGCCAACCCATTAAGAGCAGGGTTGGTGGAGCGGATTGGCGACTATCCGCTGTGGGATGCGGTTTGGGTTTAGGTCCGGGACCGAGTCGCCCCTTTCGCGAGCAAGCCCGCGAAGAGGCCCGACCAGTCACCTCACATCAAGCAGTAACCCCCGCATCCGCCAACAACCCCAACCCCTCGATCGCACTGATCGCACACTGCTCGTCAATATCAGACGTATCCCCGCTGATCCCGATCGCGCCCAGCACCACACCCGCCTGATCCCGGATCAACACCCCGCCCGGTGCCGGCACCACGCTGCCCTGCCCCAGGCTGTTCAGCGCGGCAATAAACGCCGGCCGTTGCTGTGCGTCCAGCGCCAGCAAGCGCGAGCCCTTGCCCAGGGCTATCGCACCCCAGGCCTTGCCAATCGCGATCTGCGGGCGCAGCAGGCTCGCGCCATCCTCGCGCTGCAACGTTATCAAATGCCCGCCGCTGTCGAGTACCGCAACGGTCAGCGGTGCCGCCGAAATGGTGCGGCCTGCCGCGATGGCGTGGCTGGCCAGGTTGACTGCGACTTTCAAGGTTAAAGCGCTCATGGGTGCCGTCCTTATCTTGTTATGGGAAAGCCGTGGGGCTCTGTCTGATCAGAAGCTCGATCAAACAAATAGAACACAATAGATTTATTTTTTGTATACAATATTTCGAATCATACGCACCACACGTCGAAATATTCCCGTCCATAAGCCTTCCGACGAACGTAAAGGCCACCCAAGAAAATGGATTGACCTGCCCCGCTCGCCGTGAATACACTTCGGACCAACACCACTTGTATACAATTACAAAACGCAAGAGGCACCAAAACCATGAGCAAAATGAGAGCAATCGAAGCCGCTGTCCTGGTGATGCGCCGTGAAGGGGTCGACACCGCCTTCGGTATCCCGGGCGCCGCGATCAACCCGCTGTATTCGGCCTTGCAGAAGGTCGGTGGCATCGATCACGTCCTTGCTCGCCACGTTGAAGGCGCCTCGCACATGGCCGAGGGCTACACCCGCACCAAGGCCGGCAATATCGGCGTGTGCATCGGCACCTCGGGCCCGGCGGGCACCGACATGGTTACCGGCCTGTACAGCGCCTCGGCGGACTCGATCCCGATCCTGTGCATCACCGGCCAGGCGCCACGGGCACGCATGCACAAGGAAGACTTCCAGGCTGTCGACATCACCAGCATCGTCAAGCCGGTGACCAAGTGGGCGACCACCGTCCTGGAACCCGGCCAGGTGCCGTATGCCTTCCAGAAGGCCTTTTATGAAATGCGCTCCGGTCGCCCGGGCCCGGTGCTGATCGACCTGCCATTCGACGTACAAATGGCCGAGATCGAATTTGACATCGACGCCTACCAACCACTGCCCCTGGCCAAGCCTTTGGCGACCCGCATCCAGGTGGAAAAAGCCCTGGCCCTGCTGGACCAGGCCGAGCGCCCGTTGCTGGTGAGCGGTGGTGGCGTGATCAACGCCGACGCCAGCGAACTGCTGGTGGAATTCGCCGAGTTGACCGGCATCCCGGTGATCCCGACCCTGATGGGCTGGGGCACGATCCCGGACGATCACCCGCAGATGGTGGGCATGGTCGGCCTGCAAACGTCCCACCGTTATGGCAACGCCACGATGTTGAAATCGGACGTGGTGCTGGGCATCGGTAACCGCTGGGCCAACCGTCACACCGGTTCGGTGGAGGTGTACACCGAGGGCCGAAAATTCATTCACGTGGACATCGAGCCGACGCAAATCGGCCGCGTGTTCACCCCGGACCTGGGCATCGTTTCCGACGCCGGCTCTGCATTGACCATGTTCATTGAAGTGGCCCGCGAGTGGAAAGCCGCCGGCAAGCTCAAGGACCGCAGCGCCTGGCTCCACGATTGCCAGCAGCGCAAGGCCACCCTGCACCGCAAGACCCACTTCGACAACGTGCCGGTCAAGCCGCAACGGGTGTACGAAGAGATGAACCAGGTGTTCGGCAAAGACACCTGCTACGTCAGCACCATCGGCCTGTCGCAGATTGCCGGCGCGCAGTTCCTGCACGTCTACAAACCACGCCACTGGATCAACTGCGGCCAGGCCGGCCCGCTCGGCTGGACCATTCCGGCGGCACTGGGTGTGGTCAAGGCGGACCCGACCCGCAACGTCGTGGCACTGTCCGGTGACTATGACTTCCAGTTCATGATCGAAGAGCTGGCCGTGGGCGCACAGTTCAAGCTGCCGTACATCCACGTGGTGGTGAACAACTCCTACCTGGGGCTGATCCGCCAGGCCCAGCGCGGGTTTGAAATGGACTACTGCGTGCAGCTGTCCTTCGACAACCTCAACGCACCGGAACTCAACGGTTACGGCGTCGACCACGTGGCCGTCGCCGAAGGCCTGGGTTGCAAGGCCCTGCGGGTGTTCGAGCCGGGCCAGATCCAGCCGGCACTGCGCAAGGCCCAGGAAATGATCGAAGAATTCAAGGTTCCGGTGATCGTTGAGATTATTCTGGAACGGGTGACCAATATTTCCATGGGCACCGAGATCAACGCCGTCAACGAATTCGAAGATCTGGCACTGGTGGGCAACGACGCGCCGACTGCCATTTCACTGCTCGATTAAGGAGAACCCCATGCCGCGTTTTGCCGCCAACCTGTCCATGCTGTTTACCGAACAGGACTTTCTTGCCCGTTTCAAAGCCGCCGCCGATGCGGGGTTCAGTGGTGTGGAATACCTGTTTCCCTACGAATTCAGCTCAGCTGAAATCAAGGCGCAACTCGATGCCCACGGCCTGACCCAAGTGCTGTTCAACCTGCCGGCCGGTGACTGGGCCAAGGGCGAACGCGGCCTGGCCTGCCACCCGGACCGGGTCGAGGAGTTCCGTGCCGGGGTCAACCTGGCCATCGCCTACGCCCAGGTACTGGGCAATACCCAGGTCAACTGCCTGGCGGGGATTCGCCCGGCCGGCGTGGATGACGCGACGCTTGAAAAAACCTTCGTCGCCAACCTCAAGTACGCCGCCGACAAGTTGCAGGCGGTGGGCATCAAGCTTGTGATGGAGATGATCAACACCCGCGACATCCCGGGTTTCTACCTGAACAACACGGCGCAGGCCCTGTCGATTCGCGAGCAGGTGGGCAGTGCCAACCTGTTCCTGCAATACGACATCTATCACATGCAAATCATGGAAGGCGACCTGGCCCGCACCATGGCTGCGCACCTGGGTGAGATCAACCACATCCAGCTGGCGGACAACCCGGGGCGCAACGAGCCGGGGACCGGTGAGATCAACTACCGCTTCCTGTTCGAACATTTGGACCGCATCGGTTATCAGGGTTGGGTCGGCTGTGAGTACAAGCCGTTGACCACCACCGAAGCGGGTTTGGGTTGGCTCAAAAGCCACAACGCGATCTAACTGAACAAACACAGCACCCAATGTGGGAGCGGGCTTGCTCGCGAAAGCGGTGGATCAGTCGACATCAATGCTGAATGTCGGCCCCCATTCGCGAGCAAGCCCGCTCCCACAGTGGATCTCCTGTGTTTAGCAGGCCGCGCCAGGCCTGCACACCTAACAATAAGAGGATTTTCGTCATGGCTAAAATCGGATTTATCGGCACCGGCATCATGGGCCAACCCATGGCTGCCAACCTGCAAAAGGCCGGTCACCAACTGTTTCTTTCCGAGCATCACGGCAAGGCGCCGGCTGAACTGATCAGCGCTGGTGCGGTGGCCCTGGCCAACCCGCAGCAAGTGGCCCAGGAAGCCGAATTCATCATCGTCATGGTGCCCGACACTCCGCAGGTCGATGATGTGCTATTCCGCGCCGACGGCGTTGCCGCAGGTCTTGGGCCGAACAAAGTGGTGATCGACATGAGTTCGATCTCGCCCACCGCCACCAAGGCCTTCGCCGCAAAGATCAACGAGACCGGCGCACGTTACCTCGACGCCCCGGTGTCCGGTGGTGAAGTCGGTGCCAAGGCCGGCACCCTGAGCATCATGATCGGCGGCGACCCGCACACCTTCGAACGCGCCCTGCCGCTGTTCCAGGCCATGGGCAAGAACATCACCCTGGTGGGCGGCAATGGCGATGGCCAGACCGCCAAGGTGGCCAACCAGATCATCGTTGCGTTGAACATCCAGGCGGTGGCGGAAGCGCTGCTGTTCGCCTCGAAGAACGGCGCCGACCCGGCCAAGGTGCGTGAAGCACTGATGGGGGGGTTTGCTTCGTCGAAAATCCTCGAAGTGCATGGCGAGCGCATGATCAAGGGCACCTTCGACCCGGGCTTCCGCATCAACCTGCACCAGAAGGATCTGAACCTGGCCCTGGCCGGTGCCAAGGAGCTGGGGATCAACCTGCCGAACACCGCCGGCACGCAGCAGGTATTCAGCACCTGCACCGCCATAGGTGGCGGCAACTGGGACCACTCGGCGCTGATCAAGGGCCTGGAACATATGGCGAATTTTTCGATTCGCGATAAATAACGCCCGTTGAAATGCGATCGAATGTGGGAGCGGGCTTGCTCGCGAAAGCGGTGTATCAGTCAGCATGGATGTCGAATGGTAGACCGCTTTCGCGAGCAAGCCCGCTCCCACATTTTTGACCGCATTTCACATCGAATTTGATGCACCCCTAATAACAAGAATCCCCGGGAGCCCGCTTATGTCGGTCGATCCGCAACACCTGCTTCGCGAGCTGTTTGCCACAGCCATCGACGCCGCCCACCCCCGGCAAGTCCTCGAACCCTATCTGCCCGCCGACCGCAGCGGCCGGGTCATCGTGATCGGCGCCGGCAAAGCCGCCGCCGCCATGGCGCTGGTGGTGGAAAACTGCTGGCAAGGCGAAGTTTCGGGCCTGGTGGTCACCCGCTACGGCCACGGCGCACCCTGCAAGAAAATCGAGGTGGTCGAAGCCGCGCACCCGGTGCCGGACGCCGCAGGCCAGGCCGTGGCCAAGCGTGTGCTGGAGCTGATCAGCAACCTGGGCGAAGACGACCGCGTGATCTTCCTGCTCTCCGGCGGCGGCTCTGCACTGCTCGCCCTTCCGGCCGCCGGCATCACCCTGGCGGACAAGCAAGCGATCAACAAGGCCCTGCTCAAATCCGGCGCCACCATCGGCGAGATGAACTGCGTGCGCAAGCACCTCTCGGCGATCAAGGGCGGGCGCCTGGCCAAGGCAAGCTGGCCTGCCACCGTCTACACCTACGCGATTTCCGATGTACCGGGCGACCAGGCCACGGTCATCGCTTCCGGCCCCACTGTTGGCGACCCCAGTACCTCGCAACAGGCGCTGGCGATTCTCAAGCGCTACCAGATTGAAATCCCGGCGTCGGTGCGCACCTGGCTGCAAAGCCCGGAGTCGGAAACCGTCAAGCCCGGGGACCCGGTGCTCGCCCGTAGCCATTTCCAACTGATCGCCCGTCCGCAGCAATCCCTGGAAGCGGTGGCGGTGAAAGTCCGCCAGGCCGGTTTCAGCCCGCTGATCCTCGGCGACCTGGAAGGCGAAGCGCGGGACGTGGCCAAGGTGCACGCCGGTATCGCCCGGCAAATCATCCAGCACGGCCAACCCCTGGCGGCGCCTTGCGTGATCCTCTCCGGCGGCGAAACCACCGTCACCGTACGCGGCAATGGCCGTGGCGGACGCAACGCCGAATTCCTGCTGAGCCTCACCGGCAGCCTCAAGGGCCTGCCCGGCGTCTACGCCCTGGCGGGTGACACCGACGGCATCGACGGCTCGGAAGACAACGCCGGCGCGATCATGACGCCCACCAGCTACGCCCGCGCCGAAGCCCTGGGCTTGAGCGCCAGTGACGAGCTGGACAACAACAATGGCTACGGCTACTTCGCGGCCCTCGACGGCTTGATCATCACCGAGCCGACCCGCACCAACGTCAACGATTTCCGCGCCATTCTGATTCTTGAAAGCCCTGAAAGAGAGTCCCCTGAACATGACGCCTGACAAGAAGGTCAAGATCCTCGCCACGCTGGGCCCGGCCACCGACAGCATCGACGACATTCGCGAGCTGGTGGAAGCCGGGGTGAATATCTTTCGCCTGAACTTCAGCCATGGCGATCATGCCGACCACGCCCAACGCTACCAGTGGATTCGCCAGGTGGAGCGCCAGCTCAATTATCCCCTCGGCATCCTGATGGACCTGCAAGGGCCGAAGCTGCGGGTGGGGCGTTTTGCCGAAGGAAAAGTGCAACTGATTCGCGGCCAGGCCCTGCGCCTGGACCTCGACCCGACACCCGGTGATCAGCGGCGGGTCAACCTGCCCCACCCGGAAATCATCGCGGCCCTGCAGCCCGGCATGGACCTGCTGCTGGACGACGGCAAGCTGCGCCTGCGGGTGATCACCAAGCACGCCGATGCCATCGACACCACCGTGCTCAATGGCGGTGAACTGTCGGACCGCAAAGGCGTGAACGTACCCCAGGCATTGCTGGAGCTCAGCCCGCTGACGGCCAAGGACCGCCGCGACCTGAGCTTCGGCCTGGAACTGGGGGTGGACTGGGTGGCGCTGTCGTTTGTGCAACGCCCGGAAGACATCCGCGAAGCCCGCGAGTTGATCGGCGACAAGGCGTTCCTGATGGCCAAGATCGAGAAGCCCTCGGCGGTGCAGCGCCTGCAGGAAATCGCCGAGCTGAGCGACGCGATCATGGTCGCCAGAGGCGACCTGGGGGTGGAAGTGCCGGCGGAAAGCGTGCCGCAAATCCAGAAGGACATCATTGGTGTGTGCCGCCAGTTGGGTAAACCGGTGGTGGTGGCCACGCAGATGCTTGAATCCATGCGCTTCTCCCCGGCGCCGACCCGTGCCGAGGTCACCGACGTGGCCAACGCAGTGGCGGAAGGGGCGGACGCGGTGATGCTGTCGGCGGAAACCGCTTCCGGTGAATACCCGTTGGAGGCCGTGCTGATGATGAGCAAGATCATTCGCCAGGTGGAAAATGGCCCGGATTACCAGACCCAGCTGGACGTCAGCCGGCCCAAGGCGGATGCCACGGTGTCGGACGCCATCAGCTGTGCGATCCGCCGTATCAGCAGCATCCTGCCGGTGGCAGTGCTGGTGAACTACAGCGAGTCGGGCAGCTCCACCTTGCGGGCGGCGCGGGAACGGCCGGCGGTGCCGATTCTGAACCTGACACCGAACCTGTCGACGGCGCGACGCTTGAGCGTGGCGTGGGGCGTGCATTCGGTGGTGAACGATCGGCTGCGGCAGGTGGATGAGGTGTGTTCCACGGCGTTGGAGATTGCCCAGGCACAGGGTATGGCGGAGCGTGGGGATACGTTGGTGATTACTGCTGGGGTGCCATTCGGGCAGCCAGGGTCGACCAATTCGTTGCGGATCGAGACATTGATCTAATCCCCTGTGGCGAGGGAGCTTGCTCCCGCTGGACTGCGCAGCAGGCCCATCTTTTGGGGCCGCTGCGCGCCCCAGCGGGAGCAAGCTCCCTCGCCACAAGATTCGGTGCTTTCCTGCAGATTATTGATCATGCCCAACCAACCCTGCCCCGACTGGGCCGAAGCCCTGCTCAACGGCTTCAGCCAGATATTCCTGCAGCGCCACCCGCTGTGTGGCCTGCTCTGCCTGCTGGCGATCCTGATCGGCGCCCCAGCCCTGCTCGGCGGCGCGCTGCTGGGCGGTGTCGCCGGCTTACTGACCGCCCAACGCCGCGGCTATCCCAAGGCCGAACGCCAGGCCGGTCTCTATAGCTACAACGGCGTGCTGCTCGGCTTGCTGATCAGCCAGCACTTCAGCTGGTCGGCACTGCTGCCGCCGTTGATTCTCGCCTGCGGTGGCCTCAGCGCAATCCTCACTCGCCAGTGGCTCAAACGCGCCGCCAACCCCGATGACCTGCCCGCCTACACCGCACCGTTTGTGGTACTCGGCTGGCTGCTGCTGGGCACCACCGCGCCCGCCGCATTTGCCGCCAGCGAACCCGGCACCTGGGCGCTAATCTGCGCGCCGTTCACAGGTCTGGCCCAAGTCATCCTGATGGACCAACCCCTCGCCGGCCTGCTGATCGCCCTCGGCCTTTTAATAGCCAGCCGCCGCGCGGCCTTGTGGGCGCTGACCGGCGCGAGCCTCGGCGTGTTGATCGCCCTGTTGATGGACGAGCCCGCCAGCGCCCTGCTCGGCCTGCACAGCTATAACCCGGCGCTGGCCGCCCTGGCCCTCAGCCAGCATCGTCGCCAACCCTGGCTGCCGCTGATCGGCATCCTGCTGGCGATCATCCTCACGCCCGGCTTCACCGGCCTGAACCTGCCCGCGCTGACCGCGCCGTTTATCCTCGCCGCCTGGCTGGTGCGCGCCAGTCAGCGGGTGATGCAGAAAACCCGCATGGACAGCCCCTTCGAATCCCCCTAGGCTTCGCTGATCTTCGATTCAGGCGACTTCCATGGACAGCAACAAGCACTGGCGTGAGCGTCTCTACGTCATGGTTTTCCAAAGTGACACCCCGGCCGGCCGACGCTTCGACAGCACCCTGTTGCTGATCATCCTGGCCAGCCTGGTGATCGTGATCCTCGACAGCATCCAGGCAGTCCACGACAACTACGCCAACGTGCTGGCCTATATCGAGTGGGGCTTCACCATCATCTTCGCCATCGAGTACGGCCTGCGGCTGTATTGCTCGCCCAAGCCGTTGCGCTATGCCTTCAGCTTTTATGGGCTGGTGGATTTGCTGGCGATCGTGCCCGGGATCCTCGCGCTGTACTACAGCGACGCGCAGTACCTGCTGATTATCCGAATCATCCGGATGCTGCGGATTTTCCGCGTGCTCAAGCTCGGCCCGTACCTCAAGCAGGCCAACTACCTGATGTCGGCGCTGCGGGGCAGCAAGCAGAAGATCGTGGTGTTCCTGGTCAGCGTCTGCACCCTGGTCACGGTGTTCGGCACCTTGATGTACGTGATCGAAGGCCCGGAGCACGGGTTTACCAGCATTCCCAAGGGCATCTATTGGGCGATCGTCACCCTGACCACCGTGGGCTTTGGCGATATCGTGCCGAAGACCCCGCTGGGCCAGGTGATTTCGTCGCTGGTGATGATCACCGGTTATTCGATCATCGCGGTGCCCACCGGGATCTTCACCGCCGAACTGGCCAACGCCATGCGCGGTGAGCAATTGCAAACGGATTGCCCGGTGTGCAAGAAAAACAGCCATGAGCCCAATGCAGCGTTTTGCTCACGGTGTGGCAGCGCGCTTTTCAAGAAACTGGAATAAGCAAAGTTCTTTTTAATCTTTAAGCGACTATGCGCCCCCCCGTTATAGTCGCTGGCATATTGCCCCCATGCGTTTCAAAAACCTTCTCGAACAACAAGGAATGAGCAGTGAAAAAACTCGTTAGTGCCTCTCTCCTGGCCGCCGGCCTCGCACTGGCTGGCGTCGTCCAGGCCGCCCCGGTCACCCTGCTCAACGTCTCCTATGACGTGATGCGTGACTTCTACAAGGACTACAACGCCGCCTTCCAGAAGCACTGGGCCGCCGAGCATCCAAACGACAAGCTGACCCTGCAGATGTCCTTCGGTGGTTCGAGCAAACAAGCGCGCTCGGTGATCGACGGCCTGCCGGCTGACGTGATCACCATGAACATGGCCACCGACATCAACGCCCTGGCGGACAACGGCAAACTGGTGCCGGACAACTGGGTTACCCGCCTGCCGAACAACAGTGCGCCGTTCACTTCGGCCACGGTGTTCATCGTGCGCAAAGGCAACCCGAAAGCCCTGAAAGACTGGCCGGACCTGCTCAAGGATGGCGTGCAAGTCATCGTGCCGAACCCGAAGACCTCCGGTAACGGCCGCTACACCTACCTCTCGGCCTGGGGTTATGTGCTGAAAAACGGTGGCGACGAAGAGAAGGCCAAGAAGTTCGTGGGTGACCTGTTCAAGCACGCACCCGTGCTGGACACCGGTGGCCGTGCCGCTACCACCACGTTCATGACCAACCAGATCGGCGACGTGCTGGTGACCTTTGAGAACGAAGCAGAAATGATCGCCCGTGAATTCGGCCGTGATCAGTTCGAAGTGATCTACCCGAGCGTTTCCGCAGAAGCTGAGCCGCCAGTGTCGATCGTCGACAAAGTGGTCGAGAAAAAAGGCACCAAAGTGGCTGCCGAGGAATACCTGAAGTACCTGTGGTCGCCGGAAGGCCAGGAAATTGCCGCCAACAACTACCTGCGTCCACGTGACCCGAAAGTGCTGGCCAAGTACACCGACCGTTTCCCGAAAGTCGACTTCCTGTCGGTAGAGAAGACCTTTGGCGACTGGCGCACCGTGCAGAAGACCCACTTCAATGATGGCGGGGTTTTTGACCAGATCTACTCCGGGCAGTAATCCGCACCCTGATCGCTGATCGTTCCCACGCTCCGCGTGGGAATGCATCATAGGACGCTCCGCGTCCAGGTCGCGCCGCAAGACCTGGACCGTGCGCAATGGTGACGCAGAGCGTCACTGGATGTATTCCCACGCGGAGCGTGGGAACGATCTATCTACAGCCGTTACATCGGCGGTGTCACGCCATCCTTACCCGCGGAAATCGCCTGGGCCGTCACGCTCCCGTCCTCGCCCTTCGCCGCAAACATCACCACCTTCACCCCAGGCTTCAGCAAGCTGCGATCACCCGGCTCCAGGTTGACGATCGGCACATCATCCGGCACCACGATCTTCTGCTCGCCGCCCTTGTACTTGACGGTCAACGTGCGGCCATTGCTCACCACCAGGTCACCCACGGTGCCGTTGGTCATGCTGCTGCCTTCCTTCAGGTCGAACGCACGGTGCCCATCGCCTGTACCGGCCATCGCCGGTGGGAATACATGCACTTCCAGCGCCGTCAGGGTGCCATCCGCGTTGGGCATGGCCGCCGAACCGATGTAACTGCCGGGCTTGATGTCTTCGATTTTTGCCAGGGTGACCGCACGCACCTGCGTGTCCTTGGTCAGGTGCACGGTGACGTCTTCACCGCTGTTGACCTTGACGTGCATCGCGTCGCCGTCCATCGCGGTAATCGCACCCCGCACGCCGACACGCGGGGCATCTGCGGCCTGGGCAACGCCCACGGTCATCAGCGCGGCCAGGCTGGAGGCCAGGAGCATCTTGTTGAATGTCGTCTTCATGGCAGTCGATTTCCTGTTTATGCAGTTGTGACTGAATGTATCATCGACCTTCAGCGCGAAAGTTAACGTTTCAGTCATTAATTCCCGGCATGAGTGTTATCACCACAGACAGGCTACTCGCGCCCGGGGCCAGTCTTTATCCTCGCTCGCCACAATCCTTCGCTTTTATGAGAACGCCATGAACGCCACGCCCCCCGCTACAAGCACGATGACCCGAGGCATGGTGATGCTGTTTGCGTTCTGTTGCGGCGCCATCGTCGCCAACATCTACTACGCGCAACCGATCATCGAGCTGATCGCCCCGGACATCGGCCTCACGCCGGCCATGGCCAGCCTGATCGTGTCCCTGACCCAGATCGGCTATGCCCTGGGCCTGTTCTTCCTGGTGCCGTTGGGCGACCTGCTGGAAAACCGCCGGCTGATGATCATCACCACCGTGGTGGCCATCGCCAGCCTGCTGGGTGCGGCGTTCACCGAACAGCCGAACCTGTTCCTGCTGGTGTCGCTGCTGATCGGCTTCAGCTCGGTGTCGGTACAGATCCTGATTCCGCTGGCGGCGCACCTGGCGCCGGCTGAATCCCGTGGCCGGGTGGTCGGCAGCATCATGGGCGGCTTGCTGCTGGGTATCCTGCTGGCGCGGCCAGTGTCCAGCGTGGTGGCTGACCATTTCGGCTGGCGCGCCATGTTCATGGCCGCTGCGGCACTGATGGCGTTTATCAGCGTGGTGCTGATGCTGACCATCCCCAAGCGCCAACCGGATCACGCGGCCAGCTATGGCCAGCTGCTCGCCTCGCTGGGCACCTTGCTGCGCCGCCAGCCGGTGCTGCGCCAGCGCGCGTTTTACCAGGGCTGCATGTTCGCCACCTTCAGTCTGTTCTGGACCGCCGCCCCGCTGGAACTGTCCCGCAACCACGGCCTGAGCCAAAGCCAGATCGCCCTGTTTGCCCTGGTCGGCGCCCTGGGCGCCATCGCTGCACCCATCGCCGGGCGCCTGGCGGATGCCGGCCACACCCACCGCGCTTCGCTGCTGGCGATGCTGTTTGCCGCACTGAGCTTCCTGCCGGCCTTCGTGCACCCGCTGTACAGCGTGATCGGCCTGGCGGTGACCGGCGTGGTCCTGGACTTCTGCGTGCAGATGAACATGGTCCTTGGCCAGCGCGCCATCTACGCCCTCGACGCCAACAGCCGTAGCCGACTGAACGCGCTGTACATGACCAGCATCTTCATCGGCGGCGCCTTCGGCTCGGCGATTGCCAGCAGCGTGTACGAACACGGCGGCTGGCTGGGGGTGATGCTGGTGGGCAGCGCATTCCCGCTGGTGGCGTTGCTGCGCTTCTTGAGCGCCTCGCGGCAAGGGGCGGTGGCGACTGCCTGACCCACCTTACAACCGCATCAACGGCTCCAACGCCGCATCCGCCAGAAATGACGAGTGACGAGGTCAAGGGCTTGCTGACTGATTGGGAATTACCGCCCAGGGATTTATGGGCGGTATCCCCTCCAGGAGGATGGCGAGCGCCCTGGCGCGTTGCTTTTCAGCGCAGGTGAGTAGACAGACCGATCACGTCCTCTGGCCGGATCAAGCGTGTGCTTTTAAGCAGGAAGTTTGTCTGACGCCGTCCCAGTAAGTCGATGCCCACAAAGTAACGCCCGCTCTGCTGGTTGTATTTGACGACGGTATCTCCAATACGGCCCGTGTAGCTATCCACCAGCCGCAAGGGCGTTCCGACTTCTGTCATTAAACCCGTCAGATCAATTGTGTCTTGGCCACTGGTGAAATCCATGATCAGGTCAGCGTCGTCATAGGCCGAGTCGCTGGCCTTCTCATACCTGAACGTGTTTCTACCGCCCACACCCCAGAGCGTATCTCCACCTGCCCCGCCGGTGAGAACGTTATCCACCGTATTGCCTATGAGCGTGTCACGGCCTGAGCCGCCAATCGCATTCTCCACGGTGACACCTTTGGCTATACCAACGTTATTGCGCAAGCCGCCTATGCTGGAGGCTGCGCCCTCGCGCAAGTCGATGGTCTGGTTCTGCCGGAAGCCCGAAAAGTCCAGGGTGTCATCGCCACCTTTGTCCCTCACCAGGAACCTGGGAGCGCCACTCTGGGAATGCAGGCTAAGGAAGGGATCACCGGTGTTGGAGTTGAAGCCATAGACAGTATCGTGCGGAGCAGGAAAAGGGTCCGGTTGAGGTTCTGGCTTGGGCTCTGGTTGGGGCTCCGGCTTGGAAACTCCAGGTTCGTATGCCCCGCCAGTGACTATGTCACTGGCCTGAATGCCACCCACGCTCTTAATCAGAAAATCCGCTTTGCCCCTGCCAGTGGTGTCGAGACCCAGACTACCGTTTCCGCTGCGCGGGTCATGGCTCAGGACAATCTCGCCAGCACGCCCCGTAAACCGCTCAACAATGTTGAAATGCTTGATTGAGGTATTTTTCAATAAGCCCGAAAGGTCGATCTTGTCTGTGCCGCTGGTGAAATCCAGGATTTCGTCAGGCCTGGTGAGTGTCGAGTCACTCGCTCTATCGTAAGCAAACACGTCCGCGCCTGCGCCGCCTGTCAACCTGTCTGAACCCGCTCCACCCTTGAGCCGGTTGCCGGCCTCATTCCCTATGAGCTCATCGTCACCTGAGCCACCTGTGGCATTTTCAATGACAACGCCCTTGGCGATAGACACATTACCCTTCAAGCCACCCACATTGGAAAACGACTCCGCATTCAGGTTGATCTTCTGGTTCTGGGAAAATAGCGAAAAGTTCAGCGTGTCATTCCCGCCCCCGTCCCATACCGAAAATATCGGGGCGTCCTTCGAGGACTCAAGGCTGAAGTGGTCACGGTCAGTATTGGATTCAAAGCCATAAGTAGTATCGGTATTCCGCGTATTGAGATTGGCCCCGTAGAGTTTCTGTACGGCAGCAATATCATCTTTCATTGGTGTTGAAGGTTCGCGCGATTTGAAGTCATGGCCCGTATGATTGGTTTCCCGCCAGTAACTCATTACGCTGTGGGCTCTGGTGTCCTGCGTGTATAGGGCATCTGCATAAGAGTGCACACTTTCACCATAGTCCCCAGGGTGGCCAAGCCCCAGGGCATGTCCCAACTCATGTATGGCCGTTGATAAAAAAACATCGCCATGCCGTGGGGCATCAGAAGCGCCTTTCGTTCCAACCGTAGTGCTCATATCACCGTACCAGCGATTAGGCAGCCCCGACACCCCGCCATTGTCATCGGGATTGGCCTTGATGGTTATTGAACCATCCGGACCTGGCGCCCCCTCCTTGAAGACAATATTTGTCACGTCCTGCCAAGACGTCAGGGCTTTGCGCAAGGACGCTTTCTGTTGCACAGAGAATTGATCGTCAAGGGTGAAGGAAAGCTCGATTTTGTTATCGCCATTACGATCGTAATGCCTCGAACCCTCTCGCAGGATTTGCTTTGCAGCATCATCCGTGGTGAAGGTTTTTTTTGAGGTTGCGCCATCACTGGTAGTGGCCGCATTCAACGTAGATAGCTCATGACCTGATACAGGCGGACTAACGAAAGAAGCAGTGACTCTCATACAAACAACATCCTTTTAGTTGAGACTTTGATTCATCAGGAAACAGACTTTCAACGCGACTTTTTCATTTAACAGCCGCCTTAAAATCTCACATGAAAAAGCCGAATGTCACCCCTATGAACGTTTCAATTTAAATATCCAAACAGCCAGAAATACATCGCCAATTTTTCAAGCGCACTATATTTATATTCAGAAGTTTCAGATCAGGCCAGCTCTGCATTCAATATGCGATACGAAGAAAACCGGAGACATATAATCCTACAATTACCCATCGCCCTAACCCGGGCATGAAAACAATCTGCTACACATCCGGCTGCTGCACCACGTGGTGCTGATGGCTGAGAGCCAGGCACTGGAAACAGGGCCAGACTCTGCCTTCACTCTGGCGGTTACCCAGGGGCGCCCGGCTGTTGAAGCAGACCTTTCAATAGCTGCAGCAACGTCGACAATGTCTTGGCGATCATCTCGTTCAACACTGCAAGCGTGGTCGTTTTCGAATCAGGCGCAGGGGGCGGCGCCGGGGACGGCACTACATTTGGCATGGGTAATGGCACCGGCTTGAACCCAGGCGTCGCCCCCGCCCACTGCACATCCGTCGACTTGATCTGGCCAACACTGTTGATCAACAACTCGGCTTTGCCACTGCCGTTCAGGTCAACTTCCAGGCTTGACCGGCCCGTGGCGGCGTCGTACTTGAGCAAGGCCTCGCCAGCGCGCCCCGTGAATCGGTCCGTGAACACCAGGGTGCCCACGCCGGCTTCTTTCAATGCGCCCGACAGGTCGATCTTGTCGGTACCGCTGGTAAAGTCCTCGATCAAGTCAGGATCCTGGGGCGTGGAATCACTGGCCTTGTCGTAGATAAACATGTCCGCTCCGCCGCCACCGCGCAACGTATCAGCCCCTGCTCCACCTTTGAGTCGATTGCCCGCCTCGTTACCGATCAGGGTGTCGCGACCGGCCCCACCTGTTGCGTTTTCAATTGTGCACCCCTTGGCAATCGAGACATTGCCCTTCAAGCCGCCCACGTCAGAGAACGACTCGGCATTGAGGTTGATCTTCTGGTTCTGTGAGAACCCTGAAAAGTCCAACGTATCGTCACCGCCGCCGTCCCATACGCAAAAAACGGGTTTGTCCGTGGCGCTCTTGAGCGTCATCGCCTCCCGCTCGGTGTTGGAGTTGAAACCATACGTGGTGTCGGTATTGCGGGTTTGGTGATTGGCCCCATACAACCGCTGCGCTGCCGCGATGTCGTCCATCATTGGCGCGGATGGATTCGAAGACTGAAAGTCGTGGCCGGCCTGGTTTTTCTCCGACCAGTAGCTCATGACGCTGCGCGCCTTGGTATCCCCGGCATAGACCGCGCCACTGTTGTAGGCAGAGCCGCCACCATTGTAGTTGCCTGGATGCTGCAGGCCGATGGCGTGCCCGATTTCATGTACCGCGGTCACCGAAAAGTGGCTGCCCAGGCCAGGTCTGCTCCCTGCTTTCAGCGTGCCTATCGTCGCGGTCGTGCTGGTGTTGGAGCGTGTAGGTGATGTGGCAACACCACGGTCACCGCGAGGGTTGTTTTTAATGTTTACCGTGCCGTCTGCCCCATCTGCCTGCTCCTTGAGGTTAATGTTGGCAACATCCTGCCAGGACTGCACCGCTTGACGAACGCGTTGTTGCTGCTGCGCGGTGAAACTGGGGTCGACGGTGTAGGACAGATCAACTTTCATGTCGCCGTTACGATCGTGAAACCGCAGGTTGTCCCGCGAGATCTGCTTGCCGGCCTGATCCGTGGTGTAGGTCGGCTTGGCTTTCGCGCCGAAGCCAGTCGGACCGGGGTCAGACTCCGGCAAGTTTTGAAGCATGGGCCTGATGGAGATCGCGTCAAAAACGTTCATGAGAAAGAGCACTCTTTATTAATTAATAGACGAGCCGGAACAATCGGCATCAGCCATTAAGCTCCCATGCATGGAAAGCACGGGACAGCGCTTATTTAGTTCTCATCGAAACACTTAAAAGCGATGAAACACCCGCTAAGAAACTCAATAAATTACTTGCAATTTAAACAACTGAACACACACCAGCCGTTGCGGCAGCGCCTTGGTTTATCAGAAAAAAAACAAAAATCCACACAATGCCGCCAATATGAATACTCCAAACCGGCATCAACAAAGATACATCCACTCAAACTTTTCATCCAAATCCACCAGCGATCAGGACCTCACCGCTTGACATAACTTCCCACGCTAAATCACCCGCCCATCCCAGCCCACCGTCACATGCCGCGGCAGCTCCCGCCGATGCTGCAACAACCACGCATCCAGCGTATGCCCCACATGGGTCAGCACCCCCAACTGCGCACCCACCTCCTCAATACACTGCAATGCCAGCGTCAGGTCATTGTGATTGCGCGGTGCCTGCGGTTGCGGCGGCATGGAGCAATCGAGTACCAGCACATCCAGCGGCTCGCGTTGCAGCCAATCGCGGGTGGCGGGTGGCAGGCCGACGGTGTCGGTAAGGTAGGCAATGCGCCGCCCTTCACCTTCCAGCAGATACCCCAGGGTGGGCTTGGAATGCAGCAGCGGTAACGCGGTGACGCTCAGTTCACCCAACCGGCGGGTTTCAAACTCGGCAAACGGCTGGCTGAAATCGAGGATGCCGGGGTGCTTGTACAGGTCGGACAACCCTTCCGGATCCACCGGCCCATGCACCGGAATCACCAGCCCCTGGCCCCAGCGCAGATGCAGCAGACCCTGGGCATGATCGGCATGGTAATGGGTCTGGAGAATCCCGTTGAAGCTGCGCGGCGGGAAGCGCTCGGTGAGGTCGGGCAACCCGCTGTCGATCAACCAGCGCTGGTCGCCACACTCGATCAATGCGCTGCATGGGCGGCGGCGCAGGCTCTGGTCATGGCGGGCCAGGCCACAGGCGGCGCACTCACAGCCATACACCGGGACTTGCCGCGCATCGCCGGTGCCCAGCAGTGTCAGGCGCATGCAGGTTGCCCGTCGAGGCAGCCCAGCAAGCGCTCGACCGTGTGTTCCAGTTGGCCGGAATTGTCGAGCAGGAACACATCTGCAGCAGCGCTCAAACCCTCGGCGAATCGCGCATTGCGCGCCAGGCGCAGATCAATATCCGCCAGGGATTCGCGACCCCGCGCCAACAAGCGCTGGCGCAACACCCCTTGGTCTACCGTCAGCAGCACCACCAGCAGGTTCGGGTAACGCAGCCGGGTTTGCGCCAGGTGGCCGCGGGAGCCGTTGACCAGCACATCGTGCCCCGCCGCCAGCCACTCATCGATTTCCCGTGGGATGCCATAGGACAACCCGTTGGCGTGCCAGCTGAGGGCAAATGCGCCCTCGGCCTCCATTGCGGCAAACTGCGCCGGGCTCACACCCTGCGCCGCTTCGCCCACCGCTTCCGCCGAGCGGGTGATGACCCGCCGCACAATGCGGCAGCCACGCTCGGCCAGACGCGGTCGTGCGGCATCCAGCAGGCTGTCCTTGCCCGAACCCGATGGTCCGATGAGATAGATCAACCTGCCTGCCATCAAAACACCCTCTTCGCTTGTCGCCACACTTGTTGGACCACGGGCAGTCCGTCGCGGCTCCTGGCTTGCACCAGGTCGGCCCGCAGACCCGTGGCGATTTCGCCGCGATCACTCAGGCCCGCCGCGTGTGCGGGCGCCAGGCTGATCATCCTGACCGCCCGAGAAAGGTCGCCGCCGTCCTGTTGATTGGCCAGCACGAACGCCGCCTGCAACAGGCTGGCCGGGTAGTAGTCACTGGAAAGTATATCCAGCAATCCTTCGGCGGCCAGGCCGGCGGCGGCCACATTACCCGAGTGGGACCCGCCACGCACCACGTTCGGCGCGCCCATCAGAACTTTCATGTTCAGTTGACGGCAGCCACGGGCGGCTTCCAGGGTGGTGGGGAATTCGGCGATGGTCATGCCGTAGCGTGCCGACTCCTCGACGTGAGCCAGGATCGCATCGTCATGGCTGGCCACCGACAGGCCGCGTTCCAGGCAATGCTCGACGATCGCGGCGCGGTAGCGGTCGCTGTACTCCCTGGAGTTGGCCATTTGCAGCTTGATGAACGCGTCCATGGTCTCGTCGTTCAGGTGGTACTTGCCCATGTAGTACTCACGGTACTTGGATTCAAGCACGAACTGGCGCTGGCCCGGCGAGTGGTCCATCACTGACACCAACTGCACCAACGGGTTTTCCACCAGGTCGCGGAACACGCTCAGGGTGTCGGGGTGGCACAGCTCGCAGCGCAGGTGCAGGTGGTGTTCGGCGCGGGTCAGGCCGGCGCTTTCTGCTGCCGCGATGGCATTGAGCATCGCCGGCAGTTTCTGCATGCGGTTGCCCTTGGGGTTTACGTCGCCGATGGACACCGCGTCGAACACCGTGGTGATGCCGGCCGCGATGATCTGCGCATCATGGCTGAGCACCGCCGAGGTCGACGGCCAGTCCACGCCGGGGCGCGGGGTCATGTGTTTTTCCAGGTTGTCGGTGTGCAGTTCCACCAGGCCCGGCAACAGGAAATCCCCGTCAAGGTCCTGGGCCTGGGGCAGTTGGCTGCGGCCTTCGGCGATGTCGACGATCAGCCCGTCACGCAGCACGATGCTGCCAAGGAACATGCGGTCAGCCGTCACCAGCCGGGCATTACTGAGGATCTGTTCAGCGGGCATGGGCGTATTCCTCTTGGGCAACAGGCGCGGGGGTCATGTCGAAATGGCGGTCTGCGACCGCTTCACGGGCGGCGCGGTCGTGGAAGATGCCGATCAAGGCCGCGCCAGCAGCCTTGGCTTCGTTCATCAGTTCCAGCACCACCTGGCGGTTGCTGTCGTCGAGGGACGCAGTGGGTTCGTCCAGCAGCATCACCGGCCAATCCACCATGAAGCCGCGGGCGATGTTGACCCGCTGCTGCTCGCCGCCGGAGAACGTACCGGGCGCCAGCTGCCACAGGCGTTGCGGGATATTCAGGCGGGTCAGCAGATGCTCGGCGCGCGACTGTGCATTGGCCTTCGACCAGCCACGGGCCAGGGCGGGCTCCATCACCACATCCAGGCAGGCCACCCGCGGGATCACCCGCAGAAACTGGCTGACGTAGCCCAGGGTCTGCTGGCGCACCTGCAACACCTCACGCGGCTCGGCACCAACCAGCTCCAGCCATTCGCCGAGGTGCTGTACCCGGATGCTGCCGCCCGCCGGCAGATAGTTACCGTACAGGGTGCGCAGCAACGTGCTTTTACCGGCGCCGGACTGGCCATGCAGCACCAGGCACTCACCGCCTTTCACGCTGAACTCCACCCCGCGCAGCACGTTCAGCACCACGCCGTTCTGCTGGTGCAAGGTGAAGGTTTTCGAGAGGTCACGGACCTCGATCAAGGCATTCATCATGGTTGCAATACCGAAGACACCAGCAGTTGAGAGTAAGGGTGCTGTGGATCGTCGAGGATCTGGTCCGTCAGCCCGGTTTCCACCACGTGCGAGCGGCGCATCACCATCAGGCGGTCGGCCAGCAGGCGCGCCACGGCGAGGTCGTGGGTGACGATCACCACCGCCAGATCCAGCTCGCGAACGAGGCCGCGCAGCAGGTCGAGCAAGCGCGCCTGTACCGACACGTCCAGGCCGCCGGTGGGTTCGTCCATAAACACAAGACGTGGGCTGGAGACCAGGTTGCGGGCGATTTGCAGGCGCTGCTGCATGCCGCCGGAGAAGGTCCGGGGCACGTCGTCGATGCGCTGCGGGTCGATTTCCACCTGGCCCAGCCAGTCGAGGCCGGCGCCACGCAGTTGCTCATAGTTGCGCACGCCCTGGGCCATCAGGCGCTCGCCGATATTGGCGCCGGCAGACACGCCCATGCGCAAACCGTCCCGAGGGTTCTGCTCGACAAAGCCCCATTCGGTGCGCAGCAAGGTGCGACGTTCGGCTTCGCTGGCGCTGTACAGATCCAGCCATCCACCGTCCTTGCCGCGATAGCCGATGTGGCCGGCCTGCGGTGGCAGACGCCCGCTGAGCAGCGAGAGCAAGGTGGACTTGCCCGAGCCCGACTCACCAACAATCCCCAACACTTCACCGGGGTACAAATCGAAGCTGACGTCCTGGCAGCCCTTCTCTTCCCCGTACAACAACGACAGGTCACGCACTTGCAAAAGAGGCTGGCTCACTGGTTGTTCTCCTTGACCCGTTGGGCGCAATACCAGGTGTCGGAACACACAAAACTCTGGGTACCGGCGTCGTCGAGAATCAGCTCATCGAGGAACGATTCATGGCTGCCGCAGATCGCGCAGGTGTGTTCCCACTTCTGCACTTCGAACGAATGGTCTTCAAAGTCGAGGCTGGTGACCTGGGTGTACGGCGGCACCGCGTACAGGCGCTTTTCGCGACCGGCACCGAACAGCATCAGCGCCGGGCTCATGTCGAGTTTCGGGTTGTCGAATTTCGGGATTGGCGAGGGGTCCATCACGTAGCGCTCATCCACCATCACCGGGTAGGCGTAGCTGGTGGCGATATGGCCGAAGGTGGCGATGTCCTCGTAGAGCTTTACGTGCATTACCCCGTAGTCATTCAGGGCGTGCATGGTGCGGGTCTCGGTTTCCGACGGTTCGATAAAACGCAGCGGCTCCGGGATCGGCACCTGGTAGACCATGATCTGGTCGGCCTGCAACGGAGTTTCCGGGATGCGGTGGCGGGTCTGGATCACCGTCGCGTCCGGGGTGCTTTCGGTGGTGGCGACGCCCGCCGTACGGGCGAAGAAGCGGCGGATCGACACGGCGTTGGTGGTGTCGTCGGCGCCCTGGTCGATCACCTTGAGCACGTCGTCAGCCCCCAGGATCGCGGCGGTCAGTTGCATGCCGCCGGTGCCCCAACCGTAAGGCAGCGGCATCTCGCGGCCACCGAACGGCACCTGGTAACCGGGGATCGCCACGGCCTTGAGCAAGGCGCGGCGGATCATGCGTTTGGTCTGCTCGTCGAGGTAGGCGAAGTTGTACGCCGGGTCACGCGCAGGCGCTTGAGTCTGGTCATTCATGGCGGGTGCCCTCGGCCGGTTGGCGCAGTTTGCGGATCAGTTCCAGCTCGGACTGGAAGTCCACGTAGTGAGGCAATTTGAGGTGGGAAACGAAGCCCGCCGCCTCGACGTTGTCGCAGTGGGACAGCACGAATTCTTCCTGCTGGGCCGGCGAGACGATCTCTTCGTTGAACTCATTGGCCCGCAGCGAGCGGTCCACCAGGGCCATGCCCATCGCCTTGCGCTCGGCATGCCCGAATGCCAGGCCGTAGCCCCGGGTGAACTGCGCCAGCTCGGTGGCCGAGCCGACGAATTGGTTGACCATCTCGCACTCGGTGACTTCGATGCTGCCCAGGCAGATCGGGAAACCCAGCTCTTCCGGGTCGATCCACACCTCCACATCGCCGATGCGAATCTCGCCGGCGAACGGGTGGTTGCGGCCGTAACCACGTTGGGTCGAGTAACCCAGCGCCAGCAGGAAACCTTCATCGCCACGGGCCAGGGCTTGCAGGCGCTGGGCGCGGTTGGCCGGGTATTCCAGCGGGTCGCGGGTGATGTCGGCGACGCTGCCGGTGTCGTCGGATTCGTTCTTGATCAGCCCTTCCTTGGCCAGCAGGCCGAGTACCCGAGGGCACGCTTCCAGAGTGGCATCCGGCGTGGTTTGCGGGCCGGGGTATTCACCTTCGGCCAGCAGCGCAAAGTCCAGCAGGCGGTGGGTGTAATCGAAGGTCGGGCCCAGCAGTTGCCCGCCCGGCACGTCCTTGAAAGTCGCCGACAAACGCCGGCTCAGTGACATCTGCACGGTATCGATCGGCAGGCTCGGGCTGAAGCGCGGCAACGTGGTGCGGTAGGCCCGCAGCAGGAAGATCGCTTCCACCAGATCCCCCGCCGCTTGCTTGATCGCCAGTGCGGCCAACTCCGTGTCGTACAGCGAGCCTTCGCTCATCACTCGCGCGACCGCCAGCGGCAGTTGCTCGCGGATCTGCTCCACGCTCAGTTCCGCAATGGAAGTATCGCCCCGGCGCTTTTTCGCCAGCAGGCGGTGGGCATTGTCGATGGCCTGTTCGCCACCCTTGACGGCTACGTACATCAGGCATGCTCCTGTGGAATTCGGGTGCTGCGTGGCAGGCCGATCAGGTGATGGCCGGCGGCGAACAACACGTCCAGGCCACGGGGAAACGTCTCGCGGCGTTGACGTTCCAGCCAGAATGCTTGAGGCACCGGCAGGTTGACCTGACGCTGGGTCTTGATCCCCGGACCGCGCCAGTTCAAGGCGCGACCGGCTTCCAGGTCGGTCAACTGGACCAGCAAGGTGCAGGACTGATCCGGGTAGCGGTCATTGCCGTGGTCGAAGCCGCTGAGGTCGAGCAAGTCCTGTTCACCGAGCAAGGCGAACGCGGCCTCTTCCCGGTTGGCGGTCAGCGGGCAGCCGCAGTGGAAGGCCAGGTTGGCGCGGATCAGCGGCGTGTCGAAGCACGGCGCCAGCCAGAGCGGTGTGTCCATATCCAGCAGCGCCAGGCACAGCGCATAGGTAGCGGGCGCCAGGCCTTCAAGGCTGGGGGCCGCGGGCAAGGACTGGATCAGGCCGGGCTCGGCGAGGGCCTTGAGGGCCCCGCGAAAACCGCGCTGGGCGTCCAGCACCGGGTCTACAAAGGCCGGTTGCAAGCGTTGGGCATTCATCAGTTTTCTCCTCGAACCAGGGTGAAGAACTCGACCTTGGTGGCGGCGGTGTCGGCCTCTTTTTGCGCCCGGCGCTCGGCCTGGGCGTTGGCCAGTGCGCCGATCAGGTCGCTGAGCCAGGGGCTCGGGTGTGCGCCCTGCAAATGCGCATCCGCCAGGGCCGCCAGTTCGGCGTGGACCTTGTCGCGCCCGGCCAGGTAGCTGTAGCCGGTGCGCCCGTCTGCCAGGCGCACCACGCAGCGGGTCACGCTCATTTCGCCGAGGTTGAACGGCGCGCCATTGCCGCCCATGCGGCCACGCACCAGGGTCATGCCGATTTCCGGGGCGCGGATCAGTTGGTAATCCACGTCGCGCAAGGCGTCTTCATGGGGCAGCAATTCACTGCGAAAGGCGCGGGCGAGCACGCCGATCCAGTGTTGACGCGGGGACAGGTTCATCGGGGTCTCCATCAGGTCACCACTTGGTACTGGAAGCGATCCGAACGGCTGGTGGACTGCGCCAGCTCCACCGGGCGGCCGTCGCGATCGCGGGAAAGGGTGAATACGGTGAGCGCCGGCAAGTGCCGGGGCATCATCAGCAGTGCGGCTTCGTCGCGGTTGGGCAAACGCGCGCCGATCAGGCTTTGGGTGCGGGTCAACGGCAGGTCGCGTTCACGCAGGTACTGGCGCAGCGAGCCGCCGTTGTAGTCCGCCAGCAGCGGCGCATGGCTGGCGCAGTAACGGTGGCGGATCAGGCTGACCGGCTGGTGGTCGAGCTTGCGCAGGGTTTGCAGCTCGATCATCGGCGCCATCTCGGCGATGCCCAGTTGCTGGGCCTCTTCGCGGCTGGCAAAGCAGTAGCGGCGCTTGAGCAGCATCGCTTCCACGCCCACGCCTTGGGCCGACAAGGACTGGCTGTAGGAGGTCTCGGCGCCCATCGGGTAAATCAGCGGGCGGTCCAGCACCTGGGTGCCCTTGCCCTGGCGGCGCAACAGGCTGCCTTCGAACACCAGCTCGTCGATGGCGCGGCGCAGGGTGTGGCGGTTGACGCCGAAGCGTTCAGCCAGTTGCACCTCGCCCGGCAGGAATTCACCGGCCTGGTAGCTGCTCAGTTCGCGGCGCAGGATGTCGGCGAGTTCGCGGTACACCGGCTCATCTTGTCTAGACAACTGCATGCTTAAAAAAAAGCGCCCAGAGGCACCCCTCCGACGTCAGATGAACTGCTTGCGCAGGCGTTGGGACAGCACGTCGATACAGCTCACCACCACGATGATCACCAGCAGCACCGCGCAGGTCTGCACGAACTGGAACGCGCGGATGTTCTCCCAGAGGATCACGCCGATCCCGCCGGCACCGACCATCCCCACCACCGTCGCCGAACGCACGTTGGCCTCGAAGCGGTAGAGCGCGTAGGACACCCACAGCGGCATCACTTGCGGGATCACGCCGTAGATCACCTCTTGCAGGGCACTGGCACCGGTGGCTCGCACACCTTCAACGGGGCCCGGGTCGATGGCTTCGACGGCTTCGGCAAACAGCTTGGCGAGGACCCCGGTGGTGCTGATCCACAAGGCCAGGACACCGGCAAAAGGCCCGAGGCCGACGGCGACCACGAACAACATGGCGAACACCATTTCGTTGATCGAACGGAAGGCGTCCATCACCCGGCGCAGCGGCTGGTGAATCCACCATGGGGTGATGTTGTCGGCGCACAGGATGCCCAGGGGCACCGAGCAGACGATCGCCAGCACCGTGCCCCAGAGGGCGATTTGCACGGTGACGATCATCTCCTTGAGGTAGGAGCGCCATTCGTGGAAGTCCGGCGGGAAGAAGTCGGCGGCGAAGGTCGCCATGTTTCCGGAATCGCGGTACAGCGCCAGCGGGTTCATCTCGGCGCCGTGCCAGGCCCAGGCCAGCAGGATCAGGAACAGGCCCCAGCCCAGGTATTGCGGCCAAGTCCTTTTGCCCACTGCTTCAGCATGCAAGGTAGTCATGGGTCACTCTCGGTGTAGGGTTGGAACTGGGCTTAATGTGGGAGCGGGCTTGCTCGCGAATGCGGTGACTCAGTCGCCGGATGCGTTGAATGACACACCGAATTCGCGAGCAAGCCCGCTCCCACATGAACCCGATTCCTACAGGGGGTTAGCCGTTGGCTGCGGTCTTCTTGTCCAGTTCGGTGATGCGCTCTTGCAGCTTGGCCAGGTCGGCGTCGATGTCGGCGAGCTTCCTGGCCTTGTCAGCCGCTTCCAGCTTGTCGTCGGCGCTGATGGTGGTGCGCTGCTTGAACAGCTCCAGTTGGCGGATCGGCAACAGCTGGTCGTCGCTGGACTTGAGGAACTTGCCCAGTTGCATGTTCTTCAGCACGGCCTTCTCTTCGTCGGTGTCACCGTAGTTGGCGAAGAAGTCGCGGATCTTGGTCTTCTCGCTGTCGCTCAGGGCCTTGCTCCACACCATCGGGTCGGCCGGGATCAGCGGCGACTTCCAGATCACCTTGAGCATGGCGGCCTTGTCCGGCTGGGTGACTTCCAGGCGGTCCCAGCTTTCGGTGTTGAAGGTGGCGACGTCCAACTGCCCCTTGGCCACGCTCAATGCGTTGACTTCATGGCTGGAGTTGAGGGTGCGCTTGAAGGCGGTGGCGGCGTCGACGTGGTTCTTGGCGAACACGTAGTAGCCGGGTACCAGGTAGCCCGAAGTGGAGTTCGGGTCACCGTTGCCGAAGGTCAGGTTCTTGGCGTTCTTGAGCATGTCATCGACGTTGTTGATCGGGCTGTCCTTGCGCACGATCAGCACGCTCCAGTAACCGGCAGCCCCGTTGGCGGCGGCGGTCTGGGCGAAGATTTCCCCGTTGGAACGGTCCACCGCTTCCATCGCGGCCTTGTTGCCCAGCCAGGCCACGTCGACCTTGTTGAAGCGCATGCCCTGGATCAGGCCGGCGTAGTCGGAAGCGAAGGTGGCGTTGATGGTGAGGCCGGTCTTCTTGTGCATGTCATCCAGGAAGGGCTGCCAGATGCTCTTGAGGTTCTGCGAAGACTCGGTGGACATGATGCCGAAATTGATCGCCTTGTCGGCGGCCTGGGCAGTGCCCATGGCCACGCTGGCAAGCAGCACGGCAGACAGAAACACATGACCGATACGGTTCAACATGGAGAGGATTCCTGTGGGTCGTTAGTAAGGTTTCAAGCGCGGGCCAGGGCCAACCGTGCGGGGACGACGGGTGTGCGGGTCTGGTCGGAAAACATCAGGCTGGTGTCGACATCGGCACCGTACAAATCGTTGAGGAACTGGCTGCTCAGCTCGCTGGCCTGGCCGTCGAAGTGAATCCGCCCGCCCTTGAGCGCCACGGCTCGCGGGCAATAACGCATGGCGTAATCGACCTGGTGCAGGGTGACCACCACGGTCTTGCCGTCGCGGCCGTTGATGTCGGCGAGGATCTCCATGACCTTGCGCGCCGACTCTGGGTCCAGGGAGGCGATGGGTTCATCCGCCAGGATCACTTCGGCGCGTTGCGTCAAAGCGCGGGCGATTGCCACGCGTTGCTGCTGGCCGCCGGACAAGGTGGAGGCGCGCTGGCTGGCCAGGTCTGCCAGGCCGACGCGGGCCAGGGATTCCATGGCGAACTGTTTTTCCTCGGTGTTGAACAAACCGAGGTTGCCGCGCCAGCGCGGCATGCGGCCCAGGCAACCGAGCAGTACGTTGTCGAGCACGCTCAGGCGGTTGACCAGGTTGAACTGCTGGAAGATGTAGCCGATGTCGGCGCGCAGGCGCCGCACCTTGCCATTCAACCGCCCGCTGGCCTGCACTTCCCGGCCCAGCACCTTGACGCTGCCGCCGTTGCTCTTGTCGCAACAGGCCAGGCCCGCGAGGTGGCGCAGCAAGGTGGACTTGCCGGAGCCGGAAGCGCCAATCAGCGCGACCATCTCACCGGTGGCAACGGTGAGTTCGAGGTCGACCAGCGCGGATTTCTTCGCAAAGGTCTTGTTCAGATGATCGACATGGATAGCTGGAGTCATGGGCTTCTCTGTCTGGTTGAACAGCCATCCGTGGCTGCGTTTGAGTTCAAACGACAGTAGGCGCGGGCTGTGTCAGCCCTATGACTTGCACATGACTGGGGTAAAACCGTTTGATGAAGGTTTGATGAAAGGTTGGAAGTAGCTGTAGGACGTTGATCGTTCCCACGCTCTGCGTGGGAATGCCGCCTCGGACGCTCTGCGTCCATTGAAGTCTTGCGCAGTGGTGACGCGGAGCGTCACGGGATGCATTCCCACGCAGAGCGTGGGAACGATCCATACCTAACCTGTGGCGAGGGAGCTTGCTCCCGCTGGGCTGCGCAGCGGCCCCAAGCCTGGGTGACACGGTCTGTCAGATGTACTGAAGTGGCTGACTTGGGCCTGCTTCGCAGTCCAGCGGGAGCAAGCTCCCTCGCCACAAGGTCTTCGCCCGGCATTGGAAATGTGCCGGACTGTGGTGCAATAGCTGGCCGCCAATATGTGCAAAAGGACAACGTGATGGGAAAAGACAAGGCATGTCCGGTCATCCTGCGAACCCGCCAATCCCTGGAAATCCTCGCCTTCAAACACCCACTGGCAGGTCTTCAACTGGTCAAGGGCAGCTTGGAGCCTGGCGAAAGTACCGAGGCTGCGGCAGTTAGAGAGTTGCTTGAAGAGGCCGGGATAACCGGCAAGGTGATACGTGACCTGGGCACTTGGCACTCAGCGTCCACGGGGCATACATGGGCCTTTCATCAATGCCTGATCCCTGAAGACCTGCCAGATACCTGGACCCATTTTGCAGAGGATGATGGCGGCCACGAGTTCCAGTTCTTCTGGCACCCGCTGGCGAGCGAACCGTCAGAAGAGTGGCATCAGGTCTTTAAAGATGCCCTGGAGTTTCTAAAGCCGCGCCTTGCCGAAGTATCGCTTCAGGAATAATCAAGATCCCGGTAAATCGGTGATTTTTCCTACGATCTCTATGGCTTGCAGCAGCCTTAACTCGCCGCTAGCCTCTCCAAGTCGCTGCTCATCAGCGATCGGGTTTGGTCGCCCGGGTTAGAATGGCGCACAGTGCCGCGCAAGCGGCATTATCGTGTTCGCTTTATGGCGAGCTGTGCGTGGGAGGGCCCTGGCCCTGCCGGGTTTCCATTCCCTGGTCGACCAACCTGCGTACAGCTCGCCACCCACCTGCTTGGTCGCAGATGTGGTGAGCTCCCACTGAATGGAGAGTCATTGCATGTACAAGGTCACGCCTAATCCGCCAGAAACGTCTGGCTCCAAGTCTGAAAAAAACAAGCTTCAGGACGCCGCCCAGCGGGCCATCGATCACTACCTGAAACCCGCCGAAACCAAAGCGTCCACCAATGAAAAAAACCACTTCAGTCTGTTCACCGTATCAGCCAACGTTGAAACGGAAGCACTGCTGAGCAACGCCTACGAAACACTCCAGTCTGCCAATGCAATGGCGTTGGACCTTTCCGAAAACATTGATGGCAAAGACCGCAGCCTGGTATTGGCGATGCAACAACTGCTGGAGTTGGGATTGTTGTTGGTGGATAGAGCGCTGGATCGAGAGTGCCCGGTGGCCTGATCAAAACCGAAATCCAACTGGCAACATAAATCCAATGTGGGAGCGGGCTTGCTCGCGAATGCAGAGGGTCAGTCAATACATCGGGTGACTGATCCACCGCTTTCGCGAGCAAGCCAGCTCCCACATTTTGATTTTCATCAGGTTCAAACTGCCCGGTGTTATTGAGCGATGCGGGCGCGCAATCGCGGCATCACAAAATCCATAAACGCCCTTAACTTCAGCGGCAACGGTGACTGGCCTTTATGCACCAAACTGATGGGCAGCGGCGCCGACTCGAACGCCTCAAGCACCACCGCCAACGCCTCCTCCCGCAGCGCATCCGCCACCTGATACGACAGCACCCGAATCACCCCCACTCCTAACGTCGCCGCTGCAATCGCCGCTTCTGCGGTGTTCACCGACAACCGCGAATGCACCGGTACCGAGAGCCCGGTTTTACCCGCGCCAAATCCCCACGCCCCTTGGGACGCCAGCACTTCGAAGGTGATGCAGTCATGTTCCGCCAGGTCCTGGGGTTCGGCCGGTACACCGCGAGCGGCCAGGTACGCCGGGCTGGCACACACCACCCGCCGCACCGTGCCCACCTGCATGGCCTTGAGCGAGCTGTCGGGCAATTCGCCGATGCGTACCGCCACATCGCAATGCTCTTCCATCAGATGCACGACGCGGTCGGTGAGGATCAGGTTGATGTCGATCTCCGGGTACTGCGCGAGGAATTCCGCCACCACCGGCACGATGTGCAGCCGCCCGAAGACCACTGGCGCGGTAACGACCAGTTCGCCCCGGGGCTGGGAATATTCGCCAGTGGCCGCGCGCTCGGCCTCGCTGATGTCTTCAAGAATGCGCCGGCACGCGTCGAGGTAAGAGGCGCCGGCATCGGTCAACGACAGCTGGCGCGTGGTGCGGTGCAGCAGGCGGGTTTTCAGGTGCGTCTCAAGTTCAGCCACCTTGCGGCTGACGCTGGCCAGCGGCATGTCGAGGCGCCGCGCCGCAGCGGTCAGGCTGCCTGCATCAACCACGGCAACGAAGATGGACATGGATTCAAGACGGTTCATGGCAACCTATCAAATTCTGGAAGGATGATTCCAAATCCTAGGGGATTATCCTGATAAGCGCGAGTGCGTAACGTTGGCCACTCATCTCCTTCCCGGAGATCTGCATTGAAGGAGAGCGCCGTGAGTGGCCTGCCGATGACATCCCAACCTTCCACAGCGCCTGCGGTCGCGCCGCGCGGCAAGATCATCATGATGGCGGTGATCGCCGGCGCGGTGATTACCAATATTTACTGCACCCAGCCGATCCTGCCGCTGATCGCTTCGGACATGGGCGTGGACGTGACCACCGTGGATCTGGTGGCCGGTTCCGCCCTGCTGGGTTTTGCTACCGGGCTGGCGTTGCTGCTGCCGATGGGCGACCGTTTTGACCGCCGCAAGCTGGTGCTGGGGCAGATCGCCCTGGCGTTCTGTTTCGCCCTGGCGGCGGCGTTTTCACCGGGCATCTGGGCGCTGATCGGGGCGTCTTTCGGCTTGGGGATTGTGAGCTGTGTGCCGCAGCAACTGGTGCCGTTCGCGGCGGTGATGTCGCAGCCCCACGAACGCGGGCGCAATGTGGGCACGGTGGTCAGCGGGATCATGGTCGGCATCCTGCTCGGGCGCACGATCGCCGGCGTAGTCGGTGAGGCTTATGGCTGGCGGGCGGTGTACGCGATGGAGGCGGCCTTCATGATCCCGGTGTGGATCGGTGCCGCCAGGCTGCTGCCACAAGGCGTGCCGAGCACCAACCTGTCCTACCCTCGCCTGCTGGCTTCGCTGTGGCCGCTGATGCGCGACAACAGCCCAATTCGCCAATCAATGATGGTGCAGGCGTTGTTGTGGGCTTGCTTCAATGCGTTTTGGGTGAATCTGGCAGCACTGTTGGCTCATGGGCCATGGCAATTGGGCAGTGCCTGGGCAGGTGGCTTCGGGATTATCGGTGCGGCGGGTGCGTTGGCGGCGTCGCTCGGTGGGCGGGCTTCCGACAGGCTGGGTTCGCGCAAGGTGATTGGGGCGAGTATCGGGATTGTGACCTTGGCGTTCCTGCTGCTGGCGGGTGCCGAGACTTCGATTATCTTGCTGGTGCTGGGGGTGATCGTGCTGGATATCGGCGTGCAGTCGGGCCTGGTTTCCAACCAGACCCGGGCGTTTGCGGTGGACCCGAAAGCCCAGGGCCGCATCAATAGTTTGTACATGACGGCGACGTTTTTTGGCGGTGCGGTGGGGGCGACAGTCAGCGGCTGGTTGATGGCGCGGTTGGGCTGGATGGGGATTGTGGAGTTTGGGGTGATGCTGGGGGTGATTGCCGGGGTGGTCCACTGGACAAGCGCGCCCAGGCAGACTGAGGAGCTGGCGTAATTTCAAATCAAACGAGATTCAAAATGTGGGAGCGGGCTTGCTCGCGAATACGGTATATCAGTGCCCGATTTGTTGGCTGACACGCCGTATTCGCGAGCAAGCCCGCTCCCACATTTGAGCTTTGTTGTTGGGTGGACTGTATTCCAAACCAGCCATGAAAAAGGCGACCCGAAGGTCGCCTTTTTTCATTGCGCGTACTGCTTGCTCAACCCCGGCGGTACGCCATGGACATCGGTCTCTTCCCAAGGCCCGTTCGGGCTGATGGACCGGCTCCAGCCGTTGCTCCAGCGGTAGTAGGTGCGCTGGCGGTAGAACGTATCCGGCTGTTCGTCCAGCACGTACACCTGCATCTTCCCGTCCCAGTGACTGGCCGCACCCGGTGGCGGTGCGAAGGTCGGCGAGGAGCTCGGCACCGGCTTCGACGGCTTGATCACCGGGCCCGAGGGCTGTGTGCTCGGCTGGGTCGACGGCCCTGTCGGTGGAATAGTCGGCCCGGTAGGCGACGGAGGCCGATGGACCGCACAAGCACTCAACCCCAGTACCAGGCTGAGCAGGGTGATACGTGCGATAGCGGTCATGGGCATTTCCTCGAATTATTGGTCCGGACTGTCGATGGTCAGCTGCTGCAGCGCAGTGGTGCTGCTGGCCAGGGGTTGGCTGCGGCCGATCCACTCGCCAGCTGTGGGAACACCTGCCCGGGATATGCGCGCAACCAGTTGGACTTCGGGAAAGTTGGACAGTTTCAACTGCGGCATCATCGCGTCGCTGTCGCCCAGCTCGACGGTGATCGGCAGGTCGGCCACGGTCACGCGCTTGGCCGCCAATGGCGCAGGCGGGCCTTTGACGGCACGGGCGAAGATGAACACGCTGTCGGTCGGCAGGGCCTTGGCCTTCACATCGGCGGCCAGGTCCACCCGCACTTGCATCTGTTTTTCTGCCTTCACGGGCGCCACGCTACCGCCGCTCTCCTTGAGCTTCTCGGCGGCCCGGTCGATCCCGCCTTGCAGCGCGGCACGGGAATTGTCGTCCGGTGGCAGTTGCGCCAGCAGGCGGTTCCAGTAGTCGATCGCTTCCTGGTAACGCTGGCCTTCAAAGGCGGCGATGCCCAGCAGGCCGAGGCTGGTGACTTCCTTCGGGTCGAGTTTCAGTGCTTCGTCGGTCAGGGCCTGGACCTTGGGCGACCACTGTTTGTTGTCGGCAAAGTACTGGGCCTGGGCCCACTGGCCGAGCAACTCGGGCTGGCGACCGGCCAGGGCCACGGTGCGCTCGAAGATTTTCGCCGCATCGGCGGAACGGTCCTGGGCCATGTAGGCGCGACCGAGGAAGTACAGGCCTTCCGGCGAATCCGGCTGGGCCGCTGCGGCGCGCTCCAGGCGGCGGGTCATGTCTTCCATGGACACCGGCGGCTGGGAGAATTCGCGGGTCAGTTCGACCTTGTCGCTGGCACCGTAATGCAGGTACAGCGCCACGCCCAGCACCGGCACCAGAAACGCCGCGAGCAACGGCAACGGTTTGCCGAGGCGCGATTCCCGGGGTTTTTCCACACCCTCGGTATCCGCCAGCAACTCACGGGCTGCTTCAGCGCGCCCGCTGTCCAGCTGGGCCGCATCCAGCACGCCTTCGGTCTGCTGGGTTTGCAGTTCCGCCACACGTTCTTGATACAGCGCCACGTTCAGCGCGGTGCGATCCTCTTCAAGCTGGGCACGGCGGCCGCGTAACACCGGGATCAGCAGGAAACTCAAGGCAATCAGAAGCAGCAGACCTGCTGCGAGCCAGAAATCAATCATCAGTTTTTTTGTCCAGCAGTTGGTCGAGGCGTTGACGCTCATCGACGGAAAGCGAGTCCGAGCCATCGGCCGGGGCGACACGACGGCGGCGCACAATCACCGCCATAACGACTAAGCCTGTGAGCAACAACCCGGCGGGGCCGAACCACAGCAGCGCTGTCTTGCCGGTGAGCGCCGGCTTGTAGCGCACGAAGTCACCGTAGCGGTCGACCATGAAGTCGATGATCTGCTGATTGTCCTTGCCCTCGCCGAGCATGCGGAAAATCTCTTTGCGCAGGTCGGCGGCGATCGGTGCGTTGGAGTCGGCGATGTCCTGGTTCTGGCACTTGGGGCAGCGCAGCTCCTTGGTCAGTTCGCGAAAACGCTCGCGGTCTCCGTCCTTGGCAAATTCGTAAGTGTCGATGGCGGCGTGGGCCACGCCGACCATGCTCAAGCCCAATACCGCGGCGGCTAACCAACGCTTCATGGCTTGGCCTCGTCCACCAGCGCCTGGTACTTGGCGGCCAGTTGCTCGCGCCACACCACTTCGTCGATCACGCCCACGTACTTGTCGCGGATCACGCCCTTGGCGTCGATGAAGAAGGTTTCCGGAGCGCCGTACACACCAAGGTTCAGCCCGAGGTTGCCGTCTTCGTCGCGGATATCCAGCTGGTACGGGTTGTGGAATTCCGCCAGCCACTTCAGGGCGGCAGCATTGTCGTCCTTGTAGTTGATGCCGTAGATCACCACGCCCTTCTCCGCCAGCTTGTTCAGCACCGGATGCTCCACGCGGCAGGAAATGCACCAGGTGCCCCACACGTTGACCAGTGCCGGTTTGCCCAGCAAGTCAGCCTGGGTCAGGGTTTTGTCGCCCTGCACCGTCGGCAGCGAGAACGCCGGAAATGGCTTGCCGATCATGGCCGACGGCAGCTCGGCCGGGTCCAGGTACAGCCCGCGATACAGGAACACCGCCACCACCAGAAACGCCGCCAGCGGTAACACCATCAACCAACGCTTCATACCGCCGCTCCTTGCAGACCGAGGGCTTCACGCACCCGGCTCTTGACCTTGACCCGGTAGCGCCGGTCCATCGCTGCCAGCAAACCACCGAAGCCGGTGAGCAGGCCACCGAACCAGATCCAGCGCACAAACGGTTTGACGTGGACCCGCACGGCCCAGGCGCCATCTCCCAACGGTTCACCCAGGGCGACGTAGAGGTCGCGGGTGAAACCGGCGTCGATCCCGGCTTCGGTCATCATCGAGCTTTGCACGGTGTACAGGCGTTTTTCCGGGTGCAGCACGGCGATTTCCTTACCGTTGCGCACAACGCGTACGGTGCCTTTGTCGGAGGTGAAGTTCGGCCCTTCGAAGTGCTTGGCGCCTTCGAAAATGAAGTGGTAACCGGCCAGGTCCATGGACTCGCCGGGCGCCAGGCGCAGGTCGCGCTCGGCACTGTTCTGGCTGGACAACACCACGCCCAACGCACACACGGCGATGCCGATGTGGGCGACCTGCATGCCCCAGTAGCTGCGGGTCATGGTCGGCAGGCCTTTGATCAAACCTTTGTGGCGGGTCTTGTCGATCAGGTCGCGTACACCGGCCAGCAATACCCAGGCCGCGAGCATGAAGGTGGCAAGCACGGCCCAGTTGAAGTCGCCGTAGGCAATACCGGCGATCACGGCCAGCGCGGCGCTGCCGAGCAGTACCGGGGTGAGCATGCCCACCAGCCATTTCACCGGGGTGTCTTTCCAGCGCACCAGTACGCCGACCGCCATCACCACCATCAGCAGCGCCATCAACGGGATGAACAGCGCGTTGAAGTACGGCGGGCCGACGGACAGCTTGGCGCCGCTCAGGGCATCCAGCACCAGCGGGTACAGGGTACCGAGCAGAATCATCGAGGCCGCCACCACCAGCACCAGGTTATTGCCCAGCAGCAGGGTTTCCCGGGACCAGAGGTTGAAGCCCACGTGGCTCTTGACCACTGGCGCACGCAGGGCGAACAGCGTCAGGGAGCCGCCGACCACGAACAGCAGGAAGATCAGAATGAACACGCCGCGCTCCGGGTCGGAGGCAAACGCGTGCACCGAGGTCAGTACGCCGGAACGCACCAGGAACGTACCCAGCAGGCTCAGGGAAAACGCGGCGATGGCCAGCAACACGGTCCAGCTTTTGAACACGCCGCGTTTTTCCGTGACTGCCAGCGAGTGAATCAGCGCGGTGCCCACCAGCCAGGGCATGAAGGAGGCGTTTTCCACCGGGTCCCAGAACCACCAGCCGCCCCAGCCGAGTTCGTAGTAGGCCCACCACGAGCCCAGGGTGATGCCGATGCCGAGGAATGCCCAGGCGACGATGGTCCACGGCCGCGACCAGCGCGCCCAGGCCGCATCCAGACGCCCGCCGAGCAAGGCGGCGATGGCGAAGGCGAAGGCGACCGAGAAACCGACGTAGCCCATGTAGAGCATCGGCGGGTGTACGATAAGGCCGATGTCTTGCAGCAGCGGGTTGAGGTCGTGCCCGTCGACCGGGATCTGCGGCAGGATGCGGGTGAACGGGTTGGAGGTCATGATCAGGAACAGCAGGAAGCCGATGCTGATCATGCCCATCACCGCCAGCACCCGGGCCAGCATCACTTGCGGCAGTTGGCGGGAGAAGATCGAGACGGCAAAGGTCCAGCCGCCGAGGATCAATGCCCACAGCAGCAACGAACCTTCGTGGGCGCCCCACACGGCGCTGAACTTGTAGTACCAGGGCAAGGCGCTGTTGGAGTTATTGGCGACGTAGGCGACAGAAAAGTCGTCGGTCATGAAGGCGTAGGTCAGGCAACCGAAGGCGAATACCAGAAAGGCGAACTGGCCCCAGGCAGCCGGCTGGGCCAGGCTCATCCACAGGCGGTCACCGCGCCAGGCGCCCAGCAACGGGACCACGGCCTGGACGATGGCAAAGCACAGGGCGAGGATCATCGCCAGCTGGCCCAGCTCCGGAATAAACAGTGCGGACGTCATGACTTAGCCCTCCTTGGCGGGGGTCGGGGCGGATTGACCGCTGTCTTTGAGGGCCTTGGTGACTTCCGGCGGCATGTATTTTTCATCGTGCTTGGCCAGCACTTCGTCGGCCACTACCACGCCGTCGGCGTTGAGCTTGCCGAGGGCAACGATGCCCTGCCCTTCGCGGAACAGGTCCGGGAGGATGCCGCGGTAGGTGATGGTCACGGATTTGTTGAAGTCGGTGACGATGAACTTGACGTCCAGGGAGTCGCCGGAGCGTTGCAACGAGCCTTTCTCGACCATGCCACCGGCACGGATTCGGGTGTCCAGCGGCGCTTCGCCGTTGGCGATCTGGGTCGGGGTGTAGAACAGGTTGATGTTCTCCCGCAGGGCGCTCAGGGCCAGGGTCACGGCAATGCCGACACCGGCCATGATGGCCAGGATGATCAACAGACGCTTTCTACGCAGCGGATTCACTTTTCGGTCTCCCGGCGCAAACGACGCGCCTCTTGTTGCAGGTAACGCTTGCGGGCCAGGATCGGCGCGGCGACGTTGAGGGCCAGCACCGCCAGGCAAATGCCATAGGCCGTCCAGACGTACAGGGCGTGATGGCCCATGGCGAGAAAATCACTGAAAGAGTTGAAGCTCATCCACGGGCTCCCAGGCTGTTTTGCACTTCGGCCTTGACCCAACTGGTGCGGGCTTCACGCTTGAGCACTTCGAGGCGCATGCGCAGCAGCAGCACGGCGCCGAAGAAGCAGTAGAACCCCAGCACCATCAGCAGCAGCGGCGCCCACATTTCCACGGGCATTGCCGGCTTTTCGGTGAGGGTGAAGGTGGCGCCCTGGTGCAGGGTGTTCCACCACTCCACCGAGTATTTGATGATCGGGATGTTGATCACGCCGACGATCGCCAGCACCGCGCAGGCCTTGGCGGCGCTGTCACGGTTGCTGATGGCGTTGCCCAGGGCAATCAGGCCAAAGTACAGGAACAGCAGGATCAACATCGAGGTGAGCCGCGCATCCCAGACCCACCACGAACCCCAGGTCGGCTTGCCCCAGATCGCACCGGTGACCAGCGCCACGGCGGTCATCCAGGCACCGATGGGCGCGGCGCATTGCAGGGCGACGTCCGCCAGCTTCATCTTCCACACCAGGCCGACGATGCCGCACACCGCCAGCATCACGTAGCAGGACTGGGCCAGCATCGCGGCAGGCACGTGGATGTAGATGATGCGAAAGCTGTTGCCTTGCTGATAGTCCGGCGGCGCGAAGGCCAGGCCCCAGACCAGGCCGATGCCGATCAGCAATACCGCGGCGATGCTCAACCACGGCAGCAGTTTGCCACTGATGCCGTAAAACCATTTGGGCGAGCCGAGCTTGTGAAACCAGGTCCAGTTCATGCTGTTTCCATCACGGTTGCTTCTCGTCGTTGCGAGAAGCTTAGGGTCTTTACTGGTTAAGGTTCTATCGCTTAACCAGACCTCATTATTCGCCGACGCTGATCTTCAGGCCAGCCGCTATAGCAAAGGGTGTCAGGGTTACCGCCAGGGCGGCCAGGCTGCCAAGCCACAGGAGGTAACCGGTCGCCGGCATGCCCTGGAGCGCGGCTTGCAACGCGCCGCTGCCCAGGATCAACACCGGGATATACAAAGGCAGGATCAGCAGGGCCAACAACAGGCCACCGCGTTTCAAACCGACGGTCAGTGCCGCACCTACGGCGCCCAGTAGACTGAGAACCGGCGTGCCAAGCAACAAGGAAAGGAGCAACACCGGCAGGCATTCGGTGGGCAACCCCAGCATCATCGCCAGCAGCGGCGCGAGCAATACCAGCGCCAGGCCGGAAAACGCCCAGTGTGCCAGTACCTTGGCCAATACCAGAAGTGGCAGGGGGTGCGACGAAAGGACCCACTGTTCGAGGGAACCGTCTTCAAAATCACTGCGAAACAGCCCGTCCAGCGAGAGCAGGACTGACAAAAGCGCCGCCACCCAGACCAGTCCCGGAGACAAGGTTTGCAACAGTTTAGTCTCGGGGCCCACCGCCAACGGGAACAGCGCGATCACAATCGCGAAGAACACCAGCGGGTTGGCCAATTCGGCCGGACGGCGACAGAGTAACCGCGCTTCGCGGGCGACCAACAGGGCAAATACGCTCATACCGCCCACCGGCCCAGGTCGAGGTCGCGGTAACCGGCAGGCATGCGCGTCAAGGTGTGGTGAGTGGTCAGGACAACCATGCCGCCCTGCTCGCAGTGCGCGGCAAGGTGTTCTTCCAATTGGGCAACGCCTTGTTTGTCGAGGGCGGTGAAGGGTTCGTCGAGAATCCATAGCGGCGGGCCGTCGAGATACAAACGGGCCAGGGCCACGCGGCGCTGCTGGCCGGCGGACAGGGTGTGGCAGGGAACGTCTTCGAAACCCTTGAGGCCAACCGCGGCCAGCGCCTGCCAGATCGCCTCGCGGCTGGCGGGATGATGCAGGGCGCTGAGCCAACTGAGGTTTTCTTCAGCGGTAAGCACATCCTTGATTCCGGCGGCGTGGCCGATCCAGATCAGGTTGCGCGCCAGCTCGGTGCGCTGCTCGTGCAACGGTTTGCCGTTGAGCCGCACTTCCCCCGCCGTCGGCTGCATCAGACCGGCCAGCAGGCGTAACAGGCTGGTCTTGCCGCTGCCGTTGGGGCCGCTGACCTGCACCATGTCGCCGCCCGCCAGACGCAGTTCGAGGTGTTCGAACAGCATCCGCAGGTCACGTTCACAGGCGAGCGCTACGGCTTCTAGAAGAGGGCTGGTCAAGAGATCGCGGGCCTTTACGGTTCAAGTCGGCGGTGGAACGGCCGTTAAAGAGATGCACATTAACTGCTTTGGCGACCGTTTTTAGAGAGCTGGATCAATCAGTTGTGTTGTTTTTAACGCTCTCTTTGAAGACGGGCGGCATTATACATGTGATGCCCTACTCTAAAGAGGGCAATTTCCCCTGAGACGGCGCGCACGATGACCGGTGAGATCAATCTTCCCACGCTCCCCCCGACGCTTCCGGCCGGGCCTGCGCCCGCGCCTGCAGCGGGCGAGTTGCTGAAACTGCTGGAGCCGCAGACCGGCCTGATCGACCCCGGAAAAACCGTAAATGCCGAGGTGCTGGCACTGAAACAAGGCGGCGATGCATTTCAGTTGCTGCTCAAGCTGACCCTGGAAGGCGGCCGGCAAACCCTGGTGCAGGCCAGCAGCAGCCAGCCGCTGCCGCTGGGTACCCAGGTGGAAGTCAGCCAGACGCCGTCGGGCAATTTGTCCATCAGCCTGCAGCAGGCCCTGAGTTCCAGCGTCGCCGCGCTGACGCGTATCGATACCAGCCAGTTACCGGTGGGCACCCTGCTGCAAGGCAAGGTGCTGACCACCCAGGCGCTGCCACAGGGCGCCAACCAGCCGGTGGTGTATCGCTCACTGGTGTCGGTGCTCAATAACGTCCTCAGCGGCGCGACCCTGACCGTCGAAAGCCCGCAGCCCTTGCGCGTCGGCAGCCTGCTCAGCGCCGTGGTGCAAAGTGCGCAGACCTTGAGCTTTGTACCGCTGAGCGGGCGCCAGGACCAATTGGCCGTGGCCCAGCAACTCTCCACCCAGCAAAGCCGCCAGGGCTCGCTGGACGTGGTGTTCACCGCGCTGCAAAGCCTGCCGGCGACCAGCAGCGACAGCACCGGGGCCGACCTGCGCGCCGCCGCCGAGCGTTTGCTCGCCGGCCTGCCCGACCTGGCCCAGGCCAGCAACCCCAAGGTGCTGGCGCAACTGATCCAGAACAGCGGGACCTTCCTCGAAGCCAAGTTGCTGGCCGGGCAAAACCCGCAGATACCGCCGCTGGACATGAAAGGCGCGCTGCTGCGCTTCGTCGCCGACCTGCTGCCATCCCTGCCCGCCAGCACCAATCTGAATGCGATCCTCGCTGCCAACACCCTGGCGCAATTGCTGCCCAGCTTCGTACGCAGCCCGCTGGGCACCCTCGGCCAGGTCGGCGCCAGGCAGGCGCCCGCAGGCTTTCCGCTGCCCGATCGGCTGATGCAACGCCTGGAAGGTGAAAGTGACCTGGAAAACCTGCTGCGCCTGGCCGCCGGGGCCATCTCCCGCCTGCAAAGCCATCAGCTGTCGAGCCTGGAGCAGACCGGTACCACCGCCGACGGCAAGCTCTTGACCACCTGGCAGCTGGAAATCCCCATGCGCACCTTGCAGGACATCGTGCCGTTGCAGGTCAAGTTCCAGCGGGAAGAACCGGCGCCCGACAAGGAACAGCCGGAACGCAAGGACAGCAAGGATCCCAAGCAAATGCTCTGGCGCGTGGAAATGGCGCTCGACATGGAGCCGCTCGGCCCGTTGCAGGTCCAGGCGCAACTGAGCCAGGGCAAACTGTCGAGCCAGTTGTGGGCGACCCGGCCCTTCACCGCCAGCCTGATCGAAAGCCACCTGGGCAGCCTGCGCGAGCGCCTGGTGTCGTCGGGACTCAACGTCGGCGACCTCGACTGCCACCTCGGCACCCCGCCACGGGGCCCGAAAACCGGGCTTGAACAACGCTGGGTGGATGAAACCGCATGAAAAACCCCAACCCGCCCCGCCAGGCCATCGCCCTCAAATACGACGGGCAACAAGCGCCGACCCTGACCGCCAAGGGCGACGATGCCCTGGCCGAAGCCATCCTCAAGCTGGCCCGGGAGAACGAAGTCCCGATTTACGAAAATGCCGAGCTGGTCAAATTACTGGCACGCATGGAGTTGGGCGACAGCATCCCGGAAGAGTTGTACCGCACCGTCGCCGAGATCATCGCGTTTGCCTGGACGCTGAAGGGCAAGTTCCCGGTGGGCTACGACCCGGACGCGGGGCCGGTGGAGCGGGATGTGACGGAAAGAGGCGACGATTATTAAGGTGGGAGCCGGCTGATCGTTCCCACGCTCTGCGTGGGAACGCCGCCTCGGACGCTCCGCGTCCAACCGGCGCTGCAACGTTCAAGTCTTGCGCAGGGGTGACGCGGAGCGTCACGGGATGCATTCCCCCGCAGAGCGTGGGAATGATCAGTTGCGGTGGGTGGTGTATAGCAATTATATCTTTCGAGGTATAGATTATCCCTAACCCGATAGTTCAGGATAAACCCATGAGCCCTACCCGCCCGATTCTCAGTCGAAAGCTACTCGCCGAAGCGCTCGCCCGTGATCTGGCAGGCGAGTCATTTGCCGACTACAGCTCCGGCATGTTCCTCGCGGCTCCGCGCCGTACCGGCAAGAGTACGTTCCTGCGCAACGACCTTATCCCCGAGTGCAAGGCCCGGGGCTGGCTGCCGGTGTACGTGGACCTGTGGATGAACCGCGAAGTCGACCCCGCCGAACTGATCTCCGGCGCTATCGGCAAAGCCCTGGGCGAGTTCGAAAGCGCAGTGAGCAAGGCGGCCAAGAAAGCCGGTATCGACAAGATCAGCCTGCTGCGCACCCTGAGTTGGGATTTCACCAAGCCTCAACTGCCCGCCGGCACCACGCTCAGCCACGCCCTAGACGTGCTGCACCAGGTCTCGGGGCAAATGATCGTGCTGATCGTGGACGAGGCCCAGCACGCCCTCAACAGCGAAGGCGGGGTGAACGCCATGTTCGCCCTCAAGGCGGCACGGGATCATCTCAACGGCAGCAGCACGGCCGATGGCCTGCGCCTGGTCTTCACCGGCTCCAGCCGGGACAAACTGGCCAACCTGGTACTCAAGAGCAAACAACCGTTCTTCGGCGCCCACATCACACCGTTCCCGCTGTTGAGCCGGGATTTCGTCGAGTTCGTGACGGACCTCTGGAACCAGCGCCTGGCCGCGACCAACCAGTTCAACCTGGAGGACATGGACTATGCCTTCCAGCTCGTTGGCCGGCGCCCGGAAATGCTCAACAAACTACTGACCGAAGTGAGCGTGGGTCTTGGCGAGGCCAGCAACCTTGGCGAGTTGCTGAGGACCGGGGCACTCAATCACCAGGCCGGCATCTGGAGCGACTACGAGAGCGCCTACAACGACCTCTCGCCGCTGCAACAGGCGGTACTTGAAGTGATGGGCGAACGAACCCTGGGCAAGCAGGCGTTCTCGCCTTTTGCGGAGAAAACCTTCCAGGATGTGAACCGCAAGCTGGAACAGGCCCAGGTCGAGCCGAACGCCAGCACACCAAACGTGCAGAAAGCACTGGAAGTGCTGCGGGAGAAGGAGTTGGTCTGGAAAGCCAACCGTGGTGAATATGCTTTGGAGGACTCGACCATGGCCGAATGGCTGAGCAACCGGCACCGGCTATAAGCTGCAAGCAATAGCGCTTGCAGCTCGTAACCTTCAGCTGTCCTTGTGCAACCGGCTCATCAACTGCGCTTCAGCCTGGGTCAACCCGCAGGACTGGGTCAGCTCATCCACCGTGGCGCCCATGCCCACCAGCTTCGCCGCCTGGGCGAATGAGAGGCTCGACGGGTCACGCTGCTCGAGTGCCGACAGCTTGTCCGGCAACGGCGCCAGCACCGAACGCAGCTCGTGCACTTCATCACCCACACGCACCGCACTTTGCTGGAAGTGGTCGACCCGCTTGGCCAGCTCCAGGATCCGCCGGTCGCGCACAGCGTCGCGCTCGACTTGTCGAGTGGCCAATTCCCGTTGCTGGCGAACATAACGCAGCAGGAAGCCCAGGGTCCCGGCCCAAAGGATGGCCAGGACGATCACCGCTACCTCAAGAAACAATCAGATATTCTCCAGGTCCTGCCACTCTTCTTCGCTCATCATCTTGTCCAGCTCAACCAGAATCAGCAGTTCGCCGTTCTTGTTGCAGACACCCTGGATGAACTTGGCCGATTCTTCGTTGCCGACGTTCGGCGCAGTCTCGACTTCGGATTGGCGCAGGTAAACCACTTCCGCCACGCTGTCGACCATGATCCCGACCACTTGCTTGTCGGCTTCGATGATCACGATGCGGGTGTTGTCGTTGACTTCGGTCGGCACCAGGCCAAAACGCTGGCGGGTGTCGATCACGGTCACCACGTTGCCGCGCAGGTTGATGATGCCCAGCACATAGCTTGGGGCACCCGGAACCGGAGCGATTTCGGTGTAGCGCAGCACTTCCTGCACACGCATCACGTTGATGCCGTAGGACTCGTTGTCCAGCTTGAAGGTGACCCATTGCAGGATTGGATCATCCACCAGACCTTGTGCGGACACTGACTTGTTCATACTCCAGACCCCTTCAAATACCGTTGGTTACGGTGTGTGTTCTTGGGCAGCGCCGTAGCGCTGCTGCTTGTTATCAAGTGCGTTTGTTCAGCGGCATGGCTTTTACCGCGCCGCTGGCAATCAACTCCGCCAGTTCGGCGACATCCAGCAACGCGCACATGTGTTCGATCACAGTGCCCGCCAGCCATGGCCGCTGGCCCCGGTGGCTGCGCCATTTGATTTCGTTCGGGTCCAGGCGCAATGAGCGGCTGACCTGATGCACCGCCAGCCCCCACTCGTAGCCCTGGACCGAAATAACGTATTGCAGGCCCTGGCGGAAGTCATCGCGGTAGCGGTCGGGCATCACCCAACGCGCGGTGTCCAATACCTTCAAGTTGCCCTGCTGGCTCGGCAGGATCCCGAGGAACCAATCCGGCTGGCCGAACAACGGCGTCAACTCCTGGCCTTCCAGGGAGTAGATCGACCCCAGGCACACCAGCGGCACCGCCAGGGTCAGCCCGGCGACATCGAACAGCAAACATTCGAACGGCTCCGCAGCCCACACCGGGCGACCGTCGCCCTGTACCGGCGGCGGCGTGATGCTCGGCGGGAGGTGAACCTCAACCACCGGCTCCACCACTACAGGCGCAATCACCACAGGCTCGACGGGCACAGCAACCGGTACAGGAACTGCTACGGGAACCACCAACGCATCACGGGCCTGTTCTTCCAGGACCGCCAACTGAAACTCGTCCAGGGCAGCAGGTTCAGGCTCGATGACTTCATCGAGGATCAGAATCGGTTCCGGCATGTCCTCGGTGGCGTCCTGGAGCAAGGCGTCCAGGTAGGACTCCAGCGCCAGTTGCGGCCGGGTCTTGAAATCAACGGGACGGTTCATCTGTATGCCCACGCGCAAGCCCCATCAACCCTGTATTCAGAGGTTATCGGCCTGTGAGTGTCCGGACTTGAATCGAGAGCCGGTTTGGTCAGGAAAACCGCGGCGTCTGCATCGCTGGCAAGCCAGGCTCCTACAGGGCTGTTTATGATCATCACGCCACCTGCGCCACAAGTTGCTGGGACAACAGGTGCTTGAGCAACGCCCGATACGCCAGCACCCCACGGCTCTTGCCGTCGAACTGCGACGGCGTCAGCCCTGCCCGGCTCGCATCCCGCAGGCGCGTGTCCACCGGGATGTAGCCTTGCCAGATGGTGTCCGGATAAGCATCGCGCAATACCCGCAAGGTGCCGAGGGACGCCTGGGTACGGCGGTCAAACAGGGTCGGCACGATGCTGAACGGCAGCGCTTGCTTGCGCGAGCGGTTGATCATCGCCAGGGTGCTGACCATGCGCTCCAGGCCCTTGACGGCCAGGTGCTCGGTCTGCACCGGGATCACCAGCTGTTGGCTGGCGGCCAGGGCGTTGACCATCAGCACGCCGAGCAACGGCGGGCTGTCGATGATCGCGTAGTCGAAGTCCTGCCACAGCTGCGCCAGGGTCTTTGCGATCACCAGGCCCAGGCCGCTCTGCCCCGGCGACTGGCGCTCAAGGGTGGCCAGGGCGGTGCTGGACGGCAACAGCGAGATCTTTTCATTGCTGGTAGGCAGCAACAGTTGCCCCGGCAAGTCGGCCGGCACGCTGCCCTTGTGCAGGAACAGGTCGTAGCAACTGTGTTCCAGGGCATCCGGGTCATAGCCGAAATAGCTGGTCATGGAGCCGTGGGGGTCCAGGTCGACCACGACCACACGCTTGCCGGCCTCGGCCAGCAAGCCGGCCAAGGCGATGGACGTGGTGGTTTTACCGACACCACCCTTTTGATTGGCAACTGCCCAGACTCTCATTCGGATTGTTCCTCCCGGCAGGCACAGGCTCGACCGAGAAATTGCATGGGGTTATAGAGCCGGTGACGGAGAATTGACGGCACTCCCGCGAACCGGCGCCTTTACGGGCGCTGGTGCAGTTTGTGTGCCAGCCCGCTTCAAGGCGGCATCCGGTGTTGCATTGGCAGTGCCGGTACCGGTCAGGCTGCGGCGTACGTCCAGGTTGCGCGACACCACCAGCACCACCCGTCGGTTGCGCGCACGGCCTTCCGCCGTGGCGTTATTGGCCACCGGCTGGAACTCGCCGTAACCCACCGACGCCAGGCGCCCGGGGTTCACACCCTGCATCGCGAGCATTCGTACAATACTCGCCGCCCGGGCCGAAGACAGCTCCCAGTTGGTCGGGTACTGCGCGGTACTGATCGGCAGGTTATCGGTAAAGCCTTCAACGTGGACCGGGTTTTCAAACGGCTTCAGGATCGCCGCCACCTTGTCGATGATGGTAAACGCCTGGTCGCTGGGCATTGCATCGGCACTGGCGAACAGCAGGCTGGAATTGAGTTCGATCTCGACCCACAACTCATTGCCGCGCACGGTCATCTGGTTGGAGCTGATCAGGTCGCCAAAGGCCGCGCTGATGTTATCGGCGATGCTTTTCAGCGGGTCGCTGGTGCCACCAATGCCGGCGGCGGTTTCATCGCTGTCGTTGACCAGCGGCTTGGCCGGGGTCACGGTCTTGGGGCGTTCTTCGCCAATGGGTATCGGTTTGAGGGCGCGGTCAGCGTCGTTGAACACGCCAATCAGCGCCTGGGAAATGACTTTGTACTTGCCTTCGTTGATCGAGGAAATGGAGTACATCACCACAAAAAACGCGAACAGCAACGTAATGAAGTCGGCGTAGGACACCAGCCAGCGTTCATGGTTGACGTGTTCTTCAGGCTCGCGGCGGCGACGGCTCACAACAAATACCTCCCATCAATCCATGAAGCCCTGGAGCTTCAATTCGATGGAGCGCGGGTTTTCACCCTCGGCAATCGAGAGGATGCCTTCGAGCAACATCTCGCGATAACGCGACTGGCGCAGGGCGATCGACTTGAGCTTGCTGGCCACCGGCAACAACACCAGGTTGGCACTGGCCACGCCGTAGATGGTGGCGACGAACGCCACGGCAATCCCGCTGCCCAGTTGCGACGGATCGGCCAGGTTGCCCATCACGTGGATCAAGCCCATCACCGCACCGATGATGCCGATGGTCGGCGCGTAGCCGCCCATGCTTTCAAAGACTTTGGCAGCGTTGATGTCGCGGCTTTCCTGGGTGTAGAAGTCCACTTCGAGGATGCTGCGAATCGCTTCCGGCTCGGCGCCGTCCACCAGCAGTTGCAGGCCTTTGCGGGCGTAGCTGTCGGGCTCGGCATCGGCCACGCCTTCCAGCCCGAGCAGGCCTTCCTTGCGCGCCGTGAGGCTCCAGTTGACCACGCGGTCGATGCCGCCCGGCAAGTCGACACGCGGCGGGAAAATAATCCAGATGAGGATCTGCATCGCGCGCTTGAACGAACTCATGGGCGACTGCAACAACGCCGCGCCCACGGTGCCGCCGATCACGATCAACGCCGCCGGGCCGTTGGCCAGGGCACCCAGGTGGCCGCCTTCGAGGTAGTTGCCGCCGATAATCGCGACAAACGCCATGATGATGCCAATCAGGCTCAATACATCCATCAGAGGCAAGCCTCCACCAGGTGCTTGCCGATGTCGTCCAGGCTGTAGACGGCGTCGGCCAGGTCGGCCTTGACGATGGCCATGGGCATGCCATAGATCACGCAGCTGGCTTCATCCTGGGCCCAGATCGCGCTGCCGCCCTGCTTGAGCAGGCGCGCGCCTTCACGGCCATCGGCGCCCATGCCGGTCAACACCACCGCCAAAACTTTGTCGCCGTAGGATTTGGCCGCGGAACCGAAGGTGATATCCACACACGGCTTGTAGTTCAGGCGTTCGTCACCCGGCAGGATTTTGATCGCACCACGGCCATCGACCATCATTTGCTTGCCACCGGGGGCCAGCAGCGCCAGACCCGGACGCAGGATGTCGCCATCCTCGGCTTCCTTGACGCTGATGCGGCACAGCTTGTCCAGGCGCTCGGCGAACGCCTTGGTGAACGCGGCCGGCATGTGCTGGATCAACACGATCGGCGCCGGGAAGTTGGCCGGCAATTGGGTCAACACCCGCTGCAAGGCCACCGGGCCGCCGGTGGACGTACCGATGGCCACCAGTTTGTAGGCCTTGCGCTTGGGCGCAGGTGAATGTGCGGCGGGCGCAGCCGTACGCACCGGGGCGGCGGCCGGGCGCGCAACCGGTGCAGGCGCCGGGCGACCAAAGGTGCTCGGGGCGGCCGGTGGCGGCGTAACGGGTGCGGGCGCCGGCGCACTGAACAGGCTGCGACGGTTACTGCGGGAGATGCTGTGCACCTTCTCGCAGAGCATCTGCTTGACCTTCTCGGGGTTGCGCGAGATGTCTTCGAAATTCTTCGGCAGGAAGTCCACCGCGCCGGCATCCAGCGCATCCAGGGTCACCCGGGCGCCTTCGTGAGTCAGCGAAGAGAACATCAACACCGGCGTCGGGCAGCGCTGCATGATGTGCCGCACCGCCGTGATGCCGTCCATCATCGGCATCTCGTAGTCCATGGTGATCACGTCCGGCTTGAGGGCCAGGGCCTGATCGATCGCCTCTTTGCCGTTGGTGGCCGTGCCGACCACCTGGATATTGGAATCCGATGAAAGAATTTCCGAGACGCGGCGGCGGAAGAAACCCGAATCGTCCACCACCAGGACCTTGACTACCATAAACACTCCGTTAGGCCGGGCGAGGGACAACCGCCCTGCCCGGGCCGAATCAAATACGCCGTGCGGCGTAACGCTTGAGCATGCTCGGAACATCCAGAATCAGCGCGATCCGACCGTCACCGGTAATGGTCGCACCCGACATGCCCGGGGTTCCCTGCAGCATTTTGCCCAAAGGCTTGATGACCACTTCTTCCTGGCCCACCAGTTGATCGACCACGAAGCCGATACGCTGGGTGCCCACGGAAAGAATCACCACATGGCCTTCGCGCTGCTCTTCATGCTTGGCCGAAGCCACCAGCCAGCGCTTGAGGTAGAACAGCGGCAACGCCTTGTCGCGCACGATCACCACTTCCTGGCCGTCCACCACGTTGGTGCGCGACAGGTCGAGGTGGAAGATTTCGTTGACGTTGACCAGCGGGAAGGCGAACGCCTGGTTGCCCAGCATCACCATCAGGGTCGGCATGATCGCCAGGGTCAACGGCACCTTGATGACGATCTTCGAGCCCTGGCCCTTGGTCGAGTAGATGTTGATCGAGCCGTTGAGCTGGCTGATCTTGGTCTTCACCACGTCCATGCCCACGCCACGGCCCGACACGTCGGAAATCTCGGTCTTGGTGGAGAAGCCCGGGGCGAAGATCAGGTTGTAACACTCGGTGTCGGTGAGGCGGTCGGCGGCGTCCTTGTCCATCACCCCACGCTTGACTGCAATGTTGCGCAGTACCGTGGGGTCCATGCCTTTGCCGTCATCAGTGATCGACAGCAGGATATGGTCGCCTTCCTGTTCGGCCGCCAGGATCACTTTGCCCTGGCGGTTCTTGCCCGAGGCTTCGCGCTCTTCCGGCGTCTCGACACCGTGGTCGACCGCGTTGCGCACCAAGTGGACCAGCGGGTCGGCCAGGGCCTCGACAAGGTTTTTGTCGAGGTCGGTTTCTTCACCCACCAGTTCCAGGTTGATCTCTTTCTTGAGCTGGCGTGCCAGGTCGCGAACCAGGCGCGGGAAACGGCCGAAGACTTTCTTGATCGGCTGCATCCGGGTCTTCATGACGGCGGTCTGCAAGTCTGCGGTGACCACGTCGAGGTTCGACACGGCCTTTTGCATGGCCTCGTCGCCACTGTTCAGGCCCAGGCGCACCAGGCGGTTACGCACCAGCACCAGTTCGCCGACCATGTTCATGATGTCGTCCAGGCGCGCGGTATCAACCCGCACGGTGGTTTCGGCTTCACTGGCCGGTTGCTTGTCCGGGGCCGGGGCAGCCGTGGCAGCCCGGGCCGGTGCTGGAGCCGGAGCCGGAGCCGCTTTCGCTGCGACAGGCGCGGCAGCCTTGGCGGCAGGAGCCGGTGTTGCGACAGCCGCGGCAGCAGCCGGTGCAGCAGCGCCGACCACTTCGGTGAACTTGCCCTTGCCGTGCAGTTCATCCAGCAGGGCTTCGAATTCGTGATCGGAGATCAGTCCATCGGCGGCCGGCGCAGCAGCGGGTGCCGCAGGCGCGGCGGCCGTTGCGGCGACTTCCGGCAGAGCCTCGGCGGCAAACGAGCCTTTGCCGTGCAACTGGTCCAGCAGCGCTTCAAATTCGTCGTCGGTGATTTCATTGCTGACGGGCGCCGCGGCTTCCGTTGGCGCTGGCGCTGCGGCCACCGCGTCCGGGGCAAACTGGCCCTTGCCGTGCAACTGGTCGAGCAACGACTCGAACTCGGCGTCAGTAATGTCTTCGGTGGTCGGCACCATGGCCGGCGCACTGGCTGCCGGCGCTTCGGCTTCGGCCTTGACGGCGTTCAGCGAGTCCAGCAGTTGTTCAAATTCGCTGTCGGTCACGTCGCCCGCAGGCTCGGCAACCGGCTCAGCCACCGCTTCCACCACGGGAGCGTTGGCCGCAGGTTCCGCCAGGCGCGCCAGAGCGGCCAGCAGTTCCGGCGTGGCGGCAGTGATCGGTGCGCGCTCGCGCACTTCACTGAACATGCCGTTGACCGCGTCCAGTGCTTCCAGGATCACGTCCATCAGTTCCGAGTCGACGTGCCGCTCACCCTTGCGCAGGATGTCGAACACGTTCTCGGCGATGTGACAGCACTCCACCAGCTCGTGGAGCTGGAGGAAGCCGGCGCCCCCTTTTACAGTATGAAAACCGCGAAAAATTGCATTGAGCAGGTTCGCATCATCCGGTCGGCTTTCCAGCTCGACCAGTTGTTCGGACAGTTGCTCTAAAATTTCGCCGGCCTCTACAAGGAAATCCTGAAGGATTTCTTCATCGGCGCCGAAGCTCATGGGTGTGCTCCTTAGAAGCCTAAACTGGACAGCAAATCGTCTACGTCGTCTTGCCCGGATACAACGTCTTCACGTTTATCGGCATGAATCTGCGGACCTTCACCCTTGGCGAGGTGTTTTTGTGGATCTTTTTCAGAAAGGATCGCTGCGCGGTCATGTTCGATGCCGGCAAACCGGTCGACCTGGCCCGCCATCAACACCAGTTTGAGCAGGTTGCTTTCCACTTCGGTGACCAGTTGGGTCACACGCTTGATCACCTGACCGGTGAGGTCCTGGTAATCCTGGGCCAGCAGAATGTCATTGAGGTTGCTGGAAACCGTGCGGTTTTCCTGCTCGCTGCGGGACAAAAAGCCCTCGACCCGACGCGCCAGCTCACGAAACTCCTCAGCGCCCACTTCCCGACGCATGAACCGGCCCCAGTCAGTGCTCAGGGCCTTGGCTTCACTGGCCATACCGTTGACCAGAGGCGTGGCGTTTTCCACCAGGTCCATGGTGCGGTTGGCCGCCGCCTCAGTCAGCCTGACCACGTAGGACAGGCGTTCGGTGGCATCCGTGATCTGCGAGATTTCCTCAGCCTGGGGCATGTGCGGGTCAATCTGAAAATTGACTATCGCACTGTGCAACTCACGGGTGAGCTTGCCCACTTCCTGGTACAGGCCGCGGTCACGGGTCTGGTTGAGCTCATGGATTAACTGCACCGCGTCGCCGAACTGGCCTCTTTCAAGGCTTTCGACGAGTTGATGAGCATGTTTTTTCAGGGTCGACTCAAAGTCGGCCTGCGATGATTCTTTATGCTCCATAGCTCCCCCGTGGCAGCATCAATGACCGATGCGTTCGAAGATCTTTTCGATCTTCTCTTTCAAGGCCAGTGCAGTGAATGGCTTGACCACGTAGCCGTTGACCCCGGCCTGGGCGGCTTCGATGATCTGTTCACGCTTGGCTTCAGCGGTCACCATCAGCACAGGCAGGCTGCGCAGTTTTTCATCAGCGCGCACGTGGCGCAGCAGATCGATACCGGTCATGCCCGGCATGTTCCAGTCCGTTACCAGAAAGTCGATGCTCCCGCTGTTGAGGATCGGAATCGCCGTAATACCGTCATCCGCCTCGACCGTGTTAGTGAACCCAAGGTCACGCAACAGGTTTTTTATGATCCGCCGCATCGTTGAGAAGTCATCAACGATGAGGATTTTCATGTTCTTGTCCAATTCGACCTCCAAGCAGTCTTAAACGCGCCCAGCACCTGGGCGCGCCATATCAATCAACAGGCGTTACACAAAAAGGACTACCGGGGGCGCACCACGGGCCAAGCCCGTCCGGGCGCAGGGCCTGGACGGTATCGTTCGCAGTGTCCCCACACTGCCTGTCAGCGCGCTCGCCACTCTCCCAAACGCCCCCGCAAGCGGGCCGCGCACTGGCTGTGTAACTGGCTGACCCGCGATTCGCTGACCCCCAGGACCTCACCGATTTCCTTGAGGTTCAGCTCTTCGTCGTAGTACAGCGCCAACACCAGTCGCTCACGCTCCGGCAAATTGGCTATCGCGTCCGCCAGCGCGCTCTGGAAGCGTTCATCTTCCAGGTCCCGTGACGGTTCGAGATGGGCACTCGCGCCGTCCTCGTGCAGCCCTTCATGTTCGCCATCCTGTAAAAGGTCGTCGAAACTGAACAGCCGGCTGCCCAAGGTATCGTTCAAAATCCCGTAGTAATCGTCGAGACTCAATTGGAGTTCGGCCGCAACTTCATGATCTTTAGCGTCGCGACCGGTTTTTGCTTCAATTGAGCGAATTGCGTCACTCACCATCCGCGTATTGCGGTGCACTGATCGCGGCGCCCAATCACCTTTACGCACTTCATCGAGCATGGCCCCACGGATACGGATACCCGCGTATGTCTCGAAACTCGCGCCCTTGCTCGCGTCGTACTTGGTCGACACTTCAAGCAGGCCGATCATCCCGGCCTGGATCAAGTCTTCGACCTGCACGCTGGCAGGCAAGCGCGCCAGCAGGTGATAGGCAATGCGCTTGACCAGGGGCGCATAGCGCTCGATCAATTCGACTTGACTGTCACGTGCCGACTTCTTGTAAAGGTTGTAGCCGCTGGCTGTCATAGCACCGGTCCTGCGCTCGTCTGATGCACCAATCGCTCGACGAAAAACTCCAGATGCCCCCGGGGATTGGCGGGCAACGGCCAGGTATCGACCTTCTGGGCAATAGCCTTGAACGCCAATGCGCACTTCGAACGAGGGAACGCTTCATAGACCGCACGCTGCTTTTGCACGGCCTTGCGCACACACTCGTCGTAAGGAACTGCGCCAACGTATTGTAAGGCGACATCGAGGAAGCGATCCGTGACCTTGGTCAACTTGGCGAACAGATTCCGCCCTTCCTGCGGGCTTTGGGCCATGTTGGCCAGCACGCGGAAGCGGTTCATGCCGTAGTCGCGGTTGAGCAGTTTGATCAGGGCGTAGGCGTCGGTGATCGAGGTGGGTTCGTCGCACACCACCAGCAACACTTCCTGGGCTGCGCGCACGAAGCTGACCACGGATTCGCCTATCCCGGCGGCGGTGTCGATCACCAGCACGTCGAGGTTGTCGCCGATGTCGCTGAACGCCTGAATCAGGCCGGCATGTTGCGCCGGGCTCAGGTGCACCATGCTCTGGGTGCCGGAAGCGGCCGGCACGATGCGAATCCCGCCGGGGCCTTGCAACAGTACGTCGCGCAGCTCACAGCGGCCTTCGATGACATCGGCCAGGGTATGTTTGGGCGTCAGTCCCAGCAGAACGTCGACGTTCGCCAGCCCCAGGTCAGCATCCAGCAGCATGACGCGACGGCCAAGCTCTGCCAGGGCCAGGGACAAATTCACTGACACGTTAGTTTTTCCGACGCCACCTTTGCCGCCGGTCACCGCGATCACCTGTACGGGATGCATGCTGCCCATTTTATTTCTTTACCTTGTCTTGCTTAGACGCAGGCTACATAAGTTGGCCGCGCGAACTGCTGGCAGGCCATCGATGTAGATACTTTTCACTGTCATTTTTAAATAGAAAGCCATGATGCCTCAGCCAACTCGCTTGTTCGGGCTGTGGTAGAGGTCAGCAAACATGTCAGCCATAGCTTCCTCACTGGGTTCTTCCTGCATTTGCACGCTGACAGCCCGGCTGACCAACTGATGACGGCGCGGCAGATGCAGATCATCCGGGATCCGCGGCCCGTCGGTCAGGTAGGCGACCGGTAATTCATGACTGATTGCCAGGCTCAATACTTCGCCCAGGCTTGCCGTCTCATCCAGTTTAGTCAGGATGCAACCCGCCAGCCCGCAGCGCTTGTAGCTGTGGTAGGCGGCGGTCAATACCTGCTTCTGGCTGGTAGTGGCAAGCACCAAATAGTTTCTGGATTTGATCCCGCGCCCGGCCAGGCTTTCCAGCTGCATGCGCAGGGCCGGGTCGCTGGCTTGCAGGCCGGCGGTGTCGATCAGCACCACGCGCTTGCGCAGCAATGGGTCGAGGGCGTTGGCCAGGGACTGGCCCGGGTCGACGTGGGTCACCGGCACATTGAGGATGCGGCCCAGGGTCTTGAGTTGTTCCTGGGCGCCGATGCGGTAGCTGTCCATGCTCACCAGCGCGATGTTCTGGGCGCCGTACTTGAGCACGTAACGTGCGGCCAGCTTGGCCAGGGTGGTGGTCTTGCCCATGCCGGCCGGGCCGACCATGGCAATCACACCGCCTTCTTCCAGGGGTTCGATTTCCGGGGTGACGATCATCCGCGCCAGGTGGGCCAGGAGCATGCGCCAGGCCTGGCGAGGTTCTTCAATTTGCGTGGTCAGTTGCAGCAGGTCGCGGGACAACGGGCCGGACAGGCCAATGCGTTGCAGGCGACGCCACAGGTTGGCCTGTTGTGGCTGGCTGCCCTGCAACTGGTTCCAGGCCAGCGAACCCAGCTGCACTTCCAGCAGTTCACGCAGGCCGTTGAGTTCGAAACGCATCGAGTCGAACACCCGCTGGTCTACCGCCGGCGCCGGGGCTGGCGCAGCAGGACGCGGTGGTTCAACAAAAGTCGGCTCTACCAGCGGCTCGGACGCGGTCAACGGCAGCCCGGCAAACAGCTGGCGATTGGTGGAGGCGTCGCTGTCGCCACGCATGCTCAGTTCAGCCTGGGCCGAGACAATGCGCGAAGCGGTCTTGCGCAGCTCGTCTTCCAGTTCCATGTTCGGCACGCGCGGCGCCAGGGCCGAGGGTTTGTAATCCAGGGCAGCCGTCAGCTCCACACCGCCGGCAATACGACGGTTACCGATAATCGCAGCGTCGGCGCCCAACTCATCACGTACCAGTTTCATGGCCTGACGCATATCGGCGGCGAAAAAACGCTTCACTTGCATATCCCACTACCTCAGCCGTTGGGCCCTACTGTCGCGACGATAGTCACTTGCTTATTGTCAGGAATTTCCTGGTAAGCCAATACGTGCAAATTCGGTATAGCCAGGCGTCCAAACCGCGACAACATCGCCCGGACGGGGCCAGCCACCAGCAGGATCACCGGATGGCCTTCCATTTCCTGGCGCTGCGCGGCCTCGATCAACGAACGCTGCAGCTTCTCTGCCATGCTTGGCTCCAGCAACACGCCCTCATCAGCGCCCTGCCCAGCCTTCTGAATACTATTGAGCAATATTTGTTCCAACCTTGGTTCCAAGGTGATAACAGGCAGCTCGGAGTCAAGCCCTACAATGCTTTGGACGATTGCACGCGACAATCCGACGCGCACTGCGGCCACCAGGGCGGCAGTATCTTGACTCTTGGCGGCATTGTTGGCGATAGCTTCGGCAATGCTGCGAATGTCCCGCACCGGCACCTGCTCGGCCAACAGCGCTTGCAGCACCTTGAGCAGTTGCGAGGTGGACAGCACACCCGGTACCAGCTCTTCGGCGAGTTTTGGCGAGGCCTTGGCCAGCAATTGCAAGAGTTGCTGGACTTCTTCGTGGCCAATCAGCTCGTGGGAGTGCTTGTACAGAATCTGGTTGAGGTGGGTGGCGACCACAGTGCTGGCGTCGACCACGGTGTAGCCCAGCGACTGCGCCTGGCTGCGCTGGCTGATTTCGATCCATACCGCTTCCAGGCCAAAAGCCGGATCTTTGGCGGTAATCCCGTTGAGGCTGCCAAACACCTGGCCCGGGTTGATCGCCAGTTCGCGGTCCGGGTAGATCTCGGCCTCGGCCAGAATCACCCCCATCAGGGTCAGGCGGTAGGCGCTCGGGGCCAGGTCGAGGTTGTCGCGAATGTGCACGGTGGGCATCAGGAAGCCCAGGTCCTGGGACAACTTCTTGCGCACACCCTTGATCCGCGCCAGCAATTGCCCGCCCTGGTTGCGATCCACCAGGGGAATCAGGCGGTAGCCGACTTCCAGGCCGATCATGTCGATCGGGGTCACGTCGTCCCAGCCCAGCTCCTTGGTTTCCAGGGCGCGGGCCGGCGATGGCAGCAGTTCCTGCTGGCGCGCCACTTCCTGCTGGGCAATCACCTTGATGTTGTTTTGTTTTTTCCAGAACAGGTAGGCACCGCCGGCGGCCATGGCGGCCATGCTCAGGAACGAGACATGGGGCATGCCCGGCACGATGCCCATGATCGCCATGATGCCTGCCGCCACCGCCAGCGCCTTGGGCGAGGCAAACATCTGCCGGCTGATCTGCTTGCCCATGTCTTCGGAGCCCGAAGCACGGGTCACCATGATCGCCGCAGCTGTAGATAACAACAGTGATGGCAATTGCGCCACTAAACCGTCACCGATGGTCAGCAGGGCGTAAACCTTGCCGGCGTCGCCGAAGGTCATGCCGTGCTGGAAGATGCCGACCGCCATGCCGCCGATCAGGTTGATAAACAGAATCAACAGGCCGGCGATGGCGTCGCCGCGCACGAATTTGCTGGCACCGTCCATGGAACCGTAGAACTCGGCTTCCTGGGCGACTTCAAGGCGACGGGCCTTGGCCTGGTTCTGGTCGATCAGGCCGGCGTTGAGGTCGGCGTCGATCGCCATCTGCTTGCCGGGCATCGCGTCGAGGGTAAAACGCGCGCTCACCTCGGAAATCCGCCCGGCGCCCTTGGTCACGACCACGAAGTTGATGATCATCAAGATCGCAAAAACCACGATACCGACCACGTAGTTACCGCCGATCACCACCTCGCCGAAGGCCTGGATCACCTTGCCCGCGGCGGCGTGGCCGTCCTGGCCGTGGAGCATTACCACCCGTGTGGAAGCCACGTTAAGCGCCAGCCGCAGCAGGGTGGCGATCAGCAGGATGGTCGGGAATACCGCGAAATCCAGCGGCCGCAGGGCGTATACGCACACCAGCAACACGACGACCGACAGCGCAATGTTGAAGGTGAAGAACACATCCAGCAGGAACGGCGGCATCGGCAACATCATCATTGCCAGCATCACCAGCAGCAACAACGGCACACCCAGATTGCCTCGCGAGAGGTCAGTCAGGGTGCCACGGGCCGTGCTGAGCATTTGAGAGCGATCCACCGGTATTCCTCGTTTCCTTGAAGCAAACTTTTGACGCCGGGAAGCGTCCTGGAGGCGGTATTGCAAGAAGCCTTCCAACTTTTGCTTGAGGAAGCAGATCGGTCTCACGAACAGCGAAGGGCTACCGCCGTACACACATCACCTGTGGCGAGGGAGCTTGCTCCCGCTGGGCTGCGCAGCAGCCCCGGAACGGCTTGCGCGCTTTGCCTGATTCACCGCGGTAGCTTTATTGGGGGCGCTTCGCACCCCAGCGGGAGCAAGCTCCCTCGCCACGCTGATTGAGGTAGCGCCCTCGCCCGCGACTTACACGGTGCGAGATGCAATTGCGGGAACGCTCAGGGGGATTTTTGTTGTTTGGGCGGACGCCTTCGCGAGCAAGCCCGCTCCCACATTTGACCGCGTTTCTACAGGATATACACGGTCAAATGTGGGAGCGGGCTTGCTCGCGAAGAGGCCAGGAGGGACGCTACAAAATCAGGAATCCCGACGCAAATCCGGCGGAATCGGCAGGTCTTTGAGCGGATCCGGCCGCTTGCCCTTGCCCGCCCGGTACTGGCGGATCTGATACACGTACGCCAACACCTGAGCCACCGCCAGATACAACCCGGCCGGAATTTCCTGATCCAGGTCGGTGGAGTAGAAGATCGACCGCGCCAACTCCGGCGATTCCAGCAGCAGGATGTCATTGGCTACCGCAATCTCGCGGATTTTCAACGCCGTGAAATCACTGCCCTTGGCCAGCAACATCGGCGCCCCACCCTTCTCCGGGTCGTACTTGAGCGCCACGGCGTAGTGGGTCGGGTTGGTGATGACCACATCGGCATCGGGCACCGAGGCCATCATCTTGCGCTGGGACATCTCGCGCTGCAGCTGGCGAATCCGCTGTTTGACCTCGGGCCGGCCTTCCTGGTCCTTGTGCTCGTCGCGCACTTCCTGCTTGGTCATCAGCAGTTTCTTGTGGCTTTCCCACAGCTGGATCGGCGCATCCACCGCAGCAATGATGATCAGCCCGCAGGCCATCCACAGCGAGCTCCAGCCCACCACTTGCACACTGTGGATGATCGCCAGCTCGATCGGCTCATGGGCGATGCGCAGCAGGTCGTCGATGTCGGACGACAACACCGTCAACGCCACAAACAGGATCAGGATGAACTTGGCCAAGGCCTTGAGCAGTTCCACCAGGGCCTTGGTGGAAAACATCCGCTTGAGCCCGGCCGCCGGGTTCATCCGGCTGAATTTGGGCGCCAGGCTGCCGGCGGCAAACAGCCAGCCGCCGAGGGAAATCGGGCCGATCAGGGCCGCCAGCAACAAGGTGATGAGGATCGGCTGCACCGCGAGGATCGCGATCTTGCCCGAGTGCAGCAGGTACAAGCCCATGGCGCCCGGGCTCAGCAGCACGTCGCGGGGCAGGGAGAAATTCAGGCGCATCAACTCCATCAGGTCCAGGGCCAGGCCACCGCCATAGATCAGCAGGCCGCCGGAACCGGCGAGCATGATCGCCAGGGTGTTGAGCTCTTTGGAGCGGGCAATCTCGCCCTTTTCCCGGGAGTCCTTTTTACGTTTCTCCGTGGGGTCTTCTGTCTTGTCCTGGCCACTCTCGCTCTCGGCCATGGCTTACCGCGCCCGCGCCAAGTCACGTAAAAACTGCAAGGCGTCGGTCGCCAGCGGTTGATACTGATTGAGAATGTCAGCCATGCCGACCCAGAAAATCCCCATGCCCAGCACCAGGGTCAACGGGAAACCGATGGAGAAGATGTTCAACTGCGGCGCCGCCCGAGTCATCACGCCAAAGGCGATGTTGACCACCAGCAGCGCAGTGATCGCCGGCAATACCAGCAGCAGGGATGCACCGAGCACCCAGCTCAAGCGCCCCACCAGCTCCCAGAAATGATTGACCACCAACCCGCTGCCCACCGGCAAGGTGGTGAAGCTTTCGGTCATCACCTCGAACACCACCAGGTGGCCGTTCATGGCCAGGAACAGCAAGGTCACCAGCATCGTCAGGAATTGCCCGATCACCGCCACCGACACGCCGTTGGTAGGGTCGACCATGGACGCGAAGCCCATGCCCATCTGGATCGAGATGATCTGCCCGGCGATCACGAAGGCCTGGAAGAACAGCGTCAGGGAGAAGCCCAGCAAGGCGCCGATGATGATTTGCTCGGCGATCAGCATCATTGCACTGAGGTCCAGGGCATTCACCGGTGGCATCGGCGGCAAGCCCGGCACGATGACCACGGTGATCGCCACCGCGAAATACAGGCGGATGCGCCGTGGTACCAGGGTGGTGCCGAACACCGGCATGGTCATCAGCACGGCCGTGACCCGGAACAACGGCAGGATGAACGAGGCCACCCAGGTGCTGATCTGGGTGTCGGTCAAGGCCAGCATCGAATTCACGGGGTCAGCCGATCAACTGCGGAATACTGCCGTACAGCTGCAGGATGTATTCCATGAAGGTTTGCACCAGCCACGGGCCGGCAACGATCAGGGTGATCAGCATCACCAGCAGGCGCGGCAAAAAGCTCAGGGTCTGTTCGTTGATCTGGGTCGCGGCCTGGAACATCGCCACCAACAGGCCCACCAACAGGCTCGGCACCACCAGTACGGCGACCATCATGGTGGTCAGCCACAGGGCTTCGCGAAACAGGTCGACTGCTACTTCTGGCGTCATGGCCTACACCCCACCGAAACTGCCGGCCAGGGTGCCGATTATCAGCGCCCACCCGTCCACCAACACAAACAGCATGATCTTGAACGGCAACGAAATGATCAGCGGCGACAGCATCATCATACCCATGGCCATCAGCACACTCGCCACGACGAGGTCGATGATCAGGAACGGAATGAAGATCATGAAGCCGATCTGGAACGCGGTCTTCAACTCCGAGGTCACGAACGCCGGCACCAGGATGGTCAGCGGTGCCATGTCGGGGCTGGCGATGTCGGTACGCTTGGACAACCGCACAAACAACTCGAGGTCGCTGGAACGGGTCTGCGACAGCATGAAATCCTTGATCGGGCCCTGGGCCTTGTCGATCGCATCCTGGGCGGTCATTTTCTCCGCCAGGTACGGTTGCAGGGCTTGCTGGTTCACCTTGTCGAACACCGGCGCCATGATGAACAGCGTCAGGAACAGCGCCATGCCGGTGAGGATCTGGTTCGACGGCGTCTGTTGCAGGCCGAGGGCCTGACGCAGGATCGAGAACACGATGATGATGCGGGTGAAGCTGGTCATCAGCATCACGAACGCGGGGATGAAGCTCAGCGCGGTCATGATCAGCAGGATCTGCAGGCTGACCGAATACTCCTGCGCGCCCGCCGCGTTAGTGCCCAGGGTGATCGCCGGGATCGACAACGGGTCTGCTGCGTACGCCAGCGGCGCTGCCAGCAACAGCATGAGCGTCAATAAAACGCGCATTACTTCTTATCCTTCTGATCCTTGCCCAGCAACTCCATGAGGCGCTGGGCGAATTCCGGCGTGGCCGCTTGGGTCTGGGCCACTTCCACAGGCGACTTGAGCACGTGCAACGGGGTGATGCGACCGGGGGTGATGCCCAGCAGGATCTGCTCGTCGCCGACCTGCACCAGCACCAGCCTGTCCCGCGGGCCAAGGGCGCGTGAACCCACCAGCTCGATGACCTGGGCATTGCCCGGGCCGATGCGCTGCACGCGGCGCAACACCCAGGCGAGCACGAAGATCAGCCCCACCACCAGCAACAACCCCAGCACCAACTGGGTGAGTTGCCCGCCCACACCGCTGCCGAGTGCCGGCGCAGCCGCCTGGGCAACCGGTTCTGCTGCCATTACGCTCAAGGGCAGCGTCGATAACAGTCCTACCAATGAGCGCTTCATATCAACGCAACTTCTTGATGCGTTCGCTCGGGCTGATCACGTCGGTCAGGCGGATGCCGAACTTCTCGTTGACCACCACCACTTCGCCATGGGCGATCAGCGTGCCGTTGACCAGCACGTCCAGCGGCTCGCCGGCCAGGCGGTCCAGCTCGATCACCGACCCCTGGTTGAGCTGCAGCAGGTTGCGGATGTTGATTTCAGTGCTGCCGACTTCCATGGAGATCGACACCGGAATATCGAGGATCACGTCCAGGTTCGGACCGTCGAGGGTCACCGGGTCATTGTTCTTCGGCACGCTGCCGAACTCTTCCATGGGAAGGCGGTTGCCGACCGGTGCAGTGGCTGCATCGGCCGCCAGCAGTGCATCGATATCGTCCTGGCCGACATCGCCGGTTTCTTCCAGGGCAGCCGCCCACTCGTCAGCCAGGGCCTGGTCTTCGGCGGAAGTGTTTTCGTGTTCGGTAGCCATTACATGTCCTCGGCGGAGCAGAAATTAAGGTGGATCAGCGACGGTTGATCGGTTCGATCACTTGCAACGCCAGGTTGCCTTTGTGAGAACCGAGCTTGACCTTGAACGACGGCACGCCGTTGGCGCGCATGATCAGTTCTTCCGGCAGGTCGACGGGAATCACATCCCCCGGCTGCATGTGCAAAATATCCCGCAAACGCAGCTGGCGACGGGCCACGGTGGCGCTCAGGGGTACGTCGACGTCCAGCAGGTCTTCGCGCAGGGCTTTCACCCAGCGTTCGTCCTGGTCGTCGAGGTCGGACTGGAAACCGGCATCGAGCATTTCGCGCACCGGCTCGATCATCGAGTACGGCATGGTCACGTGCAGGTCGCCGCCGCCGCCATCGAGTTCGATGTGGAAGGTGGAGACCACAATGGCTTCGCTGGGGCCGACGATGTTGGCCATGGCCGGGTTCACTTCCGAGTTGATGTACTCGAAATTGACTTCCATGATCGCCTGCCAGGCTTCCTTCAAGTCGATGAAGGCCTGCTCCAGCACCATGCGCACCACCCGCAACTCGGTCGGGGTGAATTCACGGCCTTCGATCTTGGCGTGACGGCCATCGCCGCCGAAGAAGTTGTCCACCAGCTTGAACACCAGCTTGGCGTCGAGGATGAACAGCGCGGTGCCGCGCAGCGGCTTGATCTTCACCAGGTTGAGGCTGGTGGGCACGTACAGCGAGTGCACGTACTCACCGAACTTCATCACCTGCACGCCGCCCACCGCCACGTCCGCCGAGCGGCGCAGCATGTTGAACATGCTGATACGGGTGTAACGGGCAAAACGCTCGTTGATCATTTCCAGGGTCGGCATGCGTCCACGGACGATGCGATCCTGGCTGGTCAGGTCGTAGCTTTTGACGCTGCCGGGCTCGGCAGCCATTTCGGTCTGTACCAGACCATCGTCGACGCCATGGAGCAGCGCATCGATTTCATCCTGGGACAGCAGGTCCTGCACGGCCATGTCGTGATCCTACTGCAATACGAAATTAGTGAAGAGCACCTGCTCGATCACAGGTTTGCCGACTTCCTTCTGGGCCACTTCCTGCACGCTGGCAGTGACCTTCTGGCGCAGCATTTCCTGGCCCACCGGGGTGGCGAGGGTGTCGAAGGGTTGGGCGGAAAACAGCATCACCAGGTTGTTGCGGATCACTGGCATGTGCACCTTGAGGGCATCCAGGTCTGCCTGGTTACGCGCCAGCAGGGTAATGCTCACCTGCAGGTAGCGTTGACGGCCGTTCTGATTGAAGTTGGCGACAAACGCCGGCAGCATCGGCTCGAAGATTGCCGGTTGCTTGACGTTGGGGTTGACCTCGGCCGTGGCGGCCGGTTTGCTCTGGGCACTGTGCATAAAGTACCAGGTAGCCCCCACGGACAAGCCGATCGCCAGCAACAAGGCCAGGACAATCAGCAGGATAAGCTTGAGCTTGCCCTTGCCTGCGGGTGCTTTTGCTGCGTCGTCGCTCTTCGCCATGCCAATAATCCGTCACTATTCTGGGATTCATAGTTCTGGGGAAAGGCAAGAGCAAGTGTTATGCCAGAGTTGTCAGTTCGGTCACGGTTTCGCCGACACTGCAAAACCAATGTGGGAGCGGGCTTGCTCGCGAAAGCGGTGGATCAGCACCTGTAACGGTGACTGACACTCCGTATTCGCGAGCAAGCCCGCTCCCACATTTTGATCATCGCCAGACCTCGGATCAGGCGTAGTAGTCCACGGCACTGGAGCCAATCACCGACTGCACCACCGGCGCGGCCACTTCAGCCACCTCACCGATACCGCCGCCATCAACCCCATCACCCCGCCCGCCACTGCCGCTGACGCCGCGAGCCTGGTTCTGCTGTTGCTGGTCCTGGCCCTGCTGCCCCTGCCAGCCACGGGATTGGTCCGACACGTTGACGTCGACCTGGCCCATGCCCTGCTGGGCAAACATCTCCCGCAAGCGGCCCGATTGGCTTTCCAGGGCTTCACGCACCACCGCATGGCCGCTCATGAAGGTGACTTGCGCCTGCTGGTCGGCGGACATCTTCACGCTGATGTCCAGGCGACCCAGTTCAGCGGGCTGCAACTGGATCTCTGCCGACTTGAGGTTGGCGCTGGACAGGTACATGACCCGGTTCACCACCTCATCGGTCCAGCCACTCTGGTGCATGGCCAATGGCGCGTTGGCCACCGGCGGCAGGGCATTCGCAGTTTTCGGCGTGGCAGCCTGGGTCAGCGCGGCGAGGCGGTTGGCGAAGTCATCGACACGGGTGTCGCTGCTGGCGTCCTTCAAATCCTTGAGGCCGCCGTCGATCAGACCGGCAAAGGCTTTGTCGCCGCCCTGGTCGGTGCTGTCCTTGGACGCTTGCTGGTCGACCATATTGGCCAGGCCTGTGACGAAGTTTTGCGCGGCAGTCGGCTGATCCTGGGTCGGGGCCGGGGCGGTTTTTGCCGGGGCCTGGCTGCTGGCGGACACGTGTCCGCCCTGTTCCATGGCCAGGCGCACGGCGGGCATTGCATCCAGCGGATCGGCCTCGGGGTCGAAGGCGGGCTTGGCGTCGTCGGTCGCGGCCATCGGTGGCGCCACGACTGGCTGGTTTTTGTCATCCTTCGCGGTGGTCGGCGTCGGAGTCTCGACGGGCGCCGGCGTAGCGGGGACGGGGACAGGGACTACCGCGGCTATCAGCGCCGGGTCTACGGCGGGGTCGACCGGAGGTTGCTGGGCCAGGGACGGATCGTCTGCCGGGGCATCGTCGTCTGACTTGGCGGTGGTGTCCGGGGTGTCCGCCTTGGCCGGCGGGTTGGCAGGCAAAGTCTTGCCGTTATCGGCAACCGATGGGGTACCGGCGGCAGGCTTGTCGTTGTTGGCGGCGGGCTTGGAGCTGTTGTCCGCAGGCTTGTCGCGGGTGGATTTGATGGGGGTGTCGACAGGTTTTGCCGCAGGCGCAGGGGCCTGGTTGGCGAACACCTGAGCGAAGCCCGGGGCCTTGTCCCGCGGGTTCGCAGCCACTGCCGGTGGATTGGCAGCGGGCGCTTGAGGCTTGGCCGCAAGGGCTGCCTGAAGGAGCGAATTCGGGGTGATTGCCATAGTCAAGAGTCTCCGCCGCACAGGGGTCGAGGGTGCGGTAACAGGAGGTAGAGCAAGAGTTGGGCCAGGTTTTGGTTTAAGGGTGTATATCCGTTATTTGGGTGATGGCTTGTATGGGGTCTTGAGTGTTGAAGAGCAAAAGCAACAGCCAAATCAAAAGCGGGCACGGTCCAAATGTGGGAGCGGGCTTGCTCGCGAAGGTCGTTAACGATGACGCGGGCATTCTGGATGAACGCGGCGCTCTCAGGTTTTTCGCGAGCAAGCCCGCTCCCACAGAAAAGCAGCTCTGCTTTCGCTCTGGTTTTTGATGGGGCAGAGCGCTTTGGTTACTGTGCCGCTTTTGCAAAGTGACTCGCTGCAAGAGCGAAACCATAAGCCGCCGTTACCGAAGAAACGGATATACACACCAAAAGCGTCAGAGCTGAAACCGCCCCCGCTCATGCTCATACAACGGCCGCACCAGCGCGAATTCATGGTCAATCTCATCCACCAACTGCGCCAAATCCGCAACCACAGGCTTGGCGGACTTATCCTCGAGCAACTGACAAAGCTCAGCCAACCGCACCGCCCCAAGATTACCGCTACTCCCCTTGAAGCTATGCGCAATCCGCCCAAGCGCCTTGGCATCATCCCGAGCCCGGCGCAACGCCTCTACCCGCTTTTGCGAGTCATCGAGAAAAGTGTCGAGCAGCTTCGGATACTCGCCCTCCATGACCTCCTGCAAGCCAGTCAGCACATCGGGGTCCAGATGAATCTCTGCCACTTGTTCGCTCCTTGATCAAGAATCGGCGGATTATGCCAGAGCCTTCCATGAAAACTCCACGCACACACACCGCCCGCCGTCAGACCAGCCTACATCGCTGCTCAACTGGCGCACCAGGCTCAATCCCCTACCAGACAGACGGTCAACATCCAGCGGCCTGGCCAGCACCTTATCCACATCAAACCCGGCCCCACTGTCCTCGATCCGCAGCGTCAGACACCCCCCCTCCCCGGTCGGCACCACATCCAGGTGCACCCGCACATACCCGCTATCCAACCGCGCCAGCCGCTCATTACGCTCGCGGTAATACGCAGCAAACCCCTGTGCATCCCGCTTGAGCCGCGAATCCAGCCCCAGCACACCATGTTCAAGCGCATTGGAATACAACTCTGCCATCACGCTGTACAACGCCCCGCTCTGCTCCCGCAGCCCATGAATCTCCAACAGCAACTGCAACAAATACGGCAAAGGGTTGTAGGACTTGAGCGTCTCGGCACGAAACTCAAAACTTACCGACCAATCCAGCGGCGACGACTGCCCACTGTCGGAATACACCACCGACGACGAACGCAACGGCTCATCCGCCTGCAGGCTGATCTCCACCATGCTGATGTCATCGCGCACCTCACCGCGAAAACCCGCCAGGGCCTGTTCGATCTCCTCGAACAACCGGTCCGGCTCGCGATTGGCCGCAAACACCTGCTGCAACCGCTCGGCGCCAAACAACTGTTCATGGGCATCGGCGGTATCCAGCACACCATCCGACAGCAAAAACACTCGGTCACCCAGCGCCATCGGCCAGACTTCAGTGCGGTCATCAAACGCCTCGGCCGCCAGCACGCCCAATGGCAAATGCCGCGACACCAGCGGCGTGCGCTTGCCGGTGGTGACGTCATGCACGTAGCCGTCGGGCATGCCGCCATTCCACACTTCCACCACCCGTCGCTGGGCGCTGAGGCACAGCAAGGTGGCACAACAGAACATGTCCACCGGCAGGATGCGCTTGAGCTTGGCGTTCATCTCCCGCAGGGTTTGCGCCAATCCGTAGCCCTTGGCAGTCATGCCGTAGAACACTTCCGCCAGGGGCATGGCGCCGACCGCCGCCGGTAAACCGTGGCCGGTAAAGTCCCCCAGCAGCACATGCATATCGCCCGACGGCGTGTACGCGGCCAGCAGCAAATCGCCGTTGAACAGCGCGTAGGGCGACTGCACATAACGAATATTCGGCGCGGCGTTGATGCAGCCCGAGTGGGCCACCTTGTCGAACACCGCCTTGGCCACTCGCTGCTCCTGCAGCAGGTAGTCGTGGTGCCGGGCGATCAGGTCGCGTTGCTGCAACACCGTGGCCTGCAAGCGACGCAGGCGATCCATGGCATTGATCTTTGCCGCCAGGATCACCTGGTTATAGGGTTTGGCCAGGAAGTCGTCACCCCCGGCATCCAGGCACTGGGCCAGGGCTTCGCTCTCGCGCAGGGAGGTGAGGAAGATGATCGGCACCAGCGCCTCCCCCGCCCGCTGCTTGATCTGGCGGGCCGCCTCGAAGCCGTCCATCACCGGCATCAGGGCGTCCATCAACACCAACTGCGGCCGTTCACGGGTAAACACATCGACCGCTTCCTGGCCGTTACTGGCGGTCAGCACCTGGTGGCCCTGGCGGCGCACGATGGTCGACAGCAACAACAGGTCGGCGGCGCTGTCTTCGGCGATCAACACCGTCAGCGCCTCGAGGACCGGGGCCAGGACGCTCAAGTGAGGTCGAACAGTTTGTCGAAGTTGGAAATGGCCAGGATCTTGCGCACATCGGAGTTGGCGTTGACCACCTGCACTTCGGCATTGTCGCCTCCGGCATGGTCACGCAACAGCAGGAGCATGCCCAGGGCCGAGCTGTCCATGTAGGTGGTTTCCTTCAAGTCCACCACGTAGATCTCGGGCACCTTATAGAACCGCTCGTAGGCATCACGAAAGGCCTGGTGGCTACCGAAATCGAATCGCCCCCTGACGGTGATCGTCAACTTCGTCCCGTCCAGGGACACTTCTGATTCGACTGACATACGACTGCTTCCTTGTCATTGGCAATGTGCAACAAGGTGTAGCAGGTGATAGGGAAGTGGGCAAATCCGTGTAGGAGCGAGGGCGTGGTTAATAGGGGTTTTGGCGGGGAAGACGCTGGGACAATTCATCCAGCAATTTCTGCTCGCGCTTGTCTTCCAGTGCACGGGCTTCGTCGATGTAGCGCTGCACCAGTTTGCGCAGGCCTTCGACCCGGGCATAGGCCTGTTGCCAGCTGTCGCGGGCCTTGTCGACGTTGGCCTGGTGCCAGGCCAGGCTCTGGCGCTGCTGGCCGACGGCGGTTTCCAACTGGTTGAGAAAGCCCTGGTAGCCCATCAGCCACTGCCCGGAGACGCCCTTGCTGCCACGCTCGATCCACTGCTGCTGATACTCGCCGCGAAAGCGCTCCAGGTCCCCCAGCTTGCTTTCCGCCAGGCGAACCTGGCCCTGGAAGTACCCCAGGCGCTGGACGGCGGTCTTTTCAGCTTTTTCGGCCATGTCCACTACCGGGGCAAGGCGCGCGGCGCGAGTGTTGGCCATGGTTTATCCGCCCGGCGCCGGCGTGAAGATGGTGCCCAGGTGTGCCTCGCTTTCACCCATGCTGATCTTGTCGTTGAGGCCCTGGCGCAGGTACGTCACCAGTTGCGGTTGCAGGGCAATTGCCAGGTCGGTCTCGCGATCGCCGCCGGCCACGTAGGCGCCGACGCTGATCAGGTCGCGGCTCTGTTGATAACGCGACCACAGTTGCTTGAACTGCTGCGCGCGCATCATGTGCTCCGGGGTGACCACCGACGGCATCACCCGGCTGATGGAGGCTTCGATGTCGATGGCCGGGTAGTGCCCTTCTTCGGCCAAGCGCCGGGACAGCACGATGTGCCCGTCGAGCACGCCCCGCGCCGAGTCGGCAATCGGGTCCTGCTGGTCATCGCCCTCGGAGAGTACGGTGTAGAACGCAGTGATCGAACCACCACCGGCTTCGGCGTTACCGGCACGCTCCACCAGCTTGGGCAGCTTGGCGAACACTGACGGCGGATAGCCCTTGGTGGCCGGCGGCTCGCCGATGGCCAGCGCAATTTCCCGCTGGGCCTGGGCGAAACGGGTCAGGGAGTCCATCAGCAGCAGGACGTTCTTGCCCTTGTCGCGAAAATATTCGGCGATGCGTGTGCAGTACATCGCGGCGCGCAGGCGCATCAGCGGCGCGTCATCCGCCGGCGAGGCCACCACGACCGAACGCTTGAGGCCTTCTTCGCCGAGGCTGTGCTCGATGAATTCCTTCACCTCCCGGCCCCGCTCGCCGATCAGCCCGACCACGATGATGTCGGCCTCGGTAAAGCGCGTCATCATGCCCAGCAACACCGACTTACCGACGCCGGTACCGGCAAACAGGCCCAGGCGCTGGCCGCGGCCCACCGTCAATAAACCGTTGATGCTGCGAATGCCCACGTCCAGCGGCACGCTGATGGGGTTGCGCTTGAGCGGGTTGATGGTCGGGCCGTCCATCGGCACCCAGTCTTCGGCCTTCATCCCGCCCTTGCCGTCGAGGGCGCGCCCGGCGCCATCCAGCACGCGGCCGAGCATGCTCATGCCCATCGGCAGGCGGCCGGTGTCGGCCAGCGGCACCACGCGAGCGCCGGGGGCAATGCCGGCAACGCTGCCGACGGGCATCAGGAATACTTTGCTGCCGGAGAACCCCATCACTTCGGCTTCGACCTGCACCGGGTGGTAGCTGTCGTCGTTGATCACCATGCAGCGGCTGCCCATGGCGGCGCGCAGGCCTTCGGCTTCCAGGGTCAGGCCGACCATGCGCAGCAGGCGGCCCTCCAGGATCGGCTGGCCGGGCAACTCGGTGACTTCGGCATAGCCACCCAGGCGCTTGGCGAAGCTGGTGCGATCAAGGCGCATCGGGGGTGTCCAGCTCGACGCTCAAGTCCGGCTCTGCCGGGTGCAGCGCCTGCTCGTGCAACTGATCGAACAGCTTGGCCATGATCTGCGTGATGCGCGTCTCCACCGTGGCATCGATGCGGCTGTGCTCGGTCTCGACCCGGCAACCACCGGGCAGCAGCGCAGCGTCTTCGACGATGCGCCAGGTTTCTTCATGGCGCTCGCGCAGGGCTTTGACCTGTTCGAAATCCTGCGGGTTGATGTACAGCCGCACATTGCCGACGCCCAGGGGCAGCAGCTTGAGGGCTTCGCGCATCACGCTTTCGATTTGCGTGGAGTCCAGGGCCAATTCGCGCTGAATCACCTGGCGGGTGATGTGCTCCACCAGCCCGACCATGGCTTTTTCAATCTGCGAGTCCTGCTCGGCGATGGGCTCGAACAGGCTGCCCATCAGGGTTTCCAGGCTGGCCAGCTTGACGCTCAGCGCGGCCTCGGCTTCCTGGCGGACCTTGAGGGTGGTGCTGCGAAAACCGTCCTTCTCGCCGGTGGAGAAACCTTCGTTGTAGGCTTCCTGGCGAATGCTTTCGAGCTCTTCCAGGGTCAGTGGCTGGACTTCCTCCAGCGGCACTTCTTCCATCTCGGCCGGGGGTTCTTCTACCGGCTCCGGCTCAGGCTCCGGGCGATGCGGGTCGAAACTGGGCAGCGACCAGACGTCGAACCCTCCGACGTCCCGTGCGCGAATCAGATCGCTGGGCGTCTCATCTTTGTTCGACATGCGCGGCGCCTTAAATCATTTCTTCGCCGCCCTTCCCACCGAGAACGATTTCTCCGGCTTCGGCCATACGGCGGGCAATGGTGAGGATTTCCTTCTGTGCAGTTTCCACGTCGCTGACGCGCACCGGGCCCTTGGCCTCGAGGTCGTCGCGCAACAGTTCGGAAGCCCGCTTGGACATGTTCTTGAAGATCTTTTCCTTGACGCCTTCGTCGGAGCCCTTGAGGGCCAGCACCAGCACGTCGGAGGAGACTTCCCGCAGCAACGCCTGGATGCCACGGTCGTCGACGTCGGAGAGGTTGTTGAACACGAACATGAGGTCTTCGATCTGCACCGACAGGCTGTCGTCGATCTCGCGGATCGAGTCCATCAACTGGCCTTCCACCGAGCTGTCGAGGAAGTTCATGATGTCGGCCGCACGCTTGATGCCGCCCAGGGTGGTGCGCGAAGCGTTGGAATTGCCCGAGAACTGCTTCTCGAGAATCGTGTTCAATTCTTTCAGGGCCGCCGGCTGTACGGTGTTCAACGACGAGACGCGCAGGATGATATCCAGGCGCACCTTATGGTCGAAGTGGCCGAGCACTTCACCGGCCTGGTCGGGGTCGAGATACGCCACCACGATCGCCTGGATTTGCGGGTGTTCGTAGCGGATCACGTCGGCCACGGCCCGCGGCTCCATCCACTTCAGGCTGTCGAGGCCGCTGGTGTTGCCACCCAGCAGGATGCGGTCGATCAGGCCGTTGGCCTTGTCTTCGCCCAGGGCCGAGGTGAGCATCTTGCGAATGTAGCTGTCGGAGCCGACGCCCAGGCTGGTCTGGTCGCCGACGATCTCGACGAACTCGCTCATCACCTGCTCGACTTGCTCGCGGTGCACATTGCGCATTTGCGCCATGGCCACGCCGACACGCTGAACCTCTTTGGGCCCCATGTGGCGCAGCACTTGGGCGGCGTCGGTTTCTCCGAGGGACAGCAACAGCACGGCGGCTTTGTCGACCCGGGAGAGTTTGGCTACTGCAGCTCGGCTATCACTCATCTGCGTTAATCCACTCTTTCACGACCTGGGCCACACGACCCGGGTCTTCGGCCACCAGGCTCTTGATTGCGTTCAACTGAGCGTCATAACCCTCGCTCGGGCTCGGCAACAGAATGCTTTGCGGGCCACCGAGGCTCACGCGGTCGTTGGCCAGTTCGCCATCGAGGCCGCCCATGCCACCCAGTTCGACGTCGCCGCCGGCCAGGGCCAGTTGCTTCTTGCCGTGGCCGGTGATGTTGTTGAGCACCGGGCGCAGTACGCCGAACACCAGCAACAGGATGAACAACACCCCCAGCACTTGCTTGACGATGTCCCAGAACCACGGCTGAGTATAGAACGCTGCCTCGGCGATGACTTCGCCACGCTCGGCGGAGAACGGCATGTTGATCACGCTGACGCTATCGCCACGGCTGGCATCGAAGCCCACCGCGTCCTGCACCAGGCGAGTGAAGCGCGCCAATTCATCGGCGCTCCATGGGGCGCGGGTGATGGCGCCGTCTGCGGCATTGACCTTGACCTGGTCATCCACCACCACCGACACCGACAGGCGATTGATCCGACCCTGTTGCTGCTTGGTGTGGCTGATGGAACGATCAAGCTCGAAGTTCTTGGTGGACTGGTTGCGCTTGTCGGCCGGGTACGGCGCGAGCATGGGCTGGCCGGTGGCCGGGTCCATGATCTGCTGGCCGTTGGCGTCCAACAGCGGCTGGCCAGGCTGCACCGCGCCTGCGGTAGCGGCAGCGCCACCGGTGGTTTGCGGGGCAGTGGCCGGGGTGGGTGGCTGGTTGCTCAGGGCACCCGGCACGCCTTGCGGGCCATTGCTGGCGGTACGTTGTTCGGTGGTCGATTGCTCGCTGCGCAGGGCCGGCTGGTCCGGATTGAACTGCTCGGAGGTCGATTCGACGGCGCTGAAGTCGACGTCGGCCGACACTTCAGCCTTGTAGCGATCATTGCCCAACACCGGTTGCAGGATGTTGTGCACCCGCTGGGTCAGCATGCTTTCCATGCGACGGCTGTAGTCGAACTGCTTGCCGGCCATGGTCAGCGAAGAGTTTTCCGCGAGGTCCGACAGCAAGTTGCCCTTCTGGTCGACTACGGTGATCTGCGACTTGCTCAATTCAGGAACGCTGGTGGCCACCAGGTTGATGATCGCCAATACCTGGCCAGGCTCAAGAGAGCGGCCGGCAAAGAGTTCGACCAGTACCGAGGCGCTGGGCTTGCGTTCATCACGCACGAACACCGAGCTTTTCGGAATCGCCAGGTGCACGCGGGCGCCCTTGACGTTGTTCAGGGCGGAGATGGTGCGCGCCAGTTCGCCTTCCAGGCCGCGACGGTAGCGGGTGGCTTCCATGAACTGGCTGGTCCCCAGGCCCTGGTCCTTGTCGAGGATTTCAAAGCCGATATTCGCGTCGGACGGGGTTACGCCGGCAGCCGCCAGTTTCATCCGCGCACGGGCCACATCGTCGGCCTTGACCAACAGGGCGCCGGAATTCGGTTCGACGGTGTAGCTGATGTCTGCCGCCGCCAGGGTTTCCATGATCTGCTTGGAATCCATGCCGGCCAGGCTGCCGTACAACGGACGGTAATCCGGTTGCTGGGACCACAGCACCACGGCAAAACCAATCGCCACGCTGGCAGCCAGGCCGACCATCAGGCCTACCTGACGCAACATGGTCATCTCGGAGAGGTTTTCCAGGAACGACAGGCCAAACAGCGGCGGCTTGCCGTCTGCCTTGGCGGGTGCGTTATCCACGAGTGCTTCTGCCATGACTCAAATCGTCCTTAAACCGGCATCTGCATGATGTCTTGATAGGCTTGAACCAGTTTGTTGCGCACCTGGGTCAAGGCCTGGAATGAAACGCTGGCTTTTTGCGAGGCGACCATCACGTCGGTGAGGTCCACGCCGCTCTTGCCGATCTCGAAGGCGGTCGCCAACTGATTGGATGCCTGCTGGGTGTCGCTGACTTTGTTGATGGCCTGGCCGAGCATGTCGGCAAAGCTGCTCTGGCCCAATTCCGGTACGGCTTGCGCGGCGGATTTCGGTTGAGCCATGGCATCCATTTGCATGGACCGCATATCCAACATCAACCGATTGAACTCAACACCTTGGCTCATGAACTTTCTCTCCGACGACCCGCAATTTTTTGACACTACACAGCGATTACAGGGGTGGTAGCAACAAGGGTGCCAGCTCCGTGGCATTCTGTAAGAAAAGGCGACTGGCCCTGTCGGCTTTGAGAATTTTCAGGTGGCGTAGAGGTAGGCTTCCACGTCCATCCCGGCGTCACGCATCTGCGCCAGCTTGTAGCGCAGGGTGCGCGGGCTGATGCCCAGGCGCTCGGCGGCTTCTTTGCGGCGCCCGCGCTCGGAGCGCAGGGTGTCGATGATCATCTGGAATTCGCGGCGGCGCAGGTCGTCGCCCAGGGCGCCGGCGGATTCGGCAGGCACGGCTTCGACCTGTGGCGCGGCAGCCAGGCTCGGCTGCGGGGCTGCGCCCGCGCCCATGGCCAGGCAGAAATCCTGGGGCTGGATCAGGCCGCCCTGCTGCAAAATCAACGCACGCTGGATCGCATTGTCCAGTTCCCGCACGTTGCCGGGCCACGGGTAACTGATCAGACAGGCCTGGGCCTCGGCCGACAGGCGCGCCTGGGCATGCTTCATTTTATTGACGTGCTTGCCCAGCAGGCGCTCGGCCAGCGGGATGATGTCGGCCGGGCGCTCGCGCAACGGGCGCCAGGCCAACGGGAACACCGAGAGCCGGTAGAACAGGTCCTCGCGGAAGCGCCCCGCCGCCACTTCGCCCGCCAGGTCGCGGTTGGTGGTGGCGACCACACGGATGTCCAGCTGGATCGGCTTGCGTGCGCCCACCCGCTCCACTTCGCGCTCCTGCAATACCCGCAGCAACTTGGCTTGCAGGCCCAGGGGCATTTCGGAGATTTCGTCGAGCAGGATGGTGCCGCCGTCAGCCTGTTCGAACTTGCCGGCCTGCGCCGCGATGGCGCCGGTGAACGAGCCCTTCTCATGGCCGAACAAGGTGGCTTCGAGCATGTTGTCGGGAATGGCCGCGCAGTTGATCGCAATGAACGGCTGGCTGGCACGATGGGACTGCTGGTGGATGTAGCGCGCCAGCACTTCCTTGCCGGTACCGGACTCGCCGGAGATCAATACGGTGGAGTCGCTGCGGGCAACACGGGCCGCCAGTTCCAGCAATTGCGCGCTGGCCGGTTCGAAGGCAATCGGGCCTTCACCCTCTGCAGCGCCCAGGGTGCCGAGGGCATGCCGGGCGACCAGCTCGATCAAGGCTTTGGGTTCGAAGGGCTTGACCAGGTAATCCGCAGCGCCCTGACGCATGGCGTCGACGGCACGCTCCACGGCGCCGTGGGCGGTCATCAGCAGCACCGGCAGTTGCGGCTGGCGCGCACGCAACAGGCCGAGCAACTGGTGTCCGTCCATGCCCGGCATGTTGACGTCGCTGACCACCAGGCTGAAGGACTCCTGCTCCACCGCGTCCAGGGCTTCTTCGGCAGAACCGACCGCCCGATAGTCATGGCCCGCCAGCAACAGCGTGTCAGCCAATGCTTCACGCAGGGCGCGATCGTCTTCAACCAATAAAACCTTGATAGCCATGACCTTTTACTCCGCGCTGACGGCGCATGAAAACAGCGGCAGCGTGATCAACGCGCACGTGCCACGACCCAACCGGGAATGCAGCTGCAATTCTCCCTGATGTGCACGGGCGACTGCCTTGACCACGGTCAGGCCCAGGCCGGTACCGTTGGTCTTGGTGGTAAAAAAAGGCTCGCCGAGGCGCTGCAGCACCACCGGGTCAATCCCGCTGCCGCTGTCGCTGATGCTCAGGCGCAGGGTCTCGCCACGGTTGTACAGGTGCACCTTGAGCCGCGCCCCGGGGCCGCTGGCCTGGGTCGCGTTTTCGATCAGGTTGAGCAGCGCGCCCACCAGGGTGTCGCGGTTGCACAGCAACTCGCCGTAATGGCTGTCGCACTGCCAACGGACTGACGCTTCCTGGATATGAGTGGCGGCCGCCGCTTGCAGGGACTGCATCAAGGCGGCCGGGGTGACGCGATCGGTCAGCGGCAATTCGCCGCGGGCAAACACCAGCATGTCGCGCACCTGATGCTCCAGTTCGTGCAGGCGCTCCTTGAGGCGGCCGGCAAAACGCTGGTGGGTGGCGGCGGGCAATTGCTCATCAGTCAAATGACTGGCGTAAATCAGCGCGGCCGACAATGGCGTACGAATCTGGTGGGCCAGGGAAGCGACCATTCGCCCCAAAGACGACAGGCGCTCATGGCGGGCCAACTGGTCTTGCAGGTGCCGGGTTTCAGTCAGGTCGTTGAGCAACACCAACTGGCCAGGCTCGGCATCCAGGGAACGCGTGGCGATGGACAGGCGGCGCCCATCCTTGAGGGAGATTTCGTGGCCGTCGTCTTCCCGCGGGGCAAAGCAGCGGGTGATGACCTCGCGCCACAGCTCGCCTTCCAGCGGCAGGCCAAGCATGTTGCAGGCCGCCGGGTTGGCTTCGCGCACACGGCCCTGCTCGTCGATGACGATCACGCCACCGGGCAACAGGTCGAGGAGGTTTTGCAGACGGTTGGCCAGTCGCTCTTTCTCGGCCAGCTCTTCCATGCGCTGGGCACTGACCACGGCCAACTCGCCTTTAAGCTCGGAAACCCGGGCTTCCAACAGGCTGTAGGAGTCAGTCAACTGGCTCGACATCTGGTTGAACAGGGAAAAAGCCTGTTCAAGCCCGAGGCGGCTGATCTGCTCTACGGAGGGGGCCGGCCCCTGAGTGTCAGGGACCGAAGATAGTTGGGCGGCGTGGGGCATCATGCTCTCTCGCTTGGCTGACCGTCAGTTAAACGGAACGTTGCGAGTGCTGTAGCAATACCCGTGCCTAAAAAAATAGGCTTAGTTTTCAGTCAGTTGAAAAACAGGCGTCAATCATCCGCCTGTTCATCACCTTCCTTGCGACTCATGCCGTACTTGCGCATCTTCTCCACCAGGGTGGTACGTCGGATGCGCAGGCGCTCGGCGGCACGGGCGACGATACCGTTGGCGTCGTCGAGTGCCTGCTGGATCAGGCCTTGTTCGAGGCTGCCGAGGTAGTCCTTCAAGTCCAGGCCTTCCGGCGGCAGCATGGCGGTGGAGCCGAAGTCCGGCGTGTGGCCGTTGATGGCCACGCGCTCTTCCAGGTCGCTGCGCAGGCTGTCCACCAATTGCTCGTCTTCGTCGTCGACGTAGCGGAATTTCTTCGGCAGCTCGACCACGCCGATCACCCCGTACGGGTGCATGATCGCCATGCGCTCCACCAGGTTGGCCAACTCGCGGACGTTGCCCGGCCAGCCGTGGCGACACAGTGACATGATCGCCGCCGAGTTGAAGCGAATCGAACCACGCTTTTCGTGTTCCATGCGCGAGATCAGTTCGTTCATCAGCAGCGGGATGTCTTCGACGCGCTCGCGCAGGGGCGCCATTTCGATCGGGAATACGTTGAGGCGGTAGTACAGGTCTTCGCGGAAGCTGCCGACCTCGATCATGCTTTCGAGGTTCTTGTGGGTGGCCGCGATGATGCGTACGTCGACGCTCTGGGTCTTGTTGCTGCCCACGCGCTCGAAGGTGCGCTCCTGCAATACCCGCAGCAGCTTGACCTGCATCGGCAGCGGCATGTCGCCGATTTCGTCGAGGAACAGGGTGCCGCCGTTGGCCAGTTCAAAACGCCCGGCACGGCTGGTGATCGCCCCGGTAAAGGCGCCCTTCTCGTGGCCGAACAGTTCGCTTTCCAGCAGTTCTGCCGGGATCGCCCCGCAGTTGACCGGCACGAACGGCCCGTCACGACGCTTGGAATGGTAATGCAGGTTGCGTGCGACCACTTCCTTGCCGGTGCCCGACTCGCCGAGGATCAGCACACTGGCGTCGGTGTCGGCCACTTGCTGCATCATCTGGCGCACGTGCTGGATCGCACGACTGGTGCCGACGAGGCTGCGGAACAGGTTGGGTTCGCGGTGACGGCCGCGCTCGCGGGCCTGGTCGTACATCTCGCGGTAGACCTGGGCACGGTGCAGGGAGTCGAGCAATTTGCTGTAGCTGGGGGGCATTTCGAGGGTGGAAAGCACGCGGCGGCGCTGGTCTTCCGGAAGGTCCACGGAAGAAATATCGCCCATCAGCAACACCGGAAGGAACTCATCCCAGGTCGACAGTGTCTTTAACAAGCCCAGAACTGCACCAGGAGCGTTTACCGTCCCGATCAGCACACAAATGACTTCGCGGCTCGACGACAAAGAGCTGACCGCCTGCTGCCAGTCGTGGCTGCCACAGGGTAGATTTTCTTCGCCAAGAAAATTCAGGATCACCGCCAGATCGCGGCGCCGAACGCTATCGTCATCGATCAGCAGAATTTTGGTTTCACGCCACATGCAATAGCAACTTCCCTAGTAAAACTCTAATGCCCTCGAGTTGGGGCAATCTAGATTGCTGTAGGCATTTTCTGCGCTACGGCTTTCTGACGTCTGAAAATAGCACTAGTTAAGTCAAAAAATCGTGCACAGTCAAATTTATGACGCGCGGTGTTCGGATTAACTGAGCCTTCAGCCGAACATATGGTAAACCTTTGACGCATGTTTAGCTCGGTTGAACTGCGACATCTCTTCGAAAATAGCCTGTCGCTCCCCTGTCGTCGCCTCAAGCAACTGCTGGTAGACCGAAAGCAAGTCTTCCAGTTTTGCCCGAATGGCTGCCTCATCCGCCGATTCCTCGTTGAGCGCAGCATCGATCAACGCGCGGCAGCCCAAATCCAGTTCGCCGATCGCCCCCCAGTTGCGTTCAGCCAACGCCTCGGACAGCGCCTCACGGGTCTCGTCGATTTTTTGCAATGCTTGGCTCATGACATCGTCCTCAGGCCTTACGGCCTACTGTACCTCTGTGGCAATACCATCCCAGCCTTCCTTGAGCGTAATCATCAGGCCTGCGACCTCATCGATCATCGCAGCGTCATTCTGACGGTTGGCTTCCAGCAGACGCATGGTCATGAAGGCATACAGGTTATCCAACTGCTGCAGTGCAATCGGGTCCGGGGTCTTCTCGGGGTTCAGGCCGTCACGCAACCCGACGAGGATGTCCACCGCCTTGCCCAGCATCAACCCCTTCTGCGCGATATCACCGCGAGCCATCGCACCCTTGGCCTGCGCCATACGATCCAGTGCGCCTTCCATCAGCAACTGCACCAGGCGGTGCGGGCTGGCTTCGGAGATCTGGGCGTGGGTGTTGACCTTCTGGTATTGGCGAAGGGCTCTCATGGGATTCATGTTTCTACCTCGTGACAGGCGACAACTAAAAGGGTGGACGCTGATTATTATGTCGACGGCGTTACACAAAACTTTAGCCCGCCTGGCGCTTTGACACAGCGCCTTCGGCGGGCTTTATCCATCCGCCAATCAGGTGGACTTCGGATTGTTCAGCGAGTTGAGCGTGGTCATGACGCTGTCGCCTTGAGCCTTGAGCTGGGCAACCAGGGAGTCCATGGCGTTGTATTTAAGGGTCAGGGATGCCGTCAGGGCATCAGAACGCGTGTTCAAGGCGGTCTGCTGGTTGGTCAGGTCCCTGAGGTTATCCTGCAGGGTCGCGGACTTTTCGGCGAACACCCCGGTCTTGCTCAGCGCAAAGTTGGCGGTGGCATTCGTCAGGCTTGCCAGCAGCCCGTTGGGGCCAATGAAGATGCTGTTGATGTCGGAGCCGTTTGTGAGGGCCGCCTTGTCAAACGCCACATCACTGACGCTCAGGGTGCCCGCTGTCTGGTCCGTGGTCACGCCAAACTGCGCCAGGGATGAAAACGAGCCGCTACCGGTCACCGAGTTCATCACGTTGCGGATCGACGCCATCATGCTGCGCACCGAACTGTCCCCGGTCAACGGGCCTGGCGTGACGGAACCGTCGGCATTGGTGGTGACCTGAGTTTCGGCATTCACAGCCTTGACCAACGCACTGTAGGTATCTGTGAAGCCCTTGACTGCCGACTTCAGGGTTGCGCTGTTCGCAGAGACTTTGATCGTCGAAGGGGCATCGGTCCCCGAAACCCCCGTCAAGGTAATGCTCACACCACTGATTGCGTCGGGCAGGGTATTACTCGTGGACTCTTGAGGGCTGCCATCAAGGTTATATATGGCGTTCTGCGGCGCCGAGCCCACAACCGTCGCACCCGTATCCAGGCCCGAGGAACCCTTGAAGGTGATGTCGCTACCGACACCGGTCGTCGACGATGTGACCACCAACCGCGAACCGTTGGAGTCAGTCAGGATGTTGGCACTCAAGCCCGCGTTGCCGTACTGCGAGTTGAGCGAATCGCGCACCTGCTGCAGGGTTCCGCCCGGTGGCACACTGACGCTGTAATTCTTGCCGGACTGGGAGACCGTAAACACCGTCGCCGAGACCCCAGAATTGACAACGGCCGTCGGCCCGCCAGGAATTACTGCGGTGGAGACCTTTGACGCCGTGGCCAATTGGGTGACACCCAGCGTAAAGTTGCCGGCGGCGGCACCTGGGCCCAACGTGACCGTCGCGAGCTTGTCGTTCGACAGCGTCGAACTCAAGCCGCTGAAGTTAACAGTCTTGGTCATGGTGTCCAGCGCGCCCCGGAACGCGTCCAGAGCCGCCTGGATCTTGCCGATTGAGGTCAGTTGCGCAGTGGATGTTTTGGTCTGGCTGTCGATCTGCGCTTGCTTGGGTGCGGTTTGCGACCCCACCAACGACTTCACAAGACCTTGAACGTCGATGCCCGTACCCGGGCCGTTGACCGTTAGACCTGCTACGACTGTCATCGTCTTTCTCCTAATCCGGGGCTGATGCTTTATTGACGAATCACGCTCTAGGCAGTTTTCGCAACAAAGTTCATGCCAGTTTAGACCTTGGCGTCAAACAGCAAGCTGCTGGCGTCATGAAGGCTCTGGGCGAGTTTCAGGGCCAATTCCGAAGGAATCTGGCGAATGACCTCACCGCTTTCGGTCGCAATGACCTTGACCACAACCTGGTGGGTGGAGTCATCAATGGAAAAATCCAGTTTGCGCTGGGCAGCCTGGATGAATTCGTTTATGTCGTTGACCGCTTTTTTCAAGTCGGTGTGGCTCGATGGCTGCTGGGCATCTTTCGCGCCAGCAACGGCGTCCACCTTGGGCTTCTGCGGATCGGCACTGACAGGAGCGGGTGCACTCTGTGGCGCTGCCGCAGGGTAAGACAGGTTCAGTTTGACGCTCATGTCCATAACCAATCACCTCATTAGACAAAAGACAAAAGGGCACGTAAACGCGCCCTTCCGTCAGTTACCAAGTGCCGTTATTACTGAAGCAGCTTCAGTACAGCGGATGGCAGTTGGTTCGCCTGGGACAGGATCGCAGTCGAAGCCTGTTGCAGAGTTTGTTGCTTGGTCAGCTGAGCAGTTTCAGCGGCGAAGTCAACGTCCTGGATCACGCCACGGGCAGCGGTGGAGTTATCCGAGATGCTCTGCAGGTTGGCGATGGTGTTGTCGAAACGGTTTTGTACCGCACCGAGGTCAGCACGCTGGGAGTCGATGGTGGACAGTGCTTGGGTCAGCACGTCTACAGCCTTCTGTGCGTTGTCAGCAGTGGTCACGTCGGTATTGCTGACGACGACTTGCGCCGAGTTGACAGCGGTAGCAGCTGCAGCACCGAACACACCGGTAACGCCGTTGCCAGCCAGCGAGTAGCTGGAGCTGGAGTTCAACGAAACTTGGCCGGTAGCGGTCAGGTTGGTTGCGGCCAGGTTGGTCACGGTAGCATTGAACTTACCGTCGCCGCCTTTAGTGGCAATGCCGATAGTTTGGGCACCGGTGTCAGCATTGGCGAAGGTGAAGTTCTCACCCGAGTCGGATTTGATCGACAGGGCGCCGGTCGACTGGTTGAAGTTAACGCTGATACCCAGTTTGGCAGCGTTGGAGTTCAGTTGACCCGCCAGGTCGGCAGCGCTGGTGATACCCACGAACGAAACAGTAGAGGCAGTAGGACCGCTGCCGACTGTAAGGTCGAACTTACCGCTAGGAGTGGCCGCAGGAAAGCCACCAGCAGGAAGCGTGAACTGAAGCTCAGTGCTAGCAGTGGCCGCCAGACCGCCTACTGCGCCATTAAGCTGGGCAGCAATTTGCTTGGCCGACGCGCCTTGAGCGATGGTCAGAGCGTTCGACACCTGACCACCACCGGTCACAGTGATAGTGCCGCCCGCAACACCGTTAAGACTTGGCGTCTGAGCGTTGGACAGCAGTTGCTGCGAACCGATGTTACTGGCCGCTACGTTACCCAGACTCATGTTGATGGTCTGGTTGGCGTTCGCGCCTACTTGGAAAGCGGTAGTACCGAAAGAACCGTCCAGCAGGTTACGGCCACCGAAGGTAGTGGTCGATGCGATACGGGTCAATTCCGAACTCAGAGCCGCGTACTGAGCCTGGTTCGACTTACGGTCGTCAGCGCTGAGGGAGCCGTTAGCGGACGACAGAGCCAGGGAACGCATGGTCTGCAGGATGTTGGTGGATTGCTGCATCGCGCCTTCAGCAGTTTGCGCGATGGAGTTACCGTCACCGGCGTTCTTGATGGCAACGCCCAGGCCATTGATTTGGCTGGTCAGACGACCAGCGATTTGCAGGCCGGCCGCATCGTCTTTGGCGCTGTTGATACGCAGGCCGGAGGACAGGCGCTGCATGGAAGTTTGCAGTGCGCTGGAAGCCTTGTTCAGGTTGTTCTGAACGGTCAACGAAGCAAGGTTGGTGTTTACTGTTAATGCCATGACGAAATCCTCGTGGGTGGTGTACTGCGGCTTCCGGCCCTGGCAACCGCCGGGTGTGGCCTAGAGAACCTTCGTAATAGTTATCGTCGTGAAAGCAGGTTGCTTGAGGACTTTTTTGATTTTTTTTACTGGCGCCGTGCCACCCCTTTTAATTCAAGCATTTACGATAGCCCAAACCCCAGCAATTGTTGGCTTTCTGGCGCCAAATAAAAAACGCCCATGATCTTTCGATCATGGGCGTTTTTTTGTGCAGCGCCTTTAAGTCGTCAAGGGCGGTGCAAAATCGCCGAGCCCCAGGACAGCCCCACACCAAAACCACTGATGGCGACGCGCTTCCAGGTGGAGTCGAGCATGTGCTTTTCCAGCAGCAGCGGAATGCTCGAGGACACGGTATTGCCGGTCTCGACCATGTCCTTGATGAACTTGTCCACCGGCGCGTCTTCGAAACGTCGGGCCACGGCGTCGACAATCGCCGCACTGCCCTGGTGGATGCAGAACGCATCGATCTCGTCAGCCTTGAGGTCCGATTCGTTGAGCAGCTCGTGCAAATGCGCCGGCACCTTGAGCAAAGCGAAGTTGAACACCTGGCGGCCGTTCATGAAGAACACGCCATCGCTGACCTTCAAGTGCGGCGCACCGGAGCCGTCAGTGCCGAACTTGGACTTGCCCAACTGCCACGGCGCGTCTTCACCCATCCAGGTGGCGGTAGCGGCATCGCCGAACAGCATGGTGGTGTTGCGGTCTTCCGGGTCGACGATCTTCGAGTACGGATCGGCGGTCACCAGCAGGCCGTTCTTCAGGCCGGTGGCTTCCATGAAGCCCTTCATCGCATAGATGCCGTAGACGTAGCCCGAGCAGCCCAGGGAAATATCGAAGGCCGCCACGTGCGTCGGCAGGCCCAGCTTGTCCTGGACGATGGCGGCGGTGTGAGGCAAGCCCTCTTCGTCGCCGTTCTGGGTAACGACGATCAGCGCATCGATGGACTCGCGCTTCAAATCGGGGTTGTTGGCAAACAAGGCGTTGACCGCCTCGACGCACAGATCGGAGGTTTCCTGCGCGGCATCCTTGCGCGGCAGGAACGCCGAACCGATCTTGCCAATGATGAATTCTTCATCCTTGGCGAATTTGGCACCCTGGGCGTAGTTATCAATCCCGTCTGCCGGCACGTAACTGGCGATGCTTTTTATGCCAATCATTGTGGCTTCCCAATACTAAATAGCTGGAGAACACCCCGCGAGACACGTCGCCGGGTGCTGACAATAATGGGGATGACCCCGCAAAAAACTCGCCGAAAACCGCCTTTGTACCCTGGCGGCAGGCCCTCGCAGAGACCTGGCGACGACCTATCCTTTTCACACGATACAGTGAAGATGCGCTTTATGACTCACAGGTCACTCAATTTTCTGCGCTTTGTGCGAAACACGGGGACATACAAACGCCAAAAACCACAACGGCCCACCCCGTTTCCAGGGTGAGCCGCCGGTTTGCAGCCGCGGACATCACATTTTGTTGAACAGGCTCAACTGAGAGATTTTCACAAAGGCCAACTGAGAGGCCTGCAGCATGGTTTGCTGAAGCTGCAGGTTGATCGCCGCCTGACCCATGTCGACGTTGCCCAAGGAACTCATGGTGTTGGTATTGGCAGTCCCCAGGCTGGTGTTCTCATCCGTTTGAAGATCCAGGGCATTCTGGCGAGCACCGATGGAGCCGCGCACCTGGTCAATCTGTGAACTGGCGTTGTTCAGGTTGCCGATGGTTTTGGCCACCACATCCTTGAGGTTGTTCTGCGCGACCAGGTTGCCGTCAGCCGGCGTTTCCAGGGCTTTGCGCAATTGGCTCAATGTGTCCAGGGCGTTTTCGTTCTTGTTGCTGACGGCGCTGACCGCAAACTGGTCGCCCGCCCCTGGCGCACCACTGATGTCGAACGTCACGCCGGCCGCGTTGATCGAGGTGGCACCGGCAGCCATGGTGCCGGTCGCGATGGTCTTGCTGTTCGGACTGTAGGGCTGCGCATACACCTCATACGTGGTGCCGCTGGTGAATTTGATCACCGCACCGGTATCAGGGAAGGTGCTGGCGTAGGCCGCCTGATCCGTCACCTGGCCACCGGTCACTTGTGCAGTCGACGCGTTGCCTGGCGAACGCGAAGCACTGAAGGTGTCCGGCTTGGATTGCAGGGTGAACGCCTTGCCCGCCACCAGTGCGTCGGAGTCAGCGCCGGGCGCAACGTCCGCGCCGAGCGTCAGGCTGATATCGAACTTGACGCCGCGCAGGTTGACGCTGGATGCGCCCTCTTTGGTCGCGTCGAAAGTGCCGTTGCCGGGAATCTCGGAGGTAACGTCGTTACCGTCCTTGTCGGTCACGGAATACTGCGTGCTGCTGCTGAAGGTCAGCTTGTAGGGCTGGCCGTCGGTAAAACTCTTGGTGTAGGTGACACCGGAGGTCACCGTGCCCGCCGATACCGCGACCTTGCCGTCATTGACCGCAGGCGGCAACAACGTAGCCTGGGTGCGACCGGTGTTGGTCGAACTTTCCATCATCGACTTACCGGTGTCGCCCCCCGCCATCGACAGATTGTCCGAGATCTGCAAGCTCAGCGGCGTCTCGTCACCCTGATACGTGTAGGTGCCGTCGTTATTGCGGATGTAAGGCGGCGTGTCGGTTTTCGACCCGGAAAACATGTAGTTGCCGTTGGCATCCTTGGAGTTGAGCAAGCCCAGCACCTGGTCCTCAAGCGCGCCCACTTCGCTGGCGATGGATTTACGATCGTCATCGCTCAGGGACTGGTTGGCCGCACGCAGCGCCAGTTCATTACCGCGCTGCAAGGCGGTGTTGATGCTCTTTAACACCGATTCTTCGTTGGTCAGCGAGTTCTGCAGGGTGTTGATGTTGCCGTTGAACTGGCCAAGCATGTCTTTCTGTTGCTGCAATTGCAGCAAGCGCGCGGCGGCGACGGGGTCATCGGAGGCGGTCTGCACCCGGATACCGCTGCTCGCCTGGTCCTGGGCTTTCACCACACCGGAATAGTTCGTCTGGTACTTGCTGGCGCTGGTGTCGAAATACTGCTGTGTAGAAATACGCATCGTCCCAGACTCCTTTAAAGGGCATTAATCAGTGTGCTGAAAGTTTCTTGCGCAGCCTTGATGATCTGCGACGACGCGGTGTAGTACTGCTGGAACTTGATCATGTCACCCGCCTCTTCATCCAGGTTGACCTGGGACACCGAGTTGCTGGCCGCCTTGTTCGCTGCCAACAGCGCACCCGTCGCGGTGGAGTCGGTAGCGGCCTGGCTGGCTTTTGAGCCCACCTGCGACACGAGTCGGGCGTTGGCGCTGACCAGGCTCACACCCGGGCTGCCGTCGCTGGCGCCCACGGTGGCCTTGGTCTGCAAGTCCAGCAATTGCTGGGCATTGCGGTTGTCGGAGGTGCCCGAAGCGTTGAACGAGAAAGTCGTGCTGTCACCATTGGCAGGCGAGCCGCCGACCGTGGTGTCGAAGTTGAAGCTTTTGCCCGGGATCAACGCACCCGAGGCATCGCGCATCGGTACGTTGATGCTGATCTTGTTGCCCTGGCCCGGGATGATGGTGCCACTGCCGATCGGATTGCCTTGCGCGTCGCTCACCGTATACGACTGGGTGCCGTCGGCGGCCGGCTTGCCAAAGAGCATTTTTACCGGCATGGAGTTTTCGATGCCGGCGCGCAACTGGGCGGTATCAGCGCCGCCATGAATATCCAGCGGCACAGTCAGCTGAGGCGGTGTGAACGTACCGGTGCCGGTGTTGGTCTTGCTCGCGTTCCCCGCCAAGGGGCCCGCGAAGGCGAGCTTGTTGACGTCCTTCAGGTCGACACCGATGCCCGTGGCCCCGTTGGCCGTGGGGCTGACCTTGAAGCTGTCACCGGCAGCCATGGGCCCTTTGCCGTCCAGTGCCAGGGTAAAGCCATCAATCACCGGCGGCGGCGTGGTGGTGGTGTCGAACGAACCCATGGCCTTGCCGTCGGAGCGGACGACGTTGTACTGGTTACCACTGGTAAACGTGACTTTGTAGTCGTAGGTCGTCAGCTGGCTGCTGTCCTTGATCGTGACATTCAGGTTGCCAGACCCCGCGCTGTTGCCGGCGGCCCCTTGGCTGCGCTGGGAAATCGCCGCCGCGCTGTTGATATCGGTGAACAGCGACGAACCGAATTCGCCGTTGAGGTCCAGGCCCTGGCCCAACTGATTGTTGATCGTGTCTGCCGTGGCAATCGCGATGCGCCCCAGATCATTGATGGCCGGCATCAGCACGTCACTGCGATAGCGCAGCAAGCCACCGATACTGCCGCCGGTGACCACATTGCCAAGGTCAATGGACGAGTCGCCCATCGAGAGCTGGATGGTGTACTGGCTATTGTCAGTGCTACTCGGTACCGCAGAGATATTATTGGATATCCCGCCTTCCACCAGCGACTGCCCCGTACCGGTCGTAATACTGAACTGTCCGTTTTTTTCCGTGGCCGTAACGCCGATCAGCTCGTTGAGCGAGCGCACCGCTTCGTCACGCGAGTCCAGCAGGTTGGCCGGCGCACTGCTGGAAGTCCCCTGGGCCTGGGCAATCTGCTTGTTGAGCGAGGCGATCGAGGACGTCAGCTTGTTGACCTGATCCGTCATGGTGCTCAACTGACTGTTGATCGTTTGTTTCTGCTGGTTCAACTGGCCGGAAATGGAGTTGAAGCGGTTGCTCAGGGTCTGGGCGCTGGTCAGCAGCAATTGGCGCGCGGACACGTCGCCCGGGGTGGCAGAAGCCGTCTGCGCCGCCGCGAAAAAGGCACTGAGCACCGAAGACATGCCGGTGTTGGAATCCGACAAGGTCTTGTCGATGGCACTGGCCTGGTCCAGGTAGGCGTTGGCATCGCTGTCGAGTGCCGTGCTGTTCTGGTAAGCCGTGGTGAGGAACTGGTTGTACACCCGACGCACGTCCGCCAGGGTCGTACCGGTGCCGATAAATACGCCGCCGTAGGCGTTCGACGCATTCGCGGTCTGAGCGCTCTGTTGACGCGAGTATCCCGGGGTGTTGACGTTGGCGATGTTGTTACTTAAGACCGACAACGATCCCTGGGCGGCATTGAGCCCCGACATCCCGATATTGAGCAAACTCATGATTCAGACCTTATAAATGAGTGGAAGCGCCCGCGGCAGCGTAGTTCTGGTAGCTGTTCATCGTTTTTGCGATCTGCGAAATCTTGCTGGCGTAATCCGGGTCGGTTGCATAACCGGCTTTTTGCAACTCGCGCACAAACTGTTCCGGGTTGTCGGCTGATTTCACAACTTCTTTATAGCGATCATTGCTTTGCAGCAACGTGACCAGGTCATGGAAGCTGTCCTGGTAGGAATTGTAGGAACGGAACTGCGCCGTCTCCTTGACCATCGCGCCATCGCGAAACTCGCTGGTGATCGCCCGGGCCTGTTCGCCCTGCCAACTCTGGCCGGCCTTGATACCGAACAGGTTGTGGCTGCTGGTGCCATCCTCGGCACGCATCACCGATTTACCCCAACCGGTTTCCAGGGCGGCCTGGGCCACCAGGTAGCGTGGGTCGACGCCAATCCGCGCGGCGGCCTGCTTGGCCATCGGCAACATGGTGGCGACAAATTCATCCTGCGAGCTGAAGGCTTTCTTCGCCGGTGCCAGCGGTGGCTGGGCGACGGCGCGGCCGTAAACCTGCATCTGCCCGCGAGGCGGTATGGCGGCAAGGCTGCGGGCGGTGCTGTTGACCACGCCATCATCGGCAGCGCTGTTGCGCAGCGGCGCGGCCTTGGCGGCAGTGGTAGCCTCGGCACCCGGCAGGATGCCGGCCAGCAGGCGATCCGTCAGCTTGCTGGGCAACGAGATGCGTCGCTGGTTCATCAGCGCCATGTCGTTGGCGTGGGAGTTGGTGCCTTCAGGCACCGCCACGCGGTACGCCCACAATGGCCGCTGACCATTGCTGCGGCCCAGCGGGCCATCGGCCTTGGTACCGGCGGCAATTTCAGTCGGCACATCCACCTTCTTCGCGGGCGCAGCCGGGCCTTGCAAGGTGGCCGCCTGGGCGTCCACCGGTTTGTTCTTCTGCATCTGGCGCAGCAGCACGTCCGCCAGGCCGATACCACCGCCCTCGCGAGACAGGGAAACCGCCAACTGCTGGTCGTACATTTCCTGGTACTGCTTGGCCGCCGGGGTATTCAGCGGGTTGTCCTTGCCCAGGGCTTCGGTGGCCGAACGCATGGACTTGAGCATCTCGCCGAGAAACAGCGACTCGAATTCCTGCGCGACCTTGCGCATGTTGCCGTCGCTGTTCTTGTCGCCGACCTTCAACTGGTTAAGCCGGTTGAGGTCGGAATAGGAACCCGAATCCGCCGTGCTGGTCAGGCCGCTCTTGCGCATGTCCATGGCCATGGCGTCAGATCACGATCAGGTCGGCTTGCAAGGCGCCGGCCTGTTTCAATGCTTCAAGGATCGCCATCAAGTCGCCGGGCGCTGCGCCCACTTGGTTCACCGCACGGACAATCTCGTCCAGGGTGGTGCCGGGGCCGAACTTGAACATCGGCTTGGCTTCTTGCTGGGCATTTACCCGCGAGCGGGGTACCACGGCAGTCTGGCCGTTGGACAACGGGCCAGGCTGGCTGACGATCGGGTCTTCGGTGATGGTCACGGTCAGGCTGCCGTGGGTCACGGCCGCTGGCGAAACCTTGACGTTCTGGCCGATCACGATGGTGCCGGTCCGCGAGTTGATGATGACTTTCGCCACCGCCTGGCCCGGGTCAACCTCAAGGTTTTCCAGCAGGGACAGGTAGTCCACACGCTGGCTTGGGTCCAGCGGTGCCGTCACACGAACCGAGCCGCCATCGATGGCCTGGGCCACGCCCGGGCCGAGCAGCTCATTGATCTTGTCGACCACGCGCTTGGCGGTGGTGAAGTCAGAGCGATTGAGGTTCAGGGTCAGGCTGTTGCCCTGGTTGAAGCCGCTGGGCACGGTGCGCTCCACCGAGGCACCACCGGGAATCCGCCCGGCCGACGGCACGTTGACGGTGATCTTCGAACCGTCGCGGCCTTCGGCATCAAAGCCACCCACCACCAGGTTGCCCTGGGCAATGGCGTAGACGTTGCCGTCGATACCTTTGAGCGGGGTCATCAGCAAGGTGCCGCCGCGCAGGCTTTTCGAGTTACCCATGGACGAGACGGTGATATCGACCACCTGCCCCGGCTTGGCGAACGGCGGCAAGTCAGCGCTGATGGACACCGCCGCGACGTTCTTCAACTGCACGTTGCCCGAGCCCGGCGGTACCTTGATGCCGAACTGCGAGAGCATGTTGTTGAAGGTCTGCAGGGTGAACGGGGTCTGGGTGGTCTGGTCACCCGTGCCGTTAAGCCCCACCACCAGGCCGTAGCCGATCAGTTGGTTGGACCGCACGCCGGAAATGCTCGCGATGTCTTTCAAGCGCTCGGCCTGGGCGCCTGCGCTCAGGGCCAGCAGCAACATCGCAGCCATCAGCTGTTTGAAGTTCAAAGTGATCACCTAGAAAGGGAACAGCGGGCTAAGGAAGAAACGGTCAAACCAGCCCGGCTGACTGGCGTCAGCAAACGAACCCGTACCCGAGTAGGTGATGCGTGCATCGGCAATCCGTGTCGACGGCACGGTGTTGTCGGTGGAGATATCGTCGGCGCGAACCATGCCCGCAATGCGCACCAGTTCGTCACCGGTGTTGAGGGTCATCCACTTCTCGCCGCGTACGGCAATGATGCCGTTGGGCAGCACGTCGGCCACGGTCACGGTGATCGAGCCGGTCAGGCTGTTGCCCTGCCCTGCCGCACTCTTGCCGTTGGTGGCGCGGTCGCCGCTGTAGCCGGCGTCCAGGCTCAGGTCACCGCTGCCCAGCGGGTTGTTGGTGTTCGGTACACCGCCAAACAATGAAGTCAGGCCGATGCTGGTCTTGCTGGTCTTGCCGATCTGCGAGTTGGCGTTCTTGCTCGCCTGGGTCTTCTCGTTCAGCGTGATGGTGATGATGTCACCCACCCGGAACGCCTTGCGGTCGCTGTACAGGTTCTGTTCGAACCCGGCCTGGTAGATCGAGCCATTATTGGCGGCCGCCGGCAACGGCGTGCGCGGCAACACCGGCGCATAGTACGGGTCATTGGGCTTAGGCGTCGGGGCGACACAGCCCGCGAGCACAGCAATCCCACTCAATGCCAGAACAGAAACATAGCGATTCATGACCCATACCTCACGGTGTTGCAGGCGCCTTCAAGGGCGCCCCATAGACTTGATTACAGATTCTGCGTTACGAACGAAAGCATCTGGTCGGCGGTGGAAATCACCTTGGAGTTCATCTCGTAGGCGCGCTGAGTGGTGATCATGTTGACCATCTCTTCAACGGTGCTGACGTTGGATGTTTCCAGGGTGCTTTGCAGGGTGGTACCAAAACCGTTGAGGCCCGGGGTGCCGATTTGCGGCGCGCCGCTGGACGCGGTTTCCAGGAACAGGTTGTTACCGATCGCCTGCAGGCCGGCCGGGTTGATGAAGTCGGCGGTTTGCAGGTTGCCGATCACCTGGGACGCCGGGTTGCCGGCCACGGTGATCGACACGGTGCCGTCGTTGCCGACGGTGAAAGTCTGGGCGTTGTTCGGCACGACAATCGCCGGCTCCAGCGCGAAGCCATTGGCGGTCACGACCTGGCCGTTGGAGTCCAGGTGGAACGTACCGTCACGGGTGTAGGTGGTGGTGCCGTCCGGCTGCAGGATCTGGAAGAAACCCTTGCCGTTGACTGCCAGGTCCAGCGGCTGGCCGGTCTGCTGCAGGTTACCGGCGCTGAAGTTCTTCTGGGTGCCAACGATTGCCACACCGGTACCCAGTTGCAGGCCCGACGGCAATTCGCTGTCCTGGGTCGACTGGGCGCCAGGCTGCTTCTTGATCTGATAGAGCAAGTCCTGGAACTCGGCGCGGTCACGTTTGAAACCCGTGGTCGACACGTTGGCCAGGTTGTTGGAAATGGTGGTCAGGTTGGTGTCCTGAGCGGACAGGCCTGTCTTGGCAACGTATAGAGCCGGAAGCATGTTCTTCTCCTTCGTGCGCCTGTTTTATGGCGCCGCGCTACAAAAATTAGTGTGTGGCTGCTATCAGCTCATCGCCAGGACGCGGGTCATGGCCTGGTCGTCTTCTTTGGCGCTGTTCATCATCTTGATGTGCAATTCGAACTGCTTGGACAGGGCCAGGACTGCCGTCATTTCTTCGACGGCGTTCACGTTGCTCGCCTGCAGGAAGCCCGACGTCAGCTTGACGTTGGCATCGGCCTGGGCCGGCTGGCCATCCTTGGTGTGGATGGTGCCGTCGAGGCCCTTGGTCATGTTCTTGAGGTCGGGCTGCACCAGCTTGATCCGGTCCACTTCAGCCATCACCCGCGGGCCTTCGCCCATGGCGCGGATGCTGATGGTGCCGTCCTGGCCGACTTCGATCTGCTGCTGGGGCGGCACGGCAATCGGGCCGCCGTTGCCCATGATCGGCATACCGTTGCCGGCCCGCAGCACGCCCAGCGCATCGACGTTCATGCTGGCGCTGCGCACGTAGGACTCGCCGCCATCCGGGTTTTGCACGGCCATCCAGCCGTCGCCGCTGACGGCCACATCGAGGTCACGGCCGGTTTCAATCATCGCGCCAGGGGAAAAGTCCGTGCCTGGGCGCTCGGTCAAGGCAAAGGCCCGCGCCGGAAAGCTGTCACCGAACACCGGCATCGAGCGCGCCTGTTCCAGGTCACGCTGGAAACCATTGGTGGAAACGTTCGCCAAGTTGTTGGCGTGGGCCTTCTGCGCCAGTGCATTCTGGCTGGCGCCGGTCATTGCCACGTAAAGGTACTTATCCACGCTCTTTCCTCTTTCTGACGGACGCTTGCCGCCCACCGCTGTACTGATGAGGCTTAAGCAATTTGCGAACCAACTTTTTGAAATGAGGGAAAGTCCAGGCGGGGCGGGGGTTTGCCGGCAGGTGGCAGCTGAGGGCAGTAGGAAGAGAGTCGAAAAAACGGCGGACTTATGCCGCTAACGGCAAGTGCAGGTATCAAGACCGACAAAGAACCCATGTGGGAGCGGGCTTGCTCGCGAATGCGGAGTGTCAGTCACCGGATAATTCGACTGACCCACCGCATTCGCGAGCAAGCCCGCTCCCACAGGTTTAACCGCGTTCGGCTTTGACGACTTCGTAGTCCCGCAACTTGTTGGCAATAGTGGTGTGGGACACGCCCAGCCGCTTGCCCAACAGACGGCTGCTGGGATGTTCTGTATACAACTGCGCCAGCACGGCCTTTTCAAAGCGCCCGACGATCTCCTCCAACCCGCCTTCCAGGGAAAAATCCCCCAGCGGCTGGCGCACGCCATAGTCCGGCAGGCGAATGTGCTCGGCCTTGACGGTGCCGCCCTCACACAGCGAAACCGCCTGGAACAGCACGTTCTCCAACTGCCGCACATTCCCCGGCCAGTGGTAATGGCTGAGGCGTTCCATCGCCGCCGGTGCGAGCTTGGGCAGCGGGCAGCCGATCTGCCGGCTGGCCTGATCCAGGAAGTGCTCCACCAGCGGCGGCAAACCGTCGAGGCACTCGCGCAGCGGCGGGATATGCAGCGAGAGCACATTGAGACGATGGTAAAGGTCCTGGCGGAATTCGCCCCGGGCGCACAGTTCGGAAAGGTCCACCTGGGTCGCGCAGATCACCCGCACATCCAGGTACACCTCTTCATCACTGCCTACACGGCGAAAGCAGCCGTCCTGCAGAAAGCGCAGCAACTTCACCTGCAACCGCGCGCTCATTTCGCCGACGCCGTCGAGAAACAACGTACCGCCCGCCGTCAGCTCCAGCAGTCCCAACTTGCCCTCCGCCCTCGCCCCTTCAAAGGCGCCGGGACCATAGCCGAACAACTCGGTCTCGGCCATGGACTCGGGCAAACCGGCGCAGTTGAGCGCCATCAACGGCGACTGGCCGCGCGGGCTGGCCAGGTGACAAGCGCGGGCCAGCAACTCTTTGCCGGTGCCGGTTTCGCCTTCTATTAATAGAGGCGCATCCAACGGCGCCATGCGCCGAGCCTCACGCACCACGGCGGCCATGACCCTGGAGCTTTGGAAAATGCTGTCGAAGCCGCGCAGCTCCTGCTTGCGCACATTGTAGATACGCTCACCCACCCGGTCGGCGCGGTGCAGGGTCAGTACGGCGCCGGCCATGGCTTCGCTGTCGTCATGCTCGGAGGATTGCAGCGGCGCAATATCGGCCAGGAATACATCGCCCTTGACCTTGACCCGCAGGCCGTTGATTCGAGACTTGCTGGCCCGTACCAGTTCCGGCAAATCGAAATCTTCGGCGTAGCGCGACAACGGAATGCCCGGCACCTCATCCACCCGTACTCCGAGCAACTGCGCCGCCGCGCGGTTGGCCGCGACGATGGAGCCACCCATGTCGATGGACAGCACCGGAAACTCCAGCGCCCCCAGCAGCGCATTGAGCTCCATATGCCGACGCTCGCTGGGCATCAGCCCTACCCGCTTGACGCCAAATACCCCGGCAATCGCCTCGAACTGCGGGCGCAATGCCTGGAACTGCAGGTTCACCAGGTTCGGGCAATAGAGGTAGATGGCGTTGCCGTGCTCGCCACCGACCTCGCCCTTGGCAACGTTCACGCCGTACTCCACCAGCAGGTTGAGGATGTCCCGCAGGATGCCGATGCGGTTCTGGCAATGCACTTTGATACGCATGAGAAGGCCCGAAGAGGTGGAGTCGCTGCGTCTTTTTGCCGCCGGCCGCAGATAATCGTCAAGATTATGTGACAGCTGCGAGACGATTCACACCCAAAATACGCCACAGGGAGAACGAATCGCTTCATCCGTAACGAAAACTTTACGAATCTCAGTAACTTTTCCTACAAAAGCGTGGCACAGGAGGATGGCTTCCTGGCCCAGGCGGCGTATCAATAGGCTCATCCCAGGACATAACAAGAACGAATGCCTAGCAGGAGAGCAGTATGAAGCAGACGCAGTACGTGGCCCGCGAGCCCGACGCGAACGGTTTTATCGACTATCCGCCCGAAGAACACGCGGTGTGGAACACCCTGATCACGCGCCAACTGAAAGTGATCGAGGGCCGCGCCTGCCAGGAATACCTGGACGGCATCGACAAGCTCGGCCTGCCCCACGACCGCATTCCACAGCTGGCGGAAGTCAACAAAGTGCTGGCCGAGACCACAGGCTGGCAAGTCGCCCGGGTGCCGGCGCTGATCCCCTTCCAGACTTTTTTCGAATTGCTCGCCAACAAGCAGTTTCCGGTGGCGACGTTTATTCGTACCCGTGAAGAGCTGGATTACCTGCAGGAACCGGACATTTTTCACGAGATCTTCGGCCATTGCCCACTGCTGACCAACCCCTGGTTCGCGGAATTCACCCACACCTACGGCAAGCTCGGCCTGGCCGCCACCAAGGAACAGCGCGTGTACCTGGCGCGCCTGTACTGGATGACCATCGAGTTCGGCCTGGTGGACACGCCCGAAGGCCGGCGCATCTACGGTGGCGGCATCCTGTCTTCGCCCAAGGAGACCGTGTACTGCCTCTCGGACGTGCCCGAGCATCAAGCCTTCGACCCGCTCGAAGCGATGCGCACGCCGTATCGTATCGACATCCTGCAACCCGTGTACTTCGCCCTGCCCAACCTTAAGCGTCTGTTCGAAGTGGCGCAGGAAGACATCATGGGCATGGTCGAACGCGGGATGCAGCTGGGGCTGCACGCACCGAAGTTCCCGCCCAAGCCAAAAGCGGCTTGAACTGCGGCTTTTAGGGCCAGGTGAGTCTGTTCCCTGGCCCCGCGTTGCTTTAGGGTGACGCTACTGACGACCGTTTCCAAATACTCGATTTCAGGAATACCCACATGACCACGTTGAACCAAGCCCACTGCGAAGCCTGCCGCGCCGACGCCCCGCAAGTCAGCGACGAAGAGTTGCCGGTGCTGATCAAGCAGATCCCCGACTGGAACATCGAAGTACGCGATGGCGTGATGCAGCTGGAAAAGGTCTTCCTGTTCAAGAATTTCAAATTCGCCCTGGCCTTCACCAACGCCGTGGGCGCGATCTCCGAAGCTGAAGGCCATCACCCGGGCCTGCTCACCGAATGGGGCAAAGTCACCGTGACCTGGTGGAGCCACTCCATCAAGGGCCTGCACCGCAACGACTTCATCATGGCCGCGCGCACCGACGAAGTGGCCAAGGATGCCGAGGGCCGCAAGTAATGCATTTCGACGCAATTGGCCGGGTGCCCGGGGACCCGATCCTCGGGCTGATGGAGCTGTATGCCCAGGACCCGAACCCGCTCAAGTTCGACCTCGGCGTGGGCGTGTACAAGGACGACCAGGGCCTGACGCCGATCCCCCATTCGGTAAAACTGGCCGAGCAGCGCCTGGTGGAACAACAAACCACCAAGACCTACATCAGCGGCCATGGCAATGCCGCGTTCGGCAAGCTGATCAGCGAGCTGGTGCTGGGCGCTGGTTCGCCGCTGCTGAGTGAACGCCGCGCTGGCGCCACCCAGACGCCTGGCGGCACCGGCGCGCTGCGCCTGAGCGCCGACTTTATCGCCCACAGCCTGCCCGGCCGTGGCGTATGGCTGAGCAACCCGACCTGGCCGATCCACGAAACCATCTTCGCCAAGGCCGGGCTCAAGGTCAGCCATTACCCGTACGTGGGCAGCGACAATCGTCTGGACGTAGCGGCAATGCTGGCCACCCTGTCGACGGTGCCTGAGGGCGATGTGGTGCTGCTGCACGCCTGCTGCCACAACCCGACCGGTTTCGACCTGTCCCACGATGACTGGCGCCAGGTGCTGAAGATCGTCCAGGAACGTCAGTTGCTGCCGCTGATCGACTTTGCGTATCAGGGTTTTGGCGATGGCCTGGAACAGGATGCATGGGCCGTGCGGCTGTTCGCGGCTGAGCTGCCTGAAGTACTGATCACCAGTTCCTGCTCGAAGAACTTCGGCTTGTACAGCGACCGTGTCGGCGCGTTGATTGTGTGCGCGGCGGACGCCGAGAAACTGACGGATGTGCGCAGCCAGCTGGCGTTCATTGCGCGTAACTTGTGGTCGACGCCGCCGGACCATGGTGCTGCTGTGGTGGCGACGATTCTCGGTGACGCCGGGCTGAAAAAGCAGTGGGCCGAGGAGGTGGAAGCGATGCGGGCGCGGATTGCGCAGCTGCGTTCCGGGCTGGTGGAGGCGTTGGCGCCCCATGGGTTGTCGGAGCGGTTTGCGCATATTGCGGCGCAACGCGGGATGTTTTCCTATACCGGGTTGAGTGCGGACCAGGTGAAGCAACTGCGGGACAAGCACAGCGTGTATATGGTCAATTCCGGGCGTGCGAACGTGGCGGGGATTGATGCGACGCGGTTGACGCTGTTGGCAGAAGCGATCGCGGATGTTTCCCACACCTGACTGAAGAAACCGGCTCCAAATGTGGGAGCGGGCTTGCTCGCGAAGGCGGTGGGTCAGTCGAATTATCTGGTGACTGACACTCCGCATTCGCGAGCAAGCCCGCTCCCACATTTAGACTGAGTGAGTCTGTGAGTCTGTGGGTTTGAGGCTTAGCCCGCGACCATTTCGGCCTTTAGTTGCGCCTCTTTCGCCTGGGCATCCGCCAATCGATACAGCTCGATATGCCCGTCCCAGTGCTCGATCAGCGCCGTGCACGACTCCACCCAATCCCCGCAATTGAGGTAGTCCACCTCGCCCACCTTGCGAATCTCCGCATGGTGAATGTGCCCGCACACCACGCCATGCAGCTCGCGCTTGGTCACTTCGTGGGCGATCGCTTCTTCAAAATCACTGATAAAGCTCACCGCCGTCTTGACCTTGTGCTTGAGGTACGCCGACAACGACCAATAGCCGTAGCCATAGCGCGCCCGCCAGTGGTTCAACCAGCGGTTGAGCGTGAGGGTGAATTCGTAGGCCGAATCGCCAAGGAACGCCAGCCAGCGGTGATACCGGGTGATCACGTCGAACTGGTCGCCATGGATCACCAGCAAATGCCGGCCATCGGCAGTCACGTGCACCGCTTCGTCCACCAACTGGATATTGCCAAGGATCAGCTTCGAATAACGCCGCAGGAATTCATCGTGGTTGCCGGTGACGTAGATCACCTCGGTGCCGCGCTTGCTCATGGTCAGCAGGCGGCGGATCACGTTGGTGTGGGCCTGGGGCCAATACATGCCACTGCGCAGCTTCCAGCCGTCGATGATGTCGCCCACCAGGTAGACCTTGTCGGCGTGGTAGCCCTTGAGGAAATGCGAGAGGTGTTCGGCCTGGCAATCCCGGGTGCCCAAATGCACGTCGGAAATCCACAGGGTACGCACGCGTTGCTTGCGGCTGGGTTTGGCGAGTTCGGCGCTGGTCATGGGCATGCCTCACGGTGTTTTCGCGAGCTTGCGCCCACGGGATTAATAGCCCATGACAGTGTTGCGTCAGTCTGATGACAGCGCCCGCAGGCGGCGAAGCGATGTAAACTGCAGGCCTGCCCAGGAGACTGCGATGAGACCCAACCTCACGCTACGCCACTACCCCGATGCGCCTATCGCCCATAGCCACGACCATGCACAGCTGGTGTTTGGCCTGTCCGGGCACCTGGACTTCGAGGTGGATGGCCGGGGCGGCCAGGTGCAGCACAGCAGTGTGATGGTGCTGCCCTACTCCGCCCATCACGCGTGCCGCAGTCGCGATGGCAGCCGCTGCCTGGTGCTGGACGTGCCCGATGAGCACTGGCTGGCCCAGTCCCTGGGCGAGCATGCCGACGCCAGCCGCCGCTTGCTCGACCGGTGCGCACACCTGACCCTCGACAATCGCCAAAGCCAACTGGTGCAGTGGTTGGCAAGCAGCCCGGTGGACGATCCGCTGATCGCCCAGCAAGGCGCCGTATTGCTGCTGGCCAGCCTCAACCTTGCGCAGCCGCCGGAGGGCAAGCGCCTGCCCTATGCCGCGTTCGATGCGCATATCCAGCGGCACGCCGCGCACCCACTGCAAGTGGCGGACCTGGCGAAGCTCGCCGACCTGTCCGTCGCCCGCCTGCATGCACGGTTTATCGCGGAAAGCGGGCAGACGCCGATGGACTACATACGCACCCGGCGCTTGCAGATGGCCCGCGGCCTGTTGCGCGACAGCCAGCTGCCGATCGGCGAGATTGCCGCGCGGGTGGGCTATGGTTCGCAAAGTGCATTTGCTGCGGCGATGTTGCGCGAGTTTGGCCTCTCGCCCCGAGCCTTCAGACGAGCACCGCCCGGTGTGGGAGCTGGCTTGCCTGCGATAGCATCACCGCGCGCTATCTGAACGACCGAGTTGCCTGCATCGCAGGCAAGCCAGCTCCCACAGGGATCTTCACCAAGCAAGAGTCCTGCGACAAAAGCCGCGAGCCCAACGACAGACGCGAATGCCTGCAACCCTCTAGACTGCGATCCTGTAAACCCGTCGTTTAAGGATCGCAATGACTCCCCGCACAGCCCTCGGCGCCCTGCATATCGGCGCATTGATGTTTGGCCTCACTGGTGTGTTCGGCAAACTGGCGGCCGCTTCGCCGGCGATTATCGTGTTCGGCCGCGCCGCGTTCGCGGTCATTGCCCTGGCGATCTTTGCGCGCTTTGCCAGCAACACGCCCTGGCAGAAGCTGCAAGCCCGCGACTGGCGCCGCCTGCTGGTCAGCGGCCTGCTGCTGGCCGGGCATTGGGTGAGTTTCTTTATTGCGGTAAAGGTCGCCGGTGTGGCCATCGCCACCCTGGGCTTCGCCACGTTCCCGGCGTTCACGGTGATTCTCGAAGGCTTGATTTTCCGCGAGCGGATTCGCGCCAACGAGATCCTGCTGGTGGTGCTGGTGAGCATCGGCCTGGTGCTGGTCACGCCGGATTTCAATCTCGCCAGCCAGGCCACCAGCGGCTTGTTGTGGGCGGTCGGCTCCGGGTTGTTGTTCTCGCTGCTGTCGCTGAACAACCGCGCCAGTGGGCGCATCCCGCCGGTGCAGGCCGCCTTGTGCCAGAACGTGGTGGTAGCGCTGTGCCTGTTGCCCGTCGCCGCGCCCGGGCTGGCCGAAGTGCGACCAGTGGACTGGCTGTGGATCGGTCTGCTCGGGGTGTTCTGCACCGGCCTGGCCCATAGCCTGTTTGTCGCCAGCCTCGCGGTGCTCAAGGCGCGCACGGCGGCGGTGGTGTTTGCCATGGAGCCGGTGTACGGCATCACCGCGGCCTGGCTGCTGTTTGCTGAAACGCCGACCCTGCGCATGCTGATGGGCGGCGCGCTGATCATCGTGGCCATCGTGGTGTCCGGGCTGATGGGCGGCGCCAAACCGGCCAAGCAGCCGGCCACCACGGCCGAGGTTCATTGAGTACGGTCGTTATGCCCCAGGTCCCGTTGCGGGTCGATCTGGTCACGTACCCGTTGCTTGAGCACCTTGGCTTCCGGGAAGCCCCCGTCGGCCTTGCGTTCCCAGATCTGCACACCGTCGCAGGTAATCCGAAACGCACCGCCGGTGGCCGGCTCCAGGGCCACTTTGCCGAGGTCATCGGCGAACGTGCTCAGCAGTTCCTGGGCCAGCCAGGCGGCGCGCAGCAGCCACTGACACTGGGTGCAATAGGTGATGACAATCTCGGGCTTGGCCGCTGACATGAATTGACTGGCTCCTGCTTGGCGGGTTGAAAGGATCGAGTGGCTATAATACCGGCCTTTATCGTCCTGCCTTGAGATTGATGATGCGCCGCCTGTTGTCCTGCCTGTTGCTGTGCCTGTTCCCTGTCCTCGTCCAAGCCGTCGAAAATCCGCGCCCGAAGATCGGCCTGGTCCTCTCCGGCGGTGCCGCCCGTGGCCTGGCGCACATTGGCGTGCTCAAGGCCCTGGAAGAACAGGGCATCCACATCGATGCGATTGCCGGCACCAGCATGGGTGCGGTGATCGGCGGGCTGTACGCCTCGGGCTACAAGATCGACGAGCTGGAAAAACTCGCGCTGAACATCGACTGGAAGCTCGCCCTGTCTGACGCGCCACCGCGGGAAGACGTGCCATTCCGGCGCAAGCAGGATGACCGGGATTTCCTGGTCAAACAGAAACTCAGCTTCCGCGACGACGGCAGCCTCGGCCTGCCACTGGGGGTGATCCAGGGTCAGAACCTGGCCTTGCTGCTGGAAAGCATGTTCGCCCACACCAGTAACGTGCGGGATTTCGACAAGCTGCCGATCCCCTTCCGCGCCGTGGCCACCGACATCACCAGTGGTGAAAAAGTGGTGTTCCGCAAAGGCCACCTGCCCCAGGTGATCCGCGCCAGCATGTCGATCCCGGCGGTATTTGCCCCGGTGGAACTGGATGGCCGGCTGCTGGTGGATGGCGGCATGACCGATAACATCCCGCTGGATGTGGCGCGGGAAATGGGGGTCGACATCGCCATCGTCGTCGACATCGGCACCCCGCTGCGCTCACGCAAGCAACTCAACACCGTGGTGGACGTGCTCAACCAGTCCATCACCCTGATGACCCGGCGCAATTCCGAAGAACAACTCAAGGCCCTGGCGCCCCGCGACGTGCTGATCCAGCCGCCCCTGGCCGCCTACGGGGTGACGGATTTCGGGCGCGCCAAGGACATGATCGACGCGGGCTACCGCGCCACCCGCGCACTCGACGTGCGCCTGGCGCACCTGCGCCCGGCCGAACCGGTGGACCCGTCGCTGGTGGCCGCGCGAACGCCCGGCGAGCGCAACCCGGTGATCACCGCAATCAAGGTAGAGAACGACTCCAAGGTGGGCGACGAGGTGATCCGCTACTACATCCGCCAGAACCTCGGCGAGCCCCTGGACCTGGCCCGCCTGCAAACCGACATGGGCACTCTGTACGGCCTGGATTACTTCGAACAGGTGCAATACCGCGTGGTGAAAAAGGGCAAGGACAACACCCTGGTCATCAGTGCCCGGGGCAAACGCAGCGGCACCGACTACCTGCGCCTGGGCCTGAACCTGTCGGATGACATGCGCGGCGACAGCGCCTTCAACCTCGGCGCCAGCTACCGCATGAACGGCATCAACCGCCTCGGCGCCGAATGGCTGACGCGGGTGCAGATCGGGGACAAGCAGGAGCTGTACAGCGAGTTCTATCAGCCGATGGACACCGGTTCACGCTACTTCGTCGCGCCCTATATCAGTGCCCAGGCGCAGAACGTCGAACTGATTGAAGACAATAACCCGATCTCGGAATACCGCCTGGAACGCTACGGCTTCGGCCTGAACGTGGGCCGGCAGATCGGCAACAGCGGCGAGATTCGTTTCGGCGTCGGCGAGGCCTGGGGCAAGGCGGATGTGCGCATTGGCGACCGGAATTCACCGAGCATCAACTTCAGCGAGGGTTTCTATGAGCTGAAGTACTCCTTCGACTCGTTCGACAACGTGTACTTCCCCCATACCGGCGAAGACATTGGCCTGGCCTTCCGGGAGTTCGAACCGGGGCTGGGTTCGGACCAGCGCTATCGCCAGTGGGAGTTCAAGCTGGACAAAGCCATGAGCAGCGGGCCGGACACACTGATCCTCGGCGGGCGCTATGGGCGCACCCTGGATAAGTCGGACGTGGTGATTTCCAGCTTTCTGCTGGGGGGCGCGCGGCAGCTGTCGGGCTTCCGGGAGGATGCGATTGCCGGGCAGAACATCAGCCTGATGCGCGCGGTCTACTATCGCCGGCTGACGCCGCGGTCTTATTTGCCGCTGGATTTCCCGTTGTACCTGGGCGCGTCACTGGAGCGAGGGCGGGCTTGGAACAACGACAATGAATACGACAGCGGGTACATCAACGCCGCCAGTATTTTCCTGGGGTTTGATACGCCGCTGGGGCCGTTGAATTTCAGTTATGGGTTTAACGATGACAGTCAGCAGGCGGTGTACCTGAACCTGGGGCAAACCTTCTAGCTACGCCGCAAAACCCATGTGGGAGCGGGCTTGCTCGCGAAGGCGGTGTGTCAGTCAGCACATGTATTCACTGACACTCCGCCTTCGCGAGCAAGCCCGCTCCCACATTTTTGATCTTCTGTGTACTTGGGGTCAGGACTTCTCGAGATTTCCGAGGATGTGTTCATGCACCCGCATGCACACCCGCAGATCCTCTTCATCAACCCCCACAAACAGCTCATGGCGCAAGGCCGTGGCGATGGTCTCGATCTGCTCGATCAGCGGCTTCGCGGTGTCGCACAGCACGATGCGCTTGGCGCGGCGGTCTTCCACCACGGCCTGGCGTTGCACCAGGCCCTGGCTTTCCAGGCTGTCGAGCAAACGGGCCAAGGTGGGCCCCTCTACCCCGACACTCTGCGCCAACTCACGCTGGGTAGGCGGTTCGGTAAAACGGGCCAGGTGCAGCAGCACCAGCCAGCGTGCCTGGGACAGGCCCAAACCTGCCAAGCGGCGATCCAGCTCGGCACGCCATCCTCGGGACATATGCGCCAACTGCATGCCAAAACGGTGTTGATCGGTTAACGGCATAAAAAACTCATGGATTAGACTGAAAATAAAGTGTGGCTAATTATTAGTCAGCTAAGCATGACCCATGCCAGTAGGCAAGACCCGGTATGTACTGATTCGTTACATTGTCGTAATTGGCACATCAAATCTCGAATTCCGACTGCAAAGCGGCCCTTACGCAGTACAAAACGCCCTCGGGAACGCGGCCGGTAAACAGCGGCGCAATCTCGGAAACGGGTGGCAATTCGCCTTCTCCATCCAGGAATGCATCCTGGATTTCACCGAGCAAATCTTCCGGCAGATCAAGGGCCTGCTCCAACGACAACTGCTGCTTGCCAATGGACTCGGCGAGCAAGGTGTAGACGTTCTTTTCCGAGCACTGCAGCTGCCCGGCAATCTGGATCGGGGTCATGCCGGCACGGGCGAGGCTGATCAACTCGTGGCGGATGTCGGCGACCTCTTTCGGCGCCTCGACCTGGCCGCCGAGCACTTCGAGGAAGGCCTGGCCATAACGCTCCAGCTTGCGCGCACCGACGCCGCTGACCCTGGCCATCTCGCCGAGGGTAGTGGGATGGTCGCGGAGCATTTCCAGCAAGGTGGAGTCCGGGAAGATGACGTAAGGCGGCACGCTGTGTTCCTGCGCCAACTTCTTACGCAGCGCGCGCAGGGCTTCCCACTGTTCGCGCTCTTCGAAACGCACCAGTTGGCTGGCCTGGCTGGTGCTGCTCTTGGCGGTGGTTTGCGGCTTGAGGTCGCGGCGCAGCTCCAGGCTGACTTCGCCCTTGAGCAGCGGCCGGCAACTGTCGTTCAGGCGCAGGCCGCCGTAGCCTTCCAGGTCGATGTCCACCAGGCCACGGGCGACCATCTGCCGGAACAGCGAGCGCCACTCGCCTTCGGCGCGGGCCTTGCCCACACCGTAGACCGAGAGTTTTTCGTGGCCGAAGCTGCGAATCTTTTCATTGTCCTTGCCCAGCAACACGTCCACCAGGTGGCCGACGCCATAGCGCTGGCCGGTGCGGTAGATCGCCGACAACGCCTGGCGCGCCGGCTCGGTGGCGTCCCAGGTCTGCACGCCGTCCACGCAGTTGTCGCAGTGGCCGCAGGGCTTGGGCATGTCTTCGTCGAAGTAGGCGAGCAAGGTCTGGCGACGGCAGCGGGTTTCTTCACACAGCGACAGCATCGCGTCGAGCTTGTGCTGTTCCAGGCGCTTGTGGCGCTCGTCGCCTTCGGAGTTCTGCAGCATCTGCTTGAGCATCACCACGTCTTGCAGGCCGTAGACCATCCACGCATCCGCCGGCAGGCCGTCACGGCCGGCACGCCCGGTTTCCTGGTAGTACGCCTCGAGGGATTTGGGCAGATCCATATGGGCCACGAAGCGCACGTTGGATTTGTCGATGCCCATGCCGAACGCGATGGTGGCGACCATGATCAGGCCTTCCTCGTTGAGGAAGCGCTTCTGGTGGTAGGCCCGCAGTTCGTTGGGCAAACCCGCGTGATACGGCAGTGCCGGGTAGCCTTGTTCACTGAGGAATGCGGCGACCTCATCGACCTTCTTGCGCGACAGGCAATAGACAATGCCGGCGTCGCTGCGCCGATCGGAGAGGAACGCCAGCAACTGCTTGCGCGGCTGTTCCTTGGGCACAATGCGGTAAAAGATATTCGGCCGGTCGAAGCTCGAGAGGAAGCGCTCGGCGTTCTGCAGGTGCAGGCGCTCGACGATTTCTTCGCGGGTCCGCTTGTCGGCGGTGGCGGTCAGGGCGATGCGCGGGACGTTGGGGAACAGTTCCGCCAGCTGGCCCAGTTGCAGGTATTCACGACGGAAATCGTGGCCCCATTGGGACACACAGTGGGCTTCGTCGATAGCGAACAGGGCGATTTCCAGGCTCTGCAGGAACGCCAGCATCCGTGGCTGCACCAGGCGCTCGGGGGCGAGGTAAAGCATCTTCACTTCGCCGCGCTTGATCCGGGCAGCGAGGTCGCGCTGCTGTTCGGCGCTGAGGGTGGAGTTCAGCGAAGCAGCCGCCACGCCGAGCTCTTCAAGGGTGGCCACCTGGTCGTCCATCAGGGCGATCAACGGTGACACCACCACCGCAAGCCCTTCCCGCAGGAGTGCCGGTACCTGGAAGCACAGCGACTTGCCGCCGCCGGTAGGCATCAGGACAAGGGCATCGCCGCCGTTGGCCACGCGCTCAATGATCGCACCCTGGCGGCCACGAAAACTGTCGTAGCCGAAGATGTCCTTGAGGACGCGTTGAGCCTGCTCGAGCATGAAAAACTCCAAATATCGCCGAAATCCCTCTGTACAGGCTGGTCGAAAAAGCACGCTTGAGCGGGAAATAATCCGTAAGCGAACTTTTCCCGCGACTGGCGCTTGGCCTGCAGGGGCATCACAAAACGCGGCAGTATACCCGAGCGTTACCCGGCAAAGGGTGCCGTTGGTGAATTGCCGCCGGGCTCAAATACCTCTCAAATCTGTGCTGCGGCTGGCCTGGCAGCTCAAGAAAGCCTAGAATTGCCCATCGTTTATTCCCAAGGTAGTCCGTCAATGTCCTTCGCTGAGCAACTAACCCGCCTGCAAGCCTTCCTCGATGCCGATGAGCTGCACGACGAGGCGCTGGACTACGTGGCCGCCCACGGCTATCTGACCGCGCTGTCGATCTGCTCCGATGTCGTTCCCGACCGTGAATGGATCGACGCCCTGTTCTCCGAAGAGCCTCACTACAGTGATGCCGCCCAGCGCGAAGAAATCGAATCGACCCTGCTGGCCCTCAAGGCTCACATTGGCCGCCAACTGGCTTCCGATGAAGAGTTCGAACTGCCTTGCGACCTGGACCTGGGCGAAGACCCGGACGACTCCGAACTGCGCGGCTGGTGCATCGGTTTCATGGAAGGCGTGTTCCTGCGTGAAGAGGCCTGGTTCGAAACGGCTGAAGAAGAAGTCAGCGAAATGCTGCTGCCGATCATGGTCGGTTCCGGCCTGTTCGACGAGCAACCTGAGTTCTCCGACATCGCCGCCGACGCCAACCTGATGGACGACATGATCGTTCAGATCCCGGAAGCGCTGACCGCCCTGTACCTGCTGTGCAACGCACCTGACGAAAAGCCGGCGATCCTCAAGCCTCGCCACCACTAAGACCGTTGCCCGTGGCGCCCATGGGCAACCGTTCCGTGATCCTGCGTTACGTTCTGCTGGCCATCGGCTGGTTGAGCGTGGCGCTCGGGGTAATCGGCATCTTCCTGCCGGTGCTGCCCACTACCCCCTTCCTTCTGCTGGCTGCCGCCTGCTTTGCCCGTAGCTCCCCGCGCTTCTACCACTGGCTGGTGGAACACCCGCGCCTGGGGCCGTGGATCCGTGACTATCTGGATGGCAACGGGATTCCGCTCAAGGGCAAGGTGTATGCCATTGGGTTGATGTGGGTGAGTATCGGGTTTTCCTGCTACCTGGTGCCGCTGATCTGGGCGCGAGGGTTCATGCTGACCAGTGCGGTGTTGGTGACGGTTTATATTTTGCGGCAGAAGACCTTGCCCAAGGCACCGCAGGACTAAATGTGGGAGCGGGCTTGCTCGCGAATACGGTGGATCAGTCAGCACATGTATCGGCTGACACACCGTATTCGCGAGCAAGCCCGCTCCCACATTTTTAATCCCGTCGCTTCAGAGGGATCAACGCATCGGCGGCAAGCCATACGCCGCCAAATCAAAGTCAGCCAACTTGCGAATAATCTGGTCGGCATGGTGATACTTGCTGTCCGCCATCGCCTCATCCGGCACCGCAATCGCGGTCATGTGCGCAGCCTTCGCCGCTGTCACGCCAAACGGCGAATCCTCAAACACCAGGCAATCCTCTGGTGCCACACCCAAGCGGCGCGCCGCCGTCAGGAAGATATCCGGCGCCGGCTTGGCCGCCCCGACCTCCGGGTCATCCGCCGTGACGATAGTGTCGAACAGCCCAAACCACTCACGGTGCAACGTGGTCTTGTGGCCAAACGAATTGCGCGACGAACTGGTGCCCACAGCAATCGGAATGTTATGCGCCTTCAAGTGCCGCACCAGCGCCTCAGCGCCCGGCATGCCCAAGGCCTTGGGGAAACGCTCGCTCATCAGCGGCTCGCGGATCACCAGGAATTCTGCGGGGGTAATCGGCAGGTCCAGCGCCTTGACCACGTAATCCGCCAGGTCCTGGGCGCCGCGACCAATGATGTGCTGCTTGATCCCCCAGTCATAGGTACGGCCATAGCGTTCGGCGATGATCTGTGTGACTTCGGTGTAGATGCCTTCTGTGTCCAGCAACAACCCGTCCATATCGAAAATGACAGCCTTGATCGGGACAGCGGTACGCGGTGCATTCATCACTACAGATCCGTGGGCAAAAGGACTAAAAGGATTCAGCACAATAACGGCCAGCGTTACCTGCAAGCAACCGTTACGGCCTTGTGCCGAATCCAGTCAGTGCTTCACTCGGGAAAATCCGCCCCCTCAGTTACCTCAGCCCACGCATCAAAATCCGCACTCAACGCCTTCACCTTGGTCCGCGCAAAGGTCAACGCAGCCTTGCCCAGCAACAGGCGCAATGGCGGTTGCTCAGCCTCCACCGCCTTGACGATGGCAATCGCCGCGCGCACCGGATCACCCGGCTGCTTGCCGCTGTAGTTGCGAACCATATTGGCCCGTGCCACCGCCGTTTCCTTGTAGTCGGCAATCCCGTGAGCCGCCTCGTTGGCCGAACGCCCGGCCCAGTCGGTGCGGAACGGGCCCGGCTCGACCAGCAACACCTTGATCCCCAACGGCGCGACTTCCTGGGACAGCGCCTCGGAAAGGCCCTCCACCGCAAACTTGGTCGCATTGTAGAAACTCAGCGACGGGAACGCCGCCACACCGCCCACCGAGGAAATGTTCACGATGCTGCCCGAGCGCCGGGCGCGCATGCCGGGCAAGGCCGCGCGGGTCATGGCGCTCAAGCCCCACACGTTGATTTCGAACATGTTGCGCACGTCATCCAGGTCGCTTTCTTCGAAGGAGCCGAAGTAGCCGACACCGGCGTTGTTGACCAGTACGTCGATATGGCCGAAACGTTCTTCAGCCGCTTTGACAGCCGCCTCGACCTGGGCCTGGTCGGTAACGTCCAGCGTCAGGACCAGGGCGTTTTCTTCGTGACCGGCAACGATGTCTTGCACCTGCTGCGGATTACGCGCGGTGACCACGGTCGGGTAGCCGAGGCTCAGGGTGTGCAACGCCAGCTGGCGGCCGAAACCGGTGGAGCAGCCAGTGATGAACCAGACGGGTTTTGCGGTGGAAGTCGTCATAAAGGGCCAATCCTCGTGTGTGTAGGAAAAGTATGCGCGCCGCTGTTCTTGCTAAAAAGATGCATAATCTGCAAGGCCCTTTCGGAAATACCACACAATGGACACGCCCGATGTTCAGCAGTTGCGACTGTTCCTGCAGGTCGCCCGCTCGAAAAGCTTCACCCAGGCGGCCGACGCCAGCAGCCTGTCGGTGTCGACCGTCAGCCATCGCGTGCGCGCCCTCGAGAAACAGTTGGGTGTGCAACTGCTCAACCGCACCACCCGCAGCGTCAGCGTGACAGAGGCCGGCGAGCAGTTGATCCAGAAGATCACGCCGCTGCTGGAAGAACTGCAAACCAGCCTGCACAGCGTAGCAGCGGCGACGGTCGACGCCGCCGGCACCTTGCGCCTGAACATTCCCTCCACCGCCAGCCGAATGGTCCTGCAACCGTTGCTCCAGCGCTTCCTGCGCAAATACCCGGGCATCAACCTGGAAGTGGCGGTGGACAACAGCCTGGTGGACATCGTCGCCCAGGGTTTTGACGCGGGCATCCGCTACGACCATGTGCTGGCCGAAGACATGGTGGTGGTGCCGGTGGCGACGCAGTTGCGATTCGTCATCGTCGCCACGCCGCAGTATTTGCAGGGGCGCAAACTGCCCACTCATCCCCACGACTTGCTCGAGCATGAGTGCGTCAACTACCGCAGTGCGCAGACCGGCTCGCTGCACCGCTGGGACTTTGAAAAAGCCGGCAAGCAGATGCGGGTTACGGTAAAAGGCCGGCTGGCGACCAACGATGTTGAATTGATGGTGCGCGGTGCGCTGGACGGGTTTGGCTTTGCCTACGTGGCGCGCTCCAGCGTCGAGCAGTACCTGCAACGCGGTGAGTTGGTGGAGGTGCTGGACGACTGGATTGCCCACAGCGCGCTGTATTTGTATTACTTCAACCGTACGAACACGCCGAAGAAATTGCGGGTGTTTATCGAGTTCCTGAAGGAAGAATTCGGGACCTGATCCATTCAAAAAGCGAACCCAATCATGCTCTACCGCTTCGCCGCCGACGGCCTGGTGCTGTTTCATTTGTCGTTCATTCTGTTCGTGCTGTTTGGCGGTTTGCTCGCCCTGAGATGGCGGCCCGTGATGTGGCTGCACTTGCCCGCTGCTGCCTGGGGCGTTGCGGTGGAAGTGTTCCACCTGCCCTGCCCGCTGACACGCTGGGAAAACCTGTTTCGCCACCTGGCCGGGCAGGACGGTTATGGCGGCGGGTTTATCGAGCATTACATCCTGGCCCTGATCTACCCGGCCGGGCTGACGCCGCAGATTCAATTGGGGCTGGGCGCGCTGGTGCTGTTGATCAATATCGCGGTGTATGTGCGGCTGATCAGGCGCGCTTAGGCAAGCAGCCGATACCCACCAATGTCGCCTCAACCGCCTCGTCCAAAGGCGTGTGCGGTTCACTGCCCAATATCTGTACGAGGCGGCGGTTGTCCATCCGCACCTCGGTTTGCCACAGGTAACGCATTTCCTGCATCTCGCGGAAGGTGGTGACAAAGGGCGCGGCCAGTTTCAGCAGCCACCACGGGAAAGCACGTACAGAAGGCTGTTGGCCGGTCCTGCGTGACACCACCCGCTGAATCGCCTGGCTCATCTGCCGACCATCGGCATCTATGTGCCCCGCCATATGAAAACGGGCGAAGGCATCAAGGCTGTCGCGGCGTGCAATCAACTCGACCATGGTCCTCGCCACATCAGGCAGGTAAGCCCACTGATGCCCCACGCCCGGCGCCCCTGGATAGCTCACGTTGGCCACCGGTTTTGCGGGCTTGACCAGGCCTTGGGAAAACCAGCTGCTGCCGGCCTTGGCGCCGAAAAAATCGCCTGCCCGCACGATCAACACCCGGGCGCCCTGCTGGGTCGCCTCAAGCAAACGCTGCTCCATCTCCACCCGGATCGCGCCCTTGCGGGTAAGTGGATGCTGCGGCGAATCTTCCTCCAACCGCGCGAATGCATCAGGCCCGAAGTTGTACACCGTGCCCGGCAAGACAATCGTCGCCCCTTCCGCGACTGCCGCCGCGATGCTGTTGTCGATCATCGGCAGCACCAGCTCCGCCCAGCGCTGGTAACCGGGCGGATTCACCGCATGCACGATCACCGAACAACCCCGGGCCGCTGCGACGACTTCCCCACGGTTCAGCGCATCACCTTTTATCCAGGTGAAATCGGCATTCTGCTTGTGAGCCTTATCCACATCCCTAGTCAGGGCGCACACCTGCCAGCCCGCAGCGAACAACTGCCGTGCCACCTCACCACCAATCCCGCCTGTCGCGCCCATTACCAGAACCTTGTTCATGCTTTTTCCCCTGAGGGTTGTGTGATGGGGCGATTCTGTTCGCCGGCGAGCTATAGAGGAATTGCCGAAGATCATCCAGACGCTATACATTTATGCATGGCATCAAATATTGGTTGGGAGCTTTACCGGTCGTTCCTCGGGGTACTCAAGGAAGGATCGTTGTCGGGGGCCGCACGGCAGCTCGGCATCACGCAGCCCACGGTCGGGCGGCACATCGCTGCGCTGGAAAAATCCCTCAACGTGGTGCTGTTCACCCGCTCCGCCAGCGGCCTGTTGCCCACGGCGGTCGCCCTCACCCTGCGCACCCATGCCGAAACCATGGAAACCACCGCCGCCGCACTCGAGCGCGCCGCGTCGCCCCAAGGCCCCGAAGTGCGCGGCGTGGTACGAGTGTCTGCCAGCGAAGTGATCGGCGTGGAAGTCCTGCCGCCGATCATCACCCGCCTGCGCCAACAGCACCCGCACCTCAAGGTCGAACTGGTGCTGAGCAATCGCCTGCTGGACCTGCTGCAACTGGAGGCAGACATCGCTGTGCGAATGGTCCGACCCAGCCAGGAACAACTTCTGGCGAAAAGGATCGGCGTTATTGAAGTCGGCCTGCATGCGCGCAACGACTACCTGCAACAACATGGCATCCCCCAGAGCCTGAATGATCTCTCAGCTCATTCAGTCATCGGCTACGACCAGGAAAGCGCCTTCATCCGCAGCCTGGCCGTCAAAGGCTTCGAGCGCAGCGCCTTTTCCCTCAGCAGCGACAGCGACCTCGCACAACTGGCCCTGATCCGCGCCGGTGCCGGTATCGGTGGCTGCCAGGTCAAACTGGCCCGGCAAGACGCCCGCCTGAGCCGAGTGCTGCCGGACGCATTTGCCCTGCAACTGGACACCTGGGTCACCATGCACGAAGACCTGCGCAACAGCCCGCGCTGCCGCGTCACCTTTGACGCCCTGGTGGCCGGTTTGCAGCATTACGTACAGGATTGAGACAGCTTCGCTGGTGAAGAATCAGAGTCCCTCAAACCCTTCATAGACGCCCCCATGTCCGAAGCCTTCGAAGTCCCCAGCCCCCACGAAAAACACGTCGAACACGCCACCGAACGTGCCCACCGCAGCGGAGACAATTTCGCCAGCCGCATCGCCGTGATGACCGCCATCATGGCCACCGTCGGCGCCATGCTCAGCTACCAGGCCGGCTCCACCGAAAGCGAAGCGGCGATGGACAAAAACAACGCCGCCATCTTCAAGACCGAAGCCGCCAACCAGTGGAACTACTACCAGGCCAAATCCAGCCGGCAGAACCTTGCGGAGCTGGCGACGCATATTCCGGGGGTTGATGCCAAGCACTACACCGACGAGATCGAGCGTTATAAAACCCAGAAGGAAGACGTGCGCAAACAGGCCGAAAAGCTCGAAGCCACCTCGAAGGAATGGGATGAAAAGTCAGAACAGGCGCTGCATCAGCATCACCGCTGGGCGCAGGCGATGACCGCGATTCAGATCGCGATTTCGCTGGCGGCGATTACCTTGCTGACAAGGAAGGAATGGTTGAAGCGCATGGCGTATACCGCCGGTGGTGTGAGTGTGGTGTTGGGTGGGATGGCGTGGTTGCATATTTAGGTTCCATCCTGCCATCGCTATATAGTAAAACGCATAACGCCTGACACTATAAAGCCGAGGAAAAGCCGGTGACCGCACAATCATCCAAGGAAGCTGTGGGCGTCGCCTACAGCATCGACTCAATGCGCTACGCCCAGGCCATGACTTGGCGCGCCATCGAAGCTCTGTCCAAACTCATCCGCCCCGGCATGCTCGAATCCGAAGCCCGCGAGCTCGGCAAAAAAGTCCTCGCCGACCTCGACATGCAGCGCATCTGGCACCCGCTGCTGGTGCGCTTTGGCGCCAACACCCTCAAGACCTTCAAGGAGCGCTCCGACGGCGACCCGGTGCTGGGGGAAAACGACATCTACTTCATCGACATGGGCGCCGTGTGGCAAGGCCATGAAGGTGATGCGGGGGCGACATTCAGCACCGGCAACGACCCCGAGCTGAAGGCGTGTGCGAGCGCGGCAAAAGAGTTGTTTGATCGGGTTGAGCGGCGCTGGAGGAACGATAAAGTCGTCGGCCTGGAGCTGTATCGTTTTGCCGAAGAGCAAGCGAAGGCAATGGGTTGGGTGCTGAACCTGGACATCAAAGGGCACCGTGTCAGCGACTTTCCCCATGCGATTTACCGTGGCGGTGATCTTGGGGATTTTGACCAGTATCCGAATGAAGGGCTGTGGATTCTGGAGATACAGATCGCGCACCCGAGCGGGGCTTATGGTGCGTTTTACGAAGATTTGCTGGCTTAATTTTTCAAGGAATAAAGATGGAACGCTCGACCGAATTTCCCGTGCTGTTGTTTTCTTACGGCACGTTGCAGGACAAAGCCGTGCAACTGTCCAACTTTGGGCGGGAGTTGGTGGGTCAGCAGGATGCTGATGCTGGGGTATTCAAAAAGCTGGGTGGAGATAACCGATCCCGAGGTGTTGGCGGCCAGTGGCAAGACCCATCATCCGATCGTTGCTCCGAGCGGGCGGAATGAGGACAGTGTTGACGGTACGGTGTTTCAGATTACCGAGAAGGAGCTGGCGGCGGCGGATGCGTATGAGGTATCGGACTATAAGCGGGTTTCGGTGGGGTTGGCTTCGGGGTTGACGGCTTGGGTGTATGTGCAGGCTTGAGAGCGTGCAGTTGATCAATCGGAGTGATTTCCTACAGATCAATCTGAAAGTATGCCCTGCCCGCTTCGTAATGCCAGGTCTATAGTCTTTCGGTCGCCGTCATGGCGACCGAGTTTGGCGACTCGAAGACAAATCTGAAAACTAAAACTCTGCGATCCAGTTTTTCAGGCGACGGCTGTTTTATGAAGGTCTAACTTGAAAAAGGTTAGCTATTTTTCTATTTGTCTCAGATGGACTCCCGTATGAATCAATATATGGCACTCACCAGCAACGACTGCACCACACCCGCCCTTTTCGTAGACACCACAGCACCGCTGGATGTCCTGCTTGATGCTGCAAACTATCGGATTCGCGCCGTAACCCAAGTTCTAGAAAACCTGGCGCTGCGTGCAGAAATCAGTAGTGATACGGTCGTGCTGGGCGACTTTTCCTTGCTCTGCGCAATTCCGTTACGCGATGGATGCGATCTGCTGGATGTCATAGGTCGGAGGATGGCAGCGCAGTATTCCTGAACCCATTGGCTTGACCCCGCAAAAACGAAAAAGGGACGACCTCTCAGTCATCCCTTTTTGCGAACATTACCCAACCTAAACGCAACGTGTGCCACGAGCCTTATGCTCGTACTCCCACCCCTTACACGCCAACCCTACATGCTTGGGAATCAGAGCGGCGCCGCTGCTGTAGGAAGTAATGGTCCTACGAGTGAAGCCTAGTTCCACAGCCGCAGCGGAGAGCGACAGATTGTTGCTGAGCATCCACTTTCTGAAGTCCTGCGTCAGCATGACCTCGCCGGACTGTTCCAGCGCCAAACGATGCAAGGTGCCGGAGGACAACTCAAGGTCATTGCCCCAAGTCACGTCAAGGCCCCACTCACCGACTTCAACCCGACCAAATAGAGCCAAGTCCTGAAGGGGTTTTAGAATCGGGAAGGTATTTATGTGATCAGTGAGATCAACGGTATGCCGCTTGCCGTTATTCCACTCAATTTCGATGGCATGCTTGCCGGCAACTGGTTGCACAGCAGAGATGCGAAGCTTGCTGGTCATAAGTCAGTTCCTCCGGTTTTGTTCATTCCATACCCGTTTAGACAAGGAGCTGAAGCTAGAGAAAATTTTTTCCTAGCACAACCAAATATTCAAACCCCAGAAACCACAAAACCCCTGGCTTCTCTCGAAACCAGGGGTTTTGTTTACATCGAATTTGGCGGTGAAGGAGAGATTCGAACTCTCGATACAATTTCTTGTATACACACTTTCCAGGCGTGCTCCTTAAGCCACTCGGACACTTCACCGTATCTCGTCAAACTGATTCAGTCTGTCGAGGCGCGCTAATGTAGTCGAAAGCTTTTCCGATGGCAAAGGTTTTTTTCAGAATTTTCATGCGCTTAGGCGGTTATACCGTTCCAGACCTCTGCGGCGCCGTGCACACCAAGGCAATTCTGCCATTCTCGGGCACTCACGGCGCTTGTCTATAGTAGCTGCTGCGCCTTGCCGAAGGCCACCTGCGGGTGGGCATGGGGGAAAAGTCTGACTGGGTAGTCAGTCATGGCGCTTTACCAGGGCGGGCGCGGTGGGTAACGTCTGCCGTCTGTCCTTCTATTACAAGCATTACAAGGAATCGCGTCATGAGTGAGTTGATTGCCTACCACCTCGAAGACGGTATCGCGACCCTGACCCTGAGCAACGGCAAGGTGAATGCCATTTCGCCGGCAGTGGTCAGTGCGTTTAATCAAGCGCTGGATCAGGCCGAGAAGGATCGGGCGGTGGTGATCATCACGGGCACGCCGGGGATTTTGTCCGGTGGCTATGATTTGAAGGTGATGACCGCCGGCCCTAAAGAAGCCGTGAGCCTGGTGACGTCGGGCTCCACCCTCGCCCGCCGCCTGTTGTCGCACCCGTTCCCGGTGATCGTGGCGTGCCCTGGGCACGCGGTGGCCAAGGGGGCATTCCTGTTGCTGTCGGCGGATTACCGGATCGGTGTAGACGGACCGTTCAGCATTGGTCTGAATGAAGTGATGATCGGCATGACCATGCACCACGCCGGGATCGAGCTGGCGCGGGATCGTCTGCGCAAGTCGGCGTTCCACCGTTCGGTGATCAATGCCGAGATGTTTAACCCGCAGGACGCGTTGAGCGCCGGGTTCCTGGATAAGGTGGTCGCGCCGGAAGAGTTGCAGGCCGCGGCGCTGGAAGCCGCTCGCCAACTGAAGAAGATCAATATGAACGCCCACAAACACACCAAGCTGAAGGTGCGTAAGGCGCTGCTGGAAGCCCTGGATGACGCGATCATTCAGGACCAAGGCCACTTGGGTTAATCAAACCTACGCCTGCTGAATCGAAGCCCGACCTTGAGTCGGGCTTTTTCTTACAAAGAATTCCGGTTTGCCTACAACCGCTCTAGACAGTGTCTGTCACAGCATGTTGAAACATGCGCTTAAACATCGCCTATCTTCCGACTCTATAGGGGCAATTGCCGAATACAGTGCACATCCGTACACTGCGCCACCTTTTGTCCCGATGGGCTGTGTCGATGCTTTTTTTGTTACGCATGTTGTTGATGGGCCTGCATTTTATGATTGCGGGCGTACTGGGCGTGCTGCTGGGGATCTGTCGGCCGTTCAATCCGGACAACAGCCGTTACTGCGCGCGCCTGTATGCGGTACCGGCGATGTGGCTATTGCGCCTGCGAGTGAAGGCCGATGTCGACTCGCTGCGTAACAAGCCCAGCAGTTGCGTGATCATCGCCAACCATCAATCCAACTACGACCTGTTTGTGTTCGGCACCGTGGTGCCGTACCGCACGGTGTGTATCGGCAAGAAGAGCCTGAAGTGGGTGCCGTTGTTCGGACAGTTGTTCTGGCTGGCGGGCAATGTGTTGATCGACCGGGGCAATGCGCACAAGGCGCGGCGTTCGATGCTGACCACCACCCACACCTTGGCGCATGCCGACACCTCGATCTGGGTGTTCCCGGAAGGCACGCGCAACTTCGGTGAAACCCTGCTGCCGTTCAAGAAAGGCGCGTTCCAGATGGCGATCGCCGCAGGCGTGCCGATTGTGCAGGTGTGTGTCAGCACCTATGTGAAGCAGATGAAGCTCAATAGCTGGAACAGTGGCGATATTCTGATTCGCTCGTTGCCGCCGATTCCTACGAAGGGGCTGACGATGGATGACATGCCGCTGTTAATGCAGACCTGCCGCGAGCAAATGCGCGACTGCATCGAGGCGATGGACCGCGAGCTGCAAACCACGCCTGCAATCACGGCTGAACCCCGCCGAATTTGCTGACTCTGATTGGGCAGGGCAGCTAAGCTGCCTGACAGTTGTCATCTGCCATTCAAGAAGAAGCGATCAGCACTATGGGTAGAGTTGTTGCGGCCGCCGTCTATAGCGCCGGAAAGAAAGTCACCGATATCACCCTCGACGAAGGCGCCGCGTGGGCCGCCAAGCCTGACCACTTTGTGTGGATCGGCCTGGAGGAGCCCAGCGCGCTGGAACTGGCCAACCTGCAGCGCCAGTTCAACCTGCACGAACTGGCCATCGAAGACGCCCTGGAAAAACACAGCCGCCCCAAGCTTGAAACCTTCGGCGACGCGCTGTTTATCGTGACCTATTCGCCGGTGCGCGATAACGGCAAGCTGGAGTTTATCGAAACCCATATCTTTGCCGGCAACGGCTACATCATCACCGCCCGCAACGGCCACTCGGCATCCTACGGCTATGTGCGCCAGCGCTGTGAGGCGCGACCGCTGTTGCTGGAGCATGGGGAAGATTTCGTACTCTATGCGCTGCTGGATTTTGTTACCGAGAACTACCAGCCGGTGAGCGAGGCGATTCATGCCGAGGTCGATGAACTGGAGCGCAACGTGTTGTGCAACTCCCTGAGTGAAGCGGATATCCAGAAGCTCCACGGCCTGCGCCGCGATGTGCTGCGACTGAAGCGCTATGTGGCACCGATGGTGGAGATCAGTCAGGAATTGCAGAAACTGAGCTTCCCGTTTATCGACAAGAACATGCGTCCGTACTTTCGCGATGTGCAGATTCACGTCACCCGGCAGATGGAAGACCTGACCACCTTGCGGGATATCGCCAGCCAGACCATCGAGATTGGGGTGTTGCTGGAAGCCTCGCGCCAAAGCGTGGTGCAACGCAAGTTTGCCGCGTGGGCAGCGATTCTGGCGTTCCCGACGGCGGTGGCCGGGATTTACGGGATGAACTTCCAGAACATGCCGGAGCTGCAATGGCACTACGGCTATTTTGCGGTGCTGGGGTTTATTGCGGTGGGGTGTACAAGTTTGTGGGCCAGCTTCAAGCGTTCAGGCTGGCTGTAGGAAAACTGCTGTTGTGGCGAGGGAGCTTGCTCCCGCTGGGGTGCGAAGCGCCCCCAAGGCTTGCGACTGCTGCGCAGCCGAACGGGAGCAAGCTCCCTCGCCACAAAAAGCTCGTCAATCAACCCTAATAGTTAGGCCACGTCCGCTTTTGGTTTGTGCGCCACAAACCGCATCATCCATTCCGCCACGGTAACGCCGTGATGGTCTCGCTCCAGGCTGGCCACACCGTTGGTGTAGACCTTCTCCCCCAGCGTTGTCTGAAGAATCTCCAGCAACTCGCGGGAATAGTCGTGGATAAATTCCGGGTGGCCCTGGAAGCACAGCACCTGGTCTTCAATATGATACGCCGCAAACGGGCAGAACTCGCTGGAGGCGATCACGGTGGCGTTTTCCGGCAAGGTGGTGACCTGATCCTGGTGGCTGATCAACAGCGTCAGTTCTTCCACCACCGGGCTCATCCACGGTGCCTTGGCGTTCAGTTTGTAGTCATGGATGCCCATGCCCCAGCCCTTGGTCGCCCGCTCGGTCTTGCCACCCAACAGCAGCGCCAGCAACTGGTGGCCGAAGCAGATGCCGATCAGCTTGTCGCCGCGGGCATGGCGGTCCAGCAGGTAGGTCTTGAGGGTCTGGATCCACGGATCGGTGCCAAAGGAGTCGGCCTTGCTGCCCGTCACCAGGTACGCGTCGAACACTTCTTCATCCGCCGGGTATTCACCCTGCACCACGTTATAGATGACGAACTCGGCGGCAATCGGCTGTTTGGAGAACAGGCGCTTGAACATCTGCCCGTACCCTTGGTACTGATCGATCAGCCCAGGACGCAGGATATCGGTTTCCAGGATGCACACGCGTAACGACATAAAAAATACCTGACACGGCGATGGGAATAATGAACACCCCCAGAGCCTGCCTTGAAATACCCTTTCAAGGCAAGCCCCATCGCCATGCTCAATGTGGGAGCGGCGATTCGACTTACTCGCGAATGCGGTGTGTCAGTCAACACACTCGTTAGCTGATCCACCGCTTTCGCGAGCAAGTCGAATCGTCGCACCGCCGCTCCCACATTTTGATCACCGAAACGCTTCACCCTGTGCAGCTTTCTCCAACAGCAGCGCCGGCGGCGTGAAGCGCTCGCCATATTGCTCGGCCAGGTAGCGGGCGCGGGCGACGAAATCGTTCAGGCCGTACTGGTTGATGAATTGCAGCGCTCCGCCGCTCCAGGCGGCAAAGCCGATACCGAAGATCGAGCCGACGTTGGCATCAGCCGTCGACATCAACACGCCCTCCTCCACACAGCGCACGGTTTCGATGGCCTGGATGAACAGCAAACGGTCGCGCACGTCTTGCGGCGAGATCTGTTGGCCAGGCTTTTCGAAGCGGTTTTTCAGCTCCGGCCACAGGTGTTTCTGCCCGCCCGCCGGGTACTCGTAGAAACCGCCACCCGCCGCCTTGCCCGGGCGCTTGTATTCATTGAGCAACAGGTCGATCACGGCAAACGCCGGGTGCTGCGGCAACGGCTTGCCCTCGGCCTGTAGGTCCTTGGCCGTTTGCTGGCGGATATGGCTCATCAGGCTGAGAGAAACTTCGTCAGAGACCGCCAGCGGTCCCACAGGCATGCCGGCCTTGCGTGCCTCGGTCTCGATCATCGGCGCCGCCACGCCTTCGCCGAGCATGGCGATGCCTTCGTTGGTGAAGGTGCCGAACACCCGCGAGGTGAAGAAGCCGCGACTGTCGTTGACCACAATCGGGGTTTTCTTGATTTGCAGTACGAAGTCGAATCCCCGCGCCAGGGTTTCGTCGCTGGTGCGGGCGCCCTTGATGATTTCCACCAGGGGCATTTTGTCCACCGGGCTGAAGAAGTGCAGGCCGATAAACTTGCCCTGGTCTGGAACGGCGGTGGCTAACCCGCTGATGGGCAAGGTGGAGGTGTTGGAGGCGATCACCGCTTCGGCACCCACCACGCTTTGCGCGGCCGCCGAGACCTTGGCCTTGAGTTCCCGATCCTCGAAGACGGCTTCGATGATCAGGTCGCAGCCGGCAAGATCGGCGTCGGATTCGGTAGGAACAATCCGCGCGAGGATGGTTTCCCGCTGTTCGGCGGTCAATTGCCCACGCCCGACCTTCTTGTCCAGCAACGTGGCCGAGTGGGCCTTGCCCTTCTCTGCCGCCGCCTGGCTGACGTCCTTGAGCACCACCTCAATGCCCGCCGAGGCGCTGACGTAGGCAATGCCCGCGCCCATCATCCCGGCGCCGAGCACGCCGACCTTGCGTGTTACATAAGGTGCAAAGCCCTTGGGCCGCGAACTGCCGGCATTGATTTCATTGAGCTGGAACCAGAAGGTGCCAATCATGTTTTTCGCCACTTGCCCGGTGACCAGCTCGGTGAAGTAGCGGGTCTCGATCAGGTGGGCGGTGTCGAAATCCACCTGGGCACCTTCCACGGCGGCGCAGAGGATTTTCTCCGGGGCCGGGAAGCAGCCGTTGGTTTTGGCGCGCAGGATCGATGGCGCAATGGCGAGCATTTGCGCGACTTTCGGGTTGGACGGCGTACCACCCGGGATCTGATAGCCCTTGATGTCCCAGCGCTGTTTCGCCTCGGGGTTGGCCAGAATCCACGCCCGGGACTTGGCCAGCAGCTCGTCACGGTCTGCCACCAGCTCATCAATCAACCCGGCTTGCAGCGCCTGCTGCGGCGTAATCTTTTTGCCTTCCAGCAAGTAGGGCAAGGCTTTTTCCAGGCCCAGCATCCGCACCATGCGCACCACACCGCCGCCACCCGGCAAAAGCCCGAGGGTGACTTCCGGCAGGCCAATCTGTACCGACTTGTGGTCCAGCGCCACACGGTGCTGGCACGCCAGGCAGATCTCCCAGCCACCGCCCAGCGCTGCGCCGTTGATCGCGGCCACTACCGGTTTGCCGAGGGTTTCCAGGGTGCGCAGTTGCGCCTTCAGCACCAGCACGCTGTCGTAGAAATCCTTGGCGTGGGGCTTGTCGACCTTGATCAGTTCATTAAGGTCGCCGCCGGCAAAGAAGGTCTTCTTCGCCGAGGTGATGATCACGCCCGCAATCGAATCCTTCTCGGCGTCCAGCCGGGCGACGGTGGCCGCCATGGCCTCGCGGTACACCCCGTTCATGGTGTTGGCGCTCTGGCCGGGCATGTCGATGGTCAGCACCACAATCTGGTCCTGGCCCTTTTCGTAACGAATGGCATCGGTCATGACTGATTCCTTAGGCTCAGAGGCGTTCGATGATAGTGGCGATACCCATGCCGCCGCCGACACACAGGGTGGCCAGGCCATAACGCTGCTGGCGCACCTCCAGCTCATCGAGCAAGGTGCCGAGAATCGCGCAGCCCGTGGCGCCCAGCGGGTGGCCCATGGCGATGGAGCCACCGTTGACGTTGACCCGGGCGGCGTCGATGCCCATGTCCTTGATGAACTTGAGCACCACCGACGCAAACGCTTCGTTGACCTCGAACAGGTCGATGTCTTCAACCCGCAAACCCGCCTTGGCCAGTGCCTTGCGGGTTGCCGGTGCCGGGCCGGTCAACATGATGGTGGGGTCGGTACTGGTGACAGCGGTGGCGACGATCCGCGCCCGGGGTTGCAGGCCGAGTTCGCGACCTTTGGCTTCAGAACCGATCAGCATCAGCGCCGCGCCATCGACGATCCCGGAACTGTTGCCCGGTGTGTGCACGTGGTTGATGCGCTCGACGTGGCTATAGACCCGCAACGCCGTGGCGTCGAAGCCTATCTGGCCCATCATTTCGAAGCTGGGCTTGAGTTTGCCCAGGCCTTCGAGGGTGGAGTCGGCACGGATGAATTCGTCCTGATCCAGCAGCACAATGCCATTTTGGTCCTGCACGGCGATCAGCGACTTGTTGAAGGAACCGTCTGATCTGGCCCGCGCCGCTTTCTGCTGTGAGTGCAGGGCAAAGGCGTCGACGTCCTGGCGGGTGAAGCCTTCCAGGGTGGCGATCAGGTCGGCACCGATGCCTTGCGGGGTGAAGTGGCTGTGCATATTGGTTTGCGGGTCGAGCACCCAGGCGCCGCCGTCACTGCCCATGGGCACTCGGGACATGGACTCGACGCCGCCCACCACCACGAGGTCTTCAAAGCCGGAGCGCACTTTCATCGCGCCGAGGTTCACGGCTTCCAGGCCCGAGGCGCAAAACCGATTGATCTGCACACCGGCGACGCTGATATCCCAGTCCGCCACCAAGGCGGCGGTCTTGGCGATGTCGGCGCCCTGGTCGCCAATCGGTGTGACACAGCCCAGGACGATGTCATCCACTTGCCGGGTGTCGAGGTCGGTGCGCTGTTGCAGTGCCGTCAGCAAACCGGCCACCAGGTTCACCGGCTTGACGCTGTGCAGGGCGCCATCCGCCTTGCCTTTGCCCCGGGGCGTGCGTATCGCATCAAAGATCAAAGCTTGGGTCATGACGTCCTCGAATCACTATGCAACGAATCGTGCCCTTACCTTAGGCGCCGGGGCGCCGGATTCAATGACCGAACCGCTCATTGACCTTGACGCTCACGCTCAGACGAACGGTAGGAGGCTACGGGAATCGGCTGATTAATCGTTTTAGCTGTCTAGCCGTAGGGCTGGCGTCTGGCTGGCAATTGGCCTCATGCCTTTTTAATAAGTTTTATTAAGTTGATGAGATGAAATGGATCTAAGCCATGTAGAACGAGGGCTCTAAGGTTGAATCTGTAAGAGAAGTTAAAGGTTGCTGCCGGGTTTTGCTGGAGCACCTGTAGGAACTGTAAGAAAAGAGTCATGTAGCACCGTCATAGTTGAATCGACCGGCACGCATTTGACGCTCAGGAATAACAACAAAAGGCAGTCAGCCATGTTCAAGCATTCGAAAGTACGTCAGGCGGGACTTATTCTGTTCGCCACCACCCTGATTCTGATCTTGCCCAACCTCACCAAGGTCATTGGGTGACCTCTCACACCCCACATTCTGCGCAGACACAGCGCCAGGATCGCAGCCTTTGGCAGCGCCTTTCGGGATATTGCGTATAGCGATCCCGTCAGGGGCTGCCGTTTTGCGCGCCGAGATTTTGTGATTTTGCGGTATCGTGAGTTCCACCGCCTTTTCCGATATGTGGCCCTTCCTTGAAACAGATCATCGTCCTCCTGATCCTGCTGCTGGCCTTGCCGGCGCACGCCGCGAAATTGACCGTCGAGCTGAATCACGCCAGCAAAACCTGGGAAACCACCGAACTGCTCAAGCGTCCGGATGTGCAGACGGTGCAGATCGTTGATGACGTTTCCTACAAGCGCAACATGACGTATCGCGCAGTGCCATTGGCAGCGCTGTTGCCGGACATCACGCCGGAAAACCATCTGCAGGCAGTGGCCCTCGACGGCTTTGCCGCGGAACTGACGGCGGCACCGCTGCTATCAAAAAGCGGCGCGCGGGCCTGGCTGGCGGTGGAAGATCCGGCGCATCCGTGGCCGCCACTGGCAGACGGCAAGCCCAGTGCCGGGCCGTTTTATCTGGTGTGGACCGATCCACAAGCCGGGCATATCAGCCCTGAGCAGTGGCCGTTTCAGATTTCCGGGATCAAGCAGTTGAAGACGGTGGCGGAGCGCTTCCCGGCTTTGTTGCCGGATCCGAAACTGGCGGCGAATGACCCGGTGAATCAGGGGTTCGCACTGTTCCAGAAGAACTGCCTGGCATGTCATCGCCTGAACGGGGCCGGCGATGCGCAGGTGGGGCCGGACCTGAATATTCCTTACAACCCCACTGAATATTTTGCCGGGGATTTCCTCAAGCGCTACATCCGCGATCCGCAAAGCATGCGGCACTGGCCACAGGCGAAGATGCCGGCGTTTGCCACCAGCGTGGTGCCGGATGCGGACCTGGATCTGCTGGTGGGGTATTTGAAGCATATGGCGGGCAGAAAGCAGCCTTAAGGCTCAGGTAAATCTGTGGCGAGGGAGCTTGCTCCCGCTGGGCTGCGCAGCAGCCCCAATCAGACAATCGCATTTCTCCAGACAGAACTCGGGGGCATGCCTTGGGGCCGCTTCGCAGCCCAGCGGGAGCAAGCTCCCTCGCCACAAAAAGCTGTCCTGGCACGGAGAGCTTTCCTGCTACACAGAGCTCCCTCTCTCCCTGGATCCTACTGCTGCTGCACCGATATCACCGGTGTCGGCGCTACAAATACCTTCGCATGCATTTGCTCATGCCCTCCCCCACGACGCATGCCTCGTACCGGGCAGGCGTCCAGGTAATCCAGACCCACCGCCAGCTTCAAATGCCGCTCCGGCCGCGCCAGTTGATTGGTCACGTCAAAACTGTACCAGGCGTCATCCAGCCACGCTTCAGCCCAGGCATGGCTGGCGAGGTGCTCGCAGTCTTCGCTGTACAAATACCCCGACACATAACGCGCCGGAATCCCCAGGCTGCGGGCACAGGCGAGGAAGGCGTGGGTGTGGTCCTGGCACACCCCGGCACGCCCGGCAAACGCCTTGGCCGCACAGGTGTCGACTTCGGTAGAACCCGGCGAATAGGTCATGTACTGGTTCAGCGCGTGCATCAGGTCGATCAATGCGCTGCGGTCGCGGCGTTGATGGCAATGCTTTTCGGCAAAGCTGCGCAGGGCCTCGTCCGGCTCGGTCAACCGGGTGCAGCGCAGGAACGGGAAGGCCGACTGGCTTTCATGTTCGGCCTCGCGCAATTCGTCGATATCCACCTGGCCACGGGCGCCAATGATGATGGCTTCGTGGGGCTCGTCCAGGCTCAACACGTGCAGGATGTTGCCGAACGGGTCCAGTTGCGCCCGTACCGGCCGGGGCAAGTCCAACTGCCAACTGAGGACATGCTGGCGCTCGCTGTCGTGGGGCGTGAGCCGCAGGTACTGGATGCTGGCACGCACCTGGTCTTCGTAGTGGTAGGTGGTTTCGTGGCTGATGGAAAGTCTCATGCCGCCTCCAGGTAGGAACTGTAAATAGCATCGCCCAACTCGCGCACGAGCGGGATGAAGTCGGTCAGCCAAGCGTGCAGGCCTTCCTCGAGAATTTCGTCGATGGCGGTATAGCGCAGGCGTGCGTCCATTTCCGCTGCCAGGCGTTGGGCCGGCCGACCGTTGATGCCGGGCAGGCTGCCAAGGATCTGGTCGATCTCTTCACTGCAGGCCCGCAGCGACCGCGGCACGTCGGCGCGCAGCAGCAACAGCTCGGCGACTTGTCGGGCGCCCGGGGCATCACGGTAGATTTCGGTGTAGGCCTCGAACGACGACAACGCCCGCAACAACGCACTCCATTGATAGTAGGCATGGGCGGTACCATCGGTGACCGCTTCGGCCTGGTCGCCGGCCATTTCATAGCGGGCGTCGAGCAAGCGCAGGGTGTTGTCGGCGCGCTCGATAAAGGTGCCCAGGCGAATAAAACGAAAGGCGTCGTTACGCATGATGGTGCCGTAGGTGGCACCGCGGAACAGGTGGGAACGTTCTTTGACCCACTCGCAGAACCGGCTCATGCCGTAGCGGCTCAGGCCTTGCTGGGCGATGTCGCGAATCTCCAGCCAGGTGGCGTTGATGTTTTCCCACATGTCGGCGGTGATTCGCCCACGCACGGCATGGGCACTGGCGCGTGCAGCGCCGAGGCAGCTGTAGATGCTGGCCGGGTTGGCAGCATCCAGGGCGAAGAAGTGCAGCAGGCGTTCGGCGTGCAGTTCACCGTGGCGCTCGCGGTAATCGTCGAGGGTGCCGGTGATCAGCAGCGGCATCGCCAGTTCATGCAGGCCATCGCCGCGCCCGTCCTGGGGCATCAGCGACAGCGAATAACTGACATCGAGCATCCGCGCGAGGTTTTCCGCGCGCTCCAGGTAGCGCGACATCCAATACAAATCCGAGGCAGTTCTACTCAACATATTTCAATCCTCGACCACCCAGGTGTCTTTGGTGCCGCCGCCCTGGGACGAGTTGACCACCAGCGAGCCTTCCCGCAGCGCCACACGAGTCAGGCCGCCGGGCACCACACGGGTTTCCTTGCCTTGCAACACAAACGGGCGCAGGTCGATATGCCGTGGGGCGATGCCGTTTTCGACGAAGGTCGGGCATGTCGACAGGCACAGGGTCGGTTGCGCGATATAGGCGTGGGGCTTGGCCTTGATGCGTGCGCGGAAGGCTTCGATTTCCGCCGCCGAGGCGGCCGGGCCGACCAACATGCCATAGCCACCGGAGCCCTGGGTTTCTTTCACCACCAGCTCCGGAAGGTTGGCCAGTACGTGGGACAGTTCACTGGGATTACGGCACTGGAACGTCGGAACATTCTTCAGGATCGGTTCTTCATCCAGGTAAAAACGGATCATCTCGGTGACGAAGGGGTACACCGACTTGTCATCCGCCACCCCGGTACCGATGGCATTGGCCAACACCACGTTGCCCGAGCGATAAGCCGCCAGCAGGCCCGGTACGCCGAGCATGGAGTCCGGGTTGAAGGCCAGCGGGTCGAGGAACGCGTCGTCGAGGCGACGGTAGATCACATCCACCGCCTTGGGACCATCGGTGGTGCGCATGAACACGCGGTCATCACGCACGAACAGGTCGGCGCCTTCCACCAGTTCCACGCCCATTTCCCGGGCCAGGAATGCATGCTCGAAGAACGCACTGTTGAAACGCCCAGGCGTCAGCACCACCACACTGGGATTATCCAGTGGGCTGGAGCTTTTCAGGGTGTCGAGCAACAGGTTGGGATAGTGGTCGATGGGCGCGATGCGCTGGGCCGCGAACAGTTCGGGGAACAGGCGCATCATCATCTTGCGGTCTTCGAGCATGTAGCTCACGCCGCTGGGGGTGCGCAGATTGTCTTCGAGGACGTAGTAAGTGCCGTCGCTATCGCGTACGAGGTCGACACCTGAGATGTGGGAATAAATATCCCGGTGCAGGTCCAGGCCCTGCATCGCCAACTGGTATTGCTCGTTGGCCAGCACTTGCTCGGCGGGGATGATCCCGGCCTTGATAATGCGTTGTTCGTGGTAGAGGTCGGCGAGAAACATGTTCAGCGCCTTGACCCGCTGGATGCAGCCGCGCTCGACGATCCGCCATTCACTGGCCGGGATGCTGCGGGGGATCGTGTCGAAGGGGATCAGGCGCTCGGTACCTTGCTCATCGCCATACAAGGTGAAGGTGATACCGGCCCGGTGAAACAGCAAATCGGCTTCACGCCGGCGCTGGGCCAGCAGTTCGGCCGGCGTGTCGGCCAACCAGCGGGCAAATTCGCGGTAATGGGGGCGCACCTGCCCTGCCCCGTCGTACATCTCATCGTAATAAGTGCGGATCATGCCGTACTCCTTGTCACCCGGACGCCAGAACCATCGCAAGGCCCGTGCCAGCGGCATAAACACTTAAGTATCAATCAGTTGGATATAGACGCAGGTCTCATCGCACCGTCCCGGTGCAGCAAATGCCCGCTGTCATGGGCGGCGCCTCATTGCAATGCAGGCCATGACTATCACCAGCATAGTCAGAGTTGATTTCACTGCCCGGCAAACCCCGCGGATAATCACCTCCATCAGCTGAACAGGACGCGTCCTACAGCTTCATCCATTGCGCATTACCGCTTGTACCGAATCGCTCTCCTCCTTTGCGATCTTCCCTTTGGCCACCCTGCTCGGGTGGCTTTTTTTTGCGCAGGATTTTTCCCGCGCCAGAAACAAAAACGGCCGACCCAAAGGTCAGCCGATACGCTGTGTTATTGCTCATGCCGCTACATGGGTAACCCACGCACCTCCTGTTTCACGCCCCATCCCTCGATGATTCCGCCCAAGGGCTCGACCACCGCCTCAAAGTCCTGCTCGAAGTCTCCTATGCCGTCGTAGGTGGCGAACATGATTTTGCTCAATTCCAGGTACCAGGCGCCGTCATCCCGCGCGCTGACCTGAGCATTCAGGGATTCCCCACGAAACCGACCCGCAGCCCGCCGCGCACGTTCCTCATCCGGGAAAATGGCGTAGAACTCGATGGGGTGGAAACGCGAGAAGTCAAAGCCGCCCTCTTTCATGCGGCGCAACACGTTGGTGCTGATGTCTTCTTGATAGGCTGTGCTCATGAAACGTCCTCCTCAAACCGATGGATAGACTTTCCGTGCTTCCCAAGGCCCGCGCTGCAAGGACGCGGGTGTTACGGCAGTGACGTCGCCGCTGGGAGACAAGCATGTAGCTGACAAGACCAGACCTTAGCGATTCATTCGCTGATCTCCATTGCAGAGTAGCGCGAAGCTATCACCTCCACCAGAGTCTGTTTAAAGGCGTACAGGGAATGTTCAGGCGGCGGGGTCGACCTTGAGGTCTTTGATGCTGTTTTGATCTTTCAGAATCTTGACCGTGGGTTCGGCAATACGCCCCTCCAGATCGTTGAGATCCAGTTCCTCCAGCACCGGTGATACGCGGGCGCGAACCAGGCGCGCGGCTTCTTCAAGCGTGGGTTTCTGCTCGCACTCGAATTGCTCGACTACCGACTCACCATGATCATTGGTGAAGGAAACGTTCCACTTTGGCATCAGAGCCTCCTCGATAAAACCCATGGGTGGGCTTACATCTATCTGGACCTTGAGGGCCTGGAAATCGTTCCACTCAAGGCAGGAGGCACCTGATCAACTGCAGTTATTTTTCAGCGTGTTCTTTCAGGGCTTTCAAGGTGTTGAACGGTGCGTCCACCACGAACTTGTTGGCCAACCAAGACGGCACGCTGCCACCTGGCTCGGTGTGCACCTGGTAGGTCACTTCGGTCAGGTTGTCGCCTTTAGGCACCAGTTTCCAGTAACCATCGACCTGGGCTACGCGCACGTAGCCTTTGACTTCTGGCTGGTAGGTCGGCACTTCCAACAGCTTGCGGGTGACGGTGCCATCGGCAGCCTTGGTGGTGGTGATTTCCAGGATCGAGTCACGATCGGTCACCGGGAACGGTGCCTTGAACTGGGTGTAGGTCCAGCTCTTGTCGCCTTCCTGCTTGAGCAGTTTCTGCGACTTGCATTCGTGGATCCAGGAACAGGCCCCCGCCACGTCTTCCTGCAGCGCCTGGATCTTGGCCAGCGGCGCCTTGATGGTCGTCACACCGCGATAAGCCTTGTACTTGGAACCGGCAATTTCACTCAAGGACACTTTGATGCCGTCTTCATCCTTGGCCGTCTGCCAGTCTTCAGCATGCGCTGCGGCAGCGAACAACGCGGTAAAACCGCACAACACAGCAATTCGTTTCAGTGAACCCATGGTCTTATTCCTTATTGTTGAAGTTCAGTACTTTGAACAGCCCACTAAGCCGCCGTCATCTGTTCCCACCAGCCGATCAACCTGATCGCTTCTGCCTGGCTACTGCCGCAGACCTCGATATCCGCCTGGAACGAACTACACACTGCCGGCCGCTCAGGCTGGCCAAACAACTGGCACAGTTGTTCGACCGAAAGATGCAGGCAGCGTTCGCCCGCCGGTTTGCCGGCAGGCATTCCCGGCAACGGAGAACTGATGGATGGGGCAATGCAGCAAGCGCCACAGCCTTCACGGCATTTCATGACGAACAGATCCTCGACAACTCAAGTGTTGATGGCCACGTAAGACTACGCCCTTAAACAGACGTTTTAAATTGGCTTAACAGGGGTTTTTCACCGAAAACAAAAGTGACTGACCAGTCTGCGACAGAAGGTCAGGGGTGCGCGTCACGTTTACTCGTCGGGTTTATTGCTTGAACTGGAAATCCAGCGCCGCACCTTCAACTTCGCGGCGTTCTTCGTTGCGCAGTTGCAGCTGCATTTCATTGCTGAGCAGGCGCCCGTTGATCTGGAAGGCACTGTTGTCAGTGGGCTTTTCGGCAAACATCGGCGGCAGCAGCGGCACGTTCTTCGGCTGCGGCATGGTGCCGAGGGGTTGCAGGTGGCGGACCATGTTCGACGGCAGGCTCAAATCCAGCTCTGCAGGCGGCAGCGGCGTCTTGGCGACTTCGTGGGCCGACTTTGACTTGCTGGCGATAGGCGCACGTTTTTTCACCGGCGTTGCTTTCTTTGCGGGGGCTTTCTTCGCGACCGGTGCCTTCTTGGCCGCAGCGGCTTTTTTCGCCGGCACCGTTTGCTGGGAGCTGGCAGCAGGTGCCGCTTCACCGGCGGGAGCCGCCAGGACAGCGCCAGCGTTACACAGGCTTAACACGCAGATCAGCAGGGCAGCAGGAAAGGTATAAGTCATATCGCCAGCAGCATTAACGGCAGAAGGCCATATGCTCGCTTGTTGAGGACGGTATGACAAGCATGGTAATTAGCCAGCTACCCGTCATGTCCCCTTTCCATGCCTCAAAAACCCGCCGCAGTCTCCTGGCATAACTGGCTTGCCAGCATCCCGAGGGTCATCAAGGCGCGCTCCGCCTCGCGGTTCCACGGGGTGCCGCAGTTCAGGCGAATACAGTGGTTGAACTGTTCCGTATTACTGAAGATCAGCCCCGGTGCAATGCTGATGCCCTGCTGCAAGGCGCGCACGTGCAGTTCCTGGGTATTGACCCGTCCAGGCAAACTGACCCACAGGATAAAACCGCCGGTCGGGCGGGTCATCTGGGTGCCTTCGGGAAAATACTGCTGCACGGCCAGCTGGAACGCGCTGAGGTTCTTGCGGTACTCCTGGCGGATATAGCGCAGGTGGCGGTCGTAACCGCCATTCTCCAGGTACGCCGCCGTGCCCATCTGGGTCACGCTGCAGGCCGAATGGGTGCTGAACATTTGCAGGCGCTGGATTTCCTGCTGGTACTTGCCGGCAATCATCCAGCCAATGCGAATGCCCGGTGACAGGGTCTTCGAGAAACTCGAGCAATAGATGACCCGGTCCAGACGGTCGTAGGCTTTCAGGGCCTTGGTGCGGCCCAGTTCGAACATCAGTTCGCCATAGATATCGTCCTCGACCACCTGGATATCGAAATCCGAGGCCAGGCGCAGCAACTGTTTCTGCCGCTCTTCGGGCATGGTGCCGCCCAGGGGATTGCTCAGGCGCGTGGTCAGCACCAGGGCCTTGATCGACCATTGGTTGGCTGCCAGTTGCAGGGCTTCCAGGCTCATGCCGGTGGCCGGGTCGCTGGGGATTTCGATGACCTTCAGGCCCAGCAGATCGGCCAGTTGCAGCAAGCCGTAATAGGTCGGCGATTCGGCGGCGATCAGGTCGCCGGGGCGGGTCAGCACCCGCAGCGACATCTGCAATGCATCGACACACCCATGGGTGATCACCACTTCGGAGGGGTCGACCACCACCCCGGCATCGCGCATACGGATCGCCACCTGGCGCCGCAGCGGCTCGAAACCCGGGCTGAACATGTAACTGAACGCCCGCGGGCTCTGGAAACGCGTGACCTTGGCCAGTTGCTGATGCAGCGCGCGCACAGGCAGGTAGTCGACACTCGGCACGGCGGCGCCGAGCGGGAACACGCCTTCGCGACGGGATTCCACCAACACCTGTTGAATGATGCTGCTGCGGGTGACCAACCCTGGACGCTCGACCCGGGCGATGTCCGGCGTGGGCGCAGTGAGCGCCGGCGTCTGGTGCACGTAATACCCGGACTGCGGCCGCGCGCGAATCAAACCCTGGTCTTCCAGGTTCGCGTAGGCCTGCAACACGGTGGCGTGGCTGACGTTGAGCTGGGAGCTCATTTTGCGTACCGAAGGCACGCGCTCGCCCGGTTGATAGACACCGCGGCGGATATCCTCAGCCAGCTGCTGGGCGATACGTTGGTAGAGCAACAGATTGGTCATGACGCAGCACTCGATTTCACGGGTATTTTATTTTTGTGTGAAACATACCGGCACAGTTTAGAAGTGTACGGGGACAGTTGCCACAATAGTCGAGCGCGGGCGGCAGTGATAGAAAAAACTGTAAGGGTTGCGAACTGAATCGCGGGCATAAAAAACCCGATCAGCGACCGGGCTTATGTGGGAGCTGTCGAGCTTCAGCGAGGCTGCGATGCAGGCGCTGCGGTCTCGCAGGTGCACCGAGGCGATCCTGTCGCAGCCTCGCTGGGGCTCGACAGCTCCCACAGGAATCACCTTTCACCTTGAGAATCAGGTTTAGCGAGCAGCGCCCAGCTGGCCTTTTTCGTCGGAGAACACAATTTCTACCCGACGGTTCTGCGCCCTGCCCCGCTCAGACGCGTTGGCTTCGACCGGATACTGATCGCCGTAGCCTTCGACCTGAATGCGTTTTTCGTCGATCCCCAGGTCGCTCAGTACATCCGCAACCGCTTGAGCGCGGTCCCGGGACAGTTTGATATTTTCCTGTTCGCCGCCGGTATTGTCGGTGTAACCCTCGATGCGCACCACGCGCTTGGGGTTCAGTTGCAGGAACTGCACCACTTTGAGCACGGTGCGGTTGGCCGAGTTTTGCAGCTCTGCATCACCCGTATCGAACAGCACGTCACCCAGGGTCATCACCAGCCCGCGATCAGGCTGGACGGTGGTCAGGCTGGATATCTGCGCCTCAATCCATTTGCCCTGTTGCTGAACGCTGGAGAGCTTGGCTTCACGCAGGGCCAGTTGCAGGCGCTGGCGTTCCAGCTCCAGCTTGACCCCACGCTCCTGATTGAGTGCCTGCTCGGTGTGTTCCCGGGCAATCGCGCTGTAGCGCTGGCTCAGGTAGGCGTAATGCGCCACATCGGCGCCGCTGCCCCAGAAGCTGGAGAAACGGTCGGCACGGGCCAGGGACTCACCGGCGCGAATCACGTCCTTGGGTGCGATACGCAGCACATTCGAATCTTCCTTGACCTTCTGGAAGTCAGTGCTGGCCTGTTGCAAGGCGAGGTTACTGTCGGGATGGGTCGCACAACCACCCAGCGCACTGCCCAGCAACACCACACAGCTCAACCCACGCATCAACGGGCTCATTGGGCGTCTCCCAACTGCAACTGCTTGCGCAGGCGGGTGATGCGGGTGTTGAGCACGTTCAGTTGCTCCTGGCTTTTGCGGGTCAGCACCCGCGCTTCCGCCAGGCGGGCGTCCAGCTCGGCTTCTTCAGCCTGCATGCGGGCGTCCTTGTAGGATTCATCGGCCATGTCGGCACGGGCCTGGGTGAACTTGTCTTCCGCCAGCTTCAGCTCGGGCGAATCGCTGGCAACGGCGCCCACGGCGCTGGCTTGTTCCAGGGCTTGCTGGGTCAGGCGCATCTGTTCATTCGGCGCAGGATCGGCTGCACATCCCGCCAGAGCTACAACGGCGAGGGCCGCGAAAAGAGGTCGAATAGTCACTGAAAATCCCTACTTTGTTGGGGTGCCGACGGGTTGCTGCAACTGCGCTTTCCAGCGCTCAAGATTGCTCTGCAGCGCGGTTTCCGCCAGACCGGACGCGGGCAATTCTGTCATCTTTTTGGCGAGCTGTCCGCGCAACCACGGATCGTTGCAGGCGGAGTTGTGGGAAATGGCCAGGTACAGGCCCGGCTGGTCGATGGGGATTTCCCGCGCCACCAGGTCGTTGCTCATGCCCAGGGTCTGGGCCATGGCCATGCCGGAATAACGTCCGGCGAGCACGTAGTCCACTTCTCCCAATAGCAGTTTCTGGAACGCCGGGGTCAGGCTGGGCAGGCGCTGCAGGGTCAGTTGCTCACCGGCGAAGGTTTCAAAGTCGCGGCTCAGGCGCGCCCTTTCCGACACCGCGCCCTTGTGGCCCTGCAGGTCGCTGGCCTGGCTGTAGGCCAGGGAGGAATCCTTGCGGGTCCAGACCAGATAATCGGTTTGCACCAATGCCGGGTGGATGTAGTCGAGGGAGTCCAGGGCGTCGAGGGTCAATGGCGCGTCGGCGAGGATGTCCATGCGCCCGCTGCGCACTTCTTCCAGCGCCAGGGAACGTTTGCCGCCGTACAGCAGGTCGATTTTCACCCCGAGGTCCTTGGCCACTTGCTGCAGCATGTCGGCGGTGGCGCCGATCAAGTGCGTGGGGTCCTGGGGATCACGCCACAGATAAGGCGGGGCGTCCGGGCTGCCGGTGATCACCAGCCGATCACATTTGCCCGCCGCCAGCGACACCGTCGGCAGCAGTGACAGGGCCAGCAGTACAGTCCAGGGACGCAATTCCATGGCAGGGTTCTCCAGTTGAAAAATTACCGGGCAAAAAAAAGCCCGGTCAAAAGACCGGGCTCTTTATAAGTGAAGCGGCTGGATTAGACCAGCTTCTCCAACTCGGGTACGGCTTCGAACAAGTCCGCCACCAGGCCGTAATCAGCCACCTGGAAGATCGGTGCTTCTTCGTCCTTGTTGATCGCAACGATCACCTTGGAGTCTTTCATACCGGCCAAGTGCTGGATCGCGCCGGAGATACCGACGGCGATGTACAGCTGTGGCGCAACGATCTTGCCGGTCTGGCCGACCTGCATGTCGTTCGGTACAAAACCTGCGTCGACGGCAGCGCGGGAAGCGCCGACCGCAGCGCCCAGCTTGTCGGCCAGGGCGTACAGGTGCTTGAAGTTGTCGCCGTTCTGCATGCCGCGGCCGCCGGAAACGACGATCTTGGCAGCGGTCAGTTCTGGACGATCGGACTTGGCCAGCTCTTCGCCAACGAAGCTGGAAGTGCCAGCGTCGTGGGCAGCAGCCACAGCTTCAACCGCAGCCGAACCACCTTCAGCTGCAACCGGGTCGAAACCGGTGGCACGCACGGTGATGACTTTTACCGACGCAGTGGACTGCACGGTAGCGATGGCGTTACCGGCATAGATCGGACGCTTGAAGGTGTCGGCGCTTTCTACCGAAACGATCTCGGAGATCTGGTCAACGTCCAGTTGCGCAGCAACGCGCGGCAGGATGTTTTTGCCGTTGGAGGTGGCGGCAGCCAGGATGTGGCTGTAGCCAGCGCCCAGTTCTGCTACCAGCGGCGCAACGTTTTCCGGCAACTGGTGAGCGTAGGCTGCGTTATCGGCAACCAGTACTTTGCTCACGCCAGCGATTTTGGCAGCGGCCTCAGCCACGGCACCAACGTTTTGGCCAGCGACCAGGACGTGGATATCACCACCGATTTTGGCGGCGGCGGCAACAGTGTTCAGGGTGGCCGGAGCCACGACCTTGTTGTCGTGTTCTGCGATTACCAAGATAGTCATGGTTAGATTACCTTCGCTTCGTTTTTCAGTTTCTCGACCAGTTCAGCCACCGACTTGACCTTGATGCCCGCGCTGCGTGCAGCCGGTGCTTCGACTTTTACGGTCTTGTTGGTGGAGGCGGTGGAAACGCCCAAAGCGTCCGGAGTCAGCACTTCGAGAGGCTTCTTCTTGGCTTTCATGATGTTTGGCAGGGACGCGTAGCGCGGCTCGTTCAAACGCAGGTCGGTGGTGACGATGGCCGGCAGTTTCAGGGAAACTGTCTGCGCGCCGCCGTCGATTTCGCGGGTCACGGCAACCTTGTCGCCGCTCACTTCGACTTTCGAGGCGAAGGTGCCCTGGCCGTAACCGGTCAGTGCAGCCAGCATCTGGCCAGTCTGGTTGTTGTCGCTGTCGATGGCTTGTTTGCCGAGGATCACCAGCGATGGCTGTTCCTTGTCGACAACGGCTTTCAACAATTTGGCAACGGCCAGGGAAGTCAGCTCTTCAGCGGATTCGACGAGGATGGCGCGATCGGCACCCAGCGCCAGGGCGGTACGCAGCTGCTCTTGAGCAGTGGTCGGACCGATGGAAACGACGACGATTTCAGTCGCAACGCCTTTCTCTTTCAGGCGTACGGCTTCTTCCACGGCGATTTCGCAGAAAGGGTTCATCGACATCTTGACGTTAGCGAGGTCGACGCCGGAATTGTCCGCCTTGACGCGAACTTTCACGTTGTAATCGACAACGCGTTTGACAGCTACAAGAACCTTCATGGATTCCTCGTTACTCTCCGGTGAAAAGAAAGTCGCCTAGGCGAACCTGGCGGTTTGATGCTCATCGGCACACAAGGGCACCTCCAAAAACACCGGCAATCGTCGGCGGGGGACCTTGCTCACGGGAGTGATGACCGTTCGTCAGTGGTGACTGAGAGGTCATTCATTATCGTGGCGTGTAAACTGCGCGCCATCGTGGCTCGCGCGTCACCCTTATTTACCTTCAGCCTGTCTTTCGAGGTGGCCTTGAAACCCACAGTCTGCCTACGGGATGCGCAAAACCGACCGTATATTGACCGGAACGCCTATTCCGGTCAATACGCCAAAATGGTCAGTTATAAGCCGCGTTGCTTTGATTTACCTAGCTTGCGGGCAATTCAAACAAACGTTTGTATTGGACGCTGAGAGTGGTGTAGATATAATGCGCCACCTAGAGAGAAAGGTGGGTCGTTCCCTGCCCCTTGCATGAGATTGATGCAGGCATTGTGGGACGGATTACCGAACCTCCACCCATTAGAAAAAAAAGCCGTTGAGCCTTGAGTAGGAGATAGCCTGTGGAACGCGAATACATGGAATTCGACGTGGTCATCGTCGGCGCTGGCCCGGCAGGCCTGTCTGCCGCCTGCCGATTGAAGCAGAAGGCCGCCGAAGCCGGTAAGGAAATCAGCGTCTGCGTGGTCGAAAAAGGCTCCGAAGTCGGCGCTCATATCCTGTCCGGTGCCGTGTTTGAACCCCGTGCCCTGAACGAACTGTTCCCGGACTGGAAAGAACTCGGTGCACCGCTCAACACCCCTGTTGTGCGTGATGACATCTATGTACTGCGCTCCAGCGAAGCTTCCACCAAGGTGCCTGACTTCTTTGTGCCCAAGACCATGCACAACGAAGGCAACTACATTATTTCCCTGGGCAACCTGTGCCGCTGGCTCGCCCAGCAGGCCGAGAACCTGGGGGTGGAAGTCTACCCGGGCTTCGCCGCCCAGGAAGCACTGTTCGACGAAAACGGCGTGGTGCGCGGGATCATCACCGGTGACCTGGGCGTCGACCGTGAAGGCAACCCGAAAGAAGGCGTCTACACCCCGGGCATGGAACTGCGTGGCAAGTACACGCTGTTCGCCGAAGGTTGCCGTGGCCACATCGGCAAGCAACTGATCCAGCGCTTCAACCTGGACAGCGACGCCGACGCCCAGCACTACGGCATCGGCCTGAAGGAAATCTGGGAAATCGACCCGGCCAAACACCAGCCAGGCCTGGTGGTGCACACCGCCGGTTGGCCGCTGGACATCATGAGCGCCGAGAACACCGGCGGTTCGTTCCTCTATCACCTGGAAAACAACCAGGTGGTCGTCGGCCTGATCGTCGACCTGTCCTACAGCAACACCTTCCTGTCGCCGTTCGACGAGTTCCAGCGCCTCAAGCATCACCCCGTGCTGGCCCAGTACCTGGAAGGCGGCAAACGCATCAGCTACGGCGCCCGTGCCATCTGCAAAGGCGGCCTGAACTCGCTGCCGAAAATGGTGTTCAAGGGCGGCGCGCTGATCGGCTGCGACCTGGGCACCCTGAACTTCGCCAAGATCAAGGGCAGCCACACCGCGATGAAGTCCGGCATGCTCGCCGCTGACGCCGTGGCTGACCGCCTGTTCGCCGAATCCGAAGGCGGTGACGAACTGACCGCTTACGTCGACAGCTTCAAGAACAGCTGGCTCTACGAAGAACTGTTCGCCAGCCGTAACTTCGGCCCGGCGATGCACAAGTTCGGCCCGATCATTGGTGCCGGCTTCAACTGGTTCGACCAGAACATCCTCGGCGGCAAAATGCCGTTTACCCTGCACGATACCAAGCCGGACTACGCCTGCCTCAAGCTGGCCAAGGACAGCAAGAAGATCGACTACCCGAAACCCGACGGCAAGCTGAGCTTCGACAAGCTGAGTTCGGTGTTCATCTCCGGTACCAACCACGAAGAAGAACAACCGTGCCACCTGAAGCTGAAAGACCCGAGCATCCCGATCGGCACCAACCTGCCGCTCTACGATGAACCGGCGCAGCGCTACTGCCCGGCCGGCGTGTATGAAGTGATCACCAAGGAAGACGGCGAGAAGCGCTTCCAGATCAACGCCCAGAACTGCGTGCACTGCAAGACCTGTGACATCAAGGACCCTTCGCAGAACATTACGTGGGTGACGCCGGAAGGTGCGGGTGGGCCGACTTACCCGAATATGTAAATCCGCTGCTTGAACAGAAGGCTCCCAAATGGGGGCCTTTTTTGTAGCCCGGAAAAAGACCCATCGACTCGGTCAAATGTGGGAGCGGGCTTGCTCGCGAAAGCGGTGTATCAGTCACAGATGTTTTGGCTGAACCACCGATTTCGCGAGCAAGCCCGCTCCCACATTTTTGACCGAATTGTGCCCGGGAGAGTTATGCCGCCCGCTCATCCCCAGGGCTGCGCTCGAAGTAGCGCTTGTATTCCCGGCTGAACTGCGACGTGCTCTGATACCCCACACTGTGGGCCGCCTGCGCCACGCCCATGCCTTCCACCAACAGCAACTGCTGTGCCTTGAGCAACCGCAGACGCTTGAGGTACTGCACCGGCGACAACAACGTGCAGCGCTTGAAGTGTTCGTGAAAGGTCGACGCGCTCATGTGCGCATAACCCGCCAAGGTCTCGATATTCAGCGGCTCGGCGTAATGGGCATGCAGGTGATTCAACGAGGTCGCCACTCGGGAAAACTGCCCCTGCTGCTCCACCAGCGCGCGCAACACATCCGCCTGTGGCCCACGCAACGCGGTGAACAACAATTCCCGAACCCGCGCCGGGCCCATGATCCGACTCTCCAGCGGATCGTGCAGGCACTGCAACAGCCGTTCGACGCAGCCACGCATGGCGTCATCCAGCACCACTGAACTCATGGACTCCAACGTCTGGGCTGCCGGGGGTGGCCCGGACTGGATCCCCATCGCCATCACCAACTCACCCAGCACCACCCGATCAATGCCCACCGTCACCCCCAACAGCGGTGCATTCGGCATGGCAAAAGTCTCGCATTCGAACGGCACCGGCATCGCCTGGATCAGGTAATGCCCCGCGCCGTACTCCAGGGTACGCGGGCCCAGGTACGCGACCTTGCTGCCCTGGGCGACGATCATCAGGCTCGGTTCATAAATCTGCGGGCCCCGCGCCACATCGCAACTGGCACGCAATACCTGCACGCCCGGCAGGTTCGTGGGCGAGAACCCATCACGGGGTGTCAGGGGTTCGATCAAGGCAACCAACGCGGCATTGGCATCGACATGGCGGGTCAACAACATGGCAAAAACTTCGCGAAAAAGGGGATGAGACCATCATCGCAGGTCTGGCGCCACAACGATCCAATCCAGGTGCACTCCCGGACGAATAGGCATGAGACTCGGAGCAATCGCCATGGCCGCACCCAGGCACGGCGCGGAGAATGCGCCACCTCACCTGTTACTGCACCTGCGAGGTTTCTCCATGTACACCGCCATCGGTTATGCCGCTCAATCGGCCACCACTCCCCTCGCCCCCATGTCCTTCGAACGCCGTAGCCCGCGCGTCGATGACGTGGCGATCGAAATTCTCTACTGCGGCGTCTGCCACTCCGACATCCACCAGGCACGCAACGAATGGGGCATTGCCGTGTACCCGCTGATGCCGGGCCACGAGATCGTCGGTAAAGTCACCGCCGTCGGCGCCAGCGTCACCGCGCACAAAGTCGGCGACCTGGTGGGTGTTGGCTGCATGGTCGACTCCTGCCGTCACTGCGACGCCTGCCACGCGGACCTCGAGCAATACTGCCTCGAAGGCCCGACCATGACCTACGCCACCCCGGACCGGGTCGACGGCAGCAACACCATGGGCGGCTACTCCGACAGCATCGTGGTCAGCGAGCACTTCGTGGTGAAGATCCCGGCCAAGCTCGACCTGGCCAGCGCCGCGCCGATCCTCTGCGCCGGCATCACCACTTACTCGCCGCTCAAGCACTACGGCGTGAAGGCTGGCGACAAGGTTGGCGTTCTGGGCATGGGCGGTTTGGGCCATATGGGCATCAAGTTCGCCAAGGCCATGGGCGCGGAAGTGACGCTGTTCACCCGCTCCGCGAGCAAGGCTGAAGAAGGCCGTCGCCAGGGCGCCGACCACGTGATCGTGTCCACCGACGAAGCCCAGATGAAAGCCGCTGCCGGGCATTTCGACTTCCTGCTGGACACCATTCCGGTGCAGCACGACTTGAATCCCTACCTCGACGTACTGCGCTTTGACGGCGTGCACATCCTGGTAGGTTTGATCGAGCCGGTCGACCCGCCCGTCAATGCCGCCAAGCTGGTGATGGGCCGCAAGGTGCTGGCCGGTTCGTTGATCGGTGGCATTGCCGAAACCCAGGAAGTCCTGGATTTCTGCGCCGAGCACGGCATCACCTGCGACATCGAGATGCTCGACATCCGCCAGATCAACGAAGCCTACACCCGCATGATTGCCGGTGATGTGAAGTACCGCTTCGTGATCGACATGGCGACCCTGAAGGCCTGATCATGATCGTTCCCACGCTCTGCGTGGGAACGCATGCTGTGACGCTCTGCGTCACCGTTGCGCAGGGCTCAAGTGCTGGACGCGGAGCGTCCGAAGCGGCATTCCCACGCGGAGCATGGGAACGATCACGGCCTGATCAGGCCTTCGCGCCCAACTCCGCTGACAGCCGTGCTGCGACCTGTTTGATCACAGGGATCAGCTCGGCCATTTTCTCCAGCGGCATGTAGGGCACGGTACTGGCGATGCTGATGCCGGCGACGATTCGCCGGCTGGCATCGCGCACCGGTGCCGCGACACAACGGATCGACGGTTCGTTGTCTTCCAGATCGAATGCATAACCGCCCGCCACGTATTCCTGCATGCGCTGTTCAAACTGCGCCCAGGATTGTTCGGGGTGCTGCGGCCACTGCAGATTCTTCCCGCCCGTCGGCAAGCTGACCTGATACAGGCGCTGCCACTCTTCCACGCTGTCATCCAGCAACAACGCCTTGCCGATCCCGGTGCGCGCCAGCGGCATGCGATGGCCGACGCGCGAGCGCATTTCCGGGCCGTTGCGGCCAGGGTTCTTGTGCAGGTACAGCACGTCGTCGTATTCGCGGATAGCCAGGTGGATGGTATCGCCGGTCAACGCCGACAACTCGTCCAGATACGGCACTGCCAGGCTGACCAAAGGCAGTTCTTCACGGGCCTGGAAACCCAGCTCGATCAATTTGGGGCCCAGCAGATAACCGACTTGCGGCACTACGCGCAGGTAGCGTTCTTCCACCAGGCAACTGGCCAGGCGGTGAGTGGTGCTGCGGGTGGTGCCGATGCGCTTGGCGATTTCCTTCAGATCCCGCGCACCGGCCGCCACTGCCTGCACCACGCCCAGGCCACGAAGCAGGGTTTGAGTGCCGGTGGGCGCGGCTTCTTTGACGGGAGTTTGGGCGTTTTCCTGCATATCGGGCCTATTGGGAAGTACGAAAACGGCGAGCATTATGGCAAATGCGGACCAGCAAAACAGGGGAGATCAAAATGTGGGAGCGGGCTTGCTCGCGAATGCGGTTTTCCAGTTAATGCATACGCTGACTGACACACCGTTTTCGCGAGCAAGCCCGCTCCCACATTGGTCGTGTGGCGCCCTTTTTATCGCTGTTTCATGCGGTCGATAATCACCGCCAGCAACAGGATCGAGCCGCGAATCACGTATTGGTAGAAGGTGTCGATGTTCTTCAGGTTCATCGCGTTCTCGATGATCGCCAGAATCAGCACCCCGGCAATCACATGCCGAATCATCCCGATTCCGCCGCTCAGCGACACCCCGCCCAGCACGCACGCCGAGATCACCGTCAGCTCGAACCCCTGGCCAATCATCGGTTGCCCCGAGGTCATCCGCGACGCCAGGATCACCCCGGCCAACGCGCCGATCACGCCGTGCACGGCAAAGATGATGATCTTGGTGCGATCGACATTCACCCCGGCCAACAGCGCCGCTTCCTGGTTGCCGCCGATGGCCATGGTGTTGCGCCCGTAGGTGGTGTAGTTCAGCAACCAGCCAAAAAACACAAAGCACAGCACGGTGATGACGATTGGCACCGGCACGCCAAATAGCTGGCCGTTACCAAAGACGAAGAAGTTTTCGTCCATCACGCCGACCGCCTTGCCGTTGGAAAAGATATACGCCAGCCCACGCACGATCTGCATCGTCGCCAGCGTCGTGATCAACGCGTTGATCCGCAGCTTGGCGATCACGATGCCGTTGATCAGCCCCACCACCAGGCCCATGGCCAACGCCGCCGACACGCCGAAGAACACGCTGTCGGTGTCGCGAATCACGATCCCCGCCACCACGCCCGAACAGGCGATCACCGAACCCACCGACAAGTCGAAGTGCCCCGACGCCAGGCAAAACAGCATGGTGCAGGCCGCAATCCCCACAGTGGAAATCGCCAGCCCCAGGCCACGCATGTTCAGCGGCGAGAGGAAGTTGTCGATGAAGATGGCGCTGAGCACAAAGATGCTCAAGGCCGCCAGCAGCATGACCCAATCATCGAGAAACTTGCGCTGGTTGAACCCCGGCCAGAAGCTTCTTGCAGTTTTTACCTGTGACATACCCACCTCGTATTCTTCAGTCCCGCGTACGCGGAAGAGCCAGTTGCAGCAGCCGTGCTTCGTCCGCTTGATCGCGGGTCAATTCGCCGGTCAGGGCGCCTTCGCTCATCACCAGGATGCGGTCGGAGATGCCCATCACTTCCATCAGGTCGCTGGACACCACGATCACCGCGATGCCACTGGCCGCCAGGTTGTGAATGATCTGGTAGATCTCCGACTTGGCACCGATATCGATGCCGCGGGTCGGCTCGTCCAGCAGCAACACTTTCATCGGCATCGACAACCAGCGGCCGAGAATCGCCTTCTGCTGATTGCCGCCCGAAAGGAACAGAATCGGCTGGTCCGCCGACGGCGTGCGCACGTTCAGCGCGCTGATCTGCCGCTGGGCGTTGGTGCGTTCCCAGCCGCCCTGGATCAGCCAGCCGAAGCGCGCATGGTCGCGCCGCGCACTGATATTGATGTTCTCTGCAACGCTTGCGCGGGGCACGATGCCTTCCTTCTTGCGGTCCTCGGGGCAGAGCAACACCCCCGCCGCAATCGCATCCCGTGGTGTCTTGAACGTCTGCGCCTGGCCATGCAGCACCAGGGTCCCCTGGGTGCTGCGGGACAGCCCGGCGAGCAGGCGCAACAACTCTGTGCGCCCGGCCCCCACCAGGCCGAACAGCCCGAGAATCTCGCCCTTGTTCACCTGCAGGCTCACCGGTTCCTGCAACCCCGGCCCGAGCAAACCTTCGACTCGCAGCGCTTCACCGCAGTGCTCGCGCGGCCGGTAGTCGTAGATATCCTGGATATCGCGCCCGACCATGCAGTTGACCAACTGGTCGACGTTCAACTGCGTCATGTCCTCGAACGTGCGCACGAAGCGCCCGTCCTTGAACACCGTCACCGCATCGCAGATACGGAACACTTCTTCCATGCGGTGCGACACGTAGAGGATCACCCGGCCTTCATCCCGCAGTCGGGCGATGATCACCATCAGCCGCTCGATCTCACGGGCCGAGAGGCTGCTGGTGGGTTCGTCGAACGCAATCACATGGGCGTTGCGCGACATGGCCTTGGCGATTTCCACCAGTTGCCGCTGGCCGAGGGACAGGCTGCCCAGGCGCATGTTCGGATCGATTTCATCCGCCAGGCCCTTGAGCAGTTCCCGTGCCTTGCGCACCATCGCCCCGCGATTGACCACGCCAAAGCGCGACGGCATATGCCCCAGCAGCAGGTTCTCGGCGACGGTCATTTCCGGCACCAGTTGCAGCTCCTGGTGAATCACTGCGATGCCGCTGGCGATGCTGTCGGCCGCCGACTTGAAACTCACGCTGCGTTCGCCCAACTGCAAGCTGCCGCTGTTGGGCGGATAAAAACCGCCGAGGATTTTCAGCAAGGTCGACTTGCCCGCGCCGTTCTCGCCCATCAGCGCATGCACCGAATGGGGCCGCGCTTCAAAGCTGATCTGCGCCAGGGCCTTCACCCCGGGAAACTCCTTGCCGATGCCGTTGAAGCGCAGGCTTTCTGCTGCGGCGCTGTTCATTTCCACAGACCGATCTTGCTCAACTCTTCCTTGAAGTTGGCGCGGGTGATCAGGGTCACGTTATCCAGTGCGGTGAACTTGGCAGGCTCAGTGCCTTTGGTCACCCACTCGAACATCGAGGTCGCGGTTTTATAGCCGGACGCATCGGGGCTGAGCAGCATCGAGCCGTAGAAACCGGTGTCGGATTTCTTCAGTTCTTCGATGGCGTCGGTGCCGTTGATGCCCACGCCAATCACGTTTGTGGCCTTGAAGCCGGCGCTTTCGGTGGCGCGTACGCCGCCCAGTACGGTGCTGTCGTTCATGCCGCCAATCAGCAGGTTTTTCGCGCCGCTGGGCAGTTTCACCAGGGCCGAGTTGGTGGAGTCCATGGCGCCCGGCACGTCGAGGGTTTTCTGCGCGGTGAACAGGATATGGTCAACCGGCAGGCCGGCGGCCTTGAGGCCTTCTACCGAACCGTCGGTGCGCTTCTTGCCGGTTTCCAGCTCGTCGAAGGTATTGATGACGGCGTAGGTGTCCTTCCAGTCCCAGTTGCGATGCTTGGCTTCGGTGGCCATGGCTTCGCCTTGTTTCTGGCCGATCTTGTAGGCGTCCAGGCCGACGTAAGGCACGTCTTCCATGGGCTTGCCCTTGGCGTCGACGAAGCGGTCGTCTACCGCCAGCACTTTGAGGTTATTCAGCTTGGCCTTGGCCATGATCGCAGGGCCCAGGGACACGTCCGGCGGGCAGATCACGAAACCCTTGGCGCCGTTGGCGGCCAGGGTATCGATGGCGGACAGGGTTTTCTCGCCGTCGGGCACGGCGATCTTGATCACGGTGAAACCATGGTCCTTGCCGGCTTTTTCAGCGAAGGCCCATTCGGTCTGGAACCAGGGCTCTTCCGCCTGCTTGACCAGGAAGCCGATCTTTACTTCTTCGGCAGAGGCCAGGCCGCTGAGCGCCATCGTGAGGGCAAGGGTGCCTAGTGTTTTCTTGAGCATGAACCACCTCTTCTTGTTATTTGGAAAAGTTTTAATCGTGGTACATCACCGACCGCCCACCATCGATCATCAGGCAGGTGGCATTGATAAAGGGCGCCTCATCGGTCGCAAGAAACAGTGCCGTCATCGCCACTTCAATCGGCTGGCCGATGCGCTTGGGCGGGTGCAGGTCGAAGGCACGCTGGCGCTCGGCGTGCGGGTCGGCAAAGCCGTTCCAGTAATCGACGTTGAGTTGGGTTTCGATATAGCCCGGCGCGATGGCATTTACGCGGATGCCCTTGGGCGCGTATTCGATGCCCAGCGCGCGGGTCAGCCCGAGCAAGCCGTGCTTGGCCACCGGGTACGGGAAGCAGCCGGGAATGATGTGGCTGGAGTGGGTGGAGGCGATGTTGATGATGTTGCCGATGCCTTGCTCGATCATGTGCGGCAACACGGTACGGCAGCCGTACCAGGCGCCGTCGAGGTCGATGGCGAAGCAGCGGCGCCAGTCTTCGTCGGTCATTTCCAGCGGGTCGCGGAACACGTTGACGCCGGCGCAATTGACCAGCACATCGACGCGGCCAAAGCGTTCGATAGCGACGTCCACCAGGGCGCGCCATTGATCCTTGGAAGTGATGTCGACAGGTTGTGCGTAGATCTCGGCGCCGTGTTCGCGCCAGTGGGCGGCGACCTGCTCGACCTTCTCGCCCTGGATATCACCGATCACCAGGCGCGCCTGCTGAGCCTGGAAGCAGGCGACGATAGCCTCGCCAATGCCTTGGGCGGCACCGGTGATGACCACGACTTTGTTCTTCAGTCGCTCGCCGTAAGTCGGCTCGGGCACCGGAGGTAACGACAACGGTTGTGCCTGCATCGCTTCACCTGTTTTGTTTTTGGTAGTGAGTGCTGATGCGCAAGACTATAAACCCAGAAACCGGAACATCTCAATATATAAATTATCATCCCATATAGTGAGCAAATATATAAAAAAACCGGCTTTAAAAGCCGGTCCTTTATGCACACTTAACCCTGTGCGAAATCCCTGAGGGCGTCGCCTTCCATGCGGTAGCGTACCCACTCTTCCTGGGGCTGGGCACCGATGGATTTGTAGAACGCGATGGCCGGCTCGTTCCAGTCCAGCACGCTCCACTCGAAACGCCCGCAGCCGTTGTCGCAGGCGATTTTCGCCAGGTGGCGCAGCAACTTCTTGCCCGCCCCGCCACCGCGTTGCTCGGGGTTGATGTACAGGTCTTCGAGGTACAGGCAGTTGCTGCCCAGCCACGTGGAATAGCTGAAAAAGAACACCGCAAAGCCGATCGGCAAACCGTCGCGCAGGCAGATCAGGCCGTGGGCGGTGGCACCTTCACTGAACAGGCTGCGCTCGATGTCCACCACGCTGGCGATCACTTCGTGCCGGGCTTTTTCATAGTCGGCAAGCTCGGTGATGAAGGTCAGGATCTGCGCAGCATCGCTGGGCACGGCGGGGCGAATCTCGATGGTCATGGGCAGGCCTTGTCAGGGAAAGAGAGCACACATACTAAGGCGCTTTAATGACCGATTGCAGTGCAATTTGATTCGCGGCTAACCTGCAGGCCATCGACCTTTGAGAATCCCCATGCCCTTCACGCCCTTGACCGACCTCGCCGCGACGTTATTGCCTCACGCCCTTGAGCCTTCCGAAGACGGCGCCCACGACCTGTCCCACTTGCAGCGGGTATGGCACAACGTGCGCTTGATCCAGGCTGAAGAAGGTGGCGATCCCGAGGTACTGCTGGCAGCCGTGTTGCTGCACGACTGCGTGGCAGTGGAGAAGAATTCGCCGTTGCGGTCCAAGGCTTCGAAACTGGCGGCAGACAAGGCCGGGGAGATTTTGCAGGGGCTGGCGTGGCAGCCCGGGAAGATTGCAGCGGTGACCCACGCCATCGAGACCCACAGCTTTTCGGCGGGCCTTATTCCGGTGACGCTCGAGGCAAAAATCATGCAGGATGCCGACCGTTTGGACTCCCTCGGCATGATCGGCGTGGCCCGCACATTTTACATCGCCGGGCGCATGGGCAGCGGGCTGTATGACCCAGCTGACCCAACGGCGCAGCATCGCGAGTACGACGACAAGCGCTTTTGCCTCGACCATTTCCAGACCAAGCTGCTGCATCTGGCGGGCGGATTTCAGACGCCGACGGGGCAACGCATGGCCCTGGCGCGCCATGAGCGGTTGAAGGGTTTCATGAACATGTTCATCGAAGAAATAGGCACGCCATACTCCGCTGCGGGCTAACGCAAGCGCCGCGAACCACAGAACAATCCCACGTGCCGTGCATGGTAAAAAGTTGGGCATAAATCCAACAGACGCAAGGCTCTTCCATGCACGCCTCACCTGCGGTTGGCGGAAAACTGTTCGCCCTCTTCTGCCTCGCCAGCTACCTGCTTTCCCTGTCCTATGGCTCGACATTCTTGCTGTCGCTGCTGATCCATTCGCGCGGAGGCAACGAACACGACGCCGGCAGCGTGATCTCCATGGCGATGCTCAGCACCTTTGTGGCGGTGCTGGTTTCCGGGCATCTGGCCGACCTGCTGGGGGCTGCCAGGTCGATCGCCCTGCTCGGCGTATTGCTGGTGGTGGCGTGCCTGGGCTTTGCGCTGGCGCCGGGGTTCGGCGAGGGCTTGATGTTCTTTGGCTTGTCGTTGGGATTGGGCTGGGGCGTGTTCTACACGTTGGGGCCGATCATCGTCGCGATGCTGGTGGAACCGGCGCAACGGGCCAAGTATTTTGCCCTGCTGTCGGGCAGCATGATGACCGGAATCGGCTCCGGGCCACTGCTGGGGCGGGCGGCAAGTGCCCTGGATTTTTCGCTGACGGCGGCCTTTCATATAGCAGCGCTGGCGAGCTTGGTAGGTGTGCTGATTTTCTGGCGACTGGGTCGCGCGCTGAGTCAACACACCGCGCCGGCGGCGAAGATTTCCTGGTCGGCGACACGCAAGGTGCTGTCGTCCCGGGCGGTGTTCGCGATCATCATGGTGGGCCTCGGCGGTTGCGTGTTTGGCGGGCTGTCGAGTTTCCAGACCAGCTACGCAACGCTGCACGGGCTGGACTATTCGCTGTTCTTCCTGGGCTTCATGAGTGCGGCGATTACCAGCCGCCTGCTGATCGCCGGCATCGTGGTCAAGCGTGATCCGTATTGGGCGGCGTGTGTGTTGTCGGGGTTGATGCTGGTGTCGATTTTCCTGTTCGGGTTCAGGGTCAGCGGCAACTACAGCTACCTGCTGGCAGCCGTCACTCTGGGCGTCGGTTACGGCCTGACGTATTCGGTGATCAATGGTTTGGCTGCGAACGAGGCACCCGCTGGCACCACCTCCCAGGCGTTGCTGTTGTTCAGCCTGGCGTACTTTATCGGGGTGTTCGGTTTCCCGCTGCTGGCGGGCAAGGTCATCGTCGAATACGGCATGCCGACCCTGTTGATGAGCGTACTGGCGGTGGCGCTGCTCAATTGGCTGATCACGGTGGCGCGGTTGATCTGGCGCCGAATCTCGTCACACAAAATCTTACAAGCGACCTAAGACCGTTCGTCGGTATCGAGGCACGAATCACAAACGGGGGCGGACCAATATCAGGTAAGGACATTAATCATATGGAGACACCATCATGACGACTTCCAAATTTGCCGCCCTCGCCCTCACCGGTTTGCTGTCTGCTGTTTCGCTGAGCAGCTTTGCCGCCTCCACAGGTTCCAGCACCGGCCCGACCGACCCTGTCGGCAGCCCGCCCAACCCGGCCGCTCAGGAGTCGAAGGACTCGATGGGTACCGGCATGGACACCAACGGCGGCGCCATCATCGACAACAGCAGGGACCCACGCACCCAGGGCGACGACACCAATCGCAACAGCGGTGCGGTGCCTAACGGCAAAATGGGCCCAGGTGCCACTTCGCCCTCGATCAATAAAGGCGATGACTCCAACATCCCCGGCGCGCCAAAACAGCCAGCGCCTTAATGCGCAAGAAAGACGAACACCCAACCATTTCCCAGTGAAGAGGTATGCATGAACGTCGATCACAACCTTGAAAAAGAAGTCCTCACCCGTCTGCTCCACGCTCATCCCAGTGGGTTGGGCAAAGAAGTGCTGGACAACTACCGAGGTGAAAAAGTGGTGGCCAGCGCCTTGGCCACCTTGCAGGACCGCGGGTGGATCAAGGAAGGCCATGTGACCTGCAACGATGCCGGTGAACATTCGCTGAACCTGCCGATCAAGCTCACCGCGTCCGGCGTGGAAGCGGCTCGCAAGCTTGAAAGCGAAGCGGGCCAGTAACACACCTTGCCTGGTCTGGCCCTCGTATCTTGTATGAGGGCCAGAAGGAGTATCGCAATGCCTCGTGGAAGCAAAGCCAAATACACCACCGAACAGAAGCGCAAGGCCGCCCATATCGAAGCGAGTTATGAGCACCAGGGCTTGTCGAAAGAAGAAGCCGAGGCGCGGGCCTGGGCCACCGTCAACAAGCAGTCTGGCGGCGGCGAAAAGGCCGGCGGTTCAGGCCAGCGCAAGGCGCCGGCGAAGAAGTCCCAGGACCGGCATGAGTCGGCCAAGCGGGCTGCTGCCAGCCGTGAGGGGCATCCGCGTAACAGCCGGGTTTCGCTGAGTACGCAGACCAAGGAAAGCTTGCTGAGAGAAGCGCGTGCCAAGGACATTCCCGGGCGCTCGACCATGCGCAAGGATGAGTTGATTGAGGCGCTGAAAAAGGCCGGTTAACGCGAATCAAAATGTGGGAGCGGGCTTGCTCGCGAAGGCGGTGTATCAGTGCCAGATTCATTGGCTGACCCACCGCATTCGCGAGCAAGCCCGCTCCCACATTTTTTGATCGGGTTTGCAGCCACGGAATCAGCGGTGGGCGGCCACCAGTAGCATCATTGGGCGTTCAAGCTCTTCTGCCAGTGCGGGACGGGCTTTCAGGTCCGCTTCGCTCGGGCCCCACTCGTCGACATGAGTCAGGGTAAACCCCGCCTGGATCAACAGCGTCAGCAACGTGCCCACGGTGCGATGTTGCTTGATCACACCCTCCGCCAGCCAGTTTGTCACCCGTGGTCCTTGCAACTGGTAGCTGTCCACCGGCCAGCTCTTGCGCCCTTGCTCATCAATCAGCCAGCCCGGTTGCCGGGGTGCCATGAAGATCGGGTGTTCGATGGAAAACACCAACCACCCACCCGGGACCAGCGCTTGATGGATGCGCGCGAACAGGCCTTTCAGATCGACGATGTAATGAAACGCCAATGAGCTGTAGGCCAGGTCGAAAGCGGCATTCGGAAGGTCGAGTTTTTCCAGGTCGGCGATGCCGTAGGTGATGGCCGAAGAGGACGTCATCTCCTTGGCCCGCGCCAGCATCTTTTGCGAGACATCCAGCCCCAGCACCTGTTCGGCGCCCTGCTCCTGGGCCCAACGACTGAACCAGCCGTAACCGCAACCCAGGTCCACCACTTTCAACCCCGGCACCGGCGGTAGCATGGCTTGCAAAGCCGGCCACTCCGGAGCGCCGGCGAGGCCTTCTACCGAGCGGCCCATTTTGCTGTAGCCCTCGAAGAAAACCTCGGTGTCGTAGATGTTCTGAGTCATGACGCTGCTCCGTGCTGAATGGCGACTATTCTGCCGAATCAGCCCTCGCTCAACAACGCATCCACTTCAGCCGTGCCCGGTGAGGTGGCCGGCCCCCAGCGCGTGACCGCCAAGGCCGCCGCCGCGTTCGCGCGACGTGCCGCGACAGCTGGCGCCAAACCATTGGCCAGGCCGGCGATAAACACCCCGGCGTGAGCATCGCCGGCACCGTTGCTGTCCACCGCCTGGACCTTGAATCCCGGCACATGCTCGGCCTGGCCATTACGGCTGATCCAGCAGCCATTCGGTCCATCGCGAACCACCAGCAAGGTGTCGGCGGGCAAGTGCTCGTTGAGCTTGAGCAATGCCCCCGCCAGATCGCTCGCGCCGGTAAAGGCCAGCGCTTCCGGACCGTTGCTGGTCCAGATATCGATACGCGGCAACAGGGCGACCATCAAGGCCGAGTCCGGTGCCTTCACCAGCGGGCCCGGATCGAACACCACCGTGATCTGGCGCGGCAATGCCAATAGCCAATCGAGCAACGCCTGGGCCTTGCCTTCCAGCAGCAGGCTGTAGCCACTGACGTACACGTAGTCGTCGTCGCGTGGTACCGCATTGGCCAGGTCTTGCGCCAGCAAGTCACCCTCAGCGCCAATATGGGAAATGAAGGTGCGCTCGGTAGTGGCTTCGGTCAGGGACACACACAGGCCTGTGTCCTTGTCGTCGCTGGCGGCCAGGGCCATTTCAATGCCCTCGGCCTGCATCGCCGCGCGCGCCAGGTCGCCGAAGCGGCCGGTGCCATGGCGGCCCAGGTAGACCACCGGCAAGCCGTTGCGTCGGGCCGCGGCCATCACGTTGAAGCCACCGCCGGCTTCGAAGCTGGCGGAGTTGGCCAATACATCGCCACCGGTGGCAGGCAATGTGTCGAGGGACATGACCAGGTCAACGATGACCTGGCCGCTGTGCAGCAATCTAGACATTAGCGCTCTCTACCAAAGCCGGGCGACGATCAGCCGCGCCACCCAGTACCGCATAAATCCCGCCGGCCACCAGGAAGGTGACGATCCAGCCCAGGCCGTTGTGGCCCAGCCACGAATCGGACAGCGGACCGGCGAACCAGATGTTCTCGGCCGTGGTGCCGATGGTGGTGAAGCTGAAGCCCAGCACGATCGCAATCGCCCAGGCGCCGAACGCACGCCATTCAACTCCGCCACGGTACCAGTAGGCGCTGCTTGGCGTTACGTCCAGCAGGTCTTTGGGGCTGTAGTAGTGGCGATGAATCAGGTCGACGACAAAGATCCCGACCCAGGCGGTGATCGGTACCGCCAGCAACGAGATGAAGGTGATGAACGGGCCGTAGAAGCTGTCGGCGATCAGCATGAAGTAGATCGAACCGGCGAAGATCGCAACGATGTCGACGATCACCGCGTGCACGCGCTTGACCTTCAAACCGAGGGTCAAGGTGGTGAGCCCCGCCGAGTACACCGACAGGTTATTCGACAGCAACAGCCCGCCAAACGCGGTGATCAGGTACGGCACCGCCATCCAGGTCGGCAGCATGTCGCGAATCGCGATGATCGGGTCAGTGGCCGACGCCAGGTCGTTGTTGCCCACCGACAGCAAACCGCCGAGGGTGATCAACAGCACCAGCGGAATCCCCGCACCGAATGCCGCGGAGGCCACCAGGCGCACGGCCTTGACGCTGCGGTGCTGGTAGCGCGACATGTCGGCACCGGCGTTGGCCCAGCCGATACCCGTACCGGCGGCCATGGTGCCGACGCCGATGATCATCGCGCTCAACGGCGCAGGCGTGGCGTTGAACACCGCGCTCCAATCGATGGTGGCGCAGAGGAAACCGCCCACCAGGATATTCAGCGCGCCGAACACGTAGGTGGCCCACTTCTGGATCACCAGCAAGGTGGCGTGGCCCAGGCCCGATACGGCGAGGGTCAGCAGCACGAAAATGCCAATGAACAGCAGGGTCAGTACCGGCGCGCTTTTGGCGGCAACCGGCGAGTTGAACAGGATCGAGCACAACGACAACAGCACGAACGCAGCCGTAGTGGTGTTGACGGTTTCCCAGCCGAGGCGCGACATCAGCGACACCAGCGTCGGCCCGATATTGCCGCGTACGCCAAAGATCGCCCGGGACAGGGTCAGGCTCGGTGCACGGCCACGACGGCCGGCGATGGAGATGATGCCCACCACGGCAAACGAGCCGGCGGCGCCGAGGATCGCCACGATGATTGCCTGCCAGATCGCCAGGCCGCGAAACGCTACGAGGGTCGCGCCCAGGGGCAAGCCGAGGATGCTGATGTTGGCCGCAAACCAGACCCAGAACAGTTGCAGCGGATGGCCGTTGCACTCGCCTTCCGGGACCGGCTCGATGCCGCGTGTTTCCAATTGCCCGGCGCTTTGGCCGGAAGAGGACGTACTCATGGTGGGGTGCTCCTGATGCCTGTTTTTTTGTGGTTGTGGCAGGTTGGCAAGTTGAATCTGTGTTCCGGTCTTCCTGACTCGACTGGATCAATGTGGGAGCGGGCTTGCTCGCGAAAGCGGTGTGTCAGGCAACGCATGTGTCACTGATGCACCGCTTTCGCGAGCAAGCCCGCTCCCACATTTTTTAATCTGCGGTGCTCAGCGCAGCTCGAGCAGGCCTTGGACCAAGGGTTCCAGGTCCAAGCGGTTAACCTGCTTGACCTGTTCGATCATCGCCTCAGGCCAGCACTGCATCCCCAGGCACGCACCGAGCATCGCGCCGAGAATCGCCGCGATGGTGTCGGTGTCGCCGCCGAGGCTGGCGGCCATGCACAGGGCTTCGATGGCGTTCATTTCACCCACCGCGACTTGCTGCGCGAGGGCAAACGACACCACCACCGATTCCTGGGACGCCACGGAGGTGCCGATCAATTCGTAAAGCAGGTCGGTAAACAGCGCCTTGTCGCCGCTGTCGACACTCAAGGTGCGCGCCCAACTGATGCGGGTGGCGATGCGCCCGCCGGCAATCCAGTGGCCGTGGTTTTCCGCCTGCTGGGCGATCTGCGTGCCGATGTTCAGCGCTTCGCCCAGATCGACGCCGTTGATCCCGGCGGAAACCACCGCCGCCACCGCCGCCGCGCTGGAGATGCCCAGGTTGGTGTTATGGGTGACCTGGCACGCCTGGATCACCGCCTGGATAAACTGCGCCGGGTCGTTGACGTCCGCCGCGATGCCCACCGGGGTAATACGCATGGCGGCGCCGTTGGTGGTGCCGTAGCGCCCGGACTCTTCCGGGGTATGGCCCGCCAGGATCATGTCGATCGCCCGTTTGGTCGAGGGGCCCAGCAAATCCTGGGAACCCTTGGCGCGCATCACCGCTTCCCAGTCGATCAAACGTTGGGCGAGTTCGGTGGGTTCAATCCTGCCCTGCCCGTCCACCAGCAACTGGCCGACGAGGATGGCCTGTTCGGTGTCATCGGTGATCGAGCCCTTGGGCATGTTCGGCGCGATCGGCTGATCGGCGTCGGCATCTTCCAGGCCGGTGATCGCGCCGAAACGCGCCTTGACCTGCTCGCGGCTCAGGGACTGGGTGGGCATGCCCAACGCATCGCCCAAGGCCAGGCCGTAGAAGGCGCCGAGGGCGCGGGTGGTGGCGGTCATGTCGGTGTTCCAAATTGAAGGTGCAAGCGGAAATGCAGAGGGTCGAGCAGGCTTTCGACGGATTCCATGAAGCGGTCCTGGCGGTCGTAGGTGGTGCGCAGGGCCTTGAGGAACACCGTGCCCACCGGGCGCCCCAGGAGCTGGGCGTCTTCTTCGTTCAGAGGCTCGGCACCGATCCATTGGTTGCCGGTGGCGCCGACATAGCCATAGGCCGCCAGGGTGATGGTCAGGGAATTATCGATCAGGCCGACTTGCGGCAGGCTTTCGAGGCCACCCGAGGCCGGCATCAGCGAGCGCTCCAGGGACACGAACGTGCCGTCGGCAGCGCGACGGCGGCGGTCGAGGGCGATGAATTGGTCGCTGCCGTGACGGCTGAGCAGGTCCGGACGGGTGACGGCTTCCAGGCGCAGGATTTCGGAGGTCACCACCGCGCCGGTGTCGGCCAGGGCTTGGGCCCAGCCGCTGCGCTGGTCGAGCACCATGCCGTCGAAGGTGACGATGGAGCCGACACCGCTTTGGGTGGCGATGTAGCTGCGGCGCTTGAGTTCGGCCAGGGCTTCACGCAGGGTGCCGCGGCTGACGGAAAACTCTTCGGCCAGTTGGTGCTCGCCCGGCAGCAGGACACCGTCGGCCATCACTCCACCCTCGATACGGCGGATCAGCTCGTCGACGACGCGTTTTTTCTTATCAAATCGGACATGTCTAATCATGTACAAATTGATAACCGAAAGCGCCCGGCTACAGCAAGCGATTTATTTCAGGGAGAACGAGAAATCAGCCTCAGGGCTCCAGGCCGATGGGGAAAAATACCCCGCCGCTCCAGACGCCAAGCCAGTTCTTACCGTTGATCGGACGGGTCACCGCCAGCTCCACCAGCTGGTAGAACGCATTGCGGTGAACCAGGGCTTCGAGGTTGGTGCGCACCCGCAGGTATGGCGAGGGTTCCTGGGTGTCCGGGTCGATCACCACCCGCAGCGGATGCTCGATACCGGCCTCGACCTGCTCATCCACGTTGGTGGTAAAGCGCAGGACCTGGCCTTCGCCCTGCCCTTCGACTTCCAGGGTCACGGCGACGAAGGGCGCGTCATCGACCTTGATCCCGACCTTTTCCACCGGGGTGATCAGGAAATAATCATCGCCATCGCGGCGGATGATGTTGGAGAACAGCTTGACCATCGGCTTGCGGCCAATCGGCGTGCCCATGTAGAACCAGGTGCCGTCACGGGCGATGCGCATGTCGATATCGCCGCAAAACGCCGGGTTCCACAGATGCACCGGCGCGGGCCCCTTGCCCTTGGGCAATTGCGCCAACAGGTCATTGGCCTTGGCCGAATCGGTCATGCTGCTCTCCTTGTGTCTTACTGATCGCTCATGCCCAACAGGCTGCGCGCGTAGTGCGCCAGGGGCTTGCCGATCAGGTCATCAGGCTTGTTGTCGTGGAACGTCAGTAAACCGCCACGGCTGTGAATCCGCACAGTATCAATCAAATACTGGGTGCTGGTCTCGATCAACATGACCTGAATGGTGCCGGTGTCGATACCCAGGCGATCCACCGCCTCCTGGTCAGACCATTCATCGGCGTTGCCGATACGGTCATCCGCCTGGGCGAAGCGGCAGTACAGCAGGTAATGCGCACCCGCCGCGCGGGCTTCCGACATCGCCTGCTCGAGGCCTTCCGGCTTGCGGGCGCGGCGGACCATCGGGAAATATTCGACAAAGCCGTTGAAGGCTTCCTCGGCCACCACGTTAGGCCGTGGATAAGCACTGCCCGGCGGGGTGAAGGCGCCCTGGGCGATGAAGACGAAGGAGTCCGGCTGTATGCGGACCGAATTGACGCGGCGAGTATCGCTGTGGTCCAGCAGCCCGGCATCGCTCATCTGATAGCGCGTGCCTTCGGCCATATCACTGACGGTCATGCAGCCACCCAGCGCGAGTGACGCCAGCACCAAAACCAGACTACGCATCCTAATTCTCCAAAGGCCGGTGACGGAAAACCGGCGAATGGGCACGAGATGCAGATTTTGCGCCAGCTTGCGGGACTAGCCGCCGATGATCTTCATGATGGTGGCGCCGCCGGAGAAGGCCACTTCCTGCTTGTCACCCAAGGCCTTGACCAACAAGCGCTGCAAGGCCGGCAGGGCCTGGTGGCGGGGTTTGTCCAGCAGGTCGCCGACGTAGTGGCGGTTGCTCGACGACAGGCAGCCATGCAGCCAGCCGGTGGACGACAGGCGCAAACGCGAACAGGTCCGGCAGAACGGCACGCTTTCGTTGGCGATGACACCGAAGAAACCTTTGCCGGGCACTTCGTAGCGCACGGCAGTGGCGTCCACCGGGGCGTTGGCTTGCAGGTATTCGTACTGTTCGCCGATCAGGCTGAGCAATTGCTGGAGGCTGACGAATTGCTGCAGGAACGCGTTGGAATCGTTGGCCAGGTGGCCCATGCGCATCAATTCGATAAAGCGCAACTCGTAGCCACGCTCCAGGCAGTAGTCGAGCAGCGGCATCACCTGGTCGAGGTTCTGGCCGCGCAGCGGCACCATGTTGACCTTGATCTTGATTCCGGCGGCGCTCGCCTGGTCCATGCCATCGAGCACGGTGGCCAGGTCGCCACCGCGAGCGATGCTGCGGAAGGCGTCGGCGTCCAGGGTGTCGAGGGACACGTTGATCCGGCGAATCCCGGCGTCCACCAGCAGCGGCAGTTTGCGCGCCAGCAGTTGGCCGTTGGTGGTCAGGCTGATATCACTGAGCCCCATCTGCCCCACCGCGCCCATGAAGGCTTCCAGCTTGGGGCTGACCAACGGTTCACCGCCGGTAATCCGCAGGCGCTCGATGCCGGCGGCCTCGATCAGGTACTCGACACCCCGCGCCATCGCCTCGGCCGACAGTTCGTCCTGCGCAGCCACCAGCCGCTTGCCGTTGGGCACGCAGTAGGTACAGGCGTAATTGCAGGCTGAGGTCAGGCTGATCCGCAAATTGCGGAATCGCCTGCCTTGACGATCAACGATCATGGATCACTCCGGCAGAGGATAATTCGGGCGCACTAAAACCTGACTTAAAAATCAAGTTTTAGCAAGGTCCTTGCCTGAGTATATTCCTGGGTTACTGCGCTGGGCAGGAAATCATATCGCCATCACGCTGGCGAATGATTCAAGTGGCCGGCGTTTCGGCGTTCGGCAAATCGGTGCTGTGCTTGCGCTTATTGCCCATGCGCACGCCGATGTCCATCAGGAACTGGAAGAAACCTTCCTGGTCTTCCAGCACATTGCTCCAGAACGGCGAGTGGTACAACGCCACGGCGCCGTGCACCAACGCCCAGGCGGCGCAGTAGTGGAAATACGGTGGCACGTCTTCGAGCTTGCCTTCGCTGATACGGCCCTTGATCAGCAGGGTCAGGCGTTCGAAGTTCGAGGCACGGATCTTGTGCAGCTCCTCGACCATTTCCGGCACCTGATGGCCCTTCACCACTTTTTCTTCCAGGCGATCAAACAAGCGGTAGCGCTGCGGGTCACGCATGCGGAACTCGAAGTAGGCGCGGGACAGCGCTTCCTTGTCCTTGTCGACATCGGCCGAGTGCAGCAGCTCGTTCAGGTCGCGCTCGTAGTCGAGCATGAGGCGCAGGTAGATCTCGGCCTTGGACTTGAAGTGCTTGTAGATGGTGCCTTTGCCGATACCCACGGCATCCGCAATCATCTCGACGGTGACGCTGTCTTCACCCTGGTCGAGGAACAGCTTGAGTGCGGTGTCGAGAATTTCCTGCTCGCGGCGGCGAAACTCACGGACCTTGCGGGGTTCTTTGTGCATAAGAAAAAGGTCTGCAGAGATGGATATTGGAAGGGCGTTCGCTCCCCAAGCCGTGCTTGTCGGAACGTTTTACCCGGTGCGCGAGATTATCCCGACTGAACGGTCGTTGGGCAACGCCTATATGAACAACCTTTGCACTTAACTTACAGCACGCCAACGAATGTGCCGATTCGAGTCAGAAATAAAACAGGTGATTGGCGCGTGTGCATCGCATCCAATGAGAACTCAACCGAAGCGGGCGTATTCCAAATCTGTTTAAAAAACGATCAGATGTGGCTGGACTGAATCGGATACTGATCAATACTTGAAATGTCGGCGTGGCATCTCCCCCAAGTGACGCGTCGACCTGGGTACCGACGGACTGCGTACCCTTGTTTTACTCCTAATGGTCTTAGCCCGGATTCACCCCCCAGAACCCGGGTTTTTTTTGCCTGCGATTCAGTGGCCGACGTGGGCCAGCGGGAACAGGCGCTTGAAGTTTTCGGTGGTCTGTTCGGCAAAGCGCTCGTAGGACTCGCCCCGCAGCATCGCCAGGTAATCCGCCACATCCCGTACGTATTCCGGCAGGTTGGGTTTGCCGCGATGGGGAATTGGCGCCAGGTACGGCGAATCGGTTTCCACCAGCAGGCGGTCTGCCGGGACCTGGCGCGCGACATCGCGCAGGGCATCGGCGTTGCGGAAGGTCACGATGCCCGACAAGGAAATGTAGAAACCAAGGTCCAGCGCGGCCTTGGCCATGTCCCAGTCTTCAGTGAAGCAATGCAGCACACCAGCCTGGGGCAGCGCGGCTTCGCGCAGCAGGGTCAGGGTGTCGGCACGGGCGCCACGGGTGTGGACGATCACCGGCTTGCCAGTCTGCTGGGCGGCTTGCAGGTGCAGACGGAACGACGCCTGCTGCAACTCGGCAGCTTCCGGTTCGTAGTGGTAATCCAGGCCGGTCTCACCGATGGCCACCACGCGCGGGTGATTGAGTTCACCGAGCAGCCAGTCGAGGGCCGGGGCTTCGCCGGGCTTGAGGTCCAGCGGGTGAATGCCCACCGAGCAGTCGACATCGGCATAACGATCGGCCAGGGCTTTAACGTCGGCGGCGTTTTCCGCGCTGACGCCGATGCACAGGAAGTGCCCTACCCCGCGCTGGCGCGCAGCTTCAAGGGCGGCGTCGAGGGAGCCGCCGTGCTGGGCCAGGTCGAGGCGATCAAGGTGGCAATGGGAATCTACGAGCATAGGGATCTACAACTTGAGTCACGGAAAGTGTCTGGCCAACGATACACCCGTCGGCCACTGAAATTAACGGCGGCCGAGCAAACCGACCCACTGCACCAGCAAGGCCTCAAGCAACAGCACGCGATTGAGGTTGGCCTTGCCGAGGACCTTCTGGCGTTGGGCGAGGATCCAGTCCTGGATGTTCAGCACCTTGTCCTGGGCGCTCTTCTGCGCCAGGTATTGCACGACTTTGCGCATGTCCGGCAGCCCAAGGCCGTTTTCGTCCTGGGTCAGCTGGTAGCGCAGGATCAGGCTCGACCAGTCGCAAAACCAGTCGAACAGCAGCAGCAAGGGAATGTCTTTCCAGGCGCTTTCGGCCAGTTGCGTGGCCGACACTTCCTGCTTGAGCAGTTTCTTCACCCCGTCCACCACCAGCGCACGCTGTTCACGCACGCCCTGGGCCTGGAGCTTGACCGCCGCCAGGGGCGAACCGGCCGCCAGGGTCAGCAACTCGACGCGCTCCGCCTCGCCGCAGTCCGGCAACGCCTGGGCCAGCCACTGCAGGCTCATGGCTTCGCTCGGCAACGGGCAGGCCTGCTGCACGCAGCGGCTGCGAATGGTCGGCAGCAGGCGGCTGGACTGGTGGCTGACCAGCAGCAGCACGGTATCGCCGGACGGTTCTTCCAGGCTCTTGAGCAAGGCGTTGGCGGCGTTGATGTTCATCGACTCCACCGGTTCGATCAGCACCACCTTGCGCCCGCCCATCTGCGCGGTCTGCACCACGAAGCTGACCAGATCACGCACCTGGTCGACCTTGATCGCCTTGTCGGCCTCTTCCGGTTCCAGCAGATAGTTGTCCGGGTGGCTGCCGGCCTTGAGCAGCATGCAGGATTTACATTCGCCGCAGGCTTCCAGGCCGTTGGGCCGCTGGCACAACAAGCTGGCCATCAGCCGCTCGGCCAGGGCGCGCTTGCCGATGCCCACCGGGCCGTGGAGCAGGTAGGCGTGGGCGTGCTGGGCACGGCCCGCCAGTTGCTGCCAGAGGCTGTCCTGCCATGGATAGGCTTCAGCCACGGACACGCTCCACAAGCTTCGGCAACAGGGCGTCAATGCACTGCTGAACCTGAGTCAACGGTTGTGCGGCGTCCAACAGGTAGTAACGAGCGGGGTCGGCTTCGGCGCGCTTGAGAAACGCGCCGCGCACAGCTTCAAAAAAGACTCGGGTTTCCAGTTCGAAACGATCGAGGCGACCCCGGGCGGTGGCACGGGCCATGCCGACTTCCACCGGGAGATCGAATACCAGGGTCAGGTCGGGCCGCAAATCGCCCTGGACGAAGGTCTCCAAGGCCGCAATGCGCTCCAGGGACAAGCCACGGCCGCCGCCCTGATAGGCATAGGTGGAATCGGTAAACCGGTCACAAATCACCACGGCGCCCCGGGCCAGTGCCGGGCGAATGACTTCGGCCAGGTGCTGGGCGCGGGCGGCGAACACCAGCAACAGTTCGGTGTCGGGGTTCATCTGTTCGTCGCCCGGGGTCAGCAGCACTTCACGGATACGCTCGGCCAGTGGCGTGCCGCCAGGCTCACGGGTCAGCAGCACCTCGATACCTTCGGCGCGCAGGCGCTCGGCCAGGTATTCACGGTTGGTGCTCTTGCCGGCGCCTTCCGGGCCTTCCAGGGTAATAAACAAGCCAGTCACAGGCAGTCCTTAGTCAGAGTCATTGCGGGCTTTGCGGCGCGGCGTCATCGGGTGCCGGAGCCGGCTCGGCGGGCGTATCCAGCGGCGCGTCCGCAGGCTTTGCCGCCGGCGCCGGGCTGGAACGGTAATCGGCGCGACGCTTCATCTGGAACTCACGCACTGCTGCGTTATGCGCATCCAGGTTATCCGAGAAAATATGGCTGCCATCGCCTCGGGCAACGAAATACAGGCTGCTGCCCGCCACCGGGTTCAGCGCAGCATGAATCGCCTCCCGCCCGACCATGGCGATCGGCGTCGGCGGCAGGCCGGCGATCACGTAGGTGTTGTAGGGCGTGGCTTCCTTGAGGTGCGCGCGGGTCAACTTGCCGGTGTAGCGCTCGCCGAGGCCGTAGATCACCGTCGGGTCGGTTTGCAGCAGCATGCCGATCTGCATGCGCCGCACGAATACCCCGGCGATCTGGCCGCGCTCTTCCGGCACGCCGGTTTCTTTCTCCACCAGCGAGGCCATGATCAGCGCTTGATAGGGGTCGGTGTACGGCGCATCGGCCGCGCGCTTGCTCCACTCCTGGGCGAGGACATCGTCCAGACGGTTGTAGGATTTTTTCAGTAGTTCAACGTCGCTCATGCCACGCACGAAGCGGTAGGTGTCCGGGAAGAAGCGCCCTTCAGGAAATACGCCCGGGTGGCCGAGTTTTTCCATCACCTCGCTGTCACTCAGGCCGGACAGGGTCTGCTCGATCTTTTCATGCTTGGCCAGGGCCGCGCGCACCTGGCGGAAGTTCCAGCCTTCCACCAGCGTAATGCTGTACTGCACCACTTCGCCACGCTGCCACAGGCCGATCAGGCCCTCGGCGGTGAGGCCCGGGGTCATGCGGTATTCGCCGCTGTGCAGCGGCTGGCCGTCGAGGTTGAAGCGCCAGTAGAGACGCAACCAGAACGCATCCTTGAGCACGCCGTCGTTTTCCAGACGATTGAAGGTGCCGGTGGGCGTCGCGCCAGCCGGTACATCCAGCAATTGCTCCTGGGTCAGATTCAGGGGCTGTTCAAGGGCCGAGTTCAGCTTCCAGGCCGAAGCGCCCAGCAGCAAACCCGCCAGGACCAGACCGATCTCCAGCAACAATACAAATTTACGTCTCAAATCAAATATCCAATAGTGCGCGAACAATGCCCTGCAGTTTACGGGTGAGCGGCCCAACCGGCCAGCTCATCGCAGCACATCCGCGCACCGGCCAAATGCCATATACGCTGTTGCACACCAAGACTTCATCGGCCTGTTGCAGCTGCTCAAAGCTGATATCGGCCACGCTTGTCGGGATGCCCAACGCCTGCGCCTGGGCCAACAGCTCGGCCCGCATGACGCCGGCGACGCCGCAGCGTTTCAGATCAGCGGTCAGCAACACGCCGTCACACACCAGGAACAGGTTGCTGAACACGCCTTCGATGACTCGACCGGACATATCCAGCATCAAACCTTCGGCGTGATCGGCATCCTGCCACTCGGCGCGGGCGAATACCTGTTCCAGGCGATTGAGGTGCTTGAGGCCGGCAAGCAACGGTTGCTCGGACAAACGCGTGGTACACGCAAACAGGCGGATGCCTGACGCTGCATGTTCCGGGGGATAAGTGGCAGGGGAACTGCCTTGCAGAATGCGCCGCGCCGGAGCGCCAGCACTGATGCCATAACCGCGCTGGCTGTCGCCACGGGTCAGGATCAACTTGAGTACACCGTCACCCAGGGCAGCGGCGTAGGCCAGCAATTCGCTGCGGATCAGGGGTTGATCCGCAACAATCGCCAACCGCCTGCAACCTTCTTCAAGGCGCTGCAGGTGGCGGTCAAGCAGCACGGGCTGCCCGGCCTTGACGGCAATGGTCTCGAACAGCCCATCACCGTATGCCAGGCCACGGTCTTTCAGGGGCACTGCGCCCGCCGGCTGACCGTCGACCCAGCTCTCCATCACTCGGCGAACCGGCGGAACACCAGGGAACCGTTGGTACCACCAAAACCGAACGAGTTGGACAGCACCACGTCGATCGGCATCTTCTGCGGCTCGTGAGGCACGAAGTTCAGGTCGCAGCCCTCATCCGGTTCATCGAGGTTGATGGTCGGCGGAGCGACCTGATCCTTGATGGCCAGCACGCTGAAGATTGCCTCGACCGCGCCCGCCGCACCCAACAGGTGACCGGTCATGGACTTGGTGGAACTGACCGCCAGCTTGTAGGCATGCTCGCCGAACACCGACTTGATGGCCTCGGCTTCCGCCAGGTCGCCGGTCGGGGTCGAAGTGCCATGGGCATTGATGTACTGCACCTGGTCAACGTTGACCTTGGCATCACGCAACGCATTGGTGATGCAGCGTGCAGCACCCGCGCCGTCCGACGGAGGAGAGGTCATGTGGTACGCATCACCGCTCATGCCGAAACCAATCAGCTCGGCGTAGATGGTGGCGCCACGGGCCTTCGCGTGCTCCAGCTCTTCGAGTACCAGCGCACCGGCACCGTCGGCCAGAACAAAACCGTCGCGGCCCTTGTCCCACGGACGGCTGGCACGGGTCGGCTCGTCATTGCGGGTCGACAACGCACGGGACGCGCCGAAGCCGCCCATGCCCAAACCGCAGGCGGCCATCTCGGCACCGCCGGCGATCATCACGTCGGCCTCGTCATAGGCGATATTGCGCGCCGCCATGCCGATGCAGTGAGTGCCCGTGGTGCACGCCGTGGAAATGGCGTAGTTAGGCCCCTGGGCACCCAAGTGGATGGACAGGAAACCGGAAATCATGTTGATGATCGAGCCAGGCACGAAGAACGGTGAAATTCTGCGAGGGCCGGACTCATGCAGGGTGCGGCTGGTTTCTTCGATATTGGTCAGACCGCCAATACCCGAACCCATGGCCACGCCGATGCGCTCACGGTTGGCGTCGGTGACTTCCAGGCCGGCATTACGCACCGCCTGAAAACCGGCTGCCAGGCCGTATTGAATGAACAGGTCGAGTTTGCGGGACTCTTTGACCGAGAGATATTCCTCGACATTGAAGTCCTTTACCGAGCCGCCAAAACGGGTGGAATAGGCAGAAAGGTCCGTGTGTTCGATCAGACCAATACCACTGCGGCCAGCCAGAATGCCCTGCCAACTGCTCGGCACATCCGTACCCAGTGGCGACAACATACCCATACCGGTGACTACGACGCGTCTACGCGACACAGCACTCTCCTTTTTCTAATGACGACACTTTGCATCAGGCTTAAAGGAAAAAACCGCACGCCATAGGGCAGTGCGGTTTTTCCATCACAGCAAGCGACGATTACAAACTATTACGCCTGGTGGCTAGTAACGTAGTCGATAGCAGCTTGAACGGTAGTGATTTTTTCAGCTTCTTCGTCCGGGATTTCGGTCTCGAATTCCTCTTCCAGAGCCATCACCAGCTCAACGGTGTCAAGGGAGTCGGCACCCAGGTCTTCAACGAAGGAAGCGCTGTTGGTCACTTCTTCTTCTTTAACGCCCAGTTGCTCGGCAACGATTTTCTTGACGCGCTCTTCGATGGTGCTCATACCTTGTTTTCACTCCTAATGGACAAATTCAGGCAGCTGGCCAGTGGGTAAGTGTATAGAAAGACTTTTCAGCTTTTCAACTGAAAGCTTCACCCTCGTACCCTATTGGCCATCTGCCTATAAATAGATTGCAGCTTTATAACGGATTTTAGACAGCTCGTATGACATTTTTTTGAAGCGATCCGTCACAATTTAACTCATGTACATCCCGCCGTTCACCGGGATTGTAGCCCCAGTCACGTATGCCGCACCGTCGGATGCCAGGAAAGCGACCACATTCGCGATCTCTTGAGCCTGGCCCAGACGGCCCAGCGGAATCTGCGTCAGCAACGCTTCACGCTGCGCTTCAGGCAATTCGCGGGTCATATCGGTGTCGATGAACCCTGGGGCCACCGAGTTGACCGTAATCGACCGCGAGCCTACTTCACGCGCCAATGCACGGCTGAAACCTTCCAGACCGGCCTTGGCGGCTGCGTAGTTTACTTGGCCTGCGTTGCCCATGGCACCCACAACAGAGCCAATATTGATAATTCGACCCCAACGAGCCTTGGTCATGCCGCGCAAAACACCCTTGGACAGGCGAAACAGACTGTTCAGGTTGGTATCAACGACGTCATGCCACTCGTCGTCTTTCATACGCATCATCAGGTTATCGCGGGTAATACCGGCATTGTTCACCAGAATAGCCGGTGCACCGAATTGCGCCGTGATTTCAGCCAATACGGCCGCCACGGACTCATCGCTGGTCACGTTAAGCTCAAGACCGGTGCCCTGGACGCCGTTTTCCTTCAGCGTCGCGGCAATACGTTCAGCGCCGGCGGCGGAGGTTGCGGTACCGATGACCACAGCGCCCAGACGGCCCAGCTCCAGGGCGATCGCCTGGCCAATGCCACGGCTTGCGCCGGTGACCAGTGCAACTTTACCTTGCAGACTCATGCAGGCTTCTCCTAGGTTCGGAAATTAACGTCAGGCCAGGGCTGCGCGAGCGGCAGCGAAGGCATCCGGGGTATTGAGGTTGGAAGTCGACACGCCCTCGGCGCAACGCTTGTTCAGGCCGGCGAGGACTTTGCCCGGGCCGCACTCTACCAATTGGGTGGCGCCGTTGGCGGCCAGGGTCTGCACCGACTCAACCCAGCGAACCGGCTTGTACAGCTGTTCCAGCAGATCGCGCTTGAGGGTTTCCAGGTCAGAGGCCACGGCGGCACTGACGTTCTGCACCAACGGAATCTGCGGCGCCTGCCAGTTGATCGCAGCGATCGACTCGGCGAAACGCTCGGCAGCCGGGCGCATCAGTTCGCAGTGGGACGGCACGCTGACCGGCAACGGCAACGCACGCTTGGCGCCACGAGCCTTGCAGCCTTCGATGGCGCGCTCTACCGCCGCCTTGGCGCCGGCGATCACCACCTGGCCAGGGGAGTTGAAGTTCACGGCGCTGACCACTTCGCCCTGGGCCGCTTCGGCGCAGGCGGCAATCACGTCAGCATCTTCCAGGCCGAGAATGGCAGCCATGCCGCCCTGCCCGGCAGGAACCGCTTCCTGCATCAACTGGCCACGACGCTCCACCAGCTTGACCGCTTCACCGAGGGTCAGGCTGCCGGCAGCCACCAGGGCGCTGTATTCGCCCAGGCTATGACCGGCAACGTAGGCCGGACGTGCACCACCTTCAGCCAACCACAGGCGCCACAGGGCGATGGAGGCGGTGAGGATGGCGGGTTGGGTCTTGTCGGTTTGATTGAGCAGCTCTTCCGGCCCTTGCTGGGTCAGTGCCCACAGGTCGTAACCCAAGGCATCGGAGGCTTCCTTGAAAGTGTCCAGGACCAACTGATGTTCCGCGCCCAGCTCGGCCAACATGCCGAGGGACTGCGAACCCTGCCCTGGAAAGACGAATGCGAGGGATGTAGACATGTAACAAGCCCCTAATGATCTGGTCGTCGGAAATTGGCGCCCCACACGTGGGAGCGCAAGAAACTGACAGATTGGATGGTCAATTGAACTGGCCGGTCACATTTAAGCATTTCCGGCCCGATTCGCCTAAGGCAACAGATCCTCAAGGCGGCCGTGCAAGCGTTGCGGCAGGTTTTCCTGGATCTCGATCAAGGCGCGCTGGATGGCACTTTGAAAACCCTGCACCCCCGCCGAACCATGACTTTTCACCACGATGCCCTGCAACCCGAGGAAACTCGCACCATTGTGCCGCGCCGGAGCCAGGTCAGCCTGCAAGCGCCGCATCAAGGGCAGCGCCAGGGCGCCCACCAGGCGTGACGCCAGGTTGCGCTTGAACAAGGCCTCGATGCGCGCAGCAATCATCGTCGCCAGGCCCTCGCTGGACTTGAGCAGGATATTGCCGACAAAACCGTCGCACACCACCACGTCGGCTTCGCCGCGGTACAGACCGTCACCCTCGACAAAGCCGATGTAGTTCAAGCCTCGCGCGCTTTGCAACAGCGTCGCCGCCAGCTTGACCTGCTGGTTGCCCTTGATGTCTTCGGTGCCGATATTCAGCAGCGCCACCCGAGGCCGGGCCACGCCCAGCGCTTCGGCCGCCACCGAGCCCATCAGGGCAAAGTGCAGCAGATGCTCGGCACTGCAATCGACGTTCGCCCCCAGGTCCAGCAACTGGCAATAGCCCTGCCGGGTCGGAATAGCCGCAACCATCGCCGGCCGGTCAATGCCCGGCAGGGTTTTCAGCACATGCCGGGACAACGCCATCAACGCCCCGGTATTGCCGGCACTGACACAGGCCTGGGCCTTGCCGTCGCGTACCAGCTCAAGCGCCACCCGCATCGAAGAATCAGGCTTGCCGCGCAAGGCCTGCGCAGGCTTTTCATCCATGGTGATGGTTTCGCTGGCCGGTGTAATAGTCAGGCGCGCGCGATCCACCGCCGGATGGCTGGCAATCAGTTCTTCAAGTAAGGAGGGTTGACCGACGAGGGTCAGGTGCAGCGAGGGCGTGGCAGACAGGCAAGCAATGCAGGCCTGAACAATGCTGCGGGGACCGAAGTCCCCGCCCATTGCGTCAATCGCGATGACTTGAGCAGACAAGTGATTACTCGTCAGCGCCCTTGTCGATCACTTTACGGCCACGGTATACGCCTTCTGGCGATACGTGGTGACGCAGGTGAACTTCACCGGTGGTTTTTTCTACAGACAGAGTGCTTGCCGTCAGGGCGTCGTGCGAACGACGCATGTCACGGGCAGAGCGGGATTTTTTGTTCTGCTGAACAGCCATAATTGATTAACTCCTAAACGTTTGGGTCACGCTTTAACTGCGCCAATACACTGAACGGGTTGGACCGCGTTACCTCGTCCTCGCTCGGTTCGGGCTCATCGAGACCCGCCGGCTGCTGGCATTCTTCCGGATGATGAGCAGGCACAATGGGCAAGGCGAGCAAAAGCTCCTCCTCGATCAGTGACTGCAGATCCAAAGGATCTTCGCCCAGTTCCAGCACGTCATAACCTTTCGGCAACGACTGGGTATTCGCACCCTCTTTCACCACAGCATAACTGCATTCGCTGTGGATCGGCAGGGTGACCAGCTCAAGACAACGCTGGCAAACCATTTTGACTTCGGTGTCGATAAAGCTGTGGATTACCACAGACTTACGTTCATCTCGTTCAAAAACGAATTTAGCCTGCACCGTACCGACAGTGTCGGAAAGCGGGTCGCAGAGTCTCTCCAAATCGGCCAGGAGCAGCTCACCTTGAAGGGTGGTGCCACGATCAGCCAATTTGCGCGGGTCAACGTGAGGTGGAATCGGGTCATTCAACATAGGCGCAGCATTATAGGGATGCACCCGGCCATGTCAAAGGAAATTCAGCCCTGTCCGTCACCGGGCCTCCCCGCTAGAATCCGCGACTGCCTTGAGGAGACGCCCATGCTGCCTTTATTACTCGCTTCCAGCTCGGTTTATCGCCGGGAATTGTTGAACCGCCTGCACCTGCCGTTCATCTGCAGCTCGCCGGATATCGACGAAAGCCACCGCCGGGACGAGTCCGCTGTGGAGCTGGTCAAGCGCCTGGCCGAGGAAAAGGCCCGCGCCCTGGCTGACAGCCATCCGGGCCACCTGATCATCGGCTCGGACCAGGTCGCCGCGCTCGACGGCCAGATCATCGGCAAGCCCCACACTTTCGAGAAGGCCCGTGAGCAACTGTTGGCAGCCAGTGGCAAGCGCGTCAGCTTCCTGACCGGCCTGGCTGTACTGAACAGCGCCACCGGCCATTGCCAGGTCGACTGCATACCCTTCACCGTACACATGCGCACGCTGGACGCCGCACGCATCGAACGCTACCTGCGCATCGAGCAGCCCTACGACTGCGCTGGCAGCTTCAAGGCCGAAGGCCTGGGGGTGAGCCTGTTTCAAAGCACCGAAGGGCCAGACGCCACCAGCCTGGTCGGACTGCCGCTGATCCGACTGGTGGACATGCTACTGGCCGAAGGCGTACAGATTCCCTGAGAACATCACAAACAAATGTGGGAGCTGGCTTGCCTGCGATGCAGACACCTCGGTACATCAGTTGCACCGAGGTGATGCTATCGCAGGCAAGCCAGCTCCCACATTTCGAGCCATGTCGCGCTCAAGCTCTCAGCGCAGGGTCGGACCCTGAAAGCCCATGTATAGCGCCAGCTTCTCAGCCACGCTGGCACCCAGCTTCTTGGAGAACCGGTCAAACGGCGATTCCTGAACAGTGAAGTCCACCAGTTCTTTCTCGCCAATCACGTCCCGCGCCACCGAACTGGCACTGCCCAGGCCATCGATCAAGCCCAATGGCAGCGCTTGCTCGCCAGACCAGACCAGACCGAAGAACAGCTCCGGATGCTCCTTATCCTTGAGCCGGTCACCGCGCCCCTGCTTCACACTGGCGATGAACTGCCGATGAGTGGTATCCAGCACACCCTGCCAGAACTGGGTTTCATCCGCCTTTTGCGGCTGGAACGGGTCCAGGAACGACTTGTGCTCACCCGACGTGTAGGTACGACGCTCAACCCCGAGCTTCTCCATGGTGCCGACAAAGCCATAACCGGCCGCCGTCACACCAATCGAACCCACCAGACTGGCCTTGTCGGCATAGATCTGGTCGGCAGCACTGGCGATGTAGTAGGCACCCGAGGCACCCAGGTCGGAAATCACTGCATACAGCTTGATGTCCGGGTGCAAGGCGCGCAGGCGACGAATCTCGTCATACACATAACCCGACTGCACCGGACTGCCGCCCGGGCTGTTGATGCGCAGGATCACAGCCTTGACCTTGGAGTCCTCGAAGGCCGCCCGCAGGCTGCTGACGATGTTGTCTGCACTGGCAGACTCCTTGTCGGCAATCACTCCGCGCACTTCGATCAACGCCGTGTAATTACCGCTTCGGGTGGCGCTCTTCTCCATGTCCATCAGCGGACTGAACAGCACCAGCATGCCCAACAGATAAATAAAGGTCAGAAGCTTGAAAAAGATCCCCCAACGCCGGGAGCGACGCTGCTCCTGGACACTGGCCAGCAGCGTCTTCTCCAGCAACTTCCAGCTTCTGTCATCGCCATTGTTATCGGCATTGGCCTTCTCAGGCGCTTTCCACTCATCGGTCATGCCATCTACCCCAGCAAAGACTTAATGGGCCCGGCTGAGCCAGGCCTGCAATTCAGAAAAACGGTCAATTGTCAGGCGCGGCTCGTAGGCCTGCAACGCCTGGGCAGATTGGGCGCCGTAGCTGACCGCCACGGAGTCCATGCCAGCATTACGCGCCATCATCAGGTCGAACGACGCATCACCCACCATCAACGCCTGCCGAGGCGACACGCCACATTGAGCGAGGATCTGCTCGAGCATCAGAGGGTGGGGCTTGCTGGCGGTTTCATCCGCCGCACGGGTGGCGTCGAAATAATCTTCCCAGCCATGGGCCTTGAGCACCCGGTCCAGGCCGCGACGGGCCTTTCCGGTCGCGACCGCAAGGTGATAACCGTCGGCGCGAAATGCTTCCATGGCCTGCGCCACGCCTTCAAACAGCGGCGAAGGCTGGGCGTCGAGCGCCATGTAGTGATCGGCGTAGTGCTGACGAAACGCTATCAGCTCGTCATCACCAATCTCCGGGTACAGGGTGCGGATCGCTTCCGGCAGGCCCAGGCCAATAATGCCCTTGACCGCCAGGTCGTCGCACAATGCATAACCGGAACGGGTCGACGCAGCGTGCATCGACTCGACAATCCGACCAATGGAATTACACAGCGTGCCATCCCAGTCAAAGATCAACAGCTTGTAGTCAGGGTGCGACACTCAGGCGCTCCACGGTCTTGGCCCACATTTCATCGACAGGCGCTTGCAGCTTCAATTCGCCACCATCGGGCAGCGGCACGGTCAGCATGTAGGCGTGCAGGAACAGGCGTTTGCCACCCAGGTCGCGGATTTCCTTGGAGAAATCTTCATCGCCGTATTTGGTATCGCCGGCAATGCAGTGCCCCGCATGCAGGGTGTGCACACGAATCTGGTGGGTACGGCCAGTGACCGGCTTGGCCTCGACCATGGTGGCAAAGTCACCAAAGCGGCGCAGCACCTTGAACAGGGTCAGCGCCTCCTTGCCCTCCTCGTCCACCTCGACCATGCGCTCGCCGGAACGCAGGTTGCTCTTCTGCAACGGCGCGCGCACGCTCTTGATCGAAGTGGCCCAGTTGCCACGCACCAGCGCCATGTAGCGCTTGTCCACGCCATCACCGCGCAGGGCGGCATGCAGGTGGCGCAACATGCTACGTTTCTTGGCGATCATCAACAGGCCGGAGGTGTCACGGTCCAGACGGTGGACCAGCTCCAGCTCCTTGGCATCCGGGCGCAACTGACGAAAGGCTTCGATCACCCCGTAGTTGAGGCCACTGCCACCGTGAACCGCGATGCCACACGGCTTGTTGATCACGATCAGTGCCTTGTCTTCGAAGACAATCGACGCTTCAAGGCGCTGCAACAAGCCCTGGGCCAGTGGAACCGGTTCGTCCCGCTCAGGCACCCGCACCGGCGGCACGCGGACGATATCGCCCGCCTGCAGCTTGTACTCGGGCTTGATCCGGCCTTTGTTCACGCGCACTTCGCCTTTACGCAAAATGCGGTAAATCAAGGTCTTGGGCACGCCTTTGAGCCTGGCAAGAAGAAAGTTGTCGATGCGTTGGCCGGCATATTCCGGCGAGACCTCGAGCAGCTGGACGCTGGGGGTCTGGGGGGCGGTAGTCGTCATGGCGGCGATGATAACAATTTTTTATGGAATTGAAGCACTTAATCATTGCTGCTATAGTCGCGAACGCCGCCAAAAGCGGCCTGGACAGAGGACTAGCGGCAAACTGCCGGCCCTGACCATCGCAATTCATCAGGACGCGAGGCCGTCCTACGGGGCTTTCGCCACCCTGGAAGGCTCGAGATTGTAACAAGCGCAGGTGACATGAGGCCTGAAGCGAGTGCAAAAAGCAGAGTGATTACTCGCCTTTTGCGCCGATATTTACGGCCAGTTCACAAAGTGCAGTCAGTCTGGAGCCAGACCACGGCGAATGCTTCGGAAACAACGCCTGTTACGAGCTGAGTGAGAGCACAATCGCCCACACCCGGTCTTGTTTAGCCATGAGCGTGGACTCCCCATTGGAGAACACGGTAAATGCCAACCCGCTGCGGATTCTGCGCGCGGCAGCACCCGAATTATCAGGGATACGTGTAGGGTGGAGATGCACAACCGTCGGACTGTGTAGCACTAGGCTTATATTTAGACGCTTCATCTCGTCCACAGTCGCCGGTTGATTCCTCCTCCTGACTGAGTGCTTAAGTCACCACAGCAAGCAGGAAGCGTACGTCGCGATACCGCCCATTTTGGCGGGTATTGCTGGACACTGGAGTGGCCAACCACTCTTGACGCACCTGACACCGACCGTGAGAAGTCGTGTGTGCCGAACGCCGTTTCCGGCAGCCCGGAAACCGACGGTACAACATGAAAAGAATGCTGATTAACGCAACTCAACCCGAAGAGTTGCGTGTTGCACTGGTAGACGGCCAACGCCTCTACGACCTGGACATTGAGTCCGGTGCACGCGAGCAAAAGAAGGCCAACATCTATAAAGGCCGGATTACTCGCATCGAACCAAGCCTTGAGGCTGCCTTTGTCGATTTCGGCTCCGAGCGCCATGGCTTCCTGCCCCTCAAAGAAATCTCCCGCGAATACTTCAAGAAATCCCCTGAAGGCCGCGTGAACATCAAGGACGTCCTGAGCGAAGGCCAGGAAGTCATCGTTCAGGTGGAAAAAGAAGAACGTGGCAACAAGGGCGCCGCCCTGACCACCTTCATCAGCCTGGCTGGCCGCTATCTGGTCCTGATGCCGAACAACCCGCGTGCCGGCGGTATCTCCCGTCGCATCGAAGGCGAAGAGCGCAACGAACTGCGTGAAGCGCTGAACGGCTTGATCGCTCCGGCCGACATGGGCCTGATCGTGCGCACTGCCGGCCTGGGCCGCAGCAGCGAAGAAATGCAGTGGGACCTCGACTACCTGCTGCAGCTGTGGACCGCTATCAAGGAAGCGTCCCTGGATCGTTCCGCGCCGTTCCTGATCTACCAGGAAAGCAACGTGATCATCCGCGCCATCCGCGATTACCTGCGCCAGGACATCGGCGAAGTGCTGATCGACAGCGTCGAAGCCCAGGACGAAGCCCTGACCTTCATCCGCCAGGTGATGCCGCAGTACGCCAGCAAGATCAAGCTGTACGAAGACAGCGTTCCGCTGTTCAACCGTTTCCAGATCGAAAGCCAGATCGAAACCGCTTTCCAGCGCGTCGTCGAACTGCCTTCCGGCGGCTCCATCGTGATCGACCCGACCGAAGCCCTGGTGTCCATCGACATCAACTCGGCGCGTGCCACCAAGGGTAGCGACATCGAAGAAACCGCCCTGCAGACCAACCTGGAAGCGGCTGAAGAAATCGCCCGCCAGCTGCGCCTGCGTGACATCGGCGGCCTGATCGTGATCGACTTCATCGACATGACCCCAGCCAAGAACCAGCGCGCTGTGGAAGAGAAAGTCCGCGAATGCCTGGAAGCTGACCGTGCCCGCGTACAGGTCGGCCGCATTTCGCGCTTCGGCCTGCTGGAAATGTCCCGTCAGCGCCTGCGTCCATCCCTGGGTGAAAGCAGCGGCATCGTCTGCCCGCGTTGCAACGGCACCGGCATCATCCGTGACGTTGAATCGCTGTCGCTGGCGATCCTGCGCCTGATCGAAGAAGAAGCCCTGAAAGACCGCACTGCCGAAGTGCGCGCCCAGGTGCCGATCCCAGTCGCTGCGTTCCTGCTCAACGAAAAACGCAACTCGATCACCAAGATCGAACTGCGCACCCGTGCCCGCATCGTCATCCTGCCGAACGATCACCTCGAGACGCCGCACTTCGAAGTGCAGCGCCTGCGTGATGACAGCCCGGAAGCCCACGTCAACCAGTCCAGCTACGAAATCGCTGCTGCCGCTGCCGAAGTGGAAGAAGTCCAGCCAGCCGCTGCGACCCGCACCCTGGTTCGCCAGGAAGCCGCCGTCAAGACCGCGCCAGCCCGTGCCAACGCACCGGTTCCGGTCGAGGCAGCTGCGCCGGTTGCCGCACCAGCTGCCCTGCCTGAGCCAAGCCTGTTCAAGGGTCTGGTGAAGTCGCTGGTCAGCCTGTTCGCCACCAAGGAAGAGCCAGTGGCTCCAGTTGTGGTCGAGAAGCCTGTGACTGAACGCCCTGCACGCAATGAAGAGCGTCGCAACGGTCGCCAGCAGAGCCGCAATCGCAACGGTCGCCGTGACGAAGAGCGCAAGCCTCGTGAAGAACGTGCACCCCGCGAAGAACGCGCCCCACGTGAAGAGCGCCAACCGCGCGAAGCCCGTGAAGAAACACCAACCGTAGCCCGTGAAGAGCGTGCACCACGCGAAGAACGTGCACCGCGTGCTCCACGCGCTCCACGTGAAGACCGCAAGCCACGTGGCGAGCGTGAAGAACGCGTGCGTGAATTGCGCGAGCCGTTGGATGCCGCTCCAGCCGTAGCCGCTGCTGCTGCCACCGCTGCCACTGCTGAAGAGCGTCCAGCTCGTCAGCCGCGTGAAGAACGTGCGCCACGCCCTCCTCGTGAAGAGCGTCAACCACGTGCCGAGCAAGCGGCTCCAGCCGGTGAAGAAGAAGAGCTGCTGTCCAACGAAGACCAGCAACAGGAAGACGGCCAGGACAACGCCGAAGGCGATCGTCCACGCCGCCGCTCCCGTGGCCAGCGTCGTCGCAGCAACCGTCGTGAGCGTCAACGTGATGCCAACGGCAACGAAATCGAAGGCTCGGAAGGGACCGGCGAAGCCAACGCAGCCGCTACCGGCGAACCGACTGGCGCCGAACTGGCTGCCGGCCTGGCCGTTACCGCTGCTGTCGCCAGCTCGGTCATCAGCGCACCTGCTGAAGCCCAGGCCAACGAGCAAGCTGAAGCAGCCACCGCTGCCATCCAGGAAAACACTGTTGTAGAGACGCCAGCCGTCGAAGCGCCAGTGGTTGAAGCAACGACCCCGGTCGAAGCCCCGGTTGTTCCGGAAGTGGAAGTAGCTCCGGCTCGTCACGTTCGTGAAGTTCGTGAAGTTCGCGAGCCTCAGCCTGAAATCGACGTGGTTGCCGAGCCTGCCGTGGTTGTTGAACAACCGCCCGTGGTTGAAGCTGCCGTTGAAGCACCGGTAGCCGAGCCAACCCCTGAAGTGCGTGAAGTTCGCGAAGAACAGACCGCCTTCCAGTGGGCTGCCGAACCTGCCCCGGTGGTTGAAGCGGTCGAAGCTCCAGCGCCTGCGCCAGTGGTCGAAGAAGCTCCAGCGCCAGTCGCTGAAGTGGTGGTCGCTGCTGAACCTGTTGCCGTTGTTGCCGAGCCTGCGCCAGTGGTTGAAGCGCCAGTGGTTGCCGAAGTGGCAGCCCCGGTGGTTGAAGCCGCTCCGGCCAGCGCCCTGACCGAAAATGGCCGTGCGCCGAACGACCCACGCGAAGTGCGTCGTCGTCGCAAGGAAGCTGAAGCGGCCGCCGCTGCTGCCAAGGCCGCTGCCGAAGCTGCTCCAGCCGTCGCTGAAGTTGCCCAAGCAACCCCTGCTCCGGTCACCGAAGCCGTGGTTGAGCACACTGCCCCTGCCATCGACGAGAACGTACGTTCCGTTGAAGAAGTGGTAGAGCACCACCCTAAGGCGCTGGAAGAAGAGCACGAGCCTAAACCCCTCGTCTGATTCCATCGGCCACTAAAAAGCCCCGCCTGAGTGATCAGGCGGGGCTTTTTTATGCCCGCTACATCAGTTAGCGGTAGTCCAACAACCCTGGCACATCGACGTCCCACAACACACCGGGATCATCGACTACGACTTCCTGCACCGAAGCCTTGGCAAATAACGGTTTTGCCCCGCGGTCTCCGGTCAGCGCGATCAAGGCCGGGCCGAATGAACGGCCAAACCCCACGGGGTGCCCGTACTGACCTGCATGCACCGGGGCGCTGATACCGTCTTCCTCCAGGCCTGCCATCACTTGCTCGATACTTGCCGGCAGGATAAACGGCATATCCCCCAACACCACCAGCCAACCAGCCGACGGCCCACTGGCCGCCACCCCTGCTGCGATGCTGTCACCCATGCCCGGCGAGCGCAAAAGCAATACTTCGCAACCGTGCACCTTAGCCAACCGAATCACTTCGGTGCGATCCGATGACGTCACCAGCCAACGTCTCGTAGCCACAGGCGGCAAATTCACCAATACCTGCTCGATCACCGGCCGCGTGATGCCATCCCGGCCCACGCAGGGCGCCAGCAACTTGTCCTGATCGGCACCCGCCTCGGCCCGAAAACGACTGCCCTGCCCCGCCGCCAGGATGATTACGGCGATGCCCGTCAACTGACCGCTGCCTGCAACGGCTTTTTCTGCAGCAGATCGATCCCGTTCTTGATGGCGACGATTTCAGCCATCAACGACAAGGCGATTTCCGCCGGCGTATGGCTGCCGATATGCAGGCCAATCGGCCCATGCAGCCGCGCAATGGCGTCCGCACTGAGCCCCAGTGCCGCGAGGTTTTCCCGGCGCTTCTGGCTGTTGACCCGCGAACCCAGCGCGCCTATGTAGAACGCCCGGGAATTGAGGGCCGTCAGCAACGCCATGTCATCCAGGCGCGGGTCATGGGTGAGCGCGACAATGGCGGTGCGTTCATCGGTCTGGATATTCAACACCGCTTCATCCGGCATACCCGGCACAAAGCGCCCGTGCTGCTCCTCCCAGCCATAAACAAACTCCTGGCGCGGGTCGCAGATCAGCACTTCGAAATCCAGCAACCGAGCCATTTCCGCCACATAACGTGACAGCTGGCCCGCGCCGATCAGCAGCAGGCGCCAGCGCGGACCGTAGATCGCGCGCAATCGCTCGCCGTTGAAGCTGACCACATCGGTCTTACTCGCACCGCTCAACACCACCTCGCCGGTGGCCAGGTCCAACTCACGGGCGACAATCTCGTGGGCCTCACAGCGCGCCAGCAGTTCAGCTACCCAACCCGGATCACTCACCCGCTCTTCGGTGAGACGCAGGGTGCCGCCACACGGCAGGCCAAAACGCGCCGCTTCGTCCCGGGTGACACCGTAGGTGACAAGCTGCACCGGCGGCCCGTCGTCAGGCAGCCGACCGTCCTGCAACCGGGCGATCAAGTCGTCCTCGATGCAGCCGCCGGACACCGAGCCAATCACCACCCCGTCGCCGCGCAAGGCCAGCATCGCCCCCGGCGGACGCGGGGCGCTGCCCCAGGTCTGGACCACGCTGTACAGCACCACTCGCTGCCCGGCGAGGCGCCATTCCAGCACGCTGCGTAATACATTCAGATCAACACTGTCCATCAGGCTTTCGCCTCCCGCCAACCTTGCAACTGATTTTGATAAACAGCATCTATGGGTTGATCAAAAATATCGGTAGTCAGCTAAGTTAACTCACCGGCAATAAAAAAGCCCTGCAATGCAGGGCTTGGTGCGTCAAAAAACAAGCTTAGTTCAATAGCGATTCGGCTCCATTTCCAGCACCACCTTGAAGCGCTTTTCGATGTCCTGCTGGATACGCAGCGCGAGCCCGGCAATGTCCTGGCCGCTGGCCGCGCCGTAGTTCACCAATACCAGTGCCTGCAAGCGATGCACGCCGGCATCGCCATCGCGAAAGCCTTTCCAGCCGGCCTTGTCGATCAGCCAGCCGGCGGCCAGTTTCATCTGCCCGTCGGCCTGGGGGTAAGCCACCAGGTCCGGGTATTGACGCTGCAACTCAACAGCCAGTGCCTGGGAGACCAGCGGGTTCTTGAAGAAACTCCCCGCATTGCCGAGCACCGCCGGGTCGGGCAGTTTCTCGCTACGAATGCTGCAAATCGCGCGGCTGACATCGCTGGGCGTGGCCTGCGCGATGCCTTGCTCGGTCAGGCGCTGTCGCACCGGCCCGTATTCAAGTTTCAGATGCACGGCGCGGCTCAGGGCAAAACGCACCCGCAGGATCAGCCAGCGCCCCACTTCGTGCTTGAACAGGCTGTCGCGGTAGGCAAAGTTGCACTCGGCCAGGCTGAAATCCCGCAGTTCGCCGGTCTGGCGATCAAGGGCGGTCAGGCCGCTGAATACATCCTTGATCTCTACACCGTAGGCGCCGATGTTCTGCATCGGTGCGGCGCCGACCGTGCCGGGAATCAGGCTGAGGTTTTCCAGGCCGGAAAAGCCCTGGGCCAGGGTCCACAGCACAAACGGATGCCAGGCTTCGCCCGCTTCGGCCTCAACCACGACCTGCACGCCATCGTCGTGCAACACCCGGATGCCCTGGCTGGCCATGCGCAGCACCAGTGCGTCAATATCCTGGGTCAACAGCAAGTTGCTGCCACCGCCAATCACCAGCAACGGCAGTTGTTGCTCGGCGGCACAGGCCAGGGCCTCACGCACGTCGGCGTCATTGTGGGCCTCGGCAAACAGCCGGGCATGCACGTCGATGCCAAAGCTGTTGAACGGCTTGAGCGAAACCTGTGCCCGTACCTGCAAAGTCATAACCGGCCCTTCAATTCAATCACCAACAGGTCACAGGCGCGCTCGATCAGGTCGAGGACAGTTTCAAAGCCCTGGTCACCTTCGTAGTACGGGTCCGGCACTTCATCCACCACCGAGTCGTAGCGGCGCAGGAACAGGTCCAGGTCCGCCTTGCCCTGAGCCGGCTGCATGGCCTTGAGGTTGCGCAGGTTGCTCTGGTCCATGGCGAGGATCAGGTCGTAGCGGGAAAAGTCGGCACGCGACACCTGTTGTGCACGCTGGGCCGACAGGTCGTAGCCGCGTTGCAGCGCTGCACGCTGGCTGCGCTTGTCCGGTGGATTGCCGACGTGCCAATCACCGGTACCGGCAGAGGCCACTTCAACCTGATCGGCCAGGCCGGCTTCGCGCAATTTGTGGCGCAGAACGCCTTCTGCCGTGGGCGAACGGCAGATGTTGCCCAGGCAGACGAACAGAACCTGCATCAGGCCCCCAGAAGGCGACGGACGCGCTCGAGGTCTTCAGGGGTGTCGACGCCCGCCGGCGGCGCTTCCAGGGCATCGCCCACATGAATGCGCACGCCGTGCCACAGGGCACGCAGTTGTTCCAGGGATTCGGTATTTTCCAGCCAGCACGGGCCCCAGCTCACGAAGTCGTGGAGGAAACCGGCGCGGTAGGCGTAGATGCCGATGTGGCGACGGTAAGGCACGCCAGCCGGCAGCACGTCAGGCTGTTTGGCGAACGCATCCCGCGCCCACGGCAAGGTGGAGCGGCTGAAGGTCAGCGCCAGGCCATTGATGTCGCTGACCACTTTCACCACGTTGGGGTTGAACAGGGTCTCGATGTCTTCAATCGGCTCGGCCAGGGTCGCCATGCGCGCTTCGCCATGGGCTGCCAGGTTGGCCGCCACCTGATCGATCACGCTGGGCGGAATCAACGGCTCGTCACCTTGCACATTGACCACGATGGCGTCCGCCGCCAGGCCCAGCTTTGTGGCCACTTCGGCCAGGCGGTCGGTACCGGAGTTGTGGTCTTCACGGGTCAGCACCGCTTCGGCACCAAAGCCTTTGCAGGCCTCGATGATGCGCGGATCGTCGGTGGCCACCACTACCCTTTCGGCGCTGCTTTTGCAGGCCTGTTCCCACACCAGCTGGATCATCGGCTTGTTGCCGATCAGTTGCAGCGGCTTGCCGGGCAGGCGGGTGGAGGCGTAGCGGGACGGGATGACAACGGTGAAGGCGGTGGTCATTTATCCAGGCGCTCGTCGGTGGTCAGGGTGCGGGCTTCGCTTTCGAGCATTACCGGAATGCCATCACGAATCGGGTACGCCAGGCCGGCGCCCTTGCTGATCAGCTCGGTTTTGTCGGCGCTGAGCTTGAGCGGCCCCTTGCAGATCGGGCAAGCGAGGATATCGAGCAGTTTGGTGTCCATGAGTATGTCCTGGAGAGCAGCGTTTTAAGGCAAAAGGCGAGCGGGCAGCAAGCGCATCAACTGCGTGTCGAACCAGGCGATAAACGCCGGTGACGGTGCCGCGTCCACCGCAAGGTACCACCAGTCGGGCCTGGCAAAGGCGCGGCACTTCACCGCGTCCTTTTCAGTCATGACCAACGGCAGTGCCGGTGTGAAATTCAAGACCTCGGCGCTGTACGGCGCGTGGTCGGCAAAAGCATGGGGTATTGGGCGCCAGTGTAGCGTTTCAAGGGTATTGAAGAAACGTTGCGGGTTGCCGATGCCGGCCACCGCATGTACCTGCTGCCCCACCGGGAAGTGTTCGACGGGTTTACGCTCGCCGGTATGCAGGTTGACCAGCGCGGCAGGCAACAGACGGAAGGCATAGCCGTCGTCACGGTCAGAACCTGCGCCGTTGTAAAGCAGCGCATCGACGCTCTGCAAACGCTCGACCGGCTCACGCAACGGCCCCGCCGGCAGGCAGCGACGGTTACCCAGCCCGCGGGCGGCGTCAATCAACACCAGTTCCAGGTCACGGGCCAGGCGGTAATGTTGCAGGCCGTCGTCGGAGAGGATCAGGTCGAGGGTTTCGCTGGCCAACAGCGCCTTCACGGCGCGGCTGCGGTCGGGGTCGATCATCAGCGGCACGCCGCTGCGCTGCACGATCAGCAGGGGTTCGTCCCCCGCCACCGCAGCGGTTTGATCAGCCTCTACGCGCCATGGAAACTGTGGCGGCTTGGCGCCATAACCGCGGCTGACCACACCGACGCGCAAACCACTGCGCTGGCAATGGTCGATCAGCCAGAGAATCATGGGCGTCTTGCCGGTGCCACCCACCGTGATATTGCCTACCACCACGACCGGCACCGGCGACTGATAGATCTCGCCCTCGCCCGCCAGGAACCGTGCGCGCTTGCGCTGCACCACCCGGCGATAGAGGGATTCCAGCGGCTGCAATAACGTAAGTGCAGGATGGCCTTCGTACCAGGCCTTGAGCAAACGATCAGTCATGGCCATCAGGGTTGGCTCGCCGCCTCGACGGTGGTCATGCGCAAATGGCTGAAGCCGAGCTTGCCGGCAGCGTCCATCGCCGTGATCACGGCCTGGTGCTTGGTGTTGCCATCGGCGCTGATGGACAGTGGCAAGTTAGTGTCGCCACCGGACTCCTTCTGCAGTGCTTCCATCAGGCTGGCCAGGTCGTTTTTCTCCAGCAACTGGTTATTCACCGAGAACACGCCATCGGCGCTGATGGCGATGTCCAGTTGCTTGGCCTGCTGGTCTTCCGCCGGCGAACCGCTGACGGCTTCCGGCAGGTCGACGCGCAGCTGGGTTTCCCGGGTAAAGGTGGTGGTGACGACAAAAAACAGCAGCAGGATAAACACCACGTCGATCAACGACGCCAGGTTGATATCGACGTTTTCCCGTTGCTTGCGACGAAATTTCACGCGTTGCCCTCAACCAGGTCCACGTCACGGTCGCCCTGTACCACTTCCACCAGCTTGATGGCTTCCTGCTCCATGCCCACCACCAGTTCGTCGATGCGCCGTTGCAGGAAACGGTGGAAGAACACCGAAGGAATACCGACCATCAGGCCCGCCGCCGTGGTGATCAAGGCCTTGGAAATACCACCGGCCAGCACTGCGGCGTTGGTGGTCATGCCCGACCCCATGAATGAGCTGAAAATATCGATCATGCCCAGCACCGTACCGAGCAGGCCGAGCAACGGTGCCATGGCGGCGATGGTGCCCAGGGCATTGATGTAGCGCTCCAACTCATGGATGACCCGGGCGGCGGCCTCTTCGATGCACTCCTTCATGATCTCGCGACCGTGCTTGGAGTTGGCGAGGCCGGCGGCGAGGATTTCACCCAGGGGCGAGTTGGCGCGCAGTTCCTTGAGTTTTGTCTTGTCGAGCTGCTTGTTCTTGATCCAGCCCCAGACCTGGCCCAGCAGGTGGTCAGGCGTTACACGGCTGGCACGCAGGGTCCACAGGCGTTCGGCGATGATGCCGAGTGCGGCGATGGAACTCAAAATGATCGGCAACATCATCCAGCCGCCGGATTTGACCAATTCCCACACAGTGAATGTCCCCTCGAAAAAGTGCGCCACTTTACCATAAGGGTCCGGTGGAAGGGCTGGCCTGCCCCAGAGCATCCTGTCGCAGGGGCCGCTCTTTGGTAACGCTGTTTTGCGGCGGGCGCTCGCGCCAGAAACGCCGCTGGCTGCGCGCGGCCAGCGGCGGCTGGAAGGTGCCCACTCGCAGGCGGAGTGCGCCTTGCTCGGCACTGTCATAAATCACGCTGCCAACGGCCTGGTAACGCTCCAGCACCTGTGGATGCGGGTGGCCAAACCCATTGCTGCGCCCCCGGGAAATTAACACGGCCTTGGGTGCCAGGCGCTGTAGAAAGGCCCATGACGACGAGCTGCGGCTGCCGTGGTGCGGCGCTTGCAGCCAATCGACAGGAGCGCCCATGGGAGTGGCCAGCAATGCCCGCTCGGCGTCATGGTCAATATCCCCGGTCAGCAACAAGCGCTCGCCATTGGCCTGCAGCCGCAACACGCAGGACATCTGGTTACCGTCCGTCGCATCAGGCCATTGCCATAGCTCGAACCTCACGCCATCCCACTCCCACTGCTCGCCGCTGACACACGCTTGGGTACCGAGCGAGGCCGGCAGCCGTGCCGTCTCACCGCCCACCACACGCTTGACCGGCAACCCTTGGGCGACGGCCAACGCGCCGCCGGCATGATCGGCATCGGCATGACTGAGCAGCATCACGTCCAGCTCTGCGACACCCAGCTTGCGCAACGCAGGCAATACGACACGCGCGCCAAGATCGAACTCACCGGAGCGCGGCCCGGCGTCATACAGCAACGCGTGGTTGCGGGTACGCAGGATGATCGCCAACCCTTGGCCGACATCCAGCTGCACCACCTCGACCAGCCCATGAGGTATCGACTCCCGCGGCGGAAACACCGCCAGCAGCAACATCGGCCAACCCAGCAGCCGAAACGGGACGCCCTTGGGCAGCAATAACAGCACCGCCCCCAGCAGGCTCACCAGCCAATAGCCAATGGGCACTTGCGCCGGTATCCAGGCCGGCAAGTACTGCGCCAGCAGCGCCAGTGCCTTGAACAGCCCGTCCAGCGTGCCGCCCGCCAGCCATAACAACCCCTCTCCTATATAAGGCAGCGGCAATAACACCGTACCCAGTAAGGCCAGGGGCAGCACCACCAGGCTGATCCACGGCACCGCAACCAGGTTGGCCAGCGGCCCGCTCAGGCTGATGGGCAGGCCGAGCACCAGCAGCAGCGGAAACAGGCCGATGGCAATCATCCATTGGGCGCGGGTCCAGGCTTGCCACAAGGGCCAGGGGCCCAATCGGCCACTGAACGCCAAAATCAGCACCGCAACAGCCGCAAAAGACAACCAGAACCCCGGCTGCAGGCTGGCCAGCGGTTCGAGGATCAGCACCGCGTCCAGCGCCAGCAACAGCGGCCACCAGATTCCCAGGTGACGAAACCGCAGACGCCACAGCAATACCAGGCCCACCATCACACAGGCCCGTTGCACCGGCACCTCGAAACCTGCCAGCAGGCCGTAGCCCAGCGCTGCAGCAAACGCCAGGCCGCAGGCCCAGGGCAGCCACGGCAAAGGTTTCGGCCAACCCCCGTAGCGCGCAAGACCGGCGACCAGGCCATAGATCAACCCCGCCAGCAGGCCGATGTGCTGCCCGGATATCACCAGTAAATGCACGGTGCCAGTGGCTTGCAGGACCCGCCAATCCTCGGCGGCCAACCCGGAACCATCGCCGAGCACCAGCGCCGCCAGGCCCGCCTCTCGCCCCTGGGCATCCACTGCCAGCAGCCGCTGGCGAATCCCGTCGCGCCAGGCATGTCGTGCCGGTGCCAGCAGTTGGCCGTCCTTGACCGAGCCGGTGGCGCCAATCCGCTGGGCCAGCAGCCAGGCTTCATAGTCAAAGCCATCGGCATTGAGCAATCCGGAAGGACGCTTGAGAGTCACCGCCAGTCGCCAGCGCTCACCGCTCTTAACCGGTGGGCCGCCGCGCCAGGACACGCGAATGCGCTTGGGAAGCAGGTCCTTGCGTGACCGGCTGTCGGTCAGTTGGAAGCGCACACCGTCGCCCATCTGCTGCGGTAACCCGCTGACACGCCCTTCCACCCAGCGGGTCTGGCCATCCAGATGCGGGGCCAACCGGTCATCCAGCGCCCACTGCGCGCTGAGGCATGCCCAGCCCAGGCCAAGCAGGAAAAACCCCAGCGGATAGGTACGAAAAGGCAACAGCATCAGGGCCAGCACCGGCATCAGCAACAGCCAGCCGCCGGACGGCAACGCGGGTAAAAAACGCAAGGCGAGCAGCCCCAGCGCGAGTGCGAACATCCCTGTTCTCATGGATCTTTCCTTGAAAGCGACCCATTGAGTCTTAGCCGGGCTAGCGGTGTGGCCTATTATTATTTGTCACAAAGTCTGAATTTCACGTTCGTGGAATGCGGGCATACTTGCCCCTCGAACTGACCTGGACCCCTTATGCCACGGCGCTTATTCAAACGGTACATGCCCGATCCGACCAGCATTCGGGAACACAAGTCCTTACGCTTTCTCGGCAAGTTGCTGCATGACCCGAATCTCTGGCACCTCAATCGGCACTCGGTCGCGCGGGCCATGGCCGTTGGCCTGTTCGCGGCATTCATCCCCATTCCCTTGCAGATGCTGCTGGCAGCGGTCCTCGCCATCAGCGTGCGTGGCAACATGCCGATTGCCGTGAGCCTGGTCTGGCTGACCAACCCGATTACCATGCCGCCGGTGTTTTTCTGCACCTACATGACCGGGGCCTGGCTGATGAATGTGCCACCCCGCAGCATGCCCGACGAGCTGACCTGGGAATGGATCAGCGGGCAGTTGTCGACGCTGTGGCAACCGTTCCTGCTGGGCTCGGTAGTACTGGGGCTGGTGATGGCGGTGCTGGGTTATTGCCTGACCATGGGTTATTGGCGCTGGTGGGTGGCCCGACAGTGGAAAAAACGCAAACAGCGCAGGTTGTAACCGTTAGCGCGCCAGCAAGCGCATGTGCACACGTAAACCCTGGCCGGTATTTTCCGCCCACAGGCTGCCGTCCTGACGCTGCACAGCGTTGCGCGCAATGCTCAAGCCCAGGCCAAAGCCGCCGTCGCCGGGCCTTGAGCCGTCCAGTCGAGTGAATGGCGCAAAGATTCGCTCCAACTCCACCTCATCGATCCCGCCGCCCTGGTCTTCCAGCCACAAGTGCCAGTGATCCCCCTCACGCTGCCCGCCCAATTGCACCGTTCCGTCTTGCGCAGAGTGCCGGATGGCATTGCGCAGGATGTTCTCCAATGCCTGGGCCAGCAGGTTCAGATGACCGCGCACCCAGCAGTCGGCCCCCAGCTCGCACTGCAAGCGTGAAGCCGGCCAGCCACTTTCAAAACAGGCGTTTTCCCGGAGCATGTCCCACAGCGCCTGCACCTGGATGTCTTCCTTGGGCAACGGCGCGCGTTCGGTGTCGAGCCAGGCCAGTTGCAGGGTGTCGTCCACCAGGCGCTGCATGCCGTCGATTTCCCTCCCCAGGCGCTCGCGCAGCTGGGTCAGGTCCTGCTCGCTGTCACTGGCCACACGCAGGCGGCTCAACGGTGTGCGCAACTCATGGGACAAATCCCGCAGCAGCTGCTGTTGCAGAGCCACGGTGCCTTGCAGGCGCTCAGACATCTGGTCAAACGCGCGGCCCAACTCCCCCAGTTCATCCTGGCGGCTGGTGGTGTCGCGGGAAAGCCGGGTGCCCAGTTGATCGGCACGCCAGGCGTTGGCCTGCTCTCGCAGGTGGTTGAGAGGCATGATCAACAGCCGGTAGAGGCCGATGCACAGCAGCAGGGTGAACAGGCCGGGAATCACGCCATTGGTGACGATCCGCCAGAACAGCTGGTTTTGCCCGGGCATGAAACGCCGCGGCAACTCGATCACCAGGGAGCCCGCACCCGGGTCGAGCGGGAACGGGATTTTCAACCACGGCAGGCCCTTGGCATGCCGGCTGACGGGCCAGTCCAGGCCGCGCAGGAAGGTCAGGCGCTGGCTCTCCTTGTCCGTCAGTGGGTAGCTGCTCAGGGATTGCAGGTCGTTGCCGATGACCCCCACCCAGGTGCGCTCGCGCTGGCCCAGGGTGTGCAACCATTCGTCCACACCGGCGTTGCCGCCCTTGTTCCAGGCCAGTTCCGCGCCAGCGGCATAACCGCTCAGGGTGGCGCGGGCCTCGCTGGACAGAAAGGCATTCTGCTCTTCCATATACCGGCCCCATGACCAACTGAGCCAGATCATCAGCAAGCAGAACGCGATCAGCAGACAGGCCAGTTTCCAGAATAACGAATGCTTGCCCGGCAGCCGTTTGAACGCGGCTTTAAAGCCCGTCATCGTGACCGCTCAACACATAGCCCTTGCCCCACACCGTGCGCACTTCCCGCTCGCTGTAGCCGACAGCCTTGAGCTTGCGACGAATCTGGCTGATGTGCATGTCCAGGCTGCGGTCATGGGGCGCATAGCCGCGCTGGAACACATGCTGGTAGAGGAAGGCTTTGCTGAGGACTTCTTCGGCGTTGCGGTGCAGTGTTTCCAACAGGCGATATTCGCTGCGGGTCAGGCCGGCCCACTGCTCCCGGTGAAACACATCACACAGCTCGTCATCGAAACGCAGGCTGCGGGCATCGCCGCGCACCGCCGCCAGGGCCGGCAACGGCCGCCGGTCCAGGGCGACCCGGCGCAGGATCGCTTCGATGCGCACCCGCAACTCGGCCATGCTGAACGGCTTGGGCAGGTAATCGTCGGCCCCCAGGCGAAAACCGCTGATGCGATCGGCTTCGGCCCCCAGGGCCGACATCAGGATCACCGGCATCGAATGGCTCTGGCGCAAATGCGTGAGCACCGACAACCCGTCCATGCCCGGCAGCAGGATGTCCATCAACACCACGTCGAAGCGCTGATCGCGGGCCATTTGCAGGCCCTGCTGGCCATTCTGGCACCAGGTCACCTGGAAGCCACACAGGCCCAATTGCTCATGGACATAGGCGCCAAGCACAGGATCGTCTTCAATCGCCAGGATACTGGGTAAGCCAAGTGCTGCGGGATTCATTAGCGTCTGCAAGTCATTCTCAATGACTGATTATTCAAGATTGCCCCCCCATGAGCAACCGCCGCCGGGCGTCCGGCGGCCCAAGGTTTGCCTCAGGTCATTAATTTTGCAAGATTCCCCGCCGCGCAAATGGCTACACTGCGCAGGTGGCGCGGGCCGGATGCCTGCGTGGAATTCGACAACAGTGTGGTAGCAGGAGAGTGGCGTGCTTAAAAGAATGGGGATAAAAGGCCGCGTACTGTTGCTGACCTTATTGCCTACCAGCCTGATGGCGTTGCTGCTGGGCGGGTACTTCACCTGGATGCAGCTTTCGGAGTTGCAGTCGCAGTTGCTGCAACGCGGCGAGATGATCGCCGAGCAACTGGCGCCGCTGGTGGCCCCGGCCCTCGGCACCAGGAACACCGACCTGCTGGAACGCATCGCCACCCAGTCCCTGGAACAAACCGATGTGCGCGCCGTATCGTTCCTCGGGCCCGACCGCACGCCCCTGGCCCACGCCGGGCCGACCATGCTCAACCAGCCGCCCATCGGCAACAGTTCGCACCTGTTGCAGCGCACCGGCAATGACGCCACCCGTTATCTGCTGCCGGTGTTCGGCCGCCATCGCAACCTCGCCGGTGAACTGATCCCGGATGAATCCGACCGCCTGCTCGGCTGGGTCGAGCTGGAACTGTCCCACAACGGCATGTTGCTGCGTGGCTACCGCAGCCTGTTCGCCAGCCTGCTGCTGATCGCCATCGGCCTGATCTGCACGGCGGCCCTCGCCTTGCGCATCAGCCGTACGATCAACTCACCGATCGGCCTGATCAAACAGGCCGTCGCGCAACTCAAGGACGGCAATCTCGAAACCCGCTTGCCACCCCTGGGCAGCCAGGAGCTGGATCACCTGGCCTCGGGCATCAACCGCATGGCCGAGACCCTGCAAAACGCCCAGGAAGAATTGCAACACAGCATCGACCAGGCCACCGAAGACGTGCGGCAAAACCTCGAAACCATCGAGATCCAGAACATCGAGTTGGACCTGGCCCGCAAGGAAGCCCTGGAAGCCAGCCGCATCAAGTCGGAGTTTCTGGCCAACATGAGCCATGAAATCCGCACGCCGTTGAACGGCATCCTTGGTTTCACCCATTTGTTGCAGAAAAGCGAACTGTCACCGCGCCAGCTGGATTACCTGGGCACCATCGAAAAATCCGCCGACAACCTGCTGGGCATCATCAACGAAATCCTCGACTTCTCGAAAATCGAGGCCGGCAAGCTGGTGCTCGACAGCATCCCGTTCAACCTGCGGGACTTGCTGCAAGACACCCTGACCATCCTCGCCCCGGCCGCCCACGCCAAACAGCTGGAGCTGGAGCTGGTGAGCCTGGTCTACCGCGACACGCCGCTCGCCTTGGTGGGTGACCCGCTGCGGCTCAAGCAGATCCTCACGAACCTGGTGAGCAACGCGATCAAGTTCACCCGCGAAGGCACCATCGTTGCCCGCGCCATGATTGAAGACGAACAGGAAGACAGCGTACAACTGCGCATCAGCGTGCAGGACACCGGCATCGGCCTGTCGAACCAGGATGTGCGGGCGCTGTTCCAGGCGTTCAGCCAGGCGGACAATTCGCTGTCACGCCAACCCGGCGGGACCGGCCTTGGCCTGGTGATTTCCAAGCGCCTGATCGAACAGATGGGCGGTGAGATCGGCGTCGACAGCACGCCGGGAGAAGGCTCGGAATTCTGGATCAGCCTGAACCTGCCGAAAACCCGTGACGATATCGAAGACCTGCCCTCCGCGCCGCTGCTGGGCCGGCGCGTGGCGGTGCTGGAAAACCACGAACTGGCGCGCCAGGCCCTGCAACATCAGCTGGAAGACTGCGGCCTGGAAGTCACCCCGTTCAACAGCCTGGAAAGCCTGACCAACGGCATCACCAGCGCCCACCAGACCGAACAGGCGATTGACCTGGCCGTGCTGGGCATCACCGCCAACGACATTCCGCCGGAGCGTTTGAACCAGCACCTGTGGGACCTCGAACACCTGGGCTGCAAGGTACTGGTGTTGTGCCCGACCACCGAACAGCTGCTGTTCAACCCCTCGGTGCCCAACCCCAACAGCCAGTTGCAGGCCAAGCCCGCGTGCACCCGCAAACTGCGTCGCGCCCTGGCCGACCTGATCAGCCCGCGCCCGCTGCGCAGCGAACCCGGCGAGCCCCTGTCCAGCCGCGCGCCGCGGGTGCTGTGTGTCGACGACAACCCGGCCAACCTGCTGCTGGTGCAAACCCTGCTGGAAGACATGGGCGCCAAGGTCCAGGCGGTGGAAAGCGGTTACTCGGCCATCGAGGCAGTGAAGCAGGAAGCCTTCGACCTGGTGCTGATGGACGTGCAGATGCCGGGGATGGACGGTCGCCAGAGCACCGAGGCAATCCGCACGTGGGAAAGCGAACGCCATGGCACACCGTTGCCCATCGTCGCGCTGACGGCCCATGCGATGGCCAACGAAAAACGCGCCCTGCTGCAAAGCGGCATGGATGATTACCTGACCAAACCCATCAGCGAACGGCAACTGGCCCAGGTGGTGTTGAAATGGACCGGGCTGGCCCTGCGCAACCAGGGCCCGGACCGTGGCACCGAAAGTTTCGGGCATGCCACGCAATTGCCGGTGCTGGACCATGAAGAAGGTTTGCGCCTGGCGGCCGGCAAGGCGGATCTGGCGGCAGACATGCTCGCGATGCTGCTGGCCTCGCTGGAAGCGGACCGTGAAGCGATTCGCGTCGCCCGTGACGCCAATGACCGCAACGCCCTGATCGAACGGGTGCACCGCCTGCACGGCGCCACCCGGTATTGCGGCGTGCCGCAATTGCGTGCGGCCTGCCAACGGGCCGAGACCCTGCTCAAGCAGGACGACGCCAAGGCCATGCCGGCCCTGGATGAACTGGACATGGCGATTGCCCGGCTGGCCAGCGAGGCGCGGGTCAGCGCGTAAACTTTCGGGGTAATGTGGACAGGGAGGCTTGCTGTGGCGAGGGAGCTTGCTCCCGCTGGAGTGCGAAGCGCTCCCAGGATTTTGGGGCCGCTGCGCAGCCCAGCGGGAGCAAGCTCCCTCGCCACAACAAGCTCCTCACCACAGCAAGCTCACTCACCACAGACAAGCCCCCTCGCCACAAAATCAGCTTTCCATCATCAAGAAGGAATATTTGATGCGCATCATCCTCTTCAGCAGCCAGACCTACGACCGCGACAGCTTTCTCGCCCAACCGCTGCCCGAAGGCATGCAGCTGCAATTCCAGCCGGCCCGGCTGAACCTCGACACCGTGGCCCTGGCCGAACACCACGAAGTGGTCTGCGCCTTTATCAACGATGACCTCAGCGCCCCGGTGCTGGAGCAGTTGGCCAGCGGCGGCACCCGCCTGATCGCCCTGCGTTCCGCCGGTTACAACCATGTCGACCTGCCCGCCGCCAAGCGCCTGGGCCTGACCATCGTGCGGGTGCCGGCCTACTCGCCCCATGCGGTGGCCGAACATGCGGTCGCGTTGATCCTGGCCCTCAATCGCCGCCTGCACCGCGCCTACAACCGCACCCGCGACGGTGACTTCAGCCTGCACGGCCTGACCGGGTTCGACCTGGTGGGCAAGACCGTCGGCGTGGTCGGCACCGGGCAGATCGGCGCCACATTCGCCAAGATCATGGCCGGGTTCGGCTGCCAGTTGCTGGCGTACGATCCCTATCCCAACCCGCAGGTCGAAGCCCTCGGCGCCCGGTATGTGAGCCTGCCGCAGTTGCTGGGCGAGTCACAGGTCATCAGCCTGCATTGCCCGCTGACGGCGGACAGCAAACACCTGATCAACGCCCAAAGCCTCGCCCATATGCAGCCCGGCGCGATGCTCATCAACACCGGGCGCGGCGGCCTGGTGGACACCCCGGCGCTGATCGACGCACTCAAGGACGGCCAGCTCGGCTATCTGGGGCTGGATGTGTATGAAGAAGAGGCCCAGCTGTTTTTCGAAGACCGCTCGGACCTGCCCCTGCAAGACGACGTATTGGCGCGCCTGCTGACCTTCCCCAATGTGATCATCACCGCGCACCAGGCCTTCCTGACCCGCGAGGCGCTGGGGGCGATTGCCGGCACCACCCTGGCCAACATCGCGGCGTGGGCTGGCGGGCAGGCGCAAAACCTCGTCGAAGGATGATCAGCGGTCACATAGCCGCGCCATGATGGGTAGCGACGCATGATAGGATGCCGCGCCTATTTGGAGGATCCATGGCCGAACACGATTTCCGCTTCAGCTTGCTGAGCCCGCAACACACCCTGATCGAATGCCGGGCCCTGGTGCCGGGCCGTTATCAAGTCACCGGCAACGGTGGCTCGATCAAGAACGGCGACGTTCTGATCGTCACCCTGCGCGGCAGCAAAACCCTGTCGATGCGCCTGACCGTCGAAGGCGATGCGCGCTACTCCATCCGCCCGGCGGGCCAGTGGGTCGCCATGGCCCAGGGGCCGAAATTCGGCGAACTGGAGATTCACACCTGGAAGGTCAACTGCGACAGCTGCGACAACGTGCTGGAGTTTGAATTCGCGGTGGAAACCAAGCTGACCAAGGAGCCGCTGCAACCGGCCGCCACTGCACGGGTTACCGAGTTGGGCTGGGCCACCCTGGGTGACAAGCACCGCTGCCCGAAATGCCAGCAGGCCGCGCAATGAAAGCCCTGCTGATGCTGGCCGTGCTCGGCGCAGGCCTTGCGGGCTGCGCCAGCGACGAGGTCAAGCTCAAGCAGGATCACAGCTACGTGGTGGAATGGATCGGTGAGCGGCCGCTGATGGATTACGCCCACCTGACCGTGACCCTCGGCGCCGATGGCCGGGCCTATGGCAATGGTGGCTGCAACCATTGGTTTGCGCCCTACACCCTGGACGGCGACAAGCTGAGCTTCGGCAAGGTCGGCAGCACCCGCAAACTCTGCGCCGAAGCGCTGATGGAGCAGGAGCACCGCTTCTTCCAGGCCCTGCAGGGCGTGCAGCGCTGGGACATTTCGCCGATCGAACAGACCCGCTTCTGGCCGGCGGATGGCAAGCCGTTGCGGTTGTGGCTGGAAGAAGGCTGATCTGAAGGCGCAACACATCTAAATGTGGGAGCGGGCTTGCTCGCGAAAGCGGTGGATCAGTCGATGTATCCGGTGACTGTCACACCGCATTCGCGAGCAAGCCCGCTCCCACATTTTTTATCCGCGCAACGCCTTGAGCTTGGCCAACACCCCTTCCGCCGTCTGCTCACCCATCAGTTGCTCGCGCACCTTGCCCTTGTCATCAATGATGTAGGTCACCGGCAGGGCTTCACTGCGGGGAATGTCGAAGATCCCGTCCGGGTTCTGCGCCAGTACGGTGAACTTGATGCCCAGCTTCTCGCTGGCGCTCTTGAGCTCTTCACCCTGGACGTTGTCGAAATTCACCCCGAACACCCCCACCGACTGGCCCTTGAGCTGTTCGGCCAAGGCGTTGAGTTCCGGGATTTCGGTACGGCACGGGCCACACCATTCGGCCCAGTAGTTAACCACCAGCCATTGCTTGTCCAGGCGCTCGGCGGCCACTTTCTGACCATATTGGTCAACGCCATAATCATTGCCACAGCCGCTGAGCAGCAGTGTGCCGATGATTGCCAATGCGCCTAACAGTCGCCTCGTCATGGGGTAATCCTTCGTAAAAATGAACGTTGGCTGCGGCCTATCGCCTCTCATGGTTTAAGGACGCGGCGCAGCGCGGGTAGAATACCCGCCACCTTACGCAAGATGCGACCCGCACATGACCGATCTGACGCTTTATCACAACCCGCGCTGCTCGAAATCCCGCGGTGCGCTCGAACTGCTGGAAGCCCGTGGCCTCACACCGACGGTGGTGCGCTACCTGGAAACCCCGCTCGACGCCGCGCAATTGCAGGCCCTGCTGGGCAAGCTGAACATCAGCGCGCGGCAACTGCTGCGTACCGGCGAGGACGAATATAAAACCCTCAACCTGGGTGACACCAGCCTCAGCGAAGCACAGTTGATCGCTGCCATCGCCGCTCATCCGAAACTGATGGAGCGCCCGATCCTCGCCACCGCCGACAAGGCCGTGATCGGCCGCCCACCGGAGAACATCCTGGAGCTGGTTTCGTGAGTGCGCCGTATGTGCTGGTGTTGTATTACAGCCGCAACGGTTCAGTCAGCGAAATGGCCCGGCAGATTGCCCGGGGCATCGAGCAAGCCGGGCTTGAGGCGCGGCTGCGCACCGTGCCGGCCATCTCCAGTGAATGCGAGGCCGTGGCGCCGGACATTCCGGTCGACGGCCCGCTGTACTGCAGCCTCGACGACCTGAAGAACTGCGCAGGCCTGGCGCTGGGCAGCCCGACCCGTTTCGGCAACATGGCCGCGCCGCTCAAGTACTTTCTCGACGGCACCAGCAACCTGTGGCTGACCGGCGCCCTGGTCGGCAAGCCGGCAGGTGTGTTCACCTCCACCGCCAGCCTGCACGGCGGCCAGGAGACCACGCTGATGTCGATGCTGCTGCCGCTGCTGCACCACGGCATGCTGATCACCGGACTGCCCTACAGTGAACAGGCGCTGCTCGACACCAAGGGCGGCGGTACGCCTTATGGCGCCAGCCACCATTCCGGGGCCGACGGCAAGCGTGCGCTGGATCAACACGAGATCGCCCTGTGCCGCGCTCTCGGCCTGCGCCTGGCGAAGACCGCTGCGCTACTGGAGAACGGCCGTGGCCAGGAAGCCTAAGGTACTGCCGCCCCAGGCCTGGCTGGAGCCACGGGTCAAGGCGATGCGGGCGTTGAGCCTGCTGGCGTTCCTGGGATTGGTGGGGCTGCTGTGTGCCTACTACCTGGCGTTCGCCGATCTGCATGGCGCGCGGCCGTGGGTGATTCTGCTGATCGAATTGGTGCCGCTGCTGTTGCTGGCGCCGGGGATGATCCTGGGCAGCGCGCGCGGGCATTCATGGATGTGCTTTGTGGTGAACCTGTATTTCATCAAGGGCGCGCTGGCGGCCTATGACCCGAACCGGCAGTGGTTTGGTGTGCTCGAGATGCTGGCGAGCCTGGCGGTGTTCTGCACGGCGTTGATGTATGTGCGGTACCGGCATCAGCTGAATCGGCGGTTGGCGGGGGAAGGATTGCCTGCCTGAATACACTTTTCGGGCAAAGCCGCAATCAATGTGGCTGGGGAGATTGTTTGAGAGGGAATCCGTTGTGGCGAGGGAGCTTGCTCCCGCTGGAGTGCGAAGCGCTCCCAAGATTTTGGGGCCGCTACGCAGCCCAGCGGGAGCAAGCTCCCTCGCCACAGCAAGCTCTCTCCCCACTGGGTATTTTCGGGCTTAGTGGTTGACGGTATACGCCAGCATCATCGACAACTGGCACATCGGCCGCCCGCTCTCGGCATGCCACTGGTTGAATGCGCCCTGCACCGTGGCCAGGTCCCGCAGGCTGGTGGGCACCTTGTCGACGATCTTCTGCGCATTCAGCGCCGCCACCACGTCATAGCTCGGCACGAACGTGTCCTTGCCCACCATCCGCAAAAAGCGCGGCGCCGACAGCCCGCCCAACTGGTGGCCGTGCTTGCTCAGGTACTTCCACAGGCCGACGATATCGGTCACCGGCCAGTCGGCAATAAACCCGCCGAAGCTGCCTTTTTCCTTCTCGATATCCAGAATCATCTGCGCATTGCGCGGCACGCTCTTGAGCTTGCCCAGGTGACGGATGATGCGCGTGTCCTGCATCAGCCGCTCCAGGTGCTCGGCGCCCATGAGCACGACTTTTTCCGGGTCAAACCCAAAGAACACCTGCTCGAAGGCCGGCCACTTGGCGTCCACCACGCTGTGCTTCAGGCCGGCGCGAAACACCCGCAGCGACAAGGTCGACAGGTAGCGGTCATCGCTGATCTTGCGCAGTTTCGCCGGGGTCAGGGGCACAGGCAGGTGGGCTTCCAGCTCGGCCGCCGAACCAAACCGGTTCAGACAATATTCGTGCAGCCACTTGTAATCGCGCATGCCCTCTCCTAAGGATTGAAATGAAAACGGCGCCCAGGAGCGCCGTCTGTCAGAGCGGTGAAAACACTCAGAGGTTCACTACGTTGACGAAGCGCGACGCCGCACTTTCGTCGATACGCAAGCTGGTGAAGTCGAACAGGTTACGGTCGGCCAACTGCGACGGCTGCACGTTCTGCAGACTGCGGAAGATGCTGTCGACGCGGCCCGGGGTCTTGCGGTCCCAATCCTGGAGCATGTCCTTGACCACCTGGCGCTGCAGGTTTTCCTGGGAGCCGCAGAGGTTGCACGGGATGATCGGGAATTGCTTGAGGTCGGAGTAGGCCTGGATGTCCTTCTCATGGCAGTACGCCAGTGGGCGGATCACCACGTTGCGCCCGTCATCGGCCCGCAGCTTGGGCGGCATGGCCTTGAGGCTGCCGTTGAAGAACATGTTGAGGAAGAAGGTTTCGACGATGTCATCGCGGTGATGACCCAGGGCCATCTTGGTCGCGCCGATTTCGTCGGCAAACGTATAGAGCGTGCCACGGCGCAGGCGCGAGCACAGCGAGCAGGTGGTCTTGCCTTCCGGGACCAGCTCCTTGACCACCGAATAGGTGTCTTTCTCGACGATGTGGTACTCGACCCCCAATGCCTTGAGGTAGGCCGGCAGCACATGCTCGGGAAAACCCGGCTGCTTCTGGTCCATGTTCACGGCGACGATGTCGAACTTGATCGGCGCGACCTTTTGCAGGTGCATCAGCACGTCGAGCATCGTGTAGCTGTCCTTGCCGCCGGACAGGCAGACCATGACCTTGTCGCCCTCTTCGATCATATTGAAATCGGCGACTGCCTCGCCGGCCAGACGACGCAGGCGTTTTTGCAGTTTGTTCTGGTTGACCGTAAGAGTGCCCATGGCGCTTGGATCCGCGAAAGGTGTGTGACGAAAAGCCGGGTATTTTACCGGGATGGACGACCGAGTTCCAATGTGGGAGCGGGCTTGCTCGCGAACGCGAAGTGTCATTCGCCAGGTGTTTAGCTGACCCACCGCATTCGCGAGCAAGCCCGCTCCCACAGTTGACCGCATTCCAATCAACAGACCCCGCCGCGATTAAGCCCAATGTTTACAGCGCAATTTGCTCTAAAGCCCCACACTTTTTCCGGTCATCACTTCCTATACTGCGACATAAGGTCGCACATATATCCAGACCTTTCAGGCCAATTGGCCCGTGGGCGCTCCGCTGGGGGGCGATGGTAATAACGACAGGAGTGACTGGCATGATCCATCACGTCGTGGGACTTTTCACCCACCCCGATCAGGAATGGCGGGAAATTCGTGGCGATAAAGAAGAAAGCATCGGCCACATGTACCTCACCCACACGCTGATTCTCGCGGCCATCCCCGCTGTCTCAGCCTTTATCGGTACCACTCAGGTGGGTTGGGTCATCGGCAGCCGCGCCCCGGTGATGCTGACGGTGGAAAGCGCGTTGTGGATGACCCTCATGTCCTACGCGGCGATGCTCGGCGGCGTGGCGGTGATGGGCGCGTTCATTCACTGGATGGCCCGCACCTATGACGCCAACCCCAGCATGGCGCGCTGCGTGGCGTTTGCCACCTACACCGCGACACCGCTGTTTATCGGCGGGCTGGCGGCGCTGTACCCGCATATGTGGCTGGGCATGGTGGTGGGCACGGCGGCCATTTGCTACACGGTGTATCTGCTGTACGTGGGGCTGCCGACCTTCATGAACATCCACCCGGACGAGGGCTTCCTGTTTTCCAGCTCGGTACTGGCGGTAGGCCTGGTGGTGCTGGTGGCGATCATGGCCTTTACCGTGATCGTCTGGGGGCTGGGCGTAGGCCCGATCTACACCAACTGACGCGGTTTACCCGCAGGAAAAGCCACCGCAAGGTGGCTTTGTGCGTTATGCATGACCATTCGGCGCCTGACAGATTCGGATACACCCTTGTTTGCGGCATACTGGACGTCTCTGGAGATATGTACAGCATGCCCGAGCAACTCAATACCCGCGTCGAAGATTGTTTCCTGCAAGCCGAATCCTTTTTCAAACGAAGCTTCAAACGCCCCCAGGTCAGCCTCAAGCTGCGGGGCCAGAAGGCCGGTGTCGCGCATTTGCACGAGAACCTGCTGCGCTTCAACCCGCAGCTCTACCGTGAAAACAGCCAACACTTCCTTAAACAGACAGTCGCCCATGAAGTGGCCCACCTGATTGCCCACCAATTGTTCGGCGAGCGCATCCAGCCCCATGGCGAGGAATGGCAGTTGATCATGCGTGGGGTTTACGAACTGCCGCCGGACCGCTGCCACACCTATGAAATCCAGCGGCGGCGCGTCACGCGGTATATCTACCGCTGTCCGTGTGCCGACAGTGACTTCCCGTTTTCGCCCCAGCGTCACGGGTTGGTGGGCCAGGGGCGGCGGTATTTGTGCCGCAGGTGCCGGCAGACTTTGGTGTTTACCGGGGAAACCCGCGTCGAGTGAGGTTTGTGGTGCTTGTATGGCCCTCTTCGCGAGCAAGCCCGCTCCCACATTTGATCGCATTCCAACGATGGAACTCGGTTGAATGTGGGAGCGGGCTTGCTCGCGAAGGGGCCGGCCCAGGCGCTACTGAATCACCTTGGCACGCCGCAAATCGTCTATCTGCTGAGCACTGAATCCCAACTCCGCCAACACCTCATCACTGTGGGCGCCCACTGCCGCGCCTATGTGCCTGGCCGCCGGCAAGCCCTCGGAGAACTTCAGCGGGCAGGCGATTTGCGCCTGGCTGGAACCATCGCCCCGCGGCACCTGGCTGACCAGCCCCCGGGCTTTCAACTGCGGGTGTTCAACGGCCTCGCTCAGATTCAGCACCGGCTCGACACACGCATCAATCCCGGCAAACAGCTCACACAGCTCATCAAAGCTGCGTTTCTCGAACTCGACCTGCAGCGCCAGCTTGAGGGCTTTCTGCTGCTCGGGTTTGGGCGATAGGCCCATTGCCGCCAATTCAGGGCGGCCAAGGGCCGTACACAACTGCTGCATAAACGCCGGCTCCAGACTGCCCACCGACAACCAGCGTCCTTCCCGCGATCGGTAATAGTCATAGAAACTGCCGCCATTGAGCACCTGGTTCTCCCATGCCGGCTCCACGCCGCACGCCAGGTAACCGGCACCGGCCATGGCATTCAGGCTGAAGGCGCAGTCGGTCATGCTCACGTCCAGGTATTGCCCCACCCCACTGTGCTGCCGGGCAATCACCGCCGCCAGCAAACCGATCACCGCATGCAACGAGCCGCCCCCCACATCCGCCAACTGCACACCCAAGGGCAACGGCCCGCTGTCCTGGCGCCCGGTGTAGCTGGCAATGCCTGCCAGGGCCAGATAATTGATGTCATGGCCGGCGCGATCCTTGTAGGGGCCGGTCTGGCCGTAGCCGGTGATGGAGACGTAGATCAGCTTTGGGTTGATCGCCTTCAACGCCTCGTAACCCAGGCCCAGGCGCTCCATGACCCCGGGGCGGAACTGCTCGAGGACGATGTCGTAGTCCGCCACCAGTTGCCGCACGATCGCCACCGCCTCGGCCTGTTTGAGGTCCAGGGCCAGGCTGCGTTTGTTGCGGTTCAGATAGGCATGGCTGGCCGACACGCCCTGGTCATGGGGCGGCAGTACTCGCAGCAGGTCCATGCGTGTGGGGGATTCGATGCGCAACACCTCGGCGCCCATGTCGGCCAGCAGCAACGAGGCGAACGGCCCCGGCAGCAAGGTGGAGAAATCCAGTACTTTGAGGGACGCCAAGGGACCTGACATGCGGACTCCGATTCCGATTCGATTGGCCACAGAGTAGGCAAACCCGGCGGTCGGCGGCAATCACATAAACCATCATCCGAAGTGACTGATGCTTCCCGAAGGCATAAAAAAACCCATCCGAAGATGGGTTTTTCACAAACGCTGCAGCCTTACTTGACGGCAGTTGGAGCCGGGCCTTCGGCCACGCCCAGGTCGTCTTCTTCACGGGTGTCGGAGATACCGCGACCACCGGAAGCCAGTTCGACTTTCAGCTTGTCTTCGTCCAGTTCCTTGACCCACTTGGCCACAACCAGGGTTGCAACAGCGTTGCCAACCAGGTTGGTCAGTGCGCGGGCTTCGGACATGAAGCGGTCGATACCGAGGATCAGCGCCAGGCCGGCAACCGGCAGGTGGCCAACAGCCGACAGGGTAGCGGCCAGTACGATGAAGCCACTACCGGTCACGCCAGCAGCGCCCTTGGACGACAGCAGCAGTACCAGCAACAGGGTGATCTGGTGGGTGATGTCCATGTGGGTGTCAGTCGCCTGGGCGATGAACACGGCAGCCATGGTCAGGTAGATCGAAGTACCGTCCAGGTTGAAGGAGTAGCCAGTCGGGATAACCAGGCCGACTACCGACTTCTTGGCGCCCAGGCGTTCCATCTTGATCAGCATGCGTGGCAGTGCGGATTCGGACGAGGAAGTACCCAGTACGATCAGCAGTTCTTCACGGATGTAGCGGATCAGTTTCAGGACGCTGAAGCCGTGTGCGCGGCAGATGGCGCCCAATACCAGCACCACGAACAGGATGCAGGTGATGTAGAAGCAGATCATCAGCTGACCGAGCTGCACCAGCGAGCCTACGCCGTAGGCACCGATGGTGAACGCCATGGCGCCCAGGGCACCGAGTGGCGCGAGCTTCATGATCATGTTGATGATGTTGAACATGACGTGGGCGAAACGATCGATGAAGTCCAGCACCGGCTTGCCGTAGGCACCCAGGCGGTGCAGGGCGAAACCGAAGATCACCGAGAACATCAGCACTTGCAGGATGTCACCGGTAGCGAACGCGCCAACGATGGTGTTCGGGATCACGTTCAGCAGGAAGCCAACGATGCTCTGGTCGGCACCGGCAGTCACGTAGGCCGCGACTTTGGAGGCGTCCAGGGTAGCCACGTCGATATGCATGCCGGCGCCCGGTTGCACGACGTTGACCACGACCAGGCCGATCAGCAGGGCGATGGTGGAGACGATTTCGAAGTACAGCAGCGCGTAGCCGCCGGTCTTGCCGACCGATTTCATGCTTTGCATGCCAGCGATGCCGCTGACAACGGTGCAGAAGATGATCGGGGCGATGACCATTTTGATCAGCTTGATGAAGCCGTCACCCAGTGGCTTGAGGGCCACGCCGGTCTGCGGGTAGAAGTGACCGAGCAAAATACCGATAACGATTGCAACGATCACCTGGAAATACAGGGATTTGTACAGTGGCTGACGAGTCGTCATTGCAAAGTTCCTCAATCGTCCCGTGTGGCAAATATCCGCCATTGCCCACGACACTTGAATTGCGAACCCTCCTGCACTGGAGGGATTTGTTGTTTGAGAGCCTGCTCGAGGCGGTCTCCCTGCGCTCTGTATCGCAAGCGTCGTGCCACTTCTGCTGAAACCCCCTGAAGGCCTTTAGACATCAGCGCTCGGGCGATTTCCAGCTTAAGGTTATGCCTACAGACAGTGGCGGATTTCCGCCTGCTCGCCTGATCTCGTCCTACAATTTGGCGGATATCCGCCTTGTTGCACCCGCCCGGGGTGGCTAACATCCGCCACTCAATGGACGAGGCCCCTCATGCGTGAACGAACCATCGCCAGTCACTACGCCCGAGCCGCCCTCGGCGGTGCTCGCCGGGCCGGCTACGATTATTCGGGCCTGCTGCAGCAAGTCGGCATCACTGCGGAACTGCTGAGCGAGCCCCGCGCCCGCATCGCCCCCGAGCAATTCACCCAGTTGTTGCAAATGCTGTGGCTGGCGCTGGATGACGAATACCTGGGCTTCGCCGAAGGCCCGAGCAAGCGCGGCACTTTCGCCATGATGTGCCACGCGCTGATTCACTGCCGCACCCTGGAGAAGGCTCTGGAACGCGGCTTATTATTTTATAGCCTATTCCCGCAGGGTCCGCGCTGGCGTCTGACACGTGAAGGGGAAATGGCCCGCCTGAGCCTGGACGATTCGCAACTCTGGGACCCGGATCACTTCCTCAGCGAATGCCTGCTGGTGATCTGGCATCGACTCGGCAGTTGGCTGATTGGCCAGCGCATCCGCCTGCACCAGGCCACCTTCAGCTACCCGACGCCGCCCCACGCCGGTGAGTACGACTTGCTGTTCCCCTGCCCACAGGTATTCGCGGCGCCCACCAGCAGCCTGGTGTTCCCCAGCCGCTACCTGAGCCTGCCGTTGTTGCAGGACGAGCGCACCCTCAAGCATTTCCTCGAACGCTCCCCGGCCGACCTGCTGTCGCGGCCGGATGAAGGCGACAGCCTGAGCAGCCAGTTGCGCCGCCTATTGAGCCGCGACCGCACGCCCTGGCCCGACCTCGAAGCCGTCGCCCAGCACCTGCATATCAGCCCGCAGACCCTGCGTCGGCATTTGCGGGAGGAAGGCACCAGCTTTCAGGCGCTCAAGGATGAGTTGCGCCGGGACATTGCGATCTATCATTTGGGGCGGGCGGATTTGTCGTTGCAGGAAATCGCCGAGCAGCTGGGGTTTTCCGAACCGTCGGCGTTTCATCGGGCGTTCAAGAAGTGGACCGGGTTGACGCCGGGGGCCTATAGAGCACAAGAAACCTAGGTGTGTATTGATGCGACTGGCCTCTTCGCGAGCAAGCCCGCTCCCACATTTGACCGAGTTCCACCTTGGGAATGCCATCGAATGTGGGAGCGGGCTTGCTCGCGAAGAGGCCGGCACAGCCAATAAAGATCAAACAGCCGGGAAGTGAATCTTGAACGCAGCCCCACCCAGCGGTGAATCCCCAAGGGTCAGCCGGGCGCCATAGCTTTCAATGATGTCCTTGACCACCGCCAGGCCAATCCCCTGCCCCGGATGCTGGCGGTCGAGCCGCTCGCCTCGCTGCAGGATGCGCGCACGCTGGTCCGGCGGCACGCCGGGGCCATCGTCTTCGATGCACAACTCGGTGCCCTCCAGGCTTTCCTGCAAGGTGATGCGCACTTCGCTCAGGCACAGGCGATAGGCGTTCTCCAGCAGGTTGCCGAGCAGTTCCAGCAAGGCGCCCTTCTCGATCGGCACGTCGCATTCGTCCGGCAGTTCAAAGGCGACCTTCACGCCCTTATCGCGATAAACCTTGTCCAGCGTGTCGCACAGGCTTTGCAGCACCGGCTCCAGCCGCACCTGGTGGCGCACCAGGCCGCTTTTACGCAGGCTGGCGCGCTGCAATTGGTAGCTGATCTGCTGGCTCATGCGTTCGATCTGCGATTGCAGTACCCAGGCCTGGTCCCGATCTTCGGGGCGCTGGGCCATGTCTTCACTCACGCCTTGCAACACCGCCAACGGGGTTTTCAGGCTGTGGGCCAGGTCATCCAGGGAATCGCGGTAACGGGTGCGTTGCTCCCGCTCGCTGTGGAGCAACCGGTTCAGGGAGCCGGTCAGGCGCAGCAGCTCGCGCGGGTGTTGCTCGCTGAGGCTTTCCCGGGTACCGCCTTCGATTTCATCCAGTTCCTGGCTCAGCCGGCGCAGCGCCTGCAGGCCCCAGGTCAGGCCCAGCCACAACAGGGTCAGCAGCACCAGCAAGGCGGCGCCGAAGCCCAGGTAGAGGTTTTCCCGCAGGCCTTCGAGGGTCAGTTGGTATTCACGCACCGGTTGCAGGGCGACGATACTGAACGCCGCGCTCTTGCCGCCCAGCAGCTTGACCTCGACGTCATAGACAAAAAATTCCTGGCCGTTGGCCTCGCGTATCCGCGCAAATTCGTTGCCGCGCCCGTCATAGCGCGGCTTGTAGTTGATGTTCTCTTCCTGTGTGGCGCGCGACCGCCAGACCAGATGGCCTTCGCGGTCATAGATGTAGCCCAGCAGGCGGCTGTCGGTGAGGTTGAAACGCTCGTCCGGCAGCTGCGCGGGCATCAGCAGGCGATTGTTTTCAACCCGGGCAGCCGAAATCAGCGTGGTGACATCCGACGCCAGGCGCTGCTCGATGGAGTCCTGCAGGGCCAGGCTGAAGGCGCCCTGCATGGCCGGCAACAAGGCCAGCATAAACAGCACGGCCAGGATGGTGGCCGCGAGCATCAAACGTACACGTAGCGAGCGAATCAACGGCAGCGCTCATTGAACAGGTAGCCCAGGCCACGCACGGTGTCGATCGGCTTGAAACCCGCCGGGCCTTCCAGCTTGCGGCGCAGGCGGCCCACCAGCACTTCGATCACGTTCGGATCGCGCTCGTCGTCATCGGGGTAGAGCTGTTCCATCAGGCGGTCCTTGGCGACCACTTGCTGGTGATGCCGCATCAGGTATTCGAGGATGCGGTATTCGTAGGCGGTCAGCGCCAGTGGCTGTTCGTCGAGGGACGCCTGCTTGCGATTGAGGTCCAGCAGCAACGGCCCGGCGACGATGGTGGATTGGGTGAAACCGCTGGAGCGGCGCAACAGTGCGTTCATCCGCGCTTCCAGCTCTTCGAACTGGAACGGCTTGACCACGTAGTCGTCGGCACCTGCTGCCAGGCCTTCAACCTTGTCCTGCCAGTTGCCACGGGCGGTCAGGATCAGGATCGGGAAGGTCTTGGCCTGGGCGCGCAATTGGCGGATCAGGTCCAGGCCGCCCATGCCGGGCAGGCCCAAATCGATGATCGCCAGGTCGTGGTTGAATTGCCCGGTCTGGTACAGCGCCTCTTCGGCGTTGGCGACGGCCTCGACCACGTGACCGCTGTCGGTAAGGCGGGTCAACAGGTGATGGCGCAGCAACGCCTCATCTTCGACAACCAGCAATTTCATAAAGCTCTCCAAGGCAAATCAACTTTCCAACTGGGGTATATCATAGCGGCCCTGCAGGTCTTGCTGGCGCAATTTACTGCCGTTGAAGTGACCTGACAGGTTTTCGTTGCCCACGCGATAGTCTGACTGCGGGGTGTGCTGGCCCAGGGACTGGCCCCATGGAGCCGCCTGTTCACCGGCATCTTCGAAGCTCACCCGCTGGAGAAGGCTGTAGGGCTTTTTGCTCTTCTCCTTGGAGAAACCCGCGAAACTCGAATCAGAGGCCTGGACGCCAGCGGTGGCGCTGAGCATGGTTAAGGCCAACATCAGCTTCTTGATCGCAGTCATGGTGCTACCTCATACGCTTGGGCTTTGGGTACGGGGCCAGACTACGCAGACGCCCCTGAACTCCCCCTGAACACTCTCTGAACCTGGGCTGAACCGAGGCCGGCTACTGTGTAAAGAGTTATTTACGTATCCCCGGCCGCAGGCTATCCAGCGGCCCTGCAACTCGGCAAAATACCCGGCATGAATTCCCTACCCGCCTGCTGCACCCCACTTGACGCCCATTGGCCGTTGCCCGATGCCTTGCCCGGCACGGTCTTGCTGAGCACCCGTTTTGACCCGGCCCTGCTGACCATCGGCGATTTCCAGCGCAGCGCCGTGCCGCCACCCGCGAGCATCCAGCGTTCGGTGGCCAAGCGGCAGGCGGAGTTCCTGGCCGGTCGCCTGTGCGCCCGCGCGGCCCTGCAACAGCTGGACGGGCTGGATTGCGTGCCGGCGATCGGCGAGGACCGCGCGCCGGTCTGGCCCGCGCACATCAGCGGTTCGATCACCCACAGCACCGGCCATGCAGCGGCCATCGTCGCCCACAAGACACAGTGGCGCGGGCTGGGGATGGACCTGGAGAACCTGCTGCCCCTGGAGCGGGCGGAACGCCTGGCCGGGGAAATTCTCACTCCGGATGAATTGCTGCGCATGGCCGCCGGGCCGCGGGAGCAGGTTGCACAACTGGTGACGCTGACGTTTTCGGCGAAAGAGAGCCTGTTCAAGGCGCTCTACCCGATCGTGCAGAAGCGCTTTTATTTTGAGCATGCCGAGTTGCTGGAGTGGTCGGATACCGGCCATGCGCGGCTGCGGTTGCTGACGGACCTGTCCGCAGAATGGTGCCATGGCAAGGAACTGGAGGCGCAGTTTGCGGTGGATGAGGGGCAGTTGTTGAGCCTGGTGGCCGTCCAGGCCTAGACCTTCTCCTGATCCCGTGGCCAACTCAGGCTGAAACACGCGCCACCCAGATTGTTGCTCTTGCTGATCAACGCCCGGCCGCCGTGCCAATAGATGATCCGCCGCACAATGGATAACCCCAGGCCGTGCCCACCCGACGCGCGGGTCCGGCTGTCATCCAGGCGCAGGAACGGCGTGAAAATCCGCTCCCAGGCACTTTCCGGTACGCCCGGCCCGTCGTCTTCCACGTCGATGCGGCAACGCACCTGGCCCACCTGGTAACTGATCAGCACCTGCCCCTGGGCGTGGCGCATGGCGTTGCTCACCAGGTTTTGCAGGGCACGGTGCAGGTAGCGCGGCTCGGCCTCCACCCATGCATCATCCCAATGCGCCGAGGACAGGCAGATGCCCCGCGCCACGTTGATTTCCGGGCGCAGCGGTGACAGTTCATCAATCACCTGATCCAGCAACGCATTGAGGTCGACCCGCTGGAAATTCAGTGCCGGCGCCCCCTGTTCCAGCCGCGCGTAGGTGAGCATTTCGTCCACCAGGCCATCGAGGTCCTGGATGTCGCTGTCCATGCCCTCCATATACTTGCGCCGCGCTTCAGGCGTGGCCGCGTCGCCGATCATCTCCAGGCCGAACCGCAGGCGCGCCACCGGGGTGCGCAGTTCGTGGGACACCGCCCGCACCAGTTCGCGCTGAATTGCCAACAGGCGTTGCAGGTGCTCGGCCATGCCATTGAACGCTGCCGCCAGGCGCCCCACCGAATCGGCGCCGCGGGCCGGCACCCGCACTTCCAGGCTGCCTTTGGCGATGCGCGTGGCGGCGGCTTCCAGGCCACTCAGACGCCGCTCCAGCTGGCGCACCAATAAATAGACGATCAAGCCGATCAAGGTCAGGCTGATCAGCGCAATCAGGATCAGCCATTGCGCCGGGTACGGATTCATCTGATACAGCGGGCCGATTTCCAGGACCCACGGCGTGCCGACCATGCCGGCAAATACCCGGATCGAATCCCCGCCCTTGCCCAGGGCCATCACGGTATCGCCTTCGGACACGCGGCGGCGCTGGTCTTCGTCCATATCAGCCTGATTGAGCATCACCAGGTGCATCTCGAAACCAAAGCCCTTGGCTTCCTTCAGGTCTGCGAGTTTCTGCGGTTGCTCCGCCACCGGGAAACGCACCAGCTCATCGGCCAGCAGGTAAATCGTCGCGCGGGCCAGTTGTTCGCTGATTTGCTGCACCTCACCGGTCAGCAACAGTTGCTCCTGGTCACTGACCAAGCGCAGTACCCTGGCCGCATGAGGCCCGGTTTGCTCCACCAACACCTGGCCGCGTTGCAGACGGGTACGCTGGGTCAGGTCCAGGTGCGCCTCGGCCACGGTCTGCAATTGCAGCGGGATACCCAGCAAGCGCTCCCACACTGCCAGGGCACGGCGGCGCTCGATGGCACTCATGGGTTGCAGGTTGTCGCCCATCAGCGCGAAGGTGCCGTGGGCCAGGCGCTCGCGGTACTGGCCGCTGCGCACTTCATTGAGCAGGTGCAAGGCCAGTACGCCGAGCAACGCCACCAGAATCAGCGCCGCGCACATGCCGCCGTAGATGCGCAGGAAGATTGAGTTCACGGCGTCAGGTCAGCCGCAGCTTCGGGGACGAACAGGTAGCCTTTGCTGCGAATGGTCTTGATCAGGCGTGGGTGGATCGGGTCGTCGCCGATTTTCGGGCGGATGCGCGAGATGCGCACGTCGATGGAGCGGTCCTGGCCGTCATAGCCAATGCCGCGCAAGGCGGTGAAGATTTCTTCCCGGGACAGGATCCGCCCGGCATTCGCCACCAGCAACCACAGCAGGTCGAATTCGGCGCTGGTCAGTTCGATGCCGCCCTCATGCAGCCAGGCTTCACGCAGGGCGTTGTCCACCACCAGCGGGCCGAATTGCAGGCGCCGCTGTTTTTCGGGGAGTGCCGGCTCGACGCTTTCGCTGCGCCGCAGCAGGGCCTGGATGCGTGCCAGCAACAGGCGAGGACGCACGGGTTTGCACACGTAATCGTCGGCGCCCATGTCCAGGCCCAGCACCTGGTCCATGTCGTCGGTGCGCGCGGTGAGCATCAGGATCACCCCGTCGTAGCGCTCGCGCACCTTGCGGCAAATGCTCAGGCCGTCTTCACCGGGCAACATCAGGTCGAGGATCACCAGGTCCGGCTGCTCGGCGATGATCCGCGCCGCCGCGAGGGCGCCATTGCCTTCCACCGACACCCGCAAGCCGTTGCTCTCCAGGTAGTCACGGGTCAACTCGGCCAGTCGCTCGTCGTCCTCGACAATCAATACCTGCCAGGCTTCTTGCTCCATGCGTTACCTCGGTTCTAATTATTGTAGGGGCGGGTTTGCCCGAGAAAACTCGAGGGCGCCGCGTTTATTCAGGTTTCCAGCGTCATCGTTGACGTCCTTCGCGGGCAAGCCCGCTCCTACAGTTGTCATGTAGGCGAGGCATAAACTGTATGGATAACCGCCGATTGTAGCAACGGGCCGGCCCTCTGCCACAAGCGCGCAAATGCGTTCGGACATCGTGTTTTTTTGTGATAGGGTTCGCGCCCGCAAAAATCCAACCGGTTGTTTTTACCTCGGAATATTCGGTGACAAACGGCGCAATGCAGCAGTACTGCGGCCTACACGGCCATTCCACGTTTCATACACATTTTACCCACAGCGTTATCCACAGGTAGTCCGTTGCTAAGCCCCCCAAAACGCATTATCTTGTAGGTCGTCGCCAAAAAAACCCTACATGTAGGGTTTTCAGCGAAAAGACCAAACACAAATCAGACAAGAAACTCAAGCTCTTTCTTGCTCCTGTTTGGTGAACTTAAGCCTTTTTCAGAAGACCAAACCGCGCACGCGGATGGCAGCCGTTTTCTGCCCCGATCAGGCGAAAACGGTACGGGTGTTGCAGTACGAAACTGTCACCCACCAGGAATACGGTAAAGAGCCCCAAGGCTTGTAACCGAAGACTTCGGCATGGAAGCGGCGCGAACAGCTCCCTTCCTCCTGTCCCGAAGTTGTTATGCCAGGCCCCTGGCCTGTTGTAAGTGCTTCAGGACGGAACGGTGGGCACCGTGATGGTGCCCAAATAAATATAGAATGTGGAGACAACCCCCCATGCAAACCGACACAACTCGCGAGAACCCGCAGGGCTCCGTGCCGCAGGCCGCTGATTCGAACCTGGATCTGTCCGCCACCGCGCCCGGCCAATTGCGCGTGATCAAGCGTAACGGCACTGTCGTTCCTTACACCGATGACAAAATCACCGTCGCGATCACCAAAGCGTTTCTTGCAGTTGAAGGCGGCACCGCTGCTGCCTCGTCGCGCATCCACGACACCGTTGCCCGCCTGACCGAACAGGTCACCGCAACCTTCAAGCGTCGCATGCCATCGGGCGGCACCATTCACATCGAAGAAATCCAGGACCAGGTCGAACTGGCCCTGATGCGTGCCGGCGAGCAGAAAGTCGCCCGCGACTACGTGATCTACCGTGACTCGCGCGCCAAGGAACGTGCCGTACGTTCCCCGGCCGAAGAAGCTGCCGTACAAGCTCACCCGTCGATCCGCATCACCCTGGCCGACGGTACATTTGCACCGCTGGACCTCGGCCGCCTGAACACCATCATCACCGAGGCCTGCGAAGGCCTGGAAGAAGTCGATGGCGACCTGATCCAGCGCGAAACCCTGAAGAACCTGTACGACGGCGTGGCCCTGACCGACGTCAACACCGCACTGGTGATGACCGCCCGTACCCTGGTCGAGCGTGAGCCGAACTACTCGTTCGTCACCGCGCGCCTGCTGATGGACACCCTGCGTGCCGAAGGCCTGGGCTTCCTGAAAGTCGCCGACAGCGCCACCCACCACGAGATGGCCGACCTGTACGCCAAGGCCCTGCCGGCCTACATCGCCAAGGGTATCGAATTTGAATTGCTGAACCCGATCCTGGCCACCTTCGACCTGGAAAAACTCGGCAAGGCGATCAACCACGAGCGCGACCAGCAGTTCACTTACCTGGGCCTGCAAACCCTGTACGACCGTTACTTCATCCACAAGGACGGGATCCGCTTCGAACTGCCGCAAGTGTTCTTCATGCGCGTGGCCATGGGCCTGGCGATCGAAGAGAAGCAGAAAGAAGACCGTGCCATCGAGTTCTACAACCTGTTGTCGTCCTTCGACTACATGTCGTCGACCCCGACCCTGTTCAACGCCGGCACCCTGCGTCCACAGCTGTCCAGCTGCTACCTGACCACCGTGCCGGATGACCTGTCGGGCATCTACCACGCGATCCACGACAACGCCATGCTGTCCAAATTCGCCGGCGGCCTGGGTAACGACTGGACCCCGGTGCGTGCACTGGGTTCGTACATCAAGGGCACCAACGGCAAGTCCCAGGGCGTTGTACCGTTCCTCAAAGTAGTGAACGACACCGCCGTAGCCGTGAACCAGGGTGGCAAGCGCAAGGGCGCTGTATGTGCCTACCTGGAAACCTGGCACATGGACATCGAAGAGTTCATCGAGCTGCGCAAGAACACCGGTGATGACCGTCGTCGTACCCACGACATGAACACCGCCAACTGGATCCCTGACCTGTTCATGAAGCGCGTCTTCGATGACGGCAAGTGGACCCTGTTCTCGCCATCCGAAGTACCGGACCTGCACGACCTGACCGGCAAGGCTTTCGAAGAGCGCTACGAGTACTACGAAGCCCTCACCGAATACCCGGGCAAGGTCAAGCTGTTCAAGACCATCCAGGCCAAAGACCTGTGGCGCAAAATGCTCTCCATGCTGTTTGAAACCGGCCACCCATGGCTGACCTTCAAAGACCCGTGCAACCTGCGCAGCCCGCAGCAGCACGTGGGCGTGGTCCACAGCTCGAACCTGTGCACCGAGATCACCTTGAACACCAACAAGGACGAGATCGCCGTTTGCAACCTGGGCTCGATCAACCTGCCGAACCACATCGTCAACGGCAAGCTGGACACCGCCAAGCTGGAACGCACCGTGAACACCGCCGTTCGCATGCTCGATAACGTTATCGACATCAACTACTACTCGGTACCCCAGGCGCAGAACTCCAACTTCAAGCACCGTCCGGTCGGCCTGGGCATCATGGGCTTCCAGGACGCGCTGTACCTGCAGCACATTCCTTACGGTTCGGACGCTGCAGTCGAGTTCGCCGACAAGTCCATGGAAGCGGTCAGCTACTACGCGATCCAGGCTTCCTGCGACCTGGCCGACGAGCGTGGCGCCTACGAGACGTTCCAGGGTTCGCTGTGGTCCAAAGGCATCCTGCCGCTGGATTCGCAACAGATCCTGATCGAGCAACGTGGCCAGAAGTACATCGACGTTGACCTGAACGAATCCCTGGACTGGGCGCCGGTACGTGCCCGTGTGCAGAAAGGCATTCGTAACTCCAACATCATGGCCATCGCACCGACCGCCACCATCGCCAACATCACTGGCGTATCGCAGTCGATCGAACCGACCTACCAGAACCTGTATGTGAAATCGAACCTGTCGGGCGAATTCACCGTGATCAACCCGTACCTGGTCCGCGACCTGAAAGCCCGCGGCCTGTGGGACTCGGTCATGATCAACGACCTGAAGTACTACGACGGTTCGGTGCAGCAGATCGAGCGCATCCCGCAAGAACTCAAAGAGCTCTACGCGACTGCCTTCGAAGTGGACACCAAGTGGATCGTCGACGCCGCCAGCCGTCGCCAGAAGTGGATCGACCAGGCTCAGTCGCTGAACCTGTACATCGCCGGCGCATCGGGCAAGAAGCTCGACGTGACCTACCGCATGGCCTGGTACCGTGGCCTGAAAACCACTTACTACCTCCGTGCCCTGGCTGCCACCAGCACCGAGAAGTCGACCATCAACACCGGCAAGCTGAACGCTGTTTCCAGCGGCGGCAACCACGGTGATGATTCGGTTCTCGCCGCACCTGCCGGCCCGGCGCCAGTGCCTAAAGCCTGCGCGATCGACGAGCCGGATTGCGAAGCTTGCCAATAAGCTGAGCACACCCTGGGTCTAACCACCCAAGGTTGAAAAACCCCCGATAGGCCTACGGCGTATCGGGGGTTTTCTTTTGCCTGGAACAACACCGTCGCGATTCGCGCAGGTATTTCACCTCCTTGAAAACATCGGTGGGCTTCTGGCCGACGTGCATCATGGCGGCTTTTATCGCTGAAACAGTGATGCAGTTGCCGTCGGAGCCCTGACTGAATCCGCTCCAGATATCGCCCGGCTGGCCTTGTACCGTTCCGACAGCCGTGTATCCGCCTGTGACGCCCCCACCTATAGGCGTTATCTGAACATCCAAAAAAAAGCCCCTCACGCGAGGGGCTTTTCGGTAAAGCGAGTTAAAGCGACAACATCAGGTCATCTGAATGATGGTCTGCATGATGGTGCTTTGGGTGGAGATGGTCTTGGCGTTCGCCTGATAGTTGCTCTGGGCCTTGATCAGGTCCACCAGCTCGTTGGTCAGGTTGACGTTGGAGTTCTCCAGGGAGTTGGCCACGATCGAACCCAGGGTACCGACTTGCGGGGTATCAAAACCCGGCTGGCCCGACGCGAAGGTTTCTTTCCAGGTGGTGCCGCCGGCTGGCTGCAGGCCCTGCTCGTTGTTGAAGCTGGCCAGGGAGATCTGGCCGATGGCCTTGCTCTGCTGGTTGCTGAACGTGGCGAACAGTACACCGCTGCCGTCGATTTTCAGCCCGGTGATTTGCCCGGTGGCGTAGCCATCGGTGGTCGGCGGGTTGCGGTAGGTGGCGGAGTTGTACTGGGTGATGTTGCCCATGTTGACGGCCACGCCGTCTGCGTTGGCGGCCGCACCGTTAGGCGTCCAGACACCATTGACCAGGCCGCCCGGCTTCCAGTCGGAAATGGTCAGGGTGGTATTGGAAGCGGTGGCTGGCGGGGTAACGATCCCGGTCAGCTTGCCGGAGGTGTCAAACGACAGCGTCGAGGCGACTGGCGCTTTCACGTCAGTACCGGTGCCGCTGATCGGCGAGCCGTCAGGGTTGCGCCCATCGATCAGGGTGTAGGACTTCCAGGTGTTGGAGTCGGTCTTCACCAGGTACTGCACCATCGGATGCGCGTTGCCCTGCGTATCGTACAGCGTGGTGGAATATTGAGTGGTGAAGCTGTCCGATTTGGTCGGATCAAACGGGTGCGCCGTCTGGTCGATCGCCGTCTCGGAGGAGTTCAGGTTACTGGTGGAATCCACCTTGCTCGAAGCCTTCGGCGGCAGGTACGACAGGTTGAGCTGCAGGTCGGTCAAGCCGCCCTTCTGGATGTTGCCATCGGCATCCGCTGCGTAGCCTTGCAGGCGCGAGGTGCCGGTGTTGTTGGTGATGTAGCCGTCCTTGTCGGCCCGGAACGCACCGTTGCGGGTGTATTCCAGCGAACCGTCGCTGCCCTTCTGCACGAAGAAGCCGCCGCCCTGGATCGCCATGTCGAGCGTGCCGCCGCTGTTGTTGACGTCACCCTGGGTGAACTGCTGGGACACGGCCGCCAGGTTCACGCCATTGCCGATGCTGTTCTGGCCGGTACCCAGCTTGGAAGCCGCGTAGATATCCGCGAATTCCGCACGGGACGACTTGAAGCCGGTGGTCGCGACGTTGGCGATGTTATTGCCCGTCACGTCCAGTTGTTTGTTGGCCGCATAGAGGCCGCTAAGGCCGATGTTAAAAGACATTGTTCTCTCCTTTTGCCGTATTTAGCCGGCTCTATGTACCGATAGTCTGAATTTGCGACAGCTTGATACTGCCCAGGCCGCCCGCCAGGTTCAGCACCATTTCAGCGCCGTTCGTACCCAGGGTTACGCTGGTCACCGTTGCCGGCAGCGAGGTGGCGAGGGCCACCGAGTCACCCTTGTCATTCTTGGTGGTGGCATTGAAGGTGTAGGTGCCGGGTGGCGCCGTCTCACCCGCATCGGTCTTGCCGTCCCAGACGAAGCTGGAGTTGCCGGCGCTCTGGGCGCCCATGTCGATGGTGCGAACGACGTTGCCATCCTTGTCGGTGATCTTGACGGAGACGTTGCCCGTCGCCGCCGTCACCGCCACGGAACCGGTCATGCTCTTGCTGGTATCCACCATCGCCTTGTCGGTCTGGGTGATGACCGAACGCCCCACCAGCGACGAAGCCTGCAGCGCCTGGGAGGAGCTGAAGTTGCTGGAAATCGCATTCACCGAGTCATTCAGGTTGTTGATGCCTTCCAGACTGCTGAACTGCGCCAACTGTGCGACGAACGCGCCATTGTCCTGGGGCGACAGCGGGTCCTGGTTTTTCAGCTGGGTCACCAGCAATTGCAGGAACGCGTCCTTGCCCATCGCCTGGTTGCCCGTCGCCGACTTGGCGGCGTCACCGACGCTGGTGTTATCTGTCGCCGTCTTGACCTTGGAATTAAAAAGGTCCTGGACTGCCGTGTTCGTCGAACTGTTATCAACAATGGCCATTATTTGGCGCCCCTTATCACTGACCCAGGGTCAGGACCTTCTGCATCATGGTTTTGGCGGTGTTCATCATTTCCGCGTTGGTCTGGAACGAGCGGCTGGCGGAAATCATGTCGGCCATTTCCTCGACCACGTTGACGTTGGGGTAGTACACGTACCCTTTTTCGTTCGCGGCAGGGTGGTTCGGCTCGTAGCGGGCTTCGAGGTTGCTCTGGTCTTCGACCACACCGAGCACCTGCACGCCCTGGCCTGCGGCATCCTGGTTCTGGAACAGCGAATCGCCGCTGCCACTCTGGCCGCCCTGGCCGCCCTGGAACATGGTGGCGAACACCGGGTGCCGGGCGCGGTAGGTCTGGTCAATGCTCGAAGACACGGTCTCGGCGTTGGCGATGTTACTGGCGACGGTGTTGAGGCGCGTGGTCTGCGCACTCATGCCACTACCGGCAATATTGAAAACACTGGCGAGGGACATGGCTTATTCTCCACGCAGGGCTGACATCAGCCCTTTGAATTTGCTGTTGAGCAGGGTGAAGCTGGCCTGGAAGTTCACTGAGTTCTCGGCGTAGGCCGATTGCTCCAACTGGGCGTCCACGGTGTTCTGGTCGATCGACGGTTGCATCGGCGTGCGATACAGCAGCGACTCGTCACCATTGCCCAGGCCTTGCGCCTCGATATGACGGCTGTTGGTCATGTTCAGGGCGAAGGTGCCGTTCTTGGTCTTGTCTTGCTGGGCGGCGAGCACGGCAGAGAAGTCCAGGTCCCGAGCCTTGTAGTTCGGGGTGTCGGCGTTGGCGATGTTGTTGGCCAGGACTTCGGCACGCTGGGCGCGAAAGCCCAGTGCTTGTTCGTGGATACCGAGCGCTTTATCGAAGCTGATGCTCATGGCGGAAACCTTTAGGGGCTGACCTGCTTTTCGTAACAAGGATTTAGCAAGGGCCATGCCAAGTTGCTTGATCCCCGTAAATCAAGGGTTTGAGAGGGAATTGCCGGCGGCAATGCCAGAAAAGCGGCAAAGGGTTTCCGCGAAACGCCAGTAAAGCGGCAATGAGGGCTTGCCGCTTTGCGGCCATAAAAAAGGGAGGCCTGTGCAGGCCTCCCTTTTTGTCCAAGCACTCATCACTTGGCCTGGTAAATGATTCCAGGACTGCACTGCACCATCTGGTAATGATCCGGCAAACCGTTCAGCGCCTCGGAAGCCCCCAGGAACAGATAACCGCCACGCTTGAGGGTGCCGTGGATGCGCAACAGAATGTCTTTCTTCACCTCGGCCGAGAAGTAGATCAGCACGTTGCGGCAAAACACCATGTCGAACTTGCCCAGGCTGGCATAACTGTCCAGCAGGTTGAACGAACGAAACTCCACCCGGCTCTTGATCGGCGCCTTGACCGCCCAACGCCCTGCTCCCTTGGGATCGAAGAAACGCTGCAAGCGCTCCTGGGACAACCCGCGCCCCAGCGCCAGGCTGTCGTACTCGCCGGTCTTGCAGTTGGTGAGCATGGTGCCGGACAAATCCGTGGCCACGATTTGCGCCCCGGCTTTCAACTGGCCCATGTTGGTCCGCTCGAACTCATCGATGGCCATCGAAATCGAATACGGTTCCTGTCCCGACGAACAGGCCGCCGACCAGATGCGCAGACGCTGGCCGGGAGCGGCCTTGATCGCCTCGGGCAGCACCTTGTTCTTGAGCACTTCAAACGGATAGGTATCGCGAAACCACAAGGTTTCGTTGGTGGTCATGGCGTCGACCACCATCTCCTTGAGCCCGCTGCGTGGCTGGCCCTGGATCCGTTGCACCAACTCCCCGAGGGACTTGATGCCTTGCTGCTCCATCAGTTTGTTGAGACGGCTGGATACCAGGTACTGCTTGTTTTCACCGAGCAATATGCCACAGGCCTTTTCCAGGAAGACCCGGAACTGTTCGAAATCCAAATTACCCGTAGACAATGATACCGCCTCTTAAATCGTGTGACCGCCAGGGAAAAGGCCCCTAGCCGTGATCTGCTGCCTTGATCCGGTCGACTACCCGGGATGCCAGGTCATCAGGGCGGAATTTGGCCAGGAAGTCATCGGCACCGACCTTCTTGACCATCGCCTGATTGAATACACCCGACAACGAAGTATGCAGGATGATATGTAGTTTTTGCATGCGTGGGTCGTTGCGTATCTCGGCCGTGAGGGTGTAGCCGTCCATTTCCGGCATCTCGATGTCGGAGATCATCATCAGGAATTCTTCTTCCGGCTTCTTGCCCTCATCCACCAGCTTGCGCAGGTAATCCAGGGCCTGGCGACCGTCATTGAGCGCGACCACTTCGACCCCAACGGTCTGCAGGCAACGGGACACCTGCTTGCGCGCGACCGAAGAGTCGTCCACCGTCAGCACCCGCAGCGAGATCGCCTTGTGCGCGGTTTCGGCGTCTACCACACCCACCGATATCGCCTCGGAGGTCGGGGCCACTTCGGCGAGGATTTTCTCCACGTCGATGATTTCCACCAACTGGTTGTCGACCCGCGTCACCGCCGTGAGGTAGTGATCGCGACCGGTGCCCTTGGGCGGCGGATGGATCTCTTCCCAGTTCATGTTGACGATGCGCTCCACCGAGCGCACCAGGAAACCCTGGGTCTTGGTGTTGTACTCGGTAATGATCACGAATGGGCTCTCGCGGTCCTGCAACCCCGCCGAACCGGTGGCCATTGCCAGGTCAAGAATCGGGATGGTCGCGCCACGAATGTTCGCCACACCGCAAACCACCGGGCTGGACTTGGGCATTATTGTCAGCTTGGGACACTGCAGCACTTCGCGAACCTTGAAGACATTAATCCCGTACAGCTGCTTGCCGTCCAGACGGAACAACAGCAACTCCAGGCGATTCTGCCCCACCAGCTGTGTGCGCTGGTTCACTGAATCCATTACACCGGCCATGCCCAGACTCCTACGCTAAAACTTAGGGGTACGACGCGTACCCAACACTAAACGGCACGAGCTTTGCTTTTTTATTGGCCATGGACATCAAAACGACAGTTTCCCGACGCCTCCGATCCCCACAGTACCGCAGATTGCTCTGCGTCTCGATGGCGTTGCTTGCCTTGGCTACGGGCCAGCCGGCCCGCGCCGATAACGTCACCTTGCCTGATCTGCTTATCGGCGTCACTCAAGGCTTTCTTGAGTTCACTGTAGAAGATTATCTGGCCACGACGCAGACACCGGGCCGCTACGAAATCCAGGTCAACCAGCTGGATCCGCGCCTGCGCATGCCCATGTGCGACAGAGAATTGACAGCTTCCCTGGAAAGCCCCGCCCAGCCCATCGGGCGCGTGACCGTGAAAGTGCGCTGCGAAGGCGCCTCGCCCTGGACGGTGTTCGTGCCCGCCCAGGTCAAACTGTTTCGCGAAGTGGTGGTGGTGACGCGCCCGCTGAAACGTACCGGAATCATTGGTTATGATGACGTCGCGATGCGTGAGCGCGACATCAGCATGATCACCCAGAGCTACCTCACGTCCCTTGACCAGGCACTCGGGCAGAAACTTACCCGACCAATGGTTGCTGACCAGGTGATTACCCTGGTCCATCTCGAGCAGGCCGAAGTCGTGCGCAAAGGTGACCAGGTGGTGATTTCCGCCAGCAGCGGTGGCCTGAATGTAAAAATGCCGGGGGAAGCCCTGTCCAACGGCGGCATGAGTGAACAGATTCGCGTCAAGAACCTGAATTCCAACCGCGTGATCAAGGCCCGGGTGACTGCGCCGGGGCAGGTTGAGGTGGCTTTATAGATCACTGGCATCGGACGCCAGCTTTTCCTACACTGTGCGCAAAGCGGCATCGCGCATAGGTTTATTGTCAATCGAGCCTAAAGTTTGTCCGGGTATGGCCGAAAACATGGCAAGCGTCCAAATACCCAGAGGTTTTTTTAACATGGTCATCGATTTCAGTCGTTTGAATAACGCCCTGCCAACGCCCGGTTCTTCGCGCACCAACGGTGCCAAAGACAGCGTTGAAGCCAAGTCCCAGCCTCTGCCTGCCAAGACAGAACAGGCCGGTGCGAGCCAAAGCGGGGAATCGGTACACCTGAGCAATGAGGCTCAACAGTTGCAGAAGGTCACTGACTCGCTGAGCGATCAGCCAGTTGTCAATAAAGCCCGTGTGGCCGAATTGAAACAGGCGATTGCCGATGGCAGCTATAAGGTCGACAGCAACCGTGTAGCCAGCAAACTGCTTAACTTCGAAGCCGAGCGCTAGGCAAAGGCCTGCGCCAGGCTTTTGGACGCTTAAACCCCAAGGCCAGCCATGCACGACGAAAACTTGCTACAACTGATCATTGAAGACCTGCCTCCCGCACAGCAGCTGCTGGAGCTCCTTCGAGAAGAATCACTGGCCCTGTACGGCCGGGACATGCGCATGCTGGAAGAAATCCTGGCGCGCAAGCAATCGCTGATCGTCCTGCTGGAACAGCACGGCAAGAAGCGCAGCCAGATTCTGATCAGCCTGGGCCTCACGGCCGACCACAAGGGCCTGGAACAACTCGCCAGCCACTCCACGGTGGGCGACCAGTTGCTGGCCCAGAGCAAAGAACTCAACCAGTTGCTGACCCTGTGCCAGGAAACCAACCTCCTCAACGGCCAGGCCATCCAGCTTCAGCAAGCCACGACCGCCAATCAGTTGCGTATTCTCCACGGCGGCGAGCCTCCGGCTCTCTACAACGCTCAAGGCTCCACCTCACGCCTGGCCAAGCCAAGCACCCGCAGCCAAGCCTGAAACCAGTTTGAGCGCGCCCTATCCAAGTCGCGCCACATACTGGCAAAATGACAGCACTTGCGTGTAGTCGTATTTTGTCTGGAGATGGAAGAACCGTGTTCAACGCCCTTAACGCGGAAGATGCTCCGCAGCCACCCAAGGTACTCACCACGCCGCTGGAAATCGCTGGCACCTTGCGGATGCTGCAAGAAAGCCATGATCCGCTGATCATCACCTTCCATGAACGCAACCAGCGGTTTCAAAGCTACCTGGTGGAAATCGACCGGGACAGCAAGACACTGGCCCTGGACGAAATGGTCCCGCGCGACGGCGAACGCTACCTCGAGAATGGCGAAGCTTTCCGGATCGAAGGTTTTCACGAGGGGGTGCGGGTAGCCTGGGAAAGCAACGGCACCCTGACCCTCGATGAAGCCGGCGGCCACCGTATTTACCGCGGCAGCATGCCTGGCGAGGTGATTTACCATCAGCGTCGCAACGCCTTCCGCGCGGCGCTGAAGCTGGCGCAACTGGTGAGCGTCGAACTGGGCGGCGACAAACTCAAGGCCCCCATCAGCGGCAAGTTGCTGGATATTTCCGCCACCGGCTGCAAATTGCGCTTCGAAGGGGATATTTCCGAGCGCCTGCAACTGGGCCAGGTCTACGACCGATTTATCGCCGCGCTACCCTTTGGCAGCATGACCACCTCGGTAGAACTGCGTTACCTGCACTTCGAAGAAAGGATCAACACCACCTTCGCCGGCCTACGTTTTCATAACATGAGCGGGCTGGTGCAGCGTCAGGTCGAGCGGTTTGTGTATCAACTGCAGCGTGAAGCGCGCCGGTTTGACAAGGACGACGACCTTTAAACAATAAAGGTCGCGACAAAAAAACGGGCAGTCCCTCAAGGGGGCTGCCCGTTTTTGCTTTCAGGGGCGCGCCCTGCTCAAGTCGTGGGGGTGATCATCCGGGTCCGGATGCTCTGGTGGCTCGGTGACAGGCTCCGGCTGATCCAGTTCGGGATCGACTACTGGCTCGGGATCCACAACGGCGGTCTGCATCTGGTCCTGCACCACCTGTTCGTCCACTCGCGGATCGAGGCATGCTACCAGGGGCGAGCTGGACATGCTGTCGGGCATCGCCACGTGATGCAGCGGTGCGTCGTCCACCTGATGCAGGTTGGTGACCGCCTTGGGCCGGATGCGCCACACCAGGATCAATGCGCACACGCTGAAAAACGCATACAGCATATGGCTGCCGAACAGCTTCATCACCACACCGGCCAACAGCGGGCCGACACTGGCGCCGATGCCGTAGGTCACCAGCAACATCGCAGTGAGCGACACCCGGCGATCACCCTCGACGTGGTCGTTGGAAAACGCCACAGCCAGCGGGTACAGGCAGAACTGCACCAGGGAACAGAGAAAGCCCGCGACGAACAGCACTTCCAGTGGTACCTGGGTCATGATCGCCAACGGCAACGCGGCCACCGCCAGGCACAAGGCGAAACAGCGAATCAACAGCGCGCGGTCATATCGATCGGACAGCCAGCCCAATGGCCACTGCACCAGCAGCCCGGCGAAAATGCAGCTACCCATGAACAGGCCGACCTGCTCGGTGGTCAGCCCTTGCTGAGACGCGTACAGCGGCGCCAAACCGTAGAACGAACCGACGATCAGCCCGGCCCCCAACACCGTACTGAGGGACTGCGGCACCCGCTTGATAAAGAAGCGCGGCTCCATCGGCGCCGGATGCAGCGGCGCCGGGTGAATGCGGCGAGTCATGGCCACCGGCACCAGGCACAGCGCAAAACACAGCGCGACCAGCATCAGCAACTCAAGCCCCAACTGCGGGTGCATCACAAGGATCAACTGGCCCAGCACCAGGCCCAGGTACGAGGCGATCATATAGCCGCTGAACACCGCACCGCGTTGCTTGGCTTCAGCCTGTTCGTTAAGCCAGCTCTCGATGACCATGTACTGGCACATCATGCCCAGGCCGACAATCATCCGCAGCACAATCCAGGCTGGCAGCCAGTTGATCAGCCCGTGGCCCAACACCGCCGCGCCGACGATCCCGGCACAGGTGGCGTAGGCCCGGATATGCCCGACGCGGCCAATCAGGCGGTGACCGATCTTGCCCCCCAACACCAGGCCAAAATAGTTGGCGGCCATCAACGCACCGACCCACAGGCTGTCGACGTGATCTGCCGCCAGGCGCAAGGCCAGGTAAGTACTGAGCAGGCCAGAGCCGATCAGCATCATCAGGGAAGCAAAATAAAGGGCTCGAAAAGGTTTCCAGATCTGGCGCATCGGCGTTCCGAGCGGCTCCTTGCTGTGGGTGTCAGGACTACCGGAATGATAGTCCCGGGTCGTCGGGTCCGGACAGCCAAAACATGCGGTTGCCGGGGAATATTTTGCTCATGCCAATTGGCTACGTGTCAGACGCTCGCCAGTCACCCGCGAGGTACACGATGCAGACGAATACTTGCGCCGCCCCGTTCTTGCCTCCCGTGTGAACCTCAAACGCGGGCAAGGTTCGGTTGGTGTTTGAAAAGTCTGCCGCACTCAAACGCCCGGCCACAAAAAAGCCCCGCCAGATAAATCTGATCGGGGCTTGCGGACGTCGAGGCCGCATGGGCAGCAACGGTGAAGTGGTGTCCCAGGGCCGGTTCGAACGGCCAACCTTCCCCTTAGGAGGGGGATGCTCTATCCAATTGAGCTACTGGGACTAATGACAGCCAACCGGCGATGGGCACGGCGACGGACGGCGTGCATGTTAACGGCGCAGGTGAATTTTGTCATGTCGTCCGTTGGCTTTTTGAGTGTAGGCCCATGCCAGTGACACCCGGTGGTATTCCGCTCAACGATTACGGACGGTTCGGACCATCGTGCAAAATGCACTCCCCCAAAATGCCATCATTGCAAATTGCAACAGCATGGCAATCTGGACGCTATATAAATGTCTGATTTTAAAGGATTTATTGTCAATTAAAGACTGGCACGACACCTGCAATCCTTTATCCTACAAATACAGTCCGGCCCAGCCATCTGCGGAGAACATGCACATGAACAGCGCACTTCTACTAGCCCTCAATACCGTTGCACTGGCTGCGCTGGTGATGTTCCATTTTCAGTCCACCACTTCCGACGACGCCGCGCAGGTCAGCCAGGCGATTCCCCATCACCTGCAGCAGCGCCCGCAACTGGCTGTCATGAAGCCGAACATGCAATCCCCACTGCAACTGACCCAGGGCACTCAAGCTGCTCCTGCCGCTGAACACTGGGTTTTCTGAACCGCTTACCGGAGCATTCCATGAACAAGTCCGCCTGGCTGTTTCTGACCCTGGCACTGGCCGCCGCCGGCCTCGGCCTGAACGTATTGTCGCAAGACGTACAGACAGTCTCCTTCGTCGCCGCCGGCGTGTTTGGCAGCCTGTGGGTATTGGCAGTCTTCATTGGTCGGCGCATCAAATTCGATCCCGTACTGCGCTGAATCCCTCCGCTCGTCGCCCTCGCTAAAATCGCTGCCACGCCTCGGCTCGTCCGTCCGGACAGCCGACCATATGTCGCTCCGCATTCGTAAATTGGCAATTTGCCACTAATCTTAAAGTTAAGGGCAAAAGGCCATATTGCTATAGGATGTGCGCCCGAAAAGCCTTTTGCGCCCAGGGTCTGCGGGCTCAACACTCATTTGGGTGCGTCCGCGGAAAGTTTTCCAACCAGTCCGCAAATTTTGAAATGAGTACTGGCATAAAGCCGGTAGCCGGTTCAATATTTGTCACAGAATTGACGCCAAGGAACTGGCAAATCTGAGGCATGATGCGGCCTCTTTGCAATTCAGGTTGAACATTTGGCAGCAAACCTTGTCCTAACATGCATCTTGCGGCCAATTCCAAAAACCGCTCCCCTGAACTAACCGGTTAAATATATGCGCCCATTGAAACAGGCAATTTATTCCAGCCGTACGGCTGACAAGTTCGTCGTACGTCTGCCAGACGGAATGCGGGAACGCATTGCCGAGGTGGCTCGCAATCATCACCGCAGCATGAACTCCGAAATCATCGCACGCCTGGAACAAAGCCTGATTCAGGAAGGTGCGCTGGGCGACGAGCTGAGCATGCGCCTGGACAGCCCCGAGCTGTCACTGCACGAACGCGAACTGCTGCAGCGTTTTCGTCAGCTCTCCCACCGCCAGCAAAATGCTCTCGTCTCGCTGATCGCCCACGACGTTGAGGCAGCTGCAGAAGCCAACTGATTGGCAACTGAAAGCTGAAAGCCAGCCATGCGCTGGCTTTTTTTTGCCCGGGATTTGGTCAGGAAAGGATCAAGGGGCAAATGCCCCCGATCCATGGAAGGGATCAAAGCAGGAAGATGGTTGCCAGGCCCAGGAAGATGAAGAAGCCGCCACTGTCGGTCATGGCCGTGATCATCACACTGGCGCCCATCGCCGGGTCTCGTCCAAGGCGCACCAAGGTCATTGGAATCAGAACCCCCATCAACGCTGCCAGCAGCAGGTTAAGCGTCATGGCCGCCGTCATGACCACGCCGAGCGACCAGCTGCCATACAGCAGGTACGCCACGATACCGATGACACCGCCCCACACCAGGCCGTTGATCAGCGCGACCGCAAGCTCCTTGCGCATCAAACGCTTGCCATGCCCGGTCCCCACCTGATCCAGCGCCATGGCGCGGACGATCATGGTGATGGTCTGGTTACCCGAGTTACCGCCAATACCCGCCACAATCGGCATCAGTGCAGCCAGGGCCACGAGCTTCTCGATGGAGCCTTCAAACAGGCCGATCACCCGTGAAGCAATAAACGCGGTAATCAAATTCACCGCCAGCCAGGCCCAGCGGTTACGCAGGGACTTCCAGACCGACGCAAAAATATCCTCTTCTTCCCGCAGACCGGCCATGTTGAGGACTTCGCTTTCGCTCTCCTCACGAATCAGGTCGACCATTTCATCGATGGTCAGACGGCCGATCAGCTTGCCGTTCTTGTCGACCACCGGGGCCGAGATCAAGTCATAACGCTCAAACGCCTGGGCCGCGTCGTAAGCGTCTTCGTCCGGATGGAAACTCACCGGGTCACTGGCCATGACGTCCGCGACTTTTTTGTCCGGATCATTGACCAGCAGGCGCTTGATCGGCAGTACGCCCTTGAGGATCCCTTCGTAGTCGACCACGAACAGCTTGTCGGTGTGGCCTGGCAGCTCTTTCAACCGGCGCAGGTAGCGCAGAACCACTTCCAGGCTGACGTCTTCACGGATGGTGACCATCTCGAAGTCCATCAACGCACCGACCTGCTCCTCGTCGTAGGACAACGCCGAGCGCACACGCTCGCGCTGCTGGCCATCGAGGGTCTCCATCAGCTCATGGACGACGTCACGCGGCAGCTCGGAAGCCAGGTCAGCGAGTTCGTCGGCATCCATGTCCTTGGCGGCCGCCAGGAGCTCGTGATCGTCCATGTCGGCGATCAGCGTTTCACGGACCGAGTCGGATACTTCGAGGAGGATGTCGCCGTCGCGGTCAGCCTTGACCAACTGCCAAAGGGTCAGGCGGTCATTCAGCGGCAAGGCTTCGAGGATGTAGGCAACGTCGGCGGAGTGCAGGTCATCGAGCTTGCGTTGCAGCTCGACAAGGTTTTGCCGGTGGACCAGGTTCTCGACCCGGTCATTGTTCGCGCCTTCCTGGCGATGCGTCAGGTCTTCGACCACGCGCTGGCGCTGCAGCAGCTCGACGACTTGAGCCAGGCGATCCTGCAGGCTTTCTTGTGTTTTCTTTACTTCAACTTCGGTCATAGGCGAACTCCACTCCCAGCAGCGGGGCACGCCGGAAGGATCAATCAGTCAATTCATGATTGGTAAAACGGGGTACTGAGTAACTACTGGGTAAGTCCATGGAGGTGTTCCACAAGCCCCGGCGGGGCTGACGGGCGCAATGATACACCGGGCGGCCGCGTTTAACGTCAAAAAACTGGAAAGAACAAGCGCTTGCGACACAAAGCTGAGCATTGGCCACACATATGAACTGCGACGACGCAGCTTGAGAGGAAAACACATGGGCGGGAGAAAAAGGCGCCCCGGGAAATAAAAACCCCAGACGGCAAAAAGCCCGCACTAGGCGGGCTTTTTGTTGTTTGGTGCACTCGACAGGATTCGAACCTGTGACCGCTCGGTTCGTAGCCGAGTACTCTATCCAGCTGAGCTACGAGTGCAGATTGTGTTTTTAGACCAGATCACAACTGGTTGAAGCCAAGCTACCTGCATTGCTGCAACTAACTCTTAAATGGTGCACTCGACAGGATTCGAACCTGTGACCGCTCGGTTCGTAGCCGAGTACTCTATCCAGCTGAGCTACGAGTGCATTTGTTGCCGCGCATTATAGGCCGTTCAATCTCTATGTAAAGCTATTTTTTCGTTTAGTTTCAACAACTTAGCGAAAAAAACCAGATTGCAACGTACTAAGCAAATAATGGCGGAGAACGGGGGATTCGAACCCCCGACACCCTTTTGAGGTGTACTCCCTTAGCAGGGGAGCGCCTTCGGCCACTCGGCCAGCTCTCCGCAACACGGGGCGTATATTAACCAGCTTCATCCCCGTTTGCAAACATAAAAAACGATAAAAATTAATGGCTTGGTTCTTCGTCCTTCTCTTTCTTGATCCGCAGGTAGATTTCCTCGCGGTGGACAGCCACCTCTTTCGGAGCGTTAACCCCGATACGCACTTGATTGCCTTTGACGCCGAGCACGGTCACGGTGATTTCGCCATCACCAATAATCAGGCTTTCTGCGCATCGACGAGTCAGAATCAGCATACCTTTCTCCTCACGCATTTCATTTCGGGAACAACAGTCTGCAAAAAAAAGGCATTCGACCTACAACCAAATGGCCATAGCCCTACACGCCTAAGTATTGTCGAGCGCAGGTAAAAGAACAGGTCTTAACCACACACCCGGCAAAAAAATGAAAGGCGCGGATAACCGCGCCTTCCTGGCAACGCATCACTCGCCCTGTCGGGCCGGAGCGTCCAGCTCAAAAGCGGTATGCAGTGCGCGTACAGCCAGTTCCAGGTACTTCTCTTCGATCACCACCGACACCTTGATTTCCGATGTGGAGATCATCTGGATGTTGATGCTTTCCTTGGCCAGGGCTTCGAACATGCGGCTGGCAACGCCCGCATGGGAACGCATGCCCACACCCACGATCGACACCTTGGCAATCTTCGTATCGCCGACCACTTCACGGGCGCCGATTTCCTTCGCGGTGTTCTGCAGGATCCGCTCCGCCGCATCGTACTCGTTGCGGTGCACGGTGAAGGTGAAATCGGTGGTGTTATCGTGCGAGACGTTCTGCACGATCATGTCGACTTCGATGTTCGCGCCACTGATAGGGCCCAGGATCTTGAAAGCCACGCCCGGGGTGTCTGGCACGCCACGGATAGTCAGCTTGGCTTCATCACGGTTGAAAGCGATACCGGAAATGATCGGCTGTTCCATGGATTCCTCTTCATCAATAGTAATGAGGGTGCCCGGACCCTCCTTGAAGCTGTGCAGTACGCGCAGCGGAACGTTGTACTTGCCGGCGAACTCAACGGCACGGATCTGCAACACCTTGGAACCGAGACTGGCCATTTCCAGCATCTCTTCGAAGGTGATCTTGTCCAGGCGCTGAGCCACGGACACAACCCGCGGGTCAGTGGTGTAGACGCCATCCACATCGGTGTAGATCTGGCATTCGTCAGCCTTCAGGGCTGCCGCCAGAGCCACGCCAGTGGTGTCGGAACCGCCACGACCGAGGGTGGTGATGTTGCCGTGCTCGTCGACGCCCTGGAAACCGGCGACAACTACCACACGACCGGCTTTCAGGTCAGCGCGAATCTTCTGGTCATCAATCTGCAGGATGCGGGCTTTAGTGTGCGCGCTATCCGTAAGAATGCGGACCTGGTTGCCAGTGTAGGACACCGCCGGCACACCACGCTTGTTCAGCGCCATGGCCAGCAATGCGATGGTCACCTGCTCACCGGTGGAAATGATCACGTCCAGTTCACGGGGAACCGGTTGCTGATCGCCACTGATTTGCTTGGCCAGATCGATCAGGCGATTGGTCTCGCCGCTCATGGCCGACAGCACCACCACCAGGTCATCGCCGGCATCGCGGAATTTCTTAACCTTGTCGGCGACCTGCTCGATTCTTTCGACAGAACCGACCGAGGTGCCTCCAAATTTCTGTACGATCAAAGCCATTTCTAAGCCGCCTCAGCCCGTAAAGGGGCGCCTGTTATTCAATCAACCAGCACTGACTGAGCCCGCGACTAGACCACGGGCTCATTAACAGCGCCTTAAATACCTGCCTCGACAAACGGCACGGTCAGGGCCAGGGCCGCGTCCAGGGCGCCGGCGTCAACACCACCGCCTTGCGCCATGTCCGGACGACCACCGCCCTTCCCGCCCACTGCCGCGGCGGCTTGCTTCATCAAATCACCGGCCTTGAGTTGGCCAGTCAGGTCTTTGGTTACACCGGCAACCAGAACGACCTTTTCCTCATGGACACTGCCGAGCAGGATCACTGCGCGGCCGAGCTTGTTCTTCAACTGATCGACCAAGGCCAACAGCGCCTTGCCGTCCTGACCGTCCAGGCGTACGGCCAGCACTTTCACACCCTTGACGTCCAGGGCAGAAGCCGACAGATCGTCGCCCGCCGCGCTGGCCGCCTTGGCCTGCAACTGCTCCAGCTGTTTCTCCAGCTGACGGTTGCGCTCCAGTACGCCGGAGAGCTTGTCGATCAGGTTGTCGCGGCTGCCCTTGACCAGGCCGGCCGCTTCCTTGAGTTGTTCTTCTGCCGCATTGAGGTAGGCCAGGGCCGCAGCACCGGTGATCGCTTCAATACGACGTACGCCGGAAGCCACGCCGCCTTCGCTGATGATTTTCAGCAGGCCGATGTCGCCGGTACGGCTGGCGTGGATACCACCACACAGCTCCACCGAGAAGCTGCCGCCCATGCTCAATACGCGCACTTCGTCGCCGTACTTCTCGCCAAACAGCGCCATGGCGCCTTTCTTCCTGGCGCTCTCGATATCGGTTTCTTCGGTTTCCACCGGGGTGTTCTTGCGAATCTCGGCGTTGACGATGTCTTCCAGGGCCTTCAACTGCTCAGGCTTGATCGCCTCGAAATGACTGAAGTCAAAACGCAGGCGCTGGCTATCGACCAACGAACCCTTCTGTTGCACATGCTCACCCAGCACCTGACGCAACGCAGCGTGCAGCAAGTGAGTGGCAGAATGGTTCAAGGCAGTTGCATGCCGTACGTCGGCATCTACCTGAGTGTCCACCGGCGCGCCGACGGTCAGGTTGCCCAGCACCAGCACGCCGTGATGCAGGAACGCACCGCCGGTCTTGGTGGTGTCGCGCACTTCAAAACGACCGGAGGTGGAGCTCAGGAAACCACAGTCGCCAACCTGGCCACCGGATTCAGCGTAGAACGGGGTCTGGTCGAGGACCACAACGCCCTCGTCACCTTCGTTCAGCACGTCGACCGACTTGCCGTCCTTATAGATAGCCACGATCTTGGCCGAGCCAACGGTGGCCTCGTAACCAATGAACGAAGTCGCCACATCAACCTTTACCAGGGTGTTGTAGTCCAGGCCAAAGGAGCTGGCGGAACGGGCACGGACGCGCTGGGCTTCCATCTCACGCTCAAACCCGGCCTCGTCGATGGTCAGCTCGCGTTCGCGGGCGATGTCGGCGGTCAGGTCCATCGGGAAACCGTAGGTGTCGTACAGCTTGAACACGACGTCGCCCGGCACCACGGTGCCCTTGAGCTCGACCAGGTCCTGCTCGAGGATCTTCAGGCCGTGCTCCAGGGTCTTGGAGAACTGCTCTTCTTCAGCCTTGAGCACGCGCTCGATGTTGGCTTGCTGCTGCTTGAGTTCCGGGAAGGCATCGCCCATCTCGGCCACCAGCGCGGCAACGATCTTGTAGAAGAAGCTGCCGGTGGCGCCCAGCTTGTTACCGTGACGGCAGGCGCGACGGATGATGCGGCGCAGCACATAGCCACGGCCTTCGTTCGACGGCAGCACGCCATCGGCGATCAGGAAGCCGCAGGAACGGATGTGATCCGACACCACCTTGAGCGACGACTGGTTGTCGTTGGCACAGCCAATGGCCGCCGCCGAAGCGCTCAGCAGGTTGGTGAACAGGTCGATCTCGTAGTTGGAGTGAACGTGCTGCATCACCGCACTGATCCGCTCCAGGCCCATGCCGGTGTCCACCGACGGCGCTGGCAACGGATGCAACACGCCATCGGCGGTGCGGTTGAACTGCATGAACACGTTGTTCCAGATTTCGATGTAGCGGTCGCCGTCTTCTTCCGGCGAGCCCGGTGGGCCACCCCAGATGTCGGCGCCGTGATCGTAGAAAATCTCGGTGCACGGGCCGCACGGGCCGGTATCGCCCATGGTCCAGAAGTTGTCGGACGCGTAAGGCGCGCCCTTGTTGTCGCCGATGCGAATCATGCGCTCGACCGGCACCCCGATTTGCTGGGTCCAGATGTCGTAGGCTTCGTCATCGGTGGCGTAGACGGTCACCCAGAGTTTTTCCTTCGGCAGCTTCAGCACGCCGGTCAGGAAGGTCCAGGCAAAGGTGATCGCGTCTTTCTTGAAATAGTCGCCGAAGCTGAAGTTACCCAGCATCTCGAAGAATGTGTGGTGGCGGGCGGTGTAGCCCACGTTTTCCAGGTCGCTGTTCTTGCCGCCGGCGCGTACGCACTTCTGGCTGCTGGTGGCGCGGGTGTAGGCGCGCTTTTCCTGGCCCAGGAAGCAGTCCTTGAACTGGTTCATCCCCGCGTTGGTGAACAGCAGGGTTGGGTCATTGCCTGGGATCAAGGAGCTGGAGGCGACACGGGTGTGACCTTGCTCTTCGAAGAAGCGAAGGAAGGCTTCACGGATTTCTGCGCTTTTCATTAGGTTCTTCCACGGAGGCTGCGGCCAAAGGCCAGTGCTAAACGTCATCAGACGGAGCGACGGCAAAGGGCCGCATTATATCGGCCCTTTGCCCGTGGTACAGCGTGTTTATGTGATAGAAACAGTCAATTAGACGGTCTGCACTGTCATTTCCGGGAAAACTCGACAAATGTCGCGAGCACTTGCTCGATCTGCGCCCGGCTGACGTCCAGGTGCGTGACCATGCGCAGGCGCGGCGCCGCGCTCAACTTGATCCCGCGCTCGGCAGCAAACGCCTTCAAGGCCTGGGCTCGATCACCGATGTCGACGTAGACCATGTTGGTCTGCACCGGCTCCACCGTATAACCCGCCTTGCGCAGTTCATCCCCCAGCCATTGGGCATTGGCGTGGTCGTCGGCCAGGCGCTGCACCTGGTGATCCAGGGCGTACAGCCCCGCCGCCGCCAGCGAACCGGCCTGGCGCATGCCGCCACCGACCATCTTGCGCAAACGACGGGCCTTGGCGATCAACGCGGTGGAGCCGCACAGCACCGAGCCGATCGGCGCGCCCAGGCCCTTGGACAGGCACACCGACACCGAATCGAAGTGCTGGGCGATCTCCCGTGCATCCACACCCAGCTTGACCGCCGCGTTGTAGAGCCGCGCGCCGTCCAGGTGCAAGGCCAGTCCGTGTTCCCGGGTAAAGGCTCGCGCGGCCGCCAGGTATTCCAGCGGCAGGACCTTGCCCTGCATGGTGTTTTCCAGCGCCAGCAAGCGGGTGCGGGCGAAGTGGAAGTCGTCCGGCTTGATCGCCGCCAGCACGTGCTCCAGGTTCAGGGAACCGTCGGCCTGCACTTCCAGGGGTTGTGGCTGGATCGAGCCGAGAACCGCCGCGCCGCCGCCTTCGTATTTGTAGGTGTGGGCCTGCTGACCGACGATGTATTCCTCGCCACGCTCACAGTGCGCCATCAATGCCAGCAGGTTGCTCATGGTGCCGGTGGGCACGAACAACGCGGCGGCAAAACCCAGGCGCCTGGCCAGTTCGGCTTCCAGGCGATTGACGCTCGGGTCCTCGCCGTAGACGTCGTCGCCGCTGGCGGCAGTGGCCATCGCCTCGAGCATGCCAGGGGTCGGTTGGGTCACTGTGTCGCTGCGCAGGTCAATCACGTTCATCAAACTAGCCTCTAGCGGATTGGAGCGTTTCTTGTGTTAACGATTACTGCGGGCAAACCCGCGGAATATCAAGCCCCGTGCTTGCACAATCGAATACCAACCAAACAAACCGATATAGGTTATCGATAAACCAACCGTGCAGTTTCTGAAAAACCATGATAAAAACTCTCCGCCGCCAGGGTTCTGGCGGCAACGTTCTCAGGGCGGGGTGTAATTCCCCACCGGCGGTAATTGCACGCAACGTGCATAGCCCGCGAGCGCTTGGCGCCTCGAACTGCCTCGGCAGGACGGCGACAAGGTCAGCAGACCCGGTGTGATCCCGGGGCCGACGGTCATAGTCCGGATGAAGAGAGAACGGGATTGGCACCTAAGGGCCGCGCTGACGTCATGTTCACATGAGCCCGCTGTGCGTACCCTTAAATCCCATTCGATTCATAACGCCCTGTTTTTTTCTTAAACAGGAGTCAGAACATGCAACCCACCGCAATCGACAGCAAAAGCAAAAACCATCACGGCGAGCGCGTCGCGTTTATCCAGGCCTGCTGGCACAAGGATATTGTCGACCAATCCCGTAAAGGTTTCCTCGCCGAAATGATCGCCCAGGGCTACCAGGAATCGGACATCGATTTCTTCGAAGTCGGCGGCGCCTTTGAAATGCCCCTGCACGCCAAGCTGCTGGCCAAGTCCGGCCGTTATGCCGGTATCGTCGCGGCCGCCCTGGTGGTGGACGGCGGGATCTACCGTCACGAGTTCGTGGCCCAGTCCGTGGTCAGCGGCCTGATGCAGGTCCAGCTGGAAACCGAAGTGCCGGTGTTCTCGGTATCCCTGACCCCGCACCACTTCCACGCGGGCAGCGAGCACCATACGTTCTTCTATGAGCACTTCGTGCACAAGGGCCAGGAAGCGGCACGCACCTGCGCCGACACCCTGCACAAGGTTCGCGCACTGCGTCGCAATGAGCCACGGGCTCTCGCGGTTTAAGCAACACTGCAAAGCAAATGTGGGAGCGGGCTTGCTCGCGAAAGCGGAGTGTCAGTCAATACATGTCTGACTGATACACCGCCTTCGCGAGCAAGCCCGCTCCCACATTTGACCGAGTCGGTCTCGGGGTTCAGGCCAGGCCGGCATCCGTAGTCGGCACAATCAATATCCCCGCTCGCAAGCCATTCTTGACCTTCGGGTTCGGGAAGATGATGCGCGCGCCCTCCTCTTCGATTACCCAGCGGGTCTTGGCAATGTCCTCGGCCAGCAGATAACCCTTCTCCAACTCCGAAAAGTTTTCCACGTCCGCCGGCAAATGCAGGACGAAGGTATCGCTGTGCTTGATCACTTCCCGGGAGACGCTGAACAGCTGCAGGCCATCCAGGCTCTCGGTGGCCGGCTCGTTGCCCTCGATGATCTGCGTGAGGCGGGTTTCCAGGCGCGATACGTCCACGCCCTGGTTCTGCCCGAACGGCCGGGCCTTGCCCAACTCCAGGGTGAAGGACTCGGCCTCCAGCTGCTCATAGGTAAACGCCGTGAAGGTGATCGACGTCTTGTTCTGCAACAGCACCGCCTCCAGGCCGGCGGCTCGCAGGCGCGCCAGTTCACGACGTGAATGCTGGCGACCGTCCTTCCACGGGTACAGTGCGAACTGCTCGATCTTCGAGCCACGGATGGCGGTGTGCAGGTCGTAGTGCAAACGGCTACGCCCAGGCACGCTGAAGAAGGTGCGGGCCAACTGTTCAAGCTCGGCGGCGCGCATGGCTTCAGGGCCGATGTTTTGTTCATGACGGCCATTGAACAGCCGGTTGACGTCCAGTTCGAGGTAACGCTCGCCACGGCGCATGGCCTCGGGGTTGCCGAACAGGAACAGGATACGGGTACGGGGCTTGATCTCCCCACGGGCGATGCCCTGCAGCAAGCGGTCGGCCAATTCGATTGGCGCGGTTTCGTTGCCATGGATGCCGGACGACAGCAGCACGTCGCTGCCGTTGTCCCGCGCCTCAGGAGGCCGCACTTCCAGCGCGCCCTCACTGAGCCAGCGCAGTTGCACGCCGTCGACAGTCAGTTGAATTTTTTGCGCCGGTTCGCGACCGGCGAGGGTCAGTTCAAGCAGTTTGCCGAGGGCGAGCATACGCAGCTTCCTTAGTGGTTGCAGCCAGGACCGTGGACGTGATCGTCGTCATCACCTTCAACGTCGGCCGGTTCCATTTCCAGTTGCAGGCTCATCAGGTTGGTGGCCAATGGGCGCATCAGCAGGTTGGCGTATTCCGCGTCGCCTTCTTCCACGTCCACGCCGATCAGCAGTTGGCCACGGCCGTCGTGCTGGATCCAGATCTCCTTGCCCTGCCACACCACGGCGACGCGGGTGCAGGAGGTTTCCAGCTGGGTGCCGTCGGTGTCTTCAAGGATCAGTTTCAGGGTGTCGGTGGTCATAAATAGTTCTCAGCCGTGCGGCGTTAATTGATCTGGAAAGGATAAACCGAGCCCAGTTTAAGGATTTGCGTCAGTTCATCCAGTGCCGTCCGGCACTCAAGCAGCAATTGCGGGTCAGCCAGGTCGGTTTCCCGCAGGCTGTCGCGGTAGTGCTTGTCGACCCATTGGGTCAGCGTGTCGTACAACGGCGCTGTCATGATAACCCCTGGGTTGACCGCCGCCAGTTCGGTTTCATTCAAGGCTACACGCAAGCGCAGGCACGCCGGGCCACCGCCGTTCTGCATGCTTTGCTTGAGGTCGAAGACTTTGACTTCACGGATCAGCCCGCCGGAGGACGTCAGGCCTTGCAGGTACTGCCAGACACGCTCGTTGGCGCGGCATTCTTCCGGCACGATCAGCAGCATCGAACCGTCGGCGCGGGTCAGCAGCTGGCTGTTGAACAGGTAGGAACGCACCGCGTCTTCAACCCCCACCTGGGCCCGTGGCACGCAGATCGACTGGAAATTGCCGCCGAGCTTGCCGAGCTTGCCCTGCAATTCGCCGAGCATCTGATCGGTATTGAGGAACGCGTCCTCGTGATAGAACAGCACCTCGCCATTGCCCACCGCGATCACGTCGTTGTGGAACACGCCGGCATCGATCACCGCCGGGTTCTGCTGCGCGTAAACCACACCGTCGTCCCGCAGGCCATGCAGGCGCGCGACCGCCTGGGAGGCTTCGAGGGTCTGGCGCGCCGGGTATTTTTGCGGCGCCGGGTAGCGGGTGTCGAACGCGCTGCGGCCGAACACGAAAAACTCTACGCCCGCCTCGCCATAGTCACGGCAGAAACGCGTGTGGTTGGCCGCGCCTTCGTCACCGAACTGCGCCACCGCCGGTAATGCGGCGTGGTGGGCGAAGTGCTTCTGGTCAGCGAACATCGCCCCCAGCACGCGGCTGGTGGTCGGGTGTTCGATGCTGCGGTGGTATTTGCAGTTGAGGTTGGCGGCGGTGAAATGCACGCGGCCGTCAAAGGTGTCGGCGCTCGGGCTGACCGTCGCGGCATTGGCCACCCACATGCTCGACGCCGAGCAACTGGCAACCAGCAGCGGCATGGCTTGCTTGGCGGCCTGCTGGATGACTTGTGCGTCGGTGCCGGCAAAACCGAGGTTGCGCAAGGCGGCCACATCCGGACGTTCCTGGGGCGCCAGCACACCTTGCACAAAGCCCATTTCCATCAGGGCCTTCATCTTCGCCAAGCCTTGCAGCGCAGCTTCCTTCGGGTTGGAGGACTGCTGGCTGTTGCTTTGGGACGCGACGTTGCCGTAGGACAAGCCGCCGTAGTTATGGGTCGGCCCCACTAGACCGTCAAAATTGACTTCACAGGATTTCATCGGCGAGGCTCCACAAACATCTGTATTTTTATAGGCATCAAATTACTTGAACACACCACAAATCAAGTGTGGGAGCGGGCTTGCTCGCGAAAGCGGTGGTTCAGTCGCCTGAAATGTTGAATGACACACCGCCTTCGCGAGCAAGCCCGCTCCCACATTTAGATCAGCGTCACACCCGGGGTTAACGTCGCCGGTAGCACCAGGCTCGGGGTCTCAAGGGAGGCCACCGGGTACGCGCAATAGTCCGCCGCGTAATAGGCGCTGGCGCGATGGTTACCCGAAGCCCCTACCCCGCCAAATGGCGCGCTGCTCGCAGCACCCGTCAGCTGTTTGTTCCAGTTGACGATCCCGGCACGGCTTTCCAGCCAGAACTGCTGGTAACGCGCCTCGGAATCCGACAGCAACCCGGCCGCCAAGCCGTATTGAGTGTTGTTGGCCTCGGCAATCGCCGCCTCGAAATCAGCGTAGCGGATCACTTGCAGCAGTGGGCCGAACAGCTCTTCGTCAGCGCGTTCCGTAACCTCGGTCACATCGATAATCCCCGGCGTCAGCAACGCAGCCTGGGCCTGGGGTTGAGTCATTTCCAACAGCGCCACGGCGCCATTGGCCAACAGCAATTCCTGGGCATCCATCAACGCCTTGGCAGCACCGAGGGAAATCACCGAGCCCATGAACGGCGCCGGCGTTTGGTCAAATGCGCCGACTTCGATGGTCGAGCTCACCGCCACCAGGCGTGCGAGCAACGCATCGCCCCAGGCGCCTTCCGGCACCAGCAGGCGACGGGCACAGGTGCAACGCTGGCCAGCGGAGATAAACGCCGACTGGATAATGGTGTACACGGCCGCATCCACATCGGCCACTTCGTCCACCACCAGCGGGTTGTTGCCGCCCATTTCCAGCGCGAGGATCTTGTCCGGGCGCCCGGCGAATTGCTGGTGCAGATGGTTGCCGGTGCGGCTGGAGCCGGTGAAGAACAGACCGTCGATGCCCGGATTCGCCGCCAGGGCGATCCCGGTTTCCCGTGCGCCTTGCAGCAGGTTCAACACGCCCGCCGGCAGGCCGGCGTCGATCCAGCATTGCACGGTCAGCTCGGCGACTTTCGGGGTCAGTTCGCTCGGTTTGAACAGTACGGTGTTACCCGCCAGCAAGGCCGGTACGATGTGGCCGTTAGGCAGATGACCGGGGAAGTTGTAAGGGCCAAACACCGCCACCACACCGTGGGGCTTGTGGCGCAATACGGCAGTGGCGTCGCCCAACGGGCCGCTCTTTTCGCCGGTACGTTCGCGGTAGCTTTGCACCGAGATCGCGACCTTGTTGACCATGCTGGTGACTTCAGTCGCCGATTCCCACAATGGCTTGCCGGTTTCCTCACCGATGCAGCGGGCGAGTTCGTCGGCACGGCTTTTCAGGTTGGCGGCGAAGGCTTCCAGCACGCTCAGGCGTTCTTCCAGGGAACGCTTGGCCCAGGCTGGAAAGGCCTGGCGCGCGGCCTGAACGGCGGACTCGACCTGCTCGGTGGTAGCGCCATTACCCGACCACACCACCTGCTGGGTCACCGGGTTCAGCGACTCAAACACTTCACCCTGGCCAGCCAGCCATTCACCTGCGATGTATAGCGAATTCATTATTTCGACTCCCGGGCAGCGGACAACGGTACGGCACGCACTTGATCACCGGCGATCAGTTGCAGGCGCTTGGCGGTCTGTTGATCGACCACCAGGGTGCCCGCAGCCAACCGCGCCGGCGCGGCGGTGATACGGCAATCTTCACGTTTGCGGTTATGGATCAGGAACGGCGTGGCGTCGTCGCCCGGCGTACCAATCGCCAGCACCAGCGCTTCGCTGTCGCGCACGGCGCGGATCTTGGTGGTTTCACACTCCACCGCCGGGCCCGCGTCGAAGATGTCGACGTAGCCCTGGTAGCTGAAACCTTCGCTCTTGAGCATGCTCAGGGCCGGCTCGGTGTCGGTGTGGACCTTGCCGATCACGTTGCGCGCGTCTTCAGACAGGAAGCAGGTGTACAGCGGAAACTTCGGCATCAGCTCGGCGATAAACGCCTTGTTGCCCACGCCGGTGAGGTAGTCGGCCTGGCTGAATTCCATCTTGAAGAAGTGCCGGCCCAGGCTTTCCCAGAACGGCGAGCGCCCGGCTTCGTCGGACATGCCGCGCATCTCGGCGATGATCTTGTTGCCGAACAGCTGCGGGAATTCCGCGATAAACAGCATGCGCGCCTTGGCCAGCATACGGCCGTTAAGGCCGTTGCGGTAATCGGCGTGCAGGAACAACGAGCACAGCTCGGAGTTGCCGGTCAGGTCGTTGGCCAGAAACAGCGTCGGGATTTCACGGTAGATGTTCAGCTCCTGGGAGGCGCTGACCGTCAGGCCGACCCGGAAGTTGTACCAGGGCTCGCGCAGACCGACTGCACCGGCGATGGCGGAAATCCCCACCACGCGACCTTCGTCGTTTTCCAGCACGAACAGGTAGTCCGCATCACCGCGCCCGGCTTCGCCGCGAAAGGTCTTTTCAGCCCAGCCGACCCGATGGGTCAGGCGCTCTTCGTTGGCCGGCAAGGTGGTGAGGCCGGTGCCGGTGCTGCGCGCCAGATCAATCAGGGCCGGTAAATCGCTGCTGCGTACGGGACGAACGATCATGCTATCTCCTCAAACGGGCCGCCTTGCAAGCCACCCGCGAAACTCATTCTTAAACCGCTACCAGTCGAACGCTGGCACCTTCGCCGACGCCCAGGGCTTCGGCGGTTTCCAGGTCCAGGGTCACTGGCTTGCCCGGCGCGTAGTCCAGCTCCAGCATCACCGCGCGGTAATCCTGCAACTGGCCGTTGCTCACCAGGTACTGGCGGCCGACACCCTTGACCATCTCACCGATCTTCACCGGCACCACACGGCTCTGGGCGATCGAGCGAATGCCCGAGACGCGCGCATGCAGGGTTGGGCCGCCGTCGAAGATGTCGATGTAATGGTCGGTCTCGAAGCCTTCGCGCATCAGGATGTCGAAGGTGATCTGCGCCCGCGGGTGCACCTGGCCCATGGCTTCCTGGGCTTCGTCGGGCAACAGCGGCACGTAGATCGGATAGTGCGGCATCAGCTCGGCGAGGAAGGTCCGGCTCTTCAACCCGCACAGGCGCTCGGCAGCGGCGTAGTTGAGGTCGAAGAAGTTGCGGCCGATGGCGTCCCAGAACGGCGAATCACCGTTCTCGTCGCTGTAGCCCACAATCTCGGTGACCACCGAATCGGCGAAGCGCTCCGGGTGGCCGGCCACGAACAGCAGGCGGCCACGGGAGTTGAGCTCCGACCACGGCGAACCCACCAGCTCCGGCACCACGTAGAAGCTGGTCAGCAGGCTGTTGCCGGTGAGGTCATGGCACTGCGAGAGCACGTGGATCTTGTTGTGGATCTTCAGCTCGCGGGAAGCGTGCACGAAGGTCTCGTTACGGAAGCTGTAGAACGGTTCCGAGTAGCCGGCCGAGGCAACGATGGCCGAACAGCCCACCAGCTTGCCGGCGTCGGTGTCTTCCAGGACGAAGAAATAGCTTTCTTCACCGTTGAAGCTGACCTCGGCGGCGAAGGACGCTTCGCTCGCAGCGATCTTGTCGCTCAGGCGTTCGACATCATCCGGCAAGGAGGTGACACCAATCGGGCTGTCCGCAGCCAGACGCTGTACCTCGCCCAGATCAGCCATTTGCGCGGGGCGCATCACCAGCATGGTGTCACTCCTTAACTCGAAAAACTCACAGGAAAAAATGCCGGACACGATCTTGAAATCAGTGAGGTCAAGTGTGGGAGCGGGCTTGCTCGCGAAAGCGGTGTGTCATTCAACATTTCAGGTGACTGAGCCACTGCATTCGTGAGCAAGCCCGCTCCCACATTTGATCTTCACAGCTTCAACTAAAGAGTCCGGCATACAAAATTTGTGTTGGGCGCCCGACTCGCCGGGCACCCAACGGTCCATCAGGCTTGCGTCAGCTTTTTCACCGCACGTTCGAAGCGGTCCAGGCCTTCCTGGATATCGGCATCTTCCACCACCAGGCTCGGGGCGAAACGCACCACATCCGGGCCGGCTTGCAGGATCATCAAGCCTTCGCGCTCAGCGGCGTTGAAGATGTCCTTGGCCTTGCCTTTCCAGGCATCGCTCAGCACGCAACCGAGCAGCAGGCCCAGGCCACGCACTTCGGTGAAGATGCCGTATTGCTGGCCAATCTTCTCCAGACGGGAAACGAACAAGTCGTGCTTGGCGTTAACGCCGGCCAGCACTTCTGGCGTATTGATCACGTCGATCACCGCTTCCGCCACCGCGCACGCCAGCGGGTTGCCGCCGTAGGTGGTGCCGTGGGTGCCGACCACCAGGTGCTTGGCCAGGTCTTCGCGAGTCAGCATGGCGGCGATCGGGAAACCGCCGCCCAGGCTCTTGGCGCTGGTGAGGATGTCCGGCACGACGCCGTAATGCTGGTAGGCGAACAACTCGCCGCTGCGGCCCATGCCGGTTTGCACTTCGTCGAACACCAGCAGCGCGTTGTTCGCGTCGCACAGGTCGCGGGCACCTTGCAGGTACGACAGTTCTGCCGGCAGCACGCCGCCCTCGCCCTGGATCGGCTCCAGCACCACGGCGCAGGTCTTGTCCGAAACGGCGGCTTTCAGCGCCTCCAGATCGTTGTAAGGCACGTGGGTGATGCCGACGATCTTCGGACCGAAGCCGTCGGAGTACTTCGACTGGCCACCCACGTTCACGGTGAACAGGGTCCGGCCGTGGAAGCTGTTCAGCGCGGCGATGATTTCGTATTTCTCGGTGCCGAAGCGGTCGAACGCGACACGACGGGCCAACTTGAAGGCGGCCTCGTTGGCTTCGGCGCCGGAGTTGCAGAAGAACACACGCTCGGCAAACGTGGCGTCGATCAGCTTATGGGCCAGGCGCAGGGCCGGCTCATTGGTGAAGACGTTGGACACGTGCCACAGCTTGTTGGCCTGTTCGGTCAGTGCACCGACCAGCGCCGGGTGGGCGTGGCCCAATACGTTGACCGCGATGCCGCCGGCAAAGTCGATCAGCTCTCGGCCCGCCTGGTCCCATACGCGCGAACCTGCGCCACGCACGGGGATGAAAGCGGCAGGTGCGTAGTTGGGAACCATGACCTGGTCGAAATCGGCACGTTGCACCGGGGCTTGCTCAACGGACATCGGAGTCTCCTGAAGAGGAACGCCTGCCTGAAACTGGCGGGCGATGCAGGGATTGTAAGGACAGTTTTCAGCGCGGCCTTGCCGCCAAGCGACAACTTCTTATAGCGCCAACCCGCGATTTTCGCGGGTTTACGCCAATGCGACAAATAGCATCGCAATGGCGCAGTTTAAACCGCCCGGGCCGGTTTTGGGCGGTCGGTGAGGCACAACTATCCAATGCCGTCGCCGATGGCCGTTTTGGTCTGCTGTTGATCTCATCCGCGCACAGGAACAGCGCCATCGCCTGGAGATGCCGGCCGAGCACTGATGCCTAGCCGCGCTCGGACGGCACCGACGACAATTCGAACGGGCTGCTGCTGCGGCGCTGGTTGCGGTCTTCACGAGGGGTGGCGCCGAAGAAGTTGCGGTAGGCGCTGGAGAAGTGCGGCCCCGAGGAGAAGCCGCAGGACAGGCCGATCTGGATGATCGACTTGCTGGTTTGCATGAGCATCTGGCGGGCCTTGTTCAGGCGCAGTTCCAGGTAGTACTGGCTGGGGACGCGATTGAGGTATTGCTTGAAGATCCGCTCGAGCTGTCGTCGGGATACGCACACGTGCTGGGCGATTTCGTCGGTGGTCAGCGGTTCTTCAATGTTGGCTTCCATCAGCAACACGGCCTGGGTCAGCTTTGGATGGCTGGAGCCCAGGCGGTTTTGCAGCGGGATGCGCTGGCGCTCGCCGCCCTCACGGATGCGCTCTACCACCAGTTCTTCCGAGACTGCGCCGGCCAGTTCAGCGCCGTGGTCACGGGCCAGCACCGCCAGCAGCAGGTCGAGTACCGACATGCCACCGCAGGCGGTCAGGCGGTCACGGTCCCAGTCGAACAGATGGCTGGTGGCGATGACCTTGGGGAAACGCTCGGCGAAATCGTCCTGCCAGCGCCAGTGCACAGCGGCGCGGTAACCGTCGAGCAGACCGAGCTGGGCCAGCGGATACACACCGGCCGACAGGCCGCCGATCACACACCCGGCACGCACCAGTTGCTTGAGGGCGGTGCTGAGCTGGGAGGCGATGACGGTCGGTGGTTCATCCGCCAGCAGGAACAGCTTTTGAAAGCCTTCCAGCTTGCCGGCCCAGGGCTCACCCGGCAGTTGCCAGGCGCCGTCGATTGGCGGTTCGGCCTGCAAAAACGAGAGTTCGTACACCACGTCCGGATGCACCCGCTGAGCAACGCGCAAGGCCTCCTCAGCCAGCGCAAGCGTCAGTGCTTTAGTGCTGGGCCAAATCAGGAAACCAATTCGATGGGCAGTCATGGAGTGCTATCCGAAGCGAGTAACAGTAATGAAGACAAAGGCCAATGCTAGCCCGTAAACCAACACAAATCTCTAAAGCGGGTGAAGATCCAAATGTGGGAGCGGGCTTGCTCGCGAATGCGGTGGATCAGTCACCGGATGTATCAACTGATACACCGCTTTCGCGAGCAAGCCCGCTCCCACAGGGGATTGGGCAACCTCAGGATTGTGAAGCTTGCACTAATTCAGTGCATAAAAGCAGTTCTGTTTACTTCAAGCTGCCGGAAAGAAACTGCTGCAAACGCTCGGACTGTGGGTTGACCAGCACTTCGCGCGGGTTGCCACGCTCTTCGACGATGCCTTTGTGCAGGAACACCAGTTGGTTGGAGACTTCACGGGCAAAGCCCATTTCGTGGGTCACCACCACCATGGTCCGGCCTTCCTGGGCCAGGTCCTGCATCACCTTGAGCACTTCGCCCACCAGCTCCGGGTCAAGGGCCGAGGTGGGTTCGTCGAACAGCATCACCTCAGGCTCCATCGCCAGCGCACGGGCAATCGCCACGCGCTGCTGCTCGCCGCCGGACATGTGGCCAGGGAACGCATCCTTGCGATGGCCCACGCCGACTTTGGCCAGGTAGTGCTCGGCCTTTTCCCGGGCGTCTTTTTTCGACATGCCCAAGACGTGCACCGGTGCTTCCATGACGTTTTCCAGCGCGGTCATGTGGGACCACAGGTTGAAATGCTGGAACACCATCGACAGTCGCGAACGCATGCGTTGCAGCTGTTTCGGGTCCGCGGCCTTCATGGCGCCGTCCTTGTTGGCCACCAGTTTCAGCTCTTCGTTATTGAGCAGAATCTTGCCGGCGTGGGGCTGCTCCAGCAGGTTGATGCAGCGCAAAAAGGTACTTTTGCCCGAGCCACTGGACCCGATGATGCTGATCACATCACCGGCCGCGGCGGCCAGGGACACACCTTTGAGCACTTCATGACTGCCATAGCGTTTATGCAGGTCTTGGACTTCAAGTTTGTACATGCGGTCGGTTCTCACAAAAACAGTTGGTCAGTCGTTGAGCAAGCGCCCGTGCCGCAGCGCTTCGCGCCCCGCCACCTTGGCCAGCCAGAAACCCGCTTGGGCATAACGTAGCCGTTCAACGGCAAACAGCACCCCAGGCGTGCCCGCGCAAACAATGCTCACGCGGTCGGACAAGGGATCGATCACTTCAAATATCGGGTCGCCGGCTTCGACTACGTCACCGGCTTTACGCAGGTAGCTGATCACGCCGGCGTGGGGCGCGAACAACAACTCGGTGCCTTCGAAAGGCAGGCCTTCACAGGGTTCGTGCTGCGGCGCGGGCCATTCACCACGGATCAGGCCTTGCTCGGCGAGGAACGCCAGGATGCCTTCAGCGTGGAAAATCGCTTCGTCACGGCCAGTATCGGCCTGGCCACCCAGCTCCAGAGTCGTCGCCAGGCACGCCAGGGGAATCTGCGCCTCGGGGAACGCCCGGGCCAGCCGCAGCCACGGTAGCGAGCAGGCTTCGTCAAACGAACTGCCGCCGGAATCTTCCGCCAGCAGGCCGACCTTCACATTCAGGTGCGCCGACAGCGAACGCCACTGCGGCCAGTGTTGCGGCAGCGCGTACATGTGCAACGCGGCTTCGGCGTCGCAATGCAGGTCGAGGACCACGTCGGCGGTGCAGGCATGGCTCAGCAACACCCGCTGCATGCCTTGCAACTGGCTGCTCGGCGCCGGCAACGCATTGAGCGCATCGCTCATGGCCTGGCGGATCAAGCGCACATTGGCGTGAGGATCATCCCCCAGCTTGCCGTTGAGCAACTCGGTAACCGGCTCGCTCAACTCAACGAAGTCGCGGTTGAAATTCTTGCCGCTGCCGATCTCGAAACGGCCCTGGTGACTGCCTTGCAGCAGTTGCCCCAGGCCCATCGGATTGGCGACGGGAACCAGCTCGATCACGCCGTTGAGGGCGCCTTGATGTTCCAGTTCCGTCAGGCGCTTTTTCAGCTCCCAGGCGGCGCGCATGCCGGGCAATTCATCCGCGTGCAGGCTGGCCTGGATATAAGCCTTGCGCTCGCCGCTACCGAAACGAAACACCGTCAGCTGGCGTTCGCAGCCCAGGTGACCCCAGGGCAACAGGTGATCGATACGTTCCATATCAATGCTTCCGTGGAGCCAGGTAGCTCAGCCAGCGGCCTTCGGCCAACTTGAACAGGCGCACCAGGATAAAGGTCAGGCACAGGTAGAACGCACCCGCCGTGATATAGGCTTCGAACGGCAAGTAGTACTGGGCGTTCACCGTGCGCGCGGCACCGGTGATGTCGATCAGGGTGACGATGGAGGCAAGGCTCGTGGTCTGGAGCATCATGATCACTTCGTTGCTGTATTGCGGCAGCGCCCGGCGCAGGGCCGATGGCAGCAGGATCCGGCGATACAGCTTGTAGCGCGACATGCCCATGGCCTTGGCTGCCTCGATCTCGCCGTGGGGCGTGGCCTTGAGGCTGCCGGCGATGATCTCGGCGGTGTAGGCGCTGGTGTTCACGGCAAACGCCAGGCAGGCGCAGAAGGTCGCGCTGGACAGCAGTGGCCACAGGAAGCTTTCGCGCACCACTTCGAACTGGGCCAGGCCGTAGTAGATCAAGAACAGCTGCACCAGCATCGGCGTGCCGCGAATCACATAGGTGTAGAGCCAGGCAACACCGTTGACGATCGGCTGCTTGGACACGCGCATCAGGCCCAGGGGCAAGGCCGCGAGCAAACCGAAGAACAGCGAAATGGCCAGCAGTTTCAGGGTGGTCAGCAAGCCGCCGAGGTACAGCGGCATGGCCTCCCAGATGACGTTGTAGTCGAAGATCATAGATCAGCCGCCTTTACGCCTACCGAGTAGCGCTTCTCAAGATGACGCAGGGCCAGCAACGACACGCTGGTGATCACCAGGTACATCGCCGCCACTGCGAGGAAGAAGGTAAAAGGTTCGCGGGTGGCGTCTGCCGCCTGCTTGGCCTTGAACATCATGTCTTGCAGGCCCACCACCGAAATCAATGCGGTAGCCTTGGTCAGTACCAGCCAGTTGTTGGTAAACCCGGGGATCGCCAGCCGAATCATCTGCGGCACCATCACCCGGAAAAACACCTGGAACGGGCTCATGCCATACGCCAGGCCGGCTTCGGCCTGGCCCTTGGGAATGGCCATGAAGGCGCCACGGAAGGTTTCCGAAAGGTAGGCGCCAAAGATGAAACCCAGGGTGCCGATACCGGCGGCCAAGGGGTTCAAGTCAATGTAGTCGTTGTAGCCGAGCAACGGCGCAACGCGGTTAAGCAGGTCCTGACCGCCGTAGAAAATCAGCAGGATCAGCACCAGGTCGGGGATCCCGCGGATCACCGTGGAGTACAGGTCGCCCAGCCAGGCCAACCAGCGCACCGGCGAGAGGCGCAACGCGACCCCGATCAGACCCAGAACAATGGCCAAGGCCATGGACGACAAGGCGAGCTGAAGCGTCAACCATGCGCCATCGAGGATGACAGCCCCGTAGCCTTTCAACATGATTCAGGTCCTCGAAAAGGGGGATGAAAAAATGGCGCAAACTTCAGAGATCCTGGTGCTTGCGCCATTCTGGACAGACAGCTGCGACGGTTTACTTGGCTTCTGGGCCGTAAATGTCGAAGTTGAAGTACTTGTCCTGGATTGCCTTGTACTTGCCGTTGGCACGGATCGCAGCGATTGCAGCGTTGATGCGGTCCAGGTTTTCCTTGTCGCCTTTACGTACCGCGATGCCGATACCGTCGCCGAAGTACTTGGCGTCAGTGAAGGCCGGGCCGGTGAACGCGTAGCCTTTACCGGCTGGCGTGTCGAGGAAGCCTTCCTGCAACAGGGTGGCGTCGGCTACGGTGCCATCAAGGCGACCGGCTTCTACGTCCAGGTAAATTTCGTTCTGCGAGCTGTAAGGAACAATGGTGGCGCCTTTGGGAGCCAGCACTTCCTTGGCGAAACGGTCGTGGATCGAACCGCGCTGCACGCCGATTTTCTTGCCTTTCAATTCATCCAGGCTGTCGCTGACGGCAGTGCCTTCCTTCAATACCAGGCGAGCTGGGGTCAGGTAGTAGCGGTTGGTGAAGTCCACGGACTTCTTGCGATCGTCGGTGATGGACATCGAGGACAGGATGGCGTCGATCTTGCGCACTTTCAGCGCCGGGATCAGGCCGTCGAATTCCTGCTCGACCCAGGTGCACTTGACCTGCATCTGCTCACACAGGGCGTTGCCGATGTCGTAGTCAAAACCGACGATGCTGCCGTCCGGTGCCTTGGAGGCAAACGGAGGGTAAGCCGCTTCAATACCAATCTTCAGTGGCTTGCCTTCGGCGAAAGCCTGCATGGACAGCACGGACAGCGCCAGGGCGCCCAACAGCACGAGTTTCTTCATCTTGGGACTCCATCGGTATAGGGCAAAACAGCAGTATGAGCCAGGGCCCACGATGCGAATGAGTGAAACCGAATAGCGGTGCTGCGTCCTGCGCCAGTTCAGCATCGGCGACGACGAGCGAGTGATCGGCATTCTAACGACAGGCCGGAAGCCGATATTTCCTCAATGCGACAACAATTTACAGAAGCACCGAGAAAGCGGTTCCAGCACATTGACAGCCTCTTGATTTTATGCAGAGGCAAAAGATATTAAACCTGTTAACGCTGCAAGTTGCGGGCCTATTATTCGCAAACCCTTCTAGCACGGCAAGTGTAGCGTTGGATCTAATTTTTCAGGGCGTCTAAGACGCGGGTTTTCGGGGCAACGGCGTAGCACTTTGCCTCATGTTTGGGCGTGGGGTTACACATTTGCTAGGTTCGGTAACATTCAGAAACTTCCTACAACACAATCCGATATTTATTGGCCTTGTGTAAGTCGCGCCACTGAATGACCAATCTTGGAATGCAATCAAAATGTGGGAGCGGGCTTGCTCGCGAAGGCGGTGTGTCAGTGGGTGATGTGCTGGCTGACACGCCGCCTTCGCGAGCAAGCCCGCTCCCACAGGGGTTATAGGTCGCCTGTCCGATCGCACAAAAAAGCCCCACCCGGCCTACGCCGAATGGGGCTTCGTCCCACAAACCCGCCTTAAGCGACGTTCATGGTCTTGTGCGTCTCGATCAAATGCGCCACCACGCTTGGATCCGCCAGGGTGGAGATATCGCCCAACCCGTCGTATTCAGCGGTGGCAATCTTGCGCAGGATCCGGCGCATGATTTTCCCCGAACGGGTCTTCGGCAAGCCCGGTGCCCACTGGATCACATCCGGTGAAGCAATCGGCCCGATCTCTTTACGCACCCAGTTTTTCAACTCCAGGCGCAACGCTTCATTCGGCTCTTCGCCGTTTTTCAGCGTGACATACACATAGATGCCCTGGCCCTTGATGTCATGAGGCACCCCCACCACCGCCGCTTCCGCGACTTTCGGGTGCGCAACCATGGCGCTCTCAATCTCGGCGGTGCCCATGCGGTGGCCGGAGACGTTCAGCACGTCATCCACCCGCCCGGTGATCCAGTAGTAGCCATCCTCGTCACGGCGCGCACCGTCACCGGTGAAGTACATGCCACGGAAGGTCTTGAAGTAGGTGTCCACAAACCGGTCATGGTCGCCATACAGCGTACGTGCCTGGCCCGGCCACGAATCCAGGATCACCAGGTTACCCTCGGCCACGCCTTCAATCAGGTTGCCGAGGTTGTCCACCAGCGCCGGTACCACCCCAAAGAATGGGCGCGCCGCCGAACCCGGCTTGAGGGCATGGGCGCCCGGCAGCGGGCTCATCATGTTGCCGCCGGTCTCGGTCTGCCACCAGGTGTCCACGATCGGGCAACGGGATTGACCGACGTTCTTGTAGTACCAGTCCCACGCTTCCGGGTTAATCGGCTCACCCACCGAACCCAGCAGGCGCAAGCTGCTGCCATCGGCGCCTTCGCAGGCGGCGGTGCCGGAAGCCATCATGGCGCGGATCGCGGTCGGTGCGGTGTAGAGGATGTTCACTTTGTGCTTGTCGACGATCTTCGCCACCCGGGTGATGTCCGGATAGTTCGGCACGCCTTCGAACATCAGCGTGGTCGCGCCGTTGGCCAGTGGGCCATAGACGATATAGGTGTGGCCGGTGACCCAGCCGACGTCGGCGGTGCACCAGTAAATTTCGCCCGGGCGGTAGTCAAACACGCGCTCGTGGGTCAGGGCTGCGTACAACAGGTAGCCGCCGGTGGTGTGCTGCACGCCCTTCGGCTTGCCGGTGGAGCCGGAGGTGTAAAGGATGAACAGCGCTTCTTCGGCGCCCATCTCTTTCGGCGCACACACGGTGCCCGCCACTTTCATCAGGTCTTCGTACCAGATGTCGCGATGCTGGTTCCACTTGATGTTGCCACCGGTGCGCTTGCACACGATGACTTTCTGGATGCTGCTGGTTTCCGGGTTGGTCAGGGCGTCGTCGACGTTGGCCTTCAGGGAAATCTTCTTGCCGGCACGAATGCCTTCGTCGGCGGTGATCACCACCTTGGATTTGCAGTCGATGATCCGACCGGCCAGGGCCTCTGGCGAGAACCCGCCAAACACCACCGAGTGAATCGCACCAATCCGGGCACAGGCCAGCATGGCGACCGCGGCTTCGGGAATCATCGGCATATAGATAGTCACCACGTCGCCGCGGTGCACATCCTGGCCGCGCAGGGCGTTGGCGAACTTGCAGACTTCTTCATGCAGCTCGCGGTAGGTGATGGTGCGGCTTTCGGCAGGGTCGTCGCCCTCCCAGATGATTGCTGGCTGGTCGCCACGCTCGGCGAGGTGGCGGTCCAGGCAGTTGTAGGAAACGTTGAGGGTGCCGTCGGCAAACCATTTGATGTCGACATGGTGATCGTCGAAGGAGGTCTGCTTCACCGTGGTGAAAGGCTTGATCCAGTCAAGGCGCTTGGCTTGCTCGCGCCAGAAACCGTCGGGGTTGACCACCGACTGCTGGTACATGGCCTTGTAGGTCGCCTCATCGGTCAGCGTATTGGCTGCTACTTCGGGGCGAACGGGGTACAGAGAAGCCGCACTCATCTTTCTTACCTCGGTGACATAGTTGTTGTTGTATGACCCTGTTGTAGCCGGGCCGGACCTATAGAACCATTCGACGATGGTAGTAACAAGCCCCTACAAATTGCCCACCTATCCCCTGGCAGCGCTCTGGCCCGCGGCCCGTGGCGCTTTGCAGGTTTCTGAAAAAACCTTCATTTCGCGATTGTTACAAAAACCACCAATAGTGTTTATCAAAAGCACGGGTATATGAATATAACTCGGACGCCTAAAATCAACCTCGCCATCAAGGCACTGTGATTAACAACGTAACAGCCCCCACGAAGGCAACGTTAATCCGAACTTCCCAATCAAGTTACACACGTGGCCTCACAAGGGCCCCGTGACCCCTTTCGACCGCCAAAAGGTAAATAGTCAAATGAAAGCGTTATTAGTTATGGCCCTTAGCAGCTTGTGCGCCACCGCCGCCCTGGCCGACGAAGCCCCGACTGACGTAGCCAGCCAGAGCACCCCGATTGTTGAGGATTACACTTACAGCACCCATCTGGACGTCGCCAAAGTAGTGTCCATGAGTGAAGTCCCGGATGTATGCAAAGTTGTACCGGTAAAAATGGAATATGAAGACTCACAAGGTCAGCGTCATATTCTTCAATATCAGGTCATGGGTAACGGTTGCTCTAACGGATAATAACTTCGTTAGTTTGAACTGAACCTGATCTTATTCGCCGCAAGAAATCGTTCTTGCGGCAAAGAGCGCTCCCCCCTCGAATCGAATGCTACGATTGTGGCGCCGCCACCTCACCTGCAAGGCAGGATGCATTCATGCGAGCCAGTTTCGAAAAAATCCCCACCGAGGCGAACACCTCCTGGACCCTGCTGAACAGGCGTCTACCGGAGGCGATTCCGTTTGAATGGCATCACCATCCCGAATACGAACTGACCCTCACCCTCAACAGCCGCGGGCACCGCTATATCAGCAACGATGTGGCGCTGTACGATGACGGCGACCTGGTGCTGGTGGGCCCGAACGTGCCCCATAGCTGGTCTTCCGCCGAGCTGATCGACCCCGCCAAACCGCACATTGCCCTGGTCATCTGGTTTTCCGAGGCCTGGGCGGACTCGCTGGTGCAACTGTTTCCGGAGATGGGGTCGACGCGTGCGCTATTGGCTGCAGCGCGACAGGCGTTGAGTTTCAGTGATGCTACGTCCCGGGCGCTGCGCCCGGTGATCGAAGCAATGGTCGAGCAAGACGCTTCCCAGCGACTGATCTCGTTGCTCAGCGTGCTCAACACATTGTCCCGGGATATCGCCGCGCAGCGCATCGCGACGGAAAACGCCGCCCCTCACATCGTTGAAGACGCGCGCATCCGCCGCGTTCTGGACTACCTGCACGGCCACTATGCGCAACCTGTCGGCATTCCCGAGCTGGCGCAAATGGCCTGCGTCAGCGTTTCAGCCTTCCATCGCATGTTCCGCAAACACACACGCTGCACGGCGCTGGACTACATCGTCCGGCTACGCATCGGACATGCTTGCGCTTTATTGATGCGGGGCAACCTGGCGGTCAGCGCGATTTCCGAACAGGTCGGCTATGCCTCCCAGGCGTTGTTCAATCGGCAGTTCAAGGCGCACAAGGGCATGACGCCGTCACAGTTTCGGCTTCAACACGGGCATCACTTTCAATAAGCCGATTCTTCTATACGCCTCGAAACAAACGCCATAATCGTACTACTCAACGCTCCAAATCAGGCTGCCGCCCAAGCAGGCCGGGGTGATTCCATACCTGTATGCACAACAACAAGACAGGTCACCCCATGAGCAACTACCACACCTTCGAATGTGCCGAGCTGCCGGACGACTACAAGCGCAGCATCGTCGCCATGAAAAAGGCCCTGCGCGCGCAGATCGGCGACGTGCCTGGGCTGTTCGCCGAGGTCAGCGAGTTCATCAGGGCTGAAATCGCCTCGATCAAGGCCCAGCAGTCTGCCTGGCCCGAACTCGACTTTGAAACCATCGCCACCGGCCAGGTCACCGAAGCACAACGAGCCCTCATCAAGCGCCGGGGCTGCCTGGTGATCCGCAACCACTTCCCCAGGGAACAGGTGCTGGCGTGGGACAAGAGCCTGCTGGACTACCTCGACCACAACCTTTTCGACGAGGTGTATCGCGGCCCGGCTGACAACTTCTTCGGCAACCTCGAAGCCTCACGCCCGGAAATATTCCCCATCTATTGGTCCGACGCCCAGATGCAACTGCGCCAACACCAGCGCATGGGCGCCGCACAGTCGTTCCTGAACCGCCTGTGGACCTACAACTCCCAAGGCCGGCAATGGTTCGACCCAGACATCAATGCGCTGTACCCCGACCGCGTCCGCCGCCGCCCACCCGGCACCACCTCCAAAGGGCTTGGCCCGCACACCGACTCGGGCGCCCTGGAACGCTGGCTGCACCCGGCCTACCTCAAGGTGTTCGACAAGATCTACCGCAACGACTTCAAGTCCTACGACCCCTGGGACGCCGCCCATCGCACCGAAGTCGATGAATACGCCTACAAGGACACGGTGAAATGCTCGGCCTTCCGCACCTTCCAGGGCTGGACCGCACTGTGCGACATGCAGGCCGACCAGGGCGTGCTGCATACCTTGCCGATCCCCAAAGCCATGGCCTACATGCTGCTGCGCCCATTGCTGGACGATGTCCCCGAGGATGAGCTGTGCGGCGTCGCGCCGGGCAAGGTGCTGCCAGTTTCAGAGAAATGGCACCCGCTGCTGGTCCAGGGCATGACCCCGATTCCGGACGTACAGGCCGGCGATTCGGTGTGGTGGCACTGCGACGTGATCCACAGCGTCGCCCCCGTCGAAAACCAACAGGGCTGGGGCAACGTGATGTACGTGCCCGCCGCGCCCATGTGCCCGAAAAACCTGCGGTACGCCAAGGATGTGCTCAGGGCGTTCGAGCAAGGGGTTTCGCCGGATGACTTTGCCCGGGAGGACTACGAGAAAGAGTGGAAAGACCGCTTCATGACGCCGCAACTGAACACCCTCGGCCGCAAAGGGCTGGGGCTGGAATAAGCACCGCTCCCCAAAACAACAAAAAGGGTTATCCCACATGAAAATCCCCCATCGCCTTGCCGTTGCCATCTCCCTCGCCAGCCTTTGCACGTTCGCCGCTCACGCAGCCGACAGCAAAGGCACTGTTGAAGTCGTCCACTACTGGACCTCGGGCGGGGAAGCCAAGTCTGTGCAGGTGCTGCAACAACTGATCGAGAAAGACGGCTTCACCTGGCAAAACAGTGCCGTGGCCGGCGGCGGTGGCGCTGCTGCCATGACCGTCCTCAAGAGCCGCGCCGTCTCCGGCAACCCGCCCTCTGCCGCGCAGATCAAAGCTCCGGACATTCAGGAGTGGGGCAAGCTGGGCCTGCTGACCAGCGTCGACGACGTCGCCAAGGCCAATCACTGGGACAGCCTGCTGCCCGAAAGCATTGCGCAACTGATGAAATTCGACGGCCACTACGTCGCCGTACCGCTCAACATCCACCGCATCAACTGGTTATGGATCAACCCCGAGGTGCTCAAGAAAGCCGGCGTGTCCAAAGCCCCGGCCACCCTGGAAGAACTCTACGCCGCCGGCGACAAACTCAAGGCCGCCGGCTATATCGCCATCGCCCACGGCGGCCAACCCTGGCAGGACACCACCGTATTTGAAGGCCTGGTGCTCAGCATCCTGGGCGCCGATGGCTTCCAGAAAGCCTTTATCGACAACGACGAAGCCACCTTCACCGGCCCCAAAATGACCGAAGTCTTTGTCGCGCTGCGCAAGTTGAAGACCTACATGGACCCCAATGGCGCAGGTCAGGACTGGAACATGGAAACCGCCAAAGTCATCAATGGCCAGGCCGGCATGCAAATCATGGGGGACTGGGCCAAGAGTGAGTGGACCGCGGCGGGTAAAAAAGCCGGGGCCGATTATGAATGCGTGCCCTTCCCCGGCTCACAAGGCATTTATAGCTACACCATCGACTCACTGGCCATGTTCAAACCGTCCAGTAAAAATGATACGCCGAGCAACAACGCGGCTCGCGACGACCTGGCCAAGATCGCCCTGGAGCCGCAATTCCAGAGCGTGTTCAACCAGAACAAAGGCTCCATCCCGGTGATCAAGGGCCTGGACATGAGCCAGTTCGACAGCTGTGCCCAGGCTTCCGCCAAGGACTTCGCCGAAGCCGAGAACGCCGGCACGCTGGAGCCGAGCATGGCCTTCAACATGTCCACGTCCCAGGCGGTGCAAGGGGCGGTGTTTGATGTGGTCAGCAACTTCATGAGCAATAAAGACGCGGACCCCGCCAAGGCTGGCAAGCAGATGTTTGCCAGCATCAAAGCCGCAGCCCAGTAACCCCCCGCGACCCGTTCTTGCGCCAAACGGCGCAAGAACTTCCAGACCGAATCTGCCCCAGTTCGGCGCGCTGAAACAAACGCCTACCGCCCGTCAAAAAAATCCAAGCCAGGCAAAGCCTTGTAAACCCGGACCTTGGCTGCAAACACCACCATTTTGGCCGCTCACCGAGACCATCCGCCGCAACACAAAGTCGAATTTTTCCCTATAATGCGCGGGTAAATCGGGCCTGCAATATCCCTTTACATGGGGACGAAGAGCCAGACCTGAGGCCCCCGCTGGAGCCAGTAAGCATTGCTCCGCCCCTCAAGCCTCAAGCAGAACACCCGTAACCCTGATTCCGTTTAATGCGTGCGCTAGCTGCAACAAACGATTCCTTAAGATCCACCGCGGCCTTTGGGCCGTGTGAACACCCAACCATCCGGTTTCACACGGGCACCTTAGAGCCCTCACGCAGGAGACGACACGTCATGCTGAGCTGGGACGAGTTCGACAAAGAAGAAGACGGCGAAGTAGTTGCCAAAGGCGCCAACGCCGGCCACGCCACCGAAGCCAACATGGACCGCCTCGACGGCGCCGGCGCTGCTGCCGCCATCGAAGCCCGCGCCGTCACCGCCGCTGACTCCGCCGCCATCGTGCGCGCCAAGGCCGCCCTCGACAAACTCGACGTCGCCGAAGGCCTCGCCGAACTCGAAGGCTCCGCCGCCCGCGTCGCCGTAGACGAAAAGCGCATGATCAACTGCCGCGCCGACCTCAACCAACTCGTACCTTTCAAGTACGACTGGGCCTGGCAGAAATACCTCGACGGCTGCGCCAACCACTGGATGCCGCAAGAGGTCAACATGACCGCCGACATCGCCCTGTGGAAAAACCCGGAAGGCCTGACCGACGACGAGCGTCGCATCGTGATGCGCAACCTCGGCTTCTTCTCCACTGCGGATTCGTTGGTCGCCAACAACCTGGTACTGGCCGTGTACCGCCTGATCACCAACCCGGAGTGCCGCCAGTACATCCTGCGCCAGGCCTTCGAAGAAGCGATCCACACCCACGCCTACCAGTACTGCATCGAATCGCTGGCCATGGATGAAGGCGAGATCTTCAACATGTACCACGAGATTCCATCGGTCGCCAAAAAGGCTGCCTGGGGCTTGAAGTACACCCGTTCGATCTCCGATCCGAAGTTCGAAACCGGTACCGTTGAGACTGACAAAGAGCTGCTGCGCAACCTGGTCGCGTACTACTGCGTCCTGGAAGGCATCTTCTTCTACTGCGGCTTTACCCAGATTTTGTCCATGGGCCGTCGCAACAAAATGACCGGCGTGGCCGAGCAGTTCCAGTACATCCTGCGGGATGAGTCGATGCACCTGAACTTCGGTATCGATGTGATCAACCAGATCAAAATCGAAAACCCGCACTTGTGGGATGCTGAAATGAAGGAAGAAGCGACCCAGATGATCCTGCAAGGGACTCAGTTGGAGATCGAATACGCGCGTGACACCATGCCGCGTGGGGTGTTGGGCATGAATGCGGCGATGATGGAGGACTACCTCAAGTTCATCGCTAACCGTCGTTTGTCGCAGATTGGGTTGAAGGAAGAGTATCCAGGGACGACTAACCCGTTCCCGTGGATGAGCGAGATCATGGACTTGAAGAAAGAGAAGAATTTCTTTGAGACTCGGGTTATTGAGTATCAGACTGGTGGCGCGTTGAGCTGGGATTGAGTAGCAAAGAAATCGTCCCGAGGATCTAGGCGGTGTAATCAAAAAGCCCTGATGTATTCAGGGCTTTTTATTAGGCGAAAATAGTTTGAGAAAAACACAACGTCAGTGGCGATCCATAACCTATGATCCGCAATTAACTTTAAGACTTGTATAGCTTCAGGAAACAAGTAACCTGGCTAAAACAATGAGACGGATTTTCAGATGAGCTCGATACGTGCTTTTGACATGTTTTGCGGGGCTGGTGGCGCAAGCCTCGGTGCGAGGGAGGCAGGAGCAACGATCGTTGGTGGCGTTGACCTATGGAGCCCAGCAGTGGCCTCCTTTAGAAGAAATTTTCCAGAAGCTCATGTATTTGAAAAAGATTTACGTGATCTCACACCTGAAAGCGTTTTAAGTACAACAGGAAAAATTGATTTATTAATATCTTCTCCTGAATGTACCCACCATACTTGCGCAAGGGGAAGCAAGCCGAGATCCGAAGAAAGTAAAGATACCGCCTTTCAAGTAATTCGTTATGCAGAAGTTTTAAAACCTCGCTGGATAACGCTAGAAAACGTTGTTCATATGAAACCTTGGGCACGCTATGACGAGCTAAAATCAGAACTAGCCAGACTTAACTACAAGGTGCGCGAGCAAGTAATTGACGCTTCTTACTTCGGAGTGGCACAACGAAGAAAACGTCTTTTTATGATTGCAGACTTATATAACGAACCTGAAATTATTCTGCCTCACGACTCGCCTACGAAAAATGTATGGAGCATCTTAGACCGCAGCGGTAAATACTCGATGACACCTCTAAGGATTCCTCGCAGGGCGAAAGGCACCCTCGAAAGGGCAGATAGAGCTATCAAGGAGTTGGGACCCAATGAGTCATTTCTGATCGTTTACTACGGAAATGACGGTAGTGGTGGATGGCAGCGCATGGACGTCCCGTTACGAACAGTGACCACCGTTGATCGCTTTGCTTTCGTGACGCCCACTGAGGCCGGGCACATGATGAGAATGCTCCAGCCAGACGAGCTGCGACAAGCAATGGGCTTTCCTGCCCACTATAAATTCCCAGACGTCTCCAGACGGGAAAGGGTCAAACTCATGGGAAATGCTGTTTGCTCGCCGGTCATGGAGGCCATAGTGAAATCACTTAGCAAGCAGCTTGACAGCGGCCACGTGGACGATGCAGCCTGATTCCATATTGCCACAACAGGGATGTTCAAATGCCTCGCAATTTCATAGCGCCTATGAGCAGTTCGGATAAAAAATTACTAACTCCAGCCTTCGGTGACATCTGGTGACCAGTTCCGAAAGAGAATATCAGCAGTCCTTCCGCCCTCGCGCCCGGATTTTACAGTTACTGGGTGACGAGCTAATTGGAAGTCCTAGGCTTGCAGTTTTTGAATTAGTGAAAAACGCATACGATGCTGATGCGAATGAAGTGACTATTATCCTTGACCTTTCAGATCAGGCGACTCCAAAAATCGTTGTGGAAGACGACGGCGAAGGAATGTCACTTAAAACAATCCAGGAAATCTGGCTGGTGCCAGGTAATGATCACCGTAAAGAACAACGTGAAAAAAAAATCAGAACAAAGAAACATCTTCGCCTCCCTTTGGGCGAAAAGGGATTAGGTCGTTTTGCGGTTCATAAACTCGGAGAGAAAATCAAAGTAACCACGCGAGCAAAGAACGAACTGGAGTGCGTCGTCGAGATCGACTGGGCTGAATTAATTAGGAAACCTTTTCTTGATGACGCCCCGATAACTATCAAAGAGCGCACACCTGAGGTTTTCTTGGGAAATTCGACGGGCACACTCGTTGAAATATCAGAATTAAGAAATAAAGCGTGGACACGTAGGGAGGTCCGAAGTTTACACAAGCAAATAATGTCCATCTGCTCTCCTTTCGAAGCACCAGAATCTTTTATAGCTGAAATGCTGGTGCCCGGGCATGAAGCTTGGATCAAAGACCTCTTAGATCCACAATCAATTTTAGATAGAGCACCATGGCACTATAAATTCGATATAGCTACTAATGGTGAAATATCTTGGGAATACACGTTCAAACCCGTCCCAGGGGTTAAACTTGAAGGTCGCCACGTCACAAAGCTAAAAAGCGGCTTGCTTCTCCCCAAAGAAGGTGGCAACAAAAGGCTACTTGCAGATTCAAGCTATTTAGCTGGCATAGGCGAGCTAAGCGGCGAATTTTATGTATATGACCGAGATCGTGAAATCCTTAAGTTAATGTCTGACGTGCAGATGCTAACGGAGTACCTAGACGAAAATGGCGGCATACGGATATACCGGGACGGCATCAGAGTCTATAACTATGGCGAACAGGGCGTTGACTGGCTAGGACTTGATCTGCGCAGGGTAAATCGGCCAACTCGAAAAATAAGCAACAATCTAATAATTGGCGTCGTTCACTTATCGCTAGAAAGCTCTGCCAATCTTATTGAAAAAACAAGCCGAGAGGGATTCGTCGACAACGAATCATTAGAACGACTTAAGAGCTTAGTACTTTCTGGTTTAGCTATTTTCGAGACAGAGAGAGACCTTGATAGAGACAGAATCAGAAAAATAATTCAACAAAGTGCTGATCCCGTTGCAGCGAACATACAGCGTCCGCTAGAAGCATTAAAGAGCGCGATGCGTAAGCATGGAGTATTGGAAACGTTTGAGCCGTACATCCGGAAGCTAGAAGACGATTATCAATCCATGCAGGAAACACTACTTTCCGCTGGGATGTCCGGATTAAATCTAGCCGTGATTTTTCATGAAGTTGAACGTGGAGTAAGAACTCTTCACCGCGCAATTGAAGACGGCGCCGATATAAAAAACGCAGCGTTGCAGGCAAGAGACCTCACTAAGTTGCTAGACGGTTTCTCGAGTCTCCTCAGACGCGACGATCAGAAACCGCATGATGCAAGAAAGCTCATCATTCGCGCTAGAGATTTAAGTTTATCTCGGCTTCGCTTCCATCAGACGCAACTTATATGCCCATTCCTTGAAAAAGAGACAAACGGATTTAGCTCACTCTTTTCTTTCGGACTAGTTCTGAATGCATTAATAAACGTGATTGATAATGCTTTGTATTGGATGCAAGTTAGATGGCCCGAAACAACAGAGAAAAGTAGAAAAATATATATTGGCATATCTGACGATTTCGAATTTGGCCCCGCAATAATCATTGCAGACAATGGACCAGGCTTTCAGGATGATCCGGAGAACATGGTACGTCCGTTTTTCACCCGCAGGCCAGCGGGAATGGGCCTTGGGCTTTACTATGCGAATTTAGCCATGGAACTAAATGGTGGGCTTCTTGCTTTCCCTGAAAAAGGCGAAGTTGAGTTGCCTGAGGGTATTGATGGTGCAGTTGTCGCTCTTATTTTCAAGGAAGTAAAATAAAAATGCTGCCAACTCCACGCGTTATAGCCATCGATGACAAACAACTTGAACTAGACGCACTGACAATATGCCTTGCCAAAATTGGCGTTTCTTGCCTTGGAATAAAGTACAACGTCGAAAGCGGCATCACCGGATGCTTCCCGGATGTGAGGGTGATATTTTTTGACTTACATTTGCTTGGAGACGCAATCGGCTCAAAAAACTCCCATTTCAATCAGATATTAAACTGCTTAGAACAAATTGCTCCCAAAGGCCCTTACGTAATAATAGTATGGAGTCAACAGGCTCATGAAGTTGACGAAAATGAAGAGGGCGGCTCTTTAGAATCATATCTATCAGAGCGACTTAAAGAAGACATTCCGCGGCCTTATGGAGTTCTAAAACTTAATAAAGCAGAACATATAGAGAAAAGCGAAGCCGGACTTCTTATTTCAAACCCGGACAACCTCAAAATTACGATTGAGAAGCTTCTTGCTGGCCACGCTCAAACAAAAGCATTACTTACGTGGGAAAAAAATATATTAGCAGCAGCCTCAAGTACTGTCTCTCAGGTCATTGAGCTTTCAGGGGGGCGTCCAGAGCAGCTTAAAGGCGTAATGGCATCACTCGCTATTGCTGCTGTAGGGCGAAGAAATGTGGATCAGGACAGATCTTACGCGCTGAACGAAGTCCTGCTCCCCATTCTTTCTGACCGACTAGCACTCTCCGAAGACGGAGACCAAGACAACGACATATGGAATAACGCATTCTCCGTTAAAGATGCGGAAGATATTGATGCAATTCAGCGCTCAAAAATCAACAGATTTATTAATATATCCGAGTCCATATACAATATAACACCCAAAGATAGGGGTGCTATAATCGGACTTGAGCAAGTCGAAGGCGATATTGACAACTACCTAAAAGATCTTTTCGGATTAGCGGTCGGCGAGATAATTACAAGATGTTTCGCACTAAAGAGTCTCAAAGAGCTTAAGGATTCTAGGTGGATCTTACTACAAGGGCAAGCAGCTTGTGACTACGCGCAGCGAAAACCGCAAACGCTAACTTACTTTCTAGGCTTAGAAGTTTGTCCATCCGCAATTAGGGATCCAAAAAACGGAGATAAGCCACTCCCCGATTCCCTATGGCAATCTCCGGACTTCCTAATAGACGGAGAAACCAAAAAACTCCTATTCAACTCTGGTGCCATGATAGTTCTCCCTCATAGTAAAATCGATGCTGCAAAAGTATTTTACCGAATGAGGGAGCAGATATTGAATGACCTCCTATTTAAACTTAGAGGACATCAATCCAGACCAGGGATAATTTATCTATAACCTCCCGAAAAAGTAAGCATGTCAAAAAGACATGCTTACTACCCCTTACAAACAACCATATGACTTATAGACACCCACTACATAAACCAAATACAACAACACAAGCCGTATATAAAACTCCAACCCTGAGTATCGTAAACGGCCCGAGATCATATCAACTATCAAAGGTAAAAAGATACTTAGCCTGAGGTGCTAGTTCATTCGGTATTTTATGAAGCTAGCTTCGTTATCGTCTGCATAAGAAAGACCTTCCGGAAACATCAGATTTGGCATTCCCGAAGCATCGTTTGTCTCTATTAATCCAAATAGTGCTTTTGACATAGGCATCCCGGCTGCAAATACGCGTATCCCCCTAAAAGCAGATTGCATTTTGGTTACCAAAACTCGCAAAAACTGTCGAGGGGAGATGGGGGCGTGGGGCATTAGGATGACGCGTATCGCGTCATCTGGAAATCCCAGAGAAAAACAAAAACGCCTTGCAGCCTGAAATCTAAAATATCGTTAGATGCGATATTGATAACGAGCTTGTCACCACCGAAATGGAATGAATAATCTTGAGGGCTTGACCGCCTCCAACTGCCCACCTACCCTCTCAACTCGGCGCCTAAGAAACGCTTCAACCAGAGCGGTCCTCCGCACCCGACAGCCATGCGGCTTTTTTTCGCCAGCGGTTTCTCTACGCTTGTGAAAAAATCCCCGTTATGTCGGGAGTGGGCGAATACAAGACCCGAAAGGGAAATATGTCCGGCCCGTCTCTGGTGGGTTTCTTAGCTCCCGACACCCATAACGCATGCCCTAAGAAAGCAACCAGAGGTAACGGAAATGCCTGGATACTTTGCGGTCCCTGCGAAGAACGTTAGCTGTACCTACACAATCTCTCAAACACGCTCCGGCTCGGAGGTGTTTCATGCATGAACCCTTCCTGCCTACTGTCTTCACCCGCCATAACCTGCACCTGCACGCTCTACTCCTTGAGAACCAGCCATGGTTCTGTGCTCGAGATCTCGGCCGTCTGATGGGGTTGTACCTGGATGATCGCAAGGTCAGCAAGCTCGATGAGGATCAGCGCCAAACTTTGGAAATTCGATATCACGGCCAGCCTGAAAATATGCTGATGCTCAGTGAGTCCGGCGTGTATGCGTTGCTGGTGTATCACTACACACCTGGGCATCGCCTGCTGCGGGAATGGTTGACTCATCAAGTGGTTCCGACTTTGCGCGATGGGCATCAATCAAGGTCCGCAGACCGTCCGATGTTGAGCTTGCTGGATTGGCCTGAAATGTCGTTGAGCCTTCTGCATTGGCAAGACGAAGGCTGGATCCGACTGCGGGATATGCCCTATCTGTTGCTCAACAGGACTCGTCGCCGAGCGCCAGTGAGCAGAACATGGTTGCAGAAGGTGGCTGAGTACTTCCATTCTTCGGGCCACTCCGTAGGCTGAAATCTCAAGGATGATCCATCCGTGCAGATACGCGGATGGATCATCAACCGCGCATTCTTAATTCGCTCTGTAACATTGCCGGATTCCTTACGACGTTCATTCCGATGCCTGACCGGGTAAACTCTCTCGATCATTGCCAGAAGAAGAATAAGAGCGTTGCCCCTAGCCAATCTTAAATGCATAACCGTTTTTTACCTGAACCCAGCCATTGGGTGCCAGTCACAACGTTATGAGAACCCGCTCCACATGATCAAGGACCACCCGTGAACCCAGACATGCTCGAATCCGGCCCCTTGGATGCCAAAGTACTCTCCGTCTTTGACTTCGACGGCACCCTGACCCACCACGACAGCTTCGTGCCGTTCCTGAAGTTCGCCTTTGGTAAAGGCGAGTTCGTGCGCAGGATGGTGAAGCTGGCAGTGCCTGGCGCGCAGTTTCTGTTGCGCGTCATCAGCCGTGATGAGCTCAAGGCGCAGTTGATCCGCACCTTTATGACCGGCGTGGATAAGGCGTGGGTTCAGCAGAAAGCTGAAGCGTACTGCCAGGCCTATTGGAACAAGTTGATGCGGCCAACCGGGCTGCAATCGGTGGCCGATGAGGTGAAGTCCGGGGCCGTGGTGACGCTGTGTTCGGCATCGCCAGCGTTGGTATTGCAGCCGTTTGCGGATCGGCTTGGGATCAAGTTGATAGGCACTGAGCTTGAGGTGGTTGACGGAGTATTGACGGGCAAGCTCACCGGGAATAATTGCCGGTGTGAGAATAAGGTGCTTCGGCTTGAGGCGGTTTATGGGGATCTGGGGGAGTATCGGCTCAGGGCCTGGGGTGATACGCGCGGGGATCGGGAGTTGTTGGCGGCGGCGCAGGATGCGCATTTTCGGCATTTTCATGCGAAGAAGAAACGAATCAAGCAACGCTGAATCGCCTGGACGACCTATCTGTGTGCGCTGGATTGACTGCCTTAGGCGGCGATCCAGTTTTCCACGATCAAGCCATTCACTCGCTTGAACTCACCTTCGTTGTTAGTCACCAAGACCAATCCTGAGCTTCTGGCGTGGCCCGCGATGTGCAGGTCATTTACGCCGATTGGAGTGCCCTTCTTTTCGAGATCGGAGCGGATCGAGCCGTAGTGAAAAGCGGCCTTGTCATCGTAGTGAATGACGTCAAGCCGGGAGATGAAGTCCTCCACCGCCCGAGTATTTCTCTCAACAAACTGGCTTTTTTCGGCCCCGTGCATCAGTTCCGCAAGGGTGATCGAAGAGATCACCATACGACCTACATTCGCATTGAATTTTTCCAGTATTTCCATAGGCCGACGCTTGATGATGTAGATCACGATGTTCGTATCAAGCATGTACTTAATCATCAAAGGACTCTCGCTCTTGCTGGGTTTGGTCGGCGCGCTCCTCCATAAAATCATCAGATACCGATTCGCTTGCAAGGAAAAAGCTGTCCCAAGTGTTTTCAACCGGCGAAATAATCAGTTCGCGCCCCACGGCACGCACCTCTACAGTTTTCACCCCAGCGGGAAAACGCATATCAGCAGGGATGCGGATATTTTGTGTACGGTTATTGGTGAAGATCGTTCCAGTAGACATAAGGAACACCTCTCTAGGCATGGGAAGACAGGTAAGAATGATAGTTTGCAGATGCTCTATTGCATAGCTCTATAGCAGCTACCCGACAAGCGTAGCCGAACAGGTAGCTGTTGGTGGCGGCGCAGGAGGCGCATTTTCATGCGAAGAAGAAGTTGGGCAAGTTGCGGCGGTGATGCGGGTGGATAGGGTCTGCGGGTAGACCGAGTTGATCCCATCACAGACTCGCTGGGGCTCGACAGCTCCCACAGGGGGTCTCTGTAGGTTCTAAGGGTGGTGTGAGTTCGTTAGATTGGCGCTTTGAGGTCCACGCCGAGTGCCGTTGCGAAGGCTTTGACCAGCGGGCTTCGTGGGGCGTTGTGGCGCAGGATAAGGTTGAACGGTGTGCTCAGGTGGATCTGCTCCGGGCATAACACGCGCAGGCGCCCCTCCCTCACCAGCGGCGCGGCATAGTGTTCGGGGAGGAAGCCCAGGAAGCGGCCCGTGAGGATGAGGATGGCCACGGCTTCAACCTGTGAGGCCGAGGCGGACTGGCTGTCGTAGCTGACGAAGTTGGCCTTGTCGCTGTGGATCGCGTAACGATGGTTGACCACTTCATGCTGGCGCAACACATCTGCGTTGATGTCACTCGCTTCAAACAGCGGATGCCCGACGGCGCAGTACGCGTGGGACTTTTCTTCGTACAGCGGGAAATAATCGAATTCTTCCCGCCGCTGGTACACCGGGACGATGCCGACAATCAGCCGCCCTTCCACCACGCCCCGTTCAACTTCGTCCAGTTGCGAGGCATGTAGGCGTAATCTTATTTTTGGCGACTCTGTATGTAATCTTCCCAGCGCGTTAATCAACGGTGAATTAACGTCGGAGACGGTGTTATCAATAACGCCCACACTAAGGTCGCCGATCAGTTCGTTCTGTGCCGAACTAAGCTTGTCCCTGAAACTGTCTACCGAGGCAAATAATTCAATGGACGCTTGATAGACTAATTTGCCTTCTTCGGTCAGGCCAAACCCTTCCCGCCCTCGCGTACACAGGCGCATGCCGATGCGAATTTCCAGGTCGGAAATCTGCTTGCTGATCGCCGCCAGGCCCACATTCAGCTCGTTCTGCGCCGCGCTGAAGCCGCCCGCTTCGACCACAGCCTTGAACACCCGCAGCAATTTGAAGTCCAGGCCGCTGAGTTGCAGGGGCGGTCTTGTGCCGGGTTTTGGCGGTATGTTTCCAGAATTGGAAAGTGGGGTTTCCATAATACGTGTTGACCTCAAGTGCCATATTCAACAGGCTTTGACCTACTCCATGAACATCGCCGGGCGGCAATAATGAACATACTTAACCGCCCTTGGCAACCTTGAATATAGCGGGTTGAACAGCTTTTACCGGCTGATTTAACGCCCATAAAAACCTGACACTACGATCAGGACTTTTCGTTTTGCTACTGCCCTCCGAATCCATAAGGCCAAGCCACGTCCATCGGGCTTGTCACTTCTAAAAACAAGCGTGAGGAACACCATGTCTCAGCCCATCGATCGCCTCTGGGGTGCTCGTTTCAAGTCCGGCCCGTCCGCTGCTTTGGCGGCGCTGTCCCGTTGCCCCGAGCGCTATTTTCGCCTGACGCCCTACGACCTGGCTGGCTCCCGGGCCCATGCCCGTGAGTTGCAGCGCGCCGGGTTGCTGGATGAGTCGGAAACCTTGCGCACCCTGGAAGCGCTGGACCGCATCGGTGAGGACTTTGCCGCTGGCCGCCTGCACCCGACGCTGGATGACGAGGATGTGCACACCTTCATCGAGCGGGTGTTGACCGAGCGTTTGGGCGCCCTGGGCGGCAAGTTGCGCGCCGGGCGTTCGCGCAATGACCAGACGGCCAACGATTTGCGCCTGTTCCTGCGGGACCACGCGCGCACCATCACCACCGAGGTGCTGGGGTTGCAGCAGGCGCTGGTGGACCAAGCCGAGCAGCATATCGAGAGCATCTGCCCGGGTTTCACCCACTTGCAGCAGGCGCAGCCGATTGTGTTCGCCCATCACTTGCTGGCTCATGCGCAGTCAATGCTGCGGGACGTGCAGCGCCTGGTGGATTGGGATGCGCGTACGGCGTTGTCGCCGCTGGGTGCTGCAGCGATGGCGGGCTCGGCAATTGCTCGCCAGCCGGAGCATTCGGCCAAGGAGATGGGTTACACCGGGCCGTGCGAAAACTCTATCGATGCTGTAGCCAGTCGTGACCACGTGGCGGAGTTTCTGTTTGTGGCGGGCATGCTCGGGGTGAATATTTCGCGGCTGTCGGAGGAGTTTTGCCTGTGGTCGTCGCGGCAGTTTCGCTGGGTGCAGTTGGACGATGCCTACGCCACCGGTAGCTCGATCATGCCGCAGAAGAAGAACCCGGACATTGCCGAATTGGCGCGGGGTAAAGCGGGGCGCTTGATTGGCAACCTGACCGGGTTGATGTCCACGCTCAAGTCCTTGCCGCTGTCGTACAACCGCGATTTGAGTGAAGACAAGCACAGTGTGTTGGACAGCGTGGATACCTTGCTGTTGGTGCTGCCGGCGATGGCCGGGATGGTCGCGACGATGAAGGTGCAGGTGGAAGAGCTGCGGCGTCAGGCGCCGATGGGTTTCACATTGGCAACTGAGGTGGCGGATTGGCTGGCCACTCGTGGTGTGCCGTTCAAGGAGGCCCATGAGATTACCGGTGCCTTGGTGCAGGCCTGTGAGAAGCATGAAATTGAATTGTGGGAAGCCTCGCCGGCGTTGTTGGCAGAGGTGGATACGCGGCTGACGCCGCAAGTGCGTGAGTGCCTGACCCTGGAAGCGGCGATTGCGGCGCGCAGTGGTTGGGGCGGTACGGCGCCGGATCGGGTGCGGGAGCAGATTGGGCGGTTGAAGGTGGCCCTGGCTGCGCAACAGAAGTGGGCAGAAAACTACACCGGCTTTCGAATTTAAAGATCGTTTCCACGCTCTGCGTGGGAATGCCTCTTGTGATGCTCCGCGTCACGCTTTGGGGACGCAGAGCATCCCTTGCTGCATTCCCACGCAGAGCGTGGGAATGATCAGTGTATTCAGTTGTTTTGGAGAGTCACCATGAAACAAACCCCGGCAGAGCGCTTGCAAGCCGAGCGCCAGCAGACCGAGAATCAGTTCGATATCACCCAGTACGAGCATGTGCCGCGTCGCTATTACGGGCGGATGTTTTTTGCCACGTTGATCGTGATCGCACTGGCTGCCTTGCTGCGTGCATTCGCCAACGGCCAGATCGAATGGTCCTACATCGGTCAGTTCCTCACGTCCGAGGCGATCATCTGGGGCCTGGTGAACACCATCATCATGTCGATCCTGGCCATGGCGCTGGGGGTGGTGATCGGGGTGATCACGGCGATCATGCGCATGTCGGCCAACCCGATCCTGCGTTACGTGGCCATCACCTACACCTGGCTGTTCCGGGGTACGCCGCTGATTCTGCAACTGCTGTTGTGGTTCAACCTGGCGCTGATTTTCCCGGTGATCGCGATTCCCGGCCTGTTCAGCATCGATACCGTGGACCTGATGACGCCGTTCGTGGCCGCCCTCCTCGGCCTGAGCATCAACCAGGGTGCCTACACCGCTGAAGTGGTGCGCGCCGGCCTGTTGTCGGTGGACACCGGCCAGTACGAAGCCGCCAAGTCGATCGGCATGCCGAGCCTTCAGGCGCTGCGTAGGGTGATTCTGCCCCAGGCGATGCGGGTGATCATTCCGCCTGTAGGCAACGAGTTCATCAGCATGGTGAAAATGACCAGCCTGGCGAGTGTGATCCAGTACTCGGAGCTGCTGCACAACGCGCAAAACATCTACTACGCCAACGCCCGGGTCATGGAGCTGCTGATTGTTGCAGGCATCTGGTACCTGGCGGTGGTGACTGTTCTTTCATTCGGTCAGAGCCGCCTCGAGCGTCGTTTTGCCCGCGGCGCCGGCAAGCGCTCGTAAGCCCTGACTGAGGAGATTTGCCCATGAGAAGCATCGTCAAGGCCGTGAACCTGAACAAGTATTACGACCAGTATCACGCGTTGCAGGACATCAACCTGGAAGTCGAACAAGGCGAAGTGCTGTGCATCATCGGCCCGTCCGGTTCCGGCAAAAGTACCCTGCTGCGCTGCGTCAATCAGCTGGAAAAAATCGACAAGGGCGGCCTGTGGGTTGACGGCGAACTGGTGGGTTACCGGGTCGTCGGCAACAAGCTGCACGAATTAAATGAATCACAGATCGCCCGTCAGCGGTTGGCCACCGGCATGGTGTTTCAGCGCTTCAATCTGTTCCCGCACATGACCGTGTTGCAGAACATCATCGAGGGCCCGTGCCAGGTGCTCAAGCGCTCGCCCAAGGAAGCCACCGAGGACGCGTTGGAGTTGCTGGCCCGCGTCGGCCTGGCGGACAAGCGCAATGCCTACCCGGTGGAGTTGTCCGGCGGCCAGCAACAACGTGTGGCAATTGCCCGTGCGCTGGCGATGCGCCCCAAGCTGATGTTGTTTGACGAACCCACGTCAGCCCTCGACCCGGAGCTGGTAGGAGAAGTGCTGTCGGTGATGCGCGATTTGGCCACCACCGGCATGACCATGATTGTGGTCACCCATGAGTTGGGCTTCGCCCGCGAAGTGTCCAACCGCATGGTGTTTATGGATGCCGGCCAGATTGTGGAAGCCGGCAGCCCGGAAGAAATTCTAATAAGCCCACAAAACCCGCGTACCCAAAGCTTTATTTCTGCCGTTCGCACTTAACTAAAAAACTAACGAGAACGCCCCCATGAAAAATCTGTTTCTTCCAAGTTTGCTCGTAGGCCTGATGGCCTCCACTTCGGTTTTGGCGGCATTGCCGGCAGCGATCAAGGACAAGGGTGAGATCAGCGCGGCCATCGTGCCGAACTACCCGCCGATGGATTTCAAGGACACCGCCACCAACAAGCTCACCGGCCTGGACTTTGACCTGGGCAACGCCCTGGCCGAGCGTTTGGGGGTGAAGATCAAGTGGCAGGAAACCGGCTTCGAACAAATGCTCAGCGGCCTGACCACCAAGCGCGTGGACATTGTGCTGTCGGGCATGAGCGACACTGCCGAGCGTCAGAAGGCGGTGACCTTTATTGACTACTTCACCAGCGGCCCGCAGCTGTACACCCTGGCCAAGCGTGAAGACCTCAAGGAATTGACTGACCTGTGCGGTAAAAAAGTCGGCACCAGCCGACGTACCACCTGGCCATCGGAAATTGCCGCGTGGAGCAAGGAAAACTGCGAAAAGGCCGGTAAGCCAGCCATCGTGGTGATTGGCACCGAGGGTTCGGCGGATGCCCGGGCGCAATTGCAGCAGAACCGTCTGGATGCGGCGATGCAGGGCAGTGAAACCATTCCTTACCTGATGTCGCTGGACAAGGGTAAGTACAAGCCGGTGGGCCTGGCGATTTCCAAGCAGTTCACCGGGCTTGGGATCGAGAAGAGCAATACCGAGTTGGTCACGGCGATCAGTGAGGCGTTGCAGGGCATGATTGATGACGGGACGTACGGCAAGATTCTGAAGAAGTGGGATCTGGAGCAGGGTGCGGTGGAAAAAATCAGCATCAATGCCGGCCAGTAACTCGATCTAAATGTGGGAGCGGGCTTGCTCGCGAATGCGGTGGATCAGCCGGTACAGTTGGCACTGACACACCGCATTCGCGAGCAAGCCCGCTCCCACACTGGATCTTCATCGCCTTGAAAAAAGAATAAGGACATCCGCCCCACCGTGGCCACGTACTCCCTGGTAATCCGCCGCCTGATGATCTGCTCGGTGACCATCGTCGTCAGCCGCGCCATGACCAGCCCATTGCTCGCCCTGTTGCTGAGCACCCGCCTGGGCCTCAACCAGCAAGATATCGGCTTGCTGATGGGCATCGCCGTGTTCATCGCCACCCTGCTGGGCCTCTATGGTGGCTACATCATCGACCGCCTGGAAAAGCGCAAGCTGCTGATACTGGCGATGCTTTCCAGCTCCATCGGTTTTTTGTTGCTGACCTTTGCCAGCAACCTGTACCTGACCACCCTGACCCTGGTGATCACCGAAGCCGCTTCGGCGCTGTTCCTGATCGGCTCCAAGGCGATCATCAGCGAGAACCTGCCGGTGGGCCAGCGGGCCAAGGTGTTTTCCCTGCGCTACACCCTGACCAATGTCGGCTACGCCACCGGCCCGATGCTCGGCGTGGTGATTGCCGGGCAGATGCCCCTGGCACCGTTCCTGATCGCCAGCGCGATTGCCTTTGGCAGCCTGTTCCTGATGATCGGCATCCCACCGACCCAGCGCGACGACAGCAACAAACCCTTAAGTTTTCTCAGCACCCTGAGGACCCTGCGCAGCGATCGCACCTTGATCCTGTTCACCAGCGGCAGCCTGTTGAGCACCATTGTCCATGGGCGCTACACCCTGTATCTGTCGCAGTTCCTGCTGGTGGCCTACAAGCCGGAGAACGCGCTGAAAATTCTCTCTGCGGTGCTGGCGTGCAACGCCATTACGGTGATCCTGATGCAGTACCAGATCGGCCGCTTCCTCAAGCGCGAACAACTGCGCTACTGGATCGTGCTCGGCACCTCGCTGTTTATTGCCGGGTTGATCGGCTTCAGCATGGCGGACGGCTTGGTGTCGTGGTGTGTCGCGATGTTTGTGTTCACCCTCGGGGAGATGATCATCTACCCCTCCGAATTCCTGTTTATCGACACCATCGCCCCGGACGCCCTGCGCGGCAGTTATTACGGCGCACAAAACCTGGCGGCATTTGGCGGCGCCTTGAGCCCGGTGATCTGCGGCTACCTGCTGATCAATGCATCGCCCGCCTCGATGTTCTATGTACTCAGCGGGCTGACGGCGGTGGGAGGCACCTTGTGTTTCCTGAGTGGCCGGCGTGTGGTGGTCCGTGCGTAATTTCTACTGATATTTGCTCGATATCCCGCTATTAATAGCGAAATCTCTCACGGACCCGAGCCCCATGAAATTCGACACGGCCTACAGCCTGAGTCTCGACGACAAGCTGTCGATCTATGACGTGCGCGACCTGAATTTCGACGAAACCGCCGCCTTCGATTCCGACAAGGACAGTTTCCTGTGCCCCAACGATGAATGCCGGGCAGCGTTCCAAGCGGGCAATGTGTTGGGCACCTTCAACGCAAAAAACGTCAATTACCTGCGCACGCCCCACTTCAAGAACATCCCCAGTACCCGGCATATCGAGGGCTGCCGTTACGCCAGCCGCCATGCCGGAAAAGGTGAAGCAGAGGATGGGCCGGAGGAAAATTTCCCGTCGGAATTTGTCCTGACGCGACGCCAGTACGAACGCAAAACCCCGGTCATCGGTGCTGAGGGTGGCACCGCACAAGAGCCGCCGAAAACGCCGGCAACCCGCAACGCCTTGTCTCACAGCTCAAGCGACACCACCCCGGACAAGACCAGCGTCTTTGCCCACCCAGTGGAATGCTACGTGTCCAATATCGGCGACAAGGACAAGCTGAAAAGCATGCCCTTGAAGATCGGCGAGCACACCGCGACCTACTGGACGTTTTTCAAGAAGATCGAATACCTGCAGGACAACAAAGGCCTGATCTACTGGGGCAGGATTAAGGAGATCAAGGACTACACCAGCAGCTTTCGCATCGACTTCGAAAAGAAGGCCTGGCTCGACAAAAAGCCCTATTCCATCAACGTTTACCTGAGCAAAAAACTGATCGAGAACTACCGCAAGCGCAAGGCGTTCCTGGAGCAGATCAAGGCCGCGGTGGACAGTGATCGAGCGCTGTATTGCTTCTTCTACGGGGTAACGCCGGAGCTGAAACAGGTGCCAAGCAAGAAAAACCCCGAGCAGACGTTCGGGGTGTTCAGTGCCAATATCGAGAACCTGGATCACCTGATTATTCGCGAGGCGCCGGGGTTGGGAGAACGGTAATGCGATTCCAGGTCAGGCCCTTCGGCTGAATAAACGGTACTTTTCACGTGCAAGTGCGGCGCCCGCAGGGTCCAAGCCGCCTACCGTGACCAACCAGTGAATCAGCATTTCCTCATCCGGTAAATGAAGCCCCTTCACATCTTTCAAGCTTCGAGGCGTATGGTTGATTCGAGCGTCGTAATGCAGAGCGCTCCAAGGCATTGCAACAAGATCCACGCCTTCTGCGTCCATCTCAAAACTCCGCAATATTTCGTTGATTTGAGTCTGCGCACTCCGATCACCCCGCTGCTGTAGAGAGTACGACTCGACCAAATTGACGAATTGCTGCTCAGGCACAGACGGATCAACCAAATCCAAAACATCAGACTTCAAGGCGAGATCCAAAACACCACTCATCCACCGATTAATAAAGGTGCGCACGAAGCCATCGGCGTCGGCTTTTTTCATATCAAAAAACAGCATGCAATAGCGGGTTTTCAGATGTATCGCCAACAGCACATGTTTACGTTGCACCGTCGCGGCATGGACCAGCCACTGATGAGGGTCGGCGTACAGGTCATCGCCCTGGCGCTCTTGTGTCGGCAGTTTTTGAACCGGGGTAATTTTTTTGCCTTTGTGAACCCGGCTAAAAAAATTACCAGCCGCCTGCGTACAATTAAAACTAAGCATCAAGATATTTCCTGAATATTCTGACTGAAGTCTAAGACAAGACTCAGTCGCCTTGTACGTGTGCAGCAACCCACTCGATTTCGTAACGCTGCCTGACCGCGTAGCCGATAGCGCTCAATGTCTCTTCGCTTAATACCGACAACTCTGAATCACTCAACAAATCATGCCTGATCATTTGCGCAAGGCTCTCGCGGGCTTTCGAACGACTGTGGAGATCAAACATTCGGACGACATCGTTATCGCGATCCCTGGTGAGGCTATACAGCGTCCTGTACCGAGCCTCGGCAGAAAGCGTTTCGCGCTCGCTGATGGTCTTTGCATCAGCCAGTACGCCTAGGTAAAAGCGTTCAAGCGCCAATGCCCTGAGGACTTTGAACTTCTGCCAATCGCTTTCGGAAATGGACATGACATTCCCCCGGTCACTTTCTTTTGAATAGAGAAGTAACCCTAGCCTGCGGCTAAAAGAACGCAAAATCCACTTGCGTCAGACCAGCATGCTCACCATCACCACGCCCAACAACCCGATATACACCCGCGCATGCAGTGCATCCGGGATGCGACCGATCCACGGCGTGGCCAGGCGAATGCCCAGCAGCGAGCCCAGGGTGAGGATGGCGAACGCCAGCAAATCGACATAGCCGACATACCACGTGCCCAATTGCACCTTGGCGAATCCCGCCATGAGCATGTAGGTAAATGTACCGGCCAGCGCCACCGGCACGCTCAGCGGATTAGCCATGGACGTGGACTGGGACATGCTCAAGCCACAACGGCGCAACAGCGGCACGGTCATCACGCTGCCGCCCACCCCCAGGAAGGTCGCGATCAGGCCAATGGCGATGCCGCCGCCCGTCACTTCCGCGCCGCTCAGGCGTCGTGGCTGGAGCCTGTCGTCCTGGCTGAGAAAGCCCCTGCGCAACAGGCAATCGACAATGGTGATGGCCAGGTAGGCGATAAAGGCGTACCGCATGAAATCACCGCTGGCGAACATTGCAGCCCCTGCGCCCAGCACGGCGCCGACCCCGATGTACCCGCCCAACGGCCACAGGTAATGGCGAATCAGATTACCTTTGCGCTGGTGTTTTCCGGTGGCAAGCAGCGCGTTGACGATCATCACGCAGGTGGAGGTGGCGACCGCGATATGCATCGCTGATCCACTCACGCCCGCGTCGTGGCTGAGCTTGAGCATGCCGTACAGCAACGGCACCACCACGAACCCGCCACCGAAGCCGAACAGCACAGCGGTCACGCCGGTTATACAGCCGAACAGTGCCAGTAATAGATAGAACATCGGGAATCGCCTTCAGTATCAGGGAGAGCTGTCGACGATAGAGATTCAAGGCTTGGCCCGCTTGCGCATGTCGGCCAATAATATGCGAGATATTGCCACTTCCGGAATCAGCTCCATGCGCAACGTTTCCATCGCTCAGCTCGACCTGACCCCGCGAACGGTCGTGGCAATCGGCACCGACTATCCCCACGGCTATCTGCTCAAGCGCCACAGCCATCGCCGCGGCCAGTTGCTGTATGGCGCCACCGGGGTGATGCAAGTCAGCACCCAGCAAGGCAACTGGGTTGTGCCGCCCCAGCGCGCGGTGTGGATTCCGGCCCAAGTGCCCCATGAAGTGCTGATGCTCGGCGTGTCGACGCGCAGCCTGTATATCGAACCGCACGCCGTCACCGACTTGGGCACCGACTGCCACGTCATCAACGTTTCACCCCTGATGCGACAGTTGCTGATGGAGGCGGTGGAGCTGCCGCTGGAATACGACGAGGCCGGGCGCGACGGTGCGCTGGTCAGCCTGCTGTTGTATGAACTGGCACGTGCCACGCACTTGCCCCTGCATATCCCGCTGCCGGAGGACCCTCGCCTGCTTGCTCTGTGCCTGACGTTTCTGCAGCGGCCGGACGTGCACCAGTCACCGGTTCAATGGGCGCAACAATCGCACCTGAGCCTGCGCACCTTCAGCCGGCATTTCCGCCAACAAACCGGCCTGAGCTTCGTGCAGTGGCGCCAGCGAGCCTGTGTTGTGCAGGCCTTGGCGCGGTTGGCCAGCGGTGAAAGCGTCACCCGGATCGCCCTGGACCTGGGCTATGAAAACCCGGCGGCATTTTCCAGCATGTTCCGCCGGGTGCTTGGGCAGTCACCGAGCACCTACCTGGAAGGGGCGAAATAGAGCGGCGGCAGCGCTATCGGAAAATCCAGTTGATGAGCGGTCAAAACAACTGTACAAAAACACAGTATAGTTTGCCCTCCCCCGTCGAACCTGGAGAAAGTCCATGTCCTCTCTGGCAATGAGCAGCACTGTAGAACAGCAGATCGTCCTTCATCAATTCACCCCACGGCACAGCGTCCAGGCCCGCCTGATGCTGGGCTGGAGCCGGGAAGACCTGGCCCGGGAAGCGGATGTGGAAGTGGACGCCCTTCAACGTTTTGAAAGCCATGGCGATGTGGACGATGAAGTCCGCCTGAGTGTGGCGTTTCGCCTGGAGGCTGAAGGGTTGGTGTTTTTCCCGGGCTTTGCGCCGGGTTGGGGGATGAATGTGCGGGGCTCTTTGCCACTGTCGTCAGAGCATTCAGTGCTTGAAACGGTTGAGTAAGATTTCTCTTCGCGCTGACGCTTATCCCTATTTAGGTATATCCTCTCATGAGTTCATGGAAGCCACTCCTCTGGGTGGGCGGTAGCAAGAAAGATCTGCAGCAAATGCCTGGGCCTGTTCAAGATGTGTTTGGCTTTGCGCTCCACCTCGCCCAAGGAGGAGGCAAGCACTCACAGACCAAGGCATTGAAAGGGTTTGGCGGTAACGCGGTACTTGAGGTGGTGGAGGATTTCGACAGCAACACTTATCGTGGTGTGTATACCGTCCGTTTCGACTCAGCTGTTTATGTCCTTCATTGCTTCCAGAAAAAGTCGACGAAAGGCATCGCTACAGCACAGCACGACATACAACTGATCAAACAGCGACTCAAGGCGGCGCAGGATCATGCACAAGCATCACAACGCGATTGAGATCGAAGAAAGCACCGGCAATGTCTATGAAGACATCGGGCAGCCCGACGCCAGTGAAATGCAGGTCAAGGCACAGCTGGCGACGAAGATTGGTGAGATTCTCAAGGCACGTAGCCTCACTCAGGCACAAGCCTCCGTCATTCTCGGTTTATCCCAACCCAAGGTGTCTGAAATGCTGCGTGGCAGGTTTCGGGGTATCAGTGAAGCCAAAATGCTTGAGTGTTTGTCGCGCCTGGGGCGCGATGTGCAAATCGTTATTACGGCTGCGCCAGCTTCAGGTACTCAAGGACGTATTGAAGTGCTATTCGCCTGAGTTGCCCTAGGTTCTGGCTCCCGCAAGTTCACGCCTGCAACTGCAACGCCCGACGGATCATTTGTGGCGGTTGGCCAAACGCTCGCAGGAAGGCTCGACGCATGCGCTCCGGGTCACCGAAGCCCGTCTCTCGGGCGACGACGTCGATGGAGTGGCTGCCGGATTCGAGCATCAACCTCGCCGCTTCAATGCGCAGGTGTTCTACCGCCTTGGCCGGCGATTGCCCGGTTTCGGCGCGGAACAGTCGGCTGAACTGACGCGGGCTGAGGTGTGCCGCTTGCGCCAGTTGTTCTACCGAGAGGTCCTCGTGCAAGTGCCCTTTGGCCCACGCCAGGGCGGTTTGTACGCGGTCGGACTTTGGGTCCAGTTCCAGCAACGCCGAGAACTGCGACTGGCCACCGGCACGGCGATGGTAAACCACCAGTTTTTTCGCCACGTCGCGGGCCACTTCCACGCCCAAATCGTGCTCGACCAGGGCCAGGGCCAGGTCGATGCAGGCGGTCATCCCGGCAGAGGTCCAGAGCGGGCCATCGACGGTGAAGATCCGGTCTTCCTCCAGCTTCACGTTGGGGTAGCGCTGGCGAAACGTCATGGCGTGGTACCAGTGGGTGGTTGCCTTGCGCCCTTCCAACAGGCCGGCCGCTGCCAGGTGGAACGAACCGGTGCAGGCCGATGTAACCCGGCGCGACGCCGTCAACGACGCTTGCAGGTACTCCACCATGCCAGGAGTGGGCTCAAGTAGTTCGTTGTCCCCCAGCACCAGGATCGTGTCGTAGACCTGCTGCCCGAACGCCAGGCTATCAATGGCAAAGCCCATGGAGCTTTTTATCGGCCCGCCATGCTCCGACAACAAGTCCACGCGGTAGAACGGTCGCCCCACCACGAAGTTGGCAAACTCGAACACGCTGCTGGTGGACAGGCTGAGCACCTGGAAACCGGGAAAAAGCAGGATACCGACGGACACCATGGCCAAACCTCATGTCTCTAAAGGAGGGATATACGACATTGCAGCCACCACATTACACCCATAATCTTGGTTCCAACAAGGCCGCCCCCCTCCCCGGCCCATTTGGAGCAACTGCCATGTCGCAACACAAAGGTTATGCCCTGATTACCGGTGCCTCGTCAGGAATTGGTGCGGTGTATGCCGACCGCCTGGCCCGTGCCGGCTACGATCTGATTCTGGTGGCCCGCAACCAGCAACGTCTGGAGCAGTTGGCAACACGCTTGAAAGCCAATACCCAGCGTGACGTGCAGGTGATAGCGGCCGATCTCAATCTGCCAGCCGACTTGGCGCGAATCGCCCGGATCGCGCACGAAGACAGCCGTATCAGCCTGCTGGTGAATAACGCCGGTGTGGGCGCCACGGCTTCGCTGCTGGAGTCGGATGCCGACAAAATGGACGCGATGATTCTGCTGAACGTACTGGCGCTGACCCGCCTGGCCAAAGCCGCGGCAACCAACTTCGTCGCCCAGGGCCGTGGCACGATTATCAACATCGGCTCGATTGTCGCTCTCGCTCCCAAAGTGCTGAACGGCGTGTATGGCGGTACCAAAGCGTTCGTGCAGGCGTTCAGCGAATCGCTGCAGCATGAGCTGAGTGACAAGGGCGTAGTGGTCCAGGTAGTGCTGCCAGGCGCTACCGCCACGGAGTTCTGGGACATCGCCGGCCTGCCTGTGAACAACCTGCCGGAAGCCATGGTGATGACCACCGAGAACCTGGTGGACGCCGCCCTGGCAGGCCTTGCCCAGGGTGAAGCCGTGACGATTCCGTCCCTGCCGGACAGCGCCGATTGGGACACCTACGAAAGCGCACGGCTGGCCCTAGGCCCGAACCTGTCGCACCGTGAACCCGCCGCTCGTTATGGGTTGAAGTAATCCGGACTAGCGCAGGCCGGGTGTAAACGCAGGCTTCCTGATTGCATGGGAGGCCTGCTCATACCCGTAGGCGACCGACAGCAACGTGGCTTCGCTCAAATTTGCCCCATAAAAGTGAACGGCCGTTGGCATCCCTTCGTCGTCCATTCCTGATGGCATGGAGATACCGGGATAACCGGCCACTGCCGAGTAGTAGTAACTGTACGAGTGAAAATTGGACACTATTGCATCAAGCTTATGCTCGGCCAGCGGCTTATCGATGGTGCTTTTGAAAATCGGGCCGATGGCAGCCCATAACTCATTGCGCGCCTCATCACTGATATCCATCCCGTTGATCATGGTGAGCATCTGTTGATCCGGCACACCCGGACCGCTGTTGCGCTCGTTGAATTCAATCAGCTCAGCCAGCGACTTCACCGGCAAGCCTGCCCGTCCGGCCAGGTAGGCTTCAAGCTGGTGTTTAACGTCCGATAACAACGCGTCGTTATATTGTTCATGGGTTTCGTACGGGACGCCCTCACCCAGTTGACCCACGGGTACCAATGTCGCGCCCTTGCCCCGCAGCAACGTAATGGCATCCTCGAAGTGCTGCCTGTCGGCTATTTTCGCCGGGTCGTTGGCATCTTCTGCAGATAACTCAGGCAACGGCGTATAGCCGATGCGCTTGCCCACCAAGGCGTCAGGCTTGATTCCCTGGGTGTAGCGGTTGGTATCCGTCATCGCATCCAGTGCTTGCGCCGCATCACGCACGTTACGGGTGAAGGTGCCCACCGTGTCCTGGCGGGAACTGGTCATCACCCCTTCAGTGCTCACTAACCCTTCGGTCGGTTTGAAACCAATAACACCGTTGTAAGCCGCCGGCGTAATGATTGAACCATTGGTTTCGACCCCCAATGCCAAGGGCACAATCCCTTGTGCAACGGCTACCGCAGAGCCCGTACTCGATCCCGCCGCCTGGCCATCCAGCCGATGCGGGTTGAGGGTCAAGCCGCCCCTGGAGCTCCAGCCATCAACCGGCGCCTCAGAGCGAAAATTGGACAATTCGCTCATGTTGGTTTTTCCAATAATCACAACGCCAGCCTTCAGCAGGTTGTCCACCACCTTGGCGTTCCTTGAAGCGGGCCTGCCCACCAGCGCCATGGAGCCACCGCTGGTCTGCATCTTGTCGCCGGTTTCGAACACATCCTTGAGCGCTATCGGAACGCCATGCAAAGGCCCGCGCACTTTGCCTTCGGCCCGTTCCAGATCCAGCGCACGGGCTTTCACACGAGCGTCAGGATTGATTTCAATGAACGCATTGCCGCCCTGCAAGCCCTTGTCCATGTTGGCGATCAGCTTCAGCGAATCCCTCACCACCGAATCGGAACTGGCCCCATTGGGCCGGGTCATGGCCGCCGCCAAATCGTCGGCACTCCTGTAGGCCTGTGGCGGGTTCACCACTGCATCGAAAAGCCCCGCTGCCCATCCCGCGCCCAAACCTGGTCCGATCATAAATACTCCCCGCCTGCCTGAATGTTGGGAATACCGTTCGATATCCCTGCCTCAGTCTAAGAAGCGAAATACTCGATGACTCGGGGGCAACTCTTACCGCGGCGTACGATCACTCTCCCCATGGCGTAGGCCCTTAAAGCCGCCCTAGAACCTGCTGACAACCTCGCACCAACGCCGCCAGACGATCTCTGGACCAGTGCGCACCATAGAACCAGACGACCCTCGACACCCCGTCGACGTCGGTGCCCGCGGGCACGCTGAAGCGTGGGTTATCGGCAGTCGCTGCTTTGTGGAAAGCAACACCTTGCGCATCCGCCACCACCCCATCCAGGCGGTTTTCCGTGACCCGGTCGTTAATCTCATTACCGGGGTCCAGGGTGAAGTGACGTGTGTCATCGGTCACCCGCGCCGTCACAGGCACCAATTGCGCACCGGCTGCACGCAGTACGTCCAGTACCCGGGAAAAGTGCGAGCTGTGTTTGGCGGGTTTGCGCACATCACCGGTAACGTACTCGCTGGCAAAACCAATACGGCTGCCAGCCAAGGGCGGTGTGTTGATCAGATGACCCGGATCAGCGACGGGTGGAATCTCCACCATCACCCGCCCCTCAGGGTCGACACCGCTGAGGGCAATCAGTGATAACGCGGGATCGCGCACGCTGTGCATCATGGGACCAGGGAGGTCGAGCCTGGGGCCGTAACCGCCCGTGGAGCCAAACTCCAGGCCGCCCTGGCGAGTGGCCGAATTGACGATCGTACCGGCCGCATGACTGCCAAACACAACACCCTGGCTGGCAGTGGGGGCGCAAGGCTGGGGAGTACAACTGTCCCCCGACCCTGAAGGCTTGAACAGGCAGCGCACGCCCGGCCCCGTGACCTTCCTACTCTTATCGTCCATACACTCCCACGCCCCGGAATAAAGTTTCGAGGCGTGATTGCATCCCTTCAGCGAGGTGGATGTCTGTCGGAAATGGCTGGTTTTGGCTCGTTCAAAATCCCTGAGCGCGCGATCAGACGGTGATTATCCGCTGACATGCGCTTCACTGCCCTGATGCTCGACGTCCAGCCACCAGGCCTGCCCGCGCTCCGGCTGGTTGAGCATGAACGCCAGCCCCATCGCCGGTGTGGTGATCGACACGTTACGCTCCCATGCCAGTGCCATGATGCGGTCGAAGGGTTCGTGCCATGCATGAAACGCCAGGTCGAACGTGCCGTTATGGATCGGCAGCAGCCAGCGGCCCTTCAAGTCGATGTGCGCCTGCAGGGTTTCTTCCGGTTGCATGTGCACGTGGGGCCAGTCGACGTTGTAGGCACCCGTCTCCATCAGGGTCAGGTCAAACGGGCCGTACTGCTCGCCGATACGCTTGAAGCCCTCGAAATAGCCGGTATCACCGCTGAAGAAAATTCGCCGTGAGCCGTCGATCATCACCCACGAACACCACAGCGTCTGGTTGCCATCGAACAGGCCGCGCCCGGAAAAGTGCTGGGCCGGCGTGGACACAAAACGAATCCCGTCCACTTCAGTACCCTGCCACCAATCCAGCTGCCGCACCTTGCTGGCATCCACGCCCCACTTGACCAGCGTATCGCCCACACCCAGCGGCGCGAGGAAATAGCGGGCCTTGTCCGCCAGTTGCACCACCGCCTTGTGGTCCAGATGGTCGTAGTGGTTGTGGGAAAGAATCACCGCCTCGATCGGCGGCAGGTCCTCAAGGCTGATCGGCGGCTGATGGAAACGCTTGGGGCCCGCCCAACTGAACGGCGAAGCACGCTCGGCGAACACCGGGTCGGTCAGCCAGAACTTGCCGCGCATTTTCAGCAGCACGGTGGAATGGCCGAGGCGGAAAACGCTATGGTCCGGGGCGGCAAACAGTTGCTCGCGAGTCAGCGGCTGCACCGGGATCTCACCCACCGGGCGCGTGCTGCGGGGCTTCTGGAAGAGCATCTTCCACATGATGCCCAGGGTCTTGCCCAAGCCGCCATGCTGGATGGGCTTCTGATTGGTGAAGTGACCTTGATGCTGTTCGGAAGACTTGGGCGCTGTAGAAGAACTGTCGAGACGGGTTGAGATCGTGGCCATTACCGAGGAACTCCTGCAGACTGCTCTAAAAATTACACTGCACAGTGTAGTTTCTAGATTGCAACAAAACCGGGAGCAAGTAAACTACCGAGTGTAAGTTTCCCTTCAGAGCCGAACTCCCACCATGACTGTACCCCTGCGCCTCACCGACCGTAAACGCGAAGCCATCGTGGCAGCCGCCATTGCCGAGTTTCGTGACAACGGGTTCGAGGTCACCAGCATGGACAAGATTGCGGCCACGGCGGGGGTTTCCAAGCGCACGGTGTACAACCATTTCCCGAGCAAGGAAGAGCTGTTCGCCGAGATCCTGCATCAACTGTGGGCCAGCAGTGTTGCGCAACTGGACGTCAGCTACGCCAGCGACCGCCCGCTGCGGGAGCAACTGCGCGGGTTGCTGCAGGCCAAGATGACGATGATGTCGGACGCCAACTTCCTCGACCTGGCCCGGGTCGCGATTGCCGCCACCATCCACTCGCCGGAACGTGCCCAGGACATGGTCAACCGCCTGAGCAAGCGTGAAGAAGGCTTCACCCAATGGGTGCGCGCCGCCCAGGAAGACGGCCGGCTGAGCTGCACCGACCCATGCTTCGCCGCCCACCAGGTGCAAAGCCTGCTCAAGGCCTTTGCCTTCTGGCCACAGATCACCCTCGGCCAGCCGACCCTGGACGCCGACGCCCAAGCGAACGTCATCGAGTCAGCCATCGACCTGTTCCTCGCAGGCTATGAGGTCGTGCCGCAGCACTGACCTGTTGCAGGAACGACATCCAAGGTCGTTTTTATCTGATTCGCCGCGTGTCCTTTGCAAATGGCCTGGAAGGACACTGATTATTCCCACGCGAATAACTGACAATATTCACACGTATTATCCGACCAGTGGTTTTCCCGATCACGTGTGCCGTCGTACCTGCAAAAAAAGAATCGACCCAGGAATCTATGGAAAACCAACGAGGCAAAGGGCTGTCATTTGCCAGACGTATCTACAGGCCAAGGATCATCGGCCTGGGCATCGGCTGCATCAGCGTCATCGCCGCGCTCTACCCACTGCAAATGCCAGGCTGGGTCTGGGCGTTGCTGCTGTTCAATGGTTTTGGCTGGGCGCACCTGGCCTATCAACTTTCGACCCGCTCCGATTTCCCCTACAAGGCGGAACGGCGAAACCTGCTCTACGACTCACTGCTCGGCGGGTTCTGGGCGGCGACTACACAATTCACGCCACTGACGGCCGTGACCATCCTGTCGATGATGACCATGAACAACGTCGCCGCCGGCGGCAAACGCCTGTTCCTCCACGGCATCGTGGCGCAACTGGCAGGCATCGGCGTGTCCTGGCTGCTGTTTGGCATCCACTTCAATCCCGACGTCAGCCTGGTCCAGGTCTACGCCTGCCTGCCGATGCTGACCCTGTATCCCATGGCGCTGGGCATGGTCTGCTACCGCCTGGCGATCAAATTGTCGGAACACAAACGCGCCCTGAGCGCCTTGAGCCGCACCGACAGCCTCACCGGCCTGCTCAACCACGGTTCGTGGAAAGACCTGCTGCACCTGAAGTTTCACAAGTGCCAGCAACAACATGGGAACGCCACCATCGCGCTGATCGACATCGACCATTTCAAGCAGATCAACGACAGCTATGGGCACATCATCGGTGACCAGGTTCTGCGCCAACTAAGCCTGGAACTTCGACGCAACCTGCGGGCAAACGACCTGGCCGGGCGATACGGCGGCGACGAGTTCTGTGTGATTCTTCCGGACATGCCCATGGAACAGGCCGCGCAAGTCATGGAACGCATGCGCGAGGTGTTCAGCAATTACCGCAACCCGGAAATCCCCGAGCTGCGGGTCAGCCTGAGCATTGGCCTGGCGTCTTTCCAGAGCACCTTCACCGACGCGGCCATGTGGCTCAACGCAGCGGACCGCGCGCTGTACGCGGCCAAGGACACCGGCCGTAACCGAGTCAATATCAGCGACTACGTGGTCGCCCATTCCGCCTGAATCCCGCCCTCTGCATCTCGTCTGAATTAAACGCGCCCGTCGCCGACCGATAGCATAATGCCGCCATTGGTCGACTGGCATAGAACTTCTTGCCGGCCATACGACTCAGAACTCGCTGTTCCACCCCGCTGCCAGCACAAGGAAGCTGGCAATGAGCACGTTTGCCGTATGGCCAGGCCTTACGGTGGCAGGCGCCCCCATGGATACCCCTGACGCTTGCTTCCCCCGAGCACACGACCATGCTATTCAACGCCCATAAAAAAACCATCAGTACCCTGCAAGCCACCATTGCCCAGCAAGCCAGCCTTCTCGACGCCATCGACCGCTCAATGGCGGTGATTGAATTTGATCTGCAAGGCACGGTCCTGCGGGCCAACGAGAATTTCCTCAAGGCCATGGGCTACACCGCCGACCAAGTCGTGGGCCAGTCCCACCGCCTGTTCTGCACCCCGGTCTTTGCCCGCAGCGCCGAGTACGGCCAGCTATGGACGCAACTGCGCAACGGCCAATTCCAGTCCGGCACCTTTGAGCGCGTGACCAGCGACGGCCAGCCGATCTGGCTGGAGGCCAGCTACAACCCGGTGCGCGACGAGTCCGGCAGCGTGGTGAAAGTGGTGAAGTACGCCATGGACGTCACCCCGAAAATGCAGGCCGAGAGTGAAGCCAACGCCAAGTTGCAGGCCATCGACCGCGCCATGGCGGTGATCGAGTTCAACCTCGACGGCACCATCATCAGCGCCAACCAGAATTTCCTGCAGCGCATGGGCTACAACCTGGCGCAGGTGCAGGGCAAGCATCACCGCATGTTCTGCACACCGGAGCTGGCCAACAGCAGCGCCTACAGCGATTTCTGGCGACGGCTGAACCAGGGTGAGCTGTTCAACGGCCAGTTCGAACGCATCGACAAAAACGGCCAGGTGGTGTGGCTGGAAGCCAACTACAACCCGGTGTACGACGCCAGCGGGCGCCTGTGCAAGGTGGTGAAATACGCCTCCGACGTCACGGCCATGGTGGAGAAACACGCGGCCGACGCGCAAAGCGCCACCCAGGCTTATCACATCTCGCTGCAAACCCGGGACATCGCCGAAAAAGGCGCCGAGGTGATCCAGCAGACCGCCACCGGCATGCGTGAGATTGCCGCCAATATCGACGGTTCTTCCGCGCTGATCGCCAAGCTGGGCGAGCGTTCGCAGCAGATCACCGCCATCGTCAACACCATTCGCGGGATTGCCGACCAGACCAACCTGCTGGCATTGAACGCTGCCATCGAAGCCGCACGCGCCGGCGAACAAGGGCGTGGCTTTGCGGTGGTGGCCGATGAAGTGCGGCAATTGGCGGCGCGCACCAGCGGTTCGACGGCCGAGATTTCGTCGATGATCGAGATGATCCAGACCGAAACCCGCCAGGCCATCGACAGCATGGACGGTACCCGCGACCGCGCCGCCCAAGGCGTGGACCTGGCCAACCAGGCCGGCACGGTGATCCTGCAGATTCGCGAAGGCGCCAGCGAGGCGGTGCAGGCTGTGAGTGCGTTTGCCAATGAACGGGGCAACAGGTAAGCGACAGGGTTCTTCATGTGCCAGGCCGAGGGCTCGGTCTATAGTGGTGGCTTGTCTTACGCCACGGATTCGAGCCCGCCATGACCCCGGATAAACCTGAAGCCAACGTTGACCACCTGCGCTTTCATCGTAAACACGCCCATCTCGCGCCGACCTTTGGCAACGACACCTTTGCGTTGAAAGCCGAAGCCTTCGCGCGCTTCTTTGGCACCCCGACGTTCCTGGGGGCGCAAACGGCAATCGTGATTCTGTGGGTCGTGCTCAACATGACCGGCATCACGCACTTTGACGTCTACCCGTTCATCCTCTTGAACCTGGCGTTCAGCCTGCAATCGGCCTATGCCGCCCCCTTGATTTTGCTCGCCCAGACCCGCCAGGCCGCACGGGACAAGGCCCAATCCGACGCCGACGCCCAGCACCGCGAAGCCCTGGCCGTGGCCAACACCGAACGCCAGGCCCAGGCGGCGCAGACCACCAAGCAACTGCTGGAACTGTTGGAGCAGAACACCAAGCTCACCGAGATGACCAAACAACTGACCGAACGCATCGAAGGGCTGACCAGCGAAATGCACGACCAATTCGTGCGCAAGACCTGACCCTCCCACGCATCCCGTGTGGGAGCTGGCTTGCCTGCGATAGCATCTGCGCGGTATGCCTGATGCACCACAGCGCCTGTATCGCAGGCAAGCCAGCTCCCACAGTTATCTCACCGGCAAACGCACATGCTGGCCCAACTGATCAAATAACGTCACCACCGAGCGCAAGGCCCGGCAATCGGGGCGCGTCAGCAGCCACAGGGCGGTGTCGTGCCCCACCAGCGGCGGGCTCAACGGTTGCAGGTCCGCGCCCAGCAGGTAATCCGGCAACGCGGCCACGCCGAGTCCCGCGCGCACCAGTTCGGTTACCGAAACCATGCTGTTGCAGCGATAGGCCGGCATCACTCCCGGCAAGTGCTGGCGCCGCCAGGTGACGGTGGGGTGATCCGGCAGGAAGTCATCCGGCGCGATCCAGTTCAGGGCCGCCAGTTCCTCCCCCGCATGCTGGCGGGCATAGTCGGCACTGGCGCACACCCGATACGACACCGTGCCCAGGCAACGTCCTACCAGATGCTCGGGCGGTGCCTTGGTCAGGCGCAGGGCAATATCCGCATCGCGGCGACTGAGGTTGGCGAAGTCATTGGACGTGCTCAGCTCCAGGGTCAGCGCCGGGTAACCCGGCATGAACTGCGCCAGGGCCGGCAGCAACAGTGACTGCAATACCGAGTCCGTGCACGTCAGGCGCACCGTACCGCTGATCACTTCACCGCCCTGCTCCACTCCCACACGTGCTGCCTCCAGCGCCTGTTCGGCACGTTCGGCCTGCTCGGCGAGGGTGGTGGCCAAGGTGGTGGGCAGGTAGCCGGCGCGGCTCTTTTCGAACAGCGTCTGGCCCAGCGCCGTCTCCAGCCGCCGCACTGCGCGAAACACCGTAGACACATCCACCCGCAGCAACGCCGCCGCCCGCGCGAGCGTGCCGCCGCGCACCAGGGCGAGGATCAGGGAAAGGTCTGGGTAGTCGATCTGATAGTGCGCCACTGCATTGAACATGTGTGTTGACGCCAATATTGATTGCGTGAGCGCCAATCTATAGTGAGCGCCAGGACTCAACAAGCCACGGATACCCTCGATGAATAAAACCACCCTGCACCTGGCCCTGATCGGTGACTACGATGCCCAAGTCACCGCCCACCAGGCCATTCCCCTGGCGTTGCAACAGGCCGGCGCGGCGCTGGGCCTGACGGTGCGGTTCGACTGGCTGGCCACCGACACGATCAAATCCACCGAACAGCTGCAGCACTTCGACGGATTCTGGTGCGTCCCCGCCAGCCCCTACCGAGACCTTGACGGCGCGCTGCTGGCCATCCGGTATGCCCGTGAACAAAAGCGCCCGTTCCTCGGCACCTGCGGCGGTTTTCAACACGCGGTGCTGGAATATGCCCGCAACGTGCTGGGCTGGGCCGACGCCGAGCATGGCGAACTGGCCCCCGACTCGCCGCGTGCAGTGCTGACACCGTTGACCTGCGCGCTGGTGGAAGCGACCGACACCATTCGCTTGATGGCCTTTACCCGCATCGCCGAGGCCTACGCCACCCTCGATATCCATGAAGGCTACCGTTGCCGCTATGGCATCAATCCAGACTTCGAAAGCGCATTGCTGGAAGCCGACCTGATTGCCAGCGGCCATGACTCGGCGGGCGATCTGCGGGCGGTGGAGTTGCTGGGCCATCCGTTTTTTGTCGCCACCCTGTTCCAGCCGGAACGTGCGGCGCTTAAAGACGTCACCCCGCCGCTGGCCATTGCGCTGCTGAAGGCCTGCGCATGATCGCCAAGACACCCAAACCGCCGTACTACGCCGTGGTGTTCAGTTCATTGCGCACTGAAGGTGACAACGGTTACGGACAAGCCGCCGACCGCATGCTGGAACTGGCCCGGCAACAACCCGGGTTTCTCGGCGTGGAATCGGCGCGCGGGGACGACGGGCTGGGCATCACGGTGTCCTACTGGAGCAGCGAAGCGGAGATCCTGGCCTGGAAGCAGCACGCCGAACACACTGAGGTGCGCGAACAGGGCCGCGCCACCTGGTACTTGGCGTGCCATACACGAGTGTGCAAGGTTGAGCGGTCTTACGCGTTCGAGCGCTGAAACCTCAGCCCGTGTAAAACACTTAATGTGGACAAGGGAGGCTCTGTGGTGAGGGCGCTTGCTGTAGTGAGGGAGCTTGTGTGGCGAGGGAGCTTGCTCCCGCTGGGCTGCGAAGCGGCCCCAAAATCTTGGGAGCGCTGCGCACTCCAGCGGGAGCAAGCTCCCTCGCCACAGCAAGCTCCCAAGCCACAGCAAGCTCCCTAGCCACAAAAAGCGCTCCAGCCGCAGGGCTATGCGGCACTCAACTGACCAGACTGCGCACCGCACTGATCTGTGGAATCTCCACCCGACGCATGTACACCCGCAGCGGTTCCGTGATGTTGATGCGATCGTCGATGTTCTGGTCCAGCAACAACTGGATCCGCTCGCGGGACAAGGTCATGGCCTGCCCGTCGACCTGCAGCCAGACAAACTCGGCGGTCGGGATAATGCCGTCATCGGCCACGTCCATGCCGAAGGAGTCTTCGCTGAAACGGACGATGTACTGGCCAGTCTTGCGGTTCAGGCCGACAAAACCCTGGAGTTGGTCGGCGGCCTGGCAGATAAGCTCGGAGGTGATGCGCATGGTAAACCTCACTGAAAAGTCCTACTTGGACTGGAAAGATGGTTTACACGCGTGGCAGGAAAATCTGCCCTCTGATGGGGCATTTCAAAGCAAGAGTACTGCATCGCACCGCACAAAAGTGCAGAAAAATGGCCGGTGAACACGTTAATGTCGGTTTGGTGATAGCGCCATTCGCAAGCAATTGTTAAAAAGGAGCCCTTCTCAAAGTTACCTCCACGAAAGGACTTCGCATATGCCTGTCACGTTTACCAAGAGTGCCCTGCTGCTGGCCCTGATGCTGGGCCTTGGCCAGGCACAGGCGGCAAGCCCGATCAGCCCTACCGAACTCGCGGCCAACGAAGGCATCCCGCACCCTGCCGTGATTGCCCACCGTGGCGCCTCCTTCGATGCACCGGAATCCACCGCCGCCGCCTACAAAGTCGCGCGCGACCTGGGTGCCGACTACCTGGAAATGGACCTGCAACGCAGCAAGGACGGCGTGCTATTCGCCCTGCATGACAACAACCTGCAACGCACCACCGACGTCGCCACCAAGTTCCCGGAGCGCAAGGACAGCCCGGCCAACGAATTCACCTGGGCCGAGCTTAAAACCCTGGACGCCGGCAGCTGGTTCAACGCCGCCTACCCGGACCGTGCCCGCCCGGGCTTCGTCGGCCTGAAAATCCTCAGCCTGGACGAAATCATCAAGATCGCCGAAGGCAACCCGCAGCACAAACCCGGCCTGTACATCGAAACCAAAGAGCCGAAGCAATTCCCGGGCATCGAGGCCGACCTGAAGAACAAGCTGCTGGATAAAGGCTGGTTGAGCTCCACCGGCTCCAACCAGGCCCAGAAAAACATCGGCGTCGGCCAGGGCAAGGGCCGCGTGGTGCTGCAAACCTTTGAGAAAGACAGCCTGAAAGAACTGCAAAAAGAGATGCCCAATACCCCGAAAATCCTGCTGTTGTGGGTAGGTGAAGGCAGCATCGAACCGAAATCCAAGGTGCCCTTCGCCGAGTCCGGCGAGCCGAGCAAAGCCGCCTACTACGCCAAGCAGGAGCCGAAGGACGCCGCCGAGTTCGAAAAATGGATCGACGAGGCCAAGAGCCTGGGCGCCATCGGTACCGGCCCTTCGGCACAACTGACCAACCTCGGCGACCAGAGCTACTCCGACCTGGTCAAACCCGAGATGAACCAGTTGACCCACGACAAGGGCTTGCTGGTGCACGTGTACACCGTGGATGAGCCGGTGGACTTCGACAAGGTCATGAAAGCCGGCGTCGATGGCATCTTCACCAACCGCGCTGCCGAACTGCTGAAGTACTACAAGCGCTGGCCGTCCTCGAGTGTGGCCGACCTGCTGCAGGACAACGGTTACTGAGTGAGCCCCGAATGGTCAGGTCGCCTGTGGCTGGGGCCTGACTACGGGCTGATCCAGGGCACACCGGGGCGCACCGCGCCCCATGCACACTATGCCCATCAGCTGATGTTCTCCGCGGGCGGGCCGGTCACGGCCAGCCTCGATGGCCGTGCCACCACGGCCCATCGCCTGTTTATCCCGTCCAGAATGCCCCACGCCATCCTCCAAACCCATGGTGAGGTATTGATGGTGTATGCCGAACCCGGCGCATTTGATATCGCCCCCTTGCAGGCCGCCCTGGCCGACAGTGAACGGTCCCTGGAAGCACTCGAGCGCACGCTGCGCCAATTGCCGAGACGCGCACTGGAAGATGCCAGGGTGGAGCGCGCGCTGTCGGCGCTGGATCAGCAACTGAGTGGCAAGGTCTCGGCCCACGCCCTGGCACAGGCGGCGCACGTTTCGTTAAGCCAGCTGGAACGTTTGTTCGCCAACCAACTGGGTTTGCCCGTGCGTCGCCTGGTGTTGTGGCGGCGCTTGCGAGTGGCGCTGGGACTGGCGCTCGGCGGCAGCACCCTGACCGAGGCTGCACATGGCGCCGGGTTCGCCGATTCGGCGCATTTTTCCCGGACCATGAAGCAACTATTCGGCGTCACGGCCGGGGCGTCGTTGCGCAACCTGCACGTACGAATCCTCGACTAAACCGACGGGAACCGGCGGCTCCTTGCTCAAGCGCACCGTCCTGAACGGGTCGCGCAACTGCGCCACATACTCCCGCGGAAAATCCGGCCGGCTGCCAATCCCCAAGTCGCCCTGCCCCATTCGATAGTCATGGCTGTAAAACGCCGTACCCAAGAGCCAATCCCACAGATTGAAAAACAAGCCGAAATTCACATCCCCAGCCCGGCCATATTTCATGTGATGAAAACGATGCACCGGCGCCCAGGCGAACACCCAGCGCAGCGGCCCCAGGCGCATGTCGACATTGGAATGCTGCAACAGCAGCTGCACGGCAATCGCCAGGGCCAGCAGCAGCGCCACCTCCGTGGGAATGCCCAGCAGGATCAACGGCGCCAACCCGGCCGTGGCTTCCAGCATCTGGTGCAACGGATGCTTCATCAAGCCATTGAAGCCATACAGCCGTTGCACGCTGTGGTGCACCGCATGCAGGCGCCACAAGGCAGCGACTCGGTGGCTGGCGTAATGCATCAGGGTGATGCCCGCATCGGCAATGAAGATCGCCAGCAGCAATTGCGCCCAGAGCGGCCACGCCCGCGGCCATACACCGTCGACGGCCAACAGCGCGGTCAGCACCGGCAAGATCAACAAGCCCGCCGCATTGAGGCCCTCATTGACCAACGCGTGAATCAAGTCGCGACGACGATCACCCTGGTTGCGATTCCACTGCGGCTCATAGGGCAACCACCACTCGGCGATAAACGACACCGCCACCGCCAGAACAAATACCAGCCCCAGCCACTGCAGCGCATCCCTCTGCACCAGCCACAGCGCCCACCCGATAAACCCCGCCCAGAACAAGGGCGCATACACCCAGGCCATTAACTGTTTCATCTGTGCCTCCCGTAAGTGAGACGCCAGCATGAAACCCCGCACTCGCCGCCGATTGAACAAACGGCGCAATTTTAAGGGTGAGTTAAGTTGCGCTGGTTAACCTGATCCCACTTAAACAGCTCACCCCAAAGGATCACACCATGAAAAACCTGACCGCTCTGTTCGCCGCTGCCGCCTTGACCCTTACCGCCGGTTTGGCCCAGGCCGATGTTCGCCCGGACCAGATTCCGAGCCTGCTCAAGTCCGGTGCCGTGATGGATTTTGAAAAGCTCAACGCCAAGGCCGTGGCCCAGCACAAAGGCGCCACCATCGTTGACACCGAACTGGAAGACAAAGCCGGCCGCCTGGTCTACGAGACCGAACTGCGTGACACCAGCAACGTGAAGTGGGACGTGAAGCTGGATGCCAAGACCGGCGAAGTCCTGGAAAACAAGCAAGACACTTGAGTTGAACTGCAAAAACGCCGCGCCGCCTTCGGGCCGCGCGGCTTTTTTATGCGCGCTCGTCGCCCAGAAGAGCAATTAGTCTAATTAGCGTGAACGAATTTGTACCTTACGCCGCCAAGCTCGCTAGAATCCCAACCATCAGCCAAGGCACAACGCCAGCAGCATCAGGACCGGAACCGTTCGCCATGGGGCAAAAAGCCGTCGACATTGCCACCATTGGCAGAATCAGCGCCGTCCCGGCGATTCTCCAGGTAGTCAGCGAGATGACCGGCTTGCGTTTTGCGGCCGTGGCACGGGTCACCGATGATTCATGGACCGCCTGCGCTGTGCGCGACCAACTGGACTTTGGCCTGCCCGTGGGTGGCGAGCTGGACCTGACCACCACCCTGTGCCACGAAATACGCGACTCCCACGTCTCGATCGTGATCGACAAAGCCAGCGAAGACCCGCTGTACCGCGACCACCACACGCCGCGCATCTACCACTTTGAAAGCTACATCTCGGTGCCGGTGTTCCGCACCGACGGGCGTTTCTTCGGAACCATCTGTGCCCTGGACCCGAACCCGGCGCAACTGCGCAGCAGCACCATCCAGTCGACCATGGAGTCGTTTGCCCGGGTGCTGTCGCTGCAGATCGAAGCCGAAGAAAGCCTCCAGCAGACCGAGGCCGACTTGCAACAGGAGCGCGAAACCGCCGAACTGCGCGAACAATTCATCGCAGTGCTCGGCCACGACCTGCGCAACCCGCTGTTCGCCATCAACGTCGGCGCCGAACGCCTGCTGCGCAAACACCCGGACCCGGCCACCGACACCCTGGTGCGGCACATGCTGGCCAGCGGCCGCCGGGCCTCGCAACTGGTGGAAGACGTACTGGACTTTGCCCGTGGCCGAATGGGCAGCGGCATCCCGGTGAACATCAGTGAATGCACCGGGCTTGAAGACACTTTGCAGCATGTGGTGGAAGAGGTGCAGCACGTGCACCCCAAGCGGCTGATCCACGCCCGCATCGGCAATCTCAAGGGTGTGAAAGGCGACCGCGAGCGGCTCGCGCAATTGCTCTCCAACCTGGTCGCCAACGCCATCAGCCACGGCAACCCGCAAGGGCCGGTTGAAGTCAGTGCGCAGGTCAACGCCGGCACGTTTGAGTTAACGGTGAAAAACCTTGGGCTGATCAGTGAGCAAGCCATGCCGCTGCTGTTCCAGCCCTACTCCCGACCGACGGGCGCCTTGCCCCAGGCCGGGCTGGGCCTGGGGTTGTACATCGTCAAACAGATTGCCGACGCCCATGGCGGGCGGCTGGAAGTGTCTTCCAGCGAGCAGGACGGCACGGTGTTCAGCTTCAGTTTGCCCGCGGGCGATTGACGGCCACCTCAAACCGTCACAAAAGCGTCAAATTCAGTTGCCATGATGCGCTCAAGTGAACCTGTGAAATTTCCTACAGGCACTTTCCCTGCGAGCCTCCATGAACCACAGCATCGACCACAGCCACCAGGACTCCGACCTGTTTGGCTTGCTCTACGGTTTTCGTTTCCGCCCCGGTGAAAAGGGCGAACAGATTGATTCAGCCACTGCCCTTGCGGCCTTGCAGCAACCCGGAGACCCCAACGAATTCCTCTGGCTGCATTTGAACCTGGCCCACGCCGCGTGCGAGCGCTGGATGCAGGCGCACCTGAACCTGCCGGAAGAATTCTTCGAAGCCTTGCACGAAGGCTCACGCTCCACCCGCATCGAACACGTGGACTCGGCCTTGCTGGCGGTGGTCAACGACGTGGTGTTCAACTTCAGCAGCATGGTGTCTTCAGACATTTCCACCTTATGGGTGTGCGCCCGCAGCCGGCTGCTGATCAGCGCGCGCCTGCAACCGCTGCACTCGGTGGACAAGCTGCGCTCGTCGGTGAAGGCCGGTGAACACTTTCGCTCGCCGCTGGAACTGCTGGTGCATTTGCTGCGGGACCAGGGCGAGGTGCTGACACAGATCGTGCGCAAGACCAGCCTCAGCGTCGACCAGATCGAGGACCAGTTGCTGTCGTCACGCCTGTCCACCAACCGCGCCGAACTGGGTGCCGCGCGCCGGGTGCTGGTGCGCCTGCAACGGTTGCTGGCGCTGGAGCCGGGCTCGTTGCTGCGGCTGCTCAATCGTCCGCCCCAGTGGCTGCAGAAGGAAGACGTGAAAGAGCTGCGCAAATCCACCGAGGAGTTTGCGCTGATCATCAACGACCTGATGGCGTTGGGTGAGCGCATCAAGCTGCTGCAGGAAGAGATCGCCGCCAACCTCAACGAACAGAGCAACCGCACGTTGTTCACCCTGACCGTGGTCACGGTGCTGGCGTTGCCGATCAACATCATTGCCGGTTTTTTTGGCATGAACGTTGGTGGTGTGCCGCTTTCTACAGACCCTGAAGGCTTCTGGATTCTGGTGGCGCTGGTGGCAACGTTCACGTTGATTGCCGGGCGCTGGGCGTTTCGCAAGCGCAAGGATTATTGAATTTGAAATGCGATCAATGTGGGAGCTGGCTTGCCTGCGATAGCGGTGGAGACTGATACACCGCTATCGCAGGCAAGCCAGCTCCCACATTTTATCGGCGGTGTTTTATAGACCGGCGGCAACTTCAATTCCCTAAACACTGATTTACCGCAGCATCTCTGTAACATTCTGCAACGATCATGACGGATATCCTCCCTCAACACTGGATGTTCCGGCATGGCAACCCCTTCGCTGACCGCCTCCACCGCCTCCGTCACCAACGATCCCAAACCGCGCCTGGACAAAAAACCGGGCCTGGTGACGGTGATCATTTTCTTCGCCGTACTCGCCATGGGCCTGTTGTTCACCGCCTACAGCCTGATGCACGACATGCACGAGCTGGGCACGGTGGTCACCACCTGGACGCCGTTCCTGCTGCTGGGCGTGGCGCTGTTGATCGCCCTGGGCTTCGAGTTCGTCAACGGCTTCCACGACACCGCCAACGCGGTGGCCACGGTGATTTACACCAACTCATTGCCACCGCATTTCGCGGTGGTGTGGTCGGGCTTTTTCAACTTCCTCGGCGTGCTGCTATCCAGCGGCGCGGTGGCGTTCGGCATCATCGCCCTGCTGCCGGTAGAGCTGATTTTGCAGGTCGGCTCCTCCGCCGGCTTTGCGATGATCTTCGCGCTGTTGATCGCCGCGATCCTGTGGAACCTCGGCACCTGGTGGCTGGGGTTGCCGGCGTCGTCGTCCCACACCTTGATCGGCTCGATCATCGGCGTGGGCGTGGCCAACGCACTGATGCATGGCCGCGACGGCACCAGCGGTGTGGACTGGGGCCAGGCGATCAAGATCGGTTATGCGCTGCTGCTGTCGCCGCTGATCGGCTTCGCCTTCGCCGCCCTGCTGTTGCTGGCGCTGCGGGCCTTCGTGAAAAATCGCTCGCTGTACAAAGCGCCGAAAGGCGATACCCCGCCGCCGTGGTGGATTCGCGGCATGCTGATCGCCACCTGCACCGGCGTGTCGTTCGCCCATGGTTCCAACGATGGCCAGAAGGGCATGGGCCTGATCATGTTGATCCTGGTGGGCACCCTGCCGATGGCCTACGCGTTGAACCGCACCATGCCGGCCGGTGAGTCGTTGCAGTTTGCCGCGGTGGCCGAAGTCACCCAGGCAGCCCTGGTAAAAGCGGCGCCGCAACTGGCCCCCGCCGACTCTCGCGGCACCTTGTCGACCTACGTACGCACCAAGGAAGCCACCCCGGAACTGGTGCCCGCCCTGGCCGCCATCACCGGGCATATCGGTGAGGAAGTGAAGAGCTACGGCTCCCTCGCCGCCGTTCCGGCCGAGGCCGTGGGCAACGTGCGTAACGACATGTACCTGACCAGCGAAACCATCCGCCTGATGGACAAGGGCAAGGTCGGCAACTTCGATGCCGACACCCAGAACAAGCTGCAACTGTTCAAGCAACAGATCGACAACGCCACACGGTTTATCCCGCTGTGGGTCAAGATCGCCGTGGCCATCGCCCTCGGGCTGGGGACCATGGTCGGCTGGAAACGTATCGTGGTGACCGTGGGCGAGAAGATCGGCAAGACCCACCTGACCTACGCCCAGGGCGCATCCGCCGAGATGGTGGCAATGCTGACCATCGGCGCGGCAGACATGTATGGCTTGCCGGTGTCCACCACCCATGTGTTGTCGTCGGGTGTGGCCGGGACCATGGTGGCGAACGGCGGTGGCTTGCAGATGAAGACCATCCGCAACTTGCTGATGGCCTGGGTGCTGACGTTACCGGCGGCGATTCTGTTATCGGGTAGCCTGTACTGGCTATTCACCCAATTGTTCTGACACAACCCGATAAAAATGTGGGAGCGGGCTTGCTCGCGAATGCGGTGGCTCAGTCACAGACTTATTGACTGACACTCCGCTTTCGCGAGCAAGCCCGCTCCCACATTGGGTTCAGTGGTGAGTTCAGGTGCTAAACAACCCACCCATCACCTTCAGCCGCTTTTTGTACACCCGCCGCGCCTCCAACGCTTCCTCCAGCGTCACCGCCACAAACCCCGCCCGCTGGTTCGGTTGCATCTGCCCGATCAGATCCAGGTCGGCACTGATCACCGTGCCAATCATCGCGTAGCCCCCGCCCGACACCGCGTCCCGGTGCAGCACGATCGGCTCCAGACCCGCCGGCACCTGGATCGAACCGATGGGGTAGCAACTGTCGACGATGTTCGACGGATCGGACCCGGCGCCAAACGGCTGTTCCCGTGGCTGAAAGCTCAAGGCATTGCCGCCCTTGAAGCGATAGCCGATGCGGTCGGCCTCCGACCCTACCGTCCAGGGCTCGGCAAAAAAGCTGCTCTTGGCGGCGGGCGTCAGGCGCTCGTAATACAGCCCTGGCACCACCCGCAGGGTCACGTCCCCACCCACCGATTGGCGCAACGCCATGGGCAAACTGTTCCCCGCCCGGCCTTTGCCGCTGGCTTCGCCCACGGGCAGTTCATCACCCTCCACCAGCCGCCGCCCGTGAAACCCGCCCAACGCACCCAGGGTGTAAGTGGACCGGCTGCCCAATACCAGCGGCACGTCAATACCACCAGCCACCGCGAGGTAAGTCCGTGCGCCGGCCTTGGGAAATTCAAAGCGCAGCACTTGCCCGGCCCGCACTTCAAACGCGGTGTCCTGATGCACCACCACGCCGTCCAGGCGCGGCGACATCAGCGCCCCGCACAACGCCACCAGGGCATCCTGCTGAAACTCCAGCTCCGGCCCGATCAACGTGCATTCCAGCCCGGCAGCGCCGATGGGGTTGCCCACCAGGTGGTTGGCCGCGCTCAACGCGTATTGGTCCAGGGCGCCGGATGGCGGGATGCCGAGGTGGTAATAACCTTCGCGGCCAAGATCCTGCACGGAGGTGGCGAGGCCGGCTTTGAGTACCTTGATCATGCCAGCGCCTCCTGCAAGGTTTTCGGGTAGCCGATGGGGTCGGCGAGAAAGGCGTCGAGGGAAAACTCCACCGGGCGGATGCGCAGGTCGAAGCGCCCTGCGTCCACTTCTGCCACGGCCAGGTCATAGGCGTCGCGGTCCATGGGTTTGAACTGCACGATGTCGCCGGGACGGAAGAACACCATGTGCTCTTTCAGGTAAGCCAGTTGCTGTTGCGGGTCGTAGATCGGCGCCGGGGTGACGCCGAACATCTGGTAACCGCCGGCGCCGCGTACCGAATAGATACAGCCAAAGCAGCCGCCGTGGCCGAGGGTCAATTTCGGCGTGTCGGTGCGTGGGCGCAGGTACTTGGGCACCTGCAACTGCCGCTCGCGCTCCACCATCTGGAACATGAACGGCAAGCCCGCCACAAACCCCACCATCGAGACAAACCACGGCGCGCCACTGTGGGCCGCGATAAACGCGTCCACATCCGCCAGGCCGTTGATCCGCGCTGCATATTCCAGGTCGGTGCCGGTCGGGTCCTGATGACGGTCGCGAAAGCGCATCAGGGTTTCATGGGTCCAGGGGTCGTTGTACAGCACCGGGATTTCGATGATGCGGGTGTGCAAGGTACGTTCGGCCACGGCCTGGGCTTCGGCGCTTTGTACCGCGTCGAGCAACACGTGGGGCGCGATGCGGTCCGGGTCGAAGCGAATCTGGAACGAGGCGTTTGCCAGGCAGACGTCCAGCACACCGTCCAGGGCCAAGCGTTCCACCGCGCGGGTGACGGCCATGCCCTTGAAGAAAGCCTCCAGGGACATGCTCTCGCTGACCTCGGCAAACAGGTGTTCATCACCGCCAAAGCTGTAGCGGATCGGGGAAGATTCAGCCATGTCTGTTCCTCTTGGAATCATTGTAGAAAGGCAGGCAAAAAATCAATCAGACCCGGTGTCTGGGCACCGGTGTCGGTCAGCGGGGTGTGCGTACTTCGATGCCCGCCTGATCCAGCGCTTCACGGGTGGCTTCCACCAGTTCAAGGGCGCCGGGGGTGTCGCTGTGCAGGCAAATGGAATCGAATTCGATAAACAGGTCTTCGCCTTCAACCGTGCGCACCAGGCCGGTCTGGCAGGCACGCAGGACACGCGCCGCAACCGTTGCCGGATCCAGCGCCCGCACATTGCGGGTAAACACGATGGAGCCGGTGAGATCGTACTCACGGTCGGCATAAAACTCCCGCACCACCGGCTGGCCGAGTTCCTTGGCAATGCGCCAGATCACCGAGTTGGGCATGCAGTACAGCAACAGCGTGGGTTCCAGGCGTTGCAGGTTTTCCACCAACAGCCGCGCCGCTTCTTCGTCCCGCGCCAGATGCATGTACAACGCGCCGTGGGGCTTGATGTGTTGCAGCGTCAGGCCCTGGGCCCGGGCGATCTCCCGCAGGGCGCCGAGTTGATAGAGCATGTCGTCCACCAGCTCCTGGGCCGGGGCGTTGATATGGCGCCGGCCGAACCCCACCAGGTCACGAAAACCCGGGTGCGCGCCAATCGCCACGCCCAACTGCTTGGCGCGCTCGACGGTGCGGCGCATGGTGCCCGGGTCGCCGGCATGAAAGCCGGTGGCGATGTTGGCCGAGCTGATGTAGGCCATCAGTTCACTGTCGACGCCATCGCCGATGGTCCAGGGGCCGAAGCCTTCGCCCATGTCCGAATTGAAATCCACTGCCTGCATCGGGGTCGCTCCGTTGAAGTTCTTGCGATGGAAATTAGGCTGCCCCTTGACCCCTTGGGAAGATCTATTATCAGATGGCCCATCTTCTGAAAATCAGATACCCGATACTGATCGTTCCCACGCTCCGCGTGGGAATGCCGCCCTGGACGCTCTGCGTCCGCCCTTGAAATCGTGACGCGGAGCGTCACAGGATGCATTCCCACGCAGAGCGTGGGAACGAGCGGAGAAACCATGTCCCTGACCCTGCGCCAAATCCGCTACTTCGTCGCCACCGCCGAAATCGGCCAGATCTCCCAGGCGGCGATTCACCTGAACATCTCCCAATCGGCGGTGACCACCGCGATCAAGGAGCTGGAAGCGATGCTCGGCGCGCAGCTATTCGTGCGCTCGGCCCAGGGCATGAGCCTGACCGACGCCGGGCGGCATTTCCTCAACCGGGCGTATGTGATTGTGCGCAGCGTCGACGATGCCCTGAACAGCCCGCTGCCGGACTACCGCGCCAGCGGCGTATTGCGGGTGGCCGCCAGCTACACCGTGCTCGGTTACTTCCTGCCGCACCACTTGCAGCGCATGGAACACTGGCACCCGGACGTGACCATCGAGGTGTTCGAACAGGAACGCCAGGCCATCGAACACGGCCTGCTCAACGGCCAGTTCGACATGGCTGTGGTGCTCACCGCCAACCTCACCCACGCGGATATCGTCTCGGAAATCCTCTTCAACTCCGAACGCCGCCTGTGGCTGCCCAGCCATCACCCGTTGTGCGAACGCCCCGCCGTGAGCCTCGCCGATGTGGCCAGGGAGCCGTACATTTTCCTCACCGTCGACGAAGCCGAACAAAGCGCCATGCGCTACTGGGAACAGGCCGGGCAAATCCCCAAGGTGCGGCTGCGCACCAGTTCGGTGGAGGCAGTACGCAGCATGGTCGCCAACGGCAGCGGCGTGGCGATCTTGTCAGACCTGGTGCATCGCCCGTGGTCACTGGAAGGCAAACGCATCGAAACCGTGAGCGTCACCGACAAGGTCACGCCCATGAGCGTCGGCCTGGCCTGGCACCGCGAGCGCGATTTCACGCCGGCGATGCAGGCGTTTCGGGATTACTTCCATGATGCATTCCTGGCGCCGCAGCAGTTGTCTGCCCGGCGTTGAAAGCAGCCTGCAAGGTGGCGGCCAGCCAATCCATGAACACCCGCACCCGCAGCGGCAAATGCCGTTGGCCGGCGTACAGCAGGGACACGTCCAGTGCCGGCGCCGGATAGTCCGGCAGCACCGCCACCAACTCGCCGCTGGCCAGTTGATCGTGAATGCCCAGGGCGGGCACCTGGGTCAGGCCAAAGCCACCGATGCACGCCGCCCGGTAAGCGTCGGTGCTGTTGACCGTGACGCGCCCGGCCATGGGAATCCGCTGCACCTTGTTGCCTTGTACGTATTCAAACCCTGGGGAACGTGAGCCCAGCGGGCGTACGTAATGCACCAACTGATGGTGAGCCAAATCAGCGAGCGTCCTGGGTACGCCGTAACGCTTCAGGTACGCAGCACTGGCGCAGTTGATCATCGGCATGCTGCACAACAAGCGGGCTACCACCGACTGGTCCGGCTGCGCACCGACGCGCAAGACGCAGTCGAAACCTTCCGCCAGCAAATCAACCTGGCGGTCGGTGCTGCTGATTTCCAGTTCGATCAGCGGGTGCAGGTCCATGAACTCGGGCAGGCGCGGCAGGATCAATTCCCGGGCCATGACATTGGGCATGTCCACCCGAATGCGCCCCGCCAGCTGCGCTTCATCCTGGCGAAACAAGCCTTCCAGCTCTTCCATGTGCGACAGCAAATCCTTGCTGCGCTCATACAGCACGCGCCCGTCCTGGGTCGCCTGGACCTTGCGCGTGGTGCGCTGCAACAGGCGCGCGCCCAGCAACTCTTCCAGTGCCTGCACATGCTCGGAAACCGTGGAGCGCGGCAAGCCCAGGCTCTCGCCCGCCTGGGTGAAACTCGACAGTTCAGCAACGCGCACGAAGGTACGCAGCAACTCTAGTTTGTTCATTGGATTGTTCGCCTTATCCGGCCAGTGATTCCGGTATAGCTCTGTTTATCACGTTATAGCCGGACAAATACACTCAGTCCCACGAACCACCACACGCCCCGAGGACTTCACCATGACCCGTAAAATTGCACTCATCACCGGCGCCAGCCGCGGCCTGGGCAAAAGCGCTGCGCTGCACCTGGCGGCACAAGGCGTCGACATTATCGGTACCTACAACAGCGCGGCGGACGAAGCCCAGGCCGTGCTCGCCCAAGTCGAAGCGCTGGGCGGCAAGGCGGCCATGCTGCAACTGGACGTCAGCCAGAGTTCCACCTTCGAGGCGTTCACCGCCCAGGTCGGCTCGGTATTGAAGGACGTGTTCGGCCAGGCGCACTTCAACTTCCTGATCAACAACGCCGGGATCGGCGCCCACGCCAGCTTCGCCGACACCACCGAAGCGCAGTTCGACCAACTGGTGGCGATCCACTTCAAGGGCCCGTTTTTCCTGACCCAGAAACTGCTGCCGCTGATCAGTGACGGTGGCCGCATCATCAATATCTCCAGCGGCCTCGCGCGCTTCAGCCTGCCGGGTTATTCGGCCTACGCCTCGATGAAAGGCGCGGTGGAAGTGCTGACCCGCTACCAAGCCAAGGAACTGGGTGCCCGTGGCATCACCGTGAACACCCTGGCCCCCGGCGCGATTGCCACCGACTTCAGCGGCGGCGTGGTGCGCGACAATCCGGACGTGAACGCGATGGTCGCCAACAACACCGCCCTCGGTCGCGCAGGCTTGCCGGATGATATCGGCGGGGCGATTTCCACCCTGCTGGCCGACGGCAGCAACTGGATCACCGGGCAACGGGTCGAGGCCTCGGGCGGGATGTTTCTGTAACGCTCTCGGATTCTCCGCTAGCATCAATGCTTTCGGATACCTGACAGGCAATCACCCATGAGTTTTGATCCAGGACTGGCCGGTGGCATGGGCGTACTGGCCGCCGTGGTCGACAGCGGCAGTTTCGCCCGCGCCGCCGACAGCCTCGAGATGACGCCTTCGGGGGTCAGCCGGGCTATTTCGCGGCTGGAAAAACGCTTGGGCATCCGCCTGTTCGACCGCACCACCCGCTCGGTGCAATTGACCGACGAGGGCCGGCGTTTCTACCAGGAAATCGCCCCGCTGCTGGCCGGCCTGGAAGAAGCCGCCAGCTCGGCGGCCGACAGCGCCCTGACGGTTCGCGGGCGGTTGCGGGTGAACATCGACCCGTACTTTTCGCGGCTGGTGCTGGGGCCGGTGCTGGGTGAATTCATGAGCCAATACCCGCAGCTGCAGTTGGACCTGCACACGCGGGATCAACTCGGGGACCTGGTAGCGGATGGCTTTGACCTGGCCATCCGTTTTGGCATTCCGCAATCGTCCTCGCTGATCGCCCGCAAGCTGATGGAAGTGCGGGTGCTGACGTTGGCCTCGCCAGCTTATCTCGAGCGGCATGGTCGCCCTTCACACCCCAAGGACTTGGAAGACGGCCAGCACGTGTGCATCGACTTTCGCGACTCCCAGACCGGCCGGCCGTTTGGCTGGGAATTCCACCGGCCGGGCGAGCAGGTCAACATCGCCACCAGCGGGCGGCTGGTGGTCAACGATGCCGGGACCTTGTACAGCGTGTGCGAACACGGCCATGCAGTGGCGCAAATGCTCGACCTTGGGCTGGCACCGGCGCTGAAATCCGGCGCGTTGATCGAGTTGTTTCCCGACTGGCCCGACGAGCGTTTCCCGTTGTATGCCTTCTACCCGTCGCGGCATTTGCCGGCGGCCAAGGTGCGGGCATTCCTCGATTTTGTGGCCGCCCTACAACCCCTGTAGGAGCTGGCTTGCCGGCGATGACGTATCCAAAATCGCCATCGCCGGCAAGCCGGACTCCTACGCGGTGCGCATCCGTTTCTGCATAATCCGCTCCCGCGCGGCGTCATACGCCCAGTGATACACATAGGTGTACGGCAGGAAAAACAGCAACACGCCGATGTCGAGGATAAACGCCTGCATCAGGCTGATGTTCAGCCACCAGGCAATCAGCGGCACACAGATCGCCACCAGGCCGCCTTCAAACATCAACGCATGCAGCACGCGGGTCCACACCCCGCCGGACAGTTGCAGGCGCGCCTTGAGACGGTCGAACAGGCCGTTGAAAATCACGTTCCAGGCCAGCGCCATAAGGCTGATGGCCAAGGTCACCATGCCCATCTCCAGGGCCGGTTTATCCATGATCCACGCCAGCAGCGGTGTACAGATCAACAAGGCCAAACCTTCAAAACCAATGGCCTGCCAAACGCGTTCAGTAATCGACTTGGTGGGTGTCATGACCCGTTCTCCGTGAGTGACGATGGTTGCCATCATTACCCTTGGAGTCGATACTTCATAACCAATAACCATCGATCAGGGCGATAGTCATGGCATCCCATGAAGTGCTTCAGGCGTTTGTGCAGGCGGCGACCCACGGTTCGTTTTCAGCGGCGGCGCGCAAGCTGGGCAAGAGCCAGTCCACCGTCAGCGCGGCGGTGGCCAGCCTGGAGATTGACCTGGATGTGGTGCTGTTTGATCGCAGCAGCCGCAAGCCCACGCTGACCCCGGCCGGGCATGTGCTGCTGCAACGCGCCGAGCAGGTGCTGGAAGCCAGCAGCCGCCTGGAGTTGGCGGCCAGCCAGTTATCCCAGGGGTTGGAACCGAAGCTGAGTATCGCGATGTCCGATACGTATCAGTCGGACCGTTTCGAAACCGCCCTCAGCGCCTTCGAACAGCGCTACCCGGACCTGGAGCTGGAATGCCTGATCGCCGAATGCGAGGACTTGATCGCCCTGGTGCAAAGTGGCCGGGCGCAGATTGCGTTTATCGAGATGCAGGAGGTTTACCCGCCGGACCTCACCAGCACCACCGTGGAAGAGCGCACGGAAATCGCGCTGTTTGTCTCACCCAGACATCCGCTGGCGAACCTTGCGGACATCGACCAGCACACCCTGGAACAACACCGCGAACTGCGCCTGGCGAGCATCATCAACCCGAATGAAACCCGCGGCCTGGGCCGGGTGTGGTCAGCGCCCAGTTACCTGATGCTGATGGAAATGGCACAACTGGGTTTTGGCTGGGCACCGCTGCCGCGCTGGCTGGTGGAGCGGTTTGGCGGCGACCACCTGTGTGAAATCAAGGCCCGGGGCTGGCCGCGCTCGGTGGCGGTGGACGCGTTGTGGTCACGCCAGCATCCGCCCGGCCCGGCCGGCAGTTGGTTGCTGGGCAAGATGCTGGAATAACGCCGAAACACACTATTCGCAACAATGAAGATCAAATGTGGGAGCTGGCTTGCCTGCGATAGCGGTGTGTCAGTCACCACCGCTATCGCAGGCAAGCCAGCTCCTACATTGAATTTGCGGTGAATTCAAAGGCGCCGTCAGGCGGCTTCAATCTGCGGCGGGCGGTTGTTCTGGAAATACTCATGCAAGGCCCGCAACGCCGGCAACTCCAGGGCCTGGGCGGCAAAGCACAACCCCACCCGGCGCGTCGGTGCCGGCAGGTGCCAGGGGCGAATCACCACCCCGGCCCGCTCCGCCGCCAGCGACTGCGGCAACATCGCCACGCCGACACCGGCCGCCACCATGTGCAATGCCTGGGTCAACGAACCGGCATGCCCGGCCACCGCCTGGGGCGAGCGGCCGTACAAGGCCATCAGCCGTTGGTGGGAATCATGCTGCGGGCAGGTAATCCAGTCTTCGATCGGCGCCCAGGCCTGCTCCTTGCCGCCCGCCGCCATCGGGTGCGCAATCGGCAGCGCCATCACGTAGGACTCTTCCCAAAGCGGCAGGAACAATTCGTCCTCGCAGCACATTTCCTCTACCGCCAGGCGCCCTTCTCCTTCGCAGCCTTCCTGCAAGGTCAGCAGCAAACCCGGCAGGCCCTGGTGCGCCATGCGCAGGAAGGTTTCGATCTGGCTGTCGGCAATATCGCCTTCCACCCCCAGTTCCAGGGCGATGCGGTTTTCGCGCCCGCGAAACAAGCGGCTCAACGCATCGGCCTCGGCCACCATGCGCCGGGCTTGCGGGTACAGCACCCGCGCCTCGTCACTGACCTCGACCCCACGAGGCTGGCGCAGAAACAGCGCCACGCCCAGTTCTTCTTCCAGTTGCTTGATAGTCACCGACAACGTCGGCTGGCTGATGAACAGGCGCTGGGCGGCGGCGGTGATATTGCGTTCCTCGAATACCGCGAGAAACGCCTTGAGATGACGCACATCCATAGTTAATACCGATGACAGACAGAGGAATAAGGCATTTTTCAGCCAGCCAAGGGCTAAATATACTGCGCTCCACGTTCAGTTATTTGTTTTTCTTATTTCAGGAGTTCCACCATGAGCAAGCCATTGATCATCATTACCGGCGCCAGTTCGGGCATTGGCGAAGCGACTGCGCGCTTGCTGTCGGCCGCCGGCTACCCGCTGTTGCTGCTGGCCCGCCGCATCGACCGGCTGAATGCGCTGGAGTTGCCGAACACCTTGTGTCGCGGTGTCGACATCACCGATCGCGCTGCGCTGGTGGCGGCGGTGAAGGAAGCTGAAGCGCAATTCGGCCCGGCCGATGCACTCATCAACAATGCCGGCGTGATGCTGCTGGGCGCGGTCAGCGAACAGGACCCGGCACAGTGGGAGCAGATGCTCGACGTCAACGTAAAGGGCCTGCTGAACGGCATCCATGCGGTGGCCGGCAGCATGGTCGAGCGCAAGGGTGGCACCATCATCAACGTCAGCTCGGTAGCCGGGCGCAAGACCTTCCCCAACCACGTCGCCTATGTAGGCACCAAGTTCGCCGTGCATGGAATTTCGGAAAACCTGCGGGAAGAAATGTCGCCGCACAATGTGCGTGTGATCACCATTGCGCCGGGCGCGGTGGAAACCGAACTGCTGAGCCACACCACCGACGAAGCCATCAAGACCGGCTACCAGGCGTGGAAACAGGACATGGGCGGCACCGTGCTGAGCGCCGATGATGTGGCTTCGGCGATTGCCTATGCCTACCAGCAGCCGCAGCATGTGTGCATTCGCGAGATCGTGTTGGCGGCGACGCGTCAGCAGCCGTAACTCATTCATCAAGACAACATCGAACAAATGTGGGAGCGGGCTTGCTCGCGAATGCGGTGGATCAGTCACTGAAATGTTGACTGACACACCGCATTCGCGAGCAAGCCCGCTCCCACATTTGGATCTCCGGCGCCTGCACTATTTGAGTTCGGCCAATCGCCGCTCGATAAAGCGCTTTTCGGGCACTTGCTGGGTCAATGCCAGCGCCCGTTCAAACGCTCGCCGCGCGTCCTCCACTCGCCCCAATCGCCGACAAAACTCGCCCCGCGCCGAGTACGCCAGGTGATAGTCCACCAACTCCCCCCGCGCCAGAATGCCGTCCACCAATTGCAAACCGGCCTGCGCTCCATCGCGCATCGCAACGGCCACCGCGCGATTCAGCTCGATCACCGGCGATGGCATCGCTCCAAGCAACACGTCATACAGCCCGACGATCTGCGGCCAATCAGTCTCATCGGCGCTCACGGCTTCAGCGTGTACCGCCGCAATCGCTGCCTGCAGGCTGTAGGGCCCGAAGCGGCGTGTGGTCAGGGATTTCTCCACCAGGGCGCATCCTTCAGCAATCAACGACGCATCCCACAGCGAACGGTCCTGCTCATCCAGCAACACCAACTCACCGCCGGCCGAAGTGCGTGCCGGGCGCCGGGATTGGTGGAGCAACATCAGCGCCAGCAAGCCCATCACTTCCGGCTCCGGCAACAACTCCATCAGCAAGCGGCCCAGGCGAATCGCTTCGCGGGTCAGGTCTTCACGGGTCAGGTCGGCGCCCATTGACGCCGAATAGCCTTCGTTGAACACCAGGTAAATCACCCGCAGCACACTGTCCAGGCGCTCGGGCAACTCCGCCAGGGATGGCACCTGATAGGGGATCTTCGCTTCGCGGATCTTGCCCTTGGCCCGCACGATGCGCTGGGCGATGCTAGTGGGCGTGGCGAGAAACGCCCGGGCGATTTCCTCGGTGGTGAGGTCGCAGATCTCACGCAAGGTCAGCGCCGCCTGGGCATCCGCCGCCAGCGCCGGGTGGCAGCAGGTGAAGATCAGGCGCAGGCGGTCGTCTTCCACGTCTTCAACGCTCCAGTCTGCCGCTTCCAGCGCATCGGCTTGCGCCTGCAACAACGGGGTAAAACGCGCCTGGCGACGTAAACGGTCGATGGCCTTGAAGCGCCCGGTCGAGACCAGCCAGGCCCGGGGGTTATCCGGCACACCGTCCTGCCCCCAGCGCTCGACTGCGACGAAGAACGCCTCGTGCAAGGCTTCTTCAGCCAGGTCGAAATCGCCAAGCAAGCGAATCAGGGTCGCCAGGATGCGCCGCGATTCGCTGCGATAAACCGCTTCAACCCGGGCCTGCACCGTCAATCGCGCAGGCCTTCGGTCACCAGCGTCACCAGCCGGTCGAGGCTCTGCCCCCAGCCTTCGTGAAAGCCCATGGCTTCGTGGGCCTGCTTGGTCTCGGCGCTCCAGTGCATGGCGCGGGCGGTGTACAGGGTCTTGCCGTCGACATCTTCAAAGGTGACTTCGGCGGTCATGAATGGCTGGCCCGAAGGGATCCAGCCGGGGGTGAAGGCGTCGGTAAACACCAGCCGACTGGGGGCGGTAATCTCCAGGAATACGCCCTGGGTCGGGTATTCGCTGCCGTCCGGCGCGCGCATCAGCGTGCGAAATTGCCCACCCACCCAAAGGTCCATTTCGCACTCGGGAGTGGTCATCCCGTGTGGGCCCCACCACTGCTGCAACAAGGCCGGCTCGGTCCAGGCGCGGAACACGCGGCTGCGAGGGGCATCGATCAAGCGACTGATGGACAGTTCAAATTCGGCGGGTTTGGGTTGAATGCTCATGGGAAACCTCCTGGGTTTTATTGTTGTGATCAGAGATTCAATTCACGCACGGGGCGCACTTCCACACTGCCGACCCGGGCCGCCGGTATGCCGCCGGCCACCTGGATCGCTTCATTCAGGTCCTTGGCTTCAATCAGGTAAAACCCGGCGAGCTGCTCCTTGGTTTCGGCAAACGGTCCGTCGGTGATCGACAACTTGCCGTTGCGCATGCGCACGGTGGTGGCGGTGCTCACCGACTCCAGCGGTTCGGCGGCGAGCATGCGTCCGCTGGCCTGCACGGACTGGCCATAGGCGAAACATTCCGGGTCCTTGGGGCTGTCGGGCGAATCGTGCAGCACCTGTTCGTTGCTATAGATCAGGCAGAGGTATTTCATGGGATTCTCCGTTTTCGGACAACTGACTATAGTTCGCGGCGCTCAAGGTTTCAGGTCGAACAGACCGGCGCCGGTTTCCATGTCGAACGGTGCCGACCAATGTTCATGCACCACTTTCCACTCGCCGCCAACGCGCTGGTAGCCGGCGCTGACGCGCATCCAGCAGGTCTTGAGTACGCCGTCGGGCCCGGTGCCGCCACAGTGCGCGAGCCAGTGGGCAAAGGCGCTGTTATCGCCGGCGACGATACGCATCTCATGGAAGTCAAAGACCCCAGGGCCCGGGCAGAACTCCATGCACGCCTTCCAGTGCGCCTGATAGGCGGTCTTGCCCTTGAACTGCAGGGCGCTGACGGCGTCGAACGCGACGATATCGTCGGCGTAAAAGCTAACAATCTTCTCGACATCCTTGGCGGTGACCGCCTGTTTCCATTGTTCGATCAAGCTGCTGATTGCGGTGCTCATGGCAATACTCCTTGCGGGAAAAATCACTGAAGACACCCTTAGTCGACTGAGCCCCGGGCCAATCGACAGTCCCGCAAAAAATAATTGCGACTACCGCAAACCCGCTAGAATCCGCGCTTCTATGTAGGATTTCGGATGCTACGCCGATGGAAACCCGCCTCGTCGCCTATCAGACGTTGACTGCCCTGCAACAACAGCAACTCAACGCCCTGGAAGTGCATCCCGAACAACTGGGTTTTTCCGGCGATATCTACTGTGCGCTGAACACCCTGCTGGTCAATCCGAATCCCGGCGTGGCAGGCTTTGCGTTACTCGCCGACGAGATTCCCGTGGCCTTCCTGCTGCTCAAACGCCCACCCTGCCTGCCCCATTGGGCGGATGAACACAGCGCCACGCTGCACGCGTTGCAAGTCGATCGCCATCAGCAAGGCCTGGGGTTTGGCAAAGCCTGCCTGCAAGCCCTCCCCGCCGCCGCGCGCCTGGTTTGGCCGCAGATCAAGGCGCTGGAGCTGTCGGTGGACACGGATAATGTGGCGGCGATGGGGCTGTATTTGCAGCAGGGCTGGGTGGACAGCGGGGAGGCGTATAAGGGGCGGATTGGGTATGAGCGCCGGTTGGCGTGGGTGTTTTAAACAATAAGGAGCTGGTGAAGATGCTAACAACCCTGGAACAACTCGAATCCCTCTACGGCCTGCCCCACGAACGGGCCGTGCGCAAGGAAATCCCGTTTCTCAACGAGGATTACCAGGCCATGGTCCGCGCGTCACCCTTGGTGGTGGTGAGTTCATCCGGCCCGGACGGCATCGACGGTTCGCCCCGTGGCGACGTGCCAGGTTTTGTACGAATCATCGACGAGCGCACGTTGGCGATTCCGGATCGGCCGGGGAATAACCGCCTCGACACCCTGCGTAATCTGGTGGTGGACCCGCGTATAGCGTTGCTGTTCATCATCCCGGGCATTGGCGAGACGTTGCGGGTCAATGGCCGGGCGCAGATTTCCATCGAGCCTGAGTTGCTGGAGAGCTTTGCGGTAAATGGCAAAGCGGCCCGTTCGGTGATTCTGGTGCAGGTGGAGGCGGCATATTTTCATTGCTCCAAAGCCTTTGTGCGCTCCGATTGCTGGAACCCGGAAAAGCATCTGGATCGCTCGGCACTGCCCTCCGCCGGGGCGTTTCACAAGCGCTTGAATGATGGCGCGTTCGACGCCGAAGCCTATGACCGCGAGATGCCGGAACGGGTCAAGGCCACGCTGTATTGAGAGGCCATTGCAGGAGCGAACGTGCTCGCTCCTGCCGGTGGCGCGGTCAGGCGGATTCGGCGTTGATGGGGATCCAGATTTCCACGGAGCCCGTGCCTTTACCCACATCGAAATCGGCGCTGTAGCGCTCAAAATCAGCCCCGACCACCTTGTACCCGGAGGCCGGCAGCCATTCGAACATGATGCGTTCATAGGTCTGCGCCAGCGCCTGCACCGGGCCAAAATGCGGGAACACGGCATAGCGATGGGCCGGGATTTCAATCGACTGGAAGTTGCTCGGTACATCGCCCTTGGCCGGGACTTCAACGCCGGCCAGGTAGTCAAATTCATCGTGTTTGGCGTTGTAGCACACGCCATAGGTCACGCCGCCGACGCGTTTCTTGATCTCTGTGAAGCAGCTGTCGAACAGCTCCCACAACTTGGGAATATCGCCAATCGTGGCCTTTGAATAACGCCCTTGCACACCCGCGATCACCAGGGCCTTGCCCTCTTCCATGCGCGGCTGTAACGGCAGTTTTGTCTGTTGATCCATCTGAACAGTCTCCTTCTCATGAGGGAACAAACCCGCGTCGAGTATAGGGGCATATCCCCGTCGCACTCCAAGCAGAAATTTTTCCCACAGCATCTGGACAATTGGCCATCACCGACCGTATTGTCTGCCCCGCAGGCCACCGCAGTGGCCGACGTCGCTCGGACGGTTCCGGGCGCTTACGTATTTCGAGGCAACAATGGCCGAACCCCATTCGCCGCGCCGCTTTGCGCGCATAGATCGACTCCCCCCTTACGTGTTCAATATCACTGCCGAGCTGAAGATGGCTGCGCGTCGGCGCGGCGAAGACATCATCGACTTGAGCATGGGTAACCCGGACGGCGCCACTCCACCGCACATCGTGGAAAAAATGGTCACCGTCGCCCAACGCGAAGACACCCACGGTTACTCCACTTCCAAAGGCATTCCGCGGCTGCGCCGGGCGATTTCGCGCTGGTACAAAGACCGCTACGAAGTGGACATCGACCCGGAAACCGAAGCCATCGTGACCATCGGTTCCAAGGAAGGCCTGGCGCACTTGATGCTGGCCACCCTGGACCAGGGCGACACGGTGCTGGTGCCCAACCCCAGCTACCCGATTCACATCTACGGTGCCGTGATTGCCGGCGCCCAGGTGCGTTCGGTGCCGCTGATTCCGGGGGTGGACTTCTTCGCTGAACTGGAACGTGCGATTCGTGGCTCGATCCCCAAGCCGAAGATGATGATCCTCGGCTTCCCGTCCAACCCCACCGCACAGTGCGTGGAACTGGACTTCTTCGAACGGGTGATCGCCCTGGCCAAGCAGTACGACGTGCTGGTGGTGCATGACCTGGCCTACGCCGACATCGTCTACGACGGCTGGAAAGCTCCGTCGATCATGCAAGTACCGGGGGCCAAGGACATCGCGGTGGAGTTTTTCACCCTGTCCAAGAGCTACAACATGGCCGGCTGGCGCATCGGTTTCATGGTGGGCAACCCGGAACTGGTCAACGCCCTGGCGCGGATCAAGAGCTACCACGACTACGGCACCTTCACCCCGCTGCAAGTCGCGGCGATTGCGGCGCTGGAAGGCGATCAGCAGTGCGTGAAGGACATTGCCGAGCAGTACCGCCAGCGCCGTAACGTGCTGGTGAAAGGCCTGCATGAGCTGGGCTGGATGGTCGAGAACCCGAAGGCGTCGATGTACGTCTGGGCGAAGATTCCCGAGGCGTATGCCGCGATGGGCTCGCTGGAGTTTGCCAAGAAGCTGCTGCTTGAGGCGAAGGTGTGTGTGTCGCCGGGGATTGGCTTTGGTGAGTATGGCGACGACCACGTGCGCTTTGCACTGATCGAAAACCAGGACCGGATTCGCCAGGCGGTGCGGGGCATCCGGGCGATGTTCCGGGCGGATGGGCTGGTCAAGAAAGCTGACGCCTGACCCGATCCAACGGCAGGAACCCAATCAATGTGGGAGCGGGCTTGCTCGCGAAGGCGGTGGTTCAGTCAACTCATATGTCGACTGATTCACCGCCTTCGCGAGCAAGCCAGCTCCCACATTTTGTTTTGCGGTGTGCCTGTTAGACCACCAGCGACAGCAACATGATAAAGCCCAACGCCACTACCGACAGGATGGTCTCCATCGCCGTCCAGGTCTTGAACGTCTCGGCCACGGTCATATTGAAGTACTGCTTCACCAGCCAGAACCCCGCATCGTTGACGTGAGACAGCACCAGCGAGCCCGCCCCCGTCGCCAATACCAGCAACTCGCGGTTCACTCCCGGGATCATTCCCACCACCGGCACCACAATGCCGGCACCGGTAATGGTCGCCACGGTGGCAGAACCGGTAGCCACACGAATCACCGCCGCCACCAGCCAGGCCAGCAGGATCGGGTTGATCTGCGCGGTCACCGCCATATGGCCGATCACATCACCTACGCCGCTGGTCACCAGCATCTGCTTGAAACCACCACCGGCACCGATGATCAGGATGATCGCAGCCGTCGGCGCCAGGCTGGCGTCGAGCAGCTTGAGGATTTGCTTGGAGCCGATGCCCTGGCGATGACCAAAGGTGTACAACGACAACAGCAAGGCCAGCAGCAAGGCGGTGATCGGGTGACCGATCATGTCCATCCAGTTGCGGATCACGTGGCCGTCCGGCAGGGCGACGTCGGCGAAGGTTTTCAGCAGCATCAGGAACACCGGCAGCAGCACGGTGATCAGGGTGATACTGAAGCTCGGCAGGGTCTTGGACTCCGGTTGCTCACTGGCCAGTTGGTCTACCAGTTCCTGGGACGGGTTGCCCGGAATGTACTTGGCGATAAACGAACCGTAGAGCGGGCCGGCGATGATGGCTGTAGGCAGCGCGACAATCAGGCCGTAGAGAATGGTCTTGCCGATGTCAGCCCCAAACACGCCAATTGCCAGCAACGGGCCCGGGTGCGGTGGCACCAGGCCGTGCACCGCCGACAGGCCGGCCAGCAGCGGAATGCCGATCTTGATCAGCGACACACCGGTACGGCGCGCGACGATAAACACCAGCGGGATCAGCAATACAAAACCGATCTCGAAGAACAACGGAATGCCCACCAGGAACGCGGCGAACATCATTGCCCACTGCACCTTCTCCTTGCCGAAGGCCCGCACCAGGGTTTGCGCGATCTGATCGGCACCGCCGGAATCGGCCATCATCTTGCCGAGCATCGTACCCAGCGCGAGGATAATCCCGACAAAGCCGAGCACCCCGCCGAAGCCGTCCTGGAAGGCCTTGATGATCTTGTCCACGGGCATGCCCGAGGTCAGGCCGAGAAAGCCTGCGGCGATGATCAGCGCAATGAACGGGTGGACTTTGAACCGGGTGATCAACACGATCAGGCCGATGATGGTCACCACTGCATCGAGCAGCAGATAGGTATCGTGGGACAAGCCAAACATGGGGGTCTCTCCTGTTTGTTGTTGTTATTAAAGCCGGTAAAAAATTCAGTGCAGGCGGACAGCGCTATCTTGTCCGGCAAAAAATTATTTGTTTGGTTCAAAGCCGTGTTCGAGCCACCAGGCATTGGTTTGCTCGGCCAGTTCTTCAACGCTGTCTTCACTGGCGTTCAGCGCCAGGGTCAACGGCTCGCCCACCGGGGATTCCAGGGTGGCGAATTGGCTGTCGATCAGGCTGGCCGGCATGAAATGGCCGGGGCGATGGGATACACGGTCAGCGGCGACTTCGCGGGTCAGCTCCAGAAACACAAACCCCAGGCCCGGCGCGGCTTCGCGCAGGTGGTCGCGGTATTTCTTCTTCAGGGCCGAACAGGTGAGCACCGGATGCTCGCCGGCCTTGAGCGAGCGGCGCAGCTCATCGCACAGGATGTCGAGCCAGCCGGCGCGGTCTTCGTCGTTAAGGGGATGGCCGGCGCTCATCTTCTCGATGTTCGCGGCGGGGTGAAAGCTGTCGCCTTCGATGGCGGTGGCGCCGTTCAGCAGGCACAGGGCCTCGCTGACGCTGGACTTGCCACAGCCGGAAACACCCATGATCACGAGGGCAGTAACAGGTTGACTCATGAAACACCTCAAGACGCAGATAGCGCTACCTTTGCACGCTGTAAGGCTAGTGCAAAAACAGGCTTTTCCCGCGCCGTCTTGTCATTTTTATGGAGTGACGCGTGCATCTGCTCCAAAGGTTTGAACGGGAACAGGCATCCCGACGTTCAAGAATTTGCAGGGTCTTGGAGACAGCGCTACCTTAGTGCCTCGATTTTTGTTTGGCAAGCCGCCTGATGACTCCCAAGAACGATAAAAATACCCGCACCACGGGCCGCCCTACCCTCAATGAAGTGGCCCGCCTGGCTGGCGTGAGCCCGATTACCGCCTCCCGGGCCTTGCGCGGCATCAGCACCGTGGCCACCGAACTGGTGGAAAAAGTGCAAAAAGCCGCCGCCGAACTGAGCTACGTGGTCAACCCGGCCGCCCGTGCCCTGGCATCTGCCCAGAGCCAGTCGGTGGTGGTGTTGGTGCCGTCGCTGTCCAACCTGCTGTTTATCGAAACCCTGGAAGCCATCCACCAGGTGCTGCGGCCCAAGGGCTTTGAAGTGCTGATCGGCAACACCCACTATTCCCGCGAAGAAGAAGAAGACCTGCTGCGCAACTACATGGCCTACCAGCCACGGGGGTTGCTGCTGACCGGGTTTGACCGTACGGAAAGCGCCCGGCGCATGGTGGAATCGAGCAATGTGCCGTGTGTGTACATGATGGACCTGGACCCGGGCGCCGGACTGAACTGCGTAGGATTTTCGCAATTGAACGCCGGGGAAACAGCGGCGGCGCATTTGATCTCACGGGGGCGCAAGCGGTTGGCCTACATTGGCGCTCAGTTGGACCAGCGCACGTTGTTGCGCGGTGAGGGTTTCAGGCGCGCTTTGCAACAGGCGGGGTTGTATGACCCTGCGCTGGAAGTGTTGACGCCACGGCCATCGTCGCTGGGCCTGGGTGGTGAATTGTTCCTGCAGTTGCTGGCCAGCCATCCGGATGTGGACGCGATCTTCTTTGGCAACGACGACCTGGCTCAAGGTGCGCTGCTGGAAGCGCTGCGCCATGGCATCAAGGTGCCGGAGCAGATCTCGGTGCTGGGCTTCAACGACCTGCCGTCTTCCTCGTTCATGGTGCCGCGTTTGAGCAGCATCAGCACCCCGCGTGAAGCCATTGGCCGGCGGGCGGCAGAGCATTTGTTGACGGTGATGGCCGGCAACAAGATCGCCCGGCCGGTGGTGGACATGGGGTTTGAGTTGAAGGTGCGCGAGAGTACCTAGGCGGTAGCTGTAGGAAGTGGCTGGTGTTGATGGCAGCGCCTTGCTCCGTTACCTACAGGTACGTCAGAATCCGCCGGCTTGTGCGCCTGGGTAGGGCTCTCTAAGGTTGCCCGGTCGCTGAATTTCTCAGTGATCGGGTTTAGTAGCCTGGACAGTCATACAGAATGAGCATGAGCTTCATCTATCAGACTTACGTGTCTGTGCTTGATGGTGGCTGTGCGCAGGGCGCCCTTGTGGCGCGCCGGATTTTTGTGTGACTTTGCCGGTCTACTAACCTGCGTGCAGCCGCCACCCTTTCGTTTAGTAGCGATCAGGTGATGGCCCAGATAGAGGTCACGCTTATGTTCAAAGTTACTCCCAATCCTCCTTCCTTATTCACCGTCAGCCCCGACGCCAGCAGCGAAAGCTTGATCGCCAACAGCTACGAGACGTTTTCCTCGGTCAGCACGTTGTTGCTCGACCTGTCTGATGAACTCACCGGCAAAGACCGCGACACCGCATTGGCGATTCACCAGTTGAGTGAGTTGGGCGTATTGCTGATGGGCAAGCTGATGGACCTGGAATCACCACTGATCTAACAGACCGCACGCGGTCAAACTGTGGGAGCGGGCTTGCTCGCGAATGCGGTGTGTCAGCCGACCTTTCCATCACTGATACACCGCATTCGCGAGCAAGCCCGCTCCCACATTTTTGATCCTGCCCACTTAACAACCTCGCCGTGCCTTCTGGCCCCTGCTAAATTGCCCCCTGCCTTCTCACCCTCGTCAGGAAAGCACCATGGGCCATTCGCTGAAAATCCTCGGTCGCACTTCTTCCATCAACGTGCGAAAAGTCCTGTGGACCTGCCAGGAACTGGATATCCCCTACGACCGCGAAGACTGGGGCATCGGCTTCGCCTCCACCCAGTCCCCCGAATTCCTGGCCCTGAACCCCAACGCCCAAGTCCCGGTGATCATCGACGACAACGGCGTGCTGTGGGAATCCAATACCATCTGCCGCTACCTCGTGGGCCTGCACCAACGCCACGACCTGTTGCCCACCGAGCCGGTCGCCCGTGCGAGGGTCGAGCAATGGATGGACTGGCAAGCCACCGAACTCAACCCGTCGTGGGGCTACGCCTTCCACGCTCTGGTACGCAAGAACCCGGACTATCAGGACCCGCAACGCATCAAAGCCGGGGTAAAAAGCTGGAACGACAAGATGGGCCTGCTTGAAGCGCAACTGATCAAAACCGGCGCCTACATCGCCGGTAACAACTTCACACTCGCCGACATCCTCATCGGCCTGTCGGTGCACCGCTGGTGGATGACGCCCATGGAGCATCCGTCCTACCCGGCGGTCAGCGCTTACTACGAAACCCTCAGCCAACGCCCCGGCTTCAAAACCTTCGCCCTCGACGGCCACAACTAAAAACAAGGACTACCCAATGAACGGACTCAACGTACTACTCACCGGCGCCTGCGGCCGCATCGGCAAGACGTTTTTCGAAGCCTCGAAAGACCGCTACCGCTTCACCCTCACCGACCGCATCGAGCCGGATTTCGCCCTCGGCGAGCACCGTTTCATCCCCGCCGACCTGAGCGACAAAACCGCCCTCGCCGCCCTGCTCGACGGGATTGACGTGATCGTGCACCTGTCGGGCATCCCCCACGCCAGCGCGACCTTCGACGAGTTGTTGCCCAACAATATCCTGGCCACCACCTACCTGTTCGAAGCTGCCGTGGCCGCAGGTGTGAAGCGCCTGGTGTTCGCCAGCAGTGCCCAGACCATCGAAGGCTACCCGGTAGACCGGCAGATCACGCCGGGCATGCCGGCACTGCCCGCCAACCTGTACGGCGTGAGCAAATGCTACGGCGAAGCCCTGTGCGGTTTTTACGCGGCCAAAACCCCGCTCTCCACCATCGCCCTGCGCATCGGTGCGTTTGAATTCCCCGAAACCCACGACCTGAACAACGCCCGCGACCTCAGCGCCTGGCTCAGCCCCCGCGACGCCGTGCAACTGCTACAACGCTCGGTGGAAACCATCGGGGTGAAACACCTGATCGCCCATGGCATTTCCAATAACCGTTTCAAACGCCTGGACCTCAGCGAAACAACCCGTGTGCTGGGTTACCAACCGGTGGATGATGCGTTCCAGGAATTCGAGATCCCGATCACTTACTGAGTCTTCTGCCCATGTCTTCACCCTCTCTTGCAGACGGTATCGACCCGATCCGCGCCGCGCACATCAGCGCGCGCATTGATCGGTTGCCCGCCGTCGCCACTGTCTGGCGCCTGGTGGCGCTGCTGTCGATTGGCGGCTTTTTCGAGCTGTATGACTTGTTTCAGACTGCCTATATCAGCCCCGGCCTGATCAGTGACGGAATTTTCCACACCGGCAGCCAGGGCGTATTCGGCTTCTCCGACCAGGCGGCCTTTGCCTCGGCGACCTTTCTCGGCCTGTTCCTCGGCGCCAGCCTGCTCAGCCCGATTGCCGACCGCTACGGGCGCCGGGCGATCTTCACCTTTGCGTTGATCTGGTACACCGTCGCCACCGTGTTGATGGGTATCCAGACCTCCGCCCTGGGCATCATCTGCATGCGTTTCCTGGTGGGCATCGGCCTGGGCATCGAACTGGTGACCATCGACGCCTACCTCTCGGAACTGGTGCCCAAGCGCATGCGCAGCTCGGCGTTTGCCTTTGCGTTTTTCATCCAGTTCCTGTCGGTGCCGGCGGTGGCGTTGATGTCGTGGTGGCTGGTACCTCAGGCACCGTTCGGGATTTCCGGCTGGCGCTGGGTAGTGGTGAGCAGTGCGGTATTTGCGCTGTTTATCTGGCAACTGCGCAAACGCCTGCCGGAATCGCCGCGCTGGCTCGCACAAAAAGGCCGTTTCGACGAAGCCGGGCAGATCATGGACAGCCTCGAAGCGCGCTGCCGGAAAGACCACGGCAAGCCACTCGATGAGCCGGAACCGCAAGCCGTCAGCGTGCAGGGCCAAGGGCGCTTCGCCGATATCTGGCAACCGCCGTACCGGCGCCGGGCGTTGATGCTGATTGTGTTTCATGTGTTCCAGGCCATCGGCTTTTTCGGCTTCGGCAACTGGCTGCCGGCGCTGCTCTCGGGCCAGGGCGTGAGCGTCACTCACAGCCTGGGCTATGCCTTCATCATCACCCTCGCCTACCCGTTGGGGCCGCTGCTGTTTGTGAAGGTGGCGAACCGGTTTGAGAACAAATGGCAGATTGTCGGCTCGGCGCTCGGCGCGGTGATCTTCGGCAGTTTGTTCGCGCTGCAAACCACCGCCGTGGGCCTGGTGATCTGCGGGGTGATGATCACCTTCTGCAATGCCTGGCTGAGTTTCAGTTATCACTCCTACCAGAGCGAACTGTTCCCCACCAACATCCGCGCCCGGGCGGTGGGTTTCTGCTATTCGTTCAGCCGGTTGTCGACGGTGTTCAGCAGCCTGTTGATCGGCGTGATCCTCGAACACCTCGGCACGCCCGGCGTGTTGGCGTTTATCGCCAGCAGCATGTTGATCGTGATGATCACCATCAGTTGGTTCGGCCCGCGCACCCGCAACCTGGCGCTGGAGAACATTGCCCACTAGCGGCAAACAATGGCCGTCGGCACGCCAACGCTTGCCGACGGTAGCGGCCAAAAGCCCCGTAAACACGGGGCTATACCACTGGGCACGCTAATTGCTCCACCTGTGGCACCGCCCACATCCACAGGTGTCCTGATCATGCTGATCAACAACAACCCCCAGGCTCAGTCGACGATCCAACGCATCAAGCGCGCAGACATGGACCCGGCCAACGCCGCGGCCAGCGCGCTGTACAGCGGTGCCGCGCAAAACGTGCAACAGGGCACTACCACTGTATCGACCACACAGGCAGCGGCCGACGCCACTGCCGACAACATCAATGCCGCCTTCGCCAAGACCCGTGTGCAGTTGCAAGCCACCACCGCAACCGCCTCGACCACCGATACGGCCAAGACTGACTCCACCACGTCGGCCCGCAGTGACTTCACCGACTACATGAAAAAAAGCCCGGCCGAGCGCATCCGCGAGCAACTGCTCAAGGAACAGGGTTTGACCGAGGATGATGTGAAGAACATGCCTCAGGACAAGCAGGATGCTATTTCCAAGGAAGTTGCAGAACGCCTGAAGGAGCAGCAGGCGCAGCAGGTAGCGGCGAAGACCGCTGACCCGCAGGCGCAGACGGTGAAAGAGACCCTGGCTGCGATCTAAGCGCTGACAATACAAACCCTGGTCAGGGAACTTGCTGGAGTGAGGGAGCTGCTGTGGCGAGGGAGCTTGCTCCCGCTGGAGTGCGCAGCGCTCCCAGGATTTTGGGGCCGTTTCGCAGCCCAGCGGGAGCAAGCTCCCTCGCCACAGCAAGCTCCCTCGCCACAGGTTATTTCTCGGCCATAACGGTGTGTTACTGCAGTTGCAGTGTGGAATTGAACTGACTGATCGCATCCACCACATGCCGTGACCCTTCCTGAATCTCCAGGATCACCTGCCCCGCCTCATTCGCCAGCTCCACCCCAAGCCCCGTGCGGCTCAGGCTCGATTGCATGCTCGACACCGCGCTGATCGACAGGTCGTGGTTCTTGCGCACCACATCCACAATCTCGATCGTCGCCTGGCTGGTTCGCGCCGCAAGGCTGCGCACCTCATCCGCCACCACCGCAAACCCGCGCCCATGCTCGCCCGCTCGGGCCGCTTCGATTGCGGCGTTCAGCGCCAGCAGGTTGGTCTGGTCGGCGATGCCGCGGATGGTCTGGACGATGGTGCCGATGATGTCCGACTGCTTGCTCACTGCGTCGATGCTCACGGCCGCTTCGTTAAGGTCACGGGAAATTTCTTCGATGATCTGCACGGTCTGCTGCACCACTTCCGAACCCTTGCGGGCGCAGGCGTCGTTTTGCACCGAGGTGGCGTGAGCCGAGTCGGCAGCCGTGCGCAAGGTGGTGACCTGGTCGGTGATGTCACTGGCGAACTTCACCACTTTGTACAGGCGCCCGTTGGCATCGAAGATCGGGTTGTAGGAGGCTTCCAGGAACAGCGTTTGGCCGAATTTGTCTTTGCGCTCAAACCGGTGGGAGTGATATTCGCCGCGATTGAGCGAGGCCCAGAATGCCTTGTAGGCCGGCGAATCGGTCTCACCGCGATGACAAAACAGACTGTGGTGCTGGCCGACGATTTCACTGAGGGAATACTTCACCGTCTTCAGGAAGTTGTCGTTGGCATTCAGAATCTGGCCTTGCGGGGTGAATTCAATGACCGCCATGGAGCGGCCGATGGCGTCGATCAGGCTCTGGTTTTCATGCTCGCGGTGAATCCGCGCCGAGATGTCCGAGGCCACCTTGATCACGCTTTGCACCTGGTTGTCGGCACCGATTACCGGCATGTAACTGGCCTCCAGCCACACTTCCTGACCATGCTTGTTCAACCGCATGAAGGTGCCACTGAGGGGCTCGCCCCGCGCCAGGTCGCGCCAGAGCTTGGCGTAGGCGTCGGTGTGGGTGTAGGCCTCTTCGCAGAAAATCCGGTGATGCTTGCCGCGAATTTCTTCGGCGCGGTAGCCCATGGTCTTGCAGAAATTTTCATTGGCATCCAGCACGATGCCGTCGCGATCAAACTCGATCATTGCCATGGAACGGCTGATGGCGGCCAATTTGGCTTTGGCTTCGGTAAGGGCACAGGAGAAACGTTCGATTTCCAGCAGGTCGGATTTGTGTTGGCGGTTGAACATGTCAGATCACCCTTTATTTTCCCGACGCCCACGCGGGCGCATTCCATTCACGGTTTGAATCTTGATCGAAGACCTTTATGGGGAAACCTATCCGAAACGCTTTATATGCCGAGCGTCATCAACGGTTCTGGGTGAGCATAGACAGGCGTTGGCGCTATGCAAGGCCACTAGTCAGCCAGCATTTGCAACAAAGCATTAACCACTGCGGAGGGCGGTTGGTGGCGTGATGTCACCAACGCAAACTCGCGATGCACCGGCTCCGCCAGGGGCATGATGCGCAAGCCTTGGCGCTGGGCCGGCAGGGTCATCTCGGGCACCAGCGTCACTCCCACGCCTTCACGCACCAGGCTGAAAGCGCTGTTCCACTCGCGCACTTCCACCCGCACCTCGCGCAGCACCAGGCCGGCTTCCTGCGCCAGGCTGCGGGCGTTGACGGTGCAGCCGCCGGTGGCAAGCACGAACGGTTGCTCCACCAACTCTTCCAGCGTGACCGTTGCCTGCGCCGGGCGCCGGGAAAACCCGTGGGCCATCGGCAGCACCGCCACCCAGTTATCCCGCCCCAGCACGGCGGCACTGCGCTCGGACGGCGGGTTGAGCACCACGCCCAGGTCGATCAGATTCGCGTCGAGCAGGGTGTTCACTTCATCGTCGGTCACTTCCAGGGCCGTGACCTCGATGCCGGGGTAAAGCTGGTTGAACCGACGCAGCAGCGGCGGCAGGAACACCGCCAGCACCATGGGGAAACTCGCGATGCGAATCGTCCCACGCAGCATCGGCCGCGCTTCGTCAACGGTGGTGCGAATCGCCTGCAAGGCCCCGAGCATCACCCGCGCCTGCTCGATCACTTGCAGGCCCAGGGCGGTAGGCACGGTCTGACGCGCCTCACGCACAAACAACTGCGCACCGAGGTTGGCCTCCATGGCCGCCATCGCCTGGCTGGCGGCGGACTGAGTCATGCCCACTCGTTCGGAGGCGGCAGTGATGCTGCCGTTGTCCGCCACGGCCACCAGCAGGCGCCAGTGCATCAGGTTCATCATGGCAGTAGCTGTCCTTATGGCAGGATTCTGAAAGATTAATTTTACCCAAGGTGCCATGCCCACGAGACTGAAGGCAACTGTCCTGCGGAGTTGCCCCGATGAAGCTGTATTTTTCCCCGAATGCCTGTTCCCTCGCCTCCCATATCGCGCTGCGGGAATTGGCCCTGCCGTTTGAATTGATTCGCGTCGACAACCAGAAAAAGCTCACGGCTGACGGTGATGATTTCCTGCAGATCAATCCCAAGGGCTATGTGGCCGCACTGCAACTGGACAACGGCGAGGTACTGACCGAAGGCGCGGCCATCCTGCAATACCTGGCCGACCGTGTACCCGCAGCGGGCCTGGCGCCGGCCAATGGCAGCTGGGAGCGGGTGCGTTTGCAGGAGTGGCTGAACTTTGTCTCCAGCGAGATTCATGGCGGGCTGGGAGTGTTGTTCAAGGACGCGATTCCCGATGAGGTGAAGGCGCTGTTCAAGGCCACGCTGTTCAAGCGTTTTGCGATTCTGGTACAGACCCTGGAGCGCCAGGATTACCTGCTGGGCGCGCAGTACTCAGTGGCGGATGCGTACCTGTTTGTGGTGCTGCGCTGGGCGGGGTTGTTTGATATCGACTTGCAGCAGTGGCCGGCGTTGGCCAAGTTTCAGCAGCGGGTGGGCGAGCGGCCGGCGGTGATTGCCGCCCTGGCCGCTGAAAATCCATGACCTGAAATGCGATCAACCTGTAGGAGCTGGCTTGCCTGCGATAGCGATGGTGAATCCAACACCGCTATCGCAGGCAAGCCAGCTCCCACATTGGGTCTTCATAGTTTTAGAGAATGGGTTTCAAGCCATAGTTTTCGATGAATGCACTTAACGCCAACACATCCACCGACCCCGAACGGTCCTGATCCAGGTGCGCCACCTGGCGGCGCACCGCCTGATGAATACGCCGGGTGCCCTGCCCCAGTTGAACCGTGCCGCACAGGTCCACCGCCTGCGCCGCCACGATCAACTCAATGCTGCCCAGCCACACCACGCGCTGCACCAGTTGCCGGGTTTTCTCGACCACCGCCAGCGCCTGCCCCGCATAATCTTCCACGCGATCCGCTACCGGCACGCTCACCGCCGGGATCGGATTGGCCAAGTGCCCGATCTCCGCCACCAACGCCGAACCGGTGCGCTGCAAGGCGGCCATGCCCACGTGCCCGGGCTGGTCGATCAGAAAGCGCGGCAGTTCACTGGAAGCCGGCGACAGCAACTTGGCAATCCGCTCGGCGCTGCACACCGCCACACGGCTCAACGCCAGGCCCAAGCCTTCGGCCGCCAGCGCGAGATGGGTGCTGTCGAAATTGGCCGTGGCCAGCACCAACGCGTCTTCGCTGATCAACGCCGGATTGTCCGCACCGCTGGCAAGCTCCAGCTCAACCAGTTCACGCAGTTGCAGCATCGCTTGATGCGCCGCGCCTTGAACCACCGTGGCACAGCGAAAGCTCAGCGGGTCCTGTAGCCGACGCGGGTTATCGGCCAATTCGCCGCCCGCCAGCAATTCCAGCAACGCCGCTGATTGCCCGCTTTGCCCCGGCGCCGGGCGCAACCGCGAAGCCCACGGCTGGAAAGGACTGAGGTTGGCCCGATAGCCTTCACACGACAACGCCAGCCCCGCCAACACGGCCTGCAATGCCTGTTCGGCCTCGGCCACCAGCAACGCGCCAAGGCCGATGCTCGCGGAGTTGGCCGACACCAGCGCCAGGCCATCCTTGCCCGTCAATGGCACGTTCAGCGCCAGGCTCAAATGCGCCAACGGCGCCAGGTCGCTCTCGCCCAACGAGCCGAGCAACGGCACCGCGGGCTCCATGCCGCAGTTGAGTAACACCAACAGCGCCTGCGCCGCACCCGGCGAAATACCCGAACGCCCCTGGGCCAACCCCGCCAAGCGGGCTGCGGTGATCGCGCGTAATTCCTCACGCTTGGCCAGGCGGCCAACGCCCACCGCACGCCCCAAAGGAATGTTTGCCTGCACCGGCGCAACCTGCGTATCCACCGCCGCACCGAGGCCGGTGGTCACCCCGTAAATCGGCGTGCCTTCAGCCACCAGGCGCAGCAACAGTCGATGCCCTTCGTCGATACGTTGGCGCGCCGCATCGCTGAAGTCAGCCGGTGCGTCTTGGCGGGCAATCGACAGCAAATCCTCAATCGTCAAACCGGCGGGATCGAAGTGAATCATGCCCAGCGCAACCGCTGGCCGATCCCCAGGCGTCTGGATTTTTCCAGCAGTGCGTGGCCCAGGGCGATATCGCTGAGGCTCAAGCCACGGTGCCAGAACAGGATGGTTTCCTCGGGGGTTTCCCGGCCGGTCTTCAAGCCGGCGACGATCTGCCCCAACTCGGCATGCAAGGTCTCGGCGCTGAGTTTTCCGGCGTCGACGTGGGCGCGCAATGCGCCGAACATCCCGCCCTTGCACTGGCCCCAGTCGTCCACCACCAGCTTGTGCATGATGTCGGTCAACGACAGTTCCACCGCGCTCATGGTGCCGTAGGGCACGACGAAGGCACCGGGCTTGATCCACTCGGTGTGCAGCAACGGTTGCGGCTGATCCAGGCGTGAAGCTTCCACCACGATGTCGGCGCCGCGCACCGTGGACTCCCAATCGTCCGTGACAATCACCGGCTTGCCGAGGTCGCGGCGCAGGCGTTCGGCGAAGGCTTCGCGGCTTTCACTGCGGCGCGAGTGCACGCGGATTTCGTCGAAGTCGAACAGGTGGTCCAGCAGCCGCACGTTCCAATACGCCGTGCCACGGGCACCGATGTGCGCGAGGACTTTACTGTCGGGACGGGCCAGGTATTTGGCACCGATGGCGGTGACGGCGCCGGTGCGCATGTCGGTAATCGCCGAGGCGTCCAGGATGGCCTTGGGGATGCCGGTGGCCGGGTCCAGCAGGTTGAGAATCGCCAGTTCCGAGGGCAGGCCCTTGCGGTAGTTATCGACAAAGTCGCCCACCACCTTGACCCCGGCGTAGCCGATTGCGCCGCCCAATACACCGCGCAGCACGTTGAAGTGGCCGTTGATTTCACCGCCGGGAATCAGGTGCATGCGCGGCTCGATCACCGCCTCGCTGCGGCCCTGGATGGCCAGGCTGGATTCGATGGCGTTGAGGATTTCGTCGTTGGTCAGGGCCAGTTCGTCGATGTCCAGGCCGTTGAGGAAGTCGATGTAGATCGGTTGCATGGTCTGCTCACTGATGGGTGCGAAGGTCGATGCTGAAGATGCTTTTATGGGGTGAGGGAGATTGCTTTGGGGAGGGAGCTTGTTGTGGTGAAGGAGCTTGTTGTGGTGAGGAGCTTGTTGTAGAGAGGGAGCTTGCTGTGGCGAGGGAGCTTGCTCCCGCTGGAGTGCGCAGCGCTCCCGCTTTTTTTGGGGCCGCTACGCAGCCCAGCGGGAGCAAGCTCCCTCGCCACAACAGCTCTTTCCCTAAAGCAACCTCCCTTGCCACAGCAAGCTCCCTCCCTACAGCAAGCTCCCTCTCCACAGGGATCAAGTTATGGAGCCTTGAACACAACCTGCTGCACATCGACCTTTTTCGGGATCAGGCCGTTGGCAAAAAACGCGTCGGCCGTACGTTGCTGGTTGGCGATATCCACGGCTTCCAATGGCCGGCTCGGCGTCGGCGAGCGGTGCTGGAAGTAACTCTCCACCACCGCCGGCTGCAAGCCCAATGTCTTGGCCATCAGCGCGACGCTTTCGTCATGCTGGTCCAGCGACAACCGCTGCGCCTGGGCAAACACCTTGAGAATCGCCGCAATCGCCTGCGGGTGCTGCTTGGCAAACGGCCCGCTGGCGATGAAGAAACTGCCCGCCGGGTTCAGCCCCTGGCCATCCCCCAGCACCTTCGCCGAACCGTCCACCACGGCCGCCGAGTAGTACGGGTCCCACACCACCCAGGCGTCGACCTTGCCTTGTTCAAACGCGGCACGGCCGTCGGAGGGCGACAGGTACACCACGTTCACGTCCTTCCACTGCAAGCCGGCACGCAGCAAACTTTTGAGGAACAGGTTGTGGGCGCTGGAACCCTTGAGCAACGCCACGCGCTTGCCCTTGAGTTCGGCCACGCTTTGCACGGTGCTGTCCTTGGGCAGCAGGATGGCTTCGGTGCGCCCGTCATTGGGCTCGACGCCGATGTAGCGAATGTCGATGCCGGCAGCCTGGGCGAAGATCGGCGGGATGTCGCCGATATTGCCGATGTCGATGCTGCCGCCATTCAGGGCTTCGATCAGCGGCGGGCCGCCGAGGAATTCGATCCACTCGACCTTGGTGCCCGGTAACCCTTGCTCGAACAGGTGATGCTCACGGGCGAGCACCATGCTCACCGAGCTTTTCTGGTAGCCGACGCGCAGGGTGGCCGGTTCTGCCGCCAGCAGCGGCCCGGCGCACAGTGCCAGCAGTGTGGCTGCGATGAGCTTGCGCATCAGAGACTCTCCTTGACCTTGGCCGCGACGTCCGCCGGCACCCATTGCTGCCAGACCTGCGGCTGTTCTTTCAGGAACGCTTCGGCCACCTGGCGCGGCGCGGTACGTTTCTCGGCCATTTGCGCGAGGATGCCGTTGAGCAGGTCAATCGGCAGGTCGACTTTTTCAAAGAACGTCACCAGTTGCGGGTACTGCGCCTTGAACGGCGCCGACACGCCAATCGCCAGGTGCGCTGGCATCGAACGAGTACCGATGGGGTGCGGGTTGTTGGCGTCGGCCAGGGTCTTCCAGGCTTCGGCGTTGAACGGTGGTTCTTCCAGTTTGATCAACTTGAAGCGCCCCAGCAGTGGCGTCGGCGACCAGTAGTAGAACAGCACCGGCTTGCCGCGACGGATCGAGGATGCAACCTCGGCATCCAGCGCCGCGCCGGAGCCGGTACGGAAGTTGACGTAGCTGTCGGTCAGGCCATAGGCCTTGAGTTTCTGGCTGTTGACGATCTCCGAGGTCCAGCCGGTGGGGCTGTTGAGGAAGCGCCCACGGGTCGGGTCTTCGGGGTCGCGGAACACGTCTTTGTAGCGGGCCAGGTCGGCGACGGATTTAAGCTCCGGGGCCAGGGGTTTGATGCCCCGTTCGGCGTCGCCCTTGATCACGTATTCCGGCACCCACCAGCCTTCGGTGGCGCCTTTGACGGTGTCGCCCAGGCCGAACACCTTGCCTTCGCTTTCGGCCTTGACCCACGCCGGACTGCGCCCGGCCCACTCTTCGCCGATCACCTGGATATCGTCCTTGGCCAGGGCGGCCTCCAGGCTCACGGTGCTGCCGGGCAAGGTGTCGGTGGGCAGGCCATAGCCTTTCTCGACGATCAGGCGCAGCACTTCGGTGATCAGGCTGCCGCTTTCCCAGGTGATGTCACCGAAGTGGATCGGTTTGGCAGGTTCGGCGGCCGTGGCTGATTGTGCCAGGACGGTGAGTGCCAATAGCGAGCCACCGAGCAGGTTCTTGATTGTTTTCATGTGTTACCTCGTGGTGATTCCATGAAGAGTGCTCTTGTGGCGAGGGAGCTTGCTCCCGCTGGACTGCGCAGCAGGCCCAAAGTGCTTGGGGCCGCTACGCGCCCCAGCGGGAGCAAGCTCCCTCGCCACAGGTTTTGCATCAGGGTTTAAAAGTCATAACTGAGCCGCGTGTAGTAAAACGCCCCTTCCGGCGCCGTCGGCGACAGGTAGCTGTATTGCTGGCCCGGGGTCTGGCGCAAACGGGTGTTGTAGTCGTCAGGCTTGCTGTCGAACAGGTTGTTGACGCCCACCGACACCCGCAGTTGTTTGGTGAAGGCGTAGTTCACGTCCAGGTCGGTGGTCCATTGCGCGCTGAAGGTCTGGTCGTACTGGGCGTTGGCTTCGCTGGAGGCGTATTTGCGGTACTTGCCGTAACGGGTTTCGTTGAGGGCGATAGTCCATTGGTTGAGCTTGTGGACCGCGCCAAACACCAGCTTGTCTTCCGGGTAACCGTGCTCCAGGAAGCCACGGGATTCACGGGTCAGCACTTCGAAGCCGTTGGGGTTTTCGTGGACCTTCTCGATGGTGGTGCGGGCCTTGGTGTAGCCCGCCGACAGGTTCAGGTTGCCCAACTGCTCAAGGTCCAGGTTGTACTTGCCCACGATGTCGACGCCGCGGGTGCGGGTGTCGGCGGCGTTGGTCATGAACTGCGCCCAGGAGTACTGGCCGTAGCCGGCGTCCTTGAGGATCTGCTCGGCCAGCGGCCCGGAAATACCACCGCTGAACAGCAGGCGGTCACGAATCGAAATCTGGTAGGCGTCGATGGTCAGCGAGGCCTGGTCGGTTGGGCGCAGCACCAGGCCCAGGGAGAAGTTGGTGGACTTCTCGGGCTTCAGCGGCTGTGCACCTAGGGCTCGGGCGGCCGGGTTGTCGGCCGGCAGCATGCGGGTCAGCACCGGGTTGCCGTTGGCGTCGAGGTTGGTGGTGGTGGTCCAGGAGGTGCCGATCTGGCCCAGGCTGGGCGCGTGGTAGGCATTGTTGACCGTGGCCCGCAGGCCGACTTTCGGGGTGAAGTCATAGCGCGCCGAGAGTTTGCCGGTGGTGGCTGAACCGAAGTCCGAGTAGTGCTCGGTACGCCCGGCAATGCCCACCTGGAGCTTGTCGGTGACCTGGTTTTCCAGGCCGAAATACACGCCGCCCACATCACGCTTGAAGGTGCCGGCGTCGTCCGGGGTCAGGCCCGAAGCCTGCACCGCGCCAACCTGCACGCCGTCGATGCCACCGTAGGAATAGGAATCGTAGTCGCCGGCCTCCAGCCGGTATTGCTCATGCCGGTAGGCGACGCCCGCCGACACGGTGAGTGGATGGCTCGACCAGTCGACGTTCAGATCCTTGGCGTAATCCAGGGTGATGTTGGTCTGGTCGTTGACCAGGGTGGCGACGTTGAACTTGGTCGGGCTGTTGATCCCGTAGCTCGGGTTGACGGTGTTGAAAGCCAGTTCGTCGTGCTCGTCGCGGCCATAGGTGGCGCTCAAATCGAAGCGGCCGATGCTCTCGTCTTCATAGCGGGTGCCGACGGTGACGGCGCCGTCTTCATAGCGATAGCGGTATTTCGGGATGGTGCCGTTGGGGTAGATCCCGGCCACGTTGTTCGGGCTGCTGGCCAGCAGCGGCGGCGTGTTGTTCACCGAAGTGTCCTGGCCGAAGGTGGCGAAACTGTAGAGGCGCCATTGGTCGTTCAGGCCGATTTCGGCGTTGGCCGCCAAGTTGTATTTGTCGCGCCCGGCACCGCCCCAGCGCGGGTCTTGTACCTGGCCGTCGGCGACGTATTTGTCGCCGATGTCATCGGGTTTGTTGTTCAGGGTGTTGAAGCTCAGGGTCAGGAAACCATCCCCCGGCAAGCCGATGCCGTACCAGCCATCGGTGGTTTTGCTGAAGCCGTCGCCCTGGGCGTATTTGCCCAGTTGGGTGTTGATGCCGCCACCGCTGTCGCGCTCCTTGAGCACGATGTTGACCACCCCCGCCACCGCGTCCGAACCGTATTGCGCCGAGGCACCGTCGCGCAGCACTTCGACGTGGTCGATGGCGCTGATGGGGATCATGTCGAGGTCCACCGGCTGCGCGCCAATGAACGGCACGCCACCGGAAATGTTCACCACCGCCGAGGTGTGCCGGCGCTTGCCGTTGATCAGCACCAGGGTCTGGTCCGGGGACAAGCCGCGCAGGGAGGCGCCTTTCGGATCCTGGCCGCGGGTGGCGCTGTTGTTCTGCGGAAAGTTGAACGAGGGCAGCAGTTGGAACAGCGCCTGGTTGAGGCTGGTGGCGCCGGTTTGCTTGAGTTCTTCGGCGTTGATCACATCCACCGGGGCGCTGCTGGTGAGGGCCGTGGCGTCACTGCGACGGGTACCGATGGCGACCACACGGTCGAGGGTCGGCGCCTGGGCTTCGGCGGTTTGCGCCTTGATGCTGTTGCTGGCAGGCGCGACTTTGGCGCCTTCCTTGATGATGAATGCACCGTCCGGGCTGACCTGGACTTGCAGGCCGGTGCCCTTGAGCGCGGCGTCTACCGCCTGTTGCGCCGACAGCGAACCGTCGACCCGCGCCGAGGAATAATTGCCCAGCTGCGGCGTGAAGGAAATCACCTGGCCGCTCTGGCGGCTGATGTTCAGCAGCACTTCGTCCAGCGGGCCGGGCGCGATGTGGTAGACCTGGCGCGCCTCTTCGGCGCTGGCAGCGAAAGACAGGAACAGACTGGCCAACGGCACCAGGGCAAAGGTTCGAAGCGGTGTACGGTTGAATGGGCTCACGTTGGCTCCCCCCAAGGAAACTCCTGAGCGCTGCTCCCCGCAGCGCTTACGGGAGTGATGTGGGATGGCCGGGGGAAAACTTGCAGATCGTTTGGTTATGTCGTTAGAACCGACATTCGGAAACGACGCGGTCAACTGTGGGAGCTGTCGAGCTTTAGCGAGGCTGCGATGGTATCGCTGCGGTACATCTGCGAGGCCGAGGTGCTCGCATCGCAGGCAAGCCAGCTCCCACATTGACCGAGGTGAACCGTTTTCAGGCGGCACTGACGGTCACCCACAACCCGGTCCGGCGGGTGATGTGGATCGGCAGGGTGCGTGCCAGGGTGTCGAGGATCTGGTCGGGATTGTCGAGGCGGTACAGGCCGCTGACCCGCAACCCTGCCACCGCCGGATCGAGGCGCAGCACACCGTTGTGATACGGGCGCAGTGCGTCGATCACTTCCACCAGCGGGCGGTCGCGCACTTGCAGGAAACCGTCGATCCACGCCGTCGCCCCCGAGGAACTGGCCAGCACCGGGCCGAAGCCGAAGCGGTCGTAAGTCACCTCGTGCCCGGCCTCCAGTTGCAGGCGTTCGCCGTTCTGGCCATCGATCTCCAGGGCGCCGTTGAGCGCCACCACATGGCCCTGCCCTTCGCGCTCGCGCAGCAACAGGCGATTGCCCAAGGCATGCAGTCGAGCTTGATCGGTCTGAATGAAAAACGGTCGGTTGCTGTCCCTGGCAATCTTCACCAGCAACTCGCCATCGCGCAGGCGCACCACGCGGTGTTGTGGGTCGAACTGGATGTCGGCGGCACTGCGGGCGTTGAGCAGTAACTCGCTGCCATCCGCCAGCTCTACAGTGCGCCGTTCGCCGGTGCCGGTGCGGATATCGGCGGTCAAATCCTCCACCACCGGCCGGGCCAGCCAACCGGCGCCCAGCATCAGGCCAGCGCCCACCAGGGCGCCGCGCAATACGGTGCGGCGGCTGGATGGCGCGTCCAGTGCCTGCTGCAATACCTTGCCGCTGACGCCTTGGGTCTGCGGAATTTGAAACACACCGAGGCGGGTTTCCAGTTGTTGGCACAAGGCTTCGTGACGCGGGTCTGCGGCGCGCCACTGATGGTAACGCTGCCAGTCGGCGGCACTCGCCTCGCCGGAGCGCAGCAACACCACCCAGCGAGTGGCGCTGTCGATCAGTTCGTCGCTCATTCCAGGCACAGCCGCAGGCAGCGGTTGACGGCACGGGTCATGTAGTCGCTGACCGAGCGTTGGGAAATGCCCAGCTCGGCCGCGATTTCCGGGTAGGTCAGGCCATTGAGTTGCGACAGCAGAAAGGTCGCCTTGACCTTGGCCGGCAAGCCGTCGAGCAACTGGTCGATGGCCTGCAGGGCTTCGAGCATCTGCGCCAAATCTTCAGGGGATGGCGCGGGCGAGGTTTCGTCCTGGTCGAGGGCGTCGAGGTAGGCGCGCTCCAGGTCACGGCGACGCCACAGCTGGTACATCAGGCGTTGGGCAATGGTGGTGAGCAAGGCCCGTGGCTGGCGGATCGGCGCCACGCCCGGGGAACTCAGGAGCTGGACGAAGGTGTCGGCGGCGATGTCTTCGGCGTGGGCACGGGAATCGAGATGGCGGTGCAAACGGCCGCACAGCCAGTCGTAATGACTGCGGAACAATCCGCCCACGTAATCGCTGTGAGAAGTGTCGGCGCCGGACATAGTGGCTCCATCTGAGTAGGTTGCGCGTTATGTCCGGTGTTCCGGTGGAGCGATCCTAGCAAGGCTGCTTATTCTTTAATAATATTTAAAAGGTATTTTTATATAACCAATCGTTCACACGCTCTGCGTGGGAATGCCGCCTTGGACGCTCTGCGTCTGCTTTGAAATGGTGACGCAGAGCGTCACAGGATGCCTTCCCACGCGGAGCGTGGGAACGATCATTGGAGGCGTGGATAACCCACGGCTTCAGCCTGCTGCCGGTAATCCAGCAGCACCTGGTAATCCGCTTCGGTGGCGGGCAGCACTTCGTGTACGCCGAGGGTTTGCACCACTTCGGGCAGATCCTGCAAGGCCAGGTTCATGGCCTCCCGCAGGTGTTCACTTGAGCCCGGCGCGCTGATGTAAGGCAGCGTCGGGCTGGGCGCGCTGCGAGTGACGATCCTCAGCCCGGCCACTTCCTCTGGCGCAAAACGGGCGAGGTAGTCGTAGGTCACGCTGTCGATGGCGGCAAGGTCGGCGCGGTTTTCCCGCAGCCAGCGCAGGCTTTCGCGATGGGCGCCGCTGATGCCGACTTCGGCAAAGAACCGACCGGCCTGCTGCAGCGGCGCCAGGCGTTCGCGCAGCAGGTTCATGCCGCTGTTGGAGTCATGGCCGTTGATCACGCCGCGGCTGTCTTGGAAGTCCGCCAAGGCAACGCGGGGATTGTCGTCGCGGGTCAGCAGCAGGCTGCAATGCTGGCCGCCGCTGCTATGGGGCAATTCGTAGCGCGGGCGGCCAATCACCTGGACTTGCCCGCGCAGCTCGGTCATCAGCGGGTAGCCGCAGGTTTGCGTCAGCAGCAATTGCGGGGCGCGCCACAGGCTGCGCAGGTCGAGATGATCAGCCTTGCGGCGGGTCGCGCCCAGGCGCTCAAGGATGCGCGAAAGCCAGCGCTCATTGGCCTGTTGCACCTGCTGCGGCGCCACGTACATCAGCAGTTCGGCGTAGCGGTCACTCATGGTCGTCTCTCAAGCAAAGGGGTGCCGTGGGCTGTCGATGGCCTTGAGCCCGTGACGGCCGATCAACTGGCCGTAACCCTGCACCAGGAACCCGCCGCTGCGCGCCACCCATTGTTCGCGGCGCGCGCGGTACACGGTGGGCAGCAAATACCACGGCAGCTTCGGCAAGTCGTGATGCACCAGGTGCAGGTTATTGTTGAGGAACAGCCAGGTCCACGGCCAGGCGGCTTCGTTAAGCACCGTGCGCTGTTCCGGTTGTGGGTGCGGGCGATGCTCATAGTAGGAACGGATCGCCGCCACCGACAAGGCCGGCACGCTGACCAGCGCCACGTAGTGCCACACCGGCAGCACGCTGTAGTGGGCGATGAAGGTCAGCATCAGCACGGTCACGGTGCCATGGCTCAGCCACATCAGCCACGCCTGGCGCTGGCCTTCGCGCAGACGCCTGACCTCGTTGCGCGCCAGCTTCCACAGCGCCAGCGGCGAACCCAACAGGAAGCGCCCCAGGACGGTCTTGGTCAGCCAATGCAAGGTGCGCTCGAACAGCGAACTGTCGTCCCACTGCCGCTGATTCAGGTAGCGGCTTTCCGGGTCGACACCGGGCACCGTCAGGTCTTCGTCGTTGTGGTGCACCAGGTGGCAGTTGCGGTACAGGGTGTAGGGGTACCAGACGGCAAACGGTGCGTAGCCGAGGAGTTTGTTCAAAGCAGTGAAGCGGGTGGGATGGCCGTGCAGCAGTTCGTGTTGCAGGGACATCCACAGCGTCACGAGCGGGATCAACAGTGCGGTACTCAGCCACAGGCCAAGCCAGTGGCTGGCGAGGATCACCGCAAACCAGCCGGCATAGACGCCGATCAACAGCAGCCAGGTCGGCCACTCGGTGCGGGCGGTAAAGGTCTGGGCCAGGGCTTCGATTTCCCGGCGCTGGGTTTCATCAAGGTAGTTGGACATCGGCAGCTCAGGGCAGGCGTGGCCGACGAAAAAGTCGGCTTCATCCTGCTCTGTGCAATGGGGCGGGAAAATCTTGCAGATCGTTTGGTGCTTAGCTTAGAACTTAATGACCGAACAGGTTGCTGTCGGTTTTCTTGGCCTTTTTCTCGGCGCGTTTTTCATCGGCGGTCTTTGCCGGTTTTTTCTTGTCAGCTTTCTTGGAATTCAGACCTTTGGCCATGATGCGTGCTCCACTTACAGGGGATGTAACACTGGGTATAACACCGATTGCCCAACAGAAGGCGCTTTGCCCGACTTATAATCTGCACCCCCTGGATTCGCGTGTTTGAAAACCATGCCCGAGTTGCACATCGACCGACTGGCAGAGCCGTTGTGGCCGCTGCTGAACAAGTTCTACCGCAGCCATAACTCGACAATGAAGGCCCTCAAGGGGGGCCAGTTGTGGGTGGCCAAGGGCAATGAGATTGTCGCGGGGCTGTGCCTGACGCCGGTGGAGGGTGGGCAGTGGTTGACCGGGCTGTTTGTCGACCCGGCGCTGCGTGGCCAGGGGCTGGCGGCGCAATTGATTCGCGCCTCGGTCGCAAGCGTTGAAGGCACGGTGTGGCTGCTGTGCCATCCGGACCTGGAAGGCTTTTATCAACGCCAGGGTTTTACCCAGGACACGTTGCTGCCGCAGTCCTTGTCGGAGCGCCTGGTGCGCTACAAACGCAACAAGCCGATGATCGCCATGGGCTTAGAACCGTTGGTGAGGTCGACCTTCAATAAAGTGTGATCAGCCGTTGTGGGCCCCATGCTAGCCTCGGCGGCACCAGCGGCCCATTACAGGATGATCATGAAAGCGACCCTTGCAGCCTTATCCCTTGCAGCCCTCCTCGCCCCGGCCTTGAGCCAGGCAGCCGAAGCGCCGGTTTCCGCCGAGCAGTATGCAACCGTGCTCGCCGGCAGTTGGCGCGTGCCGGCCAACAGCGCGCGTGATGGGTATCGTCACCCGCAGCAGACCCTGGAATTCTTTGGCCTGCGGGCCGACCAGACCCTGATCGAAATCACCCCCGGTGGTGGCTGGTACAGCGAGCTGCTGGCGCCGCTGCTCAAGGATAACGGCCACTACATCGCCGCCGTGCAGGCGCCGAACAGCAGTGCCTACGCGCGTACATCAGAAGAAAACCTGAAAAAGAAATTCGCCGCAGACCCGGTGCATTATTCCAAGGCCGGCTTCGCCGAGTTCGACCCCAAGGCTCCGGTGCTGGGCAAGCCTGGCTCGGCCGACACCGTGCTGACCTTTCGCAACGTGCATAACTGGGTGATGGCGGATACGGCGCCGGCGATGTTCGAGGCGTTCTTCAAGGTGTTGAAACCGGGCGGCGTGCTGGGGGTGGTGGATCACCGGGCCAAGGACGGGGCGTCGCTGGAAGACATCAAGCACAGCGGTTACCTGACCACCGCGTATGTGGTGAAACTGGCGACGGATGCGGGGTTCAAGCTTGAGGGGCAGAGCGAGGTGAATGCCAACCCGAAAGATACCAAGGACTACCCGGATGGGGTCTGGACCTTGCCGCCGGCGTTGACGTTGGGGGAAAAGGACAAGGCGAGGTATGTGGCGATTGGTGAGTCGGACCGGATGACGTTGCGGTTTGTGAAGCCCGCAAAATAAGCTGAATGCACACAGAACAAATGTGGGAGCGGGCTTGCTCGCGAATGCGGTGGATCAGTCTATATCTTCGGTGACTGGCACTCCGCTTTCGCGAGCAAGCCCGCTCCCACAGTTTGATGTGTGTTTTGCCTGAGGGTTATTCGTCTGCCGTAGGATCCATATCCGGGAACATCACTTCGATAAACCCGAACTTGCTGAAATCGGTAATCCGCGATGGGTACAGCCGGCCGATCAGGTGATCGCACTCGTGCTGTACCACCCGCGCGTGAAAGCCTTCGGCAATCCGCACAATCGGCTCGCCCTTGGGGTCAAACCCTTCGTAGCGAATCTGCTGGTAACGGTCCACTGCCCCACGCAAACCAGGCACCGACAGGCACCCTTCATAACCTTCTTCCAGCACCGGGCTAAGGGGCGTGATCAGCGGGTTGATGAGGATGGTCTGGGGCACGGCGGGCGCGTCCGGGTAGCGTTCGCTGCTCTCGAAACCGAAGATCACCAGTTGCAGGTCCACTCCAATCTGCGGTGCGGCCAGGCCGACGCCGCCGACGTGTTCCATGGTCTGGAACATGTCATCAATCAACTGCCACAGCTCGGGGCTGTCGAACATTTCCGGCGGAACCGGCGGGGCAATACGCAGCAGGCGCTCATCGCCCATTTTCAGGATTTCACGGATCATCGATCAGACTTCATCGGTAGTGGGCTTGAGGGAAGGGTCGCGGCCAAGGCCTGAGACATGCTTTTTTTCGTCGTGCTCGCCAAAGTCCTTTTCACCAGGATCCTTGCCTTCGGCCGACATGTGTTCGATCACCGCGTTCATCTCCGCCCCCAGCAACAGCACGGCAGCCGAGATGTAGAAGTACAACAGCAGCACAATGATCGCGCCGATACTGCCATACATGGCGTTGTAGTCGGCAAAGGTTTTGACGTAGTAGCCAAAACCCAGGGAAGCGACGATCCAGACCACCACCGCCAGGACCGATCCCGGGGTGATAAAGCGAAACTTCTGCTTCACGTCAGGCATCACGTAGTACATCAACGCCACGGAGAACATCAACAGGATGACGATCAGCGGCCAACGCAGGATGGTCCACAGCGTGACCACGAATTCCTGCATGCCGATCTGCCCCGCCAGCCATTCCATTACCTGCGGCCCGAGCACCATCAAGGCGGCGGCGGCCAACAGCATGCCGGCGAAGCCTACGGTGTAGAAAATCGACAGCGGGAAGCGCTTCCAGATCGGTCGGCCTTCCACCACGTCATAGGCGGCATTCATCGCACTCATCATCAGGCGCACACCCGCCGAGGCGGTGTACAGCGCGATCACGATACCCACCGACAACAGGCCACCCTTGGATTGCTGCAACTGGTCGATCACCGGGTTGACCTGCTCCAGGGCCTGGGGCGGCAATACCAGTTCCGATTGCATGCGCAGCCAGGTGAAGAAGTCCGGCAGGTGCAGGAAACCGATCAGGGCAATCAGGAACAGCAGGAAGGGAAACAGCGAGAACAGCATCTGGTAGGCCAGCGCCGAGGCGTACGTAGGCATCTCGTCATCGAGGAACTCTGTGACAGTGCGCACCAGCACTTTGTGCAGGGGCAAGCCTTGTAATACCGGAAAAATCATAGCGTCTCCTTTCGCCGCAAAAAGTTGAGTTCGTGGGCGACTCAGGGGCCGTTTTCTACATCAAGGTAGCTTATTTGGCGACCTTGAAACAATTTCCAAACTTTAATCACTGCAGGTGACACAAAAACGGCCATCCGTGGATGGCCGTCGGGCTGCTGGAGTGCAGGCAGCCAGGTCGGGACTATTTGACCGCTTTCTTTACTGCGTCCTTGGTGTCGCCGACTGCTTTTTGCACTTCACCTTTCTTTTCCTGAACCACGCCTTCAGCCCGCAACTTGTCGTTGCCGGTGACTTTGCCAACACCTTGCTTGATGTTGCCTACGGCTTCGTTCGCCAAACCTTTTGCCTTATCCGATGTGCTACTCATGGTATTTCTCCTGGGAACAATCAAGGATTTTGGTCACTACGTAATCGTTGACCCTTGGCCTTTCCAGAGAGTTTCAATTATTTTTTCAGCGGCATTTCATCGCGCCGTACAGGTTTGGCTTTATGTTTTGCGGCCAACCCACGAGAATGCCGGGCACATCCAGGCGCAAGCGCTGGGTAACAGATCCCGTAGGAAGGTTATGAAACTCAATAAAGCACAGGCCATTGCCCGCAGAAACCAGGAACTGGGCGGTGCCGTACTCGGTGTCAACAACTGCCACTTCACCGACCTGGACCGCAAACGCAACATCTGGTGGTTCGACCTGCCGGTGGGCCGGATTGCCGTGGGCCAGTACGAGTGGATCCACTTGTTGATGCACAACGCCGAGAGCGACCAGTTGCTGCACTTGAAGGTGCCAACGGTGTTTTTGCGCGAGAAGCTTGAAGGGCTGGTGGTGCGCAATGCTGGCAAGCGTAAGCCGGAGATTACCCTCGAGCTGAGTGCCGACAAGGACTCGTTCCTCAAGGACGTACGCCCGGCCGGTGCCGGTGTGAGCTTCGCGCAGTTCGCACTGTAGGAATACGGTAAAAACTGTGGGAGCGGGCTTGCTCGCGAAAGCGGAGTGTCAGTCACCGATATGTCACTGATACTCCGCTTTCGCGAGCAAGCCCGCTCCCACATTGGATTGCATTCCAAGTGGCGGAATCAGCGTTCAATAAAAAGCCCCGCATCTGCGGGGCTTTTTGTTGGGGCCGATTTACTTCTTCAAACCCAGCTTTTTCAGTTCTTCATCCCGCAGTTCGCGGCGCAGGATCTTGCCCACGTTGGTGGTCGGCAGCGCATCGCGGAATTCCACGGCCTTGGGCACCTTGTAGCCGGTGACGTTGGCGCGCATGTGCTCCATCACCTGGTCTTTGGTCAGGCTGGCACCCGGCTTGACCACGATGAAGATCTTGATGTGTTCCCCGGACTTCTCGTCCGGCACACCAATGGCCGCGCATTGCAGCACGCCCGGCAGGGTCGCCAGCACGTCTTCAAGCTCGTTGGGGTAGACGTTGAAACCGGAGACCAGAATCATGTCCTTCTTGCGGTCGACAATGCGCATGTAGCCATCCGGCTGGATGATCGCGATGTCACCGGTCTTCAGCCAGCCTTCGCTGTCGAGGATCTCGGCGGTGGCGTCTTCGCGCTGCCAGTAGCCCTTCATCACTTGCGGGCCCTTGACGCACAACTCGCCCACTTCACCCAGTGCCAGCTCGACGCCGTCATCGGTGATGACCTTGCACAGGGTCGACGGCACCGGAATGCCGATGGTGCCGATCTGGATGTTCTGGATCGGGTTCACGGTGGCCACCGGGCTGGTTTCGGTCATGCCGTAACCTTCGCAGATGGAGCAGCCGGTGACCGCTTTCCAGCGCTCGGCCGCCGCCAGTTGCAGGGCCATGCCGCCTGACAGGGTGACCTTCAGCGCCGAGAAATCCAGCTTGCGGAAGGCATCGTTGTTGCACAGGGCAACAAACAGGGTGTTCAGGCCGACAAAGCCGCTGAACTTCCACTTCGACAGTTCCTTGACCATCGCCGACAGGTCGCGCGGGTTGCTGATCAGGATGTTGTGGTTGCCGATCAGCATCATCGCCATGCAATGAAAGGTGAAGGCATAGATGTGGTACAGCGGCAGCGGGGTAATCAGGATCTCGCAACCTTCATTCAGGTTGGAGCCCATCAGCGCCTTGCACTGCAGCATGTTGGCGACGAGGTTGCGGTGGGTCAGCATCGCGCCCTTGGCCACGCCCGTGGTGCCGCCGGTGTATTGCAGCACGGCGACTTCGTCGCTGGCGGGGCTGACTTCGTTCACCGGCTGGCCGTGGCCCTTGGCCAATACGTCGTTGAACTTGATCGCCTTGGGCAAGTGATAGGCCGGGACCATCTTCTTCACGTACTTGATGACGCTGTTGATCAGCAGGCGCTTGAGCGGCGGCAACAGGTCGGCGACTTCGGTGACGATCACGTGCCGGACGGAAGTCTTGGGCACGACTTTTTCAGCCAGGTGCGCCATGTTGGCCAGGCAGACCAGGGCCTTGGCACCGGAGTCGTTGAATTGGTGTTCCATTTCCCGCGCGGTGTACAGCGGGTTGGTGTTGACCACGATCAGGCCGGCACGGATGGCACCGAACACGGCGACCGGGTATTGCAGGACGTTGGGCAGTTGCACGGCGATTCGATCACCGGGCTGCAAGTCGGTATGCTGTTGCAGGTAAGCGGCGAAGGCGCCGGACAGTTCGTACAGTTCACCGTAGGTGATTGTCTTGCCCAGGTTGCTGAAAGCCGGTTTGTTGGCGAAGCGTTGGCAGGACTGCTTCAGTACCGCCTGAATATTCGGATACTCGTCTGGATTGATTTCTGCAGCAATCCCGGCGGGGTACTTATCCTTCCAAAAGTCTTCGATCATGGAAGCCCACTCCTCAGCGACGCGAATTCATTCATCGCATTTGATGCGATTATTATTTGTTTGTTTTTGGGTGAGTCTGGCGGTTAAAAGCAGGCCAAGAGGTCACAAAGCGCGCCGAGAGTAGCAGCTTTGCCAAGGGCCGCCTAGAGCCAAAAGAGGCCCCTACGGTCATAAACATGACTCAAGAATATCTAATGGTCATTTTTAGAGCAAAGATTCTATAAGCCAAGAAAGGGCTCTGGAATGGGCATCTACGCATTTAAACTGAATGAATAAAAACCAAATGTGGGAGCGGGCTTGCTCGCGAAAGCGCAGTGTCAGTCACAGGATATGTCGACTGGTACACCGCTTTCGCGAGCAAGCCCGCTCCCACATTTTTTGACCTTATTTCAAATCAGGCTATGTCGCGCAATTCGCGCCGCAGGATCTTGCCCACCGGCGTCATCGGCAACGACTCACGCAACACAATATGCTTGGGCACCTTGTAGCCGGTGAAGTTGGCCTTGCAGTAGGTCTTCAGCTCTTCAAGGCTCACGCCCTGGGCACGGGCCACCACAAACAGCTTCACCGCCTCGCCGGTACGCTCGTCCGGCACGCCGATCACCGCGCAGCTGGCCACCGCCGGATGCGCCATCACCACGTCTTCGATCTCGTTGGGGTACACGTTGAACCCCGAGACGATGATCAGATCCTTCTTGCGATCAACGATGCGCACAAAGCCGTCCGGGTCGATCACCGCTATATCGCCGGTCTTGAGCCAGCCTTCGGCGTCCAGGGTCTCGGCGGTCGCCACCGGCTGCTGCCAGTAGCCCTTCATCACTTGCGGGCCCTTGATGCACAGCTCGCCCCGCTCGCCCAGCGGCAGCTCCGCGCCGTTGTCGTCGATGATCTTCATCGCCGTGCCCGGCACCGGAATGCCCACGGTGCCCAGCTTCGATTTGCCGCCATAGGGGTTGGTGCTGGCCACCGGTGAGGTTTCGGTCAAGCCGTAGCCTTCACCAATCGCGCAGCCGGTCAGTTGCTGCCAGCGCTCGGCCGTGGCCTTGACCAGTGCGGTGCCGCCGGAGTTGGTGAGCTTGAGGTGGGAGAAATCCAGGCTCTTGAAGTCCGGGTGGTCCATCAAGGCCACGAACAGGGTGTTGAGCCCCAGCAGCCCGGTGAAGCGCCACTTTTTCAGCTCCTTGATAAAGCCGCCGATGTCCCGGGGATTGGTGATCAGCACGTTGTGGTTGCCCGACACCATCATGCACATGCAATTCGCGGTGAAGGCATAGATGTGGTACAGCGGCAGCGGCGCCACCATCACCTCCTGCCCCTCCTTGATAAGCGGATGGCCGTCGTCCCCCAGTTGCGACATACACGCCCGCACTTGCTGCATGTTGGCCACCAGGTTGCCGTGGGTAAGCATCGCGCCCTTGGCCAGGCCGGTGGTGCCGCCGGTGTATTGCAGCACCGCGATGTCGTCGAGGGTCACCGGGTGGCGGTTGAGTGCCTGGCCGGCGCCCATGCGCAGGGCGCGCTTGAAGGAGATGGCTTGCGGCAGGTTATAGGCCGGGACCATCTTCTTCACCTTGTCGACCACGGTGTTGATCAGCCAGCCCTTGGCGGCAGGCATGAAGTCGCCCATCTTCGCTTCGATCAGGTATTCGATCTCGGTGTCCTTGCTGACTTCTTCAACCCGCGAGCCAAACAGGTTCAGGTACACCAGCGCACGAATGCCGGCATCCTTGAATTGGTGACGCATTTCCCGCGGGGTGTACAACGGGTTGGTGTTGACCACGATCAGCCCGGCGCGCAGGGCGCCGAACACGGCAATCGGATAATGCAGGACGTTGGGCATCTGCACGGCAATGCGGTCACCCGGCTTGAGGTCGGTGTGCCACTGCAGGTAACCGGCGAACGCGGCGCTGCGCCGATCCAGCTCGGCGTAGGTCAGGGTGATCCCCATGTTGCTGAACGCCGGACGATCGGCAAAGGTCTTGCAGGAACGCTCGAAGACTTCGATCACCGATTTATAGGCTGTGAGGTCGATCTCGTTGGGAACCCCGGCTGCGCGTTTGTCATTCCAGAAATCAGGTTGCATTATTCTTGTCCTCTTACCTGAGTGGTCCGGCCGCTTTTGATGTTGCGATGAAAGCGGAGCTTTGGGGACGTTAGCAGCTATGGTCAATCAGGCAAATACAACAAGATGCGTCATTGATTGTGTGAATCTCCCCGCCAAGGCCAGCGCTGATCCAGCGGCCTGCGGTGAATGAGCTATACACTGCAACGACCCTGAGCAAAGGAAGCGCCATGAACCACACCACTTTCTGGCTGACCGCGAATGACCGCAGTCGGGTGTACGTCAACCAGTGGCTGCCGGACGGGCCGCCCAAGGCGCTGATCATGCTGGCCCACGGCATGGCCGAGCACAGTGGCCGCTATGCCCGCCTGGCCCAGGCGTTGTGTGATGCCAGCTACGGCCTGTACGCCCCCGACCAGCGCGGCCACGGGCGTACCGCCGACGAGGGCACCCTGGGGCTGTTCGCCGAGAAAGACGGCTGGAACAAGGTGGTGGGCGACCTGGCGAGCCTCAACCAGCATATCGGCCAGCAAGCGCCGGGGGTGCCGATCATCCTGCTGGGCCACAGCATGGGCAGCTACATTGCCCAGGCGTACCTGCTGCACCACAGCGCGAGCCTTAACGGGGCGATTCTCAGCGGCTCGAATTTCCAGCCGGTGGCGCTGTACGGCGCGGCCAAGGTGATTGCCCATGTCGAACGCCTGCGCCAGGGGTTGCGCGGGCGCAGTGCGCTGATTGATTTCCTGTCATTTGGATCGTTCAACAAGGCGTTCAAACCCAATCGCACCGCTTTCGACTGGCTCAGCCGTGACCCGGCCGAGGTCGACAAGTACGTCAGCGACCCGCTTTGCGGCTTCCGTTGCACCAACCAGCTGTGGATCGACCTGCTGGGCGGCTTGCAGCAAATCAGCAAAGCGTCCAATCTCGCTCAGATAGACCCGGGGCTGCCCATCCTGATAATGGGCGGTGAATGTGATCCGGTCAGTGAAGGCAAGCGTCTCAAAAGTCTGGCCAATGCGTTGCGTGAAGCCGGCTGCCAGCACCTGGAGCTGAGCATTTACCCACAGGCGCGCCACGAATTATTCAACGAAACCAACCGTGATGCGGTCACAGCCGACGTGCTGACGTGGCTGGCCCAGGCAGCAGTGCTGCGCCGCCCTACTCGCTGCGAATGATTTTTCGTTTAAAATCAATATATTAAGATTTCTGATTAGCCACAGGATGCACCAACTGATGACCCAGGTTACCAACACGCCTTACGAAGCCCTCGAAGTCGGCCAGACCGCCAGCTACAGCAAGACCGTCGAAGAGCGCGATATCCAGTTGTTCGCGGCAATGTCCGGCGACCACAACCCGGTGCATCTGGACGCCGAATTCGCCAAGGCGACCATGTTCAAGGAGCGCATTGCCCACGGCATGTTCAGCGGCGCCCTGATCAGCGCGGCGGTTGCGTGCGAGTTGCCTGGGCCCGGCACGATATACATCGGCCAGCAAATGACCTTCCAGAAGCCGGTCAAAATCGGCGACACCCTGACCGTGCGTCTGGAAATCCTCGAGAAGCTGCCGAAATTCCGCGTGCGTATCGCCACCCGCGTATTCAACCAGCGCGATGAACTGGTGGTGGATGGCGAAGCCGAGATCCTCGCGCCACGCAAGCAGCAGACCGTGACCCTGACCGAACTGCCGGCCATCAGCATCGGTTGAACGAACGCCCATGAAAAAGCCCCGCATCTGCGGGGCTTTTTTATTCAGGCGGGGCTCAAGACTGAGCGCGAGCCTGGTTACGCAGGGCTTTCACCTGGTCGTGGTTGCGTTGCGCGCCGTGGAACTGACGCTCTACCAGGTCACGAATGCCCAGCAGGTTGTGCTTGTTGATCTTCTCGATCGCTTCTTTGTAAGCCTTCAGTGCGTGGTCTTCACCGCGCTCGGCTTCGTTCAGCACGGCTTCTTCGTCTTTACCGGTCACCATCGACTTCACGTCGACCCAACCACGGTGCAAGGCACCGGCGACGCTACCGGATTTTTCCGGATCACCACCCAGTGCTCTTACTGCGGTCTGCAGTTCGGCAGCGGCGGTACCGCAATCAACGGAACGTTTGGCAAACAGGGCTTTGAGTTCAGGGTGCTTGATGTCTTCTGCGCAGGTCTTGAAGCCTTCCTGGCCGTCTTTGCTGGTCTCGATCAGGTCGTTGAGTACGGAGATCGATTCTTTGTTGATATCAGTCATTTTTCAATTCCTTCGCGGGTTAAGAAACGTGTATTAGTAATTGCAGCGCCCGTGCCAGCTTTTGAAAAACAATTTATTACTTAAATTTCAATAAGTTAGCCAATACACAAAAATCTGTATCCGCTTTATTTGCATGATCTGTCATTTGGCCTCCATGCAGAATGCCTGTATTTTCCAAAGCACCGACTCAAACACCTGAAGCCGCAATGAACCCTGAAAAACTTGAACTGCTGATCACCCGCGAAATGCCCTTCGGCAAGTACAAGGGCCGGATCATTGCCGACTTGCCCGGCCCCTACCTGAACTGGTTCGCCCGTGAAGGTTTCCCCCATGGTGAACTGGGCGGGTTGCTGGCCCTGATGCAGGAAATCGACCACAACGGTTTATCCGAACTGCTGGAACCCCTACGCGCCAAGCACGGCAAGCCCTCCCCTCGTCATTAATAGAGCACGCACATGGACAGTACCCGCGACGAACAACACTGGCACGCCATCGCCCAGCGCTACGACCTGGAGCCCGGCCCGATCAACCTCGAAAACGGTTACTTCGGGCGCATGAGCCGCGCGGTACTTGAGCAGTATCAGGACAACGTCGCCTTCATCAACCGCAGCAACTCGATCCATGTGCGCCAGCGTTTCGAGCAGGGCGAAAACGTCGAGATCCGTAACCAGTTGGCGCAGTTGATGGACGCCGATCCTGAAGCCATCGCCCTCACCCGCTGCGCCTCGGATGCGTTGCAGTCGCTGATCCGCAACTACAACCGCTTGCAGCCCGGCGACCAGGTGCTGATCAGCGACCTGGAGTACGACACCGTCAAGGGCGCCATGCGCTGGCTGGCGCAGAATCGCGGTGTAGAAGTGATCGAGATTGCCCACGAACACCCGGCCAGTTTCGACAGCCTGGTGCAGACGTATCGCGATGCGTTCCTGCGCTATCCCCGCCTGAAACTGCTGGCACTGACCTACGTGACCCACCGCACCGGGCTGGTGATGCCGGTGGAGGCGATTGCCGGCGCTGCCAGGGAACATGGAATTGATGTGATCCTCGATGGCGCCCATGCGCTGGGGCAGATCGAGTTCAACCTGGCGCAGTTGGGTATCGCGTTTGCCGGTTTCAACCTGCACAAGTGGATCGGTGCGCCGTTGACCCTGGGCTTTATCTACATCGACCCACAACGCTTGGCGGACATTGATCCGGACATGGGTGAGTTTCATTACCCGGCCACCGATGTACGTGCCCGCACGCCATACAGTACGCCGAATTTCCCGGCGTTGATGACCTTGCCGCTGGTGTTCGAGGAGCATCGCTTGTTGGGCGGTTCGAAGGCCAAGGGTGCCCGACTCAACTACCTGCGGGATTTGTGGGTGAGTGAGGTGCGGCAGTTGCCGGGGATTGAAGTGCTGACGCCGGATGATCCACGGCTGTACTGCGCGATTACGTCGTTCAAGTTCACTCATCAGCCGGATCAACAGGTGATGGCGGACCGACTGCTCAAGGAATACAACCTCTTCACCACAACCCGCAGCGGGGCCTCGTTCGGCAGTTGTATTCGGGTGACACCAGGCTTTTTGACGTCAGCGGCGGACATTCATGCGCTGATCAAAGCCATCACCGAACTGAGCGCGATATCACTGTAGGAGCGAGCTTGCTCGCGAAGGTCGTTAACGATGACACGGGAAACCTGACACCCAGCGGTGCTCTCGGTTTTTTCGCGAGCAAGCTCGCTCCTACAGTGGGAGTGGGCCATTTTCCGCAGGCAAAAAAAAGCGGTACACCGACCAAGTGCACCGCAAAAATGCCGTAGAACACAGCAACAACGATTCGGTAAATCCAATCAGTCCAGCAGGGCCAGCGCCTCGGCGGTGGTTTCCTGGATGCGTGCCCAGTCGCCGTTCTTGACCCACTCCGGATCAAGCATCCAGCTACCGCCCACGCACATCACATTTTTCAACGCCATGTAGCTCTTGATGTTGGCCGGCCCAACACCGCCAGTCGGGCAGAATTTCACTTCGCCAAACGGGCCGCCCAGGGCCTTGATCGCCGCCACGCCACCGCTGACTTCAGCCGGGAACAGCTTGAAGCGGCGATAACCCAGGCCATAACCTTCCATGATCCCGGAGGCATTGCTGATGCCCGGCAACAGCGGAATCGAGCTGTGTACCGAGGCTTCCAGCAGGTCACGGGTAATCCCGGGGGTGACGATAAATTGCGAACCGGCCACTTCGGCCGCTTCCAGCATATGACGATCCAGCACGGTACCGGCACCGGTGCACAGCTCCGGACGCTGCTCACGCAGTACCTGGATGGCCTTGAGGCCGAACTGCGAACGCAGGGTCACTTCCAGTGCGGTCAAACCACCGGCTGCCAGGGCATCGGCCAGCGGCAGGATGTCCTGTTCACGGGCAATGGTGATCACCGGCAGGATCCGCGCCTTGGCGCAGAGGCTGTCGATCAAGGCAACTTTGTCCGCCATGGAAACGGTAGGTTGAGGGCTGTTCATCGCGGCTGATCCTTGGCTCATGGGCACCAGTAAATCTCTAGAGTAGGTTGCAAAAACGCGCGTATCGGCATGGCAGCAACGTCGTCACTGGCCAGCGCGGCGCTCAAGGTGGTCAATTTCGAGCTGCCGGAAATCGACAGCACGGTGTAGTGGGCGGTGGCCAGCAGCGCGCGACTCATGGTCAGGCGCTGGTGCGGCACAGTCGGCGCCAGCATCGGCCAGCAACGACGGCTGCCGTCCGGCTTCAACGCTTCAGCCAGGTTCGGGCTGTTGGGGAACAGCGACGCGGTGTGGCCGTCGTCGCCCATGCCCAGTACCAGCACATCAATCGCCGGCAACTCGGCCAGCAGGCGATCGGCCTGCTCGGCAGCGTCGTCAAGGGTGGCGGCGACGCTGTACAGGCTCAGGAACTTGGCCTTGGCCGCCGGGCCTTGCAGCAAATACTTCTTCAACAGGCCGGCATTGCTGTCGGCATGTTCCACCGGCACCCAGCGCTCGTCGGCCAGGGTGATGGTCACCTTGGACCAGTCCAGGCCTTGCTTGGCGAGGTTCTGGAAGAACGCCACCGGGCTGCGGCCGCCGGACACCACCAGGGTCGCCTCGCCACGGGCACTGATGGCCGCGCGCAGTTGTTCGGCCACGTCATTGGCCAAGCCATCCGCCAGCAGCACCGGGTTGCGGTACTCATGGGCAGTCACGCCCTGAGGCAGTTTCAAATCAGATATCGCCATACCAAGACCTCCCGTCCCGCGTGATCAGTGCAATCGAGCTCATTGGCCCCCAGGACCCCGCCGCGTACGGCTTGGGCGCATCACCGGATTTTTTCCATCCGGCGATCAACTGGTCACACCACTTCCACGCAGCTTCGATTTCATCTTTGCGCACAAACAGGTTCTGGTTGCCACGCATTACTTCCAGCAACAGCCGCTCGTAGGCATCGGGAATCCGTGCGCTGCGATAGGTGTCGGAAAAATTCAGTTGCAGCGGGCCGCTGCGCAGTTGCATGCCCTTGTCCAGGCCCTGCTCCTTGGTCATCACGCGCAAGGAAATCCCTTCGTCCGGTTGCAGGCGGATGATCAGTTTGTTGCTGATCTGCAAGCGCTGCTCCGGGGCGAAGATGTAGTGGGACGGTTCCTTGAAGTGGATGACGATCTGCGACAGTTTTTGCGGCATGCGCTTGCCGGTACGCAGGTAGAACGGCACCCCGGCCCAACGCCAGTTACGGATATCGGCACGCAGGGCGACGAAGGTCTCGGTGTCGCTCTGGGTGTTGGAGTTCTCTTCTTCCAGGTAACCCGGTACCGGCTTGCCGGCGCTGTAGCCGGCGATGTATTGGCCACGCACCACCTGGGTGGTCAGGCCGTCCGGGCTGATGGGCGCCAGGGCCTTGAGCACCTTGACCTTCTCGTCCCGAATACTGTCGGCAGACAGGTCGGCGGGCGGGTCCATGGCGATCAGGCACAGCAGCTGCAGCAGGTGGTTCTGGATCATGTCCCGCAGCTGCCCGGCCTTGTCGAAATAGCCCCAGCGACCTTCGATGCCTACTTGCTCGGCCACGGTGATTTCCACGTGGGAGATGTAGTTCTGGTTCCACTGGGTTTCAAACAGGCTGTTGGCAAAACGCAGGGCGATCAGGTTCTGGACGGTCTCTTTGCCCAGGTAGTGGTCGATGCGGTAGGTGCGGTTTTCCGGGAAGAACTGCGCCACTGCGTCGTTGACCTTGCGCGAGGAATCCAGGTCCGAGCCGATGGGTTTTTCCAGGACCACGCGGGTATTTTCCGCCAGGCCGACCTTGGACAGGTTCTCGCAGATCGCGCCATACACCGCCGCCGGGGTAGCGAAGTAGGCGATCAGGCGTTGTTCGGTGCCGGCGTTCTCTGCCAGGGCGACGTAGTCATCGGCCTTCAGGAAGTCGACATGCAGGTACGTCAGGCGGGCCAGGAAACGCTGGGCGACGGTTTCGTCCAGTTCCTTGCCAACGTAACCACGCAATTCTTTTTCAATGTGGGCCAGGTGCTGTTGCTCGGAACCGGCCTCACGGGCCAGGGCCAGGATGCGCGTGTCTTCGTGCAGCAGGCCCGCACCATCGAGTTGATAGAGGGCAGGAAATAACTTGCGCAGCGCCAGATCACCCAAGGCGCCAAACAGGGCAAAGGTGCAGGGTTCTACGGTTATCGAAGGCATGATGTTTGTTCTTTTATCAAGTTAAGCTACAAATACCTTTTTTTAAGGCATCACTCAAGGAAAAATGTAGTAATAACCACAACATTTTCCCGAAAAACGTATTCCGAGTGGTGGTGTTCAACTACCCTCAGTAGGATAGGCCACCGCAAAGGGCCGCTCGTCGATTGGTTGACGACCCTTATTTGCATCGTCGCCCTAAGGAAACATGAATGGACCGCGTGCGAAATCTACTGGAACAGATCCAGAAACGCCTCGAAGAACTGAACAAGGCTGAACGTAAAGTCGCCGAGGTCATCCTGCTCAACCCGCAGCAGGCGACCCGCTTCTCTATCGCCGCCCTCGCCCAGGCCGCTTCGGTCAGCGAACCTACAGTGAACCGCTTCTGCCGCTCGTTCGGCGTGAGTGGTTACCCTGAACTTAAATTGCAGCTGGCGCAAAGCCTGGCCAGCGGCGCGGCGTATGTCAGCCGCGCGGTGGAGGCCGATGATAACCCGGAGGCCTACACCCAGAAGATCTTCGGCAGTGCCATCGCGTCCCTCGACAGCGCCTGCCAGGCCCTGGACCCGAACCTGATCAGCAAGGCCGTCGACCTGCTGATCCAGGCTCGGCAGATCCACTTCTTCGGCCTGGGTGCTTCGGCGCCGGTGGCCATGGACGCGCTGCACAAGTTTTTCCGTTTCAACCTGTCGGTCACGGCCCACGCCGATGTGCTGATGCAGCGGATGATCGCCTCGGTGGCCCACACCGGGGAGTTGTTCGTGATCATTTCCTACACCGGGCGTACCCGTGAACTGGTGGAAGTAGCACGTATTGCGCGGGAAAACGGCGCCTCGGTGCTGGGCGTGACCGCCGAAAATTCGCCGCTGGCCAAGGCCAGTACGGTGAGCCTGAACATTCCGTTGCCGGAAGACACCGACATCTACATGCCGATGACCTCGCGGATCATTCAGTTGACGGTGCTGGATGTACTGGCGACGGGCATGACCTTGCGTCGCGGGGTGGATTTCCAGCCGCACTTGCGCAAGATCAAAGAGAGCTTGAACGACAGCCGGTATCCGGTTGGGGATGAATTCAACTAGGCCCGAATCTACTGTGAATGTGCCGGCCTCTTCGCGAGCAAGCCCGCTCCCACATTCGACTGCATTCCAAAAGTGGAACTCGGTCTAATGTGGGAGCGGGCTTGCTCGCGAAAGCGGCATCAGCAACACCGGAACATCCGGATCAAGCCCCCGCCCTCGCCTGCAAACTCAAATGCGCCCTCTCCCCCGGCGCCAGGCTCGCAGCAGCCATCGCCGACTCCACACACACAAACCCCGCAGCCTCGTTGAAGCTCACCCCCAGCAATGGTCGACTCCCCGGGTGCCACACCACCGTGTCGGCACTCTCGCCAGTGTCGATGCACAATTCGCGCTGCCAGGCATGGTCCTTGAGGTGCAGTTCACCGTCGTGCTGGAACACCCGCTGACACCCACCATCGACACGCAACTCGCCTTCCTGCTGGCACGCCTGACGATTCAGCTGGTCGTAGCCCTGCGCGCCATCGAGCCCAGACAGCGCTATCTCACCAACGTTGCCAATCCGCCAATAAGCGTGCAAAGCATGGCTCAATTGGCACGGCAGCTCGTCCTGGTGCTCGGTGGCCAGGCGCAGCTCCAGGGTTTCCCCCAGGTGTGCATGCAGGTCCACTTGCCAGTCGCATAGCTGCAATTGCCAGTGCAAACGCACGCCGTCGTCGTCGGTGCTGCTGTCCAGCAATTTCCAGTCGATCAGCCGTGCCCAACCATGGGACGGCCAGGCGTTTTCGCTGGGATGGCGGCCATACCACGGCCAACACACCGGCACGCCGCCACGGATGGCGCCGACCTGCGGCCACTTGGCAGCGCACCACAGCCAGGGCTTCTGGCCCGTGGGCTGAAAGTGCAGCAATTGCGCGCCCTGGCGACTGAACACCGCCTGGCAGAGCGGGTGATCAATCACCAGCACATCGCGCATCTGGAAGCGTTCCCAGGCGAATACCGGCCGCTCGCGCAGGGATTTGAAAAAGCGTTGCAGCGGATGCTCATGCATGTGCCACGGTCCTGAATATCTTTGCAGGCGCTGGCTTGCCTGCGATGGCATCGCCTCGGTGTGGCAGATACACCGCGGGGCGCGCATCGCAGGCAAGCCAGCTCCCACACAAAAAAAAGCGGATAGCCATGGCTACCCGCAAAATGCGCACAGAGAGAAGGAGCTTATCGCAACAACGTTAGAACGTAGACTGAATTTTCAGGCCCGCTACCACCGCGTTGTCGACTTGCTTAACACCACCTGGGTTGGCGATGTATTGCAGGTTGGGACGCACGGTCAGCCAGTTGGTGACGTGGATGCCGTAGTTCAGTTCGACGTTGTATTCGGTGTTGCGCAGCGGCGCGTAACCCGCTTCGCTGTAATCGGTGAAACCGTTGGCCTCGTTATACAGCTCGGCGTTTTTCTTCACGTCGCTGTTGGCATGGATACGGGACACACCGATACCCACGTCATCCTTGGTACGGGCGTCGAATGGGCCTTTGTACACAAGCATCACCGACTGGTAGTTGTCGACCAGGTTGGTGTCTTTGTCGTGGAAGGTGGCGTTGGCCGCGATGTTCAAGCCGCGGGAAGCGTCGCCATTGTGGGTAGTGAGTTGCTGTTGCACGACGCCCCAATAGCCGGTTTTGCTGCTGCGCACACGGTAGGCTGCCCCAGTGGTGGCTGCATCGTTGCCATTGACATCTTTAAGTACGTCGTTGGCGTCCGCGGCGCTCTTGTAGTAACCCACACGGTATTCACCCGGCAGGCCATTGACCTTAGGCGACCAGACCAATTCCACCGGAATCACGGTGCCCTTGGTGCCGCTGCCGCTGAGCTTGAAGCCGTTGCCGTGCTCCAGTTGCGACGGGTTCTGGTTGTATGCACCGATTTGCGCATACAGTTCAGGCGTGATGTTGTACTTCACGCGAATAGCCGCCTGGGCGACTGGCCAGTTGTACCAGGTGTTTACATAGTTACCGACCTGGGAGCCGCAGAACGACAGGTTCTGGAAGTCGCACGGGAAGGTGTTGAAGTCTTCGCCTTCACCGAAGTAACCGAGCTTCACGTCCAGCTTGTTGTCGAACATCTGGTGCTGAACCCAGAACTGGGTCAGACGCACCATGTGGCCTCGGCCGTCGACTTCTTGAGACGAACTCAAGGTGCCGGCACGCGGGTCACCGATACGGTCGTTGGAGATGTTTGCGCCATTACGATTGGTCAACTGGATCTTGGCCTGGGTGTTATCCCAGCCCCACAGCTTTTGCAGGTCCAGTGCCACGCCCAGACCGAACTGGTCAGCGTAACGGGCAGTCTTGTCGTTGTTGTAGCCGCCGCCAAGGTTGCCACCGACTTCACCGACGTAATCCGCCTTGATGTCGATACCTTGCTCGATCAGTTTGGTACGTTCGCCGCCCCAATCACCGGTCATCCACTTGGAGTCGGCGCTGAACGCGTCGTCCGCCATCGCATTGGCGGACAGTACCAGGGCTGCTGCTGCTGACAGTTGGCAGAACAACCGGGTGTTGTTGTGGTGCTTTTTCATCCCTACATCCTCGTCTTTATTGTTATTAACTGTTTTTATCTAACGCGGTTTACTTCTTTGTGAGAGCAGGACTCTCACAAAAGCCCCTACACATCATTTGAAACTTCAGCGTCCCTTGAATTGAGCGACGTTGTCGGCACGGTCCTGGGCAGGCAACGAAGCGGCAGTGCCCAGGCGCTCGCCGGTCTTGGCGTCGAACAGCAACACTTTGGCCGGGTCGAACTGCAAGGTCAGGGTCTCGCCCACTTGCGGCGCCACATCGGGCGCCAGGCGGCAGCAGACCTTGGTGTCATTGATTTGCACGAACACCAGGGTGTCCGGACCGGTCGGCTCGGTGACTTGCACCTCGGCCCGAATGGTCGGCGCGCCGGTGGCTTCAGCGGCAGCCAGTACGATCTGCTCCGGGCGCAGGCCCAGGATCACTTCGCGGTCTTCAAGACCGGCATCGTTCATGTTCAACGGCAATTCACAGCGGGCCTGGCCGCTGTCCAGCAGCGCCACCAGGCGGCCGTCCTTGCGTTGCAGGCGCAGTGGAATGAAGTTCATCGGCGGCGAACCGATGAAGCTCGCCACGAACAGATTGGCCGGGTCGTTGTAGATCTCTTTCGGCGTGCCGAACTGCTGGATGATGCCGTCCTTCATGACCGCCACTTTGTCGCCCAGGGTCATCGCTTCGATCTGATCGTGGGTGACGTAGACGGTGGTGGTTTTCAGACGCTGGTGCATCAGTTTCATTTCGGTACGCATCTCGACCCGCAGCTTGGCGTCGAGGTTGGACAGCGGTTCGTCGAACAGGTAGATCTTCGGGCGACGCGCCAGTGCCCGGCCCATGGCCACACGTTGTTGCTGGCCACCGGAGAGCTGGCCCGGCTTGCGATTGAGCAGGTGCTCGATCTGCAGCAGCTTGGCCACTCGCGCCACTTCTTCATCGATCGCCGCCTGGGGCATCTTGCGAATCTTCAGGCCGAATTCGATGTTCTCGCGCACGCTCATGGTCGGGTACAGCGCGTAGGACTGGAACACCATGGCGATGTCACGATCCTTGGGGCTCATGCCGCTGACGTCCTGGTCGCCGATCATGATCGCGCCACCGGTGATGTTTTCCAGGCCGGCAATGCAATTCATCAAGGTCGATTTGCCGCAACCCGAAGGGCCGACCAGGATCAGGAACTCACCTTCCTTGATCGACAGTTCGATGTTCTTCAGGGTGTCCGGCAGACCGGTACCGTAGGTCTTGTTTACGTTACGAAGTTCGAGCGTTGCCATGATTACCCCTTGACCGCGCCGGCCGTCAGGCCGCGCACGAAATACTTGCCTGCGACCACATAGACCAGCAGGGTCGGCAGCCCGGCGATCATCGCCGCCGCCATATCAACGTTATATTCCTTGACCCCGGTACTGGTGTTGACCAGGTTGTTCAGCGCCACCGTGATGGGCTGCGAATCACCGCTGGAGAACACCACGCCGAACAGGAAGTCGTTCCAGATCTGCGTGAACTGCCAGATCAGGCACACCATGATGATGGGTGTCGACATCGGCAGGATGATCAGGCGGAAGATCGTGAAGAACCCCGCGCCATCCAGGCGAGCCGCCTTCACCAGTGCATCGGGAATGCTGACGTAGTAGTTACGGAAGAACAGTGTAGTAAACGCCAGTCCGTAGACGATGTGCACGAACACCAGGCCCGTGGTGGTACTGGCCAGGCCCATCTTGCCGAGGGTGAACGAGGCTGGCAGCAGCACGGTCTGGAACGGCAGGAAGCACCCGAACAGCAACAGGCCGAAAAACAACTGCGAACCACGGAAGCGCCACATCGACAGCACGTAGCCGTTCAACGCACCGATGGCGGTGGAGATCAGTACCGCCGGAACGGTGATCTTGATCGAGTTCCAGAAGTAGCCGTCAACCGTGGCCCAGGCTTTCACCCAGCCGATGCCGGTGATCACGGTGGGCCAGCTCAGCAGGTTGCCGGTGCTGATGTCTTCCGGGGTCTTGAAGCTGGTGAGCAACATGACCACCAACGGCACCAGGTACAGCAGGACAGCGAGAATCAGCACCGCGTAGATCGCGACGCGGCTCAGGCTGATGGCAGGTTTGCCAGCAAGACTAGTCATTGCGCTTGGTCCTCAGCTCGGAGTACAGGTAAGGCACGATGATCGCGAGAATCGCACCGAGCATCAGAATCGCACTGGCCGAACCCATGCCCATCTGGCCGCGGCTGAAGGTGAAGGAGTACATGAACATCGCCGGCAGGTCGGAGGAGTAACCCGGACCACCCGCCGTCATGGCCGCCACCAGGTCGAAGCTCTTGATCGCGATGTGCGCCAGGATCATTACCGCACTGAAGAACACCGGGCGCAGGCTTGGCAGCACCACTTTCCAGTAGATGCGCGGCATGCTCGCGCCGTCGATCTGCGCCGCACGGATGATCGATTGATCAACACCGCGCAGGCCGGCAAGGAACATCGCCATGATGAAGCCGGAGGCTTGCCACACAGCAGCGATCACCAGGCAATACACCACACGGTCCGGGTCGATCAGCCAGTCCAGGCGAAAGCCTTCCCAGCCCCAGTCACGCAGCAGTTTGTCCAGGCCCATGCCTGGGTTGAGCAGCCATTTCCAGGCGGTACCGGTGACGATCATCGAGAGCGCCATCGGGTACAGGTAAATGGTGCGGATAAAACCTTCGCGACGGATTTTCTGGTCGAGGAAAATCGCCAGGGTCACGCCGATCACCAGGGTGATGCCGATGAACATGCCACCGAATACCGCGAGGTTCTTGCTCGCGACCCACCAGCGGTCGTTGTCGAACAAGCGCACGTATTGCGCCAGGCCTACGAACTTGTAGGTCGGCAGGAAAGTCGAGTTAGTGAACGACAGCACGAACGTCCACAGGATGTAGCCATAGAAGCCCACCAGAACGATGAACATGCTCGGCGCCAGCACCAGTTTGGGTAGCCAGCGCTGCAGTGCATCGAACGGCGAGGCTTTGCTGAACACAGCAACAGAACTCATGGGAAAATCCAGTACAGGGAAAAAGGACTACCGGAACATGCCTTGTGGGGGTTAGGGGTCCCCCCACAAGGCCATTCAGTGCTAACCGTTACTTGGCCGACTTGATCGCGGCAGCGAGTTTCTTCGCGGTATCCGCAGGGTCAGCTTTCGGGTCGTTGATGTAGTTGGTCACGACATCAAAGAACGCGCCTTGTACCGCCAGCGTGGTCGCCATGTTGTGCGCCATGCTCGGCTGCAGGCCACCGGTCTGGGCGTCTGCAAGGAAGTCCTTGGCGGCGGTCTGGGCGCAGGAGTCGAAGCCGTATTTGCCCATGTCTTTCAACATGTCGATACGAACCGGGATCGAGCCCTTGTTGATGCTGAAGACCTTCTGGAAGTTTTCGCTCAGCACCACCTTGGCGATGTCCTGCTGGCCGGCAGCAGTGCCCTTGTCTTTTTGCTTGAACGCAGCGAGGGAGTCGATGTTGTAGGTGAACGCCTTGTCGGTGCCCGGGAAGGCTACGCACTCGTAGTCTTTGCCGGCGACTTTCTTGGCGGCGGTCCATTCACTCTTGGCCCAGTCACCCATGATCTGCATGCCGGCCTTGCCATTGATGACCTTGGCGGCTTCCAGGTTCCAGTCCTGGCCCTTGCCGTCGGCGTCCATGTAGGTCGCGACTTTCTTCAGCTCGGTCAGGGACTTGATCATTTCAGGGCCGGTCAGGGCTTTTTCGTCGAGGTCGACCAGGGCTTTCTTGTAACCGTCAGCCCCCATGACCGAGAGCACGACCGCTTCGAAGACGGTGCTGTCCTGCCAAGGCTGGCCACCGTGGGCGAGCGCAATGAAGCCGGCTTTTTTCAGCTTGTCGCCAGCGGCGTAGAATTCTTCGAGGGTGGTAGGCGGTTTTTCGATACCGGCTTTCTTGAACACTTCCGGGTTGATCCACAGCCAGTTCACGCGGTGAATGTTCACCGGCACGGCCACGTAATCACCTTCGTACTTCACGGTATCGGAGACTTTCTTGTCCAGCAGCGAATCCCACTTCTCTTCTTTGGCGGGAACCTTCAGGACGTCGGTGTCGAGCAGCCCGGTGGACGCCCATTCCTGGATGTCGGGGCCTTTGATCTGGGCCATGCCTGGCGGGTTGCCAGCAACGGCGCGGCTTTTCAGTACGGTCATGGCAGTGGAACCGCCACCGCCGGCGACGGCACCGTCTTTCCAGGTGAAACCGTCTTTTTCAACTTGGGCCTTCAGGACATCTACTGCCGCTTTCTCGCCACCCGAGGTCCACCAATGCACAACTTCAACCGTCCCTTTCGAGTCGGCGGCAAAAGCACTGAGGGGAAACAACGAGGCAACGGAAATAGCTACGGCGAGGCGACTGATCGCTTTCATCTGAGTACCTTTTTTCTTGTTGTTATGCATGCAAGTCGGTGCTTGCGCTGCAAACGAGTTTAAACAGGGATTTTTCAGGTGCAGGTAACAAAGGGACGCCAAAATGTCACCACTTGGTGACATAGCGCCCGGTGGCCACGGCACGGGCCATGCTCGGTGACAAGGGTAGACCCGGCAGCAAGACAGACTGCCAGGCGTGGTAGAGGTCCGGTTTGCCACCCCAGATTTTCGCGCTGGGCTGGTTTTTCGGGCTCAGTTCGTGGTGCCAGCTGCCGTGGGTGCGGTCAATGAAACGGGTTTCACAGAACTCCCAGAAGCGCCGGTACCAGGTTTCGTAATGCAGCTCCCCCGTGCGCTTGAGCAGCGCCTGGGCAGCGGCACTGGCTTCGCAATGGGTCCAGTGCAGGCGCTCGCGCACCACGGGGCGCTGGCTCCAGTCGAGGGTGTAGACAATGCCGGGGGCGCCGTCGACGGCCCAGGCGTATTCACAGGCGCTGGCGAACAGGCCCTTGGCGTCGGTCACTAGCCACTCAGGGGTGACGAGCCCGGCATCCACGCGCGCAGCCTCAAGGTGCAACACCAGTCGCGCCCATTCGAAGCCGTGGCCGGGGGTGATGCCGTAGGGACGAAAACCATCGGCCGGGTTGTCTTCGTTGTAACCACGCAGGGGTTGCCAATGGCTGTCGAAATGCTCGATCACCATGTCCCTGTTTTGCGCCGCATGGGTATGAATAATCCGCTCGACGATGCGCAGTGCCCGGTCCAGCCAGCGGGTTTCACCGGTGACATCGGCCAGGGCCAGGAAGGCTTCAGTGGCGTGCATGTTGCTGTTGGCGCCGCGATAGGCTTCTACCCCGCTCCAGTCCTGGGCGAAGGACTCGAGCATCGCGCCCTCCTCTTCGTTCCAGAAGTACTGGTCGATGATGTGGATCGCGTCGTTGAGCAGGGTTTGCGCGCCGGGAGCGCCGGCCACTACTGCGGAGCTGGCGGCCAGGGCGACAAAAGCGTGCAGGTAGGCGGCCTTGCCGGTGTTGCCGTCGCGGGCGTCGGGCGTGGCGAACCAACCGCCGTGCCGGGCATCGCGCAGCGGGCCGCTGAGGGCCACGACGCCGTGTTCCACCAGGTCGGCATAACCTGGCAGGCCCAGCCCATGGGCCATGGCAAAGCTATGGGTCATGCGGGCGGTGTTCATGGTTTCGGCGACGGCATCGGGCGGCAGGACGCCTTGATCGTCGAGGTTGCCGAAGCCGTCAGGCAGCCTGGAAGCCTTGGCGAATGACAGCAGGCGCTGGCCTTCAGTGGCAAGCCAGGCGTGATGGGCAGGTGCGTTCAGCCAACTACTGGCAGGCAGTGGTTGCGTGGTCATGATTAGCCCTTTTTATTATGTGCGGGATGACGGGAGTCTAAACAAGGGCGGCGCGAGGGCAAGTAACGAAGGGGACGGGAAATGTCACCGATTGGTGACATTGATTGTGCCAGGGCCTGCAGGCGTCATGTGTAGTGACGCCTGCAGCACCTCACATCACTGCTGCCCGAGAGGGGTGATCCGGGCCGGCTGGTTGATCTGCTGCTGCAGGTTCTGCACCTGGCTTTGCAAGGCAGTGACGTTACGCGTGGTCTGGATGCGGAACACGTCGAACTCCTTGGTGGACGGACCGTCCGAAGCCGCGGCGCGGTTGTCCAGTTCGCTCTTGAGGACCACAAGGTCCTGCTCCAGGCGGGCGATGGCGGCCGTGGGGTTGCCCTGTTTTTTCAGGGCTGCGACGTCGGCGGAGAGGTCCTTGAACTCGGCGTCCCGGGACTTGAGGGTAGCCACCGCCTCCGTCAGCGCCTGGACCTGGCCCTGCAATTGCGCGTTGGCACTGGACAGTTGGGTCGTGCTGGCGGTCATCTGCTCCAGGCGCTTGTCCAGGTCAGTTGCCTGGCCGGCCACGCCCATCTGCTGCTTGCCCTGCTCCAGCAACTGGGTCTCCAGCTGCTTGATCTGCAGTTTCAGGGCCTCGCTGCCATTATTCACATTGGCTTCGCTGGCCACCACCTTGCCGGAAATATCCTGCAGGCGCCCCGCCGCTTCCTCGCTGATGCGCGCGAAGCTTTCCTGGGTCGCCACCAGTTGCTGGCCCATCAGGGAAATCTGCTGGAAGCTCCACCAGGCAAGGCCGGCGAAGGCGAACAGCAGCGCACCGACCAATGCCCACAGCGGCCCGGTACTGGCGCTCTTGACCTTGACAACCGGCGCAGGCCGGGAGCGCACGGAGGTAGCCGGCGTGGGCTCGAAATCATCGTCGTCCGAGGTGTCGGCCCGCAGGCTGGGAACGTTGTCGAAGTCGTCGTTAGCATCGTTACGCATGAATCAACCTTAAATCCTTTGAGGTGGCATATGGATAGCCAGGCGTCGGAGTATAAACCCCCGACCTGCCGCACTGATCGACCCGGGTTCGCAAATTCGGTTCCCGGTGTGTTGCCGGTTATTTAAGTCCGACGTCCTGGGCCTTCCACCAACTGCAGAACTCGTCGAGGGCCGCCCACAGGCTGACCTTGGGCTGGTAGTCGAGATAATGCCGTGCGCGGGTGATGTCGAGGGTGAAATCTTTGTTCATCACCTGCATGCCCAGCCGTGACAAAGACGGTTCCGGGCGCCCTGGCCACATGGCACAGAAGGCTTCATTGAGCGCCGCAACGCTGTAAGACAAGCCGTAGGACCGATAACGGGTGACCTGAGGCATGTCCATCTGTCGCATCACGTAGTTCACCACATCCCACACCGGCACCGGGGCACCGTTGCTGATGTTGTAGACCTTGCCCAACGCCGAGCCCGTCGCCAGCAAACTGCTGAGCAGGGCTTCATTGAGGTTGTGCACGCTGGTGAAATCGACCTTGTTCAGGCCATCGCCGACAATCGCCAGGCGGTTCTTGCGCTGCATCTTCAACAGGCGCGGGAAGATGCTCATGTCGCCGGCCCCCGTGACAAAGCGCGGGCGCAGGGCCAGCACTTCGAGGCCAAACTCCTGGGCGCCAAACACCTTTTGCTCCGCCAGGTATTTGGTGGCTGCATACGGATGCTTGAAACGCTTGGGCACTTGTTCTTCGGTCAAGCCCAGGTGGTCACGGCCGTCGAAGTAGATCGACGGCGAAGACAGGTGTACGAGGCGCCCGACCCGCTGCTTGAGGCAGGCCTCCACCACGTTTTCGGTAACCAGCACATTGCCCTGGTGGAAGTCCTGATAACGCCCCCACAGCCCCACGGCCCCGGCGCAATGCACCACGGCCTCGACGTCGCGGCACAGCTCGCGCACCAGGTCCGGATCATTCAAATCACCCTGGATAAACTCGGCGCCGCGCCGTACCAGGTGTTCCACACCTTCGGCCCGCCGCCCGTTGACCCGCACGTCCAGGCCCTGCTCCAGGGCGAAACGCGCAAAGCGCCCGCCAATGAAGCCGCTTGCGCCGGTGACCAGAATTTTCATGACTTACTCCGCATTCTTTCGTTTTTCATCGCTGTTGCCTTGACGCTGGCCATCACGCCAACGGCACCAACCATTGCCCCGTTGTGTGTGCCAGATGATCCGTCAGCAGGCCCAGCAATTGTCCACCACTGCGCCAATGATGCCAGTACAGCGGCACATCGATCGGCTTATCTGGCAATAACTCCACCAACACGCCCTTTTCCAGTTGGTCGCGCACCTGCAGTTCGGGCACCAGGCCCCAGCCCAATCCGGCTTCCGTCAGGCGAATAAAACCTTCGGACGAGGGGCATAGATGGTGTTCGAAACCACCGTCGACGCCCAGGGACGCCAGGTAGCGATGCTGAAGGAAATCATCCGGGCCGAACACCAGCGCCGGCGTGCGGGCCAGTTGATCGGCCCGCACGCCATCGGGAAAGTGCCGGGCGACAAACGCCGGGCTGGCCAGCGCCCGATACCGCATCGCGCCGAGCAACAGGCTGCGGGCACCGGCCACCGGGCGTTCGCTGGCGCAAATACAGGCTGCTACTTCGCCGGCGCGCATGCGCTTGAGGCCGACGGTCTGGTCTTCTACCACCAGGTCCAACAGCAAATGCTGCTCGGCGCAGAAGTCGCTCACCGCCTCGGCCCACCACGTGGCGAGGCTGTCGGCATTCAAGGCGATGCGCAGGCGCTCGGGCATGCCCTCTTCATCCAGCGCGGGCACCTGGCTTTGCAGGTCGCGCTCCAGCAATCGTACCTGTTGCACGTGGTTGAGCAGGCGGCGGCCGATCTCGGTGGGCGTCGGCGGCGTGGCACGTACCAGCACCGGCTGGCCGATTCGCGCCTCCAACAGCTTGATGCGCTGGGAAATCGCCGATTGGGAAATTCCCAGTACCTGCGCGCCCCGCTCGAAGCCGGCCTGTTCCACCACCGCCGCCAGGGCGGAAAGCAATTTATAGTCGAACATCAGTTTTCCTAATGAGCGATCAGCAATATTGGTTTTTCTTATACAACCTTGGACGGGAGAATAGCCAGCATCGCTTCTTCTTATTCAAGGACCTCCACATGGCTGGCGAAACCGCCCTGGCAACCCTGCTGCGCAGCATGAGCCCACAGCTCAATGACGGCGACTACGTGTTCTGCACCCTGGCCGACAGCCGAACCCCCGAAGGTTGCGAGGTGATCGGCAGCTTCCGCGAGCAGGAAGGCCTGACGTTGATCGTCGAGCGCCAGCAGGCCGAGCGCGCCGGACTGGCCTTCGACTATGTGGCTGCGTGGATCACCCTCAACGTGCATTCGGCCCTGGAAGCGGTCGGCCTGACCGCCGCGTTCGCCACGGCCCTGGGCCAGGCCGGGATCAGTTGCAACGTGATTGCCGGCTACTACCACGATCACCTGTTTGTCGGCCGCGCCGATGCCGAGCGCGCCATGACGGTGTTGCGGCAATTGGCGGCGGGCGCGGAGTAAATCCTATGTGGCAAAGCTATATGAACGGCCTGTTGGTGGCCTTTGGTTTGATCATGGCGATCGGCACCCAGAACGCGTTTGTGCTGGCGCAGAGCGTGCGGCGCGAACATCACCTGCCGGTGGCGGCACTGTGCGTGGTGTGCGACGCGATCCTGGTGGCCGCCGGCGTATTCGGCCTGGCCACCGTGCTGGCGCATAACCCGGTATTGCTGGCGATTGCCCGCTGGGGTGGCGCGGCGTTCCTGCTCTGGTACGGTACCCTCGCCCTGCGCCGGGCCTGCTCGAAGCAGAGCCTGGGCGAGGGCGAGAACCTCAAGGTACGCTCGTTGAAGGCGGTGATGCTCAGCGCCCTGGCGGTGACGTTGCTCAACCCCCACGTGTACCTGGACACCGTCTTGTTGATCGGCTCCCTCGGCGCCCAGCAAACCGAACCGGGCGCCTACGTGGCCGGCGCCGCCAGCGCTTCGTTCCTGTGGTTCATGACCCTGGCCCTGGGCGCCGCATGGCTGGCACCGTGGCTGGCGCGCCCCGCCACCTGGCGGATTCTGGACCTGCTGGTAGCCGCCATGATGTTCAGCGTGGCCTATCAATTAATCAGCGCAGCGTAGATATTCCAAAACGCTCTGGAACCTCTATCCCACACAGTTGTTGCGTGGTTTTGCCGCACCCCCGGTGCTATGATCCAGCCCCTGCGCCGCAAAGAGTACAAACTCCCCGGCGCTTGTTTGGCCGCCCGTGATCGGCCTTGCGCTCACCGCAACTGACCTGATTAGGAGAATCATCATGGCTTTCGAATTGCCGCCGCTGCCCTACGCACACGATGCCCTGCAGCCGCACATTTCCAAGGAAACCTTGGAATACCACCACGACAAGCACCACAACACCTATGTCGTGAACCTGAACAACCTGGTGCCTGGCACCGAGTTCGAAGGCAAGACCCTGGAAGAAATCGTCAAGTCTTCTTCGGGCGGCATCTTCAACAACGCCGCTCAGGTCTGGAACCACACTTTCTACTGGAACTGCCTGGCGCCAAACGCTGGCGGCCAACCTACCGGCGCACTGGCTGAGGCGATCAACGCTGCCTTCGGTTCGTTCGACAAGTTCAAGGAAGAGTTCACCAAGACTTCGGTCGGCACCTTCGGTTCCGGTTGGGGCTGGCTGGTGAAAAAGGCTGACGGTTCCCTGGCACTGGCCAGCACCATCGGCGCCGGCAACCCGCTGACCAGCGGCGACACCCCGCTGCTGACCTGCGACGTCTGGGAACACGCTTACTACATCGACTACCGCAACGTGCGTCCAAAGTATGTGGAAGCGTTCTGGAACCTGGTCAACTGGAAGTTCGTGGCTGAGCAGTTCGAAGGCAAGACCTTCACCGCTTAAGTACCGCTTGCAGTAGAAAGAGCCCGGCGATTGCCGGGCTTTTTTGTGGGCGATTACAAATGGAAAAATGCCAGGAAAACGCTGGAACTCATCAAAAGGATTTCGCCACGCAGCATGTAAGAGGAATGTCCCTCTGATTGACTGCAGGAGAACTTGATATGGATCTAGCATCTTTGATCGGCATGGCCCCTCAAGCACTTAACGTGTTCGATAACGTGACAGATAAGGGCCTGGACGTCCTGGACAAAAGCTTGGGCATCCTTGATAAGACCGTGGACATAGCTCGACAGGCCTTGGGGCAAATCGACCCTCAGGCGCAAGACCAGCCACAACCGCCGAAAATTTCGTTTACCTGATGGGCGCTGACGCTCGACGGTTTGTTTCGCTGGCCTGAAAAACCCGCGCTCGTCCTGAAAAGACAGTATAAGAAGTCGGCACGTACGATCCGCCGACTTCACTCCATGCCAGGCCTGCCTTTCCATTCCCCCTCCCAACGTCTTACCCCCGGACGCGCTCATCTAAACTGCAAAACCTGCCCTGGCCGCAATGTCCCTTTGACTGCCCTCACGGGATTGCCAATACTCATGGCATATTGAGGCTACCCGCATGGAACAAGGAATAACCCTTTGAAGCTGGAACTCAAAAACAGCTTGTCGGTGAAGTTGCTACGGGTGGTACTGCTTTCGGCATTGGCCGTGGGCGTGGTACTGAGCGCGGCGCAGATCGTCTTTGATGCGTACAAGACGCGCCAGGCCGTGGCCGGTGATGCCCAGCGCATCCTCGACATGTTTCGCGACCCGTCCACCCAGGCCGTCTACAGTCTGGACCGGGAGATGGGCATGCAGGTCATCGAAGGCCTGTTCCAGGATGATGCCGTGCGCATGGCCTCCATCGGCCACCCCAACGAAACCATGCTCGCGGAAAAAACCCGCGACCTGCAACAATCCCCGAGCCGCTGGCTGACCGACCTGATTCTGGGCCAGGAACGCACGTTCACCACGCCGCTGGTGGGGCGCGGGCCTTACAGCGAGTACTACGGTGACCTGAGCATCACCCTCGACACCGCCACCTATGGCAAAGGGTTTCTTGTCAGTTCGGTGATCATTTTCATCTCCGGGGTGCTGCGGGCGCTGGCCATGGGGCTGGTGTTGTACCTGGTCTATCACTGGCTGCTGACCAAGCCGCTGTCGCGCATCATCGAGCACCTGAGTTCGATCAACCCCGACCGCCCCAGCGAGCACAAGATCCCGCAGCTCAAGGGCCACGAGAAAAACGAGCTGGGGCTCTGGATCAACACCGCCAACCAGTTGCTCGAATCCATCGAGCGCAATACGCACTTGCGCCATGAGGCGGAAAACAGCCTGCTGCGCATGGCCCAGTACGACTTCCTGACCGGCCTGCCGAACCGCCAGAAACTGCAGGAGCAACTGGACAAGATCCTGATCGACGCCGGCCGCCGGCAACGCCGGGTCGCCGTGTTGTGCGTGGGGCTGGATGACTTCAAAAGCGTCAACGAGCAGTTCACCTACCAGGCCGGCGACCAGTTGCTGCTGGCCCTGGCCGACCGCCTGCGCGCCCACAGCGGCCGCCTCGGCGCCCTCGCCCGCCTCGGCGGCGACCAGTTCGCCCTGGTGCAGGCCGATATCGAGCAGCCCTACGAAGCCGCCGAATTGGCACAAAGCATCCTCGACGACCTGGAAGCCGAATTCGCCCTCGATCACGAACAGATCCGCCTGCGTGCCACCATCGGCATTACCCTGTTCCCGGAAGACGGCGACAGCACCGAGAAGCTGCTGCAAAAAGCCGAACAGACCATGACCCTGGCCAAGAGCCGCTCGCGCAACCGCTACCAGTTCTATATCGCCAGCGTCGACAGCGAAATGCGCCGCCGCCGCGAGCTGGAAAAGGATCTGCGCGACGCCTTGAGCCGCGAGCAGTTTCACCTGGTGTACCAGCCGCAGATCAGCTATCTCGACCACCGTGTGGTGGGTGTCGAAGCGTTGATCCGCTGGCAGCACCCGGAGCACGGCCTGGTGCCGCCCGACCTGTTTATCCCCCTGGCCGAACAGAACGGCACCATCATTGCCATCGGCGAATGGGTACTGGACCAGGCCTGCCGGCAACTGCGGGAATGGCATGACCTGGGCTTCACCGAGCTGCGCATGGCGGTCAACCTGTCGACCGTACAGTTGCACCACGCCGAGCTGCCACGGGTGGTCAACAACCTGCTGCAAATCTACCGCTTGCCGCCGCGTAGCCTGGAGCTGGAAGTCACCGAGACCGGCCTGATGGAAGACATCAGCACCGCCGCCCAGCACCTGCTGAGCCTGCGCCGCTCCGGGGCACTGATTGCGATTGATGACTTCGGCACCGGCTATTCGTCCCTGAGCTATCTGAAAAGCCTGCCGCTGGACAAGATCAAGATCGACAAGAGCTTCGTCCAGGACCTGCTGGATGACGACGACGATGCGACCATCGTGCGGGCGATCATCCAGCTCGGCAAAAGCCTTGGCATGCAGGTGATCGCCGAGGGTGTGGAGACCGCCGAACAGGAGGCCTACATCATCTCCGAGGGTTGCCACGAGGGTCAGGGCTACCACTACAGCAAACCCTTGCCGGCACGGGAGTTGGTGACCTACTTGAAGCAGGCCCAGCGCAATAACGCCGCCATCCTCTGAAGCGATGCCGGCCATCGGGGCCACGCGCGCCGATGGCCGGCAAATCGATACTAAATATTTCCTGCTTATAACGCTTTACACAAAATGCAAATCTTTCGCATTATGTCGCAGTTTTGCGCGCCCCCCGCGTGCCCCATCAACAACCGAAGCAGGATGTTCGCCATGATTCGTATGCCCCTGGCCACCGCCAGCCTTCTCGCCATTGCCATTTCGCTCGCCGGTTGCGGTGAAGGCAAAGACAAGGCCGCCGCGCCTCAAGCCCCGGCCGCCGCCAGCACCACCGCCCCGGCGGCTGCCCCGGCAGGCCAGGTAGACGAGGCCGCCGCCAAGGCCGTGGTCGCGCATTACGCTGACATGGTGTTCGCGGTGTACAGCGATGCCGAGTCCACCGCGAAAACCCTGCAAACCGCGATCGACACTTTCCTTGCCAACCCGAACGACGACACCCTGAAAGCGGCCCGTACCGCCTGGATCGCCTCGCGCGTGCCGTACCTGCAGAGTGAAGTGTTCCGCTTCGGCAACACCATCATTGACGACTGGGAAGGCCAGGTGAACGCCTGGCCCCTGGACGAAGGCCTGATCGACTACGTCGACAAGACCTACGAACACGCCCTGGGCAACCCTGGCGCCACCGCCAACATCATCGCCAACAACGAGATCCAGGTCGGCGAAGACAAGGTCGATGTCAAAGACATCACCCCGGAAAAACTCGCCAGCCTGAATGAGCTGGGCGGTTCCGAAGCCAACGTAGCCACCGGCTACCACGCAATTGAATTCCTGCTCTGGGGCCAGGACCTGAACGGCACCGGCCCGGGCGCCGGCAACCGTCCAGCGTCGGACTACATGACCGGTGATGGCGCCACTGGCGGCCACAACGAGCGCCGCCGCACCTACCTGCGCGCCGTGACTCAACTGTTGGTCAGCGACCTGGAAGAAATGGTCGGCAACTGGAAGCCCAACGTCGAAGACAACTACCGCGCCACGCTGGAAGCAGAACCTGCGACCGATGGCCTGCGCAAGATGCTGTTCGGCATGGGTAGCCTGTCCCTGGGCGAGCTGGCCGGTGAGCGCATGAAGGTTTCCCTGGAAGCCAACTCGCCGGAAGACGAACAGGACTGCTTCAGCGACAACACCCACAACTCGCACTTCTACGACGCCAAGGGTATTCGTAACGTTTACCTGGGTGAGTACACCCGCACCGACGGTACCAAGATGACCGGCGCCAGCCTGTCCTCCCTGGTGGCCAAGGCCGACCCGGCGGCCGATGAAGCGTTGAAGGCTGACCTGGCCTCCACCGAAGCGAAGATCCAGGTGATGGTGGACCACGCCAACAACGGCGAACACTACGACCAGTTGATTGCTGCCGGTAACGACAAAGGCAACCAGATCGTACGTGACGCCATCGCCGCATTGGTGAAGCAGACCGGTTCGATCGAACAGGCTGCTGGCAAGCTGGGCATCAGTGACTTGAACCCGGATAACGCTGATCACGAGTTCTGATCAGTGCCGCGTTGAATGAGGCGACCTTCGGGTCGCCTTTTTTGTGCCTGCCCTCCAAGCTCCATCAACCAGCACAAATCACCTGTGGGAGCGGGCTTGCTCGCGAAAGCGGTGGGTCAGCCAATGCATCCGTTGACTGATACACCGCTTTCGCGAGCAAGCCCGCTCCCACACTTGATCTGCCACGTCTCCAACGCCCCCCCGGTTTACTTGCCCTGCACCGCAGGTAGAATGGCGCCTTTCCTGTCACCCCGAGCGGACCTCATGGCGTTGCCGACCTTACGGATAATCGGTTTCATTATCGGCATCTTCCTGATCACCCTGGCGATCGCCATGGTCATCCCCATGGCGACCCTGGTGTTTTTTGAACGCACCAGCGACCTGCCGTCGTTCCTCTGGGCCAGCCTGATTACCTTTATCGCGGGCCTGGCACTGGTCATCCCCGGCCGCCCGGAACACGTGCACCTGCGCCCGCGGGACATGTACCTGCTGACCGTCTCCAGCTGGCTGGTGGTGTGCATCTTCGCCGCACTGCCATTCCTGCTGACCCAGCACATCAGCTACACCGACTCGTTCTTCGAAAGCATGTCCGGCATCACCGCCACCGGTTCCACGGTGCTCAGCGGCCTGGACACCATGTCCCCGGGCATCCTCATCTGGCGCTCGCTGCTGCACTGGCTCGGCGGTATCGGCTTTATCGGCATGGCGGTGGCGATCCTGCCGCTGCTGCGCATCGGTGGCATGCGCCTGTTCCAGACCGAATCCTCCGACCGCTCGGAAAAGGTCATGCCCCGCTCACACATGGTGGCGCGCCTGATCGTGGCGGCGTACGTGGGCATCACCATCCTCGGCAGCCTGGCGTTCTGGTGGGCCGGGATGGGGCTGTTCGATGCGATCAACCATGCGATGTCGGCGATTTCTACCGGCGGGTTTTCCACTTCCGACGAATCCCTGGCCCACTGGAAACAGCCGGCGGTGCACTGGGTGGCCGTGGTGGTGATGATCATGGGCAGCCTGCCGTTCACCCTGTATGTGGCCACGATGCGTGGCAACCGCCGGGCGCTGATCAAGGATCAGCAGGTGCAAGGCTTGCTCGGGTTGCTGGTGGTGACCTGGCTGGTGCTCGGCACCTGGTATTGGTGGACCACCGACCTGCCTTGGCTGGACGCGCTGCGCCACGTGGCGGTGAACGTCACCTCTGTGGTGACCACCACCGGTTTCGCACTCGGGGACTACAGCATCTGGGGCAATTTCTCGCTGATGCTGTTCTTCTACCTGGGCTTTGTGGGCGGTTGCTCCGGCTCCACGGCTGGCGGGATCAAGATCTTCCGTTTCCAGGTCGCCTACATCCTGCTCAAGGCCAACTTGAACCAGTTGATTCACCCGCGAGCGGTGATCAAGCAGAAGTACAACGGCCATCGCCTCGATGAAGAAATCGTGCGGTCGATCCTGACCTTCTCGTTTTTCTTCGCCATCACCATCTGCGCCATCGCCCTGGCCCTGTCGTTGCTGGGCCTGGACTGGATGACCGCGTTGACCGGCGCCGCCAGTACCGTGTCCGGCGTGGGCCCGGGCCTGGGTGAAACCATCGGCCCGGCCGGTAACTTCTCCACCCTGCCGGACGCGGCCAAGTGGATCCTGTCATTCGGCATGCTGCTGGGCCGGCTGGAGATCATTACGGTGTTTGTGCTGTGCATTCCGGCGTTTTGGCGTCACTGACAGGCAGCTCATGCAACCGCGCCCGGTACTCGCCGGGCGTGGCATCGAACCAGCGGCGAAACGCACGAAAGAAGTTGCTCGGGTCGGCAAACCCCAACAGGTAGGCAATTTCCAGCAGGGTCATGCTCGGCTGCGCCAGGTATTGCTCGGCCAGTTCGCGGCGGGTGTCGTCGAGCAAGGTCTGGAAACTCGTACCCTCCTCCTGCAAGCGGCGCTGCAAGGTGCGCTGGGACAGGTGCAACGTCTGCGCAACCACTTCACGCTTGGGCTCGCCCTGGGGCAGCAATCGGCATAGCACCTGCCGCGCCTTGTGGGTCACCCGGCTCTCGGAAAACCGCGCCAGGTACTCCCCGGCAAAACGATCGTGCAACAACGCCATCGCCTCGTTCGCCGTGGGCAACGGCGCCTCCATATCGGCCCGTTCGAAGATCAGCGCGTCATAGGGCGCGTTGAACACCAGCGGTGCATGGAAGGCTTGTTTGTAGGGCGCCAGGTCCGCTGGCTGATCGCCCTGCACCAGCACCTTGCGCGGTTGCAACGTGCGCCCGGTCAGCCAGCCGCATAACGCCAGGGCACTGGCCAGGGACGCTTCGGCACTTTGCCGGGTAGGCGGCAGGTGGTCGCCGTGCACCGTCAGAATCAGCGCATAACCTTCGGGTAACAGGCGGAAACTCAGGTCGGCACTTTCAGCAATGATTCGCTGGTAACGCACCAGCCGCATAAAACCTTCGGCCAGGGTATTGCTGGACATCAAGGCGTAGCCGGCCACATGAAACGACGCCGGGCGCACCACCTTGCCCATGTTCAAGCCAATCGCCGGGTTGCCCGACAGCTCGACCGCGCGCTGCCAGAGCCGGGTCATGGAGTCCTGGGGGAAGCGTGCATCCGGGTCATTCAGCGCGGCGTAATCCAGGCCAAGCTGCTTGAACAAGGCACGGCAATCCAGGCCGTCCATTTCCAGCGCCTTGACTATCCCCATCGCCCAGCTTGCAGAAGTCGTTCGTTCGCTCATGGCGTTTTCTTAACAAGGAAGGCTGAAACGACAGCCAGGAATCCGAAGGATACTAAAGTGGCATCTATTGTCACTGGCTGTTACCACTGATGACTCTAGACTCAAATAAGCTCCCCGCCGAACATCTGTCGGGCAGAACAATAACCAGAGGGCCGACCACTGTGGAAAATGCCAGGCAATTCAACAGCTTCGCCGATTTCTACCCGTATTACCTGAGCGAACACGGCAACAGTACGTGCCGTCGCCTGCACTTTATCGGCACCAGCCTCGTTATCTTCATTCTCGCGTTGGCGATCGGCAAAGGTGCGTGGTGGCTGCTGCTGGCGCTGCCGGTGGCCGGCTACAGCTTTGCCTGGATCGGCCATTTCTTCTTTGAAAAGAATCGCCCGGCGACCTTCCAGCATCCGCTGTACAGCCTGTTGGGGGATTTCGTGATGTACCGCGACATGATTCTGGGCAAGGTGCCGTTCTAGCCCCACGCTTGAAGAACAATAAGAGAGGCTTTGATGAACCAGCAGGCCCGCTTCACCCATATGCAGGATGGTACCCAGGAAGACTGGGCGATCATCGCCAAGGATTTCAGTGCTTACGCCCGGCAATTGCCAAGCCGGATCCTGGCGCATCTACGGCTGCTGGAGGGCGACTTCGGCGGCTTCCCGGTGGACCGCCTGACCCACTCGCTGCAAACCGCCAGCCGCGCCTGGCACGATGGCCGGGATGAAGAGTACGTGGTGTGCGCCCTGCTCCACGACATCGGCGACACCCTCGGTTCCTACAACCACCCGGACATCGCCGCCGCGATCCTCAAGCCGTTCGTAAGCGCCGAGAATCTGTGGATGGTGGAGAAGCACGGGATCTTCCAGGGCTACTACTTCTTCCACCACCTGGGGATGGACCGCCACCTGCGCGAGCAATTTGGCGACCACCCGCAGTACCGGCAAACCATCGAGTTCTGCGCGCAGTACGACGCAGCGGCGTTCGACCCGGCCTACGACACCCTGCCGCTGAGCTTCTTCGAGCCGATGCTGGCGCGGGTGTTTGCCCAGCCGAAGAACTCGCTCTACAAGGCGGCGATGGAACGCCAGGGTTAAACCGGCAGCAATGTGCCACCGTGGCCGGTTTGGGTGGCTGGCTCCGGATCTTTGACGATCTCCCGGGCCACCATCAGGATCACGATGGCCGCAATGATGTCGAAAATCGCCAGCACCACAAACAGCGGGCTGTAGCCGACCTTGGTCACCAGCACGCCGAACACCGCAGTAAATGCCGCAGCCCCGATAAACCCGCACATCTGCCCGCCACCGGTGGCGGTGGCCACGTCGTTCTTGCCGAATGAGTCCGAGGCGATGGAAAACAGCGCACCCGACAAGGTCTGGTGGGCGAAACCGCCGACACACAGCAGGGCAATCGCGGTGTAGGCACTGTCCACCAGGCCGATGCACGCCGGGCCGATCATGCACAGGCAACCGAACAGCATCACCAGCTTGCGCGAGGTGAACAGCGAGACCTTGAAGTAGCGGTGGAACAACGGGCTCAGGTAGCCACCCAGCACACAGCCAATGTCGGCGGCCAGGAACGGCAGCCAGGCGAACAGCGCCATTTCCTTGATGTTCATGTGCCGCTCGGTCATCAGGTACAACGGAATCCAGGCATTGAACGTCTGCCAGGCCGGCTCCGAGAGCATCCGCGCCGAGGCGATGGCGAAAAAGTTGCGGCTCTTGAGGATGCGCTTCCAGCTGGCTTTCTTCTGCACGCCTTCCTTGAGGTGGGTTTCCTGGCCGGCCTCGATGTACTCACGCTCGGCCTGGGCCAGCAGGCGCTGGTCACGCGGGTGCTTGTACAGCAGCAGCCACAGCCCGCTCCACACCAGGCCGATGCCGCCAACGATCAGGAATGCCAACTGCCAGCCGCTGTGCAAAATCGCCCAGACCACCAGTGGCGGCGCCAACAACGCACCAAACGACGAACCAAAGTTGAACCAGCCAATGGCGACGGAGCGCTCCTTGGCCGGGAACCACTCGGTAATCGCCTTGACGCCGCCGGGGAAGCCCGCCGACTCCGTCAGCCCCAGTGCGCCACGGGCCACTGCCAGGCTCTGCCAACCGGTGGCGAATGCCGCCAGGGCACAGACTACCGACCAGGAGATGGCGAAGATGGCAAAGCCCATCTTGGTACCGATCGCATCGATCACATAACCGGCGATCGGCTGCATCAAGGCGTAGCACACCTGCCAGGCAACAACGATGTGGGAATACTGCTCAGTGGAGATGCTCAGGTCGGTCATCAGCGTGGGGGCTGCGACTGAGAGCGTGTTGCGGGCCAGGTAGTTAATAATCAGGCCGACCGTCATCAGCCCGACCATCCACCAACGGATGCCTTTGATTTTCATCGCTTCACCTTAATTATTTTTAGATTTGAGGCGTACGTTCTGCGACCGAGCGCATCCGTATTACGGGCGCTATAAAACTGTAACGTCATATGTCGTCATACAACTGTTAGCGTTATATTCAGTCCGCAGCACGATGTCAATCCGTGAAGGGTGATGTTGTACGATGACAATCGACACCCCTGTGGCGCCACGTCACTTGCGCGGCGGGATGAAGACGCGTTCATTTTCTGAGATAAAATCTTTCTGTCATTTACAGTGCTGTATCCTGCACAGGCTTTTTGAACGCGCGGAATCACCTGCGATTGATAAAACAGATCTTGCGAGGAGCGACGACGATGCACGAAATCCCTAATCTCCCCTTCCCAAGCCTGCACGAAACTGAGCAGCCAACCCCGCAACAGGCCGGTGCCACCAAGCCCGAGCCCAAAGAGGCAAAACCGGTCGACCGCAAGAGCGAAGACTGAGAGCCGTACCCAGACCGTGTGGAAAGCGTGACATTGCGCGCTTTCCACACCGCCTGAACACCGTGAGCCCCGCCATGACCGACACCACCCCCGATACCGCCCTGCTCGACACTGCCTTGCACATGGTCGACGTATGGAACCGCCTCACTCCGGAAAAACAGGCCCTCCTGCTCAAGCGCTTCGGCACCCAGGAAAACGCCCTCGCCGCGTTGGTAACCACGCAACTGCTCAACCCCGCCGATCGCTAAAAGTTTGCTTTGCTGCCCCCGCACGCGCCCAGCATCGGTATCATAAGCAGCCTATCTTTTCCTGCTGCGACAGTGGACCTCTCCCCATGCCAGATACCCAGCGCCCCATGGCGGTCACGCTGCAAGTCGTTTCCATCGTTTTGTTCACCTTCATCGGCTACCTGAATATCGGCATTCCCCTGGCCGTGTTGCCTGGCTATGTGCACAGCGACCTGGGCTTTGGCGCCGTGATCGCGGGCCTTGTGATCAGCGTGCAATACCTGGCCACTCTGCTGAGCCGGCCCTACGCGGGACGCATCATCGATAACCGCGGCAGCAAGCGCGCCGTCATGTACGGCCTGGCCGGTTGCGGGTTGAGCGGCGTGTTCATGTTGCTCTCGGCGTGGCTGTCACACCTGCCGGCGCTGAGCCTCACCAGCCTGCTGATTGGCCGCCTGGTGCTGGGCAGCGCTGAAAGCCTGGTGGGCTCGGGTTCCATCGGCTGGGGCATTGGCCGGGTGGGCGCGGCGAATACCGCCAAGGTCATCTCCTGGAACGGCATCGCCAGCTACGGCGCCCTGGCCATCGGCGCACCGCTGGGGGTGTTGCTGGTCAGTCATTTCGGGCTGTGGAGCATGGGCGTCAGCATCATCCTGCTGGCGGTGCTGGGCCTGCTGCTGGCCTGGCCGAAAGTCGCCGCGCCGATCGTGGTGGGCGAGCGCCTGCCGTTCATGCATGTGCTGGGGCGCGTGTTGCCTCACGGCTGCGGGCTGGCGCTGGGCTCGATCGGGTTTGGCACCATCGCCACCTTCATCACCTTGTATTACGCGACCCAGCATTGGGATAACGCGGTGCTGTGCCTGAGCCTGTTCGGTGCCAGCTTTATCGGGGCGCGGTTGTTGTTCGGCAATTTGATCAACCGCATTGGCGGGTTTCGCGTAGCGATTGCCTGTTTGTCGGTGGAGACGCTGGGGCTGCTGCTGCTGTGGCTGGCGCCGGATCCTCATTTGGCGTTGGCGGGTGCGGCGTTGAGCGGGTTTGGCTTTTCCCTGGTGTTTCCGGCCTTGGGTGTGGAGGCGGTCAACCTGGTGCCCGCCTCGAGCCGGGGTGCGGCGGTGGGGGCGTATTCGCTGTTTATCGATTTGTCGTTGGGGATCACCGGGCCGTTGGCCGGGGCGATTGCGGCGGGGTTCGGGTTTGCCTCGATCTTCCTGTTTGCGGCGATCGCGGCGTTTGGCGGGTTGCTGTTGAGCCTGTATTTGTATCGGCAGGCGCCGAAGTATCGCGAAGAACGTCAGGCGAGTTAGAAGTCGACCTTGCCGCGGCCGGCCTTGATGCTGCCGCGTTTGGTCTTGGATTCGAGGCGGCGCTTCTTTGAGCCCAGGGTGGGTTTGGTGGGGCGGCGTTTCTTTTCGACCTTGGTGGCGCTGAGGATCAGTTCCACCAGGCGCTCGAGGGCGTCGGCGCGGTTTTGTTCCTGGGTGCGGTATTGCTGGGCCTTGAGGATCAGTACGCCTTCGCTGGTGATGCGGGTGTCGCGCAGGGCCAGCAGGCGTTCCTTGTAGAAGTCAGGCAGGGACGAGGCCGGGATGTCGAAACGCAGGTGCACGGCGCTGGAGACCTTGTTGACGTTTTGACCGCCAGCGCCCTGGGCGCGGATGGCTGTCAGCTCGATCTCGGCGTCGGGGAGGTGCACGTTGTTGGATATCACCAGCATTTTTTGATCGGGCCTTGGGGTGGAGGGGTAAGGATACGCCAATGTGTTGGGCTGCTGGGGGCTGGGGGCTGGGTACATATCCGTTATTTGGGTGATGGCTGATATTGGTTCCGCTCTTACAGCGGCTCACTTTTGAACAGCGCAAAAGTAAGCAAAACGCTCTTGCCCCACCACTCGGCACCTCGCCTAGGCTCGGTGTGCCCTCACTCCGGCTTTGGACCGTGGGCCGCCGTCATGGGCCATCCTTGGCCCAGGACGGCTAACCCGGCGTCCTGCCGGGTTACCCACGCTCCAAAGCCTGCGTTCGGCCAGCGTGGTTTAACGGGGCGCCTAAGATCAAGATCAAAAGCAGATCAAGAGCACAGCGCCCTACCTGTAAGCGCGCGCCGGATTTGGCACCGCGTTGCAGGATAATTGGCACCTCGCGCAGGCAATCAGACAGAAGTGTTTTGCACGCTATTTGGCATCACAGGCCACTCAATGGCTCTTGGAAAGCTTGCCTGCTGTTGGACCCGGTTGAGTGCTACACGGTAGCGCTTCCATGCTGTCAGCTCAGCCTCCTCATCCGAGGAGGCATCTCCCAGGTCTACGGCGTCTTGTAGCGGGGCTATTCTCGTCGTCGCATCACCCAGCAGCCGGTCCCGCTCCACCAGCGCCAGAGTGGTCAAAGCCTCGGTCTCAGCCTTTTTATCCAGCTGCCACTTACCGCCCTGCCATGAGTGGAACGGGCCAGGGCAACGCTCGGCCGTAAGATCATCGGGCAACGGGCCGAATCGTTCCCATCTGACAGCCTGGCCATCCGAGACTCGGTAAACGTCACCACGAAAGTCAGGCATGAGGCCCCACACTTGCTCGCCATCCGGCACGTGCACCACAGCGAGCCCCTTCTCGGGTTGTGGCGGGGCCTCGGTAAAGGCCATAGCAGGGATAAGCCACTTACCTGGCTCCAGTGGATCAGGATCGGCATGGGCGCAGCCTAGATACTCCCCTGTAAGCGGGTGAGCCTGATACACAAGCGGCGGTGTCAATTCAGTCATAAATCACCTCAATATTTAATGCACATTACTCGGACGACGTTGCGCGACCGGGCCTCGGACCCACCTGAAGATGCTGTTGCGTACTGCACCTGGCCAGGGCTGACGCCGGCAATCCCCGTGGCACTGAGTCCAAAGCTGTTGTTGTGGGTAGCACCGAATAGATGACTGTGAGCTTTGTTATCGGAGTCTTGCCAAGTAAACATTGCACGTCCTGGGTCTACCCCTCGGCCGTCGTCCACCCCCCGGATGAACTCGCCACGGCTATCCGGGAGGTTGAATGTTGTGCTGCCATCCCCCGCGCCGTAGTTCGTTCCAATCACGTTGAACAGATTTGCGTAGGTCGTGCGAGAAACCGCCGCACCGTTTTCCTTCAAGAAGCCTGAGGGCGCGAAGGCTCCCGCAAATTGAATGGTTGTACCCGTAGGAAAAATGAGATTCGGGTCAAGATTTCCGCTGTGCCAAAGTGATCGGGTAGCCGTCCAGGTACTTGCACCCTTGCATCCCCGTACCAGAATTAGAGGCTCGGTATTGCCCTGTACGAAACCAATCTGGCCAGCGTAAGTATCTGCACCATAGGGAATATTGACTAGGCCAACGTTGTTGCCGAAAGCAGACGGGCCACCGCCAAAGTAATAAAAGCCACCAGGCAAGCCGACAGTGTCAACACCGACTGAGGGCGCAGTTGTTCCTCCAAGTCCATACTGACCAATTGACAGCTTCCCACTCCCAAGGCCTGCTACGAAAGCAGTCGTGGCGAATTGAGTGGTGGCGGTTCCGGCGGGTGCCGTCGGACCGGATGGCATGCCGGTGAACACCGGGCTAATGAGCGGGGCTCTTTTGGAAAACTCTGTATCGATCTGCTGCGTTGTATAGGCGTTGGTGATCCCATAACCGGCCAACGTGGTGGCCTTGTCTGCCTTAGAGGACGGGTCAAACGTGCCGCTATGCCACAGCTCCCTAGTAGGGGTCCAAGTATTCGCAGTCTTACAGCCGCGTACTAAAATCCGTGGCTCATTATTCCCCTGCTGAAACCCGATCTGACCGGCATAGGTACTGTCAGCATAAGGAATGTTGACCAGACCTACATTGTTAGCGAAAGTGGTCCCTCCGCCCCCGAAGTAATAGAAGCCACTGGGCAACCCGACAGTATCAACCCCCATTGCCGGAGCTTTGGTCGTACCGAGACCATACTGCCCAATCGCCAAAGCATCAGAAATTCCGTACCCGTCCAGAGTCGACGGCTTGTTCTTCATCGTCAGAAAGTCATTGGCAGCACCTGCCAAGACCTTGACTGCTTTAAGCACCTGAGCATCATCCGAGGCATTAAGCGCGATATTTGCCCCCAGGACCAACCCTACAAGCTCACGCTGTAGAGCATTAAACCAACTGGCCTTTAGGAGTGTTGCTGCAACGCCTGCCCCCGGATTTCCTTCGGTGAACTCACCCGCAGCATTCGCTGTATTGGTGCTGTCGCTGATCTTCTGCATTTAGTTGGCTCCGTAACCGAACAGCAAAATGGATTCCGCGGGTTTCATCTGGCTAAGGCGGCACTCAAGGGCCTTGTTGCCCCATGCAGACAGTGGGTCGCCTGCGCCCGTACTTCCGATGCGGGCATGAATGGCCGTTACAGCGGGCGCATTGATACGCCAAGCAAAGGACCAGTCGCCGCCATTAATTGCGTCGCCAGCCCTAGCCAGTCCTGCGCGGGCAGGCTGAAAAGTGGTGATGGTGATGTCGTATCCCATGGACTTCGCCAGGGATATAAAAAAGGCCTTACTTTGCCCTGCACGGCCTTGCAGCTTGCTCACGACTGCTTGCACGCGCTGCCCAACTGTCTGGGCTTGCCCAATCAGGCATGGATCAGGAAGGGCTAACACTCTCTCCCAGTCCGCCAACCCCTCGCCCGTGTCAGGAAAGATGGTGCTGTAGACCGCGCTTGACTGACCGTCGGCCAGATCCATGGCATTAGCCTCTGCCTCCAGCGTGGCCGAGAGATAAGGCGCAGCGCCGTTGTAAGAGACTGGAGGAAGTAGGAGTCGCAGCTGGTCGGCGAGAGTAGTCATTCCATAAGCCCCAGAGTGATCGTCCCAGGGCGAATCCAACCAATTACGGCTGGGTTTTCCGATGCCTTAACGTTCCCTACTGGGCTAGTTACAGCCCGATCCAGCACCCCGGCCAAGTTATTGATCATGGCTTCAATCTGCGAACGCTTGAGCGTATCGCCCGGTTTCAATGCGTTGAGAAGCATGGTGTAGGCTTTTTGCGCCGCTGCTTGGACATCGGCCATGGAGTACTCGGGCGCTAACTCAATATTCGCGGCAGCGTTAACGGTACGAATGGTAGGGGCATAAACCCAGACATCAGCGATGACCGAGCATTGTTCCTGTAAGTGCGCCAAACAGGCGGCGATGACTTCCGCCGAAGGTAGTCCTGTACTTGCTGTGATAACCACATCAACAGTTCCTCCGCCTCGGCGCCGAGGGATCACAAGTGCTTCGGAAACTCCCTCAACCTCCAGAGCCCAACGGCGAAAGTCGTAAGCAGCACCTCCGGCCGGAGGCGTTTGGATGATGTCTAAAAAGCGGGCGAGCAGAGATTCGACTGCCTCTTGATCATCGCCGCCCGCAGTTTTACCGATGAATGTCGCCGCCGAATCCATGCCCAAGGGCGGGCTGGTAAGAATCAGGCCCCCGGTAAGATTGTTGACTGCCAGGCCAACTGTCTGCGCTTCAACCAAAACCGAAGCGGTGCCACTGGCACTAAGTTTCGCGCCAGCTTTGGCATTGAACTGTTCACCCGTGACAACGTGCCTCATGGTCGCGCCCACTAACAACTCGACACCCGGCGAGCCCTTCAATGCAACAGTGCCGGTGGCAGCAACAGCGTCTTTTCGCAAAACGCCTCTGAGTCCGGCCGCATGAAGAAGCTCTTCCTCATCGGCCGTGTCAGGGAAGATTTGGCGGTAAAGCCAGGCGAGCTTCTGATACAGCCCTTCAATGGCCGACGCCACAGCGGCTGACCGAACATAGTTGTCGCTGTCCGGACCAATATCAGCTTCGGCCTGAAGGTTGCGAATATCACGGAGGATGCCCTGCAATATTGTGTCGAGGGCGGGAGCGGTAAAAGCCATATCAGTTCACTCTTACAGGTTGGCGAAACACCTGCGGATTGCCGGTAGCGTCGGTGATGTCAATTTGCAGGTTGAGCCAGCCGTTGTGAGGCTGTTCGACGGTGATGGTGATGCTCTGGGCGCGGCCGTCATCGAGCAGCGGCTGGAGTGCCTGCTCGGCGTACTGCTTGGCGAGCTTGCCGACCCGTGACAGGTCTTTAGAGCGTTTCAGTTCGTGCAGGCGGGAGCCCACGGTGGTGTCTTTCCACCAGGTGCCGAGGGGTGTAATGAGGCGGATGTAAACGGCGTTGCCCAGCGTATAGATACGCTGGCCCGTCAAGTCGCCAGTAGTTGGGTTTATGCCTGCGTCCATAGGCTGGCATAGTGACGTGCACGCAAAAGACGCCGAGTATCAGCGGGGTTTAAGAATTTCCCTGGGGGCTTTCGGCTTACTGCTGTTGACCTGGTACTGGACCGCCCCCGTGGTTATGCCCGTTATAGATAAGCCGATCTGCCTGCATAGTCCGGGTATGGTCCGCGATATCTCCCGCTGCTTTAACGTCCTCGCTCATTTCGACCAGGGGCGTTTCAAAACGCACCTTGGTCGAGGCCCTGACCACCAATGTGTCAGTTTCGATTTCAATCAGCCGACCACGCTTCATATGGATGTAGTCGCCCTCATCGGTATATAGGGCCACCTCTCCATCCTTGATCACGACCCGATAACGTCCGTCCTCACTGGCCACGACGACCGTGTGCTTACTATTGCCGCCTACAGGGATCGCGATAAATTCAGCACCAGGCAGCGGCCCCGAGGTGAACCCATAGTGTTGCATCAGTTCGCCGGAAACCGACTCGCCCGCAAGCCCTTCCATTTCAATGCCAATCAACGTGCCATGGGTATTACGTGCCGCCGTACCTCGGAAGGCCTGACGAATGTTCCCCACCACTCTACTGACCTGCTCGCGCACCAGGCGCGCCATATTGCTCATCATGCCCCCCTGATGATTTCGATGAATGCCGCGTCCGGGTTGGCTTTCTTGCCCTTTCGCTTCTTGGTGGGGTTGCCGTCCAGCACCCACATTTTGTCTTCACGCAGCCGCAGCTCGGTGATAGGCCCGTCACTCCGAGTCAGGCGCAAGGCGCGGGCCATCAGAAAGTAAGTCGCATCCAGCCCATGGGGCTCACTACGCACAATGACCCGCTGGCCCGGGTTCCAAACTTGGCCGTTGTCGGCACGGTGGCCCATGACCACGGCTCGAATCTCGAAACCCTCCAGGCGACTGTCCGCCAACAGCTTACGGGCACGGGTGGTAGCCATGTCCTGGTTCTCGCTGGAGCTGTCGATCACCACCTTCGGCCGGAAAATCCCACGGCGGGACAGGGTTTCGTCCTGGATGACTGAGCGCAGGTGGGAGCGTTTGGTGTCCAGGCCGTCGTTGTCATACTGACCGTGTTGGCCCAATACAGTGATCTGGCTGTATCGGTTGGCGATAGAACGCCGCACACTGAGACGCTGTACGTTATTGCCGACGCCGTCTTCCCGCATGATCAGTGTACTGACTGGCGCGGCGTTGTAGTCCGGCCCGCCGATGATCAGGCGGCCGTCAGGCTCTACCCAGGGCCACAGGCCGTTGGCTTCGGCAACCTGGAGCAATGCCTCCCAGGCGCTTTGACCTGGTTCAATCTGAACGCGGCGCCTGGTCTTGGCCTGGGCGGCGCGGATTTCTATTTGAGTAATGCCCAGCGGCTTTACGACTTGGTCCAGGATCTGCGCCAGCGAAGCTTCGCGCATCGATACGAACGGTGCGGAACAGTCGACCAGGGGCGCCGCACGGTCCCGCCCGGTAATACGCATAGAGATACCCTGACGGGAGATGTCGTGTTCGAATTCGTCGACCTGGCCGGTTAGTACGCGGTCCTTGCCCAAGGTCAGCGAGCAAGGCGCGCCCTCGGCTAATACGCTAGGCAAGCGGGTGGCGTCTTTGGTGTACAGCTCAAGTTCGAAACCGTCAGCAGCGGTCAACAGATCGGACTCAACCGACCAGCCGTCCCATTCTTCATGCGCCAGGCCACCAATGGACAGACGTATAGACTCGTCCAGCACGTTACTTGGCGTAGGCACGCAGCACCTCCCCGGCCTGAATGTTATGTGGAGTTTTCAAGCTGGGATTGAGGCGGATCAGCTCGGCGGCGCGGGTATGGTCGCCGTACCAGCGGTGGGCCAACAGATGCAGGCTAGCAGGCATCTCAACCACTCGTTTCAGCAACGGCGGACTTTGCAGAATGACTTGGCGGGCGCGGGCCTGGATCAACGCGGCGACATTTCGCAATGCCTCAATGATCGGAAGAGCGGTTTCCACGTCGTAAAGGTGACGTTGAAGCAGAATGGATGACTGGACCAGAGAGCGCACCAGGTTAACCAGGCCTTCCAGTTCTAATGGACTCAAGGTCGGCGTATCGGCTTCGTCCTCGATGATGGTGGCCACCGCCTGGGCGTGAGCAAGCGCCAATTCGGTGATGACCAGGACAACCAGAGCGAAACCACTAGCGGCAACTGGATCATCTGGCATGCCATCAGGCAGCAGCACCAAGACGCTACCTGGAATGGTTGGTGCGCCAACGATCAGCGGGCCGACAGTGGTAGCCACACCCTGGCGCGCACCGATCAAAAAGCCCGCGCCTGCACGCGCTGCATCTGCCGGCAGGCTCGCATTACCTGGCAACGTAGCGGGCACACCAGTACGAGTAAGTAATGCTGTTGACGAGCTAGGTGTACTGCCCTGGACTGCGCCCCGGATCTCTGACGGGGTACGCATCAGATCGACCAGGGGATCAAACGCCCCTGACGGACGCTTGGCCATCGACCCAACACCGGACACCACGCCGAGGATCTGAGAGCGCAGTTGTTGCAGACGTAGGCCAATGCCAGGTAGGCCCAGGGCCTTTTCGATCAGCCCCACCCAGCCTCCGCCAATCCACGACTGGATCTCGCCGACCAGAGAGTCAATGCGGCCAAACAGATCGAAGATGCCATCCTGCCAGCTATATTCATCCTCCAGCCCCAATACGCCAATGTCGACGAACTCGAATTGCCGGTCGAAGAATGGAGCGTCGGGCGTGTCCTCAACAAACACTATGCTGATCTCGGCATAATCCGGCCGGTCGGCGCTGTGCTTCACTTCGCCAGTATTGCTGACGACATTCATGCTGCCGTAGATCGGGTGGATCAGTTCGCCCGTACCTGGTGTGTTCAGGGTGCGGAGGATGTTCTGAAGTTCGATCTCATAATTGACACCGAACACGACCACTTGCATGGGGATGCGGCGCGCCCCACGGCCCAGGTCTTTGACCCGGTCGCCATCCTTGAAAGGCGTCCCATGCTCGGACAGAGCGCGTTGCCATTGCAGGCTTTCGCTTTCTACCTGGAGCGGGACGCCGCGAAAAGAGGCGTCCAGCAGGCTCTCTGCCCAGCTCATCCGCCGCGCCTCATCTGAATACCAGTTCGACGCTCGACCTCGGCCTGGATCATCCGCGAGTCAGTACGCACTTCAATGATCAGCGGCTGGGTGAGCAAGGAACGGAGGCGTTCCTCGGCGGCTTGTGCGGCAGGATTGGCACCGATTGCACCTGGTGCGGAGCCGTTGCCGGCAATTCCAGGAAAGCCGGCCATGCTGCCGCCCGACAACGGGTTAGCCAGGCGTTGCGCCTGGTCAGCTAACCAGGTCGAAGGCTGGCTGGTACCGGTTTGCGACATCATGTCCCGCAGGCGTTGTTGTGCTGTGAAGGTGTTGGCACCCGCAGCCAGGGCACGACTGGCGAGGCCCTGGGCCCAAGTGTTAGCGCCGTCGGTGGGAAGGCCCGCAGCAGTCAGGCCGGTTTCATGGTGCGCCAGGCGCTGGGCCTCTGTGGACAGCCAATCAGATGACTGGCCGGGATTCCGGTCAGCGAGCGCCATACGGTTGCGATAGAAAGAGGTTTGATAGCTACGCTGATCATCGTTCAGCAGCTTGCTGCGTTGAGCGTCACGCAACCTACCTGCATCGGTACTTGCGCTGTCGCCACCTAACTGAGTTGCACTAGCACCGAGCGCCAACGGAGCCAACCACGGCGCGATAAATCCGCCAGGCTTACCCTTGGTCTTGTCCGGACCAGATCCATTTGGCAAATCTGGTCCGCCGCCACCAAGAACAGCACCAGCAGGCCAATTGGTGACGAACACCGATGTAACGCCCGTGGCCTCTTCCAGCACCTTGCCCACGGCGATGTTTTTCAAGGTCTCCGGTCCGCCCATGAACTTGTTGAGCAAAGCGCCAGCGCCTGCTTTGGCACCGCGTCCGGCGTAGTAGCCACCGACTCCCAGTGCGGCACCACCAGCCAGCATTTGCTCGCCTGATAGATTCAGGTCATCGAGTAGATAAGCGCCCATATCGGCAAACCCTTTGTTCAAGGGAGTCGCCATGCGGTCTATGGCTTCGGCCAGCGTCGCCTTCATGCGTGCGGCAGTACCACTTGTGCTTTCGGTGTTTTCCTTCAAGTCTTTGCTGTAAATAGGTTCAGCGTTACCCAGCGTTTTAGCACCAGACTTTAAGTCGTCCAGCCTGTCGCCAGTTAGCATACTGCGCCAGCCACGCACGGTATCCTGGTCCATGCCCTTGAAAACAACGCCCATGAACTTGGCGCGCTGCTCATCATTTTTCATCGCTTCAAACTTGTGCTTTAAATCGCTAAAGATCTCTTCTGGATTACGCGAGCTTTTATCTTTATTGAAAAATTTGATGCCCGTAGTTTTTGAAACTTGGTCTCTGTACTGCTTATTGCTAAATACGCGCAAGGTAGATTCAGCTAACGTACCCAGTCTATCTGGCTGTAACTCAACCTTTGATAGCGACTCGGTAAAGGCCAGCGCCTGCTCAATCGACATACCGGCCGCAGCTGCCGCACCACCAATTTTAGGAAACAAATCGGACAAGTTCTCAAGTTCAGCGTTACCAAGTCTTCCGGCGACCGTCATCTTTTGAAGCAGATCAAGCGCGGCACCTTCTTTATTCAGGTCAATGTTGAATGCGCCAGATGCAGCAACAACTGCTTTGCCTAAGATTGCTGGATTTGCACCGGTAATGGCATTGGCTTGACCGATGGCGTCGCCAGTTTTTTTCGCCGCATCGTAGTTCACGCCAGATGCAATCAAAGTATTGAATCCGGTGTCTACGTCTGCACGAGTAGCACCGTAAGTTTTAGCGATTCGCCAGCCTTCCGTATGCCACTCATCTTTTTCCTCATTGGTCATACCCGCAGTCTGTTTGGTACGAATCAGCACACGCTCTAGTTCGGAGTTTGCTTTCAGTCCAGCAACCACTCCGACTCCAACCCCCAGCCCAGCTAACTTTCCTTGCATACTGCCGCCCAGGCCCTTGATACGGTCGAACTCCTGACGCACACCTATCGCGATGGTTTTCAAAGTACGCAGGCTGCGACCGCTGTTCTGCGCCATGCGGCGGAAGGACGCTTCTGTCTTATCGACGCTCTGACGCAAAGGCTGCACACCTTGCCGGTCGGTACTCTGCAACTCAGTTTTTGCATCTCGTGCAGCCTTGCGAGCGGTGTTGGCCATATCCTTGAGTTCGGCGGTTGTCTTGCTGACCTCGATGCGCGTGCCGGAACCAGCCGTAGCGGTTTCGCGCATTGCTGCACGGATCACTTTATAGCTGTTGGCCCCGACCTGGCCAACCTTGGTGATGGCAGAAGATGCTTTCCAGCTTTCATCGGCCAGAGACTTGGCGCCCTCCTTGCCAGCCTTGCGCAGGTCACGGTTGATCTGCTCGATCTCGCGCCGACTGTTGCCCGCATGGGCCTGGAAACGAAGCGCGACGCGCAGATCGGACATGAATAACTCCCGGAAACAGACTTACAGGGACAGGAAAGGCCCGGTGTCGAGCCTGTCATTTGGGTTTAGGCAACGCCTTGCGCAGGCGCTGACTGACATAGCGGGTGCCTTTGACCTTGCCGATGATCAGATCAATACGTGCATCGATCTCGGCCCTGGTCATCTGGCGAAGCTCTTCTAGCCGGTAGCCGTGGCGGACGAAGGCGTGTTCGATTCGTCGCCAGTCGGCGTTGCCGCGCTCGGCGGCGCGAGCTTTTTTTCCAGCTCGGCATCGGCATCGGCAATGATGGCCAGGTCGCTCTCGGTGAGTTCGCCCAGGAGCAATTCAGTGGTCAACGCGTCGGCGGGAATCTCGCCCAGGGACAACAACTGACGGCGATAAACCTCCAGGGTGATCAGTTGAAATGGCGCGCCTGGGTGCAGCTCCTGCGCGGCGACCAGGTCGCCCGCAACAGGAACACGCAAAGTGAAGGTCTTGTGGCGCAGGCCGGAGTAATAGACACCCATTTTGAGTTCGCGGGTGATGCTCAGTCCTTCCCAGCGCTTGCTTGATTGCTCGGTCATTGCATCACTCCGTGTAGTAGTTGAGGGCGGCGATGGTCAGGTCGCGGGTGGCTTCACCTTCAAGCTGGTACTTACTGCCCAGCTCGATCAGAGAACAACCTGTCCAGGTCTCACGCTTACCGCCACCGTCCTGGGCATAGATCGTCAGCTTGGCATCCATCAGAGCGCGCCATTCCGGCTCGCCGCTTTTAGGAATGACCACCGAGACTTTCAGTTCGTGCTCTTCGATACCCTTCGCCGTGCCGGTGGGACGACCTGTGCGGTTCATGGTCTTGACCACCTTGCGCCCGGTCTTGAGGCTTGGCTCGACGCTCGTCACCTCATAGTCCGTGCCGTTGATCTCCAGGACGATCTGCCCTACGTAGTTATCAGCCATCTAAAATCACCTCTTACAGGAGCAGGTCAATGCGACCGGCGAACACATGCAGGCCGTTGACTACATCGACAGGAATGGTTGCATTGAGGCGGTTTACGTCCTGCAGTGAACGCTCAACCACCAGGCCATCCGCGTTGGCGTCCACCTCTTCGACGATTTCCAACTCTTCCAGCTTCTTGAGCACGTCCAGAATCTCGCCACGAACGGCCGCAGGTGTCTTGCTGGAGAGTTTCGAGCGTGGGAAGCGCAGGCGGATGCGGTCGCGAACCGCCACTCGCACGTAATACAGGGTGCGTATGGTGGTCAGATCCAGCAGCGACACATCCGTGGCACCGGCAGCAGACTTGGTGTAGGTGGTCACTGCACGGACGATCTGTATGACATCACCGGCCGCAACCTCCAGCGGCGTGACACCATTGGCCAGGGCCGTTTCCTGCTCCGTGCGGCCGAGGCGCTGAGTGACCGGCGGAACCTTGATACCAGTCAATACCAGGGTATTCAGCGGCCGCGCTGGATCTTCTTCCGAGGCGATCATGGCGGCGTAAGCGGCGGCGACCTGGCGCGCAGTCGATGCAGTTCCCGGCAGGACTGCCAAGCTGATTGCACCGGAGTTCAGCGACGTGGCCAACGTGGTCGCGGCCGACAAGGTGCTGGTCAGCGCCGCCACACCGATGATGCCCTGTTGCTCCATCGAACTGGTGTAGGTCTGGATGTGCGTGCGCAATGCAGTGAGTGCGATCTGGCTAAACCAAGCAGGCACCAGAATGGTGAAACCACCCATGGCGGTGGAGTCCAAAGCAGCCTTAATGTCGGGTTCTGTTTCGCCTGTAACCACCACGCCAACGGCCGAGAGGGAGGCGTACCGATTGGCGGAGATAAATGCATCCGCCATTTCCCCGGCCACTGTGCCGCCGAACAAAGCCTTGGCCTCGGCTGCACTGTAGAACGGCGTAGGCACGTTGGCAGCAACAGTAGCATCGACGCCCAGGGGCACGATCAGGCAGACGCTCTGCTTGTTGGTGGGCAGTGTCCGTACCGCCAGGCTGGTATTGAACTCAATGTAAACGCCCGGCTTGCGAATCGACGCCGGGATGGTGTCAAAGGAAATGCTCATTCAGCGGATTCCTGTGCGAGTTGTTTGGCACTGCCGCGTGGTTTCTTCGCGGCGAGCAGTTCACCAGCCGCCAAGCGGCGTCGGTAGTAGGAGGTATCTGGCACGTCGACGGACTCGGTCTCTTCGATGTACTTGTACGGATCTTCATCCATGGGCACCCGATGACCAGGTGCGGCGATAACGTGCATTACACGTCCCTCAGTTCGATGATGTCGGTGGCCACCGGCTCGGGGTTCTCCGATGGGGTGTGATATTCCAAGCTAACTCCCAGGAAGTCAGGCAGAGCTTCTTTCGGTTTCTCCCAATCCAGTTCGATGACGAACGACTGCCCCAGGACTGAGAGGTGGTCGCTGGCCAACTTGCCGTTGACCAGGTTGGAAAGCTCTGTCGGACGGATAGCCGCACGATTTACCCAGGGCTGCCAGTCGACCAGTTGGTGCATGCAGGCTTCCCACAGCGCGTATGTGCCAATGTCAGTGGGCGTTGTTCCGCGACGAGTTTCCTTTTCACCACGCGGATGACGCGCAGCAATGACCAGGCGAAACGTGATCGGCAAGGTGTAACGGGTGCTGCTTTTCCTGGTGAACGTAACCTTTGGCACCATCAGCAAGATCGCAGGACAACGTTTGAGCAGACCCGACAACAGGTCAGGGTCGCCAAGCTCACCGCCATAGCTGGCGACTGTCAGGCGCGGGAGCTTCACACTCAACTCCTTGAGCCGCGCCTCGATCAAGTCCTCCAGCTCGCCCAGCATTACAAGTTCCTCAAGGTGGTACGGCTCATAAGCCGAGGCTGGTGGCTGATCTGAAGACCAGACTGCCCACCATCCGAGGCGCCACGCTCCTTGTCTTCCTTGGCCAAGGTTTCCAGTCGCTTGATTACATCCTTGTAAAGCACCCGCACAGTCGACTCTTCCTTTCCGGCATCGTCGTACAGGTGGTAGCGGGCGATCTCGGCCAGGTCATCCGTGACCCATGCGGGAGCATCCTCGCCAGCCGCACGGAACCGTAGGTAAAACGAAACTTCGCTACGCGACCGAGTGACCGCGTCAGCGATCCTGGCCAACGCCATGACGGCGATAGCCACTTCTTCCGCAGGCCAGTCATCCAAAGGCTTGCCAGCGGCTGCGGCTACCAGCAGCTCGGGCTCAATGACTCGGTCGGTATCTGCTACTGCAACCTCGGTGATATCACGGGGGCCAAAGCGGACCAGGAGCTGACTGGCCGATGGCAGCGAGAGGTTCATTTATCCGCTGCCTTTTTCGGCTTTGCTGGTACCTTCGTCGCCTTTACTTTGGCCGCCTCCCGCAGTACATCCTCCGCAATCGCTTCATCCCAAAGCGTTTCGGTTTCTGCGTTCAGCTTGGCCGCTTCCCGTTGTTCTTCCTCCAGAAGCGCGGCGCTCCAAAGTACTTCAAGGTCTGGCTCGGACTTGCCTCCGCCTGCCGAAACAACGCCACCTACCGGCGACAAATCAGGCTCAAGGCTGGCTCCGTCCAGGAGTTTTGGCCCAACGTTACCCACTGCCGCAGGGTCTGCCTGACCCACGCTCGACAAGGCACCTTTACCGGAGATGGGCGCTTCCGGCAGCGCGGAGGACGACGTGAATGCATTGTGCTGCTCCAGTCCCAGGCCAAAGTCTCGCTCTTCGACGGCGAGAAACAATTGAGGCTCTTTACTCAGTTCCTCCCATTGCTCATCCGTGAAGTCATCCCGGAACCACGCAGTCGGCTGGTCGGAGTGAGCAACGCCGCAGCGACGGAAGCCGTTACGCTTGGCTGTAATAACGATGACAGTCGTCATGACACCCCCTTACGCTTCGCCAGTCGAGCCGAAGGCCAGTTGCCAGAAGCCATAACCACCGGCCGCCCGTGCTTCTGCCCCGAACTTGAATTTCTTGCGACTGAAAACGTCTTCAGCTTCGGGATCGGTCTGCTGGACGAAGACTGGAGCCTTGCGCTCCTGGTAGATGAAGGGGCGTACGGGCTTGCTTGTGTCCAGGAGGAACCAGGCCGTATCGGAGGTGATACGAGTCGAGACGACCAACTCGGCAGTACCCTTGTAGAGGTTGACCTTGCCGTCTTCCAGGCGATCACTGGTCAACAAGGCGCGGGCGGTGTCTTCCAAACCTGGGCCGACCAGGAGGATTGTTGGGCGCACATCCAGAGGACGGCCATCATCGTCCTTGAACTTGCCCATGGCGGTGCGTGCTGCGCCATAGCTGCCCTTGGCTGCCGCCTGAGTCGTAATGGAAAGCGCCGCCGTGCCTTTGTTGCTGACGCTACCAGTGCCGACGACGTGGTCGGTGTCGAAGAAGTACTGGCCGTCGTAGCACAGGTTGCCAAAACCGCCGTTCACCAACTCGAATACGATTTCATCCGGCAACTGCTTTGCTGAGAAGCCTGCCATTTGCGCCTGGGGCGCATAAATGCCCAACTGATCGTCTTCGATATGGTTGCGGTCAACTTCGACAGTCGCTTCAAAATCTTCGTTTTCTACGGTGTAGCTGAACGCCTTGAGGCTCTTAACGTGCTTTTCGCCAACCCAACGGCGCATTTTTGGAAACGCCGACAGCCACGCATACATGTTGGCGCCAGTGGTGCTTGGCACCTTCATGGCGATCTTTTCCCAGGCGCTGGGTGCGGTCGCAAAGGCGTTGTTGAAAAGGGTTTTCAGGGCAACAAATGCTGCCTGGATCGAGGACTTGTTAACTAACATGCGCAATGCGCTCCTATATATAGAGGGAGTTACTCAACCCACACGCCGTTGGTATCAATACCGACGATGCGTCCAGCAGTGGATCGGGTGCCGCCTGCATCAGCAGCCGCTACGGTTTCGTCATCGACGATGTAAGCGGGCTTGAACAGGTACGCCTGGGTGATGGTGCCGTCATTGGTCCAGAGGAATGCCTTGCCATGGCGGATCTCGACCTGAGCAGCACCAGCTGCGCCGCCACGGTTGTCGACTGACTCTTCGGCACGGCCGAGGTAGGACAGGCCCAGGGCGGTTGAACCAGGTGCAGCAAAACCAGTGGCGTTAGCGACTACCAGAGAGCCCGCGAAGATGCGGACGTTGGCGGCAACGGGAACCACCAGAACCTCGGTGGCCTTCATGGGCGTATTGCGATCTTGAGTCAGCGGCACGGGTTAAACCTCGCTTTGCTTGGTTTTGGCAAACTCGACCGGGTCAACCCCAAACTGCACGCACATGGCTTGCTCTTCGGAGTTGAGGGCGGTTGAAGTGTCTTTGTGTTTGCGGTCGCCCAAGCCGGTTGGGTTCGCAACGATGGGCGCGGCATCGACAAAAGCCTTGAAGCGCGTGAGACCGGCTTCGTCCTGGCACATGGCACGGTGGTAATCCACGGTCGCCGGGGTGATCTTCCCGGCCTGGGTGGCCTGAGTGATGACCGCATCCACAGCCTTGGTGTGTTCTGCCGTTTTAAGAGCGGTGAGGGCTTGCTCCGAATTCAACGCACGGGATTCCATCGCGTTGTAGTCGGCGCGAGGCACGAACCGCTCCAGGTTGCCCGACTCGGTATTGAGTGCCTGGTTAGTGGCGTTGAGTTTGGTGGTGGTGGCGGCAAAGACCTGCTCTGCGGTCGCCGTTTCAGGCAAACCGAGCAGCTTTAAAAGCTCTGGTGAGGGTTTCACAGGGACGTTCTCCATTTGCTCTTGGTTGAGTGCTGTCATTACAAGATTGGGGATGTTGGTAAGGGCTGCGCTGACCATGCGCACGATGCGTTTGGATCCATCGTCGTAATCAAAAACGGGGGAAAGGAAGCGGTACTCTTTGCTTTCAACCTGGAGTTCGCCGCGTGGCGTCCAGTCGACCTGACCCCACAACGCGCCGTCGCGGATTTCCAACTGTTTAATCCAGGCACCTGCGGGAGCTTCTTCACCGTGAGGGGCGCGGCGCTGGGTGGCATGCTCCCAGTCGATAGGCAAATCGATTGCCCGGCTGGAGAAGTTGGTCTGTACAAACTGATGGGCCGCATCGTCGAACAGCCAGGAGCGGCCGTCACGGCCGACCACATTGGGACCGGCGGGAATGAGTTCTACCCACTCGGGGGCCTTCCCTTCGGAAAGCTCGACAGAGCTGTAGATTTCAGAGTTAACGGCGAGTTGAGTTTTCATGCCGCCAGTGTGGATAGACTGGCGGATGAGTGAGTATCAGCGGGGTTTAAGGTTTTAGAATTCGTCGACTATCGGAATGATGGGAAAGACTTTTTTGAGTTGACCTTCTAATTCCTGGGAGAACTCTTCGACAAGCCTTGCCAGTCGACGCACATCGCCAATGGTAATCAAAACGGGATAACCGTCTTTGTCGCGTCCGCCACGATGGACAATATCGTGGCGTATGATTATTTCCGGAATGAATTTTTCGATCTCTGGGAAATTGATACCCAAGGTCATTTCTAGTAGAGGCTTTACTTTATCTAAGCGATGCCAGATGAATGTCTGAAGGTAGTCAGCTACTTTTCTCTCCAGGTCGTCCATAACGGTAAAAACGTCGGAAAGCTGGAATTTTTGTCCTGTAAAATCCTTATTGCTTTTTACGAATGACCGTAAGACCTTTTTATCCCGAGTGACCCAATAGGAAGTGGTATCCCAGAGATACGCCTCCAAAGCTGTTATTGCGGCACTATGTAATAAATGAGTGACGAAGCTTGGAAGAATCGACTGAGCTTCTATTGTTTCCTCGATCTGTTCAAGCCGTTCGTTGAGCATCCTCAAAGGATCTTCTCGTTCCTCAGGGCGTAACGAATATAAATCTTCGTAATTCCAACCCTCGTCTTCGGGATAAATTGGCGCCCACTCATCGCCACCTTCAGCTCCATGCAATTCTGCGATGAGTTCTTCCATAACCTCAAACTCCACCGTCTTATCGAAGCGCTCCTGGATCACATCGTTAGGATCATAAGGGCCCCCGTGTACAAACAGGTATCCCCCCTCTCTCCCGTCGTAAGGGGTGTCGTGAGCTGGGTCTTGGTAGCGCGCGTAAAACCAGCACCGCATTGCTTCGATTTGCAATTCTCTAGGTGCGGTCTCTAGCCAAGTATTGTCCGGATCAAATTGCTGAGCGGATAGGTCGCCCGATTCAGGAGGAAGCTCTGGCCGATCATCATAGTCCCACTCACTCATCGCTATTTCCCTACGGCGGCTTTGATTGTGTCTGACCATATGTGTTTCGTCTGGCACATTTCAAGCTCCGTCTTAGCCAGTCCACCCACCTATTACCAGACCTGTACGTTCTGTAAGCCCACAGAGCTAATCTAACGCACGTCTAACGGTGCTAACGCCATGCAGTGGCGATATGCGTACCGAGAGCATCGATACGCACCGCTGACGTGATTCTACGCAATCAGCCAGCGACCGGCTCCGAAAGATAGTCTTGGATGATTGCCAGCACCTCGATATCGTCCTCTGATGACATGCCCAGGTAGGGCCTTGCCTCGATCTCGGCGCCGTGCGCGCCACGAGTCACCCATTGGGCAAAGTTGGATTTGCTCTTCTTCACAAAACGATTCCCCACCGATCCATCTTTACCTTGCCGGAAGTAGACCTGCTGTGATCTGGCTGCATGCTGGACCTTTCCGCCGAACTGGTGGATGGCGCCGTACACGCGGTCTGTACCGAACGACAGTTCATTGCTGCTGACGGTGTGGCGCATGGTGTCTTGGAGCGTGCCCTTTTCGCGCAGGATGCGGCCACCTTTTTTACGGGCCAGGGTTGACGGTGCGAGTGGGGCCCAGGGAGAGCCGTCCGGGGCGACCTGTTGCCGAAAGCGGTTATCCGTGGCCTGGTGAAGATACTCCGCAATGTCATTCAGCGGCGTTGTGAGGTCACCCAGCCGCTCGGTCAGATCATCCAGGGCTTTGCCTACTGGACTTGTATCAATGGAGACCTCAAGCATTGAACCTGCCATGTGATGCTCCTTATTCCGTGCGCCGGTAAAGCAGTACGCCCAAGCGCAATGCCTCTAGGTACTGCTCACTGTCATCCACGAAGCCGGTGACGCCGGTCCAGCCGTCAGCGCCCTGGTCGAATACAGCAACGGCTGGCTCGGACTGACCCTTTACCTGGACGTGTGCCAAGTAGCGACGGCGCAGCACCGCCTTGCCCTGATCTTGCTGCCACTCCAGGCGTGCCCAAATTTCATCGGGCGCCTTAATAGCTTCAGCCAACAGCGGAAGTTCGCGTGCGTTGACCTGCTGCGCCAATGTTATTGCGCCGGTTTTGGCATCGCTGAACATCTCCCGCCCGATGACCAGGGCATCACCGGTCACATCACGGAACAGTGCCGGAGCTGCATCCGTGGCACCGAACTCGCCCAGGAACTGAGTCACAGCTTGAGAGGCAGGCACTTTGGCCGGGAGCAAACGCTTTGCTGGGATTTGTCGAGGTTGCGGCAAGGGACCGGTCGGCTGACGGTTGGGCAAACCCAATGCAGGTGTCGGAGCTGCTGATGGTGCAGGTATCAGATCGTGGGTGCGCATCTGGGGCACGGAGTTCGTCAGGCGTGATTGACCAGGTGCATATTCAAAGCCTGGATCAATGCCCTTGGGCACTCGCACTGTACGTGGTCCTTCAGGACTGTTCTTGCCGATGATCCGATCTTCCCACTCAATGGCGGGTGCCGAGCCAATCGTCAGGCCCTGGCGCTCTACGTCCCTTGCCGAAAGCATGAATTTCTTACACTTGCAGCCCCAACCATTTTGCGGGGTATGGGTCGCCCACCATGGGTCATCGAGCGGCAAGGTGATGCCGTTCCACGATAAGTGCATAGGCCGAGGGTGGGCGCTGTCGCCATGGCGATAGATTGCATAGGGTCTGCGTTTGCGCAGCTCTGGGTCTGCCATCTGCGCTTCGCGCCCGGAGTTATAGGACTGCCGTAGGTTTGTTTCCCAAATGACATTGGTACGCCATCCGCGCTCGCCCTGGTACTGCCAGCCATGTTTGCCGACGACCTGGTCAAAGTCTTTGCGGAACTGTTCCAGAGTGGTGCCGCTGGCGATGGACTTTTCTACGGCGCTCCGTAAGTCGACCAGTAGATCCCGCTTTACGGCGCCAGCTACAACAAACGCGTAGTCGTGTTCGGCCGTGTAAACATCCGTCCAGGAGCGAGTCGGCACATCAACTTTGCCACGGAAATAGTCGATCTGCTCTTTGAAAGGGAGTGATCCATGAGAGACAGCCATTTCTAGTCCTTGTATCGTATGGTGAGGTTAAGAAAACCAATGCTGTTCAATCAATGGAGCTGAAAAATGAACCAACAAGATGCAGCAAACGTCATTGAGGTTGTAAAAGAGCCAATAGCCGACATCACTATGGCTATAGTGCTTTTAATCCAAACACTCAAGCAGCAACCAAACTTCGATGTGTCATTGTTCAACTCACAACTGGAAAAGATTCTTACCGTTATCGGTGATCGGCCAATATGTGCAGAGCTGCTTAGGCAGTGCATCGACATTGAGGAAGCTTAAAGTCCCCGCAAAATATCGTCGCGGCCGGCCAGACTTGCAGCCGTCAGGCCGTCGGCGATAGCGTCTGCCAACTGGCTGGTGGTCATGGCTGGATAGGTCTCAATGAGGCGATCACGAAATTCTTCCAGGCTACTGACTGAGTCGAGCAGTTCCTTGATCTGCTCGACCATGTCATCTATATGGCCACCCGCTGTCCGCTCCAGAGTGCGCACCTGGTTATCGACGATGTCAGGCATCATCACCGGCTTGACTTGCTTTTGCTCGTTGTTGGTAGCCTGGGCTAACACTGGCGTGGCAACCGGTGGCGGGACACCCAGCAGCTCGGCGCCTTGTGCAGGAGCCGGGATATTGAGCTTGTCACGAATAACCGACTGCTCCACTTTCAACCCCAACGGAACCAGCTTTTCGAGTGCCTCGATCAGAAGCTTGGTGTTCTCAGGCTCTGGTACATCGATGATCAGTCGTGGATATGGACGACCTGGTGCAAAGTTTAAATCGCACCAGGGGCGCACAAAGTATCGGTTGAGGGTGTTGGACTCAGCCTTGGCGTCGGCTTGCAGTAGATCCAGGCGAACCTCATTGTGGATCGTTGCCTGGGCTTGGCTGGAGCCATCGTCAGTGGACATGGTTTGGCCGACCACGGCTTTGCTGACTTGCTTGTCCCACCATTCGGCCAGGCCTTTAAAGAAGTCACCAGCACCGGTGACGTTCGCTGCCTGAGTGAAGTCGATGCGCATGCTGTCCGGAATCACCGCTGCCGCGTCGCTGCCCAAGTTGGCCACCGCCGACATCAGCGTGGCGATATCGTCCTTGCTGGCACCAGGTCCATAGCGGCCCACGCGCATGGGCATACCGAAGATATCAGCGAAGCCCATCCAGTCTTTCCAGGTCCAGGCCTTACACATATAGCCAACGGCTGCCAGACGCGCCAAACCGCCCCGGATCGGCAGACCCGAACGGATGCGCGGCAGGTGGACGATAAACTTGTACGGCGCCAATGCGATGCCATTGAGCATGTCGGCTTCATCCAGCAGTCGTAGCTCCCGCCCGGTCTCGCGGTCAAACTGGAAAAACCGCTGATCCCGTGGCTCAAACCGGTCCGGGCTCCAGGTCTTGCCGCTACGGTCCCACATGATTTCAGAGACGGCGTAGCCCTTGCCCATGGCGTCGGTCAGGTCGGCTTGCAGTTCGCCGAACTCGGGGGAGTCCACAATCTCCTTGAGTTGGTCCGCTCGACGAACGTCCTCGGCGTCGTCGCTCGCAGCTTCGACACGGATGGCCAGGCCTGATATCGCGAGCTTACGAGTGCCTAACACCGAGGCGTAATGCAGATCCCGCTCTTCCATTTCCTCGGCAAGGGTCAGGTAATCGTGGGCGTTCCCTTCGGCGGCCCCCTGCAAGATGGCGGCAAGCCGACCAGGTGTCAGGCCGCTGGCCACCGACTGGTGCCAAACCTGGCGTATGCCGGTGGTACGCGCTGCGGCCAGCTCTTCCGTGAGCTTGTCGTACTGGATCGGGCGACCGTACTGGTCGACGATTTTGGATTCAGCCATTACCAAATGCCTTTTTTGGAGCGCCAACCGGCGCCGATCTGGATCTCGCGGTCATGCTGAGATGCGGGTTGGACACGGTGATATTCGATAATCTCGACTTCCTGACGGGACGCATAGTCGGCCAAAACGGCGGCAATACCGGCGTCGCCGTGGCGCTTGGGGCCGGCTTTTTCGCCTTTCTCGTTGGTGCGTTTCTCCGGGATGCGGGCCACACCCTTGACCATCCGAAAGGCACGCACGTCGCTGACCACGTCTTTGTCGGCCGGGATGTCGTAGAAGGTGTCATCTTCCAGGGCGGCCTTGAACGGTGGCATGTTGTCGCGATACCAGCCCTCGGTGAGCATCACACGCTCGATGCGGTTGAAGCCGAACTCGACGGCAGTGTCTTCCGACAGTTGCGAGCCGTTGCCCCTGGCGTCGTCGGCGCCTTTGAGGAAATTGGGTAAGCGACGGATGATGTAAAACTTAATCTGGAGTTGTTGCTTGAACGGGACGTTACGCAGCTCGACCACAAAGGGCGTGCGTTTGCGCAGATTCTGCTCTTTGAGCAATGGCCAGAAGACCGAGAGGTCGCCGGAGCGCCCGAAGTCCATGCCATAGAAGCTCTGAACGTCCAGGGGAATGGCCGAAAGCAGAGGGAGCAAATGCTCTTCGCACCACTCCAGGGACTCGGCCAGGCGCAAGTGTTCGGCGATGGTTTCGTAACCCTGCGGGTATGCCAGGCGCAGTACCGGCACGTCACGATTACTGCGCTGCTCAACCAGGGCCATGCTGAGGAAGGCACCGCCACCCTGGGATGGCACGCAGTCTAATTCTTCGTCGGCTGCATCGCCGTAGAAGCCGTATACGTCATTCACCCAGGCGATTTGATCCTCAAGCCTGTACTCAATGCCTTTACGCAGGCAGACACGCTTGTACAGACCATCAGCAACGGCTTCACCGAACGTGCAGCGGAACACTTCACCATTGCGCTTGCCTGCCCGGATTTCGTTGACCAGGTCGTTGAAGGGGTTCTCCGTACCGTCGTGGGTGCTGATCACATGGACTTCACCGCCCCAGATCAACAGAGCCATGGCAGCTTTCAGCAGCTCGGCCAAGTCCGCATGGAACGCGGCTTCGTCGATCACGACAACGCCCTGACGGCCGCGCAGGTTGGACGGGCGACTGGTCAGCGCAACTATGCGGTGGCCGCTGGGAAACGCGATGGTGTAGGTCTTGATGTGTTTGTCGGGGTCGCTGTCGGGCCAGATGCCTTCTTCTATTTGCTCGGCCGCGTAGTTATAGGCCCGCGCCCACATGGCGCATGCCTGGATGTACTCCACGGTCATGTCCTGGTTGTAGCCGAGGTAATAGACAGTTTGACCGCCCGCCGATTTTTCGGACGCGGCTACTAGGACGTTGTCTGCCGCCTCAGCCCATGTGAGACCGATACGCCGGGATTTCTCGCCAACCTTGAGTGGGGCGCGTATACCGATCCACTCTTTCTGATAGTCGAGTAAGACCGCTGGGGCAAGCAAAGTGGCGGTGCTGTCTAGGACAAGGGGCAGACTCACGATGCCATCCCCAGGATCTCGCGCCGGATTTCGTCCGCTGTTGTCTGACTCATGCCGCCTTTTTTGGCGATCTTGTCGACGCGAGCAGCGGCCGCTTCGACCTTTTCCTTCCACTCGGCCTGCCATTTTTTCTGCACAACTGAGGCCTTGCCAAGCTCGGCCACGGCTTTGGCCATCTTGTAGGGGTCGAACTTGCCCTCATCAGCCAGCAGCATCTTGAACAAGTGCTCTTGAACAAAGCGCATCAATGCTTCGTTGACTGAACCTTCCTCATCAGGCGCCGCCTCCACTACAGCACGGGCCTGCTCGCTGGCCATCCTCAAGGCGGAGAGCTTGGACTCAAAGTCCTGGCCATAGCGATGTAGCGCCGACTTGCTGATCGAAAAACCCTGGCTCGACAGTTCATTGGCCAGGGCTTCGTAATCGCTGAAGTTGTTTTCGGCCAGGGCCTTGTCGAGCCAGGTCTTGACCGACTTGGGCAGGCTGGCCACCTTGCTGCGCGGGGGCATAGGGTCACCAGTACTTTTCTGGACGGGCAACACCTGGATTGCAGGCGATGGTGTATTCCGCAATATCGACCCCGTAGTGGGTCAGGCCGCAGATCCACACACCGTTGGGCTTTTTGTCCAGCGTCACCAGGCTACGGTCGGCCAAATAGTCAAGTTCGCGGCGCAGCTCCATGGTGGTGGCGTCGGGATAGATGCCTTGGATAGTGGACAACACCACAGCCTCATGAGGATCTACGGGGCGCGAGGTGTCCAGGGTCTTGATGATGTACCAGCGCAGGGATTCCCGGCGCGTTTTGGCGGCGTCGATGTTCATTACTTCAGTCCTTTTAATTGAACGGTTTCTAGCTTGAGGGCCAACGCATCAAGCTTGGCCTCGATCACGGTTTGGCCGCGCACGTAGTCTTCCCGGCGCACGTAGTGCACGGGCATGTCACCCCGCAGCCGTTCAAAGGATATTTCCAGTGTGCGCAGGCGTTCGCTGTCCTTGTCCGTTATCGCAAAGCGCTGGTCCAGGCGGCGCTCCATTTGCATGACCATAACCTTCACCAGTCCGGCGAAAGCGCCGAGGATGGTTACGGCGATACTCACTAGTTGCCACGCCGGCATTTCAATCGTCGTCATCGACGCCCCCTCTTTTCGCGATGCGTTTGGCACTGCGCGCAAAGCTGCACACCTGGTATGGCCACACGGCGTTGTTCCGGGATTGGCATATCGCAATCCTCTCCTGTGCAGAACTCGGCCGAAGGGCCGGTCAATACTTCACGTTGTGCCAAATGTGCCGCCAAAGAGGATTCGTTGTGGATCGCCTCCAGGTGACTGGCAAAGTCAGTTACTTCCATTGAGTGTCCAATCGATCAGGCGGTTGAGCTGAGCCCGGCAGGAACTGTGCAGCTCCCCGTTGCGAATCTGGTTTGTGAGGACAAGCGGCTGGGTGACGCCCGAGTCGAGGCTGTCAGTGGCTCCGGCTCCATCGGGCGACGTAGCAATTCCGCTGGCGGCTTGTCGGGCTTGCTGGGCAGGCACTGCGGTGCCGATTCCGTTGGCTTTGTTCCACACGCGGACAAAGCCAACAGTGAACACGCCAACAGGCAAAGGCTCAGGCGCCGATTCGAGGGTGCGGCGATACAGGGTCGTGACACGGGCAATCTCTCCCTTGAGTTGGTCGGTATTCTTGCGCAACGAATCCTTAGCGTCGGCGAGCTGGGTGGCGAGCAGATCGCCCCGATCCCGCTGAGCGCGCAGATCCTCAACCGCCTGTTTGGCGGCTTTAGCTGTTGCATCGGCGATACGTTGCTGTTCCTGGGAATGTTCTAGGCGCAGCTTGGCGATAGCTGTTTCCCCTTCGCCCAAGGCCTTGGCGTAACCCTGGTCATAGCCGTCCTGCCAGTTGAGATGCAGGCCGAACACCACGGCCGCGATGATGCCCACGTACCAGGTGGCGGGCTTGAGTAGATCGAGCAAGCCATTCATTGGCACACCCCTTGGCCCCAGCCGGCCGTGACGTACAGGGCTTCCCAGCGCAACAGGATCAGACGCGGGTATTGACGATTTTCCTTGAACGCAGCAGCCGAGCGGCCGTTATTGAACCGCTCGACGGAGTTGAACCAGGTCAGCGGATCGGCACCCTTAGCCGATGCCAACTTGCGGTCTTTGATCACCCAGCCCAAACCGCCGTTGTAGGCGGAAAGGATCAGCGCCCCTTGTTCGCAGGGGCCACGCGCCTTGATGCGGTTCGCTAGCCAGCGGTCATAGCTGACAAGTGCCTGCATGGACCAAACCGGGTTATACGGCTCGACCTTGCCGAGAGCCTTGGGAAACAACTCGGCAAGCCAGGTGGCGGTCGAGGGCATCACCTGGCCCAAGCCTTGCGCACCGACGGGCGACTTCGCGTCGAACTTCCAGCGGCTTTCCTGGTGGATCTGAGCGGCGAAGGTGGATACCGGTGCATCCAGGCCCCATTCCGACTGGGCGATGCGGGTCAGGTCGCGGCGGTAGCGTTCTGCCTGGTCCGGGATTTCGGCCTTGGCCGGTGGGCTGGCGGCCAGGCAGACGAGCAAGCCCACGCAGCCAGCAGCTATATATAGAAGAGAACGAGAGCGGCGCATGTCAGAGCCCCAGCGTCAGGCCGAGGACGCAACCCAGCACCACCAGGGCGCGGCGGATACCGGCCATGGATTGGTCGCAACTCGGAACCATGTCCGGTCGGGCGTATGGGAACAACGCTCGATCCAGCCAGTAACCGAGCACGCAGCCCAGCGTAACCAGGCCACATTTGTAGAGGACGACGGGCAGCTTGGTCGGGGCAACGATGGCCAGGCAGAACAACAAAGCGATGGTGATCAGTGCCCAGAAGGTCATGCGAGGCGTACGGGGACGCCGCTTAGGTGCGGTGGTGGTCATTGGGATACTCGCGGTGAGTGGATGGCGGCGCGCAATGCGGCCAGGTGTTGAGCGGCGACCACGGCTTTGCCGGGTACATGGACGGGTGCCCGGTACTCGGCGAGGGTCGGCGTGATGGTTCTTACAGCGGGGCGTAATTTCTCTTGTTGGCGCACATGCTGCTCGATGCGACCGTTAGCCTGTGCAATATGCTGTTGCACCAACTCCCGCCAGTCGGCCGGGACCTTGGCCCACAACACCGCACGCGCAGCATCATCACCAGCGGCGAGGATGAGCTGGGCGAACTGGCGCGGCCATTTGGGCCGGGAGACTTTGGGCGATGTAGGTGCGGAATGCATAGTGCGAACCTGCCGTTGGGGGAACGGTGCCAGCTTCGCGTATGGGGAGGATTGGTTGAGTATCAGCGGGGTTTAAGAAAAAGCCCCGCTCGATGGCGGGGCTTGAAGTTACATACTGATAAATTGGGGCAGGATAAAAAGTGAAGCCTTACAAACTATCCAAACAATCATCGGAATATAGTTTGCTTTTAAGCGACTAGATCTTATGTAGAGATATACAGGTGGAATAAAGCACCACCAAATACTCGGGGGCTGGTGCCCTGCTAGGTGAAGCTTTCGAGAGTCAGCGCCGCACAGAGCAATAACGATCACGATACCGATGAAGATACCGACACTTTGATCGATGCCGAGATCAACAAACCCAAGAAGCGGTGAAAATGCGAGAGACCAAGCCCAAACGTTTGGCACAGAATTTTTGCTCAAAGGAGGCGGAACTACCGTCAGTTCAGCTTTGAGTTCTGTCGTTTCGATTGGAACCCAAGACTCCATCCCTGTTTTCCAAACGAGGGTGCCATGCCCGATTTTTTTCACAGTTAAGAGTTTTCTGATGTCACTTTCGGTGATTGGTCCTACGCGAGAACCGCCATCGTCATAAAACCATTGCACCTGTGTCATCAGTGGATACTCCTTCCTTGATCTTCGTTGTAGCCAAATAAGTCGGGCTCATTCTTGCGATGTAGTGCCCGTTGTCGGCGAATGATGTCATAAATTGTTTGGTTGGCAAGGTCGTACTTGCTGACCAAGTCAGGGATCGGTGTGTTGTTTTCTCTCCAATCCCGGTAGATTTTGGCATCTCGCAAGGCCCGCTTGAGTGCATCACCCCGTGGTAAGTAAACCACCCGACCGCCCATCACCGAACAAATCGCAAAGACAACATGCCGGGCTAGTTCAGCGGCTTCTACTCCCGGCTTAATTTCCACCAGGAGCTTGGCCTCGGCGATTTCTACCATCTCCCGCAATGAACCTTCCCACCGGGATATAACCGTAGGGTCTTGCATATTCGCCAATACCTTCTTGGCGTCAAGTTGATCGATGTCATCCGGGAACAGTTCTTCGTTCATCGCTCAGGTCTCCCATGTCGGCGGGCATCGTAGGTCAGTGCCGCAACCATTTTCTGAAGCTGCCCAGGGTCTAGCCATTCGACGCGTTCGACCTTGAACATGCGCAGGGCCATACCGTCGGCATAGGCCCAGGAACGCTTTGCCTCGGAGAGAAAGGCCTCTATTTTCCCCACCAGTTTTACACGGTCTGGAGCCGCCACTGGTGCTTTGCGCCCTTGCTTTTTAGCCTTTGTAGGCTCCCAGCCCAGGCGAGCGAACTCGGCCAGTACCGCGCCGATCTGGCGTGGCGTCAGATCTTTGGCCGAACGCACATCTGCCACGCGGCCCAACAAGGCGCGGTAGGTTTCATCATCCAGCCCAAGGTCCTTCTTGGCGATGTGGATCTTGCTCAATTGCAGGTTACGTGTAGTCACTGTCTTCCTCCTTTGATCAGTACCTGGAACGCTGCCGGGTCGGTTCGGGACAATGCGGCGACACCATGAATGGCCATCGTGAGCGCATGCTCTGTTTCGTCGAATCTACCGGCAGTGCGGATCTGTTCCAGCTCGTTTTGGGTGCCGCTGTAGATTTCCATCTTGAGCTTGCTGGCCCCCATAGCCAGGCGCTTTTCACTGTCGCGCTTACGCTGGGCACGTTTACGTTCGCGTGCCAGGCGGGTTTGGCGCTGTTTGGGTGTTTCGTCTGTCATGGGTGGCTGCTCATCAGTACCGGACAACCACGTCCGGCAGACCGTCCCAGCACGCCGGGGCGGTTTCGCTTAGTGCAGGGCAAGTTGTTCCTGGCCGCTGACGCCGTGGTTCAGACGGACATCGCCCGCCGCGAGAACGCCGTGCATAGCGTCAGTCATGGCACGTACACCGTTGCCCTTGCTGGCGTTGCGGTCGCGGCAATCAAGCTTTTCCGTCTCGGAATGGTGCTTGAGCATGTACGCCGCTGTTGCCGGTGATGGTTCATCGTTGCCAGCAAACGCCATGACTTGCTGGCGCACCGCCGACACCCAAGCACCACAGAACACGTCAGCGCGCTTGGTCTTGGTCGCAGGCTTGCAGCGTTTCAACTGAGTGCTGATGAAGTCACGGCGGGACTGGCGGACCTGGCGCAGTAACAAGGCCATGGTGTAGCTGGCCAGCTCGGCCAGTTCGCCGATAAAGCGCCATTCGCCGATGCCCGCCATGAACAGCACTTTGCAGGCGTAGGCCTGTGTAACTGCGCCCACCAGGTTGGCTTCCCATTGCGGCGGGGTCATCTTCGAACCACTACGGGCGGCACACTCGTACACCTCAGAGAGCTGAATGTCCGACTCTTCCAATCGGTACTTTTCCATCAAGGCGCGGGCCTGGCGCATTGCAGTGGCAGCTTCGTGGGGGTTGTCACTGGCTGCCAGGCGCAGCAGTTTTTTGATTTTGTCCAGGGCTTTGGTGTGGTCCATATCGTCAGTTCTCAAGGATTCGGGTGATGTTGGTATTGTTGGCCAGCAGGTGTTTTTTCAGGGAGTTGAAGCTTTTCCAGCACCAGTCGTAGGTGTAAAACTTGGTTGCCTCCATCTCGGTGGTTTTGCGCTTACCGTAGATTTTTCGATAGTTCTCGATATCCCTTTTGGTATGAAGAGCCCGAGTGACCTTGCGGTAAAAACGGCGAGTTTCTTCGTGCTTCGGTGCGCCGGTTTTGTGGTCACAATCCAACCAGACGCCCTTCAAATAGCCATCCACGTAGACCACCGTGGACCAGCTCTTTTTAGTGCGGTCAGTCTCCTGCGATAGGCTGATCTCAAACCCATCACATTTGAGCTTCATGTGGCCCCACGGGCTTTCCATCTGCTCCTTCAATGCATCCCAATCGGCTTGTTCCATCGTTTCCTCGGCTGCTCATCAGTACCAGGCAACCACGCCTGGCAGACCATCCCGGATAACCGGGACGGTTTCGCTTATTGAAGGGTCGTGGTGGTTGGTTGCCAGCGGCAGGCTGGAATGGCGCCCAACATCTTTTCGCTGGCGACCAGGTCGAACAGCTTGTTGAAAATGCGTACGGCTTCCGTCGGGCGGGGTGTGCCCAATGAGGTAGTCGGTACGCCTGTCATATCGACGGCGACGGAAGGCATGCCGCTGTCTTCACGGCAGTCTTCCAGGGTGATGATTATCTTGGCCATGCGGGCTCCTAGCGTTGCTTGTGAAAGGTGATGTGATAGTCGCGTGCGACCTGGCGGACGTGCTTTTCACTCATATGGTGTTTACGGGCGATCCACTTGGGCGAGTTGCCCATGGCCGCATCGGCCATGATCAATGCCGCGTCCCTGTCGGTGCCGGGGGGAGAACCTTCAGCGTCGGCAGGCGCTACGGCCTCTGGTACTGCCACAGGGGCCGAAGATGCAAACAGATGGGCATAAACCGGCGACCGCTCCGGGTTAATGGTGAACGTCGCCGGGGCGCTGCTCATCTGGTGACCGACTTTCTGGACCTTCCCGCCGCGCATCAGGAACTCCGCAGTCAAGCGTTCGAGGTTGGCGAGCTCGATGTCGTGTTGCGGCGAGTGGATCGGCAGCGGATCGCTGTGTGTGTCGTGATAGCGCTGCATGTCAGGCCCCCAACGCTCGGAAGCCAGCCTGGTTGCTCAAGGCAAGACGCTGGATGAAGTGCGCCACAGCGGTGATGCCTTCGCGCTGGCTCGCTGCCTCGGGCACACCAGGAACAAACAGCGTTTCGTTGTCAGCGCGGGACAGGCGAGCGTTCACGCAGACAACGTCGCGAACTGTTTTTTCTTCGCCGACAGCAAGCGCAATGGCGCCCTCGGGAAGGGCCACACCGAAGTCGATATGGCCGGAAGAGAAGCAATACGCAGTGATGGTTTTTTTCATTTCACACACCTGCAATGTCGAGGCTGATGGGTTCGTATTGGTCGGTATCACCAACCCGCTGATACACGCGGATGTAGGACTTGGAGCCGATCACCTGGCAGGCGTCGCCAATGGCCTGCATGGCGCGCTGCCAGCGTTCATCGGTGATTTCCATACGGCGCAACGCCAGGACGCGGGCTGTGCGGATGTCGCCCTTTTGGTCAGTCCGAAAGGCATCATTTACCAGCGTGACCACTTCGGGACGTGCCCCGGCGGTCCAGTCGCGCAGGCACTCATCAATCAATGCACGCGCAGCCTGGAGGCGTTCGTCGAAAGCGATGCTTTCCTGGACTGCGCGCATGATCTTGAAACGCCCATCGAAGCTGATCAGGCTGACATTTCCCTTCTTGCCACCGATCTGGGCGCCGTACTGCTCAGCACTGAGTTCGACAAAGGCTTCGATATCACCGAAGGCCGAGGCCTTGAACTTCGCCAGCACATCGCTGGCAGCGCGGGCTTTTTCAACCAGGCCAAGTACCAGGGCGTCCCGCTCCAGGTCTATAGGTTTGATCAGACTTTCCGGGATCAGCCGCTTTTGCGCGTCGACGCGGTAGCCTTCGGGAATGGTTTGTTGTTGTGTCATTGCAAGGTTCCTCAGTGGAGAGTCAGTCGCGACCAGTCAGCAGGACGGGAAGCGCTAATGGGTTCGCGCCATTCCAGGGTCACGCCCTGGAACTGCACGTTGAAACGGGTGCTACCGGCCGTGCCGTGGCGTTGATAGCCCTCGGTGTGGCCAAGGTTGATCAGCCGCTGACCGGCTTCCGGCGTGATCACCAATCGGTTATCAGCCGGATGAAAGCCCTGCACGCGAATCCCGTGGGCCTGCAAGTTGCGGGCGGCGGCGTTGAAAATGCGCAGACGGTCGGCCAGCGACGGAGTCAGGACTTTCAACGGATTACGGCTAGTGGAGGCGAGCATGAGCGTTCTCCTGGTTGCAGCAGTCGGGGTTGATTGGGCAGTGTTGGCAGGCGCGCCAGTGCTGCATCGCCTGCGGGTTGTGGGTCGGTGCGGGTTTTTCGCGGTAGCTTTGGCACTGGTCGGTGGTGATGGTCTCGTCCAGTGCGATGCATTCAATTCGCCCCAGGGTTTCCATTACCCGACGCTCGACGCCAGAGGTGCTGGGCGAGCTGTAGCGGTTGGCCAGGATCAAGCTGACGGCTGTGCGGCTCATGCCGATGCGCTGACTGGCCTTGGTTTTATTGCTGGCGGCAACTTCGGCGGCAAGCAAGCGCACGAACAGCGGTATGTCTTGGCCCCAGGCAGCAAGGTTGACCTGGTTCATTGGGTCACCTGCTGATCAGCCTTACGCCAAACCACCTGGTCCAGGTTTGGGTCATATACCTGGTCGAAGTCGCGCTGGTAGATGGGGTGCTTGGGGCCGGTGTAGCGCGACGAGACCAGGCGGAAGCGGGTTTTAAAACCTGCCGTACCGCCTCTGCGGGTCACGTAGCCAGCCTTCGCCAGGCCCGACAAGTACACGTGGGCGCCAAACTCGCTGATAGATACGCCGTTGATACTGGCTGCGACGGCGGCCTCTGCGGCGGTGAATTCACCGAGAATGCGCAAGGCGCGCCAGACGTTTTCAGCCCCATCCCCAAGCTTGATAACTTTACCGCCACGGGTCACACGGGGGGCTTCAATACCCTGGTCTTTCAGGAGGGTCCACTCGGCATCTAGACGGGGAAGGCTTCGTACTTTGCTGACAATCCCAGCCTTCGCCATATCCCGGAAATAGGCGCGTACAGATTGATCGTCTTGCTTGGACTTGCGCGCAACAGCGTAAGTCGTCAGCTCGTTGGGGCTGGCGTTTATGGCGCGAATGGCTTCCCACATGTGCTGCCGTGGGGACTTGCCGCCCACCATCACCAGATCGGCTCTGACTCTTGGCATCCTCAAGCCCTCCGGGACGGCGCTTCGCCGGTAAACCAGCTATCTGAGCCCCAACCAGCAAGGTCGATACTGTCAATGCAGCGAGCCTGGGTTTCGGTGTAGACCTTGTAGAGGTTGACCGCGACGCGGCGCAGGCAGCCATTCACCTTCTTGCGTAGGTCATCCAACAGGTCATCGGCGAAGTGCAGTTGTGGGTAACTGGCCTCGGCCAAAGCGCGCAGGTCGTCGAGGGTTGCGCGTTGCGCAGGCACCCACTCCAGCACCCGGTTATGCAGACGTTCCAACTTGGCCAGGCTACCGGGCACACGTTCTTCGCCGATCAGGACGATGGTGCCTTCGCTGGCGTTGTAGATGTCGGTCAGGACGTTGGCCACCGCCTTTTCGAGCAGGTATTGCACGTCGTCGATTAGCAGCGGGCGGCCACTTTTTGATAGTTGTTCGGCGATCTGGTCAACCATCACGGACATGGTTGGTGCGGGTTGGATGCTCATTTCCCGAAGGATGGCGTGCAGAAAAGCCTTTTTGCTCCAGGTGTCCCGGCACTCTACGTAATAGGCCCGGTGCTGGTTGGCGGCGAACGCAGCGCCCACGCTTTTACCCAGTCCGCTTGCACCGTACATAACGACCAAGCCAGGCAAGCCCGCTGGGCGGTTGTGGGTACGGGCGATAGCGGCGGACAAGAGGCCGACGTTGGTCAGGGGAACAATCTTGGTAACACTCATAATTCGACTCCTAAAGGTCTTGGTTTAAGCGCGTGCTTGCTCGGCGAACGCGAACATTTGCTGTATCGAGGTAAAGTCAGGGTGCTGCGGATAACGGGAGTGCCACTGCGTTTCCTCGGGGGTAAGCGTTTCGCCGCTGGTGAGGCGGGCGTCGAGCTGGTTCCAAAGGCGGTAGCGGGCGGTTGGGTCGGTCGGTAGGTCGAAAGCTTTGGGCTGCGGGGCTGACAGCTCGGCGAAACGGCGGGCTTCGGCCATTTGTTCAAGGCTGAGCTGGGCCGACGGCGCCGTGGTAGGGGCGATCATTTCCACGCGCTTGCCGGTCAAGGTTTCGATCTTGTCCACGGCGCGTTTCATCTGGCCGATTTCACGCTTCTCGTAGGCCTTCTCAATCATGGCTTTCGGCATGTAGTCGCTCGCATTGCCGTCTACCAGGGCCTCACCGATCAGGTCGCCACCCAGAGTGCGGACCCAAACACGTGAGGCATCTCGCACGTCGTAGGCCAGCCGGATTTCTTCGCCGTGAAAGCTGCGCAATGCGTCTAGGAAGTACGTTTCACCTGCCCAGGTAACTTCCCCGCGACGTGTCGGGCGGACGACTTGCGGGCGTGACAGGTCGTTGAGCAGCTCGGCCGGAGCAATAATTGGCTCCCAGCCTTCGGCGCGTGCGGCTTCCCAGGCTTCGTTCGGGCTCATGTGCCGCAGCTTGCCGGTCAGCGGGTCGCGGAATTTGGCAAGCCCCCGGTGTGGGCTGTTGTTGTACGTTTCAATCTCGTATTCAACACCGGCCATAAACTCGGCAAAGGTCGGAATCAAGCGGGTACGGCCGGTTTCGCGCAGCTCTTTGCGGCCAATCCGATGCACTTTGGTGCCTGCATGTTTGTCCATGTCGGCGCCGATGTAGCTGGTCAGCTTCTTGGCTGCATTGACCCAAATCGTTTGGTGGGAACGCTCAATGAGGCCGCGGGCCTGGCTGTTGTAGGGCAAGGCATGGGTCATAGTGCCGCCGAGACGGTCGACTACTTCACGTACGGTGTCGTTGGCAAAGCCGGAACCGTTGTCAACGTAGAACACCGCAAACATGCCGTGCTGCATGGCGTCACGCAGGGCGTCCATAACGCCGATGGTGGACTCGGCCTCACCAATGGAAATACCCACGGCCTTGCGAGTAGCGACATCGAGGACGGTGGTTGCTTCCGGGCGGTAAGGCTTGCCGGTGCGTGGGTTCAATACCTCTGCATCAAACTTGTGGCCGTCGGCGGTGAATACGTCGCACGGGTACATGCTCTTGGTGGAGCGGCGCTTGAATGGTTGCAGGGCTTTGAGTTCCTGCGGCGTACGGCGGCCGCGCTCGCGTGCCTCTGCGCTTAGCTTATTAAGGAAGCGACGCACCACATGGATGCTCGGACGCTCGGCCGGGTTCTTCATGGCGAACTCGGCATAGGCTGATTCGACGCTGGGCTTGGTCGGGCGCTGGTAGCACGCCAGGAAAGCCGCCGCCCATGTAGGGAGGCTCATGTCTTTTTGGCGGCGGGCAGGCGCCAGGCCGGTTTCACCTTCTTTGCGGAAATCGGCCAACCAACGCTTAAGCGTGCGCTCGCTCAAAGAGCGGTCGCCGGTCTTGCGGTCGTTGGCGCGCTGCACCAAGCCATTTAAATATGGTGTGAGCTGTTCAGCCTTTGCCAGGGAAACTAGGGTATCTATGGCGCGTTGCTGGCTTATAGCCTGGCTCATACGTTCGATTTCACGTACGAACGCCAGGCGAGCCGTCATCACAGAGCGTTGATCTTCGCTCAAGCGTGACGCCGAAATAGTGTCACGCTGGGTGCTTTCTGGTTTTGATGCGACCACCGTTTGCGATTCGGCTTCGGCGACCGATGCGGCAATCAGTGCGGCCTGGGTGACCTTCGGGAGAATTGCGAATGCATATTCAACAGCCTTGCTTCCTAGGCGTGCTTGGCCTTCCCAGTGTTCACGTGCAGCCAATGCTTTTACATTGCGTGCCGTCCCCGGAAGCCCTGGCAAGCCCGCAAGTTCCTGGGCTGAATACCAACTACGCATTGTCGTCACCCAACATCTTTTTCAGGTCCCGAACTTTGCGCGTTGCATCATGCGCCACCCGTGATAGGCGACCTATTTCCGCGTCCAGAGCCTCGCGCCCATAAGCGACCCGGCCACCGCGCAGGTGTACTTGCCAATTCGTCAGGACATGGCTTGCACAGACTTCCTCCAGCAAAGCAGCTCGATACAGAGGTAGGTTGTGATCTGCACGGGCAGGACTTGACCAGGCGTCTAACATGTTCTTGCTAACGTCGTCGCCCGAAAGGCGTGACATGCGAGCCGCAATCTCATAGCGGTCCAAGTCGGACTCTTTGAGGACTTCGCTGACCAGCTCGCTGACCTGGGCGGCATAGTTGCCGTGACCGGGTATAGAAAGCACCGGCTGCGGAACAGAGAAGATGTCTAATGTTCTGTCATCTTTTTGGTTACGCATGTTCAGGCACTCCTTGCCGCTTTACAGTGTCCAACCGTCTGTTGTCCGGTATCCTTGTTGTAGGACGTGTTTATTTCCGCGCGCCCAGGCCGTTGCCGGTGTGGAGTGCCATCGGCGTTCCAGCGCTCTGGCCAGATGTCGGAAGGCTCAAGGCACAGAGCATCAGCAAGGGACCGTTCGATGCGCGGATAGGGAGTGCTTTTGGCGTTGCGGATTGCGCGATCAGTGACCTCAAGCTGACGAGCAAGCTTCGCCATTGAGGTGCCCCGTACGCGGAGTTGGTATTTGATCCACTCCCATCGGCTAGTAGGGTCAGTGGGCATGTCGATATCGCTCATAGTTTTGAACCATCTTCACGGGTGGTTTTTTTGGGACGTCTAACGTCCTGTTGCGGATAAACATAGCGCGGATAAATGCGCATATCAATCGGAAAAACGAGCATCCGATTCTTTTTTATGCGTGGCGCGCTCGGAAAAATGAATAGAACGAGATAAATCAATGACTTACAAGGAATCGGATAAAACGGATGCTTCAGGAACGCAGCATCCGATTCCATCGGGGGCAATCGGATGTTTCCGTGAAAGACTTAAGGAAGCGATGGGGACTAGAGCGGCGCGCGTTTTTGCGCGCGACTCAAGCCTTTCTGAGGGGGCTATACGCAGTTATCTGAGCGGAGAGACGTATCCTACTCTCGACAGGCTGGAGCAGATTGCCCAGGCGGCTGATGTGTCGGCGATGTGGCTGGCGTTCGGTGAGCAGCCCCAGACTGCGCTTGTTATTGAGGATGACAAATACAGCTATGTCCCCCTTTACGACGCTCGTTGCAGTGCCGGTCACGGGGCATGGACAGAGGGGGCTCGGGTTCTTACGCACCTGGCTTTTACCACTTACTCATTGCGCAAGCAGGGATTGGAGCCGTCGAAGCTCTCGGCTATCCGGGTGGACGGTGACTCTATGGAGGGGGTGCTGAGTGATGGCGACACTGTGTTGATCGACCACAGTCGCAACAGCCTGGAAGGGGAAGCCATCTACGTTATTCGCTTGGATGACCATCTGTACGCCAAGCGGCTGCAACGCCAGATTGGCGGTGGCGTAGCAGTTATCAGCGCAAACGCGGCTTATCAGACCATGAAGGTTTCTAAAGAAAACCTGAATGACCTAGAGATTGTGGGACGTGTTGTTTGGGCGGGCGGTTGGATTTAACGGGCAAGGTGTAATATCACGCTACCGAGACGGCGCCGGGGCTGTGTGCCAAAGGTTTCGCTAAACTGGCCCGGTCACAGTGTTCCGGCTGGATTTGAACTGTTTATTTCGTTGCACTGCTTTGGCACTGATTTTAGTCGTAGCCTTTTTCTGAAACCCTTGCTGGGCTTGGTCCGTCGCACCATCTCCCGCTTTGTCCCGGCTCATCCCACTGACTTCCTACCAGTGCCATATCTAGAACCTCCCCACACTACCGGCCGGCTTGAGTGTTGAAGAGCAAAAGCCAAATCAAAATCTAAAGCGGGCACGGTCCACTGTAGGAGCTGGCTTGCCGGCGATGGCATCACCTCGGTGTACCTGCAAGACCGAGTTGCCTGCATCGCCGGCAAGCCAGCTCCTACAGAAAAGCAGCTCTGCTTTCGCTCTGGTTTTTGATCTGGCTTTTAACACTCAGGTCGGCTTTCAGGCCGCCGTGCTTTTGCTTTTGATTTTGATCTGCGGGCCCCGTCAACCACGATGGCCGCAAGCAGGCACGGTGGAGCGGGTAAACCGGCAAGGATGCCGGTTTAGCCGCGCCGGGCCATGGATGGCCCGTCGCGGCGGCCCGCGGAACCGGGCCGGAGTGCGGGCATGCCGAGCCTAAGCGAGGCACCGAGTGGTGGGGCAAAGACCTTTTGGTTACTTTTGGGGCGTTTGCCAAAAGTGACCCGCTGTAAGAGCGGAACCATAAGTCGCCGTTACCGAAGAAACGGATATGTACACCATCAACTCAACACCACCCCCTCCCGAGCCTTGCGCCTGTTCTTGATCCCATAACAAACCCACATAAACACCACCCAAACCGGAATCGCATACACCGACACCTGAATCCCCGGAATCAGCAGCATCACCCCAAGAATAAACACCACAAACGCCAGGCAAACATAATTCCCATACGGATACCAAAGCGCCTTGAACAACGGCACCTGCCCCGTCCGATCCATATGCTGCCTAAACTTGAAATGCGAAAAACTGATCATCGCCCAGTTGATCACCAGGGTCGCCACCACCAGCGACATCAACAACTCCAGCGCATGCTGCGGAATCAGGTAATTCATCAACACCGCCACCAGCGTAATCGCCGCCGACGCCAGGATCGACCGCACCGGCACCCCGCGCTTGTCGATCTTCGCCAATGCCCGCGGCGCATCACCCTGCTCAGCCATCCCCAACAGCATCCGGCTATTGCAGTAAGTGCCGCTGTTGTAGACCGACAACGCCGCCGTCAGCACCACAAAGTTGAGAATATGCGCCGCGGTATTGCTGCCCAACATCGAAAACACCTGCACAAACGGACTGCCGCTATAGGCGTCCCCGGAGGCATTCAGGGTCTCCAGCAAGCTGTCCCAAGGCGTCAACGACAACAGCACCACCAACGCGCCGATGTAGAAAATCAGGATCCGGTAGATCACCTGGTTGATCGCCTTCGGAATCACCGTGCGTGGCTTGTCCGCCTCAGCCGCAGTAAACCCGAGCATCTCCAGGCCGCCAAACGAGAACATGATGATCGCCATGGCCATCACCAAACCACCCACGCCATGGGGAAAGAACCCGCCGTGCTCCCACAGGTTGGTCACCGAGGCTTGTGGCCCGCCGGTGCCACTCACCAACAGGTAACTGCCCAGGGCGATCATGCCGACAATGGCGACCACCTTGATGATCGCAAACCAGAACTCGGCCTCGCCGAAGACCTTGACGTTGGAAAGATTGATCACATTGATCAGCACAAAAAACGCCGCCGCCGACACCCAGGTCGGGATCTCGGGCCACCAGTAGTGCACATATTTGCCGACCGCCGTCAGCTCCGACATGCCCACCAGGATGTACAAAATCCAGCAGTTCCAGCCCGACAGGAAGCCGGCGAAACCGCCCCAATACTTGTGGGCAAAGTGGCTGAAGGAACCGGCCACCGGCTCTTCGACGATCATCTCGCCCAGCTGGCGCATGATCATGAAGGCGATAAAGCCGCAGATGGCATACCCGAGGATCATCGACGGCCCGGCGGATTTCAGCACGCCGGCCGACCCCAGGAACAACCCGGTGCCAATCGCGCCACCGAGGGCGATCAGTTGGATATGGCGATTTTTCAGGCCGCGCTTCAGTTCGCCTGAATGCGAGTTGGCTTCACTCATGGAAAGGGTCTCACGCAAGGTTTGAGGGTGCTCATGGAGGGGTGCTGCTTTGGTAACGGGCTACAGCAGCGCCGATCAAACCCCGGTCCAGCGTTTTTTCTTACGGTCATACGTCACCTGTTGTTTTTATCTGTGACGAAATCGAACCCGACGGGCTTGTGGCCAGGCGGAATGAACAAGGCGGATAGCCCTGAGAGAGTGGGATCACAGTAAAACGCGGCGCATTGTACACCGCCAAACCTGTCTGGGCTGACAGGATGCGGTGCGGCAGATAGGAGGGACATTAGGAAAATTCTTTCAGATAACGAGAAGTTGACGAAAGGACGATTCCTACAAAACCATGCAACCAACTCTCTGTTTCATCGACATAAACCAAATCGCCATCAAAACGGAATAAAAAATCCAAATGGAACCGTGTCAATAAAAATTTTGCAATCCCAAACACTCTCTTCTAGGTTCATCCACTTGCCCAGCGCAGCAAGCTGGCAAGCTCGTTCTCAAACAACGTCATCTAGGAGATTCACCATGCAAGCACTGGAAAATGACCTGGAAACCGAACTGCAACTCGACGATTGGTTTGAAGCGCCGACCCATGAGGCCGCCGTTGAAATGATGCAAGCCGATGCCGTCGTGCCGTTCGGCACCGCGATGTGGCCTTTCTAATCTGATCAGGCACCCCGGCAGGTGCGGGACGCCGCACCTGCCACTGCTCCTACCGAAGGCTTTGAAGGAAGGACGTCATGGACAAGGCCCGCGCCGTCGAACATTTTCTGTATTACCTCGCCCATCACCCGGCCCTCGCCGGCCTGCACCGCCCCACCATTTTGCTTGGCCATACCGAACGCTACGACGCCATCGCCCAGTCGATCATCCAGGGCTGCGCTGCCCGCTTCGACTTCCAGGTACAACGCCTGGACCAAGCCCCCAGCGAAACGCTGGCCAAGGCCATCGAAGGCTGTGACCTGTACATGTTTCTCTACGATTCCTCGACCTTGCCCAACCCACGCGCCGAAGGCCCGGACTTTATCCGCGCACTGCAGGGCGTGATGGCCGAGCACTGGAAAAAGTCCCTGCTGCTCAAGGACTATGGCGATTACTTCTACGACACCTTCAGCGTCGCCCCACAGCGGATTGCCGACCTCAACGCCACGTTGATCCGGCGCATGTCCCAGGCCAGCGTGCTGAGCTTCACCGACCAGCATGGCTCGCGCCTTGAAGCGCCCATGAGCAGCATCAAGAAGTGGACCAATATCAACGGCGTCGGCAACCACGACCTGGCGCCCGGCGAGATCGCGACCCACAGCGAGGCCATCAACGGCCAGGTGCGGTTTGTCGGCACCTTCCTCAGCACCATTCCCTTTGCGCGTAAATACGGCGTGCTGCAATCACCGCTGGAACTGTGGATCGAGAACTCGACCATCTGCACCGTGGCCAGCGAAGTGCCGGGGCTGGCGGATGACTTCAACAAATACCTGAATGCCAACCCGTCCAATCGCCGGGTGGAAGAACTGGGCATTGGCACCAATGAAGGCGTGAAGGATTTGTATGCGCGCAACGCCGGCTTTGAAGAGCGTCATTGCGGGCTGCACCTGGGATTGGGTGGCGGGCAGAAAGGCAGCCACCACCTGGACCTGATCTTCGCCAGCGGCGTGTTGGCCCTCGACGATAAACCCGTGTTCGATGGGGCTTTCATGTTCTGACACGCCCGCCAAAACAATGGAGATCAACTGTGGGAGCGGGCTTGCTCGCGAATGCGGTGGGTCAGTCACTGGATGTATCAACTGATACACCGCATTCGCGAGCAAGCCCGCTCCCACAATGGACCTGCTTTGCTCATAGAGCAGGTTCCAAATCCAGGCCAAAAAAAACGCCAACCCGAGGGTTGGCGTTTTTATGCAGTGCTTAACGAATCACTGCGGCTTCTTGCGACCAAAACCTGGACGCTGGCCGGAACCGGCCGGTGCACCACGACGCTTGCCCGATGGCGCGTCATCGACCAGCTTCAGGCCCGGGCGCTTTTTCGGCGATGGCTTGGCTGGACGTTTGGTGCTGGCGCTGTCGTCGGCACGGCCCGCAGCCGGAGCACCACGACCAGACTCGCCACGGTTACCGCGACCGCCAGCAGGTGCATCACCACGACCGGCTGGACGCGGTGCGCGCGGCGCACGTTCGCCATCCTGACGGGGCGGTGCCGAAGGACGACGCTCGCCTTCGATGTGCGGCTCGCGGGAGATGCGGCCGCCCGTGGCCGGTGCATCCAGCGCAGGGCGCAGGGTGCGGGCAACACGGTCGGTACGCGCCACCGGACGCGACGATTTACGCTGCATACGCTCAAGCTTGTCTTTGCTCTTGGCGTTCATCTGCGGCATGGCCACCGGCGTCAGGCCGACTTCGGCACTGAGGATGTCGACTTCGTACTGGCTCATTTCGCGCCAGCGGCCCATCGGCAGGTCGGAGTTGAGGAACACCGGGCCGAAACGCACGCGCTTCAGGCGGCTGACCACCAGGCCCTGGGATTCCCACAGGCGACGTACTTCACGGTTACGGCCTTCCATCACCACGCAGTGGTACCAATGGTTGAAGCCTTCGCCGCCCGGCGCCTGCTTGATGTCGGTGAACCTGGCCGGGCCGTCTTCCAGCACGACGCCGGCTTTCAAGCGCTCGATCATTTCGTCATCGACTTCACCACGCACACGTACCGCGTATTCACGGTCCATCTCGTAGGAAGGGTGCATCAGGCGGTTGGCCAGCTCACCGTCGGTGGTGAACATCAGCAAGCCGGTGGTGTTGATGTCGAGACGACCGATGTTGATCCAGCGGCCTTCTTTGGGGCGCGGCATCTTGTCGAATACGGTTGGACGGCCTTCCGGGTCGTCACGGGTGCAGATTTCGCCATCAGGCTTGTTGTACATGATGACGCGGCGCACCGATTCGGCGGCCTCTTCACGCTTGATGACCTTGCCATCAATGGTGATGGCATCGTGCAGGTCGACGCGCTGGCCAAGGGTGGCTTCAACGCCGTTGACCTTGATGCGCTTCTGGGTGATCCAGGCTTCTACGTCGCGGCGCGAGCCTACGCCGATACGGGCGAGGACTTTCTGCAGTTTTTCACCTGCGGGGCCGATTTCCTGGGTGTCGTTCTGGTCTTGGTCACTCATCTTAAGCACCTCCCGGTGTGTCGATTCAGGCTTGGCCTGAAAATAGTAAAAGCTGGGCTTTTGGCGAACGCATCGCCAAAGGGTCGCGAATCATACGCTCATGGCGCGCGTTGCGCATCAGAGACTAGTCGATAAGTGCAGGCTCATTTGCCTTTCCGCCGACCGGTGGCACCCAGCGCCAGCAGGCGCAGCTCGGCTTCGGCGAGTACCGTGCGCTTGTCGACCTTGTCGAGTTTCTTCCAGGCACGGATCTCGCGCTTGCTGCGCCCGCAGCCCACGCAGATGTCATCGGTGAATTTGCAGACGCTGATGCAGGGGTCTTTGGTGGAGCTCATTTGAGTTCTCCTTGCTGGCGACAATCCAAATGTGGGAGCGGGCTTGCTCGCGAATGCAGTGTGTCAGTCGCCGGATGCTTGGCTGACCCACCGCATTCGCGAGCAAGCCCGCTCCCACATTTTGTTCTGCGTCAGTCTTCGAATTGGCGGCGCTCGTTTTCGATGGCTTCGGCCAGGGCGCGGGCTTCGTCTTCTTCGTCGCTCAGCGGCGGTTGTTCGAGCGCTGCGACGGCGGCCAGCAGTTTGGCACGGGCTTCGGCGACGCCGAGGATGTCCTCCTCGGGTTCAGGCTCGGGCTCATCTTCAACTTCGACTGGCGGCTCAACCTCAACGTTCAGTTGCAGCGCAGGCTCCTGCTCACCGTCACTGACCGCACCATCACGCAGCAAGTCATCGAAGTCGGTCTTGATGCCCTGCTCCATGTCATCCAGTTCCAGCAACAATGTGTGGAAACTGGTTTCGTCCTTCGGCTCTTCCGGCTCGGCGCTGGCGTCGGCCAGCTCCTGCAACCCGGCGGGCACCGGTGCGTCGTCGAAATCCAGGACCGGGTCCGGCTCCATCTCCCGCAGCTCGGCCAGCGGCGGCAAGTCGTCGAGGTTTTTCAGGTTGAAGTGATCGAGGAACACCTTGGTAGTGGCAAACATCGCCGGCTTGCCGGGCACGTCGCGGTAGCCAACGATCCTGATCCACTCCCGCTCCAGCAACGTCTTGACGATATGGCTGTTGACCGCGACGCCGCGCACGTCTTCGATCTCGCCCCGGGTGATCGGCTGGCGATAGGCGATCAGCGCCATGGTTTCCAGCATCGCCCGGGAATAGCGCTGCGGGCGTTCTTCCCACAGGCGGCCAACCCACGGCGAGAACTTCTCGCGAATTTGCAGGCGATACCCGGAAGCCACTTCCCGCAGCTCGAAGGCACGGCCGTCGCAGGACTTGCGCAGAATCTCCAGGGCCTTCTTGAACACCGGCGGCTCAGGGCGCTCGGCTTCTTCAAACAGTTCGAACAGGCGCTCCAGGGATTGCGGCTTGCCCGAGGCCAGGAGAAAGGCTTCCAGCAGCGGGGCCAGTTCGCGGGGTTCAGTCAGATTCATCGATTCAGCTCTTTATTCGGCTCGCGCCCGCACGTGGATAGCCGCAAAAGGCTCATTCTGGACCAGCTCGACCAAGGATTCCTTGACCAGCTCAAGGATCGCCATAAAGGTCACGACTACCCCCAGGCGCCCTTCTTCCTTGGTAAACAGCTCGACAAACGGCACAAACCCGCCGCCCTTGAGGCGATCCAGCACATCACTCATGCGCTCGCGGGTGGACAGTGCCTCGCGGCTGACCTGGTGGCTTTCAAACATATCGCCACGGCGCAGTACTTCGGCCATGGACATCAGCAACTCTTCCAGGCTCACGTCCGGCAGCAGCTTGCGCGCCCGGGCTTCCGGGGCGTCGAGCTTGGGCACCACCACATCGCGGCCGACCCGGCTCAAACCGTCGATGCCTTCGGCCGCGGCCTTGAAGCGCTCGTACTCCTGCAGGCGGCGGATCAGTTCGGCGCGGGGGTCATCCTCTTCCGCCTCGATAGTCTCCGAGCGCGGCAGCAGCATGCGTGACTTGATTTCCGCGAGCATCGCGGCCATCACCAGGTATTCGGCGGCCAGTTCCAGGCGCACGGTCTGCATCAGTTCGACGTAGCCCATGTACTGGCGGGTGATTTCCGCCACCGGGATGTCGAGGATATTGATGTTCTGCTTGCGGATCAGGTACAGCAGCAAGTCCAGCGGACCTTCGAAGGCTTCGAGGAAGACTTCCAGCGCATCCGGCGGGATGTACAGGTCCAGCGGCATTTCCATCACGGCCTGGCCGTAGACCATGGCAAATGGCAGTTCCTGCTGGGCGCCCGCCTGGCTGTCGACGGCTTCCACGGCCGACATTCAGGCCTCGACCATGAACGGTGCCGGGTCGCCACACCCTACGCGCACCACTTCCGGCTCGCCGTCGGCCAGGTTGATCACGGTAGAGGCCTTGTTGCCGCCGTAGCCGCCGTCGATGATCAGGTCGACGTGTTTTTCCAGTAGCCGGCGCATTTCATAAGGGTCGTACAACGGCTCTTCTTCCCCCGGCAGGATCAGCGACACACTCATCAGCGGCTCACCGAGTTCGGCCAGCAGCGCCAGGGCGATCGGGTGTTCCGGCACCCGCAGGCCGATGGTGCGCTTCTTCGGGTGCAGCAGCAGGCGCGGCACTTCGCGGGTGGCGTTGAGGATGAAGGTGTAGGGCCCCGGCGTGTGCGCCTTGAGCAGGCGGAAGGTGCCGGTGTCGACCTTGGCGAACAGCCCCAGCTGGGACAGGTCGCTGCAAATCAGTGCGAAGTTGTGGTTCTTGTCCAGGTCACGCAGGCGTCTTACGCGCTCGACCGCATTCTTGTCGCCGATCTGGCAACCGATGGCGTAGGACGAATCCGTGGGGTAGATCACCACGCCACCGGCACGGATGATCTCCACGGCCTGTTTGATCAGGCGCGCCTGCGGGTTTTCCGGATGAATCTGGAAGAATTGACTCACGTGTTCTACCTGTTCAGACGGTGGCAATAATGGGGTCATGTTTGAAGCGACACCAAAGGGGCGGCAAATCTTCCGGAACGGCGCGGTACTCGCCAATCTCGGACCAGCCGCCGGGGCCATGAAAATCACTGCCGGCGCTGACCAGCAGACCAAATTCACGGGCAAGAATCGCCAGGCTGCCTACCTGCTCGGCGGGTTGATGCCCGTTGACCACTTCGATTGCGTGGCCGCCCGCTCCAATATAGTCGCCAATCAGCTTGCGACGCTTGCTGCGGGTGAAATCGTAATGCCACGGATGCGCCAGGCTGACCCAGGCACCTGCTGCCCGCAGTGTGCCAACGGTGTCTTCCAGGGTTGGCCAGTGTTGCTTGACGTCCCCCAGCTTGCCGGCACCCAGCCATTTGCGGAACGCTTCGGCGCGATCCTTTACAAAACCTTCACGCACCATCCAGTCGGCAAAGTGCGGGCGGGCCGGGGCGTTGCCGCTGTCACCCAGTTCCTGCTGGATGGCGCGGGCGCCTTCCAGGCCGTTGGGCATGCCCTTGAGGGCCAGCTTGCGGCTTATTTCTTCGGACCGCAGCCAGCGGCCATCGTGCAATTTGGCGATGGCCTCCACCAGCGGCGGCGCGTTGACGTCGAAACCGTAGCCCAATACGTGGATGGTTGCGCCGCCCCAGGTGCAGGACAATTCAACTCCGTTGACCAGTTGCATGCCCAACGCATTCGCCGCTTCGCGGGCCTCTGCCAGGCCTTCGAGGGTGTCGTGGTCGGTCAACGACAGGACTCGCACGCCTTTTTCAAACGCACGCGCAACCAGGACCGCGGGCGCCAGGGCGCCGTCGGAGGCTGTGCTATGGCAGTGCAAATCAACATTCACGGGAGTGTGTAACCTCAAGTCAGCTGGCGCTTTCGCTACCAAGGATGTTTGTTATTATGCCGCCACATCCAGCTTCTGGCTCTTACTGTGAAACAATTCATCGACTTCATCCCGCTGTTGCTGTTTTTCATCGTTTACAAAACCGACCCTCGCGTTATCGATCTTGCCGGCCACGAGCTGACCGTCGGCGGCATCTACAGCGCCACGGCGGTGCTGATCATCAGCTCCGTGGTGGTCTACGGCGCGCTCTTCATCTCCCAGCGCAAGCTGGAAAAAAGCCAGTGGCTGACCCTGGTCGCCTGCCTTGTGTTCGGCAGCCTGACCCTGGCCTTCCACAGCGAAACCTTCCTTAAATGGAAAGCCCCGGTGGTCAACTGGCTGTTCGCCCTGGCCTTTATCGGCAGCCACTTCATCGGTGATCGCCTGCTGATCAAGCGGATCATGGGCCACGCGCTGACCTTGCCAGACCCGGTGTGGACCCGCCTGAACATCGCCTGGATCGTGTTTTTCCTGTTCTGCGGCGCTGCCAACCTGTTCGTCGCCTTTACCTTCCAGAGCTACTGGGTGGACTTCAAGGTGTTCGGCAGCCTGGGCATGACCGTGCTGTTCCTGGTCGGCCAGGGTATCTACCTGTCGCGCCACCTGCATGACACCGACCCTACCACGCCGAAAACCGAGGACTGACATGCTCTACGCCATCATTTCCACCGACGTCGCCAACTCCCTGGAAAAACGCCTGTCCGTACGCCCGGCCCACGTCGAGCGCCTGAAACAGCTGCAAGCCGAAGGCCGCCTGGTACTGGCCGGCCCGCATCCTGCGGTAGACAGCAACGACCCGGGAGATGCCGGCTTCACCGGTAGCCTGGTGGTTGTCGAGTTCGCCTCCCTGGCGGCGGCACAAGCCTGGGCCGATGCTGATCCGTATGTAGCGGCCGGCGTGTACGCCCAGGTGCTGGTCAAACCGTTCAAGCAAGTCCTGCCTTGATTCGTTGCGCGCTGAACCAAATGGCTTCAGCGCACTCCTAAACGCTCATTATTCCCGGTAACCTGCCGACAACGTTCTGAATATTCGTGTGGAATCAGGAGTTCCGATGCGCTTACGTCAGTTGTGTCTGTTGGCAGTGTTAATGATCGGGGCTACGGCCCACGCTGAAGAAACCTCGAACACCGGCAGTTCCACGCCCCTGTCCTTGAGTGCCGGCAGCCAGATCACCGATTTGCAGCAACGTTTGAAAGAAAGCGAACGCCAGCGCGATGAGCTGAGCAAGCAATTGCAAAGTGCTGACGCCACGCGGGAAAGTACCCAACTGAGTAAACTGCGCCAGGAGAACCAACGCCTGGTCCAGCAACTCAAAGAAGCACAGGGCAGTGCCTTGCCACGCTGGCTTACCGAGCAACAACAATGGTTCGTGACCGGCGGGGCAGTCGCACTGATCGCCCTGTTATGCGGGATCTTCGCCAGTGGCGGGCACCGGCGCCGTCGACAATGGCTAAATTGAGTGAGTCATGAGCGAGCTGTTACTGATAGATGATGACCAGGAGCTCTGTGAGCTGCTGACCAGTTGGTTGAGCCAGGAAGGTTTCCAGGTGCGCGCCTGCCATGACGGCTTGAGCGCCCGCAAGGCATTGGCCGAAGCCGCCCCGGCGGCCGTGGTGCTCGACGTGATGCTGCCCGACGGCAGCGGCCTGGAGCTGCTCAAGCAATTGCGCAGCGACCACCCGGAACTGCCGGTGCTGATGCTCTCGGCCAGGGGCGAACCCCTGGACCGGATCCTCGGCCTGGAACTGGGCGCCGACGACTACCTGGCCAAACCCTGCGATCCTCGTGAACTGACCGCGCGCCTGCGCGCCGTGCTGCGCCGCAGCCACCCGGCCGCCGTGTCCACTCAGCTGGAGCTGGGCGACCTGTGCTTCAGCCCGGTGCGTGGCGTGGTCACTATCGATGAACAGGAATTTGCCCTGACCGTGTCCGAAAGCCGCCTGCTGGAAGCCTTGCTGCGCCAGCCCGGCGAGCCGCTGGACAAGCAGGAACTGGCGCAAATCGCCCTGGGCCGCAAGCTGACCCTGTATGACCGCAGCCTGGACATGCACGTCAGCAACCTGCGCAAGAAGATCGGCCCGCACCCGGATGGCCGGCCACGGATCGTGGCGCTGCGTAGCCGCGGCTATTACTACAGCCTCTAGCCCGCGTAGCAGCTGTCGAGCCTCGGCGAGGCTGCGACAGCATCTCCTCGGTACAGGTGTCAGACCGCAGCGCCTGCCTCGCAGCCTCGCCAAGGCTCGACAGTTGCTACGGTCGCCAATAGTTTTGTCAGCCCCGCCCAAAATCCTCTTTACCCAAGCTTTACCGTCCCCTGACTGCCGCTGACCTTGATCTCCGTAATCTACTCACATCCGGACTCACCGGAATAGAGACAGGAGAATCACCATGCGCAAGACCCTTATCGCTTTGATGTTCGCTGCTGCCCTGCCAACCGTTGCCATGGCCGCTGCGCCAGAAGGCCCAGGCCCGATGGGCGGCCCTGAAGGCCACATGATGGGTGGCCCAGGTCACGGCGGTGAACACGGCATGCGGGGCAAAGGTGGCCCTTTCAGCCAGCTGGACCTGAGCCCTGAACAGCGCCAGCAGATCGGCAAGTTGATGGGCCAGCAATGGCACGCTCGCAAAGAGTTGGTGCGCAAGTACCTGGACAAACTGCCAGCCGCTGATCAGAAAGCCATGAAAGACGAAATGGCGGCCGCCAAGCAGAAAACCCAGACCGACATCCGTGCCGTGCTGAAACCCGATCAACAGAAGAAATTCGACGAGATCGTGAAAAAACAAGCCGAGCGCCGCGCCGAGTGGAAGGAATTCCAGGCCTGGAAAGCCCAGCAGCCGCAAAAAGCGCAATAATGATCTAGCTTCACTCCCAGCCCAGTGGCCACCGCCGCTGGGCTTTTCCTGTTTGAGGATTTCTTGTGCGTTCATTGTTCTGGCGCGTCCTTGCCAGCTTCTGGCTGGCCATCGCCCTGGTTGCCGGGTTGTCGATCCTGCTTGGGCATATGCTCAACCAGGACGCCTGGATTCTCAGCCGCCACCCCGGGCTCAATAACCTCGCGCAGGAATGGACGCAGCTTTACGAGGCCCAGGGCGAGGACGCCGCCCAGGAGCTGCTGCAGCAGCGCAAGCGTCAGTACCACATTGACGTGCAAGTGCTTAACGAAAGCGGCGAGCCTGTGGTGCGCGGCACTTTCCCGCGCCGCGCCGCCGCCCTCGAAGCCCGGCAAAACGACAGCCAGGACCGCCACCTGCCCTGGCGCCGGCTGACCGCCGAGTACACCAGCGAAAAAACCGGCGACACCTACCTGCTGATCTACCGCATTCCCCACCCGGAACTGGACGCCTGGCACCGCAGCAGCCTGCTCTGGCCGTTAAGTGCCCTGGCGATTGCGCTGGTGGTGCTGACCCTGTTCAGCCTGTTGGTGACGTTGTCCATCACCCGCCCCCTCAGCCGCCTGCGCGGCGCAGTGCACGACCTGGGCCAGACCACCTATCAGCAGAACAGCCTGGCGCGGCTGGCCAACCGTCGCGATGAATTCGGCGTACTGGCCACCGACTTCAACCGCATGGGCGCCCGCCTGCAAAGCCTGATCGGCAGCCAGCGCCAGTTGCTGCGGGATGTGTCCCACGAACTGCGCTCGCCCCTGGCCCGCCTGCGGATCGCCCTGGCCCTGGCAGAACGGGCCACGCCCGAAGCGCGGGAAAAACTCTGGCCGCGCCTGACCCGCGAATGCGACCGCCTGGAAGCGCTGATCAGCGAAATCCTGGTACTCGCCCGGGTGGACGCCGATAACGCCAGTGCCGAAGACATCGACCTCAACCCGTTACTCCGGACCCTGCAAAAAGACGCCTTGCTCGGCGCGCCGGACCAACCCGTGCAGCTGGATGCCGAGGCCGGGCTGCACCTCAAGGGCTGGCCGACCATGATCGAACGCGCGGTGGATAACCTGCTGCGCAACGCCCAACGCTTCAACCCGCCCGGCCAACCGATTGAAATGGAAGCCAGACGCCAGGGCGAACGCATTGTGATCAGTGTGCGCGACCACGGCCCCGGCGTGGATGCCGAACACCTGAGCCAACTCGGCGAGCCGTTTTACCGCGCCCCGGGGCAAACCGCCCAGGGCCATGGCCTGGGCCTGGCCATTGCGCGGCGCGCCGCAGAGCGCCATGGCGGCAGCCTGATCCTGGCCAATCATCAAGGCGGCGGCTTTATCGCCAGCGTGGATCTGCCGCTGGAGCCGGGGGTTGTCATTCAACCCTGATGATCTTCTATGATGGTCCTTCTCATTAGGAGGGCCTTTGATGACTGATCTGCTCACCCCCATCCAGGAAGCACTCGATTTACCCGTCACCCCACTGGCCGTAACCGAAGTCGGCGCCCTGCCCTCGACCTTTGCCGTCACCGAACTGGCCAGCGCCAGCATCGGTGCCGCGGGCCAGGCGGTCGCCCAGTTGCTGTTGCAGCAAACCGGGCGCCTGCCCTCGGTGACCGTGGACCGGCGCCTCGCCTCGTTCTGGTTCTCCTCCTCGCTGCGCCCCGACGGCTGGACCACCCCGCCGCTGTGGGACCCGATTGCCGGCGACTACGCCTGCACCGATGGCTGGATTCGCCTGCACACCAATGCACCGCATCACCGTGCCGCCGCCGAGCGCGTACTCGGGCAGGTCGCTGATCGTGACGCGATGGCCGCGAAGGTTGCGCCATGGACCGCTGCCGAGCTGGAACAGGCGATCGTCGAAGCCAACGGCTGTGCGGCGCAGATGCGTTCGTGGCAAGACTGGCAAGTTCATCCACAAGGCTTGGCGGTCAATCAGGAACCGCTGGTCCATCGCCAGACCTTTGCAGCCCTCAGCGACAAACCCTGGCTGGGCTCGGTGGCAAGGCCGCTGGCGGGCATCAAGGTGCTGGACCTGACGCGCGTATTGGCCGGCCCCACCGCCAGTCGTTTTCTCGCAGGCCTCGGCGCCGATGTACTGCGCATCGATTCCCCTGACTGGAACGAACCCGGCGTGGTGCCGGAAATGACCCTGGGCAAACGTTGCGCCCGCCTGGACCTGAAAAACCCCGACGACCGCCTGATCTTCGAAAACCTGCTCAAGAACACCGACATTCTGCTGCACGGCTACCGCGCCGATGCACTGGAACAGTTGGGCTACGGTGAGGCTGCGCTGCAAGCCATCGCGCCTGGCCTGATCGACGCCAGCCTCAACGCTTACGGCTGGAGCGGCCCGTGGCGCAATCGCCGGGGGTTCGACAGCCTGGTGCAGATGAGCACCGGAATTGCCGAGGCTGGCAGGCAGTGGAAAAAGTCGGAAAAACCGGTGCCGCTGCCGTTGCAGGCGCTGGACCACGCCACCGGGTATTTGATGGCGGCCAGTGCGATCCAGGCGTTGAGTGAACGATTGAAGTCCGGCCGCGGCGGTTCGGCACTGTTGTCCCTCGCGCGCACGGCAAAACTGTTGGTGGACGCAGGACAAGTCCCGGAACAACTACCGCTGCGGGCCGAAGAACCGGGTGATCAAGGCTTGGTGGTGGAGCAAACCGCCTGGGGCCCGGCCCACCGCTTGCTGCCCCCGGTGACCATCAGCGGGACACCGTTGCAGTGGGACTTGCCCGCAGGGGAATTGGGCTCACACCGCCCTCAGTGGTGACCGAAGATCCTGTGGCGAGGGAGCTTGCTCCCGCTGGACTGCGCAGCAGGCCCCAACTTTGGGGTCGATGGGGGCAATTCGCGTCCCAGCGGGAGCAAGCACCCTCGCCACAGGTATGCAGAATCAATCCGCGCGGCTCAGTGATGTCCACAAATGCTGCGCCGCATAGGCTCTAAGCGGTCGCCAGGCCTCAGCCCGCGCCAGCAACTGGCGCGGGCTCACCGGCCCGCCTTCCAGCGCCACCAGCGCATTGATCAAACCGATATCCCCCGAGGCAAACGCATCCTGCTCGCGCATCTGGCGCATGGCGATGTACTGCGCCGTCCAGTCACCAATCCCGGGTAATGCGACCAACCGCGCCACACCTTCCTTCAGGTTCGCCTTCGCCTGGAAGATCTGCGGGTCATCCAGCAACGCCTGGGCCACGCCCGACAAGGTACGCCCGCGACTTTTCGGCATGCCGAGGGTTGCCAAATCTGCGGCTGCCAGCACCTCGGCCGAAGGAAACACATGGGTCACACCGGCATGGGGCGTCACCAGCGGCGTGCCGTACTGCGCCACCAGCTTGCCCGCCAGCTTGATCGCCGCCACCACGCTAATCTGCTGGCCCAACACCGCGCGGATCGCCAGCTCCAAACCATCCCAGGTTCCCGGCACCCGCAAGCCAGGACGCGCCGCCACCAAGCTCGCCATCAAGGGATCATTCGCCAATTGCCGGTTGATCCGCTTCGGGTCAGCCGACAGGTCAAACATGTCCCGTAACCGCCGCTCAATTTCCGGCAACGCTGCCGGGTCGGGGAAGTCCACCGTTACCTCAAGCCAATCACCGGCCCCGGGCGACACACTGAGCCAACCCTGCTGACCGTCGACACTGATACTGCGCGAGTAAACGCCTGCGTCCACCGTCTCCATCCCGCTGATCGCCCGCGCCGACAAAAAGCCCAACATCGCCGCCCAGTCATACGGCGCCTGATACGCCAGCTGCATTCTCACAACGACAATACCCCGCTGTACAACCCATACGCCGCCAGGCTCGCCCCGGCGATCACGCAGGCGAAAATGCCTTTTTCCAGATGGGTAAACAAGGGCTGGCCCTGCTCGCGCTTGGCCAGGGCAAACAGGATCACGCCCGGTGCATACAGCAGCGCCGACAGCAGCAAGTACTTCAGGCCACCGGCGTAGAGCAGCCACACCGCATAGGCCAGGGCGATCAGGCTCACCAGCAGGTCCTTGGTGCGTTCGCCATGGGCGCCTTCGTAGGTTTCACCGCGGCCGCTCAACAGCACCGCATACGCCGCCGACCACAGATAGGGCACCAGGATCATCGACGACGCCAGGTAGATCAGGGTGGTGTAGGTACTTTCCGAAAACAGCGTGATCACCAGGAACAACTGGATCATCACATTGGTCAGCCACAGCGCATTGACCGGCACCTGATTGACGTTTTCCTTTTTCAGGAACGCGGGCATGGTCTTGTCATGGGCGGTGGCGTAGAGAATTTCGGCGCAGAGCAACGCCCACGACAGCAGCGCACCCAGCAACGAAACCGCCAGGCCGATGCTGATCAACAGCGCGCCCCACGGGCCGACGATATGTTCCAGCACCCCGGCCAGGGACGGGTTTTGCAGGTTGGCCAGTTCCGGCTGGCTCATGATCCCGAGCGACAGCAGGTTGACCAATACCAGCAGCGCCAACACCCCCAGGAAACCGATGACCGTGGCCCGGCCCACGTCCGAGCGTTTCTCGGCCCGCGCCGAGTAGACACTGGCGCCCTCGATGCCGATAAACACAAACACCGTGACCAGCATCATGTTGCGCACCTGATCCACCACGCCGCCGAAATTCGGATTACTCAGGCCCCAGATATCCCGGGTAAAGATATCGGCCTTGAATGCCACGGCGGCGATCACGATAAACATCACCAACGGCACGATCTTGGCCACGGTGGTGATCTGGTTGATGAACGCCGCCTCCTTGATGCCGCGCATCACCAGGAAATGCACCGCCCACAACAACACCGATGCGCAGCCAATCGCCACCGGGGTATTGCCCTGGCCGAACACCGGAAAAAAGTAGCCGAGGGTACTGAATAGCAACACGAAGTAACCGACGTTGCCCATCCAGGCACTGATCCAGTAGCCCCAGGCCGACGAGAAACCCATGTAGTCGCCAAACCCGGCCTTGGCGTACGCGTATACGCCGGAATCCAGTTCAGGCTTGCGGTTGGCCAGGGTCTGGAACACAAAGGCCAGGGTCAGCATGCCCACGGCGGTAATGCCCCAGCCAATCAACACCGCGCCTACCTCGGCCCGCGCCGCCATGTTCTGCGGCAACGAGAAAATCCCGCCGCCGATCATCGAGCCCACCACCAGGGCGATCAAGGCATTGAGGCGCAGCTTTTCCGAGGATTGGGACATGAACACTCCTGAACAAAACAACCATTGAGCCAACAACTGTGCACTCAACTAATTTATTAAGCCGGCGCAGCGTTTATTAGATATAGCCAATAAAGGCGCCTGCTTCATAACTTAAAGGCATGACAATAAACAGCGTTAAGGCAAATTTATAATTTAAATAACGCTGCGCTGTAAAAGTTTGCATATCTGTAAATACGGGCTAGCTTCAAAGGTCCATGCTAATGAGAAAACCTGTTGTTTGAAACGCAGAACCGCTCTACGACGAGCCTCTGCGAGGCACTTGAGCGCCCGTACCTTTCATCATAAGTCATTAATTCACAATGGAATGTGCCAATGAAGTGATCTGAGTCAGCTGTTTGATTAGCGCACGGATTTATTCTGTGGTCTCTCTTCTCCTGCATTGGAGTCATGCGATGTCTGAATCTCCCGGAAAACTTCGACTCGGCGCACTGGTTGCACTTGTCGTGGGTTCAATGATTGGTGGCGGGATCTTCTCACTGCCGCAAAACATGGCGGCCAGCGCCGATGTCGGCGCGGTACTGATTGGTTGGGTGATCACCGCCGTGGGCATGTTGACCCTGGCGTTCGTGTTCCAGACCCTGGCCAATCGCAAGCCCGACCTCGACGGCGGGGTCTATGCCTACGCCAAGGCCGGGTTTGGCGACTACATGGGTTTCTCATCCGCCTGGGGTTACTGGATCAGTGCCTGGTTGGGCAACGTCGGCTATTTCGTGCTGCTGTTCAGCACCCTCGGTTACTTCTTCCCCATCTTCGGCGAAGGCAACACCCCGGCGGCGGTGATCGGCGCGTCGGTGCTGCTGTGGGCCGTGCACTTCCTGGTACTGCGCGGGATCAAGGAAGCCGCGTTCATCAACCTGGTGACCACCATCGCCAAGGTGGTGCCACTGGTGCTGTTTGTGTTGATCGCGCTCTTCGCGTTCAAGCTGGACATCTTCACCGCCGACATCTGGGGCGTGAAAAACCCGGACCTGGGCAGCGTGATGAACCAGGTGCGCAACATGATGCTGGTCACCGTCTGGGTGTTCATCGGCATTGAGGGTGCGAGCATCTTCTCGTCCCGCGCCGAAAAACGCTCCGACGTCGGCAAGGCCACGGTGATTGGTTTTATCACCGTGCTGCTGTTCCTGATGCTGGTGAACGTGCTGTCCCTGGGGATCATGACCCAACCGGAATTGGCCAAGCTGCAAAACCCGTCGATGGCCGCCGTGCTGGAGCACGTGGTGGGTCACTGGGGCGCGGTATTGATCAGCGTCGGCTTGATCATTTCCTTGCTGGGGGCGCTGCTGTCGTGGGTGCTGCTGTGTGCGGAGATCATGTTCGCCGCCGCCAAGGACCACACCATGCCGGAGTTCCTGCGTAAGGAAAACGCCAACCACGTGCCGGCCAACGCCCTGTGGCTGACCAACGCCATGGTGCAGATTTTCCTGGTGATCACGCTGTTCTCGGCCAGCACTTACCTGTCGCTGATCTACCTCGCCACCTCGATGATCCTGGTGCCTTACCTGTGGTCGGCGGCCTATGCACTGCTGCTGGCGGTGCGCGGTGAAACCTATGAAAGCGCCCCGGGCGAACGCAGGAAAGACCTGCTGATCGGCGCCATCGCGTTGATCTACGCGGTCTGGCTGCTGTACGCCGGTGGCACCAAGTACCTGTTGCTGTCCGCCCTGCTCTACGCCCCTGGCGTGATCCTGTTCGCCATGGCCAAGCATGAATTGGGCAAACCGATTTTCACCAACGTCGAGAAGCTGATTTTCGCCGCAGTCGTCATAGGTGCCCTCGTGGCGGGCTATGGCCTCTACTCCGGCTTCCTGACCCTGTAATCATTGTTCACTGGAGGATCTGTAATGACCACGGAAAAAGTGAAGTACGGCGTACATTCCGAAGCCGGCAAACTGCGCAAAGTCATGGTGTGCTCCCCAGGTTTGGCCCACCAGCGGCTGACCCCAAACAACTGCGATGAACTGCTGTTCGATGACGTGCTGTGGGTAGCCCAGGCCAAGCGCGACCACTTCGACTTCGTGACCAAGATGCGCGAGCGCGACATCGATGTGCTGGAAATGCACAACCTGCTGACCGACATCGTCGCCATCCCCGAAGCGCTGGACTGGATCCTGGAGCGCAAGATCACCGCCAACCAGGTGGGCCTGGGGCTGGTCAATGAGGTCAGCTCGTGGCTGCGCAGCCTGGAGCCGCGCAAGGTCGCCGAGTACCTGATCGGTGGCGTGTCGGCCGATGACCTGCCGAGCAGTTTCGGTGGCAAGACCATCGAGATGTTCCGCGATTTCCTCGGCCACTCAAGCTTCATCCTGCCGCCGCTGCCCAACACCCAGTTCACCCGCGACACCACCTGCTGGATCTACGGCGGCGTGACGCTGAACCCGATGTACTGGCCGGCGCGACGCCAGGAAACCCTGCTGGCCAGCGCCATCTACAAATTCCACCCCGAGTTCACCAACGCGGACTTCCAGGTGTGGTACGGCGACCCTGACCAGGAACACGGCAACGCCACCCTGGAAGGCGGCGACGTGATGCCGATTGGTAACGGCGTGGTGTTGATCGGCATGGGCGAGCGTTCCTCGCGCCAGGCCATCGGCCAACTCGCCCTGAACCTGTTCAAGCACAAGACCGTGGAGCGTGTGATCGTCGCCGGCCTGCCGAAATCCCGCGCGGCGATGCACCTCGACACCGTGTTCAGCTTCTGCGACCGCGACCTGGTCACGATCTTCCCGGAAGTGGTCAACCAGATCGTCGCCTTCACCCTGCGCCCGGACGAGACCAAACCCGGCGGCATCGACATCCAGCGCGAAAAAACCAACTTCCTCGACACCGTCGCCGCCGCCCTGAACCTCAAGGCCCTGCGTGTGGTGGAAACCGGCGGCAACAGCTTCGCCGCCGAGCGCGAGCAGTGGGATGACGGCAACAACGTAGTGGCCGTGGAGCCTGGCGTGGTGATCGGCTACGACCGCAACACCTACACCAACACCTTGCTGCGCAAGGCCGGTGTGGAAGTCATCACCATCAGCGCCGGTGAACTCGGCCGTGGCCGTGGCGGCGGCCACTGCATGACCTGCCCGATCATTCGCGACCCAATCGACTACTGATATTCAAACCCTGGCCGCCGCTCATAAGGCGCCGGCCAGGGGGATAACCTAAACAGAAGGAGATCCACCATGGCTTTTAATATGCGCAACCGCAGCCTGCTGTCGCTGATGCACCACACCACTCGCGAGCTGCACTACCTGCTGGACCTGTCCCGCGACCTCAAGCGCGCCAAATACACCGGCACCGAGCGTCCGCACCTGAAGGGCAAAAACATCGCGCTGATCTTCGAAAAAACCTCGACCCGCACCCGTTGCGCGTTCGAAGTGGCGGCCCATGACCAGGGTGCCCACGTCACCTACATCGACCCGGTGTCGTCGCAGATCGGCCACAAAGAAAGCATGAAAGACACCGCCCGCGTCCTCGGCCGGATGTTCGATGCCATCGAGTACCGTGGCTTTGAACAGGAAATCGTCGAAGAGCTGGCCAAGTTCGCCGGGGTGCCGGTGTTCAACGGCCTGACCGCCGAATTCCACCCCACCCAGATGATCGCCGACACCCTGACCATGCGCGAGCACAGCGACAAGCCACTGCATGACATCAGCTACGCCTACCTGGGCGACGCCCGCTACAACATGGGCAACTCGCTGCTGATGATCGGCGCCAAGCTGGGCATGGACGTGCGCATCGGCGCACCGAAAGCCCTGTGGCCCCATGCTGATTTCATCAAGCAGTGCCAGGCATTTGCCGAGGAAAGCGGCGCGCGCATCACCATCACCGAAGACCCGAAGGAAGCGGTGAAAGGCGTGGACTTCATCCACACCGACATCTGGGTGTCCATGGGCGAGCCGGTGGAAGCGTGGGACGAGCGCATCGAGCAACTGCTGCCGTACCAGGTCAACGCCAAGATGATGAAAGCCTCGGGCAACCCACGGGTGAAATTCATGCACTGCCTGCCGGCGTTCCACAACAGCGAGACCAAGGTCGGCAAGGACATCGCCGCGCGTTATCCGAACCTGGCCAATGGCGTGGAAGTGACCGAAGAGGTGTTTGAGTCGCCGGCCAACATTGCCTTTGAACAGGCGGAAAACCGCATGCACACCATCAAGGCGATCCTGGTGTCGGCGCTGGCGGATATCTAAACCCACACCGCTCCCACTTTTGATACGCGGTCCAAAATGTGGGAGCGGGCTTGCTCGCGAAGGCGGCGTGCCAGTCGCTATATTTTTCACCGACACACCGCTTTCGCGAGCAAGCCCGCTCCCACATTTGGCCCGGTGTTCACAACGCTGGATTCTGGAAGGACAACCTTATATGCGTATCGTCGTTGCACTGGGCGGCAACGCCCTTCTGCGCCGTGGTGAACCCATGACCGCAGACAATCAACGGGCCAATATCCGCATCGCCACCGAACAGATCGCCAAGATCCACAAAGGCAACGAGCTGGTGATTGCCCACGGCAATGGCCCGCAAGTGGGCCTGCTGTCGCTGCAGGCTGCCGCCTACACCCAGGTTTCACCTTACCCGCTGGATGTGTTGGGAGCCGAAACCGAAGGCATGATCGGCTACATCATCGAACAGGAACTGGGCAACCTGCTGGACTTCGAAGTGCCGTTCGCCACACTGCTGACCCAGGTCGAAGTCGACGCCAAGGACCCGGCCTTCCAGAACCCGACCAAACCCATCGGCCCGGTGTACTCCAAAGCCGAAGCGGAAAAACTGGCCGCTGAAAAAGGCTGGGCGATTGCCCCCGATGGCGACAAGTATCGCCGCGTGGTGGCCAGCCCACGGCCAAAGCGGATCTTTGAAATCCGCCCGATCCAGTGGTTGCTGGAAAAAGGCAGCATCGTGATCTGCGCCGGCGGCGGCGGGATTCCGACGATGTATGGCGAAGACGGCAAGCTCAAGGGCATTGAAGCCGTGATCGACAAAGATCTGTGCTCATCCTTGCTGGCCGGGCAACTGGACGCCGATTTGCTGGTGATCGCCACCGACGTCAATGCCGCCTTTATCGACTTCGGCAAGCCCACCCAGAAAGCCATCGGCCAGGCGCACCCGGACGAAATCGAAAAGCTCGGCTTCGCCGCCGGCTCCATGGGGCCCAAGGTCCAGGCCGCCTGCGAGTTCGCCCGCCAGACTGGAAAAACCGCAGTGATCGGTTCACTCTCGGACATCGAAGCGATCGTCCAGGGCAGCGCCGGCACCCGCATCAGTACCGCAAAACCTGGCATCACCTACCTGTGAAGTAGAGGAGAAACGCCTATGGCTACCTTTGAACCTGGTCACCTGCACATCGAACGCCACGCGCTGAACAAGGATGACTACAGCTACAACCTGTGCATCGACTACGAAGTCAGCCAGGACCCAAAGGAAGGCAAGGGAATGCTCTTCAAGATGCACGGCACGGTGCAGGGCAAGGAGCTCAAGGAAGAGTTCTTCCTGCCCAAGGACCAGTCGTTCGACTTCGCCCGGCAGGCGATGAACATCGCGCAGAAGTACGGCATGCCGAAGATTGCCGTGCTCAATGGCCAGATGCACAAGCAGTACGATTTGATGTTTGAGGATGTGCGCCATCAGTTGGATGTGAAGCCTGGGGATCCGGTCAAACCCGAACACCTCGAATAACCTGATTTCCCAGGCACCAACCATCAAATGTGGGAGCGGCGGTGCGACGATTCGACTTGCTCGCGAATGCGGTGTATCAGTTGATACATCCGGTGACTGACACACCGCATTCGCGAGCAAGCCCGCTCCCACATTTTGATCTCCATCTTCTCCAAGGCATACTTGCCACCTCTCGCTCGCCAGAACCAAAAACAGCCCCATGCGTATCCACGTCAGCTTCATCGACCGCGTCGGCATCACCCAGGAAGTCCTGGCCTTGCTCGGTGGGCGCAATCTGAACCTGGATGCGGTGGAAATGGTTCCGCCCAACGTCTACATCGACGCGCCAACCTTGAGTGCCGAGGTACTGGAAGAGCTGCGTGATGCACTGTTCAGCGTGCGCGGCGTGCAAGCCGTGACCGTGGTCGACATCCTTCCCGGCCAGCGCCAGCACCTGCAACTCGATGCCCTGCTCGCCGCCATGACCGACCCGGTACTGGCCCTGGACAGCGCCGGCAAGATCCTGCTGGCCAACCCGGCGCTGATCGCCTTGTACGGTCGTGAACCCGCCGGGGAAAGCATCAACGAACTGTTCGACGACCCAACCCTGCTGGCCACCCTGCTGGAACACGGCTTTCGCCTGGCCCTGCGGGAAATCAGCGTCAACGGCCAGACCCTGCTGCTGGACGCCACGCCGATCACCGACGCCGGCGCCCTGCTGACCCTGTACCAACCCAACCGCATCGGCGAACAACTGTCGGCGCTGCACCATGACCACGCCGAAGGTTTCGACGCGTTGTTGGGCGAGTCTCCGGCGATCCGCACCCTCAAGGCGCGGGCGCAACGGGTGGCGGCGCTGGATGCACCGTTGTTGATCCAGGGCGAGACCGGCACCGGCAAGGAGCTGGTGGCCCGTGCCTGCCACGCCATCAGCGCACGCCACAGCGCGCCGTTCCTGGCCCTGAACTGCGCGGCGCTGCCGGAGAACCTGGCCGAGAGCGAACTGTTCGGCTACGCCCCCGGAGCCTTCACCGGTGCCCAGCGCGGCGGCAAGCCGGGGCTGATGGAACTGGCGAACCAGGGCACGGTGTTCCTCGACGAGATCGGCGAGATGTCACCGTACTTGCAGGCCAAGCTGCTGCGGTTTCTCAACGACGGCAGCTTCCGCCGGGTGGGCGGCGACCGTGAGGTGAAGGTCAATGTGCGGATCCTCAGCGCCACCCACCGCGACCTGGAAAAGATGGTCAGCGAAGGCACCTTCCGCGAAGACCTGTTCTACCGCCTCAACGTGCTCAACGTCGAAGTGCCGCCCCTGCGCGAGCGCGGCCAGGACATCCTGCTGCTGGCCCGCTACTTCATGCAGCAGGCCTGCGCGCAGATCCAGCGCCCGGTCTGCCGCCTAGCGCCGGGCACCTACCCGGCGCTGCTGGGCAACCGCTGGCCGGGCAACGTGCGGCAATTACAGAACGTGATCTTCCGCGCCGCGGCCATTTGCGAAAGCAGCCTGGTGGACATCGGCGACCTGGACATCGCCGGCACCTCGGTGGCGCGGCAGAACGATGGTGAAGTCGACAGCCTGGAGCAGGCGGTGGAAGACTTCGAGCGCGGGTTGCTGGAGAAGCTCTATGTCAGCTATCCGTCCACGCGCCAGCTGGCCAGCCGCCTGCAAACCTCCCACACCGCCATTGCCCACCGCTTGCGCAAGTACGGTATTCCCAGCAAGCCCTGACTGACTGAACGCGATCAACATGTGGGAGCGGGCTTGCTCGCGAATGCGTTGGGTCAGTCAATACATTCGGCACTGACATACCGCTTTCGCGAGCAAGCCCGCTCCCACATTTGATCTACGGCGCCCTCAAAAGCGACCTCCGCCTGTACTGAAAGCGCTACAGTGGAACGATATCAATACACACCGTCCCAGGCGTCGCGATGCAAGGCTTTGATCCTCATAGTCTTTTTTTCAACGGCCCAGCTGTAGCGATATCGCTACAACCACCTTCCGATCATCACCCGCCATAATCAGTAACTAATTGTTTTATAACGACAAAAAAACATTGGCCGCAATTTTGCTAAGCAACTCCCCATTATTCCAATCCCGTCCACCAGACGAATCTGGCCCTGAGGAGTTTCCATGAGCGAGTTGCGCTTTACTGAAGATCACGAATGGCTGCGCGCCGAAGCCGACGGCAGCGTGACCGTGGGCATTACCGCTTTTGCGCAGAACGCGCTGGGTGATGTGGTTTTCGTGCAACTGCCTGAGCTGCAGTCCTACGACAAAGGGGCAGAAGCCTCCACCGTTGAATCGGTCAAGGCCGCCAGCGGCGTATACATGCCATTGGACGGCGAAGTCCTCGAAGTAAACGACAAGCTGGACGGCAGCCCCGAGCTGGTCAACGAAGACCCGATGGGCGAAGGCTGGTTCTTCCGCTTTAAACCGGCTGATGCCGACGCAGTAGCTAAGCTGTTGGATCAGGATGCGTATGACCGCCTGATCAAAGCCAACGCTGAAGCCTGAGGAGCGCGCCATGACTAATCTGACCACCGCCAACGAATTCATCGCCCGCCACATCGGCCCGCGCCAGGACGACGAGCAACACATGCTCGCCACCCTGGGCTTTGATTCCCTGGAAGCCTTGAGCGCCAGCGTGATCCCGGAAAGCATCAAGGGCACCGCTGTGCTGGGCCTGAGCGACGGCCTGAGCGAAGCCGACGCACTGGCTTCGATCAAGGCGATCGCCGCCAAGAACGAGCTGTTCAAGACCTATATCGGCCAGGGCTACTACAACTGCCACACACCGTCGCCGATCCTGCGCAACCTGCTGGAAAACCCGGCCTGGTACACCGCCTACACGCCGTATCAGCCGGAGATTTCCCAGGGCCGCCTGGAGTCGCTGCTGAACTTCCAGACGCTGATCAGCGACCTCACCGGCCTGCCGATCGCCAACGCCTCGCTGTTGGACGAAGCCACCGCCGCTGCCGAAGCCATGACCTTCTGCAAACGCCTGAGCAAGAACAAAGGCAGCAACGCGTTCTTCGCCTCCGTGCACAGCCACCCGCAAACCCTCGACGTATTGCGCACCCGTGCCGAGCCGCTGGGCATCGACGTGGTGGTGGGCGACGAGCGTGAACTGACCGACGTCAGCGCCTTCTTCGGCGCCCTGCTGCAATACCCGGCGAGCAACGGTGACGTGTTCGACTACCGCGAGCTGACTGAGCGCTTCCACGCCGCCAACGCACTGGTGGCCGTGGCCGCCGACCTGCTGGCCCTGACCCTGCTGACCCCGCCGGGTGAGTTCGGCGCCGACGTGGCCATCGGCAGCGCGCAACGCTTCGGCGTGCCGCTGGGCTTCGGTGGCCCGCATGCGGCGTACTTCTCCACCAAGGATGCGTTCAAGCGCGACATGCCGGGCCGTCTGGTAGGCGTCTCCGTGGACCGTTTCGGCAAGCCGGCCTTGCGCCTGGCCATGCAGACCCGCGAGCAACATATCCGCCGCGAGAAGGCCACCAGCAACATCTGCACCGCTCAGGTATTGCTCGCCAACATCGCCAGCATGTATGCCGTGTACCACGGCCCGAAAGGCCTGACCCAGATCGCCAACCGCATTCACCACCTGACCGCGATCTTCGCCAAAGGCTTGGGCGCATTGGGCCTGGCGGTTGAACAAGCCCACTTCTTCGACACCCTGACCATCAAGACCGGCGCGCAAACTGCTGCCCTGCACGACAAGGCTCGCGCCCAGCGCATCAACCTGCGTGTGGTCGACAGCGAACGCGTTGGCCTGTCGGTGGACGAAACCACCTCCCAAGCCGACATCGAAACCCTGTGGAGCGTGTTCGCCGGCGGTAAAGCCCTGCCGGACTTCGCCGCATTGGCTGCCAGCGTTGAAAGCACCCTGCCGGCCGCGCTGCTGCGCCAGTCGCCGATCCTCAGCCACCCGGTGTTCAACCGTTACCACTCCGAAACCGAGCTGATGCGCTACCTGCGCAAACTGGCCGACAAGGACCTGGCCCTGGATCGCACCATGATCCCGCTGGGCTCGTGCACCATGAAGCTCAACGCCGCCAGCGAAATGATCCCGGTGACCTGGGCCGAGTTCGGTGCCCTGCACCCGTTCGCCCCGGCCTCGCAAAGCGCCGGCTACCAGCAACTGACGACCGAACTGGAAGCCATGCTCTGCGCGGCCACCGGTTATGACGCGATTTCCCTGCAACCGAACGCCGGTTCCCAGGGCGAATACGCCGGCCTGCTAGCCATCCGTGCCTATCACCAGAGCCGTGGCGAAGAACGCCGCGATATCTGCCTGATCCCGTCGTCGGCCCACGGCACCAACCCGGCCACCGCCAACATGGCCGGCATGCGCGTCGTGGTCACCGCCTGCGATGCACGCGGTAACGTCGACATCGAAGACCTGCGTGCCAAGGCTATCGAGCACCGCGAGCACCTCGCTGCGCTGATGATCACCTACCCGTCCACCCACGGCGTGTTCGAAGAAGGCATCCGCGAAATCTGCGGGATCATTCACGACAACGGCGGCCAGGTGTACATCGACGGCGCCAACATGAACGCGATGGTCGGCCTCTGCGCCCCGGGCAAGTTCGGCGGCGATGTGTCCCACTTGAACCTGCACAAGACCTTCTGCATTCCCCACGGCGGTGGCGGCCCGGGCGTCGGTCCGATTGGCGTCAAATCCCACCTGACGCCGTTCCTGCCCGGCCATGCCGCGATGGAACGCAAGGAAGGCGCGGTGTGCGCCGCACCGTTCGGCAGCGCGAGCATTTTGCCGATCACCTGGATGTACATCAGCATGATGGGCGGCGCGGGCCTCAAGCGCGCTTCGCAGTTGGCGATCCTCAACGCCAACTACATTTCCCGTCGCCTGGAAGAGCACTACCCGGTGCTGTACACCGGCAGCAACGGCCTGGTGGCCCACGAATGCATCCTCGACCTGCGCCCGTTGAAAGACAGCAGCGGCATCAGCGTGGATGACGTGGCCAAGCGCCTGATCGACTTTGGTTTCCATGCGCCGACCATGTCGTTCCCGGTGGCTGGCACCCTGATGATCGAGCCGACCGAAAGCGAATCCAGGGAAGAACTGGACCGCTTCTGCGACGCGATGATCGCCATCCGCGAAGAGATTCGCGCGGTGGAAAATGGCTCGCTGGACAAGGACGACAACCCGCTGAAGAACGCACCACACACTGCTGCGGAACTGGTTGGCGAATGGAGCCACCCATACAGCCGTGAACAAGCGGTGTACCCGGTGGCGTCGTTGATCGAAGCCAAGTACTGGCCGCCGGTTGGCCGGGTCGACAACGTGTTTGGCGATCGCAACCTGGTGTGCGCGTGCCCGTCGATCGAGAGCTACGCGTAACCTGATGTGGGAGCGGGCTTGCTCGCGAATGCGGAGTGTCAGTTGATACATCTGGTGACTGACCCGCCGCTTTCGCGAGCAAGCCCGCTCCCACATTGGACCGCGTACATCCGTTCAATAATAAGAAACCGGAGAACAACCATGTCTTTAAGCGTGTTCGACCTGTTCAAGATTGGCATCGGCCCCTCCAGCTCCCACACCGTCGGCCCGATGCGCGCTGCCGCTCGATTCGTCGAGGGACTGAAGCGCGACAACCTGCTGGGCGCCACCACCTGCGTCAAGGTGGAGCTCTACGGCTCACTCGGCGCCACCGGCAAAGGCCACGGCAGTGACAAGGCCGTATTGTTGGGCCTGGAAGGCGAGCACCCGGATACCGTGAACACCGAAACCGTTGCCGCCCGCCTGTTGGAAATTCGCGGCAACGCACGCTTGAACCTGCTCGGCGAACACAGCATTGCGTTCAACGAGAAAGAACACCTGGCGATGATTCGCAAACCCCTGCCCTATCATCCCAACGGCATGATCTTCCGCGCCTTCGACGCCGCCGGCTTGCAGATTCGCAGCCGCGAGTACTACTCGGTGGGCGGCGGTTTTGTGGTGGATGAAGATGCCGCCGGCCACGACCGTATCGTCGAAGACGCCACGCCCCTGACGTTCCCGTTCAAAAGTGCCAAGGACTTGCTCGGCCATTGCGCCACCTATGGGCTGTCCATCAGCCAGGTGATGCTGACCAATGAAAGCGCCTGGCGCCCGGAGGCGGAAACCCGCGCCGGCCTGCTGAAGATCTGGCAGGTGATGCAGGACTGCGTGGACGCGGGCTGTCGCAACGAAGGGATTTTGCCGGGAGGGCTGAAGGTCAAGCGCCGCGCCGCCGCGTTGCATCGCCAACTGTGCAAGAACCCGGAATCGGCGCTGCGCGACCCGTTGTCGGTGCTGGACTGGGTCAACCTGTACGCCCTGGCGGTCAACGAAGAAAACGCCAATGGCGGGCGCGTGGTGACGGCGCCCACCAACGGTGCGGCCGGGATTGTGCCGGCGGTGTTGCACTACTACATGCGCTTTATCCCGGGGGCCAGCGAAGACGGAGTGGTGCGCTTCCTGCTCACCGCCGCAGCCATCGGCATTCTGTACAAGGAAAACGCCTCGATCTCCGGCGCCGAAGTCGGCTGCCAGGGGGAAGTCGGCGTGGCCTGCTCCATGGCTGCCGGCGCCCTGTGTGAAGTGTTGGGCGGTACGGTTTCCCAGGTGGAGAACGCCGCCGAGATCGGCATGGAACACAACCTCGGCCTGACCTGCGACCCCATCGGCGGGCTGGTGCAGGTGCCCTGCATCGAGCGCAACGCCATGGGTTCGGTCAAGGCCATCAATGCGGTGCGCATGGCCCTGCGCGGCGACGGGCAACACTTCGTGTCCCTCGACAAGGTCATCCGCACCATGCGCCAGACCGGCGCCGACATGAAAAGCAAATACAAGGAAACCGCCCGTGGCGGTTTGGCGGTCAACATTATCGAGTGCTGACGCCTATAAGCGCGTCCGCACGTTTTTCAGGAGCTGAATATGTCCACCGAAACCCTGTTGAAAACCCCGTTGCACGCCCTGCACATCGAACTGGGCGCACGCATGGTGCCCTTCGCCGGCTACGACATGCCGGTGCAATACCCGCTGGGCGTGATGAAAGAACACCTGCACACCCGTGAACAAGCCGGGTTGTTCGATGTGTCGCACATGGGCCAGATCCGCCTGACCGGCGCCGGTGCCGCCAAGGCCCTGGAAACCCTGGTGCCGGTGGACATCATCGACCTGCCGGTGGGCATGCAGCGTTATGCGATGTTCACCAACGAGCAAGGCGGCATCCTGGATGACCTGATGGTCGCCAACCTGGGTAACGACGAACTGTTCCTGGTGGTCAACGCCGCCTGCAAGGACCAGGACCTGGCCCACCTGCGCCAGCACATCGGTGACCAGTGCACCATCGAGCCACTGTTCGAGGAACGCGCCCTGCTGGCCCTGCAAGGCCCGGCTGCCGTCAGCGTGCTGGCGCGCCTGGCGCCGGAGGTCAAGCACATGACCTTCATGCAATTCGCACCGACCCGCCTGCTGGGCGTGGACTGCTACGTCAGCCGCTCGGGCTACACCGGCGAAGACGGCTTCGAAATCTCGGTACCGGCCGCGAACGCCGAGGCCCTGGCCCGCAGCCTGCTGGCCGAAACCGAAGTACAGGCCATCGGCCTGGGCGCCCGCGACTCCCTGCGCCTGGAAGCCGGCCTGTGCCTTTATGGCCATGACATGAACACCGAGACCACGCCGATTGAAGCCAGCCTGTTGTGGGCAATTTCCAAGGCCCGTCGTGCTGATGGCGCACGCGCCGGTGGCTTCCCGGGCGCCGATGCGATCTTCACCCAGCAACAAACCGGCGTCAGCCGCAAACGCGTAGGCCTGTTGCCACAGGAACGCACGCCAGTCCGTGAAGGCGCAGAAATCGTCGACGAACACGGCACCGTGATCGGCAGCGTCTGCAGCGGCGGTTTTGGCCCGAGCCTGGGCGGCCCGCTGGCCATGGGTTATCTGGACAGCGCTTTCATCGCACTGGATACCGAAGTATCTGCGTTGGTACGTGGGAAAAAGGTGCCACTACGTGTAAGTAAAATGCCATTCGTGCCACAACGTTACTACCGTGGTTGATTGACTGTTCCTATAAGTAACGCGGTTGCGTTAACGTGCACTAATCTGTAACGCAACCGCCACATTAAAGTGCATTGACGATAGTCAATGTTATGTTCAGTCACCTATAACAAGTGACGAATTCTATCGAATAAACGCGTTCCACATTGTGGACAGAAGTGTAACGAGGCCGAGCAAAACCTGGGGTTTTGCCGGGGCTTGTTTTTTCTGTATTAGTTGGCGTAGAGTTTGCCCACTGTGTTTGCATGGGTCGCTTTGAACCTGGACCTGGGCAGTAGCCAAAGTTTGCTACAACCCGTTCGACGTCTCTTACTTTCCTGCAACCCAGCCCAGTACTCTTTCATGTGAAAGGGGCTGTCATTAATTTTTTTGCGTCAAGGAAATAAGAAAATGGCTGATCGTCAGAGCGGTACCGTCAAGTGGTTTAACGACGAAAAAGGGTTTGGTTTTATCACTCCAGAAAGCGGTCCGGATCTGTTCGTCCACTTCCGCGCTATTCAGGGCAACGGCTTCAAAAGCCTGAAAGAAGGCCAGAAAGTGACCTTCATCGCGGTGCAAGGCCAGAAAGGCATGCAAGCCGACGAAGTACAAGCAGAAGGCTGATCCTTGCTGCGACAAAAAGCCCCTGATATGACATCAGGGGCTTTTTTATGGGCGTTCTTCCGTAAAATGGCTTTTTTCCTGCCGAGAGCCATGCCATGTCGAAACACCTGCTGAGCCCCCAAGGCGAGTTTCCCGCCGTAGGCCTGGGCCGTCGTCTGGCAGCGATGTTCTATGACTTCCTGTTGTGCACCGCCCTGCTGATCGTCACGGCCTTTATCTACAAGCTGGTGTGGATGGGGTTTGTCGGGGAGGCCAAGTTACGGGCGCTGTCTGAGTCTGGCGCGCTGGACGGTGATCCGCTGTTGTCGACGATTTTGTTTTTTGTGTTGTTTGGGTTTTTTGCCAAGTTCTGGACGCACTCGGGGCAGACCCTGGGGATGCAGGTTTGGGGGGTGCGGGTGCAGAACGCTGATGGGTCGCGGATTAGTCTGTGGCAGGCGTTGTTGCGGTTTGTGGTGTCGATTGCTTCGTGGTTGTGCCTGGGGCTTGGGTTTATCTGGTCGTTGTTCGACAAGCAGAAGCGTGGCTGGCATGACATTTATTCGGACACGCGGTTGGTGCGGGTTCCGAAGAAAAAGAAGTAGGTTTTCAGGTTGGGGGCATATCCGTTGCTGCGGTGATGGCCGCTATTGGTTCCGCTCTTACAGCGGCTCACTTTTGAACAGCGCAAAAGTAAGCAAAACGCTCTTGCCCCACCACTCGGCACCTCGCCTAGGCTCGGTGTGCCCTCACTCCGGCTTTGGACCGTGGGCCGCCGTCATGGGCCATCCCTGGCCCAGGACGGCTAACCCGGCGTCCTGCCGGGTTACCCACGCTCCAAAGCCTGCGTTCGGCCAGCGTGGTTTAACGGGGCGCCTAAGATCAAAATCAAGATCAACAGCAAGAGCACAGCGGCCTCCCGGCCGGCTTGAGTGTTGAAGAACAAAATCAAAAGCTAAAGCGGGCACGGTCCAAATGTGGGAGCGGGCTTGCTCGCGAAGGTCGTTAACGATGACGTGGGCATCCTGATTCAACGCGGCGCTCTCAGGTTTTTCGCGAGCAAGCCCGCTCCCACAGAAAAGCAGCTCTGCTTTCGCTCTGGTCTTTGCTTTTGCTTTTAACACTCAAGCCGGCCGGGAGGCCGCTGTGCTTTTGATCTGCTTTTGATCTTGATCTGCGGGCCCCATCAACCACGATGGCCGCAAGTAGGCACGGTGGAGCGGGTAAATCGGCAAGGATGCCGATTTAGCCGCGCCGGGCCATGGATGGCCCGTCGCGGCGGCCCGCGGAACCGGGCCGGAGTGCGGGCATGCCGAGCCTAAGCGAGGCACCGAGTGGTGGGGCAAAGACCTTTTGGTTACTTTTGGGGCGTTTGCCAAAAGTGACCCGCTGTAAGAGCGGAACCATAAGCGGCCGTTACCTAAATAACGGATATGTACTCAAACAAGATCAAGCATTCCCCGCCAACCTCAACCGAGCCGCCTGAGTAAAATCCAACATCCGCTTCAGCGGTCTAACCGCCTGCGGAATCACCGAAGGCTCAACAAAAATCTCATTACTCCCCTCACGCAAGCACTGCAGCGTGCGCTCCAGGGTATTCATCGCCATCCACGGGCAATGCGCACAACTGCGACACGCCGCCCCATTCCCCGCCGTCGGCGCCTCGACAAACACCTTGTCCGGGCACAACTGCTGCATCTTGTAGAAAATGCCGCGGTCGGTGGCCACGATAAACGTCTTGTTCGGCAACCGCTGCGCCGCCGCAATCAACTGGCTGGTAGACCCCACCGCATCCGCCAACTCGATCACCGACGTCGGCGACTCCGGGTGCACCAGAATCGCCGCGTCCGGGTACAACGCCTTCATGTCCTCCAACTGCTTGGACTTGAACTCCTCGTGAACGATGCACGCACCATCCCACAGCAACATGTCTGCACCCGTCTGACGCTGGATATAGGTGCCCAGGTGCTTGTCCGGCCCCCAGATAATCGTCTCGCCGTTATCCATCAGGCTTTCGACAATCTCCAGCGCACAACTGGAAGTCACCACCCAATCAGCACGGGCTTTCACCGCCGCCGACGTGTTGGCATAAACCACCACGGTGCGCTCAGGGTGCTGATCACAGAATGCCGAGAACTCATCCACCGGGCAGCCAAGGTCCAGAGAGCACGTGGCTTCCAGTGTCGGCATCAGGATGCGTTTTTCAGGCGTGAGGATCTTGGCCGTCTCCCCCATGAATCGCACGCCCGCCACCAATACGGTCTTGGCCGGGTGCGCCGCGCCGAAGCGGGCCATTTCCAGGGAGTCGGAGACACAGCCACCGGTTTCTTCGGCCAGGGCCTGAATCACCGGGTCGCAGTAGAAGTGTGCCACCAGCACCGCGTCCTGAGCCTTGAGCTCGGCGGCGATGGCGGCGCGGTAGCCCGCCTCTTCTTCGGCGCTCAGCACCTTGGGCTGCTTGGCGTCGAGGTGGGCTTGGACCAGAAGGCGTTCGGAAATTTGCGTCATGTTCGCAAGACCTGCAGGCGCAGTTGCGCGAAAGTCGAGTGTACCACCGGCTCTGGAGCCTTTCGGGCGCCGCCGGACGAAGTGATTGTGTTCATCAAGCACGGTGAAGCTGCGCAAGGCTACAGAATATCGAATGGTTTCAAAAGCCTAATCTGGGATTCGGCCAGGCATGAAAAAGGGAAACCCGGCCAGGGGTTTCCCTTTTTTACAACGACCGGTTTAACCGGGCAAAGCGGACGGATCGTCTTGCAGCAACGCCCACTGATGCATGTTCGCCAGGGCATCCTTCAGGATGGTTTCATCGGCGCCCTTGGCACTCTTGCCTTCCCGCGCCGCATATTCCAGCAGTACCAGGTAGTCGCGATGGCTGGTGGCCTCGTTCGGTACCACGCTGTCTTTAACCAGTCGAGCCATCTCGTATCGCTGGGTGCGGGTGTTCTGGCTGGCGCTTTGGTCCACGGAGGCGTTGGTCAGGAAACCATCCTTGTAGGTGATGTTCGCCGCACTGCTGGCCTTGTCGTCGACCTGCACATAGAGGTAGTTCTGCGACTCGCGCCTGGTATCGAAAGCCGGCGGCTTCCCGCCATCCAGGCCTTGATGGAAACTGGCCTTGAGGCTTGATCGCTGGACCTGATCGATCGTGCGATTGGAGAGGTCATTGCCGCCGATGCGCGTTTTCTGGGAAATCCCATAGGCAAACGTATCGGTTTCCCCTGGGCGCGCCGGGTTGGGGGAGCTGGCCGCCTGGCTGATGGAGGCCTTGAAATCCGCCAGGCCCGTCAGCAGACCTTGATCTGCCGCGCTGCGGGTCAGCAGCGCAGGCGCTTTGGCGCCCTGCGGGTAGTTGCTGTTCATGGCGGTAAACGCATCCTTGAACATCGCCATCAGGTCAGCATCGGCTTTGCCCCGCGACTGGGCCTTGTCGAACTGGGCCAGGTAGCTTTTCAGCGCGATTGCCTGTTGCTTGGCGTTGCCGAGGATGCCGGCGTTCTTCAGGTCGACCGAGAGATTCACTTCCCCCGCCGGGCTACTCATGCGCGTGGTGCGGCCCTGGCTGTCCGCATGGAATGCAAGCGTGAGGTCGTCAGTATTGCTCACTTTCAATTTGCCGCTGAGGTCCACCGAAGCCAATACGCTGGAATCAAACTGCGTCAGCTTGCTCAGCTCGAGTTTCGGCGGCTGGGCGGCCAGGCCGTCGATCGCGTCCTGGAAGGCTTCGCCCAACTTGGCGACTTCCTTGAGTTCGGCGGCGCTGAGGGCGCCACCGTCCACCTTCGCCTGCGCGGCCAAGCCTCCCAACTGGCTGGCCAGGCTGAAGGTGACGGTCTTGCCGCTGGCCGTCTTGACGGTCAGGCTGACCAGGTTGTCGGCCCTGCTGTGCAGCAGCGCCTGTTGAACCTTGAGTTCGGCGGGGCTTTGGGTCCTGGAAGAGCTGGTGCTCAGCGCCGACTGGGAAATGTCGGTACCGCTCTTCGCAAATTGCTCAATCAGGGTGGCGCCCAGGCCGCTGAAGCCTGTGCCTCTGGGCAGTGCAGGGAAATTCGTGCTGATCGCTTTGGTGACCGCATCGTCGCTGTCACTTTCCCAGGCATTGATCGGCCCATGGCCGGGCAATTGGCCGTTGCGGGAATACGTCTCGGCTTGAACGTCCACCGTGACATTGCCAAGGCTGACCACCGAGGAAGGTCGCACGGCAGCGGCGTCCGTTTCTGGCGCCTGCGTAGCTGGCGGGGTAACGGCGGGTCGATTGGTAAGGGCGATGGCGGAGCTGATCGGCGAAAGCGTAGTCATGACGATCCCTGTCTTGAGCTGGATTGCAGCCAATTTAACCAAGACAGGGAAGGTTTGGTAGCGCGACCGATACAATTGCTAGCAAAGAGCCATGTCAGAAAACTGACTCTTTGCCCTCTTCCGGTGCATCAGAAGCGGTAAGTCACCGAACCGCCGAAACCGTTGGCGCTGTTTTCATACTTGGCGTCGTAGGTCAGCGCCAGTTGCGGATTATTGTCGCGGACCTTGATCGGCTCTTCTTTCAGGTAGGAATAAGCGACGTCGAAGGTCAGGTTATCCACTGGCGTCCAGCCAGCGCCCAAGCTGAACACCGTGCGATCGCCCGTAGGAATACGTACGGACCGGTCGGTGTTGTTGGTGGGCGTCTGGTCCACCGAAAAGCCGGTACGCAGCACCAGTTGCTTGTTCAACTGGTACGACAGGCCGATGGCGTGAGACCAGGTGTCATGCCAGTGCTGTTCTTCGGTGATGGAGTTCAGGCCGGCCAGTTCGGTGGCGAGGTCAGAGACGCCACTGTTGTTGATCGTAATCTTCTTCAACTGGCTCCAGCGGGTGTAGGTGCTGCCGACGTACAGGGTCCAGTCATCGTTGAGTTTATGGGTGACCGAGAAGTCCACGGACGACGGCGTGGTGACATCCAGCTTGGCGTCATACCGCTGCGGGCCGCCATCCACCAGGTCGGTGAGCACCCCCGAGGCGTTGGTTTTGCCCGACAGGTGATACACAACCTGCGAGTGGTAGGTCACACCAATGCGCGTGCTTTCAATCGGCTGCACCAGGATACCGGCGTTGAAACCGGTGGCGGTGTCGTCGCCCTTGACCTTTACGCTTTCCGTGCCGAGGCCAAATGCCGGGACCTTGGAGTCCAGTTCGCCACTGATACGGTTGAAGGTCGGACCGAAGCCCACCGAAACCTTGTCGTTGAAGGCATAGCTGACGGTTGGCTGCACCGTGATGACTTGAACCTTGCTTTTGTTGCCAAAGCCATTGCCCTGGAAGCTGTGTTCATAGTCGGTCACGAGGCCGAACGGCGCGTAGATTCCCAGGCCAAACGCCCAGTGTTCATCAATCGGCGTCACCAGGTAGCCCATCGGTACGGCGATGCCGGGGACCATATCGCCTTTGTTGGTGCCGGGGTTGTCCACGCCACCTTGGCTGGAGCTGGCGTCCTTGATGTTCGACTTGGCATCCAGGTAGGTCGCCCCGATGCTCACTTCATTCTGCTTGAGGCGAGACATGCCCGCCGGGTTGCCGAACACCGTGCTGGCGTCATCCGCGGAGGAGGAACGCCCGGCGTAACCGGTCCCCATTGAACTGATGCTTTGTTCGTTGAGGGCGAAACCACCGGCAAACAAGGAAGTGGAGGCAAGGGAAATCGACAGCGCCAAAGCGCTCTTGAAGAGTTTTTTATTCATTATTAGAACTCGAATTATTGGGCAGCGAGAGGAAGCTACCAATCTTCGAGCGGGCAAATTATGAAGAGTTTTTCATGCGCAAAATTGTCCGACAATCCTATTTCTTTCAAAGACTTCGACGGTTTTTCCAGCACTTATTCAGACCCCGGAACCTGAATATGACTGACGGGTTTTAATCTCGCCGTCACGCTTGCAGCAGGCCGGATTGCCTGCCATCGAATATGCGTGAAGGCGCTGGTGATATAAGTGTCGCAATGACATGATGACGGCCATTTAACACGTGTGGCAGCACTCAAATGAATAGCACTATCGGGACGGGTCCTGAGACAAACAGCCCACCTGAATCTGGCGAGAGTGATTTGTCCGCCGCGGGCCTCAACCACAGCGAAGCCTTCACCGAACGCGTGCTTGCCAGCATCAACGATTGCATCAAGGTGCTGGACCTCGACGCCCGCCTGACCTTCATGAGCGAAGGCGGCAAGCAGATCATGGAAGTCAGCGACTTCAATGCGATCCGCGGCTGCCCCTGGCCCGACTTCTGGCACGACCAGGGCAATCTCGATGCCAAGGCTGCCGTTGAGGCCGCCAAGGCCGGTCGCAATGCCAGCTTTGTCGGCGCTGCCCACACCCTGGCCGGCAACCTTAAATGGTGGCACGTGAACGTCAGCCCGATCATGGGCAGTGACGGCCTGCCGGAGAAAATCCTCTGCGTGTCCCGGGACATCACGCCCCTGCGCGAAGCCGAAGAGTCCCTGCGCAAACTCAACGAGTCCCTGGAACAGCGGGTGGTCGAACGCACTCGCGATCGCGACCGTATCTGGCGTCTGTCGCCGGACCTGATGCTGGTGGCACAACTCGACGGTGTGATCTCCGCCGTGAACCCGGCCTGGACACGCATGCTCGGCCACGCCGAAAACGACCTGGTGGGCAGCCAGTTGCTGGCCCTGGTTCACCCCGACGACCTGGCCGTCTCATCCTCGGCGGTCAGCCGTTTGGGCGATGGCAAGAACTTCCCCAATTTCAAGAACCGTTACCGCCACCAGGACGGCAGCTACCGCATGATCGCCTGGACGGCCGTGCCCGACAGCGACTACATCCACGCCGTGGGCCGCGACATCCAGGCTGAGGAAGAAGCCAAGGAAGCCCTGCGACTGTCGGAAGACGCCCTGCGTCAGTCACAGAAACTGGAAGCCATCGGCCAGCTCACTGGCGGTGTCGCACATGATTTCAATAACCTGCTGACGGTGATCAAGTCCTGTGCCGACTTGCTCAAGCCACCTGCCCTGAGCGAAGCACGCCGCGTGAAATACGTGGAAGCCATCGCCAGCACGGTCGATCGCGCGGCCCGCCTGACGGCCCAGTTGCTCACATTCGCCCGCCGCCAGGCTTTGCGACCCGAGGTGTTCAACGTCGGCGAAAGTGTAAAGCGGGTGGGCGAGATGATGGACAGCCTGACCGGCTCGCGGGTCAAGGTAAGCATCCAGGTGCCTGACGACGCCTGCTTTATCAACGCCGACGAAAGCCAGTTCGATACCGCGCTGGTCAACATGGTGGTGAACGCCAGGGATGCCATGGCCGGCAACGGGCATTTGACCATCACCGTTTCGACGGCAACCTGGCTACCCTCGGTTCGCGCTCACCCGGTACGCATCGCCGATTACGTGACCATCGAACTGGCGGACACCGGCTCGGGTATCCCGCCGGAAAAACTCGACGCGATCTTTGAGCCCTTCTACACCACCAAGGGTATCGGCCAGGGCACCGGCCTGGGCTTGTCCCAGGTGTACGGCTTCGCCAAGCAATCAGGCGGGGAAATCCTGGTACAGAGCGAGTGCGGCAGGGGTAGCCAATTTACGCTGTACCTGCCCAAGGTCGAGCCAAGTGCCATGCCGGTACCTCAAGACACCAGCGCTTCGCCCATCATCTCAGGCTTGTGCGTGCTGATGGTCGAGGACAACGCCGATGTGGGCCTGTACACCTCGCAAACCCTGGAACAGATGGGCTTTCACGTGCTGTGGGTGCCGGATGCGAACAGCGCGCTGGAAGCCCTGGCCCCCAACCCGGAAAGCTTCCAGGTGGTGTTCTCCGATATCTCCATGCCCGGCATGAGTGGCCTGGAGTTGCTGGACGCAATCGAAGCCTTGTACCCATGGCTGCCGGTGGTGCTCACCACCGGCTACAACGACGAATACGCGCGTATCGCCCAGGAAGAAGCCAGCCGTTTTGTCTTGCTGCAAAAGCCGTATTCCACCGAGGTGCTGGCCCTGCTGCTGCAAAAAGTCGTCAAGAGCCGCCTGCCCCTGGTCGCACAAGGCTAGACCGCAGGCCGGGTCGTGTCCGGAACATTCCCCATCTCCAGGGCCAGATCCAGCCAGGCCCGCGCCGCCGGTGGCAAGTGCGCCTGTCGCCGCCAGGCCAGGGCGATGTGCCAATCAGTCTGGGGCTCGTCCAGCTGGATCAGGGCGATGCCGGCGTGCAGGTGTTTGTAAGCCAGCATGCTCGGTAGAAACGCGACACCCAGGCCTGCGGCAACCAGGTCGACGATAAAGTCGATCTGGGCACTGCGGGCGGTGATACGCGGGACTACGCCTCTGCGCTCGCAGGCTGTGAGAATGATCCGGTTAAGCGCAAACCCGGCCTCGAACAGAATAAAGGGCGAGTCAGCCAGGTCGGAAAAATCGACGCTTTTACGCCCGGCCAAAGGATGGTCGATCGGCATCACCACCATCAGTGGCTCGACGCGCACATCCTGATATTCAAATTCTCCCGCCACCGGTACCAGCAACGCGGCCAGGTCCACCTCCCCGGCCTCCAGGCATTCGCCCAACTTCTTGCTGCCATGCTCGATCAGCTCGATCTCGATTTCCGGATAACGCTGTCGATACAAGGCAAACATCGCCGCAAACAGCACCCCACTGCCCACCGGCGGCAAGCCGATGCGCAATACACCGCGCTTAAGCCCCAGCAAGTCGTTGATCTCGGCCACCAGGTCACTGCGCTCCGCCAGCAACACCAGCGCTCGGCGGTAGGCAATTTCGCCGGCGGCCGTGAGCTCGCTCTTGTGGCCGATGCGATTGAACAGCGGCGTGCCCAATTCATCTTCCAGAGTCTTGACCGCCTTGCTGACGGTAGACTGGGTGAGCGAAACCACCTCGGCTGCTTGTGAGAAGCTGCCCTGGCGAACTACTTCGACAAAGGCCAGCAACGTACGAAGGTTCATGAGTATTCCGTTTGCGACTTGATTCAAGTTGGAAAAGTTGTTTTTACCATGAAAGGCCTTTGTCTATCCTCACCCCACCGTTTTCTTCACTCGGGGCATCACTGTTCATGATCATTTCGTCTGCATCGGATTACCGCGAAGCCGCCCGCCGCAAACTGCCGCGTTTCCTGTTCGACTACATCGACGGCGGCGCCTACGCCGAACACACCCTCAGGGCCAACAGCTCCGACCTGTCGGATATCAGCCTGCGCCAGCGCATCCTGCGCAACGTCGAAAGCCTGAGCCTTGAAACCACGTTGTTCGACCAGCCATTGGCGATGCCGGTGGTCCTCAGCCCGGTGGGCCTGACCGGCATGTTTGCCCGGCGTGGTGAAGTCCAGGCGGCGAAGGCGGCAGCGAACAAGGGCATTCCGTTTTGCCTGTCGACCGTTTCCGTGTGCCCGATCGAGGAAGTGGCGTCCCAGAGCCCGCAATCGATCTGGTTTCAGCTGTATGTGCTGAAAGACCGCGGCTTCATGAAAAACGCCCTGGAGCGCGCCCAGGCCGCCGGGGTGAAAAACCTCGTGTTCACGGTCGACATGCCCACCCCCGGCGCGCGTTATCGCGATGCCCATTCGGGTATGTCCGGTGCCTACGGGCCGCAACGCCAAATCCTGCAGGCCATGACCAAACCAGCCTGGGCCTTCGATGTGGGCCTGCTGGGTCGCCCCCACGACCTGGGCAACATCTCCAAGTACCTGGGCAAGCCCACCCAACTGAAGGACTACATCGGCTGGCTGGCCAACAACTTCGACCCTTCCATCAGTTGGAAAGACCTGGAGTGGATCCGCGAATTCTGGAAAGGCCCGATGATCATCAAAGGCATCCTCGACCCACAGGATGCCAAGGACGCGGTGAGCTTTGGTGCCGACGGCATCGTCGTATCCAACCACGGCGGGCGCCAGCTTGATGGCGTGCTGTCCACAGCCAAGGCACTGGCGCCTATCGTACAAGCCGTGGGCAGCGATCTGACGGTGCTGGTGGACTCCGGCGTACGCTCGGGGCTGGACGTGGTGCGCATGCTCGCGCTGGGCGCCAAGGGCGTTCTGCTGGGCCGTGCACAGGCTTACGCACTGGCCGCCGACGGGCAGCGTGGCGTGGAGAACCTGCTGGATATCTTCGCCAAGGAAATGCGCGTGGCCATGACGTTGACCGGAGTCACGTCGATCGCCCAGATCGATGAGTCGATCCTGGTGCGCAGCCAGGGTTGATCAGTGCAGCGACCTCGGAGCATCCCTTCCGGGGTCGCCCACAGATATTTCTAAATGTTTCTTCATAAAGCCAAACCGTCATTAAACAGACACATTTCAGGAATTAAATCGTCACGTCCCAGGCAGGTGGAGTCCTCCACCTGCCCCCTTCCTTTGAGGTGTCGTCGTGATGTTGCTGACCAAAAAGAGTCTGTCAGTGTTGTTCACTGCCCTGTGCCTGAGTGGTGTCGCTCACGCCACTGACGTCACGGGCGCAGGCTCCAGTTTCGTCTACCCGGTGCTGTCCAAGTGGTCCCAGGAATACAGCAAAAGCTCCAGTGACCGGATCAACTACCAGTCCATCGGCTCCGGTGGTGGTATCGCCCAGATCAAGGCGGCTACCGTGGACTTCGGTGCGTCCGACGCGCCGCTGTCGGCGGATGAACTGAAGGCCGGCGGCCTCGGCCAATTCCCAAGCGTGATTGGCGGCATCGTGCCGGTGATGAACGTCGAGGGCGTTGCAGCTGGCCAGCTGAAACTCGATGGTGATGTGCTGGCGAAGATCTTCCTCGGTGACATCAAGGCCTGGAACGACCCGGCGATTGCCGCCCTCAACCCCGGCTTGAAACTGCCGGGCGCGAATATCACCGTGGTCCACCGCTCGGACGGCTCGGGCACCTCGTACAACTTCACCAACTACCTCTCCAAGGTCAGTGATGGCTGGAAAACCAAAATCGGTTTCGGCACCACCGTGCCGTGGCCGGTCGGTGTGGGCGGCAAGGGTAACGAAGGTGTTTCGGCCTACGTGAAGCAGATCAAGAACTCCATCGGCTTTGTTGAATACGCCTACGCCCTGCAAAACAAGATGACCTACGCCTCACTGAAGAACGCGTCCGGCAAATTCGTCGAGCCCAACGCCAAGGCCTTCCAGGCAGCGGCTGATACTGCCGATTGGGCCAACGCCCATGACTTCAACCTGATCATGACCAACGCACCGGGCGAGAACGCGTGGCCGATCACGGCGACCACCTGGATCATCATGTACAAGCAGGCAAAAAACGCCGAGCAAAGCCAGGCCGCTTTCAACTTCTTCAAATGGTCGTTGGAGAAAGGTCAGCAGCAGGCTGCGGCATTGGACTACGTAGCGTTGCCCGATTCCCTCGTGACCCGGATCGAAGGTTACTGGAAGTCTGACTTCGCCCACTGATCCGCCTCTATAGCCCCCTTCCTCAAGCATGTGCATGCTTGATGGAGGCGGGTGAGCACTTCTGATATGAACGACACCGTGCAATCCCTGGTTATGACTACTCACGCAAGCGACGTGTCGGGTGATAGCCGCGCCGCTCGCGATCAGCGCCACGATCTGTGGTTCAAACGCTCGATGTTCGGGGCCGCGATGCTGGTGCTGCTGCTCTTGGCAAGCATCGCCGCCTCCACCCTGTGGGGCGGTGGCCTGGCCTTCAAGACCTTCGGTTTCGGTTTCATCACCAGCACCGAGTGGGATGCGGTCAACAACCACTTTGGCGCCCTGGTACCGATCTACGGCACCTTGGTCACCTCGTTGCTGGCGTTGCTGATTGCGGTGCCGGTGAGTTTCGGCATCGCGATTTTCCTCACCGAAGTGGCGCCGCCCTGGCTGAGAATGCCGGTCGCCTCCGCCGTTGAATTGCTCGCGGGCATTCCCTCGATTATCTATGGCATGTGGGGCCTGTTTGTTTTCGGGCCCTTTATGGCTGAACACTTGTCACCCTGGATCAACGATTACCTGGGTGCGCTTCCGTTTATTGGATCGCTGTTCCAGGGGCCACCGCTGGGCATCGGGATGCTGACCGCCGGCATCGTGCTGGCGATCATGATCACGCCGTTCATCACGTCGGTGATGCATGAGGTTTTCCGCAGTGTGCCGACTCAATTGAAGGAGTCGGCCTACGCACTGGGCAGTACTACCTGGGAAGTGGTGTGGGACATCGTCCTGCCCTACACCCGTTCGGCAGTGGTCGGCGGGATCTTTCTCGGCCTCGGTCGCGCCCTGGGTGAAACCATGGCCGTGACCTTCGTGCTGGGCAACGCGCAACAGTTCTCCGCCTCGTTGCTGATGCCCAGCAGTTCCATCGCGTCCGTCATCGCCAACGAGTTCAGCGAGGCGTACACCGACCTGCATCGTTCGGCGCTGATCGCCCTGGGCTTCCTGCTGTTTATCGTGACATTCGTGGTGCTGGCACTGGCGCGGCTGATGCTCATGCGCCTGTCCCGCAAGGAGGGCCTATGAGCAGCAACGAACGCCTGTACCGCAAGCGTGCCTTGAAGAACCGGGTGGCCATGCTGCTCAGTTGTGGCGCGACAGTCTTTGGCCTGCTGTGGCTGGCGTGGATTCTGCTGACCACCATCATCAACGGCTTTCAGGCGCTCAACCTGCGCCTGTTTACCGAGATGACGCCGCCACCCGGAACAGACGGCGGCCTGGCCAACGCGTTTTATGGCAGCGCCCTGATGTCCGGGATTGCGCTGCTGATTGGCACGCCCATCGGACTGATGGCCGGTATCTGGCTGGCGGAATTCGCACGGCACTCGCGCCTGGGTACCACGGTGCGTTTCATCAACGACATCCTGCTGTCCGCGCCGTCGATCGTGCTGGGCCTGTTCATCTACACCGGGGTGATCCTGCCGCTGAACCTGCTGACCAATCACCAGGTAGGTTTCTCCGCCATTGCCGGTGCCCTGGCGCTGGCCTTGCTGGTGATTCCGGTGGTGGTGCGCACGACCGACGAGATGCTCCAACTGCAACCTTCCACCATGCGCGAGGCGGCCCTGGCCCTGGGCGTACCCCAGTGGAAACTGACGTTGCAGATCGTGTTGAGAGCGGCCAAGGCCGGCGTGGTGACCGGCATCCTGCTGGCGCTGGCGCGGATTACCGGGGAAACCGCGCCGCTGCTGTTCACCGCCTTCGGCAACCAGTTCTGGAGCAGCAACCTGCTCAAGCCGATTGCCAGCGTGCCGGTGGTTATTTTCCAGTACGCCATGAGCCCCTTCGATGACTGGCACTCCCTCGCATGGGCAGGCGCCTTGGTACTGACGATGTTCGTGCTGGTGCTGAGCTTGCTGTCTCGCCTGATTCTTTTGCGCAATAGGTCCCACTGATGCAATCGACCCGCCTTGATCCTGAAAAAACCAAAATCCGTGTCCGTGGGTTGGAGTTTTTCTACAACAACCAGCGTTCGCTGAAATCCATCGACATCGACATTCCGGAAAAACGCATCACCGCGATCATCGGCCCATCGGGCTGCGGCAAGTCGACCTTGCTGCGCGTGTTCAACCGTATCTACTCGATGTACCCGAAGCAGGAAGCCCGCGGTGAAGTGCTGCTCAATGGCGAAAACATCCTCGCCCCCGGCTATTCGATGAACCGCCTGCGCAGCCACGTCGGAATGGTCTTCCAGAAGCCGGTACCGTTCCCGATGTCGATCTACGACAACATCGCCTATGCCGTGCGCCACCACGAAAAGCTGTCGCGCCGGGAAATGGATGATCGAGTCGAGCAAGCCTTGCGCGGCGGCGCGCTGTGGGATGAGGTGAAAGACAAACTCAAGCAGAGCGCCCAGAGTCTCTCAGGCGGGCAGCAGCAACGCCTGTGCATCGCCCGCACCATTGCGCTGCGCCCACAGGTATTGCTGCTGGATGAACCGACCTCGGCGCTCGACCCGATTTCCACCGGGCGCATCGAGCAGTTGATCACCGAGCTGAAAGAGCAATACACGGTGATCATCGTGACCCACAACATGCAGCAGGCCGCCCGGGTGTCGGACAGCACGGCGTTCATGTTCATGGGCGAACTGATTGAGCATGGCAATACGGATGAGATCTTCACCAAGCCGAAGATGAAACAGACCGAGGACTACATCACCGGGCGGTTTGGCTAGCTTTAACAAAAAAGCCGATCACTCTCTGTCGCGAGAGTGATCGGCTTTTTACTGGGCAAAAAAAAACCCGGAAATCCTCACTTGCGTGGGCCTTCCGGATTTTCTAAACCGCCAAAAATGGTGGGTCGTGTGGGATTCGAACCTACGACCAATTGGTTAAAAGCCAACTGCTCTACCAACTGAGCTAACGACCCGCTGTGTGGTGGCGCGTATAATACTGATTTCTAAGGATTATTCAACACCTTATTTAAAATAAATCAGAAATAACGCGTTGGGTCAGTAATTCCGGCCGCTTGGAAGCCCTCTGCACGCAGTCTGCAGCTGTCGCATTTCCCACAAGCGCGACCATCAGTGTCTGCCTGATAGCAGGAAACAGTCAGCGAGTAATCGACGCCAAGTCCTACGCCTGCCTTCACGATATCGGCCTTGCTGCGGTTCTGCAGTGGCGCCAGGATGCGAAAGCCCTGCCCTTCTACACCGGCCTTGGTCGCCAGGTTGGCCATGCGCTCGAACGACTCGATGTACTCGGGGCGGCAGTCCGGGTATCCGGCGTAGTCCAGGGCGTTGACGCCGATGAAGATGTCGCGGGCATTGAGCACCTCGGCCCAGCCGAGGGCCAGGGACAGGAAGACCGTGTTGCGTGCCGGCACGTAGGTCACCGGAATGCCTTCGCTGGGGCCTTGCGGCACGTCGATGGAGCTGTCGGTCAGCGCCGAGCCACCCATGCCGTCGAGATTCAGGCCGATCACCTTGTGCTCCACCGCGCCCAGGTGTCGGGCGACACGGGCGGCAGCGTTCAGTTCGGCACGGTGACGCTGGCCGTAGTCGAAGCTCATGGTGTAGCAGCTATAGCCTTCTGCACGGGCCATGGCGACCACTGTCGCAGAGTCGAGGCCGCCGGACAGCAGGATCACCGCACGTTTTTGATCAGTCATCTCAGCGCCCCGGCTCGTCGTTCCACAGGTACTTGTGCAGCTGCAGTTGCAGACGCACCGGAAGGTTGTCTGCAACAACCCAGTCGGCCAGGTCGCGAGCATTCAGGTCATGATGGCTGGGGGAAAACAGCACTTCGCCGGCGCGGCGGTCCAGGCCATACTGGATCAGCTTGGAGGTCGCCCAGTCGTAGTCTTCACGGGAACAGATGACGAACTTGACCTGGTCGTTGGCCGTCAGCAGCTCGATGTTCTCGTAGCGGTTGCGGTGCACTTCCTTGGAGCCTGGGGTCTTGAGGTCGACGACTCGGCTGACCCGAGGGTCGACTGCAGAGATATCGAGGGCGCCGCTGGTTTCCAGGGACACCTCGTAGCCGGCATCGCACAACTGCCTGAGCAAGGGAATGGCATTGGGCTGTGCCAGTGGCTCGCCACCCGTGACGCAGACATAACGCGGCCGGTAACCGGCCACCTGCTCAAGGATGTCTTCAAGGGTGCGCACGGTGCCGCCGCTGAAGGCGTAGGCGCTGTCGCAGTACTGGCAACGCAGCGGGCAACCGGTGAGGCGCACAAATACAGTGGGCAGCCCGGCAGTGCGCGTTTCACCCTGCAACGAGTAAAAAACTTCGGTGATACGTAATGTGTCTTGCATAGTCGCCACGGGCGTAACAGCTAAACAGGCTGTCCGCCTCCGTCAGGCACTTCGAGGAATTGCGCCAACGCGTAAACCCCAGGAAGCGTGTTTCATAAAAGGGCGTGGATTCTAACGAAAAAACCCGCGCAGGGCGCGGGTTTCTTCTGAACGGGTTGCGACGCTTACATGCGTTGCAGATCCCGCTGAGCCAACTGGGCCGCAGAGGTACCCGGATATTGGGCCACCACCTGCTGCAGAATGCCTTTGACCTTGTCGGTATGACCCAGGCGGCGTTCTACGTCAGCCAGTTTGTACAGCGAATCCGGCACCTTGGCGTGCTTGGGGTACAGCTGGCTGACCTTGGCAAATGCCTGGCCTGCGCCCTGCAGATCACCCTTGGCCAGGTTCACCTCACCCAACCAGTACTGGGCGTTGCCCGCGTACTGGCTGTTCGGGTATTTGCGCAGGAATGCGGTAAAAGCCTGGCTGGCCTTATCGAAATCCTTGGCTTTGATCAGGTCGAAGGCTGCATCGTAATACAGCTTTTCCTTCGCCGGATCACCCGGTTCGCTGCTGGCGGCAGGGGCTTGGCTGGCAGCCGCGGCCCCTGCTGCTGCACCACCGGCGGCGCTTGCGGCGCCACCGGCAGAAGAATTATCAGGAGTAGCGGCTGGTGTAACGCCGGCTCCAATGCGTCGATCAAGATCCTGGTAACGCTCCAGGCCTTCTTGCTTCAGCTGGTTCACTTGATTCTGCAGAACCTCAATCGTGCCTTGTTGCTGCGACAATTGATCCTGCATGCGTTGCAGCTGGTTGAACAGTTCGCCCTGTGCCGAAGGCGCGGCAGTTGCCGCGCCCCCGGCATAGGCGCCGTTCGTGCCATAACCCGCTGGCGGATAACTGCTCCCGCTATTGTTATAGCCAGAGTTGCTATCTTCCACAGGAACCGCAGCCCACACCGCAAGCGGTGCCAGGCTGAGAGCCAATACAGTTAGAGCACGACGGCACGTTCGCATGACGAATTACTTACGCAGTTCGACGCGACGGTTTTGAGCCCAGGACTGCTCGTCGTGGCCAGTAGCAACTGGACGCTCTTTACCGTAGGAAACCAGTTCCAGTTGGCCTGGAGCAACACCTTGCAGAACCAGGTAGCGCTGAACGGCTTTCGCACGACGCTCGCCCAGTGCCATGTTGTACTCACGAGTACCACGTTCGTCGGTGTTACCTTCCAGAACAACGCGAGCGCCGTTAGCTTTCAGGTCCTTCGCGTGAACGTCCAGAGCGCGCATGGCTTCTGGTTTCAGGTCCGAACTGTCGTATTCGAAGTAGAAAGTGGTGATAGCGCGCAGAGCAGCTTCTTCGCTCAGGGAGCCGTCAACTGCACCAGTGTTAGCGCCGTAACCAGCGTTTGGATCAACAGCTGCGCCTTCACCGGCATTGTCGCCGCCTTTAGACGAGCAACCAACGGCTACGGACAGAGCCAGAGCCAGAGCAGCAAACTTACCAAACTTCAGCATTTCCATCGTGAAACTCCTAATGAACCCCAGTGTGTTAAGTACTTCTTTTTGTAGCGCCGCGTCAGTTCAGGTAAGGGGACCAGGACGGTTCTCTGACTTCGCCTTGAGCGGTAGGAAGCGGGAGCCTTACGCGTCCATTAATGGACACGAGCATCAAGACTCCCCGGCCCTGCTGGCGGGTGGCGTAGATTACCATGGTGCCGTTGGGCGCAACAGTAGCTGACTCATCAAGGTTGGTATCTGTAAGGATTTTTACGGTTCCACGCTGCAAATCCTGGGCCGCAACCCGGAAATTAGTGAAACCATCCTGACGGTGAATCATCACCAACGTCTTTTCATCAGCCGAAAGCTTAGGTGCAGCGTTGTAGTTACCAATAAAGGTCACTCGTTCGGCGCCGCCGCCGTTGACGCTGGTTTTGTAGACTTGCGGCTTGCCGCCACGGTCGGAGGTGAAGTAGATGGTCGAGCCATCCTTGCCCCAGAACGGTTCGGTGTTGATGCCCGGGCCGCTGGTAACACGGCTCAGTTGGCGCGAAGCCATGTTCATCACGTAGATGTCCGGGTTGCCATCTTTGGACAGCACGAATGCCAGGCGTGAACCATCCGGCGACCAGGCTGGCGCGCCATTCAGGCCTTCGAAGTTGGTGATCTGCTCACGGCGACCGGTATCGATGTGCTGGACGAAGATCCGTGGACGCTTCTGTTCAAAGGACACGTAGGCGATACGCTTGCCATCTGGCGCGAAACGCGGCGACAGGATCGGCTCACGGGATTGCAGCAACGTCACTGCACGCGCGCCGTCATAGTCGGAACGCTGCAAAGTGTAACGAGTGTTGTCTACCGAAAAACGCTCGGCCGTTACATAGAGCAAGCGCGTGGAGAAGGCACCCTTGATCCCGGTCAGTTTTTCAAACGACTGGTCGGAGATGTAGTGCGCCATGTCCCGCAGCTGATCCGTGGTGCCCGACACGCTGCCGGTCAGCACTTGCTGCTCGGTCGCGACGTTGAACAGGGTGTACTGGATCTGCAGGCGACCGCCGGCGGGCGTGATGCTGCCCACCATCAGGTACTGGGCGTTCAGCGCTTTCCAGTCACGGAAGATGACTTCGCTGGCCTGGGTCGGCTGGCTGATCATGTTGCCTTTGTCGATCGGTGCGTAGTAGCCGGAGTTGCGCAGGTCATCGCTGATGATCTGCGACATGTCGTCCGGCAGCACGCTGCCGCCCTGCCAGCCAAACGGCACAACGGCGATCGGGGTGGCCCGATCGCTACCGCTGGTGACCAGGATGTTCTTTTCATCCGCCGCCGCTATCCCTGCCATGCAGCAAATAACGACAAGCATTCCTCGAAGAAGGTTTCTCACAAGGCTAGATCCTCAGGTGTGAATGTCATCTTGAATGAACGGTAGGGAGCGAAGTCGCTTGGTTTCATTCCCTGCATCTCGGTCAACCGGCCAATGTTCTTGACCGCTGCTACCGCCGAACTGTCGAACGAACCGTCGCCACTGGACTTGGCCACGCTGACCGAAGTCACCGTACCGTCCGGCAACATGCCGATCTGCAGCACTACTGTCATGCCTTTACGTGCCGAAGGAGGACGGGTCCACCCTTCCGCTGCCCGTGAACGAATCAGGTCGTCGAAACTGCCCGCGACTTCATCACCACGTTCATCGGCCAAGGCTTGCTGGCGCTGCGGCGTGTCGGAAAGCAAATCGGCCAAGGCCTGGGCCTTTTTGTCTTCGGTCGATTTACGCGCTGCTTCCTGGGCCTTTTTCTTGGAGGCATCGGCGGCAGCTTTCTTCTTCGCATCGTCGGCGATCTTCTTCTTCGCCTCGTCAGCTTCAGCTTTCTTCTTGGCGTCGTCCGCGGCTTTCTTCTTCGCGTCTTCGACTATCTTTTTCTTCGCGTCTTCAGCGGCCTTTTTCTTGGCCTCTTCTTCGGCAGCCTTCTTGGCTTCTTCTTCAGATTTCTTCTTGGCTATATCAGCCAATTGTTTCTCTTCAGCCTTCTTGGCTTCGGCAGCTTTATCGGCTTTCTTGGCTTCATCAGCCTTTTGCGCCTCTGCAGCTTTCTTCGCCTCGTCAGCCTTTTTCGATTCCTCGGCCTTTTGAGCCGCCTCTTCTTTCTTTTGTTCCGCAGCAGCCTTCACCGCTTCCTGCTCGACCTTCTTCTGTTCCATCTGCTCGACTTCAGTCTGGCGCGCAGCCGACTTCTGGGCCTCACCCGCAATCTTCTGATTGGTCTGGGTGGTGGCCTGGCTTTTCGATTTCAGCTGATACAGGGTCGCCTGCACGATCGGCTTGGCTGGCGGCAGGTCCGGGGTCATGGCAAAGCTGACGAACAGCATGCCAAACACCAGGACGTGCAGGGCAATTGCCCAGACGCTAGGCCAGAAGTAGCTTTCCGAGGCGGACGGCTCTCGCTGTTGGTGCATCAGGGCGCCTCGGTAATCAAGCCAACATTACCGACCCCGGCCTTCTGCAGCCCGCCCATGGCGCCCATGACGGAGCCGTAGTCGACGACCTTGTCGCCGCGAATGAACACCTGGGTGTGCTTGCCACCTTCGTTGCCGGCGCGAATGATTTTGGTCACGGCATCAGTCATCTGCGGCAAGGTCATGGCCTTGTCCTGCTGTTTCTGAGTGTCGACTTCGCTGCCAAGGTTCCAGTAATAGGTCTTGTCAGCCTTGATCGAAATGGTCAGGACCTGGGTGTTGTTGTCCTGCGGCAAGGCTTCGCTGGAAACCTTGGGCAGATCAACCTTCACGCCCTGATTGAGCATCGGCGCGGTCACCATGAAGATAACCAGCAGCACCAGCATCACGTCGATGTAAGGCACTACGTTCATCTCGGCGACCGGCTTGCGCTTTTTGCGAGCTCGAGCGATTAAAGCCATTGGGAATTACCTGCTTATTCTTCGCTGGTGTGCACTTTACGGTGCAGGATCGCCTGGAATTCATCGGCGAAGGTGTAGTAACGGCTGATCAAGGTTTCGCCACGAGCGGCAAAACGGTTGTAGGCGATTACTGCGGGAATAGCTGCGAACAGACCGATGGCGGTGGCGATCAGCGCTTCGGCGATACCCGGGGCCACGGTGGCCAGGGTCGCTTGCTGGGCCTGGGCCAGGCCGCGGAAGGAGTTCATGATCCCCCATACGGTACCGAACAGGCCGATATACGGGCTGACGGAACCGACGGTGGCGAGGAACGGCAGGCTTTGCTCAAGCTTTTCTTCTTCCCGGGAGATGGCGACGCGCATGGCACGGGCCACGCCTTCCATGACCGCTTCCGGGTCAACGCCTGGCTGCTGGCGCAGACGGGAGAATTCCTTGAAGCCGGCGCGGAAGATCTGCTCGACGCCCGAATCCGGGTCCGGGTTGCTGCCCGCCTGGCGGTACAGCTTGGACAGGTCGATACCCGACCAGAAGCGCTCTTCGAAGCTCTCCAGGGCACGTCGACCAGCACGCAGCAGGTTGCTGCGCTGAAAAATCATGACCCAAGAGGTAACCGATGCGGCTACCAGGACCAGCATCACCAGTTGAACCACGACACTGGCATTGCTGACCAGGCTCCACATGGAGGAATGGTCGACGACGGTAGGTTCCACGCTAAATCTCCTGCTCTGAATGTTTACCCGCGCCGCTCACGCCGGCAAAGGCCGCGCGTAGAGTTTCGGGAATGGCCCGGGGTTTCAAACTATTGGTGCGAACACAGGCCACCAGGAACTGCCCCTCACAGAGCAGCGTTGCATCCGTAGCCCGCCTGACCTGCTGTTTAAAGCGCAGGCTGGCACGGTTCAATTCGGTTATTTCTGCGCTGACCAGCAGCTCGTCGTCCAGTCGCGCCGGCGCGTGGTAACGCGCCTCGCTGGAATGCACGACAAACAACAGGTCCTCCCCTGCCAGCTGGGATTGGGCAAAGCCCAGCTCCCGTAGCCGCTCGGTTCGAGCCCGCTCCATGAACTTTAGGTAATTGACGTAATAAACGATGCCGCCAGCATCGGTGTCCTCGTAATAAACGCGACAGCGATGTGCGAACGACTGATCCCCGTTTTGCGCGCGCATACTCTAGTGCTTACTCCTCAGGTTGCCAATCCGGCCAGGCAACTGTTTTTCATTCTGTGGCACATTTCTAACGAAAGAATGACGACGCCAGCCACTAGGACAGCACAAACTCCGAATAAATCGAATCGCCAAGCGTTTTTAATCGTCTACTGCATCGAGGAATTCGTCTACTACGGGCATCTCGCCCAATCGTGACGGAATGTTTAACCCAAAGTGCAGATACGCATGCCGGGTGACCACACGCCCCCTTGGCGTGCGCATGATGTAGCCCTGCTGAATCAGATACGGCTCCAGTACATCCTCAATCGTATGCCGCTCTTCGCTGATGGCGGCGGCGAGGCTGTCCACGCCCACCGGGCCGCCGTCGAACTTCTCGATCATGGTCAACAGCAGGCGCCGGTCCTGGTGATCAAAGCCATGCTCATCCACATCCAGCAGGTTCAGCGCCAGGTCTGCCACGGGCTTGGTGATATGCCCCTTGGCCCGCACTTCGGCAAAGTCGCGCACCCGGCGCAGCAGACGGTTGGCAATCCGCGGGGTACCACGGGCGCGGCGGGCGATTTCAAAGGCGCCTTCCGGGTCCAGGGGCAAGCCCAGGATGCTCGCCGAACGGCTGACGATGGTGGCCAGATCCGCCGTGCTATAGAACTCTAGACGTTGAACAATCCCGAAACGGTCTCGCAGCGGGTTGGTCAGCATGCCCGCACGGGTGGTCGCACCCACCAGCGTGAACGGTGGCAGGTCGAGCTTGATCGAGCGCGCCGCCGGGCCTTCACCGATCATGATGTCCAGCTGGAAGTCTTCCATGGCCGGGTACAGTACTTCCTCGACGATGGGCGAAAGCCGGTGGATCTCGTCGATAAACAGTACGTCGTGGGGCTCCAGGTTGGTCAGCAGCGCCGCCAGGTCGCCCGGGCGCTCCAGCACGGGGCCGGAGGTGGACTTGATCGACACGCCCATTTCCTGGGCGATGATGTTAGCCAGGGTGGTCTTGCCGAGCCCGGGCGGGCCGAAGATCAACGTGTGGTCCAGGGACTCGCTGCGCCCGCGCGCGGCCTGGATGAACAGCTCCATCTGCTCGCGCACGGTGGGCTGGCCGATGTATTCGGCAAGGCTCAGGGGGCGAATCGCCCGGTCCTGGATTTCTTCACGATCACGAGGCCCGGTGGCCGCGATCAGACGATCAGCTTCAATCACTTAAATCATTCCCTTCAGGGCGCGGCGGATCATGTCTTCGCTGCTCAGGTTCTTGTCCTTGATGGCTGACACGGCCTTGCTCGCCTCTTGCGGCTTGTAGCCCAGGGAGATCAGCGCGCTGACCGCATCGCTTTCAGCGCTGGCCACCGGCACACCCGGCGCATCAGGCTGGTTGGGCACCAGGGCAAACATGCTCGGCACAACCTCCCAGGCCTTGAAGCGGTCTTTGAGCTCCACCAGCAGGCGCTCGGCGGTTTTCTTGCCAACGCCCGGTACCTTGGTCAGCGCGGACGTGTCCTGGGCCGACACACAGCGCACCAATTCATCCACTTCCAGGCTCGACATCAGCGCCAGCGCCAGCTTCGGCCCCACGCCGTTGAGGCGGATCAGCTCACGGAAAAAATCCCGGTCACGCTTGCCAACGAACCCATAGAGCAATTGCGCGTCTTCGCGCACCACCAGGTGAGTGTGCAGGGTCAGCGGTTCACCGACCGACGGTAAGCGGTAGAGGGTGGTCATGGGCACTTCAAGCTCATAACCCAGCCCGTTTACATCCAGAATCAGGTGCGGTGGCTGTTTCTCAGCCAGGGTGCCGCGCAAGCGTCCAATCACGTTCGAATCCTTAAGAATCGGCTCAAATCAAGGCCTGGCCGGTAATAACGCGGGCATGCCGGCCGACAGCACAGGCCGTTCATGCACCCCACGCAGAATGAATGCGCTGATGCTATCAGAGACGCAGCCGGCCGCCACGACTGCGTGCGGTCCCCAAGCCATGGGGCATCAGGCTGGAACGGGTATGGGCATGGCAAATGGCAATGGCCAGGGCGTCGGAGGCATCGATTTGCGGTTTGGCGGTGAGTTTGAGCATGTGCATGACCATCATCATCACCTGCTCTTTATTGGCAGCACCGGTACCGACCACGGCTTGCTTGACCTGGGTCGCGGTGTATTCAGCGATCTCCATGCCCTCCTCGGCTCCGGCCACAATGGCCGCACCGCGGGCCTGGCCGAGCTTCAGGGCGGAGTCGGCGTTTTTCGCCATGAACACTTTTTCGATGCCCATGGTCACTGGCCCATAGGTCTGGATCACTTCACGCACGCCGCGATACACGATCTGCAAGCGCTCGGCCAACTCGCCGGCGCCGGTACGGATACAGCCCGACGCCACGTACACGCAGCCTCGCGGGGTCTGTTGGACCACGCCAAAGCCGGTGATTCGCGAACCGGGGTCGATACCTAGGATTAGAGTCATAACGCCTGCAGTTGGATAAAAAATTCTTGATATAGCCAAGATCAAAATGTGGGAGCGGGCTTGCTCGCGAAGGCGGTGTATCAGTCACCGTATTGACTGACTGACACGCCGCCTTCGCGAGCAAGCCCGCTCCCACATTAGATCTGCATCATCCTTCAGCCTAGCTGTTCAGCCACCGATTCCGGAATATCGGCATTGGAATAGACGTTCTGCACGTCATCCAGGTCTTCAAGCATGTCGAGCATCTTGAGTACCTTCTGCGCCCCGTCCAGGTCCAGCTCGGCGCTGGTGGTCGGCAGCATCACGATTTCCGCGTCGGTGCCTTTGAAACCAGCCGCTTCCAGGGCGTTACGCACCGAATAGAAGCCCGCGAACGAGGTGAACACGTCGATGGAACCGTCTTCGTTGGTCACCACGTCGTCGGCATCGGCCTCCATTGCCGCCTCAATCAGCGCATCTTCATCCACGCCCGGCGCGAAGGAAATCTGCCCCTTGCGCTCAAACAGGTAGGCCACCGAACCGTCAGTGCCGAGGTTGCCGCCACATTTGCTGAACGCATGGCGCACGGCAGCCGCGGTACGGTTGCGGTTGTCGGTCATGCACTCGACCATCACCGCCACGCCACCCGGGCCGTAGCCTTCGTAGCTCAACTCGACCATGTCGTCGGTATCGGCCGCACCGGCACCACGGGCGACGGCGCGGTCGATGATGTCGCGGCTCATGTTGGCGCCGAGGGCTTTGTCCAGGGCCAGGCGCAGGCGCGGGTTGGAACCCGGGTCACCGCCACCCTGGCGCGCGGCAACGGTCAGCTCGCGAATCCACTTGGTGAAGATCTTGCCTTTCTTGGCATCCTGACGCTCTTTGCGGTGCTTGATGTTCGCCCACTTGGAATGGCCAGCCATAACACAACTCCGAAATTCTGTAGAAACCTGTCGATCCCGCCCCAGGCGGGACTTCCCTCTTTAACGTGCAGCCCTTGTAACGCAAAGGCGCATCCGAAGATGCGCCCTTAGCTGACAATGTAAAACCTTATCGCGCTTTCACGCTGCGGCCTTACTCAGCCTTTGGTGTCTCGCGCAGACGGATATGCAGCTCGCGCAGTGCCTTGGCATCCACCACACCCGGCGCTTGCGTCATGACGTCGGCAGCACTTTGGGTTTTCGGGAAGGCAATCACTTCACGGATCGACTGGGCACCGGTCATCAGCATCACCAGACGGTCCAGGCCGAAGGCCAGGCCGCCATGGGGTGGCGCGCCGTATTTCAGGGCGTCGAGCAGGAAGCCGAACTTCTCTTGCTGCTCATCTTCGTTGATGCCCAGCAGGCGGAAGACCGATTGCTGCATTTCCTTGCGGTGGATACGGATCGAACCGCCACCCAGCTCGGTGCCGTTGAGCACCATGTCGTAGGCACGGGACAGAGCGCCAGCCGGGTTGGCTTCCAGCTCTTGCGGCGTGCACTTCGGCGCGGTGAACGGGTGGTGCAGTGCGCTGAAGCTGCCGTCGTCGTTTTCTTCGAACATCGGGAAGTCGACAACCCACATCGGCGCCCACTGGCAGGTCAGCAGGTTCAGGTCGTTGCCGACCTTGATCCGCAGTGCACCCAGCGCTTCGCTGACGATCTTCGACTTGTCGGCACCGAAGAACACGATGTCGCCGTCAACTGCGCCAACACGATCCAGGATCACATTGAGGTTGGCTTCAGGGATGTTCTTGACGATTGGCGACTGCAGGCCTTCAACGCCCTTGGCGCGCTCGTTGACCTTGATGTACGCCAGGCCCTTGGCACCGTAGATGCCGACGAACTTGGTGTAGTCGTCGATCTGCTTGCGCGGCATGCTCGCAGCGCCAGGCACGCGCAGTGCGGCGATACGGCATTTCGGGTCGTTGGCCGGGCCGCTGAACACCTTGAAGTCGACATCTTTCAGTTGGTCTTCAACGTCAACCAGTTCCAGCGGGTTACGCAGGTCTGGCTTGTCGGAACCGTAACGGCGCATGGCTTCTTCGAAGGTCATGTGCGGGAATTCGCCGAACTCCAGGTTCAGCACTTCCTTGAACAGGTTGCGGATCATCTGCTCGGTGATGCCCATGATCTCTTTTTCATCGAGGAAACTGGTCTCGATGTCGATCTGGGTGAATTCCGGCTGGCGGTCGGCCCGCAGGTCTTCGTCACGGAAGCACTTGGCGATCTGGTAGTAACGGTCGAAGCCGGCGACCATCAGCAGTTGCTTGAACAGCTGTGGCGATTGCGGCAAGGCGAAGAAGGAACCGGCGTGGGTACGGCTCGGCACCAGGTAGTCGCGGGCGCCTTCCGGGGTAGCACGGGTCAGGATCGGCGTCTCGACGTCGAGGAAGCCGTTCTCGTCGAGGAAGCGACGGATGCTGGTGGTCATGCGCGAACGCAGGCGCAGCTTCTCGGCCATTTCCGGGCGACGCAGGTCCAGGAAGCGATAACGCAGGCGGGTTTCTTCGCCAACGTCAGAGAACTCGTTCAGCGGGAACGGCGGAGTTTCCGACTCGTTCAGCACTTCCAGTTCGTAACCCAGCACTTCGATCATGCCCGACGCCATGTTGGCGTTGGTGGCACCGGCCGGACGCAGGCGAACCTTGCCGGTGATCTTCACGACGTACTCGCTGCGCACGCGATCGGCGGCGGCGAAGCTCTCGGCGCGGTCCGGATCGAACACCACCTGGGCCAGACCATCACGATCACGGATATCGAGGAAGATCACCCCGCCGTGGTCGCGGCGACGGTGAACCCATCCGCAAAGGGTGATTTCCTGACCTTCCAGGGTCTCGTTCAGTTGGCCGCAATAGTGGCTGCGCATCATGATAGTGGTTTCGCTTCTCGTAATTCGAAATTCGGTGGAGGCCCGCCTCATCACCGTACAGCTAAGTCAGGTGACGGATAATGCAGGAGCCTGCGCGTAGAGTTCAACTCAGTCTGCTTTGTCGCCGCCGGCCAGATTCTTCTTCGAACCGGTCTTGAAGTCGGTCTCGTACCAACCGTTGCCACTCAGGCGAAAGCCCGGCATGGACAACATCTTCTTGAGCTCCGGTGCCTGGCAGGCAGGGCAATCGACCAGCGGCGCTGCGCTGATCTTTTGAATGGCTTCCAACTGATGACCACAGGAAGCGCATTGATAGTCGTACATGGGCATGGAGATGTCTCGGCGATCAGATCATTACTGCGCCACGCCCTGCCCTGGCTCTATCCTGTGGGAAAGTCCCGGCATGCGCAGCAAAGCCCGGGATTATATCTGGTAAATCGAGGCTGTGCAGCCGTAGCGGCGCGCTGCTCTTTATATAGATGACTGCAGCAGGCTTCTGCCAGGCGCCCGACCCGGGGCAATCCCGGGACGGGCGCCCGGCACAAGGTTCATGCAGGGTCCGGCTGGACACTGGGCGCGACAAGCCGCCCTTTCAATACATGCACCACGCAAACCACCCTGACCAGACCGCTGAAGTTCTTTACACCGCCATAACGCAAGTGCACTTCCCGGTCTACGTAAGACAGCAGCGCACTGACCGAACACGTATTGATCCTGGCGATCTCCGCGAGGATATTCCAATACACCTCTTCGAGCCGCAAACACGTCGAAAAACCATTAAGCCGAACCGATCGGGACAATGGCCTGGCCAAGTTCATATCGAACCCCTTGGCAAAGGGATCTACCTTTATCTTGTGCAATCCGCACGTTTCCATAACTCCATTACCTGCTCCGCGTGACATACACTTGACACTCCATTGCCTGACGGCCACTCATGTTCTCGTTGGCCGTTGAGCTATAAAACATCAAGACGACAAGTGCAGCCAGAAGACAGGGAGCCGATCACCGTAGGACAAGCCAACGCGCGTATCAGGAAGCTCGCGGAATCACGGAAATCGCCGGGAAGCAGGCATGCGAGGGGCGTCAGCTCGACGCCCTCCCGCCACCGGTGTTATTTGTTTTCGAGCAGGGAACGCAACATCCATGCGGTCTTTTCATGCACTTGCATACGCTGGGTCAGCAAGTCCGCCGTCGGTTCATCACTGACTTTATCCAACAACGGGAAGATCCCCCGGGCTGTGCGAGTCACCGCTTCCTGGCCTTCGACCAGTTGCTTGATCATGTCTTCAGCGCTCGGCACACCCTCTTCTTCCTTGATCGAAGAAAGTCGCGCATACACCGAGTAGGCACCCGGTGCGGGAAAGCCCAGGGCACGAATACGCTCTGCGATTGAATCCACCGCCAGCGCCAGTTCGTTGTACTGCTCTTCAAACATCAAGTGCAGTGTACGAAACATGGGCCCCGTTACGTTCCAATGGAAGTTGTGGGTCTTCAGGTAAAGTACATAGGTATCGGAAAGCAGTCGCGAAAGTCCATCAACGATTGATTTACGGTCTTCTTCACTGATACCAATATCGATTGCCATGTGTTTCCCCTTCAATTGATAAAAATTCATTGATCAGGTGCAGGACCACTCTAGCAAGAGTGCCGGCCGTGCGCAGCCTGGCTGACCCTTTCGAGGTGCGGCAAATCGCCCCTTGCAGAGCGGGCTTGCCCGACAGGCAAGGCTTCAACAGCTACCGGAAAAATTACCCAGCACCTGCGAAAAAGCCTGCACCTGTCTAGGACAAGTGTTTGACGCAGAAATGCCGTGCCCCTTGTAACAGCCTGAAATGCTTGATTTGAGTAGGCACAGGCTTTGCTGTTAAATAGGCAGCGTGTCGCCGCCGATATTTTTCGCGGCAAGCGGCATAGGCTGATACCCGTGCACGTGCCCAACGCCTCCCATTGTTCAGAAGCGAACCGTGCCCGTCAGCTCTTCCTTGTGATCCGTCTTAACGTGAGTTAATCAAAATGTTGAAAATCGTCCACCTGCTAACGGGCGCTGCAGCTTTGCTGCTGTCCTTTATCCCCAGCCTGCGATCAGAGACCCTGCCTTACCTGCAGCAACCTGACGCTCTCTACCTGACCTTCTTTGGTCTTCTTAACCTGACACTGGCTCCAGTCATTCCATACTGGAACAAAGGCCCGCGTCATCAACTGCAAAACCTGGTCAGCGCCCTGCTGGTCCTGGCTGTTGTCGTGCAAACCCTCACCCTGCTGGCGCCTATGCCTGAAGTGGGTGGCCACCCGGCCGTCCTGCTCAGCCTGGCAATAGCACTGGTCGCCATCGTTCTTCATCTGGCCATCAGTTTTTACCGCTCCTCCCCGGCCGCTGCGTCGCAAAGCTACGACATGACCAACCGGGATACCGGGACCGTCAAGTGGTTCAACACCTCCAAGGGCTTCGGCTTTATTTCCCGGGATTCGGGCGACGATATCTTCGTCCACTTCCGGGCGATTCGCGGCGAAGGCCATCGCGTACTGGTGGAAGGCCAGCGCGTGGAGTTCTCCGTCATGAACCGTGACAAGGGGCTGCAAGCTGAAGATGTGATCGCCGCATTGCCGCGTCGCTGATTCCAGCACCCCGAAAAAAAGAAACCGCGATGCAGCCTGGCTGCATCGCGGTTTTTTTATGCCCGGGGGGTCAACCCCTGCCTTATTAATAATGAGGCGGCGGCGCCTCTTCCTCGGACGACTCGAACTGGCCGCCCATTTCTTCCTGGCGCTTGAGCAACGCAGTCATCTGCAACTGCAGGCGTTCCACGGCACGCTGCTGGGTGACCAGGATGTCATTCAGGGTCTCGATGGTGTCGTCCTGAAAGGCCAGGCGGCTTTCCAGGTCGGTCACGCGGGCTTGAAGATCCATGGCTCAAGCCTCCAGGAACGTGAAGTCGGCCGGCAGGATCTCGCGCAGGCGCGCACGAATTGCCACCACTTGCTCGTCACTGTAGGGCTTCGCCGGGTGCTTGCCCCAGACCGGCGCAGGCCAGGCCGCGTCGTCGCGCTTGCGTACGATCACATGCACGTGCAGTTGGCTGACCACATTACCCAAGGCACCGATATTCATTTTGTCGGCGCCGAACCCTTCGTTCAGCCACTGTGCCAGTGCCGTGCTTTCCTGCCACACCCGCTGCTGGTCGGCGACATCCAGTTGAAACACTTCGCTGATACCGTCGATGCGCGGCACCAGGATGAACCAGGGGTAATTCGAGTCATTGGAAAGCAGCAGCCGACACAGGGGGAAATCCCCGATAGGCAAGGTGTCTTGTTGAAGGCGTGGATCTAAGGCGAACACAGCAGTCACTCCCGTTCGGCGGGTCAGGTTTCAGGCGCCCAGCATACCTGCGAATGCCGGTCGCTTCACGGCGAATGCGCGTGGCCGAATACGCGCCCAAACAGGACGCCACGAAAAAAAGCGCACCATTTCGAGACAGGCCAATATTTCAGCTACGCTAAATGACCAATGTATCCAATTCTGGTCAAAGTCGGGACGCAGAACATGCTTCAAGACCTTGAGCCAGACGGCTTTCAAAAGGCCAAGGGTGAACGGGAGCAGAAACGCAGTCAGTGAAGCACTGCACCAAAATGACCCATTTGTGCTTCAAAGGGATCCGCCAACTACCCACCGAACGGGGTGAACCGGTAACGTTTTGCTCTGGTACAGGTTTTATGCGCCACCAAACCGGAGTGCGGCAGGCGCGTCAAGGCCAAACCAAACGGCGTAAAAAGCCCGTGCTTATGCGGTTTTTACAGGCCGTTGACACTTTTCACGAAAAAATCACATTCGGTTACGGGTTTGTGCACGCTTGTTGCATTCACACCCATATCGTCGACAACGGCACCGGCGGGAAGCAGGTGTTTCGCGACGGAAAATAACAGCGGTTCAATGCCTGACAGGGATGAGTTGAAACTTTCAGGGGTGACTTTTCCACCCCGCTTCCAAGGTTTTAAAACAGCATTGAAGTTGTCAGTCCGGTTACAAGTGGACTGTGAATTTGCGACATGGAGCTAGCAATTTACGACAGGCCCGTAAAGAAGCTGAAAGGATAGATGTGCAAGTATCGTCAATAATGTCTGCGTGATATAACTTTGCGCCGACACAAAAAAGAAAGAGCCGCCCAGACAAAAATATAGGTGGGACGGCAGTACTCTTCCTAAAACCAAAGGAGCAAATCACGATGCGCGTGATGAAGTGGAGCATGATCGCCCTGGCTGTTTCAGCAGGCACCTCGCAGTTCGCAATGGCGTCCTCCCAGGACGATTCCAAGGGCTTTGTTGAAGACAGTACTTTCAGCATCAACACTCGCCTCCTGAACTTTAGCCGCGACTTCCGTAACAATGACACCGGCAAGAGCCGCGTCGACGAAACCGGTCTGGGCTTCAACGGCCTGTACCAGTCGGGCTTCACCCAAGGCACCATCGGTGTGGGTGTCGACGTCATCGGTCTGTTGGGCGTCAAACTGGACAGCGGCAAGGGTCGTTCCGGCACTGGCCTGTTTCCAACTGGCTCCGACGGTCGCGCTCAGGATGATTACTCCAAGGGCGGCGGCGCAGTTAAGTTCCGTATCTCCGATACGGTCCTGAAAATCGGCGACCAGTACACCACCGCGCCTGTATTCGCTTCCGATGACAGCCGTCTGCTGCCTGAATTGCCACAGGGTATCTCGCTGACCAGCAACGAGATCAAAGGCCTGAAACTTGAAGGCGGTCACTTCACTTCGAGCGTGGCACAAGCCCAGACCTACCGCGACAGCCTGGGCCTGACAAAAACCGACTTCATCGGTGGTGTCTACGCCCTGACTCCAGAAGTCAGCGCCAGCCTCTACTACGCGAAGACCGAAGACTACTGGAAAAAAACCTACGCCAACCTGAACTGGACCCATGCGCTCAGCAATGAGCAGTCCCTGGCGGTCGACTTCAACATCTACAGCACCAAAAGTGATGGCGCTGGCCTGCAACGGGCTGAGAAAGACGGCACCACCAAACTGGACAACCGTGCCTACAGCTTGCAAGGCGCGTACACCATCCAGGCTCACACCTTTACCCTGGCCTACCAGAAGGTCAGCGGTGACGGTGACTACGGCTACGGCGTAGACGGCGGCGGCACGATCTTCCTTGCCAACTCCATCGCTCGTTCCGACTTCAACGCTGAAGACGAGAAGTCGTTCCAGGCTCGCTACGACCTGAACATGGCGACTTTCGGCGTACCAGGCCTGAGCTTCATGACTCGCTACGTCAAAGGTACCGGCGCCAACACCGCCGACACCTCGAACGGCAAAGAGTGGGAACGTGACATCGAAGCCAAGTACGTGATCCAGAGCGGCCCGGCAAAAGACCTGAGCCTGCGCGTGCGTCAAGCCACTTATCGCTCCAGCGATGGTGTGTACTACGGTTCGGCGTCCATCGACGAACTGCGTCTGATCGCGCAATACCCGCTGAACATCTTGTAATTGGCAGTTTGATTACAACGATGACTTAGGGTTTCGGCCCTAACTAAAAAGCCGCTCACTTGTTCGCAAGTGAGCGGCTTTTTTATTGCAACTTAATCTCAACAACCGGATAACTAGCAAGCTAACTATCTAGTTTAATCCTGCGTAACAAACCTGACACATCGGCCAGGTTTAATCATCCAGTCACACTATTACTTCCCAGCACTTTCCTGCATGACGCGAATAACCCGTTGTGGAAACGGAATATCAATCCCCGCCGCTTTCAAACGGTCACGTGCCAGTTCATTGAACATGAACATCACATCCCAGTAATCCGAAGTCTTGGTCCAGACTCGCAGGGATACCGTGATCGAACTGTCGCCCAAGGTCGAAACTACCGCTGCCGGCGCAGGATCAGCCAATACACGTGGATCCTTGGCCAGTTCCAGCAGCACTTCACGTGCTTTCTGCAGGTCGGCTTCATAGTCGACCCCCACGTCAAACACCACCTTGCGGGTCGGCTGACGGTTGGTGTTGGTGATGAGGCCGTTGGACAGGCTGCCGTTCGGGATGATCACCGTCTTGTTGTCGCCGGTGCGCAACACGGTGTGGAAGATCTGGATGCTGTCGACGGTACCGGAAGTGCCCTGGGCTTCGATCCAGTCACCAATGCGGAACGGACGGAACAACAGAATCAGCACGCCGCCGGCGAAGTTCGCCAGGCTGCCTTGCAAGGCCAGGCCGATGGCCAGGGTGGCGGCGCCGATCGCGGCAACGAACGAGGTGGTTGCGACGCCGATCATCGAGGCCACGTTGACCACCAGCATGACCTTGAGCGCAATGTTCGCAAGGCTGGTAATGAAGTGTTGCAGCGCCAGGTCAGCATTACGCAATGCCAGCAAACGCCCTACCCGGTGGGTCAAGACGTTGATCAGCCACCAACCGATGGCCAGGGTGACCACTGCCAGCAAAAATCGGCTGCCGTATTCCATGATCATCGGTAACCACGACTCCGAGGTCTTGATCAAGTGATCCACTTCAGCGTTCAAGTCCATCTACATTCTCCTGTTTGCCGGATGTGCGGCCTTATCAATCCCCACATAACAAATGAGCCCCGAAGGGCTCAATCGTTTCTGCAGGTTCTGGGCGTGGGACGTCAAAAACGTCCACAGGTTCCCGAGGGGTCCACTCAGTCGCGGAAGTTATTGAACTGCAGCGGCATGTCGAAGGTCTTGGCGCGCAGGGCAGCAATGGCCTCCTGCAAATCGTCACGCTTCTTGCCGGTGATACGCACCTGCTCGCCCTGGATGGCGGCCTGGACCTTGAGCTTGGCGTCCTTGACGTGAGCGACGATTTTCTTCGCCAGCTCCTTGTCGATGCCTTCCTTGAGCACGGCTTCCTGCTTCATCAGCTTGCCGGACGCATAGGCATCCTTGATTTCAAGGCACTGTGCATCGATCTTGCGCTTGACCAGAGACAGCTTGAGGATCTCAATCATCGCTTCCAGCTGGAAGTCGGCTTCCGCGGTCAGGTTGACGGTCAGCTCCTTTTCCTTGAACTCGAAGCTGCCCTTGCCCTTCAAGTCATAGCGGCGATCCAGCTCCTTGACGGCGTTCTCGACGGCGTTGGTGACTTCATGTTTGTCCAGTTCGGATACCACGTCGAACGACGGCATGTAATTTCTCCAATAAAAAAGGGGCGCGGCTCAGTAGAGATGGAGCACGCCCGGGCTAAAATGCCCGGGCATTATAGCGGTTCTTTCGCCTCGTTCACTGCGGGCAGCCTTACGGAGTAAAAACTGATGTCGACCACCTGGCACGTCCTCGGCGCCGGCAGCCTCGGAACACTGTGGGCCGCCCGCCTGGCCCGCGCCGGGCTGCCCGTGCGCCTGATCCTGCGGGATCACAGGCGGTTGGCGAGTTATCAGAAGGCCAATGGCCTGACCCTGGTCGAGCAAGGCGTGGCTCACACCTACCCGGTCGTCGGCGAAACCTCCGACAGCCCTGGGCAAATTCATCGCCTGCTGGTGGCATGCAAGGCTTACGACGCCCAGGAAGCCGTCGCACAGCTGGAACATCGACTGGTGCCAGACGCCGAACTGATCCTGCTGCAAAACGGGCTGGGCAGCCAGGACGCAGTCGCCGCCCAACTGCCCCAGGCACGCTGCATCTTCGCCTCCAGCACCGAAGGCGCGTTTCGCGAGAGTGACTGGCGAGTAGTGTTTGCCGGCCATGGCTACACCTGGCTGGGGGATGCTCGGCACCCTACTCCGCCGCTGTGGCTGGATGACCTGCAAGCCGCCGGCATTCCCCATGAGTGGAGCACCGACATCCTCACCCGCCTGTGGCGCAAACTGGCCCTGAACTGCGCCATCAACCCGCTGACCGTGCTTTACCAATGTCGCAATGGCGAGCTGCAAGACCATCAGTGCGAAGTGGCCACCCTGTGCGCCGAACTCGCCGACCTGCTGGAATGCTGCGGCCAACCCGCTGCCGCAGAGGATTTGCACAGCGAAGTGGAACGGGTAATCCAGGCCACGGCGGCCAATTACTCCTCGATGTACCAGGACGTGGCCAGTGCCCGACGCACCGAAATCAGCTATTTGCTGGGCTATGCCTGCCAGGCGGCCGCCCGCCACCAACTGAGCTTGCCGCACCTGCAACAACTCCAGGCGCGCCTGGTACGGCAACTGTCTGCGCGCGGATTGCCCAGCGACTGAAGCACGCGCTACCCTGCCTGCTTGTTCCTTTGCAGCGAAAACCTTGATGCCACTGCGCCAGCGTCTCGAAAATCTACCGGTTGGGCAGAAACTGCTGGCGGCCCTGCTGGTTTTGTTGACCACCGTCTTGCTGGTGGCCAACCTGACCTTTATCAGCGCCGCCTACTGGATCTCCCAGGAAAGCATGGCGCCCCAGGCCTTGCAGGCCATCGGTCGGCTGGTGTCCAACCCGTCGCTCGCCGCCGAGTCCCTGGACTCACCGCTCAAGGCGCAAACCCTGCTGGATGAACTGACCAGCTACTCGCCATTGCGGGCTGCGGCCTTATACGACGGAGATGGCACGCGCCTGGCCCAGCTGCAACATGCCAATCGCCTGCACCTGCCAGATAATTTCCGGGACATTGAAACCTGGCGTACCACCGAATTTCGCAGCAACCAGGTGATCACCCTGCCCCGTGCCGGCAAACCGTCCGGGCACTTGCTGCTGGTGGCCAGCAGCGAACTGCCGGTGGCTTTCTATACCGGGACCTTCACCGCCAGCCTGGGTATCCTGATCTTCAGCGTGTTGCTGTGGCTGGTGATCGCCCGGCAGATCAAGCGCCTGATTACCCGGCCGATCCACGAACTGGAAGAATTGTCGCGCCAGGTCACCCGGGAAGAGAACTACGCCCTGCGCGCCGGTCGCGGCAACCATGATGAAATCGGCAGCCTCGCCGAAGCTTTCAACACCATGCTTTCGCGCATTGAAGCCCGTGAGCAGCAACTCAAGCGCGCGCGAGACGATTCCCAGGCCGCCTACGATCAAGCCCAGGGCCTGGCGGAAGAAACCCGCCACACCAACCGCAAGCTGGAACTGGAAGTGCAGGTGCGCAGCAAGATCGAGAAAAAGCTCACCGGCTTCCAGAACTACCTCAACAGCATCATCGACTCGATGCCCTCGGCACTGATCGCCCTCGACGAACAGCTCTACGTCACCCAGTGGAACCAGGAAGCCAGCGCACTTTCCGGGACCCGCCTGGACGAGGCACTGAACCAGCCGATCTTCCTCGCCTTCCAGCCGCTCAAGCCGTTCCTGCCGCAGATCAAGGCCACGGTAGAGCAACACACCGTAGAGCGGATCGAGCGCGTTACCTGGGTCAAGGATGACGAACCCAAGCACTACGCCCTGACCTTCTACCCGTTGATGGGCGGTGCCGGGCGCGGCGTGGTGATCCGGATCGACGACATCACCCAGCGCTTGTCCCTGGAAGAAATGATGGTGCAGTCAGAGAAAATGCTCTCGGTCGGTGGCCTGGCCGCCGGCATGGCGCACGAAATCAACAACCCGCTGGGAGCGATCCTGCATAACGTGCAGAACATTCGCCGCCGGTTGTCCAACGAACTGCCGAAAAACCTCGAGCACGCCGAACAGGCGGGCATCGACCTGGACTCGGTCAACCGCTACCTGCAAAGCCGCGAAGTGCCACAGTTGCTCGACGGCATCCAGCAGGCTGGCGCCCGGGCGGCGAAAATCGTCACCCACATGCTCAGTTTCAGCCGCCGCAGCAACCGGCAGATGGCGCCGTGCGACTTGCCGGCCTTGATCGACCAGGCGGTGGAAATTGCCGGCAACGACTTCGACCTCACCGTCGGCTTCGACTTCAAGGGCCAGGCGATCATCCGCCAGTTCGACCCGCAACTGGGCCCGGTCCCCGGCACCGCCAACGAACTGGAGCAAGTACTGCTCAACCTGCTGAAAAACGCCGCCCAGGCCATTCATCAGCGCGAAGACGGCAGCGAGCCCGGCCGGATCATCCTGCGCACCCGGCTCAACCCGCCGTGGGCAGAAATCCAGGTGGAAGACAACGGCATCGGTATGAGCGAGAACGTGCGCAAACGCACGTTTGAGCCGTTCTTCACCACCAAGGAAATCGGCCAGGGCACCGGGCTTGGGTTGTCGGTTTCGTATTTCATCATCACCAACAATCACAAGGGGCAGATGGAAGTGCATTCGACCCTTGGCCAGGGTACCTGCTTCACCTTGCGCCTGCCCCTGGCGGGCAGCCAATTGCCACCCAACGAACTCACTCAACTGGAGCGCTAACCATGGGCTTTCGCCTGTCGAAAATTTACACCCGTACCGGCGACAAGGGCGAAACCGGCCTGGGCGACGGCCGCCGCGTGCCCAAGGACCATCCACGGGTGGAGGCGATTGGCGAGGTGGATGCGCTGAACAGCCAGTTGGGTTTGTTGCTGGCGGGATTGGAGGAACAAAGCGGGCAGCATCCAGCGTTGAAGGATGTGATCGAGGTGCTGACACCTTGCCAGCATCGTCTGTTTGACTTGGGCGGCGAATTGGCGATGCCGGTGTACAAGGCGCTGAACGCGGCGGAAGTCGACCGGCTTGAGGCGGCGATCGATCGCTGGAATGAAGAGGTCGGGCCGCTGGAGAACTTCATTCTGCCGGGTGGTTCGGCGTTGATTGCCCAGGCCCATGTATGCCGAAGCCTGGCTCGCAGTGCGGAGCGCCGGTGTCAGCACCTGAATGCAGAGGAACCGCTGGAAGGCGTCGGGTTGGCGTACATCAACCGGCTGTCGGACTTGCTCTTTGTGGCAGCCAGGGTGATTGCCAAGCGCCAGGGCGTTGCAGAGATCTTGTGGCAGGCGGCGGCAAAGCCGCACTGACGCTTACTGACCGATTGCAACCTGTGGCGAGGGAACTTGCTCCCGCTGGGCTGCGTAGCGGCCCCAAAAAAGCGGGAGCGCTGCGCACTCCAGCGGGAGCAAGCTCCCTCGCCACAACAGCTCCCCTGGCCACTCGCCAGGGTTATGCCTAAACCTCAGGCCAGAACGCCCGAATCCCCGCCACACCTTGAGCACCAGCCTCCCAGGCCTTTTCCCGCTCAGCAGGACCCACCCCACCGAGCAAGAACACCGGTTTGCTGAACCCACTGATCAACTGCTGCGCCTGCTCCCAGCCCAACGGCTCGGCATCAGGATGAGTCAGGGTGGGCTGCACCGGCGACAAGGTGACGAAATCCACGTCCATCAACTCCGCCAAGGCTAATTCCTCAGCATTGTGGCAAGACGCCGCCAACCAGCGATCCTTCGGCAAAGGACGTCCCTTGCTGGCGTACTTGCGCAGTTGCGCCGAGGTCATATGCCAGCCGGCCGCGGGAAAATCCCCCAGCCATTCAAACGGCCCCTTGAGCATCAGTTGCGCCTTGCCCGCACACAGGCCCACGGCATCCACCGCCAGGTCACGGTACTTGGGGTCGTAACCGTTGGGGGCACGCAGCTGAACCAGCTTGATGCCACCAGCGATGGCTTTTTGAATACCGCGCAGCAGGACGAGTGTCTCCAGCTCGCCCGGAGTGATCAAGTAGTCAGCCGGTAAACGCGCCGCCGCAACGATCGGCGCATTGGCTGCCGGAAACTCATAGTTCGGCAGGTCCCGCTGGGCCACCCACTCAAGGGGTTGGCCTTCGGCACCGTGGGGCTCGCCGGTAAAGGCCGAGACTTCCCAGACATCCAGCAACACCTGTTTGTCCGGGTAATCATGCTGCACCTTGATCAACGGGCGAGCCGCCGTGACCTGGATGCCCAGCTCCTCCTGCAATTCACGGGACAGCGCGGTAGCGACCGACTCATCGGCCTCCACCTTGCCACCGGGAAACTCCCAGAGGCCGCCCTGATGCTGGGTATCGGCGCGGCGCGCCAGCAGAATCCTGCCGTCGACACCCCGGATGACCGCTGCTGCTACATGAACTCGTTTCACCGCACTATTTCCTCTGAATCGGTTTGAAGACCTGCCTGGTATCAGGTGCGGTATTCCGCGTTGATCTTCACGTACTCGTGGGACAGGTCAGTGGTCCAGATGGTTTCGCTGCACTCACCGCGACCCAATTCGATACGGATGGTGATTTCTTCCTGCTGCATCACCGCCGAACCCTGGGCTTCGGTGTACGTCTCGGCCCGGGCGCCACGGCTGGCGATGCACACTTCGCCGAGGAACACGTCGATCTTGCTCACGTCCAGGTTCGGCACGCCGGCACGGCCCACAGCGGCCAGGATACGGCCCCAGTTCGGGTCGGAGGCAAACAGCGCGGTCTTGATCAGCGGCGAGTGAGCCACGGTGTAACCGACATCCAGGCATTCCTGGTGGTTACCGCCGCCGTTGACTTCAACCGTCACAAACTTGGTGGCGCCTTCGCCGTCGCGCACGATGGCCTGGGCCACGTCCATGCACACTTCGAACACCGCCTGCTTCAACGCGGCGAAATACGCGCCGTTGGACGAGGTGATTTCCGGCAGGTCAGCCTGGCCGGTGGCGATCAACATGCAGCAATCGTTGGTCGAGGTGTCGCCGTCGATGGTGATGCGGTTGAAGGACTTGTTGGCGCCGTCGAGCATCAGGTTTTGCAGCACGTCACGGGAGACTTTGGCGTCGGTGGCGATATAGCCCAGCATGGTCGCCATGTTCGGGCGAATCATGCCGGCGCCTTTGCTGATGCCCGTGACGGTAACGGTCACGCCTTCGTGCACAAACTGACGGCTGGCGCCTTTTGGCAGAGTATCGGTGGTCATGATCCCGGTAGCCGCAGCCGCCCAGTTATCCACCGACAGGTCATCCAGCGCTGCTTGCAACGCGCCTTCGATTTTCTCTACCGGCAGCGGCTCACCGATCACACCGGTGGAGTACGGCAGCACCTGGCTGGCGTCTACGCCGGTCAGCTCCGCCAGCTTGGCGCAGGTGCGGGCAGCGGCGGCCAGGCCAGGCTCGCCGGTCCCGGCGTTGGCATTGCCGGTGTTGGTCAACAGGTAACGCACCGGGCCTTCGACACGCTGCTTGGCCAGAATCACGGGCGCGGCGCAAAACGCGTTCAGGGTGAACACACCCGCAACGGTCGAGCCTTCGGCACAGCGCATCACCACCACATCCTTGCGCCCCGGGCGCTTGATGCCCGCCGAAGCGATACCGAGTTCAAAACCGGCAACCGGGTGCAACGTGGGCAAAGGACCAAGACCAACAGCCATGAATGCGCTCCTAAAAATATTGGGTGTGTACCCCGTCGCTATCGACGGTGACGAAATGGCAAAACGCCGCGACGGCTGATGCCGGTCGCGGCGCGGGGGTGTTGCAGCGTCAGGCGAAAATCTTAGTTGATTTCGCCGTGGCAGTGTTTGAACTTCTTGCCCGAACCGCACCAGCACAGTTCGTTGCGGCCCAGCTTCTGTTCGTTGCGCACCGGGGCCTGGGCCAGGGCCACATCGACCTCTTCGCCCAATACTTCCGGAGCCTCAAGACCAGGCGCTTCGTCGTGCTGGAACTGCATGCGCGCAGCCAGTGCCTCGGCTTCCTGACGCAGGCGGGCTTCTTCCTCGATCGGGTCTTCGCGACGCACCTGAACGTGGGACAGCACACGAATCGAATCGCGCTTGATCGAATCCAGCAGTTCGGAGAACAGCGTGAACGACTCGCGCTTGTACTCCTGCTTCGGGTTCTTCTGGGCGTAGCCACGCAAGTGGATGCCGTGACGCAGGTGGTCCATGGTCGACAGGTGGTCTTTCCACAGGTCGTCCAGCACACGCAGTACGATTTGCTTCTCGAAGGTGCGCAGTGCTTCGGCACTCGCCTGCTCTTCTTTCTCGTTGTACGCGGCCAGCAGCTCGGTCATGAGCTTCTCGCGCAGGGTTTCTTCGTACAGGTGGTCGTCTTCGTCGAGCCATTGCTGGACCGGCAAGTCGACACCGAAGTCGCTCTTCAACGCAGCTTCCAGGCCGGCAACATCCCACTGCTCAGGCAGGGACTGTGGCGGGATATGGGCGCTGACGGTGGCGTTGAGCACGTCCTGGCGGAAATCGGCAATGGTCTCGCCGATGTTGGTGGCGGCCAACAAGCTGTTACGCATGTGATAAATCACTTTACGCTGTTCGTTGTTGACGTCATCGAACTCGAGCAGTTGCTTACGAATGTCGAAGTTACGGCCTTCTACCTTGCGCTGGGCCTTCTCGATGGCGTTGGTCACCATGCGGTGTTCAATCGCTTCACCGGACTGCATGCCCAGGGCTTTCATGAAGTTCTTCACCCGATCCGAGGCGAAGATGCGCATCAGGCTGTCTTCCAGGGACAGGTAGAAACGGCTGGAACCGGCGTCACCCTGACGACCGGCACGACCACGCAGCTGGTTGTCGATACGGCGCGATTCGTGACGCTCGGACGCGATCACCTGCAAGCCGCCGGACTCCAGCACTTGCTGGTGGCGCTTCTGCCAGTCGGCCTTGATCTGCGCGATCTGCTCAGGGGTCGGGTTGTCCAGGGACGCAACTTCCACTTCCCAGTTACCGCCCAACAGGATGTCGGTACCACGACCGGCCATGTTGGTGGCGATGGTCAGTGCGCCCGGGCGACCGGCCTGGGCAATGATCTCGGCTTCTTTTTCGTGGAACTTGGCGTTGAGGACCTTGTGCTCGATGCCTTCCTTGGCCAGCAAGCTGGACATGTGCTCGGAAGTTTCGATGGTGGCAGTACCCACCAGCACTGGACGGCCCTGGGCCATGCATTCCTTGATGTCGGCGACGATTGCAGCGTATTTCTCGTCGGCGGTCAGGAACACCAGGTCGTTGAAGTCTTTACGCGCCAGCGGCTTGTTCGGCGGGATAACCATCACCGACAGACCGTAGATCTGGTGGAATTCGAACGCTTCGGTGTCGGCTGTACCGGTCATGCCGGACAGTTTGTTGTACAGACGGAAGTAGTTCTGGAAGGTGGTCGAGGCCAGGGTCTGGCTTTCAGCCTGGATGTTCAGGACTTCCTTGGCTTCGATCGCCTGGTGCAGGCCTTCCGACAAACGGCGACCCGGCATGGTACGACCGGTGTGTTCGTCGACCAGTACGACCTGGCCGTCCTGCACGATGTATTCAACGTTGCGATGGAACAGCTTGTGGGCACGCAGGCCGGCATATACGTGGGTCAACAGGCCCAGGTTGTGCGCCGAGTACAGGCTCTCGCCTTCGGCCAGCAGGCCGATCTGGGTCAGCATGTCTTCGACGAACTGGTGACCGGCTTCGTTGAGTTCGACCTGGCGGGTCTTCTCGTCGATGGTGAAGTGACCTTCTTTGGTCACCACGCCTTCCACTTCCTCGATGTGTTGCTCAAGGCGCGGGATCAGCTTGTTGATCTCGGTGTACAGGCGCGAGCTGTCCTCGGCCTGACCGGAGATGATCAGCGGGGTACGGGCTTCGTCGATCAGGATGGAGTCGACTTCGTCGATCACGGCAAAGTTGAGTTCGCGCTGGAATTTTTCTTCCATGCTGAACGCCATGTTGTCGCGCAGGTAGTCGAAACCGAATTCGTTATTGGTACCGTAGGTGATGTCGGCAGCGTAGGCGGCGCGCTTCTCTTCCGGCGGCTGGAACGGCGTGACAACGCCGACGGTCAGGCCGAGGAATTCGTACAGCGGACGCATCCAGTTGGCATCCCGGCGGGCGAGGTAGTCGTTCACCGTCACAACGTGCACGCCCTTGCCGGACAGTGCGTTGAGGTAAACGCCCAGAGTTGCCACCAGGGTCTTGCCTTCACCGGTACGCATTTCGGCAATCATGCCTTCATGCAAGGTCATGCCGCCGATCAACTGGACGTCGAAGTGGCGCATGCCCATGACACGCTTACCGGCTTCGCGGGCGACCGCAAAGGCTTCGGGAAGCAGCTTGTCGAGGGTTTCACCTTTGGCTATGCGGGCCTTGAACTCTTCGGTCTTGGCGCGCAATTGCTCGTCCGAAAGGGCAACCATCTGCTCTTCGAAGGCATTGACCAGCTGCACCGTCTTGAGCATGCGTTTGACTTCGCGCTCATTCTTGCTTCCAAAAAGTTTCTTTAACAAAGGCGCAAACATATCGGCAGGTTCTTCCACACATAGGGATGGAGGGCGCCCCGTGAGTCGCCCGAGCAGCCCTCACGGCCGCATGCGAACGAGCATTCTACCCGGAAACGTGGGTGAGGAAAGTGGCGTTATTCCACGATGCTGGCACGGCGCTCTTGGAGGGCTTGTTTAAAATAAGGGCTTTTTGCTGAACTTCAACCCATTCGGGCAATAAGTTACTCGTTGATTTAATGGATAAACTGCCGGTAATGCAATGGCGGCGGTGTCGCAGACGCTTTCTGCTACCATGGCCTCTCTGTTACTTAAGGTGTCTAGTCATGGCATTTCGCCCTCTTACGGCCCGAGCTCCCGCCGTGTTGCTTCGCGAAGCCAAGCCTTTAAAAGCCATCTTCGGCCATGCGCAACGCCTTGGTCATCTGCAACGCCTGGTAGAAAGCCAACTGCAGCCCGCCGCTCGCGAACACTGCCATGTGGCCTCGTGGCGCGAAGGCAATCTGCTGCTGATCGTCACCGACGGCCATTGGGCGACGCGCCTGCGCTACCAGCAGAAACGTTTGCAGCGCCAATTGATGGCCTTCGACGAATTCGCCAGCCTGACGCGCATCCAGTTCAAGGTGCAACCGCCGACCGTGCCGCAAGGTGCGGTGGGGCATACGATGGATTTGTCGGAAATCGCCGCCGAAACCATTCAGGCCACGGCAGACGGGATTACCGATCCGAATTTACGCGCTGCGCTGGAGCGGCTGGCCGCTCACGCCAAACCCAAAACCTGAGACCGGCGCAGAACCAAGTGTGGGAGCGGGCTTGCTCGCGAAGGTGGCGTGTCAGTCACTGGATATATTGACTGATCCACCGCTTTCGCGAGCAAGCCCGCTCCCACATTTGATCCCATCGTTATTTACGTTTGCTGCCGCCTAACAAAGACCCCAGTAACCCGCGCACCAACTGCCGGCCCATCTGATTGGCCGCCTGTTGCATCGCCGATTTCAGTGCCTTGCCTGCCGTAGTACCGAGGAAAGCACCGGCCTTGTCGGTAAAGCTTGGCTCTTCAGCGGCGGGCGTCGAATCCTCTTGCGGGCCCAAGTCCTTGCGCGCCATCAACACTTCGTACGCCGACTCACGGTCAATCGGCTTGTCATAGCGCCCCTGCAATGGCGAACTGGCAATCAGTGCTGCCCGCTCAGCTTCGCTCAGTGGCCCGATCCGCGATTGCGGCGGTGCTACCAGTACGCGTTGGACTACTTCAGGCGTCCCCTTTTCCTGCAAGGTTCCCACCAATGCCTCACCTGTACCCAACTCGGTCAGCACCGCCAGCGCATCAAATGCCGGATTGGGCCGGAAACCATCGGCCACCGCCCGCAGGGACTTCTGCTCCTTGGTGGTGAACGCCCGCAGCCCGTGCTGGATGCGCAAGCCGAGTTGCGCCAGCACGGTGTCCGGCAAGTCCCCGGGAGACTGGGTGACGAAATACACACCGACGCCTTTCGAGCGAATCAGCCGCACCACTTGCTCCAGGCGATCCTGCAGGGCCTTGGGGGTGTCGGCAAACAACAGATGCGCCTCATCGAAAAACAGCGCCAGCAGCGGCTTGTCGGCATCGCCACGTTCCGGCAGTTGCTCGAACAGTTCGGCCAACAGCCAAAGCAGGAAGGTCGCGTAGACCTTCGGCGCCTCATGCACCAGCCGGCTGGCGTCCAATAGATGAATACGCCCGCGGCCGTCACTGGCCGGTTGCAGGATGTCTTCGAGTTGCAGCGCCGGCTCGCCGAACAACGCTTCGGCACCCTGCTGCTCCAGCACCGCCAGGCGCCGCAACAGCGCCTGGCTGGAACCGATGGTCATCAAGGCCGCGTCTTCCCCGAGCAACTCCGGGTGATAGCGCAAATGGTTCAGCAGCGCCTTGAGGTCCTTGAGGTCCAGCAACAACAGGCCTTCACGATCGGCCACCTTGAAGGCTGCGTAGAGGGCCGATTGCTGGCTGTCGGTGAGCTCCAACAGGCTGCCGAGCAACAGCGGGCCCATTTCACTCATGGTGGTGCGCAACGGATGACCGGACTGGCCGTGGATATCCCACAACGTCACCGGATACGCCTTGGGCGTGTAATTAAGGAAAGGCATGCCGGCTATGCGCTCGGCGACCTTGCCCTGAGGGTTGGCCGCAGCGCCCAGGCCACACAGGTCACCCTTGATATCGGCGGCAAATACCGCGACCCCGGCGTCGCTGAAAGCTTCCGCCAGGCGCTGCAAGGTCACGGTCTTGCCGGTGCCGGTGGCGCCTGCGATCAGGCCGTGGCGGTTGGCCAGGCGCATCGACTGGGCAATCGGCTGGCCCTGAAGATCTGCACCAATAATGAGTTGCGAGGAGTCAGGCATTTTGTCACCCATGGTTAATCTTTGGCGCTGAATGGTCGATACAGATAAAGCGAGAGACCCAAAAAGTCTTGGAAAAACAGGCCGGATAATTCCTGCAGGAGCAGATGGAAATATCACACTTTTTTTGACGCAGCCATTCCGCGCGTCCCAGAAGGACGTGCATCGGATATTAAGACCATAGCGGACCCCACAAGCCATGAATAAAAATCTGCGTTTCAGCCATAAAATCCTGCTTGCCGCCGCTCTTGTCGTCATTGCCGCCTTTGCGTTGTTTACCCTCTACAACGACTACTTGCAGCGTAATGCGATTCGCGACGACCTGAACAACTACCTGCATGAAATGGGCGATGTCACTGCCAGCAACATCCAGACCTGGCTTACCGGGCGCATAGTGCTAATAGAAAGCGCCGCACAGAACATCGCCATCAACCCGGATTCAACCAGCGTCGCCAGCCTTCTGGAACAGAAGGCCCTGACGTCCTCGTTCATGGCCACGTACCTTGGCGACAGCAAGGGCGGCTTCGTCATCCGCCCCGATACCAAGATGCCCGACGGCTTCGACCCACGGGTACGCCCCTGGTACAAGGGCGCGCAGGGCAGCAACGGCTCAACCCTGACCGAACCCTACATTGACGCGGCCACCGGCCAGTTGATCATCTCCATCGCCACCCCCAGCACCAAGGCCGGCCAGAGTGTCGGCGTGGTGGGCGGCGACCTGAGCCTGCAAACCCTGGTAGACAACATCGGTGCCCTGAACTTCGGCGGCATGGGTTATGCCTTCCTGGTCAGTGCCGACGGTAAAGTGCTGGTACACCCGGACAAGGGCCTGGTGATGAAAACCCTGGCCGACGTCTATCCGAACAACACCCCCCGAATCAGCAGCGACTTCAGTGAAGTCGAGGTAAACGGCAAGACACGTATCGTCACCTTTACCCCGATCAAGGGCCTGCCCTCGGTGAACTGGTACCTCGGCCTGTCGGTGGATAAAGATAAATCCTTCGCCATGCTCAGCGAATTCCGCACCTCGGCGATCATCGCCACGATCATCGCCGTGGTCATCATCATCGCCCTGCTGGGCATGCTGATTCGCATCCTCCTGCAGCCACTGCACGTCATGACCCGCGCCATGGAAGACATCGCCGACGGTGAAGGCGACCTGACCCGCCGCCTGACCATCCAGAACCACGACGAATTCGGCGTGCTTGGCAGCGCTTTCAATCGTTTCGTGGAGCGGATTCACACCTCGATTCGCGAAGTTTCCTCGGCCACCGAGCAGGTCAATGAAGTGGCCCTGCGGGTGGTCAGCGCCTCCAATTCCTCGATGGTCAATTCCGACGAGCAGGCCAACCGGACCAACAGCGTCGCGGCCGCGATCAACGAGCTGGGGGCCGCCGCCCAGGAAATCGCCCGCAACGCCGCACAGGCCTCCAACCAGGCCAGCGATGCCCGGCACTTGGCCGAAGACGGTCAGCAAGTGGTGGAACGCAATATCAAGGCGATGAACCAGTTGTCGCAGATGATCAGCGCCTCCAGCACCAATATCGAAGCGCTTAACAGCAAGACAGTGAACATCGGGCAGATTCTGGAAGTGATCACCAGCATTTCCCAGCAAACCAACCTGCTGGCCCTCAACGCGGCGATTGAAGCCGCACGGGCCGGGGAAGCCGGGCGCGGCTTTGCGGTGGTGGCCGATGAAGTGCGCAACCTGGCGCACCGCACCCAGGAGTCGGCGCAGCAGGTGCAGAAGATGATCGAGGAGCTGCAAGTCGGCGCCCGGGATTCGGTCAGCACCATGAGCGAAAGCCAGCGGCACAGCCAGGACAGTGTGGAAATCGCCAACCTGGCGGGCGAGCGTCTGAACAGCGTGACCCAGCGTATCGGCGAAATTGACGGGATGAACCAGTCGGTAGCCACCGCTACCGAGGAACAGACCTCGGTGGTGGAGTCAATCAACATGGACATCACCGAGATCAACACCCTCAATCAGGAAGGTGTGGAAAACCTGCAATCAACCTTGCGGGCCTGTTCCGACCTGGAACAGCAAGCGGCGCGCTTGAAACAACTGGTGGGTAGTTTCCGGATTTGATCCCGCCGGGTCAGCGGCTGCCTTGCACAGCCGCTGACGCCTTTTCTTCAGGCAATTCGGATGTGTCCTGCAATTGTTCCCACAACTCGGCGGCGCCTGGAAACTCGGTGCCGTCCTCACTGCTCAGGTCATCCGGGTCATATCGACTCAAACAACCCTCTCCCAGCGTCGCGGGGGCTTTGGAAGTCGCCTTGTCCAGTGGATCGCTCATGCTCCAGTCCTCACCCGCGCTCAAAAAAAGGGCCTGTAGCGATTTAACGCCCAGGCCCTTCATTCTTCAATCAAAACACTTCAATCAGAACACGACAGTCTTGTTGCCGTGCACCAGTACCCGGTCTTCCAGGTGATAGCGCAGGCCGCGAGCCAGCACCATCTTCTCGACGTCACGGCCAAAACGGACCATGTCTTCGATGCTGTCGCTATGGCTGACACGCACCACGTCCTGCTCGATGATGGGACCGGCGTCCAACTCTTCGGTGACGTAGTGGCACGTTGCACCGATCAGCTTCACGCCACGCAGGGATGCCTGGTGATACGGCTTGGCACCCACAAACGATGGCAGGAAACTGTGGTGAATATTGATCACCTTGCCAGCGTATTCACTGCACAACTCCGGCGGCAGAATCTGCATGTAGCGCGCCAGTACCACGACGTCCGCATCGTGCTGCTTGACCAGGCGCGAGACCTCGGCAAAGGCCGGCTCCTTGTCCTGCGGGTTGACCGGGACGTGGTAGTACGGAATGCCATGCCACTCGACCATGCTGCGCAGGTCGTCATGGTTGGAAATCACGCAGGAGATTTCGCAGTCCAGTTCATCGCTGTGCCAGCGGTGCAGCAGGTCTGCCAGGCAGTGGGACTCACGACTGGCCATCAGGACCACGCGTTTTTTCTGTTCCGTGTCGGTGATGCGCCAGGTCATCGAGAACTCTTCAGCGATCGGCGCAAATGCCTCGCGAAATGCCTCTAGACCAAAGGGCAGCGTATCGGCACGAATTTCGTGACGCATGAAAAACCAGCCGCTGAGATTGTCCGAGTGATGGCTCGCTTCGGTGATCCAACCGTTGTGGGAAGCCAGAAAGTTACTGACCTTGGCAACGATGCCAACCCGGTCCGGGCAAGCAATCACCAGCCGAAAAGTGCGCATTAGGGGGAAACTCCAGAACTTCGCAAAGGCCGCCATTCTAGCGATTGCGCAGAAAAACTGCAGTATTCCTCAACGCTTATTCTGATCGGCTGCGTCAACCCTGCCCCTTAATAGCGTAAGGTTTTTCCCCACTATGTGTGCAAACGCGTGGACTCCGGCAGTAAGCCAAGACTTAACCAGAGTATCTTTAGGCCATCCCCCTTACTAATTAACTCAATTCCACGCTTTTGCCACAAACAACCAAAGTAAATTACATAAATGCGGCCTTAAATGTTTACTTGGGCAAACTGTCTGACTATTATTGAGCCACTATCCCCTTTCACCCAGCGCCCTGCATAAGGTAGTCCCCATGTCCCTGATCAACGAATATCGCGCCACCGAAGAAGCTATCAAAGAGCTGCAAGCCCGTTTGAAGAACCTGTCCCAAGACGACAAACTGCAAACCGAGCTGGAATTCGAAGGCAAATTGCGCACCCTGATGGGCGAATACTCCAAATCCCTGCGTGACATCATCGCGCTGCTGGATCCGGATTCGAAAGTTAAGGCTCCACGTGGCGCCGTAAAAGCTACCGGCACCAAGCGTGCACGCAAGGTTAAACAATACAAAAACCCGCACAACGGCGAAGTGATTGAAACCAAAGGTGGCAACCACAAGACTCTGAAAGAGTGGAAAGCCAAGTGGGGCGGCGACGTGGTTGAAGGCTGGGCTACCCTGCTGGGCTAAGCCTCGCCAGGACGCTGCGTGATACGCAACGCAATAAAAAACGCCAGCTTGCTGGCGTTTTTTATTGTCCGTATTTTACCGGGAAGCTGATTACAGACTCATTCGAGTCGCTAAGGCATCAACATACTCCTGCCATTCATCAAGCACCTGGCGCTGAAACGGTGTGGCACTAACAGCCAACTCAAGACACGCCTGCTTAAAACCCTCAAGGGTGTTTGGCGCGCCCCATTGAGGGTCTGACAAACGTTGCTGACAGAAAACTCTCCAGCGTTGTTGCTCTTCACTATTCAAGGTGTCTGGAAAGTTGCGTGCACGATAGCGAAATAATAATTCAGGCAAACGTTCATCATCGAAAGGCCATTGCTGGCGCGCTAGTTGCGCCGGCTCGGCGACTCTCACTTGCTCACATAAACGTCGATCACGATCCCCGATAAAACCATCGTATAGCTGCTGCTCGGGATCGGCGCTTGGCGCAAAATCTTCCTCGGCGTAAATCGCCGCCAGTTTATCGCGCCATAGTTCCTGTGCGTCGCTTAGCCGCAGGGCCCGCGCCTCACACTCATCCATATCCAGCTGCAAACGCTCGCGGTCTTGCGGCCGAAGCACGCTCAACGGTGCGACCACCGGGCAACGATTGATGTGCAGCAACTTGAGCGGTACCGGCAATTCACCTTCGGCCAGTTCGTCGCGGCGGATATATAAGCGCCGGCGCAAGGTATCGGCGTCCTCGTCCAACAGCCCTTGCGGATCGAGCCCCAGGTCGCAGACGATCAATGCATTGCGATTGCGCGGGTGCCACGCCAGCGGCAGCACCACCCCCAGGTAATGACGCTCGGCAGAAAAACGACCGGAAATATGCACCATCGGCTGCAACAACCGCACCTGGTCCATGACCCGTTGTTTGCTGCGCAGTTGAAACAGCCAGTCATAGAGCTTGGGTTGCTTCTCGCGGATCAACCGGGCCAGGGCGATGGTGGCGCGCACATCGGACAAGGCGTCGTGGGCCTGGCCGTGGTCGATGCCGTTGGCGGCCGTCAACCGCTCAAGCTTGAGGGTGACGCGCCCGTCCTGTTCCGGCCAGACGATCCCGTCAGGGCGCAGGGCGTAGGCAGTGCGCACCACGTCGATCAGGTCCCAGCGGCTGTTGCCGCCTTGCCATTCCCGGGCATAGGGATCGAAGAAATTGCGGTACAAGCTGTAGCGCGTCATCTCATCGTCAAAACGCAAGGTGTTGTAGCCGGCCCCGCAAGTGCCCGGGGTGGCCAGCTCGGCGTGCACCCGGGTCATGAAGTCGGCTTCGGCCAGGCCTTTTTCCGCCAGCACGCCGGGAGTGATGCCAGTGATCGCGCACGCTGCCGGATGCGGCAGGATATCGTCGCTGGGGTGGCAGTAGAGATTGACCGGCGGCCCGACCTCGTTAAGCTCGAGGTCGGTGCGAATACCGGCTACCTGCAGCGGGCGGTCGGTACGCGGATTGATGCCGGTGGTTTCATAGTCGTACCAGAAAATGGTGGTCACGGGCTATTCCTGTGCTGAAGACCGGCAAAGTCTAGGCGCTTGCAGGCATCGGGGGCCAGCGCTGTGTTCCCTGTACAAATATTCAGTAAATCGTTGAGTGGTTGCTTCCACCGTCGACACTGCTAGCATCGGTCTTTCCAACCCCGCCGCTGCCGCCCAGGCGCCAGCGCCGCACTGCCAAGGACCGCGATGCCACCTGCGCCACTGGATACCCGCTACCAGATCGAGACCCCGGAGGGTATCGACCTGCCCCTGCGCCCGGCCGGCCTGCTGGTACGCTCACTGGCCTTTGCCTTCGACCTGGGTTTGCGCGGCCTGATTCTCGGCATCCTGTTTAGCGCATTGGCCTTTCTCGGCAACCTGGGCATTGGCCTGGGTTCGCTACTGCTGTTCCTCGTCAGTTGGTGGTACATGGTGCTTTTCGAAGTGCTCAACCAGGGCTGCTCGCCCGGCAAACAGGTCATGGGCCTGCGGGTGGTACAGGACGACGGCACGCCCATCGGCTGGTCCGCCTCGCTGATCCGTAACCTGCTGCGCTTTGTCGACATGCTGCCCTTCGGCTATTTCCTCGGCGCCATCAGTTGCCTGCAACACCCCAACTTCAAGCGCCTGGGCGACCTGGCGGCCGGGACCCTGGTGATCTACCGCGAACAACCGCTTTCCCGCCCGCAAGTGCCCCAGGCCCCGGCGCTGCGCCTGCCGTTCGCCCTTGAGCTGAACGAACAACGGGCGATTCTCAGCTTCGCCGAACGCCAGGGCGAGCTGTCGGCCGAACGGGTCAACGAACTGGCCGCTATCCTGGCCACGCCCCTGCAGGTCTCCCCTGCCCGCGCCGTGGCAGAACTCAACGGTGTGGCCCGCGGATTGTTGGGGCCAGCATGAAACAGAGTCTTTTCGAAAGCCGCCATCAGCCACAATGGCAAGCCTTTGCCGAGCAATTGACGCAGTTGGAGAAAGGCAAAGCCAAAGGCGCCGACTTCGTCGACTTCCCTCATCAATACCGGCAGTTGTGCCAGCACCTGGCCCTGGCCCAGGAGCGCGGCTACAGCAGCTACCTGGTGGACCCGTTGCAGCAGCTTGCCTTGCGCGGCCATCAACAGTTGTATCGTCATCGCAGCCGGATGGGGGCAAACGTGCTGAGCTTCCTGCTGGCCGATTTCCCCAGGCTGGTTCGCGCGCAATGGCCATTTGTGCTGGCTGCCGGCCTGCTGTTCTTTGGCAGCCTGCTCGGCATTGCCTTGCTGGTGTACCTGTTTCCGGACTTGATCTACAGCATCGTCAGCCCTCGGCAGGTGGCCGAGATGCAGGCCATGTACAACCCCGATGCCAGCCGCCTGGGCCGGGCAGCCGAACGCGCTTCCAGCGAAGACTGGATGATGTTCGGCTACTACGTGATGCACAACATCGGTATCGCCTTCCAGACCTTTGCCGCCGGGCTGCTGTTCGGCCTGGGCAGCGTATTTTTCCTGTTCTTCAATGGCCTGATCATTGGCGCCGTTGCCGGGCACCTGACGCAAATCGGCTACGGGCAAACGTTCTGGTCATTTGTCATCGGCCATGGCGCCTTCGAGCTCAGCGCAATTGCCCTGGCTGGCGCGGCTGGCCTGCAACTGGGCTGGGCGCTGATTGCACCGGGGCCCCTCACCAGAGGCGAATCCCTGCGCCTGGCCGCGCGCAAAAGTGTGCAAATGATTTGTGGTGTGATGGTGTTCCTGCTGATCGCCGCGTTTATCGAGGCGTACTGGTCGTCCACCAATGCCGTGGCGCCGTGGGTCAAGTACCTGGTCGGCACCGCCCTGTGGTTGCTGATGGCGGCCTACCTGCTGTTTGCCGGACGGAATCGCCATGCGCCTGAGTGATGCCAGCGTCGTGATCCGCCCGCGTACCTCCTGGGAGGCCATGGACCTCGGCATCCTGCTGGCCCGGGAACATCGGCTGCTGTTGATGAGCAGTTGGGCCATCGTGACCTTGCCGGTCTTCGCCCTGTTCAGCGTGCTGCTGTGGAATCACCCCACCACCGCGCTGTTGCTGTTCTGGTGGTTGAAACCGGCATTCGACCGCCTGCCACTGTATATCCTGTCCAAGGCCCTGTTCGGCGAAACACCCAGCCTGAAACAAGCGCTGCGCCAATCGCCGCGGCTGCTCAAGGGCCAACTGCTGGCCAGCCTGACCTGGCGGCGCTTCAGCCTCAGCCGTAGCTTCGAGATGCCGGTGGTCCAGCTCGAAGGGCTGCAAGGCCAGGCGCGCCAACAACGTCTCGGGGTGTTGCAGCAGCGCAACGCAGGCGCCGCGCGCTGGCTGACCCTGATCGGGGTGCACCTGGAAATCGCCCTGTGGTTCGGGTTGATGGCCATGTTCTATTTCTTCCTGCCGCAAGAGGTCGAACGCGACTGGGATTGGCAGCAACTGGTGCTCACCGCCGGCCACGACTGGCGTTGGCTGGAGCACCTGACCAACATGTTCTACGCCTTGATCCTGGTGTTCTGGGAGCCGATCTATGTCGCCTGTGGCTTCAGCCTTTACCTGAACCGCCGCACGGTGCTGGAAGCCTGGGACCTGGAACTGGTGTTCCGCCGAATGCGCCAGCGCCTGAGCGGTGTGGCGTCGCTGCTGTTGCTGGTGGCCGGGCTGACGCTGATTCCGCCGATCCCATCGGCATGGGCTGATGAACCGGTTCCCCAAACGCCGCTGACTACACAATCGGCCAGTCACTCGATCAAGACGCTGTTGGAGCAGCCACCGTTCAAGAACCCGGAAACGCTCACTCGTTACCGCTTCGGCGAGGATAAAGCAGCCGACAAAAACAAAGCGGCAGGTGATGCCAAGCTGCCAGCCTGGCTGGAAGCATTGCTGAAAAACCTCAATAGTGATTCGTTCAAGCACATCGCCAAGGGCCTTGAAGTACTGCTCTGGGGATTGCTGGCAGGTGGCCTGGCACTGGTGATCTGGCGCTACCGCGACTGGCTGCATGCCTTTGTCAGCCGCCGCAGCCCGCGCAAACCCAAGGCTGCCAAACCCGTGCCTTCGCAGCTGTTCGGCCTTGAACTGGGGGCTGACACCTTGCCCGAAGACATCGCAGGCGCCGCCGAACAGCTGTGGGCAACACAGCCCCGGGAAGCCCTCGGCCTGCTCTACCGTGGGTTGCTCAGCCGCTTGCTGCACGACTTCAACCTGCCGCTGAAAAGTGCCGACACGGAAGGTGAAGTCCTGGAACGTATCCGCCAACTGCAACAACCGCAGCTGCTGGCATTCAGCGGTGAGCTGACCCGTTACTGGCAAAACCTTGCCTATGGCCATCGCCTGCCGCCTGCCTTGGCGCAACAACAGCTATGCAGCGATTGGCGAACCCTGTTCGGCTCGGGAGCGGCGCAATGAACCGGCCGTTGCTGTGGGTCGGGCTGCTGGTCGCGGGCTTGCTGGCAGCAGGCGGTTTTTATGCCTGGCACACGGCGATTCCTTATCAGGAAGTGGTCGATCGCGGCCCTTCACCCGAAGCCCTGGCCAACCCCTACCTGGCAGCTGAACACTTTCTGCGCCAGCAGGGCCTGGTGGTGGAACATGCCAACAGCCTCGAACGGCTGGCCAGCCTTTCGCCCAAGGGCAACAGCCTGCTGTTGCTGGGCGAGCGCAGCAACATGAGCCCGCCCCAGGTTGATCAATTGCTGCAGTGGACCCGGGCTGGCGGCCATCTGCTGCTGGTAGCCGAAGCGCTGTGGGATGAGGACACCGGTGAAAGTGGCGACCTGTTGCTGGATCGTGTGCAGATACACCAATCCTTCAGTGAAGAATTCGACGCTCCGGCACCCGCGCGTAAAAAGAAAACGCCGGACCTGACCAAACTCTATGTGGACAACGAAACAGCGCCGGCCTATTTCAGCTTCGACACCGACTTCAACCTCACCGACCCCAGGCACCTGGCACAATTCTCGGCCAACAGCGCCCGGTCGACGCACCTGATGCAGGTCAACCTCGGGCAAGGGCGTGTGACCGTGGTCACCGACAGCGACCTGTGGAAAAACCCGGGCATCGGCCTGCACGATAACGCGTGGCTGCTCTGGTACCTGAGCCAGGGCACCCAGGTCACACTGCTGTTCAACACTGATGTCGAGGACCTGTTCAGCCTGTTGTTGCGCTACTTCCCCCAGGCACTGGTGGCACTTGCCGCACTGATCGCCCTGGGCCTCTGGCACGCCAGCCTGCGCCAGGGTCCGATCCGGCAACCGGCGCCCAAGGCACGGCGGCAATTGCAGGAACACTTGAACGCCAGTGCCGACTTCCTGTTGCGCCGCAGCGGGCAAGACAGCTTGCTGCAAGCTTTGCAGCGCGACATCCAGCGCACCGCTCGGCGCCGTCATCCCGGGTTCGAACACCTCGATACAGCCGAACAATTGCGGGTGCTTGAACGCCTGACCCGCCAACCCTCCCTTGTTATCAGCCAGGCCCTTGGCCCACCTGCGACGAAACGGCTCTCCAGCGCCGATTTCAGCCGCCAGGTGGCCTGCCTGCAAACCCTCAGGAATGCCCTATGAGCGAATTTCCCGCCACTGACCCGATTCAGCGCGCCAGCCAACTGGCCCAGGCCTTGCGCGTCGAACTGCGCAAGGCGGTTATCGGTCAGGACCCGGTGATCGATGACGTGCTCACGGCGTTGATCGCGGGCGGCCATGTGTTGCTTGAAGGGGTTCCCGGCCTGGGCAAGACCTTGCTGGTACGCGCGCTGGCACGCTGTTTTGGAGGCGAGTTCGCGCGCATCCAGTTCACCCCGGACCTGATGCCCAGCGACGTGACCGGCCATGCCGTATACGACCTGCATACCGAACAGTTCAAGCTGCGCAAGGGACCGTTGTTCACCAACCTGCTGTTGGCTGACGAGATCAACCGTGCCCCGGCGAAAACCCAGGCAGCGTTGCTGGAAGCCATGCAGGAACGCCAGGTAACCCTTGAAGGCGAGGCGCTGCCCATCGGCCAGCCGTTCATGGTACTGGCCACCCAGAACCCCATCGAGCAGGAAGGTACTTACCCGTTGCCCGAAGCCGAACTGGACCGTTTCATGCTCAAGGTGCGCATGGACTATCCCGAGGCACAGCAGGAACTGGACATGGTGCGCGAAGTCACCCGCTCGTCCCGAGCCGACATGCTCGACGTACAGCCGCTGCGCACGGTGCTGCAAGCCGAAGACGTGCTGCTGTTGCAACAGATTGCCAGCGAGTTGGCGCTGGATGAGCAGGTGCTCGACTACGCCGTGCGCCTGGCCCGCACTACGCGCAGTTGGCCGGGCCTGACCATCGGCGCCGGGCCCCGGGCCTCCATCGCCCTGGTTCGCGGTGCACGGGCTCGGGCCTTGCTGCGCGGGGGCGAGTTCGTGACCCCGGACGACATCAAGGGCTGCGCCCTGGCAGTGTTGCGCCATCGGGTGCGTATTGCCCCGGAGCTGGATATCGACGGGTTGGAAGTCGACCAGGTGCTCCGGCAATTGCTGGACCAAGTCCCGGCGCCACGCCAATGAGACGCCCATGAGACCAACCCGCCTGCTGTTGACCTGGCTCGGTGTACTGCTGGGCCTGAGTATCCTGCTCGGCGCACTGGTGGCGCTACAGGTCAAGGTGCCAGACGCCCTGCACTCAGTGACGTGGGGCCTGCTGCTGGCCCTGTTGCTGCTGGCCTTGCTGGATGCCAGCCGCCTGCGCCGCCGGCCGTCCCCGCGCGTGCGACGGCAGATGCCCGGCAGCCTGGCACTGGGGCGCTGGGGGGAAGTGCGGGTAACCCTGGAGCACGATTATCCCCAGCCGTTGGCGGTCCAGGTATTCGATCATGTGCCTGACGGCCTGGCGGTGGAGGACCTGCCGCAGTCCATCGAACTGCGGCCCGGCGAGCACAGTGAACTGGGTTATCGGCTAAGGCCCCAAAGGCGCGGGCATTTCAGCTTTACCCGCTGTGAAGTGCATCTGCCCAGCGCCCTGGGGCTATGGTCGGCCCGGCGCCTGATCGACGTCAGCGACGCAACCCGGGTCTACCCGGACTTCGCACGCCTGTATGGCGCGCAGTTGCTGGCGGTGGACAACTGGCTCAACCAGCTGGGCGTACGCCAGCGGCAACGGCGTGGGCTGGGCCTGGAGTTTCACCAGCTGCGTGAGTTTCGCGAAGGTGACAGCCTGCGCCAGATCGACTGGAAAGCCACCGCCCGGCAACGCACGCCCATTGCCAGGGAGTACCAGGACGAGCGCGACCAGCAGATCATGTTCATGCTCGATTGTGGCCGCCGTATGCGCAGCCAGGACGCCGAACTGTCGCACTTCGACCACGCGCTCAACGCCTGCCTGCTGCTCAGTTATGTAGCCTTGCGCCAGGGCGATGCCGTAGGGCTGTGCACATTTGCCTGCGACCAGCCGCGCTACCTGGCGCCGGTCAAGGGCAGTGGCCAGCTCAACCTGTTGCTGAATGCGGTGTATGAACTGGACACGTCCCGGCGTACGGCCGATTACCAGGCGGCCGCCAGCCAACTGCTGGCCCGGCAGAAACGTCGCTCGCTGGTGATCGTAGTGACCAATTTGCGGGATGAGGAAGATGAAGAGTTACTCAGCGCCGTAAAGCGCATCAGCCGCCAGCACCGGGTAATGGTCGCAAGCCTGCGGGAGGAGGTCCTTGACCAGTTACGCCAGGCTCCCGTGCAAACCCTGCCCGAAGCCCTGGCCTACTGCGGCACGATCAACTATCTCAATACCCGGGACGAACTCCACGACCGCTTGAACGCCCACGGGCTGTCGGTACTGGACACACTGCCTTCGGACCTGGGTGCCGCCCTGGTGACCCGCTACCTGGGCTGGAAAAAAGCCGGCGCGCTATGAACGCCGGATGCAGCACCTAGGCAGAGGCCTGCAACGGATCAAAGCTGAAGTAATCCAGCAGCGCGCTGATCACCTCCCCATATTCGGCAGGGGCCTGGGATATGCTGAACCCGGAATCGTAATGCTGGGGGTTTATATCCTCATGACACCACAGGCAGGTGGCCGTGAGGTCTACCGCCTGCACCTCACCCTCAGGCCCGGGGATCTTCAAGCGCAGCTCGAACTCCACATCGACCATCATGGGTAACTGGCTGATCAACATCAGGCCCTGCTCGGAAACATTGCCCAGATAGCCGATTGGCTTGTCCGTCAGGCGATTGAACACTTGAAGGAAGCAAGGTAACTGATGTCGCTCGATCCGTCGGGGAGTAAACATGATGAGGTCGCCATCCAATGGCCATGATTGTGGCCGCTCCAGTGATTCGAAACGAGCCTGAAGGCCCGCTCTCCCCGGATATCGGTGCGACAACCGCAAACGGGTTGCCACTTCTACAGCTGCCAAATCCGGGAACGCCATCCGTTTGAATAGAAACTTATACAAACTGACATTCAAAGATTAGCCCAAGACTGGCAACGAGCCAGCTATGGCATGACAAATATCATCACAACGACGCCGGCCGCGGCTGGGCAACGCTCGCGCCGGGGTAATGCCCCAGTTGCTGCAGGGTATCCAAACGGGCACGGGCACGGAATGCGTACTCGCTCGCCGGGTACTGGCTGATGATGAACTGATAGGTTTGCGCCGCATCGACAAACAGCTTCTCGCGCTCCAGGCACTGCCCGCGCAACATCGAGACTTCCGGTTGCACGTAGCGCCGGGAACGGCTTTCACGGTCGACCTGGGACAACTCAAGGGTGACCCGCTGGCAATCGCCCACACCGTAGGCGCGGTACGCATTGTTCAAATGATGGTCCATCGACCAACGGGTGCAGCCGACAACACTGACGGCCAGGGCAGCAATGATCACGATTCGCATGGGGGTTCTCCTGTCTTGTGCAGTGTATCGACCCTTCATCGAAAATCTTCAAGGTTGTTCATCTGTTCATGCAGAGTGAAAACAAGCGAATCATCGATAAGTAGTGCAAACGAACAATGACTACAACCAAAGAGCATAGTAGCCTTCCCCAGCGCTTGAACTCAGGAGTCCGTGCATGTCCGTCCGTCGTACCAAAATCGTCGCCACCCTTGGCCCGGCCAGTAACTCGCCGGAAGTCCTCGAACAGCTGATTCTGGCTGGCCTGGACGTTGCCCGTCTGAACTTCTCCCACGGCACCCCGGACGAGCACAAGGCTCGCGCCAAGCTGGTGCGTGACCTGGCCGCCAAGCATGGCCGCTTCGTGGCGTTGCTGGGTGACCTGCAAGGCCCGAAAATCCGTATCGCCAAATTTGCCAACAAGCGGATCGAGCTGAAGATCGGTGACCAGTTCACCTTCTCCACCAGCCATCCCCTGACCGAAGGCAACCAGCAAGTCGTGGGTATCGACTACCCGGACCTGGTGAAAGACTGCGGCGTGGGCGACGAACTGCTGCTGGACGACGGCCGTGTGGTAATGCGCGTCGACACCGCCACCCCGACCGAACTGAATTGCACCGTGATCATCGGCGGCCCGCTGTCGGACCACAAAGGCATCAACCGTCGCGGCGGTGGCCTGACTGCCCCGGCCCTGACTGAAAAAGACAAGGCCGACATCAAGCTCGCCGCCGAAATGGAAGTGGACTACCTCGCGGTATCCTTCCCGCGCGACGCCGCCGACATGGAATACGCCCGTAAACTGCGCGACGAAGCCGGCGGCACTGCCTGGCTGGTGGCGAAGATCGAACGCGCCGAAGCCGTAGCCGACGATGAAACCCTCGACGGCCTGATCAAGGCTTCCGACGCCGTGATGGTTGCCCGTGGCGACCTGGGTGTGGAAATCGGTGACGCCGAGCTGATCGGTATCCAGAAGAAAATCATCCTGCACGCACGTCGCCACAACAAGGCGGTGATCGTTGCGACCCAGATGATGGAGTCGATGATCCAGAACCCGATGCCAACCCGTGCCGAAGTGTCCGACGTGGCCAACGCCGTGCTCGACTACACCGACGCCGTGATGCTTTCGGCTGAAAGTGCGGCTGGCCCATACCCGCTGGAAGCCGTGCAGGCCATGGCACGCATCTGCGTCGGCGCTGAAAAGCACCCGACCAGCAAGACCTCCAGCCACCGTATCGGCAAGGTCTTCGAAAGCTGCGACCAGAGCATCGCCCTGGCGGCCATGTACACCGCCAACCACTTCCCGGGTGTGAAAGCGATCATCGCCCTGACCGAAAGTGGCTACACGCCGTTGATCATGTCGCGCATCCGTTCCTCGATCCCGATCTACGCGTTCTCCCCGCACCGCGAAACCCAGGCCCGTGCGGCCATGTTCCGCGGCGTCTACACCGTACCGTTCGACCCGGCATCGCTGCCGCCTGAGCAAGTCAGCCAGGCCGCGATCGACGAGTTGCTCAAGCGCGGCGTCGTGGAGAAAGGCGACTGGGTCATCCTGACCAAGGGCGACAGCTACCACACCATCGGCGGCACCAACGGCATGAAGATCCTGCACGTTGGCGACCCAATGGTCTGATTGACCGCTCGCTGAAAAACAAAAGCCCCGCCATGTGAATGGCGGGGCTTTTTGCATTGCAAATTGGCTTGTGTGTTGGCTTTACTGGCCTATTCGCGAGCAAGCCCGCTCCCACATTTTATCGCGTACATCCTGAAGAAACACGGTCGAATGTGGGAGCGGGCTTGCTCGCGAAGACGGCCGACCAGTCAACGCTCATTCATCTCCGAGTGATAAACCCCGACAACGCCGCAATCGCCTCCGGCGACTTCAACCTCTGGGTAAACAACGCCCCCTCCTCCTCGATCACCTTGCGCAACTGCTCGCGATCAACGCTTTTCATCAGATGCTTGCTGACCTGTACTGCGCCCGGCGCCAGGGTCTCAAACCGTCCAGCAATTTCCCGCGCCTTGGCCAGGGCCGATTCACCGCTGCCCAATGCCTCGGTGGCAATGCCCCAGGCGGCAGCCTGTTCGCCGGTAAACCCTTCACCCAACAGCAGCAACTCCGCCGCCTTGGCATGCCCCAGCAAGCGCGGCAGGATCAAGCTGGACCCAAACTCCGGACACAGCCCCAGGTTGACGAACGGCATGCGCAACCGTGCATCCCGGCTGACATACACCAGGTCACAATGCAGCAGCAGCGTCGTGCCAATTCCCACCGCCACGCCCGCCACCGCCGCAATCACCGGCTTGCGGCAGTTGAGCAAGCTGCGCATGAAATTGAAGACCGGGCTGTCGAGATCCGCCGGCGGTTGTTCGAGGAAGTCGCCAATATCGTTACCGGCGGTGAAGCACTCGCTGCTGCCCTGGATCAGCACGGCATTCACGCTGGTATCGGCATCCGCCTGCTCCAGCGCCTCGGCCAATTGGCTGTACATGGCGCGGGTCAGGGCATTTTTCTTGTCCGGGCGATTGAGCTGCAAAATCAGCAACCCGCGTTCGCGTTGCTGCAGGATGGCATCGGTCATGACAAATCTCGCGGCTGGGAAATTCAGCGCTCAACCACGGGGCAGGAACACATCGGCCAGCAGTTGATTGCGCGGCAGTCCGGCCAGGAACAGGCGCTTGGAAAAGGCCTCGACACTGGCCGGGTGCCCGCAGAGTAAAGCCAGAGTTTGCCGGGAAACAAGCCGCAGTTGCGCCAACGCCTGCGTCACCTCAGCCGCTGTCCATAGCTCAACGGTCACGTTCGGATGCGCACCAGCCAGCTGGGCCAATGGCCCGGCGAGGTAATGACCGCCCGCGTCATGGGCCAGGTGAATGACCCGGATGGCGCCCTGGTGATCCTGGCGCAAGGCCTCGCGCAACACGCCCCATAGCGGGCCGAGTCCGGTGCCCGAGGCCAGCAGCCAGAGCGGCCGCGATTGCCAGTCGGGGTCGTACTGCAAGGCGCCGCCCCGCAATTCGCCCAGGCGCAGGCTGTCACCGGCCTTGAATTGGCGGGCGGCGTCGCTGAATTCGCCGGGCAGGCGGCAATCAATGTGAAATTCGAGAAACGGATCTTCCTGGGGCAGGCTGGCCAATGAATAAGGCCGCGCAACGCTGCCGGCCCACAACACCAGATGCTGCCCCGCCCGGTAGCGCAAGCCGCGTTCGGGTTGCAGCCGCAAGCGCAGTACACTCGGGGTCAACCAATCGACGCTCAGCACCGTCGCCGGCAACCCGTCACGCAGCGGGTCGAAGGCTTCGACGTGCAAGTCACCTGCGACCTGGCACTGGCACGCCAGGCGCCAGCCATCCTGGCGCTGCGCCGGGCTCAGGGCATCCGGCTGGTTGTCCTGGATATCCCCCTGGCAACGCACCAGGCAGGCATGGCAGCTGCCGGCGCGGCAACTATAAGGCACGGCCACGCCCGCCTGGTTCAGGGCATCCAGCAAGTTGCTGCCGGCGGCTACCGACCAGTGGCGTTCACCGACGTGAAGTTCAGGCATCAAGGATCTCGGATCAAAAAGGCGTCTACAGGGAATCACGCCCGGTAGAGTTTGACCATAGTCGGGTGTATCGGCCACCGTGGCGGGTTATACTGCCGCGCCTTTTTAGCGTCGCGCCTGCACCACTTTGGCGTGCCTTGGAAAGGTGGCTTCAGCCGACCGATGCAACACTGACGCCACCTTTATTGAATGTTCCCTTATAGAGGAGCGCGACTCATGACCGTGATCAAGCAAGACGACCTGATTCAGAGCGTTGCCGACGCCCTGCAATTCATTTCCTACTACCATCCCGTTGACTTCATCCAGGCGATGCACGAGGCCTACCTGCGCGAAGAATCGCCAGCGGCCCGTGACTCCATGGCTCAGATCCTGATCAACTCGCGCATGTGTGCCACCGGCCACCGCCCGATCTGCCAGGACACCGGGATTGTCACCGTATTTGTACGTGTAGGCATGGACGTGCGCTGGGATGGCGCCACCATGAGCCTGGACGACATGATCAACCAAGGCGTGCGCCAGGCCTACAACCTGCCGGAAAACGTCCTGCGGGCTTCGATCCTCGCCGACCCGGCCGGTGCGCGTAAAAACACCAAGGACAACACCCCTGCCGTGATCCACTACTCCATCGTCCCGGGTAACACCGTGGAAGTGGACGTGGCCGCCAAGGGCGGTGGTTCCGAGAACAAGTCGAAAATGGCCATGCTCAACCCGTCCGACTCGATCGTCGACTGGGTGCTCAAGACCGTTCCGACCATGGGCGCCGGCTGGTGCCCACCGGGCATGCTTGGCATCGGCATCGGCGGCACCGCCGAGAAAGCCGCGGTAATGGCCAAGGAAGTGTTGATGGAATCCATCGACATCCACGAGCTGAAGAAGCGCGGCCCGTCCAACCGTATCGAAGAGATGCGCCTGGAGCTGTTCGAGAAGGTCAACCAACTGGGCATCGGCGCCCAGGGCCTGGGTGGCCTGACCACCGTGCTCGACGTGAAAATCATGGACTACCCGACCCACGCGGCCTCGCTGCCGGTGTGCATGATCCCCAACTGCGCCGCCACCCGTCACGCGCACTTCGTGCTCGACGGTTCGGGCCCTGCATCGCTCGAAGCGCCACCGCTGGACGCCTACCCGGAAATCGTCTGGGAAGCCGGCCCGTCGGCCCGTCGCGTCAACCTCGACACCCTGACCCCGGAAGACGTGCAGAGCTGGAAGCCGGGCGAAACCGTGTTGCTCAACGGCAAGATGCTCACCGGTCGCGACGCCGCGCACAAGCGCATGGTCGAGATGCTGAACAAGGGCGAAACCCTGCCGGTGGACCTCAAGGGTCGCTTCATCTACTACGTCGGCCCGGTTGATCCGGTGCGCGAAGAAGTGGTGGGGCCTGCCGGTCCGACCACCGCCACGCGGATGGACAAGTTCACCCGCCAGATCCTCGAGCAAACCGGCCTGTTGGGCATGATCGGCAAATCCGAGCGCGGCCCGACCGCTATCGAAGCGATCAAGGACCACAAGGCGGTTTACCTGATGGCAGTGGGCGGCGCGGCTTACCTGGTGGCCCAGGCCATCAAGAAATCCCGCGTCGTGGCGTTCGCCGAGCTGGGCATGGAAGCGATCTACGAGTTCGACGTGAAAGACATGCCGGTCACCGTTGCCGTTGATAGCAAGGGCGAGTCGGTACACATCACCGGTCCTGCCATCTGGCAGAAAAAGATCAGTGAAAGCCTGGCGGTTGAAGTGCAGTAAGCATTTCCCCGCAAGGATAAAAGGCGACCACTACGGTCGCCTTTTTTTGTTTCATGCACCTCTCACTGTGGCGAGGGAGCTTGCTCCCGCTCCAGTGCGCAGCGCTCCCATTTTTTTGGGGCCGCTACGCGCCCCAGTGGGAGCAAGCTCCCTCGCCACAACAGCCATGCGCCTCATGCTATGGTGCTCGCCCCTAATTGCACTGTTCATCCTCGAATGATCGCGATTCCCCGGCCTTTGCGTTTGACCTTCTACTCCCTGCTGATCATCGCCGGTGCGATGCTGGCTGCCGCCCTGGCCACCCGCCACGCCGAACGCCTGGCCCTGGTGGATGACGCCGCCCGCGCCAATCAGCAGCTCATGCTTTATGGCAACTCCCTGCACACCCTGATCGAACGCTACCGCGCCCTGCCCGCCGTGCTGGCCCTGGACTCGGAAATGATCAGCGCCCTGAAGGGCCCGCTGGACACCGCCACCCAGGATTTGCTCAACCGCAAGCTGGAGCGCATCAACGGCGCCGCCCAGTCCTCGACCCTGGAACTGATGGACCGCAACGGCCTCGCCGTGGCCGCCAGCAACTGGAACCTGCCCAGCAGTTATGTGGGGCACAACTACGCGTTTCGTCCCTACTTCAGCCAAACCTTGAGCCAGGGCACCGGGCGTTTTTATGCAGTGGGCGTGACCACCGGGATTCCGGGGTATTTCCTCTCCAGCGCGGTGGTCGGCGAGAACGAGCAGTTCCTCGGTGCCATGGTGGTCAAGCTGGAGTTCCCGGAACTGGAGCGCGAGTGGGCCCAGGGCAATGACTTGCTGCTGGTCAGCGATGCCCGGGGCATTGTGTTTATCGCCAATCAGCCGGGCTGGCGCTACCGCGCGCTGCGTCCGTTGTCGGACAGCGACCACGCCGAACTCAAGGCCACCCGCCAATACGACAAGAAACAATTGCTGCCGCTGGACACCGAAGCGTTGCAGCGCTTTGACGAAAACAGCCACCTGATGCGCGTCGACGGCCCCGATGGCAAGGCCAATTACATTTGGGAGTCCCTGCCGCTGAAGGCCGAAGGCTGGACCTTGCACCTGTTGCGCAAGCCACAGTTTGCCTTTGAAGACCAACGCAACGCCGGCCTCGCCGCCGCCGGTTCATGGCTGGCGCTGGTGTTCCTGGTGCTGTTCCTGACCCAGCGCTGGCGCCTCGCCCGCCTGCGCCAGCGCAGCCGCGAAGAACTTGAACAACTGGTGGAAGAACGCACCCGCGCCCTGCGCACCGCCCAGGATGGCCTGGTGCAATCCGCCAAACTGGCAGCGCTGGGGCAGATGTCTGCCGCCCTCGCTCACGAAATCAACCAGCCATTGACCGCCCAGCGCATGCAGTTGGCGACTCTGCGGTTGCTGCTGGACCATGGCCGGGTGGACGACGCCTACCAGGCCCTGACCCCGCTGGACGACATGCTCACACGCATGGCCGCGCTCACCGGCCACCTCAAGACCTTCGCCCGCAAGAGCCCCAGCGGCCTGCGCGAACGCCTCGACCTGGCGACGGTGGTGGACCAATCCCTGCACTTGCTCGATGCGCGCCTGCGGGACGAAGCCATCGGCACCGTACTGGACCTGACCCGCCCCGCCTGGGTACGCGGCGACGCGATCCGCCTCGAACAGGTGCTGATCAACCTGCTGCGCAACGCCCTCGACGCCATGGCCGACAAGCCACGCAAGCGCCTGGAGATCCGTCTGCACGCCGATCAGCAGCTATGGCACCTGACCGTCAGCGACAGCGGCGGCGGGATCGCCGAGGAAAACCTCAACAGCGTGTTCGACCCGTTCTTCACCACCAAGCCGGTAGGCGACGGGCTCGGCTTGGGACTCGCCGTGTCGTACGCTATCGTCCACGAACTTGGCGGGCGCCTGAGCGCCGGCAATCAAGGTGACGGGGCGATCTTTACCCTGACCTTGCCCATCGCACTGGAGACGCCAGACCTATGTTGAATGCGGTGATTGTGGTCGACGACGAAGCCAGCATTCGCACGGCCGTCGAGCAATGGCTGAGCCTGTCCGGCTTTGAGGTGCAGTTGTTCGGCCGCGCCGAAGAATGCCTGGCGCAATTGCCCAGGGACTTTCCCGGGGTGATCCTGAGCGACGTGCGCATGCCCGGCCTCAGCGGCCTGGAGTTGCTGGCCGAAGTGCAGCGGCGTGACGCCGACCTGCCGGTGATTCTGCTCACCGGCCACGGCGATGTGCCGATGGCCGTCGAAGCCATGCGCGACGGCGCCTACGACTTCCTCGAAAAACCCTTCAGCCCCGAAGCCCTGCTCAGCAGCCTGCGCCGGGCGCTGGACAAGCGCGGGCTGGTGCTGGAAAACCGCCGCTTGCATCAGCAGGCCGATCACCGTGCCCAACTGGAATCGAGCCTGCTGGGGGTGTCCCGGGGTTTGCAGAACCTGCGCCGGCAAGTCCTGGACCTGGCCGGCTTGCCGGTCAATGTGTTGATTCGCGGCGAAACCGGCAGCGGCAAGGAACTGGTCGCCCGTTGCCTGCATGATTTCGGCCCCCGGGCGAAGAAGCCGTTTGTGGCGCTGAACTGCGCGGCGATTCCCGAGCAGCTGTTTGAAGCCGAGCTGTTCGGCCATGAAAGTGGCGCGTTCACCGGCGCCCAGGGCAAGCGCATCGGCAAGCTGGAATACGCCAATGGCGGCACGCTGTTTCTCGATGAGATCGAAAGCATGCCGCTGGCCCAGCAGGTGAAATTGCTGCGGGTGTTGCAGGAGCAAAAACTCGAACGGCTCGGTTCCAATCAAAGCATCAAGGTGGACTTGCGGATCATCGCCGCCACCAAACCCGACCTGCTGGACGAAGCTCGCGCCGGGCGTTTTCGCGAGGACTTGGCCTATCGCCTGACCGTCGCACAACTGCGCCTGCCACCGCTGCGGGAACGCCGGGAAGACATTCCCCTGCTGTTCGAGCACTTTGCACAAAGCGCCGCCGAGCGCCTGGGCCGCAACTTCGCGCCGCTGAGCGGACCCGCGCTGGGGCGCCTGCTCAGCCATGACTGGCCGGGGAATGTGCGGGAGCTGGCCAATGCCGCCGAACGCCAGGTGCTGGGGCTGGGTGAACCGGAGCCGGAAGGCATCGAAGCCGGGCAATCGTTGGCGGCTCAGCAGGAAGCATTTGAAGCCCATTGCCTGAAAGCCGCGCTGACCCGGCACAAAGGCGATATCAAGGCGGTGCTGGCCGAGCTGCAACTGCCACGGCGCACCTTCAATGAGAAAATGCAGCGCCATGGCCTGGCGCGGGATACGTTCCTCTAACCCGATCGTTCCCACGCTCCGCGTGGGGATGCAGCTCTGGACGCTCCGCGTCCGCCCTTAAAATCGTGACGCGGAGCGTCATAGGATGCGCTCCCACGCAGAGCGTGGGAGCGATCTTCGTCGGCGGTTTTCCGCTCATCCCCCTTGATTCATCAGCAATTTTCCGCTCAAAAATTTCCGCAAACCCTTCTAGACCGGGCCTTCATCGGCTTGGCACAGCTCCTGCTATAGCCCAGCCAGGCTGCGCTACCGCGCGCTCCACAAAAACAATTAGATGAAGGATCCTTAAATGGATAACTCCAACTCCCTGCCTCTGGGGTCGGCGGCTGCGCCGGCAAAAGAACGCACCACCTCCAGCCGTATCAGGTCGATCTTCAGCGGATCGGTCGGCAACATGGTCGAGTGGTACGACTGGTACGTCTACGCGGCTTTCTCCCTGTATTTCGCCAAGACCTTTTTCCCGAAAGGCGACACCACCGCCCAACTCCTGAACACCGCCGCGATCTTCGCCGTGGGCTTCCTGATGCGCCCGATCGGTGGCTGGCTGATGGGCCTGTACGCCGACAAAGTCGGGCGTAAAAAGGCCTTGATGGCCTCGGTGTACCTGATGTGCTTCGGCTCTTTGCTGATTGCCCTGAGCCCGGGCTATGAAGCCATTGGTATCGGTGCGCCGATCCTGCTGGTATTCGCCCGTTTGCTGCAGGGCCTGTCGGTCGGCGGTGAATACGGCACCTCCGCCACCTACCTCAGCGAAATGGCGACCAAGGAACGTCGGGGCTTCTACTCCAGCTTCCAGTACGTGACCCTGATCTCCGGCCAGCTCATCGCCCTGGCGGTATTGATCGTGCTGCAACAATTGCTGACCACCGAACAACTGTACGACTGGGGCTGGCGTATCCCGTTCGCCATCGGCGCGCTGTGCGCGGTAGTGGCGCTGTACCTGCGTCGTGGCATGGAAGAAACCGAGTCGTTCACCAAGAAAGAAAAGGCCAAGGAAAGCGCAATGCGCACCTTGATGCGCCACCCCAAAGAACTGATGACCGTAGTCGGCCTGACCATGGGCGGCACCCTGGCGTTCTACACCTACACCACCTACATGCAGAAATACCTGGTGAACACCGTCGGCATGAGCATCTCCGACTCCACCACCATTTCGGCGGCCACGCTGTTCCTGTTCATGTGCCTGCAACCCATCATCGGCGGGCTGTCGGACAAGGTTGGCCGCCGGCCGATCCTGATCGCCTTCGGCGTCCTCGGCACCCTGTTCACCGTGCCGATCCTCACCACCCTGCACACCATCCAGACCTGGTGGGGCGCGTTCTTCCTGATCATGGCGGCGCTGATCATCGTCAGCGGCTACACCTCGATCAACGCCGTGGTGAAGGCCGAATTGTTCCCCACCGAAATCCGCGCCCTGGGCGTTGGCTTGCCCTATGCACTGACCGTGTCGATCTTCGGCGGCACCGCTGAATACATCGCGCTGTGGTTCAAGAGCATTGGTATGGAAACCGGTTACTACTGGTACGTCACCGCGTGTATTGCGGTGTCGCTGTTGGTGTATGTGACCATGAAGGACACCCGCAAGCATTCGCGGATTACTACGGACTAAGGGTTCGGCAGGCGTAAAAAAAGGGCCATGTCAGTCAATGACACGGCCCTTTTTCATTGCCCTCAAGACAGCTCGGCAGCCGCCTGGCGTCCATACCGACGCTGGGCATACGCCGCCCCGGCAATCATCACCACCAGCACCGCCGCCAACACGGCCGACGAGCCGATGGTGCCAAAGTCCAGCCCGCCCTTTTCATGGGGTTTGGTCAGGAAGTCACCCAGGGTTGCGCCGAACGGCCGGGTCAACACAAACGCCACCCAGAACAGCAGCACCGACGAAATCCGCGTGAAGTATTTAAGCAACACCACCACCGCGATACTCGCCCCGATCAGCAACGCGCCACCAGCGAACCCCAGCCCGGAATCATCCGCGAGGAAATCACCCAGCGCCGTGCCCAGGGTGTTGGAGAACAGAATCGCCATCCAGTAGAACAGCTCACCGCGAAAGGTCTGCACCTTGTTCACGTTCAGCGAGTCGCCGCTCATACGCCACAGGGCAAAGATCGCCACCAGGATCGACACCAGAATCATCGAGCCCGTGGCATAACCCAGCCCCAGCGTGCGGTCCATAAAGTCCGACATGGTGGTGCCGGCGGTGCTGGTGGACAGGATCACGATCCAGTACAGCACCGGGTTGTAGGTTTTCGACCAGAGTTGCGTCACCAGAGTGACCAGGAACACGCTGATCAGGATCATCGAGCTGATGGCGTAACCGACATTCAAGGTCATCGACAGCAAGTCCCCGGCGGTTTCGCCCAGGGTCGTGGCGCAGATTTTCATGACCCAGAACGCCAGGGTGATCTGAGGAAGTTTGTTCATTGTGCAGAAGGCTCCAAAGGCTCAGTCGTTCAATCGGTCGACTTACAGGGGGTGTCGACCTGGCGCGCAGACTGACCCGGGAGCTGTGAAAAATAGGTGGGGGCTGTATGAAAATTCCATATGGATGATAGAAATCCGCCGCGCCGGATTGCACTATGGTGCCCTCCCCAGAACCGCGCAGCAGGAACCCCGGCCATGTCCGACGATATTCATTTCTACGAACCCGCCAACGGCCACGGCCTGCCCCATGACCCGTTCAATGCGATTGTCGGCCCGCGCCCGATTGGCTGGATTTCGTCACACGACAGCCAGGGCCGCCTGAACCTGGCGCCCTACAGTTTCTTTAACGCGTTCAACTACATTCCGCCGATCATTGGGTTTTCCAGTGTCGGGCGCAAAGACAGCCTGAACAACATCGAACAGACCGGTGAGTTCGTGTGGAACCTGGCCACCCGCCCGCTGGCCGAGCAGATGAACCAGAGTTGCGCGCCGGTATCACCCGAGGTCAACGAGTTTGAATTGTCGGGCCTGACGCCGGTGGCTTCAAAGGTGATCGCCGTGCCTCGCGTGGGCGAAAGCCCGGTGTCGTTCGAGTGCAAGGTGACGCAGATCATTCAGCTGCAGCGCGCCGACAAGGAGCTGGTGCCAAGCTGGTTGGTGCTCGGCGAGGTGGTCGCGGTGCATATTGCCAAGTGGCTATTGAAAGACGGGGTGTACGACACAGCTGCCGCCCAGCCGATCCTGCGTGGAGGTGGCCCGGCGGATTATTTTCAGTTGGGGCCGGAAGCGCTGTTCAAAATGTACCGCCCAGGCGCCGCGAAACGCTGATTGGAACGAGATAAAAATGTGGGAGCGGGCTTGCTCGCGAAGGGGGCGTATCAGTCAATGCATATGCCAACTGATCCACCGCATTCGCGAGCAAGCCCGCTCCCACACAAGCCCGCTCCCAGATTTGGATCAGCGGTGTTTTTAGTTGGCGGAAGTTGCCCAAGAGAGCTGACCGTCTTCATCTACATCGACCAAGCGCTCCAGTTGCAGAGCTGCGGCATCGTCGGCGTCGGAGGCAGTCTTGAACGTCTGTCCATCGAGGATCTTGTGAAAGCGCGGTGCGCCCATGCCATCCAGCGCCTTGACGGCGATGGCGGCGCTATAGCCACCCTCTTCTTCACGCACCAAGGCGGAAACGGCTTCGTGGTGGGCAAACTCTTTACGTGCCATGTTGCAGGTCCTGGCCAATGGGAAAGGCGGCCATTCTAAAGCACTAGCCCGCCAGTTGCAGGTACTCGCCATAGGCATTGGCCGCCGAGGCGTCGGTAAAGGTCTGGAAGTCCATGCTGCGAACCACCATGTCATTCAACAACTCGGTGAAGACCATCAGCGCCGGCGAGCTGAAGTAGGCGCTCATCGCCTGCTCGCTGCTCCAGAAGCCCGACACCAACCACACATCCGGGTCGGCCAGGGAGTGCTGCAACGAGAATTGCAGGCAACCCTGAGCCTGGCGGCCCGGTTCGATCAAACTGCTCAAGCGTGCACCCAGTTCGGTGCTGTACCCGGTACGGGCACGGATAAAGGCCATATGGCTCGCGGGAATGGGGGTGGACATGTTCGACTCTCCCGTTGAGAAGTGATGCTCGGCAAGCACTGTGAGGGCGTGTTGCCACAGGATCAAAGATACGGGCGCGGGGGTGGATGCGGTTAGTCAATTCCTGCTGGCTTATTGCACAATCCTGCGAGATACGTAGATATAGCAATCGGCCTGCGAAGTTTATTCCCGGCATGACTGCCGTATTTCAGGGGCATGACAGGCCCCGGCTTGCCTGATTCACGATTTTTCGCAGGATCAGGCAAGGATTGTGCAGAATCGAAATACCGCTTTTTGCAAAGCCGCCCTTAAGCTGTGCCCATCGTCAAAGCACCAGAGGATGTCCCATGTCGTCGCCCGAACTTCGCTCCAAACCCCTCGACGCCGATATGGAAAAGCAGCGCGCAGAACTCGCCGGCATCGTTCGCCGGCATACCTGGGAGGATGGTTCCTACGGCACAGCGATCACGTCGCTGTATCTCAACCGCCATAACTCCCCGCGTGAATTCACGCCGGTGCTGGTTGAGCCCGCGCTGTGCATCCTCGCCCAGGGCAGCAAGGAAGTGCGCCTGGCGGATGAAGTCTTCGCCTACGACCCGCTCAATTACCTGGTGTTTTCGGTAGCGATGCCGGTGGCCGGGCGCATCCTTGATGCCACGCCGGAAGACCCCAACCTGTCGATTCGGGTGAATATCGACCCGGCACAGATCACCGCACTGATTGCCGAAGCCGGGCCGATGGGCGTGCCCCCGCGCCCGACCTCCCGAGGGATGTATGTCGACCGCCTGGACAGCCAGCTACTGGACGCCGTGCTGCGCCTGACCCGATTGCTCGACGCACCGAAAGACATCGCAATGCTCGCGCCGCTGATCAATCGGGAAATTCTCTATCGCCTGTTGCGCGGTCCACAGGGTTATCGGCTGTATGAAATTGCCGTCGCCAACAGTCAGAGCCATCGGGTGAGCCAGGCGATCACCTGGTTGAACGGCAACTACGAACAGCCCCTGCGCATTGATGACCTGGCCAAGGAAGTGAACCTCAGCGTCTCGACCTTGCACCACCGCTTCAAGGCGATGACCGCCATGAGCCCGTTGCAGTACCAGAAGCAACTGCGTTTGCAGGAGGCTCGGCGGTTGATGATCGCCGAGGGCCTGGAAGCCTCGGCGGCGGGGTATCGGGTGGGCTATGAGAGCCCATCGCAGTTCAGCCGCGAATACAGCCGGCTGTTTGGTGCGCCGCCGTTGCGGGATCTGGCCAGGTTGCGCCAGAGCGTCTAACCACGGTTATAACGCCGGATACTAATAATGTGGCGAGGGAGCTTGCTCCCGTTGGAGCGCGAAGCGGCCCCAAAAGAGGGGACTGCTGCGCAGTCCAACGGGAGCAAGCTCCCTCGCCACAAGTACTCAATCAGCTGCGGTATTGGTGGCGTTCAATCCAGGCCACGAGGCAGTTGCAAGGTCACCCGCAAACCGCCCTCCCGCAGATTCTGCAAACTCACTTCACCGCCATGGCTGTGGGCAATGTTGCGGGCGATACCCAGGCCCAGGCCGTAACCCTGTTGCTGCCCGGCCAGGCGGAAGTGCGGTTCGAAGACCTGCTCCAGGCGCTGTTCCGGCACGCCCGGGCCTTCGTCGTCGACGTGAAGGATGAATTCCGCGCCATCGTCTTCAATATGCAAATGGGCGTTCTGCCCGTACTTCAGGGCGTTGTCGATCAGGTTGCCGATACAGCGCTTGAGCGCCAGCGGCTTGCCCGGGTACGTCGTAAGTGCCCGACCATGTTGGGTCACGCGCCCATTGCCGTTGGGCGCCAGGTACGGCTCCACCAGGCAGTCGAGTACGTGGTTGAGGTCCACCGGTTCGATGTTTTCGTGAATGTCGGTGTCTTTCACACACTGCAGCGCGCCTTTGACCAGCAACTCAAGTTCATCCAGGTCGCGGCCGAACTTGGTTTGCAGGTTCTCGTCTTCCAGCAATTCCACCCGCAACCGCAGGCGTGTGATGGGTGTGCGCAGGTCGTGGGAAATGGCGCTGAACAGCTGGCTGCGTTCGGTCAGGTAACGGCTGATGCGTTCGCGCATGGCATTGAACGCGCGGCCTACTTCCACCACTTCGCTGCCGCCGCCTTCGGCCACCGGCTCCACGTCGGCGCCCAGGGACATGTCCCGCGCCGCCCTCGCCAGGCGCTTGAGTGGACGGCTTTGCCAGTGCACCAGCAGGCCGATAAACAGCAGCAGGAAGCCGCTGGTGAGCACGATAAACCACACCTGCTGGTATGGCAGGCCTTGTTCTTCGAGGCTGGTATAGGGTTCGGGCAGCAAGGAGGCAATGTAGAGCCATTCGCCCTGGGCCAGCTGGATCTGGGTGACCAACACCGGCGGATTCACCGGTTCCAGGGTCAACGCGTAATGCGCCCAGGAGCGCGGCAATTCATCGAGTTTCAAGCCGGCGTTGAAGATGCGCAGGTCTTCGGCGCTGACGAACTCCACCGAAACATGCACGTCGCTGCCCAGGGTCTGGCGCAACACTTCTTCGACAGCACCGAGCACTGCATGCTTGCGCGGGGTTTCCGGCAATACCGCCATGTCCAGGGGCTTGTCGTTGAGCGTCACCACAAACCGGGTACCGCCCATGCTGCGCAACTGGTCCAGTACCAACGGCCGGAAGGCCACCGGCAACGAGCGGAAATAACTGACGCTGGCGGTCATCGAATGCGCCAGGCTGCGGGCGGCGGTTACCAGGCCTTCAAGCTGGGTAGCGCGCAATTGCGAGACCCAGATCACGCTGGACAACGCCTGGGCAAACAGCACCGCCAACAGGGTCAGCAGTAACATCCGCCCCAGCAGCGAACGCGGTACCGGGATGCGCCGGCGCAGTTCACGCAGGCGCTCAGTGGGCATTGCCGGCAACCACGCTGGCTGCCAATTGATAGCCACTGCCGCGCACGGTGCGGATCAGCCGGGGTGGTTTTTCGGTGTCGCGCAGGCGTTGGCGCAGACGGCTGACGGCCATGTCGACAATCCGGTCCAGGGGCATCAGGTCGCGGCCACGGGTGGCGTTGCCGATGGTGTCGCGGTCGAGGATTTGCTGGGGGTGGTCGAGGAACAGTTTGAGCAGGGCAAAATCGGCGCCGGAAAGAATCACTTCCTCGCCGTCGACGTGGAACAGCCGGTGGCTGACCATGTCCAGGCGCCACTCGCCAAACACCAGCACCTCGCCGCCGCTGCGCTCCTGGCCAAACTGGCAGCGCCGCAACAAGGCCTTGATACGGGCCTGCAACTCACGGGGGCTGAAGGGTTTGCCGATGTAATCGTCGGCACCCAGCTCCAGGCCGATGACGCGGTCGGCTTCGTCGGAACTGGCGGTGAGCATGATGATCGGCACCTGGGCCTGGCGCGGGTGCTGGCGGATCCAGCGGCAGAGGCTGAAACCGTCTTCGTCCGGCAGCATCACATCAAGGATCACCAGGTCGCACGGCGCTTCGTTCATCGCCTGGCGGAACCCCGCGCCATCCGGCACGCCGCGCACCTGGAAACCGGCGCGGCTGAGGTAGGTTTGCAGCAACTCGCGGATTTCCTGGTCGTCGTCGACCAGGAGAATGGATTTACTGATTACGCTCACGGGGTCCTCCTTGTTGTCATGGCCAAGCTTAAGTCATTTGTTGCCCTTGAGGCCGCCTTCGCGAGCAAGCCCGCTCCCACATTCGACCTCATTCATCCAGTTGGAATGGGATTGAATGTGGGAGCGGGCTTGCTCGCGAAGAGGCCATCACTGCCTACGCAAATGCCTGCTCAAGCGCCACACCAGCACCTGTCAACCCTGAATACGGTGCCGTCACCAGCCACACCGGAATGCCTTTGAAGTAGTCGCTCATGCAGCCCTTGTCGCCAAAACTCCTGGCAAAACCACTCTTGATAAAGAAATCGGCAAAGCGCGGGATCACCCCACCCACGATGTACACGCCACCACGACCGCCGGTGGTCAGCACGTTGTTACCGGCAACGCGGCCCAGCCAGATACTGAACTGGTCCAGCACTTCCAAGGCAATCGGGTCGCCCGCCAGGCCAGCGGCAGTGATGGCCTCGGGAGTTTCCAGAACCGCCTCGTGACCGTCCACCGCGCAGATCGCCCGGTACAACCTGGGCAAACCGCCACCGCTCAAGGCAGTTTCAGCGCTGACATGGCCGATCTCATTGTAGATGTACTGCCACAGCTGGGCTTCACGCGGGCTGCTCACGGGCAGGTCGACATGGCCGCCCTCCCCCGGCAATGCCGCCCAACGGCCATGGCCGAGGTCGAGCAAGGTGCCGACGCCCAGGCCGGTGCCCGGGCCGATCACCACCGCAGGGCGCAACGGCTCCGGCGTGCCTTCGCACACCACGCGGAATTCGTCGGGCTTCAGGCGGGTCATGCCCAGGGCCATGGCCGAGAAATCATTCACCAGCAGCAGCTCGTCCACCTGCAAGGTCTTGCAGAACGCAGTCTTGCTCAGGCGCCAGTGATTGTTGGTGAATTTAAATTCATCTCCACTCACCGGCCCCGCGACCGACAGGCACACCGCGCCAATCGAGCCGATGGCCAGGCCTTCTTCCTTCAGATAGACCTGGATCGCCTCTTCCGGGCTGGCATGATCCGCCGTCGCATGGACGCGGATCGAATGCAGCTCCTGATCCCGCCACAACGCAAAACGGGCGTTGGTACCACCGATATCACCGACCAGCGCTAGCTTCACTTAAGTGTCTCCAAGGCAGAGGTAAAGGCGCTGGCGCCCTGCTCTGCGGAGCTTGCAGCCAAACGCATAAACGCAAACAACTCGCGACCGGCCCCCACGTTATTGCCCAGAAGGCCCGTGGCAGGCGCGCGCGCGGCAAATTCTTCGGCGTCCACCTTAAGCTCCAAGGTGCCTTTGACGCCATCCACGCGAATGATATCGCCATCGCGCACACGTGCCAGTGGCCCGCCGCTCTGGGCTTCGGGGTTGACGTGAATCGCGGCGGGAATCTTACCCGAGGCGCCGGACATGCGCCCGTCTGTTACCAACGCCACTTTGAAGCCACGATCCTGCAACACGCCGAGGAACGGGGTCATCTTGTGCAATTCCGGCATGCCGTTGGAGCGCGGGCCCTGGAAACGCATCACTGCAACAAAGTCTTTTTCCAACTCACCGGCCTTGAACGCGTCGGCCAGGTCTTGCTGGTCCTGGAACACCACGGCCGGGGCTTCGACGATTTGATGTTCGAGGGCCACGGCGGAGACCTTCATCACACCCCGGCCGAGGTTGCCTTCCATTACCCGCAGGCCGCCTTCCGGAGAAAACGCACGGGCCACGGGACGCAGGATGGTTTCGTCGAGGCTTTCGATCGGGCCTTCACGCCATACAAGCTCGCCGTCCACCAGGAACGGTTCCTGGGTGTAGCGGCTCAGGCCATGACCGGCCACGGTGTTGACGTCGTTGTGCAGCAGGCCGGCTTCCAGCAGTTCGCGGATCAGGAACGACATGCCTCCCGCCGCCTGGAAGTGGTTGATGTCGGCCTTGCCGTTTGGATACACGTGGGACAGGGTCGGCACCACCTCGGAGAGGTCGGCCATGTCATCCCAGGTCAGGATGATGCCCGCCGACATGGCGATGGCCGGCATGTGCAGGGTGTGGTTGGTGGACCCGCCAGTGGCGTTGAGGGCGATGATGGAGTTGACGATGGATTTCTCGTCGACGATCTCGCCGATCGGCGTGAAGCTGCCGTTGGCCTTGGTCAGGCGCGTGACCTGGTGCGCGGCTTCGCGGGTCAGGGCGTCACGCAGCGGCGTGTACGGGTTGACGAACGAGGCGCCCGGCAGGTGCAGGCCCATGACTTCCATCAGCAACTGGTTGGTGTTGGCGGTGCCGTAGAAGGTGCAGGTGCCCGGGCTGTGGTAGGACTTCATCTCCGATTCCAGCAGCTCTTCGCGGGTGGCCTTGCCTTCGGCGTAGCGCTGGCGCACGTCGGCTTTCTGTTTGTTGGAGATCCCCGACGGCATCGGCCCGCCCGGTACGAAGATCATCGGCAGGTGGCCGTAGCGCAGGGCGCCCATCATCAGGCCGGGGACGATCTTGTCGCAGATACCCAGCATCAGCGCGGCGTCGAACATGTTGTGGGACAGCGCTACCGCCGTGGACATGGCAATCACTTCGCGGCTCAGCAGGCTGAGCTCCATGCCTGGCTCGCCCTGGGTCACGCCGTCGCACATGGCGGGGGTACCGCCGGCGAACTGGCCAACAGAACCGACTTCACGCAGGGCCTTTTTGATTTGCTCGGGGAAATGTTCGTATGGCTGGTGGGCCGACAGCATGTCGTTATATGACGAAACAATTGCCACGTTGGCGGCGTTCATCATGCGCAGGCTGTTTTTGTCTTCGGTGCCACACCCGGCCACGCCGTGGGCAAAGTTGGCGCATTGCAGCTTGCCGCGCATCGGGCCGTCGCTGGCAGCGCCGCGAATGAGCGCAAGGTATGCCTCACGGGTTGCACGGCTGCGGGCGATAAGCCGTTCGGTGACCTCAAGTACGCGGGGATGCATGTATAGAACTCCAGGCTAACGGATGTGGCGACCTGAGTGTCTATGCTGGTCAAAAGCCCGCCGCGAAGAGGTTGGCAGGGTGTTGCTTGACCAATCGGACCAGTTGATTCAGGTCACTCGTTGTAGATTGAACAAAATATTGCCACTAAAAAGGCTTGTTTTCTATTTTTATGCGAATAATCTTGTAATTCTTACAACAAATCGACGACAGGCACCTTCCAATGACTCTACGTATCGCTATCAATGGTTTTGGCCGTATTGGCCGTAATGTCCTGCGCGCACTTTATACCCAAGGCTACCGTCAGGATTTGCAGATCGTCGCCATCAACGATCTCGGCGACAGCTCGATCAATGCCCACCTGCTTAAATACGACACCGTCCACGGTACTTTCGACGCAGAGGTCGCTCATGATCAGGAAAGCCTGACCGTGAACGGTGACCGGATTGCCGTGAGTGCCATTCGCAACCCGGCAGACCTGCCGTGGGCTGCGCACAAGGTGGACGTGGTGTTCGAATGCACCGGTCTGTTCACCGACCGTGACAAGGCCGCCGCCCATATTACCGCCGGCGCGCGCAAGGTGATCATCTCGGCCCCGGCCAAGGGCGCCGATGCCACCGTGGTGTACGGGGTAAACCATGACATTTTGCGTCAATCCCACCAGATCATCTCCAACGCTTCCTGCACCACCAACTGCCTGGCGCCCGTGGCCCAGGTGCTGCACCGCGAGCTGGGCATCGAAAGCGGCCTGATGACCACCATCCACGCCTACACCAACGACCAGAACCTGACCGACGTCTACCACACCGACCCGTACCGCGCGCGCTCGGCCACCCAGAACATGATCCCGAGCAAGACCGGCGCTGCCGAAGCCGTGGGCCTGGTGCTGCCGGAACTGGCAGGCAAGCTGACCGGCATGGCCGTGCGTGTACCGGTGATCAACGTGTCGCTGGTGGACCTCACCGTGCAACTGAAAAAAGAAGCCAGTGCCGAGCAGGTCAACGCGCTGCTGAAAGAAGCCAGCCAGCACTCGAAAATCCTCGGCTACAACACCCTGCCGCTGGTTTCCAGTGACTTCAACCATAACCCGCTGTCGTCGATCTTCGACGCCAATCACACCAAAGTCAGCGGCAAACTGCTGAAAGTGCTGGCCTGGTACGACAACGAGTGGGGCTTCTCGAACCGCATGCTGGATAACTGCCTGGCGCTGTGCAACGCCGAGTAATGCTCGGCCTGTAGGAGCGAGCTTGCTCGCGAAAAACGCAAAACCACCGCGTTTATTCAGGATGCCAGCGATATCGTTGACGCCCTTCGCGAGCAAGCTCGCTCCTACAGTAATCCAAAGTGCCACTTGCCATTTACGTTGATGATAAGCATTATCATTCGCTGCAAATCGGTCTGGTATCACTGTGAGCCAATCTCGTTTCAACCAAGTCTTCCTCACCCAGCGGGTGATTTTGCTGCGCACCTTGCAGCGGATGGTGAATAACCACAGCACCGCCGAGGACCTGTTGCAGGAAACCTACCTGCGCGTTACCCGGGCCCTGAGCGAACGGCCGATCGACCACCTCGAACCCTTTGTCTACCAGACGGCGCGCAACCTGGCGCTGGACCACCTGCGCGCCCGCAGGATTCAGGCCCGCACCCTGCAGGAAGATGTCCCGCTGGACGTCCTGCAAAGCGTCGCCTCCCCCGTCAGCACCCCCGAAGACGCGACACAGGCCGAGCAATTGCTCGAGCACCTGAGTGTCAGCCTCGGCCAGTTGACCGCCCGCCAGCAGCAGATATTCATCCTCAGCCGCCTGCACGGTTGCAGCTATCAGGAGATCGCCGACAAGCTCGACGTGTCCCTGAGCACCGTGCAGAAGGAACTGAAACTGATCATGGCCATCTGCATAGGTGTGGCCGAAAGACTGGATCGCCCTTAAGCTTTGTCGGCACAGTCTGTAGGACTATTGATTAAAACGTGGCGAAGACCCGAGGAACACCGTGACGGAACCGAATAAACGGCACCCCCATGAGCTGGCTCATGAGGTGTTGCAAGACGCGGCCATGGACCAAGCCCTCGACTGGCTGATCGCCTTGCAGTGCCCGCAACCCGGGCAGCAAGCGGAATTTGAAGCCTGGCTCGCCAACGACCCGTTAAACGCCGAAGCCTTCAACAAGGCCCAGACTGCCTGGAGCGGAGCGCCCGTTCACAGCGCTGCCGTCGCCCTGAATGCGCCACGCAAACCCAGCGCCTGGCGCCGTATCAAACCGCACTGGAAGCCCCTGGCCACTGCCGCCGTGTTGCTGCTGGGCCTGTTCAGCTTCAGCAACCTGCCTATGCGCCTGCAGGCCGACCATCTGACCGTGGTGGGCGAGCGCCAGCGCCTGCAACTGGACGATGGCTCGAAAGTGTTGCTCAACACCAATTCAGCCTTCTCCAGCAGCATCAAGGACCACCAGCGCATCGCCCGCCTGTATCAGGGCGAGGCGTTTTTCGAAGTGCTGCCCAGCCGTGGCCTGCCCCTGGAAATCGACGCCGGCCCGGTGCGCGCCAGCGTGAGGGACACCTCTTTCGCGGTGCGCTACTTGAACGGTGAAGCCCAGGTTCAGGTACAGCGCGGTGATGTCGACCTGAGCAACACGTTTGACGACGCGCGGGTGCGCCTGAGCGCCGGTGAAAGTATCCGCATCGGGCCCAAGGGCTTCGGCCAACCGGCCAAGCTCGACACCACCAAGGACCTGGCCTGGGTCGACGGCCGGTTGATCTTCGAAAACTGCCCGATGAGCGAAGTACTGGCCGAATTGCGTCGCTACTACCCCGGCTGGATCGTCAACAACAACGACAGGCTCGCCAGCGTGGCCGTCACCGGCAATTACCGGCTCGACCAGCCGCTCGACGTGGTGCGCTCCCTGGCCCACATCACCTCGGCCAAGCTCTCGGAATACCCGGCGCTGGTGATCCTGAACTAAATGAGAATTATTTTTACTCGATAGCCAGCGACGATACGTCTCGTTATAGCCAATGCAACTGATTCCTATTTGATTCAGTGCGCAACTATAAGATTCGTACCTTCCGGAGCGCTCTCGATGTCGTCTCGTTTCAACCGCCGGTCCTCTTCGCCCGTTCGCCGCCAGGGCTTGTCGCTGCTGACGGCCGCAATCCTGTTGGCCGGTGCGCCCGTCATGGCTGCCACCGCCGCCGAGCCTGCCAGCCGCAGCCAGGGCAATTACAGCTTCAGCATCGAGCAGCAATCCCTGGTCTCGGCGCTGAACGCCTTCACCGCGGTGACCGGCTGGCAAGTCGGCCTGCCGGCAGAACTGGGCCAGGGTGTGTCGTCCCCTGGCGTGCGCGGCTCATTGCCGGCGGATAAAGCCCTGGACCGGCTGTTGGTGGGGACCAACCTGGGCTATCGCAAACTGGGCAACAACAACATCGTGCTGGAAAAACGCGTCGCCGTCGGCGCCATCACCCTGCAACAGATGACCATCAGTGCCACCCGCCAGGAACAGGCCGTGGACAGCGTGCCCAGCACCGTGACCGTGCACGACCGCGAAGAACTGGACCGCCAGAACGTCAACACCATCCGTGAACTGGTGCGTTATGAGCCAGGTGTTTCGGTGGGCGGTGCCGGCACCCGCTCCGGCAATGCCGGCTACAACATTCGCGGGATCGACGGCGACCGCATCCTGACCCAGGTGGACGGCGTCGAAGTCCCCGACAACTTCTTCAACGGCCCCTACGCCAAGACCCGCCGCAACTACGTCGACCCGGAAATCGTCAAGCGCGTGGAAATCCTGCGCGGCCCGGCCTCGGCCTTGTACGGCAGCAGCGCCATCGGCGGCGCGGTGAGCTATTTCACCCTCGACCCCAACGACATCATCAAGCCCGGCCAGGACTACGGCGCGCGCCTGAAGACCGGCTACAGCTCCGCCGACGAGAGCTGGCTGACCTCCGGCACCGTCGCCGGTCGCGTGCAGGACTTCGACGGCTTGCTGCACCTGAGCCAGCGCAACGGTCACGAGATGGAATCCTACGACGGCAATAACGCCACCGGCCTGGCGCGCACCGGCGCCAACCCGGAAGATGCGCGCACCACCAACGTGCTGGCCAAACTGGGCTGGAACTACGGCGAAGAGAACCGCCTGGGCCTGACCTACGAAAAGTTCAAGGACGATCGCGACACCAACCTGAAAAACGCAGTGGGTGGCCCGTTTGTCGGTGGCCAGGGCTTCAACTTCTACCGCGGCCGCACGGGCAACGACACCATCACCCGAGAACGCTTCGGCATCGAAAACAAGTTCGCCCTCGACTCGCCGATTGCCGATCACATCAAGACCAGCCTCAACTACCAGATCGCCAAGACCGACCAGACCACCGCAGAAATCTACCAGCCATCGCGCAAGGTATTGCGCACCCGCGAAACCCTGTACGAAGAGAAACAGTGGGTATTCGACGCGCAGTTGGACAAGGCTTTCAGCATCGGCGAAACCGACCATGTCGTGACCTACGGCACCACCCTCAAACAGCAGAAAGTCACCGGTTCCCGTGAAGGCGCCGCGACCTGCCTGGCGGTCGGCGCAGGCTGCACCGCCATCGGTGCACCAAGCCCGTCGGCCGCCGACAGCGTGAAAAAAGCCAGCGACTTCCCCGACCCTACCATCAACTCCTACGCGCTGTTTGCCCAGGACCAGATTGCCTGGGACAAGTGGACCTTCCTGCCCAGCGTGCGGTACGACTACATCCAGCTCAAACCCAAGCTGACCCAGGAATTCCTCAATACCGTTGACCCGACACGCATCTACGACCATAGCGATTCGGAAAAGAACTGGCACCGTGTAACGCCAAAATTCGGCGTGACTTACGCCCTGACCGAGCAATACACCTGGTTCGGCCAATACGCCGAAGGCTATCGCACCCCGTCGGCCAAGGCCTTGTATGGCCGCTTTGAAAACCTGCAGCAGGGCTACACCGTCGAACCCAACCCGGACCTCAAGCCGGAAAGCAGCCGGGGTGTAGAAACCGGGATTCGCGGCAACTTCGACTCGGGCTCGTTTGATGTGGCGGTGTACTACAACAAGTACCGTGATTTCATCGACGAAGATGCCTCGGTTGCCGGTGGCACCGTCCAGCAGTTCGAAGCCAACAACATCAAGCACGCCACCATCAAGGGCGTGGAGGCCAAGGGCCGCTTGAGCCTCGACGCATTCGGCGCACCGCAGGGCCTGTATACCCAAGGCTCGATTGCCTACACCTACGGGCGCAATGACGACAACGGCGAACCGTTGAACAGCGTCAACCCGCTCAAGGGCGTGTTCGGCCTGGGCTATGACCAGCAGAACTACGGTGCCCTGGTCAGCTGGACCCTGGTCAAGAAACAGGACCGCGTCGACAGCACCACCTTCTTCGCCCCTGACGGCAACAGCGCCAACGGCCCGTTCAAGACCCCGGGTTTCGGCATCGTCGACCTGACCGGCTTCTACAAGGTCACCAACGACGTGACCATCAACGGCGGCCTGTACAACCTGACGGACAAGAAATACTGGAACTGGGATGACGTGCGCAGCTACGACAGCGTCGGCGAAGCCGGTGTGACCGGCCCGGCCAACCTCGACCGCCTGACCCAGCCGGGCCGCAACTTTGCGATCAATCTGATCTGGGACATCTGATCCATGGAGCCTCACCCCGGCGCGATTTAATCTGCGCCGGGGTGAGGATTTTTTACTGTGACGCGTCTTCTGGTTCGTCTAGTTCATAACAGCCTGGCAACCAGACGCTTTCTCTTCTCAAGGACTCCCCGATGACCGCCTCCCCTACCGCAGAACGTGCAGCCCTGCGCTCCCAGCGCCTGAACCAGATCACCAACGAACCGCACACCAAGCTCGATGCGTTGGTGAAGGCCCATGCACCGTTTGAAACCCAGGCCAACTTCGCCCGCTTCGTGGTCGCGCAGTACCTGTTCCAGTCGGAGCTGGTGGCGCTGTACAACGATGCAGAGTTGATCAAGATCGTCCCTGACCTCGCCGAACGCTGCCGTGCCGAAGCGGCCAAGCTGGACCTGGGCGACCTGGACACCGAAGTACCGGCACCGGTGGCCGGCGCGGTGAAAAACCCGAGCAAGGCCGAAGCCCTGGGCTGGCTGTTCGTGTCCGAAGGCTCCAAGCTGGGCGCCGCGTTCCTGATCAAGCGTGCCGTGGGCCTGGGTTTGAGCGAAACCTTCGGTGCCCGTCACCTGGGCGAGCCGGCGGGGGGTCGCGCTGAAGGCTGGAAGCGCTTCACCCGCACCCTCGACGCACTGGAATTCACCGCTGAAGAAGAAGCCGAAGTGGAGAAAGGCGCGATTGATGCGTTCGTGCGCTTCACCGTGTTGCTGGAACAGGCGTACGCTAGCGCCCCTGAGCTGGCCTGATTCCCTGATTGGAATGCAATCAAATGTGGGAGCGGGCTTGCTCGCGAATGCGGTGGATCAGTCAATATATCTGGTGACTGAACCACCGCATTCGCGAGCAAGCCCGCTCCCACATTTTGATCCGGTTTCACTTTGAATCCTTCGTAAATCCATCCATGCAAACCGCACCCATGACCGGCAAAACCCAATCCTCATCCAAAATCGCCCGCGTCCTGTTCGGCCTGCTGGCCTACGTCAGCCTGGGCATCGGCTTGATTGCGATTGTGGTACCGGGCTTGCCCACCACCGAGTTCATCCTGCTGGCCGCCTGGGCCGCCACCAAAAGCTCGCCGCGCCTGAGTGCCTGGCTGGAAAACCACCGGCTGTTCGGGCCGATCCTGTTCAATTGGCGCAATGGCAAGATCATCGCCCGCCGGGCCAAAGTCAGCGCCACCGTGAGCATGCTGCTGTGCGCCGGCCTGATGCTGGTGATGCTCGACCACGGCTGGCCGATCTACCTGGCCATCGCCGGAATGAGCATGGGCAACCTGTGGATCTGGTCGCGACCGGAACGTCTCCCGCAACCCACCTGACACCCTGACTACCGCTCATCGGCTCCCGCTCATGAACTGCCGGCCCAAGCCGATGTTCCGGGCATAGCGCCGAATGGACTCGCGTGAGCTTGCATACTAATAAGTCCATTCGCGGGTACTTCTATGTTCGACACCCTCTCCATTCGCTTGAAAATCGTGCTGTTGTCCGGTCTGTGCCTGCTGGGGGTGATTGCCCTTGTTGTGGGCATGAACCTTTACCAGACCAGCCAGAACGATCAACTGATCAGCGATTCAAGCTCGCGAATGCTCACCGACAGTGTGCAGAACCTGCTGCAGGCCAAGGCCGCCGAGCAAGCGGTGCAACTGCAAAAAACCTTCGGTGAAAGCCTGTTGGTGGTGACGGCCCTGGCCGACCAGATCAAGGACCTGCGCACTCTGGCCGGCAAGCGCTCGTTGGATGCCGGGGCCCTGCGTGAAGAACTCAACCACAGCCTGAAAACCGCCTTCGACCGCAACACCAAGGTGCTCGGCATCTGGCTGTCGTTCGAGCCCAACGCCCTCGATGGCAAAGACAGTGAATTCGTCAATGATGCCGCCCGTGTGTCCAACGAAAAAGGCCGCTTTTCCAGCTACTGGAGCCGCGCTGGCGGTGAAGGCCTGAACACCGTGATGGTCGAGGATGACCTGACCAAGACCACCCTCAACCTCAGCGGCACGCCCTACAACATCTGGTACACCTGCCCACGAGACACAAAAAACACCTGCCTGCTGGACCCGTATGAAGACACCGTAGCCGGCAAGCCGGTGTTGATGACCACCATTTCCCTGCCGCTGCTGGTCGACGGCAAAGTGATCGGCGTGGTCGGTGTGGACCTCGCCCTCAACGCCCTGCAAGCGGCGACCGATGCGGTGCAGAAAGAGCTGTTCGACGGCGCCGGGCACCTGGAGATCATCTCCAGCACCGGGCTGATCGCCGGCTACAGCGGTGAACCCGCCAAAGTCGGCAAAAACCTGATCGACACCCTTGGCGCCGAAGGCAAGGAAATCGTGCAGCTGTTGGCCAGCGATACCCGCAAGATCCGCGAGGAAGACGGCACGATTCGCGCCGTGTACCCGGTCAAACCGATTGCCGACGCCAAATCCTGGGGCGTGGTAATCAAACTGCCCAAACAAGTGCTGCTGGCAGACTCGCTCAAACTCCAGGCGGTGCTCGACAAGGCCCAGGCCAGTGGCACCGTCAAGGCGTTGCTGGTAGGCGCAGCCGCAGGGCTGCTGGGCCTGTTGCTGATCTGGCTGACCGCCACCGGCGTGACCCGGCCGATCAACAGCGTGGCCGCCATGCTCAAGGAAATCGCCAGCGGCGACGGCGACCTCACCCAGCGCCTGGCCTACGGTAAAAAAGATGAACTGGGGGAACTGGTGAACTGGTTCAACCGCTTCCTCGACAAGCTGCAGCCGACCATCGCGCAGATCAAGCAAAGCATCACCGAAGCCCGTGGCACCGCCGACCAGTCCTCGGCAATCGCGCGCCAGACCAGCGAAGGCATGCAGGTGCAGTTCCGTGAGATCGACCAGGTGGCCACCGCCTCGAATGAAATGAGCGCCACCGCCCACGACGTGGCCAACAGCGCCTCCAACGCCGCCAGCGCGGCCCGCGGCGCCGACCAGTCAGCCCGCGAAGGCATGCAGATCATTGAACGCAGCACCCGCGACATCACCACCCTGGCCGAAGAAGTCAGCAAGGCCGTGACCGAAGTCGAAGCCCTGGCGGTGAACAGCGAGCAGATCGGCTCGGTACTGGAAGTGATCCGCAGCATCGCCGAACAGACCAACCTGCTGGCCCTGAACGCTGCGATTGAAGCGGCGCGAGCCGGGGAAAGCGGGCGCGGTTTTGCGGTGGTGGCCGACGAGGTGCGCAACCTGGCCAAGCGCACCCAGGATTCAGTGGAGGAGATTCGCCTGGTGATCGAACGCATCCAGACTGGCACCCGTGGAGTGGTGGCGACCATGCATTCGAGCCAGACCCAGGCGCAGAACAACGCCGGGCAGATTCATCAGGCGGTGCAGGCCCTGGGCAAGATCAGCGATGCAGTGACGGTGATCAGCGACATGAACCTGCAAATCGCCAGCGCTGCCGAGCAGCAGAGTGCGGTGGCCGAAGAGGTCAACCGCAATGTCTCGGCAATCCGCACAGTGACCGAAACCCTGACCGGCCAGGCCACCGAATCGGCGGCCATCAGCAGCCAGCTCAATGCCCTGGCCAGCCAGCAGATGAAGCTGATGGATCAGTTTCGGGTTTGACCCGGGCTTGAAGCCAGTAAGCACCCAATGTGGGAGCGGGCTTGCTCGCGAATACGGTGGATCAGTCGGTACATGTATTGACTGACACACCGCATTCGCGAGCAAGCCCGCTCCCACACAAGCCCGTCCACATTTAGAGTCGCGGTGCCTTATTGACCCGTCCAGGCCGCCACAAACGGCGCGAGGTCTTCTTTCGGGGCCGTACGCGGCGGGTTTTGTGGGGTGCCCAGGTAGAGGAAGCCAATCACTTCCTCATCCGCCTTCAGCCCGAGGCCTTTGGCGACATGGGCCGAGTACGACAACTCACCGGTGCGCCACACCGCGCCGATCCCCTGGGCGTACGCCGCCAGCAGAATCCCGTGAGCCGCACAGGCCGCCGCCAGCAGCTGCTCGGATTTTGGCACTTTGAAATGTTCTTGCAGGCGGGCAATCACCACCACCACCAACGGCGCCCGCAGCGGGCCGTTCTGCGCCTTGTCGATCGCGGCCTGGGGCGCGTCGGCGTCCTGCAGGCGGGCGGCTTCGGCCAGCAGGGTGCCCATGCGCTCACGTGCCGCACCCTCCACCGTCAGGAAGCGCCAAGGGCGCAGTTGGCCGTGGTCGGGCGCGCGCATGGCAGCGGCGAACAGCAGGTCGCGCTGCTCCTGGGTCGGTGCCGGGTCCAGCAGTCGCGGCACGGAAACACGGTTGAGCAAAGCGTCGAGAGCCTGCATTGGCCACCTCCAGAGAAAAATGTGCGGTCATTCTAGCGGGAATGAATCGGATACCACCAAACGATAATTGCTCTTATTCAATCCGCCCTGCCCTGTTAGACTTTGCGGCCTTATTTTCAGCCTACGTTCAGGAAGACTGATGTCCCGTTCGCCCCTTCGCCTGTCTGCACTGTTGATGGCCTTGAGCCTGAGTGCCTGCGATGACGCCCCGCGATTCACCAAGGCCGAGCCTGGTGAAGCGCGTGCCGGTGGCGCGACCACGGTGAGGAAGACCGACCAGAACGCCTTCTCCCTGCCCTCGGCCAACCTGTCGCCCACCCGGCGCCTGGACTTCAGCGTCGGCAACAGTTTCTTTCGCAGCCCCTGGGTGATTGCCCCGTCCACCACCACTGCCCGCGACGGGCTGGGCCCGCTGTTCAATACCAATGCCTGCCAGAACTGCCATATCAAGGATGGCCGTGGGCATCCGCCATTGCCCGATGCGCCCAACGCGGTGTCGATGCTGGTACGCCTGTCGATTCCCGATGCACCGCCCTATGTGAAGGTCATCGAGCAACTGGGTGTAGTCCCCGAGCCGGTCTACGGTGGGCAATTGCAGGACATGGCCGTGCCCGGCGTCGCCCCGGAGGGCAAGGTGCGGGTCGACTACACGCCGGTCAACGTCCGCTTCAAGGACGGCACCGTGGTCGAATTGCGCAAGCCTGCCCTGCAAATCACCCAGCTCGGTTATGGGCCGATGCACCCCGACACGCGCTTCTCGGCGCGGGTTGCACCGCCGATGATCGGCCTGGGGCTGCTCGAAGCGATCCCCGACGCCGACATCCTGCGCAACACCGACCCGAAAACCGCCGACAAGGAAGCCATTGTCGGGCGGGCGAATTGGGTCTGGGACGACGCGCAACACAAGACCGTACTCGGTCGATTTGGCTGGAAAGCCGGGCAACCGAACCTCAATCAACAAAATGTTCACGCGTTCTCTGGTGATATGGGCCTGACCACCTCCCTGAGACCGTTCGATGACTGCACCGATGCACAAGTGGCCTGCAAACAGGCGCCCAACGGCAATGGCCCGGATGGCGAGCCTGAGGTCAGCGACAACATCCTGCGCCTGGTGCTGTTCTACACCCGCAACCTGGCCGTCCCCGCCCGCCGCGACGTCAACGCACCGCAAGTGCTGGCCGGGAAAAACCTGTTCTACCAGGCCGGTTGCCAGGGCTGCCACACCCCGCAATTCACCACGGCGCCCATCGCCGCCGAACCTGAATTGGCTAACCAGGTGATTCGCCCCTACAGCGACTTGCTGCTGCACGACATGGGCGACGGCCTCGCCGACAACCGCAGCGAATTCAAAGCCAGTGGCCGCGACTGGCGCACGCCGCCGTTGTGGGGCATTGGCCTGACGCAAGCCGTCAGTGGCCACACCCAGTTCTTGCATGACGGCCGCGCCCGCAACCTGATGGAGGCCGTGCTGTGGCACGGCGGTGAAGCCCAGGCGGCGCAGCAGCATGTGTTGTCGTTCAATGCCGAGCAGCGCGCCGCGTTGCTGGCATTTCTGAATTCTTTATAAGCTTTGTCCTAATTACAGAAGGGAGCTCGACATGTTCCGTCCCAAGTTGTTGTTCACCAGCCTGGCCGCCCTCGCCCTCGGTGCGTGCTCGCCCCAGGATCCGCAAGCGGTGACCTCGGCGGCCATCGCCAAGCAAGTGATCCTGCCGACCTACAGCCGCTGGGTTGAAGCCGACCGCCAACTGGCCGTCAGCGCCCTGGCCTACTGCCAGGGCAAGGAAAGCCTGGAGACCGCCCGCGCCGACTTCCTGCACGCGCAAAAGGCCTGGGCCGAGTTGCAACCGCTGCTGATCGGCCCGCTGGCCGAGGGCAACCGCTCGTGGCAGGTGCAGTTCTGGCCGGACAAGAAAAACCTGGTGGGTCGTCAAGTCGAGCAACTGGTGACCGCCCAACCACAGATCGACGCCGCCGCCCTGGCCAAATCCAGCGTCGTGGTGCAGGGCCTGTCGGCCTACGAATACATCCTCTACGACGCCAAGACCGATCTGGCGGACGAGACGCAAAAAGCCCGCTACTGCCCGTTGCTGGTAGCCATCGGCGAGCGCCAGAAACTGCTGGCCGAAGAAATCCTGTCGAGCTGGAACAGCACCGACGGCATGCTGGCGCAGATGACCAAGTTTCCTAACCAGCGCTACGCCGATTCCCACGAAGCCATCGCCGACCTGCTGCGGGTTCAAGTGACTGCGCTGGACACCCTGAAGAAAAAACTCGGCACCCCGATGGGCCGCCAGACCAAGGGCATCCCGCAACCGTTCCAGGCCGATGCGTGGCGCAGCCAGTCGTCCCTGCAAAGCCTGGAAGCCAGCCTGGCTGCCGCCCAGACCGTCTGGGTCGGCGTCGACAACAAAGGCTTGCGCGGCCTGCTGCCTGCCGATCAAAAGCCGTTGGCTGACAAGATCGACGCCGCGTATGCCGCGTCCCTGAAACTGTTCGCCAGCAATCAGCGCTCGCTGAACGAACTGCTGGGCGACGATGCCGGGCGCCAGCAACTCAACGACATCTACGACAGCCTCAACGTGGTCCACCGCCTGCACGAAGGCGAACTGGCCAAGGCGCTGGGCATCCAACTGGGCTTTAACGCCAACGACGGTGACTGATGATGCTCAGGCGACAGGCTTTGGCCCTCGGCAGCGTGCTGCTCAGCGCAATTACCCTGGGTGGCTGGACGCTGTTCAAGCAGAAGGGCAAAAGCCCGCTACTGCTCTCAGCGCGCGATGACGGTGATGGCAAGCACTACGCCGTCGGCTTCCACCTGGACGGCAAACAAGTGTTTGCGACCCAGGTTGGCCAACGTTGCCACGACATCATCAACCACCCGACATTGCCGATTGCACTGTTTGTCGCCCGCCGGCCGGGCACCGAGAGCTACCTGATCGACTTGCGTGACGGGGCGCTGCTGCAGACCATTACGTCCAACGCCAATCGCCACTTTTATGGGCATGCGGTGGTGCACAAGGATGGCGAGTGGTTGTATGCCACGGAGAACGACACGTCCGATCCGGGTCGCGGCTTGCTTGGGGTGTATCGGTTCGAAGGTGAGCGGTTGGTGCACACCGGGGAGATTTCTACCCATGGGATTGGGCCGCACCAGGTGTCGTGGATGCCTGATGGCGAGACGCTGGTGGTGGCTAACGGCGGGATTCGCACTGAGGCTGAGAGCCGGGTGGAGATGAACCTGAATGCCATGGAGCCGAGCCTGGTCCTGATGAAGCGCGACGGGACGCTGTTGAGCAAGGAGACCCTGGGCCAGCAGATGAACAGTGTGCGGCATATGGGGATTGCCAGCGACGGGACGATCCTCGCGGGGCAGCAGTTCATGGGGGCGTCTCATGAGCGGTCGGAGTTGCTGGCGATCAAGCGACCGGGGCAGGCGTTTGTGGCGTTTCCGGTGGCGGATGAGCAGCTGCAGGCCATGGGGCATTACACGGCCAGCGTTGCGGTGCACAGTGAGTTGCGGCTGGTGGCGTTGACGGCGCCACGGGGGAATCGATTCTTTATCTGGAACATGGACAGCGCGCAGTTGCTGCTGGACGGGCCGTTGCCGGATTGTGCCGGGGTGGGTGCGGTGGCTGATGGGTTTGTGGTGACTTCCGGGCAGGGCCGTTGCCGGTTTTATGATTGTCGGCAGGTGCCGTTGGTGGGCAAGCCGCTGGAGTTGCCGGCGGGGCTTTGGGATAACCATCTGCATCTGGTTTGATTGGGGGCTGATTGGGGGCATATCCGTTGCTGCGGTTATGGCTGCTATTGGTTCCGCTCTTACAGCGGCTCACTTTTGAAAAGCGCAAAAGTAAGCAAAACGCTCTTGCCCCACCACTCGGCTCCTCGCTTAGGCCCGGAGTGCCCTCACTCCGGCATTACTCCGCGGGCCGCCGCGACGGGGCGTCCCTGCCCCGTCGCGGCTAAACCGGCGTCCTGCCGGTTTACCCGCTCCGTAATACCTGCGTTCGGCCAGCGTGGTTTAACGGGGCGCCCAAGATCAAGATCAAAAGCAGATCAACAGCACAGCGGCCTACCGGCCGGCTTGAGTGTTGAAGAGCAAAATCAAAAGCTAAAGCGGGCACGGTGCACTGTAGGAGCTGGCTTGCCTGCGATGGCATCAACTGGGTGTACCTGATGCACCGAGGTGTCTGCATCGCAGGCAAGCCAGCTCCCACAGAAAAGCAGATCTGCATTCGCTCTGGCTTTTGATCTGGCTGTTAAACACTCAAGCCGGCCGGTAGGCCGCTGTGCTCTGCTTTTGATCTGCTTTTGATTTTGATCTGCGGGCCCCGTCAACCACGATGGCCGCAAGCAGGCACGGTGGAGCGGGTAAATCGGCAAGGATGCCGATTTAGCCGCGCCGGGCCATGGATGGCCCGTCGCGGCGGCCCGCGGAGCCGTGCCGGAGTGCGGGCATGCCGAGCCTAGGCGAGGCACCGAGTGGTGGGGCAAAGACCTTTTGGTTACTTTTGGGGCGTTTGCCAAAAGTGACCCGCTGTAAGAGCGGAACCATAAGCCGCCGTTACCGCAGCAACGGATATGTACTCGATCAACCAACCAACCAACCAACCCAAAACCCAAGCCCAAATAAAAGGCCTCGAACTAGCGAGGCCTTTTATTTGGGCTTCAATCTCTTCAACTCTGTGGCCTCATCCCTTGGGACATCCCAAACATGAACAACAACAACTCATGATCAGGCTTGGCCGCGACACCGACCTTGGCGATCCGCGGCATCGGGCATTGCTGCCCGACACCCTGCACCGCACTGAGAACTTGTGTCCGGGGCTGCTCCCAGGCAGCCAGGGCCAGGGCAGCTATGCCCAAAGCCCCCAACAGAAACAAACCTCGTGCAATTTCTAGCTTCATTACGTTAAACCCTTGATAGCGCTGCCAAACGCCGTCTCGTAAAAGTAGCTCAGTTTTTGCCAGTCCGTAGCATTCCACGACGAATGGCGACGCAACTGCAACATGTCATGCCGGGCCGCCCGCATAGCCGTCAAGCGCTGCCGGCACTTCTCGAAATCCAGCAACGCCACCTCAACCTTCGCCGCGTCACCCTCACCCGTCACCCGCACAAAGATATGCTTGATATACAGGCAACCATGCTGCCAACGCCCCTTGTGCATCCGCGCCAACGTACCAGCCAGTTCCTTGAGCAAACGCTCATGCACCAACTCGCCATACTGCTCACGACCACCGGCGGCGTACCAGTTTTCGATCTCGTCGAAACCGTCCAGCGACGCCGTGACCAACAACGCCTTCCATTGGTGCTCAGGATCGCGACGGGCCTCGCAGAACACCAACTCCGGCACGCGTACATCCAGTAAACGCAGGCCCTTCAGGGCATCACGCTCACGCAACACAGTGGGGCGCCCAAACGGATGGAGCCAACTGCGGTAGATATGGCCCGTCTGGCGCTTGCTATAGAGCAAACGCCCATGGGTGCCCGTCACCCGTTGCACACCACTTTCACCGCCGCGACGACGATTGGGCTCTTCGACCCACTCGCCCTGCTGGCGCCAGAAATAATCAAATCGCTCCTCGGGAGCTACTTCACTACCTGGTAAACACTCGACAGCCATCCTGTTACCTCTTGCGCAATACATACACTCGCCACATGGCGTAGAGCGGTATGAAGTCCAGGGATTCCTGAACACGGAAACCGGCTTGCTCAAACTCTGCCTCAACAGTAGCAGCCGGTAACACGAACCGATTTTGGTAACCTTCCTGCTCACCCTTGTTGCGACGCCGCACTTCGGCACGCTTGCGTTTCCACGCCTTGAAGTTGCCGTCCACCCACAGCGAGATAATCACGCTGTCTCGGGTAACACGCTGAAATTCGCGCAGTATTGCCAGCCTGTGCTCGGGGTCACCAATGTGGTGCATCAAGCGCATGCAGAAAATACTGTCGACCGCGTTATCTGGCAAATCGATATCAAAGGCAGACGTTTGCAAGGGGCGTACCCGTTTCACCACATCCGCCGGTTGGGCGACGGTGGCAATCTTCAACATCGACGCGGAGTTGTCGGCACCGATGATCACGCGGTTGGGCTTTTCGGCCAGCAACGGCCAGAAACGCCCGGCACCACATGGCAGGTCCAGCACCAGGCCAGGCTCACCGGCCATGGCCAGCGCACCACGGGCCAATTGCTCGTCGCGTTTGTGGGACAACCGGCGAGCCAGATTGTCCTGATGTTTGAGTAAATAATTCTGCGCGTGCTGATCGTCGTACTTTTCGGAAAATTCGAGCTTGATCGGGGTAGGCATCACCGGGTCTCCAGTTACTGATGCCTACAACCTTAAAAAGAATCCTGTGATCAACAGGTCAACACGTTGTGAAAAACTTGTCCTGTCGAATCGTATACATTACAAAACTTTGCAGACACAAGTCGTGGCATGGTGCCATCTTCGGCGAAAATCAAGAAGTCTGCCGCAGCTTAGCGGCAGGGCAGGCATCAGGCTTTGACCTGACTCAATTCGACGTGAAAGCGGCAGCCGTTGGGCTCCATGGTGCTGAGGCTGACGCTCCAACCCTGGTTCTCGCAGATGCGCTGAACCAAGGACAAACCCAGGCCAAGGCCTTCACCGCGCTTTTCACTGCCACGCACAAACGGTTCGAACATCGCTTCGCGCTTGTCCTCGGGAATGCCCACGCCAGTGTCTTCCACCACAAAACCGCTCGGTTCCAGGGTAAGGCGGATCAAGCCATGCTCGGTGTAGTGCAGGGCATTACGCAACAGGTTGCCCATGACCGCGTGCAGGAAGGTCGCGTTGTAGCGGGTATCCAGTGGATTGCCCGGTTGATAGATCAGCTCAAGGCCTTTGCGCTCGATCGGCTCACGCCAGATCCCCAGCAAGTCCTCGGCCACCTGGGCCAGGTTGGCCTGGGGCGACATGCCGGCCTCCTCGCGCTGGGCACGGGCCAGCATCAGGAAGGTCTGCACCAGTTCGCGCATTTCTTCACAGGCCCGCGCAATGCGCTCGACCTGCTTGCGGCCGCGCTGGTCAATCGCGGGGTTCTCCAGCAACAGTTCGCAGGAGCTGGCGAGCACCATCAGCGGGGTGCGCAATTCGTGGCTCACGTCACTGGTAAACAGCTGCTCCCGGGACAACGCCTGGCGCAAGCGGCCCAGGGTTGCATCGAAGGCCACGGCCAGTTCACCGACTTCATCGGCCGCATAATCCGGCGCCAGCGGGGGTGCCAGGCCAAGTAATTGGTCGCGATGCCGCACCTGGCGGGCCAGGCGTACGACCGGCGCCATTACCTTGCGCGCCAGTACCCAACCGAGAAATACCGCCAGCGCCAGGCTGAGTACAAACCCCACCAGCACGACAGCAAACAGCACGCGCTCGCGTTCTTCAAAATCGCTCTGGTCTTGCAGCAGGACATAACGGCGACCGTCAACGATTTCGACCATTGCGTGGTAGGAAAGCTGTTCGCGGAACACCTCGTGAAAACCGGCGTCGAGGTGGCGCAAGTCCTTGGGCAGTTCAAAATCGCCGGGGCCGCCGCTGAAGTAGAACAACTGGTCGGGCTCGGGGCGATGGCTCCAGTCCTCGACGCTGTCCATCAGCAGCAGCCGTTGCAAGTCACCGCCCAGGCCTGCCGATATGAGTTTTTCTTCCACCAGGTGCACCGTAGCGACGATGCCCATGGCGAAGGCCCCCGCCACCAGCGCGCTCATCAAGGCGAAGGCGATGATGATCCGTTGGGCAAGGCTTTGCTTAAACTCCATCACGACCCTCGGCCAGGCGATAACCCACACCGTGCACCGTTTGCAGCAACGGCTTGGCGAAGGGTTTATCAATCACCTGACGCAGTTGATGGACATGGCTGCGCAGGCTGTCGCTGTCCGGGCAGTCATCACCCCACAAGGCTTCTTCGAGAATCTCACGGCGCAATACATGCGGGCTTTTCTGCATCAGCACCGCCAGCAGCTTCAGGCCGACCGGGTTGAGCTTGAGCAGGCGCCCTTCGCGGGTGACTTCCAGGGTATCGAGGTCGTAGTTCAGGTCACCCACCTGCAAGGCACGGCGCCCGCCGCCCTGGGCACGACGCAGCACTGCTTCGATACGCGCGGCCAGCTCCGACAGCGCAAACGGCTTGAGCAGGTAGTCATCGGCGCCGGACTTGAAGCCCTGCAGCCGGTCATCCAGCTGGTCGCGGGCGGTGAGCATGATCACCGGCGTGTCCCGGCGCGCGTCTTCACGCAGGCGTTTGCACAGGGTGTAGCCATCAATGCCAGGCAGCATGATGTCGAGCACGATCAGGTCGTAATGTTCGGTGGCAGCCAGGTGCAGGCCCGACAAACCGTCCTGCGCACAGTCTACGGTGTAGCCCTTCAGCCCCAGGTAATCGGCCAGGTTGGCCAGAATATCGCGGTTGTCTTCAACCAATAAAATTCGCATGGGCAGTGTCTCCGTACGCGGTAACGGCCGTGTTGGCTCGCGCAGCTTAAGGCCAAGTATGGCTCACGGCTAGGCCTGAAGGCCGCGCCGATTACTGTTTTCAACCGATTGCGAGACTTAACGAGTTTTTCACTATAGGTTCACAACCTGACTACAGTGTCAGCGCGAAGATCGCGCCCATCGAAAATAAGGAACATTGACATGGGTTTTCCCAAAACAGCGCCAATGCGCTATTTGCTGTTGGTAACCGGTGCCTGGCTGGTGGTTTTTCTACTGACCCGCAGCGTGCTGCTGGTAACCCATCTGGATGAAGTGAGCGGTAACCTGCTGCCGGTATTCGGCGTGGGCCTGCTCTATGACCTCGGCTTCCTCGCCTATGCCGCCCTGCCCCTGGGCCTGTATTTGCTGCTGTGCCCGCCAGGCTTGTGGCGCCGTCGCGGCCATCGCTGGTTCCTGCAGGCGGTACTCACCGTCAGCCTGTTCGCCATGCTTTTCACCAGCGTGGCCGAATGGCTGTTCTGGGACGAGTTCGGCGTGCGCTTCAACTTTATTGCCGTGGATTACCTGGTCTACTCCAAGGAAGTGCTGAACAACCTGCTGGAGTCGTATCCGATCGGTAAGCTGCTGAGTCTGCTGGCCGTGATGGCGATCGTCTTGAGCGTGGCCTTGCGTAAACCGTTCAACGCGGCCATGGACGCGCCGTTGCCTGCGATGCGCAAGCGTCTGCTCAGTGCCCTTGGCCTGTTGCTGGTGGCCGGCCTGAGCCTGCAACTGATCAACCAGGACAGCCCGCGCAGCCAGGGCGGTAACGCCTACAACAACGAATTGGCCAGCAACGGCCCCTATCAGTTCTTCGCCGCTTTCCGTAACAACGAACTGGACTACACCCAGTTCTACAAGAGCCTGCCGGCGGATGTAGTCGCCAAGCAGTTGCGCGCCGAACTCAGCGAGCCCAACGCACGGTTTATCGGCACGGATCCGCTGGATATCCGTCGCGCCATTACCAACCCGGGCACGCTGCGCAAACCCAACATCGTGCTGGTGACCATCGAAAGCTTCAGTGCCAAGTACATGGGCAGCAACGGCGACCCGAATAACCTCACGCCCAACCTCGATGCGCTGCGCAAACAGAGCCTGTACTTCAATAACTTCTACGCCACCGGCACTCGCACCGACCGCGGCCTGGAAGCCATCACCCTGGCCATCCCGCCGACGCCCGGGCGCTCCATCGTCAAGCGTATCGGCCGGGAAAGCGGTTTCGGCAGCCTCGGCCAGCAGCTCAACGCCATCGGCTACGACAGCGTGTTTGTCTACGGCGGCCGGGGCTACTTCGACAACATGAACGCGTTTTTCAGCGGCAACGGTTACCGCGTGGTCGACCAGAGCAGCGTGCCCGAATCCGAAATCAGCTTTAAAAACGCCTGGGGCATGGCCGACGAAGACCTCTATAAACAGACGCTGAAACTGGCGGACGCCGACTACGCCAAGCAGCAACCATTCCTGCTGCAACTGATGACCACCTCCAACCACCGTCCGTATACCTACCCGGCTGGCCGCATTGATATCAAATCCGGTGACGGTCGCGACGGCGCGGTGAAGTACACCGACCATGCCATCGGCCAGTTCCTGGAGGCGGCGCGCCAGAAACCCTGGTTCGACAACACGATCTTTATTTTCGTCGCCGACCACACGGCGGGCAGCGCCGGCAAGGAAGACCTGCCGATGGTCAACTACCAGATCCCGCTGTTCATCTACGCACCCAAGCTGGTAGAAGCCGGCGAGAACGCGAAGCTGGCCAGCCAGATCGACCTCGCCCCGACCCTGCTGGGCTTGCTGAACCTGAGCTACGAGTCGACGTTCTTTGGCCGCAACCTGCTGCAAGACAACCCGCTGCCGCCACGGGTAGTGGTCGGCAATTACCAGTACCTGGGGTTGTTCGACGGCAAGGACCTGGCGATTCTCAGCCCGCGCCAAGGCTTGCGTCGGCATGACCAGGCCCTGGGCGACAGCCACGAAATCCGCGTTGGCAGCGATGACCCGTTGATCCAGCGGGCCATCACCTACTACCAGGGCGCCAGTTATGGCTACAAGCAACAGTTGCTGAGCTGGAGGGTGCCCAAGGACGAGGTTCCCCAAGTGAGTACACGCTAACCAAAATGCCCCGGCCAGGTCTGACCGGGGCTTTTTTTAGAGTCTGAGTTCGCCATGCACGCAATCGCTGTTCGTCCGTTATCCCAACCCCTCAACTTCTGGCTGTGCCTCGGTGTGCCTGCCGTTCTGGCGGTGGCCATGTTGCTGCTGGAGCTGACGTCGCTGGACATGGACATCGCCAGGCTGTTCTACGACGCGTCCGAAGGCGGCTTCGTGGGCCGGCACAGTTTTTTTCTGGAGGACATTCTTCACGATCGCGCCAAGCAGATGGTGATCGTGTTTTCGGTGCTGGCAATCGCCGGGTTTGCCGGGGCCTTTGTCTTTGAGCGACTCAAACCCTATCGCCGGGAACTGGGCTGCCTGGTGCTGTCGCTGGCACTGGCCACCTCGTTCGTTTCACCGTTGAAGACGGTGACCGGGGTGCAATGCCCGTGGAGCGTCAAGGAGTTTGGCGGCCAGGAGACGTACAGCGAACTGCTGAGCCCCAGGCCGCCGACCGACAAGCCTGGCCGTTGCTGGCCGGGCGGGCATGCGGCGACCGGGTTCGCGCTGTTTGCGTTGTTTTTTGCCCTGAGGGATCGCCGACCGCGGATGGCGCGCTCGGCGTTCCTGTTTGCGCTGGGCCTGGGCACGGTGCTTTCGGTGAGCCGCACGATGCAAGGGGCGCACTTTCTTTCCCACAACGTGTGGACGGCAATTTTCAGCTGGCTGATTTGTTTGGGCGCCTATTACTTCCTGCTGTACCGGCCGGTGAAAACACCGCAGCCCGCCTTCCGCAAGCAGCCCGTGATGCCGTGATGAACAGCCCTTGCCTAGCCGGGGGCAAGGGCGCAACACTCTGCGCACTTTTTGGCAACGATCCTGCTGAGCCATGTCCGATACCCTGTTGCTGATCGAAGACGACCTGCCCCTGGCGGCACTGACGGCCGAGTTCCTGCGCGCCGAAGGCTTTAGCGTTGCAGTGGAACACCGTGGCGACCGCGCCGCCCAGCGTATCCAGGATGAACAGCCGGCACTGTTGATCCTCGATGTGATGCTGCCGGGCATCGACGGTTTTACCCTGTGCCGACAGATTCGCGACCACTACCCCGGGCTGATCCTGATGATGACGGCCCTGGACGAGAACGCCGAACAATTGGTGGGGTTTGCCGCCGGGGCCGACGACTACGTGGTCAAGCCGATCGACCCGCAACTGTTGCTGGCAAGGATCCGCTCGCTGCTGCGCCGCCATCCCCAGGCCCCCCGCAGTTACTACCAGTGGGGCGCTTTTCGGCTGGACCTGAACAACCACTTCGCCTGGCTTGGCGAGGCGCCCTTGCAGTTTTCGGTGGCCGAATTCGAGTTGCTCGCCATCTTTGCCCGCCATTGCGGCGTATTGCTCACCCGGGAAAAACTGCTCCAGCGCCTGCGCGGCCTGGAGTACGACGGGCTGAACCGGTCGATTGATATGCGGGTGTCGCGCTTGCGCAAAAAACTGATGAGCCTTGAGTGCCCCGTGACCATCCAGACCATCACGGCGCAGGGATACCTGTTCGTCGAAATCCCGACGGGGAGCCAGCATGCTGTCTAAAGTTCGCCCGTGGATGGCCATCGCGGCCGGCACCAGCTGGGCCGCCCTCACTTTTTACCTGTTGTGGTTGTGCACGAACGCTGCGGTGTTTATCGGCGACTACAGTTTCCTGCGCCTGATGGCCGGGCCGGGTTATCTGGTTGCCGAGCAACTCAAGGCCTTGCCCGCCGAACAAAGGGAGGCGCGCATCGAGTCACTGCAAGCACGCTTTCAGTACCCGGTGAGCCTGGTGAAAAAGGATGATATCGAGCTGCCGCCTGAAGCTATTGTGATGCTCGACCACCATCAGCCGGCGCAGAACAGTGATGAGGACGTCACCTACTTCCCGCTGGACGATGACACGGTGATTCAATTCGGTCCCTTGTGGGGAACTGCCGAAGTGAAGGACCTGCTGCAATATCCGGTGTACTGGGTGACCGCCTGTGTCGCCGGCCTGCCGGTACTGCTGTTTCTCTGGATTGCCCTGCGTGCCCGGCGCAAATACACCCATGACCTCGATGCCCTTAATGCCTGCATTGCTACCCTCGCCCGCTCGCCCAACACGCTGCTGCCCGCGATGAGCCAGGAGTGGGCGCCGCTGCTGCTGACCTTGCAACGGCATGCGCTGGATATCAGCTCGATGGGCGAACGCCACCGGGAGGTTTCCCAGGCGGTGTCCCACGAACTGCGCACACCCCTGGCGCGGATGCGTTTTGCCCTGGCACTGCTGAGTAAAAGCGCCGACCTCGACACCCGCACCCGCCTGCAAGAGCGCCTGCACACCGATATCGAAGAGCTGGAGTCGCTGGTTCGCGCCAGCCTCGCCTTTGCCCGGCTGGCCGATGCACCCAGCGACCTGCAGCATGAGCCAATCAATCTCCATGCCTGGCTGCAGCAGGAGTTTGCCCTGCTGGACGGGCACCATCGCTTGCTGACCCTGGACACCGACCCGGCCGACCTGGAACTGATCGGCGACCGCGCCTTGCTGCATCTGATCGTGCGCAACCTGTTAAGCAACGCCATTAACTACGCCCGCGAACGGGTGAACGTCAGCGCTGCGTGCCAGGGCCAGCACCTGGTGCTGCATGTGGATGATGACGGCCCGGGCGTACTGCCGGAAAACCGCGAAAAGATCTTCGAACCCTTCGTGCGCCTGGCCATGGGCGGCGACGAGCCCAGCGGGTTTGGCCTGGGCCTGGCGCTGGCCAAGCGCGCCACCCATTGGCACCGTGGGGAACTGTCGATCACCCGCAGCCCGTTGGGCGGCGCACGCCTGACCCTGACCCTGGCGCTGCGCCCGGGTTAGGCTGTTACAGCCTGTGACAGTGGAACATCCACGCTGCCGCTAACCTCGCGACCTTGCCCTTTGGATCAGGTTGGAGAGTCAGCTCATGCGTCACCCTAGACGGCATCTGCCCACGCTGCTGTTATCACTGTGCATGGCCGCCGGTTCATGGTCAGGCGGCGTTGCGGCCCAGAATGTCCACGCGCCCTACTACCCCGGCACCATCCTGCCCAATCGCCAGCCCCAGGCGACCATGGATCAACAACTGGTCACGTTCTACAAGGACTGGAAGGCGGTTTACCTGTCGGGGGAATGCGGCAGCGGCCGGTATTTCATCAAGGTCAACGCCGACCACAAATCCGTGGGTGGTGGCGCCGCGCCCAACACCATCACGGTGTCCGAGGCCCATGGCTACGGCATGCTGCTTACTGTGATGATGGCCGACTACGATGACCAGGCCCAACGGACTTTCGACGGCATGGTGCGCTACTTCCAGGATCACCCGGCAGCGTCCGATCCCGGCTTGATGGCCTGGAACCAGACCGAGGGATGCGGCGACTCCACCGATCCTTTCCGTGGCGACGTCAGTGCCACCGATGGCGACCTGGACATCGCCTACGCCCTGCTGCTGGCCGATCAGAAATGGGGCAGCGAGGGCACCATTGACTATCGCAGCGAGGCCAACACGGTGATGGCGGCGATCATGAAACACGAGGTGCACCCCAGGACTCAGCACCTGATGCTCGGCGACTGGGCCGGTACCGACGGTGACGCAGAGCTTGAGTACACCACCCGCAGCTCGGACTTCATGCAGTCGCACCTCTACAGCTTTTTCACCATGACCGGGGACAAGCGCTGGCAGGCGGTGCGCGACAAGACCTATTCGATCATCAGTGACTTTACCCAACGGTACAGCGCCAACAGCGGGCTGGTGCCGGACTTCATCAGCCACCTGGACACCTCGATCACCCCGGCGCGGCCCGATCTGGTGGAAGGCCCATACGACGGCAGCTATTCGTGGAACGCGGCCCGCTACCCGTGGCGCATCGGCCTGGATTACCTGATGTACGGTGACCCGCGTGCGCTGTACACCTTGACCACCTTCAACCGCTGGGCACGCGCCACCACCCACGATGAGCCGGGCAACTTCAACAGTGGCTACCGAATCGACGGCAGTGCGATCGAGGAAGCGCAGAATGAGCCAGCCTTTGTGGCGGCGCTCGGGGTCAGCGCAATGATCAACCCCGACAATCAGCTGTGGCTCAATAACCTTTGGGACAACCTGCAACGCCGGTCCATCCGTGACCATGACTATTACGGCAATACCCTCAAACTGCTGGGCATGGTGGTCATGTCCGGCCATTGGGAGCGGCCCCAACCGGCGCCCCTCAAAAAAACCGCACACGTGCCTGTCCATCCGTCATCCGGCTCTGCGGCACCGGGACCCGTGGCATCTTTGCCGCCCGCCTCGCACCTGATGCTGGCTCGCGGCTTCATGTTCAAGAAACTGCTGGGGCGTCGCGGCGTCAGCTGAGGCGTGCGCGTAAAGAGAGACGCGGAGCGTCCCTGGCGGCATTCCCACGCAGAGCGTGGGAACGATCAGCATAAAAAAACCCCGCCTGCATCGCTGCAGGCGGGGTTTTTCAGTATCGGGGTAAGGCTGGCTTACATCATGCCGCCCATGCCGCCCATACCGCCCATGTCTGGCATACCGCCGCCAGCTGGAGCATCTTCTTTGATCTCGGCGATCATTGCTTCAGTGGTGATCATCAAGCTGGCAATCGACGAAGCCGCTTGCAGAGCCGAACGAGTCACTTTAGCCGGGTCCAGGATGCCCATTTCGATCATGTCGCCGTATTCGCCGGTAGCAGCGTTGTAACCGAAGTTACCCGAACCCTGCTTGACCTTGTCGACCACTACGCTTGGCTCGTCGCCGGAGTTGGCAACGATCTGGCGCAGAGGTGCTTCAACAGCACGACGCAGCAGAGCGATACCGACGTCTTGGTCAGCGTTGTCGCCTTTGAGCTCGGAGATAGCCTGCAGGGCACGAACCAGCGCCACGCCACCGCCAGGTACCACGCCTTCTTCAACGGCTGCACGGGTAGCGTGCAGGGCGTCTTCAACGCGGGCTTTCTTCTCTTTCATTTCAACTTCGGAACCCGCGCCAACCTTGATCACTGCAACGCCGCCGGACAGCTTGGCCAGACGCTCTTGCAGTTTTTCACGGTCGTAGTCGGAAGTGGTATCAGCCACTTGAGCGCGGATCTGGGTAACACGTGCCTGGATGTCAGCTTCAACACCAGCACCGTCGATCACGGTGGTGTTTTCCTTGGTCACGGTGACGCGCTTGGCATTACCCAGGTGTTCCAGGGTAGCGCTTTCCAGGCTCAGGCCGATCTCTTCGGAGATAACGGTACCGCCAGTCAAAACAGCGATGTCCTGCAGCATTGCCTTGCGACGATCGCCGAAACCAGGTGCCTTGACAGCAACCACTTTCACGATACCGCGCATGTTGTTCACAACCAGAGTCGCCAGGGCTTCGCCTTCAACGTCTTCGGAAACGATCAGCAGTGGGCGGCCGGCCTTGGCAACAGCTTCCAGAACTGGCAGCAGTTCACGGATGTTGGAGATCTTCTTGTCAACCAGCAGGATCAGCGGGCCGTCGAGCTCGGCGGTCATGGTGTCTGGCTTGTTGACGAAGTACGGGGACAGGTAGCCACGGTCGAACTGCATGCCTTCAACAACCGACAGTTCGTTTTCCAGGCCCGAGCCTTCTTCAACGGTGATCACGCCTTCTTTACCGACTTTTTCCATGGCTTCGGCAATGATGTCGCCGATGGAGCTGTCGGAGTTGGCCGAGATAGTGCCGACCTGAGCGATTGCCTTGGTGTCAGCGCATGGCTTGGACAGGGACTTCAGCTCTTTGACAATGGCGATGGTCGCCTTGTCGATGCCGCGTTTCAGGTCCATCGGGTTCATGCCGGCAGCGACGGCTTTCAGGCCTTCGTTGACGATCGACTGAGCCAGGACGGTCGCGGTGGTGGTGCCGTCGCCTGCGTCATCGTTGGCACGGGAGGCAACGTCTTTGACCAGCTGCGCGCCCATGTTTTCGAAGCGATCTTTCAGCTCGATTTCTTTGGCGACGGAAACGCCGTCCTTGGTGATGGTCGGAGCGCCGAAGCTCTTCTCGATGATCACGTTACGGCCTTTAGGGCCCAGGGTCGCTTTTACTGCGTCAGCCAGGACGTTCACACCGGCGAGCATTTTCTTACGGGCGGAATCGCCGAATTTAACTTCTTTAGCAGCCATGATCGATATTCCTTAAATACTTTGTAGTAACGGGAAGATGAGCGGGGAAATCAGCCTTCCAGAACAGCGAGAATCTCGTTCTCAGCCATTACCAGCAGGTCTTCGCCGTCGATTTTCACAGTGTTGCTGCCGGAGTAAGGGCCGAAAACAACCTTGTCACCCACTTTCACAGCCAGCGCACGTACTTCACCGTTTTCCAGGGTCTTGCCTGGGCCAGCAGCGAGAATCACACCGTGGTTGGCTTTCTCAGCAGCCGAACCTGGCAGCACGATACCGCCAGCGGTTTTCTTTTCTTCTTCACTGCGACGGATGACGACGCGGTCATGCAGAGGACGAAGCTTGCTCATTGTCGATCTCTCCTAATTGTGTTTTTCATCGGCCGGTGTCAATTCCGGCTAGTTAAATTCCGGCGGTGCCGGTCGCGGTTCGCGGCGCGAAACGCGGAAGTCTGTCTGGTGTCGCCACCAGAAACCTTGCGGTGACCGTTACATAAGGGCGCATAAGCTTATTACAAGGGTACCGAGATGAAAATTTTTGTGTCGGGGGGGCGTCTTCAAAAGCCGCACGGCACCCGCGGGTGCCGTGCCAGTGAGGAGATTACTTGGGGTCGCGGTGTTCGAACTCACCTTCGATCACGTCACCTTCGCGCCCCAGGGGCTGGCGCGGGGCCGGGCCACCACGGGGTTGCAGGTCATCGGCAAAGGCGCGCTGGCGAATGGCAGCCTCTTCGGCACGCTGGCGCATCTTGCCCGCCAGCACTTTGCGAGTGAATGGCAGCAACATCACCAGGCCAACCACATCGCTGATAAAGCCCGGCAGGATCAGCAGGCCACCGGCCAATGCCATCATCAGGCCTTCGAGCATGGTCTGGGCCGGCAGCTCGCCGCGATTCAGGCTTTCACGGGCACGCAGCGCCGTGGCCAGGCCGGCGACGCGCAGCACCAGTACGCCGAGCATCGAGCCGAGAATGATCAGCAGCAGCGCCGGGAAAAACCCGATTGCCCCGCTGACTTGTACGAATACGAACAGCTCAAGCACCGGAAACAACAAAAAGAGCAACAAAAAAGGGCGCATCAAATGGTTCCTCAACGCAAGAATGCCTTGCTACTCCACCTTAGATGACGTCGCCGTTTCGTGAATTCAAGCTTCAGCGGCTGCTTTTTTCGGCCAGACCTCGGCGTGAGCCAGGAAAACCAAGGCTTCGCGTACTTGTGTCGGCGTGTTGCAAGGCTCGGCAAAGGGCAGCCAGTAGAGGGCCTGGCCAATGCGCAAGTGCATGCCTTCGCTGTCGATACCGGCCAGTTGCGCAGGCTCGGAGGTCGGCAGGCCGGCCAGTTCGACATAGTGGGCAATCGCCTTGGTGTGGTCGCTGTTCATGTGCTCGACCATGCTCAGCTCGGCCTTGCCGGCAAACGGATTGGCCAGGGTCAGTTGGTCGACCCAGTGGATCGCGCCGAACCCGCCGATATAACGATGGCGCACCGGCTTGAGCACCCAGAAGTCAAAATCATGGGCCTTGTGGTAGTTCGCCGAGTCCGGGAAATAGCGGTAATAACGCTCGGCGGCGGCTTCAATCGCAGCGCCGTCTTCGAGCTTTTCGGCCTCGGCGAGGTAGGTCAGGCGCCCTACCGCTTGCACGTCGTCCGCCTCACGCTCACCGACCAGCAACGAGCACTTGGGGTCTTTCTGCAGGTTGTGGGTGTGCTGGGCGATACGGCTGATCAGGATCAGCGGCCAACCCTCGGCGTCCAGGCAATACGGCACCACCGAGCCAAAAGGGAAACCGGGCATGGCCTTGGACAAGGTGGCGAGTGCCCCACGGTATTCCTTGAGCAGTAGTTCTCGGGCATTCTTGGCAACGTGCGCGCTCAACTTATGACTCCTTCGATAAATTTCGTCAAAAAACAAACTTGGATAGCCGCTTAATTCTGCCCACAGGACTTGCGAATGCATCTCAACGACAAAGTAATCATTATCACCGGCGGTTGCCAGGGTTTGGGCCGCTCCATGGCCGAGTATTTTGCCGCCAAAGGTGCCAACCTGGCGCTGGTGGACCTCAATCAGGAAAAACTCGACCAGGCGGTGGCCGCCTGCCAGGCCCATGGAGTGAAGGCCCGCGCCTATCTGTGCAACGTGGCGAATGAAGAGCAGGTGACCCACACCGTGGCACGGATCGCCGAAGACTTCGGTGCCATCAACGGCTTGATCAACAACGCCGGAATCTTGCGTGATGGCTTGCTGCTCAAGGTCAAGGACGGCGAGATGACCAAGATGAGCCTGGCCCAGTGGCAGGCGGTGATCGATGTCAACCTTACCGGGGTGTTCCTGTGCACCCGTGAGGTGGCGGCAAAAATGGTGGAGCTGAAGAACCAGGGCACCATTATCAATATCTCGTCGATCTCGCGGGCCGGCAATGTCGGGCAGACCAACTACTCCGCCGCCAAGGCCGGTGTAGCGGCCGCCACTGTGACCTGGGCCAAGGAGTTGGCGCGCTACGGCATCCGCGTGGCGGGCATCGCACCGGGGTTTATCGAGACCGAGATGACCCTGGGCATGAAGCCCGAGGCCTTGGAGAAGATGACCGCCGGCATTCCCCTCAAGCGCATGGGGCGGCCTGAGGAGATTGCCCATTCAGCGGCGTATATCTTCGAGAACGACTACTACACCGGGCGGATTCTGGAAATGGACGGCGGGTTACGCCTTTAATTACCAGGCGACGCCGAACCCTGCGGTGTAGCGGGTCTTGCTCAACGCGCTTTCCGAGTCGCCACTAATAATGTCGCGCTCGGCCTTGAGGTTGAGGGAGGCCCACTCGGTGACTTTGTAGCGCAAGCCCATTTCCGCATCCAGGGAGTACTCGGACGGCCCGGCCAGCGGCTTGCCCACTTCGCCATTGGTGAAGAATTCAACGGTCTTGCCCACCAGGTAGCGGTTGTAGTTCCACTTCATGGCCAGCGAATAGAAATTGTCCTTGCCGCCGTCCTGGTATTCATAGTCGGTGCGGTTGACCAGCGAACCGAGGGAGAACGCGCCCAGTTCGTCATCCCAGAATTGGTAGCCCGGGCCGGTACCCACGGTGCGCTGGCGGGACAGGTCCTCGACCTTGTCGCGCTTGTAGGTCAAGCGGCCCTGCCAGAACCAGTGTTCGGTAATAAACCGGTCCAGGTCGTACTCCAGCGCCCAGTTGTCGGTGGTGGTCACGTCGTCCTGGAATTCGCGGTTGTATTCGCCCTCGGCGGTATGGCGCCACTGGCCATGGCGGGCAGTGGTCTTGAAGTCGATGTCGTAGTCGTTGGTGTCGTTTTCCGCGCGCTTGTAGTCCAGCGCCATATCGACATTGCCCTTCCACACCAGGTCCTCGATCACCGGCTTGGGCTTGATGATCTGCTGGATGCTCGCCAGCTCGACAGTCTTGGGCGCCTCGCCGTTGGCCAGGATGACCTTGCCATCGTCGGCCGGCTGCAGGGACTTGGCCTTCTCACCGCTGTAGGCATCCTGCTTGACCAGTAATTCCTGATCGCTCTCCAGGGTCTTGACCTGCTTCCAGTCCACCGGGATCGCGCCGGCATAATCGGTCTGGATCAGCAGTTTGCCACCGTCGAAAACCTTGATCTTGCCGGTCAGGCGGTCACCGTTCTTCAACCAGACGGTGTCGGCGAGCAACGGGGTGGAGGCGCTGAAGACAGCGAGGCACAGCAGGGTTCTGGACAACATAAGCGGATATGGGGCTCGAGTTTGACGAAAAAACGGGCATTATCGGGGTGGATAACTTCTTAGCAAGGACTGACTCGGGTATTCGTATCGAGTTCCGCTCTCAGCCCCCCATTTTTCAGAAATTTCTTACAAATAGACGGATATTTTCATCGGATATGCCACCGTGAACGAACTGACCGACGCTCCGCAAAGCCCCGCTGAAATGCGCCGCACTGTGCTGTACCTGACCCTCGCCCAAGTGCCCGAAGGCTGCGTGATCAGCTACGGGGAGCTGGCACACCTCGCCGGTTTGGGTCGCGCCGCACGTTGGGTGGGTCGCACCCTGAGCCAACTGCCCGAGGACACCAAACTGCCCTGGCATCGCGTGCTGGGTGCCGGTGGTCGGATAAGTCTGCCGGTGGGCAGTGCCTCGGGTGACGAGCAACGTGCGCGTTTGCGCGGCGAAGGCGTCAGCATCCTGAACAATCGTGTTGATATTCAGCGTCATGGCTGGCGCCCGGTAGAGCACAGCGGTTAGAGTGCGCGCTTTATTTGCGTAATTCTGAGGCAGACTCCAGCCCATGCCCCGTAAAACCTGGCGCGCCGCGCTCGCCGCCTATGCCAGCCCCTCGACGTTAGTGCTGTTGCTGCTCGGCTTTGCTGCCGGCTTGCCTTACATGTTGGTGTTCTCGACGCTCTCGGTATGGTTGCGCGAGGCCGGCGTGGCCCGCGAAACCATCGGTTATGCGAGCCTGATCGGCCTGGCCTATGCCTTCAAGTGGGTCTGGTCGCCCCTGCTCGACCAATGGCGCCTGCCACTGCTCGGCAAGCTCGGACGTCGTCGCTCCTGGCTGGTACTGTCCCAGACGCTGGTGATCCTCGGATTGATCGGCATGGGTTTCTGTGATCCGCAAAAGCATCTGTCCTGGCTGATCGCCATCGCCGTGATCGTGGCCTTCGCTTCCGCCACACAAGACATCGCCGTAGACGCCTACCGCCTGGAAATCGCCAGCGACAGCCAGCAGGCCGCGCTTGCCGCCAGCTATATGTCCGGTTATCGCGTGGCCGCGCTGCTTGCCACCGCAGGTGCGCTGTTTTTTGCCGAAGGCTTCGGTTCCACCGGGTTCAACTACAAGCACTCGGCATGGGCCGGTACGTACGTGCTGTTTGGTGCACTGATGGTGCCTGCGCTGCTCACCACGCTGTTCATGCGCGAACCCAATGTGCCGCTGCGTACCCAATTGCAGGCCGGGCGCTACAGCTTTGCTCACCAGCTGGTCTCGGTGTTCGTGTTGATCGTGCTGCTGGTGTCGGTACCGGCGATGTTCACCCAGCTGTACAACACTGACTTCGCCAGCGTGCTGTTCCATGGGGTCAGCCTGCTGGACCTGCTGCTGGAAGATCGCGCGTTCCTGCGGGCCATCCTCTACATCATCCTGACCACGCTGTGCCTGTCGACCATGGGCCGCCGGGGCCTGGCGCCGGTGCTCACGCCGGTCAACGACTTTATCCTGCGCTACCGCTGGCAGGCCTTCCTGCTGTTGGGGCTGATTGCCACCTACCGCATGTCGGACACGGTAATGGGCGTAATGGCCAACGTGTTCTATATCGACCAGGGCTTTACCAAGGACCAGATCGCCGGTGTCAGCAAAGTCTTCGGCCTGATCATGACCCTGCTGGGCGCCGGCATGGGTGGCCTGTTGATCGTGCGCTTCGGGATTCTGCCGATCCTGTTCATTGGCGGCATTGCATCGGCCGGCACCAACCTGCTGTTCGTGATGCTCGCCGACATGGGCCCGGACCTGCAGATGCTGATTTTCACCATCTCCCTGGACAACTTCAGTTCCGGCATGGCGACCTCGGCGTTTGTCGCGTACCTGTCGAGCCTGACCAACCTGAAGTTCTCCGCCACCCAATACGCCCTGCTCAGCTCGATCATGCTGCTGCTGCCGCGCTTGATCGGCGGGTATTCGGGGGTGATGGTCGAGAAGTTCGGTTACCACAACTTCTTCATGATCACCTGCCTGCTGGGTGTGCCGACGCTGGTCCTGATCGCCTTGCACTGGTTTCAGGAAAGCCGGCGGATTCGCTTGAATCCTCCCGAGGAAAACGAATCACTGTAGGAGCTGGCTTGCCTGCGATTGCATCACCGCGGTGTAACTGACACACCGTGTTGCCTGCATCGCAGGCATGCCAGCTCCCACAGAAGCCCTGCTCCAGCAACCAGACGCCTGTACGTCGGCAGCAAGCGCCCGTACAATCCAACGTCATTTCAAGTCCAAGCAACCGACAACGGCCTACCATGCGCACCAGTCAATATTTGCTCGCCACACAGAAAGAAACGCCCTCCGACGCGGTCGTGATCAGCCATCAGCTGATGCTGCGCGCCGGCATGATCCGCAAACTGGCCTCGGGCCTGTACACCTGGCTGCCCATGGGCTTGAAGGTGATGCGCAAGGTCGAAGCCATCGTTCGTGAAGAAATGAACGCTGCCGGCTCTCTGGAAGTGTTGATGCCGAGCACCCAACCGGCTGAGCTGTGGCAGGAATCCGGGCGCTGGGAAGAGTACGGCCCTGAATTGCTGCGCTTCAAGGATCGTCATGGCCGGGACTTCTGCGCCGGCCCGACCCACGAAGAAGTGATCACCGACCTGATGCGCAACGAGTTGAGCAGCTACAAGCAACTGCCCCTCAACCTGTATCAGATCCAGACCAAGTTCCGTGACGAAATCCGCCCACGCTTCGGTTTGATGCGCGGCCGCGAATTCATCATGAAGGACGCCTATTCGTTCCACGCTGACCAGGCGTCCCTGCAGGTCACCTACGACCGCATGCACACCGCCTACTGCAATGTGTTCACGCGCCTGGGCCTGAAATTCCGCCCGGTTGAAGCGGACAACGGCTCCATCGGCGGTGCCGGCTCCCACGAGTTCCACGTGCTGGCCGAGTCCGGTGAAGACGACATCGTGTTCAGCAACGGTTCCGACTACGCGGCGAACATCGAGAAAGCCGAAGCCGTGCCACGGGAAACTTCCCGCCCTGCGCCAAGCGAAGAGCTGCGCCTGGTGGACACACCCGAGACGAAGACCATCGCGGCCCTGGTGGAGAAATTCAATCTGCCGATTGAAAAGACCATCAAGACCCTGATCGTGCGCGCCGAGGAAGAAGGCAAGCTGATCGCCCTGGTAATCCGTGGCGACCACGAGCTCAACGAAATCAAGGCCGCCCAGCAGCCAGGCGTTGCCAGCCCGCTGGTCATGGCCACCGACGCCGAACTGCGTGACGCCATTGGCGCCGGTGCCGGTTCCCTGGGCCCGCTGAACCTGCCACTGCCGATCATCATCGACCGTTCGGTCGAGCTGATGAGCGACTTCGGCATCGGTGCCAACATCGATGACAAGCACTACTTTGGCGTGAACTGGGAACGTGACCTGCCGGTTCCGACCGTGGCCGACCTGCGCAACGTGGTGGCCGGCGACCCAAGCCCGGACGGCAAGGGCACCCTGGAAATCAAGCGCGGCATCGAAGTCGGGCACATCTTCCAGCTGGGCAACAAGTACAGCAAGGCGATGAAGTGCGAAGTGCTGGGCGAGAACGGCAAGCCGATCACCCTGGAAATGGGCTGCTACGGCATTGGCGTATCCCGCGTGGTTGCGGCTGCCATCGAGCAGAACAACGACGAGAAAGGCATCATCTGGAGCGACGCCCTGGCGCCATTCCAGGTTGCCCTGGTACCGCTGCGCTACGAAACCGAGCAAGTACGCGAAGCCACCGACAAACTGTATGCCGAACTCACGGCTGCCGGTTTTGAAGTGCTGCTGGATGATCGGGACAAGAAAACCAGCCCGGGCATCAAGTTCGCCGACATGGAACTGATTGGCATCCCGCACCGGATCGTGGTCAGTGACCGCGGCCTGGCCGATGGCAATCTGGAATACAAGAGCCGGACCGAAGCCGAGGCCCAACCGTTGCCGGTGGCTGACGTGCTGTCTTTCCTTCAGGCGCGTATTCGTCGCTGAAAACCAGATCAAGAGTCGTCATGTTCAAGCGAAACACCATAGCCCTGGGGGGCGCCACGTTATGTGGCGCCCTGCTGGTCAGCGGCTGCGCCAACCAAATGTCGCAACGCAGCGAGCACGAGGAACGCATCGAGCGCAAATTGCTCGATCACAGCCTGCAGATCGACGTGGGCGAGCCGAAGGTGCTGGAGCTGCCGCAACGCCGGGTGCGCATTCACGAGCAAAAGACCTTTGAGGTCACCGAGTTCGAAGTTACCCGTCGCTACGACCGCTACACGCCGTACCAGCCCTGGCGCAAACTCTATGAGATGCCCCTGGGCGCGGTCGCGGTCGTGGCGGGCGTCGGCGCCAACGTGGCGAATGTGTTTGCCCTGGGCAACCTGCCTGCCAGCATGACCCGGGATTGGCTCAGCTATGGCGTGGACGGGCTCAACCCGTTCATGAACGTGCAATCCAACGGCCGTGCGCAACAGAACCTGGCGGGTATCGATGAAGTCCAGCACGACAAGCGCGTGGAGTATTCGAGCCTGCCCTGGAGCGAGCGCCCGGTACAGGTGACTGCCGGCAAGCAAACCCATGAGCTGACCACCGACCGCGATGGCGTGCTGCGCCTGAACCTGTTGGACAGCCCGTTTGCCGAGCAGGACCTGAACCGCATCAGCACCCTGAAGATCAGTGTTGAAGATGCCCAGGATGACGTGCACTCGGACTCATCCCTGGCCATCAGCGGCACCCTGCGGGGCAAATTGCTCGAAGCTCACGGTTTGATCTATGACGACCTGGAAGACGACGAGGTCAACGAGTGGGTGCACCGGGTCAAGCGCCTGTCGGAGCTGGGCCTGGAAGAAGAAGCCAGCGAGCTGGAACAGAGCCTGATCGAACTGACCCGCAATGATCCGGAGTTGCAGCAGGAATTCCTGCAGGCCTTGACCAAGGATGCCGGACGCCTGGTGGCGGATCCCGGGGCACGCTGAAGCCTTTAAATGTGGGAGCGGGCTTGCTCGCGAATGCGGCGTGTCAGCCAGCACATGCGTCAACTGACACACCGCATTCGCGAGCAAGCCCGCTCCCACATTTGGTTTTCGGTTTCTACCAGGGGAATTGGAGCTGCTCGTTGCCGTTGCTCAAATCCAGCAAACGCACGCCTATTCCCAGCAATCGCACCGGCTTGTCGCCGCGATTGAACGCCTGGGTCAGCAACTGCCGGTAGCTCTCCAGGTCCCGCCCCGCCCCCGCCTGCTCCAGGGTCGTCTGGGTAAAGTCGTGAAACTTCACTTTGACGAACGGCTTGCCCGCCCGATAACTGCTGTCGATGCGCGCCATGCGCCCGGCCAGGGTGTCCATCAGCTCCGGCAGCTTTTCCAGGCAACTGGGCAAGTCCGGCAGGTCGACATCGTAGGTATTTTCCACGCTGATGGATTGCCGGCGGCTGTCGTTCTGCACCACACGGTCATCAATCCCACGCGCCAGGCTCCAAAGCCGCTCGCCAAAACTGCCGAACTCTCGCACCAGCGCCAACTTGTTCCACTCCCGCAGTTGCAGGCAGTCCTCGATCCCCAGCCGCGCCAGCTTGTCGGCCGTCACCTTGCCCACGCCGTGGAGCTTTTTCACCGGCAGCGCCGAGACAAAGTCTTCCACCTGGTCGGGGGTGATCACAAACAGTCCGTTGGGCTTTTTCCAGTCGCTGGCGATCTTGGCGAGAAACTTGTTCGGCGCCACGCCCGCGGAAACGGTGATGTGCAACTGGTTGGAGACCCGCCGGCGAATGTCCTGGGCAATGCGCGTGGCACTGCCGCCAAAATGCGGGCTGTCGGAGACGTCCAGGTAGGCTTCGTCCAGGGACAACGGTTCGATCAGGTCGGTGTAGTCGCGAAAGATCGCCTGGATTTCCTTTGATGCTTCTTTATAAGCATCCATGCGCGGCTTGACGATGGTCAGGTCCGGGCACAGCTTCAGGGCATGGCGGGACGACATGGCCGAACGCACACCATAAGCCCGTGCTTCATAGTTGCAGGTGGCGATCACCCCGCGACGGTCTGCCGAACCGCCGACCGCCAGGGGCTTTTGCGCCAGGGTCGGGTCGTCGCGCATCTCGATGGCGGCGTAGAAGCAATCACAGTCGACGTGGATGATTTTGCGCTGCGTCATATATAAGGCAGTGGTTCTGGGCAGAAAACGGACAGGCCGGCAGTATCTCACTCACACCTGTATATAGCACCAGTAGTTTGAATCTTCCGCTTAAGCGGTAGGAAAATTCACAGGTGAATTCATTTTCTCAATCGAAACACACCCCCCAATAGAGCTGAAAGCCTCGGCCAGACTGGCCCCGCGGCCTATCAAGGGGCCACCTTGGAGAGCTAACCGATTGAACCACAAGCGCTTTTCTTTGAATCAGCGGTTGACACACTCGCGTTCCTCTGTAGAATGCCGACACACAGACGCGGGATGGAGCAGTCTGGTAGCTCGTCGGGCTCATAACCCGAAGGTCGTCGGTTCAAATCCGGCTCCCGCAACCAAACATCAAAAAAGGCTACTCGAAAGAGTGGCCTTTTTTGTGCCTGTCTGTTTTAGCCCTCGCGTCGATTGTCTGACAAAAAACCTTTCCCAATCGCGCACTTACCGCACCCGCGTGACAATCCGACGCTAAATTGCACTTATTTGACCCATCGTTCGATTAACGGTTGACACCCCGCCGTTGCTCTGTAGAATGCCGCCACACAGACGCGGGATGGAGCAGTCTGGTAGCTCGTCGGGCTCATAACCCGAAGGTCGTCGGTTCAAATCCGGCTCCCGCAACCAAACATCAAAAAAGGCTGCTCGAAAGAGTGGCCTTTTTTGTATCTGACGAAAAAGTCCTTTTGAAACAATGGCATGGCATCTTTCATGAAACCGTACACGGTTTGTAGAGTCCATCTCATTGCAAGCTATGCTAAGTCTTCAAGCACTGTCCTTCTACGACCAATGGGCGCTGTCGCCGCACTTCGCGATACGCGTTAATATTTGTAATTATTTTGTCCATAGGGATTGGTAACTTGGCTGGATACCTCCATCCTGTCGCGCACAATCCACGAGGTGATTGATGCGCGCCAACTCGTCTGAACCACAAGACTCTGTCACAGCGACACAACCGATCACTCCCACCCGTTTGCGCTGGCTGGATCTGTTGAGCAAATACCGCCAACCCATCGGGCTGGCCGTCACCTTGTTGCTGTTCGCAATCGCCCTTATCGCCTGTCGCCACCTGCTGCTTGAACTGGATCTGTACGCGCTCCACGATTCGATCCTTGAAGTACCCAAGCCCGCACTGCTGGGTGCGTTCGGTGCCGCGGTCGCCGGCTTTATCATTTTGTTGGGCTATGAATTTTCCGGTGCCCGTTATGCCGGCGTGAAGCTGCCTGCCAAGACCCTGGCCTACGGCGGCTTTACCGCATTCGCCATCGGTAACGCGATTGGTCTGTCGATGCTCTCGGGCGGCTCGGTACGCTACCGTTTATATGCACGGTATGGCATCGGCGCTTCGGAAGTGGCGCGCATGACCGTGTTTGCCAGCCTGGCCCTGGGTTGCGCCCTGCCGCCGCTCGCTGCGCTGGCCACCCTGAGCAACCTGCCTGCCGCGTCCAATGCCCTGCATCTACCCGCAAGCCTGCTCGGCGGTATCGCCGGCGCTGTGTTGCTGTTAACAGCCGCACTGTGCATCGGCATCTACCGCCGCCGCCTGCCGGAACAACCGTATCCGGACAACCTGCTGGTCAAGGCTGGGCGTCGCACCTTGCGCCTGCCGGGCCGTCGCCTGACCTTCCTGCAACTGATCATCACTGCCCTCGACGTGGCTGCGGCCGCTACCGTGCTGTATATGCTGCTGCCGGAAGCGCCGCCCTTTGGCCCGTTCCTGCTGGTGTACCTGCTGGCCCTGGCCGCCGGTGTGCTCAGCCATGTACCCGGTGGCGTCGGGGTGTTCGAAGCAATTCTGCTGGCTGCCTTCGCCGACAAGCTCGGTGCCGCGCCACTGGCGGCCGCACTGCTGCTGTACCGGATGATCTATGTGGTGCTGCCGCTGTTGATCGCTTGTGTGTTCCTGCTGGTCAATGAAGCCCAGCGCCTGTTCCATACGCAACAAAGCCTGCGCGCGGCCTCCGGCCTCGCTGCGCCGATCCTGGCCGTACTGGTTTTTTTGTCAGGCGTGGTCCTGCTGTTTTCCGGCGCAACCCCGGAAATCGACTCACGCCTGGAAAACATCGGCTTCCTGATTCCTCATCGCCTGATTGACGCTTCGCACTTTGGTGCCAGCCTGATCGGCGTGCTCTGCCTTCTGTTGGCCCAGGGCCTGCGTCGACGGTTGTCCGCGGCGTGGATGCTGACCATGGTGCTGCTGCTGACCGGCGCCCTGCTCTCCCTGCTCAAGGGTTTCGACTGGGAAGAAGCCAGCCTGATGACCATGACGGCGGTGCTGCTGGCGATCTTCCGGCGCTCGTTCTATCGCGCCAGCCGCCTGACCGAACTGCCGTTCTCGCCGCTGTACCTGGTGGCCAGCGTGTGCGTACTCGGTGCGTCAATCTGGCTGCTGTTGTTCGCCTACCAGGACGTGCCCTATAGCCATCAGTTGTGGTGGCAGTTCACCCTCGACGCCAACGCCCCGCGGGGCCTGCGTTCGCTGCTGGGCGCGGCCGTGGTGCTGGTGGTGGTGTCGCTGACCTGGCTGCTGCGTACCGCGCGCCCGATCATCCACTTGCCGACACCGGATGAACTGGAGCGCGCCACCAAGATCCTGATGAACTCTGCACAACCCGACGGCGGCCTGGCGCTGACCGGCGACAAGGCCCTGCTGTTTCATCCCAACGACGAAGCGTTCCTGATGTACGCTCGTCGCGGTCGCAGCCTGGTGGCCTTGTACGATCCGATTGGCCCGACCCTGCAACGGGCCGAGATGATCTGGCAGTTCCGCGACCTGTGCGACATTCACCACGCCCGCCCGGTGTTCTACCAGGTGCGCGCGGAGAACCTGCCGTACTACATGGACATCGGCCTCACCGCGATCAAACTGGGTGAAGAAGCCCGGGTCGACCTCAAACGCTTTGACCTGGAAGCCAAGGGCAAAGAGATGAAGGACCTGCGCTACACCTGGAACCGCGGGACCCGTGATGGCTTGTCCCTGGAGATCCACGAACCCGGCCAGGCCCCGATGGAGGAGTTGAAAGTCATCTCCGACGCATGGCTGACCGGCAAGAACGTGCGGGAAAAAGGCTTTTCCCTTGGACGATTCAGCGACGACTACCTCAAGCACTTTCGTATTGCGATCATTCGCTTCGAAGGGCGCCCGGTAGCGTTTGCGAACCTGCTTGAGACCTACAGCCACGACCTGGCCAGTCTCGACCTGATGCGTGCGCACCCGGACGCGCCGAAACTGACCATGGAATTCATGATGGTCGGCCTGATTCAACATTATAAGAACCATGGCTACGCCCGCTTCAGCCTCGGCATGGTGCCGTTGTCGGGCCTGCAACCACGACGTGGCGCCCCGCTGACCCAACGCCTGGGCTCGATGGTGTTCCGCCGTGGCGAGCAACTGTATAACTTCCAAGGCTTGCGCCGCTTCAAAGACAAGTTCCAGCCTGACTGGGAACCCCGTTATATGGCCGTGCCCGCAGGACTTGATCCGCTGGTGGCACTGGCCGACACCGCCGCCCTGATTGCGGGCGGCTTGACTGGATTGGTGAAACGCTGATGATTCGACGCTCCTGGCGGTATGTATTGGCATTTTTGGTGGTACTGGCACTGATCCTCGGTGGCGGCTACTGGTACTGGAACCGCCCTGCACCGCAACCGACCCTGGAACAACTGCCCCAGGCCGATGGCACGGTCCTGACCCGCGTCACCCCGGGTACCACGCCCAAGGCCCGCGTGGCCGTGGCCGTGCTGGCCGACGAAACCCTGACCGACAGCCAACTGATCGCCCTGAGCCAGGGCGGCGCAGCGCAGATCGTCCAGGTGATCCTGCCCAAGGACGACTGCAAGCTGCAGGAACAAGCCCTGCAAACCGCCCTCGGCCAGCTCGCCGGCCCGGCGACACTGGTCAGCGGCATCGGCCCTGGCGCATCCCTCGCCTGGCGCTGGCTGGCCGCACAGAACGACGACAAGGCCAATGCCATCTCCGTCGGCTTCGCGCTGGCGCAGCCAGGCTGCAACGACCCGTTGCCGAAGACTTCGGCCCACGGTAGCTGGCTGGTGGCCTGGAACGATAACCCTGACGATGATGCTGCCAGTTTCGTACGCGACACGCCGCGTGCTACCACCAGCATCAGCGACTACGACGTTCACTACCCGCAAGTGCTGAACAACGAGCTGCGCAAGCAACTGGTGGGCTCGGACAACGGCGGCCTGGCGATCCCGGTGGTCGAAGTGCCGGCTGGCCAGGCCAAGGACACCGTCACCCTGTTCCTCTCCGGTGACGGCGGCTGGCGTGACCTGGACCGCGACGTGGCCGGTGAAATGGCCAAGATCGGCTACCCGGTGGTCGGCATCGACACCCTGCGCTACTACTGGCAGCACAAGACCCCGGAACAAAGCGCCAAGGACCTCGCCGAGCTGATGCAGCACTACCGGCAGAAATGGGGTACCAAGCGCTTCGTGCTGACCGGCTACTCGTTCGGCGCCGACGTGCTGCCGGCCATCTACAACCGCCTGCCGGAAAACGAGCAGCAGCGTGTAGACGCGATCATCCTGCTGGCCTTCGCCCGCACCGGCAGCTTCGAGATCGAAGTGGAAGGCTGGCTGGGCAACGCCGGCAAGGAAGCTGCGACCGGCCCGGAAATGGCCAAGCTGCCGGCCGACAAGGTGGTGTGCATCTACGGTGCCGAAGAAGTCGACGAGAGTGGCTGCACCGACAAGACCGCTGTCGGCGAAGCCGTGAAGCTGCCTGGCGGCCATCACTTCGACGAGAACTACCCGGCGCTGGCCAAGCGTCTGGTAGACATCATCGAGAAGCGCCAGGGCAAGACCCCGGCCGAATAAGCGCCCAACAAAAAGCCCCCGCTGCCGCAAGGCACCGGGGGCTTTTTGTTGGGCTTACATTTCTACTTGAGTGCCGAGCTCGATCACCCGGTTAACCGGCAACTTGAAGAAGCGCAGGTTGCCGTTGGCGTTCTTCAGCATGAACGCGAACAACCCTTCGCGCCAACGCGCCATGCCCTTGATGCGGGACGCGATCACGGTTTCGCGGCTGAGGAAGTAGGTGGTGCGCATCGGGCTGAAGTCCAGGTCATCCAGATGGCACAGCTTCAGCGCTTCGGGCACGTCCGGTTCATCGACGAAACCAAAGTGCAGGATCACCCGGAAGAAGCCCTCGCCATAGGAATCGACCTCGAAACGACGCTGGGCCGGTACACGCGGGATGTCTTCGTAGACCACCGTCAACAGCACCACCTGCTCATGCAGCACCTGGTTATGCAGCAAGTTATGCAGCAAGGCGTGGGGCACGGCATCCGGGCGTGCGGTCAGGAACACCGCCGTGCCTTGCACGCGATGCGGCGGCTGCACACGGATACTGCTGATAAAGATCGGCAGCGGCAGCCCACCTTCGTCCAGCCGGTCCACCAGCAGCTCCTTGCCGCGCTTCCAGGTGGTCATGAGGATAAACAACACAATCCCCGCCAATACCGGAAACGCCCCCCCCTGCACGATCTTCGGCACGTTGGCGGCAAAGAACAGCCCATCCACCAATAGGAAACCGATCAACACCGGGATAGCCAGTACCGGCGGCCATTTCCACAGCAACAGCATCACCGCCGACACCAGAATGCTGGTGATCAACATGGTGCCCGTCACCGCCACACCGTAGGCCGAAGCCAGGGCGTTGGAGGACTCGAAGCCCAGCACCAGCAGGATCACGCCCACCATCAGTGACCAGTTCACCGCGCCGATGTAGATCTGGCCTTGCTCGGCGCTGGAAGTGTGCTGGATATGCATGCGCGGGATGTAACCGAGCTGGATCGCCTGACGGGTCAGGGAGAACGCCCCGGAGATCACCGCCTGGGAAGCAATCACGGTGGCTAAAGTGGACAACGCCACCAGCGGGACCAGAGCCCACTCCGGTGCCAGCAGGTAGAACGGGTTGCGGGCTGCCTCTGGATTTTCCAGCAGCAGCGCGCCCTGGCCAAAGTAGTTGAGCACCAACGCCGGCAGCACCAGGGCGAACCAGGCACGGGCAATCGGCTTGCGTCCGAAGTGGCCCATGTCGGCGTACAGCGCCTCGGCGCCGGTCAATGCCAGTACCACCGCACCGAGAATCGCCACGCCCATGCCAGGGTGAACGATGAAGAAGCGCACGCCCCACACAGGGTTGAGGGCATTGAGCACCTCAGGGTGCTGGATGATTCCATGGATGCCCAGGCCGGCCAACACCAGAAACCACAGCACCATCACCGGGCCGAACAGCTTGCCGATGCGGTCCGTGCCATGTTTCTGGATCAGGAACAGCCCCACCAGCACCACCAGCGAAAGCGGCACCACCCAGCGCTCAAGGCCATCAAACGCCAGTTCCAGGCCTTCGACCGCCGACAATACCGAGATCGCCGGGGTGATCATGCTGTCGCCGTAAAACAGCGCCGCACCGATCAGGCCGAGAATCACCAGCACCGAACGCAACTTGGGGTAAGGTGCCGCCGCCCGCCGGGCCAAAGCCGTCAGGGCCATGATGCCGCCCTCGCCCTGGTTATCCGCGCGCAGGATAAACAGCACGTACTTGATCGAAACGACCCAGACCAGCGACCAGAAAATCAGCGCCAGGATCCCGAAGACCCCGTCGTGATTGACCTGAACCCCATAACCGCCAGCAAACACCTCTTTAAGGGTGTAGAGCGGGCTGGTGCCGATATCGCCGTAAACCACCCCCACTGCCGCCACCAGCATGCCGATCGGCTTTGCGTTGGACTGCTCGGCACCTGCTGCCTGACTACTTGCCTGACCCATCAACCACTCCTGCCCTTTGACCTGCGGTCTTTTATAAACAGCGCGCCTGCTGCGGGCGCCTATGCTGTCCACAGCATGCGCTGTTTTACTTCTCGTTACAGACGATTTATTGACCGAGGAAATTCACTCAGGTGCAACGGCGCGAAGCATAGCGCAGCACTCGTCGTATTTCCCTGCATAAAGCTGGTCAAGAGCGATTCCCGTCGCTAGAATTGCGCACTTTTTGATCAGAGGCACACCAAGTGCCCATCCGCCACCTTTCGTGCACGACGGGCGGCGTCATTCAATACCGAGGTTAGACATGTCCACCACCATCGCAAAAGCCAACCCCAAGGTCGGCTTTGTATCCCTGGGTTGCCCAAAGGCTCTGGTCGACTCCGAACGCATCCTTACGCAACTGCGCATGGAAGGCTATGACGTCGTGTCCACCTACCAGGACGCGGACGTGGTGGTGGTCAACACTTGCGGCTTCATCGACTCGGCCAAGGCCGAGTCCCTGGAAGTGATCGGCGAAGCCATCAAGGAAAACGGCAAGGTGATCGTCACCGGCTGCATGGGCGTGGAAGAAGGCGCCATCCGCAACGTGCACCCAAGCGTGCTGGCCGTGACCGGCCCGCAGCAGTACGAGCAAGTGGTCAACGCCGTGCACGACGTAGTGCCGCCGCGCCAGGACCACAACCCGCTGATCGACCTGGTGCCGCCGCAGGGCATCAAGCTGACGCCGCGCCACTACGCCTACCTGAAGATTTCCGAAGGCTGCAACCACAGCTGCAGCTTCTGCATCATCCCGTCGATGCGCGGCAAACTGGTGAGCCGCCCGGTGGGCGACGTGCTGGACGAGGCCCAGCGCCTGGTCAAATCCGGCGTGAAAGAGCTGCTGGTGATCTCCCAGGACACCAGCGCCTACGGCGTCGACGTCAAATACCGCACTGGCTTCTGGAACGGCGCGCCGGTGAAAACCCGCATGACCGAACTCTGCGAAGCCCTGAGCAGCCTCGGCGTATGGGTGCGCCTGCACTACGTTTACCCGTACCCGCACGTTGACGAGCTGATCCCGCTGATGGCCGCCGGCAAGATCCTGCCGTACCTGGACATCCCGTTCCAGCACGCCAGCCCGAAAATCCTCAAGGCCATGAAACGCCCGGCCTTCGAAGACAAGACCCTGGCGCGCATCAAGAACTGGCGCGAGATCTGCCCGGACCTGATCATCCGCTCCACCTTCATCGTCGGCTTCCCCGGCGAAACCGAAGAAGACTTCCAGTACCTGCTGGACTGGCTGACCGAGGCCCAGCTGGACCGCGTCGGCTGCTTCCAGTACTCGCCGGTGGAAGGTGCTCCGGCCAACCTGCTGGACGCTGCCATCGTGCCGGACGACGTCAAGCAGGACCGTTGGGAGCGCTTCATGGCGCACCAGCAGGCCATCAGCTCGGCGCGCCTGCAACTGCGCATCGGCCGTGAGATCGAAGTACTGATCGACGAAGTCGACGAGCAAGGCGCTGTAGGCCGCTGCTTCTTCGATGCACCGGAAATCGACGGTAACGTGTTTATCGACGATGCCAGCGGCCTGAAGCCGGGCGACAAGGTCTGGTGCACCGTGACCGACGCCGACGAGTACGACCTGTGGGCTGAAAAACGCGCATAAGGTGTAAAGAATTGAAAAAGCCCTGCCTCTGGACAAGATGCGGGGCTTTTTTAGGTCTATCGTTTTGCCCATCAGCGCCAATCATCGGCAAGGGGCAGCGGGCATGCGTCAGCATTCGGTTATCCATACACCCAAATCCAGCGACTATCAGGAACTGACCCGCATCTGGGAGGCTTCGGTGCGGGCCACCCATGACTTCCTGCCGGACAGTTACATCGAGTTGCTGAAAAACCTGGTGCTGACCCGCTACCTCGACGCGGTGATGCTGATCTGCACCAAGGACTCGCGCCAGCGCATCACCGGGTTTGCCGGGGTGGCCGCGGGCAAGGTCGAGATGCTGTTTATCGACCCCGAGCACCGTGGCCAGGGCCTGGGCCGGCAATTGCTGCGCTATGCCATCGAGTCGATGAATGCCGATCAACTGGACGTCAACGAACAGAACCCGCAGGCCCTGGGCTTTTACTTCAAGCAAGGCTTTGAGGTGATCGGACGCACGGACCATGACGGCATGGGCCAGCCTTATCCGTTGCTGCACATGCGTTTGCGCCAAGCCCAGCCACAGGCGCGTCGCGGCTAAATGAAATGGAGCCGGGATTAACCGGCGCCACACAGGTACAATAGCCGCCCCCTTTTGTTTCGGCCCTTGTCATGACTGAACCCCTACGCCTCTCCAAACGCCTCATCGAACTGGTCGGTTGCTCCCGTCGGGAGGCTGAGCTGTTCATCGAAGGCGGCTGGGTCACGGTGGACGGCGAAGTGATCGACGAGCCGCAGTTCAAGGTCACCACCCAGAAGGTCGAGCTTGACCCTGAGGCCAAGGCCACAGCGCCGGAGCCGGTGACCATCCTGTTCCACGCCCCCGCCGGCGTGGATGCCGAGACAGCCATGGCGTCGATCAACGCCGAGACCCTGTCGGAAGAACACCGCTTCAGCAAGCGCCCGCTCAAGGGCCACTTCCTGCGCCTGACCGCCAGCAGTGACCTGCAAGCCAAGGCCAGCGGCCTGCTGGTGTTCACCCAGGACTGGAAGATTTTGCGCAAGCTGACCGCTGACGCGAACAAGATCGAACAGGAATACGTGGTGGAGGTGTCCGGCGACATGGTCGCCCACGGCCTGAACCGCCTCAACCATGGCCTGACCTACAAAGGTAAGGAATTGCCGGCGGTGAAAGCCAGCTGGCAGAACGAGAACCGCCTGCGCTTTGCGCTGAAAAACCCGCAACCGGGTGTGATTGCCTTGTTCTGCGAAGCCGTCGGCCTGAAAGTCGTCGCCATTCGACGCATCCGCATTGGCGGAGTCTCCATCGGCAAAGTGCCGGTAGGCCAATGGCGCTATCTGTCCGGCAAAGAAAAGTTCTAAGACTTTTTTCGCCGCCGAATCTCTCGATACCGCCTGCCTGGGCGGTGTCCACAGTTGAATGACCAGGATTGCCCACCATGATTCACAACGACGTACTGCGCAGCGTGCGCTACATGCTCGACATCAGCGACAACAAGATGGTCGAGATCATCAAGCTCGGCGGCATGGAAGTCACCAAGGACGACCTGCTGACCTATCTCAAGAAAGACGAGGAAGAAGGCTTCGTGTTCTGCCCGGACGAAGTCATGGCGCATTTCCTCGATGGCCTGGTGATCTTCAAGCGCGGCAAGGACGAGAGCCGTCCACCGCAGCCGATCGAACTGCCGGTGACCAACAACATCGTCCTGAAGAAACTGCGCGTGGCCTTCGAACTGAAGGAAGACGACATGCACGCAATCCTCAAGGCCTCCGAGTTCCCGGTGTCCAAGCCTGAGCTGAGCGCACTGTTCCGCAAGTTCGGCCACACCAACTACCGCACCTGTGGTGACCAGCTGTTGCGCAACTTCCTCAAGGGCCTGACCCTGCGCGTTCGCGCCTAAACCCGTGAACTACAGCGTCTCGCCCATCGGCTTTGTCCGCTCCTGCTTCAAGGAGAAGTTCGCCATCCCGCGCCAGCCACAACTGGCGCCTGCCGCCCGGGGCGTGCTGGAGTTGGTGGCGCCATTCGACCAGGGTGAGGCGGTGCAGGGTTTGGAACAGGTCAGCCATGTGTGGCTGCTGTTCCTGTTCCACCAGGCGCTGGAAGACAAGCCCCGCCTGAAAGTGCGCCCGCCTCGCCTGGGTGGCAACACGTCCATGGGCGTGTTCGCCACCCGCGCGACGCACCGGCCCAACGGCATCGGCCAGTCAGTGGTCAAGCTGGACAAGGTGGAAGATGGACGCCTGTGGATATCCGGGATCGACCTGCTGGATGGCACACCGATTCTCGACATCAAGCCGTACGTGCCGTACGCAGACATAGTTGACACTGCGACCAACAACATCGCCAGCGCTGCGCCACAGCTGATTCCCGTGCAGTGGCTGAAGACTGCGCTGCAACAGGCAGAAGGCCACGCTCAGCGCCTTGGCGAGCCATTGGTGGCGTTGATCGAGCAGTGCCTGGCGCAGGATCCACGGCCGGCGTACCAGACGCCGGGGCCGGAGCGGGAATACGGGGCGCAGTTCTGGGATGTTGATGTGCGCTGGCACTATCCCGAAGCCGGGATGATTTGTGTGCTGGAAGTCGTGTCGGCCGGGTAAACCGGAAACAAATGTGGGAGCGGGCTTGCTCGCGAAAGCGGTGGATCAGTCAATACATCTGGTGACTGTTACACCGCTTTCGCGAGCAAGCCCGCTCCCACATTTTTTTGCGTCGCGCTTATTTCTCGACGAACGCACGCTCGATCAGGTAGTCGCCCGGCTCACGCATACGCGGGGAAACCTTCAAACCGAAGCTGTTGAGCACTTCGCTGGTTTCATCCAGCATGCTTGGGCTGCCGCACAGCATGGCGCGGTCGTCTTCAGGATTGATCGGCGGCAGCCCGATATCGCTGAACAGCTTGCCGCTGCGCATCAGGTCGGTCAGGCGGCCCTCGTTTTCGAACGGCTCGCGGGTCACGGTCGGGTAGTAGATCAACTTGTCACGCAGGGCCTCGCCGAAGAACTCGTTCTGCGGCAGGTGCTCGGTGATGAATTCGCGGTAGGCGACTTCGTTGACGTAACGCACGCCGTGGCACAGGATCACTTTTTCGAAACGCTCGTAGGTTTCCGGGTCCTGGATCACGCTCATGAACGGCGCCAGGCCAGTGCCGGTGCTGAGCAGGTACAGGTGTTTGCCCGGCTTCAAATCGTCAAGCACCAGGGTGCCCGTCGGTTTTTTGCTGATGATGATCTCGTCGCCTTCCTTCAAGTGCTGCAATTGGGAAGTCAGCGGGCCATCAGGTACCTTGATGCTGAAGAACTCCAGATGCTCTTCCCAGTTCGGGCTGGCAATCGAGTAAGCGCGCATGAGCGGGCGGCCGTTGGGCTGTTGCAGGCCGATCATCACGAACTGACCGTTCTCGAAGCGCAGGCCCGGATCGCGGGTGCACTTGAAGCTGAACAGAGTGTCGTTCCAGTGATGAACACTGAGGACACGCTCGTGGTTCATGTTGCTCATGTACGGGGGACTCCTGGAAATGGGTCTGCGCCAAATGATGGATGCGCAATTGCACAGCATTCTAATGGCGGCGACAATATCTGTTAACTGGATTATTAAGATAAGGGTTATCGGTTATATCGATATGCGATTTACTCTACGTCAACTGCAAGTCTTCGTCGCCGTCGCCCAGCAGGAAAGCGTCTCGCGCGCTGCTGGCCTTTTGGCCTTATCTCAATCCGCCGCCAGCACGTCGATTACCGAGCTGGAGCGGCAATCCAGCTGCCAATTGTTCGACCGCGCGGGCAAACGCCTGAGCCTCAACGCCCTCGGTCACCAGCTATTGCCCCAGGCGGTAGCACTGCTGGACCAGGCCAAGGAGATCGAGGACCTGCTCAACGGCAAGTCGGGCTTCGGCTCCCTGGCGGTCGGGGCCACGCTGACCATCGGCAACTACCTGGCCACGCTGCTGATCGGCAGCTTCATGCAGCAGCATCCCGAGAGCCAGGTGAAGCTGCATGTGCAGAACACTGCGCATATCGTGCATCAGGTGGCGCACTACGAAATTGATCTGGGTCTAATCGAAGGCGACTGCAGCCACCCGGACATCGAGGTGCAAACCTGGGTGGAAGATGAACTGGTGGTGTTCTGCGCACCCCAGCACCATTTGGCGAAGCGCGGCCAGGCGACCATGGAAGAGCTGACCCATGAAGCCTGGATCCTGCGGGAACAAGGCTCTGGAACACGCCTGACCTTTGACCAGGCCATGCGGCATCACCGCAGCGCGCTGAATATCCGCCTGGAGCTGGAACACACCGAGGCAATCAAACGCGCGGTGGAATCAGGCTTGGGGATTGGCTGCATTTCCCGGCTGGCGCTGCGCGACGCCTTCCGGCGTGGCAGCCTGGTACCGGTGGAAACCCCGGACCTGGACCTGGCCCGGCAGTTCTACTTCATCTGGCACAAGCAGAAGTACCAGACCTCGGCGATGCGCGAATTCCTCGAGCTGTGCCGGTCGTTCACCGCCGGGGTGCAGCGCAGCGACGAGATCGTACTGCCGACCATTGCCTAGATCAGGATCACGGCCCACACCAGGGTAATCATGGTCAGCGCTACGAACTGCGCGGCGCTGCCCATGTCCTTGGCATTTTTCGACAAGGGGTGCAGGTCCAGGGAAATCCGGTCGATCGCCGCTTCGACGGCGGAGTTGAGCAACTCGACGATCAATGCCAGCAGGCACACGGCGATCAGCAGCGCCCGCTCTACCCGGCTGACGTTAAGGAAGAAACTCAGCGGGATCAGGATGACATTGAGCAACACCAGCTGACGAAACGCCGCCTCGCCGGTGAAAGCCGCACGCAGGCCATCCAGGGAATATCCGCCTGCGTTGAAAATACGTTTGATACCGGTTTGACCCTTGAAAGGCGACATAGAGTAGGCAACTGAGCAAAAAGGTGTGGGGAAACTAGAGCAAGCAAAGTCAAAAAAACGTGAATGAACAGCGTCTTAATGCTGCGAAATTGACTCAAGTTGTTGCAAGAGCAGCGCCGCCTGGGTTCGCGTACGTACGCCGAGCTTGCGGAAGATCGCCGTGACGTGAGCCTTGATGGTCGCTTCCGACACGCTCAGCTCGTAGGCAATCTGTTTGTTCAATAGACCTTCGCAGACCATGGTCAATACGCGGAACTGCTGGGGCGTGAGGCTGGCCAGGCCATCACGCGCGGCCTTGGCTTCGTCGGAGACGTTGATCTCTTCAAAGGCCTGCGGCGGCCAGGAGACATCGCCATCCAGCACCGTGCGCACGGCTTTCTGGATGTCTTCCATGGAGCTGGACTTGGGAATGAAACCACTGGCACCGAACTCCTTGGAGCGCACCACCACCGACGCCTCTTCCTGGGCCGATACCATCACCACCGGTATCTGCGGGTATTGCCCACGCAGCAGCACCAGCCCGGAAAAACCGTAGGCACCGGGCATGTTCAGGTCCAGCAGGACCAGGTCCCAGTCGGACTTTTCGGTAAGGCGGGTTTCCAGCTCGGCAATGCTGGCGACTTCGACGAGGCGTACATCCGGCCCCAGGCCCAACGTGACCGCCTGGTGCAGCGCACTGCGAAACAGCGGGTGGTCATCGGCAATCAGGATTTCGTATGTGGCCATTTATTAAATGATCCTGTTTTTTAGGGCGGCACTGATGGGTTCAGTGCTCGCCAACGCGCAAGGTGGCTGCCAGGCCAGCAGTCACCAAAGGGCGCGTTCAACGTCAAAAAGCGACGTATCCAATCTGTGACAGCGCCCCAATCGGCGCCAAGCATGCCCAGCGTAGCCTGGGTGGTCAAGCGCTACGCCCGTGGCTATTTTAGCGGGCTGCGCGTTTGCGCGGCCATCATGCAAAGGTCGGCTGGCCATGACACCTATAGATAAGGTGCAAGGCGAGTATGGACGACATCGGCCGGGTCCAGCGCCAGTTGAAACTTGGCGGCCAGGTAGTGAGTGCTGAATACGTCCAGATAGGCATCCAGGACTTCACTGGCTGCGGCATCTTCAGCCAGCTCCAGGCATAGCGCGGCGACTTCGGCGGTGCAGAAGTGGTCATCACGCTTGGAGCGACGCAGCTTGTAGCGCGACAGTTGCTCGGGCGCCAGGCTCAGCACCGGCAAGTGCTCCAGGTACGGGCTCTTGCGGAACATCTTGCGCGCCTCGCTCCAGGTGCCGTCCAGCAAAATGAACAGCGGGCGCTTGCCCTCCTCCAGCCTGACCTGATGGACCACCCGCTCCGGGGCCACGAATTCGCCGGGAAAGACGATGTATGGCTGCCATTGCGGGTCGGCCAGCAAGGTCAGCAACTCCGGCTCAACCTCAGTGCGCGACCAGGGGAACGCGGTCGTGTCGTTGATCACATCGGCAATCAGCCAGCCGGTGTTGCTGGGTTTCATCGGCTCTACGTCGTGCATCAGCAGGCACATGCCGGATCTGGCCTGGACCTTGGGCCGCCAGGCGCACAGGCAGTACTCGGGAATCACCCGGCAGCCGGGGCAGCGTTCGGCCCGCGAGCCTCGCGCTACAAACGGTTTTACGGCACGGGCCAGGCGCTGCGTGCGCAAACGGGAGACGGCATGGCTCATCGGGTGCGCCGCAGGGAAGTGGAAATCGACACGGATAGAACTCGGAAGGCAAAAGTTACCGCAGTTTACCAGAGCCGCCCCCGGCCACCTGCACTTCCCGGCAATAGGCTGGCCCTAGGGGCAAGCGGTCACCTATAATCCCGCGCCACTGAACGCACAGCGCAGTGGCTGGTCTATGCACCAGTAACCGAATCAGGAGAGTTTCATGCTGCGTCTTATGCCACGCCTTGTAGTTCCGTCCGTCGCCCTCGCGCTGGTGTTGCCTCTGGGTGCCCAAGCGGCCTCGTTGCTGGAGGCTCAACTGAACAGGAAGCTGCAAAGCGTCGCAGAGGAAACCAACAAAGAACTGCCACGGGAAATTGACGAAAAGACCCTGGAAGTTGCCTACACCGTTGAAGGCTTGCAGCTGATTGACCATCTGAGCGTACTGCCCGACCGCGCCGAGCAAATGCGCGCCAACCCCAAGGCTGTTTACTTCCAGCTCGGCCAAAGTGTGTGCCTGAACAAGGGTTACCGCGAGCTGATGGCCAAGGGCGCGATCATGCGCTATGAAATCACCGAGAACAAAACCAACCGCCCGGTAGCCTCGGTGAAGTTCCAGGAAGCAGATTGCCCGGCACCGGCTGCCGCGAAGAAGAAAAAGTAAGCGATAACTCCTGTCGCGCGCCGCTGACCAGCGGCGCGCAATATCCCCCTCTGCACTCTCCGCCATTGCCCGCCCGCGGCAGCGTCTAAACTCCCTCAGAAGTGATCAATAAGCGGTTGCCAGCCAAGACTTTATAGGCTCATGATCAATTCATCCTGAACGCCTGGAACATCGGGTTTTCACACCGTCCTGTAACATTTTCAGGGCAAAAGAGGGTTGCCCTCCTGAGCGTGCAATGCAAAGGTTTTTAATCATAAGGAATATACAGAACCGGTTTCGCCCACCTCGTTAATCAGAGGCAACGACACATGCAGTGTCGTGGTCCCGACGAATTTCTCGCCGGCACCCAGGGTTCTGTGAAGAAGGAGAAGTTGAATGCCTTACGAACCGAATGAACTCCTGATCCGTCAATTTGAAGAAAACGGCACCGACCTCACGCAGCAGGTCGACGCGCAACTCCATTTGATTGCGCCCAACAGCCCGAATATTCCCCTTTATCGCGACATGATCTTCACCGTGTTGCGCATGGCCCAGGACGACCGCAGCCGCTGGAATGCCAAGATAACCTTGCAGGCGATCCGGGAACTGGACCACGCCTTCCGCGTGCTCGAACAGTTCAAGGGGCGGCGCAAAGTCACGGTGTTCGGCTCGGCGCGCACGCCGGTGGAAAGCCCGTTGTATGCACTGGCCCGAGAAGTGGGCGCGGTCCTGGCCCGTTCGGACCTGATGGTGATCACCGGCGGTGGCGGCGGCATCATGGCGGCGGCCCACGAGGGTGCCGGCCTGGAGCACAGCCTGGGGTTCAACATCACCCTGCCCTTTGAACAGCACGCCAACCCGACCATCGATGGCACCGAGAACCTGCTGTCCTTCCACTTCTTCTTTACCCGCAAGCTGTTCTTCGTCAAGGAAGCCGACGCCTTGATCCTGTGCCCGGGCGGTTTCGGTACCCTGGATGAAGCGCTGGAGGTACTGACCCTGATCCAGACCGGCAAAAGCCCGCTGGTACCGGTGGTACTGCTGGATGCACCAGGCGGTAGCTTCTGGCAAGGCGCACTGGACTTTATCCGCAGCCAGCTTGAGGCCAATCGCTACATCCTGCCCACCGACCTCAAGCTGGTCCGCCTGGTGTACAGCGCCGAAGAGGCGGTGGACGAAATCAACCAGTTCTACGCCAACTTCCACTCCACCCGCTGGCTGAAGCGCCAGTTTGTGATTCGCATGAATCATCCGTTGAGTGACCGCGCACTGGCCCATCTGCAGGAGGCATTTGCCAGTCTTCGCCTCAGTGGCGACTTCCAACAAATCGCGTACACCGGCGAAGAGCATGACGAGCTGCGCATTCCACGCCATCCGGCCACCCAGCCCGCCAACATCCGGCCACCTATTCCACGCTCATCCGGCCAGGCAGTCGGAGCGCAGCGACGCAGGTTCGCATTGTTAGTCTGAAGTCCCTGCCGTCGTCAATTTCGTCGCGCGTCTGCGCATCGACTCGCCCTTCAGTTCGATCCGATAAGCGTTGTGCACCAGCCGGTCGAGGATCGCGTCGCCCAAGGTCGGATCACCGATCAGCGCATGCCATTTGTCCACCGGCATCTGGCTGGTGACCAGTGTCGAGCGGTTGCCGTAGCGGTCGTCCAGCAGCTCAAGCATGTCGCGCCGTTGCGCGGCGGTAAACGGCGCCAAGCCCCAATCGTCCAAGATCAGCAGGTCGGTCTTGGCGTAACCGGCCATCAGTTTGGCGAAGCGGCCGTCGCCGTGGGCCAGGCCTAGTTCCTCCATCAAGCGCGGCAGGCGCAGGTAGCGCACGCTGTAGCCGTCGCGGCAGGCCTTGTGGGCCAGCGCGCAGGCGAGCCAGGTTTTGCCTACGCCAGTTGGCCCGCCGATGATCAAGTTCAGGCCATCACGCAGCCACTGGCCACTGCCCAGCTGCAGGATCATGGCCTTGTCCAGGCCACGCGGGCTGCGGTAGTCGATGTCTTCCAGGCAGGCGTTGTGGCGCAACCGCGCCGCTTTGAGGCGAGTGGTCAGGCGGGCGTCTTCGCGCTCGGTCACCTCACGGTCGACCATCAGGCCGAGGCGTTCATCGAAGCTCAGATCATTGATATCGGGCGTTGCGTGTTGCTCGCCCAGCGACTTGATCATGCCGTGCAGGCGCAGGGTTTGTAGCTTGTCCAGGGTCGGGTTCGGTAGCATTTCGAAGCTCCTTTTTCAGGTCAGTGGTAGTAGCCCGGGCCACGCAGGTTGATGTGCTCGTCGGGCAGTAGCGGCAGGTTCTGCTGGGCCAGCGGCAGGCGTTCCAGCCCTTGGCGCAGGATCGATTCGAGGCTTTTGTAGCTGCATGCGCCCAGTGCCAGCGCCCGCTGGCACGCGGCTTCCAGCCGCGCTTCGCCGTGCTGTTTACTCAGGCGCAGGATGCCCAGGCAGGCGCGGAAGCCGTGCTGAGGGTGGATTCGGCGTTCGAGGATGTAGGCGATGACGCCAGCGGTGTTTGGCCCGGTCTGCTCTGCCCAGCGGATCAGCCGTTGCGGTGTCCACTCGGCGTGTTCGCGGTGGCTCTTGGGCATGTGCTCGGTTTGGGTGGTGTGGCGGCCTTTGTGCAGCGAGCGCAAGTGGCTGGCCACGCGCTGGTTGGCGTGGAAGCACTCGACGGTCTGGGCGGTGAGTCGTACTTCGAGTTGGTGCTTCACCAGCTGGTACGGCACCGAGTAGAAGTGGCCATCGACCTCGATGTGGTAGTCGATATGGACGCGTACCTTTTTCCATTCGGCGTAGACGTAAGGGTGTTCCGGCAGCGGGTGCAGCGCCGGTTGGTCGAGGGCCTCGAAGGCTGACCGGCGGGAGCCGGGCAGCTTTTTGAAGGGCTTGTGATTGACGCGATCCAGCAGCAGTGCGATGGCGGTATTGAGTTCGCCGAGCGAGAAAAACTGGCGGTTGCGCAGCACCGCCAGGATCCAGCGTTCGACCACTTGCACGCCGACTTCGACCTTGGCTTTGTCCCTTGGCTTGCGCGAGCGAGCGGGTAATACGGCTACGCCGTAATGCTCGGCCAGGTCGCGGTAGCTGGGGTTGATGTCGGGTTCGTAGCGATGAGCTTTGGTGACGCCGCTGCGTAGGTTATCCGGCACCAGTATCTGCGTTGTGCCGCCGAGAAAAGCGAAGCAGCGCACGTGCGAGCCTAGCCAGTCAGGCAGCTTTTGCGACCAGGTGGCCTCGGCAAAGGTGTAGCTGGACGCGCCAAGCACGGCGACGAAGATCTGAGCCTGACGGATCTCGCCGGTTCGCCGGTCAATGACCGGCACGGTCTGCCCGGCGTAATCGACGAAGAGCTTTTCGCCAGCACGGTGTTCCTGGCGCATCACCACATCGACCTTGGCGGCCCAGAGGCGGTAGTGCTCGCAGAACCAGCTGTACTGGAAGCCTTGCGGGTGAGCGAGCCGATATTCCTGCCAGAGCAGAGCCAGGGTTACGCCGGGACGGCGCAACTCGGCATGGAAATGAGCCCAGTCAGGCATCGGACGTTGATCACTGGGCACAGCGGGCGGCGGCGGAAAAAGATGCCGTTGCAGCTCGGAGTCGGTCAGCACCGACGGCCAGCTCAGGCCGCTGGCAGCAAAGCGATTGAGGTATTCACCGACGCTGGCTCGACCTACTTGCAAGCTGGCAGCAACTTGGCGGGCAGATAGGCCGACCTCGAATTTGAGACGTAGCACTTCTCGAATCTTACGCATGGATAACCGCTCCACGACGACCTCTCTGCTTCGATAAAAGAGGTCGATGGTAGTGAATTAATCCTGCGTTGCCGCCTGCCTTATGGGCGGCCGGATAGCCGTGGAATGGGTGGCCGGATCAACGTGGAATCAGTGGCCGGATGTTCATGGAATGGGTGGCCGGATGGCCGTGGAATCCGCAGACGAGCCAAGCTTCAGCCATCTGACGCGGCTGGTGTTCAACTTCAACGGGCGTGATCAGGGACGGTTGCGGGAATTGGTGGATTACATCAACTTGCCGGAAAACTGGGCACAGGCTCAGGGGAAAACGCAGCAGCGGGTGACGGAGACGGCGTGACCTGACACTGAATCGAAAAAAGGCCCGCTATTTTCATAGCGGGCCTTTTGGGTTGTGTCAGGTAGAACGATGCGCAGGCTGGGGCCGCTGCGCAGCCCAGCGGGAGCAAGCTCCCTCGCCACACCAAGCCCCGCAATGATCAGAGCAACCTTTACCAGGCGCAGCCTTCAGTCATCCATATCCCGACCGCTCAACAGGCGACTGATCATCTCCATCGAAAACCCGCGATAACTCAGGAAGCGACCTTGCTTAGCCCGCTCACGCGCATCAATGGGCAGATGACCGGCAAACTTGCGCCGCCAGGTTTCTTCCAGTTGTGCCTGCCAACTGATGCCGCACTCACGCAACGCGAGTTCGATATCAGCCCGCTGCAGGCCACGCTGGCTCAGCTCTTCACGAATTCGTGCAGGGCCATAGCCGGATCGGGCTCGGTAGGAGACGAAACTTTCGAGGTAACGGGACTCCGACAGCAGCCCTTCTTCCGTCAAACGGTCAAGGGCTGCGTCGATCATCTCGGGATCTGCGCCACGCTGACGCAGCTTACGCGTCAGCTCGACTCGACCATGCTCGCGCCGTGCGAGCAGGTCCATTGCAGTGCGCCTTACGGCGACGGGTGTATCCAGGACAACGCTCATCGTTTGCTTCAGATGTCAGTGTCGACTTCTTCTACTTCTTCAACCGGCTCGCGGTTGGCGGCAGCCTTGACGTCAGGTGCCGGGGTCAGCAACTTGTCGCGGATCTGCTTCTCGAGCGTAGCGGCAACATCCGGGTTATCCGCAAGGAACTTGGCCGAGTTGGCCTTGCCCTGGCCGATCTTGCTGCCGTTGTAGGCATACCAGGCACCGGATTTCTCGACGAAACCGTGCAGCACGCCCAGGTCGATCATCTCGCCGTTCAGGTAGATACCCTTGCCGTAGAGAATCTGGAACTCGGCCTGACGGAACGGCGGGGCCACCTTGTTCTTCACGACTTTAACGCGGGTTTCGCTACCGACAACCTCGTCACCTTCCTTCACCGCGCCGGTACGACGGATGTCCAGACGGACCGAAGCGTAGAACTTCAGCGCGTTACCACCGGTGGTGGTTTCCGGGCTGCCGAACATCACGCCGATCTTCATCCGGATCTGGTTGATGAAGATCACCAGGCAGTTGGCGTTCTTGATGTTACCGGTGATTTTACGCAGGGCCTGGGACATCAAGCGGGCTTGAAGGCCCACGTGCATGTCGCCCATTTCGCCTTCGATTTCAGCCTTGGGTACCAGGGCTGCCACGGAGTCGACCACGATCACGTCGATGGCGTTGGAGCGCACCAGCATGTCGGTGATTTCCAGCGCTTGCTCACCGGTGTCCGGTTGCGAAACCAGCAGGTCGTCAACGTTGACGCCCAGCTTGCCGGCGTATTCAGGATCCAGGGCGTGCTCGGCATCGACGAACGCACAGGTGGCGCCCATTTTTTGTGCCTGGGCAATCACCGACAGGGTCAGGGTGGTTTTACCGGAAGATTCAGGACCGTAGATCTCAACGATACGGCCTTTTGGCAGGCCGCCAATGCCGAGCGCGATGTCCAGACCCAGAGAGCCAGTGGAGATAGCCGGGATCGCCTGACGGTCGTGATCGCCCATACGCATTACGGCACCCTTGCCGAATTGACGTTCGATCTGACCCAGGGCCGCAGCCAAGGCTTTCTTCTTGTTGTCGTCCATTAAAGTCCTCACGTAATCAATAAGGCCTGGCGGCCAACACCTGTATAAGTAGACAGTATTGTTCCACAAAGATCCGTGATCGCCTACCCCTGATTTTCTATTTCTGCTGCAGCTCGTCGCAACAAGCCCTCTAGCGCGGCCTTTACCGTTTGTCGGCGGACCTCGTCGCGGTTGCCGGGGAAGTGTTCGAGCTCGGCGGTAACCTCATCGCCCACGCCCCAGGCCAGCCATACGGTGCCCACCGGCTTGTCCGGCGAACCGCCATCGGGCCCGGCCACGCCGCTGACTGCCACGGCAAAACGCGCCAGGCTTTTCTCCTGGGCACCCCGCACCATCGCCTCCACCACTTCGCGGCTGACGGCACCGACCTTGGGGAACAGGGCTTCCGGTACATTCAGTTGCCGGGTCTTCTGGCGATTGGAATACGTGACATAGCCCGCCTCGAACCAGGCCGAACTCCCGGGAATCCGCGTGATTGCCTCGGCGATACCGCCGCCGGTGCACGACTCGGCCGTTGTGACGTGGGCATTGAGAACCTGCAAGCGTCGGCCAAGTTCAGCGGCGAGTTGAGTAATTTCCTTCACGGTCATCTCCTGGAGTGGACGGGCGTTCGCCTACCCTACAGGAGCCCATGGGCCATGCAAGTTACAAGAGACTAACGCGCGACGGCCCGGACATACGCCTGGCAGGCGCGCAAGGCGATCATTGCGTTGTCGCCGTCGTCGGTGATGCCGATAATTCGTTGAGCATGCGCCGGGTCAAGTCGGGCTCGCGGGGCGCCATGAACCACGCTGCCGGGGGTGGCGGTGGCTGGCATTGGGCAGCCGCTGGCTGAATCGCTGGCGTCGAGAAGGACTGACAACCGCACATCAGCAGTGGCCAGGCGATCCCGCAGGTGAGCCTGAGCGCGTTGTGCATCGGAAAGCTCCCGGGTGTGTTGTTGGTCGCTGGCGCTGAGTTGTTGCTCCAGTGCCAGCCGTTTGTCCTGTTCGGCCTGTTGTTGCTGGCTGAGTGCTGCGGCATGCAGAGCCTGCAGGTGCTCGAGTTGTGCGCCATATCGCCAAGCCTGTACCTGCCAGGCAACACCCGCCGAAACTGCGAACAACAGGCAAAACCCAAGCAGGCGATACGACGTCAGGAAGCCCATGACACCGCCTTCGCCCGCGCCCACAGTTGCATACGGTTCTCCAGACCGTTGAGGCCACCATTGATGCGCCGGGTGATCGTGGTGAACTGGTCCTGGTCAGCCAACTCGTTCAAGCCATTGCGCTGCCAGAACCACGCGGCAGATTCGCACGCCCATTGCGGCGTCTCCAGCAACTCCGGTTGGTGCAACAAACGCTCATCGCCGAACAGTGCCTGACTGCACGCCAGGTAGTTGCGCCGGCCGGTGATCTGGATCAGGCCGCGGCCGCGATACTTCTGGCCGTCGCCATCGGCTTCAGGGGAGTTGCCCAGGCGGGCGGCCAAGGTACCGGTGTCGTATTTGCTCAGGTATTGATCGCTGCCCAGTTCACGTACGTAGCGCAGTTCGCCGGATTCGTGGCCGATTTGGGCGAGGAAGGCGGCGATGCGTTTGGGTGTGGTGATTTGGTGACGTGCAGTAGCCTCGTTTAAAGGAGCTAAAAAAATGCCCGCTCTAAGGCGGGCTCCAGGCATTACCTGGATAAGTTGAGGGAGTGTTATCAGCATCGTTTTTTACTCTCACACGCCCAGATATTTACTGAGCAACAGCGTCCAACCAAGGCCATCCAGCGGGCCGTTTGGCTATCGAGGGGATAGGGTAGAAGGAACCGATCGAGCACGTCATTGCGGTGACGACAATCCGTTCGCCTTGATCGTGCATCGGTAGCTTTCCTTGCGTTTGCCGACGGCCCTCAGCGTGTCGATGGACCAGCGCCCCTGCATGAAGCCGGGCCAGGTTTCATCCAGCACCAGCAGCCCTTCGGCCTGGAACGCCGGGTTGCCGGGGCATATCACATTGATCTGCAGGCCTTCACGGCTAACCCGGCGCATCTCGCCTTCGGCCGCCGTCCTGGCTTCGTCTTCGCTCTGGTAGCGCTGGGCAAGGACTTTGAACGGCGCACCGCCCACCTCCACCTCACGTTTCTTGCAGGTAGCGGCATCCCACCAGGACGCCTTGGCCCCTTCGAACTTGGCCCGGCTGGTCTCGGTAAAACTGGCGCTGATAAACGCGCGGTCGCCCGGACGGTTATCACGGGTGACCGACAGCCGCACTTCTTGCAGCGGCTTGCCCGACAGCGAGGTGATCTGGCCTTTACGGCCCAGCACATACAGCTCGTCGACAGGCTTGGCCACCGCATCAAAACGCTTGGCAAGCCGGGTCAGGAAGCTCATGTCGCTTTCGTTGGTCTGGTCGATGTGAGCGATCTTTTCAGCGTCCAGATCCGGCGCGACCCTGGGTGAGAATCCATAATGCGTGGTCAGTTGGCGGAACAGTGCGCCCAGGGTGGTTGGCCCATGGCTGGCTGTGCGGCGCTGTTTGAATTCGTCCTGGTCGAACGGCGCCGCCGTGGCCACCAGCACCAGGCGCAGGGGGAACAGGTACGGGGTGCGCTGGGTAATCTTGAAGAGCCCCTTGTCCTCCAGGCCGGTCTCCAGGTAACCGACCCGCAGGCCGATCCTCCCACCCAGGCTGGGCAATCCCTCAAGCCCTTCGATGTCGAGGGTCAGCTTGAGTTGGTCGGAGACGAAGCCTGCGGCATCGGTGTGTTCCCACTCCAGTAATCGCTCGTTGAGCAGCGCGGCATTGGTCCCGTAAATTTCCACCGCCGGTGTGAATCCAAGTGCCATGGTTCCTCCTTAATCCCAAACCGAAACCGGTTTTTTTGCGGCGGGCCGCGCGTCCAGCTCCGGTACGATTACACCGATGCCGGCCGGCAATACCGCCCCGTGTTCCGCGAGGTCCGGGTTGAGATGCCACAGTGCTTCCTCGGCAGCGTCGTCGCTGCGACCCAGTTCGCGGTAGAGCAGCAGGTTGACGGAGTCACCGGCAATACTTCGGACTCTACGCATTGACGAATTCCTCCAGTATCAACGTCCAATTGATCAGCATGGCGGTGCCGTCGTCGATCACGTTGGCTTGTTTCTCGTCCACCGATTTGATCGTCCACAGCCCCCAGTTACGGCCAATCCCGTCCACCAACGGCAGCGGTGTACGCAAGGCCTGCAAGTCGCGCAGTTCGTCGAGCCTGGCCATGCCAATGCCACGCGCCGCCTTGCCGGCAAAGGTCAATGTTTCGAGGGCCTGGCCGGTCTGGCTGGACTTGGGTTTGCCGGCAATGATGTCCAGCGCGACCCAGCCACCGCTACTGTTACGGTCGAGGGTCGCGTAGGCAAACCCGCGCGACAGCCCGAAAATAAAGCTGCCCAACACCATTTGTTGTCGCATTAAACCGCTCCATCGGTGAGTGCCGCGTCGCGTCGCGTCGCCAGCAGGTTGTCCATCGACAGCGGCGTGAACTGCGCCTCGATCTGTTGCACGACGAGCGCCGCCAGCGCCTGGTAACTGGTCTGCTCGGGTGCGGTAATGTTGATCTGCGGGGCGAAGTTGATTTGCCGGTTGTCTGTTTGAGCGTTGGGAAGGCTTTGGCTGACCTGTTCGGGTGGCGGGAGACGGTCGTCACTGCTCATGACTTTCTCGCCCAGGCTCGCCCCGACGTCGCTGCCGACGAACGTGCCGACGACGCCGCCCACCACCTTACCGATTGCACCGCCGGCAAAGCCGCCGATCACACCGCCCAACACTGTGCCGGCGCCCGGAATAATCGAACCCAGCGCCGCCCCGGCGAGCGTGCCAACGGCTCGCCCAATGGCCAGCCCTGCAACCTCGCCGGCCACACCACCCGCGACGCCACCGCCTATCGACCCCACACTGGCGCCAACGGACTCTTTCAGGGTGCCATTGCTCGCGCCCTTGATGAGATTGATACCCGCGTCTGCCACCACCAACGCCAACGAACCGCGCTTCGCGATTCGGCTGGCTCTGTTGGTTTTCGTGGGCGCATCAGGGCCTGAGTTTTTGCCTGGCGTGCGCTCGCCCTGGCGTGTGTCGCTACCTTGTGACTTCCCTTTGCTGCCGGACGGGTCGGACTTGTTGCCACCGGCATCGCGGGGCGCGTCACCCTCGCCCAGGACTTTCCCGGCGACCTTGTCGAAGACTTTGTCCACGACAGTGCCGCCGAGCTTCTTCGCCAGCGGCACCATCACCACCGCGGCCAATGTGAGGGCGGCCGTGGCTTTGGGCAGCGATTCAGCCAGCCAGCCCAAGCCATTGACCACTGAGGTCAGCACCGTCAGTGCGCCGTTTTTCAGGGGTGCAATCGCCGTATCGGAAGCTGTCTCCAGGCGGGTGGTACTGGCCTGGAAGGCTTGTTCATGAGCTTGCGTGGAGTCTGCCCGCCCGGTCGCCGAACGCATGACCGAGCCCTGGTCTCCCAGGACCGAAGTCGCGTAAGTCGACTTGTCGGCCACCGCCGAAAAGGCCTGCTTCAGCGTGTCGATTACCGGCACCAGGCTCAGAATCGAGCGGTTACCGTCGAACAACTGCGTGGCCAGTGCCGCCTGCCTTTCCTGGGGCTGCGCCTTGAGCGCCTCGAGGACCGTCAGCACTGTTTGCGGTGCGTCCTGCTTCATGCCTGCCGCAAGCACCTTCGGGTCAAGCTTGAGCTCTGCCCAGGCAGCACGCTGCCCCTCGGAGGCACCGTCACCCTTGGCCAGCGCGGCGCCGACTTTTTCCACCGCAAGCCCGGCAGACGCCCGGTTGTTACCAACCGTCAGCAACGCCGCCGAAAACGCCGCTACCTGCTCGGGGCTCATGCCCGACGTTCTCGCGGCAGTGCTCTGGCGCACAATCGAACCAATATCCACAGCATCGGCCTTGAGCGAAGCGTGGGAACCCAGCACGTTGGTGGCGTCAGCCAGATCCAGCGCCTGCGGGCGATCCAGCTTCATCGACCCACGCCAGCCGCCCATCATCTCGCCGGCCGTCTTGATATCGGTCTGAAAGGCCGCGGCGATGAGCGCGCTATCGCGGGCGAACTGCAGCAAATCAGCCTGGCGAGTTTCAAGGTCCTTGCCTACGCCGGACCGGGCCCCCACCTGCTCCACCCTTGCCAGGTCGACAGCATCTGCGCCACTTGCGGCAACCATCGGGTCTGACGCCAAGGCCAGGTTGGCTTCGCGCAGTTGTGTGCGCTCATGCCCGGCAAACCCCACCACTTCATGCAGGTCGGTCATCGCCGTTTCCAGCGCCTGCGAGGGTTTGACGGTATCGGATGAGGCGCCGCCCTTGCTATTGCCCTTGCCGGTTTTCAGGGCACCCATCACATCGAGCAATGAGCCGTTGAACCTCTCCAGCGTGTCGATGAGCCGGGTCTGCCCCGTGACCAGTTGCGTCAGTTGCGCACCGACATTCGCCAGTTCCTGGCCCGGCACGGCCTTGGGTACGGTATCAAGCAAGGACGGGCCGGCAAGCATCGGCGCAATCGGCTGGATGCTGGCGCCTGCCCCGGCCGTTTCAAGCGAGCCGTAAATCGCCTCGCCGTCCCTGGCGATGAGCGACCTCAATCCAAATTTACTGTCTGCCATCCGCTCTACTCCTGTTTGACGCCAAGGCGAGTGATCGCGATGTCGTAGCGGCGCAATGCTTTTCCGGCGTCCCAGTCCAGGATTTCCGCTTCATTTACCGAGTAAATGAGCGGCACGATGTCGAGAATTACTTCGATGTCGCGCTCCGAAAGAAGTCCGCCGGTTTGTTTAAAAAATCGTCGATGCGCCCCTGCAGTTCGGTCCAGTCGGGCACGCTGAGGTCGGCGAGATCCGGGATCATCAGGCCGGTGCAGTGGGCAGTGATGAACTCGGCGCGCTCTTTGTTGGTGGCGAGTTTTTTCATCGCCTTGGTGGCACGCAGGGCGGGCATTTCCAGGATCAGGCTGGTGAGACGGCGGCCGCCGGTGTCAAGCGGCAACAGCAGCGAGACGTGCTCACTGGTCGCCGATTCGCGGGGCTGCTCGTCGGCGTCGAGGAAGTACGAGGCAGGCCGGGTCGACATGTCGTGCACGTACTGGGCGATGCTCACATAGTCCGGACGCTTGAGTTGGTCGAGTTCTTTTTCCGACAGGCCGGTGGCGAGTTTGGCCAGTTCGAAGAACTGATCGTCCTCGTCATCACCGGCCCGGGCCAGCGCGTCTTTTTGCGCGGCGTAGAACAACGGCTTGAGTTGAATCTGCTCGATCAGCGCGCCGGTATCAGCGGTGATCGGCGACAGCAGGATGTGCAGCGGAGGCATCCAGGCCATGAATCAATTCCTTGGTGAAGTATGGGAGCGGGAAAACCCGCTCCCGGGGGCTTAAGGCATCAGTACCGCGCGGCGGGCATCGCCAAGGATGTCGACGCCGTTGAGCACAAACTTCTGGGTACGCACGTCGATGTCGATCACCGGGATGCCGTTTTCCAGGCGGTTGTAGGTGCGGCAGGAGAACTCCAGGGTGAGGGCGGGTTTATCGCCCATCTTCAGGGTTGTCTCGGTCAGGGTTTTCAGCTTGCCGCCGATGGTGTGGTAGGTGAAGTAAGTCTTGCCGTCCTGGTCCTGGCCGGCTTCACGCACGTTCAACAAAATGTCATCGCCCAGGCGCACCCCCAGGGCAAGCATGATTTCCGGACCCGCACCTTGCAGCTCCAATGTGGCGTTGAGCACTTTGGCGCTCTTGGCCATTTCTTCGGCGATGAAACGTCCGCCGGTCATCTGTTCCATGTCGAAGTCGATCTTCGGCGGTGCGAACGAGGTGACCGTCGCCGACAACGGCAGGCCTTGAAGGGTGGCCGCCATGGCCTGTCTGATTCGGTTGGTAAACATTAGAGAACGTCCTCCAGGAACTGCTCGATGATTTCATCGCGGGCGTTGAGTTGATAAATCATGTGTTCGTTCGGCGCGTAGCGGCCGTAGTCGATGACGATGAACCAGGTGCCGTTCTTGTACTTCTCGACACTGTTCAGTTCAGGGTGCAGGTACACGCTGCCGCCTGGAATGGTCTCGTCGGCCACCAGGGTTTGCAGCCAGTCGTTGATGCGCTTGACCTCCTGGTCCATGAACGACTTGGTGAGGTTCTTGGCCATGGCTTTCTGGCCGGCCTTGACCAGCTTGCGGCTGATCGCATCTTCCAGGCCCACGTAGCTGATGAACTTGCCGGTGATGGAGCGGTTACCCAGCAGCGAGAAGCCGCCGAGGATGGTGCGGGCGTAGTAGCTCACGCCGTAGCGGTTGAGCAGGTCGCCTTCGGTGGAGGTGTCGAGGATGTTGTACTCAACCACGCGGGACACGTCTTCGGCGAAGGTCACCTGATTGCCCGGGCTTTCCCATTGCTTGACCTTGGCCAGCGCGGCGATGGCCAGGGACGACGGCGCCAGGAACACGTTTTTCTTCGCGGCCTTGGAGTACACCGACGGCATGTTGTGCACCAGCAGGCAACGGTCGAAACCGAGATCGGCACCGCCCAGTTCGCCGCTGTAGGTCACCTGGTCGGCGACGGTTGCGTCCTTGCCGTCCAGCACCACACGGGCCTTGATGCGCTTGCCGAAGGAGGCGAATTCGCCGGCCACGGCCTTGGTGCCGGTGAAACCCGGGGCGCCGATGATGGTCAGGTCCTCGGGGACGCTGGCCAGGGCGGCGAGGCCCAGTTTGCGGCCGGTGACCGGCTCTTCACCGCCGATTACGTTATTGATGGTGTCGGCCGGGGTGGTGCCCTCGTCGACGATCACTACGTAGACCGGCACCTTGACCACTTTGAGGATCTGGTACACGGCGTGGAACAGCGTGCCGGTTTCAGCGCCGGTGGGGTCCAGCAGCGCCTGGGTGGTGAAGCTGTTGATGCGGAACGGGGCGTTTTTCGGAATCGACGCATGGGCGTTGGGGGCGGTGCCCACCAGGCCGATGACGTTATCGCCCAGGCCACCCATGGCCTCGGGGGATTCAGTGGCATTCACGGTGATGCCGTTATGTTCGAAGTTCAAAACCTCAGCCATGATCAGTCAGCCTTCTTCGGGGTGGAGTTGAGGACGCTGGTGAGTTCCAGGCGGCCAGCGGTGCGCAGGGCGGATGCTTCGACGTCCAGCAGTTCCAGTTCCTCGCCGGCGGTAGACCAGTGGCCGTTGCCGGTGGGGAATGGAATGAGGACGGTGTAGGTTTGGCGGTTAAACATGAGTGGAATTCTCCGGGTGGAAAACGCCAAAGCCCCTGCGAGAGGGGCTTTGGCGGGCGAAAAAAAACCGCTTTCGCGGTGGCTATCGTTATTTAAGGAAACCAGGTTTTTCTGGCCATACAACAGTGAAAGGATCGCCTACATCTTGCGGGACATCCCGCAACAGTTTGCGGTAAGCAGCGACTTCCGCACGCTGAACTTCACTCAGAGGGCTGTCCTGGACTTGGGTATGGTCTGTTTCTCGCAAAAGTTGATCGCGACGGACGCGAATGGAGGACCATTCCAAACATTCAAGACCTTCTTTGCTGGGGATATGAGATTGAGTAGGCGAGACAAATACTTCAGCCATTTAGAAAACCACCGTTGGGGAAAGGGAAAGTTTCGACTTGATCTCACCGACTTTGATCGCGCGATAGCGACCAATCTGCATAGTGTCAATTCGCAACGATGTAACATACACATTGGGTATTTTAATTCGGCAGATCGCATTACCAGCCGTATCAGCATAGATGGCCGGCGCAAACTTCCCAAAGCAAGATTGATTTATAACTGCGCGCTGAGGCGAATAAACATACCCGGCAAATGTTTCATCCAGCACCAAAGAACTACCGTAACTATAACCGCGAATATTCAGCCAGAACATCTGATCATCGGTATTAATAGAAAACGGCAACTTGAAATGGGCGTAAACCTCCATTGAGGATCCAAGGTCCGTCGCTACCATGCCACCAGAAGCGTCAACGTTATAGGGGGCTCCCGTACCCCAAACAAGCCCTTGGAAGACACTCATCAACAACGTCCCGGGTGCGCCGGGTTCTCCAACTACATCCTTAAGTGCACGAAACTGATCAAATTCCGCACGGGCTTGATCCATTCGTTTGTCAATATCGCCAATCTTGCCATTCACGGCACTGGTCAGATTGTTGGAAGCCTGAACCAGGTTGGCTATTTGCGTTTCCGTACTCAAAATAGTAACTCCTTTACTTTGCCATTCTCAGGCCACTTAGTACCGGCAAACAACCATAACTAAATAGGCCAGCCCACTGTCTAAATTACAACTCGAGTATCTTCCAATTTCATCACACGAAACAAAACCCCCAGATGGCGAGCCATATTGTCGATATTGGCTGTCGCCACTGCAGCCAGTTCCTCTGCAATTAAAATATTAAGATTTTCCATGCCCACTACTACCGTCACGCTATCGACCGGCAGTGGCGTCATGTCCAGCGTAAACTTCTGCAACACACGGGCCGCGGCCGCCTTGTAGGTGAGTAATTTCCCGGCAACAGAATAAACTGCCAGCAAGGTCCCGCTAGCCAGGTAAAACCCAAACTCTCCAATCTCATACTCAGCCTCGCCATCAAACAGCGCGGCCATTCTGAGTTGTTGATTACCGAGGTCTTCGTAATCGGCAATTGCGACTCGCTGGCGTTCATCCCGCAAAGCAACTTCACTGCCGTCGGGGTTGTAACGGCCAGTCCCTGCGCCAATATGGGTAATTTCACCTTTCAAACCCTGGTTCTTTGCCTGCAACACTTCACCCAAACCCTTGGAGGTGAAGCGCACCAGGCGCGTAATGTCTTCTGTCATGGCTGCGCCCTGAGGTCGTAATCGTTAATGGTGTAGTACCGGGCGACCCCGGTGCTGTGAAGTCGGGCGCCAAGCACGAGTTCAGGCAGCGCCCCCATGAGAGAAAGCTCGCTGTCGCAAAGTGCAGCATGAGCAACACCGCTCAGCGCCAGCCCACCCACCGTCTCGTGCACGATGGTGATGGTGGCCAGGTCCCGCTCGCTCTTGGCCGCGTTGATGCGGCGGATCAAACGGTTGTGATCGCCACTGGACCAACTGCGACCGATGATTGCCTGCACATCAAAGGTGTAAGGCAGGCCGGTTGGCCGCTGTTGATACCAGGCACTGATATTGGGGGTGAATCCCAGGGATTCGACGGCGTAGCTCAGCGCCTTGGGCGTACCGGCCTGACGCTGGATTTGCCAGGACAAGGCCACGGTGAGGCGCTTCTCCGACTCGCTGGCAGCGGCGTCCCATTCACTGACGCCGCGATCAGCGGCCAGGTAGGGAAGGAATTCAGCCGGCGTCTGCAGCGGGTTCATCAAGGCCGGGAATGGCGGAGTGACCCGATCGAGCAATTGCCCGAAACCCAGGTCCAGCGCCTTCTCCAACGGCGAACTGTTGGCGGGCAGCAAACTGCCTTTTGGCTCACTCATAACGTGTGCACCTCCACCTCGACACCCGTGCAATACGGAGCCTGAAACGCCGTGGTGACGATCGGCTCCAGCGGCTCAAGGATCTGCAGTTGCGCAGCGCCTGCCGAGTGTATGGCGTAGTCGATCCAGCTCGGGTCCACCCGCCCTTCCAGGCGATGACAAGACTCGGCGTAGGTTTGCAGCAGTCGCTGCGCGGCTACCTGGGTCAATCCGGAATCCGGACCGGCGTTGATCTTGGCCACCACCCGAATTTTGTAGCGCAGGATCTGCGCCCCCTGCACCGTGACGAGATCCGTTTCCGGTCGCACGTCAGGCCGGGCGAAATGCCGGCGTACACCGTCGAGTAGATCCGCAGAAGGTGTACCATCCCCGTCTCGGGACAGGACCGTGACCATCACTTCGCCGGGCGCGGTTCGACGGCCGTTGCCATCCTTGACCCGTGCCGCGTAGCCGTCCGGGTCGAAGGTATAAGTGACCGTCACCACCCCGGGCGTAGCACTTTGCACTTTCACCGATGGACGCTCACCGAGGGTGAAAACCTCCCGGCGATACTGCATCCGCGAACCCGCCGCCGGAGCGTGAGGCGCGAGGTAATAACGCAACCGGGCGTCATCGTCGCTCTCCAATGTTGGCGGTACCGGCGGGAAAGCCGCCGGGTCACCAGGGTCGAGCACCTGGCGCTCAAGGCCCATGTCCGCCAGGCGCGCATCGAGGTTGCTGCCGGTAGCCCACCACGCCAGCATCTGCTTGATGCGGGCGTTGTATTTGCGCTCGTGGGTTTGCAGGCGAACGCAAAAAGCTTCCAGCGCCAACGTCAGCAACTCGCTCTCGTTCTCCAGGCTGACCTTCAGCTTGGCGGCATTTTCTGGTGCACGAGTAGCGACGTAATCAACGACAAACGCCTTGAACTCCGCCAGCAACGGTTCGAACTCATCGACGGCAATGATCGCTGGCTCAGCCAGCTGGTTCTGGCCGGGTATCAGCATGCTCATGTCACCACCTCGAAGGATTGCTTGCGGTTTTTCCAGGTGCCGGCGAAGCGCAGCAACAGGCCGGCGCCCTGGCGGTTGGCGACGATGACTTGCGGTTCGAAGTCGGCGATGCCGTTCTGCGGGTTGTAGAACGCCTGGGCGGCATGGCTCTGGGCGAGAATCAGCAGGTCATCGCCGAGGTTTTGCCCGAGCAGCTGCGGGATCATCGAGCCGTACAGCGGGCGCTTCTGGCGAGTGCCCAAGGGCGTGGTCAGCGCTCGGGTAGCGCGCTGCACAAATTGCAGCCAGTCATCGACCGCCGCCCCGGTGTTTCTATCGATTCCGATCATGGGATGTCCTTGTCAGGGGCTGATGACTCGACCCTGGTGGTCCACCACCGGGCCGCTGAAGTGCGCGCCGCCGGCGTCCAGCAACAGGCTGCTGCCGCCGACTTGCAGCGTGATGCCCTGGGCGCTCATCGTGAGGCTGGCGGCGCCGACCTTGATGTCGACCTGTTCGCGGGAACCTGTGAACGTGGTGGGGCCATTGACCCAGTTGAAGGTATGGCTGGCGTCGTCGTAGTCGCTCTGGGTACCGTCCTGATGGCGGCGCCGGGTCAGTGTCGAAGCGCTGGAGACCGGTGGAAAGCGGTCGCTGTTCAAGCCGAACAAGGCCACCGATTGCGCCCCGCCCTCCCCGGCGCCGTAGTTGAGCAGCAAACATTGCTCGCCTACTGACGGGATGCGGGTTTCCGTCTGTGCCCCGGCGCTGGGGTTGAAAAAGCGGATCGCCGGGGTGAGCAGTTCGCCGTGGCTGACCTTGCAGGTATTGCTGGCGGCGTCGACCTCCTGGCACACGCCGATTCGGCAGAAACTTTCGGCGCGTCGATACAGGTCTTCGAGCTGGCTTTCCATTTCCGCCAGGCGCTCCACGATCGGCCCCAGCTGCATGCGTAACAGCGCGTCGAACATGGGCTACTCCGCCAGCGGCTTGTATTGGTCGGGGTCGTCGATGTTCGAAACTTCCCAGGTGCAGGCAAAAAGCGGCTTGCCTGTGGGATCGTTGAGCAACGGCGGCCCGATATAGAGGGTTTGGGTGAAGGTGACGGTCCAGGTGTCGTAGTCCGTCTCCGCGCTGGTGCGTATTGAAGGCGCAGCGACAATGCTGGTCGGCAGGTCGCACTGCGCCTGCGGTAGGTTCCAGCGGTTATCCAGCACCAGGTCCATCAGTTGGCTGGCCAGGTCGCAGGCATCAAAGGGCAAGGCACCCGGGGCCACCATGGCCTTGAGTGAAATCCCCAGGGCATGGGCCTTGCGCCCCTCGCGGGAGCGAAGGCCCGGCCCATTGCCTTCGACCGTGATCAACACGCCGGTGTCGTTCGCGGCGCCCTGAAAGTCCTGATGAGTGCCGACCTTAAGTTCCGGAAACGCCCTGCGCAGTGCCTCGCTGATGGCCTGGGGCAATTGGGAGGGTTTTTCGATAAGTGTCATTTAAGTAGCGTCCTTGCAACGGTTACTGCGGGTCCCGGCCAGGGCCTTCGTTGACGCCGATGCGCTTGGCCGCCCAGCGTTCATAAAGGCCGATGGCCACGTCGGCGCCGGCCATGGCGGTCAGGCACCCAATGGCGCCGGCCGTCCAGATCGACATGCCGGCGGCGTAGCACAGCATCAGGGCTGATACCCCGCACACCATGCAGGCCCCCGAACGCAGGGCCAGGCGCCGCATAAGCGACCAACCGCGGGCGCCTTCCTTGTCGGCGCGCCACATTTCTCCGGAAACCCCGCCAATCACCGCCAATACGATGACCAGCCAGATAGGCATTTCCGCCAACGCTTGCTGCTCGTTTGTCATGTCACGCCTCCTGGAATGAGTGATACCGGCAGGTCGCCGGTTGTAGGTGTTTGTTTCAATTTGAATGGGTTCTCTAGGTAGGCATTCCAAAAAGCCCGGCTGCCCGGGCTTTTCAGTAATGATGTCCTCGAACTTTCGGCGCTACTGGCGCGGTACGGTTCTTTCCTCAATGTTTTTCCGACCACGATCCCTGTCTGCCGGATAACTGCTTCTGGTGCTTTACGCTGCACACCCGGGCCAGTTGCCAACCCTCTGAACCGTTAAGGCCGGTTCATCGCTGCCTGTTCTTGAAGCGGTTTGAAACTAAAGAGCGTCGGCATCCTTGCCGGTATTGCCTGGCATCCTTGCCATCGCTTCGATGGCGTCCTTGCCGGTGTTGCGTAACGTCCTTGTCTTCCTTGGCAGCATCCTTGCCGCCTCCACCAGGCCTTCTTGGCTGGCTTGAGATGAAGAATATGCATGTATGCATATACAGTCAATGCACAAATGCATTTATTTTTGCGCAATAAATGCACAGGTGCATTTATAGCCCCGCAGGCAAAGGGTTTGGTGGTTTTACGCAGACGAAAAAAAGCCCGCTCACTGGCGGGCTTTGTCTTACACAGAAGGGTTAGCGGGCGTACATGCCCCACCAGAAAACGTGACCAAGGATGCTGATCTGTTCATCCTGGATTTCCTGGAAGCTGTAGTCCTCGTCCGGATGTTCATCGCGGTTGAAGCTACGCAGGCGAATCCCGGAAGGCAGGCGATAGAGCTGTTTCACCCGTAGCTGGCCGTTGTGATTGATGGCGTAAAGATCGCCATCGACGATGTCACCAATCCCGCATTTGCCCGCATTGACACCTACGGTGGCGCCGTCGCGCAGCACCGGCAACATACTGTTGCCGCGCACCGTCACGCACTTGGCCTGGTCGAACTGCACACCGTTATGCCGCAGGCTGCGCTTGCCGAACCGCAGGCTGGCCTTCTCGCTTTCCTCGATGACGAATCTTCCTGATCCAGCAGCCAATTCAACCTCGCGCAGAAAGGGGATCGACACCTCGTCATCATTAACGGGTGTTTCGTCGTCCCACAGGCTTATGTCCTTGAGTTCCGAATGCATCGGGTCACGCTCGTCCGACCGCACCGGCACCAGCCCTGCGCGCCCGCGCAGCTGATCGGTGCTGACCTGAAAATAATCGGCGATGCGCGAGATGTGCTTGTCCGACGGATCCACGATCTTGCCGCTGAGGATCCGGGACAGTGTGGATTGAGGCACGCCGGTACGCCGGTGAAGCTCCGTGGGGGAGATCCGGTCGCGGTCCAGCAGCTCTCTTAAGACGATAGAAACGTTGCGTTTTTGCATAACGCGGATAGTGCAGGCAGTTTTGATGCTTGGCAAATGCTAATTTGCATATTTAATGCATGGAGCAGCGAATTTGACCTGACCGTTTGTGCACTGCGAAGCCCGGACCGCGCGTGTTAACCTTGCGCCCATTGCAAAAAATGCTGGGCCAAGCGCCCCCTTTGCCCCATCACTTTCAACGAATTTGCCAACTATCCAATGAGTAAAAACACTTCCGATCTGTCCTCCCACACCCCGATGATGCAGCAGTACTGGCGCCTGAAAAACCAGCACCCTGATCAGTTGATGTTCTACCGCATGGGCGACTTCTACGAGATCTTCTATGAAGACGCGAAGAAGGCGGCCAAGTTGCTGGACATCACCCTGACCGCGCGCGGGCAGTCGGCCGGGCAGTCAATTCCGATGTGCGGGATTCCATATCATTCGTTGGAAGGTTACCTGGTCAAGCTGGTGAAGCTGGGCGAGTCGGTGGTGATCTGTGAGCAGATCGGCGACCCGGCCACCAGCAAGGGCCCGGTGGAACGCCAGGTGGTGCGTATCATTACGCCGGGTACGGTGAGTGATGAGGCGCTGCTGGATGAGCGTCGCGACAACCTGATCGCGGCAGTACTGGGGGACGAACGCCTGTTCGGCCTGGCAGTCCTGGATATCACCAGTGGCAACTTCACGGTGCTGGAGATCAAGGGCTGGGAGAATCTGCTGGCGGAGCTTGAGCGCGTCAACCCGGTGGAGTTGATGATCCCGGACGACTGGCCAAAGGACCTGCCGGCGGAACGTCGCCGTGGGACCAAGCGTCGTGCGCCGTGGGATTTCGAGCGTGATTCGGCGCTGAAAAGCCTGTGCCAGCAATTCTCCGTGCAAGACCTCAAGGGCTTCGGTTGCGAAACCCTGACCCTGGCCATCGGCGCCGCCGGTTGCCTGCTCAACTATGCCAAGGAAACCCAGCGCACTGCCCTGCCGCATTTGCGCAGCCTGCGTCATGAACGCCTGGACGACACCGTGGTGCTGGATGGCGCCAGCCGTCGCAACCTGGAACTGGACACCAACCTGGCCGGCGGGCGCGACAACACCCTGCAATCGGTGGTCGACCGTTGCCAGACCGCCATGGGCAGCCGCTTGCTGACCCGCTGGTTGAACCGCCCGCTGCGGGATTTGACCGTGCTGCAAGCCCGCCAGACCTCTATTACCTGCCTGCTCGACCGCTACCGCTTTGAAAAGCTGCAACCGCAGCTCAAGGAAATCGGCGATATCGAGCGGATCCTGGCGCGGATCGGCCTACGTAATGCGCGGCCCCGCGACCTGGCACGCCTGCGCGATGCCCTCGGCGCCCTGCCGCAACTGCAAGCGGCGATGACCGAGCTGGAAGCACCGCACCTGCAGCAACTCGCAGTCACCACCGGCACCTACCCGGAACTGGCGGCGCTGCTGGAAAAAGCCATCATCGACAACCCGCCCGCGATCATCCGTGACGGTGGCGTGTTGAAGACCGGTTACGACACCGAGCTGGATGAGCTGCAATCCCTGAGCGAGAACGCCGGGCAGTTCCTGATTGACCTGGAAGCCCGTGAAAAAGCCCGCACCGGCCTGGCCAACCTGAAAGTCGGCTACAACCGCGTGCACGGCTACTTTATCGAGTTGCCAAGCAAGCAGGCCGAGCAGGCGCCGATCGATTACCAGCGCCGCCAGACCCTCAAGGGTGCCGAGCGCTTTATCACTCCGGAGCTTAAAGAATTCGAAGACAAGGCGCTGTCGGCCAAAAGCCGCGCCCTGGCCCGGGAGAAAATGCTCTACGAAGCCTTGCTCGAAAGCCTGATCGACAAGCTGGCGCCGTTGCAGGACACCGCAGCCGCCCTGGCCGAGCTGGATGTACTGAGCAACCTGGCCGAGCGAGCCCTGAACCTTGACCTGAACTGCCCGCGCTTTGTCAGCGAGCCGTGCATGCGCATCGTGCAAGGTCGCCACCCGGTGGTGGAGCAGGTGTTGACCACGCCGTTCGTCGCCAACGACCTGTCGCTGGACGACGACACCCGCATGCTGGTGATCACCGGTCCGAACATGGGCGGTAAATCCACCTACATGCGTCAGACCGCGTTGATCGTGCTGCTGGCGCATATCGGCAGCTTCGTGCCGGCGGCAAGCTGCGAATTGTCACTGGTGGACCGCATCTTCACCCGGATCGGTTCCAGCGATGACCTGGCCGGCGGCCGTTCGACCTTTATGGTGGAAATGAGCGAAACCGCCAACATCCTGCACAACGCCACCGAACGCAGCCTGGTGCTGATGGACGAAGTGGGCCGCGGCACCAGCACCTTCGACGGGCTGTCCCTGGCGTGGGCGGCGGCCGAGCGTTTGGCGCACCTGCGGGCGTATACGCTGTTCGCGACGCACTACTTCGAATTGACCGTGCTGCCGGAAAACGAGCCGTTGGTAGCCAACGTGCACCTCAATGCCACCGAGCACAACGAGCGCATCGTGTTCCTGCACCACGTGCTGCCCGGCCCGGCAAGCCAGAGTTACGGCCTGGCCGTGGCGCAACTGGCGGGGGTGCCGGCCGAGGTGATTACCCGTGCTCGCGAGCACCTGAGCCGCCTGGAAGAAACCGCGCTGCCCCATGAGATTCCCGTGGCCAGCCCGGCCAAGGCCAGCAACAAACCCAGCGCGCCGCACCAGAGCGACATGTTCGCCAGCCTGCCTCATCCGGTACTGGATGAGTTGGCTAAGCTTGACCTGGATGACGTGACGCCGCGAAAAGCGCTCGAAATGTTATATGCACTGAAGACTCGGATATAACGCAGACGCTTGCAAGCTGGTAGACTCTCGCGCGGTTTGGGATGCTGCGGGCTTTTAGCCTGGCCTGCAGACTATCGCTCCCGAACCTCGCGAGCCCTGCCACAAAGGGTTTCGCTGCCGCCGCCTGAGGAGAAAATTAGAAATGACCTTCGTCGTCACCGACAACTGCATCAAGTGCAAGTACACCGACTGCGTAGAAGTGTGTCCGGTGGACTGCTTCTACGAAGGCCCGAATTTCCTGGTCATCCACCCGGACGAGTGCATTGACTGCGCCCTGTGTGAACCAGAATGCCCGGCCGTCGCTATTTTCTCCGAGGACGAAGTCCCGGCAGAGATGCAGGAATTTATTCAGTTGAACGTTGAGCTGGCGGAAATCTGGCCGAATATCACTGAGCGCAAAGACCCGATGCCGGATGCGGCAGAGTGGGATGGCAAAAAAGGCAAGATTGCCGACCTCGAACGCTGATAGCGTCGATGCCCTCCAAAAGGCCCCTTGCGGGCCTTTTTGCATTTCTGCGGGGCGGGTTTCACTTTTCTACAGGCAAAAAAAAGGGGCGGTATGACCCGCCCACATTTTTTCCCTAGTCCCTGTGTTCCTTTTCATCGTCCTGATGAATCGCATCCTGCGAGGTTCCCTGAATCATCGTTCCTTGATGACTGTGTCAATCCGTGGACACAGGGCTGATCTTAGAGAGTTCACGGGGAAGTTCAACGGGATCCAACCCGCCGGGTTTTCGACTCAAGCGCTCAAACGCGAATAAATAATCGTTATATTTCAATAAGATAGAAATATAGGCAATCAATTCAAGACGCCCCCGCCGATGAAAAAACCCAAACGCTTACGAAAAAGTAAGTGAATGCTTACACCAGCAATTACGTAAAAGAGTAAAAAACGCCTCGTTGGTGTTCACCAGGCAAGAAAAAGCCCCGACAAGGTCGAGGCTTTTTTCCCATCCGGTGGATCAGTCGTCGCTGACAGTAATCGTCGGCATTGCCTGGGCCTCGGCTTCCTGCAGGACGATTCGCGCGCCTACGTGGCGCGCCAGCTCCTGGTAGACCATGGCAATCTGGCCATCGGGCTCGGCAACGACCGTTGGCTTGCCGCCATCAGCCTGCTCACGAATCCCCATGGACAGCGGCAACGACGCCAGCAGTTCCACGCCGTACTGGGTCGCGAGCTTCTCGCCGCCGCCTTCACCGAACAGATGCTCGGCGTGGCCGCAGTTGGAGCAGATGTGCACCGCCATGTTTTCCACGACGCCCAGCACCGGGATGTTGACCTTGCGGAACATCTCCACACCCTTGCGGGCATCCAGCAGCGCAAGGTCCTGCGGTGTGGTGACGATCACCGCGCCGGCCACCGGCACTTTCTGCGCCAGGGTCAGCTGGATATCGCCGGTGCCGGGCGGCATATCGATCACCAGGTAGTCCAGATTGCCCCAGTCGGTCTGGGTGACCAGTTGCAGCAACGCACCGGATACCATCGGGCCGCGCCAGACCATCGGTGTGTTGTCATCGGTCAGGAAGGCCATGGACATGACTTCCACGCCATGGGACTCGATCGGCACGAACCATTTCTGGTCCTTGATCTTCGGCCGGGTGCCTTCCGGGATGCCAAACATCACGCCCTGGCTCGGGCCATAGATGTCGGCGTCGAGAATCCCGACCCGCGCGCCTTCCCGGGCCAGGGCCAGGGCCAGGTTGGCGGCGGTGGTGGATTTGCCCACGCCGCCCTTGCCGGAAGCCACGGCCACCACGTTCTTGACGTTGGCCAGGCCCGGAATCTGCGCCTGGGCCTTGTGCGGGGCGATCACGCACTGGATGTCGACCCTGGCCGAGCTGACGCCGTCCAGGCCTTCGATGGCCATTTGCAGCATCTGCGCCCAGCCGCTCTTGAACAGGCCTGCGGCGTAGCCCAGCTCAAGCTGGACCGAAACCTTGTCACCCTGCACGTCGATGGCGCGTACGCACCCGGCGCTGACCGGGTCCTGGTTCAGGTAGGGGTCGGTGTACTGGCGAAGAACGGCTTCCACCGCTGCGCGATTGACGGCGCTCATGGGCTACTCCCGAAAAAAGACTGACTAAAACAGGCGGCTATCCTAACCGTTCCAGCGCCCCAGCGGCACGCTTTCGGCCTGCGGGAAAATCCGGAAACAGCCGCACGGGGTGAAATAAATTTCCCGGCGCTTTATAGTGGCCGACCTCCGTTTCATCAAGTAGCCGAGCCCCATGTCCGAGCCACGCAAGATCCTCGTCACCAGCGCCCTGCCCTATGCCAATGGTTCTATCCACCTTGGCCATATGCTTGAGTACATCCAGACCGATATGTGGGTGCGCTTCCAGAAGCATCGCGGCAATCAATGCATTTATGTCTGCGCGGACGACGCCCACGGTTCGGCCATCATGTTGCGCGCCGAGAAGGAAGGGATCACCCCGGAACAACTGATCGCCAATGTCCAGGCTGAACACAGCGCCGACTTTGCCGAGTTCCTGGTGGATTTCGATAACTTCCACTCGACCCACTCCGACGAAAACCGCGAGCTGTCGAGCCAGATCTACCTGCGCCTCAAGGACGCCGGGCACATTGCCACGCGTTCGATCACCCAGTATTTCGACCCGGAAAAGAAAATGTTCCTGGCCGACCGCTTCATCAAGGGCACCTGCCCGAAATGCGGCACTGAGGACCAGTACGGCGACAACTGCGAGAAATGCGGCGCCACTTACGCGCCCACCGACCTGAAGGATCCGAAGTCGGCCATCTCCGGCGCCACCCCGGTACTCAAGGATTCCCAGCACTTCTTCTTCAAGCTCCCGGATTTCCAGCAGATGCTGCAAACCTGGACCCGCAGCGGCACCCTGCAGGACGCCGTGGCGAACAAGATCGCCGAATGGCTGGACGCCGGCCTGCAACAGTGGGACATCTCCCGCGATGCGCCGTACTTCGGCTTTGAGATCCCGGGCGAGCCAGGCAAGTACTTCTACGTGTGGCTGGACGCGCCGATCGGCTACATGGCCAGCTTCAAGAACCTGTGCGACCGCACGCCGGAGCTGGACTTCGACGCGTTCTGGAACAAGGACTCCACGGCCGAGCTGTACCACTTCATCGGCAAGGACATCGTCAACTTCCACGCGCTGTTCTGGCCTGCAATGCTTGAAGGTTCGGGCTATCGCAAGCCAACCGGCATTGCCGTGCACGGTTACCTGACGGTCAACGGCCAGAAGATGTCCAAGTCCCGTGGCACCTTTATCAAGGCGCGCACCTACCTGGACCACCTGTCGCCGGAATACCTGCGCTACTACTACGCCTCCAAGCTGGGCCGTGGTGTCGACGACCTGGACCTGAACCTGGAAGACTTCGTACAGAAGGTCAACTCGGACCTGGTGGGCAAGGTCGTCAACATCGCCAGCCGTTGCGCCGGGTTTATCCACAAGGGCAACGCCGGGGTGCTGGTGGCTGAAAATGCCGCACCTGAGTTGACCGATGCATTCCTGGCCGCCGCGCCGAGCATCGCCGATGCCTATGAAGCTCGCGACTTTGCCCGGGCCATGCGCGAAATCATGGGCCTGGCCGACCGCGCCAACGCCTGGATCGCCGACAAGGCGCCGTGGTCGCTGAACAAGCAGGAAGGCAAGCAGGCTGAAGTCCAGGCGATCTGCGCCACGGGCGTCAACCTGTTCCGTCAGTTGGTGATCTTCCTCAAGCCGGTGTTGCCATTGCTGGCAGCCGACGCCGAGGCGTTCCTCAATGTGCCGCCGCTGACCTGGAATGACCACGCGACACTGCTCGGCAACCATCAGTTGAATGAGTTCAAGCCGCTGATGACCCGTATCGACCCGGTAAAAGTGCAGGCCATGACCGACGCATCGAAAGAAGACCTCGAGGCCAGCAAGACCGATACCGGCGACGCTGCACCTGCGGGCAATGGCGAACTGGCGAAAGATCCGTTGTCGCCGGAAATCGACTTCGACGCCTTCGCTGCGGTGGACTTGCGGGTGGCCCTGATCCTCAAGGCCGAAGCCGTGGAAGGCGCCGACAAGCTGCTGCGCCTGACCCTGGACATCGGTGATGAACAACGCAACGTGTTCTCGGGGATCAAGAGCGCCTATCCGGACCCATCCAAGCTCGATGGTCGCCTGACCATGATGATCGCCAACCTCAAGCCGCGGAAAATGAAGTTCGGTATCTCCGAAGGCATGGTGATGGCGGCCGGCCCTGGCGGTGAAGAGATCTACCTGTTGAGCCCGGACAGCGGCGCCAAGCCGGGTCAGCGCATCAAGTAACAATGGCTAACTGCCTCATGGTCTCGGCCATGGGGCGGTTTCAGCTAGTACCCCCTCCTCGCTTGCCGGATAATCGGATTCTGTTTGCTGTCGGCCCGTTGTTGGCTGTGGCTTTTCCGGGTTCCAACGCAATGATCAAACCATGAGCCTGATTCAACGTATCGACGCCCTGCTGCCGCAAACCCAGTGTGGCAAATGTGGGCATCCTGGCTGCAAGCCCTACGCAGAAGGCATTGCCCAAGGCGAGGCGATCAACAAGTGCCCTCCGGGCGGCCAGGAAACCATTACAGGCCTGGCGCAGCTGTTGAAGCTCCCGGTGCTGGAGTTGGACACATCTCGAGGGGAAGCGCCCGCACAGATCGCGTTTATCCGTGAAGCGGAGTGCATCGGCTGTACCAAATGCATCCAGGCCTGCCCGGTGGACGCTATCGTCGGTGCTGCCAAATTGATGCACACGGTGATTGTCGACGAGTGCACGGGTTGCGACCTGTGTGTAGCACCCTGCCCGGTTGATTGCATCGAAATGCGTCCGTTGAGCACCGTGGTACCGATTGTCGGCGGGCTGGCCTCCAATGATCATGAACGCGAGGCACGCAGCCTCAAGCGCGACCGGGCCCGGCGACGGTTTGAACAGCGCAACGCGCGGCTGCAACGCGAAGAGGAACAGAAACTTGCCGAACGCCAGGCACGCTCCAAGCGCGCCGCCCCGGTAGCTGCGGCCACAGTCAACCCGGTCCAGGCGGCCATTGAGCGGGTTCGTGCACAAAAAGCCGCGGCCATGGACGCCGCCTTGAAGAAGGCCAAGATCAACCTGGCCATGAGCCGCGCCCAATTGCACAAATCCCTGAAAGCTTTCGGCCACCCGCCGACCTTTGAACAGCAGTCGCAGTTGATCATTCTGCAACAGCACTTCGAAACGGCAGAGCAGGCGCTTGCAGCACTGGTGGTGGCTGATGCCCGCACTTGACCCCCTTGAGCACCGGCACCACCTGATGAAGCGTGTACTGCCGGTGCACGCCGCGTTTATCCTGCTCGGGTTATTGGGCCCGTTTTTCGTAACCACACTGACTGTCCGCAAGGAACCGCTCGCCCCATGAACGCCGCAAAACGCCTGGAAATTTTCCGCCGGCTTCACGAAGACAACCCGGAACCGAAAACCGAACTGGCCTATTCCTCGCCGTTCGAGTTGCTGATCGCCGTGATTCTCTCGGCCCAGTCCACAGACGTCGGCGTCAACAAGGCCACCGCCAAGTTGTATCCGGTGGCGAACACCCCGGAGGCTATCTACGCGCTGGGGGTTGAGGGGTTGTCCGAATACATCAAGACCATCGGCCTGTACAACAGCAAGGCGAAGAATGTCATCGAGACATGCCGGCTGCTGGTGGAACTGCACGGCGGCGAAGTACCGCAAACGCGCGAAGCCCTGGAAGCCCTTCCGGGTGTTGGCCGAAAAACCGCCAATGTGGTGCTCAATACGGCATTTCGCCAATTGACCATGGCGGTGGACACGCACATCTTTCGGGTCAGCAACCGAACCGGTATTGCCCGCGGAAAAAATGTGGTGGAGGTGGAAAAACAGCTGATGAAGTTCGTGCCCAAGCCGTATCTGCTGGACTCGCATCACTGGTTGATCCTTCACGGACGCTATGTCTGCCAGGCGCGCAAGCCGCGCTGTGGCAGCTGCCGCATCGAAGACCTGTGCGAATACAAGGAAAAGACTTCCGACGATTGAGCCATCATTGCTTTTATCGATGAGTCGATTGAAAAAATCTTTTTTACCAGGCCCGAGATTATCGTTATAAGGAGCGCCAACGGCAGTCTTAGCCTGGAGTTAACCTTATGAGCACTGGCAAAGAACAACTGGATGTAGAAGACGACGTTGTTGGCGCTGAATCCGACGATGATGCAGCAGAAGCACCGCTAGAGGTGGCCAAGACCAATTTGAGCAAACGCCGCACCATCGACAACCTTCTGGAAGAGCGGCGCTTGCAAAAACAGTTGGCCGATTACGACTTCGATCTCTAATCGATCCAACGATAAACAGAAGCCTCCCTTGCGGAGGCTTTTTTCTGACTGGATGTAAATGTGAGGCCGGCCTACACCAGGCCGTTTCGCTGGGCCAGCTCGATCAAGTCCACCAGCGAGCGGGCGTTGAGCTTGAGCAGCAAGCGGGTCTTGTAGGTGCTCACGGTCTTGTTGCTCAGGAACATGCCATCGGCGATCTCCTTGTTGGTCTTGCCGCGGGCCAACTGCTGCAACACCATCATCTCCCGGCCGGACAGGCGCTCGACCATGTCCGCTTCGCTGGCGTTACCCATTGTGGAGCGCACCGAGTTCAACGCCTGGTTGGGGAAGTAGCTGTACCCGCACAGCACCGCCTTGACCGCGCTCAACAGCTCGGTGAGATCCTGTTGCTTGCACACGTAGCCGGCAGCACCCGCCTGCATGCACCGCATCGAGAAATGCCCGGGCGCCTGGGACGTCAGCACCAGCACCTTGAAGGGATGTGCCTGTTTGGTTGATGACAGCCGGCATATAACTTCCAGGCCATCGAGTTTGGGAATTCCAATATCCAGTATGACAATGTCCGGCATATGCTCGCGCGCAAGTTGCAAGGCATCGACACCGTTATCGGTCTCGGCAACGACCTCATAACTATGACGTTCCATTAGCATACGCACAGCAAGACGAATGACGGGATGATCATCCACGATCAGCACTTTATTCATGGGCAAGTCCAATTTCGCTGTTCGAATTATTAAGAGTAAGCACAATAGCCTAGTCGTTTCTCGCTTGGCATAGCGCTCCCCCCCAAGCAACAGCAAGCAGAGACCTAACCCACAAAGACATAGGATTTAACCTACAAAAAAACGCCAGATCGGAGCTATTCAGTTTTGTTTGGGCTTTCAGAACTTTCCGAGCACAAACATATTTTGAGTGAAAATTCCCAGGATTACGCGGGGCCGGGTAAACGCGCCGTACACAAGTTTCAGGAAATGCCCCTTGTGCGCTGTCAGAAGACCTGTGAACCCGGAGGGAAATCGGGTTTTTAAAAGTTCCATTCGACATAATTACTAACGCTCCATAAATCCTACAGACATGTCAGCATCTGACATATTCGCGGTACATTTCTGAGTGAATTTTCTGTAGTACATAGTTCCTGCCTACAAGAAAAAATCTCACTTTCAACAATGCATCACTTATCGAGCGAAATTAATAAACATTGCCCCCGTAAAAATATAAACACTCCAGATCATCTCCTGGAGTACCTGAACTTTTTCGAAGCGAACAATAAACACAGGCGCGCGCCCGATGATTCCGGATGTATTTTCAACCAAAAAAAAATAGCCCCTTGAGGGGCCATTTTTCATTGCAACTTACAACACTCAGAACAACTTGCGACCTTTGTTGGCCGCAATGCGCATGCGCAACGCGTTCAGCTTGATGAAGCCTGCCGCGTCTGCCTGGTTGTAGGCGCCGCCATCTTCTTCAAAAGTGGCGATGTTGGCGTCGAACAACGACTCATCGGACTTGCGACCGGTCACGATCACATTGCCCTTGTACAGCTTCAGGCGCACAACGCCGTTCACGTGGACCTGGGAAGCGTCGATCATCTGTTGCAGCATCAGACGCTCCGGGCTCCACCAGTAGCCGGTGTAGATCAGGCTGGCGTACTTGGGCATCAGCTCGTCTTTGAGGTGAGCCACTTCACGGTCCAGGGTGATGGATTCGATGGCGCGGTGAGCGCGCAGCATGATGGTGCCGCCCGGGGTTTCGTAGCAACCACGGGACTTCATGCCCACGTAACGGTTCTCGACGATGTCGAGGCGGCCGATACCGTGTTCGCCACCGATACGGTTCAGGGTCGCCAAGACGGTGGCCGGCGTCATTTCGACGCCGTCCAGCGCGACGATGTCGCCGTTGCGGTAGGTCAGTTCCAGGTACTGGGCCTTGTCAGGAGCGTTCTCCGGGGAGACGGTCCATTTCCACATGTCTTCTTCGTGCTCGGTCCAGGTGTCTTCCAGCACGCCGCCTTCATAGGAGATGTGCAGCAAGTTGGCGTCCATCGAGTACGGGGACTTCTTCTTGCCATGACGCTCGATCGGGATCGCGTGCTTTTCGGCGTAGTCCATCAGCTTTTCACGGGACAGCAGGTCCCATTCACGCCACGGAGCAATCACTTTTACGCCTGGCTTCAAGGCGTAGGCGCCCAGTTCGAAACGCACCTGGTCGTTGCCCTTGCCGGTGGCGCCATGGGAAATGGCGTCGGCGCCGGTTTCGTTGGCGATTTCGATCAGGCGCTTGGCGATCAGCGGACGTGCGATGGAAGTACCCAGCAGGTACTCGCCTTCGTAGACAGTGTTGGCGCGAAACATCGGGAAAACGAAATCGCGGACGAACTCTTCGCGCAGGTCGTCAATGTAGATCTCTTTCACGCCCATGGCTTGCGCCTTGGCACGTGCAGGTTCGACCTCTTCGCCCTGACCCAGGTCAGCGGTGAAGGTCACCACTTCACAGTTATAAGTATCCTGCAGCCACTTGAGGATCACCGAAGTGTCCAGGCCGCCGGAATACGCGAGAACGACCTTGTTTACGTCGGCCATGCCATCACTCCACGGGGTTGTACGGAAAGGCATCGATTCTACCGACCAAAACCGTGAAATTACAGAGGCGCGACAGCAAATGAAGATAAAGCGACAGATTATGTCGAGCGGGCGACGAAACGCCGCACCTTATGAGGTGGCGGCAGCGTTGCCTGGCGCCTTGGCCTGGGGCGCCGGTTTCTCGGGGGCTGCCACCCGTTCGAGCTGAATATTCACCCGGCGGTTTTTCGCCCGGTTGGCCGCGTTGGTGTTCGGCGCCAGCGGATAGCTTTCGCCATGAAAGCGCAGGGTAATCTGCGATTCCTGGATGCCATTGGCCTTGAAGTAGTCCATTACCGCCAATGCACGACGCCGCGAAACGTCGCGATTGGTCAGGCGATTGCCGCTGTTGTCGGAGTGGCCATTCAACTCGACGTGGTTAACCGTCGGGTCGGCTTTCATGAATTCGAGAATCACCGAGAGCTTTTTCCTGGCCGCCGCGTCCAGTTCGATGCCGCCACCCGGGAAACCCACCTCGGTCTGTTTGACCTGCTCGAAATTCATCGGCAGCAGCTTGGTGGTGCAGAGTTGGTAGTCGTTGTAGGCCTTGCTGAATTTCGCCGGCAGCAGGCGGATCTCGGAGTAACCGCCGTCGCGGCTATAGTGGCGCACCGTCGGGCTGCGCCCTTCGAGCAGGCCGGTAAACAAACGCCCGGCCTGGGCCTGGGAGCTGTTGAACAGCACATCGCCACTGCCGACACGCACCGCCCCCAGGTTGATATCGCCACGCCCCGGCTGCCACGGCGCAGCCGCCGCCAACAGGGTTGCGGAACCGGCACCCAACGAGCCGTTAAAGGCTTTCAGGCGAAACGTCGCCTGCTCGCCGGCCCGGCGCACGAACTCGCCCGAGCCGAAATCGGTGATCGGCTGGGTCAAGCGGCACTCGAATTTATCGCCCTCCACTTTCCACTCAATATTCTCCAGACGTGTCTGGAACGTGAGGGCCATCGCGGGCAGGCTGGCGAACACACTGAGCAGGGCTAGATAATGCTGGCGCACGGGAGGCTCCACTGGTTTCTACAACACATCAAGGCGTCATACATCGTTAAGGCATACCCAGGGATATCGGTCGCATCCTGCAAAACTTGATAGCGAGTGCCTGCAAGAGTCTTTTCCGGTAGCATTCCCACCAGATTGACCCGCCTGGAATCCCCAATGTCCGACCGCCTGACCCTGCTGCGTCCCGACGACTGGCATATTCATCTTCGCGATGGTGCTGCGTTGCCCCAAACCGTGGCCGATGTAGCGCGCACGTTTGGCCGCGCCATCATCATGCCTAACCTGGTACCTCCGGTGCGTAACGCCGCGGAAGCCGACGCCTATCGCCAGCGCATTCTCGCTGCACGACCGGCCGGCAGCCGCTTCGAACCGTTGATGGTGCTGTACCTGACCGACCGCACCCAGCCCGAAGAAATCCGCCAGGCCAAGGCCAGTGGTTTCGTGCACGCCGCCAAGCTGTACCCGGCCGGCGCGACCACCAACTCCGATTCCGGCGTCACCAGTATCGACAAGATCCTGCCGGCCATCGAAGCCATGGCCGAAGTGGGCATGCCGTTGCTGATCCACGGTGAAGTCACCCGTGGCGATGTCGATGTGTTCGATCGTGAAAAGATCTTCATCGACGAGCACATGCGCCGAGTTGTCGAGCTGTTCCCGACCCTCAAGGTGGTGTTCGAGCACATCACCACCGCCGATGCCGTGCAGTTCGTCACCGAGGCTTCGGCCAACGTCGGCGCGACCATCACCGCGCATCACCTGCTGTACAACCGCAACCACATGCTGGTGGGCGGGATTCGGCCGCACTTCTATTGCCTGCCGATTCTCAAGCGCAACACGCACCAGGTAGCGCTGCTCGATGCCGCCACCAGTGGCAGCGAGAAATTTTTCCTCGGTACCGACTCTGCACCTCACGCCCAACACGCCAAGGAAGCCGCGTGTGGTTGTGCCGGTTGCTATACCGCCTATGCGGCAATCGAGTTGTATGCCGAAGCGTTCGAACAACGCAACGCGCTGGACAAGCTTGAAGGGTTCGCCAGCCTCAACGGCCCACGTTTCTATGGCCTGCCGGCGAATACCGACCGCATTACCCTGGTCCGTGAAGACTGGACCGCCCCCACCAGCCTGCCGTTTGGCGAGCTGACCGTTATCCCGCTGCGCGCCGGTGAAACACTGCGCTGGCGCCTGCTGGAGGAACACCCGTGAGTGAAGACCATTACGACGACGACCAGGAACACGGCGGCGGTGGTGGCGGTTCCCGTCACCCGATGGCCGAGCGTTTCCGTGGCTACCTGCCCGTTGTCATCGACGTAGAAACCGGCGGCTTCAATTGCGCCACTGACGCGTTGCTGGAAATCGCCGCCACGACCATCGGCATGGATGAACAGGGTTTCGTGTTCCCGGAACACACCCACTTCTTCCGCGTCGAGCCGTTCGAAGGCGCCAACATCGAAGCGGCGGCCCTGGAATTCACCGGGATCAAGCTTGATCACCCACTGCGCATGGCCGTCAGTGAAGAAGCGGCGCTGACCGACATCTTCCGTGGCGTACGCAAGGCCCTGAAGGCCAATGGCTGCAAACGCGCGATCCTGGTGGGCCACAACAGCAGCTTCGACCTGGGCTTCCTCAATGCCGCCGTGGCGCGCCTGGACATGAAGCGCAACCCGTTTCACCCGTTCTCCAGCTTCGACACTGCGACCCTGGCCGGTTTGGCCTATGGCCAGACCGTGCTGGCGAAGGCCTGCCAGGCTGCCGGTATCGACTTCGACGGTCGTGAAGCCCACTCGGCCCGCTACGACACCGAGAAGACCGCCGAGCTGTTCTGCGGCATCGTCAACCGTTGGAAACAGATGGGCGGCTGGGAAGACTTCGGCGACTGAAGCCAAATCCCGCGCATAAAAAAACCGGCCCTCTCAGGCCGGTTTTTTTTGCTTCGAACGTGGCTTACAGCTTGCCAGCGTTCTCGGTCAGGTAAGCCGCAACGCCTTCTGGCGAAGCGTTCATGCCTTTGTCGCCTTTTTTCCAGTTGGCAGGGCAGACTTCACCGTGCTCTTCGTGGAATTGCAGAGCGTCGACCAGGCGGATCAGCTCTTCCATGTTACGGCCCAGCGGCAGGTCGTTGATGATCTGCGAGCGCACAACACCCTTGTCGTCGATCAGGAACGCGCCACGGAAAGCCACGCCGCCTTCGGACTCAACGTCGTAGGCCTTGGCGATGTCGTGCTTCATGTCGGCAGCCATGGTGTATTTGACTTTGCCGATGCCGCCATCATTGATGGCGGTGTTGCGCCAGGCGTTGTGGGTGAAATGGGAGTCGATGGAAACGGCTACCACTTCAACGTTACGCGCCTTGAAATCGTCCATGCGGTGATCCAGGGCGATCAGCTCCGATGGGCAGACGAAGGTGAAGTCCAGCGGGTAGAAGAACACCAGGCCGTATTTGCCTTTGATGGCTTCAGACAGTTTGAAGCTGTCTACGATTTCGCCATTGCCGAGGACGGCGGGTACGTCGAAATCCGGGGCTTGTTTGCCGACGAGTACGCTCATTGGGTATCTCCTGATGGTGGTGACTGAAGTAAAAGGATCCGTCCCAGTGTGCCGCAGCTAAACGACAGGCCTGTGACGTGATCACGCTTCGTGAAGACCGACCATCATACCGGAAAAAAGCCGTTCGTCAGTGAAGCCGCGTGCAAACACCAAGGCTTGAGAAACTACTTTGACAATCATTCTCGTTAACATTAAGATCCGTCGCACTTAAGCCTTAAACCGCGATGGTTCTCCCTTATGTATGTCTGCCTTTGCACTGGCGTCACCGACGGACAAATCCGCGAAGCAATCTACGAAGGTTGCTGCAGCTACAAGGAAGTACGTGAAACCACCGGCGTTGCCAGCCAATGCGGCAAATGCGCCTGCCTCGCCAAGCAAGTGGTACGGGAAACCCTGACGCAGCTGCAAACTGCCCAGGCTGCGATCCCCTACTCAGCAGAATTTACACACGCTTAACAGGCATGTTTTAAAGAACCGGACTGAGTGTCCGGTTTTTTTATGCCCGTAATTCAAACAGTTAGCGCCAAGACGCGGAACACAAACATTCTTATTCCGATTAATTTTCATTTATTATTCAATAACTTAGGTTTGACAGTAGTAAATGCGCAGCTCAAACTCCGCCTTATATACAGCTAATACAGGGCAGGACCCCAATCATGAAAGGCGACATCACAGTCATCCAGCAACTCAACAAAATCCTTGCCAATGAACTGGTCGCGATCAATCAGTACTTCCTGCATGCGCGCATGTATGACGATTGGGGCCTGGAAAAGCTGGGCAAGCGCGAATACAAAGAATCCATCAAGGCCATGAAGGACGCTGACGCGCTGATCAAGCGCATCCTGTTCCTGGAAGGCCTGCCGAACGTGCAGGACCTGGGCAAGCTGAACATCGGCGAGCACACCCAGGAAATGATCAACTGCGACCTGAACTTCGAGCGCAAGAGCCACACCGACCTGAAGGCCGCCATTGCTCATTGCGAATCCAAGGGCGACTTCGGCAGCCGTGAACTGCTGGAAGATATCCTTGAAGACCAGGAAGAACACATCGACTGGCTGGAAACCCAAATCGGCCTGATCGACAAAGTGACTATCGAGAATTACCTGCAATCGCAGATGGGTGAATAACCCTACAATTCCCGGCCACTAAAAAGCCCCGCTCTCTTTCGAGAAGCGGGGCTTTTTATTGCCGCGGCCTAAAACAAATCAGGCTTCGGTCTTCGCAGCTGCTTTGGCCGCTGCGTCTTTGATCAGTGCCTGCAACGAACCATCAGCCGCCATTTCGGTGATGATGTCGCTACCGCCGACCAGCTCACCGGCAACCCACAGCTGCGGGAAGGTTGGCCAGTTGGCGTACTTCGGCAGGTTGGCGCGGATTTCCGGGTTCTGCAGGATATCCACGTAGGCGAACTTCTCGCCACATTGCATGATTGCCTGGGAAGCCTTTGCGGAGAAGCCACACTGGGGAGCGTTAGGGGCGCCCTTCATGTAAAGCAGAATAGTGTTGTTGGCAATCTGCTCTTTGATCGTTTCGATGATATCCATGGAACACCTCGGCTGGAACTTTCCGACTCATGGGTCGGCACGGTGGCGCATTGTAACGCAAACCCCAGCGTGACGCTCGGACTCCCCGACAGACAATCCTTACGCCGCCGCCACCTGCACCGGCACGCCGTTCAACGCTGCGTTGCCCGACAGCTCATCCAGTTGCCGCTCATCCGTCAGGTCATTCGCGCTCGCCCCCGGCTGCCCGCTGGCGATGGTCATCTGCACGCCAGGGCGGCCGTGGCCCCAACCGTGAGGCAGGCTGACCACGCCGGGCATCATGTCGAGACTGGCCAACACTTCCACCTCGATCATGCCGATCCGCGAGCTGACCCGTACCCGCTGCCCGTCAGTCAACTGGCGATGGGCAAGGTCATCCGGATGCATCAGCAGTTGATGGCGAGGCTTGCCCTTCACCAGCCGGTGGTAGTTATGCATCCAGGAGTTGTTGCTGCGCACATGCCGGCGACCGATCAGCAGCAACTCATTCACCTCGGGCACCGGCTGCGCGGCAAAGCGCGCCAGGTCGGCAAGGATCACCGACGGTGCAGCCTGCAGATGGCCATTGGCGGTTTTCAGGCGGCCTGCGAGGTTGGGTTTCAGCGGCCCGAGGTCCAGGCCATGAGGGTGATCGGCCAGCGCGGCAATGGACAACCTGTCGCCATAAGGCCCGGCCCGCAGCCCGAAGTCGATCATCTGCGCAGGCGGCATCGTCGGTTTGAGTGTATTACCCGTCTTCTCGGCAAACGCCCGGGCCAGGCCGACGAAGATTTCCCAATCATGCAACGCACCCTCGGGCTTCGGCAGGATGGCGCGATTGAAACGGGTGACGTTGCGCACCGCGAACATATTGAAGGTGGTGTCGTAGTGATCGTTTTCCAGGGCCGAGGTGGACGGCAGGATCAGGTCGGCGTAACGCGTGGTCTCGTTGATATACAGGTCGATGCTGACCATGAACTCCAGGCCATCCAGCGCCTGTTCCAACTGCCGGCCGTTAGGCGTGGAGAGCACCGGATTGCCCGCCACCGTCACCAGCGCACGGATTTGCCCTTCACCCTCGGTGAGCATTTCTTCGGCCAGTGCCGACACCGGCAGTTCGCCCCCGTACTCCGGTCGCCCGGAAACCCGGCTTTGCCAGCGATTGAAATGCCCACCGGAGGTGGAAGCTACTAGGTCGACTGCCGGCGTGGTGCACAAGGCCCCGCCGACTCGATCCAGATTACCGGTCACCAGGTTGATCAACTGCACCAGCCAATGGCACAGCGTGCCAAACGCCTGGGTCGATACGCCCATGCGGCCATAGCACACCGCCGCATCGGCCGCGGCGAAGTCCCGGGCCAACTGGCGGATCTGCTCGGCGGGTACCGCGCATTGACGGCTCATGGCCTCGGCGGTGAATCCGGCCACGGCGTGGCGCACGTCATCCAGGCCGTCCACCGGCAGGTGACTGTCACGGGTCAGGTTCTCGGCAAACAGTGTATTGAGCAATCCGAACAATAACGCCGCATCGCCGCCCGGGCGCACGAACAGATGCTGGTCGGCCATCGCCGCCGTCTCGCTGCGGCGCGGATCAACCACCACGACTTTACCGCCGCGAGCCTGGATGGCCTTCAGGCGTTTCTCCACATCCGGCACGGTCATGATGCTGCCGTTGGACGCCAACGGGTTGCCGCCGAGGATCAGCATGAAATCGGTATGGTCGATGTCCGGGATCGGCAGCAACAGGCCGTGGCCGTACATCAGGTGGCTGGTGAGGTGGTGGGGTAACTGGTCCACCGAGGTGGCGGAAAAACGATTGCGGGTCTTCAGCTGGCCAAGGAAGTAGTTGCTGTGGGTCATCAGGCCATAGTTGTGCACGCTCGGATTGCCCTGGTACACCGCCACCGCATTCTGCCCGTGACGCGCCTGAATCGCGGCCAGGCGCTCGGCTACAAGTACAAAGGCGTCTTCCCACGGGATCGGCTGCCATTCGCTGCCCACCCGCAACATGGGCTGGTGCAGGCGGTCCGGGTCATTCTGGATGTCTTGCAGGGCCACGGCCTTGGGGCAGATATGGCCACGGCTGAACGTATCCAGGGGGTCGCCCTTGATCGAAGTGATCGCCAGGCTTGCGTCTTCGCCCTGGGTGGTCTCCAGTGTGAGGCCGCAGATGGCTTCGCACAGATGGCAGGCACGGTGGTGGAGAGTCTTGGTCATGGCCAGTCTCTTTCATTGTGGGCTAGGCGCTTCGGACGAAAACTATGGCCCGCCCGGGGCAGCAGCGCCAGCAACGTTCGTCGTGTGAATCCAGGGGCATCAGGCCAGGCCATGAGGAAACATCAGGAAATGTTTCAGAAGCCTCCGGCAGCCCGCTGAAACCGACGCAGCCCGGCCTCAGCCCGCCCTCACGCATTGCAATGTGGCGCAGCGCCAGTGTACAAATGACCCGCTGCTGTCAGGAAACAGGCTTCAAAAGCGCCCTCCCCGCGTCCTTGAACTCCCCTAAAAACTGTAGCCCTATTGGTAAGACGCGACATTTAATTATAAGATCGCGCCTTCCCCTATTTCGTCGCCCCGTGCGGCTTTCGCCGCAGGTCTCGCCCGTTTTCAAAATAAACCAGGCTTTGAGTATCTGCGGTCTGTTGCAAAAAGGTAGTTAATGATGAGCGCAAGGCACTTTCTCTCCCTGATGGATTGCACGCCCGAAGAGCTGGTCAGCGTGCTCCGTCGAGGCATTGAGCTTAAAGACCTGCGTAACCGCGGCGTACTGTTCGAGCCTTTGAAAAACCGCGTGCTCGGGATGATTTTCGAGAAGTCGTCCACCCGCACCCGCGTGTCTTTCGAAGCCGGCATGATTCAGCTCGGCGGCCAGGCTATCTTCCTGTCACCTCGCGATACCCAACTGGGCCGTGGCGAGCCGATCAGCGATTGCGCGATCGTGATGTCGAGCATGCTGGATGCGGTGATGATCCGTACCTTCGCCCACAGCACCCTGACCGAATTTGCCGCCAACTCCCGAGTGCCCGTGATCAACGGCCTGTCCGATGACCTGCACCCCTGCCAGTTGCTGGCCGACATGCAAACCTTCCTCGAACAGCGCGGCTCGATCCAGGGCAAGACCGTGGCCTGGATCGGCGACGGCAACAACATGTGCAACAGCTATATAGAAGCGGCGATCCAGTTCGACTTCAAATTGCGCGTTGCCTGCCCTGAAGGCTACGAGCCGGATGCACGTTTCCTGGCCGAGGCCGGCGACCGCGTGACCATCGTCCGCGACCCGCGTGAGGCGGTCATCGGCGCACACCTGGTGAGCACCGACGTGTGGACCTCCATGGGCCAGGAAGAGGAAACCGCCAAGCGCCTCAAGCTCTTCGCCCCGTTCCAGGTCACCCGCGCCCTGCTCGACCTGGCCGCGCCGGACGTGCTGTTCATGCACTGCCTGCCCGCCCACCGTGGCGAAGAAATCAGTCTCGACCTGCTGGACGATCAACGTTCAGTAGCCTGGGCCCAGGCGGAAAACCGCCTGCACGCACAAAAAGCCCTGCTCGAGTTTCTGGTTGCGCCGGCGTACCGTCCTGCATGAGCCAGCCACTACTGCTGAACCTGCGCAATCTGGCATGCGGCTATCAAGACCAACGGGTGGTGCAGAACCTCAATCTGCACCTCAACGCCGGCGACATCGGTTGCCTGCTGGGCTCCTCGGGCTGCGGCAAGACCACCACCCTGCGAGCGATTGCCGGGTTTGAGCCGGTGCATGAAGGCGAGATCAGCCTGGCAGGCGAAGTCATTTCCAGCGCCGGTTTCACACTGGCCCCGGAGAAACGTCGGATCGGCATGGTGTTCCAGGACTACGCGCTGTTTCCACACCTCAGCGTGGCTGACAACATCGCCTTCGGCATTCGCAAGCACCCGCAAAAAGAGCGTGTGGTCGCTGAATTGCTGGAACTGGTGAACCTGAAAAACCTCGGCAAGCGCTTCCCCCACGAACTCTCGGGCGGCCAGCAGCAACGCGTCGCCCTGGCTCGCGCCCTGGCGCCGGAACCGCAATTGTTGCTGCTGGACGAACCCTTCTCCAACCTCGACGGCGAACTGCGGCGCAAACTCAGCCACGAAGTACGCGATATCCTCAAGGCGCGGGGCACCAGTGCGATTCTGGTGACCCACGACCAGGAAGAAGCCTTCGCAGTGAGTGACCATGTCGGCGTGTTCAAGGAGGGTCGCCTGGAGCAGTGGGATACGCCCTACAACCTCTATCACGAACCGCTGACACCCTTTGTCGCCAGCTTCATTGGCCAGGGTTACTTCATTCGCGGGCAGTTGAACACGCCGGAATCGGTTACCACCGAACTGGGGGAGTTGCGCGGCAATCGTGCCTACACCTGGCCAACCGGCGGCGCGGTGGATGTGTTGCTGCGCCCGGACGACATCGTTTATGCACCGGACAGCGCCTTGAAGGCGCGGATTGTCGGCAAGACGTTCCTCGGCGCGTCGACCCTGTATCGCTTGCAGCTGCCGACAGGCGCTCAGCTGGAGTCGATCTTCCCCAGCCACGCCGATCACTTGGTCGGTGCCGACGTGGGCATTCGCGTGGCAGCCGAGCACCTGGTGTTGTTCCAGGCCTCAGGCAGCACCGCAGCACAAATCCCTCAGGTTGAGTCAGGCGTTCGACGCTACAGCACCGCCTCCTGACGTCAACGCATCACGCCCGGCCAATTTCCGCGAACTTGGCCTGGGTGTGTTCGGCCAGCACTGTCGCTGCCAACTCCACCTCAAGCCCCCTTCTCCCCGCACTGATAAAAATTGTCGGAAACGACTGCGCCGTCACATCGATGAAGGTGCGCAGGCGTTTCTTCTGCCCCAGCGGGCTGATGCCGCCCAACAAGTAACCGGTGGCCCGTTGCGCCGCTGCCGGGTCTGCCATCTCGACCTTTTTTACCCCCGCCGCCTGCGCCAACGCCTTTAAATCCAAACTTCCGACGACCGGCACAACCGCCACCAGCAGCTCGGCTTTTTCACTGCTGGCCAGCAGGGTCTTGAACACCTGCGCCGGGTCCAGGCCCAATTTTTCCGCGGCCTCCAGACCATAGGACGCTGCCTTGGGGTCATGTTCGTAACTGTGAATTCGATGTTCGGCGCGAACTTTTTTCAACAGGTCCAATGCGGGCGTCATGTGGGCTCCAGGCTTGGCAAAAAGGTGAAAAAACAGACAGCCAATTCTAGGCCAACAACAAGCAAAAGGCTCTAGTCCGAAGCCCTCTGCCACGCCCTCACGCGCACCTTCCCTGCCGCTTCCCGCGCCCACGGCACGATCATTCATCACACCAATAATTACAAAATGACCGATCGTTCACTTTCGACCTTTGACAGCCGTCATTCTTGTCTATATTTTTTCGTTTACGAATACTGTAGGAATGCACCTACGGATTCACAGCAGTAAGCCGCGAACAGGATGGGGATCCTCGCCACGGTGAAAATCGCCGATTGCCCGTTGCGGCAAAACGCCAGACAACAACAAAAACAGAGGTTTTCCATGACAACTGCTCTTCAACAGCCTTCACTTTCAAGTCAATGCATGGCCGAATTCCTGGGCACTGCGTTGCTGATCTTCTTCGGTACCGGATGTGTTGCTGCGCTCAAGGTCGCGGGTGCCAGCTTTGGGTTGTGGGAAATCAGTATCATCTGGGGGATCGGCGTCAGCATGGCGATCTACCTGAGCGCCGGCATTTCCGGGGCTCACCTGAATCCGGCGGTCAGTATCGCCCTTTGCATCTTTGCCGATTTCGACAAGCGCAAACTGCCGTTCTACATCATCGCCCAAGTCGCCGGGGCCTTCTGTTCGGCCGCGTTGGTTTACACGCTCTACAGCAACCTGTTTTTCGATTACGAACAAACCCACCACATGATTCGCGGCACCCAGGCTAGCCTGGAATTGGCGTCGGTGTTCTCCACCTACCCGCATCCGCTGCTGGGCACGGCCCAGGCGTTCCTGGTGGAAATGGTCATCACCGCGATCCTGATGGGCGTGATCATGGCCCTGACCGATGACAACAACGGCCTGCCCCGCGGCCCGTTGGCGCCGCTGCTGATTGGTTTGCTGATTGCCGTGATCGGCAGTGCCATGGGCCCGCTGACCGGCTTTGCGATGAACCCGGCCCGCGACTTCGGCCCCAAGCTGATGACCTTTTTCGCCGGTTGGGGTGAAATGGCTTTCACTGGCGGGCGCGACATTCCTTACTTCCTGATTCCGATCTTTGCGCCGATTGTCGGCGCCTGCCTCGGTGCTGCCGCCTATCGCGGGCTGATTGCCCGTCACCTGCCCAGCGCCGCACCTGCTACAACTGATGCAACCGACGCGGCTGCCACCGCCAAAACCCGTACTTCCTGATGCGATAGCCTGGACCGTACTGCCCTTTTGCGGCCCAGGCTGTTTACTGACTTCCCTATTCTCCGTCCAAGGCAATCGACATGACCGACATTCAGAATAAGAACTACATCATTGCCCTCGATCAGGGCACCACCAGTTCCCGGGCGATCATCTTCGATCGTGACGCCAACGTGGTCTGCACCGCCCAGCGTGAATTCACCCAGCATTACCCGCAAGCCGGCTGGGTCGAACATGACCCGATGGAGATTTTCGCTACCCAGAGCGCGGTGATGGTCGAGGCCCTGGCACAAGCCGGCCTGCACCATGACCAGGTCGCGGCCATCGGTATCACCAACCAGCGTGAAACCACCGTGGTCTGGGACAAAATCACCGGCCGCCCGATCTACAACGCGATCGTCTGGCAATGCCGCCGCAGCACCGAGATCTGCCAGCAGCTCAAGCGCGACGGCCACGAACAATACATCAACGACACCACCGGCCTGGTCACCGATCCGTACTTCTCCGGCACCAAGCTCAAGTGGATCCTCGACAACGTCGAAGGCAGTCGCGAACGTGCGCGTAACGGCGAGCTGCTGTTCGGCACCATCGACAGCTGGCTGATCTGGAAATTTACCGGCGGCAAGACCCACGTCACCGACTACACCAACGCCTCGCGCACCATGCTCTTCAACATCCACACGCTGGAGTGGGATGCCAAGATGCTGGAGATTCTCGACGTGCCGCGCGAAATGCTGCCGGAAGTGAAGTCTTCCTCGGAAATCTATGGTCGCACCAAAAGCGGTATCGCCATCGGCGGTATCGCCGGTGACCAGCAGGCGGCGCTGTTTGGCCAAATGTGCGTAGAACCGGGCCAGGCGAAAAACACCTACGGCACCGGCTGCTTCCTGCTGATGAACACCGGCGACAAGGCGGTGAAATCCAAGCACGGCATGCTCACCACCATCGCCTGCGGCCCGCGTGGCGAAGTGGCCTACGCCCTGGAAGGCGCCGTGTTCAACGGCGGTTCCACCGTGCAATGGCTGCGTGACGAGCTGAAGATCATCGCCGATGCCACCGACACCGAATACTTCGCCGGCAAGGTCAAAGACAGCAACGGCGTGTACCTGGTGCCAGCCTTCACCGGCCTGGGCGCTCCGTACTGGGACCCGTATGCCCGTGGTGCGCTGTTCGGACTGACCCGTGGCGTACGCGTGGATCACATCATTCGTGCAGCCCTGGAGTCGATTGCCTACCAGACCCGTGACGTACTCGATGCCATGCAGCAGGATTCCGGCGAACGCCTCAAATCCCTGCGGGTAGACGGTGGCGCGGTCGCCAACAACTTCCTGATGCAGTTCCAGGCCGACATCCTCGGTACCCAGGTTGAACGCCCACAAATGCGCGAAACCACCGCGTTGGGCGCCGCCTACCTGGCCGGCCTGGCGTGCGGTTTCTGGGGCAGCCTGGACGAACTGCGTGGCAAGGCGGTAATCGAGCGTCAATTCGAACCGCAGCTGGAAGAAGCAGCGAAGGAAAAACTCTACGCCGGCTGGCAGAAAGCAGTCAGCCGCACCCGCGACTGGGAACCCCACGAAGGCGCTGAATAAGCCAAGCGCCGGACGCGCATAGGGTTGTAACTGGCAGGGAGCAGATTCCTGCGTCATCATGGGCCACTTTTTACGGCAGCCCAAAGGACGCACCATGAATCTGCCTCCCCGCCAGCAACAAATCCTCGAACTGGTTCGCGAACGCGGCTATGTGAGTATCGAGGAAATGGCGCAGATCTTCGTTGTCACCCCGCAAACCATCCGCCGCGATATCAATCAACTGGCGGAAGCCAATCTGTTGCGCCGCTACCATGGCGGCGCAGCCTATGATTCCAGCGTTGAAAACACCGCGTACGCCATGCGTGCCGACCAGATGCGCGACGAAAAACAGCGCATCGGCGAAGCCATCGCCGCGCAAATCCCCGATCACGCCTCGCTGTTTATCAACATCGGTACCACCACCGAATCGATCGCGCGTGCGCTGCTTAACCACAGCCACCTGAAAATCATTACCAATAACCTCAACGTCGCCATGATGCTGAGTGCCAAAGACGACTTCGACGTACTCCTGACCGGCGGCAACGTGCGCCGGGATGGCGGTGTGGTAGGCCAGGCCAGCGTTGATTTCATCAACCAGTTCAAGGTCGATTTCGCCTTGGTGGGCATCAGCGGTATCGATGAAGACGGCAGCCTTCTGGACTTCGATTATCAGGAAGTACGGGTTTCCCAGGCGATCATTGCCAATGCGCGCAAGGTGATCCTGGCGGCGGACTCCAGCAAATTCGGGCGCAACGCCATGATTCGCCTGGGACCGATCAGTTTGATTGATTGTTTAGTCACCGATCAGCAGCCGGTCCCGGCACTGGTGCAGTTGCTGAATCAGCACAAGATTCGGCTGGAAGTGGTGTAAGCCTATACAGGGGGTGTCCTGCCCCCTGATGTTCACAAATTTTCCTTTCTTCGCCCTTCGATCAGTATTTTCAATCGAAGCGGGCTGGCTGTGCCTGCGTTTATAAGCTACCATTTTCGCAAATGAACATTTATGTTCGAATTCCAATACGAAAAAGATTGCGAGGCCAGCCGATGAACCCTTCTACCTTGCCTGCCCCACCGCTTGCCGAAGTCTATGACGTCGCCGTTATCGGTGGCGGGATCAATGGCGTCGGGATTGCAGCAGACGCAGCCGGTCGCGGTTTGTCGGTATTCCTTTGCGAAAAGGACGACCTGGCCAGCCACACTTCCTCCGCCAGCAGCAAGCTGATCCACGGTGGCCTGCGTTACCTGGAGCATTACGAATTCCGCCTGGTGCGCGAGGCCCTGGCTGAACGTGAGGTGCTGTTGGCCAAGGCCCCGCACATCGTCAAGCAGATGCGCTTTGTATTGCCTCACCGCCCGCACCTGCGTCCGGCATGGATGATTCGCGCCGGCCTGTTCCTGTATGACCATCTGGGCAAGCGGGAAAAACTCGAAGGCTCCAAGAGCCTCAAGTTCGGCCCCGACAGCCCGCTGAAAAGCGAAATCACCAAAGGCTTCGAATACTCCGATTGCTGGGTCGACGACGCCCGCCTTGTAGTACTCAACGCCATGGCTGCGCGGGAAAAGGGTGCGCACATCCACACCCAGACCCGTTGCGTCAGCGCACACCGCAGCAAAGGCTTGTGGGAAATGAACATGGAACGTGCCGACGGCAGCCTGTTCTCGATCCGCGCCCGAGCGCTGGTGAACGCCGCCGGCCCGTGGGTGGCCAAGTTCATCAAGGATGACTTGAAGCTGGATTCGCCCTACGGCATCCGTCTGATCCAGGGCAGCCACCTGATCGTACCGAAGCTGTATGAAGGCGCCCACGCGCACATCCTGCAGAACGAAGACCAGCGTATCGTCTTCACCATTCCGTACCTGAATCACCTGACCATCATCGGCACCACCGACCGCGAATACACCGGCGACCCGGCGAAAGTGGCGATTACCGAAGGTGAAACCGACTACATGCTCAACGTGGTCAACGCGCACTTCAAGAAACAACTGAGCCGCGATGACATCGTGCACACCTATTCCGGCGTGCGCCCGCTGTGCAACGACGAGTCCGACAACCCGTCGGCCGTGACCCGCGACTACACCCTGGCGCTGTCCGGCACCTCGGGCGAGGCGCCGTTGCTGTCGGTGTTCGGCGGCAAGCTGACCACCTACCGCAAGCTGGCCGAATCGGCGATGGCACAACTGGCGCCTTACTTCACGCAGATGCGCCCAAGCTGGACGGCTACAGCCACCCTGCCCGGCGGCGAAAACATGAGCACGCCAGAAGCCCTGGCCGATGCAATCCGTAGCAAATACGACTGGGTGCCGAGCGAGATTGCCCGTCGCTGGTCCACCACTTACGGCAGCCGCACCTGGCGCCTGCTGGAAGGCGTGCAATCGCTGGCGGACATGGGTGACCACCTCGGTGGCGGCCTGTACACCCGCGAAGTCGATTACCTGTGCGCTGAAGAATGGGCCACTCAGCCCCAGGACATCCTGTGGCGCCGCAGCAAGCTGGGCCTGTTCACCACGCCGCAGGAGCAGGAGAACGTGCAGCGTTACCTGTCCAAGGTTGAACACAACCGCGGCAAGATCGAAGCGGCCTGATCAGCCCGACGTAAAAAAGCCCCTGCACCGAAAGGTCCAGGGGCTTTTTCATGCCTGCAGATGACGCTGATAGCGCAGGCCCATTTCACGAATCCCGCTGAAGGCAGAGCCCAGCAACACGGGATAAGCCGCCTGCAAAAAGCCTGGCGTGGCCGTCGCGAGAGCCCGCTCCAACCATAGGCAGGCCTGCACTTCGTCGCCGTCGTGAGCCAGCTCCGCAGCATGGTTGTATTGCCCGCGGAAATCCCCGGCCTCGGCTGAGCGCTGATACCACTGGCGCGCCAGTTGAACATCCTTGGGCACCACCACGCCTTCATGGTGGAACCGACCCAACAGGTTCATCGACTTGGCGTGCCCCTTGGCCGCAGCCTGGCGGAACAGTTCATATGCCGCGACAAGGTCACGCTCCACACCACGGCCACGCGTCAGCAACTGGCCGTAGTTATACAAACCCCAATCCAGCCCCAGATCGGCGGCCTTGCGGTAATGCCGCGCACTGTCTTCCAAGTCGACCTCGCAGCCCCAGCCATTCTCCAGGCAGCGCCCGATCATGTTGATCGCCATGGGGTGACGCTGCCGCGCAGCGATGCGAAACCAGCTCAACCCCAGCGCCTCATCCTTCTGCACGCCACGACCGTCGAGCAGCAGCTGGGCCAGGGTCGCCTGTGCGTCGGCATCTCCCAGCTGTGCCGCATGCATCACCCAGCGCACATAGGCACGCGGGTTATCACCGATATCCGAGGGCTCGCTGCCTGGCTGTGCGCTCTGCATTCCTGCCCCGAGTAGCGATCAAGGACCGCAAAAAGTTTCATGATTTATTTGGTTACAAAGTATTACATTTGAGATCGCTTATCAATTACGATCACATCTCACTAACACTAACAAGAGATTACTCAATGGCTACCGGCATCAGTTCTGCCCCCCTCTCATCGCGGCATTTGCTCGCGTCGGCAGTGGGCCTGGCAGTGGCTGCGCAAGGAGGATTCAGTTACGCGGCGGAGCCCGCACCAGAAGACAACACAGGGGTCATCCAACTCGGCGCGACCAGCATCGAAGGCCAGGCCCCGAGCCAGAGCGTCTACAACCCTGTGGCGCCTTCTTCCCCCAAGTACACCGAGGCCCTGCGCGACACGCCGCAGACCATCACGGTGGTGCCCAAGGAAGTCATTCATGACCAGAACCTGCTGACCCTGCGCGACGTGCTCAGCACCGTGCCGGGGATCACCTTCGGGGCCGGCGAAGGCGGCAGCGGGTATGGCGACAGCATCAACCTGCGCGGCTTCTCCGCCAGCGGCGACATCTACGTAGACGGCGTGCGTGACAGCGCGCAGTACAGCCGAACCGACCCGTTCAACCTGGAGCAGGTCGAAGTCGTCAGCGGCGCAAGTTCGGTGTATTCCGGCTCCGGCGCGGTCGGTGGCACCATCAACCTGGTGAGCAAACAGCCGGAATTACGCGACAAAACCACCATCAGTGCGGGCATCGGCACCGATAACTACAAGCGCACCACCCTGGACACCAACCAGACGCTGAACGACACCACCGCGTTCCGCCTGAACCTGATGGCCCATGGTAACGACGTGCCTGGCCGCGATTATGAAGATTACGAACGCTGGGGCATCGCGCCCTCCATCGCCTTTGGCCTGGGCACGCCGACACGTGTCACCGTCAGTTATGAGCACCAGAAAGACGACAACACACCGCAATACGGTATCCCCATCTACAACGGCAAGCCCATGCCGGGCGTGGGTTGGAGCGACTACTACGGCTACCACAACATCAATGACCAGCAAATCACCTCGGACTCGTTCAGCCTGAAGCTCGAACACGACTTCAACGACGCCGTCTCGGTGCGCAACTTCACCCGCGTCGAGCGGGTGCGCCAGGACCTGCGCGCTTCCGGCCCCGAAGGTGCATTGACCGGCTGCCTGGCCAGCGGCACCCAGATCACCGGCGCCCCTTGCGCCGCAGGCCTGCAGCCAGGCTACTTCCAGCCAAGCGGCGGCTCACTGGGTAACGAGCGCAACACCCAGAACAAGATGTTCACCAACCAGACCGACGTCACCAGCCACTTCAGCACCGGGTTCATCGACCACACGCTGGTGACCGGCATCGCCATCAGCCGCGAGGAATACGAGGCGGATACCGGTAAATGGCTGACCAACGCCAACGGCAGCACCATCGTCCCACCACCGGTCAGCTACAGCGACCCGAACTCCGAATGGTCCGGCCCCGTCAACTTCACCCGGGCCGCCCACATTGACGGCGCGCTGAACAACCGCGCCGCCTATGCCTTCGACACGCTCAAGCTCAACCCACAGTGGGAAATCAACGGCGGCCTGCGTTACGAGCACAACGCCGGCAGCTCGGTGACCAATGCCTATTCCAGCACTGGCGTGGAAACGCCCGGCACTCGCTACGGCCAGGCGGATGACCTGACCTCCTACCGCCTGGCGCTGGTCTACAAACCGGTGGAAAACGGCAGCTTCTATATCGCCTACGGCAACAGCAAGACGCCGTCCCAGGCCAGCGTCAATGGGGGTTGCTACACCCCGGCCAAAAGCTCAGGCATCGCCACCAACAACTGCGATGTTTCCCCGGAAACCGCCGTCAGCTATGAGATCGGCACCAAATGGGACCTGCTCGACAACGCCCTGTCGCTGACGGGCGCGATCTTCCGCAATGACCGCACCAACTATAAAGTCGCCGACAACGACCCGAGCAACCTGAGCGGCACCCAGACCCTCGACGGCAAGGCACGTGCAGACGGTGTGGCGCTGGGCCTGAGCGGCCAACTTACTGACCGCTGGAAAGTCTTCGCCAACTACACCTACCTGAACACTCGTGTGCTGCGCAGCGCCAGCGATTACACCTTGGCGACCACCGGCATCGACGTGCAGAAAGGCGAGCCGCTGACCTTCACCCCCAAACATGCAGCCAGCATCTGGACGGTGTACGACCTGCCCTACGACTTCCAGGTGGGCTACGGCATCACGGCGCAAACCAAGCAGTACCTGGTCAGCGCCGCCAACTCGCCGACTTCCCCCGGCTATGCGGTGCAGCGTGCGATGCTCGGTTACAAGGTCAACAAACAGTTGAACCTGCAGCTGAACATCAACAACCTGTTCGACAAGGAGTACCTCACCCGTATCCGCAACAACGGTTGGGCAGTGCCCGGCGATGGCCGCGCGGCAGTGGTGTCGGCCGACTACACGTTCTGACAGAGCCACACCCAAAAGCCCCGGGAGCCACACTCCCGGAGCTTTTTCATGGGCGATACGGGCCCACGCCGCCATTCGGTTTTCCGAACGCCATAGCTCAACCTATTCGGTTTGCCGGACCAAAACAGGAGAAAAAACCCGTAACACAAAGTTAATCTCTATATAAATCATATGGTTAACCTTTTATTTCTGGTCTGGCACGACTCATGCTCTACACTCGTAGGCGATTGCCTGAGGCGCCTCAGGAGCCGTCATAGGCTTTCGCAGTACTGTTTATATAAAAACGTGGCCGTCCCAACCGGTCTCATAAAAAAAACAAATGTCGAGGAAGTATTGATGCGCATCGTTCCCCATATCCTGGGCGCAGCTATCGCTGCTGCTCTGATCAGCACTCCAGTTTTCGCCGCCGAACTCACCGGCACACTGAAGAAAATCAACGACTCCGGCACGATCACTCTCGCTCACCGCGACAGCTCCATTCCGTTTTCCTATATCGCGGATGGTTCGGGCAAACCCGTGGGCTACTCCCACGACATTCAGCTGGCTATCGTTGAAGCCCTGAAAAAAGACCTGAACAAACCCGACCTGAAGACCAAGTACAACCTGGTCACCTCGCAAACCCGTATCCCGCTGATCCAGAACGGCACCGCGGATATCGAGTGCGGCTCCACCACCAACAACGCCGAACGCGCCCAGCAGGTTGACTTCACCGTCAATATCTTCGAAATCGGCACCCGCCTGCTGGTCAAGAAAGACAAGGAAGGCAAGCCGTCCTACAGCGATTTCGCCGACCTGAAAGGCAAGAACGTCGTGACCACCGCCGGCACCACGTCCGAGCGCATCATCAAGGCGATGAACGCCGACAAGCAGATGGGCATGAACGTCATCTCCGCCAAGGACCACGGCGAATCCTTCCAGATGCTGGAAAGCGGCCGCGCCGTTGCCTTCATGATGGACGACGCCCTGCTGGCCGGTGAAGAAGCCAAGGCCAAGAAGCCGGACGACTGGGTCATCACCGGTACTCCACAGTCCTTCGAAGCCTACGCCTGCATGGTTCGCAAAGACGACCCAGCCTTCAAGAAGGCCGTGGATGACGCGATCGTCGGCCTGTACAAGTCCGGCGAGATCAACAAGATCTACAGCAAGTGGTTCGAGAGCCCGATTCCACCAAAAGGCCTGAACCTCAACTTCCCGATGAGCGACAAGGTCAAGGATCTGATCGCCAACCCAAGCGACAAGCCAGCGCCTGACGTAAAAATCTGATACCTGACTAAGCTTATGTCCTGAGGGAGCCAACCCTCCCTCAGGCGTCTGTTGCTACCTGCTGGCTTTAATTTTGGAACACTCGACCTGGCGGTTTTCGAGCCGATCGCGTGTGCCTGGCGTTCACCGTCGGGCGGGAAAGGATCTTCCCCAAGCGGGTGCTTGTACATCGATCGATCTCGAGGGGAGACCCTAATGAATTACAACTGGGACTGGGGCGTGTTCTTCAAGTCCACCGGCGTGGGCAGCGAGACTTATCTCGACTGGTACATCGCCGGCTTGGGCTGGACCATTGCCATCGCCGTCGTGGCATGGATCATCGCCTTGCTGCTGGGGTCCATTCTGGGCGTCATGCGCACCGTGCCAAACCGCATCGTATCGGGCATCGCGACCTGCTACGTGGAACTGTTTCGCAACGTACCGCTGCTGGTTCAGCTGTTCATCTGGTATTTCCTGATACCCGACCTGCTGCCGCAGAACCTGCAGGACTGGTACAAACAAGACCTCAACCCGACCACCTCGGCCTACCTGAGCGTTGTGGTGTGCCTGGGCCTGTTCACCGCCGCCCGTGTGTGCGAACAGGTGCGTACCGGCATCCAGGCGCTGCCACGGGGCCAGGAATCCGCCGCACGCGCCATGGGATTCAAGCTGCCGCAGATCTACTGGAACGTGCTGCTGCCCCAGGCCTACCGGATCATCATTCCGCCGCTTACCTCGGAATTCCTCAACGTCTTCAAGAACTCTTCCGTGGCGTCCCTGATCGGCTTGATGGAACTGCTGGCGCAAACCAAACAGACCGCCGAGTTCTCGGCCAACCTGTTCGAGGCCTTCACCCTGGCCACGCTGATCTATTTCACCCTGAACATGAGCCTGATGCTGCTGATGCGCGTGGTCGAGAAGAAAGTCGCCGTGCCCGGCCTGATCTCCGTGGGGGGTAAATAATGGACTTCGATTTCAGCGGCATCATCCCCGCCATCCCGGGCCTGTGGAACGGCATGGTCATGACCTTGCAGTTGATGGTCATGGGCGTGGTCGGCGGCATCATCCTGGGTACGATCCTCGCGCTGATGCGCCTGTCGTCCAGCAAACTGCTGTCGCGCCTGGCCGGCGCCTACGTGAACTACTTCCGCTCGATCCCGCTGCTGCTGGTGATCACCTGGTTCTACCTGGCGGTGCCGTTCGTGCTGCGCTGGATCACCGGCGAAGACACCCCGATCGGTGCGTTCACCTCCTGCGTCGTGGCCTTCATGATGTTCGAGGCGGCGTACTTCTGCGAAATCGTGCGGGCCGGCGTGCAGTCGATCCCCAAGGGCCAGATGGCCGCGGCGCAAGCGATGGGCATGACCTACGGCCAGACCATGCGCCTGATCATCCTGCCCCAGGCGTTCCGCAAGATGACCCCGTTGCTGCTGCAACAATCGATCATCCTGTTCCAGGACACCTCGCTGGTCTACACCGTGGGCCTGGTGGACTTCCTCAACTCCGCCCGTTCCAACGGCGACATCATCGGCCGCTCCAATGAGTTCCTGATCTTCGCCGGTGTCGTCTACTTCATCATCAGCTTTTCCGCCTCGCTGCTGGTCAAGCGTCTGCAAAAAAGGTTTGCCGTATGATCTCTATCAAGAATATCAACAAGTGGTATGGCGACTTCCAGGTGCTGACCGATTGCAGCACCGAGGTTAAAAAAGGCGAAGTGATCGTGGTGTGCGGGCCGTCCGGCTCGGGCAAATCGACCCTGATCAAGTGCGTCAACGCCCTGGAACCGTTCCAGAAAGGCGACGTGGTGGTCGATGGCACCTCCATTGCCGACCCGAAGACCAACCTGCCGAAACTGCGCTCGCGCGTCGGCATGGTGTTCCAGCACTTCGAGCTGTTTCCGCACCTGACCATCACCGAAAACCTGACCATCGCGCAGATCAAGGTATTGGGCCGCAGCAAGGAAGAAGCCACCAAGAAGGGCCTGCAACTGCTGGAGCGCGTCGGCCTGTCGGCTCACGCCCACAAGCACCCGGGCCAGCTTTCCGGCGGCCAGCAACAGCGTGTGGCGATTGCCCGTGCGCTGGCGATGGACCCGATCGTCATGCTGTTCGACGAACCGACCTCGGCCCTCGACCCGGAAATGGTCAACGAAGTGCTCGACGTGATGGTGCAGTTGGCCCAGGAAGGCATGACCATGATGTGCGTGACCCACGAAATGGGTTTCGCCCGCAAGGTAGCCGACCGGGTGATCTTCATGGACGCCGGCAAGATCATCGAAGACTGCCCGAAAGAGGAATTCTTCGGCGACATCAGCGCCCGCTCCGAGCGTGCGCAGCACTTCCTCGAGAAAATCCTGCAGCACTAAGCACTGCCCTGTTGTGGTGGGTCGGGCAACCCCACTCACCACAACTGGTTGACCCAAGGCATCTGTGATGAAATGCGACCCCAACCTCTTTCGCGCCGCGCCGCCATCACTTGCCGTGAAGCCTCGTCTGATTCGCCAATTGTTCCTGCCGCCGCTGATCATCGCCCTGATGATCGGACTGGGTTACGTCGGCTTCTGGATCAGTGAGTTCTATGGGATCCGCACCCTCAGCGATACCGGCGAACGCCAGCTGGAACTGCACGCCCGCACCGTCGAGAGCGAACTTAGCAAATATACCTACCTGCCCAGTCTCCTGGAGCTGGAATCCAGCGTCTCCAGGCTGTTGGCCGACCCGAATCAAGAAACCCGCAAAACCGTCAACGACTACCTCGAAGGCCTGAACCGGCGCAGTCGCAGCCGGGCGATCTACGTGATGGACACCACCGGCCGTGTGCTGGCGACCAGCAACTGGCGCGATGCCGACAGTTACCAGGGTGAAGACCTGTCCTTCCGTGCCTATTTCCAGAATGCCGTGCGCGGCCAGCCCGGCCGGTTCTACGGCATCGGCAGCACCAACGGCGAACCCGGCTATTACCTGGCCCATGGTCTGGAAGAGCACGGCAAGATCATCGGCGTCGCCGTGGTCAAGGTACGTCTGGAAGCGCTGGAAGAGCGCTGGCAGCGGGCGCGCCTGGAGGCCTTCGTCAGTGACGAGAATGGCATCATCATTCTCTCCAGCGACCCGGCCCGTCGCCTCAAGTCCGTGCGGCCATTGAGCGATGACACCAAGGACCGCCTTGCCCACAGCCTGCAATACTACTGGGCGACGCTCAACGAGCTGGAACCACTGGCCCGCGAGCGCCTCAACGAAGGCACCGAGAAGTTGACCTTCCCGGCCAACAGCGAAGTGGTGGCCGACGAGCATGAGGTCAGCTACCTGGCCCAGACCCGCCCGCTGAACGACACCCCCTGGAATTTCACCCTGCTCACCCCGCTGAACGACCTGCGCCGGGCCGCCATCAACCAGGGCATACTGGTGGCCGTAGCCTTTGCGCTGGTGGCATTCCTGCTGATTGCCTGGAACGAGCGCCGCAAGGTGATTGCCACCCGCCTCGCCGCCCGGGAAGCCCTGCAGGAAGCCAATAACCAGCTGGAGCGACGGATTGCCGAACGCACCACCGACCTGCGGGCCAGCAACGAGCGGCTCAAGAGCCAGATTCGCGAGCGGCGCCAGGCCGAGGAAACCTTGCGCAGGGCCCAGGACGAACTGGTGCAGGCCGGCAAACTCGCGGCCATCGGCCAGATGTCCACCAGCATCGCCCATGAATTGAACCAGCCACTGGCCGCCCTGCGTACCCTGTCGGGCAACACCGTGCGCTTCCTTGAGCGTGGGGCGCTGGACACCGCCAGTGCCAACCTCAAGACCATCAACGAACTGATCGACCGCATGGGTCGCATCACCGCCAGCCTGCGCTCCTTTGCCCGGCGTGGCGATGACCAGGGCGAAGCCAATCTGGGCAAGGCGGTGGACGCTACGTTCCAGATCCTCGGCAGTCGCCTGGAGACCCTGCCGCTGACGGTGCACCGCCACTTCAGCAGCGCGCAGTTGCAGATCGACCAGACACGCCTGGAGCAGATCCTGGTCAACCTGATGGGCAACGCCCTGGACGCGATGCAGGCGCAACCGGCCCCCGAACTGTGGCTGGAAGGCGACATCGCCGACGGCAAATATCGCCTGCGGGTGCGCGACAACGGCCACGGGATTGATCCCGAGACCCGCAAGCATTTGTTCGAACCGTTCTTTACCACCAAACCCGGCGAACAAGGCCTGGGCCTCGGCCTCACGCTGTCGGCCAGCCTCGCGGCGGCGACCGGCGGCAACCTCGCCGTCGAGCATCCGGCCAGCGGTGGTACTGCCTTTGTCCTGAGTTTGCCGCTGGCGAGCCCTCAACAAGTCGAGTCGAAATGAACGCAGAAAAAACCACCGACCTGACCGTCCTGATCGTCGAAGACGACCCCCATGTATTGCTCGGCTGCCAGCAAGCCCTGGCCCTGGAAGACATTCCCAGCGTGGGCGTGGGCAGTGCCGAAGAGGCCCTGACCCTCGTCGGTGAAAACTTCGCCGGCATCGTCATCAGCGATATTCGCCTGCCGGGCATCGACGGCCTGGAGTTGCTGACCCGGCTCAAGGCCCTGGATAAAAGCCTGCCGGTGGTGCTGATCACCGGCCACGGCGATATCTCCATGGCCGTGGGTGCGATGCGCAACGGCGCCTATGACTTCATGGAGAAACCCTTCTCTCCCGAGCGCCTGGTGGACGTAGCCCGCCGCGCCCTGGAACAACGCGGTTTGGCCCGGGAAGTCTGGTCGCTGCGCCGGCAACTGGCCGAGCGCGATTCGCTGGAAGGCCGAATCATCGGTCGCTCCCCGGCCATGCAGAACCTGCGGGAATTGATCGCCAACGTCGCCGACACCTCGGCCAACGTGTTGATCGAGGGCGAGACCGGCACCGGCAAGGAATTGGTCGCGCGCTGCCTGCACGATTTCAGCCGGCGCCACTCCCACCAGTTCGTCGCCTTGAACTGCGGCGGCCTGCCCGAGAACCTGTTCGAAAGCGAAATCTTCGGCCACGAAGCCAACGCGTTCACCGGTGCCGGCAAGCGCCGCATCGGCAAGATCGAACACGCCCACGAAGGCACGCTGTTCCTCGACGAAGTGGAAAGCATGCCGATGAACCTGCAGATCAAGCTGCTGCGGGTGTTGCAGGAACGCACCCTGGAACGCCTGGGTTCGAACCAGAGCGTGGCGGTGGATTGCCGGGTGATCGCCGCGACCAAGTCCGACCTCGACGACCTGAGCCGCGCCAACCAGTTTCGCAGCGACCTGTACTACCGCCTCAACGTGGTGACCCTGGAACTGCCGCCGCTGCGTGAACGCCGCGAAGACATCCTGCAGTTGTTCGAACACTTCCTGCAGCAGTCGTCGCTGCGTTTCGACCGCACCGCGCCGGACCTCGACAACCAGACCCTGTCCAGCCTGATGAGCCATGACTGGCCGGGCAACGTGCGTGAACTGCGCAACGTGGCCGAGCGGTTTGCCCTCGGTTTGCCGGCGTTCAAGAAAAGCGGCGCCAGCAGCGGCAACCATGGGCTGGCCTTTACCGAAGCGGTGGAGGCGTTCGAGCGCAACCTGCTCAACGATGCCTTGCAACGCAGCGGCGGCAACCTGACCCAGGCCAGCCAGGAACTGGGGATGGCCAAGACCACGTTGTTCGATAAGGTCAAGAAGTACGGGCTGAGCCACTAGGAGCGCATTGTGGATTTATTGTTGAAGGCGGCATTGGGTGCGGGGGTGGTGTTGATTCTGGCGGCGCTGGCCAAGACCAAGAACTACTACATTGCAGGGTTGGTGCCGCTGTTTCCGACGTTCGCGTTGATTGCGCATTACATTGTCGGCAAGGGTCGGTCGGTGGAGGATTTGAAGACCACCATCGTGTTCGGGATGTGGTCGATCATTCCGTACTTTGTGTACCTGGCGACGTTGTATGTGATGGTTGACCGGATGCGTCTGGAGGCTTCGCTGGCGGTGGCGGCGGTAGCGTGGTTGATGGCGGCTACGATTTTGGTCAGCGTGTGGGTCCGGGTACACGCCTGACATACACCTATCAAAGATGCGGAGCCGGGTGGGTGTGTATATCCGTTATTTAGGTAACGGCCGCTATTGGTTCCGCTCTTACAGCGGCTCACTTTTGAACAGCGCAAAAGTAAGCAAAACGCTCTTGCCCCACCACTCGGCACCTCGCTTAGGCTCGGTGTGCCCTCACTCCGGCTTTGGACCGTGGGCCGCCGTCATGGGCCATCCTTGGCCCAGGACGGCTAACCCGGCGTCCTGCCGGGTTACCCACGCTCCAAAGCCTGCGTTCGGCCAGCGTGGTTTAACGGGGCGCCTAAGATCAAGATCAAAAGCAGATCAACAGCACAGCGGCCTACCGCCCGGCTTGAGTGTTGAAAAGCCAAATCAAAAGCTAAAGCGGGCACGGTCCAAATGTGGGAGCGGGCTTGCTCGCGAAGGTCGTTAACGATGACGCGGGCATTCTGAATGAACGCGGCGCTCTCAGGTTTTTCGCGAGCAAGCCCGCTCCCACAGAAAAGCAGATCTGTTTTCGCTCTGGTTTTTGCTTTTGCTTTTAACACTCAAGCCGGCCGGGAGGCCGCTGTGCTTTTGCTTTTGATCTTAGGCACCCCGTCAACCACGATGGCCGGAGTGCGGGCATGCCGAGCCTAAGCGAGGCACCGAGTGGCGGGGCAAAGACCTTTTACTTTTGGCTGGGCCGGCATTCCGGGCGTTTGCCAAAAGTGAGCCGCTGTAAGAGCGGAACCATAAGTCGCCGTTACCTAAATAACGGATATGCCCCCAAGCAACCGCTCAGCGCCCCCTAGCGAACAATCTTGTCCACCTGAATCCCCAGCTTCTTCAACCGATACCAAAAACTGCGCTCGGAAATCCCGATCTTCTGCGCCGCCGCAGCCTGCACCCCGTTGCTCTCCTGCAACGCAGCCATGATGTAAGCCTTCTCCACCTCAGCCAGCGCCGCATCCAGATCCTGCGGCACACCCGGCCCGTTGCTGAGTATCGCGCCCACCCCATCCTCAGCCGGCGTCGAAGCAAACAGATACGCCGGCAAATCAATATCCTCGATCACCGGCGTCGCCGCGACAATGGTCGCCCGCTCCACACAGTTCTGCAGCTCACGAATATTGCCCGGCCAGGAATACGCCGCCATGGCCTGCAACGCCTCGGGGCTGAAACCGGTGATGCGTTTGCCCGCCGTGGCACTCAAGGTCTGGGCAAAGTGCCGGGCCAGCGGCGCGATATCTTCCACCCGCTCACGCAAGGCCGGCAGCGGAATCGGAAATACGTTCAAGCGGTAGTAAAGGTCTTCACGAAACTCTTTGTTCGCCACCGCATCCAGCAAATTCTTGTTGGTGGCAGCGATCACTCGCACATCCACCTTGCGCTCGCGCGGGTCACCCACCGGCTCGATCACCCGCTCCTGCAAGGCCCGCAGGATTTTCGCCTGCAACGCCAACGGCATGTCACCCACTTCATCGAGAAACAACGTGCCCTTGTCGGCCTGCATGAAGCGCCCGACCCGATCCGCCACGGCGCCAGTGAAGGCGCCCTTGCGGTGGCCGAACATCTCGCTTTCCAGCAAACCTTCGGGGATTGCCGCGCAGTTGACCGCCACAAACGGCTTGTCGGCGCGGTTGCCGTGCTTGTGAATGGCGCGGGCGACCATCTCCTTGCCGGTGCCGCTTTCGCCCGTCAGCAGCACCGTAGCGTTGCTGTCGCGCACCGAGTCCACGGCGTGCAGCACGCGGCGGAACGCCGGGCTGTCGCCCACCAGGCTGTCGAACTGCGCATGTTCATCCAACTCGGCACGCATGCGCGCGTTGTCGCGCATGATGTCGCGAAACTGCAGGGCCTTCGCCACCGTGATGTCCAGCTCGTCGATATCGAAGGGCTTGGCGATATAGTCGTAGGCGCCGTTGCGCATCGACTGCACCGCGTTTTTCACGGTGCTGTAGGCGGTCATCACGATCACCGGCAACTGCGGGTAGCGCACCTTGATTTCCGCCAGCAGCGCCGGCCCGTCCATGCCGGGCATGCGCCAGTCGCTGATCACCAGGTCGATGTCTTCCTGCTCCAGCACCTTGAGCGCGTGCAGGCCGTTGCCGGCGGTAAACACCTGGATCCCGCTCTGGCTCAAGGCCGACGAAAGCAAGTCACAGAGCTTGGGTTCGTCGTCAACTACCAATACGTTATGCGTCATCACCATCCTCATCATCGCCGTCGTCTGCACCCTGGGCCGGAATGTACAGGCTGAAGGTGGCGCCGGCATCTGTCTCGCTGACACATTCGATGCTGCCGTCATGACTTTCCATGATCGAGAACACTTTGGCCAGACCCAAGCCCGTGCCCGAGGCCTTGGTGGTGACGAATGGTGTGAAGATCCGCTCGATCATGTCCGGCGCAATGCCCTCGCCGGTATCGCCGATGCTGATCACCGTGTTGCCGCCCACGCTGTGGATGCCCAGGGTCAGGCGCCCGCCTCCGGGCATGGCGTCGATGGCGTTGAGAATCAGGTTCAGGCACGCCTGCTTGAGCTGCTTGGCATCGGCATAAATCGTCGCGCCGGGAGCCGCATCATCAATTTGCGCGTCGATGTTATGGGTCGCAAGCTCAGGCCCGCAGAAGCCGAGGATCTCCTCCACCACCGGGCGTGCCGCCTGCACGGTGCGCAGCGGCGCACTGGGTTTGGCGAAGTCGAGGAATTCGGTGATCAGGTCATTGATCCGGCTGACTTCGCTGATCACATATTCGAGGTGACGCTTGTCGGTTTCCGGCAAATCGGCGCGGCGATGCAGCAACTGGGTGGCCGTCTTGATAATGCCCAGCGGGTTGCGAATTTCGTGGGCCAGGCCCATGGCCACTTCGCCCAGTGCATGCAGGCGGTCGCGGCGGCGCAGTTGCGCTTCCAGGTGATGCAACTCACCGAGGCGCTCGGTCATGTGGTTGAAGGTGCTGCTCAGTTGCGCCAACTCGTCGCCGCCGCTGACCGCCACACGGTGCTGATAGTTACCCGAGATCACCGCGCTGACGCCTTCGGACAGATCCCGCAATGGCCGGGTCAGGCGCTGGGACACCAGCATGCCCGCACCAAGGGACAACGCCGAGCTGAGCAGGAAGATCAACACGAACAGATTGCTCTGGTTCACCAGGCCCACCAGGCTGGTATGGCGCAGCAAGCCACTGAAGATCACCCCTTGCAGCTCGCCGGCATCGTTGAAGATCGGCCAGTACAAACCGCTGTAGTTGTTGGTGAATTGTTCGCTGGGTTGCTTGGTGCTGCGCAGCGCGGATTCGATACTCGAAGGAATCCGCGTGGGGTGATCGACGAAGCGCTGGGTGGAGAAAATCTCCGAAAACCCGGTGGGGTTGGCCAGGTACAAGCGCAGGTCGAGGGAATGCACATCGGCCACGCTGGTCAGGAAACTGCTGTCCAGATAAGTGGCCACCAGCAGTTGATAATCGACGCCGTCCTCGCTGGTCTCGAAGGTGGACACCACAACCCCGGTGGTCACGCCACCCACCTGGACCGTCTGCAACACCGCATTACTGGCCAGGTTGATTTGCTTGACGATGTCATCGGCGGCGGTGGTAAACACGATTTTGTGGTCACTGCTGCGGATCAGCGCCACCACGTCGATGTCGGTGGCGGCGGCAATATCGGCGGTCAGCTTGTCGTGTTTCTCGGCCTGGCGCGACGACGGCGGTTTGGTATAGCGCAGGAACAGTTGGGCAACCCGGGCGTTGTCGTGGAGGATGTCGCCGATCTCGTCCTTGACGATCTTGGTCGACTCCTGCAGCCAGATGCGCACGTTGCTGTCGAAGATCTGCGACAACGTCGTGGCGGCCAGCTCCGCCGCGATCATCGTCGGAATTACCGTCACCAGCCAGAACGCCAACACCAGCTTGCGCTGGACGCTCCAACGCGAAATGGCAAAGGGGCGGGCTTTTTGGCGGGTCTTGTTGATCATCAGGTTTCGCTTATCGCAGCAGCCATGGCAGGGTCGGATCGATCCGGTCGGAGAAACACTTTTGCAACGAACAGCGCACGGTTGACCAGCCAGTTACGGTGGCGGAAAAACATGCTGTTGCCCTGGAACTCGCAGCCCAGCAGCAACTTGCTGGCATAGCCGGCCTGACCACATTCATATAACGCAATATCGTTGCGAATACAGTAGTCGATGTTGGTTAACCAACTGCGCACCGCCAGGCTGTATTCGCGACTGTAGTCACTGTCTTCGCCGAAAAACTTGTCAATCAGGCGATCCCGGTTAAGCAGGATCAGGTTGAACGCCACCAGTTGCTCGTCCACCCAATAAAGCACACAGACCGCACGTTCCTGCAGCTGTTCAAGGATACCGGTGAAATAGCCTGCCGGCAGTCGCTCGAACTGCAGGTCGGAGCGTTCCAGGGTGGCCTCGTACAGCGCCATGATGCGCGGCAGTACGTCGTCGATGTTGCGTCGCCACTCGACACGCGGGCCCGGCGCACGCAGTTTGCGGCGCAGGTCCTTGCGGGTGGCTTTGTCCAGGGAACCGAGGTAGGCGTCCACTGAACCAAAAGGGATCGGCAACAAGGCCGTTGGCAGGCTGGGCATGCTCTGGAAACCCGCGCCAAGGCAGCTGTTTGACCAGCCTTCGTCCCTGGTCGGTGCATCCTTGACCGCCACCAGCCCGACGCCGAACGTATCGGCATCCTGGCGCGCGGCAGCGAGCAATTGCGCAAGCAGAGCCTCGCGCCCTGATTCGGCAACGTGACTGGCGATGCCCGCATTGCACTGCTCCGCCACCGGCGAGCCGATGGCATACAGGCCCAACTTCAAAACACCCGGCCACAGTCGCTCCAGGCGCTCGGTAAAGCGCTTGCCTACGCCTGACACGGTGGTGTCCAGGCGATACCGCGTGATGAACGCCGGTGCGACCGCCACCAGCCTTGCATCGTCAAACACCGCGAGGTAGCGCCACTGAAAGTCATCAATAGCGGCGTTTTCCACGGCCACGTAATAGTCCCAATCCTCCAGGGCATCGGGAAAACAGTCGTTCCAGGCACTGCGTTCGATGGCCCGAATGGTCGAAAAGGCTTGGGCGGTGATCACGTCAAATCCTTAGGGTTCAAGCCAGCTGTCGATAATCTTCAGGTGCCTCTGTGGCGTGTGCGTGCTGCCCGACAAACTCGGCACTCAACTCGATCACCCGACGGTATTGCAGGTCGACGGTGATCATGTGGTAGCAGTTGTCCAGCAGGATCTTGGTCACGGGGCCGCCGAGATGGCGTTCCACGTAATCGGCGTTCCAACGGCTGGTGATGTCATCCTCGATGGAATGCAGCACCAGGGCCGGGGTCTTGATCGATGGCATGAGCTTCTTCACCACGGCATTCATCCAGTGCAACTCGCGCACCGTGACGCCCTCCATGGTCAAGAGACCCGCCTCGCTGCTCTCCCCTTCCTTCATCTGCCGCTCGACGATCGCCCGCAGGCGCTCGTTCTTGATGCCGTAGGGCGGCTTTTCAGTAAAGCGGAACAGGCGCACACCGAAGGGAATACGGATCAGCAAGGGCGTGATGAACGCCATCTTGTTGATGCTCCAGCCGTCGTACTTCAACGTCGTGGAGTACATCAGCAAGCCGGCAACCTGGCCGGGGAACTGCGACGCCACGTACATCGACATCACCGCGCCCATCGACAAGCCGCCGACGAATACCTGCTCGTGACGCTGTTTCACCGCGACGAAGGTCTTGCGCACGCCTTCGTACCAGTCCTGCCAGCCGGTGGCTTGCAGGTCGCTGTTGTCCCCGCAGTGGCCGGCCAGGGTCGGCACGTACACCGTGCAGTTACCGACCTTGGCCAACCCCTGGGCCACCCGACGGAGTTCCGTCGGGGTGCCCGTCAGGCCGTGGATCAACAAGATCCCAATCGGACCGCTACCGAGAACGAAGCCGGCATCACCTTCACCGAGGTCGATCTCGTGGCTGCTCACCGTTTGGTCGCTCGCACAAGCAGTTGCTCGAGCAGCTTCAGGCCCAGGTCGATTTCCGGGTAGCTGATTTCCAGCGACGGTGCCAGGGTGATCACGTTCTTGTAGTAGCCGCCCACGTCGAGGATCAGGCCGAGTTTCTGACCGTCAACCACCATGTCGCCCTTCATGCCTTCCTCGACCATGTAGTCCAGGGTCGCCTTGTCCGGAGTGAAGCCGTCCGGGCCGCAGATTTCGCAGCGCAGGGCCAGGCCCAGGCCATCGACGTCGCCGATGATCGGGAAGCGCTTTTGCAGCTCTTGCAGGCCGGCCAGGAAGTATTTGCCCTTGGCCATGACCATTGCGCCGTAATCGACTTCGCTGGTCATCTTGAACATTTCCAGGCCTACCGCGGTGCCCAACGGGTTGGACGCGAAGGTGGAGTGAGTGGAGCCTGGCGGGAAGATCTTAGGGTTGATCAACTCTTCCTTGGCCCAGATGCCGCCCAGCGGGTTCAGGCCGTTGGTCAATGCCTTGCCGAAGACGATCACGTCCGGCTTGACGTCGAAGTGTTCGATCGACCACAGCTTGCCGGTACGCCAGAAGCCCATCTGGATTTCGTCGACAACCATCAGGATGCCGTGCTGGTCGAGGACCTGCTTGAGCTCGCTGTAGAAGTTCATCGGCGGGATCACGTAGCCGCCGGTGCCCTGGATCGGCTCGACGTAGAAGGCGGCGTATTCGCTCTGGCCGACTTTCGGGTCCCACACACCGTTGTATTCGGTTTCGAACAGACGGGCGAACTGCTGCACGCAGTGGCTGCCGTATTCTTCCTTGGTCATGCCTTTAGGGCCGCGGAAGTGGTACGGGAACGGGATGAAGTTGGCGCGCTCGCCGAAGTGGCCATAGCGACGACGGTAGCGGTAGCTCGAAGTGATCGACGAAGCGCCAAGGGTACGGCCGTGGTAGCCGCCTTCGAAGGCGAACATCAGGCTCTTGCCGTTGGTGGCGTTACGCACCACCTTCAGGGAGTCTTCGATGGACTGCGAACCGCCCACGTTGAAGTGCACACGACCGTCGAGGCCGAATTTTTTCTTGGCGTCGACTGCGATCATTTCCGACAGCTCGATCTTGCCTTTGTGCAGGTACTGGCTGGCGATTTGCGGGAGGGTGTCGATCTGCTGCTTCAGCGCGTTGTTCAGGCGTGGGTTGGCGTAACCGAAGTTAACGGCCGAGTACCACATTTGCAGGTCGAGGTAAGCCTGGTCTTCGGTGTCCCACACGTAGGAGCCTTCGCAGCGGCTGAAAATGCGCGGCGGGTCGATGTAGTGAACGGTGTCGCCGTAGGAGCAGTACTTGGCTTCTTTATCCAGAAGAACCTGGTCTTCTGCGGTAGCGATGCGGATATCAGACATGGTGGAAGAGTTCCTGATTGTCGGAAGAGGTGCTGAAGGAGGTGGCGTTGGCGGCGATGCCCTGAGGCAGCTTGGCCAGCAATGCCGGCAGTTCGGCGAAGGTGTCGAACCGCGCGTAAGGGATGTTGTTGGTTTCGCAGTAGTCGGCCAGGCTGGCCTTGGCGAAGACGAAGTCGGCGGTGGAGGCCACGCACATGTCGGACTTGCCGTCGCCGATCACCAGCACGCGCTTGTTGCGCGGCGTGGACTTGCACTTGCAGTTGCCGGAGGCGGCACGGCAGGCGTCGCTGGCATACGGGAAGTCGATGCGCCAGCTGTTCTGGTCGACCTGGCGCAGGCGGTTGGCGAGGATCGGCAGCAAGGTCACGTAGTTGCGCGACAGAATCCGCGCGATGCCTTGTTCGATGCCATCGCTGACCACTTCAATGGAAGCGCCCAGGCCCATGACATGGTCGACGAAGTCCGGGAAGTCCGGGTCGATCTCGACGCTGTCGAAATACGCCAGCAACTCGGCCGGGGTCGCCTTGATCAGCGCCAGTTGACGGCTCAGGCATTCGCGCGAACCGATGTGCCCATCCAGCCATTCCTGCTCGATGGTTTCCCACTCGGGGCCGGCGAAGCGTTGGAGGACGTTGTCGATGACGTCGGTAGGGGTGATGGTCCCGTCGAAGTCACACACGATATGCCAGTGGATCATCTGCATTTACCTATGAAGTAGGAACGCGCTGTTGCGCTTGCAGGGGATAGAGCATGGAGTGTGCCAAGTGCCACCAACCCCTGTTTTCAAAGGGTTTGGCGGGTATCGGCGTGTGGTTGTGTCGGAACTTGCTACAATTTTTGTAGCTTGCTACAACCTAGATGAGTGCTTGCCTAAGGCAGGGCGTTTGCGCGTTCATGCGCGCATGTTCACAAAAGGAAATGGCTCCATGTTCAGGGTTACTTTTGCTGTATTCACCGGTTTGCTGGGGCTGTGGGGCGTTTGCGGCGCTGCGCTGGCGGACGGAATTACCGGTGAAGCCGGCGCAGGCGTCAGCTATCAGCCCCACGATCCCACGGGCAGCCGCTACGAAACGCGGCCGATCCCGTATTTCGACCTGGATTGGGGGAGTGTCAGCCTGGGTACCGACGATGGGCTGACCTGGAGTGCCCTGAATACCCATGGCTTTACTGCCGGGCCTTACATCAACTACTTGCCGGGGCGGACGGCCAATGGGTCGCTGCGGGGCTTGCGTGATGTTTCGGACATGGCCGAAATCGGCGGTTTCATCCAATACGCTCCGGCTGATTTCTGGCGGGTGTATGCACAGGTGGGTCAGGCCGTGGGCGGGGCGCGTGATCAAAGCGGCGTGGTGGGCAAGCTCGGCGGCGAGTTGGGTTATCCGTTGGGGAGCGGCATTATCGGCAGCACCGACCTGATGGCGCACTTTGCCGATGCCCGCCAGGCGCAGACGTTTTTCGGGGTGGATGCCAATGAGGCTGCGGCCTCGGGGTTTCGGCCGTATAACGCCAGTGCCGGGTTTCAGAACCTGACGTTGACGCAAAGTTTTGAGTTTCCTTTGGATGCGAAGTGGTCGCTGTTGACCAGTGCCAGTTGGATACACCTGGTGGGGTCAGCGGCCAATAGCAGCATCGTCAAGGAGACCGGGGATGTGAATCAGGGGCAGGTGCAGACGGCCATCAGCTATAAGTTTGATTGAAGCAACAGCAAAATCAAAGGCGGGCACGCTCCAAATGTGGGAGCGGGCTTGCTCGCGAAGGTCGTTAACGATGACTCGGGCATCCTGATTCAACGCGGCGCCCTCTGGTTCTTCGCGAGCAAGCCCGCTCCCACATAAAGCGGCTCTGCTTTTGCTTCTAACACTCAGGTCGGCTGCTTTTGATTTTTATCTGACAGCCCCATTCAGCCCTTGGCCTCACTGATAATCTGCCGAATCGCCCCGACAAACGCCTCAGCCGGCTGCCCACCACTCACCGCGTACTGATCGTTGAACACGATGGTAGGCACAGAAGTCACCCCGCGAGATACCCACAACTGCTCCTGCTCCCGCACCTCGGCGGCATATTCGTCCGAAGCCAGAATTTCCTCTGCCCGCACACGATCCAGCCCAACACCCTCGGCAATCCCCGCCAACGTCCCGTGATCAGACGGATCCTGCTGGTCAGTGAAATACGCCTTGAACAATGCTTCCTTGAGGTTGTACTGCAACCCCTCAAGCCCCGCCCAATGCAACAGACGATGGGCATCAAACGTGTTGTAGATACGACTCTGCCCGTCCGTACGAAACGCAAAACCCAACTCCGCCCCCATATCACGAATCCGCGCCCGGTTAGCCTGGGACTGCTCAGCCGTGGAACCGTACTTTTCAGTGATGTGCTCGGTAATGTTCTGCCCTTCGGCAGCCATGTTGGGGTTCAGCTCAAACGGCTGGAAATGAATCTCGGCCTGCACCTCCGGACCCAGTTGGTCCAGGGCCTCGGTCAAGCCACGCAGGCCAATGATGCACCAGGGACACGACACGTCGCTGACGAAATCGATTTTCAGGGGAGTACTCATGACTAGGCAACCTCGCTGGCATTAAACGCCGGAAAGGTCCCACGATACACCCCGTCAAGCCCTTACAAAACCTTCGCAGGCACCACCGGGTCGATCTGCGCCCAATGCGCCGCATCCTGCCGATGCGCTTGCAAGTAGGGCAAGACCGCCGCCAGCAACGGCGCCTTGAACGCCTCCTGGAAACGATGGGCCAGCCCCGGAATCAGCCGCAACTGGCTGCCCTGGATATGCGCCGCCAGGTGCACACCATGCATCACCGGCAACAACGGATCGGCCGTGCCATGCACCACCAGCGTCGGCACCCGCAGTTGATTGAGCAACGGCACCCGGCTCGGTTCGGCAAGGATCGCCATGATCTGGCGCTTCACACCGTCAGGGTTGAACGCCCGGTCGTACGACTGCGCCGCCTGCTGCAACAGCACCTTGCGATCATCCTTCACATAAGGACTGCCCAGCGCCGCCAGCAGGTCGGCCTGTTGTTCCAGGGCCACTTCACGATTGGGCGCGCTGCGGCGCGACAACAGTTGCACCAGCGCCGCACTCGGTGCCGGCAGGCCTTCGGCGCCGGAACTGGTCATGATCAGCGTCAGGCTTTCCACCCGTTGCGGCGCCATGGCCGCCAGGTGCTGGGCGATCATGCCGCCCATGCTCGCGCCCAGCACGTGGAATTGCTGGATGTGCAAGCCGTCCATCAAGCCCAGTGCGTCGTCCGCCATGTCGGTCAGGGTGTAGGGCGCCGCCACCGGCAGACCGAGCTTGTAGCGCAGCACTTCAAAGGTCAGGTTGGCGCTGGCCGGTGCCTGGCGCCAGGTGGACAGCCCCACATCACGGTTGTCATAACGAATCACCCGAAAGCCCTGCTCACACAGGGCCACCACCACTTCGTCCGGCCAGTGGATCAACTGCCCGCCCAGGCCCATCACCAGCAGCAAGGCCGGGTCGGAGGCACGACCAATGCTCTGGTAGGCCAGGCTCACCTGTTCCAGATCAACCCGTTCAGTCGGGACATTCACATCACATCGAGAAGCCGCAAAGGACGGCAGGCCGAATAACAGAGCGGCCATGAAAAACAACACGCGCATGAAAAACACCGAAACGCAGAACCCCAGTAGAGCGCGAGTCTGATGAACTTTGTACAAGCGCGCTGCCACAGTTCAGTGACAGTTTGATGAAGGGCGCCCAACGGTCATCCGCGTATCTATCTATCACCTCACGCCCTGGCCCCGCCTCTTTAATGGTGCATTCACCGGCAAGCCCGGTCTCACCAGAGCATGAACACACCATCATGAGTGACCTCACCCTACTTCCCCCGTCTGCCACCCTGAGCGACTTCGCCTCACCGTCGCTTCCAGGCCAGGCCCGCCTCCAGGACCAGAGCCTGTCCCTGCAAGCCTCAGCGCGCTGGCGCGAAAGCCAACAGGAACTGCATCAACTGATTGCCCAGGCACCCGGCGTGCGCGACTCCATCGAACAACTGCTCACAGAGCATTGGCAACTGGGCGCCGCACCGGTCGGCCTGGGTTTTCTCAAGACCGAAGATCACGACGAGCACTTCGTCAGCCTGGCGGATGCCTGGGGCTTTATCTGCCAGTTTCCAGACATCTCCCCCACCCTGGATGCCCGCAGCACCGTGGTCGGCCTGGCGTCCCACCGCCTGTCAGCCCTCACGCCCGTGCAATTGCTCAAGCGGCTCCAGGCACTGGGCCTGGGGAAACTGCTCAGCGCCCGCTGGGAAAACTATTGGAGTACCCGGGCGCCGGGTACGCCGTTGTCCCGTCGCGAGCGGGCGGCACAACTGTACTGCCAGCATTTCGAGGCCTGCGGGCAATCGGCCTATGCCCAGGGAAGGCTGGGTGCCCAACAACTGATCTCGTTGCAGACAGTGCTCAACCCGGTCACCACCCCCAATGGCGTACGCCCCGTCGAGACCTGCCAGCTGGCGTTGCTGCTGCCCGACCAGAGCAAGGTCAAATTGGCTGGCGCCTGGGTCATCTCCGTGGGCCAGGAGCCGCTGTTGACACAAACCCTGTACCTGCCCTGCCGGCAACCCGGCGTGATGGTCTTCAGCCAACGCCGCGACATGGAGCAGTGGCTGGTCGCAGCGCATCAGCAACTGATCCCGCCGGACGTCGCGGCTGACGCTGTCACCGTCGAATACAGCTCGCGCACCGAACCCCTGGAGCACGGCATTCTGGACCTGCTGTCGCACCTGCACGCGGCTCAGTTGGAAAGCCTGCGCAACCGTCATCGCAATGGCAGTGACCTGGCCCGTTACGCCAGCCATGCCCTGGATGATGCCGACCGCCTGGACAGCCAGCGCCGGGAAATCCCGATGCTTATCGCACCGCATCAACCGGCAGCTACGCCCGGCCCGGACGCTGACGACCTGCCTCCTGCCTTGCCCTTCGGCCACCTCAGCGCCGACATTGCCCTGGGCCAGCGCTGGGCCGCGATCAGGCTGCAACGCAGCGCACTGGAACGCTTCCTGGGCGATGGCCCTGAGCAAACCGCCCGGCTGGTGCAGTTGAAGGGTTTGATGCAAGCGCTGAAAGACGCAGAGCAGGCCGGCAATGATGCCGCCAGCGGCCTGCTGGCCAAAAAAGCTGCCCTCGATCAACTTGAGCTGCGGCAAAAACCCAATCCGGACTATGACGCGCTCTACCAGGCGCGGCTCGCCGCCCTGCGCGCCGAGGGCGCCATCCAGCATGCGCTCCAGCAGATCAGCGATGAAGAACACGGCCTGCTCCTGGCCGTCACGGAACACCCCGCGGCCCCGGAACGCCGCCCGGCTGTCGCGGTGACCCGCCTGATCCTCTCCAGCCGTGACCCAAGGGAAGGTTCCGAGGAACTGACAGGCCTGTTGCTCATCACCCAGACCAGCGCGCTGACCTCTTCGGCGCCCCACAGCCTGTTGCTGTACTGGCCCGGCAATGCAGGGGGCCTGCAGCGTTTCGAATCCCGCCAAGCCCTGGAACACTCGCTGTTCAAGCTGTCGAGCGAAGCGCAGGACGTCACCCTGCAATTGTCGCTGCTGACCGGCGACCCGATTGAATACTCGTTGCAACAGCAGCTGTACGCCAGCGAACAACAGGCGTATGCGCTGATCTCCCTCTTCCCGGTGCCTCCGTTCGGCCAGGAGCGAACCGAAGGCCTGGACAAACTCAAAGAACAAACCCTGTTTACCCTGCAAACCCCGGTGTGCCCGGCGCGGGAACTGGCGTATGGACAACTGCTCGAGCAACAACGCAGCAGCACCCTGGCCGGGGCACTGCCTGGGGAGTTGAGCCAGTTGCCGGCAGATGAACGCCTGGCACTCAAGCACCTGATTCAAGCGCAGATCAGCGCCCTGCATCGCTCGCAGCAATTGCTCGAACGCGAGCTGGAACCTTTCGACGATTTCGGCCAGCGCCGCCTGGACCAACGCCTGCGCGAAGACTTCCAGCTTGAACACACCTGGTCGGTGCAACTGGACCTGCCCGATACGGTCAGCCAGGAGCGCGAATACCTGTCCGAATACGCGGGCCCGGGTACACCGTTCAAGTATGTGACGGTGCCCAGTACCCGCCGCAGCACCTTGTCATTGTTGCAACTGGCCCAGCAAAACATCGACCCGACGCTGGCCCAGCGCCTGACCTACATGAAGCTCGATGTCTCCGGCCCCAATGCCCCTGAAACCACCCGGCTGACCACCGGCCTGTCCCTGGAATACCTGAAGACCCTGGTCAAGGAGCTGGACCTCGCCGGGGCCTACGAAAGCTTGATCACCCGCACCTTCCTCGGTGATCCCGCGGCGGCGCCTTTCACCACGCAGCACCGTCGCGAATGCCTGGCCGAGCCGCTGCGCCTGATGCTCATGCTGCAAGGCAAACGCGCGCGGGCCCTGGGGCGATTCGACGACAACGATCTGCGGCTGCTGAGCATAGCCATCGACGCCGACAACGCGGATGCCTGGCAGGTGGAAGACAAGAAAATCGTGCTGCTGCCGGCCACCCTGAGTGCGGGCGGTGAAGATACCGACTTCGGTCCGACCACCCTGTCAGGGGTCACCTTCATCCAGGAACAAATCTCCGGCACAACCCTGCTGTACCTGCCAAACAGCCCGGACAACCAGGACCTGCGGCGCTACCCGAGCCTGGAACTGGCCCGCAAGGCGCTCTACGACCTCAGCCTGGTCAGCGGCATGAGCGCCTACCTGGCCGGCCTGGCCATCAAGGGCGACACCGCCGCCCACCTCGCCCGGATCGCTCAGGCCCAGCAACGGAATTTTGATCCGGTCTTTGCCGTCGGAACCCCGTGGCCGGCCACCACATCGCTGGCCACTCATTTGCTGAACGCCCATATGGGCCGCGTCATAGAAGCGCACCGCGCGACCTCGCGCTCCAACGCGGCCTTGTTGCTGGAGCAGAATGCGCTGCGCGCCGGGCTGATCTTCAACTACCTGAAAATCGCCCTGGGGCTGGTGCCTTTCGTCGGTTCGGTCGTCGCGTTGTATGACGCCTGGTCCAGTGCCAACCTGGCCACTGCTGCGTTCCTGCGCGGGAACGTCGGCCATGGCCTGGCCGAGGTCGAGGCGGTGCTGTTGTCGCTGATCGACTGCGCCATGGACATTCTGCCGGGCAGCCTAGCCCTGCCGGTCAACGCCCGCGCCGCCACGCGCCAGCGTCAATTGCGCCATCTGGCCAGCAGCGCCGCCAGCCTGCACCTGCCCTCGGTCACCCAGGCTCGGCGGGCGGCACAGCGTTTCGCCGGTTATGAATATGAAGGAGTGATCTCGCTGGCCGGGCTGCAACCGCAGACCCACGGTTTTTATCGCAATGTGTACCGGCATACCGAAGGCGACTTCATCGTGCGGCGCGGGCGCATCTATCAGGTTGAGCTGGCCGGCGATCCCCTGGACTGGCGCCTGAGCCCGACCCGCAGCAAAACCTACAAGCAGCCGATTGCCCTGGATGAAAACGGCGAATGGGACACTCACTACGGCGTCTACGGCAGCGCATTCAAGGGCGGCCTGGCGGGTGGCGGCAGCGTGCTCGGGCATATGGCCGAAGTGCTTGATCCGATCTGGCCCCAGTCGATCCGTGATTACTTGCCACGCTGGTGGACCGACCGCGCCCTGCGCCGCCAACAGGCGCTGGCCAACAGTATCAACAGCCGCGAAGACCTGATTGCGCTCTCCATTAACCGAACCGAAGAACTGATGGCCCGCACCGACAGCGCAGGCCCGGCGATCCGCAGATCCTTCGAGCAGGACATCGAACTGTACAGCCGCCAGTATCAGGAACTGACGGAGTTCGTGCCCTTTACCAGCGGCAACCGCCAGCGCGCGATCAGAGAGGACATGAGCCGCAATGCGGCGCGCCTGACCCTGACCACCCTGAACCGGGCGCGCTATCACTTCAAGCAGATCGAGGCACGGATCCTGGAGCTTGGAACCCATAACATGACCGCTATCTCCCCCGAGGTTTTCGACACCTTGGCAATCGTTCCCGCCATGCTGGAGATCCTGCGGCAGCGTAAAAGGATCAGCAGCGAGATTCTGCGTGACCTGGACCGGATCGATGCCGACTTTTCCCAGTTCAACCGCTGGTTCGATCAGGTTACCGATGCCGCCCACCGTACCCGGCTAAGCCCGATGCTGGAGCAATTCCGACGTACGCTCAATGACAGCTACCGCACGCACCTGAAATTCTTACACCGCTTCGATACCCTTGAGACTTACCCCGAAGTTGCCGAGCTGTCTTGGTTCTACTTGCGGGCCCAGGCCCGGGACAGCTACGCCAAAGTCAACCGGGCATGGGCTTCGCATTTTGAACTGCCCAACGCCAGCGCCAACATCACACAGCGGCGCAAGGTGCTGGAAGACTGCATACAGGCCTATGAACAATTCCGGCTGACCATCCGCACCTGGAACCTCGGTTACCCGCAGCATTTCGACCAGGCGCAACTCAGTGCGTTTTTCGTCGACATTGACCAGATGATCGAACTCGCCCGCCGGGCCATCAAGGAGTCGCCGGCAAGCCGCCCACCGGCCGGGCAACCTGTACGGCGGGTATTCGACACCGAGGACAATATTTCCCTGGTGGGCACCGAGAGCATCGACCCACAAACCCAAGCCACCACTTACCAGGTTGAGAGCGCCAGCGGGCGCGTCGAGACCTGGGTGAAGGGCCCCGGCGGCAAGTCCCGGCTCAAGGACAATGCCGCCTCGGAACCCGCGCCGCCGGAGTCCAACGTCAAGCCGTTCGTGGTGAGCGAAGCCAGGGCTCGCCTGGACAACGTCGGGCTGTACGAAAGCCGCGCCACCGCCTACACCGAGCAAAAAATGCTGCCGGTGGACCTCGAACACCTGCTTGTTAGTGAAGCGGCCGAGTTGAACCTGCGGGCCAATCGCCTGGAACGCCTGGACCCCACCGAGGACCTCGTGCGCCAACTGCGGGCCAAGGCCGCGGAGCTGACCATCAAGGGCCGCAACCTGCGAATCCGCCAGACCCTCGCCAGCAAAACCCCTACCGAAGGTTATCTGGACTACCTTCGCGAACAACGGGTGGTGGAGATTCGCAAGGGCGAACCGGCCCGCAACCTCAATGAAGGCAAGAAAGGACGGGCGGATTTTCTTCAGGAATACGTGATTCAGGACCTGACACAAACGCCGCCCGCCACCCTGTGGTACGCGCACTTTCATTACGACAAGGCCGGGGCGCAGTTCGACGAGTTCATCAAGGCCCACTTGAAGATTCCCGAGCAGCGCAACCTGGGTTTGCAATGGCAAGTCGCCCAGGCGCAAGCCGGGGCCGCGGTGGACCCTATCTGGCGCGGCAATATCGGGCGAGCGCTGGCCACCCGGCACTTTGCCGGGGTGTAAAGGCGGCGGGACTTGCGCACGACGGTCGACACACATAACAACATGAGACAAACTCAACCGATCCGAATTTGTCACAAGTTATATTCATGGAGACCCCGTGCTCGAAATCCGCCATCTCAAGACCCTGCACGCCTTGCGCGAAGCCGACAGCCTGGTGGAGGCCGCTGAGCGCCTGCACCTGACGCAATCAGCACTCTCCCACCAGTTCAAGGAACTGGAAGAGCGCATGGGCATGCAGTTATTCGTGCGCAAGACCAAGCCGCTGCGCTTCACCAGCGCCGGCCTGCGCCTGCTGCAACTGGCGGACGCCACCCTGCCCTTGCTGCGCGGTGCCGAACGCGACATCGCGCGCCTGGCCGGCGGCACGGCCGGGCGTTTGCACATGGCCATCGAGTGCCACAGTTGCTTCCAGTGGTTGATGCCGACCATCGACCAGTTCCGCGATGCCTGGCCGGAAGTCGAGCTGGACCTGGCCTCCGGCTTCGCCTTCGCGCCGCTGCCGGCCTTGGCCCGTGGCGACCTGGACCTGGTGGTGACCTCGGACCCGCTGGAGCTGCCGGGCATCACCTATGTACCGCTGTTCACCTACGAAGCCATGCTCGCCGTGGCCAACCAGCACCCGCTGGCGAACAAGCCGTACATCGTGCCCGAAGACCTGATCAGCGAAACCCTGATCACCTACCCGGTGGAGCGGGATCGCCTGGACATCTTCACCCGCTTCCTGGAACCGGCGGATGTAGAACCGGCCCAGGTGCGCACCTCGGAACTGACGGTGATGATGATGCAGTTGGTGGCCAGCGGTCGCGGCGTGTGCGGCATGCCCCATTGGGCGCTGCATGAATACAGCTCCCGGGGGTATGTGAAGGCCAAGCGGCTGGGGGAGAAAGGTTTGTTTGCCACGCTGTACGCCGGGATTCGCGCCGACATGCTGGACGCGCCGTACATGCGTGATTTTCTGCTGACGGCCAAGGACACCTCGTTTTCGACCCTGGACGGCGTCAGCGCCGTTCGCTGACCTGTAGCGGATACCTGTGGCGAGGGAGCTTGCTCCCGCTGGGCTGCGCAGCAGACCCAAAAATCCTGGGGCCGCTTCGCGCCCCAGCGGGAGCAAGCTCCCTCGCCACAAGATCAGGCAGGGATCAGAGAGGCGCGGTAGAACGGCAGAATCAAATCCCGGGTCAGCGGCGCAAGCTGCAAACCGCCGTCGCCCGCCGGGTCGATCCAGCACACCTCTTCAATCTCGGCAGCCGGTGTCACAGGCACGTCGATGTGCACCTGGAACAATTCGGCCTGCACCACGAACCCCGGCTCATTCGCCGCCGGCGCCGAGAACTGCCCAAGGTACACAGCCGCCTCCGGATCAACTCGCAGGCCCAGTTCTTCGTGCAGCTCACGGGCCAAAGCCTCTGCGGGTTGCTCGCCGGCATCGATCTTGCCGCCCGGCTGCATGAAGGCCTGGGTGCCGCGCTTGCGTACCAGCAGGGTCTGGCCGTCGCTGCCGATCAGCAGGGCGGCGGCGATGCGAATGGTGGAGGTCATGAAAAGGTCGCCTTGAATACAAAGGCGCAAGGATCCCATGAACCGGTCTCACCCCGAAAGCAGTGCCTCATCCGGCTCCTTGATGAACACGCTGTACTTCGCCCCTTCCATGGCCTCGAACGCAATCAGCTTGTCCACCAGCGGCAGGTTCAACACCTTGCCGGCGTTGAGCAGCAGCATGCCGTTGTCGGCGTTGAGGTTGCGCGCCAGCACCATGCCTTCGGCCAGTTCGCGGGTGGTCAGGACCTTCACCGACGGGTCGCCCAGGGTCACGTCGCTGAGGAACGCGGCGCAGGCCTGGATGAAGTCCTCGACCATGTCCGGGTCGTAAAGGCGCCCGGCGTATTTGCGGATGTAGAGCAGCGCTTCGTCGCTGTTCATCTGCCGCTCAAGGATCAAGCCGCGTTGCAATTCGATGAAGTCCACCGCCAGTTTCAACAGGCGCGAACCCACAGGTATTGCTTCGCCCTTGAGGTGGTCGGGAAAGCCGCTGCCGTCCCAGCGTTCCTGGTGATGGCGGATCAAGCGTGCCGCGTCTTTCATCGGTTCCAGGGTCATCAGCAACGATTCGCTCTGGGCCGGATACGCCCGGTACCGCTCACGGTAGGTGCTGTGCAGCAGGTCGCTGGGAGAGACCATCATGTTGTCGCTCCAACTCAACTTGCCGATGTTGTAGAGCGCGGCGGCCATGGTCAGGTCGCGATTGCTGGCCTCATCCAGGCCGCGGCCGTGGCACCAGGTGCGCACCAGCTCGATGATCTGCCGGTTGGTTTGCTTGGCTCGGGGCAAGCGCAGGTTGGCCAGCAGCGAGAACACTTCGGTGCCGGTGGCGTAGCTGTGTTTGAGTTCTTCGTAGGCCAGGTCGAGCATGTCAGCGGTTTGCTGCAGCTCGCTGGTGCGTGAGGCCACGCGTTTTTCCAGGCTGGCGTTGAGTTGCTTGAGTTCGTCGTTCTGCTGGCGGGTCAATTGCTCCAGGCGCAGGCGCTCACGCTCGGAGTGTTGATGGGCCAGGGATTGCCGCAACGCCAGCAGCAGTTCTTCGTCTTTCCAGGGTTTGCTCAGGTAGCGGTAGATCTGCCCTTCGTTGATGGCCTTGATGATCAGCGTCAGGTCGGTTTCACCGGTCAGCAGGATGCGCACGGTGTGCGGGTAATCATGGTGGATCTGCGCAAGCAGGGTGGCGCCGTCCATGTCCGGCAGGCGCGCGGCACTCATCACCAGGTCGACGGGTTGCTGCGCCAGAATCGCCAGCGCGTGAGCGGCGTCGGTGGCGCTGCATAATTCAAAGGGTTCCAGGCGCAGCAACTGCGTCAGGCGGTCCAGCACGTCCGGGTGTGCGTCAATCAACAGCACCACCGGGCGGTCGGGATTTGCGAAGGTCACTGACTCTCCCATGGGGCACCTCGTATAGCGTCGATGTGCGTGTCCTACGGTCAAGGTAACAGCCTCCTGGCCATTACCCAGCAGTTTAGTCGGTTTTTCTTTGCGGTGATGGCCTTGAGATATCACTTCGTCAGATGGGCATAAAAAAGGGCCACTTCATTGAATGAAGCGGCCCTGAGGTAACGCGCGGTGCATCACGCCTCGGCGGTTTTACCGGCCGAACCAAACGATGCAAATCGCTTGTTGAAGCCGGCGATGCGGCCTTCGGACTGGGTCTTGCGCTGTTGGCCGGTGTACACCGGGTGCGAGGCACTGGACACGTCCAGGAGCACGTAGGGATAGGTGTTGCCGTCGCTGTGTTGTTGCGTACGGTCGGTTTCCACGGTGGAACCGATCAGGAAGAAAACGTCGGCGGCGGTGTCATGGAACAACACGGTGCGGTAGTCGGGGTGGATACCAGGTTTCATAAGGCCTCCGGGGCGTCTGGGTGAACATCAAGTGTTATACAGTAACACAAATGATGCACCCAAACGAGAACCGATTGCAATAAGAATAGACCCCGAGCTTCTATGCGGCTTCCTGGAAGTCCATTTCCGGGGGCTGCCGGGAGAAGCCCCGCGTCAGGAAACCCAGGTACAGCAGGCCAATCGCCAACCAGCTCAGGCCCAGGTAAATCGCCAGGTGATCAAGGCTGACCATCAACCACAAATCCGCCACCAGGCCGATGGTCGGGAACACCAGGAACAGCACCAACTCCCGCAAACCGCGCTGCTTGGCACCGATCCAGTAGTGGAAGATCACCGACAGGTTCACCAGGCTGAAAGCCAGGAACGCACCGAAGTTGATGAACGAGGTGGAGGTGGTGACGTCCAGTCTCAACGCCAGTAACGCAACCACCGCGCACAGCAGGATGCTGTTGACCGGCGTACCGAAGCGCGCGTGCAAGGTACCGAAGAACGACTTGGGCAACACCCCGTCGCGCCCCATCGCAAACAGCAACCGCGAACCACTGGCCTGCGCTGACAGCCCCGAGGCGAACTGGCCGACGATCAGGCCGATCAGGAAGATCGACACAAACAGGTCGCCGCCAATGTTGCGGGCAATCTCGTAGGCGGCAGAATCCACGTCGGTGAACTCGAACGATGGGTGGGCGATCTGCACGAAGTACGACACACCGACGAAGATCAGCCCGCCGATCAGGGTGATCAGCATGATCGCCCGGGGAATCGTGCGGCGCGGGTCGCGGGTTTCTTCGGTCAGGGTGCTGACCGCGTCAAAGCCCAGGAACGAATAGCAGGCGATCGCCGCACCGCTCATGATCAACGGCATTTGCATCTGGCCGTTGAAGAACGGGGTGATGGTCCACAGCGGCTTGCTCGCATCACCGCCGATGTAGTGGATGCACAGCGCGACGAAGGCGACCAGCACCAGGAACTGCACCAGCATCAGCAAGGCGTTGATGCCGTTGGCGAGTTTCAGGCCGATGATGTTGATCACACTGGTGACCCCGATAAACGCCAGTACCCAGACCCATTGCGGCACGGCCGGGAAGGCCGAATGCAGGTAGGCCGCGCCGATCAGCCAGATGGCCATGGGCAGGAACAGGTAGTCGAGCAACACCGCCCAACCGGCGATAAACCCGAGCTTGGGGCTGATGGCCTTGCGCACATAGCTGTAGGCAGACCCGGCCACCGGGAACGCCGAGGCCATGCGGCCGTAGCTCATGGCGGTGAAGAACATCGCCACCAGGGCGGCCAGGTAAGCGGCCGGGACCATGCCGGCGGTGGATTGCGCCAGGATACCGAAGGTGCCCAGGACAATGATCGGTGTCATATAGGCGATGCCAAACAGCACCACCGACCCTAACGACAGGGTGCGTTGCAAACGAGCCATGAGCGATTCTCCGCGCAATTATTAGATTTATGGCAGAACTGAAGTCGGTGCAGCGAACGCAATAATTTTTATGGTTGAAGCAGCTTTTTGGTGAAATGCAGCTTCTGTGACGAGGGGGCTTGTCCCCCGTTGGGCTGCGAAGCGGCCCCAGAAAAAGCGGGAGCGCTTCGCACTCCAACGGGGGACAAGCCCCCTCGCCACAACAGCATCCTTGCCACGAGACCCGTGTCAGGGTTTGGGGATCAACAATTCCCGCGTCCCGTCCTCGCGCTCAATCACCTCCCCCGGCAATTTCAAGCGCTGGTCATCCAGGTAGCGATAGTCCTGTCGCGCCGCCGCCAGTTGCCCCAGGTCCAGTTCAACGCTGAACTGCCCTTCCCCGCGCCCGGCTTCAAACAGCAAGCTGCCGAACGGATCGACCAGCGCACTGCCACCGGCGAACATCAGGCCGTCGTCGCCCTCTTCCACTCGGTTGACCATCAGCGCGAACGCCTGGTTTTCCTGGGCGCGGGCCATGATCGCAGTGCGGTGGGTGGGGCCGTACGGGTCCATGTTGCCGTTGGTGACGATCAACACTTCAGCGCCCAACTGCGCCAGGGCCCGGGCGGTTTCCGGGAATTCGATGTCGTAGCAGATCAACAGGCCAACTCGCACGCCGTTCCACACGCAGGTGGCGTAGCGGTCACCCGGGGTGAAGACGCCGCGGTCCGAGGCCCACAGGTGGGTCTTGCGATAGCGCAGGGCGATGCCGTCCGGGGTGATCATCAAGGTGGTGTTATAGAATTGGCCCGCGTCGCTCTCGGCCATGCCGATCACCACGGCGATATTGCGCGCGCGGGCGGCCTGGATAATCGCCTGCACGGTCGGGCCGTCCACAGGCTCGGCCACCTCGGCCACGGTGCCGGCGGTCGGGAAGCCCATCAGGTGGGTTTCCGGGAATACGACCAATTGGGTATCCGCCGCACACGCAGCAATTGCCGCCAACGCGCGCTCAAGGTTGTAAGCTGTGCCGTTATCGCGGCCTGCCAGCTGGGCAAATTCGACCTTCATGGTTATTCCTTGTTCTTTATCTGTGGCGCAGTATGCGCAGCCGCGAACACTCGGGAAATCACGCAGCCGGGTTAACCCTATGGGGGTAGATGCATGACATTGTCGCTGGAAGACATCGCCTGGCACCGTTCGGTGGGGCAGATGATAGACGCCCTGGACCAGCCGAATTTCTGGACGCAGCTTGTCCGGTTGCTGGACCAATATGTGCCGTTCGACAGTTGGGTGGTGTTGCTGTTCAGCAGCGAGCACAAACCCCTGGTGTTCGCCGAATGCCCCGGCCAGGACGGTGAACCGGACCATCTGTTCCAGGATTACCTCAACGGTTTATACCTGCTCGATCCCTTCTACATCGCCAGCCGCGAACACTCGCGCACCGGGCTGTTTCGCCTGGCCGAAGTGGCCCCGGAGCATTTCGAGCTGACCGAGTATTACCAGCGCTACTTCCGGTTGAACGTGGTGGCCGATGAAATCCAGTTCAACTGCCAGCAACCGGATGGGCGAACCCTGTGCCTGTCCCTGGGCTCCAAACAGCGCTTTGACCCACAGCAGATTGCCCTGCTGTCGCTGATTCAACCGTGGGTACTGGGCTTGCTGCGCCAGCGCCTGCCCCATGAACTCAACCAGGTGAGCGCTCCGGAGCAGCCTATCCACAACGATGGCTGGGGCGCGCAACTCACCGCGCGCGAGCTGGATGTGGGCCGTTTGATGCTCAGTGGTTGCTCCAGCAAGGAAATCGCTCGTAAGCTGGAAATCTCTGTTGAAACCGTGAAAGTCCATAAGAAACACATGTACAGCAAGCTAGGGATCAAATCCCAGTCGGAGCTGTTCTCGATTTTTCTGCAGGCGCAAAACGCCTGATCGAGCCCTGTAGGAGCGAGCTTGCTCGCGAAAAACGTCAATGCACCGCGGTCATCCAGACAACCGCGCTATCGTTAACGACCTTCGCGAGCAAGCTCGCTCCTACAGGATAAAAACTAAGGAACCCTGTATGAGCCTGTCCTTGTTAAGCCGTTACGCGTTCTTTGCCGTCTGCGTCATTTTCACCCTCGCCAGCATGCCGTTTATCGAACACGAATGGCTGTGGCCGATCGCCGTGGTGACCGGCATCCTTAGCCTGATCGGCATTTTCGACCTGCTGCAAAGCCCCCACGCGGTGCGCCGCAACTACCCGATCCTGGGCAATATCCGTTACCTGGTGGAAGGCATCCGTCCGGAAATCCGCCAGTACCTGCTGGAATCCGACAGCGACGCCCTGCCCTTCTCCCGGGCCCAGCGCTCGCTGGTCTATTCCCGCGCCAAGAATGAAAGTGCCGACAAACCCTTCGGCACGCTGATCGACGTTTACCAGTCGGGCTTTGAGTTTATCGGCCACTCCATGCGCCCCGCGCCGCTGAGCGACCCCAGCGCGTTTCGCGTGATCGTCGGCGGCCCGCAATGCAAGCAGCCCTACTCGGCCTCGGTGTTCAACATCTCGGCCATGAGCTTCGGTTCGCTGAGCGCCAACGCGATTCGCGCGCTCAACCAGGGGGCCAAGCTCGGCAACTTCGCCCATGACACCGGTGAAGGCAGCATCAGCCCCTATCACCGGGAAAACGGCGGCGACCTGACCTGGGAGCTCGGCAGCGGCTACTTCGGCTGCCGCACCAGCGCCGGCCTTTTCGACCCGGAACGCTTCGCCGTGCAGGCGCAGAACCCGCAAGTGCGGATGATCGAAATCAAGATGAGCCAAGGCGCCAAACCGGGCCACGGCGGGATCCTGCCCAAGCACAAGGTGACCCAGGAAATCGCCGACACCCGCGGCATCATGATGGGCGAGGACTGCATCTCGCCGTCGCGCCACAGCGCGTTTTCCACTCCTATCGAAATGATGCACTTCATCGCCCAGCTGCGTGAACTGTCGGGCGGCAAACCGGTGGGCTTCAAGTTCTGCCTGGGCCACCCGTGGGAATTCATGGGCATCGCCAAGGCCATGCTCGAAACCGGCATCCTCCCGGACTTTATCGTGGTGGACGGCAAGGAAGGCGGCACCGGCGCCGCGCCGGTGGAGTTCACCGACCACATCGGCGTGCCGCTGCGTGAAGGCTTGCTGTTCGTGCACAACACCCTGGTGGGCTTGAACCTGCGGGACAAGATCAAGCTCGGCGCCAGCGGCAAGATCGTCAGCGCGTTCGACATCGCCAGCGTCCTGGCCATCGGTGCCGACTGGGCCAACTCGGCGCGGGGCTTCATGTTCGCCATCGGCTGTATCCAGTCGCAAAGCTGCCACACCAACAAATGCCCCACCGGAGTGGCCACCCAGGACCCGTTGCGCCAGCGCGCACTGGTGGTGCCGGACAAGGCCCAGCGCGTGTTCAACTTCCACCGCAACACGTTGAAGGCCCTGGCAGAAATGCTCGCTGCCGCCGGTCTCGACCACCCTTCACAACTGTCGGCCAAGCACCTGGTGCGGCGCATGTCGGCCACCGAGATCAAGCTGTTCTCGCAGTTGCATGTATTCCTGAAACCTGGCGAATTGCTCACCGGCGAAGTGAACGGCGAGTTTTATTCGCGCATGTGGCAGATGGCACGGGCCGATAGTTTTGAGCCGAATGAAATCGCCGCGGCCTGAGCCCGCACTGAACAACCCCGCTGAACCGGACCACCGAACGGCATCGTTGAAACAAGGAGCTTCACCATGCCGTTACTCGACTTCACCGCCCTTGCCGCCCAACTGCCGGACACCTGGAAATCCACCCGCGTGGGCCAGGTCGGCCCGGCGCGGATCAAGGTGCTGCGCATGGATGCACAGGCTTATGAAGAAGAAACCCACGACTACAACGAAGGGCTGTTGGTGATCGACGGCCTTTTGCGCCTGTCTATTGGCGAGGAGGCCATCGACGTCGGCGCCGGTCAGATGTACCTGGTTGAAGCCGGCATCGCCCACGCGGTACTCGCCGGCAGCCAAGGCACGCTGGTGATCATCGACGTTTAAACAAAGCGATGAGACATTCAGCAAAAAACTCAGCTTTGCAATTGCTTACAAATACCGCCAACCTGCGCCCGCCCGACGTACGGCTCGACTGAAGCCGTCGTCCACTTGTCATTACTAAACCCCTTGTTCAAGAGCCCGCTGCCATGTTGAACGGACGCGACCCGCGCATCGATTTTTTTCGGGGCCTGGCGTTGATCTTTATTTTCTGGGATCACGTGCCCCACAACCCTCTGGGCCAGATCACCTTGCGCAACTTCGGTTTCAGCGACGCGGCGGAGGTCTTCGTGTTCCTGGCCGGTTATGCGGCCGTGCTGGCCTACGGCAAGATCCTGCAGCGCGACGGTTATCTGATCGCCTGCGTGAAGATCTGGCGGCGCACCTGGGTGCTGTACGTGGTGCACATCTTCCTGCTGGCGATGCTGATGGGCATCGTGTTCTTCGCCAACAGCCATGTGGAAACCCGCGACCTCGTTGAAGAGATGGGCCTGACGCACTTCGTCACTCATCCCCAGCAAGCCCTGGTGGATGAACTGTTGCTGCGCTTCAAACCCAACCTGATGGACCCGTTGCCGCTGTACATCGTGCTGCTGGGTTGCCTGCCGCTGGTGTTGCCGTTGCTGTTGCGCAAGACCTCGGCGGTGGTGGCTGTTTCGCTGGCGGTGTACTTGCTGGCCCCGCACCTGGGCTGGAACCTGGCGGCGATTGCCGACGGCGTGTGGTATTTCAATCCGGTGACCTGGCAGTTGCTGTTTGTGCTGGGCGGCGCGGCGGCGATTCATGCCGGGCAACCCCGCCCTGTCGAGACTCGGCGCCTGTTGCGTCAGCCATTGTTCGTCGCTGCGGCGGTGTATGCGCTGTTGGCGGGGGTTCTCACGCTCTCGTGGCGCTGGCCGGAAATCCACGACGCGCTGATGCCGTCGGCGCTCAGTGACCTGCTGTACCCCATCAGCAAGACCGACCTGTCGCCCGTGCGTTTGCTGCACTTCCTGGCCCTGGCCTATGTCACCGCCAAGCTGCTGCCTGGCCGCGAATGGACGCAGAACTGGCTGGCCCGACAAACCTGCCGTATGGGGCGCTACTCCCTGGAAGTGTTCTGCCTGGGGGTGCTGCTGGCGCCACTGGCAGACATGATCAATGCGATCACCGGCGATGCCTTCGCCATGCAGATTTTCACCGCACTGGTAGGCGCCGGGTTGATGGCGTTGCTGGGGGCCTGGCTGGACTTGAACAAGCGGCTCACGCAACCGGCGCGCGTCGCCACCGCCTGAAAAACAAAAAGCCCCGAAAGGGGCTTTTTGTTGAGCGCAGGAAACTCAGCTCGCGGTGCGTGCCGCCGCTTGAGTCGGCTGCAACTTGAACACGTAGAACAACACCGTCAGCAGCACCAGGAACACCGGCCCCACGTAGAGCGCCACACGGGTGTCCGGGAAGTACGCCATCAGGCCCACCACCAGCACCAGGAACGCCAAGGCCAGGTAGGAGCTGACCGGGTACAGCCACATGCGGTATTTAAGGCCGTCACGTTCGGCCTGGGTCAGGCTCTTGCGGAACTTGAGCTGGGCCAGGAGGATCATCAGCCAGGTCCAGATCGCGCCGAAGGTGGCGATGGAAGTGACCCAGACGAAGACTTTTTCCGGGACCATGTAGTTGAGCAGCACGCCCAGCAACAGCACGAAGATCGACAGCAGCAGCGCCTTGCGCGGCACGCCGTTGCTCGAGGTGGTACCGAACGTGGCCGGGGCCTGGCCGTTCTGCGCCAGGCTGTAGAGCATGCGCCCGGTGCTGAAGATACCGCCGTTGCACGACGACAACGCTGCGGTGATCACCACGAAGTTGATGATGCCGGCGGCGGTCTTGATACCCAGGCGCTCGAAGGTCATCACGAACGGGCTGCCCTGGGTGCCGATTTCGTTCCACGGGTAGATCGACAGAATCACGAACAACGCACCGACGTAGAACAGCAGGATGCGCCAGAACACCGAGCCGATGGCACTCGGGATGGTCTTCTGCGGGTTCTTCGCTTCACCGGCGGTGAGGCCGATCATCTCCACGCCCAGGTAGGCGAACATCACCATCTGCAGGGACATCAACACACCCTGCACGCCATTGGGCATAAAGCCGCCGTGGGTCCACAGGTTGGAAATGCCCAGGGCCACGCCATCGTTGCCAAAGCCGAACGCGATGATGCCGACGCCGCCGATCACCATGGCGATGATGGTGACGATCTTGATCAGTGCGAACCAGAACTCGAACTCACCGAAGGCCTTGACCGCGATCAGGTTGATGGTGCCCATGCTGATCAGTGCTGCCAGGGCCCAGATCCAGCGGGGTGTATCGGGGAACCACACGCCCATGTACACGGCGACGGCCGTGATTTCTGCCACGCAGGTCACCAGCCACAGGAACCAATAGTTCCAGCCGGTGAGAAAGCCCGCCAGCGGGCCGAGGTAATCCTGGGCGTAGCGGCTGAACGAACCGGCCACCGGGTTGTGCACGGCCATCTCGCCGAGGGCGCGCATGATCACCAGGATCGCCAGGCCGCCGATGATGTACGACAGCATGATCGCCGGGCCGGCCATTTCAATGGCCTTGGCCGAGCCTAGGAACAGGCCGACGCCGATGCATGCACCGAGGGCCATCAGGCGAATATGCCGTTCGCCGAGTTCGCGTTTCAGCGGACCGCCCTGAGCGGTCTCGCCGTGGGGCAGATGATTGCCAGCTGGCATAGGGATACAACCTCGTCTTGTTATTGGATATGAGCCACCGAGTCCGGGGCGTCATGGCGGGTCTGCCATGGCGTACCGTTGCCGGATCACCTTTTGGGTAAAACGGTCTGGCCGGGCCAGATCAGCGGGGGTGCAGTATAAAAAGCTAAACCCAGGGGTTTTCACTCTATAAACGGCAAGATTCAGCGGGAACTCTCGGTAAAGGCGCCTTTTGCGGAGGAGCATCACCTGGTTAGCGTAGGAATCATCGCCACCAAACGGCGGCGAGTATTGCACGGTAATGGTGCAGCGTCATGCCCCTACCTTTGGCGGGTTTACGGGTGGGGGAGGCTCTAGCTCGACGGTTTGGGGTTATGTGGCGGGGTTATCTGTGACGAGCGGGCTTGTCTGTGGCGAGGGGGCTTGTCCCCCGTTGGGCTGCGTAGCAGCCCCAAAACCTGCCATAAGTTCTATCCAGAAAATGCGGTGTCTTTACTGGGGCTGCTGCGCAGCCCAACGGGGGACAAGCCCCCTCGCCACAGACAAGCCCGCTCGCCACAAATCTACCTTCGAGAAACACGCCGACACTGAACTGCAAGAGAGCACTCCACAGCAGCTGCTAACGTCAATTGACTACTTCCCCTCAAGGAGCAAAGGAACGCTTCATCAACCCAACTCTCATCTGTTACGCCGTGGTCGACATTCAGAATCTGGCCGTCCTTATCTGATTACCGCCGTGGTTCACAACAGGCAACCCCTGTTCAAAGACTTCCATTTGGGAAGACTACTGGTAGCAGAATTCAGGAAGACCCATGAATTGGGAATGGTCGACTCTCTGGCATGGGTCGTCATGCCTGATCACTTTCATTGGCTATTTGAGCTGCAAGGCACAACGTTGTCGCAGGCTGTGGGACGTACCAAATCCCGCAGCACCCTCACCATTAATCGCGCACGCGGCAGCAAAGAACGATTCTGGCAACTTGGCTACCATGACCGAGCAGTGCGTAGCGATGAAGACCTTCGCAAAATTGCCCGCTACATCATCGCCAATCCTCTGCGAGCGGGCCTGGTCGAACATATTGGTGACTACCCACTATGGGACGCAGCCTGGCTCTGATTTTTCCTGTGTGGAGAGGGCTTGTCTGTGGCGAGGGGGCTTGCCCCCCGTTGGGCTGCGCAGCAGCCCCAGTAAACACACCGCATTTCTTCAGGAAGATCTTCATGGCAGGTTTTGGGGCTGCTGCGCAGCCCAACGGGGGACAAGCCCCCTCGCCACAAACAGCATCACACTCACAAATCCCCCCCACTCGCCCACCACCGTCTAAGCTTCAACCAAGTCCGATCAATCTACGTAAATGGATCAATCGACTATGGGCGCTTTATGGCAAAACGCTTCGACCAAGGCTGCGGTATCCACCGATAGCCCGGATGAACAGCCGTTGCCACAAAGCCCTCCTCCCCGCCGACGGTTGTGGTGGCGGCTGTTCTGGCTGGTGCTGCTGATTGCGCTGATCGCCCTGGGCTTTGCCGCCCTGCGGGAAATGCGCACTTCAAGGTTGCAGGCCAAGACCTTCTCCGACATTGCCTCAACCCTCACCTACCAAATGCATTCGGGCCCCAGCGATGCGCGGGTTTACCCTGGCGCCGGGCCCTTTGACAAGCGCTTGGGCTACAGCGCCCTCGGCGAGTTCCTGCCGCGCTTGATCAAGCGTGACTACCTGATCCAGGCTCAAGCGCGCTTCTCCCCCGACCTGATGGCCTACGCCCAGCGCGGCCTGTTCGTGCCCTACCCGGAAAAGATCCAGGCCGGCCTGACCATCACCGATTGCCGCGCCGCACCGCTGTATCAGTTCACGTATCCACAACAGTTCTACCCAAGCTTTGCGGCGATCCCGCCGGTGGTGGTCAGCAGCCTGCTGTTTATCGAAGACCGCGACCTGCTGGACCCGAAAAACCCGCAACTCAACCCGGCCGTGGATTGGCCGCGCTTTGCCAAGGCGGCCTGGTCCCAGGTGGCGAAGCTCTTGCACCTGCCCGGCCAGACGGCAGGCGGCAGTACCCTGGCCACGCAGCTGGAAAAATACCGCCACTCGCCCGACGGCCTGACCCTGTCCGGCGGAGAGAAAATCCGCCAGATGATTTCTGCCAGCGTGCGCGCGTATCAGGACGGCCCGCAAACCCTTGCCGCTCGCCAGGACATCGTGCGCGACTACCTCAACAGCGTGCCCCTGTCGGCGGTACCCGGCCATGGCGAAGTGCACGGCATGGCCGAAGGCTTGCGCGTGTGGTACGGCGCCGACTTCAACCAGACAAACGCGCTGCTCATCGGCACCGACCCCAAACAGCTGCCGCAAAAGGGTCTGGCGTTGCGCGAGGTGCTGTCGCTGATGATCGCCCAGCGTCGCCCGTCTCACTATCTGTCCAAGGGCCACAAGGAACTGGCGGACCTCACCGACAGCCACATCCGCCTGCTCGCACAAAACAACGTGATCGACCCGGCGCTGGCCAGCGCAGCCCTCGCCAGCAAAGTCACCTACCGTGACTGGCAGCAACAACCGACGATCCAGCCAATCGAAACCAACAAGGGCATCAGCGTCGCCCGCACTCGCCTGGCCGCCCTGCTCAACCAGCCGCTGTACGACCTCGACCGACTCGATCTCTCTGCCACGAGCACCTTGCAAGCCGACCTGCAAAGCCAGGCCAGCACGTACCTCAAGCAACTCGCCGACCCCGCCTTCGCCGCGCAGATCGGCCTGCTCGGGCCCACGCTGCTGACGCCCGCCAGCACCGCTCAGGTTCGCTACAGTTTCAACCTCTACGAGATGACACCCGACGGTGCCCGCGTGCGCGTGCAAACCGACAGCACCGACCAGCCATTCGACATCAACGAAGGCAGCAAGCTGGAACTGGGTTCAACCGCCAAACTGCGGGTGATGACCACCTACCTGCAAATCGTCAGCGAACTGCATGATAAATACGCTGCGACACCTGCCGCCGAGCTGCGCAAAGTCCCGGTCGAGGACACGGACCGCATTACCCGCTGGGCCCTCGACTACCTGGCCCAGAACAGCGACCGCAACCTGCCGGCCATGCTCGACGCCGCCCTCAATCGCCAATACTCGGCCAACACCGGCGAAGGTTTTTTCACCGGCGGCGGCATGCACCACTTCCATAACTTCCGCAGCCAGGACAACGGTCGCAATCCCACGTTGATCGAAGCCCTGCGCGAGTCGATCAACTTGCCGTTCATTCGCCTGATGCGTGACCTGGTGCGCTACAGCACCTATCACGGTGCGAACAACAGTGCCGAGTTGCTCAAGGACGACAGTGACCCGAGGCGCCAGGAATACCTGGCCAAATTCGCCGACCGCGAAGGCACCACCTTCCTGCTCAAGTTCTGGAAGAAATACCGCAACAAGAACACCCAGGCGCGCCTCGACACCTTCCTCGACAGCATGCACCCCACCGCCATTCGCCTGGCCGCCGTACACCGCTACCTGCTGCCCAACGCCAGCCAGGCGAGTTTCAACAGCTTCGTCCGCTCGCACTTGAGCAGCGTCAAAAGCCCTGAAAAACTCACCGACGAGCGCCTCGAAAAGCTCTACCAGAATTACGGCCCCGGTGCCTACGACCTGCCTGACCAAGGCTATATCGCCAAGGTTCACCCGCTGGACCTGTGGCTGATGGGCTACCTGCTGAACAACCCCGACGCCACCTTCACCCAGGCCACCGCCGCCAGTGAACACGAGCGCCAGGAGGTTTACAGCTGGCTGTTCAAGAGCCGCCACAAGAGTGCCCGCGACAGCCGCATCCGCACCATGCTGGAGATCGAAGCCTTCCTCGATATTCACCAGCGCTGGCAGAAAGTCGGCTACCCCTTCGACCACCTGGTGCCGTCGCTTGCCACGGCCATCGGCAGCTCCGGCGACCGCCCGGCGGCCCTGGCGGAACTGGTGGGGATCATCCTCAACGATGGCGTGCGCCAGCCCACCCTGCGTATCGACAGCCTGCGCTTTGCCGCCGACACCCCGTACGAAACCCGCTTGGTCAACGACCCCAATCGCGGCAAGCGCGTGATGCCTTCCGAGGTGGCCACGGCACTCAAGGGGGCGCTGTCCCAGGTGGTGGACGCGGGCACTGCACGGCGCGTGTCCGGCAGTTTCAAACTGGCGGACGGTACGCCTTTGGCCATGGGTGGCAAGACCGGTACCGGCGACAACCGGATCGAAGCCATCGGCGCCGGCGGGCGGATTCTCAGCTCCAAGGCGATCAACCGCACGGCGACCTTCGTGTTCTACATCGGCGAACATCATTTCGGCACGCTGACCGCCTTCGTCCCCGGCGCTTCGGCCCAGGGTTTCAAGTTCACTTCGGCGTTGCCGGTACAGGTACTCAAGGGCATGGCGCCGATTCTTACGCCCTATCTGCAACCGGGCAACAACAGCTTATGCAGCGTGCGCTGATGGGCCTATCCCTGCGCTTTTCACTTGCGGATTACTGAGGGATCCGCCGCGGTTTCCACCCACTATTCAAACTTATCCGCAGCCGTGCCGGTGCATAGACTCAAGCCTTCTTTTTGAGCTCTACAGGTTGCCCCCATGGCCGACATACCCGACCAGTCCCTGCACCACGCGTTTATCGAAAACGCCCTGCCGCACTGGCTGAAAACCACCTCGCCACTCCGCCTGCGCGCACTCAACGACGTCGCCCGCCAAGGCATCCGCCACTATCCCCATGCCAGCGCCAACCAGCATCAAGCGCTCAAGCCCGCGATCGCCGCACACTGGCAGCAGCAGGCTGCGATGGACCAGCGATTCCAGGCATTGACCGACGTGTATGCCTTCGCCGAACCGCTGCTGAAAAATGCCTTGAAGGCCTATGGCGAGATCGACGTCAGAACCACCTGCCTGCGGCTGTATGCCAGCGCCAAAGTTGCCTGGTGGGTGCACGATTTCAATCGTGGGGAGCAAAGCAAAACCCTGTCGCTGCTGGACGTCGCGCTGGCCAACTTTGCCGCCTCGGACACCTTCGTCGACTACGCCTTCCTGTCCGCCGAAGACCCACGCGGGCAGCGGGATACACTGACCTTGCGCCACTCCATCACCGGCGCCGTATTGACCGCTGAACAGTTCAAGCACATCTGCCGCACCCTGGACCTGGGCGCCCGCTACCAGAAAAGCCTGCGCCAGGCCCTGGGGTTCTATGACCCGGCGGTGACCCGGGCCGTGCGCCTGCAGATGATTGCCACTCAGAAGACTGCCCTGGGTACGGCGGCGCACCTGGCCTTGATCAACCGGGACATCGACGCCGATGCCCACGGCGCCGTGCTCGACCTGATCGCCGGCCGCGTCGCGCTGCTGGACGGTCAGGCGCTTGGATGCCATACCCTGAGCCTGATGAACACGGCATTGACCGGCATCCTGTTGCTGTTTGTCCCGCAGCCCACCCGACCCGTCGGCAAGGTGCTGGTGTACATCCCCGCAGACCCCGAACACCCTCTGAAGCAATACCCTTCGCCTGCGGCCTTCCTCAGCCACCTCACGGAAAAACTGCGGGACAGCCAGCGCTACCAGACCTTCTTCAGCCAGTTCATCGACCACGCCAGGCGCGGTGAATTCTTTGCCGGGCTCAATACACGCTTGAGCCGTGTGCGCTGGCATCAAACCGCCCACACCGACCCGCGTCCCAGCTGGCGCGACACCCCGACCACCCAGCCAAACCTGCAATTCAGCGTGCAGGCTATCGGTGACGATCACGTCAATCGCTCAACGCTCGCCGCCGAAAATGACCTGTGGAATTACCAGTACCGCCTCAAGTTGAACAAGATCGTCAACGATGCCCTGGACATCGCCGTGCCCACCGCCACCGCCGACCGCCACGCGCGCTGGGCCTGGTGGGACAACCTGGAAAAAATCCTCGGGGATATCTTCAATGCGGCGCTGCTGGTGCTGACGCCCTTCGTGCCGCTGCTGGGGGAAGCGATGCTCGCCTACAGCCTGTACCAGATCACCGACGAGGTGTTCGAGGGGATTGTCGATTGGGCCCAGGGGCGTGGTGCCGAGGCGGCGGAGCAAGTGGTCGCGGTGGCCGACAGCGTGATCCAGTTTGCCTTGTTCGGTGCTGCCAGCCAGTTGGGCCATGTCGCACGGCTCAAGCTCAGCCCCTTCGTCGAAGGCTTGCGCCCGGTGGTGCGGCCCGACGGCAGCACGCGCCTGTGGCACCCGGATATTGCGCCCTATGCTGTGAAAAACCTCGACCAGCCGCCCATTGTCGACGGCCTGCACACCCATCGGGGCAAGCAGATCCTCGCGCTGCAAGGTACTCACTTCGAAGTGCAGGCAGACCCTGAAACCGGCGACACGCGTATCGCTCACCCGGAGCGCGCCAACGCCTATCAACCCCTGGTGCGGTTCAACGGCGACGGCGCCTTCGTACATGAAGCCGAGCAACCGCGCACCTGGGACAGCGCCACGCTGATGCGCCGCCTGGGGCCGCGCACGGCGCCCTTCAGCAACCAGCAACTGCAGCAGATGCAACGCATCAGCGGTGCCGACGACGGTGTGCTGCGCAACCTTTACGTGCAAAACAGGCCGACCCCGCCGCTGCTGGAAGCGACCCTCAATCGCTATGAAGCCCAGCGCGCTGCCACACAGACCGTGCACACCATTCGCGCCGGCGCACCGCTGCCGCTGGATGCGACGTCCGCCTGGTTCGAGCAGACCATCACCGAGCTGCCGGGCTGGCCCCAAACCAAGGCATTGGAAGTGTTCGTGCGCTCGGACAAGAGCGGTGACTCCCACAAGTACGCCAACCCGCAGGCATCGCCGGCCGACACGCTGCAATTGAGCCTGGCCGAGGTGATGTCCGGCGAGTTGCCGGCGCGGGTGCTGGAGTTTCTCGATGAGCCGTCGATCAGGCACCTGCTGGGCGGCGACGTGCCGCAAGCACTGCGCGTGCAAACCTTGCGCGATCAACTGGCGGACTCGGTGGCGCGCCAGACCGGTGACATCGCCGACTACATCCATCAGGCCCGCCAGGTCAGCGCCGATCCCCATGAACGCCGTTTGCGCGAGCAGGTCAGCCCGCTGGACCGGCCGCTGGCCGACACCCTGCTGGCCGGCACAACCCCGGCCGAACGGCAAACCCTGGACCACCACGTACCGCTGCGCCTGCTCAATCAGGCCAGGGAACTGAGCTTCGCCCAGCACAGTGTCCAGGCCTACGCGGGGTTCTTCCCGCCCTGGGCGATCACCGAAGGTACCGAGCGCCTGGTGCTCAATACCCTCAAGCGCTACAGCGATGGCTTTGGCGACCTGCACCTGCAAATCCGCGATCGCCAGGTCAGCGGTACGTTGCGTTGTGAAGCCGGGGCGGCCGATGCCCGCCGGCGCCGGGTGCTGGTGCGCCAGAACCACGTGGGCTACGAACTGTTCGATGAACAGGGCCAACGCCTGCACGGCCCGGATACCCTGTATGAATGCCTGTTGCGTGCATTGTCCGACGCTCAGCAAAGCGAGTTGGGCTACCGGCCCGGCCAGGGCGCCGGGCTCAAGCATTGGCTGATGGAAACCCTCGAACCCCTGGCCGAACGGCGCCGGGTGCTGGCCGAGCCACCGCTGCGCTCTACCGCTGATGCGCAGACCACCACCCTGCTCGGCGGCGCGGCCCTCGGCGGGTTGCGCCGCGCCCAGGAGCACCTGAGCCAGGCCCGCGCCCGGGAGGTGCTGGCAAGTCTGTTCCCGACCCTGGAAGAGGCGCGCCTGCAGCGGTTCCTCAATGAGATCGGCCCGGGGCTGAACAACGATGTCCTCAATCGCCTGGTCCTGCAGCGGCACAACCTGTACCGGGAGCTGGAGCAATGGAAGCGCCTGCCCGGCCCCCATCCCAAAAACAGCCGCATGGCCCGGGAGGAAAAACTGCGTAAAAATATCATTGCGCACAAACTCTATCGCTGCTGGGAAGACCGCCTCGCCGAGCACCGCGACGACTTGGGCCAGGTGCAGAGCGGCGCGAGCCTGGACCTCAGCGCCCTCGACCTGCCCGGCAGCCTGCCGCTGCTGGGCAATGGTTTCGAGCACGTCACCCAACTGAAGCTGGCCAACTGCATGTTCAACGACAGCCAGTGGCCCTTTCTGCAGGCATTCCCGTCCCTGCGGGAGCTGGACGTCAGTGCGAACGAACTGACGCGGCTGCCCGAGCCCATCGCCAACATGCGCTACCTGCGCGACCTCAACGTGGGGGAAAACCAGATCACGCTGCTCAACGGCGACGTTGCGCGCCTGAAAAACCTCAAGCACCTGCGCAACCTGAACCTGTACCGCAACCCGCTGACGCAGCCACCGAACATCTCGAAAATGCCGCACCTGCGCCGCCTGTTCCTGAGCCGCACCCCCATCACCCAATGGCCCACCGGGCTGTTTGCCCACCCACGGGAGGAGGGTTTCCTGCTGGACCTGAGCCAAACCCGGATTGATCATGTGCCAGCGCTCATGGCCGATAGCGCCGAGGCCCGGACCGTCGCCCATACCCGCCTGGACCGCAACACCCTGCTCAACGACCAGCGCCTGCTGTACGAGCAGTACCGCGAAGCCGCCGGACTGGACCCCAACCGCAGCTATGAACCCCGTGGAGAGAGCGGCCCGTGGCTGGAACGGGTCAGGCCGCCGTTACTGGGCAGGCGCCAGGAGCTGTGGCAAGCGGTGGAGCGCGAGCACGGCTCCCAGGGTTTGTTCGAGGTGATCAAGGCCCTTGAAGCGCCCGACTTCTTCCAGCGGCCCCAGGACATGGACACCTATTGGGACAATCTTGAAACGTTGCGCGAGCGCGTCTGGCGTTTGCTGGAGGCGGCCCACAACGATACGGCGCTGCGTGAAAAGCTGTTCAAGATGGCCAGTTTTCCCGGCCTGTGCGCCGACGGCAGTGCACAGATTTTCAATGACCTGGGCATCGAAGTGCTGGTCAGCGAAGCCCAGCGTTACTCCGCCTCGGCCAGCGAGCGCGAGGGCAAACTGGTGACGCTGGCAAAGGGCAATGCACGGCTCAAGCAATTGAACCGCATCGCCAGCGAGGACATTGCCCATCGGCTCAAACCCGAAGCCGAAGGCGGCCTCGGCCAATGGCTGCGTTCCCAACGACGGGAGGGCGTGATGGGTAACGTGGACGACGTGGAGGTCTACCTGAGCTACCAGACCTCCCTGGCCAAGCGCCTCGACCTGCCCTGGCTGTCGGAACACATGCTGTACCGCGACACCGGCGACGTAAAACCCACGCAGATCGAACAGGCCTACAGCACGGTGCTGGAGCTGGGCGAAGGCGATGGCCTGGTCAACCAGATGTTGCTGGAGCCCTATTGGGAACAGTACCTGCACGACCACCACCCGAACACCCTTGAGGCCAATGCCCGGCATTTCGACGAGCAATGCGCGCGCCTTGATGAGCTGCAGGAAGCCCAGGCCAGGCTGGCCCAGGCCAACGGCTTACCCGACGAGCAGAAAGAAGCGTTGAGGCTCACGCTGATCGGTCTCGCCGACGCCCTGGGTGTGCCGCACCCACAAGTGCTGACCGGGCAACCCATGACGGACGACAGCTACAACCTGCTGCTCAACGAACTGGGCTACCGCGAAAAACAATGGATGCGCGAGTTGACCCACCAGGCTTTGGAACGCCACAGCCAACAACGTAACCGCGTCACGCGCCAGGTCTGACCGTATGGGTGTGTCATGGCACCCCCATTACCAGTACGCCGCTGCCGTTCAACGGCCCCTCGACAGGCAGGGACCCCGCCTGCTTGACCAGGGCGAACGTTACAACGTCGCTCCCGGAACTGTTGGTGATACGGGTCAGGAACGAGCCATTGACTCGAACCGCAGTCCCCTGACGGACAAGGGCCGTGCCCACGTTCGGATTGCTCATCACCAGCGCATTGGCGTTGAACGAGGACGGCGTGCCTTTGTAGGTAATGGTGATCGGCGTGGTAATCCCCGGGTCCGGGCACCGGTAGGTGAGCGTGCGATCGGTACGAACGGTGGTTGATACGGGGTCGGTGCCTATCGCCCTCTGGTGCACGTTGCCGAAGTTGATTTCGATCGGTTGGTTATTGTTGATCGTGCACGACGACGGGGAGATGGTGAAGTCGTTGTTGGCGATGTACGTAAGCTGCAGGCTCGTGGAAAAGGAATCGTAGTTGTTGGTCTGGTCGAGACGTAACACGCCCAGAGTGTCACCTATTCGAATGTCGATCGGGTTGGTCGGGTTGTTGCGGATCAATATATAAGGGATGACATCGATCGGGATCGGAGACGTATTGTTAGGCATGGTCGCAATCCTGATACCCGCCTGGATAGGCGTGTTCCAATAACTGCCATTGATACGCAAGCCGGTCGTCTGGCTGACGAACTTCGGACCAGGCGACCAGGCCGGGCCGATCCTCGTCCCGGTGGCCCAGTAGTCCTGCCGTCCATCCGGGGTATAGCTGTCCGGTTCAAACCGGCATTCGATCCTCACCCCGGACAGGAGAATGCGCGGCTCATTCACCTCCAGCCGCACATTCACCGGAACCTGCAGGTTCAACGTCCCGCCAATGCTCACCCGTTGCCAATTGCCGCCATTGACCCGGCAATCAGCCGCTTTCACGGTCGTCGTGACGCCAGCCAGGGCAAGCAGCACAACGGCTCCAAATAGTCGTTTCATGTTGTTCTCTTTCATCCCATGCATAACGGTTTAGCGTTACGGATAATCCAGCGTAAACGTCGAAGTCACACGGTAGCTGCCGTGCTCGATGGTCTTGTCCCGCAGGGCATCCGGCTCACCCTGCACATAGGCCTTGAGCAGGATGACGTTGTTGCCGGGGCTCAATTTCTGTTCGTCGCCGACCTTGTTCACCGGCACCGGCTTGTCGCTCAGTGTCTCCAAACCCAGCCCGATACCAGAGGCACCGCTGCCACCGTCCAGCGCAAACAAACCGGGCAGCGCGCGGTTTTCCGCACCGTTGAACAGGATGGTCACCGAGTCGCTGATGGTGGTATTGCAGTCATCCAGGTGCAGGGTGAAACGTTTGCCCACTGAGCGTGTGTTGATGTAGAGGTGCTTGCTGGTCAGGTCCCACAGCTCCAGGGTGATGGCTTCATCGCCCGGGCGGATGGTGCAGGCCTGTTCCACCAGGTTGCCCTTGAACCTCAGGTTGTCCACCGCCTGCGCCGTGGCCGCCAGGCCGAAGGTCAGCAGCAGGACCAGCCCCTTATGAATCATTGCGTGTCGCATACACTCGACTCCTACTGGTATTCAGCCAACAGCGTGGCCACCGCCGTGAACCCTTGGGCCTTCAGGACCGAACCCGGCCGTTTGACCGGCACCACTTCCAAGGTCGGCGGTGCCGCCAGGCTGATGTCCAGCGGCGTGTTGAGGCGAAACGGCGCGTTGTTCTGGTACAGCCGAATGCCCAGGTCAGGCGCAGTGGTCTGCAGGGCCGCGTTATCAAAGGTTGTCTCTGCGCCCTTGACGCTCAACTTCAACAGCCACGGCAGCGTGGAGGCGCCGCAGCGGATGGTGTAGCCGACGGCCCTGCGATATTTCACGCCATCGACACGCTTGGTGCCGACATCCCCGAAATCGACTTCAATCGTGCTGCCCGAATCAATCGTGCAGGGCGGCGGCTCGTTCAGCGTTCCGTTGAACGTCAGGTTGGCCGACGCAGCACTGAAAAAGCCGAAGCAACACAAGCCGAGCAACGTTCGCTGTGGCCAACATTTCATTGATCGTTTCCTCATTATTGGTACTCGATCACGAGGGTGGCGGCGGTCGCAAATGCCCCGCCCGTCAGCGTGCTGCCTGCGCGCTTGACCGGCACCGCCTGCACGACCGGAAAGGTCGGATGGGTAAACCTGAGCGGCGTGTTCAGCGGCCAGTCCGCCCCATTGGCGAAGAGCTTGACCCCCAGGTCGGTCTTGGGGGTCGAGAGCACTTTGTTATCAAACCCGGCTGCCGCGCCCTTGAGTTCCAGGGTCATCGCGTTGCTGTAAACGGGAGGACTGCAGGTGACGGTATACGGCACGTCCCGTCGATAATTCACGCCATCAATCCGTGACGTCAGCAGGTCATTGCCGAACGGCACATTCAGTGTGCCGCCGCTGTTAATCACGCACGGTGGAGGTGCAATGATGGTCGCGCGGATCGTCAGGTTGGTATCGGCCTGCACGCCCTGGCTGACCACCCACAGCAGTCCCGCACCGATAAAAATGGCCCACGGGCCGGTTAACCTGGTCATTGCTCTGCCCTTACTCATAATTGAGCCTGAAATCCACCACGGCCCGGAATGCACCGCTGGTCAGGGGTGCCGGGGTGCGCGTGGGCTGGACGTTCCAGGTCTGCGTGTTGCGGCCCAAGGGCAAGAACAATGGCTCCCCCCTTGAACCCAGCTGTACATCGCGCCCCTGGGAATCGGTCAGGCGCAGGCCCATCCCGGTGATGCCTTGCACCTTGACCAGCCGTGAATCATCGGCATCGGCTGGTGCGATGAACGCCACCGAGAGCACCGGTTGATAAGCACTCCATGTCAGGTTCCCCGTGCGTTCACTGGCGATGCGGCCGGCGGTGCGCCGGCAATCCTCGAACAGCAGTTGAAAGGCCACGGAGGTCGCCTGGTCACCCGGCCGTTGCAACTGGCTGGCCGACACCGGGCCCAGGTCGATCGTCTGGTGCAGGGATGCCATCTCCAGGCTGCAGGGGGTTTCATGCATGGACCCGAGAATGTTGAGCATCCCGACCATGCCCTCCACATCCTCGTCATCCGCGGCGTGCGCCGGCCCCATCAGGGCCAGCAACAGACCGCCCAAGACCTTCACTGTGTGCAACTTCATGACGTTCTCCGGCAGCAGGCACTACTGATTGGCCACAGACAGTTGCGTGTTCACCTTGCATGTCTCGCCACTGCAGGTGAACGCCAGCAGCGGACGGCCACCGTAATCATTCACGTAGGACAAATAGGGGGTGGTGCCGAGCTCCTTGGCAGTCGGCCCCAGGGCCTGCGTGCCTTTGGGCGGGACCATCACCGGCTCGAAGCCCGGTATGGTCTTGCCGTCCTTGCTGCTGCGCGCATCCACCAGGGTCACGTAGTAAGGCGTGGGGTTATTCACCTGGTAGTGATCGCCTTGCCGGGTAAGGGTCAGCTTTTCCTGCCATGGGTTGGACAGGTCCTGCTGGGTGGGGGTAATTGCCTGCGGCCGGTAAAACAATTTGATCCGGGTTTGCAGGGCGATTTGCAGGGTGTTGGGCTTGTCGCTGCGCGGCGGAATTTCCCGCAGGTTGAAGTAGTAGACCGTCTCCCGATCCTGGGGCAGCGATTTGGCGGCCGGCAACGCCTGGACTTTTACCTGGCTCTGCTTGCCGGGCTCCAGGCGTTGGACCGGTGGCAGCACGATCAACGGCGAGGTGATCTTGTTGCCCTCTTCATCCTCGATCCAGCCCTGGGCCAGGTACGGCAACTGGGGGTTGTTGTTGGTGATGTTAACGCTGGTTGCGTCTTTGCCACCGTCGAAAATCACGCGGGTACGGTCCAGGCCGACAGCGGCGTTGGCGCTCTGGCTCAAGACCGTCAGCAGCAGTGCGTAGGTAAAACGTATGTGGTGTTTCATGAGGATGGGTTCTCCATAGTGTTTCGCTGGCCGGTCAGGCTGGCTGGCTCGGGTGAGGCTTGATCGACGGCTACCCTCTGGCAGCGCAGTTGCAGGGCATCGGTGAACGCATCCGTTGGCAACTCGACAGGCAGCGTCAGGACGCAACGCTCGGTGCCGCCCCAGCTGACGATCATCTGCTCGCCGGCCTGAATGCCGCTCAGGTAGACATCCCCGCCGTCATTCACCACCCCGGTGTCCTGCTGCTTGCGGTTTTTCACCGTGGCGCCGAAGGGCGGTGCGCTGCCATCCGGCAGGCGAAGAACCGCCATGGCCTTCTGGCCGGAAATCACTTCCAGGGATCGGTAGCCAATGGCCCCCTCGGTGAGGGTCAGTTGCGTCACGGATTGAGTGGCCTCGACATCGCTGGGCAATTTCTCCAGGTCAACACTGGCCGCCGTACGCTGGTAGCTGGTGATGTCGGAGATGACCGCCTTGCCGAACGCGTTGCTGCGGGTCGGCGTGCCGTAGCCCCGCACGGGCACATCGGGCACACCGGCGGTATCGACCAGCAGCCGGGTTCCGCCGGTACTGGTGGTTCGATGCAGCGCCCCGCCGTAAGGCGTGAGCGTGCCGCCGCCACGCACGGATGCGCTGAGGGTGCGGTTATTGCCTTGTTGCGTCGTGGCGCTGAGGTCGATGTCGGCCTGGTCACCAATATGGCTCAGGTAGCCGCTGGCCGAGGTGTCGCTGGCACTGACCTGGTAGCTGTTACGTTCATCCAGGCGATCGGCGTAGCGTGTGGTAAAGCTGTTTTTGCCGCCGGCCCTGTTGGCATCCATCGACAGGGTGCCGGTGGGTCCCAATGGCAGGCTGACCGTCAGCGCTGCTCCGTTGTCCTTATATTGGTATTCATGGGTGCGATATAAATTCAGCGACAGGCTCATGTTCCTGACAGAGCCCACGTTGAAGTAACGAGACGCCGAGAGGTTCCAGCGCTGGGTGTCTGGCCGGTTCCAATAGGTTTGTTTGTTGTAGCTGGCATACACCGTGGTGTTCAGATCGCGGAACTGTTTGTTCACCGTGACCGTATACAGCGCCTTGTTACCGCCAATGGGTTTCCAGTGTTCAATGAAGTTACCGTCTTCATCGAATACGCCGCGTCCGCCCAGCTCACCATTCAACCCGTAGTGCCGAGCGTCCAGGTATTGGCTCATGCTCAAGTAGTTCTTCTCGGAGAACCGGTAACCGGCGAAGGTGACCTGGCTGTCGTACTCTTCAAAGTTCTTGGAATATTGAAGGCGGTAGGATTTGCCCGAAAGTGTCTGGTTCCACAGGCTGGCGCGAGACTGGGTGACGTCCAGGGAAACGGCCCCGAACGCCAGCAAATCCCGCCCCGCGCCCACCGACAGCGCACGGTAGTTGTTATCCGTTATCGCACCGCCCAGCAGTGACCAACCATTGCTGATCCCCCAGGAAAACTCGCCGGTGCCGAAAAAGTCACCGTGGGAGTGGTACTGCAGGTTGGACGGTCGCCCGGCAGACAGCTTGTAACGAACCTGCCCGGGACGCGTCAGGTAGGGAACGCCTGCCGTATCGAGCTGGAATTTCTGTACCGAACCGTCCTGCTCCTCGACCCGCACATCCAGCGTGCCGGAAACGGCGTCGTTAAGGTCCTGGATCCGAAAAGGGCCTGCCGCCACCAGCGTTTCATAGAGCACACGCCCCTGCTGGCTGATGACAACCTTTGCATTGGTCTTGGCCACCCCGACCACTTCCGGTGCATAGCCCCGCAGGTTGGGCGGCAGCTGGCTTTCGTCTGACTTGAGCCCGGCACCGGTAAAGCGGAAGCTGTCGAACAGGTCCGAATACAGGTAGTCCTCGCCCAACACCAGGCGTGCCTTCAGCGCAGGAATGGCGCGATATGCGTAATAGCGACTCCACTCCAGTTTTTGCCGGCTGGCCTGCGCCTCGCGGTCTTTCTCGACACGCCCTTGCCAATCCGCCCGCAGGCGCCAGGCCCCGGCATTGGCCCCGAGTGTGCCGTTACCGCTGAGGTCATTGCGCGTACCGTCACCTTTGCGGTAGCTGGACTGCGCCGTCATGTTGTAGTCGACCAGCAGCCCCGGCACCCCCTCGTCCCAACGTGACGGCGGGTCCCAGTTAATGGCGCTGTATTCCAGGTAGGCCTGGGGAAGGTTGATGTCCAGGGTGGACGTGCCCAGGTCGGCACTGACCTCCATGCCGGGCAAGCCCGTGACATCCAGGCACTGCCCGCCCTTCCACCACTTCAGCTGGTCAGCACCGGACGCCTTGAGGCCCAGTTGCTCGACAAGCTCGCGCGATAAACAGGGCACACTGCCTTTGGGATCATCATCGGGGGCAAAGAACGCCACCGATTGTTCAGATATAGGTTGGGTATTGAGCTGGACCACCATCGAGTAGGTGCCAGGCAAGATAAACCCACTGCGTGCAAACTGAGACAGGTCAATATTGGAGCGATCAATCAGATCAAGAACGTCGGTATTAAACTCAATATCCCCGGCGCCCATTGCAGTTCCAGCCAGTGATATCAACCCGCCAAAGAGGCTGGGGCGCAGCGTATTCATGACTTTCGACGTATTCAACATACACGCAACTCAATCTTCAAAAGTATTCCAACTTGAACCGCACTGCCGCGCGGTGAGCCCCTGCCAACAGCGGCACTCCGTTGCCCACCAGGCGGAGCCTGTAATGAAGTGTCATGTCGCCATCAACCACCGGCAGCAGCGCCATCGGCACTCCCGGCACACTCACCTGGCCAGCGGCGTCCTCAATATGGAAAGCAACCCCCTGCGAGGCCCCAAAGGCCGCAAAGGTGCGCCCGCCCATATCGCTGGGCCCGTCGAACGTCACGCGAAGATGCTCCCAGTCCGGCAGCGTTTCGCCGGGGCGCAGCGGGTCGGGACGCGTCACGGTGCAGTTGACCAGCCGTAGCTGGAACGGCTGCATTTGCCCCGCGCCCTCTCGCAACAGGCGGCCGATGGGTTCGGGAGGCATGTCGATGGTCTGATCGGCAGTGACCGCTTCCAGCCCGCAGGCCGAGTCGATGATCTCGCCTCCCAGCGTGACGAGCCCATCGCCTTGCACACGCGTCTGCGCGGCATCACAAGGGCTGATGAACAACGTCAATGAAGAGGCAATAGCGAGACTTATGAATGTTTTCACCTTGATCTCCCGCCAGTTTTCCCCCGCCACCAGTGGTGGCGGGGGAAACACTTACTGATAAGCCAAGGTGAAGTTGGTGACCGCGCTGAAATCACCAGGAACGATGTCGCCTGTCGCCTGGCCTTGTACGTAGGCACCGAACTGCAGGGTGTTATTACCGGCAACAATGGCCTGCGGAGTGGTTGGCACGCCCAGCTCAATCGCTTTGCCGCCGTGGGTCATCATGATGCCGATGCCGCCCGCGCTGCCGACCGTGCCGATGCCGCCAGGCACAACGCTGGACGGTGCACCGGTGAAGGTAGTGGTCACGGTGTTATCGGTGAGGCCAGACAGGTCGCACCCTTCAAGCTCGATCGCCACGGGGCGGGCGGTGGACTTGCCGCCGGATTGCAACTGATGCTTTGCAATAGCGCCAAGTGCAACTGACTGATCCACAGACTCAGGCTTGATAGAGCAAGCACCCGAATGGACCGAACCGGTAAATGTAATCGTCCCGTCCGCCGCATTAGCAACAGAGATCGAACCCGCCAACAGGCCGACAGTCAACAGCGCAGCTTTTACTTTAGTCTTCATTTGCAGAGGCTCACATGTATTAAAAATCAAAACGAAATCCTGGCTTAGTTGCGCACAGGACTTAATTAACCCAGCGCCAGAACAATTTCCTGAAGCAATGGAAATCGGATGCTTTCCAATTACTTGTATTGCAATTCAGGAGTTCGTTCGAGGCCGGGCAATTATCCATTTCGATTTTGAATATGAAAGCCGGTCGATTCGCTTATTCACGTAGCCTTGTCACACCAAGACACATAGGAAAATTATGGCACTTTGCCAAAACTTTTGAATCAACCGTAAGAAACGGACTACATCAACTTAACGAGAATGATTTAGTGCAGAACAAGTCCGTAAGAATAGGATTACATATTATAAAAAACAACAGTAATTACTGGGGCGCGCCAACTAACAAGTTGGCGAATATGTCGAAAGGATCAGTGCGCTGATCGGCCCGTTTCGAGTCCCGTCTCACAAGACACGAGATGACCGTTCGTCTGCCGGAGTTGCGGCGGCAATAAGATATATCTTACGTTGTATCTAAACCAAACGAGAGCACCCGAAATGAGAGACCATCATTCACACCGCGACCCCGGTGACAGCCGCGACGGCTTCGACAAACGTCCAGGCCGCGAGCGCGGCGGCCGTGGCCCACGGGTCTTCGCCCCCGGCGACCTGAAACTGCTGCTGCCGGCGCTGATCGCCGAACAGCCGTGCCATGGCTACGACCTGATTCGCCGGATCGAGACCCTGTTCGACGGCGCCTACAGCCCCAGCCCCGGCGTGATCTACCCCACGCTGACCTTTCTCGAAGAAAGCGAATTGATTACCGGCGACGCCGAAGACGGAAAAAAACGCTACACAATCACCGACGCCGGTCGTCTCTTCTTAAGCGAACAGGCGGTTGCCCTCGAAGGCATTCGCATGCGCATGGATGTGAGCAAACGTTCGCTGCGGGGCCAGGACCGTCCGCCGGAAATCCACGAGGCGGTGCATAACCTGCGCCACGCCTTGCATTCGCACCACGGGCGCTGGAGCCCGGAAGAAATCGTTCGTGTCGCGGCGCTGCTCAACAGCACCGCCCAAGCCATTGCCGACGGGAAAGCTCAATGAATACCCAAGCCATCCACCGCGTGACCCACGAAATCAAACGCCGCCGCCTCGAAGTCCTGCGGGTGGTCGACATCACCCCGCGCATGCGCCGCATCACCCTGGGCGGGCCGGAACTGGCGGGCTTTATCAGCCTGGGCAGTGACGATCACATCAAGCTGCTGTTCCCGCAGAACGCCGCCGAACAAGCGGCGCTGGACAGCCCCGACTTCAACCTGCGCGGCGACGGCCCGCAACCCGCCATGCGCGACTACACCCCACGCCGGTACGACCTGGACATCGGCGAGCTGGACATCGACTTCGTGCTGCATGGCGATGGCCCTGCCTCCACCTGGGCCGAGCAGGCCAAGGTCGGTCAGCACCTGCACATCGGCGGGCCGCGTGGCTCGATGATCGTGCCGGATATCTTCGACAGCTACCTGTTGATCGGCGATGAAACCGCGATTCCGGCGATTGCCCGGCGCCTGGACGAATTACCGGCGGGGCGCAAGGTATTGGCGGTGATAGAGATCGCCAATGCGGCGGAACAGCAGCCGCTGGCCAGCGCTGCCGAAGTGGAAGTGATCTGGGTGGTGCGCGGCCAGGATGACCTGCTCGAGACGGTGCACAACCTGACGCTGCCGGACGGTTCGCTGTACAGCTTTGTCGCCACCGAGAGCAAGCTCTCGCGCCAGGTACGGCGGGTGCTGCTGGACACGCACAACGTCAATGAGGCATTCCTCAAGGCCGTGGGTTACTGGCAACAGTGATCCCTGTAGGAGCGAGCTTGCTCGCGAAGAACCTGAGAGCGCCGCGTTAAACCAGACACACTGCGTTATCGTTAACGTTCTTCGCGAGCAAGCTCGCTCCTACAGATTTTATCCAGCCCCACCACCCCCAGAGCAATCAGCACAAACCCCACCAGAATCCCCCCGGCATTGATGAACACCTGTGGATAACCCAGGGTGTCCACGTTAATGAACGGATACTGATACAGCCCCCACACATACCCGCGCAACAACGCATAGGCGAAGTACACCACCGGGTAAATCACCCACAGCCCGATGTGTTTGAGGCGCAGGCTGCCCTTGGGCACGCACCACCACCAATACGCGACAAACACCAACGGCATCACGTCGTGCAGCAGCTCGTCCGCCACAAACTGCACCCCCGCAGGCTGCCACATGTGGCGCAACAACAGGCTGTAGGCGAGGCTGACCACGACAATGCTCACGGCAATCCCGCTGCTGACTACGGGCCCGAGGAAGAACCGGCTCGCCGCGGTTGGCCGTTGCACCCACGCATGGGTCAACACCACCGCCACCAGGGTGTTGGTGAGCACGGTGAAGAAGCTGAAGAAATTCACCAGGCCCGGCAACAGGCTGGCGCCATCGACCCAGCGGAAGTAGAAAATGATGTACTGCTGCAGCGCCAGGCCGGCCCAACCGCCGAGGGCTGCGAGGCCGATAAGGTGACGTTTCACCTCAGTCCTCGACCGGTCGCTTGGTGCGCATCAACTTCACGTACAAACCTTCGACCTTCTCCCGCGCCCACGGGGTCTTGCGCAGGAACGACAGGCTCGACTTGATGCTCGGGTCACTGGAAAAACAGCGGATGTTGATGCGCTCGGCCAGGCCTTCCCATTGGTAATGCGCCACCAGCGCGGTGAGGACCTGTTCCAGGGTGACGCCGTGCAGTGGGTCTTTGTTTGTCGCGGTCATGCCGGGCCTTTTGTGCAGAAAAGAAGAAAACGAAGCCGCGCACCTTAGCGGACGGGCCGTGCGGGTGGAAGCGTTGCCTTCACTATAGGCCACTGTTCGATCGTTCCCACGCCCTGCATGGGAATGCCGAATTGGACGCTCTGCGTCCCTCGGTCGACGCAAGTTTTAACCCTGCGCAATGGTGACGCAGAGCGTCACGGCATGCATTTCCACGCAGAGCGTGGGAACGATCAGCGTGGGAGTGATCGAGCGGGGTTTGGGAAAGTTCCCCTTGGCAGGGAAAAAAGTGATGTTATATTGTAACGATAACTATCAAAGGGTATCGAATCCCTTACCGTTTTCAGCCTTCTCTTTTTGCCGTTTGCCAAGGAACGACCGATGTCCCTCTCTTCTCTCTGGCGCCTCACCCCGCTGGCCGCCGCCCTGTTGATCACCTCCCAGGTCAATGCCCTGGAACTGCAACCCCAAGTCATCACCGGCAACCCGCTGGGCAGCGAAACCCTCGCCTCGCCCACCACCGTGCTGGAAGGCGATGACCTGACCCTGCAACAAAAAGGCAGCCTGGGTGAAACCCTGAACAAGCAGCCCGGTGTGTCGTCGTCGTACTTCGGCCCGGGGGCCAGCCGGCCGATCATTCGTGGCCAGGATGGTGACCGCATTCGCCTCCTGCGCAACGGAGTCGGCGCGCTGGATGCCTCGTCGTTGTCCTATGACCACGCCGTGCCGCTGGACCCGGTCAACGTCGACCGCATCGAAATCGTGCGTGGCCCGGCCGCCCTGCTCTATGGCGGCAGCGCCATCGGCGGCGTGGTCAATACCTTCGACAACCGCATCCCCACCGAAGCCATCGAAGGCATTCACGGGGCCGGTGAATTGCGCTACGGCGGCGCCGACACCACCCGCAGCAGCGCCGGCAAACTGGAAGCCGGCAACGGCACCTTCGCCTTGCACCTGGACGCCAGCGCGCGGGAATTCAACGACCTGAAAATCCCCGGTTTTGCCCGCAGCCGTCATGCACCGCCAAGCGACGACGGTGAAGGCAAGAACGGTCGCCTCGGCAACAGCGACGGACGCCAGGACGGTGGTGCAGTCGGCGGTTCCTACACTTGGGACGACGGTTACGCCGGGCTGTCCTACAGCAACTACGACAGCAACTACGGCTCCCCGGCCGAGCAGGACGTGCGCATCCGCATGAAGCAGGATCACTACGCCTTTGCGTCCGAAATCCGCAACCTGCAAGGCCCGTTCACCTCGGTCAAACTCGACGCCGGCTATACCGACTACAAGCACATGGAAATCGAAGGCGGCGAGACCGGCACCACCTTCAAGAACAAGGGCTATGAAGCCCGGGTGGAAGCGCGACACTTGCCGATCGGGCCGTTCAACGGCGTGGTGGGCGCCCAAGTCAGTCGTAATGAATTCTCGGCCCTGGGTGAAGAAGCCTTCGTGCCGCAGACCGATACCAACGCCGGCGCGCTGTTTATCCTCGAAGAAATGCAGGCCACCGAGCGCCTCAAGCTGAGCCTCGGCGGGCGCCTGGAACACACCAACGTCGACCCGGACGGCAAAGGCAACGCACGCTTCGCCAATGCCGACAAATCCGCCGACTTCACCGCCGGCAGCCTGTCGTCCGGCGCGGTGTACACCCTCACGCCGATCTGGTCCCTGGCCGCCACCCTCGGCTACACCGAACGTGCCCCGACCTTCTACGAGCTGTATGCCAACGGCGCTCACGTCGCCACCGGCACCTATGAACTGGGCGACGCCAACCTGTCGAAAGAAAAAGCCGTGTCCAGCGACCTGGCGCTGCGCTTCGACAACGGCACCCACAAGGGCAGCTTCGGCGTGTTCTACAGCCACTTCTCCAACTACATCGGCCTGCTGGGCAGCGGTCGCACCTTGAATGACGAAGGCGAGGAAGACGCCGGCGGCATCCCTGAGTACAAATATTCCGGTGTGCGTGCGCGTTTCGCAGGCTTTGAAGCCCAGGATCACATCAAGCTGGGGGAAGGTGCCTACGGCAAGTTTGCGCTGGAACTGTCGGGCGACTACACCCGTGCAACCAACCTGGACACGGGTGAAGCGTTGCCCCGCATTGCGCCGTTGCGTTTGAACAGCGGCCTCTTGTGGGAACTGGATCGCTGGCAGGCGCGGATCGACGTTGAACACGCGGCGGGCCAGGGCCGGGTGCCGGATAACGAAAGCGGCACCGACGGCTACACCACCTTGGGCGCCAGCGCCGGCTACCGTTTCAACGTGGGCGGCAGCCAGTGGCTGGCGTTCGTCAACGGCGAGAACCTGACAAACCAGACCGTGCGCTATGCCAGCTCGATCCTGCGGGACATCGCCCCTGCGCCGGGGCGGAGTGTGCAGGTTGGGTTGCGCACCACCTTCTAACTGACTGCACTCGGTTAAAACTGTGGGAGCGGGCTTGCTCGCGAAAGCGCAGTGTCAGTCAATACATGGGTGACTGACTCACCGTCTTCGCGAGCAAGCCCGCTCCCACATTGACTGTGCCCACTTCGAATAGGTGGTGGGGTTAGTACCGCGCATCCACGGGCTTACCCCCCTTCGGCCAGTCCTTCACCTTGTCCGGGAAATCCGGACGAGGTTGTTGGGAGAAGTACGCTGCCACATCCACCGCCTCCTGATCCGACAACCCGCCCTGCCCCAACGGGAATTTCTCGTGGAAACCGATCGGCATGTTGCGTTTGACGAACGCCGCCACCGTGTACAGCCGCGCCATCCCCGCCCCGATATTGAACGACTGCTCGCCCCACAACGGCGGGTACACCAACTCGCCATCCGCCCGCGTCAACCCTTGGCCATTGTCGCCATGGCACACCGCGCACTGCTTGGCGTAGACCTGCCTGCCATTCTGCATATCCGGCTTGATCGCCGGGTCGACCTTGCCCACCCCGCGCCCGGCGACTTTATCTTCGGGCCTGGTGTTGTTTTTCATCCAGTCGAAGTACGCCACCATCGCCTGCATATCCGCCGATTCCGCTGGCAACGGCTTGCCATTCATCGAGCGACGGAAGCAGCCGTTGATCCGCTCTTCCAGGCTCACCACCTTGCCCGCACGCGGCGCATAGCTCGGGAAAAATGCCGAGACGCCCACAAACGGCGAACCATCCGCCACGGTGCCGGCGTTGAGATGGCAGCTGGTGCAGTTCAGCGAGTTGCCCACGTTATTGGGCAGCAGTTCCTTGGTCTGCAGGTGCAGGCGCATGCCGCGTACCACCTGATCGGCATTCGGCGCCGCCAACAATTCGGCCAGGCGTGGGGTTTCAAACGCTGACGAGTCGGTGGTGACCGGGTTGAGCTGGCCGCGCATTTTCTTCACTTGGGCAGCCGTGACAGGCGTACCTTCGTTGCCCCAACTGCTGCGCACGAAACTGAGGATTTCAGCGATTTCCTGATCCGCCAACCGCGCAAACCCAGGCATGGTGTAGACCCGTGGATGGGCTGCGGTCTCGGCGGTTTCCCAACCGGTGAGGGTGATGTGCAGCAGTGACGTCGGGTTGTTCGAGGCAACGCTCGGGTTGCCGGCCAACGGCGGGAACAGCCCTTTCACCCCGCCGCCATCGCTGCGGTGGCAGTCACTGCAAAACTGCATGTAACCCAGGCCACCACGGCTGGTGAACAACTCCTTGGGCGGTGCGGCGGGTTCGTGGGCCACGGCGGGCATCGGCAGGTCGTCCTTGCCCGGCGGCAGGGATTTGAGATACGTCGCGATGGCGGTCAAATCGGCATCGGTGAAGTGTTGGGTACTGTGATGAATCACATCCGCCATGTTGCCCGCGACCGTGGCAAAGCGGTTCTGCCCGGTCTTGAGCAATTGCACGGTGTCGTCCACCGTCCACAGGTTGCGCAGGCTCAAGGCGCGCCAGTGCTCGACAGTCTCACCGGCCAGGTAATGCCGGCCACTGCGGCCCGCGTCGCTCATGGCTTTTTCCTGGAAGGCGATGCCGCGCGGGGTGTGGCACGAGCCGCAGTGGCCCATGCCCTGGACGAGGTAGGCGCCACGGTTAAGCACGTCATCCTTCGCCGGGTCCGGCACGAATGGTTGCTTGTCGAGAAACGCCAAATTCCACAACGCCAGGCCCCAGCGCTGGTTGAACGGGAAGCCCATCTCGGCGTCCAGGTTGGGTTTGTTCACCGCCTCCACGCCCTGCATCAGGTAGGCGAACAAGGCGCGCATGTCGCCTTCGCTCATCTTCGCGTAGGACGGGTAAGGCATCGCCGGGTACAGGTTCTGCCCGGCCGGCGTCACGCCTTCACGCATCACCCGGTCGAACTGCTCGAAGGTGTACTGGCCGATGCCGGTGTCACGGTCCGGGGTGATGTTGCTCGAATAGATCGTGCCCATCGGCGTGCCCAGTTCCAGCCCGCCGGCCATCTGCGCGCCTTGCCTGGCGGTGTGGCAGGCGATGCAGTCGCCCAGTTGGGCAACGTATTTGCCCTGTTCGATCAGCGTGGGGTCGGCTTCGTTGGCGTGCAGGGGAAGGGACAGGCACAGCACCACCCCCACAAGGCCCAGACGTGACAGGGGAAAAATCATCGCACTATTCCTTTAATAACCCGGCCTGGGGCGGTCCCCTCGGCGCAGGTCTGCAATCGTTTTTATTGGGTCATCAGGCAGATAACCGGGGCATGGCCAGCCCCAGCTTCGTTGTAGCGGATTTTTTGCGCGCGGCCCTTGATGTGGATCAGGCGGCATGTTCTACAGTGGAACTGAAATTGACTAATTGACGCGGGCATCGATGTCGGCGAGGAGAGCAAGGATGCGTTATTCACCCTTTGTGGGGCGCATTGGCGGCGAATCCGTCAGTGCCTGGGATATTCACTACGCCGCCGCCGAAGCCCAACTGCGTGGCGAAGACGTGATTGTGCTCAGTGTCGGCGACCCGGATTTCGCCACACACAGCGCGATCTGTGAAACCGCCGTGGACGCCCTGCGCGCCGGCGACACCCACTACACCCCTGTGCTCGGCCGCCCGAAACTGCGGGAATCCATCGCGGCCCGCCAGAGCCTGCTGCAAGGGATTGCGGTGCACGCCGACAATATCGCCCTGGTCGCCGGCGCGCAGAATGGCCTGTTCGCGGCCTGCTTGTGCCTGTTCAGCCACGGCGATGAAGTGCTGGTGCCAGAGCCGATGTACCTGACCTACGAGGCCTGTGTCCAAGCCTCGGGGGCACGCATTAGAACCGTCGAACAACCGGCCGCCAACGGCTTTCGCCTGACCCGTACCGCGCTGCAAGCCGCGATTACCGACAAGACCCGGGGCATCGCCCTCGCTACACCGTGCAACCCCACCGGCAATGTCTACTGCCGCGAAGAGCTGGAAGCCGTCGCCGAAGTGGCACGCGCCCACGACCTGTGGGTGATTTGCGATGAAGTGTATGGGCAGCTCATCTATGACGATCAACACCTGAGCATCAGCGCGTTACCCGGCATGGCCGAGCGCACGGTGGTGCTCAACAGCCTGTCGAAAAGCCACGCCATGACCGGCTGGCGGGTTGGCTGGGTGGCCGGCCCGCCCACATTGATCAACCATCTGGAAAACTTGCTGCTGTGCATGATTTACGGCCTGCCAGGGTTTATCCAGGCGGCGGCGCTCAAGGCACTGGAACTGGATGAGGCCTTGGTCAGCGATGCCCGTGCGGTGTATCGGCGCCGGCGTGACCTGGTGGTGAACGCGTTGAGTGCGATCAGCGAGCTGGACTGCCGAGTCCCCCAGGCGGGCATGTTCATGCTGGTGGACGTACGCCGCACCGGGCTCAGCGGCCGGGAATTCGCCTGGCAACTGTATCGCCAGACCGGCGTATCGGTGCTTGACGCCCAGGCGTTTGGCCCCAGCGCCGAAGGGTTTGTGCGGGTTTCGTTTACCGTCGCCGATGACACCCTCAGGGAGGCTTGCCAGCGCATTGCCGGCTTCGTCGAAGGGCTTGGGGCCGACGCCGCGCCTTTACGTGATCGCCGATAACGGGCATAAAACGCCCTTTGCCCCGTTCGAAGGACTGCCATGTCTCAAGGATTGACCTATCGCCAGGCGCACCTGGATGACCTGCACACCCTGTGCGTGCTGGGCCAGCCGCTGAACCGCCTGCACCACCAGGAACGGCCCGATATCTACCGTGACGCCACCGACCAGGTGGAGCGCGACCAGTCCCATTGGCGGCCCTGCCTGACCAGCCGGGTTCAGGCGGTGTTTCTTGCCGAGCAGCACGGCGTTGGTGTTGGATTTATCACCGCGCAAATCATCGAGACCGCCAGCCCGTTGTTGCAGCCGCTGCGTGTTGCCAGGATCGGCTCGATCTGCGTGCTGGAGGCACACCGCGGCCAGGGCATTGGCCGTGAACTGATGGCGCTCGCCGAACGCTGGGCCATCCGCCAGGGCGCCCGGGATTTGCGCCTGACCGTCTGGGCCTTCAACGAACCGGCGCAGCGGCTGTACGAGGAATTGGGCTACGAAAAACGCGCCTTCGAAATGGGCAAGCGCCTCGGTTAAATCAATGGACAGACCACGCGCAGCCCGGCGAATATCGACGCCCAACTTCATCAGGCACGGACGCTGACCATGGTCGACATTCTTCAGGGCACGCCCCTTTGGGTGTACGCCGTTTATCTGTGGATCTGCTGGTACGGGATCAAAGCCACCCGCGGCAGCCGCGAAAACCACCGGTCACTGGTTATCCTGCCGGTGGTGCTGGTGATCTGGTCGCTGTTGTCCATTGAGCATTCAACGCTGTCGATCGGTTGCTGGCTGGGCGGTGCCGCCGTGGGTTGCCTGGTGGCGATGGCGATGTTCACCGCCAAGGGTGCAAGCCTCGATGGCCACACGCTGGTGCTGCCCGGCACCTGGAAAATCCTGCTGATCTCCCAACTGTTCTTCGCCGTGAAGTATTACCTCGGTTACCAGCACGCCGTGCACCCGTTGCTGTCGAGCACCGCGCCAATGCTGGCCCTGGCGGGCGGGGCTTCGGGTTTTACCGTTGGGCTGTTTTGCGGGCGGGCGATCAAGCTGCAGCGGGCGTTGGCATCATTCAACCGGGATGAGGGCATTGTGCTGCCTTGACCTGATCCCCCTCCCCGCTGAAAATGCGCGACGCTTTTCCCGTCTCCCCGTTTACTGAAGTAGTGAAATTTCAATGTCTGATTCCCGCACCGAAGAATCCGTAGTCGCCTTGCAATCCAAAGCTGAATACGAAAACGCCATCAATCTTTCACAGCACGTGCCGGCGGCCAAGACCATCAGTGAAATGGTGCTGGACGCGTTCCACACCTCCAAGGAAAGCGACCAGATCCGCGAGCTGCGCGTGGCCATCCGCCAGGCCCACGACGCTTTCGACGACGACAAGGCCTACGACCTGATGGGCGAGCTCAAGCAGCTCAAGGACGCCGAAGCCGCCGACAACGCCGCCCTCGAAGACCTGAACAGCAAGTTCTCCATCAGCCGCATCCTGTCCAGCTTCAAGGACGACCCGGAGTTCCAGGAGCTGGTCTACGGCCTGGCCCTCAAGGTGCTGAACCAGACCCACCAGGCCATCAGCAACCCGAGCGCCGGCAAAGGCAAGGCTTCCCGCCCGAAGAAGGAAGTGGAAGTGTTCGCCATCAGCAAGGACGGCATCAGCGTCACCCTGCCGCTGCGTTCACCGCGCTCCAAGCCGAACGTGGACCGTGAGGCGTTTGAATTCCTCGGCTTTACCTTTGTCGGTGAAGGTGACGAGGCGGAACTGGAAGTTGAAACCTTTGTGGATAACTCGGGCGCCGAGCAACCACTGACGCGTAAAAGCATCATCACCGCGCTGCAGCAGCAGACGGCGTTTGAGGGCTACAGCATCGCCCAGCAGTAACTCGATCTAAATGTGGGAGCGGGCTTGCTCGCGAAGACGGTGGGTCAGTCACGTATGCATTGACTGACACTCCGCTTTCGCGAGCAAGCCCGCTCCCACATTTGACCTGCGTCGCAGCGAATTCAGCCTACGACTTGAGCCGCAAACACCTCGCGAAACCGCTGCATCTCATCAGCGTTGCCCACGGTGACCCGCACCCACTGCGGCCAGTTTTGCCACACGCGCCCAATCTTCACGCCCTGCTCGCCCAGCCGCTCGATGACCTGTTCCGCCGGACGGCGCACATCAATCATGAAGCAGTTGCTGTGAGACGCCGTGCAGGTGAATCCGCGGCTTTTTAGCCAGGCCACCGTCTCATCCCGCAACCGGGTATTGAGCGCCTTGCGCGCCGGCACCAGTTGCGTATCCGCAAGGCTGGCGCGGGCGGCCAGCAGGCTGGCGGCCGCCGGCACGTTGTCCCCGCCAAACACCGCCAGTTGTTCCAGCAGCTGCGGATGACCGATCGCAAGCCCCAGGCGTGCGCCGGCCAGGCCATAGATTTTCGAGAACGTGCGCAGCACCAGCAAGTCATCATGGTCCTTGACCCACGCCACACAACTGGGTGCGTCACTGAAGTCGATGTAGGCCTCGTCCACCAGCAAAATGCTGCCCTGGGGTTTGCGCGCCAGTGCCTGTTCGATGGCCTTGGCGGGTGTGAGGGTGCCGGTGGGATTGTTCGGGTTGCAGAGGTAGATCAGGCCGGGCTGGCGGTCAACGGTGAGCATGGCGGGAAGGTCATGGGCGTGATCGGCGGTGAGGTCCACTTCATGCACCCTGGCCTTGCACGACTCGGCTGCCTGGCGCGGAACTTCGTAGGAAGGCGTGGCCATCACCAGGCTGCGGGTTTCGCTGGTAAACGCCAGCACCGCGTAGCGCAACGCAGCCATGGAGCCGGCGAACACCGCCACCTGCTCCTCCAAAATGCCCTGCTGCCGGGCAAATTGTTCAACCAGCGCGTACATGTCCGGGTACGGGTAGCGCCCCGAAACGGCAATACCGCGCTGCATGGCCTGCCGCGCAGCCGGCGAGGGCCCGTAGGGGCTTTCGTTGTAGTTGAGCAGCACCTCGGGCGCCGCCACGGCGGGGCTTGCCTCAGCCCAGTCCAGGCGACCCAGCAACGGCAAGGCCGCGCCCAGTGCGATCAGGGAACGACGACTCACGTTGACCATGAAGACCTCTCCTTGTCGGCTCGCAGCTTCAGGTGCGGGATTCGCCCCCGTTCCTGCAATTGGGTATGACGAGGAAAACAGCCGGTGATTTACCCAACCAACAAAAAGCCCCGCACTTCATACCGAAGGCGGGGCTTTTGCGTTTCCGGCTAGTTGGAATGAAAACGCCGGTTCAACGCGATCCGCTTGGCCTCCACTGCCCGCAGGTGTTGGTGGTGACGGCGCCACAGCAACAGCACGATGATCAGCACCAGCACCACCAGGCCACCGCCCCACAGCAGGTACGGCATGGCCGTGATCAACAACGGCGCATCCCCACCGCGACGCAGGCTGGTGACTTCTTCGGAACTGACGCTCAGCGCCGGGTTGCCGAAGGTGTGCAGGCTGTAGTTGGCGATGGCGGCGATTTGCGCGTCGTTCAGGTCACCGCCCAGGGCCGGCATGCTCACGGCGCCGTCGGCACCTTTGCGGTCGATGCCCGCGATGATCGCCATCACCAGGTTGTTGGCCTGGTTGCCGTTGAGCGCGGTGTTGAGGCTCAGGGACGGGTAGAACTTGTCAGCCGAGCCCTGGCCATCGCGGCCGTGGCAGCTGGAGCAGGCCGAGTTGTAGAGGCGTGCGCCATCCAGTCCGGTGGCGTCGGCCAGTGAGGCTTGATCGCCCTGGCCGGTTTCCAGGGTGCTCATGTCCACCGGCTTGACGTCACGCACCACCCGCTCGGTTTGCCCGGGATCGCGGATCGGCGGCACGCTGTGCAGGTAGGCGGCCATGGCATGCAGGTCGCTGTCGCTGAGGTAGCGGAAGCTGTTTTCCACGGCTTCGGCCATGCCGCCCGCCGCTTGGGCCTTGTCGGCGAGGTGACCGTTTTTCAGGAAATTGACCAGGTCATCTTCGCTCCAGTCCCCCAGCCCGCTGACCTTGTCGGAGGTGAGGTTGGGCGCGACCCAGCCACCCAGTTTCGCACCGGCCAGGTACTGGCTGTTGTCCTCGGCCATCAAGGCATTACGTGGGGTGTGGCAGGCGCCGCAGTGGGCGAGGTTGTCCACCAGGTACTGGCCACGGCTGGTCTGTTCGGTGGCGCCAGGCTTGGGCACGAAACCCTGGCTGTCGAGGAACACCAGGTTCCAGCCGAACATCAGTTGGCGGATGTTGAACGGGAACGCCAGGTGCGTTTCCGGCACCGGCTGGTCCACGGCTTTGACGCCCTGTTGCAGGTACACATACAAGGCGTGGATGTCGTCATCGCTCATGCCCTGGTAAGAGGTGTAGGGCATCGCCGGGTACAGGTGCTGGCCTTTGGCGTTAATGCCTTTGCGCAAGGCGTCCGCCAGTTGTTGCTCGGTGTAGTCGCCGATGCCGTAGGCCTTGGACGGGGTGATGTTGCTGGAGATGATCTTGCCCATGGGCGAGTCGATCACATACCCGCCGGCCAGCGGCGCGCCGCCATTCTCGGCGGTACGGTGGCAGGCTTCGCAATCGCCGGCACGGGCGACATAGGCGCCCTTCTCGATCAGCGCGGCGGTGTCTTCAGCGGCAAACACCGGCAACGCGGTGAGCAGCAAGGCCAGCAATGGAAATTTAAGCAATCCCATCACCTAGACCTCCCGCGCAATGATGTCGGCCATACGGATACTCAGCGCCACGCCGGCCAGGGTCGGGTTGATGGTGCCGGAGGCCGGTATCACCCCGGTGGTGGCGAGAAACAGGTTGGCGTGGTCGTGGGTGCGGCACTCGTGGTTGACCACCGAATCCTTGGGGTTGGCGCCCATGATCACGGTGCCCATCAGGTGGTCGCGGTTCTGGTAACCGGTGTTGTCTTCCACCACCGTACCGCCCATCAGTTGCACGAAGTGCGCATAGTCTTCAGTGACGCCGGCCTTGGCCGCCTTCACGTAGTCGCCCACCTCGTAGTTGACCACCAGCATCGGAATACCCAGGGCGTCCTTGCGGGTGCGGCTCGGGCGCACAGTGTTGGTCTGCAATGGCAGGGTTTCATACACGGTAGAGACGTCGACCCAACGCGCCGCATCGTGGCGGATGCGTTCGTCCAGCTCCTTGCCGTACACGCCCTGGGCGATCAGCCGCTTGGCCACGGCAATGTTCGGCACGTTGTTGGAGATCGAGTGTTTGACCGAGGCCCGCTCCTTGCGGAACTCGCCGTCGCGACGGTTGAAAATCCCGCCCTGCTGCACCGCGCCGCGTCCCGGCCACAACGGCTCGTCGGCGATAAATTGCAGGCCCTGGCCGGTGTGGTCCATCAGGTTGCGACCGACCTGGTCGGAGGAGTTGGCCACCTCGGAAATCAGCAGCAGCTTGGGGGTTTCCAGGCCGTGGGCGGCAACGATGAAGTACTTGGCAGTGAGCCGCACATCAGCGCCGGTGGAGCTGCGGTAATGGATGGCGACGATCTTGTCGTCCGCGCCTTTTTCCAGCTTGTAGGCGGTGGCGTCGGTGATCAGCTTGGCGCCGGCCTGTTCCGCATGGCGGGCGTGCACGTCGCCGCTGTACATCGCGCCAATGGGGCAGACCGGCATGCAGTTGTTGTTGCCGCTGCACGCCGGGCGCCCGTCGTAGGGTTCAGTGGCACGGCCATTGGGCTCATGGATAAAGTGATACCCCGCCGGTGCCATGCGTTCGCGCAGGCGCTGGAACAGGTAGGTATCACCTTCCGGCGCCATCGGGTACGGGCTTGAGCGTGGCGGGAAAGCGCCGCCGCCCTGCCCGCTCTGGTCCTGGGTGTCACTGCCGCATACGCCCAGGGCAATTTCCGCACGCACGTAATAGGGTTCCAGCTCGCTGTATTCCAGCGGCCAGTCGCGACCTACGCCGTAGAGCGTCTTGAGTTTCATATCGTTGGGCAAGTAACGCCAGCACGCTGCCGCCCAGTGCCAGGTGGTACCGCCCACCAGTTTCAACATGCCGGGGCGGAACTCGAAAGAACCGGTGTTCTCGATGTATTGCTCATCATAAGAATGATGGGCCCACGGCTCATTCGGATAGGGTGAGTTGTAATTGCCCTTGTTCGACGAATTACGGAAGTTCTCGACTATCTTCCAGCGGGGAATATGTTCACCGGCTTCCAGAATAATCACTGACTTGCCGAGTTTGGCCAATTCAAAGGCTGCGTTACTGCCTAATGCGCCGGAGCCAACCACAATGACATCGGCGTCAAAATCCTGATTCATAAAAGTGCCTTGTCTTAGTCTTAGTCGTTGGCCAGCGTGGCCGGAGGATTGACCCAGTAATTGGTTTTTCCCCGGGAGTACGTCGGGATCACCGTGGCGTCCGCGGTCGGCGCATAGGCCAGGGCGCCGGTGAAGGTGACCAGGCGCGTGCCGTCGGTGGCGCGCAGGGACACCGGCGTGCCGGTGTAGCCCAGGTACCAGGCGGAGACGATTTTCTGCGTCGTGTCCTTGATCACCGGGTCGGCGTAGAACGGGCTGCCGGACAACTGGCCGACGTTGCGCAAGTGATGCTGGCCAACCTTGCTCCACAAGGCTTTGATCTTCTCGGGGAATGCAGGGTCGTTCCGGGTGCACTGGGCCAGGATGCGCAAGGACAAGGCGGCATCCAGGTTCGAGCGTTCGAGGAGGAACATCGACAGTTGGCGGAAGGATTCAATGTCGTCGCTGGCGGCGCTGCTGACTTCCTGCGCCAGCGCGGCACCTGCCCACAGCGGGGCAAACAGGCCAGCACCGGTCAAGGCTGCGCCTGAATACAGGAGTTTTCTTCGGGTTATCACGGGATATCTCCTCATGAGTCGAACAACTATCGGCGCACGGGCCTAGTTCGACTTCACTGCAAAAGGCTGAGTACTTCGTTCACGGAGGTTGAACGGACTTTAAGAGCCCTTTTTATAACTGCCAGGAGAACGCCAAGCTGTCGTGCAGCTTGTTAATGATGAGAATGAGCAACAACGCGACCGTCTATAACAGCCGCTTAAACACCGTACAGCAATTTATCCTGCAATAACATGAAACATCCATTTGGATGTTTGCTCAGTTGTGCAGGTAATCCGCGAGGGGATACTTCGCGCACAAGGCTTGAGCCTGCAAGCGCAGGGATTCCTGTGCATTCGGATCCAGGGTGAACTTGTGCTCGTTGAGGGGCGTGACCGCATCGAGTACCCGGCACACCAGTTCGACGACCTGCCGACATCCATCGGCGTCGAGCTGGCGTTGCGCCAGGGAGCCGGTGCCGATACACAACCCGCCAGCGACGAATGATGGTCGCGTCTCTCCCGGTGCGCGATGCTTGTCCACGATGATGCCGCACTGCTCCAGCGCCGCCTGGGCGATGGCGCCGGTGATGCCGCCACGCAAGCGAATCAGCACCGAGTGGTTTTCACTGCGCCCGCCCACCACCTCGTAGTCACAGGCCTGGAACGCGTTGGCCAGTTCGTCGGCCGTGGTGCGAATACGCGCCATCCAGGCGTCGAAATCCGTGGACATGGCGTAGCCGAACGCCGCCGCCTTTGCCGCGATCATGTTGAAGGCCGGTGCGCCCTGCATTCGTGGGAACACGGCTTGATCGAGGAGCCGGCTGAAGCTGGTCTTAAGGCCCGGCACCTTGGTTTCGGCGTCGCGACCGGAAAGGATCAGGCCGCCACGCGGGCCGCCCAGTTGTTTATGGGTGCACAGCGTAGTGACGTGGGCTGCGTCGATCGGGCTCGGATGGCGCCCGGTGGCGACCAGGCCGGCGATGGTCGAAATGTCCGCCAGCAGGATCGACCCGGCTTCGTCGGCAATCCCACGCAAGCGCGCGAAATCAATGGTGTGCGAGTAGGCCGTCGCCCCGCAGATGATCACGCGCGGGCGATGGGCCAGCGCCAGTGTGCGCACCTGGTCGTAATCGATAACACCCTTGGAGGTAGTGCCGTACCGGAGCGCCTTGTAGTTCGCGCCGGTGAACGCGACGGGGCTGGCGTGGCTCAGATGCCCGCCGTGATCGGGGGCCATGCCGAGCACGGTGTCTCCCGGCTCCAGCAAGGCCGCCAGTACCTGATAGTTGGCAGTCGACCCCGAGTGTGATTGCACGCCGGCGTATTGCGCACCGAACAGCTCACGCGCTCGGCGCACAGCCAGGGCTTCGACCCGGTCGGCATTCTCGCAGCCGGCGTGATGACGCCAGCCGGGCGTGCCCTCGGCGGTCACGTTGACCAGCAGCGAGGCGGACGCCGCCAGGATATTCGGCCTCACTGCGCAGGACGAAGCGGCCAGCGACAGCGTCTGGTGTTGGCGCGTGACTTCCGCATCCAGCAACCCTGCCAGCTCCGCGTCTTCTGCCCGTAGATCCGCCAGCCCTCGTTGCAGCAGGTCGGCCTGGTGGGTAAGTGATTGCGTGTCGACTGCCATTGTCCTGTGTTCCTTCCCTGAAAATCCCGTGCGCCTTTCCGTTGGGCGCAGGGCAATTAAGCAGAAAAATGAACATTTTCCAAATTAAATGATTCTTTTTGGCCGCACACAGGGGGACAAGACGCGGTTTTTCCTGGCTGGATGATGGCCAATCGCCAAAAAACTGATCACGGTCTTTATTCTTGTGGCAGGCGCATGCAACACTTCGCGCCGCGGCGAAGCACGCACCCCAGCGCAACATGGACGCTCTGTGTAGAACATAAGGAAGTGGTGGGCATTTGATTCACAGAAAAGAACGCACCGAGTATTTGAAGAGCAATATCAAATACCTGATCAAAAGCCGCGGAGAGACGCAGCTGTCGTTGTGCAACGCGGCCGGCCTGACCAGAACCACGATCTACAACATTCTGGAAGGCAAGGTCGTTAACGTACAGCAGTCCACCATCCGCAAGATCTCGGATTTCTTCGGCGTTTCCTATGAAGAAATCGAGACCCTCGACTTCGAAGAAAAAGAGATCATCGACAGCAGTATTTCCCCCCAGGGCAACATGAACCCTGCTGCCGTGCCGATCATCAAGCAAAGCCAGGTCATGGCGAGCATGGACAAGCGCATTGGCGAACTCGCCACGCTGTACCCGCTGACCTACTACTTCGGCACTTCCTACAACTTGATAGCCGTGCTGCTGGAACATGCGATTGCCGGCGTCAACGAGCCGGGCGATTTGTTGATCGTGCAGAAAGGGACGTCGAGCGACGACAAGGAAAAGTTGGTGTACGACAGGCTCAGCAAAAAACTATTTATCACGGATCAAGCGTGTGTCAGCTCGGATCGTATCTGTGTGGTGGGAGATATCATCGAGGAGCGCTTCAATGACAACGTATGAGCACGAAGTCGAGAACAGCAAATACAAGTTGCTGGGGTTCGAGAATGACAAGAGCCTGGCGGTGATCATGGTGATCGCCACGGGCAAGATCATTCGGATAAAGCTGAGCGAAGTGCTGAACAGCGAAATCATGGACAATTTAAACAAAATGGAAGTGAAGAACATGTACAAGAAGTTCTACTCACAGGGCGGAGCGCTGACCGCGTACGACCTCAACGACCGCAACGAGAACTCATGGATGATTTACATCATCCTGAACCTGCTGCTCTTTACGTTCTATATCTTCACCAGCATCGCCGCGACCAAACCTATTTACCTGGAGTCGCTGGGCATTATCGTCACGCCCGGCACGTTCCTTTACCCGCTGACGTTTCTGATCGTGGACTTGCTCAACGAACAGTTCGGCCTGCGGCTGGCGAGACGGGCCATCCTGTTTGCGTTTGCCAGTAACGCGATGATCATCATCCTGCTCTACGGCTCGACCTTCCTCCCCGGCTTGCCAGGCTGGAAGCTCGACGGGCCTTACAACGACGTGATCATCCAGGTGTCGTCGGTGCTCATCGCCTCTTCGGTTTCGTTCCTGGTGTCGGAGAACATCAACTCGTACCTGCTGTGCAAGATCAAGGAGCTGACCAATTCCAGGTACCTGTTCCTGCGGATTTTCCTGAGTACGTTCTTCGCGGTGATCATCGACAGTTTCCTGTTCTGCTTCATCGCGTTCTACGGTGCCATGCAGACCAGCGACATCCTGAACATGATCTACGTGCAGATCGCGATCAAGGTTTGCTTTGCCTTCTTCAACATCCTGCCGGCCTATGGCGCCCGCTCGCTGTTCAAGCGCTACATCACGGGCGATACCCAGGCCCAACCGCACGCCAACTGATGATCGTTCCCACGCTCTGCGTGGGAATGCCGCCTTGGACGCTCCGCGTCCGCCTTTGTGACGCGGAGCGTCACGGGATGCGTTCCCACGCGGAGCGTGGGAACGATCGACATCACGCCAGTTTGCTTTTCAGGCTCTGCATGACGGCTGCCTTGTTTTCGAGGTAGTCGTTCAGGCCACGTGCGCGAAGGTTGCACGCGTCGCAGTTGCCACAACCCGTGCCGATAATGCCGTTGTAGCAGGTCAGGGTCTGGTTGCGGATCAGGTCCATCTGCTGGTGATCGTCCGCCAGGGCCCAGGTCTCTGCCTTGTTCAGCCACATCAACGGCGTTTCCAGGCGCACGTCGTATTCCATGCCCAGTTGCAGCGCTTTGTTCAGCGCCTTGACGAACTCGTCCCGGCAATCGGGATAGCCGGAGAAGTCGGTTTCACACACCCCGGTGATCACCGTTTCCGCCTTGACCTGGTAGGCGTAGATCGCCGCGAGGGTCAAAAACAGAATGTTCCTGCCTGGCACGAAGGTGCTCGGCAAACTCTCGCCCGAGCTGTTCACCGTGGGTACCGGAATGTTGTCGCGGGTCAGGCTGCTGATGGCCAGCTCGTTCAACAGCGACACATCCATCACTTTGTGAACGGTGGCGCCCAGCTGTTTGGCGAGTTTCTGTGCGACTTCGATTTCCGCCACATGGCGCTGGCCATAATCGAAGGTAATGCAGTGCACCTCGTCATACAGCGCCAGTGCCTGGATCAGGCAGGTGGTCGAATCCTGCCCACCACTGAATACGATAACGGCTTTTTTACTCATCACGCTGCTTCCTGCATTTGTAAGATTTGGCATAGTTTAAAGGCCCCTCAATAAAAAACCCCGCGCTTCTTTCGAAGGCGGGGTTTTTTACTGCTCGATCACTCAGTGAGCGTACGTCAGCAGCAACTCTTTCGGCACCTGGAAATCCAGGGACATCATCACGCTCAAGGCGGTGATGGTGAAGATCGAGAAGACGAACAGCTTGCGTGCCCAGACGGTGTCATCCACCGCCTTGTAGCCGGTCCAGGCCATGTACAACCAGTACATGCCCATGGCGGCGGCAACGGCGAGGTAGCTCATGCCGGCGTAGCCACTGAAGGTCAACATCAAGGTCGCCACGAGGAAGGCCAGGATGTAGAGCAGGATGTGTTTCTTGGCGACCTTGATGCCACGCTTGACCGGAAGAACCGGAATCGAGGCAGCCAGGTAGTCGTTGAAGCGGAAGATCGCGATGGCATAGGAGTGCGGCATCTGCCACAGGCTGAACATCACCAGTAGCACCAACGCGGCCATGTCGAAGCTATTGGTCACAGCCACATAACCAATCACCGGCGGCATCGCCCCCGACAGACTGCCCACCAGCGTGCCGTGAACCGACTTGCGCTTGAGGTACAGGCTGTAGAAGCCGACGTAGATGACGAAGCCGATCACGGCAAACAGCGCCGCCAGCGGGTTGGCCACCTTGTACAGCAACACCACGCCGGCGATACCCAGGATGGTCGCGAAGATCAGTGCCAGTTTCAGGGAGATAAGGCCCTGGACCAGCACACGATTCTTGGTGCGTTCCATCTTGATGTCGATATCGCGGTCGATGCAGTTGTTGAATACACAACCGGAAGCTACCACCAGGGACGTGCCGATCATCGCAGCCAGGAAAATGGCCAGATCGACATGCCCCTTGGAGGCCAGGAAGAAACCGCCTGCCACAGAAAGCACGTTACCGAAAATGATCCCCGGTTTGGTGATTTGGATAAAGTGCTTAAGCGACATCGGGTCTTACCTCACTTCGCCATCATGAACGTATGGATGCTGAACATGATCCATACCGACAGGCCAACCAGCAGGAGGATCACCAAACCTGCGAACACGAACGCAATCACGTTATCGCGCTGAGCCTTCGAGCGGTCCAGGTGCAGGAAGTACACCAGGTGAACCAGGACCTGGATCACCGCGAACGCCAGGACGATCATCAAGGTGATCGACTTCGGCAAGGTTGGGTACATCACCAGGCCGAACGGGATCAGCGTCAGGATGACCGACAGGATGAAGCCAATGGCGTACGACTTGACGCTGCCGTGGCTGTCATCATGGCTGTCATGGGAATGTGCATTAGCCATTACAGAGTCCCCATCAGGTAGACAACGGTGAAGACGCAGATCCAGACCACGTCCAGGAAGTGCCAGAACAGGCTCAGGCAGCTCAGGCGAGTCTTGTTGGTGTTGGTCAGGCCATGTTTGTTGACCTGATACATCATGGTCGCCATCCAGATCAGACCGGCAGTCACGTGCAGACCGTGGGTGCCTACCAGCGTGAAGAACGCCGACAGGAAGCCGCTACGGTGCGGGCCGTAACCTTCGGAGATCAGCAGGTGGAACTCGTTGACCTCCATGCCGATGAAGCCCAGGCCGAACAGGAAGGTCAGTGCCAACCAGCTCAGGACGCCTTTCTTGCTGCCCTTGTAGAAGGCCAGCATGGCGAAGCCGTAGGTGATCGAGCTGAACAACAGCAAGGCGGTTTCGCCGAGCACGTAAGGCAGTTCGAAGATGTCGTGGCCCGACGGGCCACCCGCTACGTTGTTTACCAGTACCGCGTACACCGCGAAGATCGACGCAAACAAGATGCAGTCGGTCATCAGGTAGAGCCAGAAACCGAATACGGTCATTGGCCCCGAGTCGTGGTGATGGTCATCGTGCCCATGGTCATCGACATGGGCGTGTCCAGCATTGGTCACTAAGTTCGACATGGTTTAAGCCTGTTCCAACGAGGTTTCAACACGGTTGGCCGGGATCTTCTTCTCGGCAACCAGGCGAGCGTGTTGCTCGGCTTCGATGCGTTCGATCACGTCGACCGGCACCATGTAGCCTTGGTCATCACGGGCAGCGTGAACGATGAAGTAGCCGATGGTGCCCACCAGGCTCACGATGGCCAGCCACCAGATGTGCCAGATCATCGCGAAACCGAACACGGTCAACAGCGCGCCCATCACAACGCCGGTAGCGGTGTTGTTAGGCATGTGGATCGGTTCGTAACGCGCAGGCTTCTGGTACGCAGTACCGTCTTCCTTGGCTTCGGTGAACGGATCGATGCTGTCAGCCTTCGGCAGTACGGCAAAGTTGTAGAACGGCGGTGGCGACGAAGTCGACCATTCCAGGGTGTGTGCATTCCATGGGTCGCCGGATTCGCACATGTTCTGCTTGCGATCACGCACGCTGACATACAGCTGGATCAGCTGGCAGGCGATACCCACAGCGATCATCAGTGCACCCACCATGGCAACGTACAGGTACGGTACCCACTCAGGGTTGGTCGTGGCGTTCAGACGACGGGTCATGCCCATGAAGCCCAGAGCGTAGAGCGGCATGAACGCGACGAAGAAGCCCGAGATCCAGAACCAGAATGCAGCCTTGCCCCAGCCTTCGTGCAGCTTGAAGCCGAACGCTTTCGGGAAGTAGAAGCTGAAACCTGCGATGTAGCCGAATACTGCGCCGCCGATGATCACGTTATGGAAGTGAGCAATGACGAACAGGCTGTTGTGCAGTACGAAGTCAGCACCCGGGATGGCCAGCAGTACGCCGGTCATGCCGCCGATCGCGAAGGTCACCATGAAGCCCAGGGTCCACAGAACCTGGCTGGTGATACGCAGACGACCGTGATAGATGGTGAATAGCCAGTTAAATAGCTTCACCCCCGTCGGGATGGAAATCAGCATCGTCGCCAGTCCGAAGAACGCGTTGACGCTGGCCCCCGAACCCATGGTGAAGAAGTGGTGCAGCCAAACCATGAAGCCCAGTACCGAGATCGCGCCCGAGGCGTAGATCATCGAGTGGTGACCGAACAGACGCTTGCCCGAGAAGGTCGAGATCACTTCAGAGAAGATACCGAACGCTGGCAGGATCAGGATGTACACCTCAGGGTGACCCCATGCCCAGAACAGGTTCACGTACATCATTGGATTGCCACCAAGTTCATTGGTGAAAATGTGGAAATCCAGGTAACGGTCAAGCGACAGCAACGCCATGGTTGCAGCCAGGATCGGGAACGATGCAACGATCAGTACGTTGGCCCAGGTGCAGGTCCAGGTGAAGATCGGCATGTCCATCAGCTTCATGCCAGGGGCGCGCATTTTCAAGACGGTGGCCAGGAAGTTGACCCCCGTCAGTGTCGTCCCGAGTCCTGATAACTGTAGCGCCCAGATGTAGTAATCCACACCCACGCCCGGACTGTAGGCCAGGCCCGACAATGGCGGATACGCAACCCAACCGGTCTTGGCGAATTCGCCGACGCCCAGGGACAGGTTGATCAGCACTACGCCGGATACCAGCAGCCAGAAGCTCAGGGAGTTCAGGAACGGGAACGCAACGTCACGCGCACCGATCTGCAGCGGCAAGGCAAGGTTCATCAGGCCGGTGAAGAAAGGCATCGCCATGAAGATGATCATGATCACACCGTGGGCGGTGAAGATCTGGTCATAGTGTTCAGGAGGCAGGTAGCCAGGCGAACCCTCGGTGGCCATGGCCAACTGGGTACGCATCATGATGGCGTCGGCAAAACCACGCAGCAGCATGACCATGGCAACGATGACGTACATGACGCCGATTTTCTTGTGGTCGACCGAAGTCAGCCACTCGGTCCACAGGTAGGTCCACTTCTTGAAGTAAGTGATACCTGCAAACAGTGCCAGACCACCCAGCGCGATCATGGCGATGGTCACCATCACGATCGGCTCGTGGAACGGGACCGCATCCCAACTTAATTTACCAAACATCGTTTACTCCTCTGCCCCAGCAGTTGAATGCGAGCCCGTGTCAGAACCTTCAACCGCGGCCACTTCTTTCTTCTCGTGCTCGATCGGCTTGCCTGGCTTCATACCTTCGTACTTGTCGACGATTTTCTGAAACAGGTCCGGCTCGTACGTGGAGTACAGGGCGACTGGGTTGTTCTGGCTTGGTTTGGCAAGGGCGTCGTATTCAGCTTGATCAAGCTGTTTAGGTGCGGCCTTGACTTCGGCTACCCAGGCGTTGAAATCTTCCTGGCTCGTCGAGATCGCTTTGAATTTCATGCCGGTGAAGCCAGCACCGCTGTAGTTGGCGGAGATGCCTTCCATTTCAGCTTTCTCGTTCGCGATCAGGTGCAGACGGGTCTGCATGCCTGCCATCGCGTAGATCTGGCCACCCAGTGCAGGGATGAAGAACGAGTTCATCACGGCGTCGGAGGTGATCCGGAAGTTAAGCGGGGTGTTCTCCGGGAACCGGATCTGGTTCACAGTGGCGATACCCAGGTCCGGGTAGATGAACAGCCACTTCCAGTCCAGCGCGACCACTTCGATGTTGATCGGCTTGACGTCGGAGTCCAGCGGACGGTACGGGTCCAGCTCATGGGTCGACTTATAGGTGATGTAACCCAGGGCGATGATGATGAGGATCGGCACCAGCCACACCGCGATTTCAATCTTGGTGGAGTGCGACCACTTCGGCGCGTAGGTGGCGCTGGTGTTCGACGCGCGGTATTTCCAGGCGAACGCGAACGTCATGATGATCACGGGCACCACGACCAACAGCATCAGCAGGGTGGCGGTGATGATCAGGTTGCGTTGATCCAGACCGACCTGACCTTTAGGGTCGAGCAAGGTCCACTTGCAGCCTCCCAGCATTAACATCATGCCAAGCAGCGGCAAAAAGCCTAGTAATCGGGGGTACCTGTTTTTACTCATCTCACGACCTCTAAAGCAGCTTGCGCAATGCAGTTGGGTTTTGATCGCCAACACTTCACCCTGCCAAGGGTTGGCATTTCTCTTCGATTGAATAAGGGCCTGCCCGTCGCACCTTGCGCGAATCGACACGTCCCGGGCTAGCGGTGAGTTCTTATTCGAATTCGTTGGTCAAAGGCCTTGTTACAGACCAATTCCATTTGGTGCGGATAGTTGAAAGGCTGCCGGCACCTGGGGTCGCATGAAACGTTACATCCGCTTCTCGACCGCCCTAGTTTGCTCAGGGGTGAGCAGCACCGGACATTCAGTGCGGGCGATTGTAGTTAGCTAGCGATGTATAAACCATGTCTTATCCAGAAATAATTTTTATCGTTTCCAGCAATAATCCTTCACCATTATTGCAAAGGTCCGCGATCGTATCGCGTTTGATTCTCGACAAAAACCACAAAAAATGCCGTGTTATTGGGCAATCTGCCACATCCCTTACAGCCTGTAAGGGCATCGAAAACGGATCCAAGTCCCCTAAAAACAAGGCATTCGGACATCGGGCAATGTCGCCGACCGCACGCCACTCGCGGCGTCGGCCAGACGACGAACTGACAGCCATAAAACGCCGCTTCATGCAAATTTATGGCGCGTTTACGAGCGTCAGAAACGTCCTGCGACAGCTTCCGTGTGACAACATGTCGCACGCTGCGCACACCCAAACTTGCCCCGCGTCACGGCCTCTTCACAAATGCCTACAAACAAAAACGCCCCAGCCTTCTTTAGAGGAAGGCCGGGGCGTTGAGTTGTAACCGCTTAGGCTTTGCCCTGGCGATTACGGTGAATGCCCAGTGGCACCAGGATCACCGTCAGCACAAAGGCCACCAGCGCCCACTGGGCCAGGGACAGGCCGAGCACGGGCGGGTACGGCGTCTCACAGAAGCCGTCGACCTGGAACCCCAGGGGAAATACCGAGGCCAGCGGCAAGCCATCGACAATCGGTTGCAGCACGTCGATGCCGCAGCTGACCTTCGGAAAGAACTGGATGTACACGTGATAGCCGGCAGCGGCGACGCCCCCCAGGGCGCTGAGGGTCACCAGTGCTTCAAACACCGTGACACTGCGGGTGGTGCGCATGGCGGCACCGATGAAGGCGAAGATCGCGATCAGCAGCAAGGCATAACGTTGCAGGATGCACAGCGGGCAAGGGGCCTCGCCCAGCACCACCTGCATGTACAGCGCCCCACCGATCAGCGCCAGGCAGATGATGCCCAGCAGTACCAGAAAGCGTCGCTCCCTGCCCAAACGCAATTCGTCGATCATCCCCGTTTCCCTTTAGCCAATGATGGTTGTGCCAATGGCCGCAAGTTTACACGCGGACGGTGAAAGTTGAGCAGTTGGCGTGTGGAGGTTTAAACAGGAGGCATTAACAGGAGATTAATCAGGGAAAATGGAGATCAAAATGTGGGAGCGGGCTTGCTCGCGAAGGCGGTGTATCAGACACACATTCAGTGACTGACACTCCGCTTTCGCGAGCAAGCCCGCTCCCACATTTTTGACCGAGTAAGTTATTCCAGAGCCGACGCCGGCCCAAAGAACTCATACCGGCTCTGCGCTTCCGGCACACCCAGGACCTTCAAGTGACGCTTGATCGCCGCCATGAAGCCTTTAGGCCCCAGGAAGTACGCATCCACATCGCGCTCCTGGGGCAACCACGCCGCCAGTTGCTCCTGGCTCAGCATCCCGACCTTGTCCGCCGCCGGGCTCACGCCATCATCCTCGGCGTAGCAATAGAAGCGCTTGAGTTGCGGATGCTGCGCGGCCAGGCCATCCACCCATTCGCGGAACGCATGCACGCCGCCATTACGCGCGCAGTGGATAAAGTGAATCGGACGCTCGGTGGCCAGCGCCGCTTCGAGCATCGGCAATGTTGGCGTGATGCCCACGCCGCCGCTGATCAGCACCAATGGCTTGTCGCTGGCCGCCAGGGTGAACTCCCCCGAAGGCGGGAACAGATCGATGGTCGCACCCACCTGGAACTGGTCATGCAGGTAGTTCGACACCCGCCCACCGGCTTCGCGCTTGACGCTGATGCGGTACTGGCCCGAATCGCCACGCGCCGACAGGGAATAGTTGCGGCGCACTTCCTCGCCCTCCAGTACCAGCTTCATGCCGATGTACTGCCCAGGCTCGGCGGCCAGGATCGGGCCGTTATCCACAGGCGCGAAGTAAAACGAGATAATTTCCGCGCTCTCCTCCACACGCTTGACCAAGGTGAACGGCCGCGCGCCACGCCAGCCGCCCGGTGCTTGTTCCTTCTCTTTATAGATAGCCGCCTCGGCACCGATCAGGATGTCGGCCAATTGGCCATAGGCGGCGCCCCAGGCACTCATCACTTCAGGGGTGGCGATTTCGCTGCCCAGCACTTCGGAAATTGCCCGCAGCAGGCAGGTACCGACAATCGGGTAATGCTCCGGCAGGATCTGCAGGGCCACGTGCTTGTTGATGATCTTCGCCACCAGATCGCCCAACTGGTCGAGTTGGTCGATATGCCGGGCGTACATCAGCACGCCGTTGGCCAAGGCCCGGGGCTGGTCGCCGCTGGCCTGGTGGGCCTGGTTGAACAGCGGGCGTACTTCTGGGTATTCGGACAGCATCATCCGGTAGAAATGGGTGATCAAGGCTTCGCCGCCACTTTCCAGCAGGGGCACGGTGGATTTGACGATGGCACGGTCTTGGGCACTAAGCATGGCAGACTCCTGAGTCTTCTTACTGAATACCCTTTACTACTCAGTATTCATGCCAACTAATAAATCCTTATAAATCAAATACTTAATATTAATGTAGTCAGTATGACTTCCTACGCTATATAGTCACTATGACCACAAGGAGTCATTATGACTGCGAAGCCGCTGCTCACCACCCTGCTGCCCCTGGTCGCCGACCTGTCCCGCGAGTTGCCCGAAGGCGAGCGTTACCGGCGCCTGCTCCAGGCCATGCGCGCCCTGCTGCCCTGCGACGCGGCCGCCCTGCTGCGCCTCGACGGCGAATGGCTGGTGCCGCTGGCGGTGGATGGCTTGAGTACCGACACCCTCGGCCGGCGCTTCAAGGTCAGCGAACATCCGCGTTTCGCCGTGCTGCTCAGCAGCCCCGGCCCTACCCGCTTTGAAAGCGACAGCGAACTGCCCGACCCCTATGACGGCCTGGTGGATGGCCTGCACGGGCATCTGGAAGTCCACGACTGCATGGGCTGCCCGCTGTTTGTCGACGACCGGCCCTGGGGCCTGCTGACCCTCGACGCCCTGGATACCGAGCGCTTCGAACGGGTGGAACTGGACGCCCTGCAAGCCTTCGCCAGCCTCGCCGCCGCCACCGTCAATGTCGCTGAACGCATTGAACGCCTGGCCCTGCGTGCCGAAGACGAACACCAGCGCGCCGAAATCTACCGCCAGGCCAGCGGCCAGCAGCACAAGGAAATGATCGGCCAGAGCAAGAGCCACAAACGCCTGGTGGAAGAAATCAACCTGGTGGGTGGCAGTGACCTGACGGTATTGATCACCGGCGAGACCGGCGTGGGCAAGGAGCTGGTGGCCCAGGCGATCCATGCTGCATCAAACCGCGCCGAGAAACCGCTGATCAGCCTCAACTGCGCCGCCCTGCCGGAAACCCTGGTGGAAAGCGAACTGTTCGGCCACGTGCGCGGGGCGTTTACCGGCGCGCTCAACGAACGCCGGGGCAAGTTCGAGCTGGCGAATGGCGGCACGCTGTTTCTTGATGAAGTGGGCGAGTTGTCCCTCACCGTGCAGGCCAAGCTGCTGCGGGTGCTGCAAAGTGGCCAGTTGCAGCGCCTGGGGTCTGACAAGGAGCACCAGGTGGATGTGCGCCTGATCGCTGCCACTAACCGGGATCTGGCCGAAGAAGTACGCAGCGGCCGCTATCGTGCCGACTTCTATCACCGTTTAAGCGTGTATCCCCTGCAAGTGCCAGCCCTGCGTGAGCGCGGTCGCGATGTGCTGTTGCTGGCGGGCTTTTTCCTTGAACAGAACCGCTCACGCATGGGCCTGGGCAGCCTGCGCCTGACCAGCGATGCCCAGGCGGCACTGCTGGCTTATACCTGGCCGGGGAATGTGCGCGAACTGGAACACTTGATCGGCCGCAGCGCCTTGAAAGCCCTGGGTAACTGCCGGGAGCGCCCGAAGATTCTCAGCCTCAGCGCGGCGGATCTGGACTTGCCGAACGCCACCGCGCCACCGCTCGAAGCGCAGCCCGACCCCGTGCCGGACGTCACCGGCGACCTGCGCCTGGCCACCGAGAACTACCAGCGCCAGGTCATCAGCGCCTGCCTGGAACGCCACCAGCACAACTGGGCCAGTGCCGCCCGCGAGCTGGGCCTGGACCGGGCCAACCTGGGACGAATGGCCAAGCGCCTGGGCCTGAAGTAATGAACGGTGATTCTCAGGTAAAGGAGATCAAATGTGGGAGCTGTCGAGCCCCCACACTAAACCTGCTTCGCCTTGTAGATTGGATTGATCGGCGCGCCAGCCTTGGGCTTGCGAAACACCAACACATTCCCCAGCATCACCAGCACCAACCCCGCCAACGCCGGCGCCGTCCACTGATAGCCCTCGGCAAACGCCGAGACGTTCAACGCCACCACCGGGAACAGCACGGTGCAATACGCCGCCCGCTCCGGCCCCATGCGCCCGACCAGAGTCAGGTAGGCGGTAAAGCCAATCACCGAACCCGGGATCACCAGGTACAGCAGCGAACCGATGTACCGGCTGTTCCATTCCATGTCGAACGGAATGCCCTGCACCGCGCAGTACATCGCCAGCATCGACGCACCATAGGCCATGCCCCAGGCATTGGTGGTCAGTGGCTTGAGGCCCGCCTTCTGCTGCAGGCTCGACAGCATATTGCCCGCCGAGAAACACATGGTGCCGAGCAATGCCAAACCCAGGCCGAGCAAGGTTTGCGGGCTGGCGGTGTGCCCCACCAGTTCCGGCCAGAACAACAGCCCGAGGCCGAGCAAGCCAAGGCCGCCGCCCATCAACACATTGCGTGCGACCTTCTGCCCGAAGAACACCCGGGCGTTCAGCGCGTTCCACAAGGTGGCCGTCGAGAACACCACCGCCACCAGGCCGCTGGGAATCCACTGGCTGGCGGTCAGGAAGCACATGAAGTTGACGCAAAACAGGCACAGGCCCTGGGCCAGGCAGATCAGATGCCCGCGCCGGTTCATCACCTGCAGCTTGCGGCTGAGCAGCAGCATCACGAACAGCACCAGCGCCGCGAGGCCAAAGCGATAGACGATGGACACCGGAATCGCCACCACGCCCAGTTGCCACTTGAGGGCAATCCAGGTGGTGCCCCAGATCAATACGGTGAGTAAATACAGGAAAAGGTTCATGGCGGGCTCCGAGGGTTGAGCCACAGTTTCGCCCCTGGCGGCACCAGGTCTCTTGCACATTCTTGCGCTTTTGTCGGCTGCCGGGATCACAGCCGCCGCCGCTGGGAGTAGGATGCAAGCCGTCAGAGAGTACGAATATGCCGCCACTGGAAACCCTGCAAGTCTTTCAATCCCTCAACCGCTCGCCCAACGCTCGCCTCGAGCTGTGCGCCGAGCTCGGTGACGGCTTGTCTGCAGCCTTGTGGAGCAACCATCACGACGCCCAGGATTACGAAGCCCCCGAGCACCACACCTTGTCCTGCTACATCGGCGGTGGCACCGGCACCTTTCGCCGCGACCAGCCCGGCACCAAGGGCGGCCCGGACAAGCTGTGCATCCTGCCGGCCGAGCATCAGTCGGCCTGGGTGATCAACGGCGAAATCCGCCTGGCCCACGTGTATTTCAGCCCCGAGCAATTCGCCCTGGGCTGCGTCACCTTGCTGGACCGCGAACCCCGCGAGTTGCAACTGCGCGAGAGCACCTTCCTCGACGATGCGCGGCAGGCCCGGCGTTTTCACCAGTTGATCAGCCTGAACTGGAAAGAGCCCGGCGAACGCCTGCTGACCAGCAGCCTGGCCCATGAGATGCTCAGCCATACCTTGCTCAGCCAGGTGGGGATGCGCGAGGGTTTGCGTTTGAAAGGCGGGCTGGCCGCCCACCAGCGCCGGCAACTGGTGGAGCACATCGACCAGCAACTGGCGGAGCCGATCAGCCTGGGGCAGTTGGCAGGCTTGTGTGCGTTGTCGGAGTACCACTTTGCGCGGATGTTTCGCGAGAGTTTTGGACTGCCGCCCCATCAATACCTGCTGGCGCGGCGCCTGGCCCGCGCCCGGGAGTTGTTGCGGGGTGGGTCGTTGCCGCTGGGCGAGATTGCCCTGGCGTGCGGATTTTCCAGCGCGAGCCACTTTACCAACCGGTTCCGCCAGGCGATGGGCGCCACCCCTGGTGAATACCGGCAGGCGTTCCTGCCTTGAAATGCAATCTGCCTGACAGCACAGGTCCAATGTGGGAGCGGGCTTGCTCGCGAAAGCGGTGTGACAGTCAACACATGTACTGACTGAACCAGCGCATTCGCGAGCAAGCCCGCTCCCACCTTTGAACTTCAGTGCTCAATAGTCCGTGCTGTTGGCCAGTGCCGTGGCCAGGCGGTTTTCCAGCGCCTTGACCCGCGCGCCTGCGACCACGTAATTGTTGGTCACCATCGAAAACACCAGCTTGCGCCCATTGGCATCGGTGACATACCCGGTCAACGACGACACGCCGCTCATGGAGCCGGTCTTGCCGTGCAGGTTGTTTTCCGCAGCGGTGCCCCGCAGGCGGTAACGCAGGCTGCCGCCCACCAGTCGCTGCGGATTACCGGCAACCGGCAACGCGTTGTACCAGGCGTTGAACCAGGGCTGTTTGCTGGCGGCCAGCAGCACATCCGTGAGGTTCTGCGACGACACCAGGTTACGCCTGGACAACCCTGAACCGTCCACCTGGTTCAACGTCGCCGTATCAATCCCCTGACGCTTCAGGAACCCGGCCACCGCCGCCACACCGGCAGGCGCCGTACCGGCATTCACGGTCTTGCGCCCCATGCTCTTGAGCAAGGCTTCAGACATGTTGTTATTGGAAAGCTTGAGCAACGGCGTGATCAGTTCCTGCAACGGCGCCGACTCATGCAGCGCGAGCACCGTCGCCGTGGTCGGCGTCACCCCCCCGATCATCCGACGCCCCTGCACGACAATCCCCTGCTGCGCCAAGGCCTGTTCAAACAGGTTGGCCACCAGTTGCGTCGGCTCCCACACACTGACCAGTTGCGGGCTCTGCCTGCCCGGCGCCAGCGCGCCACTGAGGCGCAACAGGTTGGTGCCGTGCTGGCGATTGATTCCATAGCTGTTGCCTGTGCCGCTGACCGCACGGTTGCTGAGCTGCACGTAATCGGTAGCCGGGCTGATCTCCACCGTCACCGGGCGCCCTGCCACGACCGGCGCCCTGGCCGTGACCAGCAGGGAGCCCGCATCAAAGTCGTCATTGGGCGACACCGTCAGCGCCGAAATCTGCGCGCCGTAGTAGGTGCTTTCATCGTCCTGGGACCAGTCGGTGCCCAGGCGCTCGGCGTCGAAGAACGTGTCGTCGAACACCAGGTCGCCCCGCACCTGCCGGATGCCCTGCTGCGCCAGGTTGGCCGCCAGCGCCTGGTAGTCCGCCCACTGGATCGTCGGGTCGCCCAGGCCGCGCAGGTAGAGGTTACCGTCAAGCACCGCGCCCTGGCGGATGCCGTCGCTCAACAGTTGCGTGGAAAACCGATACTGCGGCCCCAGCACATCCATCGCCGCCGCAGTGGTCAACAGCTTGAGGCTCGAAGCCGGGCTCAGCCGCGTACGCGGGTTGTGCTGGTAGAGCGTGTTGCCACTGCGGGCATCGCGCACCATCAGCGACACGCTGGCGCCGTGCAGTGCCGGGTCGGCCAGCAACTGGTCGAGGCTGGCGCTGGTGGAAATTTTCGGCGCCGTGGCGCAACCGCCCAGCAACAAGCTCAAGCCCAGCAGCAGCCCGCCGGTGTGTATCCATCGCCCCAACTGCATCGCTATCGTGTTCCCGCAAAGTCATTAATGGCGGCCACGCTAGCAGCTCGACAACCGTATGGCGAGGCAGCCGGCTACCGCGCCATACGGTGTAGCCGAATTTAGAACGTCAGGGTGCTGGACACCGACACCTGCCGCGCATCGCCGATGGACACGAACTGGGTGTTCACGGCCGAGGTGTAATAGGTACGGTCAAACAGGTTCTTCACGTTGAGCTGGAACTTGACCTTCTGCCCCTCGATTTTAGTGTCATAGGTGGCGAACGCATCGGCCACGGTGTAGCTCGGCAGTTCGAAGCTGTTGGCCGCGTCCCCTGCACGCTCGCCGACATAACGTGCCCCGGCGCCGACCCGCAGTTGGTCGCCATCGAGAATGCTGCCGAAGTCATACACCGCCGACAGCGAGCCAGTGTTCTTCGCCACGTTTTGCAGGCGATTACCTTTGTATTCCGGGTCTTCGGTAACCTCTGCATCGGTGTAGGCATAGCTGCCGATCACGCTCCACTTATCCGTCAGTTGGCCGCTGGCATCCAGTTCCAGGCCTCGGGAGCGCACTTTGCCGGCGACGCTGTAGACCGAGGTCAGGCCATCGCCGACCTGCACCAGCACGTTGCGTTTTTCGATGTTGAACAGGGCGGCGCTGGCGGTGATGCGCCCCGGTATATCGAGCTTGGTCCCCAACTCCCAGGACTTCGACTGCTCCGGCTCAAGGCTGCCATCCAGCACACTTTTGTTCGCCAGCGGTGCGATGGTGGAGTTGGGCTTGAACGACTCGGTGTAGCTGCCATAGAACGACAGCTCGTCAGTGTAGCGGTACACCAAGCCCGCGCGTGGCACCCACTTCTGGCCATTGCCGTCGGTGTTGGCGGTGAACGGGACACCCTTGCCGGCGTATTGGTCGTACATCTGATAACGCGCGCCACCCACCAGGATCCACTGGTCGGTGAGGTGGATCGCATCCTGCAGGAACAGCGAGTCGCTGCGCAGCAGGTCCATCTGGTTGCTGTCCGGCGCGCTGACGGTGGTGCCCGCCACTTCATTGCCATAGACCGGATCGTTGTAGTTGAACGTGCCACGGGGCGCCTGGCGGATCAGGTCGGCCCGGTAGATCTTGCGGTACTCGTCATCCAGGCCGAAGGTCAGGTCGTGCTGCATGCCCGCGACGTTGACCTTGCCTTCAAGGCTGGCGGTGGCGAAGCGGTCGGTGGTCAGTGCGCCCTGGGTGCCGTCCATGCTGCGGGTCAGGGTGCCATTGGCGTTGACCTTGACCACACGCACCTGGCTGGCGTCGTAGGTCTCGCGGTTCCAGCTGTAGCCGAAGTGGGCTTTCCAGTCGTCATTCAAATCGTGGTCGGCCTCGAAGCGGTACAGGTCGGAGCGGCCTTCCATGTTGTTGAAGGGCTCGTCCAGGCGGCGAGTCGACGGGATGTTGAGCGGGTGGTTGGTCTTGGGGTCGATGGCGGTGCCCCGGTCGAACGGCGAGAGAAACTCCCGGTGCTCATAGGCAAACAACAGCTTGGTGTTGTCGCCGTACCAGGCCAGCGACGGTGCGATCAGGCTCTCGCGGTGAGTGCCGTAGTTGCGCCAGTAATCTTCGTCTTCGTGATCGACGATCAAGCGGTACGCCAACCCGCTGTCACCGATGGGCCCTGTGGTGTCGAGGTTGCCGCCGCTGCCGTTCTTGCCGTCGCCAAAGGTCGAGCCGCGCACGGTCAGCGAGGTGGATTGGATCAGCTCGGGTTTCTTGCTGACGATATTGACCACGCCGCCCGGATCCTGGATGCCATACAGCAACGACGACGGGCCCTTGAGCACTTCGACGCGCTCGGCGGTGGAATTCAGCGCGCGGCCCTGCACCAGCGGCATGCCGTCCTGCATGATCGAACCGTTTCGGTTGTCACCAAAACCCCGCAGCATCACCGCGTCCTGGGTGCTGCCCAAGGTGTTGGCCTGGGTGATGCCACTGATGTTGGTCAGGGCATCGTCGAGGTTGCGCGGCTGTTGATCGCGCATCACCTGGGCCGGTACAACGTTGACAGTCTGTGGGGTTTCCAGCAGCAGGCCGTGGGAACGCATCACCGAACTGGTAGGCGGCGGTTGATAGCTGGTGGTATCCGAGGCCAGGGCGGCACCGTTGATGGTGGTGGCGCCGAGGTTCAGCGCGCCGTCGGTGGGCAGCGGTTCCAGGGCCAGGGTGCGGGCGTCGATCTGGCGGAAGGTGAAGCCGGAATTACCCAGCAGGCGTTGCATGGCCTGGGCCGCACTCATCTGCCCGGTGATGGCCGGGGCCTTGATGGCGTACGGCGCTTCGTCGGTGTAGACCACGCTGATGCCGGTCACCCGGGTGAAGTCGCTCAAGGCCTGGGGCAGCGGCTTGGCGGCCAGGGCAAAGTTGAACAGCGTGCTCTGCTGCTGCGCCTCGGCCGCCTGCGCCACGCCCAGGGGCAACAGCGCCAGCCCCGAAACTGCCAATACCGAGGCTCCCAGCCAATGTTTAACCGAACCCGCCGACGTTGCCCTGGACTTCATGCTTGAGAACCCGTGTGTAAAAACGCTGTTAATGCGAATTAATCGCAGTTTCAAGCACTACACGGATGGCCGACAGGTTTACCTCACACCGATTTGAAAATAATTTCAGTCACGCCGGTTGGATCCGAAATCCGAAGCGCGGAACGTGCACATGCACGGTGCCGGCGCGGTCATCGGTGCGCCGCAGAATCAGCTCTTCGCGGCCGGCAAACAGCAACTCCCCGGCCACCGGATCGGTGCCGTAGTCGGTGGCGCTGATGGTCACTTGCTGGCCGGGCTTGAAGCCGTTCGGGTCTTCGAAGATTTCTTCCGGCAGGTTGGCCGGCGTGGCATTGCGCGCGACTTCCAGGGCTTGCTCGGCACTCATCTGGCTCGACGTGCCATGCCCGAAACCCAACACCCGGGCGAGCCAGGCGGCCACCGCAGGATAGGTTTCCACCAGCGGCGAGGTGACCGACGATCCCATGAGGAACCACAACGGGTGCGCCAGGGCGAAGTCGGCAATCGACGGCTCGCCGAACAGGAAGTCGCCCTGCTGGTGCTGCAACTGCTGATTGATACGACCGATGATCACCGGCCATTGATGCTTGGCCTGATCCAGTTGCACACGGGTGGCCGTGCCGCCACTGAACAATTTGCTGCGGTCGGCCACCAGCACCTGGAGCATTTCCGGCGGCACTTTGGCGAACTTGACCGCCAGGGATTCCGGCTGGAACACCAGGCTCACGGCATGAGAGAACACCGTCGAATCAGCCCAGGCGGCGAAGCTTTGGCTGACCAGTTCCAGGCCTTGGGGAAACAGCGCCGGCACGGACTTTTCCTGCTCCAGGCGGCGGGCGATCAGTGCGGTGTCGCAGTAGATATCGGCGCCCACCTGCAACACCGGGGTCTTGCGATAACCACCGGTGAGGGCCGTCAAGTCAGGCTTGGGCATCACCGGCGAGATGTGCACCGAACGCCAGGACAAGCCCTTGAAGCCCAGCAACAGGCGGGCCTTTTCGGCAAATGGGGATTGCGGGTAGTGGTGCAGGATCAACTCAGTCATGCCAGGCTCCGCTCAATGAGTGAGCGTCCAGCTTAGCCTGCAAACCCGGCAAAGGCGCGCATGGGAACCTATCAGTCAAACTGATGGGCCGATCGCCGCCAGGCACTCCTTGGCCCTTTTCTTGAGTTTCTTGATCAGCCGTTCCTGGCGCAGCGCCTCGGCCTTGCTGATGCATGCCTCGGTGTACACCAGCGCCACGGCGGGGCTTGAGAGGAAAAACCGTGCGCCCTTGCCACTCTGGTGCATGGCAAAGCGGCGCACCGGGTCATTGCTGATGCCGCAATAGAGCGAGCCATTGGCGGCGCGCACCAGGTAGACAAACCACGGTTTGGCTTCAGAAGGAGTCGTCACGGATCAATTCGGCAAACCAAAGGAACGCCAATCTTATCAACGACTGGCCTGGAACGCCTTCAACCCTTTCAGCGCCTGGGCCCGCACGGCGTTTTTCACCAGCGGCGTCCAGCCCAGCAACAGGCCTTTGGTGCCCAACGCCTGCCGCGACCAGCGCCACAGGTCAAAGTGGTCGTGGTGCTCGCAGATCTTGCCATCACGAAACACAAAGCGCGCCCGGATATCGTTGACTACGGTGTTGCCCGTCGCGCTGAACAGGTAGGTCGCCACCCAGTGGGCGCTGCCGGTGATTTCATCGCTGCGCACACCGTCGAAGGTCAGGGAAAAGTCCTTGGCCCGGGTGGTCAGCATGCGCCACATGTCGCCGGCATCACGGCCACGCAGTTCACCGAATGCCGGGTCGCTGAACACCACGTCGTCGCTGTAGCAGGCGCTCATGGCTTCGGCATCCAGGCGCTGGAATGCACTGTAGAACTCGGTGATCAAGGCGTTATGGGCGTCGCTCATGGGCAGGTTCCGCAAAAGAAGTTGGGATGGCCGGTACGATAATCCCCAAGGCCGGGGAACACTACTGGCATCAACGCCAGGAATACCTCATCCCGTCCCTTCAGGGCACCATTCCGCTGCTGCGAGCATAGTGGAACAAATCCACATCGGTGGAGATACACAGCCGGTTCATCGCGGTACTTTTCTGTTTGCTGATGGTGGAGATGCTGCGATTGACCCGCGCGGCAATCTGGCTGACGGTCATGCCGCTGGCCAGCATGCGCACCACTTCGCGTTCCTTGCCCGACAGTTGCGGCGGTTGTGATTGATCGCCCGTGCCGGCCTGCACCAACTGGGTCCGCAGGGACTCGCTGACGAAGGTCTTGCCCTCGCAGACTTCCTTGATGGCCGTGGGCAACTCCTTGGCCGATGCACTCTTGGCGACAATGCCTCGGGCGCCCTCGGCGAACGAGGCACGCAGGGTGGCGATATTGGCGAACATCGTCACCAGGATCACCGGCACCCCGGGGTATTGGCGTTGCAACAAGCCCAACAACACATAGCCGTCAGCCTGCTGCCCGCCCGGCATGGCGAAGTCCGTCACCAGCACATCGCAAGGGGTGCTGCCCAGTACCCGCAGCAACTCATCCGGGCCGTTGGCCTCACCGACCACCTTGCACTTGCCGTTGGCCTCGATCACCACCTTCTGCCCGATCCGAACAATGGGATGATCGTCAGCAATAATTACGCGAAGCATAGAAATCCATGAGTGATGGCAAATTGATTTGCGCAAAATAACCCTGTCCGTCCCGGGCAACAACCGCCCACCTGGGAGCGGTTTTCAATGGCGTCCCGTGTTCTTAAGCGGGTGATTTTTTACTTACAACAAAAAAGGAAACCACCTACAAACTAAGCCCACAGACAGAGGTAATACCCCCTACAGAATCGCTGAAAATGTCATAAATCTGTCAAATAGCGCAGATACACCAGCAGGTCCTGGTCGAACCGCTGCAATGCCCGCCTGTTGCACCGGATCCCATGCTTGCGCACCTGTTCGATCAACTCCCCCGCACAGCGATCCAGCTCCGTCTCGCCAAAAAACGCCAGGCTTCCCGCCAGGCGATGCAGGCAGTCGACCAATGCATGCGGGTCGACGATGCGGCAAGCCTGTACCAGGCCGGCGTAATCAGCCTCGGCCTCGCGCACCAGGGTGCGCAACATCTGGTTCACCACCTGTTCATCACCAAATGTCCTGATCAGTTCGGCACGAGTCGGCCAGTGCGCCGCGGCGCAGGCTGTGGCAGGCGGGTTCGTACTGGCGCCCGGCGGCTGTGGCAGCCACTGCTCCAGCACCCCGCGCAATTGTTCCAGGGTCAGCGGCTTGAGCAGCCAGGCATCCATGCCGGCCTCAAGGCAGCGGCGCGCATCGTCCGCAGAGAGTTTGGCGGTCAAGGCAATGATCGGCACACGCGGGCGGCTGTGTACGGCCTCTCGCCGCCTGATCTCACGAGCCATGCTATAGCCATCCAGCACCGGCATGCGGCAATCGCTGATCACCAGGTCGAAATGCCGCAGGGCGATGGCGGTCAACGCGGCCTGCCCGTTGCACACCAGTTCGTGATCGACTTCGAATTTTTGCAGGAACCAGCCCATCAAGGCGCGATAGGCCTGATGGTCCTCGACGATCAGCACGCTCAGGTGCTTCCAGTGAACAGGAGGACTGCGCCATGGCACCGTTTGCTGCCTGGGGGCGTCGTCAGCAAACACGCTTGGCATCATGGCCACCTCGATATCGGCGCCGACCTGCCAGGGCCATCAGACGGCCCAGGCATATCGTCTAGTGAGGGTGCGCTTGACGGTGATCCTTAACCCATCCGCCTGGCACCCATTACCGAATCAAGCTATCCACATGAATACCACTCTTGCGATACAAGAACTACGAAAAGACAGTTTTTCCTACAGCTCCGCCCACCTATTCCGACTTGACGCAGGCGAGCTAGAGGGATAGCGGATTGTCGTAATTCTTGTATTTCCCCTCCTCCCCCCCGGCGCTAAATTGCGCCCCACCCCAAGAGGGCAACCCGCCAACTCACCTGGCGGCCAACTATCCGAACTGACCCGACGCCCAACCGCGCCTCTTTCTGCGCTGCGGTGAGCTGCACCCGTCAGTTGATCCAACACCGAGACAATACAACCATGAACAAGCACCTGATCGCCGTCGCCAGCGCCCTGCTGATCACTGGCACCGCCCCCGCCTTCGCCGCCAGCACCGTGGACCTGACAGTCAAGGGCATCATCACCCCGAATGCCTGCACGCCGAGCCTGTCCAGTGGCGGGGTCATCGACCACGGCAAGATGTCGGCCAAGGACTTGAACGCCACCCAGATCACCCTGTTGCCGAAAGTCACGCTGCAAATGACCGTGACCTGCGATGCGCCGGTGATCTTCGCCCTCAAGGCGACCGACAACCGTATTGGCTCCGGCAGCGGCAGCGGCTTCGGGCTGGGATTTATCAACGGCACGCAAAAGCTGGGTTCCTATAGCTTGACCCTTGGCGCCACCGGTAGCCCGCCCCAGGCCGACGGCGAAACCGTGCAAGCCATCGGGTCTTTCGACAATGGCGTCACCTGGGAGCGTTGGAACAGCTTTGAAACCGGCACCTATCTCTCGGTCGCCACCCTGGCAGACGCCAGCACCCCGCGTGCCACCCAGCAACTGGTCACCCCCGTGGCCTACAGCGGCTACATCAACCGCACCGACGGCCTGGACCTGAGCAACGAAGTCAATATCGACGGCTCGGCCACCATTGAAGTGCTCTACCTGTAACCCACCTTCGCCCCTGACCTGCAACCAAAAGGTGCTGCTCGATGATGAATTCCTCACCCGCTGTCTTTCTCGCCACGTTGCTGCTGGCCCCCACCGTACTGGCCGCCAGCAGTACCGACTTCGCCGTCACGGGCACCATCACGCCGAATGCCTGTGAACCCATGCTCTCCGGCGGAGGCGTGGTGGATTACGGAAAAATGCCGGCCAAGGAACTCAACACCGACAGCCCGACCTCACTGCAGCCGCAGACCATGCAAATGGAAGTCCTGTGTGAGGCGCCAACGTTCATCGCGCTGAGCACGATCGATAACCGCGCCGGCACTTCGGCAATTAACGACTACTGGCATGGCCTGGGGCTGACGGACAGTGGCGAAAAACTTGGCGCCACCGCATTCGGCCTGCTCAACCCGGTCGCGGACGGCGTCACGGTCAAGACGATCAACTCGACCGATGGCGGGGTGACCTGGCTCCCGTCGATTTACCTGGGCCACTACACCCAAACCTCGGTCGCCACCAACGGCGGTGCGAACACCCCGATTGCGATACGGCAATTCAGTGCCGACCTGCGCGTGTACACGATGGTCGACGGCACCGACCGCCTGACCGTGCTCGACGAAGTGCCGCTGGACGGCCATGCCACCGTGCAACTGAAGTACCTGTAACCCTTTATTCAACCGGCCCCACTCGAAAGGAAACGTGTGCCCCATGAAACTTACGCTCAATGCCCTGGCCACCGCGCTGCTGCTCAGCACCAGCGCCTCTGCCCTGGCGGCGTCCACCGTCGACCTGACTGTCAAAGGGGTGATTACCCCCAACGCCTGCACACCTGGCCTGTCCGGCGGAGGGATGGTGGACTACGGCAAGATCTCCGCCAAAGACCTGAACCTCACGACCCCCAAACAACTGCCACGCACCACCTTGCAACTGACCATCACCTGCGACGGCGGCACCCTGTTTGCCGTCAAGGGCACCGACAACCGCGCCGGGTCCAACTCCAGCGGCGGCACCTACGGCCTGGGGTTGATCAACGGTACGCAGAAGCTGGGGGCCTACGACCTGATGCTGAATAACGCAGTCGCCGACTCTGTCGCCGTCACGGTGCTGGAATCCGGGGATAACGGCACGACCTGGGCAGAGTCGGCGGACGCGATCCTGCCACCCAGCGCATTGGCGGCTTTCGGCGATAGAACCTCGGGCACCTGGCTGCCGGTGCCGATCCAGCAAGTCGTCAGCGACCTGGTGGTGTACGCGCAGATCGCCCGGGCCGACAGCCTGGACCTGAGCGATGAACACCCGATCGACGGCTCGGCCACGCTGGAAGTGAAGTACCTGTGAACCCGCGGCCTCGTCGTTCGCGGCGAGGCGCCTTACCTGCACCGAACACATTGAAGACCGAATGATGAACAGAACCCTACGCCTGTGCACGGCGCTGTTATTGCTCAACACCGGCTCTAGCGTGTTTGCCAGCACCGCCACCGAGATGACCCTGTCGGGCCTGGTTACCCCCAGCTCCTGCACCATCGCGCTCTCCGGCAGCGGCATCATCGACCACGGCACCATCCCTGCCCATCTCCTCAACCAGGTGGCTCCCACCCCGTTGCCTACCCAATGGCTGGAGGTAGAGATCCACTGCAGCGGCCCCTTGTTGTTTGGCCTGATTGGCCTGGACAGCCGCGAAGATTCGTCCGCCGCACCGGACACTACCTACGGCCTGGGGAGAAACCCCATCGCGCCCGCGGAGCAGTTGGGTTACGTCGACCTGGCGTTCGAAGCGGCGCAAGGAGACGGCCAGGCCATGCAGTCACTTGTGTCAAACCCCGAAGGCGGCCTTTGGGCTCCCCAACCGGCCATCCACCCCAAGACACTCATGGGCTTCGCCCGTCCCGGCCGACCGTTTCCGGAACCCATCGTCACCCTGACCACCCGGATCCGCGCACAGACCACCATCCACCCGGCGAACCGTCTGACCCTCAGGCAAGACGTTCCCCTCGATGGCTCACTGGTCCTGGATTTGCGTTACCTCTAAGCCCTGTGATCATTTTAGGAACTGCGTCATGAAGACCTATCCAACCTTGCTGGCCCTGGGCTGGCTGCTGAGCACCCAGGCGTTTGCCGACGGCATGGTGCCCGACACCTCGGTGGTGATCGTCAACGAGGCCGACGGCGAAGCTTCGGTGTCGGTGACCAACACCGACGGCAAACTGGCCCTGCTGCACGTCACCCTGGAAGACATTCCGGAAGACACCGAATCGCTGCTGTTCGTCACCCCGCCCCTGTCCCGGGTCGAGGCCGATAAAAGCCAGTTGGTGCGCTTTATCCTGCGCAACCCCACGCCCCTGAAAACCCAACGCCTGAAGCGGGTGATCTTCGAAGGCATGCCCAAGGACCGTGACGCCGCCCAGGCTGGCCATGCGCGGGTGGGCGTGACCGTGCGCCAGAACCTGCCGGTGATCATTCATCCCAAGGGCCTGGCGCCGAACCGCACACCCTGGACCGGGCTGACCTGGTCGTTGAACGCCGGTCACCTGAACGTCGCCAACCCCACGCCTTACGTGGTGCGCCTGGCCCAGGAGCTGCAATTGCTGCCCGGCAAGCAGAGCCTGGTGCTGCCGCGCACTTATGTGTTGCCCGGCGAAACCCTGCGGCTCAGCACGCCCCACACCGCCACGGCCGTACGCCTGCAACCGGCCACCGTGTACGGCTTTGCCGTCGCCGCCTATGAGGCACCGATAACCGCCGCAAACGCTGAATAACGAAGTGACAGCCCTGTGACTGTCACCGGGAAGCCCGCCAACCGTTGCCGGCTTCCATAACCTGAGTGCCTTTACGTGAACACAGTAACCACTGACCCGGCTGGCGAAGCCGTGCCCGACTGTCCTTTACGCCCCGCCCGGATGCGGGCCGCGCTGCCACTGACCATGGCGTTGCTGTCGGCCGATGCCTGGGCCGATGCCTTCGACGCGCAAACCCTGCACCAGCGCGGTATCGACCCGGAGCTGGCCTACCTGCTGCTCGACGCACCGCGCTACACCAGCGGCCGCCATGCCGTGAGCCTGACGGTGAACGGCCAGCGCCGTGGCCGCCTCGATGTGCAGTTCGACAGCCAGGGCGCGCTGTGCTTCGACCGCCCGCTGCTGGACGCCGCCGACCTGGTGATACCGGCCCCGCTGGCCGACAGCCACTGCCATGACTTCCTCGGCGAATACCCGCAAACCGTGGTGGAGCAAGACCCCGCCAGCCTGAGCGTGAGCCTGATGGTGCCCACCGATGCCCTGCGCCCGCGCCAACGTGAGCTGTCCGGTTATGAAACCGGAGGGTTCGCCGGCTTGCTCAACTACGACCTCACCGGTTTGTACAACCGTTATGGCGACGACGCCAGCCGCTTCGGCTCGGCCAATACCGAGCTGGGCTTCAACGCGGGCGACTGGATCGTGCGCAGCCGCCAGGTCCAGACCTGGCAAGACTCCCGGTCCCGCAGTACCCACCTGGAAGCCTATGCCCAGCGCACCTTCGCCGAGCAGCAGGCGGTGTTGCAAGCCGGGCAGATCAACCTCTACAACCCGGTGCTGTCGTCCGCGCAGATCACCGGCATGCAGCTGTTTACCGAACAGGCCCTGCAGGACCAGGAACAGGGCTCGACCATCAGCGGCATCGCCAACAGCCCGGCCCAGGTGGAGGTGCGCCAGAACGGCGCGCTGATTCACTCCACCGTGGTGCCGGCCGGGCCGTTCTCCCTCACCGACGTACGGCGCCTGAACACACGCTCCGACGTTGAAGTGACGGTCAAGGAAAGCACCGGCGAAGAGCGGCGCTTCAGCGTGCCGGCGGCGATGCTCGGCATCGGCCTGCCAGCGCCGGGTTACTCGCTGGGAGCGGGCCGGGTGCGCAATATCGGCGATACGCGCGGCGACGATCCGTGGGTGATCAGTGGCGGCTGGAGCGGCGCCTTGAACCCGCGCCTGAGCCTGGGGGCCGGCGCGCTTGCCGCCGAAGACTACCGTGCCACGGGTGCCAGCCTCGGCCTGTTGCCGTGGCCAGACGGCCAGCTACAACTGTCGACCCAGATTGCCGATGCCCAACGCCTGGGTGAACGCGGCGTACAGACCGACCTGAGCCTGTCCCAGCGCCTGGGCCGGCAATGGTCGATCACCGCCGGCGCCTCCCACCGCACCATGGGCTACCGGGAGCTGGAAGACGCCGCCTACTACGACTCACGGGACGACGAAGGTCGCCTCACCCGCTATCGCGACCAGCAGAGCCTGGCCCTGGGCTGGGCCCATCCATGGCTGGGTGCCTTCAATGCCGGCCTGTCGCGCACCACCACGTTCAACGGCGAAAACAGCAGCCGTGCCCTGGCCTCATGGGGCACCAGCGTGCGCGGCGTGTCGCTGTCGGCCAGTGCCGAGTGGCAGGTCAGCGGCCGGCAGAATAACGAGAACGCGGTGTACCTGAACCTGAGCGTGCCACTGGGTGAGAACCGGCGTGGGCGCTCCTGGGTGCGCAACTCCGGTGGCGAGCATCGCATCGGCCTGGGGGTGAACGAGCAGGTCAACGATCAACTCAGTTACCGGGTCAGTGCCGAGCACGACAGCCGCGACCAACAAGTGGAATCCACCCTCGGCGTGTCCTATCTGCCGCGCTATGCACAACTGGACATGAACTACAGCCGCTCTGACGCCGAGCGCTCCAGCTACCAGGGCGGTGTGCGCGGTGCGGTGGTGGCCCACAGCGGTGGCGTGACCTTCTCGCCTTATCCGGTGCGCGACACCTTTGCGCTGGTGTCTGTCGGCGATATGGCCGGGGTCAAGCTCACCACGCCCAGCGGCCCGGTATGGACCGACTTCCAGGGCCAGGCCGTGGTACCGCAGGTATCCGCCTACGGGCGCAGCCCCGTGGAAGTGCAAACCCAGTCGCTGCCACGCAACGCCGATATCAGCAACGGCCTGGCCGTCATCAGCGCCGGGCGCGGCGCGGTGGATCGCGTGGAATTCGGCGTGGCCCTGACCCGTCGTGCCTTGCTCACGGTGGCAACCGACCACGGTACGCCACTGCCCCGTGGCGCCACGGTGAGTACCGCCGAGGGCGAGTTCGTGACCCTGGTGCAGGAAGGCAGCCAGGTGTTCCTGCCGAACGTGCTGGACCCACGCCCCCTGTGGGTCAAGGCACCGGGCATGAGCCGCTGTGAACTGCAGGTTGAACTCGCGGAAAAAGCCGACCCGCAGGTGTATTTCGAAACCGCCCCGGCCCGCTGTGTGACGCCATGAGGAAGACTGTGATGAAGCGATTGTTACTGCTGGGATTGGCCCTGGGCGCCATCGTCCAGGGCCGGGCGCACGCCGACGAATGCCAACTGACCCTAAGCCAGTCGCGCCTGGATTTCGGCGTGATGAACCGCGCCGTGCAGCGCAACCCCGGCGCAGAAATCCTGCTGGGAGAACGCCGCCTGAGCCTCAACCTGAACTGCCCGACGCCCACCGATATGCACGTGTTCTACCGAGCCCTGGCCGCGACCGCCGAGCGCTACCGCTTTACCGAGCGTGGCAGTTACCGCGTGCACATCAGCGATGCGGTACTCGACGGCCAGGCTGTTGAACTGGGGTTGACCAGCGGGCAAGGCCAGGCGCCCAGTGCCAGGGGCAGGACACTCGACTGGCGGCCCGACCAGGCCATCGTACCGTTGCGCGACGGTGCGCCGACCACCGGCAGCAGCTTCTCGGCGCAATTGCTGGTCAATGCCTGGGCGCAGGCCGACGCCCTGCAAGTGCGCGACGCGGTGACCTGGGAAGCCAGCGGCTTGATCGACGCCGTCGCCAGCGGCCGCGCACGGGAGTTGTCGCTGCAAGCCGGTTTCGCCCCGGCGGCCTGCGAGACCACGCTGTCCAACGGCGGCATCATCGACTTTGGCCGTATGTGGTCCAGGAGCCTTAACACCGACAAGGAAACCGGGCTGGTCTCCCGCAGCCTGCTGCTGAGTATCGGCTGCGACGGCCCGACTCATTTCGCCTTGCGCATGCATGACAACCGCAAAGGCTCGGCCACCGGCGGCATCGACGAAACCGCCTACGGCCTGGGAGTGGACGACAGCCGTAATAAAATCGGCCGGTACTTCCTCTATTTCGACCCCTTCGACCTGCGCGCCGACGCCCTGCCCCAGGTGTACCGCACCGACTCCACCACTGGCGGCGTGGCCTGGAGCAGTTCCAGCGCCTACCCCATTCCCATCGGCAGCAGCAGTTTGCTCGGCTTTACCGCTCTACCCGGCAGCAATGCCGGCCCCACCGCGATCCAGAACCTGAGTGGGCAGATCAGCGTGCGCGCCGTCCTGTCCCCCATGAACAGCCTGGACCTGCGTACGGAAGTACTGCTCGACGGTTCCGGCACGATTGAAATCATCTACCTCTGATCAAGGAGTATGGTCATGCACCTACGCCAGCGTTCTCTCGCAACACTTGCCCTGCTGACCCTCAGCAGCGGTGCCACGGCAGCCTCCAGTGTTGAACTCGGCATCACCGGCTTGCTCACTCCCAGCGCCTGTACACCGGCGCTGTCGAGCAACGGGCTGATCGACTACGGCAAGATTTCCCAACAGGAGTTGAACATTGATCGCGGCAAACGCCTGCCGGTGCGCTACCTGAGCGTGACCATCAACTGCGAGGCAGCGACTCGCTACGCCCTGCGCATGAGCGACAACCGCGACGGCACCGCCAACGTCAACAGCGAAATCTACTACGGGCTGGGCCTGGACCCGAGCGGCAACAAGATCGGGCTGTACTCCCTGACCTTCGACCCCAAACAGACGGTGATCGACAGCCTGCCTGAGGTTTACGGCACCGAGTCCACCAGCGGCGGGATCGCCTGGCGCACCGCCAACAGCAACCCGATCGACATCGGTTCGCGCAGCTTTCTCGGCTTTACCGACACCGTCGGCAGCACCAGCGGGCCGACGGCCTTCCAGACGCTGAGCAGCCTGGTCAGGGTCGATACGGTGATCGCTGCCAAGAACAATCTCGACCTCAGCAGCGACGTGCATATCGATGGTTCCAGCACTATGGAAGTGCTGTACCTCTAGACCTTTTCGCTGGTCACGCCGACATACCGCGCACGCCCGGCGCCCAACCCCGCGATGATCGCGCCCAGGCCGATCACCGCGAAAATCCAGCCGGTGGCGTTCCAGCCACCGGTCCAGTCATGCACCAGCCCGACCGCGAACGGCCCCATGGACGCCAGGGTGTAGCCGATGCCCTGGGCCATGCTCGACAGGTTGGCGGCTACATGGGCGTCCCGTGAACGCAGCACGATCAAGGTCAGCGCCAGGCTGAAAGTGCCACCCTGGCCCAGGCCCAGCAGAATCGCCCAGCCCCACAAGCCGTCCAACGGTGCATACAGGCAACCGAACAGGCCGCCCAGGGTCAGCACCATCACCACCACGATGGCCAGGCGCTGGTCCTTGCCGCGGGTGGCCAGCCAGGGCGCAGCCAGGGAACTGGCCAACTGCACAATCACCGAACCGGAAAGCACCAGGCCCGCCTGGGTGGCGCTCAGGCCACGGCCGATCAGGATCGACGGCAGCCAGCCAAACACAATGTACGCCAGGGAGGATTGCAGGCCCATGTACAGGGTCACCTGCCAGGCCAGCGGATCACGCAACAAGCCCTTCACGCGATAGGCCACCTGGTGCGCGCCGTGTTTCTGGCCGACCTGTGGCAACCAGAACAACGCCGCGACCAACGCCGGGAGAATCCAGAACCCCAGGCCGATGTTCCAGCTGTCGCCGAAGTAATGACTCAGGGGCACCGTGGATCCCGCCGCCAGCGCTGCACCCAGGCACAGGGCCATGGTGTACACGCCGGTCATGGTGCCGGCCTGTTTGGCGAAATCGCGCTTGACGATACCGGGCAACAGCACCCCGATGATGCCGATACTCGCGCCCGCCAGCAGGCTGCCGGCGAACAGCCCGGCCTCACCGAATGAACTGCGCAGGATGATGCCACCGGCCAGGGTCAGCAGAATGCCCAGCACCACCCGCTCGGCGCCAAAACGTCGGGCCAGGATCGGAGCCAGTGGCGCGAACAGGCCCAGGCACAAGACGGGCAGCGTCGTCAGCAACCCGGCCTTGGCCGCCGAGAGACCCAGGCTGTGGGAGACCTCAGCGAGCAGAGGCGCCATGCTCGACAACGCCGGGCGCAGGTTCAGCGCCACCAGGATCAGGCCCAACAGCAACAACCACGGACGGCTTACCACCGGCGGGCTGTGCTGGACCTCCTCGTCATCGGCTTCGGCGTCGATCAGCAGTTCATCAAGGGCACTTTCTGAACGGGGCATAGTGGTCTCGGGTTCAAGGTTCATTGATCAACTGCCGGGACAGGGCCTTGGCGCGTTCCGGGTCCTGTTGCTCCACGGCATCGAGCAAGGCGCCGTGCAGGTCGAATACCGCTTGCCGACGCGGCTGGATGTTCAGGGTCTGGCGCAGTTGCGCGCCGACAATGCTCGAGAAGTACTGATACAGCTCGCTCAAGGCCGGGTTGTGGGCCGCGTCCACCAGGCGTTTGTGGAACACCAGGTCGCAGCTGATGTAGTGCTCAAGATCACCGTGGTAATGGTCGCCGCTGGCGTTGAGGGCCGCGCGCAAAGCGACCAGGTCTTCATCGGTGCGGCGCAACGCGGCCAAGCCGACTGCCTCGACTTCAAGAATCTGCCGCGTCTCCTGCGCCTGAGCCAGGGTGCAGTGGGACAAGGCTTTCATCGCGCCCAGCGGGTCGGTCATGGAGCGCAAATAGCTGCCGTCGCCCTGGCGGATCTCGATCAACCCGGAGAATGCCAATACGCGCATGGCTTCACGCACGGTGTTGCGGCTGATCCCCAACTCGGCAGACAACTCGGGCTCGGTGGGCAGGCGTTCGCCGATGGCCCATACGCCTTGGGTGATGCGCTGGCGCAACTGTTCGAGGGCTTGATCGACGAGGGAGCGTTTGATCAGGGGGGCGATGTCTGTCATGGGTTTCGTCCTTTCATCCAATCATAGGATGAATTTTCCCACAGCCTATTCGGAGTTGCCTACAAAGGCAACGCACTAGGGTTCTTGGGCAGGCAAAGGAGCAGTATTTTCGATTGGTAAAATTACCCTCAGAGGGTAATTATTGGACTCAGGTGTCTTATGGAAAAGTACACACCTCATTACGATTTGGCGGTGATAAAGGCGGATGTCAGGCGGCTTGGAAAGCAAGCATTTACTCAAAGCGCACGCCGTTGCGGCGAGGATCTTGATTTAAGCATCGAACAAATGCAGGCGGTCATTTTCGAGTTGAAAAACACGATGCTGTACAAGTCGATGACCACTCATGACGACCATCGAGTTTGGCAAGATGTGTATCACATTCACTCACATGATCTGGAGATCTACATCAAGGTGACCTACCGCACGGATGGTAAACCTCCGGTGATCTCCTTCAAGGAGAAAAACCCATGAAAACAGAGCAATGCTTCAGCTGCGGCAGGCATGACGGAATGCATCACTTCTCAGGACGTAGCGAAACATCGGAAGTCAAAGGTTTGCATCGCCGTATAGACGATCTGTCTGGATGGGAGTGCCAGGCATGTGGAGAGGTGATCCTGGACCCCGAAGACGCGGAACGCTATTCAGACCACTGCGATGAAATCGTTCACAGTTTCAGGCAGATGGTCGGCACCGAGATGAAGCGCATACGCCGCAAACTGCACCTTTCACAAAAAGAAACGGTACAACTGCTATCGGGTGGCGGCCACAACGCCTTATCTCGTTACGAGCGCGGTGAGGTATTGCCCCCCAAATCCCTGGTAGTCCTGATGCGTTTGCTTGAGCGTCACCCCCACTTGCTGGTCGAAGCAAAAATCCTGAGTGAAGGCGCAGATCTTCGCAATTCCGTGCATACGGTACATAAAGAGCACGAGACCCTGACGACAACTTGATTGATGGCAAAAATAAACCCGGCACCAGGCCGGGTTTATTGTTTCAAGCATCACTCATCGATCAATGCAGAATCTGGCTCAAGAACAACTTGGTCCGATCATTCTGCGGGTTGTCGAAGAAGTCATTCGGCGCCGCCTGTTCAACGATCTCGCCCTTGTCCATGAAGATCACGCGGTTGGCCACGGTACGCGCAAAGCCCATTTCGTGGGTCACGCAGAGCATGGTCATGCCGTCTTCCGCCAGGCCGATCATGGTGTCCAGTACCTCTTTCACCATTTCCGGATCGAGCGCCGAGGTCGGCTCATCGAACAGCATGATTTTCGGCTTCATGCACAGCGCACGGGCAATCGCCACGCGCTGTTGCTGGCCGCCGGACAACTGCCCCGGAAACTTGTGGGCCTGCTCCGGAATACGCACGCGCTCAAGGTAGTGCATGGCAATTTCTTCAGCCTTGCGCTTGGGCATCTTGCGTACCCACATCGGGGCCAGCGTGCAGTTCTGCAGGATGGTCAGGTGCGGGAACAGGTTGAAGTGCTGGAACACCATGCCGACTTCGCGGCGGATCGCTTCGATCTGCTTGAGGTCGTTGGTCAGTTCCACGCCATCGACCACGATGCGGCCCTGCTGGTGCTCTTCCAGGCGGTTGAGGCAGCGGATGGTGGTGGACTTGCCGGAACCCGACGGGCCGCACAGCACGATACGCTCGCCCTGCTTGACGTTCAGGTTGATGTCTTTCAACACATGGAACTGGCCGTACCACTTGTTGACGCCCTGCATCTGAATAATGCCTTCAGGGCTCACAGGCTGTTTGATCGCTTCACTCATCACAACACTCCTAACGCTTGTGGCCTGTGTCCAGCTTGTGTTCCAAATGAATGGAATAGCGGGACATACCAAAACAGAAAATCCAGAACACCAGGGCGGCGAACACGTAGCCTTCAGTGGCCATGCCCAACCATTTCGGGTCGGCGGCGGCTTGCTTGACGCTGTTGAGCAGGTCGAACAGGCCGATGATGATCACCAGGCTAGTGTCCTTGAACAACGCGATAAACGTGTTGACGATGCCCGGGATCACCATCTTCAGTGCCTGGGGCAAAATCACCAGGCCCATGCTGCGCCAGTAACCCAGGCCCATCGCGGCCGCAGCCTCGTATTGGCCCTTGGGAATCGCCTGCAAGCCACCGCGCACCACTTCGGCTACATAGGCCGACTGGAACAGGATCACGCCGATCAAGGCCCGCAGCAATTTGTCGATGCCCATGCCTTCCGGCAGGAACAGCGGCAACATTACCGACGACATGAACAGCACCGTGATCAACGGCACGCCGCGCCAGAACTCGATGAAGGTCACGCAGACCACACGAATCGCCGGCATGTTCGAACGCCGACCCAACGCCAGCACAATGCCCAGCGGCAAGGCCCCGGCAATGCCGACGGTGGCGATCACCAGGGTCAGCATCAAGCCGCCCCACTGGCTGGTGGCCACGTTGGTCATGCCGAAGATCCCGCCGTGCAGCAGGAAGTAGGCAACGATCGGGTACACCACCAAAAAACTCAGGCCGTAGACCGCCTTGCGCGTGAAGCGCGAGATGAACAACGGCGCCACACCCACGATGGCCAGCCACACGGTCAGGTCGACGCGCCAGCGCAGGTCGCCGGGGTAGTAGCCGTACATGAACTGCCCGAAGCGCTGTTGGATAAACACCCAGCAGGCGCCCTCCTTGGTGCAGTCGGCGCGGGTGGTACCGACCCAGTTTGCATCGAGGATCGCCCAGTGCAGGATCGGCGGCACGACCAGGTAGATCAGGTAGAACGCCAGCAATGTCAGCAGGGTGTTGAGCCAGCTGGAAAACAGGTTGGCGCGCATCCATGCCATCGGCCCGAACACTTTGTTCGGTGGCGGCATATCAGGTTTGAAAGTATGCGTACTCATGCAGGTTTCCTCACCGCTCGATCAGCGCAATGCGCTTGTTGTACCAGTTCATCAGCAGGGAAATGCTGATGCTGATCGCCAGGTACACGCTCATGGTGATGGCAATAACCTCGATGGCCTGGCCGGTCTGGTTGAGCACCGTGCCGGCAAACAGCGAAACCATTTCCGGGTAACCGATACCGGCGGCCAGTGACGAGTTTTTCGCCAGGTTCAGGTATTGACTGGTCAGCGGCGGAATGATCACGCGCAGGGCTTGCGGGATGATCACCTTGCGCAGGGTCGGACCGTTGCGCAGCCCGAGGGAACGCGCCGCTTCGGTCTGGCCGTGGCTGACGGACTTGATGCCTGAACGCACGATCTCGGCGATAAACGCCGCGGTATACACGGTCAGGGCCAGGGTCAGCGCCAGCAACTCGGGAATCAGTACCCAGCCGCCGACGAAGTTGAAGCCTTGCAGCTTGGGCATTTCCCAGTGCAGCGGCGCGCCGAACACCAAAGCGCACAGCGCAGGGATCACCACCAACAGCGCCAGGCCGGCCCAGAACTTGTGGAACGGAACACCGGTGGCTTCAAAGCGTTTATTTGCCCAACGGGCCATCAGCACAATGGCGATGATTGCCACCACGACGCTGATCACAAACGGCCAGAAACCCTCCGCCATCAACGCGGCGGGCATGTTCAGGCCACGGCTGCTGACAAAGAACGTGTCGCCGAAGTTGTGGCTGTTGCGCGGCCCCGGCATCGTCAGGAATACCGCGAAGTACCAGAACAGGATTTGCAGCAGCGGCGGAATGTTGCGGAACACTTCCACATACACCGTGGCCAGCTTGTTGATCATCCAGTTGGGCGACAAGCGCGCCACACCGATGATGAACCCGAGGATGGTCGCCAGGACCACACCGATCACCGTCACCAGCAGGGTGTTGAGCAGACCGATCACAAAGACCCGGGCATAGCTGTCCGATTCGGTGTAGTCGATCAGGTGCTGAGCGATGCCGAAGCCGGCACTGCGCTCAAGAAAGTCGAAACCCGAGGTAATGCCCCGGTGTTGAAGGTTGGTTTGCGTGTTGTTGAACAGGTACCAGCCCAACGAGACCACCGCCACAATCGTGATGATCTGGAATAGCCACGCACGCACTTTTGGATCACTGAAGCTGAGCTTCTGTTTTGGTGCGCCGATTTGATTTTGCATTAAGTGCCCCAGGAATAATGGAACAGAACATCACCCGGCGGTTGGCCCACCGGGTGATAGAACCATCAGCGATCAGCGCACAGGTGGTGCGTATTGAATGCCACCGTTGGTCCACAGAGCGTTCAGGCCACGATCGATTTCCAGAGGCGTGCTCTTGCCGAGGTTTTTCTCGAACACTTCGCCGTAGTTACCGACCTGCTTGACGATCTGTACGACCCAGTCTTTCTTCACTTTCAGGTCTTTGCCGTATTCGCCGTCAGCACCCAGCAGACGGGCAACGTCCGGGTTCTTGGTGGACTTGGCTTCAGCTTCGACGTTTTTGGAGGTGATACCGGCTTCTTCAGCGTTGAGCATGGCGTAGCCAACCCAGCGCACGATGGCCAGCCACTCGTCGTCGCCGTTACGCACGACAGGGCCCAGTGGTTCTTTGGAAATGGTTTCCGGCAGTACCACGTAGTCTTTCGGCGAAGCCAGCTTGCTGCGCTGTGCGTAGAGCTGGGACTTGTCGGAGGTCAGTACGTCGCAACGACCGGATTCCAGCGACTTGGCGCTTTCATCGGAGGTGTCGAACGTGATCGGGGTGTACTTCAGGTTGTTGGCGCGGAAGTAGTCGGAAACGTTCAGCTCAGTGGTGGTACCGGCCTGGATGCAGATGGTTGCACCGTCCAGTTCCTTGGCACTTTTCACGCCCAGCTTGTTGTTCACCAGGAAACCAACACCGTCGTAGTAGGTGATGAAACCCGGGAATTTCAGGCCCATGCCGGCATCGCGGGAGCTGGTCATGGTGGTGTTGCGCGACAGGATGTCGACTTCGCCAGACTGAAGCGCGGTGAAACGCTCCTTGGCATTCAACTGGCTGAATTTGACCTTGGTTGCGTCGCCGAATACGGCAGCGGCAACAGCACGGCACACGTCAGCGTCGATCCCGAGGATCTTGCCGCTGGCGTCCGGCACCGAGAAGCCCGGCAGACCGTCGCTCACGCCACACTGCACAAAGCCTTTCTTCTGCACGGCATCCAGAGTGGCGCCAGCCTGGGCGAAACCACTGACACCCAGTACGGTAGCCGCGGTCACGATGGCCAGGGTGGATTTCAATACCTTCATTCAAACCTCCAGTTTTGCTCTTGTTGTGTCGGAGCTCGAACCCCACCGCACCCTTATGAGGCGACATCGACCCGTGTTGGCTTTTTTTGGGGTCAAACAGCATGAGGTTTTTGCTTTAAGTCCAGTTGCTATCCCACAGGCGCCAGTCACTGATAGTGTTACCGCCTGGGGTGAGCCTTGACATCGGGTTTCACATAGCAAGCCCCGTACCAGACTGATGGCTGAGTCGTTTCAGCCCATGGTCAAGAGCAAAAGATTCAACCTTGCGACATTCTCTTAACAGATCAACCCGTCGCGCACCGTTCCGACGCACTCAATCGGAGCGCACGCACATATATGGAGCAGACATGACCGAACCCTTGATTCTTCAGCCCGCCAAGCCCGCAGACGCCTGCGTAATCTGGTTGCATGGCCTGGGTGCCGATCGCTACGACTTCCTGCCCGTGGCCGAAGCCCTGCAGGAAAAACTCCTGTCGACGCGCTTTGTCCTGCCCCAGGCGCCGACACGCCCGGTGACCATCAATGGCGGCTACGAGATGCCGAGCTGGTACGACATCAAGGCCATGAGCCCGGCGCGTTCCATCAGTGTTGAAGAGCTGGAAGCCTCGGCAAAAATGGTTACCGACCTGATCAAGGAACAAAAAAGCAGCGGGATAGACGCCTCGCGGATTTTCCTTGCCGGTTTTTCCCAGGGTGGCGCCGTGGTGTTCCACACCGCGTTCCTGAAATGGCAGGGTGCTTTGGGTGGCGTGATTGCCCTTTCCACCTACGCGCCCACTTTCGGTGACGAACTCGAATTGTCGGCCAGCCAGCAACGGATTCCGGCGCTGTGCCTGCACGGCCAATACGACGACGTGGTGCAGAACGCCATGGGTCGCAGCGCCTATGAGCATTTGAAGTCGCGCGGTGTCACCGTTGCATGGCAGGAATACCCAATGGGCCACGAAGTGTTACCCCAGGAGATACACGATATCGGTGACTGGTTGGCCGCCCGCCTGGTCTGAAAACCACCCATTGTGTAGCCGCATGACCAACGCACTACGCCGCGCCCGATTCTTGCATTACACTGGCCGGCGTACATTCCTTAACCAATTGATGAGATGACCGTGCTCAAAGCACTCAAGAAGATGTTCGGTAAAAGCGAGGCTGAGCAGCTCGCGCCAGGTTCCAGTGCCCCCGCCCACGTTCAAGGCAGCCGCAATGACGGCCAGCAGCCTGGCCGGACCGCACCTGTAGCCTCGCCAAAAAAAGAGCCGGTGACCACACCCGCCACGGTTAACGTCGCTGAAGAGCCAGCCGCCGACCAACCACGCCAGGAGCCACGCCAGGAGAAGCCGCGCCGTGAACGCGCGCCCAAACCTGTGGTTATTCCCTGGAAACTGGAAGACTTCGTTGTCGAACCCCAGGAAGGCAAAACCCGCTTTCATGATTTCAAGCTCGCCCCAGAACTGATGCACGCCATCCAGGACCTGGGTTTCCCGTACTGCACGCCGATCCAGGCGCAAGTGCTGGGCTTCACCCTCGCCGGCAAAGACGCCATCGGTCGCGCCCAGACCGGTACCGGCAAGACCGCTGCGTTCCTGATCTCGATCATTACGCAGTTGTTGCAGACCCCACCGCCAAAAGAGCGCTACATGGGTGAACCCCGCGCACTGATCATCGCCCCGACCCGGGAGCTGGTGGTACAGATCGCCAAGGACGCCGCCGACCTGACCAAGTACACCGGCCTCAACGTGATGACGTTTGTTGGCGGGATGGACTTCGACAAGCAGCTCAAGCACCTGGAAGCGCGCCACTGCGACATCCTGGTGGCCACGCCGGGGCGCTTGCTGGACTTCAACCAGCGCGGCGACGTGCACCTGGACATGGTCGAAGTGATGGTGCTGGACGAAGCCGACCGCATGCTCGACATGGGCTTCATCCCGCAAGTGCGTCAGATCATTCGCCAGACCCCGCCGAAAAACGAGCGCCAGACCCTGCTGTTCTCCGCGACCTTCACCGAAGACGTGATGAACCTCGCCAAGCAGTGGACCACCGACCCGTCCATCGTCGAGATCGAGGCACTCAACGTCGCCAGCGAGAACGTCGAACAGCATATCTATGCCGTGGCCGGTGCCGACAAATACAAGCTGCTCTACAACCTGGTCAACGACAACGGTTGGGAGCGGGTCATGGTGTTTGCCAACCGCAAGGACGAAGTGCGCCGCATCGAAGAACGCCTGGTGCGTGATGGCGTGAATGCCGCGCAACTGTCCGGCGACGTGCCGCAGCACAAGCGCATCAAGACCCTGGAAGGTTTCCGCGAAGGCAAGATTCGCGTGCTGGTGGCCACCGACGTGGCCGGACGCGGGATTCACATCGATGGCATCAGCCACGTGATCAACTTCACCCTGCCGGAAGTGCCGGACGACTACGTGCACCGGATTGGCCGTACCGGCCGCGCGGGCGCGGCGGGCGTGTCCATCAGCTTTGCCGGTGAAGACGACTCGTATCAGTTGCCGTCGATCGAAACCTTGCTGGGCCGCAAGATCAGCTGCGAAACGCCACCGACGCATTTGTTGCGTCCGGTGGAGCGCAAACGCCCTTAAGCTGGAAGACCTCAGGCCGAATTCCATTCGGCCAGGATGGGTTGGCGAACACGCGAGGCCTCCTGCGAAAAGGCCTCATGGAAAGTGAAGCTGCTGCCCGACATATCGACAAGGCGATGGGCCTGAGGCTGGGGTTGCGGCTGCCCCAGTGGCTGCTGCAAGTTCTCGGCATCGCCCCCGATAGGCGCTGCCGGCTGGCGCTTTCTGATCCGACCGTCGACCGAGCGGTACAGATTGACCACGCGCAAGCCAAAACGCGTCACCCCCCAGGCTTGGCTTGGCAGCGTAATGTCATTGAAGAACTTGTAAGAAGCACCGGTCAGCAACTTGCCAGCGGCCTGCAATCCGGCCCTTGCTTGGGAACTCAATAGACTGAAGCTTCGGACCGCCGGGCTTGCGGCGACTTCAACCGCCCGGGAAGCGCCCGTCGCCGCTATGCCTGCGCCCCCTAAACTGGCCGCGACACCCACCGCTGCAAAGGTCAGCGATGCCCAGTTCAGGACGTTGATTTGACTGGAGCGATCCCAGCCCATCTGATTGTCGACCGCCTCAACGCTCAGTGCGGCAATCCCCAACGTCCCACCTACCGAGGCCGCGCCTGAGGCCGCCAACAGCGCACTCTTGCCGGCAATGGTCAGTACAGCGGCTTGAGCGCTGATGGCAGCGAGCAAGCCCGCAGTTGCAAGCCCAGCGGTGACCACCGACATGCCCAGTGCAACACCGGTCAGTGCCCACCGGGCCCATGTTGGAAAACTGAAGAGGCCGCTGGGGTCCGACCAATTCACCGGGTCACCGCCACAATAGGCGTAGCTGTTGATCCCGCCCTCGTCAAAAGGACTGAGGGGATCAGGAGAGAGAAACACCATGAGTTCGGGATCATAGGCACGGCGCCCATTACCCAGGTGATAGAGGTTGACCGGTACGTCCAGCCGTTCGCCGTTGTATGCGGGCAGTTGCAGATGGACCATCGAAGGAGGCGTGCCATCTGCCAAGGCGATCCTGGCGTCACCGTAGGGCGCGTACTGCCGGCGCACCTGCTCCATGCCCGGCGCCACCACACCGCGGACACTGCCAGCGCCGTCATTGACCAGTAGTTGCTCGCGATTACCGTGATCACGGTAGGCCAGCACCTGGTCGCCGTCGCGCACGTAACGCACCCGTTTACTGCCCTCCACCAGCGTGTCGAGCCGATCCCCGGCATAGGCCAGCATCACGGGGGCTTCGTTGCCTCGCGCAGCAAGCACCTGGCGTGCTTCGCCGTCGTATTGATAGCTGTACCTGAGGGCGTCGACCTGCACACCAGTGAGCTGGTCAAAACCGTTGTACGCAAAGCTGCGGCTGGAGGTGCCCTGCTGCAAATTACCGGAGGCGTCATAGCTCAGGGTCAGGTTTTGCACCGGGTTAGTGTGGGTTACGCGCGTCAGGCAAGCAGGATCTTGACCCTGGAAAAAACGCTCGCTACGGTCGCTATCGCCATCGGTAAATGTCGTCTGCACTTCGGTCATATTATCGAGACCGTCGTAACTGAAATGCTGCTGCTTGATCGCCCGACCCAATCGATCCATGGGGAATTGCGTGCCGTCGCACACATAGGATTTGAGCCGCGAATAACCATCGTAAGTGAACGTCTCGCCCGTGACCACGGCGTCATTCGCATCTTTCAACGTGCGAGTGGCCAGCAGGCCATCGTCGTAATAGGTGCTGACGATGTTCTGCAGTAGCGCACCGAACTGATCCAGCTTACGTTCTGACTCACGCCCCCATGCGTCATAGACCACCGAGTCGGTAAGACGCATGAATTGGTAACTGAGGGTTCGCGCCGATGGGCGCCCCAGGCTGTCGTAAGCCTGGATCGTGCCGATAAAACCGGTGGTTGTCTGTTGGAGGCGTCCGAACAGGTCATATTTCAGGTCACTGCGCTGCCCATCCGCCGAGGTATGCCGCAACAGCCGCCCACCCGGTGAGTAGCTGGTCAGGCTAGTCAATGCCTGACTGCCCAGCGTCTGAACTTCCTTGGCGAGATAGCCGTTCTCGTCGTAACTCATCTCATGCTTGAGCCCGGCTGTAAGGGATTGTCGCATCGCGCCACTGATGGGGTCGTACTCAAGGTCTATCGGCGCATGCCCTGCCATCTGGACGCCCGTCAATGTTTCCAGCTCGAGGTCATACCGGTACTCCTGGCGGTCACCGCGCGGCGAAGTCACCGCCACTGGCGCAACCTGGTTGGGCTTGTACTCCCAGGTCGTGGCTGTTGCGTTGCCACGCGCTTGGGAAATGACGCGGCCCAGGCTGTCGTATTCACGCGTGCCAAGCAGCTTGCTGTCTACGGTGAGGGTGCGCACCATTGGCTCGCTGGTGCCAAGCGCATACGTCGTCAACCGCTCACGGGGCGGCGTTCCGTCGGATGGGGTTTCCAGGCTGCGCACCACACGATCAAAAATGTCATAGGCGTATTCAGTCTTGGTCTTCCTGGCATCGATGCGCTCCGTGCAGCGGCCCAGCCCGTCATAAGTACGGGTTTCCACCACAATGCGCGCACCGCCAACGCTCACCCGCTCAACCCGTGCCGGTTGATTGTGTTCGTTGAACCAGGTTTCCAGTTGCGCGTCACCTTGCACCCCCGTCACCCGGCGGTTGAGGAGCGGGTCATATTCATCGATCAATACCCGACCATCGGGTTGAGTTACCGTCCACGGGTTGCCCCAAATGTTATAGGCGTGGCTGGTTTTCAATGTACGCGGCCCATCACCCAGATAATCCAGACGGGTTTGCTTCACGAGCCGCCCGAGTGCGTCGTACGCCCAGGAACCCAGAAGCCTGTCATTGTCCGCGATGCCATCAAGCGATTGCGCAGCAGAGAGCTGGCGTCCCATGCCATCGAAATACGTGAAGAGCACGGTGCCTTGTGCATCCGTGGTGACCAAATGGGCCATCTTGGCCCCGGCCGAAAAGTGATAGGCATAACGACGTCGGGCCATCTGGAGCGTGCCTGGCGCGGCGGTTTCCGATGTCAGCCGCCCACTGACATCGTACGTCATCGCCAGGCTGCCGACGGCATCACGTGTCATGTCGAGCAGACGCTGATTGGTCAGTGACCACGTGCGCGCGGACTCGAGCCATTGACCAGGCTCACGCCCCTTCAAGCTCCGGACTTCGGTGATCGAGTCGCCATTGAAGGTGCAGGTGAAATCGGAGACCAGAGAGAGTTTGTCGATCGTCGTCGTGGAGCTTTTCAAGCGACCATGCAGGGCGGTGTTGGCGGCCACAGAATGATAGGTATAAGACGTATGGGTGCCCCCTTCAAGGTTGATGGCAAGCGGCATGACGAAGTAGCCGCCCCCCGTTATCGAGACGTCGGTGTGGGAATGTTCAGTGGTCCGAGCCGCAGTGGTCGATCTGGCCGGGAAAAGCTTTTCCAGCTTCAGGTAACGTTGAAAGAGTCCATGGGGGTCGGCAGGGCATCTTCGGGGCTCGCCGGTCACCGGGTAATAAGTGTATTCGGTGCGTACGCCGGAGGCCTCGGTGCGGCTTAGTTCGTTGCCGAAGTCATCGGTGGTGATACTGACCACTTCCGCCCTTGGGGGTTTGCCACCCTGGGGATACAGCTCAAAGGTCTTGGTGATGCGGCTCGGAAGTTGGAGATTGGCGGGCTGATTTGGAAACTGGATGCCCCGAACTTCATTGTAGACAGTCTCGGTTTTGACCTCGCTGCCATTGGCTAGCATTAATTCCTCAGTCAACAGGTGAAAACGATTATAAGTGGCACGGGTAGACCGCAGGGGCTTGCCATTATTATCAACGTAAGTTTCTTCCGCCCAATAAGCGTACTCGCTATCCACCCGATACAAATTATCCTGGCCCTGGCGAAATCCGCCATTAAGAGGATATCCCGTGAAGTTACGGTTGGGACTGTAGTTATAAGAGCGGACGACAGAGGGCTGCCCGCGTCCGGGGTTTTGCTCCCAGTAGGTGACGACCGGAATATACAAACGGGCATCGTATTGATGCCCATTTGAGTTATACCGAATTATCTCCTGCCCCCCCATGGGTGTCATAACCTGCGAAATAGCTACCATTGCATCAGGCAACCTGAGGTACTGAAACGAATAGGCCTCACTTGCGACTGGCCCTGCCAAGTCATAAGGAACCGTGACCTTGGTCAGTTGATTGTCGATATGAGTATATTCAAATCGCGTACGGGCATAACGATTACCATCAATTAGTGTATCGGCGGTTACCAGCGATCCGGCGGAATACTTCAACATCAACAGGTCGGTTTCTTTATCGTCAACAATGCTCTGCAATAAGTTATTACCGCCATACCGGAAGGTCAGCCGCTCGCCATTTTCGAACTGGATGGCACTGATCTTATAGGGACCGGGAATGCTGAGGGGACGCAGGATTTCGACAGTGCCATCCTTGTAAATTACGTGCAGCGTATTTTGCGCAACCCGTTTTATGGTGAGGTCCTTCAACTTATGGTCGGTAATAACAGCATTGTCCCCTACGGAGGGCAGCCCTTGGGTTAGATATTGTTCACCGTTGAGTAGCGTAAGCTTGAAGCTGTTCGGGTCAAATTCGGTATTCGACAAGCTCCAGCCTTTACCGTAGCCACTGTTGCGGGTATCCATCATCGAGAACGCCAAGGCAATCTCTCGGCTGATCTCTAACGGCCCTTTTGGGCTCAAGACTGCCAAACGAACCAGACACCCATACTGCCCGGTACGCAGGTCAACCGAACCGCCGAGGTGGGCGCTGAAATTAAACGCGTTCGAATAGATGTCCATAGGTCCACCGCTTCGCACTTGGAGAGGGGATGAAATGCCTGGAACGTCAGGGTTTTGAAGTGGCGCGCAGCACCATCACATTGTAATTGTCGGTCTCGGTCAGGTAATAGTGATGCGAGCAGCCATAACTATCGACCATTGTCCAAATACTGGCCCCTTGTTGATCGGTGTTGGGGTTATTCAACCAGGCCTTGACTCGCGCAGCACGCATGATGGTATTGCGCTTGTTCGCAGGAATTAGTTCATTTCCCCCTGAAGATTTTTTCAGCAGGCTATTCATTGTGATGTTTCCAACAGTATTACCCCGTATGACACCGCCGATCTGTCTAATACCGTGCCCAATGTCCCGAGTGTAGTAAATATCAAAGTGATCCCCCTGAACAGATGGATCTTTTAATTTTACGGGATCAGTCGGAGGTATATTCTCGACAAATCTCAACCCAAGGGGTGGCGTCCAATAATAAATATCCACATCCACACCCTGCACTGAAAAGGCGTCGGTATCAGCCCAATGATCGAGCCGCTCAGCAGACAATGTATAGGGCTCTTGACACTTAACAGTGACAGATGATTGATAATTAACATTATCTCTCTCCATATTGGTTGTATATGTTTTACGTCCCACCGTAATTTTTGCCATAAACTGCTGATTACCAGTTGATCTCAGATCACACCTCAGGTATCGCTTCTCATTTTCGAGCGGACCAATACCGGGCATCGGCTGAATAATAGGGTTAGAAGGGGCTGTAGCCATGCTGGGTTCCTCAAGCACCCCCGACCACCGACCCATGTTAAATTCGTTCCTTTTTGTATCACAATACCATCCGGCCGGAATTGTCGCTTCTGGGTTTGTGGAATACTCAACCACCGTGGCACTTTCAAGCTCCGTCGCCTCAAAGGCTGCCAGCTCCCATATACCTTCAGCGTTTCTCCTCTCCTTTTGGACAATTATATTGACTTGACATTGCTGTTTGCCACCCAGATACACCTCATTATTAACTACATTGCCACCATCGCGAGGGAATTCAATATCAAACGTTTTTAAACGAACATTGGGATCTTCCGCTTTCATTTCCTTCTCCTTATCCAACATAGAGAACAGTTATCATCAACGCCACATCTTGTACCGGCCTGATGCAAGTAAGCGCTTTATAGAAGGGACCGCCTACTGTTAGAAATAACAGTTTTTCCGGAATTTTCAGGTCAAAAGGAAATAGCGATTTCCTGCTTTATCGCCAGGCTGAATATAAATGTGAAAGCGGGCTTGTGGAGGAGCAAGCAAGCCTGCACATTTGGTTTCAGCATTTTCAAATCCAGGAGGAACACATGAACCAGGCCGACTACCTCATCATCGGCGGTGGCATCGCCGGCGCATCCGCCGGCTACTGGCTGTCACACCATGCCCGCGTCATCGTGCTGGAACGCGAGTCGATGCCGGGTTACCACTCCACCGGCCGTTCCGCCGCCCTGTACATCGCCGCCTATGGCACGCCCCAGGTCCGCGCACTGACGCTGGGCAGCCGCGCCTTCTTCGATCAGCCGCCCGCAGGCTTTGCCGAACACCCATTGCTCACCCCACGGGGCGAATTGCTGGTGGACTTGATTGGCGACCCCGGTGAGTTGCAGCGCCAGTACCTAAGTGCCAAAGCCCTTGTGCCAGAAACGCGACTGCTCGACGTCGAGGAGTCGATGGCCATGATGCCGATCCTGCGCCGGGAAAAAGTCCATGGCGGGATCTACGACCCGACCGTGTGTGACATCGATACCGATGCGCTCTATCAAGGTTACCTGCGCGGCATTCGGCGCAATGGCGGAGAAATCCACACCGACAGTGACGTGCAGAAACTGACCCGCGACGGTCAGGGACTGTGGCAAGTGCGCACGGCCCAACAACACTTCAGCGCCCCGGTGATCATCAACGCCGCCGGCGCCTGGGCCGACCATATCGGCGAGTTGGCCGGTGCACAGAAAATCGGCCTGCAACCCAAACGTCGCAGCGCGTTCGTCTTCTCTCCACCCGCCGAGCTGAACATCCACGCATGGCCGGAGCTGGCGGCCCTCGATGGTTCGTTCTATATGAAACCCGACGCGGGCATGTTCCTCGGCTCACCGGCCAATGCCGACCCGGTGGAGCCCCACGATGTGCAACCGGAAGAGCTGGACATCGCCACGGGGATCTATCACATCGAAGAAGCCACCACCCTGAGTATCCGCCGACCTGCGCGGACCTGGGCCGGGCTGCGCAGTTTCGTCAGCGATGGTGATCTGGTCTGCGGGTTCGATCCACAGGTGGAGGGATTATTCTGGATTGCGGCTCAGGGCGGCTACGGGATCCAGACGTCTCCGGCGATGGGCCAGGCCAGTGCGGCGCTGGTGCGCGGCAAGCCTTTGCCGGATGCATTGGCGGCGTTCGGGTTGACCGAAGCGATGCTTTCTCCACACCGGCTGCACGCCTCGACCTGACCTGTGTGGCGGGGGAGCTTGCTGTGGGGAGGGAGCTCCCTCGCCACAGCAAGCTCCCTCGCCACACGTTATTTCCAGCGGTCAGCGGCTGCGTGATCGCTGTCGCGCCCTTCCACCCAGCGTGGCCCTTCGCTGGTGTTTTCCTTCTTCCAGAACGGAGCCCGCGTCTTCAGGTAGTCCATCACAAAGGCGCAGGCATCGAACGCGGCCTGACGATGGGCGCTGGCCGCCGCAACAAACACGATCGGCTCACCCGGCTCCAGGGCGCCAATGCGATGCAACACTTCCAGCTTGAGCAGCGGCCAGCGTTGCTCGGCCTCCACGACGATTTTGCCGAGAGCCTTTTCAGTCATGCCCGGGTAGTGTTCGAGGAACATCCCCGCCACATCCAGGCCATCATTGAAGTCGCGCACATAGCCGACAAAACTCACCACCGCGCCTACGCCCACATTGGCCGCATGCATCGCATTGACCTCGGCGCCGGGATCAAACGCCTCGGCCTGCACCCGAATCGCCATGGTCAGCCTCCGGTCACGGGCGGGAAGAATGCCACTTCGTCGCCAGCTTGCAGCGGCTCTTCAAGGTCGCACAGTTCCTGGTTACGAGCGCACATCAGGCTGGCCTCATTGAGCACTGCGAATTCCGGGTCACCGGCCAATGCCTGGCGTACAGCGTCGACCGTCGCGAAGTCACCTTCCATCTCCAGGGAGTCCAGGCCAATCGCTTCGCTGTAGCGCGCAAAAAACAGTACGTTGATGCTCATGCCTGGTCCGCCTTGAAATGCCCGCTCTTGCCGCCGAGTTTCTCCAGCAGCCGAATGGTTTCGATGGTCATGCCACGGTCCACGGCCTTGCACATGTCGTAGATCGTCAGGGCGGCAACACTGGCCGCGGTCAACGCTTCCATCTCCACGCCGGTCTGCCCGGAGAGTTTGCAGCGGGCGACGATGCGCACCGCGTCCAGGCCATCGGCACTGAGCTCGACCTTGACCCCGGTGAGCATCAACGGGTGGCACAGGGGAATCAGATCACTGGTTTTTTTTGCGGCCTGGATCCCGGCGATACGGGCCACGGCAAACACATCGCCCTTGGGGTGGGCGCCGTCGACAATCATTTTCAGGGTCTCGGGCAACATGCGCACCCGCGCTTCGGCCACGGCTTCACGGAACGTCACGGCTTTTTCAGTGACGTCGACCATGTGGGCGCGACCTTGGGAATCGAGATGAGTCAGCACAGGGATACTCCTGATCAGGAGCCCCGATTGTAAACCCAACGCCGATCAAATGTGGGAGCTGGCTTTTGTGGGAGTCGGGCTTGCCCGCGATGCAGGCACCTCGGTATGTCAGTTACACCGAGGTGATGCTATCGCAGGCAAGCCAGCTCCCACATTGACCGTGGTTACAGGTGAGATTCGGCGTATTCGGCCAGAATCGAGCGAGGGACACCTTGCAGCGCAATGTGCACGCCGTTCGGGAAGTCCTTGAAGCGTTCCGTCAGGTAAGTCAGCCCGGAGCTGGTCGCGGACAGGTAAGGGGTGTCGATCTGTGCCAGGTTGCCCAGGCACACCACTTTGGAACCGGCGCCGGCACGGGTGATGATGGTTTTCATCTGGTGCGGCGTGAGGTTCTGGCATTCATCGATCAAAATCAGGCTCTGCTGGAAGCTGCGACCTCGAATGTAGTTGAGGGATTTGAACTGCAACGGCACTTTGCTGAGGATGTAATCGACGCTGCCATGGGTGTTTTCGTCATCCATGTGCAAGGCTTCGAGGTTGTCGGTGATCGCCCCCAGCCACGGCTCCATTTTTTCCGCTTCGGTGCCGGGCAGGAAACCGATTTCCTGGTCCAGGCCCTGCACGCTGCGGGTGGCGATGATGCGGCGATAGCGTTTGGTAACCATGGTCTGTTCGATGGCGGCAGCCAGGGCGAGGATGGTTTTCCCCGAACCTGCGGCGCCGGTCAGGTTGACCAGGTGGATGTCCGGATCAAGCAAGGCATACAGCGCCAGGCTCTGGTAGATATCACGCGGTTTCAGGCCCCAGGCTTCCTGGTGCAACAGGGGTTCCTGATGCAGGTCGAGGATCAGCAGCTTGTCGACCTGGATCTCTTTGATCCAGCCCACAAAACCCTGTTCGTCGATGATGAATTCGTTGATGTGCACAGCCGGCAGGTTGTCGATCAGCTGTACCTGGTGCCAGGTGCGGCCATGGTCCTGACGGGTTTCGACCTTGCTGACGCGATCCCAGAACGAGCCGGTCATGGTGTGATAACCACGAGACAGCATCGACACGTCGTCGACCAGTTGGTCGGTACTGTAGTCCTCGGCAGCGATCCCACACGCTCGTGCCTTGAGGCGCATATTGATGTCTTTGGTCACCAGCACCAGGCGCAGATCCTTGTCGCGTGCGTGCAGGTCGATCAATTGGTTGATGATTTTGTTGTCGTTCAGATTTTCCGGCAGCAGGCTGTTGGGCTCGCTGCGCTTGTTCATCAGAATCGACAGCAAGCCCTTGGGCCCGCCTTTGCCACGCTGGATCGGTACGCCCACCTCGACATCGTCGGGGGAGGCTTCGCCGAGGGTCTTGTCGATCAGGCGGATGGCCTGGCGGCATTCGGCGGCAACGCTGTGGTGCCCGCTTTTGAGTTTGTCGAGCTCCTCAAGCACGATCATCGGGATGGCGACGTGGTGTTCTTCGAAGTTGAGCAGTGCGTTTGGATCGTGAATCAGTACATTGGTATCAAGCACATAAAGGATTGGCTGGTCGGAAGAAGGGTTACGTCCATGATCATCCATACTCGGTCACCTTTGTGGGAGCCAGTCGACGCAATACCACGACAGTGCTGCGCCTCGATTCGACCGTCGAACGCACTTGAGGGGCGTCAAGTGCGGTGCACACAAGAGGTGTCTTGGAAGACGCCACCTGTGTTGCAGGTTTCGGCTGTCTGTCTTCGTAATACCGCAAAACACATGACAGGAAAAAGCACTTTGACGCTTTTTTGAAGTTTATTTTTCAGGATGACGAATAGCACTAGGCGCGCCGGCATTGCACCGTTAAAGTCGGAAGTCCGCCTGTATCGAAATACCTCCCAAATTCCCCCCTGAAAAACCTCAGCCCCAACAGGGCCGGGCTTTTCGTGCTTTTTCAGCGAAACGCTTCGCGGCAATCCTGCCAGCCGAGTCCACTTTCTGCCGTGGCGTGTAAAAGCCAGGGTAAAGCGATGCGCGCCTTGTCCTGGGTGTCGTGGAAGACGATCACCCCGCGCCGCCACAACAGCATCAGTGTGAGCACGCGGTTCGCCGACTCATCAGCCTTGAGCTTGCCGGGTTCGTCTTCCGAGTCGATGTCCCACAAGGCCACTTGCAGCCCTTGTGACTGGAAAAATCCCTGGCTGTCGGACCGGCGCTGACCGTACGGCGGGCGGAACAGCGGCAGGTAGTTTTCCGGCATCAGGTTTTGCGCCAGGGAGGCGCTGCGGGTGATGGACGACTGCCAGTCGACCCAGTGGCTATGGGAGCGGTACTGCCAGCCCTGGATGCCGACGCACTGGCCCTGGTACAGCGCCTGCACATCGGTGGCCGAACTTTTCTCGACGCGGGTTTGCAGGCTGTTGCCGAGCACGAAGAAGAGGCCGTGCATTTTCTGTTTGCGCAGGTAGTCGGCGAGCCAGTCGGTATTGCCGCTGACCGGGGACGGTCCGCTGTCGAAGGTCAGCAGGAACATCCGGTCGTTGAGTTCGTCGCCGTTGCGCTCGTGGTCGCCGAAGCGCGCGATTTCGCTGCTGATCTGGGGGAACAGGGCGGCCTTGCGCAACTGTTCATCCAGGTAGCGCTCGTGGAATGCGCGGCTGGGGCCGGCCCAGCCTATATAGAAGGAGTTGTCGCTGACTTCGAATTTGGCGGCTTGTTCGCGCAGGTCGTCCATGTTTTCCACCAGGTAGCAGAAGGAGGCGTCCTGTTCGCAGCTCTGTTGGGCGAAGGTGTAGTTTTCCAGTAGCCGTTGCCAGAGTTGACGGCGCAGGTCGTCGATCGAGGCCTGGTTGATGATCTTCAGGCCCAGGCGCTGCTTGAGGGCGGGTTCGTCGAGGGATTCGCTGGCGAGCAGGGTGTGGGCGAACATCAGGATTTCTGCGCGTGAGGCGACGTCGAACAGGGCGGGGCTGCTGAGGCGTTCGGGCCAGGTGCCGCGGTCCAGGGTCGCGACATCCACAGGGGCGGCTTGGGCGCCCAGGCAGATGAGCCAGGCTGACAGTAAAAGCGCAATTCGCACGAAGGGTCTCCCTTTCCAGAGTCGTCGGGCACTATAGCCGATCGTGTGGGGGCGCTATTGGGTTGGTGTGTATATGCGTTATTTGAGTGATGGCTTGTATTGGTTCCGCTCTTACAGCGGCTCACTTTTGAACGCTTTTGCAAAGTGACTCGCTGTAAGAGCGAAACCATAAGCCGCCGTAACCGCAGAAACGGATATGCCCCCCCAACGACCGCACAGCTATCTATCACCATCATAGGTGGAGTCAAACCGCCCTACCCCCTAGAATCCCCCCACGATTAAAGGAGACGACTTCATGCTGACGGTGATTTCCCCCGCCAAAACCCTCGATTTCGAGTCAAAGCCGGTCACCCCGCGCTTCACCCAGCCGCAATACCTCGACCACTCCCAGGAGCTGATCGAACAACTGCGCGAACTCAGCCCGGCGCAAATCAGCGAACTGATGCACGTCTCCGACAAAATCGGCGGCCTCAACGCCGCACGCTTCGGCAGCTGGACCCCCGCCTTCACCCCCGCCAACGCCAAACAAGCCCTGCTGGCATTCAAGGGCGACGTCTACACCGGCCTCAACGCCGAAACCCTCAAGGACGCCGACTTCACCTACGCCCAGGATCACCTGCGAATGCTCTCCGGCCTCTACGGCCTGCTGCGCCCACTGGACCTGATGATGCCGTACCGCCTCGAAATGGGCACCAAACTGCCCAACGCCCGTGGCAAGGACCTGTACGCTTTCTGGGGCACCCGCATCAGCGAGTGGCTCAACGAAGCCCTGGCCGAACAAGGCGATGACGTGCTGCTCAACCTCGCGTCCAACGAGTACTTCTCGGCAGTCAAACGCCCGGCATTGAATGCGCGAATCATCAACACCGAGTTCAAGGATCTGAAAAACGGCCAGTACAAGATCATCAGCTTCTACGCCAAGAAGGCCCGCGGCATGATGAGCCGCTTTGTAATTGAAGAACGCATCAACGACCCGGCCCGACTCAAGGAGTTTGACGTGCAGGGTTATCGCTTCAATGCGGAGCAGTCGAAGCCGGATAACCTGGTGTTCCTGCGGGATCACGCACCGGAATAACCTGACAACGAAGATCCAAATGTGGGAGCGGGCTTGCTCGCGAAAGCGGTGGTTCAGTCGATGCCTTTATTGCCTGACACGCCGCTTTCGCGAGCAAGCCCGCTCCCACATTTTTTTTGCATTCCAATTCCGAATTCGCCATTTATTTGGCGTCAAAAATAATTCTTCAGATTCCCTAACATTTATTTCACTCGACATTCGTCAATTTTTTTCGTAGTGGCACCACTTTTTTAAAACAGTAGTGGCACAAAACTATTTACCCCTCGCAACTCCCCGCAACTACTGGCCTAAATAGCAAGTGCTATCAGAATAGTACTAGTGCCATCTTTCCTAATATTTCAAGAAATTTCCGGAAACAGGATGAGTGGACAGGAACTATGTCCTAAAGCACCGCTCATACCACCGGTAACGATTATCTCTGAAGATGTAAGAGATGACTTACGTGGCGACCAAGGGAAGTAGCAAAGTTGTCATATGACTTTGACTAAATGGTCAAATCATCAACTGATTAGTTGAAGGCGGACGCAAAGGTTTCACTACTTTCTCCGACAAGGCCAAGGCTGAGCTCACCTGTATGGGTCAGTGAGACAACCCAAGCCGTTGATATATAAGGGCTCAAAGCCCCTGTCAACGCCTTGCGGCACTGGCGCCAGGCCCTTCCCCAGGAAGGCTGGCTGCATTTCAGGGCAAGCCCCAACAATAAGGCCAAGTTGCGCACAACTTGAGTGCATTAGTTAGCCACTCGACTTTTAGTATGCCTGCACTGGATATACCGACGTTTATTCGTCGCACTTCCCAGTGCCTGGGTGACGCTTCAAAACATGAACTCCGGCCATCTAGTGGCACGATTAACAATGAGGTAAATGCGATGCGCATCAGCATATTTGGTTTGGGTTACGTCGGCGCGGTATGTGCCGGTTGCCTGTCTGCACGGGGCCATGAGGTCGTTGGCGTAGACATCTCCAAGGAAAAGATCGACCTGATCAACGCGGGTAAATCCCCCATCGTTGAACCGGGTCTGGGCGAGCTGTTAAGCCAGGGCGTTCAAACCGGCCGACTGCGCGGCACCACCAATTTCGCCGAGGCAATCCGTGATACCGACCTGTCGATGATTTGCGTCGGCACGCCGAGCAAGAAGAACGGCGACCTGGAACTCAACTACATCGAATCGGTGTGCCGCGAGATCGGTTTTGTCCTGCGTGACAAGACCTCCCGTCACACCATCGTGGTCCGCAGCACCGTGCTGCCAGGTACCGTGGCCAATGTGGTGATTCCGATTCTCGAAGACTGCTCGGGCAAGAAAGCCGGCGTCGACTTCGGCGTCGCCGTAAACCCTGAGTTCCTGCGTGAAAGCACCGCCATCGCCGACTACGACCTGCCGCCGATGACCGTCATCGGTGAATTCGACACCGCTTCCGGCGATGTTCTGCAGTCGCTGTACGAAGAACTCGACGCGCCGATCATCCGCAAGGACATCGCCGTCGCCGAGATGATCAAGTACACCTGCAACGTCTGGCATGCGACCAAAGTGACCTTCGCCAACGAGATCGGCAACATCGCCAAGGCGGTAGGTGTCGACGGTCGCGAAGTGATGGAAGTGGTCTGCCAGGACAAGACCCTCAACCTGTCCCAGTACTACATGCGCCCGGGCTTTGCCTTCGGCGGTTCCTGCCTGCCCAAGGACGTGCGCGCCCTGACATACCGCGCAGGCTCTCTGGACGTGGATGCGCCGCTGCTCAACTCGCTGATGCGCAGCAACGAGTCCCAGGTGCAAAACGCTTTCGACATCGTTTCCAGCCACGACAAACGCAAAGTCGCCCTGCTGGGCCTGAGCTTCAAGGCCGGCACCGATGACCTGCGCGAAAGCCCGCTGGTGGAACTGGCAGAGATGCTGATCGGCAAGGGTTTCGACCTGAGCATCTACGACAGCAACGTCGAATACGCTCGCGTGCACGGCGCCAACAAGGACTACATCGAAGGCAAGATCCCTCACGTGTCGTCCCTGCTCAACTCGGACTTCGACGAAGTGATCAACAACTCCGACGTGATCATCCTGGGCAACCGCGACGAGAAGTTCCGTGCCCTGGCGCACAACGCCCCCCACGGCAAGCAAGTGGTCGACCTGGTGGGCTTCATGTCCAAGGCCACCAGCGTGAGCGGCCGTACCGAAGGCATTTGCTGGTAACAGCAACGGCAAGTTTCAAGCGGCAAGCGTCCTGATCCCCGGCGCTTGCTGCTTGAAACCTCCTTCACCTGCGGAATGACGCCTATGTCCAAGTTAAAACACGTACTCCTCCAATCTGCCGGCTGGCTGTTTTTCCTGAGCCTGCTGATGGGACTCGCCCTGCTGTTGCCGGCGAGTACGTTCGACTCAGAGTCGAAGAATTTTATTTTCCTGATTGGCGCCGTCGGTATCTGGCGCTACTCGATGGGTGCTACGCATTTCTTTCGCGGCATGCTGTTCCTGTACGTGGTCTACCCGCACCTGCGGCGCAAAGTGCGCAAGCTGGGCAAGGCGGCAGACCCGTCCCACGTATTCCTGATGGTTACCAGCTTTCGGATCGACGCGCTGACCACGGCCCAGGTCTACAGCTCGGTGATCCGCGAGGCCATCGAATGTGGCTTCCCTACCACCGTGGTCTGCTCCCTGGTGGAAATGTCCGATGAGCTGCTGGTCAAGAGCCTGTGGGCCAGGATGAACCCGCCCGACCACGTCAAGCTGGACTTCGTGCGCATCGCCGGTACCGGCAAGCGTGACGGCCTGGCCTTCGGTTTTCGCGCCATCTCCCGCCACCTGCCGGACAACCGCGCCGTAGTGGCCGTGATCGATGGCGACACCGTGCTCGCCGAGGGCGTAGTGCGCAAGACCGTGCCGTGGTTCCAGCTGTTCGGCAATGTCGGCGGCCTGACCACCAACGAGTTCTGCGAAGTGCGCGGCGGCTACATCATGAGCGAGTGGCACAAGCTGCGCTTCGCCCAGCGCCACATCAACATGTGCTCCATGGCCCTGTCCAAACGCGTGCTGACCATGACCGGCCGCATGTCGGTATTCCGCGCCAACGTGGTCACCGACCCGGGCTTCATTGCCGATGTGGAAAGCGACTCGCTGCAACACTGGCGCCTGGGCCGCTTCAAGTTTTTGACCGGTGACGACAAGTCCAGCTGGTTCAGCCTGATGCGCCTGGGCTACGACACTTTCTACGTACCGGACGCCGCGATCCACACCGTGGAACACCCGCCGGAAAAGAGCTTTATCAAGGCCAGCCGCAAACTGATGTTCCGCTGGTACGGCAACAACCTGCGCCAGAACTCACGTGCCCTGGGCCTGGGTATGCGTCGCCTGGGCCTGTTCACCAGCATCGTGCTGTTTGATCAACGCGTGTCGATGTGGACCTCCCTGCTGGGGCTGACCGTGGCGATCATCGCCACCTTCAAATACGGCGGCGCGTTCATCCTCGCCTACCTGCTGTGGATCGGCATCACCCGCCTGATTCTGACCCTGCTGCTGTCGTGCTCCGGCCACAAGATCGGCCCGGCTTACCCGGTGATTCTCTATTACAACCAGATCATGGGCGCGCTGGTGAAGATCTACGTGTTCTTCCGCCTTGATCAACAGTCCTGGACCCGCCAGGACACCAAACTGACCCGCGATTTGGCCAGCTTTCAACGTTGGTTCAACACCTGGTCGTCTCGGACCATGACCTTCTCCGCCGGCAGCATTTTCGTCGCCGTGTTGCTGATGATGGTTTGACCCTGCCAAGCCTGAATTAACTAGGAACTAAACACCATGAATAGCCCAGTAAACGCCAACGTTGTCCACGAATCCGAAGCCCAGCGCCAACACGCCCGGGTCAAAATCCCGGCCAAGCTGCGCTTCTTCGGCGCCGATCAAACACCGATGGAAGTGCGGGTGATCGACCTGTCCGCCGGCGGCCTGGCCTTCAACGCCCCGCAGCAGCCGCTGAAAGTCGGCGATGTGCACAAGGGTCGCTTGCAGTTCGTGATCGACAACCTGGGCCTGGCGATGGACGTCGAGCTGCAGATTCGCTCCTACGACCGCCAGACCGGCCGCACCGGTTGCCAGTTCCAGAACCTCGATGCACAAGACATCTCCACCCTGCGCCACCTGATCACCTCGCACCTGGCCGGTGACATCGTAACCATGGGTGACGTGCTGGCAACCCTGCAACGCGACAACTTCACCAAGGCGCGCAAGGTCAAGGACGGCGGCAGCAACATGAGCGTCGGTGGCCGCCTGCGGGCGGTGACTTTCAGCCTCGGGATCTTCGTGGTGGGCCTGGCGGCATTCGGCTTCGTGGTCAAATCGGTGTACGGCATGTACTTCGTCAGCCACGCCACCTCCGGCCTGGTGAGCGTGCCCGGGATGAACGTGACCATGCCCCGCGATGGCACCGTGCAAAGCCTGATCAAAGGCGATGCGGTCGCCGCCAAAGGCGCGCCATTGGCAACCTTCAGCACCAGCATGCTCGACGTACTCAAGGGCCATCTGGACGAAGACCAGCTGCAACCGGCCAAGGTCGAAGAGCTGTTCGGCAAGCAAATGACCGGCACCCTCACCTCCCCGTGCGACTGCGTCGTGGCCCAGCAACTGGTCGCCGACGGTCAGTACGCCAGCAAGGGCGACGTGATCTTCCAACTGGTGCCACGCGGCAGCCAGGCCAACGTTGATGCGCGCTTCTCCTATCGCCAGTTTGCCGACGTTCGCCCGGGCACCCGCGTGAACTTCCAGGTAGCGGATGAAGAGCAGGTACGCACCGGCACCATCGTCAGCAGCACCAGCCTGAACAGCAGCGAAATGTCCTCCGACATCCGCGTGCAGATCAAACCCGATGCCCCGCTGGACAGCACCTACGCCGGTCGCCCGGTTGAAGTGACCAGCGATCGCGGCCCGTCCCTGAACTGGCTGATCGACAAAGCCATGGCCAACGGTCTGTAAGCAGAGGACATGCCTGTGATGACTCTCTCAAAAACACCGCAATCCCTGTGGGAGCGGGCTTGCTCGCGAAAGCAGTGTGTCAGCCAACACATGCATCAACTGACAGGGCCCCTTCGCGAGCAAGCCCGCTCCCACATGGGAACTGTGGCGTTGCTGGCTGTTGCGGTCAGCCTCGCCGGTTGCGCCGGTCTGCCCGACCAACGCCTGGCCAATGAAGCGCTGAAACGTGGCGACACCGTCACTGCCCAGCAGAACTACCAGCAGCTCGCGGATTTGGGCTACAGCGAGGCCCAAGTGGGCCTGGCGGATATCCAGGTCGGCACCCGCGACCCCGAGCATATCAAGCAGGCCGAAGCGACGTACCGCGCGGCCGCCGATACATCGCCCCGTGCCCAGGCACGCCTGGGCCGCCTGCTGGTGGCCAAGCCCGGCGCGACCGAAGCCGAACACCATGAAGCCGAAGGCCTGCTGAAAAGAGCCTTTGCCAATGGCGAAGGCAACACCCTGATCCCGCTGGCAATGCTCTACCTGCAATACCCGCACAGTTTCCCGAACATCAACGCCCAGCAGCAGATCAGCAAATGGCGCGCCTCGGGTTACCCGGAAGCCGGTCTCGCCCAGGTGCTGCTGTATCGCACCCAGGACACCTACGACCAGCACCTGGATGAAGTGGAAAGCATCTGCAAGGCGGCGCTGAACACCACCGATATCTGCTACGTCGAGCTGGCCACGGTCTACCAGAAAAAAGCCGAGCCGGAAAAACAGGCCGAACTGCTCAAGCAGATGGAAGCCGGCTACAGCCGCGGCACCGTCACCGCCCAGCGAGTCGACAGCGTGGCTCGTGTACTGGGTGATGCAAGCCTGGGCAAGACCGACGAAAAAACCGCCCAGGCCCTGCTGGAAAAAATCGCCCCCGGCTACCCGGCCTCCTGGGTCAGCCTGGCGCAACTGCTCTACGACTTCCCGGAACTGGGCGACGTCGACCAGATGATGAAGTACCTCGACAACGGCCGCGCCGCCGACCAGCCCCGCGCCGAACTGTTGCTGGGCAAGCTCTACTACGAAGGTAAGTGGGTCCCGGCTGACGCCAAGGCCGCCGAAGAACACTTCCAGAAAGCCGTCGGCCGCGAAGTCGCCGCCGACTACTACCTCGGCCAGATCTACCGCCGTGGCTACCTGGGCAAGGTCTATTCGCAAAAGGCCCTGGACCATCTGTTGACCGCTGCGCGCAACGGCCAGAACAGCGCCGACTTCGCGATTGCCCAGCTGTTTTCCCAAGGCAAGGGCACCAAGCCCGACCCGCTTAACGCCTATGTCTTCAGCCAGTTGGCCAAGGCCCAGGACACGCCGGAAGCCAACGACCTGGCGACCCAGCTCGAAGCGCCGCTGACCCCGGAACAACGCGCCGAAGGCCAACGCCTGGTGCAACAGGAGCTGGCCGTGCGCGGCACCCTGGCCCAAAGCACGCTGCAATTGCACGCCCTGCAAGAAGAAGACGGCGAGGAATCCCTATGAAGCTCAACCCATTCGTCAAGGCCGGTATCGGCCTGACCTTCGCCCTGCTGTGGTCGTGCCCGACCCTGGCGGCGCTGACCGAAGCCAAGAACTTCGGCCTGGAAGTCAAAGTCACCGGCCAATCCGAAGATGACCGCGACCTGGGCACCCAGAAAGGCGGCGACGTCAACGGCATCGGCCTTGACCTGCGCCCGTGGATCTACGGTGAAAGCGGCAACTGGAGCGCCTACGCCATGGGCCAGGCCGTGACCTCCAGCGACATCATCGAGACCGACACCCTGCAACAGTCCTCGGATGACGCCACTCAACAGACCAGCAATGACGACCGCAAGAGCAAGAAGAACTACCTGGCGATGCGCGAGTTCTGGGTCGCCTATGGCGGCTTCACGCCCTACCCCGGCGAGATCCTCAAGCTCGGTCGCCAACGCCTGCGCAATGACGACGGCCAATGGCGCGACACCAATATCGAAGCGCTGAACTGGACCTTCGACACCACCTTGCTCAAGGCCAATGTCGGCGTCGCCGAGCGCTTCAGCGAATACCGCACCGACCTCAAGGAACTGTCGCCCAAGGACAAGGACCGTCAGCACCTGTACGCCGACGCCGCCTATCAGTGGACGCCAGGCCAGTGGATCGGCCTGCGCGCTCACCACACCCATGATGACGGCAAGCTCGACTACCCGGAACCGGGCGTGGCCACCGACTCGCTGGACAAGCGCGAGAACGGCGACCTGACCTGGCTCGGCATCGAAGCCAACAGCGATGCCTATAACTGGCGCAACACCAACACCGTCAACTACTGGGCGAGCGTCACCGGCATGCAGGGCGACCGCGACACGGTCAACGCCTTGAACGCCGACGGCACCCGCCCCGCCAATGCCAAACGCAGCGATGACGTGAATGGCTGGGCCACCGACCTGGGTGTGCGCCTGCGCCTCGACCCGCAGTGGCAAGTGGGCGCCGCCTACTCCCGCGCCAGTGCCGAATACGAGCAGAACGGCCTGCAAAGCAACCGTTCGAACTGGACCGGTACCCAGTCCCGCGTCCACCGCTTCGGCGAAGCGTTTCGCGGCGAGATGAACAACATGCAGTCCATGAGCCTGTTCGGGTCCTGGCAGCTGCGCGAGGACTATGACGCAAGCCTTGTGTACCACAAGTTCTGGCGCGTCGACGGCAACAAGCCGGTGGGCAGCAACGGCATCGATGCCGTGCAGAACAACACCGATGACGTGACCGGCGCGATCCTGTCCAGCACGTCCCTGCCGCTTGAAGACGGCAAGAAAGATCTCGGCCAGGAGATGGACCTGGTGGTCACCAAGTACTTCAAGAAAGGCCTGCTGCCGGCCGGGCTCAGCCAGTCGATCGACGAGCCGTCGGCCCTGGTGCGCTTCCGTGCAGGCGTGTTCAAGCCGGGCGATGCCTATGGCAGCCAGGTCGACTCGTACATGCATCGCGCCTTTGTCGACGTGATCTGGAAGTTCTGATGGGAGCCTGCGCAATGAAGTCTCAAAGCCTGCTCGTCGCGGCCATGCTGTTGGCCAGCGCCTCGGCCTTCGCCGACAAAGCGCCGACCATCGCCAAAGAGCTGCAACAGGCCAAGACCTACACCATCTCCAGCCCGCCGACCGAGCCGCTGGAGATGGCCAAGCCTGCGCTGCCGGACGTGTCCGGCTACACCGCGGCCAATATCGCGAAAAAGATCGTGCGTACCAAGCCAGGCAAAATCAGCATCCGCCGGATGATGCAGGAAGACGCCCTGAAGGACTTCATCGGCGGCGACAACAAGATGGCCGAATGGGTAGTGCGCCAGCACGGCATTCCCCAGGCGATCTTTGTCGACGACGGCTACATGAACCTCAAGGACCTGCTGAAGAAAGTGCCCAAGCAGTACTTCAGCGAAACCTCGCCGGGGGTGTTCCTGGCCAAGTTGCCGATCGTGGTGGGCCGTAAAGGCATCCTCGAAATCGACAAGCAGACTCAAGAGCTGCGCCTGTCCCAGGAAGCCGGTTCGTTCCTGATCAACGACGGCCAGCTGTTCGTACGTGACACCAGAATCACCGGCTGGCGCGAGAAGACCAACGGCCCGGCGACCTTCCAGTCGCCCAAGGAATTCCGCCCGTTCCTGCTGGCCTGGGGCGGCACCGAGACCTACATCGCCAACAGCAAGATGGCCAGTTTCGGCTACGCCAACAGTAAGTCGTATGGCGTGAGTATTTCCCAGTACACGCCGAACATGGCCAAGGTGCTCAAGCGCCCCGAGCCGACGGGCTGGATCGTCGACTCCGAGTTCTCGGACATGTGGTACGGCTTCTACTGCTACGAAACCACCGGCTTTGTGCTCAAGGGCAATACCTACAAGGACAACATCGTCTACGGCATTGACCCCCACGACCGTTCACACGGCCTGATCATCACCGACAACACCGTCTACGGCACGAAGAAGAAGCACGGCATCATCATTTCCCGGGAAGTGAACGACAGCTTCATCTTCAACAACCGCAGCTTCGACAACAAGCTCTCGGGCCTGGTGATCGACCGTAACAGCGTCAACAACCTGATCGCCGACAACGAGATCTACCGCAACCACACCGACGGCATCACCCTCTATGAGAGCGGCGATAACCTGCTGTGGGGCAACAAGGTGATCAGCAACCGTCGCCACGGCATCCGCGTGCGTAACAGCGTGAACATTCGCCTGTACGAGAACATTGCCATGGCCAACGGGCTGACCGGCGTGTACGGCCACATCAAGGATTTGACCGACACCGACCGCGACATCGCCCTCGACCCGTTCGACACCAAGGTCTCGCTGATCGTGGTCGGCGGTGAACTGGCCGCCAACGGCAGCGGGCCGCTGTCCATCGACTCGCCGCTGAGCGTCGAGCTGTACCGCGTATCGATGCTTGCGCCGACCAAATCCAGTGGCATCAGCTTCTCGGGCGTTCTTGGCGATCGCCAGGAAGAGATCCTCGACTTGCTGGTACGCCAGAAGAAAGCCGTGCTGATCGACCCTGTCGAACGCCAGACCGAAATGCAGGACTGAGGATGACCTTTATGCACCCACACATGATCAAACTGCTCAGCCTTTCGGGTTTGACCCTCGGCCTGCTCGCGGCCAGCCAGGGCGTGCGCGCCGACGAAATCAAGGCGCCAACCTTCACCGCCGAACCGTGCTGCAGCCTGTGCCCGGCCGCCCACGACGCGAAGAACTACACCACCCGCTACCAGCAGAACTTCACCACCCTGGTGCAAGCCCAGGGCGACTGGCTGTTCCGGACCCAGGAAGACCTGCGCACCGAATTCGACACCAGCCCCGCCGGCTACAAACGCATGCAGCAGCTGCACGATGCGTTCAAGAGCAAGGGCGTGGAACTGGTGGTGGTCTACCAGCCGACCCGTGGCTTGGTGAACCGCAACAAGCTCAACCCTGAAGAGAAAGCCAGGTTCGATTTCGACAAGGCCCTGGGCAATTACAAGACCATGCTCGGGCGCTTCGCCAAGATGGGCTACGTCGTACCGGACCTGTCGCCGCTGACCAACGAGCAACTGCCGGATGAATTGCCGGCCCACGATTTCTACTTCCGCGGCGACCAACACTGGACGCCATACGGCGCCCAGCGCACCGCCAAAATCGTCGGCGCGAAAGTGCGGGCGATGCCTGAATTTGCCGGCATCCCGCAGCGCGAATTCGAGACCAAACGGTCCGGGCGCATGGGCAAGACGGGCACCCTGCACAACATGGCCGGGCAACTGTGCGGCACCAGCTACGCGATCCAGTACATGGACCAGTTCACCACCGAGCCCAAGGGCGAAGCGGCAGACGGCGACCTGTTCGGTGATTCCGGCAACCCGCAGATCACCCTCGTGGGTACCAGCCACAGTGGCAAGAACTACAATTTCGCCGGCTTCCTGGAACAGGAAATCGGTGCCGACATCCTCAACGTCGCCTTCCCCGGTGGTGGCCTGGAAGGCTCGATGATCCAGTACCTGGGCAGCGAAGAATTCCAGAAGACCCCGCCGAAGATCCTGATCTGGGAATTCTCGCCGCTGTATCGCCTGGACCAGGAGACCATCTACCGCCAGATGATGTCGCTGCTGGACAACGGCTGTGAAGGCAAGACCGCCCAGATGAGCGCCAGCACCACGCTGAAACCCGGCAAGAACGAATTGCTGGTGAACAGTTCGAACAAAGACCTGCGCAACAGCAGTCACCAGGTCGACATCCGCTTTGCCGACCCATCGGTGAAAACCCTGCAAGCCACCCTCTGGTACATGAACGGGCGCCACGAGGACATCAAGATCGAGAAACCCGAAACATCCGATACAGACGGGCGTTTCGCCTTTGAACTGCGCACCGATGAAGACTGGGCCACGCAAAACCTGCTGGCCGTGGAAGTGCAGGGCCCTGAAGCGGGCCAGGCCGCGCAGAAAGTCGAAGCGAAAATTTGCACACGCAACGTATTCCCCGCCGGTGGTCAACAGACTGCTTCAACGGGGCAATGAGGTTACTTATGCAGAAGTTATTGATTCCAACGCTGCTGGGCCTGGCAATGTTTGCCGGCCAAGTCAACGCCGCCGCACCACTGCGTCCGCCCCAGGGTTATTTCGCCCCGGTGGAAGCATTCAAGACCGGCGACTTCAAGAATGACTGCGACGCCATGCCGGCGCCGTACACCGGCTCGCTGCAATTTCGCAGCAAGTACGAAGGTTCGGACAAGGCTCGTTCCACCCTGAATGTGCAGTCCGAAAAAGCCTTTCGCGACAGCACCGCCGACATCACCAAGCTGGAAAAAGACACCAGCAAGCGCGTGATGCAATTCATGCGCGACGGCCGTCCGGAGCAGTTGGAATGCACGCTGAACTGGCTCACGAGCTGGGCCAAGGCCGATGCATTGATGTCCAAGGACTTCAACCACACCGGCAAGTCCATGCGCAAATGGGCACTGGGCAGCATGGCGTCGGCCTATGTGCGCCTGAAGTTCTCCGACTCTCATCCGCTGGCCAACCACCAGCAGGAGTCGCAGTTGATCGAAGCCTGGTTCAGCAAAATGGCCGACCAGGTGGTGAGCGACTGGGACAACCTGCCGCTGGATAAAACCAACAACCACTCCTACTGGGCTGCCTGGTCGGTGATGGCGACCTCCGTCGCCGTGAACCGCCGCGACCTGTTTGACTGGGCCGTGAAGGAATACAAGGTCGGCGCCAACCAGGTGGATGCCCAAGGCTTCCTGCCGAACGAATTGAAGCGTCAGCAACGAGCCCTGTCGTACCACAACTACGCCCTGCCGCCGCTGGCGATGATCGCCAGTTTTGCCCTGGTGAACGGTGTGGACCTGCGCCAGGAAAACAACGGCGCGTTGAAACGCCTGGGTGACAAGGTGCTGGCCGGGGTGAAAGACCCGGAGATCTTCGAGCAGAAGAACGGCAAGGAACAGGACATGAAGGACCTCAAGGAAGACATGAAATTTGCCTGGCTTGAGCCCTTCTGCACCCTCTACACCTGCGCCCCGGATGTGATCGAGCGCAAGCACGGGATGCAGCCGTTCAAGACGTTCCGCCTGGGGGGTGACCTGACCAAGGTCTACGACCCGGCGCATGAGAAAGGCAACAAAGGCAGCTAGTCGCTGATCGTTCCCACGCTCCGCGTGGGAATGCAGCCAGGGACGCTCCGCGTCCCAAAAGCGGACGCAGAGCGTCCAGTGAGGCATTCCCACGCAGAGCGTGGGAACGATCACATAGCCCTCTCATTTCGGTGGGGGGTTTGGGGGGGCCGTTGGCCCTTGACTGTTGGTTAAACATGGAGAGATCGGGATGGTTTTCTCGTCCAATGTGTTCCTGTTCCTGTTCTTGCCGATCTTCCTCGGCTTGTACTATTTGAGCGGGCAACGCTATCGCAATCTGCTGCTGCTGGTTGCCAGTTATGTGTTCTACGCCTGGTGGCGAGTGGACTTCCTGGCGCTGTTCGCCGCCGTGACGCTGTGGAACTACTGGATCGGCCTCAAGGTCGGTGCGGCAGGCGTGCGCACCAAGCCGGCCCAGCGCTGGCTGCTGCTGGGCGTGGCGGTCGATCTGTGCATCCTCGGCTACTTCAAGTACGCCAACTTCGGTGTCGACAGCATCAACCTGATGATGAAGTCGGCCGGCCTTGAGCCTTTCATCCTGACCCACGTGCTGTTGCCGATCGGGATCTCGTTCTACATCTTCGAGTCCATCAGCTACATCATCGACGTGTACCGCGGCGACACCCCGGCCACCCGCAACCTGATCGACTTTGCGGCGTTCGTGGCGATCTTCCCGCATCTGATTGCCGGCCCGGTGTTGCGCTTTCGCGACCTGGCCGACCAGTTCAACAACCGCACCCACACCCTCGATAAATTCTCCGAGGGCTGCACGCGGTTCATGCAGGGTTTCATCAAGAAGGTGTTTATCGCCGACACCCTGGCGGTGGTCGCCGATCATTGCTTCGCCCTGCAAAACCCCACCACCGGCGATGCCTGGCTCGGCGCACTGGCGTACACCGCGCAGCTGTACTTCGACTTCTCCGGCTACAGCGACATGGCCATCGGCCTGGGCTTGATGATGGGTTTTCGCTTCATGGAAAACTTCAAGCAGCCGTACATCAGCCAGTCGATCACCGAGTTCTGGCGGCGCTGGCACATCAGCCTGTCCACCTGGCTGCGTGACTACCTGTACATCACCCTGGGCGGCAACCGTAAAGGCACGCTGACCACCTACCGCAACCTGTTCCTGACCATGCTCCTCGGTGGCTTGTGGCACGGTGCGAACATCACCTACATCGTGTGGGGCGCCTGGCACGGCATGTGGCTGGCGATTGAAAAAGCCATCGGCCTCAACACCGCACCGCGCAGTTTCAACGTTGTGCGCTGGGCCTTCACCTTCCTGCTGGTAGTGATGGGCTGGGTGATCTTCCGCTCGGAAAACCTGCACGTCGCCGGCCGTATGTACGGCGCGATGTTCAGCTTCGGGGAGTGGTCGCTGTCGGAACTCAACCGCGCCAGCCTCACCGGCCTGCAAGTGGCAACCCTGGTGGTGGCGTACGCAACCCTGGCGTTCTTCGGCCTGCGGGACTTCTACAGCAACCGCCCACCGGAAAAAACCAAGCCTGCGGTGAACACCCAGGCCGATGGCCCGGCGACTGCGCAACCGGGCTTGATCAAGGCCGTACCGGGCGACAACCCGGGCAGCATCCATGAGCCCGGCTACACCGTGGGCACCGAGGCCACCGTGCAACCGGCCTACTGGAGCGCCACCTGGCCACGCTACGCCATGCGCGCCGCAGTACTGCTGCTGTTCGTGGCGTCGATTCTCAAACTTTCGGCGCAGAGCTTCTCGCCGTTCCTTTACTTCCAGTTCTGAGGGAGCCGACCATGACCCGTTCATTACGCGTCCTCTACATCGCCTTGTTCCTCGCCGTGCTGCTGGCGTTGGGCGCCTGGTCGATGCGCAGTTTCCTGGGCTTCAGCACCAACGCCGACGCCACCGTGCTCAACGGCCGCTGGACCAAGGCCGTCGAGACCCACTACGACGACCAGTTCCCGATCAAGCGCCTGGGCACCAACCTCTGGGCAGCGCTGGACTACAAGCTGTTCAACGAAGGCCGCCCTGGCGTGGTGATTGGCCGCGACCACTGGTTGTACAGCGACGAGGAATTCAACCCGATCGTCAACGAAGACCAGAACCTGCAAGGCAACTACGCCTTGGTGGAAGGCGTGCGCCAGAAGCTCAAGGCCCAGGGTATCCAACTGGTGATGGCGATCGTGCCAGCCAAGGTGCGGCTGTACCCGGAACACCTGGGTGAAGTGCAGCCGGCGAGCATCCGCGCCGGTCTGTACCAGGACTTCCATGCCCGCATGGCCGCCGACAAGATCGTCGCCCCTGACCTGATGGGTCCGCTGCAACAGGCCAAGCTGCACGGCCAGCAAGTGTTCCTGCGCACCGACACCCACTGGACCCCGGACGGCGCTGAAGTGGCGGCCAAAGAATTGGCCAAGACAATTGCCAACAAAACGCCCCTGAGCGGCGAGCCTCAACGCTTTGTCACCGAAGCCGAGAAGACCGAGCCACACAAGGGCGACCTGCGCCTGTTCCTGCCGCTGGACCCGCTGTTCGAAAACCTGATGCCGCCCAAGGAGCCACTGCAAAAACGCGTGACGCACCTGGCTGAAACCAAAGGCGACGATGCGCTGTTCACCGACAGTGAAACCCCGGTGGCACTGGTGGGCACCAGCTACAGCGCCAACCCGAACTGGAACTTTGTCGGCGCGCTGAAGCAAGCCCTGGGCAGCGACGTCATCAACTACTCCGAAGACGGCCACGGCCCGATCCTGCCGATGCTCAGCTACCTGAAAAGCGACGACTTCAAGAACAGCCCGCCACAGGTGCTGATCTGGGAGTTTCCCGAGCGTTATCTGCCTGTGAACAACGAAATCGGCGATGCCGACCCGCAGTGGGTTGCGCAGCTCAAACAAGCCGGTATGCGCCAACAGAACATGGCTATCAACACCCCCACCGTTAAAAACATGAACTCCGAGACGCCCGACCGGGCGCAAAACTGAAAGAGAGGTAACTCACATGACTTTCACTACTAACCTCGCAAAAACTTTTGCCCTCGTCGCCGGCATGAGCGTTGTTTCGATGTCCGCCTTCGCCGGTGGCGACGCCGCCCTCTACGGTCCCGTCGCGCCAAAAGGCTCGAGCTTTGTGCGGGTGTACAACGCCAGCAACCAGGAAGTCAGCGCCACCGTCGGCAGCACCAACCTCAACGAGGTTGCCCCGCTGGCCAGCAGTGACTTCAGCTTCATGCCGGGCGGTGACTACAGCGCCAAGGTCGGCAGCCAGACCCTGCCGGTCAAGCTCGCCGCCGACCACTACTACACCCTGGTCAGCAGCGGCAGCGGCCAACCGCAACTGATCGAAGAACCGCCGTTCAAGAACAAGCAGAAATCCCTGGTGCGCGTGCAGAACCTCAGTGACAAGTCGCTGACCCTGAAAACCGCCGATGGCAAGACCGACGTGGTCCAGGCCGTGGCCGCCAAGGGCCGTGGCGAGCGCGAGATCAACCCGGTGAAGGTCAGCCTGGCGCTGTATGAAGGCGATAAAAAAGTCGGCGACGTGAAGCCGGTAGCTCTGGAACGCGGTGAGGCTGCAGTGCTGTACGTCACCGGCACCGGCGCCAACCTGTCGCCAGTGTGGGTGAAACGCCCTGTGTCGACCCGCTGATTAGATTTTCAGATTGACGCTGCCCCCTGTGGGAGCTGGCTTGCCTGCGATGCGGACAACTCGGTGTATCAGGTACACCGAGGTGATGCCATCGCGGGCAAGCCCGGCTCCCACAGGCTCTAACCAAATTTGATTCAAGGAGAAACACCATGATCCCAGTAATCCTTTCCGGTGGTAGCGGCTCACGTCTTTGGCCGCTTTCGCGTAAACAGTTTCCCAAGCAGTTCCTGGCCCTGACCGGCGAGCACACCTTGTTCCAGCAAACCCTGGAGCGCCTGGTGTTCGACGGCATGGACGCGCCCATCGTGGTGTGCAACAAGGACCACCGCTTTATCGTCAACGAGCAACTGGCTGCCCGCAAACTGGAAACCCAGCGCATCCTGATGGAGCCGTTCGGCCGCAATACCGCGCCGGCCGTGGCCCTGACGGCGATGATGCTGGTCAACGAAGGCCGCGACGAACTGATGCTGGTGCTGCCCGCCGACCACGTGCTGGATGACCAGAAAGCCCTGCAACGCGCCCTGGCCCTGGCCACTGTGGCGGCTGAGCGTGGCGAAATGGTGCTGTTCGGTGTGCCGGCCACCCGTCCGGAGACCGGCTACGGCTATATCAAGTCGACCAACGATTCGCTGCTGCCCGAAGGCGTCAGCCGCGTGCAACAGTTCGTGGAAAAACCCGATGAAAAACGCGCCGCCGAATTCGTCAAGAGCGGTGGTTATTTCTGGAACAGCGGCATGTTCCTGTTCCGTGCCAGCCGCTTCCTCGAAGAGCTGAAAAAACACGACCCGGACATCTACGACACCTGCCTGCTGACCCTGGAACGCAGCAACCAAACCGCCGACACCATTGACATCGACGAATCCACCTTCGCCTGCTGCCCGGACAACTCCATCGACTACGCCGTGATGGAAAAAACCCAACTGGCCTGCGTGGTGCCGTTGACTGCCGGCTGGAGCGACGTGGGTTGCTGGGCATCGTTGTGGGACGTGAATGAAAAAGACGCCAACGGCAACGTCAGCAAGGGCGACGTGGTGATCCAGGACAGCAAGAACTGCATGATCCACGGCAACGGCAAGCTGGTGTCGGTGATCGGCCTGGAAAACATCGTGGTGGTAGAAACCAAGGACGCGATGATGATTGCCCACAAGGACAAGGTCCAGGGCGTCAAGCAGATGGTCAACACCCTCAACGAACAGGGCCGCAGCGAAACCCAGAACCACTGCGAGGTCTACCGTCCGTGGGGCTCGTATGACTCGGTGGACATGGGCGGGCGCTTCCAGGTCAAGCACATCTCGGTCAAGCCGGGCGCATGCCTGTCGTTGCAGATGCACCACCACCGCGCCGAACACTGGATCGTGGTCAGCGGCACCGCCGAAGTCACCTGTGACGAGAACGTGTTCCTGCTCACCGAAAACCAGTCCACCTACATCCCGATTGCCTCGGTGCACCGTTTGCGTAACCCGGGCAAGATTCCATTGGAGATTATCGAGGTGCAGTCCGGCAGCTACCTGGGTGAAGACGATATCGAACGCTTTGAAGATATCTACGGTCGATCCACGCCAATCGAGCGTGGCGTTTCGGTGAAAACCATCGCGCAGTAAACAGAGCAGCACAACAAGCCCCCGCCCCACCGACTGCGTCCCCTATCCGCAGCCGGTGGGCCGGGGGCTTTTTCTTTGGGGCCGGGGAACCCGAAGATGGTCAACTCCACCTACGCTTGGTTAGGATGCCCGTTCCGTTTTCGAGGTTGTTGCCATGTTCTTTGGTGTCTTGCTGATTATCACCTGGCTGATCCTCTTGCTGCGCTACCCCGCCAGGGCGTTGCCGGTTTCCCTCGCGGCCGCCGTCGGCCTGGGCCTGGTGGCGGTATGGGTGGTGTGGCTGGACAACCGCGAGGCCCAGCAATTGGCACGCCTGGAACTGCGTACCGTCTACGCGCCGAAAGAATGCCCGGCAGACCGCCCGCTCAAGCTCACCTTGAACAACGGCAACAACGTACCGCTGACCGAACTGCGTTGGCGCATCGCCGCGTATGCGCCGGGCGATACGGTCAACCTGGCAGACAACGTGTACGCTGCCCCGCGCTATCGCGGCCCCGGCGAACTGCAGGCCGGCGCCACCTGGGAAGACTGCCTGCCAGTGCCGCCGCTGCGCCCCGGCTACCGCCCGCAAACCCTGGAATTTCGTGCCGAGCATTTGCAAGGCAGCTTCTCTGACTGATAACGACAAAGGACTGATCCATGCCCAACGTACTGATCACCGGGTGCTCCAGTGGCATTGGCCGTGCCCTGGCGGACGCCTTCAAGCAAGCCGGCTTTGACGTGTGGGCCAGCGCCCGGCGCAGCGAGGATGTGGCGGCACTCGCCAGCGCCGGCTTTAACGCGGTGCAACTGGACGTCAACGACAGCGCTGCACTGGCGCAGTTGGCCGGGCAGGTCGGCGAGCTGGATGTGCTGATCAACAACGCCGGCTATGGCGCCATGGGTCCGTTGCTCGACGGCGGCACCCAGGCGATGCAGCAGCAATTCGAGACCAACGTATTCTCAGTGGTCGGCGTGACTCAGGCGCTGTTCCCGGCCCTGCGTCGCCGTAAAGGGTTGGTGGTGAATATCGGCAGCGTGTCCGGCGTGTTGGTCACACCGTTCGCCGGTGCGTATTGCGCCTCGAAAGCCGCAGTGCATGCCTTGAGTGATGCGTTGCGCATGGAGCTCGCACCGTTTGGCGTGCGGGTGATGGAAGTGCAGCCGGGTGCCATCGATACAAGTTTTGCAAAAAACGCCGGCACCCAGGCCGAACTGTTGATCAATGAAAAGTCGCCTTGGTGGCCACTGCGCGAAAGCATCCGCGCCCGGGCCAAGGCCTCCCAGGATCGGCCTACGCCCGCCAGCCAGTTTGCGGCAGACGTGCTCAAGGCCGTGCAACAGACCACGCCGCCGCGCCTGTTGCGCTCGGGTAATGGTTGCCGGGCACTGCCGTGGATGGCGGCGTTGCTGCCCAAGGGTTTGCTGGAGACCGTATTGAAAAAGCGCTTTGGCCTGAGCGGCCAGCTCTAAGAGCCCCCGCCTCCCCGTGGCGAGGGAGCTTGCTCCCGCTGGGCTGCGCAGCAGCCCCAAAACCATCCGCCCAAGTTTCCTGAAAGAATGCGCTGACCTTTTCAGGGGTGCTTCGCCCCCCAGCGGGAGCAAGCTCCCTCGCCACACGGTTTCTCGGCTGATCAGCCTTTCATGAAATCAATGAAGGCCCGCACTTTCAGGGGCAAATGCCGGGTATCCGGGTACAACGCGTACACCCCCTGCGGCGCAAATCGATACCCCGGCAGCAACCGCACCAAACGCCCCGCATCCAGGTCTTCCTGCACCAGCCACAGGGGCAGGATCGCCACGCCATGCCCGCGCACGGCAAACGCCTGGAGAATCGCGGCACTGTCGGCAACCAGTGAAGCCTTGCCGGGGCCTGGACGGTACAGGTGCCCATGGCCGGCCGGGTCGAGCACCGTCAACTCCGTCAGCCGCCCGTGCCCCAGCTTGGGCAGTTGCTCCAGTTCTTCCAGCGTGGCGACCCCGGCAAACCCCGGTGCAGCCACGGCGAGGATTTCGTAGCTCGACAGCTGCACCGCCCGATGATTGGAGTCGAGCATCCGCCCCAATCGAATAGCCACATCGAAGCGCTCGGAGATCAGGTCGGCGTGGCTGGAGGAGGTGGATAACTGGATGTTCAATTCCGGGTGCAGGCCGCGAAAGGTTTCCACTGCCGGCACCACCACCGCCAATCCGTATTCGACGGTGGTGGTGATCCGCAATGTGCCCTTGAGCTGGCTGTGCTCCGAACGGGCCTCTTCCACCGCCAGGCGCGCCTCTTCCAGCATGCGCGTGCAGCGCAGGTAAAAGCGTTCGCCCGCATCGGTCAGTGCCAGTTGCCGAGTACTGCGGGTCAGCAGGGTCACGCCCAGCTCGGCTTCCAGGCGCTTGAGGTTGAAGCTCACCACCGCTCGCGTCTGCCCGAGGACATCAGCGGCTGCCGTCAACGATCCGGCCTCGACCACGGCCTTGAAGGTGTCGAAACGATCCAGGCTGACCATATGCCACGCGCTCCTTTGTCAAAATATTTTTGACAAACTAACAGTCAAACCGCTGTTTCCCAAGTGCCCGCACCCGCCTACCCTGCCGCCATCCACAGCAGGAACCGCGCAATGACCTACCGCTCGAAAGTCACCTGGATCTTTCTACTGGGCTTCGCCCTCGACCTGGTGAACATGTTTGTCGCCACCATCGCTTACCCGGACATCGCCCGCGAGTTGCCCGCCTCGGTCACGCAACTGGCATGGATCGGCAACGCCTACATGCTCGGCCTGACCGTCGTCATTCCCCTGAGTGTTTGGCTGGCGGCGCTGCTGGGTGAGCGCCGGTTGATTGCCGTCAGCCTGTTGCTGTTCGGCGTAGCCTCGGTGCTGGTGGGCCAGGCCGCCTCGATTGAAGCGCTGATCGGCTGGCGCCTGTTGCAGGGCTTGGGTGGCGGCTTGTTGATTCCGGTGGGGCAAGCCTTGGCCTATCGGCATTTTCCGCCGGCAGAACGCAGCCAACTGACAGCCAGGGTCATGCTGGTGGCGCTGCTGATTCCGGCGTTGTCGCCAGCATTGGGCGGCCTGGTGGTGGACAGCGTGTCGTGGCGCTGGATCTTTTTCGCCAACCTGCCGCTGGCGCTGATCACCGTGATGCTGACCTTGCGCTGGCTGGTGGCAGACACGCCCGCGTCCACACGCCCGGCGCTGGAGCTCGGTCACGTATTGGGCCAGGCTCGCCGCCCGATGCTGCGGGTCGCGATGCTGGTTTACCTGTTCATCCCGGGGGTGTTTATCGGCACCAGCCTGGTGGCGATTCTTTATCTGCACGGCCTCGGCTTTACCGCCAGCCACATCGGCGCGCTGATGCTGCCGTGGGCGCTGGCCTCGGGGCTGGCGATTGCCTTGAGCAAAAAACTGTTCAATCGCTGCGGGCCGAGGCCGCTGCTGCTGGCGGGCATGCTGCTGCAAGCCCTCGGCATCCTGTTGCTGATCGAGCCGCACCCGGTTGTCGTGGTGCTCGCCTACCTCCTGATGGGCCTGGGTGGCAGCCTGTGCAGCAGCACCGCGCAAACCCTGGCCTTTCTCGACATTCCGGCCGAGCGCATGGGGCATGCCAGCGCCTTGTGGAACATCAATCGGCAATTGAGTTTTTGCCTCGGTGCCGCCGTGCTCAGTGGGGTGCTGGCTGCGCTGGACTCGTTCACCGTCACCTTCGCGATTGCCGCGGCGTTGACCCTGTTTCCGTTATTTGCCGTACTGTGCCTGGATGCGTCCAAGGTACGGACACTGCTTCACCCTGCCAGCGAGCCCACACGATGATTGACTACCGCGATTTTTTTGATGAAGTGATCCAGGCCCATGTCGAGATCGAGCAATGGTTTGCCGGCACAGCCCCCGAGGGAACACTGGAGGTTTTGCTGAGGCGTTTTTCGCCGGACTTTTCCATGATCACCCCGGCGGGCAAACAACTGGATTTTGCACTGCTCAACCAGCTGTTCAGCCAGGCTGGCGGCAAGCGGCCCGGGTTCAGGATCAGCCTCAGCGAGTTTGCCGGGATTGACCGACACGCCCGTGGCGCGACGGTAAGTTATCGCGAACAGCAGGTGGATGGCAGCGGTGCCCAAACCGATCGGCGATCGACCGTGGTGTTTGAAAAGCAGGCCAGTGGCGCCCTGCTGTGGCGCCATTTGCACGAGACGTTTCTACAGGCCTGACACGGTAAAAATGTGGGAGCGGGCTTGCTCGCGAATGCGGTGGATCAGTCGATATTTTCGTTGACTGACACACTGCCTTCGCGAGCAAGCCTGCTCCCACATTCAGTTCTGTGTTTGGTTGACGATCACGGTGCAGGTGATCCCCGCCGCCAACAGCACACCTTCCGGCACTTCATCGATATGAATCCGCACCGGCACCCGCTGGGCCAGGCGCACCCAGTTGAACGTCGGGTTCACATCGGCGATCAACTCGCGGCTCTCCGGGTTGTCCCGGTCGTAGATGCCGCGCGAAATGCTTTCCACGTGGCCCTTGAGGGTTTCGCCGCTCATCAACTGCATGTCGGCCTTGTCGCCGACTTTGACGTGGGGCAGCTTGGTTTCTTCGAAGAAGCCGTACACCCAGAACGAGTTCATATCCACCACCGCCATCTTCGCCTCGCCGATGCGTGCATAGTCGCCGCGGTGCACGTTGAGGTTGGTCACGTAGCCGTCGACCGCCGCCACCACCTGGGTGCGCTTGAGGTTCAGTTGCGCCGCTTCAAGCTGGGCCAGGGCATGTTGGTAGTCGGCCAGGGCCGAGTCGGCGATATTGCTGGCGTCGTCGCGGTTTTCCTTGGAGATCACCAGGGCGTCGAGGTCGGCGCGGCGGTGGGCGTTGACCTTGCGCATCTCCCAGGTGGCCTTGCGGGAAGCCACCAGGGATTGCGCCTGCTTGACCGCAATCTGGTAATGCTCAGGGTCGATCTGCATCAGCAGGTCGCCCTTTTTCACCAACTGGTTGTCACGCACCGGAACGTTGACCACTTCGCCGGTGACGTCGGCGGCGACGTTGATGATGTCGGCGCGCACCCGGCCATCGCGGGTCCAGGGAGTTTCCATGTAGTGCACCCACAACGTGCGGCCAATCCAGATCGCCAGGGCCAGTACCAGCAAGGTCGCGAGCAGGCTGAAAAACTTTTTCATCGGGGCATTCTCAACGGTAGACGGTCAGCGCCAGGGCGCCGAACAAGCAAGCGAACAGGCTCAGGCGCAGCAGCGCCGGGTGCCAGAAAAAACGGTACAGGTCAAAGCCGGCCAGAAACCGGTCAAGGGCCCAGGCCAGGCCCGCCGCGATCAGAAACATCAGGGTCATGGTGGGCATGTAGACGCCGTGGAAGGCGATTTCACGAGGCATGGGCGGGTCCTTCGGGCTTGAGGGCAGCCAGGGGTGATTGCGGGTCCAGCAATGAGGTGCGGATAAAGTGCAGGTAGCTTTTCACCCGGCGCAGGGCCGAGGTGTCGAAGTGCGGGGCGAAGGGTTCGTCGGTGGCCTGCACCCGGCTGATCGCGTGGTCCACGGCGACCAGGCTGCGCTCCAGGTTGCTGGCGCTGGGTTGCAGGAACAGCCGCACCAGCGAACGGCCCATCACCCGGATCGCCTGGCGCCACGGCTGGGACTCGGCATACGCCGGGTGCACCGGCAGGATTGCCTGTTCCTTGCGCAACTCGATGATCGCGTGACCGACTTCCAGCACCACGAACATCCAGCGCAGCAGGTTGCGTTGCACCTGGGGTTGCCCGGCGGCAAAGCCGTAGGCCTGGTGCAGCAGGTCGCGGGTGCGGCTTTCGAAACCCGACGCCAGGCCCTTGAGTTTGCCGCTGATGGCGAACACCACTTGCTCGCGCAAGTCCTGCTCCAGCCGACGCCACAACCAGCGGCTGTTGGGCGGCAGGATGATCGCGCCCGCCGCCGCACACACCAGCATGCCGATGACCATGGCGATGTAGTCGTTGATGAAGGTGTAGGGGTTGTAGATCGTGAGGTTGTCCGGCACCGAGCCGGTGCTGAAGAAGATCAGCAACCCGACGCCGACTCCCGCGTACTGCGGGCGCGAAGCCAGGAACGAACCGAAGATGATCACCGGCGCGAGCATCACGCACAGCAACGGGAAACCGTCGATCCAGGGGAACACGAAGAACATTTCGACAAAGCCCACCAGCGCCCCGATCAAGGTGCCGCAAGCCATTTGAAAGGCCATGCGCTTGGGGTTGGGGGTGGCGGCCGACAAACCCACCGTCGCCGCGGCGATCAGGGTCATGGTGGCGCCACTGGGCCAGGCCGTGGCCACCCAGTAACTGCCGAGCACGATCAGGATAAACGAGGCGCGAATCCCCGAGGCGGCGCAGGCCAGCCAGTTGGTTTTCGGGGTGTAGGGTTCGTCCCAGTGTTCGCGCTCGTGGCTGTGATCCGCCAGGGAGGCGTGGGTCTGGGCGTAGTTGTGCAAGTCGTCGACGAAGCGGTACAGCAGCTCATAGGCGGTGTGAAAGTCCAACAGTTCGGCGTCGCTGGGGGCGCTTTCCTGGAAGCGGGTGCGCAGGCTGCGCACCTTGGCGGGCAGGCCTTCCTTGTAGGCGTTCAACTGATTGGCCAGGCGCGCCGCATCGGGGCTGGTGAGCGCACGGCCGGAAAAGCCGTCGAGCAGTTCCGCCAGGTCTTGCAGGCCCGGCTTGATCGCAGCCACCACGTGATCGGCCTCCTGGCTGCGCAGGCGCTCGAGCAATTGGTGCAAGGCGTTGAAGCGCGTGGTGATGCCCATGAACTCGCTGTTCAAGCGCGTCAGCCGGCCATTGCGCCGACGCATGTGCGGGTCTTCGAACACGGTGATGCTGCGCAGCCCTTCCAGGCCCACGGCTTCGGCGATAAAGCGCACGTTGCTGCGTTCAAAGCCTTCGCGCTCGCTGCGACCGCGCAGGCCGTCGGTGACGAACAGCGCGAACACACCGAAGCGCTGGTACAGGGCGTTGCGCATCGCAGCGCTGGAGGTTTGCGGCAGGATCGCGGCGCTGACCAGCGTGGAGCAGACAATCCCCAACGAGATTTCCAGGACTCGCCACACCGCCGCCATAAACGCGCCGTCGGGATGGGCCAGGGCCGGCAAGCCAACCATCGCCGCGGTGTAGCCGGCCAGCACAAAGCCGTAGGCGCGAAAGTTGCGATTGCGGGTCGCGCCAGCAGTGCAGATGCCGACCCAGATCGCCAGCGAACCGAGGAACAGTTCAGTGTTCTGCGCAAACAACGCGATCAGGAGCACCATCACCGCCGAGCCCGCCAGGGTGCCCAGGAAGCGGTAGAAACTCTTGGCGAACACCTGGCCGCTTTGCGGTTGCATCACGATAAAGACGGTGATCATCGCGGTACGCGGTTGCGGCAATTCCAGACGCATCGCCAGCCACAGCGTCAGGAAGGCCGCGATCAGCACCTTGAAGATATAGACCCAGGTCACGCCATCACTGCGTGCCCAATCGAAGAAACCACGGCGCCACTCAAGCGAGTGCAACCAGCGCAGCGGTGCAGGCAAGGGAGTCATCGCATCCTACTCAGTGATCAAACACGGCGAGGGCCGCCGGGGTCTTGCTCGGTAAGGTCTGGCTGTCCTGAGGCACATCGCTGCCGGCACCGAGGCCACCGCCCAACGCGGTCACCAGTTCGGCGTGGGCACTCAGGCGTGCAGCCTGGACCTGCTGCTGCACCTGCTGCTGGCGGAACAACAGGCTCTGGGCATTCAGCACGTTGAGGTAGTCGGTGAGGCCGCGCTGGTAGGCGATCATCGCGATGTCATAGGTTTTCTGCGCCGAGGCCACGGATTCGGCGGCGAAGGCTTGCTGCTTGTCCATCGACTCGCGGCGGATCAACTGGTCGCTGATGCCCTTGAGCGCGTTGACCAGGGTCTGGTTGTAGTGCGCGACGGCGATGTCGTAGCCGGCGCTGGCCTCCCCCAACTGCGAGCGCAGGCGGCCGCCGTCAAAGATCGGCAGGCTGATGGCCGGGCCGGCGGTGTAGTTGAGCTTTTTACCCGTGAGGAAACTGAGCATTCCGCCGCCGGTGGCGACGTAGCCGAGGCTGCCCACCAGGTCGACGTTGGGGTAGAAACCGGCGTGGGCCACATCAATGCCACGGGCCTGGGCCGCCACTTGCCAGCGGCTGGCGACCACGTCCGGGCGCTGGCCGAGCAGTTCGGCCGGCAAGCTCGACGGCAGTTTCAGCGGCGCGGCCAGGGACAAGGTGGGCCGCTGCAACTGCGCGCCCGCCCCCGGCCCTTTGCCCGCCAGCGCGGCCAACTGGTTGCGACTCAGGGCGATCTGTTCATCCAGGGCGTCCAGCTGGCGATGGGTTTCCGGCAGCGGCGTCTCAGCCTGGCTGACTTCGAAGTGGGTGCCGATCCCACCATTCAAACGCTTTTGCGCCAGGTCGAGAATCTGTTGTTGCTGGGCCAGGGTGGCGGCCACGATATCGCGCTGGGCGAAGTGCAACGACAGCTGGATATAGGCGCGCACCACGTTGTTCTGCAATTCGAGCTGCGCCTGGCGCGCTTCGGCGGCGCTCATGTGGGCCATGTCCACGGCGCGCTCGGTGGCGTTGCTTTCGCGGCCCCAGAGGTCGAGGGCATAGCTCAAGCCCAGGGACGCGTTGTTGTCCCAGGTGGTGGAATTGTCCAGCGCGCCCGGGCCGTAGAATTGGTCGCTCGGCCAGTTATGGCGCTTGAGCGTGGCGTCACCATTGACCTGCAACGACTCGGCCGACTCGGCGATCCCGGCCATGGCCCGGGCTTCACGCACACGTGCAGCGGCCATGGCCATGCTCGGGCTGCCTTGCACGGCGAGGTCGATCCAGTGGTTGAGTTGCGGGTCGCCGTAGGCTTGCCACCATTGCGCGGTGGGCCAGTGGGCGTCCTGGGCGGCGCTTTTGATCGCCTCGTCGGTGGCCAATGAACTGGCGACGAGTGACTGGCCTTGAGGGGCGATTCCTCCGGTTCCGATGCAGCCGCTGATTGCTAACGATAAGGCCCAAACACTGAGAGTCTTCAGCTCTCTGCTGATGCGACGCGGCACTGCTGCGAATTCCTGAGAGGGTGTTGCGGGGAAGGTGGCGCAATTCTAAGGGGCGGGCCGGATGGCGATAAGGTGGGATTCTTGTGAATCTTTGTTACCGTTCAGGCGATAATCCGTTCGTAGGGATCACTGGATCCTGCAACTTCGTGTCACAATTTGCCATCTCCCCTGAGAGCACCTTAATGGACACCTTGCAAAACATGCGCGCCTTCAGTTGTGTGGCCGAAGCCGGCAGCTTCACCGCCGCCGCCGTGCAACTGGATACCACCACGGCCAACGTCTCGCGCGCGGTCTCCAACCTTGAGGCCCATCTGCAAACCCGTTTGCTCAACCGCACCACCCGCCGCATCGCCCTGACCGAGGCCGGCAAGCGCTATTTGCTGCGTTGCGAGCAGATCCTGGCGTATGTCGAGGAAGCGGAAGCCGAAGCCAGCGATGCCCACGCCCGCCCTGCCGGGCAGTTGAAGGTGCACACCATGACCGGCATCGGCCAGCACTTCGTGATCGATGCGATTGCCCGCTACCGCCGCACCCACCCGGACGTGACCTTTGACCTGACCATGGCCAACCGCGTGCCGGACCTGCTGGATGAGGGTTACGACGTGTCCATCGTGCTCGCCAGCGAGCTGCCGGATTCGGGGTTTGTCTCGCAGCGCCTGGGGATAACTTACAGCATCGCCTGTGCCTCGCCGGCCTACGTCAAGGCCAACGGCTGCGCGCAACGGCCCAGCGACCTGCTCAACCACGCGTGCCTGCGCCTGGTCAGCCCGGTGATTCAGCTGGATAAATGGTCGTTCAATGGCCCGGAAGGCCAGGAAAGTGTGGCGATCAACAGCTCACCGTTCCTGGTGAACTCGGCCGATGCGATGAAGACCGCGATCACCAGCGGCATGGGCGTTGGCCTGTTGCCGGTGTATGCGGCGATTGAAGGGCTGCGCAACGGCACCCTGGTGCGGGTGATGCCCAACTACCGCTCCCAGGAACTCAACCTGTACGCCATCTACCCGTCGCGCCAATACCTGGATGCGAAGATCAAGACGTGGGTGGAATACCTGCGCAGTTCCCTGCCGGAAATCATGGCCGCGCATCAGGCGGAACTGGCGGCCTATGAGCTAAGTGGCAGTTTGGGCGGGGTACGACTGAGTAACTGAGGGGGGGGCGGCCGCTACACCGGCAGCGTAATGCCAAAGGTGTTGCCGCCGCCCTCGCTGCGCACAAACACATCTCCGCCGTGCATCAACGCGATCGCCTTGACGATCGCCAGTCCCAACCCGTGATTCGCCCCACTATTGCTGCGGGACGCGTCCACCCGATAGAACCGCTCGAACAACCGGGGCAGATGCTCGCTGGCAATCTCATCGCCCGGGTTGGTCACCCCGATCGCCACGTGGTCCTCCAGCACTTCGATCTTCACCTCGATCACCTGGCCAGGCGCCGTATGCTGCACCGCATTGCTCAACAGGTTGATCAACGCCCGGCGCAAGTGCGCCTTCTCGATCTGCACCTGGGCATCGCCGGTCACACGCACCTGCACCTGGGCGTCCTCGAGGATAAAGTCCAGGTAATCCAGGGTGGTCGCCACTTCATCCGCCAGCGAACTGGTGATCAGCTTGGTGGCCTTGCTGCCCTGGTCTGCACTGGCCAGGAACAGCATGTCATTGATGATCGAGCGCAGCCGTTCCAGCTCTTCGAGGTTCGATTGCAGCACCTCGAAATAATGCTCGGCCGAACGCCCACGGGTCAGCGCCACCTGGGTCTGGCCGATCAGGTTGGTCAGCGGCGAGCGCAGCTCATGGGCCACATCGGCGTTGAATGACTCCAGGCGCGAATAGGCCTGTTCCACCCGGTCGAGGGTCGAGTTGAAGGAGTTGACGAACTGCTTCAGCTCCGGCGGCAATGGCGACAATTGCAGGCGCCCGGAGAGTTTCGGCGGTGCAAGTTTCTGCGCCTCGTCCGACAGTTTGATCAGCGGCTTGAGACCGATGCGCGCCACCCAGAACCCCAGCAGCGAGGCCAGCAGCACGCCGACAAACGCCAGGCCGATCAGCGCCACCAGCAGTTGATGCTGGGTGGCGCGGAAGTTCTCGGTGTCGACCGCGATCAGGAAACGCAGCGGCGGGCGCTGCTCCTTGGCTGGAAACTGGCTGACCAATACTTTGAACGGGTAGGCATGGCCCGGCAGGCGCAAGTCGCGCTTGCCGGTCGGGCCGGCGGCGAAGGCGCGAATCTGCGCGTCCGGGTTGCCGTATTCGTAGGTCGGGTCGCTGCTCACCACCCAGAAGCGAATGCGCTTGTCTTCCTCTCCCAACAACTTGAGCTTGGCGGTGATCTTCGCCCAATGGTCCGGCGTACCGAAGCGATTGACCGAAGACTCCAGCACGCTGTAGCGCGCATCCAGCTCGGCCCCGGGCAGCAGGCCCAGGCCTTTGTCCACCTGCTGGTACAGCGCGCCGCCGATCAACAGGAAGATCAGCAGCGCCACCAGGGTGAACATGCCGCTCAGGCGCAGGGCGATGGAGTTAGCCGACACTGCGGTTCTCCAGCACGTAACCCATGCCACGGATGGTGTGCAGCAGTTTCTGTTCGAACGGCCCGTCGAGCTTGGCCCGCAGGCGTTTGATCGCTACTTCCACCACATTCGCGTCACTGTCGAAATTGATGTCCCAGACCATTTCCGCAATCGAGGTCTTGGACAGGATTTCACCCTGGCGCCGGGCCAATACGCTGAGCAGCGAGAACTCCTTGGCGGTCAGGTCCAGGCGAACGCCGTTGCGACTGGCCTTGCGGCTGATCAGGTCGATCCACAGGTCGGCGATGGTCACCTGCACCGGCTCATGCCCGCCGCTGCGACGGGTCAGCGCTTGCAGGCGCGCCACCAGTTCGAGGAACGAGAACGGCTTGCCGAGGTAATCATCCGCGCCTTCGCGCAGGCCGCGAATACGGTCTTCCACGCGCTCGCGGGCGGTGAGCATGATCACCGGCGTCTGCTTGCGCGCCCGCAGCGCGCGCAATACACCAAAGCCATCCAGGCCGGGCAGCATCACGTCGAGCACGATGACCGCGTAATCGTTCTCCAGGGCCAGGTGCAACCCTTCGACGCCTTCACGGGCGACGTCGACGGTATAGCCTTGCTCCGTCAGGCCGCGGTGCAGGTAGTCGGCGGTTTTTTCTTCGTCTTCAATAATCAGTACACGCATGAGCCTTTTGTTCCAGGACGGGGCCTCAGCCTCAGTGTGTGATTGCCAGCTGGGGAGCTGGTTTGGGTCTGTGGAAAAACTTCTCGAGGTACAAGTATATGACCGGTGTGGTGAACAGCGTCAGCGCCTGGCTCACCAGCAACCCGCCCACCACCGCGATACCCAGCGGCTGGCGCATTTCCGCGCCGGGGCCGGAGCCCAGCATCAGCGGCACCGCACCCAGCAGCGCGGCCAGGGTGGTCATGATGATCGGCCGGAACCGCGTGACACACGCCTCATAAATCGCTTCCTCGGGCGGCAGGCCGCGTACGCGCTGGGCGTCCAGGGCGAAGTCGATCATCAGGATACCGTTCTTCTTCACGATCCCGATCAGCAGCACCAGGCCGATCAACGCCATGATCGAAAAGTCCTGGCCCATCAGTGACAACATGATCAGCGCCCCCAACCCCGCCGATGGCAAGGTGGAGATGATCGTCAGCGGGTGCACGAAGCTCTCGTACAGCACACCCAGGATAATGTAGACCGCCACCAGTGCCGCGAGGATCAGCCAGGGCTGGCTGGCCAATGAACTCTGGAACGCCTGGGCCGCGCCCTGGAAGTTGCCGATGATAGTGGTCGGCATGCCGATTTCATTCTTCGCCTGGTTGAGCAGGATCACCGCATCGCCCAACGCGACGCCGGGTGCCAGGTTGAACGACAGGTTGGCGGCCGGGAACATGCCGTCATGGCTGATGGACAATGGCCCTACGGTAGGCGGGTCGACCTTGGCCACCGCCGACAGCGGCACCATCTCGTTGGTCAGCGGCGAGCGCAGGTAGAAGTAGTTCAGGCTTTCGGCCTTGCCGCGTTGCTGGGTGTCCAGTTCCAGCACCACCTGGTACTGGTTGATCTCGGTCTGGAATTCGTTGATCTGGCGCTGGCCGAAGGCGTCGTACAGTGCCTGGTCCACATCGGTGGCGGTGAGGCCAAACCGCGCGGCGGCCTGACGGTCGATGCTGATGTGGGTGATGCTGCCGCCCAGCTGCAAGTCGTTGGACAGGTCGCGGAACGCCGGGTTGGCCCGCAGTTTTTCGGTGAGGCGCTGGGTCCAGGTATTCAGGGTCGGGCCGTCATTGCTCTTGAGCACGTACTGGTACTGGGCGCGGCTGGGGCCGGAGCTCAAGTTGATGTCCTGGCCGGCCCGCAGGTACAGGACGATGCCCGGCACTTTCGCCAGTTTCGGGCGGATCCGGTCGATAAACTGGCTGGCCGACACGTCGCGATCCCCGCGATCTTTCAAGGCAATCCAGAACCGGCCGTTGGCGATGGTCTGGTTGCTGCCGGTCACACCCACCGAATGGGAGAACGCTTCCACCGCCGGGTCATCCTTGACGATCTCGGCGATTGCCTTGTGCTTGGCGACCATGTCCGGGAACGACACGTCGGCCGCCGCTTCGCTGGTGCCGAGGACGAAGCCGGTGTCTTGTACCGGAAAGAAACCCTTGGGGATAAACACGTAGCCGACCACGGCCAGGGCCAGGGTCACCATGAAGATCGCGGCCATGGTGCGTTGATGGGCCAGGGCGCGGCGCAGATTGCGCGCATAGCCGGCCAGCAGGCGTTCGCTGAAACCGGGTTTGTCGTGGGCATGATGGGTTGGTGCGCGCATGAACAATGCGGCCAGGGTCGGCGCCAGGGTCAGCGAGACCACCACCGAAATCAGGATGGTCGAGGTGGCTGTCAAGGCAAACTCCTTGAACAACCGCCCCACGACACCGCCCATGAACAGCAGCGGGATAAACGCCGCCACCAGCGAGAAGCTGATGGAGACCACGGTAAAACCGATTTCACCCGCGCCCTTGATCGCGGCTTCGCGCTTGTCGAGGCCCGCTTCCAGGTGGCGGTGAATGTTCTCCACCACCACGATCGCATCGTCCACCACAAACCCCACGGCGATCACGATCGCCACCAGGGTCAGGTTGTTCAGGCTGAAGCCCATCAGGTACATCAGGGCAAAACTGGCCACCAGCGACACGCCGAGCACGCTGGACACGATCAACGTGGCCGACAGCTGGCGCAGGAACAGCGCCATCACCGCCACCACCAGCAGGATGGCGATCAGCAGGGTCACTTCCACTTCATGCAGGGACGCGCGGATGGTCTTGGTGCGGTCGGTCAACACGCTGACCTGCACCGAGGCCGGCAGCATGGCTTGCAGGCGCGGCAGTTCGGCTTGAATGCGGTCCACGGTCTCGACGATGTTCGCGCCGGGCTGGCGGGAGATCACCAGGTTGACGCCTGGGGTGTCGCCGGACCAGGCCTGCACGTAGGCGTTTTCCGAGCCGTTGATGACTTTGGCGATATCCCGCAGCTGTACAGGTGCCCCGTCCTTGTAGGACACGATCAGTTGGGCGTAATCCTCGGGGTGGAACAACTGGTCGTTGGTCGAGAGGGTCGACACGCTGTTCTCGCCGTAGATCGCGCCCTTGGCCAGGTTCAGGCTCGATTGCTGGATCGCCAGGCGCACGTCCGCCAGGGTCAGGCCGATGGCCGCGAGTTTATCGGCCGACGCCTGCACCCGGATGGCCGGGCGTTGCTGGCCGGTAATGTTGATCTGGCCGACCCCGTCGATCTGGCTGATCTGCCGGGCCAGCAGGGTTTCCACGTAGTCGCTCAGCTCGGTGCTGGGCATGCTGTCGGAGCTGACGCTGAGGATCAGCACCGGGCTGTCCGCCGGGTTGACCTTCTTCCAGGTCGGCAGGCTAGGCATGTCGCTGGGCAGTTTGCCGGACGCGGTGTTGATCGCCGCCTGCACTTCCTGGGCGGCGGTGTCGATGCTCTTGGTGAGGGTGAATTGCAGGGTCAGCAGGCTGGAGCCCAAGGCACTGCTGGAGGTCATCTGGGTCATGCCGGGGATGGCGCTGAATTGCACCTCCAGCGGCGTTGCCACGGATGAAGCCATGGTGTCCGGGCTGGCGCCGGGCAGCGTGGCACTGACCTGGATCGTCGGAAATTCCGCTTCCGGCAGTGGGGCGATGGCCAGGCGTGGGAAAGCGATCATCCCGAGCAATACCAGCGCGAAGGTCAGCAGCAAGGTGGCGACCGGGTGGTCGACGCACCAGGCCGACGGCGAACGACTGCCACTCATGGCTGCACCTTGGCATCAACGGTCTGGATCACCTGCGGCGGCTCCTTGAGCACATCGACCTGGGCGCCGGCCTTGAGCCGGGACTGGCCGTCGCTGACCAGCACATCGCCGGCCTGCACACCCTGGAGGATGTTCATGTCGCTGTTCTGGTACAGCACCTGCACCGGCACCACCTCAACCTTGTCACCCTTGAGCCGGTACACGAAGTGCGAATCCAGGCCGCGTTGCACCACGGTAGGCGGCACCACCAGGGCATTCTTGTGCAGGGCGGTCTGGATGCGGATCGTCACCAACTGCCCCGGCCAGAGTTTCTGAGCGCCGTTGCTGAACTCGGCCTTGGCGCGGATGGTGCCGGTGGTGCCGCTGATCTGGTTGTCGATCAGGCTCAGGCGGCCCTCACCCAGCAGGTCGCCGGTCTGGCCGTCGGTGTCGGCGCCCATGTAGGCGTTGACGTCGGCGGGCAGTTGCGCGGCGATCAGGCCTTGCAGGGTCGGCAGCATCTGTTGCGGCAGGGAGAACTCGACGGCAATCGGGTCGATCTGGGTCACGGAGAACAAGCCCTGGGTGTCGCTCATGCGCAGGAAGTTGCCTTCATCCACCGTGCGAATCCCGACGCGACCGGTAACCGGCGAGCGAATCTGGGTGTACGAAAGCTGCACCTGGGCCGAATCAATCGCGGCCTGGTTGCCTTGGGCCGTGGCCTTGAGCTGGTTGACCAGGGCTTGTTGCTGGTCATAGGTCTGCTTGGACACGCCGTCGTCGATGCTCAGTTCCTTGTAGCGCTTGAGGTTGACCAGCGCGACTTGCAGTTGCGCCTGGCTTTCCCCGAGTTGCGCCTTGGCCTGGTCCAGGCTGGCGCGGATCGAGCGGTCATCAATGGTCGCCAGCAGGTCACCGGCCTTCACCAGTTGACCTTCCTTGACCAGCAATTTGGTAAGGATGCCGTCGATCTGCGGGCGAATCACCACGCTGTGCAACGACAGCACCGAGCCGATGCCGCTGACAAACCGCGGGATGTCCTGCTGTTTGACGCTGATCACCCGCACCGGGATCGCCGACGATGCGGTCAGTTTGGTCTTGGCCGGGCGGGTCACCACCCAGGCAACCACGGCCAGTACCACAAGGACGCCCACGATCAAGGCAGGTTTTCGTTGAATGTGCATGGGGTGAGGCGCCAGGGCAAAGGATCGGAAGAATGAAGGCTCTTTATAGCCCGCCAACCGGGTCAGCAAAGTGACTGCTAACTGACAGCGCCGTCAGTAAAGTCCGACCATTCGTACGAGCAGTGGTTAAAGATCCGAGGCGCGCAGGTATACTGCGCGGCGGTGTGGCCTGCAAGTCGGGCCCGCGTCATTTTCAGTACTCCCCGGAGCTTCCATGAATTCCCCGACACAACCCGCTGTTGAAGCGGTCGACATCGACCAACAGGCCAACCCTGACAGCGTCGAAGGCGAAACCAAGGCCGAGATCCCGGCGTTCAAGTTTCCGTTCAAGCCGGGCGAACTGGCCGGGGCGAAAAACGCCAGCCAGCCGTGGTACAAAAACGGCGCCAAGAACGGCCACACCAAGAGCCCGGGCATGGCGCCTCCCGGCACCCGTCGCTCGATGGGCAAGCGCTGACCGGTAATAAATCCTCCGCAATGGAGATTTATGCCTACAACAGTTACTGACGTTTCGCCTTGTAGGCCTGCGGCCAATTCTTGAAAGCTTGCATGACACCCGCTTGCCCCGACTCTTTCGCTCGGGGCTGGACGTGGTAAAGCTGGTTTTCTGGAAAAGGACGTCCCCTGTGGTTCTGATACGCACCTGTGTCGTGCTGTTGTTGTCGCTGATGGCCAGCGTTTTCTCCACCACTGCGGCCAGCGGTCAACCACGGCATGAAATTCGTTTCGCCGTTGCTGCGCAATTTCCACCCTTCCAAAGCCGCAATCAACATGGCCAGCTTGCAGGGCTGAACATCGAGCTGGGCAATGCCTTATGCATACAGCTCAATGTGCGGTGTACCTGGGTCGACCAGGTCCTTGTGGAAAACTTCCCCGCCCTTGAAGCCAGGCAATTCGACGCGATCATGGGCATGGCCCCTACACTGAAACGGCGCCAGCGGGTGAATTTCACCGATAACCTTTATCCGATCACCACGCGCCTGGTGGCCCGCAAGACATCGGGTTTGAAGCCGACCCCACGGTCACTGAAGGGCAAGCGCGTGGGCGTTCTGGTGGGCAGCAACCGCGAAGCCTTCGCCCTGTCGAAGTGGGCGCCCAAGGGGGTCATCGTCAAGGCATTCTGGCGCAATGACGAGTTGATCCGCAGCCTGCTGGCAGGCGACATCGATGCAACATTGCAAGGCACCGTGGAAATCCGTGAGGCGCTGCTCGACACCGCTGATGGTCAGGTTTTCGACTTCCTCGGCCCTCCCGTCTCCACCGAACTGCTGGGTAACGGCGTGGCGATCGCACTGCGCAAGCCCGACACCGCCTTGCGCAGCGCCCTCAATCACGCCCTCGAGCAACTGAAGCAGAGCGGCGAATACCAACGCATCATCGAGCCCTACCGCCTGGACGCGCCGCTCTCCAGACCGTAATGGCCAATTAATTGCGCGGAACATGAGCTGGATCAGTATTTGCCCAACCGGTGCGCTTAGAGTCGACGCCCTGCCGACTCCTCCAACAATCACGAGCGCGCTTTTCCATGAAGATCAATCTGCCGGTCACCGGTCGAAATGTGGATTTTGCCCCCGACGCCAATATCCTCTCGACCACCGACCTGACCAGCGCAATTACCTACGCCAACCAGGACTTCATCGATATCAGCGGCTACACCCGCGAGGAGTTGCTGGGCACGCCGCACAACCTGCTGCGTCACCCGGACATGCCGGCCGCGGCGTTTGCGCACATGTGGCAGGTATTGAAAAGCGGTCGCTCGTGGATGGGTATGGTGAAAAATCGCTGCAAGAACGGCGATCACTATTGGGTCAGTGCCTATGCCACGCCGGTCACCCGGGACGGCGTGACGGTGGAGTATCAATCGGTGCGCACCAAGCCCGATGCACGGCGGGTGCATCGGGCCGAACGGGCCTATGCCCGCCTGCGTGCCGGCACTCGGCGAGCACGGCCCGTGGTGGGCATGACCTTCAAGCTGTCGGCATGGGTCCTGGGGGCTTGCGCCGCAACCTGGGCATTGGGCCTTGGGCTGGCGACTTATCCGCTGACCTGGCAACTGCTGGCGGGAACGGCGGCCTGCGCCGTGGGGGTAGCGGGTGTGCATGGCTTGTTACGGCCTCTGGCACAGTTGAACCAGCGGGCACGGCTGATTGCCGATAACCCGCTGAGCCAGGCGATCTACACCGGGCGCAAGGACGAGTTCGGGCGTATCGAGTTTGCCATGCAGATGCTGGAGGCCCAGGTGGGCGCAGTGGTCGGCCGGATTGGCGATGCGTCGCAACGTCTGTCCGGCCATGCCGCGGCGCTGGTGCAACAACTGGACAGCAGCCACACCAGCAGCCTCGGCCAACAGACCCAGACGGATCAGGTCGCCGCCGCGATCAATCAAATGGCCGCCAGCGTGGCGCAAGTCGCCGAGCACGCGCTGCAGGCGTCCAGGGCCGCTGACCAGGCCGGCAGCGAAACCCGCGAGGGCCATCAACGGGTGGATGAAAGCCGCGACGCGGTGCTGCGTTTGTCCGAGGAACTGGCGCGGGCCACCGCAGTGATCCATCAACTGGAAAGCCACAGCGGCGATATTTCCGGGGTGCTGGAAGTGATCCGGGCGATTGCCGAACAGACCAACCTGCTGGCGCTGAATGCCGCCATCGAAGCGGCGCGGGCCGGGGAGCAAGGACGCGGGTTTGCTGTGGTGGCCGATGAGGTACGAGGTCTGGCCCAGCGTACGCAGGATTCGACCAATGAGATCCAGCGCATGATCAGCACCCTGCAAGGCGGCGCCCGGGATGCGGTGCAGGCGATGGCGCAAAGCAGCCAGCATGTGGAGGCCAGCGTCGATCAGGCCCAGCGCGCCGCTGCCGCACTGGATGGGATCAGCCAGCGAGTGACCCGGATTACCGCCATGAGCCAGCAGATCGCGGCGGCGGTGGAAGAACAGAGTGCGGTGAGCGAGGACATCAACCGCAACATCATCGGCATTCGCAATGCCGGGGAAGTGACGGTCAGCGCTGGCCAGCAGAGCCAGCTCAGCTCAGGGGACGTGGCGGGGCTAGCGGATGACTTGCGGCGGTTGGCGGAGGAATTCTGGGGCAAGCGGCGCTAGCGCTTAAGCCGCCCGCAATGAAATGAAGGCGTAGTTGGCCGGCACCTCGGTGGCAATCCGGGCGCCGGCATCCAGCAGTTGCTCGGCAATGTCCATCCCGGACACATGAAACACCCACTCATTGGCCTGCACGACTTCTTGCGTCGCCAACTCGATCGCCTGGGCAAACAGGCCCATGTCGGGCAAGTACGCGGTAAACCCATCGCCCTTGAGCGCCGTGGTATGGATGCCCAGCAACCCGCACACGGCTTCCTTGGCCTGGATATCATCGCGGTCAGCCTGGCGTGAGCGGCGGATCAACTCGGCCAGCTCCTTGTCCATCAACTCGCCCCCCACGATCAGCGCCGGCCCCTGCTCCCAGGATTCCGGCGGGCAGTCCTTGGCGGCCGGGTTCAACGGGATGTGCGGATTGATCTCCATCGGGTAGATGCGGCACACCAACGGCCGCCGCTCGTAAATGCGGCAACGGTCGTCTTCGTCAAGATTCCGGCAGCGTCCGGCGTTATAGGCGGCAAAGGTGATTGCCACATACGCCTCGGTATTGCCGCTGGGCACGATGGCGGAACGGCGTTGTGCGTGGTCACGTTGCAACTCGGGCAGCCCCAGGCCACTGCCCAGGAAACCTTCCACCAGCACGATGACATTACCGCCGTCAGCCGCCCAGCTGCGGGCTTCTTCGAGGGTCAAGGGCACATGGTGGTCGGTGCAGCATTTACCGCAACCGACGCAGGAAAAATGGGTATTCATGGAGGATCTGTCACCAGGCAAGGTCAGAAGGCACTCATGAACGGTGGCGGGTTTTTGCCTCTGTTCACCGTTCTGCCTCTGTGCAAAGCAAGTTATGCGCCAGCGCCGTCAGTCCTCGGGGACAAGGTCGCGAAGCACAAACACCATGCCCGCACGTTCATACAGCTGCCGTGCCCGCAAGTTGGACTCCAGCACCTTGAGGTCGACAAACGCTTCGCCGCGTTGCTTGAACACCTGGAAGGTGTGCAGCAATAAGGCACGGCCCAACCCCATGCCCTGGGCACAGGGGTGAATGGCCAGGTTCTTGATGTAGGCGCTGGTCCAGCATTGGGACACACCCAGGATGCCGCTGGCGTTACTTGCCACCAGGCACAGTTTTGGGTCGAACTCGGCATCGGTAACGAACTGCTGGCGCCAGTGCTCAAGGGAGCCGACCCGTCCGCCGCCTTGTTCCTGGGCCAGGCTCAATACCGCGTGGATCGCCGGGGCCATGGCTTCGCGGTAATGATCCAGCTGGATATCCGCCGGCCATTGCGGGGCGGGCAGGCTGCCGGTGAGGTCGCGGCGCAGCAGCTGGAAATATTCACCCACCGGTCACAGGCCCTGTTGCGCCACGGTCTGGGCGGCCACCACCAGGCACTTGGTCAGTTCCGGCGAAGAAAACTTGGTGAGTACCGCATTGGCACCGGCCAGGCGGGCTTTTTCGCTGTTCATCGCACTGTCCAGGGAGGTGTGCAGCAGCACGTAGAGGTCCTGGAAGTCCGGGGTTTCCCGCAGGGTGCGGGTAAAGGCGTAGCCGTCCATTTCGGACATTTCGATGTCCGAGACCACCACGTTGATTTGCTCGACGGTGCCTTGCAGCTCCAGCAAACGGTCAATGGCTTCCTTGGCGCTGCGGGCGGTGTGGCACGTGAGGCCGAGGTTGCGCAGGGTGTGCACCGACTGCTGCAGGGCCACCTGGCTGTCGTCCACCACCAGGATTCGGGCGTTGCCCAGCACTTCGGCTTCTTCCATGGTGAGGTCGGTGGGCGCCGCTTCGATCTGCGCCGGGGCGATGCCGTGGATGACTTTTTCGATGTCCAGCACTTGCACCAGGGCGCCTTCGACCTGGGTCACCCCGGTGATAAACGAACGCGTACCGCCGGAACCAAACGGCGGCGGGCGAATGTCGGTGGTCAGGCAGTGCACGATCTTGCTCACCGCCTGCACATGCAGGCCCTGCTTGGAACGGCTTACATCGGTGACGATCAGGCAGCCGCCGTCCGGGTCTTGCAGGGGCATTTCCCCCAGGGCGCGGCTCAGGTCGATCACCGACAACGCGGTGCCGCGCAAGGTGGCGATGCCTTTGACGTGGGGGTGCGACTCCGGCAGCTTGGTCAGCGGCGGGCAGGGAATGATTTCACTGACTTTCAGCAGGTTGATCGCCATCAGCTTGCCGCTGCGCAAGGTAAAGAGCAGAAGCGAGAGTGAATCTGCGCGGGCTTTGGTGGTGGACATAAAAACCTTCTGTGGATCAGGGATGACGATCTATAGACCGTTATCGACTTGCACGCGAAAAACTGTAGGAGCGAGCTTGCTCGCGAAAAACCTGAGGGCGCTGTGTTTATCCAGGCTGCCCGCGTAATCGTTGACGCGTTTCGCGAGCAAACTCGCTCCTACCTACAACAAGCAGTCGTCAGCCCTTCCACACCTGCGGGTTTACCAAATCCTGCGGACGCTCGCCCAGCAAGGCGCTGCGCAGGTTTTCCAGGGCGCGGTTGGCCATGGCTTCGCGGGTCTCGTTGGTGGCCGAGCCGATGTGCGGCAGGGTCACGGCGTTGCTCAGCTGGAACAGTGGCGACTCGGACAGTGGCTCCTGCTCGTACACATCCAGGCCGGCACCACGGATGGTCTGGTTTTGCAGGGCCTCGATCAGCGCCGGCTCATCCACCACCGGGCCACGGGAGATGTTTACCAGGATCGCACTGGACTTCATCAACCCCAGCTCGCGATGGCTGATCAGGTGGCGGGTTTTCTCGCTCAGTGGCACCACCAGGCAGACGAAATCGGCTTCGGCCAGCAACTGGTCGAGGCTGCGAAACTGCGCGCCGAGTTCCTGTTCCAGTTCGGTCTTGCGGCTGTTGCCGCTGTACAGAATCGGCATATTGAAACCCAGGCGACCCCGACGGGCGACGGCCGCGCCGATATTGCCCATGCCGACGATGCCCAGGGTCTTGCCGTGTACATCACAGCCAAACAGCGGCGCGCCGACGCTGGCTTTCCACTGGCCGGCCTTGGTCCAGGCGTCCAGTTCGGCGACGCGGCGGGCGCTGCTCATCAGCAGGGCGAATGCCAGGTCGGCGGTGCTTTCGGTGAGCACATCCGGGGTGTTGGTGAGCATGATCCCGCGCTCATTGAAGTACGCCAGGTCGTAGTTGTCGTAGCCCACCGACACGCTGGAAACCACTTCCAGTTTGCTTGCACCTTCCAGTTGCGCGCGGCCCAGTTTGCGGCCTACGCCGATCAGGCCGTGGGCATGGGGCAAGGCTTCGTTGAACTGGGCGTTGATGTCGCCCTGCTTGGGGTTGGGGGCGATGACATCGAAATCCTGTTGCAGGCGTTCGATCATTTCCGGGGTGACGCGGCTGAAGGCGAGGACGGTCTTTTTCATGGAAGGCGGGCTCATCGACTACGTGGGAATGGCAAGCACGCTAACATTCTTGGGTAGGGCTTGTCAGGCCGCCCCTCACACCCCACTGCCAGACTGTTGCGATTTGGGCAACAGTCATTATCTTGTTACACTCTGTATCGCACCGCTCACCTGCGCTAATTTGTCGCATCGATGAGCGCAGCGGTTAAGACCGACCCGCTCTCCCCCGATTTCCCTCGACTTATTTCCAGGGCTCTACACTGGGAATCTGTCTTAAAGCCGCTGAGTTCAGCGGCTTTTTTTTGCGCTGAAAAAAGGCCAGGAACCCCAACAACACTGGCCGGTTTCGATTGACCCAAAGGAGCTCCACCGGTGAAAACCTCGCTGACGTTCACCCCGTTATTCCTCGCGATTGCTGCAACGATCGTTCCCCTTGCCCACGCGGCAGACACCCCGGCCACCGACGGCTTCGTCGAAGGTTCCAGCTTCAAGATCAACACCCGCAACTACTACATGAACCGCGACCGTCGCGACATTCACACCGATGACAGCAAGGAATGGGGCCAGGGCTTCATCGGCATCTTCGAATCCGGCTACACCCCCGGCATCGTCGGCTTCGGCCTGGACGCCAACGCCATGCTCGGCCTCAAGCTCGACGGCGGTGGCGGCACCGATGGCTCGAGCATCCTGCCGGTAAGCTCCGGCAACGGCAAAGCGCCCGGCTCGTTCTCCACCGCCGGCGCCACCCTGAAAATGCGCGCCTTCGACACCGAACTGAAAGCCGGCGACCTGTTCCTCAACAACCCGGTGATTGCCGGCGGCATGACCCGCATGCTGCCCCAGACCTTCCGCGGCGTGAGCCTGACCAACCACAGCCTGGACGGCTGGATGTTCGAGGGCGGCCAGGCCAGCTTCACCAAGCTCTACAACCAGAGCGGCCGTCGCCGCATCGGCACCAGCTACGGCGCATTGCCCAATGGCGAAGACAGCCGCCACCTGGACTGGGCCGGCGTGTCCTTCAGCGGCGTGCCGGGGCTGACCAGCAACCTGTACGCGTCCGAACTCAAGGACATCTGGAACCAGTACTACTACGACCTCGACTACACCTGGCAGTTGAACGAGCTGGTCAGCCTGAACCCGGGCCTGCACTACTACCACACCCAGGAGACCGGCAAAGCCTTGCTGGGCAACATCGACAACAACACCTACAGCCTGCATTTCACCGTGGGCGTGGGCAATCACAGCGTTACCGCCGCCTACCAGCGGGTCAACGGCAACACGCCGTTCGACTACATCAGCCAGGGCGACAGCATCTACCTGGACAACTCCCAGCAATACTCCGACTTCAACGGCCCCAACGAGCGCTCGTGGAAGCTCAAGTACGCCTATGACTTCGTCGGGCTGGGCCTGCCGGGCCTGACCTCGGCGGTGTCGTATATCAGCGGCAAGACCGACCTGACCACGGTCGATCCGGACAGCCGTGGTTACTCATCCTGGTACAGTGCCGACGGCAAGAACGCCAAGCACTGGGAACGGGACATCGACCTCAAGTACGTGGTGCAAGGCGGCAAGGCCAAGGACCTGGCCGTGCGCCTGCAATGGGCGACCAATCGCGGCGGCAATGGCTACGCGGCAGTGGACCGGGACGTGGATGAGTACCGCGTGATCGTCGACTATCCGATTGACGTTTTTTAACCTTCAGGCTTTCTTTTAGCGGCGACGACTTATTTTTCACAGCATGGAACTAAACTGCCAGCATCTTGAGTGCCGAAGCCAGTCCCATGAGTCAACGCCGCGCCTTCACCCTGCCTGCACGCCCGGAGCTTTTGCTGATTCTGGGCAGTGGCCTTACTGTCGTGCTGATCGTGGTCATCGTTGCCGTACTGCTGATCCGCGAACACGCCAGCGCCTTGCAGGCAGCCAAGCGCTCCACCAGCAATATCACCCAACTGATCAATGCCGATGTGCTGCGCAACGTCGAGCTCTACGACCTGGCGCTGAACGGCCTGATCACCGCAACCACTCGCGATGACCTGCCCCAGGTTTCCGCCGAAGTCCTGCATATGGTGCAGTTCGACCAGTCCACGGCCGCCCCTTTCAAAGGCGAAGTCCTGCTGCTGGACAAAACCGGCGCGGTCACCGCCGACTCTTCCACGCTGGCGCCCACACCCCGCAACTTCGCCAATCGCGACTATTTCCAGATCCACCAGCAGAACCCCGATGTCGGGCTGTTCATCAGTCGGCCCTTCAAGATTCGTTGCGACTGCGATCAAGTCTGGCGCATCGCCTTCAGCCGCCGGGTGCCCGGGCCCAATGGCGAGTTTGCCGGTGTGGCGGTGGCAACCATGCGCCTGGCGTATTTCGACCAGCTGTTCAATAGCCTGACCATCGGCAGCGGCAGCAGTATCAACCTGCTGAATAACGACGGCATCCTGTTGGCCCAGCAGCCGCTGCTCGAAAGAGACATGATCAACAAGGACCTGAGCGCGCGGCCCAACTTCAAGCGAATGCTGCGCGAAGGCAGCGGCAGTTTCAGCGCCATCTCCGCCATCAGTGGCGCGCAACGGCTGTACACCTTCACCAGCGTCGGCGCGCTGCCGCTGATTGTGGTGGTGGCGTTGTCGAGCGATGACGTGTTTGCCGCCTGGAAGCGCGCCGCCCTGCTGATCAGTGGCGCCACCGGCGTACTGTGTGTGGGGCTGTTGTGGCTGACCTGGATGCTGCGCCTGGAACTGCGCCGCCGCTATCGTGCCGAGAAGGTGTTGTCGGAACTGGCAGCCACCGACGGCCTCACCGGCCTGGCCAACCGCCGCACCCTCGACCAGCGCCTGCGCCTGGAATGGGAGCGCGCGCAACGCTCAGGCGAGCCACTGGCCTTGCTGATGATTGATGTCGACCACTTCAAGGCCTTCAACGACCGCCATGGTCACCAGGGTGGCGACGAGGCCTTGCGCAACGTGGCCCGGGTCATCGGCAGCAATATTCGTCGCCCCGCCGACCTGGCCGCGCGCTACGGCGGTGAAGAGTTCGCGGTGATCCTGCCGGATACCGACGGCGAGGGCGCAAGCACCATCGCCGAACATATCCGCAGTGCGGTAGAGCACTTGCCACCGGCGGACGGCGACGCGCTGTCGGTCACCGTCAGCGTCGGGCTCAGTACCTGGGACAAACGCAGCCGTGGCTCGCTGGAAGAGCTGCTGCTGAGTGCCGATCGGGCGCTGTATGACGCCAAGCATTCCGGGCGCAACCGCATCGTTCACAGCCAGGCCACATAAGCCGTTATCAGCAACTACGCTAAGGGCATCCTCGAAGCAGAAGTACGCCCGATGAGCCCAGGCACTACCCGCCCGCCCCGCCCCACCCACCGTCCGGAGCTGCTGCTGATCATCGGCAGTTGCGTCACGGTGCTGCTGATCATGCTGGTGGTCGCGGTGCTGCTGATTCGCGAACACGCCAACACGTTGCAGGCGGCCCAGCGCACGGCCAATAACATCACCCAACTGATCGACGCCGACGTGCTGCGCAACGTCGAGCTGTACGACTTGTCGATCAAAGGCCTGATCGCCGCCACCGAACGCACTGATTTGGCTGGGGTATCGGCCGGCATCCGTCACCTGGTGCTGTTCGACCGTTCGGAAGCGGCGCCCTACAAAGGCGACATCCTGTTGTTGGACAAGGATGGCAACGTGATCGCCGACTCAGCCCTGCAGACGCCCAAATCCGCCAACTTCGCCGACCGCGACTACTTCCAGGCCCATCGGCAGAATCCCGACCTGGGGCTGTTCATCAGCCGGCCCTTCATGGCGCGCTGCGTGTGTGATGACCAATGGCGTATGGCTTTCAGCCGCCGGGTTTCCGGGCCGGATGGGCGATTCCTCGGCGTGGCCGTGGCAACCATGCGCCTGTCGTACTTTCAGCAACTGTTCCGCAGCCTGAATATCGGCAGCGACAGCACCATCAACCTGATCAACCAACAAGGCATCCTGCTGGCCCAGCAGCCGCTGCTGGAACGGGACATGATCGACAAGGACCTCAGCCAGCGGCCCAACGTCGCGCGCATATTGCACGAGCGCGACGGCAACTTTCGCGGCACCTCCAGTGTGGATGAGGAGCACCGCCTGTATACCTTCTCAACGGTGGGCGATTTACCGCTGATCGTCGTCGTGGGGCTGTCCACGAATGACATATTCGCCCCCTGGAAGCGCGCAGCACTGGTGATCAGCGGCGCTACCGGGATTTTGTGCATCGGCCTTTTGTGGCTGACCTGGATGCTCTGCATGGAACTGCGCAGGCGCCACCGTGCCGAACAGGTGCTGTCAGAACTGGCAGCCACCGACGCGCTCACCGGCCTGGCCAACCGCCGCACCCTGGACCAGCGCCTGCGCCTGGAATGGGACCGCGCCCAGCGTTCGGCCGAGCCGTTGACGGTGCTGATGATTGACGTGGACCACTTCAAGGCGTTCAACGACCGACATGGCCATCAAGGTGGCGACGAGGCACTGCGCACGGTGGCGCAGGTGATCGAGGGCAATATCCGCCGCCCGGCTGACCTCGCGGCTCGCTATGGTGGGGAAGAATTTGCAGTGGTGCTGCCGCATACCGACAGCCAGGGTGCACGCGTGATTGCTGAACATATCCGCAGCAGTGTCGAACACCTGCCGCGAGTGGGCGGGGATACGGTGCCGATTACCGTCAGCATCGGCCTCAGTACCTGGACCAAAAACAGCCGCACCACGCTGGAGGAATTACTGCTCAACGCCGACCAGGCGCTGTATGAGGCCAAGCATACCGGGCGTAATCGCGTTGTTGATGCCGGCGCTTTAAAGCCGTGACGCGAAGCGTCACAGGAGGCGTTACCACGCAGAGCGTGGGAACGATCAAAAAAAAGGCCACCCGAAGGCGGCCTTTAAAAACAAAAGGAAAGAGAGTTGTTACTTACACCGCCGCGACGGGACGCATGTAAGAGATCGGTGCGGTGCTGGCATCTTCGAAGGTCACGACTTCCCAGGCATCTGTCTGTGCAATCAGCTTGCGCAGCAGTTGGTTGTTCAGGGCGTGGCCAGACTTGAAGCCTTTGAACTCGCCTATCAGGCTATTGCCCAGCAGGTAGAGGTCACCGATTGCATCGAGGATCTTGTGCTTCACGAATTCGTCTTCATAGCGAAGGCCGTCTTCGTTCAGTACACCATCCGCGTCGACCACAATGGCGTTTTCAACGCTGCCGCCGAGTGCGAGGTTGTGCTTGCGCAGGTACTCGATGTCACTCATGAAACCAAAGGTACGGGCGCGGCTGACTTCTTTTACGAACGAAGTGCTGGAAAAATCCACGCTTGCACTTTGGGTGCGGTCACGGAATACCGGGTGATCGAAATCGATCTCAAAGCTCACTTTAAAGCCTTCGAACGGGACGAAGGTGGCGCGCTTGTCGCCGTCTTCTACTGTCACTTCCCGCAGAATGCGAATGAACTTCTTGGCTGCGTCCTGTTCTTCCAGGCCGGCAGATTGAATCAAGAATACGAAGGGTCCGGCGCTGCCATCCATGATCGGGACTTCGGACGCGGAGAGCTCGACGTAGGCGTTATCGATGCCCAGACCGGCCATGGCCGAGAGCAAGTGCTCCACCGTGTCCACTTTGACGTCACCGTTGACCAACGTGGTCGACATCGTGGTTTCGCCAACATTTTCCGCGCGAGCAGGTATCTGCACCACAGGGTCCAGGTCGGCACGAACAAACACGATGCCGGTGTCGACAGGTGCGGGCTTGAGGGTCAGGTATACCTTCTCCCCGGAGTGCAGACCTACACCTGTGGCACGGATAATATTCTTCAGGGTGCGTTGTTTAATCATGGCTTGGACCGCTTCAGCGCAAATTGCGAACTGGTATCAACAAAGGCTGGCGATAATAGCAGACCAGACCTTTGCTGAACACCAATCACCTTCATAGCCCTGATACATTCCATTAATCGGCCTGACGACGCAGGAAAGCCGGGATGTCCAGGTAGTCCAGGTCATCTTGCGGATTCGGGCTGCGGGATGCAGCAGCACCGGCCTGAGCCTGGTTGCGCATCACGGTCGGACGATCCAGGTCACGATAGTTCACAGACGGCAGTTCCTGGCGCGACGGCGCTGGAGCGGCAGCTTGCTGGCTGGCGTGGCTGGTATGGACGGTGTTGTCGATGACCTTTACAGGCTTCTCGATTTTCGCACCCAGGCCGGTCGCAACAACGGTCACGTGCAGTTCGTCGCGCATGTCCGGATCGATAACGGTACCGACCTTGACCATGGCGTGCTCGGAAGCGAAGGCTTCGATGATGCTACCCACGTCGGAGTACTCACCCAAGGACAGGTCAGGACCGGCGGTGATGTTCACCAGGATGCCGCGTGCGCCTTGCAGGTTCACGTCTTCCAGCAACGGGTTGCGGATGGCCGCTTCGGTAGCTTCACGTGCACGGTTCGGACCGCTGGCGCAGCCAGTGCCCATCATCGCCATGCCCATTTCGCTCATCACGGTACGTACGTCGGCAAAGTCGACGTTGATCATGCCCGGACGCTTGATGATGTCGGAGATACCGCGAACGGCACCGGCCAGTACATCGTCAGCCTTGGCAAACGCAGACAGCAGGCTTGCGTCCTTGCCGAGGATGGTCAGCAGCTTCTCGTTGGGAATGGTGATCAACGAGTCAACGCTTTCGGACAGCAGACGAATGCCTTCATCGGCGATCTGCATGCGCTTGCGACCTTCGAACGGGAATGGACGGGTCACGACGGCAACCGTCAGGATCCCCATTTCCTTGGCCACTTCGGCAATGATCGGCGCAGCACCGGTACCGGTACCACCGCCCATGCCCGTGGTGATGAACACCATGTTGGTGCCTTGCAGCACTTCAGCGATGCGCTCGCGGTCTTCCAGGGCGGCTTGACGGCCGACTTCCGGATTCGCGCCGGCACCCAGGCCCTTGGTCACGGCTGTGCCCAATTGCAGGATGGTGCGTGCACCGATGCTTTTGAGGGCCTGGGCGTCAGTGTTGGCGCAGATGAATTCAACGCCTTCAATGTTGCTCTTGACCATGTGGTTGACAGCGTTGCCGCCGCCACCGCCGACGCCGATCACTTTGATGACCGGGCTTGCGGGGATGTTGTCTACGAGTTCGAACATTTTCCCTCTCCTTTCATTTCTCTAGTTTTTTCGCCTACTACTTGAAACGGTGTTGCGGTAAATCTTTAGAAATTGCCTTTCACCCAAGCCTGCAACCGCTCGAACAACGGCGCTTTCGCTTCGTCGTCGCTTCTGTAGCTGTCGCGGTTGCTCGGGCCCGACAGGGAAATGCCGTCGGTCTGCTTTTGCAGCCCGTACAACAGCAAGCCCACACCGGTGGAATAAATCGGGTTGCGCACTACGTCGCCCAGGCCTTTCACGCCATGGGGCACGCCCAGGCGGACCGGCATGTGGAAGATTTCCTCGGCCAGTTCGACCGCGCCTTCCATCTTCGAGGTGCCACCGGTCAGCACGATGCCGGCCGGGATCAAATCTTCGTAGCCGCTGCGACGCAGTTCAGCCTGGATCAGGGTGAACAGTTCGTCGTAGCGCGGCTCGACCACTTCGGCCAATGCCTGGCGCGACAGTTCGCGCGGTGGACGGTCGCCCACGCTTGGCACCTTGATGGTTTCACCAGCACCGGCCAGCTTGGCCAGGGCGCAGGCGTAACGGATCTTGATTTCTTCGGCGTACTGGGTCGGTGTGCGCAACGCCATGGCGATGTCGTTGGTCACCTGGTCACCGGCAATCGGGATCACCGCGGTGTGACGAATCGCACCCTCGGTGAAGATCGCGATGTCCGTGGTGCCGCCGCCGATGTCCACCAGGCACACGCCCAGTTCTTTTTCGTCGTCGGTCAGTACCGAGTAAGCCGAAGCCAACTGCTCGAGAATGATGTCGTCGATTTCCAGGCCGCAGCGGCGCACGCATTTTTCAATGTTCTGTGCCGCGTTGACGGCGCAGGTCACTACGTGAACCTTGGCTTCCAGACGTACGCCCGACATGCCCAGGGGCTCGCGAACGCCTTCCTGGTTATCGATCACGTAGTCCTGCGGCAGGGTGTGCAGCACGCGCTGGTCAGCCGGGATCGCCACGGCTTGCGCTGCGTCGAGTACCCGCTCCAGGTCGGCCGAGCTGACTTCGCGGTCGCGAATCGCCACGATGCCGTGGGAATTCAGGCTGCGGATGTGGTTGCCGGCAACGCCGACAAATGCCGAGTGAATCCGGCAACCGGCCATCAGCTGCGCTTCTTCGATGGCGCGCTGGATCGATTGCACGGTGGATTCAATATTCACCACCACGCCCTTCTTCAGGCCCCGGGACGGATGCGTGCCGATTCCGACGATTTCCAGCGTGCCGTCGTCCGCGACCTCGCCTACCAGCGCCACCACCTTGGAGGTGCCGATATCCAGACCGACGATCATTTTGCCGCTTTGCACGTTTGCCATGGGTCCTGCCTCTTCTTAATTCTTCGCGACAGCAGGTTGCGCTGCCGTGGGCGCCGCAGGGGCCCGCCAGCCGACGGCAAGGCCGTTGGCGTAACGCAGGTCGATGCTCGCAATGTTCGTAATCTGTTCTTTCAAGGTCTTTTCATAGATGGCGATAAAACGGCGCATCTTTTCCACCAGGTTGCCGCGTCCCAGCAACAACTCGATGCCCGGGCCGGAACTGCCTGCACCCGTGGTCAAAAACCAGCTGCCCCGCTCGCGCAATTCCAGTCGCGCAATCGAGAAGCCCAACGGCCGCAGCATCTGGCTCAACGCCTGGTACTGCTGCATCACTTGCTGCTGCGCCCGCTGCGGCCCGAACAACTGCGGCAGGTGCTCGTAATTCGCCACTTCGCGAGGTGCAAACGCCTGGCCCTGGTTGTTCAACAGCGCACCATCACCCCAACGGGCCACGGGCAGTTGTTCTTCCAGGCGGATCGTCACTTGATCCGGCCACACGCGACGTACTTCGGCGTGGGCAATCCATGGCATCTGTTCCAGCTCGGAGCGCATGCCTGCCAGGTCGATGGTGAAGAAGCTCGACGCCACAAACGGGGCGATTCGCTGCTGCACGGCTTGCTGGCTGATGTAGCTCAAGTCACCCTGCACGCTGATCTTGGTGATCGGCCGGTCGGCATACGGCAGCAGGCGCTGGGCGCCTTCATACGTACCAAACCCCAGGGCCACCAGGATCACCGGCCAGAACAGCGCCTTGAGAAAACCAAAGTTGGCTTTCGGCATGCGCGCCGACATCGGCTCTTTAGCCACCATTCGGCTGGCACCACGCGGCACCGGCTTGCGGCCGGGAGCGGGTTGCTGATGACGAAGCGATGCGCCGTTCATGGTCTTAGCCTCGTGGCTCTATGCTTGCTGCCAGGATCGCCAGCACCAACTGCTGGAAATCCAGGCCGGCGGCACGAGCGGCCATGGGTACCAGGCTGTGGTCGGTCATCCCGGGTGCAGTGTTGACTTCCAGGAACCAGAAGTTCCCCTGGTCATCCTGCATCACGTCTGCCCGCGCCCAACCGGCGATACCCAGCGCCTCACAGGCTTTCGCCGTGAGGTCCATCAATTCCTGTTCCTTGGCTGCGTCGAGGCCGCACGGGATCCGGTACTGGGTATCGGAGGCCACATACTTGGCGTCGTAGTCGTAAAAGGTGTGGGGCGTGCCCAATGCGATGGGCGGCAATACCTGGCCACGCAGAGTAGCGATGGTGAACTCGGGACCTTGAATCCACTGTTCCACCAACACTTGCGAATCGTAGGTACTGGCCGCTTTCCATGCGTCAATCAATTCGGCGGCTGAGTTCACTTTAGCCATGCCGATACTGGAGCCTTCATGGGCTGGTTTGACGATCAAAGGCAGGCCCAGTTCCTTGGCTGCAGAAATACAATCGTCTTCGCTGCACAGCACGCTGTGACGCGGGGTCGGAATACCCAGGCTGTGCCACACCTGCTTGGTCCGCAACTTGTCCATGGCCAGGGCCGAAGCGAGGATGCCGCTGCCGGTATACGGAATGCCCAGGCACTCCAGCAGGCCCTGCATGCTGCCGTCTTCACCGCCACGGCCGTGAAGAATGATGAAGGCGCGGTCGATCTTCTCGGCCTGCAGGCGCGACAGGAAGTCATCACCCACGTCGATGCCGAACGCATTCACACCGGCACTTTGCAGCGCTTCCAGCACGGCATTGCCGGACTTCAGCGACACTTCACGCTCAGCGCTCTTGCCACCGAACAGCACCGCAACCCGGCCGAAGTCGGCAGGTTGAATGGTCGAGAACAGGGAGCCGTAGTCAGTGGTCATTTCGACTTCCCCTGTGCGGCGGCAAACAGCGGGCTTGCCAGCAATTTAGGGGCGAGGCCACCGATGTCACCGGCACCCTGGCACAGCAGGATGTCGCCGGCACGCAGCAGCGGCTTGACGATCGGCGCCAGGTCCACACCACGCTCGATGTAGATCGGGTCCAACTGGCCGCGTTGACGGATGCTGTTGCACAGCTTGCGGCTGTCGGCACCCGGGATCGGTTCTTCACCGGCCGGGTAGACTTCCATCAGCAGCAACACGTTGGCATCCGCCAGTACATTGACGAAATCGTCGTACAGGTCGCGGGTACGGCTGTAGCGGTGCGGCTGGTACACCATCACCAGGCGGCGTTCCGGCCAGCCACCGCGTACGGCCTTGATCACCGCTGCCACTTCGGTCGGGTGGTGACCGTAGTCGTCCACCAGCATCACGTTGCCGCCGTCCACCGGCAGTTCGCCGTAGACCTGGAAGCGACGACCCACGCCGGCAAAACCCGACAGGCCTTCGACGATGGCTTCATCGCTGACGCCTTCGTCGGAGGCGATGCAGATGGTCGCCAGGGAGTTGAGTACGTTGTGGTTGCCCGGCATGTTCACCGAGACATCCAGCGGCTCGCGGTCAGGACGCAGCACGGTGAAGAAAGTCTGCATGCCTTGCTGGCGCACATTGATCGCGCGCACGTCGCAGTCTTCGCTGAAGCCGTAGGTCACGGTCGGACGCTTCACCAGCGGCAGGATTTCGCGCACCACCGGATCGTCCAGGCACACCACGGCCAGACCGTAGAACGGCAGGTTGTGCAGGAACTCGACGAAGGTTTTCTTCAGTTTGTTGAAGTCACCGTCGTAGGTCGCCATGTGGTCGGCGTCGATGTTGGTCACCACGGCCACCAGCGGTTGCAGGTGCAGGAAGCTGGCGTCGCTTTCATCGGCTTCGGCGATCAGGTAACGGCTGGTCCCCAGTTGTGCATTGGTGCCGGCTGCATTCAGGCGGCCACCGATGACGAACGTCGGGTCCAGGCCACCGGCGGCGAACACCGAGGCGATCAGGCTGGTGGTGGTGGTCTTGCCGTGGGTACCGGCGACGGCGATGCCGTGGCGGTAGCGCATCAGCTCAGCCAGCATTTCGGCACGCGGCACTACGGGAATGCGGCGTTCAAGGGCGGTGGCCACTTCCGGGTTGGAGGTGTTCACGGCACTGGAGACCACCAGCACATCGGCTTCGGCGGCGTTCTCGGCGCGGTGGCCGATAAAGATTTTTGCGCCAAACGATTCCAGGCGCTCGGTGACCGGCGACATTTTCAGGTCGGAGCCGGACACCTGATAACCCAGGTTCAGCAACACTTCGGCGATCCCGCACATGCCCACGCCGCCGATACCGACGAAGTGGATGCGACGGATGCGGCGCATTTCCGGTTGCGGCATGGCTTTCTGATTCTCAACCATGGGCCACCTCCAGGCAGATATCGACCACGGTGCGGGTTGCGTCAGGTTTGGCCAGGCGGCTTGCGGTGCTCGCCATGCTGTTCAGTCGTTCCGGTTGCATCAAAACCTCGGTCAGGCGTGCGGCCAAATCGGCGGCGCCAGTCGTTCTTTGCGGCAGCAGGAAGGCAGCGCCCTCCCCAGCCAAATATTCGGCGTTGCGGGTCTGGTGATCGTCGATCGCGTGGGGCAAAGGCACCAGCAAGGACGGCAGACCGGCGGCAGCCAGTTCACTGACGGTCAACGCACCTGCGCGACAGACCACCAGGTCGGCCCAGCCATAGGCTTGGGCCATGTCTTTGATGAAGGGCTGCACATTCGCCTCCACACCCGCATCGCGATAACGCGTGGCGGTCACTTCATCGTGGTTCTTGCCGGCCTGATGGAAGATCTCCGGGCGCAGCTCCACGGGGAGTTGCGACACCGCTTCAGGCAGCAATTTGTTCAACGGTTCGGCGCCCAGGCTTCCGCCCAGGATCAACAGGTGCGCCTTGCGACCGGCCAATGGCTGGCGGGCGATGTCCATGAACAGTTCGGTACGCACCGGGTTGCCGGTGGTACGCAACTTGTCCGCGGCACCAAAGGTCTTCGGAAACGCCTCGCATACCCGTGCAGCCAAGGGCACCAGCAAGCGGTTGGCAGTGCCGGCCACGGCATTCTGCTCGTGGACGATCACTGGCACGCCGGCGAGTCTTGCCGCAACACCGCCCGGGCCGGTCACGTAGCCACCAAAGCCCAGCACGCATACCGGCTTCACTTCACGGATCACCTTGCGCGCCTGCCACACGGCCTTGAGCAACACGAACGGCGCCTTCAGCAGGGACAATTTGCCCTTGCCACGCAAGCCGGTGACGTTGATCAAATGCAGCGGCAAGCCGGCATTCGGTACCAGATCATTTTCGATGCCGCGCGGCGTACCGAGCCAATGCACGCTGTAGCCGCGGTTCTGGAATTCGCGGGCACAGGCCAGCGCCGGGAACACGTGGCCACCGGTGCCGCCTGCCATGATCAGCACGTTAGCGCCCATGGTTCGGCTCCTCGGCGAAGTCGCTTTCGCTGAACTCCATCTCTTCGCTGCCCAGGTGGGTCCGACTCTCCCACTCGATACGCAGCAACAACCCGAGACAGGCGCAGCAAATCACCAACGAACTGCCGCCGTAACTGAGGAACGGCAAGGTCAGGCCCTTGGTCGGCAGCAGGCCGACGTTCACCCCGATGTTGATCAGGAACTGGCCGATCCACAGGAACGACAAGCCGTACGCCACGTAGGCGGCGAAATATTGCTTGGCCTTTTCGGCCCACAAGCCGATGTACATGCCGCGAACACACACGAACACGAACAGCGCGACGGTGCACAGCGAACCGACCACGCCCAGCTCTTCGGCGAGTACCGAGAACACGAAGTCGGTGTGGGCTTCCGGCAGGTAGAACTGCTTCTGCACGCTATTGCCCAGGCCCACGCCCAGCCACTCACCGCGACCGAAGGCGATCAACGCCTGGGTCAACTGGTAGCCGGAACCGAACTGATCGGACCACGGGTCGGTAAAGGTAATCAGACGGGCCATCCGGTAGGGTTGCGCCTGCACCAGAATGGTCACGGCGGCCACCGCCAGCACCACCATCAAGGTGAAGCGGAACAGGCCGACGCCGCCGAGGAACAGCATCGCCGCCGCCGCCCCCATCATTACGACGGTGGCACCGAAGTCCGGCTCCATCAGCAACAGGCCGGCCATGGGCAGCAGCACGATGAATGGCTTGAAGAAGCCCATCCAGCTTTCGCGTACTTCTTTCTGGCGCCGCACCAGGTAGCCGGCGAGGTAGATCACCACGAACACCTTGGCGATTTCCGAGGGCTGCACGTTGAACGCACCGAAGCCGATCCAGCGCATCGAACCGTTCACCTCACGCCCGATGCCGGGCAGGATCACCATCACCAACAGGCCGAAGGCGCCCACCAGCATCAGCCAACCCAGGCGCTGCCAGGTGGCGATCGGGATCATCATGGTGACGATGCATGCGCCAAGGCCAATCACCAGGTACACCAGGTGACGGATCATCATGTACAGGGTGTTGCCCGATTGCACCGCAGCCACTTCCGAGGAGGCCGAGGTGATCATCACCAGGCCCAGGCCCAGCAGCGCGAGGCAACCGGCAAGCATCGGGAAGTCCAGGTCGATACCGCGCCCGGTAATGATCGGCGACGGGTACGGCTTGATGATGTTACGGAAATTGATACTCATGCCAAGGCCTCCACGGCGCGGGCGAACAGCTGGCCGCGCTCTTCGTAGTTCTTGAACATGTCGAAACTGGCGCAGGCAGGCGACAGCAGCACCACGTCGCCCGGCTGAGCCAAGGCTTTGGATTGGGCGATGGCATCGTCCAGGGACTGCGCGCGCACCTGCGGTACGGCGTCGCCTAGGGCATCGGCGATCAGGCCGGAATCACGGCCCATCAGCACCACGGCGCGGCAGTTGGCGGCGACCGGGCCTTTAAGGTCCTTGAAGTCGGCACCCTTGCCGTCGCCACCGGCAATCAGCACGACCTTGCCTTGAATGTCGGCACCCAAGCCTTCGATGGCAGCGAGTGCCGCACCGACGTTGGTGGCCTTGGAATCGTTGTAATAGCCAACGCCATCCAGCTCGCGAACCCATTGGCAGCGATGCTCAAGGCCGGCAAAGCTGCGCAGGGCAGAGAGCATGGCGTCGAACGGCAAGCCAACTGCGTGACCGAGCGCCAGCGCCGCCAGGGCGTTGGCCTGGTTGTGGGCACCACGGATTTTCAGTTCGCGCACCGGCATCAGGTTCTGGAATTCGAAGGCCAGGTATTTCTCGCCGTTCTCTTCCCGAAGGCCGAAGGCCTTGAAGTCAGGCTTGTTCAGGCCGAAGGTCCAGCACGGCAGACCTTCGCCGATCAGCGGACGGCTCAGGGCATCCTGACGGTTCACCACCACTTGCCGCGCGCCACGGAAGATCCGGTGCTTGGCCAGGTGATACGCCGGCAGGCCGCTGTAGCGGTCCATGTGGTCTTCGCTGACGTTGAGCACGGTGGCCACTTCGGCGTTGAGCTGGTCAGTGGTTTCCAGCTGGAAGCTCGACAGCTCCATCACGTACAGCTCGACGTCGTCGTTGAGCAGGTCCAGCGCCGGCGTGCCGAGGTTGCCGCCCACGGCCACGCGCTTGCCGGCCGCAGCCGCCATCTCGCCCACCAGGGTGGTGACGGTGCTTTTGGCGTTGGAACCACTGATAGCCACGATCGGCGCCTTCGCGTTACGCGCGAACAGCTCGATATCGCCGGACAACTTCACGCCACGGGCCGCCGCCGCTTGCAGGGCCGGTGTCGCCAGGGCCAGGCCGGGGCTCACGTAGAGCTCATCGGCACGGCACAGAAACTCGACATCCAGCTCGCCACAACGCACTTCCACGTGCGGGTAGTCACGGCGCAGCGTGACCAGCTCCGGTGGATTTTCCCGCGTATCGGCCACGGCAAACGACGTGCCCCGGTTCGCCAGGAAGCGAACCAGGGACATGCCGCTCTTGCCGAGGCCGACAACGATGCGGAAGTGGTCTGAAGCGATCAGGGACACTCGTTTCTACCTCAGTTTCAGGGTGGCAAGGCCGAACAGAACCAGAATCACGGTGATAATCCAGAAACGGACAATCACCCGCGGCTCAGGCCAGCCCTTGAGTTCAAAGTGGTGGTGAATCGGCGCCATGCGGAACACGCGGCGCCCGGTCAATTTGAAGGAGGCAACCTGGATCACCACCGACAGGGTTTCCATCACGAACACACCGCCCATGATGAACAGGACGATTTCCTGGCGGACGATCACCGCGATGGTGCCCAGGGCGGCGCCCAGCGCCAGTGCGCCGACGTCGCCCATGAAGACTTGTGCGGGGTAGGTGTTGAACCACAGGAAGCCCAGGCCCGCACCGATCAACGCGCCGCAGAACACGATCAGTTCACCCGCGCCCGGTACATACGGGATCAGCAGGTATTCAGCGAATTTCACGTTACCCGACAGGTAGCAGAAGATGCCGAGGGCGCCGCCCACCATCACCGTCGGCATGATCGCCAGGCCGTCGAGGCCGTCAGTCAGGTTGACCGCGTTGCTCGAGCCGACGATCACGAAGTAAGTCAGTACCACGAAGCCGACACCCAGCGGGATGCTGGCGTCCTTGAGCATCGGGATGATCAGGGTGGTCTCGACCGCGCTTGGCGCAGTCATGAACAGGAAGATCGCCGCGCCGAGGCCGAACACCGACTGCCAGAAATACTTCCAGCGGCTAGGCAGCCCCTTGGAGTTCTTCTCGATCACCTTGCGGTAGTCATCTACCCAACCGATGGCGCCGAACAGCAGGGTCACCAGCAGCACGGTCCAGACATAACGGTTATGCAGGTCAGCCCACAGCAGCGTACTGATGCCGATGGACGACAGGATCAACGCACCGCCCATGGTCGGGGTGCCGGATTTGGACAGGTGCGACTGCGGGCCGTCGTTGCGTACCGACTGGCCAATCTGCAGGTTTTGCAGGGTACGGATCATCCATGGCCCGAGGAACAGCGACAACGACAGCGCGGTCAGCACACCCAGGATCCCGCGCAGGGTCAGGTACTGAAAGACCGCGAAGCCTTTGTGGAACTGTTGCAGATACTCAGCCAGCAGCAGCAGCATTAATGTTTCTCCGTACTTGAGCCACACAAGGCCGCGACGACGTTTTCCATCACCGCGCTGCGCGATCCCTTGATCAAAATAGTGGTGTGTTTGTCTTGTTCAGCCGCACTCAGTGCCTGGATCAGTTCGGCCTGGCTGGCGAAATGCCTGGCGCCCGGCCCGAAGGTGTCCACGGCGTGCAGCATGTTCGGGCCAACGGCGTAAAGGGCATCGACCTTGCCGGCGGCGTACGCGCCGACTTCACGGTGAGACTGTTCGGCCCACTCGCCCAGCTCGGCGATATCTCCCAGCACCAGCACCTTGCGACCGTCGAAGCTGGTCAGCAGGTCGATGGCGGCACAGATCGAGGACTGGTTGGCGTTGTAGGTGTCATCAATCACGCGCATGCCGTTGCTGGCCAGTTGCGCGACGGTGCGGCCCTTGACCGGTTGCACGGCGCCAAGGCCGGTGGCGATGCCAAACAACGACACGCCCAGCACGTGGGCGGCGGCGGCGGCAGCCAGGGCATTGGCGACGTTGTGGTTGCCCAGCAGGTTCAGTTGTACGTGCTCGTCACCTTGCGGGGTATGCAGGGTGAAGGACGGGCAGCCACGGGCGTCGGCCTTGATATTCGAGGCATGGAAATCGGCAGCGGCGTTGTGCACCGCGAAGCTCAACACCTTGCGACCGGCGGCACGTACACGCCAGGTTTCGAAGGCCTTGTCATCGAGGTTCAGCACGGCAGTGCCGGATGCGTCGAGGCCTTCGATGATTTCGCCCTTGGCTTCAACGATCTTTTCAGGGCCGCCAAACTCGCCGACGTGGGCAGTACCGGCGTTGCTGATCACCGCGACATGAGGCTTGGTCATGGCCACGGTGTAGGCGATTTCGCCGATGCGCGAAGCACCCAGCTCAATGACGGCCGCCGTGTGTTCCGGGGCCAGTTCGAGCAGGGTCAGCGGAGCGCCGAAGTCATTGTTCAGGTTGCCACGGGTCGCCAGGACCGGGCCGCGCGTGCGCAGGATGCCGGCCAGCAGCTCCTTGACCGTGGTCTTGCCGCTGGAACCGGTGATCGCCGCAACAGGCTTGGTGAAGGCGGCACGGTTCAGCGCCCCCAGTTGGCCGAGGGCCAGGCGGGTGTCGGCGACCAGCAATTGTGGCAGCGTAGAGTCAGAGACTTCGCGCTGCACCAGAGCGCCGACAGCGCCTTTGGCAGCGACGTCATTCAGGTAGTCATGGCCATCGAAGCTCGGGCCGGCCAAGGCGACAAACAGTTGCCCGGGCTTGATCGTCCGGCTGTCGATGCTGACGCCATCAAAGCTGCAATCAGCCGACAGCACGCGGGCCGACAAGGCCTGGGTCAGTTCGCTGAATGTGAGCGCCTTAAGCATGGGCCACCTCCCATGCGGTCAAGGCATGATCGGCCTCGACCAGATCAGAGAAGGCGTGACGTTCGCCGTTGATTTCCTGATAGTCCTCGTGGCCTTTACCGGCCAGCACCACCACATCGTCAGCACTTGCGCCGGCGATCAATTGGGCGATGGCTGCACCGCGACCGGCAACGAATGTCGCCTTGGACGCATCTTTAAAGCCGACACGAATATCATCGAAAATCTGGCTTGGGTCTTCGCTGCGCGGGTTGTCGTCAGTGACGAGCACACCGTCGGCCAGTCGCTCGACGATTTCCGCCATCAGCGGGCGCTTGCCGCGATCGCGGTCACCGCCACAGCCGAACAGGCACAGCAATTTACCCTTGGCATGGGGGCGCAGGGCCTGCAGGATTTTTTCCAGGGCGTCCGGCGTGTGGGCGTAATCGACCACCACCAGCGGCTGGGTGCCGCCGCCGAGGCGCTGCATGCGACCGGCCGGGCCTTCGAGCTTCGGCAGCACCCGCAGGATTTCGTCGAGGGCGTAATCCAGGCCGAGCAAGGCACCCACAGCGGCCAACACGTTGCTCAGGTTGAAACGCCCGAGCAAGGTGCTGCGCAAATGGTGCTCGCCCTGTGGCGTAACCAGCGTGGCGCGCACGCCTTCGTCATCAAAGGTGGCTTCACGGCAATACAGGTAGGCGCTGGAGTCTTCCAGGCTGTAGCTGATCAGGCGACCGTCGCCTTGGGCGGCGGCCAGTTGGCGACCGAATTCGTCGTCCAGGTTGACCACCCGGCACTTCAGGTCATTCCAGGCAAACAGCCGGGCCTTGGTGGCGGCGTAGGCCTCCATGGTCCCGTGGTAATCCAGGTGATCGCGGGACAGGTTGGTCATCACCGCCACGTCGAACGCCAGGGCAGTCACGCGCCCCTGGTCCAGACCGTGGGACGAGACTTCCATGGCAACCGCCTTGGCACCGGCCTTTTTCAGGTCGGCCAGGGTCGCTTGCACGGCAATCGGGTTAGGCGTGGTGTGCAGCCCGCTTTGCAGCGCGCCGTAGAAACCGGTGCCCAGGGTGCCGACGATGCCGCAATGCTGACCCAGCAGGTCAAGCGCCTGGGCAACCAATTGGGTCACGCTGGTCTTGCCGTTGGTACCGGTCACGCCCACCAGGTTCAGGGTGCGGCTCGGGTCGCCATAAAAGCGCCCGGCGATGTCCGACAATTGCGCAGCCAGGCCCTTGACCGGAATCAAAGGCACGTCGGTGATCGGCAGCACGGTGGCGCCTTCCACTTCATAGGCTACTGCCGCAGCGCCGCGTTGCAGCGCGTCGGCGATATGGTCACGGCCGTCGAACTTGCCACCCGGCACTGCCAGGAACAGGTCGCCGGCACGCACATTACGGCTGTCCAGGGTCAACTCGCGAATCAGCAGATCGCGGCCGGCGTGGGCAAAAATCTTGTTCAGGCTCAGAGACATCAGCCGCGCCCTCCATTGGCTTTTACAGCAGCGGCCGGCGGGCCGGCGTTCGCTTGTTGGGTAGCCGGCAGGTTGTCCGGCGTGATGTTCATCAGGCGCAACGTCCCGGACATCACCTTGCTGAACACCGGCGCCGATACCAGGCCACCGAAGTAACCGGCTTTGCTCGGCTCATCGATCACCACGACGATGGCGTAGCGCGGATCGCTCATCGGGCCGAAGCCTGCGAACAGCGAGCGGTAGGAGTTTTCGGCGTAGCCCTTGGTACCCACGGCGGTTTTACGCGCGGTACCGGACTTGCCTGCCACGTGATACGCCGGCACCTGGGCACGGAACACGCCACGTGGTGCTTCGATCACTTGTTGCAGCATGCCTTGCATGGTCTTCGCGACGTTTTCCGGGATCACCTGGGTCGCAGGCGGCGCCTCGTCCAGGTGGATCAGGCTCAGCGGCACCATGCGGCCGTTGTTGGCCAGCACCGAGAAGGCGTGGGCCAGTTGGATGGCTGTTACCGACAGGCCATAACCGTAGGAAAGCGTGGCGGTCTCGGCTTTTTTCCAGTCACGGTAGTTCGGCAGGTTGCCCACACGTTCGCCCGGGAAGTCCAGGCCGGTGGGTTGCCCCAGGCCGACTTTCTGCGCGAGGTGGTAGATGGCTTCGCCGCCGATATCGAAGGCGACTTTACTCATGCCCACGTTACTGGAGTTGATCAGGATACCTGTCAAATCCAGCACCGGACCTTCGGTGCGCGACACGTCACGAATGGTGTATTTGCCCAGCTGCAATGTGCCCGGGTAAACCTCGACCTTATCGGCCGGTTTCCAGCGCCCGGTTTCCAGGGCGGCACTCATGGAAATGGCTTTCATGGTCGAACCCGGCTCGAACACGTCGATCATGGCGCGGTTGCGCATCATCGCCGGCTGCAGGTTGCGACGGTTATTCGGGTTGTAGGTCGGCTGGTTGACCATGGCGAGAATCTCGCCGGTCTTCACGTCCATGATCACCAGGCTGCCGGCTTTCGCACCGTTCTCGATGATCGCGTTACGCAGCTCACGGTTGGCCAGGTATTGCAGGCGCAGGTCAATCGACAACGCCAAGGGCTTACCGGCCTTGGCGTTTTTGGTGACCTGGACATCCTTGATCAGTCTGCCGCGCCGATCCTTGATGACCTGTCGTTTGCCGGGAACCCCGGCCAGCCATTCGTCGTAGGCGAGTTCCACGCCTTCGCGACCGTGATCATCAATGTCGGTGAAACCCACCATATGGGCAGTGGTTTCGCCGGCCGGGTAGAAACGCCGAAATTCCTCGATGCCATAGACACCGGGGACTTTAAGGTCGAGTACTTGCTGGCCTTGTTCGGGGGTGAGCCCGCGAACCAGGTAGATGAATTCTTTATTGGCCTGGGCTTCGAGGCGTTCGCTCAGGGCTTTCGGGTCCTGGCCCAGGGCGGCAGCCAGTTCCGGCCATTTGTCCTTGGCGGTCTGCATTTCCTTGGCGTTGGCCCACAGGGTGGTCACCGGGGTACTGACGGCCAGGGGCTCGCCGTTACGGTCGGTGATCAGGCCGCGGTGTGCAGGAATCGGGATATGCCGCAGGCTACGGGCATCGCCCTGGCCGATCAGGAAGTCACGGTCCACCACTTGCAGGTCGATAATCCGCCAGGCAATCGCGCCCACCATCAGTGCCAGCAACCCCAGCACTACGCGGAAACGCCACGGGTAGAGTGCGCCCTCGAGTTTCATCATGGCGCCACCATGCGAACTTCTGCAGCGCCCGGGATGTGCATCTTCAGTTGTTCAGTGGCCAGCACTTCGATGCGGCTGTGGGCCGTCCAGGTACTTTGCTCGAGGATCAATCGGCCCCACTCCGCCTGCGCCTTGTCGCGCACGCTCAATTCCCCGTACAGGGTATTGAGCAGTTGACGGTTGTAGTGGGCGCTGTAGGACACCGCAATCGCGGACACCAGCACGCCAACAAATAGCAGCAACATAAAGAAGCTGCCGCCCGGAAGGGGCTTGGCGAAAAGCTTGCTCACCGCAACTTCTCCGCAACGCGCATGACAGCGCTACGGGCACGTGGGTTGGCCTTGAGTTCGGCTTCGGAAGCGAACTGCGCTTTGCCATGGATTTTGATTTTCGGCACAAAAGCTTCGTAACGCACCGGCAGGTTGCGCGGCAGGTTGTCGGACTCGCCCTTGACCAGGCGACGCATGAACAATTTGACGATACGGTCTTCCAGGGAGTGGAAGCTGATCACCACCAGGCGACCGCCCACTTCCAGGGCTTCCAGGGCGGCTTCGAGGCCGGCTTCCAGGTCGCCCAATTCGTTGTTGACGTGAATACGCAGACCCTGGAACGCACGGGTTGCCGGGTTCTTGCCCTTTTCCCATGCAGGGTTGGCGACTTTCAGCACCTCAGCCAGGTCGGCCGTGCGCTCGAACGGCTGGATTTCCCGGCGTTCGACCACGGCACGCGCCATGCGGCCAGCGAAGCGCTCTTCGCCGTATTCCTTGAACACACGGGTGATTTCTTCGTGGGGAGCGGTAGCGATGAACTGCGCGGCGCTGATGCCACGGCTTGGGTCCATGCGCATGTCCAGCGGGCCGTCGTTCATGAAACTGAAGCCGCGCTCAGGGTCGTCCAGCTGTGGGGAAGACACGCCCAGGTCCAGCAGAACCCCGGCCACCTTGCCCGCCATGCCACGTTCGGCGACTTCTGCACCGAGCTCGGCAAAGCTGCGCTGCACAACGACAAAGCGGCCGTCTTCGGCCGCTAGCGCTTGCCCGGTGGCAATCGCTTGAGGGTCTTTGTCGAACCCGAGGAGCTTACCGTCCGGACCCAGCTGGCTGAGGATCAGCCGACTGTGCCCGCCCCTGCCGAAGGTGCCATCCAAATAGCAGCCATCCGCGCGTACGGCGAGAGCCTCAACGGCTTCGTCAAGCAGTACGGTGATGTGGTTAAAGCCGCTATCAATAGTCACAGGATCAAATCACGCAGTTCATCAGGCATGGCGCCCGGTTGTTGAATAGCAGCCAGGTCAGCTGCAGAAACAGCATCCCAGGCATCTTCGTCCCACAATTGGAACTTGTTCAGTTGGCCTACCAGCATCGCGCGCTTGTCCAATTTGGCGTATTCGCGCAGACGCGGTGGAACCAGGAAACGACCACTGCCATCGAGTTCGAGGTCGACGGCATTACCAATCAGCAAGCGTTGCAGGCGGCGGTTCTCTTCACGCAGTGAAGGCAGTGCACGCAACTTGGTTTCAATCAGCTCCCACTCATCGAGCGGGTACACACATAAACAGGGATCAACGGCATCGATGGTGATGATTAATTGCCCGGAACTTCGCGAAATGAGCTCGTCACGATACCGGCTCGGCATGGCGAGACGGCCTTTTGCATCGAGACTGATAGCGTTAGCTCCGCGAAACACAGATGCGTTTCTCCAAATTTTAGCGTTTTACGTTCAAAAAACCCACTTTGTGCCACTTTCCGCCACTTGCGCACACTATAGGAATGCGCCCACCACACCGTCAAGGCGCGGATTCAAGGAAAAGCCTTACAGAACGGAGATTTAGGAAGGTAAAGGGAGGAGAAACGAGAGTTTGACGGCGATTTTGACTCAACAACACCAAATAGCTCAAAGAGCTAAGGCTTAAAGTTAAAGTAATTTATTAAGAGTAAGATTTTTTCGGTATTACGAAGACGCATCTGCTGACGATTCAGCAGGGAGGGATTCTCGCGTTACTACCAGGTTCCTGCCCGAGATTCGGACAGAAGGAAAAAAGGTGGAGAGTCGATCTGTAAGCCGGGTTCTGTCTTGAACAGTCATTCGTCTACGATGGCCATCACTGGACATCTTTAGCAACCTACCCGGTCCCAGCGCGGGCCACGCCTTGGGACCCTATTTGGTCTTGCTCCAAGTGGGGTTTACCTAGCCACGAACTGTTGCCAGTCGTGCGGTGCGCTCTTACCGCACCTTTTCACCCTTACCGGTACCGAAGTACTTAGGCGGTTATTTTCTGTGGCACTTTCCGTAGGCTCACGCCTCCCAGGCATTACCTGGCACTTCGCCCTATGGAGCCCGGACTTTCCTCCCCCCTCTAATTTTCATAGAAGGCAGCGACTGTCCAATCGACTCTCCGCCGCGCAGGTTAACGGCACGGCGGCGTTAGAACAAGTATTAAAAGACACTAATGCCATCATGTTCAGACGGAGTGCAGGTTAGAACCCGGAACTATTCGCCCTTTTGTTTATCCAGCGCCACTTGATACAGGACGTTCTTGCGTACGCCGGTTATTTCCGCGGCCAATGCAGCGGCGCGCTTCAATGGCATCTCCTTGAGCAGCAGGTCAAGAATGCGCATTGCCTCGCTGCCCACGGCATCTTCGCTTTCCGGCGCCGACCAGCCGGCTACCAGCACTACGCACTCTCCGCGCTGCTGATTGCTGTCGCCCTCGACAAATTCGCGCAGTTCCTGCAGCGGCAAGCCCTTGAGGGTTTCGAAGGTCTTGGTGATTTCCCGCGCCAGCAGTGCCAGGCGATCGCCGCCGAACACCAGCTCCATATCTTGCAGGCACTCAAGGATGCGGTGCGGGGCTTCGTAGAAGATCAGCGTGCGTGGCTCTTCCTTTACCAGTTCCAGGCGCGCCCGGCGCCCGACGGCCTTGGCGGGCAGGAAGCCTTCGAAGATAAACCGGTCCGACGGCAAGCCGGCAGCAGACAATGCAGCAATCAGCGCGCACGCTCCCGGAACAGGCACTACATTGATACCAGCCGCCCGCGCCTGGCGAACCAGATGATAGCCAGGGTCGGAAATCAGCGGCGTACCCGCATCCGAGATCAACGCCACGTCATCACCCGCCAGCAAACGAGTGATAAAACGACTGCCTTCTTCACGTTCGTTGTGTTCGTGACAGGCGGCCAAGGGGGTCGGAATACCGAAATGTTGCATCAACCGCTGGGAGTGCCGAGTGTCTTCAGCCGCGATCAGTTTTACGTCGCGCAACACTTTCAGCGCACGGGCACTGATGTCGTCCAGGTTGCCAATGGGCGTCGCCACGACAAAAAGCGAGCCTGCAGTGGAATTCAAAGGACCTGGAGCAGTCAAAACGCACACCTCGATGGTTGGCAAAAGCCACATTGTAGCGCGTAGACGCCTTGAATATATGCCCTCGGGGCGGGTTCGATTTCAGCCGCCTATTGGGTCCTGCAACATTTACACGACCTAAATAGACGGTTTCACGCCAGTAACATCGCGCCCCGGCCAGTGCTTGGGTACAATTCCACGCTAATTTGATCGGTATCAGGAACACTTACATGATCGCTTGCCTGCGGCTGTTCTCTGCCCTCTGCCTCGCTGCCCTGTTGGCGGCTTGCGCCAGCTCGCCCTCGTCCAGCCTTGGCGACCTCCCCCGGACTCCGGATGCCAGCATCGAGCAACTGCTCGAACAGGCGACTTCGGCCAAGACTCCGGAAAAAGCCGCGCTGTTGCGCTTGAGTGCGGCTGACCTGGCGTTCCACCAAAACAATCCGGGACGCTCGGCGCAGATTCTTGCCCAGGTGCCACTGGACGTCCTGAAACCGGCGGCGCAGGTATTTGCCAGCACCCTGTCGGCGGAACTGGCGATGGCCCGCAACCAGCCCAAGGCAGCGTTGACGGCCTTGAATCACCCGAGCCTGCAAAGCCTCAAGGAACTGCCGCCTGAACAGCAGATCCGCACGGGCACCGTGCATGCCCGCGCCTATGAGGCCGACGGCCAGACCCTGGCCGCCGCCCGCGAGCGCGTCGCCATGGCCCCGCTGCTGACGGGCGATGCCTACAACAGCAACCACGAAGCCATCTGGGCACTGATTGCCGCCTTGCCTGCCGATCAACTGCAAGCCAGCGGCAACCCGACGCTGGACGGCTGGATCAGCCTGGCCCAGGCAGTCAAGGGCGCCGGTACTCTGGAGCAACAGCAGGCGGCCATCGACACCTGGCGCGCCCAGAACCCTGGCCACCCGGCAGCCTCGCAATTGCCGCAGCCGCTGACCAAGCTCAAGGAACTGGCCAGCCAGCCGCTGAACAAGATCGCCCTGCTGCTGCCGCAGGAAGGTCCGCTGGCCGGCGTTGCCAAGGCGCTGCGCGAAGGCTTCATGGCCGCGCACTACCAGGCTGAACAAGCCGGGCAGAAGCCGCCGGTGATCGAGTTCTACGACAGCTCGCGCCTGACCTCCATCGACGACTTCTACGCCAAGGCCCAGGCCGCCGGCGTACAACTGGTGGTCGGCCCGCTGGAGAAACCGCTGGTCAAGCAACTCAGCGCACGCCCGCAATTGCCGATCACCACCCTGGCCCTGAACTACAGCGAAGCCGACCAGAACCCGGCGCAACTGTTCCAGTTTGGCCTGGCCGCTGAAGACGAAGCCCGTGAAGTGTCCCGTCGTGCTCGCGCCGATGGCCTGCACCGCGCCGCCGCCATGGTGCCGAAAGGCGAATGGGGCGAGCGCGTCTACAAGGCATTCCGTCAGGATTGGGAAGCCAATGGCGGCACCGTGGTGGGCGTCGAGTACGTTGACCAGCCGGTAGCCCTGGCCCAGCAGATTGCCGACCTGTTCCAGCTGCGCAAGAGCGAAGGCCGCGCCAAGAGCCTGCAAAGCACGGTAGGTTCGGATGTTTCCGCCCAGCCATCGCGCCGCCAGGACATCGAGTTCATCTTCCTGGCCGTGACTCCGCAACTGGCCCAGCAGATCAAGCCGACCCTGAACTTCCAATACGCTGGCGACGTGCCGGTGTATGCGACGTCCCACGTGTTCAGCGCCAGTGGCGACAAGAACCAGTACCTGGACATGACCAACGTGATGTTCTGCGAAACCCCTTGGCTGCTGAACACCACCGACCCGCTGCGCAACCAGGTCGCTGCCCAATGGCCACAAGCCAACGGCAGCCTTGGCCGCCTGTACGCGATGGGTGTGGATGCCTACCGCCTGGCGCCGCGCCTGGGGCAGCTCAAGGCACTGCCGGACACTCGTGTCGACGGCCTGTCGGGCAACCTGGGTGTCAGCGCCAATCAGCGTGTCGACCGCCAGATGCCATGGGCGAAGTTCGTCGGTGGCGAGATCCAGCGCCTGCCTGATACCCCGCGCTGATGCCCGAGCGGTCAAGCGCACAAAGCGGCAAGGACGCCGAACTTCAAGCTCTCGAGTACCTGCAACAACAAGGTCTGCGCCTTCTGGCGCAGAACTGGTTATGCAAACGCGGCGAGCTTGATCTGGTCATGCTTGACGGCGATACAGTAGTATTTGTCGAAGTCCGCTACAGAAAACACGCACAATGGGGTGGCGCGCTCGCCAGTATCGACGGGCGCAAGCGCCAGAAGTTGATACTCGCCGCGCAGTTTTTCCTGCTCAAGGAGCGTCGCTGGGCCGATCATCCCTGCCGTTTCGATGTGGTTGCCATAGAAAGCACTCCCCGGGGAACAGCCGATCTGAACTGGCTGCAAGATGCCTTTGACAGCTGATTCGCCGGACATCTACACCGCACACTTTTGCTCTTTGCTTTGCGGGCTGCACATTCCTGTGCCAAACAGCCGCGCTACTTAAGGTCACACAGATGGACATGCAATCCCGAATTCGCCAGCTTTTCCAGGCCAGTATCGATACCAAGCAACAGGCGATGGACGTACTTGCACCGCACATCGAGCAAGCCAGTCAGGTCATGGTCAACGCCTTGCTCAACGAGGGCAAAATGCTTTCGTGCGGCAACGGCGGTTCGGCCGGCGATGCCCAGCATTTCTCCTCCGAGCTGCTCAACCGCTTCGAGCGTGAGCGCCCGAGCCTGCCGGCCATCGCCCTGACCACCGACACCTCGACGATCACCTCGATCGCCAACGACTACAGCTACAACGAAATCTTCTCCAAACAGATCCGCGCCCTTGGTCAGCCGGGGGACGTCCTGCTGGCGATCTCCACCAGCGGTAACTCGGCGAATATTATTCAAGCGATCCAGGCCGCACATGATCGTGAAATGATTGTCGTAGCATTGACCGGACGCGACGGCGGCGGCATGGCCTCGCTGCTGTTGCCCGAAGACGTGGAAATCCGCGTCCCGGCCAATGTCACCGCACGTATCCAGGAAGTCCACCTGCTGGCGATCCACTGCCTGTGCGATCTGATCGACAGCCAACTGTTCGGGAGTGAAGAATGACCGTTAAACGCCTTAGCCTATTGGCAATCACGCTGTGCCTAGGCATCAGCGGCTGCAGCTCGGTAATCGAAGCGAGCCGCGACACGCCCATCCAGGACGATAAAGGCACCCGCACTTTCGGCAGCAAAATCGATGACTCACTGATCGAGACCAAGGTTTCCGTCAACGTATCCAAGGCCGCTCCAGACCTGGGCAACGGCGCATCGCGCATCGTGGTCGTCAGCTTCAACGGCGTGGTGCTGCTCACCGGCCAAACCCCGCGCGCCGACTTGAAGGCCCAGGCTGAACAAGCTGCCGCCACTGTGCAGCGGGTCAAGAAGGTTCACAACGAACTGCAGGTGATGGAGCCGATCACCCTGCTGGCAATCAGCAACGACGCCCTGCTGACCACCAAGATCAAGACCCAGATGCTGACCGACAGCGCCATTCCCGGCTCTCGGATCAAGATCGTCACCGACAACGGCATCGTCTACATGATGGGCCTGCTGACCCAGGCAGAAGCCACCCGCGCCGCCAACCTGGTACAAAGTGTGTCCGGCGTACAGAAGATCGTGAAGCTGTTCGAATACATCGACTGATCTATCGTCAGCCACAAAAAAGGGCGCCGTGCATTGATTGCACGGCGCCCTTTTTATTGACTACAGGTTACTGGTACTGCTGGTACGGGTTGCCCTGGAACTGGTTGTTCTGTTGTGGCGCCTGTTGCTGCTGGGCGGCCGGCTGACCGTACTGCTGGCCTGGGATCGGACCCAGGTTGACCTCTACACGACGGTTCTGGGCACGACCATTGACGTCGGCGTTGCTGGCGATCGGGTTATCCGGGCCGGCACCGCGGGCACTCAGGTTGGTCGGGCTGACACCTTGGGAGGTCAGGTAATTGGCCACGCTCTGCGCACGACGCTGGGACAGGTCCATGTTGAGCTGACGGCTGCCGGTGCTGTCGGTGTAGCCAACGATCTGGATGGTGTTCTGGTTGAACTGCTTCAGCGAGTTCGCCAGGTTGTTCAGCGGCGTGTAGAAGCTGCTGGAAATCGCATCCGAGTTGGTGGCGAAGGTGATGTTACCCGGCATGATCAGCTTGATCTGGTCGCCCTGGCGCTGCACTTCGACACCGGTGTTGGCCATGCTGGCACGCAGTTTCTTTTCCTGCTGGTCGGCGTAGTAGCCGTAGCCCGCACCACCGATACCGGCGACGGCAGCGCCGATCAACGCACCCTTGCCGCGGTTGTTGTGGTCGATGGCTGCACCCGCCAACGCACCAGCCAGGGCGCCCAGGCCACCATACTTGGCGGTGTTGCTCACACCGGAAGAGCCACCACCCTGTGCCTGGCTGCCGTCATAAGGATTAGGTGAAGCGCAGCCCGACAACAGGGCTACGGCAGTAGCAACAACAAGCAGACGACGAGAAGTGAACATGAAGGAAGCTCCTACTTTTGCATTCGGTGATGCAGAGGACATTGGCATTGGACCTGTGCCGAGCTTGGAACACGACAAACGGTAAAAATTCCATCTCCACACAAGCCCGGCCACACTCAAACCCTAGCAGAGACTTCCTGAACGGTGATTGTCATTTTCTCTATATGTTTCGTCTGATAGTTGCCACTTGGTATCCGAAAAACTACCCACATTTTGCTTCACGCGCGGACAAACGGATTCTCACGCATTTCATCTCCCAGGCGCGTGTCCGGACCGTGCCCTGTCACCACCACCGCCGCCTCATCCAGGGTGTAGAGCCGTTGCTTGATCGAGCGCACGATGGTCGCCTGGTCACCGCCCCACAAATCCGTACGGCCCACGCCGCGCCGAAACAGGGTGTCGCCGGCAATCAGCAACTTCGCATCGGCGAACCAGAAACTCATCGAGCCGGGTGTGTGTCCAGGTGTATGCAAGGCAACCCCGCAACCACAGGCCAGCTCTTCTTCATCCTCCAGCCAACGATCCGGCGACGGCACTGGCGTGTAAGGCACGCGGAACATCTGGCACTGCATTTCCAGGTTGTCCCACAGAAACTGGTCTTCCTTGTGCAGGTGCAGGGTAGCGCCGGTTTTTTCCTTCAACTGCCCGGAGGCCAGGAAGTGATCGAGATGGGCGTGGGTGTGAATAATGCTGACCACTTTCAGGCCCAGCGCATCGAGGCGCGCCAGGATCAGCTCATGGTTGCCGCCCGGGTCGACGACGATGGCTTTTTTGGTGACGGGGTCGCCGATGATCGTGCAGTTGCACTGCAACGGGCCTACCGGGAACGTTTCGCGGATCAGCGCGGGAGACTGAATATTCATGGGTATTCCTGCAAATTCAAAGGCAAACTCTTTTGTACTGCATTCCGGCGCACAGTATGTTCGACCCTGCACCCGATCCGAAAGCGCTCGCGAGCGCACGGCTGTCAAACCCGGCAACTGCTAAGCTACTCTGGCGCCAGTCATACAACGCGCAACGTATAGCGCATGGAGTGGGACTTATGGCGACCCTCAGCCCATTGATCATCTGCGAACACTGCGATTGCGTGTACGAAAAAGTCGCGCTCGCCAAACATCAGAAGACCCTTTGCACCCGCTGCGCAGGCGTACTCCAGCGTTATAACGGGCTGTCGGTGGAACAACGCCTGGCCCTGACCCTGACCGCCACCGTGCTGTGGATTTTCGCCAACTTCTACCCGGTGATGAGCATCAGCCTGCAAGGCCTGAAAAGCAGCGCCACGTTATGGGATTCGGTGGTCGCACTGGCCCAGGGCCCGATCACCTTCATCGCGCTGGTGGCGGCGATTTCCATCATCATCGCGCCGGTGTTCCAGTTGCTGCTGTTGATCTGGGTGCTGGGCTTTGCGATGAAGGGCCAACGCTCGCCGGCGTTCAAGCTGTGCATGCGCTGGCTCGAAGCGCTTCGGCCCTGGAGCATGCTCGAAGTCTGCCTGCTGGGCGCCATGGTGGCGGTGTTCAAACTCGCCGGCATGCTGGATGTGTTGCCCGGCACCGGCCTGTTTGCCCTGGCCGCTCTCAGCCTGTTGCTGATCCGCATTGCCGGGCGTGATATTCGCGACCTGTGGGACATTTTATGAGCCGTCCACCGACCGCCAGCGAACTGAACCTGTGCCTGTGCCACAGCTGCGGCCAGGCTTGCGACGTCAGCACCGCGCCCGACGAATGCGAGCGTTGCGGCGCGCCGCTGCACCGGCGCAAGGTCCATTCGCTGACCCGTACCTGGGCCTATATGCTGACGGCGCTGGCGTTTTACGTGCCCGCCAACTTACTGCCGGTGATGAACACCTCGATGCTCGGCTCGGGCGCCGACAGCACCATCATGAGCGGCGTGCTGGAGTTCTGGCAGCACGGCGCCTGGGACATCGCCCTGATCATTTTCATCGCCAGCATCGCGGTGCCGGGTATCAAGTTCGTCGCATTGACGTTGCTGCTGGTCACCGTGCAGCGCAATAACCAGTGGGCGCGCAAGGAGCGCTCGAAGCTGTTTCGCTTCGTCGAAGTGATTGGCTACTGGTCGATGCTGGATGTGATCGTGGTGGCCTTGGTGGCCGCCCTGGTGCGGTTCCAGGCCCTGGGCACCATCGAGCCGCGCCTGGGCATTCTGTTCTTTGGCCTGGTGGTGGTTTTCACCATGCTCTCGGCAATGAGTTTCGACCCGCGCCTGATCTGGGAAAACCCACACAACGAGGAGATGCCGGATGGCGTCGCAAACCACTGACAAACCGCAGCCTGCGGGCTCGCCTGCGATCAAGACGCGGCGCTTCAGCGTCTCGCTGGTGTGGATCGTGCCGATTGTCGCGGTGCTGGTGGGCATTTCGCTGGTGGTGCACAGCATCCTTCAGCAAGGGCCGAGCATTACCATTACCTTCAAGACCGGCAGCGGCCTGACCGCCAACAAGACCGACGTGAAATACCGCAACGTGGTGATCGGCCAGGTGACTGATGTGGAGTTGAGCGACGATCAGAAAAGCGTCAACGCCACGATCAAACTGTCCAAACAGGCTGAAAGCTTCACCCGTGAAGACTCGCAGTTCTGGGTGGTGCGCCCACGTATCGGCGCCGGTGGCGTTTCCGGTATCGACACGCTGCTCTCCGGGGATTACATCGGCGCCGATATCGGCCAGTCCGATACCCGCGCCAACCGGTTCACCGGCCTGGAAAACCCGCCGCCCATTACCTATGGCGAACCGGGCAAGCGCTTCACGCTGCACACCCAGGATCTGGGTTCGCTGGATATCGGCTCCCCCGTGTACTACCGCAAGATTCCCGTTGGCCAGGTGGTGGCCTATGCCCTGGACGCTGATGGCAAGGGCGTGAACATCGACGTGTTCGTGCATGCACCCAATGACGCCTACGTCACCGAGAACACCCGGTTCTGGAACGCCAGCGGGATTGATGTGAGTGTCGGCGCCAACGGGTTTGCGCTGAAAACCGAATCCTTGTCGTCCATGCTGGTGGGCGGCATCGCCTTCCTCGCCCCGCCCTACAGCCCCAACGACAAGCCGGCCGACGAAGAACACTCCTATGAACTGTTCGCCGACCAGCAAACCGCGCTGGCCCCGCCCAATGGCAAGGCGCAATACCTGAACCTGCGGTTCGACCAGGCCTTGCGCGGGCTTACGGTGGGTGCGCCAGTGGAGTTCCTGGGTATCGAATTCGGCAAAGTGGTGTCGATCAACCTGGATTTCGACGAGAAAAAACGCAGCTTCCCGGTCAACGTCGGCATCGTGATCTACCCGCAGCGTCTCGGCGAAGCCAACACCAAAATGCTCACGGTCTTGAAGCATGACCCCAACGACGAAGCTGGCGGTGTGCGCCTGATAGGCAGCTTCATCGAACACGGCCTGCGCGCCCAGGCCCGCAGCGGCAACCTGCTCACTGGCCAGCTCTATATCGCCCTGGACTTCTTCCCCAAGGCCGACAAAGTCGTGTTTGACCCGAACCTGCGCCCCGTCAGTATTCCGACCATCCCCGGCAACCTGGAACAACTGCAGGAAAAACTCGAAGGCATCGTCAACAAGATCAACCAGCTGCCGATCGAGCGAATTGCCGGCAACCTCGACGGCAGCCTGGTGGAACTGCGCAAGGGTCTCGGCCAGTTCAACGCCAAGACACTGCCGGGGGTGCAAAACACGCTGGCCGACGTGAGTAAAACCCTGCAATCCGCCAGTTCGACCCTGGCCGAGGATTCGCCGCAACGGGAACAGTTGACCCAGACCCTGGACGAACTGAGCCGCATGTCGCGCTCCCTGCGAGAGCTGTCGGACTACCTGGCACGCCATCCCGAATCGCTGATTCGCGGTCGCCCCGACAACGCCGCGCCCTCCGACCTGCAAGGGCCACCGCGCAAATGACCACAGGAGCAACCACCATGGCTTTGCCGCTGAAGATCACGCTGCTCACCGGGTTGCTGCTGCTGACGGCGTGCCGCAGTGAGCCCATTCAATTTCATACCCTGACGCCGGTGCAGCGCAGCAATGCGTCATTGGCCGCGGGGGGCGAGATCCGGATTGAAAGCATCACGGTCCCGCCACAGGTCGACCGGCCGCAGATTGTCATCCGCCAGGGTGACAGCGGCGTGGCCATTCTCGAGACGCAATGGTGGGCTGCCAGCCTGGTGGATGAGTTGCGCAGCGCGCTGGTGGATCAACTCGCCAGCAGCCGGAAAAACCTGGCGGTGCGCATTGAGGTCCAGCGCTTTGACTCGATCCCCGGGCAGTACGCCCTGCTCGACGTCAAATGGCGGCTTCGCCAGACGGGCACGGACGAACGCACGCCGCTGACGTGTCGCACGGTGGTGCAGTCGCCATCCGGCCCGACCATTGATGACCTGGTGATCGCGCAGCAAAACAACGTCAAGCGGTTTGCCGCGCTGCTCAGCCAGGCCGCCGACAAGTCACCGAGTGAATGCCCGCCCGCGAATCTACCCTAACAACCCCATCTCCTGAGCGCGCGCCACCGCCTGGGTGCGTCGCTCCACTCCCAACTTGCTGTTGATATGGCTGGCGTGGGTTTTCACGGTGTGCAGGGAGATAAACAGCTGATTGCTGATTTCCTGGTTCGAGCAACCCTGGGCGATCAAGTGCAGCACTGCCAGCTCGCGGGTGCTCAGGGTTTCAAGGGTGTGTGGGGCTTCCACCACCGCAACATTCGGCAAGCGTGCCAGCAGGCTTTGGTTCAGCAGGCCATGGGGATCCCGCGACAGCTGCTCCCGCGTCCAGTCGGGGTAACGCTCCAGCAAGCGCTGGAAAGGTTGCATCGCGCCACCGGCAGCCGCTTCGAGTGCGCGGGCAAACACCGGGCGGGCCTGGGCTTCCTGGCCACCGTCCAGCAGTAACAGTGCCTGCTGGGTCAGCGCCATCAGGCTGATCATCTGCCGGCCGCTGTTATGGGCCTGGCGTGCCAGTTCATCGAGCCGTTGCAGTGAAGCCGCCGGCTGATGACGGATGGCGTCGAGTGCCGCCTGTTGCAACTCGATATGTTGCGGCAGGTGCGGGTGGAACTCCGGTGCGGCAGCGGCCTGCTCACCGTTGTAGGTTTGCCCCAGCCGCGTCAGCCAGGCATCGGCCAGGTCGGTGCGGCCCTGAGCCAGCCAAAGCTCGCATTTGACCAGGGTGATCATCGCCAGATAGAAAATCGGCGGCACGTCCCAGATATGCATCAAGCGCTCGGCCTCGGCCAGTTCGGCAAAGGCCACGGAGAAGTCGCCACGGCGACCTTCGAAGCTGGCGATCACACAGTGGCCGATCAACACGCTGATATCCCGACAGGCTCGCGCCTCCGTCAATCCGGCACGCAGCCGAGCGAGCCCGGCTTCAGGCTGGCAGCGCATCAGCAGCAAATAGCCTTCGTACAACGCCAGGCGCGCGCGCACTGCGTACAGGCGTTGCGGCGCCAGGCCTTGCAAACGTTGCAGGCCCTGGCGCACCTCATCCAGCGACCGCAGGATCTCGCCACGGGCCTGCAGTACACGGGCTCGGTCGTAATGGGCCAGCGCTTCAAACAATGGATTGCCGACCCGCTGCGCCAACTCCAGGGATTCGCGGTTCAGGCCGCGGGCGCGCCACAGGTCGGCGTCGACAATGGCCAGGTTGGACAGGGTCGACAGGCACATCAACCGCTGGCCATAGCGTTTGTGCGGCAGGCTTTCCAGGGCCTCGCTGCAATACGACTGGGTCAGCTCACGATCACCACGGCCCCGGGCAATAATCCCGCTGAGGGCCAGCCATTGCGCCAGCATCGACTTTTGCGCGGTGGCCGACGGGGCCGGTAAAAAACGGCTGAGGTGGCTGGCCAGTTCCTGCGCCGCATCCAGCTGGCAGGCCAGGCCCAACGCCCAGCTGTAGAGCACGATCAGGCGTGGCGTACTCATCAGCAAACTGTCGGGCAAGTCCATTTTCCAGCGCAGCAGCATGCCGACATTCTGCTCCGCCAGCAGTTGCTCTTCGGACAGGTTCTGCACCAGGTTTGCCGCCACATCCAGGTGGCCCGCACGCAGCGCCTGCTCCACTGCCTCGTCGATCAAGCCCTGGGCATTGAACCAGCGGCAGGCCCGCAGGTGCAGGCTGGCTGCCGGCAACACGGCATTGCTCGCGCGCCGGGTGCGCAGCAGGTCGGAAAACAGATGGTGATAACGGTACCAGTGGCCCTGTTCGTCCAGCGGCACCAGGAATACCTGGTGGGCTTGCAGGTAGCGCAGGATTTCCGTGCTGTCGTGGGCCTCGCGCACGGCGTCGCACAGCTCGCTGCAAAAGCGCTCCTGGGACGCGGTGTCGTAGAGGAACGCCTGGACTTCCGAGGGCAGGCAGTCGATGACCTCTTCGAGCAGGTAATCGCGGATCAGCCCTTCCCCGCCGTGCAAACCCTGGGGCAGCGTACCTTCGCTGCCGGCCTCGGAAGCCGCCAGCAGCCAGAAACGCAGGCCGGCCACCCAGCCTTCGCTGCGCCGGATCAGGTTATCCAGGGCTTCACCACGCAATGAACTGCTGTGGCGATCCAGCAGCGCCAGGGATTCGCCGTGAGTCAGGCGCAGGTCCTGCTCGTGCAGTTCCAGCAAATGCCGGGACAGGCGCAGTCGGGCCAGGTGCCAGTCGGGACGCTGGCGGCTGGTGACCAGCACCAGCAGGCCGTCGGGCAGGTGATTGAGGAAAAATTGCAGGCAGCGGTCGAGTACCGGGCCCTGGGCCAGATGGTAGTCATCCAGCACCAGCAACAGCGGCGCCTGGGTCGACAGGTGCACCGTCAGTTCATCCAGCAGGCCGTCGAGCCATTCTTCAAAGGCGAAGGGTTGGTGACGCTGGCGCATTTTCAGCAGGCCCAGGGATTGGGCGCCCAACTGCGGGAAGTATTGCTGCAAGCCATCGAGCAGGCGTTCAAGAAAACGTCCCGGGTCGTTGTCCCGGGGACTTAGCCCCAACCACAAGCTTTGCCAGTGGGCCGGCAGGCTCTGGCAGAACTCCACCGCCAGCGAACTCTTGCCGAACCCGGCCGGGGCGCTGACCAGCAACAGACGCCCGGCCAACCCTTCGCTCAGCCGTTCGCACAGGCGCGGTCGCAACACATAGCCGTCAGGCAGTGGGGGTCGATAGAAGCGCCCTTCCAGGGTCGGAATCACCGCACTGGCAGGCCCTTGAATTCGGGACAGATCAGTCATCGCCGGGCTCTTGTAGAAGGCTGTTGTCGGCATTGCAGATGTCCGCAGACTAGCGGTAAAAGCGGCAGCTTTGTAGATCTTTGCAACATTTGTCTGAAAAAGACTACAACAAAAAATATCCGGACTTCTTCTGTAACGACCGACACTCTGTGGCGAGGGAGCTTGCTCCCGCCGGAGTGCGCAGCGCTCCCGTTTTTGGGGCTGCTACGCATCCCTGCGGGAGCAAGCTCCCTCGCCACAGTGGTCGCGCAAAAAAAAGCCCCGAACCAGTCGGGGCTTCTTCGAGGATGCGGCCTCGTTTACAGCAAGTTAGCGAACACCATCCTGGCGCAGGGCCGCCGGGGTGAAGTCGCTGGTGGTGGCGGTGAAGCCGAAGTCATAGGCCTGTTTCTCTTCGTTCTTCATGCCCAGGGCCAGGTAGCGGCCGGACTGCAGGTCGTAGAGGGTTTCGAGGGCGTACCACGGCACTTGCTTGTCGTAGTAGTTCTCGGCATGGGCTTCAGCCACGCGCCACAGCTGGCCACGACCGTCGTAGTGGTCGATGACCGCGGCTTGCCAGGTGTCTTCGTCGATGAAGAAATCACGCTTGGCGTAAATGTGGCGCTGGCCTTCCTTCAGGGTTGCAACCACATGCCACACACGGCGCAGCTCGTAGCGCGCCAGGTCCTGATTGATGTGGCCGGCCTTGATGATGTCGACATACTTGAGCTTCGGATCGTCAAGCTTGTAGCTGTTTTCGGCGATGTACAGTTCCTTCTTGCCTTCCAGTTTCCAGTCGTAGCGGTCCGGTGCACCGTTGAACATGTCGAGGTTGTCGGAGGTACGCAGGCCGTCCGCGGCGGTACCCGGGCCGTCATACGACACTTGCGGTGCCCGGCGCACACGACGCTGGCCGGCGTTGTAGACCCACGCCGAACGCGGCTCTTTCACCTGGTCGAGGGTTTCGTGCACCAGCAGCACACCACCGGCCAGACGTGCCGGCGCAGTCACTTGCTGCTTGAAGTAGAACAGGATGTTGCCCGGGTTTTTCGGGTCGTAGTCCTTCATCTTGTCGCGGAACACGAACTGATCACGGAAATACACCAGGCTGAACGAGCCGTTGGTTTGCGGCGTGGCCTGGGTCACCAGGCGGGTCACGCTGCCGCCGCGATAGCGGGTGATGTGGTTCCAGATCACTTCAACGCCGCTTTTCGGAATCGGGAACGGTACGGCGGTTTCAAAGTTTTCCAGGCCGTTGCCGCCGGACACCAGGTTGGTGCTGGTGGCGTTTTTCTTGATGGCGGCGAACACATCAGCCGGCACCGTGGCGCCGCGATGGGTCGGGTAGACCGGCATCTTGAAGGTGTCGGGGTAGCGCTTGAACATCGCGTACTGCCCCGGCGCCAGCTTGTCCTTGTACTGCTCGACGTTCTGCGCGGTGATGGTGAATTGCGGTTGTTCGCTGGCGTACGGGTTGGCCAGGAAGCCACGGGCATCCACGGCACCGGCGTTGGTGGGCAGCGGCGACCATTTAGGGATGGTGCCGGCCGCGTTACCGGCCATTTCAGCGCCCATCGGGGTCAGGGTCGTGCCGAGCTTGGCGGCTTCATCCGCCGAGACCGCCGCCATGACGCTACCCGCCATGATCGACAGCCCCAGCACACCCACCTGCAACAGATTTTTAGTTATTTTCATGTTCTGGTTCTTCCTTAAAACATACTGCTTAAAGAGAGTGTGCTTAGAAGTTCACGCCAGCGCTCAAGGCGATAAAGTCACGGTCATCCACCGTGGTGAATTTGCCGCCAAAGAAGTTGGTGTAGTTGAGGCTGACGGTGTAGGTGTTCTGGTACTCGGCATCGACACCCAGGCTGACGGCCTTGCGCCCCTCTTCAAAGTTGCCGCCAGGACCTGGCGAGTAGCCTTTGACGTCATGGGACCACGCCACGTTGGGCTTGAGGTTTACACCGGCGAAGACGTCCGGGTACTCCCAGATGGCACGAGCGCGATAGCCCCAGGAGGTGGCCGTGGTGTAGCCGTCGTTGTTGCAGTTGGTGTTCAGGCCAGCGGCGTTCGGCAGACCGGCGCCGTTGGCCGTCGAGTTGTTAAGGGCGTTACAGAACCCGCCTGGCAGCGTGCCAGGACCGAAGACCGGATCTCGGCCATAACGTGCGTCGGATTTGCTTTCCAGGCCACCGACGTGGGTCACGCCAATTTCACCGACCGTGGTCAAACGACTGGCGCCCATGACCTGATCAAAGAAGTGCGTAAAGGTGGTCTGGAACTGCGTCACTTCCTTGCGATTGTAGCCATGCAGATCCTGGCCTGGCGTGCCCTTCAGCACCGAGGCATTCCCGTAGCCCGGAATCGGCGTGACACCCGCATAAAGAATGTCGGTGGTGCTGAGCTGTACTGGGGCATTTGGCCGATAGCTCAACTCACCGCTCCAGGCAGTACCGGTAGGCAGCGTGGTGGAGAAGCTCAAGCCGTAAAGACGAATGTCTTCAGGGTATTCGATGAAGTAATTGGAACTGCCCGCAACAATCAACGGCCGCAGTGCACCCAAAGGCCCCAGAGGCCGCGTGTAGGCCGAGGCTGGAGCGCCTTGAGCACTGAAGATCGGCGCACGGCTGTGGTAGTTCATGAAGTAGGCGCCGAATTCGGTATCCAGCGGCTCGAAGTTGTAGTGCATCGCCACGCCGAACTGGCCGCTGTCGCGGGCGTCACGGTCCGGCCCACGGCGCACCAGCACACCTTCGTTGTTCACATCCACGCCCAGGGCGTTGAGGGTAGGCAGTGCAGCGCCTGGAATGGTCGAGCGCTTGTTCAGCACCCGCAGGTTGTTGTTACAACCATCGGAAACCACATCCGGCTGCGAGAAGAACGTCCCGCAGTTGTCGGTCACCGTCTGGTCCCACTCCAACTGATAGAACGCTTCTGCCGACAAGTTATCGGTCAGCGTCTGCGACACATAGAACATGTTGACCGGGATCAGGCCTTCCTTGATCTCGGCCCCGGGACGACGGAATGCGGACACGTCGATCGGGTTGATGGAGTTGATACCGCCACCAATAAAGGTACTTTCACCCCAACTCACCACCTGCTTGCCGAACCGCACGTTACCTGGCAGATCAGCAATGGTGTAGTTGTGATAGATGAATGCATCGAGAATCTGCCCGCCAGAAGACTTGGCGCCCTCTTTGCGGTTGTTGTTGCTGACATTCTTGAAGTCCAGGTCTTCGTTTTGCAGCGCGAAGTCATACCAGTACTTGCCCCGGACAAACACGCCGGTGTCGCCGTATTTCAACTCAAGGTCATGAATGCCTTTGAAGATCTTCGAGAAGGAATCACCTTTGTCGAAGTTCAGGTGACCGTCATCCGAGGTTTGCGACAACCCCCTGCCACCGTTGTTGGCACCGATCAGGTCTTTATTGCGACCCGCCGTCGACCAACTGGCCCCGACCGACAGGGACGAGTCAAAGCTGCCTTCGATTTCACCGATGTTGAAACTGACGCCGAATGCAGGCCCGGCGAGCGTAGAGGCGAGGCTGACGGCCAAGGGCAGTTTTGCCCGGCGCCAGAACTGGTGTGCTGAGATCATCGACGCTACTCCATGTGCATTATTGTTATGGCAGTGAGTCGTTTCCAAGGGCTTGTAACGGCCGGAATACAACGATTCCAATGCCGGGCGAACACATGAACCCGCCGGGCTCACAGCACCGCACCTTGAAAAACTCTGGGATGAACTATAGCCAGCAGGGGGTACCGCTTGATCCCTCTAAAGTGTGATTTGCATCACCAACCCGTCTGCCACAGTCCTTTTCGCCATGCTGACGAAGGTCAGCGACGGAAGGATGGCTGAAAATTGGCAAATCACAAGTGAAGGCTTGGACTAGAGCGCTGCCGTGCCCGCGAGGGCACGGCAAGCAGCGTCAGAGGGTAGAGAGGAAGGTGCTGTTGTTGGCCTGCCATTCGATGATGTCGATACGGATACGTTTTTTGTCGAGCTTGCCGACACTGGTCTTGGGAATTTCCGTAACAACGGCGATCTGGCTTGGAATCGCCCACTTGCTCAGGTGGCCCAATTCCACGAATGGCTTGAGATGTTCCTTGAGCTCCTTGGCCCCTATCACATGGCCATCACGCACCACCAGCAACGCAAACGGGCGCTCACCCCACTGCGGGTCGGCAATCCCCACCACCGCTACTTCGCGTACCGCCGGGTGGCGGCTGACCAGGTCCTCAAGGGCCAGCGAGGAGATCCACTCGCCGCCGGTCTTGATCACGTCCTTGATGCGGTCGCGAATATCGATCACGCCGAAGGCATCGAGGGTGGCCACATCGCCGGTGTGCATCCAGCCGCCGGCCCACAGCTCGGCGCCCGTCTGCGGCTCGTTGAAATAGCCTTCGCTGAGCCATGGCGCGCGCAGCACCAGCTCGCCCTGGGATTCACCGTCGGCGGGCAGGAAGTTGCCCTCGCCATCGATGATCGCCGCTTCCACCAATGGCCCGGGCACGCCGGCCTTGATGCGGTAGGTGGTGCGCTCGTCTTCGGTGCCGGCCATCAGTTCTTCATTGAGATGGGCGCAGGACACCAGCGGCCCGGTCTCGGACATGCCGTACGCCGCTGTCAGTTGGATCCCGCGGGCCTTGGAGGCTTCATACAGTGAGCGATTGAGGGCGCTGCCACCGATGACGATTTTCCAGCCGCCGAAATCCACGCCCTGGCCGGCCTTGGCGTTGAGCACCATTTGCAGGATGGTCGGCACACAATGGGAGAAGGTGACCTTCTCCTTGCGCCACAGCTCCACCAGGTATTCGGGGTCGTAGCGGCCTGGATAAACCTGCTTCAGGCCGAGCATGGTCGCCACATACGGCAGGCCCCAGGCGTGCACGTGGAACATCGGAGTGATCGGCATGTAGACGTCGTTGGTGCCCAACAGACGCACGCTGTCGACGCTGCCCATGATGGTCGCCACGCCCATGGTGTGCAGCACCAGTTGACGGTGGGTGAAGTACACGCCCTTGGGATTGCCCGTGGTGCCCGTGGTGTAGAAGGTGGTGGCGACGGAGTTTTCGTCGAAATCCTCGAAGTCGTAGCGGGGGCTCGCCGCCGCCAGTAATGTTTCGTACTCACCCACGAGGTTGGGCAGCTCGGCGGTTTTGTCCGCGCCGTCGGTGAGCAGCAGGGTTTTGTCGACGGTGGTGAGGTGGCCGGCGATGGCCTGGTAGAGCCCCACGAACTCGCTGTTGACCAGCACAAAGCGGTCCTCGGCGTGGTTCATGGTGTACAGAATCTGTTCCGGGGACAGGCGCACGTTGATGGTGTGGATCACCGCACCAATCATCGGAATGGCAAACATGCATTCCAGGTAGCGGTGGCTGTCCCAGTCCATCACGGCCACGGTATCACCGGCCTTGACCCCGGCCTCGGTCAGCACATTGGCCAGGCGGGCGACGCGCTCGATCAGCGTCGGATAGGTGTAGCGCAACTGGTCGCGGTAGACGATTTCCCGGGTCTTCTCGTAGCGTGTCCCGGACATCAACAGGCGTTTGATCAACAGCGGGTATTGGTAGGCGCCTTCGGCGGGCGGGATAACACGAGTCTGCAACATACGAATCCCTTATCTGACTGCACGGTCTTGGCTGAAACATCTGCACTTTAGAGCGCTTATGTTTCAGCCAAATCAGCCAAAGGAATGATTTGCAGAACCCAATGAATGCTAGCTTTGAGCCAGCATCCGGCTTATTTCATGCTGGTAAAGGCCAGCTTCACACCGATGGCAATCAGCACCGCGCCCATGGTGCGGTCGAACCAGTGGCCCATGCGTGCAAAACCGGCGCGTACGCGTTGCTGGCTGAACAGCATGGCCACCAGGCAAAACCAGATCGCGGTCGCCACGGCCAGGTACACGCCGTAACCGGCCTGGACCGCCAACGGCGTGTGGGGATTGATCACCACGGTGAACAGCGACAGGAAGAACAGCGTGGCCTTGGGGTTCAAGCCATTGGTGACAAAACCCGAGGTAAACGCACCACGGGCAGTGCGCTCGCCCGCTTCCAGGTGCAGGTCTTCTTCACTGGCAGGCTTGGCCGGCTGGGCGCGCAGGGCCTTGAAGCCGATGTACAGCAGGTAGGCCGCCGCCGCCCATTTCAGCGCATTGAACAGCACGATGGACTGGGACACGATCAAGCCGATGCCCAGCAGCGAATACCCCACGTGCAGGAAAATCGCCGAACCGACGCCCAACGCCGTCCAGGTGCCGGCCCGTCGGCCATGGGTCACGCTTTCACGTACCACCACGGCGAAATCCGGGCCAGGGCTGGCCACCGCCAACAGGTGAATCAGTGCCACGGTCAAGAACTCGGTGAGGTACATGCACACTCCAGGAAGTAACTGATTATTTCATCTGATAGGCTCGGCAGATTACGCCTTCGAATCCCGCCGCAAAAGGTACAGTTGATGACGAACAATCGCCGCGCCGTCTTCCTTGATCACCCTTCCCTGGACCTCGGGGACCTGGACCTCAGCGGGTTGCAGGCACTCTTCAGCGAACTGAGCCTGCACCAGCAGACCACACCCGAAAACATTATCGAACGCCTGCAAGGCGCGCAGGTGGCCATCAGCAACAAGATCGCGCTGAATGCCGAGACCCTGGCGGCCTGCCCCGAGCTGAAGCTGATCCTGGTGACCGCCACCGGCACCAACAACGTCGACCTCGCCGCCGCCCGCGCCCACGGCGTTACCGTGAGCAATTGCCAGGGTTACGGCACGCCATCGGTGGCGCAGCATACGATCATGCTGCTGCTGAACCTGGCGACGCGCCTGAACGACTATCAACGGGATGTGCAGGCGGGGCACTGGCAACAAGCCAAGCAGTTCTGCCTGCTGGACTACCCGATCGTCGAACTGGAAGGCAAAACCCTCGGGCTGCTGGGCCATGGTGAATTGGGCGGTGCCGTTGCGCGCCTGGCTGAAGCCTTTGGCATGCGCGTGATCCTGGGCGCCATTCCAGGCCGCCCGGCCCGTGCCGATCGCGTGCCGCTGGACGAGTTGCTGGCGCAGGTCGACGCACTGACCCTGCACTGCCCGCTCAACGAACACACCCGCGACTTTATCGGTGCCCGCGAACTGGCGCTGCTCAAGCCCGGCGCATTTATCGTCAACACGGCCCGTGGTGGCTTGATCAACGAACAGGCCCTGGCCGATGCCTTGCGCAGTGGGCACCTGGGCGGCGCGGCGACCGATGTATTGAGCGTGGAACCGCCGGTGAACGGCAACCCATTGCTGGCCGGCGACATCCCGCGCTTGATCGTCACCCCGCACAACGCCTGGGGCAGCCGCGAAGCCCGGCAGCGGATCGTCGGCCAATTGATCGAAAACACTCAGGGCTTTTTCAGCGGCGCCCCGCTGCGTGTCGTCAGTTGATAAACTGCGCCCCTTTTCAAGGAGCAGACCATGGATCCGCGCAGTGAAGTACTGCTTCGCCAGGCCGAACTTTTTCAAGGCGACGTGCTGCTGGTGGGCTTGCCCGCCGACGACCTGCTGGGCCGCCTGCCCAATGCCCATGGCTGGAGCTGGCACGCCGGCGACCAGGCCGCACTGGACGCACGTTTTGCCGAGCGCAGCCAGTTCGGTGTGAACGTGCCCGAGCGTTCGTTCGAGACCGCGGTGGTGTTCCTGCCCAAGTCCAAGGACCTCACCGACTACCTGCTCAATGCCGTGGCGGCGCGTTTGCCCGGCAAGGAGTTGTACCTGGTGGGGGAGAAGAAAGGCGGCATCGAAAGCGCGGCCAAGCAACTGAATCCGTTCGGCAAGCCGCGCAAGCTCGACAACGCGCGGCACTGCCAGTTGTGGCTGGTGACGGTGGCCAACGCCCCCGAGCCGGTAGAACTGGAGAGCCTGGCGCAGGTGTTCGAGGTGCCGCTGGCTGAGGGCCCGCTCAAGGTGGTGAGCCTGCCGGGCGTGTTCAGCCACGGTCGGCTGGATCGCGGTACCGCATTGCTGCTGGAGCATCTGGACAAGTTGCCGAGCGGTCACTTGCTGGATTTCGGTTGTGGCGCGGGTGTGCTCGGGGCAGCGGTCAAGCGTCGCTACCCGCATAACACGGTGACAATGCTCGACGTGGATGCCTTTGCCGCTGCCAGCAGTCGCCTGACATTGGCGGCCAATGGCCTGGAAGCCGAGGTGTTGACCGGTGATGGCATCGACGCTGCTCCGATGAATCTGAACGCGATTCTGAGCAACCCGCCGTTCCACGTCGGGGTGCACACCGATTATTTCGCCACCGAGAACCTGCTGCGAAAAGCGGCCAAACATCTGGCAAAAGGCGGCGAACTTCGCTTGGTCGCGAACAGCTTCCTGAAGTATCAGCCGCTGATTGAAGAGCATCTTGGGGTGTGCGCAATCAAGGCAGAAGGCCAGGGTTTTCGCATTTACCGTGCCAAGCGCGGCTGAGGTCTTTTTCCAAAAGAAGGCTTGCCGAATGGATTTTGCCTAGGCAGAATCCGCTCCGTCCTAGGGGAGTAGTCTCCCACGAGCGCCACGCTCGTCCGGCATACGTCAACATACTTGGTCAACAGGCCATGGCGTATGCGACCCAGGAGTCCGCACAGACGGACCGGGGTTTGACAAGACCTATGACACGAACACCTTACCCGGGGCGGGAAGGCTGTACGTGTCATAGCCGTGTCGACCCGCCCCTGGAACTTACCTGATGCTGGATTCTCTGCTCGTCCCTACCGCAATCGTTGCCTTGGCCGAAATTGGCGACAAGACGCAACTGCTCGCGCTCATTCTCGCTGCACGCTTTCGCAAACCCTGGCCGATCATCGCCGGCATCGTTGCCGCGACCCTGGCCAACCATGCGGCCGCCGGTGCCGTGGGGGCCTGGTTCGGGAGTTTCTTCTCGGATGCGGTGCTGCACTGGATCCTCGCGGCGAGCTTCTGCGCCACGGCGCTGTGGACCCTCGTGCCCGACAAGCTCGACGATGACGAAGCCAGCACTTCCCGCAAGTTCGGGCCCTTCCTGACCACGCTGATCGCGTTCTTCCTCGCGGAAATCGGCGACAAGACCCAGATCGCTACCGTGATGCTCGCGGCGCAATACCCGGAACTGTGGCTGGTAATTATCGGCACCACCCTGGGCATGTTGATTGCCAACGTGCCGGTGGTGCTGGCGGGTAATTTTGCCGCGGACAAATTGCCGCTGACGCTGATTCGTCGACTGGCGGCTACGGCATTCTTCATCCTGGCCATTGTTGCGGTGTACAAGGCCATGCAGAGCAGTGGCTGGATCTAAACGTAACCCCATATGGGAGCTGGGCTTTTTTGGGAGCTGGCTTGCCTGCGATAGCATCACCTCGGTGCAACTGACACACCGAGGTGCCTGCATCGCGGGCAAGCCCGACTCCCACACAAGCCGGGCCCCCACATTCAGATTTGCATTTCAGCCTTATAAATCAGGATTTTTTCGCCTGCTGATACAACGGCATCACCTTCGGAATCGCCGCCTGCAACGAGGCGATCCGGCTGTCGGAGGCAGGGTGGGTGCTCATGAATTCAGGTGGCGAGCCTTCCGAAGCCTTGGCCATTTTGTTCCACAGGGTAATCGCCGCGTTCGGGTTGTAACCGGCACGCGCCGACAACTCCAGGCCGATCAGGTCCGCTTCGTTTTCATTGCTGCGGCTGTTGGGCAAGGTCATGCCGTAGTTGGCCACGGTATCGGCCAGCGCCAAGCTGTCCTGACCGAGGCCGAACAACGCACCGGCCCCCTGCTTCGCCATTTCGATACCGTAGGCCTTGGACATGGCTTCGCGGCCGTGTTCACGCAAGGCGTGGGCAATTTCATGGCCCATCACGGCGGCGAGTTCGTCGTCGGTCAACTTGAGATTGTCGATCAACGCGCTGTAGACAAAGATCTTGCCGCCAGGCCCGCAGTTGGCGTTCATCTCGTCACTTTTGATCAGGTTCACTTCCCACTTCCACTGCGCCGCATCCGGGCGGAAGGTGGGCGCCTGGGCGATCAGGCGGTTGGCAATCGCCTGCACGCGCTTGGCGTTGGCGCTGGTCTTGTCCACCAGGCCCTTGCCGCTGGCTTCACCCAGGGTCTGCTGGTAGGACTGCGCATACATCTGGTCGACTTCCTGGCTCGACAACATGCTGAACATGTACTGCTTGCGCTCAACGCCCACGGCGCCGCCGCTGGTGGTGTTGACCGACTGACAACCGGCGAGCAACAAAGCCGCGCCCAACGCACATACCGCCACTGTCTTTTTCATCAACCTGCTCCCTGAAAACATGGCGCGTATCGTAGTCGGCCAATTGTATCGACGCCAGATACAACAGACGTATAGCCACCTGATTTCAGATACATCCCACACTGCCGCAAAAAATTCACAAACGCTGGCAACCATTCCATTTACGACATTCGCCCATCCGGCACAGCCATTTTGAGGTAATGGCCCTCATGTCTCCCCCGCCCGCGGCCGATATACACAAGCAGCCAATCTCCCCCTGCGTTCGGAGCCGTCATGAAGTTCAAGTCGATTCAATTTTCTGTCGCGGCACTGGCCGGGGCCATTGTCCTGAGCGTGGTGGCGGTGTTGGTGCTGTATGCCTTGTTCGCCGGGGCGCGCACCCAGGAGATGGTGCAGGAACGCACCCAGGGTCAATTCGAACAAATCATCGAGCAGCGCCTGACCGCCCTGGCGCAAACCCAGGCGACGCTGATCCAGCGCGAACTCGAAGCGCCGCTGGTGACGGCCAAGGGCCTGGCCACCGCCAACGCCCTGATGGGCATGAAAGACGCCAACGGCAACCCGCAACTGGCGGTCTCCCGCGAACAGCTGATCAACCTGATCCACGAAACCGTGGTGCGTAACCCGAAGATTCTCGGCGCCTATATAGGCTGGGAAGCCAACGCCATCGACCACAACGATGCTGCCTACGTCAACAGCCCGGTGGTCGGCATCGAAACCAACGGCCGCTTCCTGCCGTGGTGGTTCCGCAATGCCGACGGCAGCCTGGGCCTGGATAAACTGGCTGACGTGGCCGACCAGACCATCCTGTCCACCGGCGTGCGCGCCAGTGAGTACTACCTGTGTTCCAAGGAAAGCAAAAAGCCCTGCGCCATCGATCCGGCCCCTTATAAAGTCGGGAATGCGATGGTGATGCTCGCCTCGTTTATCGAACCAATCATGATCGACGGCACCTTCCAGGGCATCGTCGGCGCCGACCTGTCGGTGAACTTCATCCAGGAAATGCTCACCAAGGCTGATCAGAATTTGTACAACGGTGCTGGCGAACTGGCGCTGATTTCCAGCAACGGTCGCCTGGTGGCCTATACCAAGGACGCCAGCAAGCTCGGGGAAAAAGCCAGCGACCTGCTGGACAGCAACGAACTGGCCAACCTCGGCCAACTGAAAATCGGCGAGGTGCGCTATGACGTGGACAAGCAACACGGGCATATCGAGCTGTTCCTGCCGTTCAACATCGGCCAGACCGACGCCCGCTGGACCCTGCTCCTGCAACTGCCCCTGAGTGCGGTAATGGCCGACCTGCAGGCGATGCAGCACGACCTCGACGCCCAGCGCAAAACCGATATTTTCGGCATGGCCGTGGCCGGGCTGCTGATCGCCGGCATCGGCTTGCTGGTGATCTGGCTGGTGGGCCACGGCATTGCCCGGCCGCTCAAGCAAATGGTGGCGATGCTCAATGACATCGCCCAGGGCGAAGGCGACCTGACCCGGCGCCTGACCAGTGATCGCGCCGACGAACTGGGGGCGATTGCCAGCGGCTTCAATACATTCCTGGCCAAGTTGCAGGGGATGATTACCCAGGTGGTGAGTTCGGTGCAGAAGGTCAGCGACTCGTCGGAGCACACCGCCGACATCGCGATTCGCACCAACCAGGGCGTGCACAAGCAAATGGTCGAGATCGACCAGGTGGCTACCGCCGTGCACGAGATGACCGCGACCGCACAGGACGTGGCGCGCAACGCCACCCAGGCCGCACAGGCCGCCAGCCACGCTGATCAAGCGGCGAGCCAGGGCATGCAGATTGTGCGCGACACCTCCACCTCCATCGGCGCCCTCGCCGAGGAAATCGGCAAGGCGGTCGGTGTGGTGCAGGCGCTGGCCAAGGACAGCGAGAACATCAATGCCATCCTCACGGCGATTCGCGGGATTGCCGAGCAGACCAACCTGCTGGCGCTCAACGCGGCAATCGAAGCCGCACGGGCCGGTGAGCAAGGGCGCGGGTTTGCGGTGGTGGCCGACGAGGTGCGCAACCTGGCGCAGAAGACCCAGAAGGCTACCGAAGAAATCCAGGCCATGATCCAGCAACTGCAGCAGGGCACCCGCGACGTGGTGCGAGTGATGGAAGACAGCCAGAACCGCACCGATGAAAGCGTGCAGCACGCGGCCAAGGCGGCCCAGGCGCTGGAGACCATTACCCGGGCGGTGTCGGTGATCAACGACATGAACACCCAGATCGCCAGCGCCGCCGAGGAACAGAGCGCGGTGGCCGAGGACATTAACCGTAACGTGATCAATATCGGACAGGTGGCCAATGAAGTGGCCGGCGGAGCGGATGAGTCGAGCGCGGCCAGCGCAGACCTGACCAAGCTGGCGGAGCAGCAGCGGCGGTTGATCAATCAGTTCAAGGTTTGAGTCAAGCGGCGCCCTTTCGGGCGCCTTCGCGAGCAAGCCCGCTCCCACATTCGATCGCATTCCTTCAGTTGAAATGCAATCAAATGTGGGAGCGGGCTTGCTCGCGAAGAGGCCGGCCGATTCAACACAACGCTCAACCCGGCGTCAGGCACTCCGGTCCATTCAGCTTCGGATCGTTGACCATATTGGCCAGCACCCGCTCGCGCAACGCGGTGGGTTCACTGGCCAACAAGGCCTGCAAGGTGTGCAGCGGGGTCTCGGGGTTCAGCCAGGCTGCCTGCCCCGCCGCATCCAGAATCAACGGTCGGCGTTGACTCTGCGCCGCCTGGGTCACCACCGCCGTACTCAACCAAACCTGCTCCTGCACCGGATACGCCTCCCAGATCGCGGCAAAGAACAGTGTGCTGCCCTCCCCCGGCGTCAGCCAGTACGGGCGCTTGCGCTGGGTGCCGCGCCATTCGTAGAAACCATTGGCCGGCAGCAGGCAGCGGCGCTGGCGAAACGCTTCGCGAAACATCGGCTGTTCGGCAAGGGTTTCCGCCCGGGCATGGGCTGGTGTACGAGAGAGATCGGTCAGCCAGGGCGGCGTCAGGCCCCAGCGCGCCCGCGCCAGGGTGTGCTGGCCGTCGCTCAGGCGCTGGATCAGCACCGAGTCATTGGGAGAGATGTTCCACTGGGCCTGCTGGTCGGCCGGGAAGCCCGGCAAGGCAGCAAACGTGGGGTTCCAGCGAAACAGGGCATAACGTCCACACATGGGGCAACACGACTCTTGGAGAAACTGGCCGACAGCCTAACAGACCAGCACGTCGGGAAAGCTGTCGGGTTCATCACCGGGCAGTGGTTGCGCACCGTTGTAGGCGGTGATCAGCTCGCGGGCGTAGGCGGCCTGGTCGTTCTCCACCGCCAGCGCCAGCAGGCCATAGATCGGCAGTTCGCCGGTACCCCCGAGCAAATCGCGCCCCACCAGGTGCGCGGTGATGCCCTCGCTTTCGAGCATGCCTTGCAGCAGCTCGCCTTCCATCAGGTTTTCCGGCTCGTAGATTCGCTGCATGGGCGTACCTTTATTCGTTCTCGCTGCGCACGTTGAGCATCCATTCGTCGTCATGAACCTGCAGCTCGAAAACAATGGGCCGGCAGCACACCGGGCAGTCCTCAATATATTCCTGATCGCCCGCCGACAGGTCCAGTAGCGCCGTGACTACCTCTCCACAATAAGGACATTCGTACGACTCCTCTTCCATCGCGGTCTCCAAGGTGACTTGTGCGTATAATCGCCGGTCTATTTACAGGGCTATTTTTCGTCCCGGCCAATTGCCCGGACCACGCCCTGATATTTATTGTTCCAAACCTTTACTTACCCTAGCCGTTTCTAACAAGAGAGCATGATGGGCGAATTCGATACCATCCGACCTTACAACGACAGCGAAGTCCCGGCAGTGCTGGCCCGACTGTTCAGTGACAAGGCCTTTCTGGACATCCTGACCCACTTTCGCTTCCCGCGCTTTGCCGGCGCCTTCGGCTGGCTGCTCAAGCCGATGATCGCTCATAAACTGCGCCGTGAGTTCGCCGGCGTCACTACCGTGGCCACGCTGCAGGACAAAGTCGAGTTTTACGTCGACCACACCATCGAGCGGGCAACCGACGGCGTGACCTATACCGGCGTGGAGCAGTTCAAGTCCGGCAGCGCCTACCTGTTCCTGGCCAACCACCGCGACATCGTGATGGACCCGGCCTTCGTCAACTACGCCGTGTATCACGCCGGCCTGCCGACGCCACGCATCGCCATCGGCGACAACCTGCTGCAAAAGCCGTTTGTCAGCGACCTGATGCGCCTGAACAAGAGTTTCATCGTGCACCGCTCGATCACCGGGCGCAAAGAGAAGATGGCGGCCTACCAGTTGCTGTCGGCCTACATCAACCATTCGATTCGCAACGACTGCCAGTCGATCTGGATCGCCCAGGCCGAAGGCCGCGCCAAGGATGGGGATGATCGCACCGAGTCGGCGATCCTCAAGATGTTCCACATGAGCCGCAAGGACGAGCCGTTCGCCGAAGTCATCCAGTCACTGAACCTGACGCCGGTGTCCATCAGCTACGAATACGACCCGTGCGACGCAGCCAAGGCCCGCGAGCTGTACATCCGCGCCACCACCGGCACCTACAGCAAGGCGCCGGGGGAAGATGACGTGAGCATTGCCCTGGGCATCACCGGCTACAAGGGCCGGGTACACGTCAACTTCGCGCCGCCGATCACCGAGGCGTTCGAAGACACCAAGCTGTTGGCGATCGAAATGGACCGGCAGATCCTGGGTGGGTATCGGTTGTTCCCGGTGCATTACCTGGCGTACGCCCAATGGAGCGATGCCGATCCGCAATTGCAGGTACCGACCGCAGCCGAGGTATTCCCGGCGGACGAGTTGGCCAAGGCAAAGGCAGAGTGGGAGCGGCGCTTGAATGCGTGCCCGGCCGAGCATCGGCCGTATCTGGTATTGCAATACGCGACGCCGGTGAGGAATCAGTACCGGGTCAAGGCCGGGATTGCCCTGTAACCCGGTACCAGCAACAGCGCAAACCCAATGTGGGAGCGGGCTTGCTCGCGAAGGCGGTGGATCAGCCAATCATGTATTGACTGACACCGCGCTTTCGCGAGCGAGCCCGCTCCCACAGTTGTTTTTAGGGTGTTCCTACAATCGGGTACTAAGAAAGGACACCAGCAACGCCAGCCCCAGACAGGCAAACCCCAACCGGTAGAACAGGCGATAGGTACGCTGCGTCAACACGTCCAGATACAGCATCGGCTGATCAATGGCACGCAGTTCGCTTTGCGCGGCAAGGCGGGCCATCGCGCGCTGTTCATGCAGGCGCGTGACAAACAGCAGCCATGCCGCCGGGCAGGCCAGTAACAGGGCAAGGGAATTGAGCAGTAGTGCGGTCAGCGACATCGCAAACCTCGATGTATCAGTGTCTTGGTATCAATCCAGATACAAACCTGAATGATATGCGCCGCCTGCGCGTCATTACTCCTTCCCCATTGACGGCTAATGTATCCAGTAATTTACAGCGTCACCTGAACGTCACCTTAACAAGCCACTCTGTTGCCCTTCGAAAGCCCGGGAGCTTGTCATGTTGCACGCGCAGAACCAGGATCGGCTGTATCTGATTGCCCCAAGTGATGAGCAAGAGGCCCTGGTGGGCGGCCTCGCGTTCAATGTGCAGGACCGCCACTGGCTGGTGTATTGCGCCCTCGGCGGGCATCAACATGCCGACCTGCCGGAGCTGGACTTGCTCACTGGCGTGAGTGTGCTGGACTTTTATGTCGAAACGGCTGCATGAAAACGGCAGGCGTAAAAAAACCGGGCTCAGTGATGAGCCCGGTTTTTTGATCGTTCCCACGCGCCGCAAAGGAATGCCGACTGGGGCGCTCCGCGCCCGCCTGACGGTTACTGCGAGCTGAGCAGCGAACCGATGCTCGGGTCCTTGAACAGGCGCGTCAGGGCATCGCTCAACACGTCGCTGACCAGCTTGGTGTTGGTTTCCTGGTTCGGCGCCATGCCGAAGCGCTGGTCCAGGGATGCGCCGTAACGGCCGCTGTAGCGACGGGTACCGGCAGTCACGTCGGACTTGAAGGTCGCGCCGATGGTGGCTTCAGTCACGTACAGGCCTTCCTTGGGCGACTGATACTTCAGCTCGGCCAGGGTGATGGTCAGTTGTGGCGCACCTGGCGAGTTGGAAGGGGTGAAGCCCAACAGGCGCACGGCCGCTTCGGCCTGGGCTTGCAGCTTGGGCAGCACGTCCGCACCGGTCACCGTAATGGCGCTGGTTTCCGGGTACAGGCCGCCACGGGTGCCGAGGGTCGGCGACGGACGACCGTCAACCACACGCACCGACACCGGCTGGCCATGGCCGACAGGCGCCAGCTGGGTGGTGATTTTCGGTTGCGGGCTGAGTTGTTGCGGGCTGTGGGCGCAGCCAACCAGGGTCAAACTGGTCACAGTGATCAAACCGAACAACAGGCGTTGCAACATACTCATTTCTCCAGGACTAGATGCAAACAGGGCGCCAGTATAACGGTGAGCGCGCGCCACTCACCAGAATTCCTGAACGGCGCCTGAACTGTCGGCGAAATTACAATTTTCACACAGAACCGTCACCTCAATGTCATGCCAGACTGCCAACCTTCGCAGCATGTAACGAACCGGGTACACAGCCATGCGCCTTCTCAAATCTTTGTTCTTTTCCCACGCCAGCCATCGCCACTTCGCCCTGCTCGACGCCCAAGGCTGCTGCCAGGCTTTCAAGCAGTGCAGCCTGCCGCCCGTCGGTGAAGGCTGGGTCGAAGTCGAAGAGACCCGCCTGAGCTGGATGCACCGTCCGCTGCCCGCCAGCGCGCGCGTCAGCCCCCGGGTTTCGCAGCCACAGGCACGGCACGCGTTGGCCTCCTGACCAGACTGCTAATAAAAGTCATTAAACACGTCCATTTGCGCGCATTTCTTCGCTACAATCTCCCCCCGATTATAAGGACGTCTCCTGATCGGGCCTCGCAGCATCGCTAATGCACTTGTATTAGCTCCCCCGCACCGCCCACAGAGAGCCGCCCACACAGATCGTGTGAAGCTGGCGAGCTTGCTGTTTTCTCTGCAAACCATCGTCTTTACCCGAATCTGCCAGAGCTGCCATGCGCTCGGCCACTTGAGTTGTTTGCCCGTTTTGCCGCTTGCCGGCAGTGATTTCGGGCCAGGTGCCAGGCTGGGGCAGCCCTTTTTTGAGGTTCACGTCTTCAAAAGAGCGTGAAAAAAACGGGTTTTCACAACTTCACAAGAGTGTGGCGAGCAAATGAATAGTTTTGCGTTTGTACAAGCACCATCAGCGTCTGGAACAGCCCCACCACACAGGACCGAGCACTCCTCAAGAACCGGAGCTTGAAGCCTGTCCGCTACGGATTTGGTTGCACGATCGGACGAGCTTGACCATAAGTCGAATTGCCACAGGCGCCCTTAAATGCGTTCATACGCAGATCAGGCCCGGTCGGCAGCGTCCGCTTGCGATAAATTGCGAAGAATCGGACATGGCGATCCTGGCCATGGGTAACCTGGGGCATCACGTGAACCGCCCCGTCACTCCTGGCAGCCATGCCGTCAATTTGGTGCTGCAGATTTTGGAGACGCGTTAAATGGCGCATAACGAAGCAGTCGACGTAGTACTGGTAGGTGCGGGCATCATGAGTGCCACCCTCGCCGTACTGCTCAAAGAGCTCGACCCCGGCCTCAAGCTGGAAGTCGTTGAGCTGATGGATTCGGGTGCCGCGGAAAGTTCCAACCCGTGGAACAACGCCGGTACCGGCCACGCCGGGCTGTGTGAGCTGAACTACACACCGCAGGCCGCCGACGGCTCCATCGACATCAAGAAAGCCGTGCACATCAACACCCAATTCGAGGTGTCGAAGCAGTTCTGGGCCTACCTGACCAAGAAAGGCACCTTTGGCTCGTCCAAATCCTTTATCAGCCCCGTGCCGCACCTGAGCTTCGTACAGGGCGAGAAAGGCGTGTCGTTCCTCAAGAAGCGCTTTGAAACCCTCAGCCAGCACCACGCGTTCTCGGACATGCACTACACCGAAGACCGCAGCGAGATGGCCGAGTGGATGCCGCTGATGATGCCCGGCCGCCCACTGGACGAAAAAATCGCCGCCACCCGCGTGATGAACGGCACCGACGTCAACTTCGGCGCCCTGACCAACCAGTTGCTCTCGCACCTGACCAGCGCCCCGGATGCCCAGGTCAAGTACAGCAAGCGCGTCACCGGCCTCAAGCGCAACGGCGCCGGCTGGACCGTGAGCATCAAGGACGTCAACAGCGGCAATTCCCGTGATGTGGACGCCAAGTTCGTGTTCCTCGGCGCCGGTGGCGCGGCCCTACCGCTGTTGCAAGCCTCGGGCATCGAGGAAAGCAAGGGCTTCGGCGGCTTCCCGGTCAGCGGCCAGTGGCTGCGTTGCGACAACCCGGAAGTGGTCAAGCACCACCAGGCCAAGGTCTACAGCCAGGCAGCCGTGGGTTCGCCACCGATGTCGGTGCCGCACCTCGACACCCGCGTGGTCGACGGCAAGAAATCCCTGCTGTTCGGGCCATACGCCGGTTTCACCACCAAGTTCCTCAAGCACGGCTCGTTCCTTGACCTGCCCATGTCGATTCGTGCCGGCAACATCGGCCCGATGCTGGCCGTGGCCCGGGACAACATGGACCTGACCAAGTACCTGGTCAGCGAGGTGCGCCAGTCCATGGAGCAGCGCCTGGAATCCCTGCGTCGCTTCTACCCTGAGGCAAAAGCCGAAGACTGGCGCCTGGAAGTGGCCGGCCAACGGGTGCAGATCATCAAGAAAGACCCGAAGAAAGGCGGCGTGCTGCAATTCGGTACCGAACTGGTTGCGGCCAAGGACGGTTCGCTGGCCGCCCTGCTCGGCGCGTCTCCAGGTGCTTCGGTGACCGTGTCGATCATGCTGGAACTGATCGAACGCTGCTTCCCGACGAAAGCGGCCGGTGAGTGGGCGGCCAAACTGCACGAGATCTTCCCGGCTCGGGAAAAGGTCCTGGAGACCGATGCCGAGCTGTATCGCAAGATCAACACGCAGAACAACATCAGCCTGGAACTGGTTGAGCAGAGCAGCGAGACCGAAAGCTACGCTTGAGCGTCGTGACGCAGAGTGTCAGTTGATGCATTCCCACGCAGAGCGTGGGAACGAAAAACGCCCCAATGGGGCGTTTTTTTTCGTCCGCAACAATCAGCCGCGGGCTTGTTCGATCAGCTCGATGTACTCGGCGGCGTTGCGCTGGTCCTTGATCACTTCAACGAAGGTCAGGCCATGCTCGTCCTTGCCATCGAGGTCCAGGCCGGCTTCCTTGAAGAAAACCAGGAAGCGTTCGAAGTCGTCGATACGCAGGCCGCGGTAGGCCTTGATCAGTTTGTGCAGGGACGGCGAAGTGGCGTCTACCGGCTCGAAATCCAGGAACAGCTTGATTTGCTCGTCGCCGATTTCATCACCAATCACCTGTTTCTTATCTTTACGCATTACCGACTCCAGCCTGCAGACATTTACACGGGAAAAGCAGTTTACCTGCGGCACCGCGGCTTCGAAAGCTACGCGAACCAATGTGGGAGCCGGCTTGCCTGCGATAGCGGTGCATCAGTGCCAGATGGGCCAACGGACCCACCGCTATCGCAGGCAAGCCAGCTCCCACATTGACTGTATTTACACCGCCGAATGCGCGTCGGCTGGATTATTTGGCGCGCACCGCCCCGGTGTGCAAATCGGCCCAGATATGGCCGTTGGCGTAAGTGAGGAATTGCACATAGACCGTGTCATTGCGCAACAAGTCGACGATCACCCGATACTGGGTCATCGGGTACGACAAGGTCAGGGTTTTGCTTTTGTCGTCGAACACCGGCTTTTTCAGGCTTTTGCTTTCAGCATCAAAGTTGAGGATCACCTGGGCGATGGTCGCGCCTTTGTTCAGGGACTTGCCCTTGAGGCGGATCATCAACGGCGAGGTCACCGGGATCGGCTGCTGGGTGGATTGGCGCTGGTTACCCACCACCACCGAATACTCGGTGACTTGCAGCAATTGCTGCTGGTCCGGGGTTTCGGCGCGCAGGGTCAGGTCGTCGGGCGGCAGGAATTGGCTGTGCAGCGGCGCCGGAGCAGCCGCCAGGGGCAAACTGAGGGTCAGCGCCAGGGCGGCGCAACTGCGGATCAAAAGGCGCATGGGCCGCTCCGTGGAAGATGGCCCAGCACTTTAGCTCAATCGAACTGGGCAAGCATCCAGCGCTGATACTCAGCCACTTCAGCGTCGCCTTCACGGGGAGCCCAACTGGCCAGCTCACCCTCTCCCACCGGTCGATACGGTCCGGCTTTGCATTCGAACATCAAAGTATCTGGCTCCAGCACCACCAGGCCGTGAAACACCCCGGGCGGCAAATCGACGCCCTGGCACTCACCGCCCGCCTGCATCACGCGCTTGGCCAGCACCTCGCCGGTCTCGCTGAAGATCAACAAGCCCAGGCTGCCCTTCAGCACCAGCAAGGTTTCCGCCTTATCGGCACTCAAATGACAATGAGGCGGCACATAGGTGCTGGGCTGCATGCCGACAGCCATGCGATGGCATGGCTCTTCCATCTGATGAAAGTTGTGGTGATGCCGGCCACGAGGGCTGCCAGCCGCTTTCTCGGCCAGCTCCGCAAACAGCGTTTGATCAAGAAAGCTGGCCATTGATTACATCCCCTTAACGGCGTAAATCCCATTGGCGTTGCGCCAGTAGCCTTTGTAGTCCATGCCGTAACCGAAGATGTAACGGTCAATGCACGGCAGGCCCACGTAATCGGCTTTCAGGTCCGGACGGGCCTTGCGGTCGTGGTCCTTGTCGATCAGCACGGCAGTGTGCACCTTGCGCGCGCCGGCGTGTTTGCAGAAGTCGATGATCGCGCCCAGGGTGTGACCTTCGTCGAGGATGTCGTCGATGATCAGCACGTCGCGGTCGATGAACGAGACTTCCGGCTTGGCTTTCCAGAACAGGTCGCCGCCACTGGTTTCATTGCGATAGCGAGTGGCGTGCAGGTAGGACGCTTCCAGCGGGAATTGCAGGTGGGTGAGCAATTTACCGGCGAAAATCAGGCCACCGTTCATCACGCAAAAGACCACCGGGTTGGTGTCGGCCATTTCACGGGAGATGTGCGCGCCGACCTTGGCGATGGCCTCTTCGACTTGCGCTTCGGTGTACAGGCAGTCAGCCTCGCGCATGATTTGACGGATATGCTCGAGATCAGCGGACATGGCGCTCTCCAAGGGGGTGCTGTGGCAAGAAAAGCGGGCAAAGGTACGCATGTGAGGCCCAACGTTCAAGCCTTAATGGACTAACGTACTAGATGTCTATAGGACAACACCCTCGGATAGATTAATCTAGGCCGGTTTTTTTGCCCGCCGCCGGAGCCTTTCCCCATGCCCATCCGTGAGATCCGCCATCCGCTGATCCGACATAAACTCGGCCTTATGCGCCGCGCCGACATTAGCACGAAGAACTTCCGTGAGCTTGCTCAGGAAGTCGGAGCGCTGCTCACCTACGAGGCGACCAAAGACCTGCCCCTGGAAAACTACGAGATCGCCGGTTGGTGTGGTCCCGTCCAGGTCGAGAAAATCGCCGGCAAGAAGATTACCGTGGTGCCGATCCTGCGTGCCGGTATCGGCATGCTCGAAGGCGTGCTCAGCCTGATCCCGGGTGCCAAGGTCAGCGCCGTAGGCGTGGCCCGCAACGAAGAGACGCTGCAGGCCCACACCTACTTGGAAAAACTGGTACCGGAAATCGACGAGCGCCTGGCGATGATCATCGACCCGATGCTCGCCACCGGCAGCTCCATGGTTGCCACCATCGACCTGCTGAAAAAAGCCGGTTGCAAGGACATCCGCGCCATGGTGCTGGTGGCCGCTCCCGAAGGCATCGCCGCCGTCGAGAAAGCCCACCCGGACGTGTTGATCTACACCGCATCCATCGATGAACGCCTGAATGAACATGGCTACATCATCCCGGGCCTGGGCGATGCCGGCGACAAGATCTTCGGTACCAAGCAGAAGGACGCGTGACCATGCAGGATGAGTTCAACGACCCGCTTTGGCGCCAGATCCTGTCTGGCGCACAGATGCTCTTCGTAGCATTTGGCGCGCTGGTGTTGATGCCGCTGATCACCGGTCTCGATCCAAACGTCGCCCTGTTTACCGCAGGCTTGGGCACATTGTTGTTCCAGGTGGTTACCGGGCGCCAGGTACCGGTGTTCCTGGCGTCGAGCTTTGCGTTTATCACCCCGATCATTCTCGCCAAGGGCCAGTTCGGCCTCGCGGCGACCATGGGTGGCGTGATGGCGGCCGGCTTCGTTTACACCTTCCTGGGCCTGGCCGTGAAGATCAAGGGCACCGGTTTCATCGACCGGCTGCTGCCGCCGGTGGTGATCGGGCCGGTGATCATTTCCATTGGCCTGGCCATGGCGCCGATTGCGGCCAATATGGCGATGGGCAAGGCCGGTGACGGCAGCGAGTTGATCCACTACCAGACCGCCATGCTGATCTCGATGCCGGCGCTGCTGACCACGTTGATCGTGGCGGTGTTCGGCAAAGGCATTTTCCGCCTGGTGCCGATCATCTCCGGCGTGCTGGTGGGTTTCGCTATGTCGTTCTACTTCGGCGTAGTCGACACCGCGAAGATCGCCGCCGCACCGTGGTTCGCCCTGCCCCACTTCACCGCGCCGGAATTCAACTGGCAGGCGATCCTGTTTATCGTCCCGGTGGCCCTGGCCCCGGCGATCGAACACATCGGTGGTGTGATTGCGGTGGGCAGCGTGACCGGTCGCGACTACCTGAAGAAGCCTGGCCTGCACCGCACCCTGCTGGGTGACGGGATCGCCACCACCGCTGCCGGCCTGTTCGGCGGCCCGCCCAACACGACCTACGCGGAAGTGACGGGCGCGGTGATGCTGACCAAGAACTACAACCCGAAGATCATGACCTGGGCGGCGGTATTTGCCATCAGCCTGGCGTTTATCGGCAAGTTCGGCGCGCTGCTGCAAAGCATTCCAGTCCCGGTGATGGGCGGTATTCTGTGCCTGCTGTTCGGCTCGATTGCCGCAGTGGGGATGAACACCCTGATCCGCCACAAGATCGACCTTGGCGAAGCGCGCAACCTGGTGATTGTGTCGGTGACCCTGGTGTTCGGGATTGGCGGTGTGTTGGTAGGCACCGGCACTGGCCCGGATGACTTTGGCCTGAAGGGCATCGCCCTGTGTGCGGTGGTAGCGATTGCGTTGAATCTGCTGCTGCCGGGCAATGACGGCTGGAAGAACAGGAAGCCGGATGAGCCGCTGATCTAACTGCCAACGCAAAACCAGTGTGGGAGCGGGCTTGCTCGCGAATGCAGTGTGTCATTCAGCACATCAGTGACTGAACCACCGCATTCGCGAGCAAGCCCGCTCCCACATTTTTTGAGTTTCAGTGTGGCTTACAGCTCACCCAACGCATCGATCAGCGCCTGGTTCTGCTCAGGCGTGCCAATACTGATCCGCAGGAACTGGGCAATCCGCTCCTGCTTGAAGTGCCGCACAATCACCCCCTGCTCCCGCACCTTGGCCGCCAGCCCGGCAGCGTCGTGCCCTGGATGCCGGGCAAAGATGAAGTTGGCCGCCGACGGCAGTACTTCAAACCCCTTGGCCTGCAGTTGCGCCACCAGCTTTTCACGGCTATCGATCACCAACTTGCAGGTGTTCCGGAAGTATTCGCGGTCTTCAAAAGCGGCGGCCGCGCCGACAATCGCCAGACGGTCCAGCGGGTAGGAGTTGAAGCTGTTCTTGACCCGCTCCAGCGCCTCGATCAGGTCCGGGTGGCCCACGGCCAGGCCCACCCGCAAACCGGCCAGGGAGCGCGACTTGGAGAGGGTCTGGGTCACCAGCAGGTTCGGGTAACGGTCCACCAGGCTGATGGCGGTCTCGCCGCCGAAGTCGATATAGGCTTCATCGACCACCACCACCGAGTCCGGGCTGGCCTTGAGGATTTGCTCCACGGCGTCCAGCGCCATCAAGCAACCGGTCGGCGCGTTCGGGTTCGGGAAGATGATCCCGCCGTTGGGCCTGGCGTAGTCCGACACGCGGATCTGGAACTGTTCATCCAGCGGCACTGCGTCGAAGGCAATGCGGTACAGGCCGCAGTACACCGGGTAGAAGCTGTAGCTGATGTCCGGGAACAGCAGCGGCAGGTCGTGCTGGAACAAACCGTGGAAGATGTGCGCCAGGACTTCATCGGAGCCGTTGCCGAGGAACACCTTGCCCGCGTCGATCCCGTAGTACTTGGCCACCGCCTGCTTGAGCAGGTCGCTGTTGGGGTCCGGGTACAAACGCAGATTGTCGTTCAGCTCGGCCTGCATGGCAGCCAGCGCCTTGGGCGATGGGCCGTAGGGGTTTTCATTGGTGTTGAGTTTTACCAGCTTGGTCAGCTTCGGTTGCTCACCGGGCACGTAAGGCACGAGATCCTTGACGAGCGGGCTCCAGAATTTGCTCATGTTTCAGTTCCCCTGCTTATCGTCAACGATGCGGTATTCGGCGCTGCGGGCGTGGGCGGTCAGCGACTCGCCACGGGCCAGCACGGAAGCGGTCTTGCCCAACTCCGACGCGCCCTCTGGCGAGCAGAAGATGATCGACGAGCGCTTCTGGAAGTCATATACGCCCAGCGGCGAGGAGAACCGCGCAGTGCCCGACGTGGGCAGCACGTGATTGGGACCTGCGCAGTAGTCGCCCAGGGCTTCGCTGGTGTGGCGGCCCATGAAGATCGCGCCGGCGTGGCGAATCAGCGGCAGCCAGGCTTGTGGGTCGGCGACGGACAACTCCAGGTGTTCCGGGGCGATACGGTTGGCCACTTCGATGGCCTGCTCCATGTCGCGGACCAGGATCAGGGCGCCACGGCCATTGATCGACTTCTCGATGATCTCGGCGCGCTCCATGGTCGGCAGCAGCTTGGCGATGCTGGCGGCGACCTTGTCCAGGAATTCGGCATCCGGGCTGACGAGGATCGCCTGGGCGTCTTCGTCGTGCTCGGCCTGGGAGAACAGGTCCATGGCGATCCAGTCCGGGTCGGTCTGGCCGTCACACACCACGAGGATTTCCGAAGGGCCGGCGATCATGTCGATGCCGACCTGGCCAAATACATGGCGCTTGGCCGTGGCCACGTAGATGTTGCCCGGGCCAACCACCTTGTCGACCTTCGGCACGCTTTCGGTGCCGTAGGCCAGGGCCGCTACCGCTTGGGCGCCACCGATGGTGAACACGCGATCAACGCCCGCGATGCAGGCCGCTGCCAGCACCAGTTCGTTGATTTCGCCGCGCGGGGTAGGCACCACCATGACCACTTCGGTCACGCCGGCCACCTTGGCCGGAATCGCGTTCATCAGTACCGAGGACGGGTACGACGCTTTGCCGCCCGGCACGTACAGGCCGGCACGGTCCAGCGGCGTGACCTTCTGGCCCAGTACGGTGCCGTCGGCCTCGGTGTAGCTCCAGGAATCCTGTTTCTGTTTCTCGTGGTAGCTGCGCACCCGCGCGGCCGCCACTTCCAGGGCTTCGCGCTGGGGCGCGGTGATGCGGGTCAAGGCCAGTTCCAGGCGTTCGCGGGGCAGGATCAGGTCGGCCATGGAGGCGACATCCAGGCCATCGAACTGCCGGGTAAAATCAACCAGCGCCGCGTCACCGCGCTCGCGCACGGCCTTGATGATGTCGAGCACCCGCTGGTTGACCGAATCGTCGGACACGCTTTCCCAGCTCAGCAGATGATCCAGATGATGGGCGAAATCCGGGTCGGCAGCGTTGAGTCGGGCAATTGCAGTGGACGTGGTCATAGCGAGGGCCTCATAGGAATGGCAAAAATGCTCAGGCGCCGAAAGTTAGCAGTCGATCCGCTTGGGCACCTGAGAATTCTGGCTATGAGGCGGATAGACGGGCGCGGCTTGAGGCCGCGCGGGTGAGTCAACCGCGGTGTCGAGACTCCACTGCCTTGCGCAGGGTGTCGATCAACGCCTGGATACGGGCGTGCTGCATTTTCATCGAAGCTTTGTTGACGATCAGCCGGGAGCTGATGTCGGCGATAAAGTCCTGGGGCTCCAGGCCGTTGGCGCGCAGGGTGTTGCCGGTGTCGACCACGTCGATGATCTTGTCGGCCAGGCCGATCAGCGGTGCCAGCTCCATCGAGCCGTAAAGCTTGATGATGTCGACCTGGCGGCCTTGCTCGGCGTAGTAACGCTTGGCAACGTTGACGAACTTGGTCGCCACCCGCAGGCGGCCTTTAGGCTCGACGTCACCGACACGGCCGGCGGTCATCAGCTTGCACAGGGCGATACGCAGGTCCAGCGGCTCGTACAGGCCCTGGCCACCGTATTCCATCAACACGTCTTTGCCCGCGACGCCGAGGTCTGCCGCGCCATGTTCAACGTAAGTTGGCACATCGGTGGCACGCACGATCAGCAGGCGAACGTCGTCCTGGGTCGTGGGGATGATCAGCTTGCGGCTCTTGTCCGGATTCTCGGTCGGCACGATGCCCGCTTCAGCCAGAAGCGGCAAAGTGTCGTCAAGGATGCGGCCCTTGGACAGTGCGATGGTCAACATGGGAAACGTCAGTCCTTCATCAGGCTATTGCTGTCCGGTCGCAATCGGCGCCAGACACAGATCGAGGCCATTACAGCCTCGACTTGAAACAAATCAGCTAACAGCATACATCGTCATGTGGCGAGGGAGCTTGCTCCGGCTGGGGCGCGAAGCGGCCCTGATCTTTGTTTAAAAAGACTGGGACTGCTGCGCAGTCCAGCAGGAGCAAGCTCCCTCGCCACAATGAACGTGTTTGCAGTTCCTGGAACTAGCCCGGTACGCGGCGGATTTTCGCGCCGAGCATCTGCAGCTTCTCTTCGATGCACTCGTAACCACGGTCTATGTGGTAGATGCGGTCGATGAGGGTGTCGCCGTCAGCGCACAACGCCGAGATCACCAGGCTGGCGGAGGCACGCAGGTCGGTAGCCATCACTGGCGCGCCCTTGAGCTTCTCGATGCCGGTCACGATGGCGGTGTTGCCTTCGACCTGGATCTTGGCGCCCATGCGGTGCAGCTCGTACACGTGCATGAAGCGGTTTTCGAAGATGGTCTCGATCACGGCACCGGTGCCTTCGGCAATCGCGTTCAGGGAAATGAACTGCGCCTGCATGTCGGTCGGGAACGCCGGGTACGGAGCGGTACGCACGTTAACGGCTTTTGGCCGCTTGCCATGCATGTTCAGCTCGATCCAGTCTTCACCGGTGGTGATCTCGGCGCCGGCTTCCTTGAGTTTTTCCAGGACGGCTTCGAGGATGGTCGGATCAGTGTCCTTGACCTTGACACGGCCACCGGTGACGGCAGCCGCGACCAGGTAGGTACCGGTCTCGATGCGGTCCGGCATCACCTTGTAGGTAGCCGAATGCAGGCGTTTCACGCCATCAATGGTGATGGTGTCGGTGCCGGCGCCGGTGATGTTGGCACCCATGGCGATCAGGAAGTTGGCCAGGTCGACCACTTCCGGCTCGCGCGCGGCGTTTTGCAGCACGCTGCGGCCATTGGCCAGGGCAGCGGCCATCATGATGTTCTCGGTACCGGTCACACTGACGGTATCAAAGAAGAAGTTTGCGCCACGCAGGCCGCCTTCCGGCGCCTTGGCCTTGATGTAGCCGCCTTCGACGTCAATGGTTGCACCCATGGCTTCGAGGCCACGGATGTGCAGGTCCACCGGACGCGAACCGATGGCGCAACCGCCAGGCAGTGCGACTTCGGCTTCGCCGAACCGGGCAACCATCGGGCCCAGTACCAGGATCGAGGCGCGCATGGTTTTCACCAGCTCGTACGGTGCGATCAGGGTCTTGATGGTGCGCGGGTCGATTTCGACGCTGAGTTTCTCGTCGATCACCGGCTCGATGCCCATGCGACCGAACAACTCGATCATGGTGGTGATGTCATGCAGGTGCGGCAGGTTGGCCACGGTAACCGGGCCATCGCACAGCAAGGTCGCTGCCAGGATCGGCAGGGCGGAGTTCTTCGCCCCGGAAATACGGATCTCGCCATCAAGACGAGCACCGCCGGTAATAATCAATTTATCCATAAGAATCTCGACGCCTTGGGGGCTCAGGTGCGCTCGGCCCAGGCCGCGCGGCTGAAAAATTTCATAGTGACCGCATGGATGCTGCCATCGGTGATCCACGGGTTCAAATGGGCATAGATCTGCTGCTGACGCTTGACCGGGCTCAATGCCGCCAGTTCATCGCTAATCACGTTCAGCTGGAAATTGCAGCCTTCGCCCTCAACTTCAACATTAGTTTCGGGCAGCTTTCCTTCAAGGAAGCTTTTAACTTCTAGGGCCTGCATGATCAACCTCTATGGGCGCCCAGTGCGCGCGGGTCGCACATCATACAAAAAAGCCCCGCGCCTGCGAACCCCGCATAGCAGGACTCTGACGGGGGGCTTCTTTAATAATGTGTATTAAGGATGCGCCAACAGCTCGGTCAGACCGGAAACCTCAGCGATTTCACGCATGTCTTCGGGCAATGCACGAATGCTCACCGGCTTTTTGACGGCCTGCGCATCGCGCATGAAACACAGCAGCAACGACAAGCCGACGCTGCTGGACTTCACCACCGCCGAGCAATCCAGCACCAGCGCAGGAGCGGTACTGGCATTGATCAGCGCCTGGCCCTGCTTGCGCAGGGCGGGCCCAGTGCTGTAATCCAGCACGCCGCTGAGCAACAGCTCACCGGACTCGCCAAGGCGAATGGCCGACTCGGTCATTGGGCAGGCTTCCCGGCAGCTTTGTCGGTTTCTTCCTTGGCCTTGGCCACTTCACCGGCCCAACCGTTGATGGTTTTGTCCAGGTCGTTGCCATTGCGCTGCATGGCATCCGCGAACTGGTCACGGAACAGCTTGCCAATGTTGATGCCGTTGATGATCACGTTACGCAGTTTCCACTCGCCATTGACCTTCTCGAGCGTGTACTGCACAGGGTAGACCGCGCCGTTGTTGCCCTTGACGCTCATGTTGACGCTGGTGCGGTCACCCGACTCATCCCCGGCAGGGGCGACGGTAATCCCCTGGTTGTTGTACTCCAGCAGGGCGTTGCCGTAGAACTGGAACAAGCCCTTCTTGAAGTTTTCCTGGAATGTCTGCATCTGCGCAGGCGTAGCCTTGCGCGAATACTTGACAGTCATGATGCTTTTGGAAATACCTTCAGCATCAACAACAGGCCCGACAATCGTATTCAGCGCGTTATAGAACTGACTCGGGTCCTGCTTGTACTTTTCCTTGTTGGCACTCAGGTCAGCCAACATCTTGTTGGTGGTGTCCTGCACCAGGTCATGCGCAGAACCGCCGGCAGCGGCGTTAGCCATCAACGGCAGTGCCGCGAGCAGTACCAACAGGCCACGTCGCAAAGTAGAGATCATGAACACATTCCTCATTTGGCGTCTTTATTGACGGTATTGAGCAGGAATTTACCGATCAAGTCCTCCAGCACCAACGACGACTGTGTGTCATGAATGGTCGAACCATCCTTGAGCAGGGCAGATTCCCCGCCGACGCTGATGCCGATGTACTTCTCGCCCAGCAGGCCAGCGGTGAGGATAGACGCAGTGGAGTCAGTCGGCAGGTTATCTACCTTCTTGTCCACCTGCATGGTCACACGGCCGGTGAAGCTGTCGCGGTCCAGATCGATTGCCGTGACCTTGCCGATGGTTACACCCGCCATGGTCACTTTAGCTCTGACAGTCAAACCGGCGATATTGTCGAAGTAGGCGTAAAGTTTATAAGTATCGGCGGTGGGGCTGGCCGATAGGCCGCTGACTCGCAGGGCGAGCAACAGTAAAGCCAGGATGCCAGCCAGCAAGAAAAGGCCGACACCGATTTCCACAGTGCGGTTTTGCATCAGAAATCTCCAAACATCAAGGCGGTCAAAATGAAGTCAAGGCCCAGTACCGCCAGCGAGGCGTACACAACGGTCTTGGTGGTGGCGCGACTGATCCCTTCTGAGGTGGGCTCACAGTCATAGCCTTGGAATACGGCGATCCAGGTCACTACAAAGGCGAAGACGATGCTTTTAATGATGCCGTTGAGCACGTCGCCGCTGAAGGTCACGCTGTTTTGCATGTTGCCCCAGTAGGAGCCGTCGTAGACCCCCAGCCAGTCAACCGCGACCCAGGAACCGCCCCAGATTCCCACCACGCTGAACACCATCGCCAGCAGTGGCAGGGAAATGAAGCCGGCCCACAGGCGCGGGGCAACAATGTACTTGAGCGGATCGACACCGATCATTTCCAGGCTGGACAGCTGTTCGGTGGCCTTCATGTTGCCGATTTCGGCCGTCAGCGCCGAACCGGCACGCCCGGCAAACAGGAGAGCGGTCACCACCGGGCCCAACTCACGCAACAGCGTCAGGGCAACCATCTGCCCAACAGCCTGCTCGGACCCGTAGCTGGAGAGGATATTGAAGCCTTGCAGCGCCAGCACCATGCCGATGAACACCCCGGAGACCACGATGATCACCAGGGACATCACGCCCACGGAGTGCAGTTGCTTGATCAGCAGGCCGAAACCGCCGCCAATACCGCCGCGGCCGAGCAAGGCATGAAACAGGAAAATCGTCGAACGCCCCAGCACACCGATGATATCGATGCCGGAGCGACCGAAAAGGCGAACCTTTTCGAGTAATGATGTCTTGCGCATCAGCGCTTCCCCAGAAGATCTGAGCGGTAGTCCGCTGCCGGAAAGTGAAAAGGCACCGGGCCATCGGGATCGCCGGTCATGAATTGGCGAATGCGCGGGTTGTCTGCGTTCATCAGTTCTTCAGGCGTGCCCTGCCCCAGCACCTGGCCATCGCCCACTACATATAGGTAGTCGGCAATGCTCGCGGTCTCGGCCAGGTCGTGGGAAACCACGATACTGGTGATACCCAACGCATCATTGAGCAGGCGGATCAGGCGTACCAGCACCCCCATGGCAATCGGGTCCTGGCCAACGAAAGGCTCGTCGTACATGAGAATCTGCGGGTCGAGGGCGATGGCACGCGCCAGGGCGACACGACGCTTCATGCCTCCGGACAACTCGTCGGGCATCAAATCGATAGCACCGCGCAGCCCGACGGCCTGCAATTTCAGCAACACAATGTCACGAATCATTTCATCGGACAGCTGTGTATGCACCCGCAGCGGGAACGCCACGTTTTCGAAAACATCGAGATCGGTAAACAACGCGCCGCTCTGGAACAGGACGCCCATGTGTTTGCGGGCATCGAACAGGTCACTGCGCGAAAGGGTCGGCAGGTTCTGGCCATTGACCCAGACTTCACCGGCGGAGGGGCGCAATTGCATGCCCATCAGGCGCAGCAGCGTAGTCTTGCCGCAGCCGGAAGGCCCCATGATGCCCGTGACTTTGCCGCGGGGAATGCGAATATCCACATTATTGAAGATGCTGCGCGTACCGCGCTTGAAGGAAAGGCCCTTCAGCTCGACCGCGTAGGCGTTATCGGCACTCATCTAAACTCCTTGGGATGCAGCCTTTCACTCAGACACTTTGTTTTCGACAAATGCTTGCGCCGAATAGACAAAAAGGCCGTGCGGACCGAACTGGCCGCGAACTATATCACTGCTGGTACAGCGCCCCCAAGGCCGGAACAGAGCTTGTTCAGAAACAGGACAGCTAAAAAATCCTGGCTGAGGTTCAATCTCAACCACAGGTGGATTGAATAAAGCCTGACGAACTTGTGTGAGGGAATTGATCATTACCGTTATAATCGCCGACTTTTCGTCAGGCTATACGATTTCAGACATGAGCCAATCCAGCGACCTTATTCAATCCGCACAACGCACCATCCGCCTCGAGCTTGAAGCCGTAGAAGGCTTGCTGGCCCATATCGACGCGGATTTCGTACGCGCCTGCGAGATGATTCTGGCCAGCAAGGGCCGCGTAGTGGTGGTCGGCATGGGCAAATCCGGGCATGTCGGCAACAAGATCGCCGCCACCCTGGCGAGCACCGGGACCACCGCGTTCTTCGTGCATCCGGCCGAAGCCAGCCACGGCGACATGGGCATGATCACCCGGGACGACATCATCCTGGCACTGTCCAACTCCGGCACCACCAACGAAATCGTGACCCTGCTGCCGCTGATCAAGCGCCTGGGTATCCAGCTGATCAGCGTGACCGGCAACCCGGACTCGACGCTGGCTAAAGCCGCCGAAGTGAATTTGAACGTGCACGTTGCCCACGAGGCCTGCCCGCTGAACCTGGCACCGACCTCCTCCACCACCGCCGCCCTGGTCATGGGCGATGCGCTGGCCGTGGCATTGCTGGAAGCCCGCGGGTTTACCGCCGAAGACTTCGCGTTTTCCCACCCGGGCGGCGCCCTTGGCCGTCGCCTGCTGCTGAAAGTGGAAAACGTCATGCACGCCGGCGACGAGCTGCCACAGGTGCCACGCGGCACCTTGCTGAAAGATGCCTTGATGGAAATGACCCTCAAGCGCCTGGGCATGACCGTAATCCTGGAGTCCGACGGGCGGCTGGCCGGGGTCTTCACCGACGGCGACCTGCGCCGCACCCTGGACCGCAACCTCGACATCCAGACCGCCACCATCGACGAAGTCATGACGCCTCACGGCAAGACCGCACGCCCTGACATGCTCGCGGCCGAAGCACTGAAGATCATGGAAGACCACAAGATCCTGGCGCTGGTGGTGGTCGACAGCGACGACCGTCCGGTTGGCGCCCTGAACATGCACGACTTGCTGCGTGCGGGAGTGATGTAAATGACCACCGACCTGTTGCAACGGGGCAAGCACATCAAGCTGGCGATTTTCGACGTCGACGGCGTGCTGACGGATGGCCGCCTGTACTTTCTGGAAGACGGCAGCGAATTCAAGACGTTCAACACCCTCGACGGCCAGGGCATCAAGATGCTGATGGCGGCGGGCGTGCAAACCGGCATCATCAGCGGTCGCAAGACCCCGGTTGTGGAACGCCGCGCACAAAACCTGGGTATTCCTCACCTGTATCAGGGCCGCGAGGATAAACTGGTGGTTCTGGACGAGCTTCTTGGCCAACTCAACCTAAGCTATGAGCAGGTTGCGTACCTGGGTGACGATTTACCCGACCTGCCGGTGATTCGCCGGGTCGGCCTGGGCATGGCCGTGGCCAATGCGGCGGCGTTCGTTCGCGAACACGCCCATGGTGTAACCACCGCCCGCGGCGGCGAAGGCGCCGCCCGCGAGTTCTGCGAGTTGATTCTGCGCGCCCAAGGCAGCCTTGAAGCGGCCCACGCCGCCTACCTATAGAGCGTTTTATGCTGAGTAAAAAGATTCGCAATTTCCTGATACTTGCAGTCATCGCCGCGGTTTTCCTCGCGGTCGGCTACTGGAATATCAGCCCGGAGCGCTTCCTCGACAAGCCGGTTGCACAGGTTGACGAGAGTGCTATCGACTATTACGCCATCAACGCCCACAGCATCCAGTACCTGCCCGATGGCAAGGTCCAGTATGAAATGACCTCCGACAAGGTCGAACACTTGAAGGCATCCGAGGTCACTTTGCTGACCAAGCCGGACATGAACCTGTACCGCGGCGCCGAATTTCCGTGGCACGTCACCAGCGAGCGTGGCGAGGTCAACCCGGACGGCACCCAAGTGGAACTGATTGACTCGGTGCGGGTAGCCCGCACTGACGCCAAGAACCGCGACACCATTATTACCAGCAGTCGCATGACCGTATTCCCACAGAAGCAATATGCGCAGACCGAGCAAGACGTTAGAATTGACGGCGCTGGCGGTGTATCGACTGGCAAGGGAATGAAAGCGTATTTGAAAGAAAGCAGGATACACCTGCTATCGAACGTAAGAGGACAGTATGAGGCTCGTTAAAACCCTCCCTATTTTGCTCGGCCTGGGCGCAGCACTGGGAAGCGTGAGCGCCTGGGCTCTGCCGAACGATAGCCAGCAACCGATCCACATTCAGGCTGACGATGCGCAGCTGGATGACAAGCAAGGTATCGCGACCTACACGGGCAGCGTGATCATCACCCAGGGCTCGATGAAAGTGACGGGTAACACCGTGACACTGACTCGTACCCCGGCGGGCGATATCGACGTGGTCACTTCGGTGGGCAACCTGGCGTATTTCGAACAACTGCAGAAAGTGGGCGACCCTACGCCGGTCAAAGGCTATGGCAAGACGATCCAGTACCACGCCCAGCAAAACCGCATCGTGCTGATCGACCAGGCCCGGGTCATCAATGACGGCAACACCACCGACGGCGAAAAAATCGTCTACGACACGGTGAAGCAGATCGCCCAGGCCGGCCGTGCTACCGGCTCGAAAATCAGCACGCCGAAGCCGCGTATCGACATGGTTATCCAGCCGAAGCAGAAACCGGGCGCAGCCCAGTCGGCGCCGAAACCCGACGCGAAGAAGGCGAATTAATGGCAACCCTGAAAGCCCAGCATCTGGCCAAGGCTTATAAAAGCCGTCAGGTCGTGCGTGACGTCAGCCTGTCGATCGACAGCGGCCAGATCGTCGGTTTGCTCGGCCCCAACGGTGCCGGCAAGACCACCTGCTTCTACATGATCGTCGGCCTGGTGCAGGCCGATCAAGGCCGCGTCCTGATCGACGACCTGGACGTGAGCCACCAGCCTATGCACGGCCGTGCGCAAGCGGGTATCGGCTATCTTCCCCAGGAAGCATCGATCTTCCGCAAACTGTCGGTTTCCGACAACATCATGGCCATCCTCGAGACCCGCAAGGAACTCGACCGCGCCGGGCGCAAGAAAGAGCTGGAAAGCCTGCTGCAGGAATTCCACATCAACCACATTCGCGACAACCTCGGCATGAGCCTTTCCGGCGGCGAGCGTCGTCGTGTGGAAATCGCCCGTGCGCTGGCCACGGCGCCCAAGTTCATCCTGCTGGACGAACCTTTCGCCGGTGTCGACCCGATCTCGGTCGGCGACATCAAGCAGATCATCCATCATCTCAAGGCCAAGGGCATCGGTGTGTTGATCACCGACCACAACGTCCGTGAGACACTCGATATCTGCGAAACCGCCTACATCGTCAACGATGGACAGCTGATTGCCGAAGGTGACTCTGCCACTATCCTGGCCAACGAACTGGTCAAGGAAGTGTATCTGGGTCACGAGTTCCGCCTGTAAACACGGTGGTATCAGGCCATTCGCCATGGAGCGCGGTAGTCAATAAAAACCTCAGTATTTTTATTGTTACCGCGCTCTAGGCAAAGCCCCCGATATCAGGCATATAATTTGCTTATGTTTGGCGCTCACGCGCCCTGTCGTGGATGGCGCATTGCGCCGGCGAATAAGGTGTTAAGCCCCTGCCATGAAACCATCGCTAGTCCTGAGAATGGGCCAGCAGCTGACGATGACACCGCAGCTGCAACAGGCCATCCGCCTGCTCCAATTGTCGACCCTGGACCTGCAACAGGAAATCCAGGAGGCCCTGGAGTCCAATCCGATGCTCGAACGCCAGGAAGAAGGCGACGACTTCGATAATGCAGACCCGCTGGCCGACAACATCGAGCAAAAGCCCAACCCCGACGTACAGGAACCCTCCTACCAGGAAACCGCCCCCACGGTGGATAACCTTGAGGAAGGCGAATGGAACGAACGCATTCCCAACGAACTTCCCGTGGATACCGCCTGGGAAGACGTCTACCAGACCAGCGCCAGCAGCCTGCCCAGCAACGATGACGACGAGTGGGACTTCACCACCCGCACATCAGCCGGCGAGAGCCTGCAAAGCCATTTGCTCTGGCAGCTGAACCTGGCACCGATGTCCGATACCGATCGCCTGATCGCCGTGACCCTGATCGATTGCATCAACAACCAGGGCTACCTGGACGAGACCCTTGAAGAGATCCTCGAGGCGTTCGACCCGGAACTGGACATCGAACTGGACGAAATCGAAGCCGTCCTGCACCGCATCCAGCAATTCGAGCCGGCCGGCATCGGCGCCCGCAACCTCAGCGAGTGCCTGCTGCTGCAACTGCGCCAATTGCCGGCCAAGACGCCTTGGCTGAGCGAAGCGCAGCGCCTGGTCACCGACTACATCGACCTGCTGGGCAGCCGCGACTACAGCCAGCTGATGCGCCGCATGAAGCTCAAGGAAGATGACCTGCGCCAGATCATCGAGCTGGTGCAGAGCCTCAACCCGCGCCCGGGCTCGCAGATCGAGTCCAGCGAAGCCGAATATGTCGTGCCCGACGTGATTGTGCGCAAGGACAACGAACGCTGGCTGGTGGAGCTGAACCAGGAATCGGTGCCGCGCCTGCGGGTCAATCCGCAATACGCAGGTTTTGTGCGCCGCGCCGACACCAGCGCCGATAACACCTTCATGCGTAACCAACTGCAGGAAGCCCGCTGGTTCATCAAGAGCCTGCAGAGCCGCAACGAAACCCTGATGAAAGTCGCCACCCAGATCGTCGAGCACCAGCGCGGCTTCCTGGAATACGGCGATGAAGCAATGAAGCCGCTGGTACTGCACGACATCGCCGAGGCGGTGGGCATGCACGAATCAACGATTTCCCGGGTGACCACGCAAAAATTCATGCATACCCCACGGGGTATATATGAGCTGAAATACTTTTTCTCCAGCCACGTCAGCACCTCCGAAGGCGGTGAATGCTCGTCCACGGCGATCCGCGCGATCATCAAAAAACTGGTTGCCGCGGAAAATCAGAAAAAGCCGTTGAGTGACAGCAAGATCGCTGGTTTACTGGAGGCACAAGGCATTCAGGTCGCCCGTCGAACCGTCGCCAAGTACCGCGAGTCCCTAGGGATCGCGCCTTCCAGCGAGCGTAAGCGTTTGATGTGACGGGCGGGCCATAGCGTTCCAGTGGCGGGTATTCCTACCCGCCGCTTTATGCACTGGCAACGAAGGAGAAGCTGTATGCAAGTCAACATCAGTGGACACCATGTAGAAGTCACCCCTCCATTGCGCGAATACGTCGAGCTGAAGCTGAAGAAGCTTGAGGGCCATTTCGACAAGATCACCAACGTTCAGGTCATCATGAAGGTCGACAAGCTTCAGCAGAAAATCGAAGCGACACTTCAGATACCCGGTGGCGAAGTGGTCGCCAATGCCGAACATGAAGACATGTATGCATCAATCGACTTGCTCACAGACAAGCTTGACCGCCAACTTAAAAAGCATAAGGAAAAGCAGCAGAGCCTTCTTCAAGGCACTGGCCGCTAACACTCCCCACCCATGATCCGACTTGAAACCATCCTGACCCCCGGCCGTTCCCTCGTGAACGTGCCGGGCGGCAGTAAAAAGCGCGCCCTCGAACAAATTGCCAACCTGATCGGCCGCGAAGTGCCCGAACTGGATACGCAAGCTGTGTACGAGGCCCTGATCGCCCGTGAAAAGCTCGGCTCCACCGGCTTTGGCAACGGCATCGCCATTCCTCACTGCCGCCTGCAAGGCTGTGAGTCTCCAGTCAGCGCCCTGCTGCACCTGGACGCCCCTATCGATTTCGACGCCATCGACGGCGCGCCGGTCGACCTGCTGTTCGTGCTGCTGGTCCCGCAAGCTGCCACCGATGCGCACCTGGAACTGCTTCGGCAGATCGCCAGCATGCTCGACCGCAAGGACGTACGCGACAAACTGCGTAGTGCCTCAAGCAATGAGGCGCTCTACCAGGTTGTCCTGGATGAACAAAACGGGCATTAATCATGCGTTTGATCATCGTCAGCGGCCGTTCCGGCTCAGGTAAAAGCACGGCCCTCAATGTTCTTGAGGACAACGGCTTCTATTGCATCGACAACCTGCCCGCCGGCCTGCTACCGGAACTGGCGGAACGCGCGTTGATTCATACCGAGCTGGCGCAACCGCTGGTCGCCGTGTCGATCGACGCCCGCAACCTGCCCAGCCACCTCACACGCTTTCCTGAACTGCTCGAAGAAGTGCGGGCCAAGCATATCCATTGCGATGTGCTGTACCTGGACGCCGACGAAGAGACCCTGCTCAAGCGCTTCTCCGAAACCCGTCGCCGCCACCCGTTGAGCAGCCCTCATCGCTCCCTGGCCGAAGCCATCGAGGACGAGACCAAACTGCTGGGGCCGATCATTGACCTGGCCGACCTCAAGATCAACACCACCAGCCTGAACCTGTATCAACTGCGGGATGCGATCAAGCTGCGTCTGCTGAACCAGCCGGAGCCAGGCACGGCGTTCCTTGTCGAGTCGTTCGGTTTCAAGCGCGGCATGCCGGTGGATGCCGACCTGGTGTTCGATGTGCGCTGCCTGCCCAACCCGTACTGGAAGCCGGAACTGCGCGATCAGTCGGGGCTGGACCAACCTGTGGCCGAGTACCTGGCGGCGCAACCGGATGTCGAGGAAATGTACCAGGACATCTCCAGCTACCTGCTCAAATGGCTGCCGCGTTTTGCGGCCAGCAATCGGGCTTATGTCACCATCGCCATTGGCTGCACCGGCGGCCACCACCGATCCGTCTACCTGACCGAACGCCTGGGCAAGGTGCTGCAACAAACCCTCAAGAACGTCCAGGTTCGCCACCGCGACCTCAGCTGAAAGGAACACCCCCGCGATGCCCGCTCTGGAAATTGAAATCATCAACAAGCTGGGCCTGCACGCCCGGGCCTCGGCCAAGTTCGTCGGCGTCGCCGGGCAGTTCCCTTGCCAGATCCGCGCCGGGCGCACCCCGGAATCCATGGTCGACGGCAAAAGCATCATGGCCATGATGATGCTGGCTGCGGGCAAGGGCACGAAGATTCATTTGAAGACCGAAGGCGAGCAAGAGCAGGAAGCGATGGATGCCCTGGTAGCGTTGATCAATAATTTCTTTGATGAGGGCGAGTAGGTAATCACCCCTCCCCTGCGTCAGTTGGACAGCAGTTTGCCGTTGAACAGAATCTTCAACGTCTTGACCGTCAGTACGGCCAGGGCGATCGTCAGGAAAGCCAGGATCAGATAGGCAATCACCTCCAGGATCACGCCTCCTTTGGCATCGGCATATTTCAACGCAGCGTTGCTCAATGCCGCAATCGGAAAGCTGATTGCCCACCAGGCAGGAGAAAAAGGCGCGGCCTGACGGAATACTTTGAATGCCAGCACCCCAAACAGGAACAGGCCAAAGTAGAAGAGCACGCTGGCAAAATAGTCGACGCTGCCAAAGAAGTTGGTGTAAGCCAGAAAGCCGACTTCAAAGGGGGCGATAAGTATCATCAGCGAAGGTGTCATACCTTTGGCCATCACCGGCTCGTGAACCAGACGTGAAAAAATTCGCGTGAAGAACACCAGCGCAATCACACTCCCTACCGCCATCGCGAACAGATTGAACTCGTATGCCCACGCCATGGGCATGTGGGCACCTGTCACCGCGATGTCGAGCGCCGCCACCCCCGGGATCAGCCAGGCAGGCACCGCATATTGCGACTCCTGATTACCGGACAACAGTCGCGAGAGCACAATTGCCGCCAGGATCATGGTCAGCAGGCTACCCAACATCCAAAGCCCCTGGCTGATCAGGGTGCTAGCTGAACCTACGACTGCCGACAGCAGCAGCAACGCGATCGTCACCGTGCCAAAGAAATTTCCTGATATCGGGTGATTGAACTCGGCTTTGACCGCCGCAGGGTATTTAACCCATTTGGTGAGATACCCCGCCACCAGTGCGATAAACACCAGAATGGCAAACCCACCAATGACCGCTCCGATCATTTGCGCGTAAGCCACATATTCACTGGCGGACTGCCAGGCCAGGCTCAGGCCGGCCAACCCCATCACGGCGCCAAACAAATTGATGGGAAGGTTCTTGATGGACCCCGACCGCTCGCTCGATTCGACAGCGAAGGGGGGAAGTGGCGCGTTACAGATGCTCATGCGGGTCTCCGGTTGACGATAAAGCACGTGACGGACAGTGTCGCCTACCTCCCCTCTGTCCTATAGTGTCGTTTAACGACGATTTCAGCCATTTCCACTACGGAGACCGACACCATGCGAATTGCCCTCCTGGCATTTCCCCGCGTGCAAATGCTGGATGTCGTCGGCCCTGCCGATGTGTTCGCTGAAGCGGCCAGGCAATTGGGTAATTCCCGTGCATACCGGATCTCGGTCATCGGTACCGTCGCCGGGCAGATCAAGGGAACCAATGGGCTTCGCCTGGCCACGGATGACTCCATCGAGACGTTCAAGGGGGCTATCGATACGCTGCTGATCGCTGGAAGCCCCAGCGTGAATGACGTGGCACACGACGCCCACCTGCGGGACTGGGTACGCTACCAGGCCACGCGCGTGCGGCGGATAGGCTCGGTTTGCAGTGGCGCTTTTGTGCTGGGGGCTGCTGGTTTGCTGGTCGGGCGACGCGTCACCACGCACTGGAATTCCAGTGCATTGCTGGCCAGGCAATACCCCGATGCCGTGGTCGAACCGGACAGCATTTTTATCCGCGACGGTAACCTGTACACCTCCGCCGGTGTGACGGCCGGTATGGATCTGGCGCTCGCGTTAGTCGAGGAGGACCACGGCCGTGATTTGGCGCTCAGTGTGGCCAGGGAAATGGTGATGTACTTCAAACGGCCGGGCGGCCAGTCACAGTTCAGCGCCCAACTGGCGGCACAGACCGCAGAGCGCACGAACATTCGCCAGATACAGACCTATATCGTCGACAACCTGGCCGCAGACCTGAGCGTGGCATTGCTGGCCCAGCGCGCTGACATGAGCGAACGCAACTTTGCCCGGGTATTCAAGGCCGAGGGTGGATTCACCCCTGCCGAGTTCGTGGAGCTGGCACGTATCGACCAGGCACGGCGGCTGATCGAAGGCTCGAATGTCTCGCTCAAACGCCTGGCCGATCAGGTCGGCTATGCCAATGTTGATGGGTTCCGGCGCGCCTTCGTTCGCCGCCTGGGCGTTACCCCCAGCGACTACCGCAAGCGCTTCTTGTAGAAGCGCGACAGCCTCAGCCCAACGCCGTATCCATCACCATCATCAAGCAAAACCCGATACACAGCCCCAGGCTGGCGAGCTTGTCATGGCCATTGCGCCGCGACTCGGGAATGACTTCGTGAGTCACCACCAGCAGCATTGCCCCGGCCGCCAGCGCCAGCCCCAGCGGCAACAGCACCTGAGCCAGGCTCACCAGCCAGGCACACAGCACCGCAAACACCGGCTCCACCAGCCCTGACGCCGCGCCGATCAGGAACGCCTTGACCCGCGACATCCCTGCCCCGGCCAGCACCAACGCAATCACCAGTCCCTCCGGCACATCCTGCAAGGCAATACCCATGGCGAGGCTGTCGGCATCCGGCATGCCGCCGCCTGCCGAGACACCCACGGCCATGCCTTCGGGAATGTTGTGGGCAATGATGGCGAACACAAACAGCCAGATACGCGGCGGTATCACCGGATGATCCGGACTGCCCACCAGCATTTCCGGGCTCGCGCCGGAGACCTTGCGATCCACCAGATACAGCCCGAACGCGCCCAGCATGATGCCGAAACTGATCAATCCACTGGCAGCCCATGGCGTCAGCCCCAGGCTTTGGGCAGCCGCAATACCCGGCACGATCAGCGAAAACGCCGTAGCGGCCAACATCACCCCGGCACCGAAGCCGAGCAGCGTGTCGCTCACCGCCAATGGCATCCGGCGGATCACCAGTACCGGCACGGCACCCAGGGCGGTGCCGAGCGCGCAGATGGCCCCGCCCTGCAAGGCACGCAGGATGCGCGGTTCCAGGTCAAGCCAGGCCAGCCCTTGGGCCACCAGCAATGCAGTTCCTGCCAATAGCAGCAGCGAGCCAAACGCATAACGAAACATTCGCACGCTGCTGATCGCCAGTGTTTCAGTGCCCATAGTCGGCCTTAGATCTTGTTATAGAGGAGTTTCAGCCCAGCGCAGCCTGGTAGCGGCCGGCAACTTCCGGCCAGTTGATGACGCTGTAGAACGCATTGATGTATTCCGGACGACGGTTCTGGTACAGCAGGTAATAAGCGTGTTCCCAGACGTCCAGGCCGAGGATTGGCGTATTGCCGTTCATCAACGGGCTGTCCTGGTTGCCGCTGCTTTCCACCACCAGGGTCTTTTGCGGCGTCACGCTCAACCACGCCCAGCCGCTGCCGAAACGGGTCAAGGCAGCTTTGGTGAAGGCCTCCTTGAAGGCGTCGAAACCGCCCAACTGCTCGTCGATGGCGTCACCCAGCGCGCCGTCTGGCTTGCCGCCGCCCTTGGGCGACATGACAGCCCAGAACAACGAGTGGTTGGCGTGGCCGCCGCCCTGGTTGATCACCGCCGCCCGGAGTTTTTCCGGCAGTTGCTGGACGCTGGACACCAGTTTCTCCACCGGCCAAGCGGCAAACTCGGTGCCTTCGACGGCTGCGTTGAGGTTGTTGATGTAGGTCTGGTGGTGCTTGGTGTAGTGGATCTCCATGGTTTGCGCGTCGATATGCGGTTCAAGGGCATCGTAGGCGTAAGGCAAGGCCGGCAAGGTGTAGGACATATCAATGAGCTCCATAAAAAGGGCTGTTGCGGGTCGACGCATCCGATGGCGCCACGTTGCTGCCCAGCAGGCGGTGGGTACGTGGGTACTCACCGTGATCGCTGATGAAATTCAGCAGTTCGACGTAGGTCTTGCTGCTCTGGCGCAGGGCCGCTTCCCGCAATAGCGGGTTAAGACGGGTGTCTTGCATGGTCTGCAACAGGCGCTGGTGAATGGCGCAGAGGTATTCCGCGCTTTCTTCCGGCTGGTTCAGGCGCAAGTGCAGGTCGGCCAGGTTGTGATGGGAAATGACGCAAGCCGCCACCGCTTCGTCGGCATCCGCCCAGCGCTCAAACAACACTTGAGCCAGGGCCAGGGCTTGCAGGTAGGCCTCGCGGGCATCTACCAGCTCGCCCGCCATAAAGCAGCGATTGGCCCGTTCGATCGTGCGTTTCCAGTGCTCCATGGTGAGCCTCCAAAGCAGGGTCGGTGATTACACGCCGCCAGCCGTGAGCTTTTCCGGATCCAGCAGGATTTCCAGTTGGCTGCGGGGCAAGTCGGTATGTTCGAGCGCCACATCAATCACCGGACGGCCTTGTTGATAGGCCTTCTTGGCGATTTCGGCGGCCTTTTGGTAACCGATGATCGGGTTGAGTGCGGTCACCAGGATCGGATTGCGCGACAGCGCTTCCTTGAGCTTGGCTTCGTTGACCTTGAAGCTGGCGATGGCCTTGTCGGCCAGCAGGCGGCTGGAGTTGGCCAGCAACTCCAGGCTGCCGAGCAGGTTCTGGGCAATGATCGGCAGCATCACGTTGAGTTCGAAGTTGCCGGACTGGCCGGCGATGGTAATCACCGTGTCGTTGCCGATGACTTGTGCGGCAACCATGGCGGTGGCTTCCGGGATCACCGGGTTGACCTTGCCGGGCATGATCGAAGAGCCCGGCTGCAGGCCTTCCAGCTCGATTTCACCAAGGCCCGCCAATGGGCCGGAGTTCATCCAGCGCAGGTCGTTGGCGATTTTCATCAGGGACACGGCGGTGGTCTTGAGCTGCCCGGAGACCGCGACGGCCGTGTCCTGGGAGCCGATCAGCGCGAACAGGTTCTTGCCTGGGGTGAACTGGACGTGGGTCAGGCTGCTCAGTTGCTGGCTGAAGCGCGCTGCAAACTCCGGATGCGCATTGATCCCGGTGCCGACTGCAGTGCCACCCTGGGCCAGCGCCTGCAAGCTCGGCAGCAGGTCTTGCAGATGGCCGATATTGGCCTTGAGCTGCTGCGCCCAGCCATTGAGCACCTGGCTCATGCGCACCGGCATGGCGTCCATCAGATGCGTCCGACCGGTCTTGACGAAACGGTGCACCTCCTCGGCCTTGTGCTCGATCACCTGGACCAGGTGCAGCAGCGCCGGCAGGGTTTGCTCATGCAGCACCAGCGCCGCGCTGACGTGAATGGTGGTCGGGATGATGTCGTTGCTGCTCTGGCCGCAGTTGACGTGATCGTTAGGGTTGACCGGCTCGCCCAGCAAGCGGCTGGCGAGGGTCGCAATCACTTCGTTGGCGTTCATGTTGGAGCTGGTGCCGGAACCGGTCTGGAAGATATCCACCGGAAAATGCTGCATGAAATCGCCTTCCAGCAAGCCTTGGGCGGCATCAACGATGGCCTTGCCCTGGGCTTCGCTCAGTTGTTTCAGCTCGACGTTGGCTTTAGCGGCGGCAGCCTTGGCCAGGATCAACGCACGAATGAACTGCGCCGGCATGCGCTGGTGGCTGATGGGAAAGTTGTTCACCGCACGCTGGGTTTGCGCGCCATACAAGGCTTCGGCGGGCACTTGCAGTTCGCCCATGCTGTCGCGTTCGATACGGGTGTTACTCATCGGAAGATCCTTGCACCAGGTCGGAGTGAGAAATCGATGGCAGCAATTCGCAGGTCGCCAATTGCCAGGCAAAGGTCTGCCAGCGCTTGAGGCGGCAGGCACAGTGGGAAAGTTTTTCCAGGTCGCGCAACGGGCGCCAGGCCTGGTCCAGGCACATGGACCGCCAGTGCCAGGGCAAGGCGATGTCGGAGGCGGTGTCCAGCAGCAGGCGGAATGAGGTTTCGCCGATGGTCCACGGGTGGGTCGCAGTGCAACAGGCGAGGTACCGGCCTTCGGCCAGATAATGTTCGATCAGGCGGGGCTCGTCGGGAGCAAGGCCGCAACGAATCTGACGACTCATCCAACGCCAGCTTTCCAGGTAGGGATCCTCATGCAGGACAGAACTCATGATCCACACTCATTCGGTAATGATATTTATTATTAAATGATATTGAGAATCAAAACAAGAGCCTGAGGGAGTCACTCGGAATTCCAGGCACAAAAAAAGGCGCGCCACCCAATGGGTGGCGCGCCTTCTTTATGGCGCCTGTCGGCGGATTAGCTGCCGGCGACGGTCATCTTTTCGATCAACACCGAACCGGTGCGGATGTTGCTGCGCAGTTCCAGGTCATTACCCACCGCGACAATCTGCTTGAACATGTCACGCATGTTGCCCGCGATGGTCACTTCCTGCACGGCGAACTGGATTTCGCCGTTTTCCACCCAGAAACCCGCCGCACCACGGGAGTAATCACCCGTGACCATATTCAGGCCATGGCCCATCAACTCGGTGACCAGCAAGCCACGGCCCATGCGCCGCAACAGCGCCGCCTGGTCTTCATCGCCATGGGTGATGAACAGGTTGTGTACGCCACCGGAGTTGGCGGTGCTTGGCAGGCCGAGTTTGCGACCGGCGTAGGTGCCCAGCACATAGGACACCAGCTCACCGTTCTCGACGAACGGCTTGGCATAGGTGGCCAGGCCATCACCGTCAAACGACGAACTGCCCATGGCGCGCATCAGGTGCGGGCGCTCATCGATGGTCAGCCATTCCGGGAACAGCTTCTGGCCAATCGCACCTTCCAGGAACGACGACTTGCGGTACAGGTTGCCACCGGAAATCGCCCCAAGGAAACTGCCGAACAAACCACCGGCCAGTTCCGCCGAGAACAACACCGGCACTTCACAGGTCGGCACCGGGCGGGCGCCCAGGCGGCTGGCAGCACGCTGCGCGGCACGCTGGCCGATGAGTACCGGGTCCATCAGCAATTCGCCCTGGCGGTTCACGTCGTACCAGTAATCACGCTGCATCTGGCCGTTGGCTTCGGCGATCATCACGCAGCTCAGGCTGTGACGCGTCGAGGCATAACCGCCGATAAAACCGTGGCTGTTGCCGTATACGCGGCAACCCTGATGAGTACTCAAGGTGGTGCCATCGGCGTTCTTGATCCGGCTGTCGGCATCGAATGCCGCCGCTTCACAGGTCAAAGCCTGTTCAATAGCCTGTTCCGGGGTGATGTCCCAGGCATGGAACAGGTCAAAATCCTTCAAGTCCCGAGCCATCAGGGCTGCATCAGCCAGGCCGGAGCTTTCATCTTCGGAGGTGTGCTTGGCAATCGCCAGTGCTGCTGCAACGGTTTCGCGAATCGCTTCCGGGCCGCTGGCAGAAGTGCTGGCCGAGCCCTTGCGCTGGCCCACGTACAAGGTGATGCCAAACCCCTGGTCGCGGTTGAATTCGACGGTTTCCACTTCCCGCTGGCGCACCGAAGTCGACAACCCCTGCTCCAGGGACACCGCCACTTCACAGGCACTGGCCCCCTGGCGCTTGGCCTCGGCAATGATCTGCTCGACTTGTTCCTGCAGTGCCGGTAACGCTTGCGGACCGACGCTTTGGGCTGCACTCATGGTTTTCTCCACTCAAATTCTGCTTTCGGTTAAGGCCTTCTAGCGACCGGGCCGGACAAGCGGCCCCCGACTGGTTATCATGGCGGCGTTTCTTTGCGGACTGCCACCATGGTTGATTCTTACGACGACTCCCTCGATGGGGAGAAAAGCAAATCTCAGGTCAAACGCGAGCTGCATGCTCTGGTTGACCTCGGCGAGCGCCTTACAACACTCAAGCCTGACTTGTGTGCAAAACTGCCATTGACCGACGCCCTGCGCCGGGCTCTGAACGATGCGCCCAAGCACACCGCGAATATCGCGCGTAAACGGCACCTCATGTTCATCGGCAAACTGATGCGCGACCAGGACACTGACGCCATTCTGACGTTGCTCGATCAACTCGATGCCTCCACTCGCCAGTACAACGAGCGCTTCCATAACCTGGAACGCTGGCGTGATCGCCTGATCGCTGGCGATGACGCGGTACTGGAGAAGTTCGTCATCGAGTACCCGGATGCCGATCGCCAACAATTGCGCTCCCTGATCCGTCAGGCCCAGCACGAACTGGCGCAAAGCAAGCCACCGGCCTCCAGCCGAAAAATCTTCAAATACATCCGTGAGCTGGACGATAGTCAACGCGGCCTGCGCTGACCCTCTTCCCCGGGTGGCGGCCTTCGCCACCCGAAGCTCCCGTTCTTACGACCCCGTGCCACCCACGGTGATCGCATCGATTTTCAAGGTTGGCTGGCCGACACCCACCGGCACCGACTGACCATCCTTGCCGCACGTCCCCACACCGCTGTCCAGCGACAGGTCGTTACCGACCATCGACACCTTGCTCATGGCTTCCGGGCCGTTGCCAATCAACGTTGCACCCTTGACCGGCGCGGTGATCTTGCCGTCTTCGATCAAATACGCCTCGCTGGTGGAGAACACGAACTTGCCGCTGGTGATGTCCACCTGCCCACCACCGAGGTTGGCGCAGTAGATGCCGCGTTTCACCGAGGCGATGATTTCGGCCGGATCGCTTTCGCCGCCGAGCATGTAGGTGTTGGTCATGCGCGGCATCGGCAGGTGCGCGTAGGACTCGCGACGACCGTTACCGGTGCGGGCCACGCCCATCAGGCGTGCGTTGAGCTTGTCTTGCATGTAGCCCTTGAGCACACCGTTTTCGATCAGCGTGGTGCACTCGGTCGGGGTGCCTTCGTCATCGACGCTCAACGAACCGCGACGCCCGGCCAGGGTACCGTCATCGACGATGGTGCAGAGCTTGGACGCAACCATCTCGCCCATGCGCCCGCTGTAGGCGGAACTGCCCTTGCGGTTGAAATCACCTTCCAGGCCGTGGCCCACCGCTTCATGCAGCAGCACGCCGGACCAGCCAGAGCCCAATACCACCGGCAACGTACCCGCCGGGGCCGGAATTGCTTCCAGATTGACCAGGGCCTGGCGCAACGCTTCACGGGCATACCCCATGGCGCGGTCTTCGGTGAGGAAATAACGGTAGTCGGTACGCCCGCCGCCGCCGTGGCCACCGCGCTCGCGACGGCCATTCTGTTCGACGATCACGCTGACATTGAAGCGCACCAGCGGCCGCACATCCGCCGCCAGGCCGCCATCGGTGGAGGCCACGAGGATGCGTTCCCACACCCCGGCCATGCTTACGGTGACTTGCTGGATACGCGGATCCAGGGCGCGGGTCGCCGCGTCCACACGCTTGAGCAGCTCGACCTTTTCGGCGCGGCTGATCACTTCCAATGGGTTATCCGGGGCATACAGCTGGGCCACGTCCTGGGTGCTGAACGCCTGCACCGTGCCGTTTTGCCCGGCACGGGAGATCGAACGCGCTGCACGAGCCGCCAGCCCCAGGGCTTCCAGGGTGATGGCGTTGCTGTAGGCAAAGCCGGTTTTTTCACCGGACTGCGCACGCACACCCACGCCTTGGTCGAGATTGAAGCTGCCTTCCTTGACGATCCCGTCTTCCAGGGCCCAGGACTCGGAAATCTGCCCCTGGAAATACAGGTCGGCCGCGTCGATGCCTGGCCCGGCCAGATCGCCGAGGACCGTTTGCAAGCTTTCGATGGTCACGCCACCAGGCGCCAGGAGGTGTTCACTGACTGAGGACAACAACTCGCTCATAGGTTTGGCCTTAAATTCATCGTTCTGAAGCAGGTCGCTGTGCGCCCTGCGAGAAAAAGCGCCGGTGGCCCGCCACCGGCATGCGCGTCCGTATCGACGCCTGTTCGCTGCTATCGCGTTCGGCCAACAACACCGCCTCGCCTTGATCCTGTTGTGCCAGCACGCGCCCCCATGGGTCGATGATCGCTGCATGCCCGAAGGTTTCCCTGGGCCCCGGATGCACGCCACCCTGGGCGGCCGCCAGCAGGTAGCACTGGGTCTCGATGGCACGCGCACGGATCAGCACATCCCAGTGCGCGGCGCCGGTTACCGCTGTAAAGGCCGAGGGCGCGGTGATCAACTCGGCACCCGCAGCGCGCAATTCGCTGTATAGCTCCGGGAAGCGCAAGTCGTAACACACCGTCAGCCCCAGGCGGCCGACCGGCGTATCCGCCACGACCACCTGGCTACCATGAGCATAGTCATCGGATTCACGATAACGACCCCGGGCATCGGCCACATCGACATCGAACAGGTGCAGCTTGTCGTAGCGGGCAACGATTTCGCCCTGATCATCGATCAGCAGCGAGCAGGCATTGGACTTGGCGTTCGGCTGATCCTTTGGGGGCAGCGGCAAAGTGCCGGCCACTATCCATAAGGTGAGGTCGCGGGCGGTCTGTTTCAACCATGGCAGGATCGGACCTTCGCCCAAGGCCTCGGCGCGACCGATATCGGCCACATCGCGACGGCCCATGGCGGCGAAGTTTTCCGGGAGTACCGCAAGCCTTGCACCGCCCGCCGCCGCTTGCTCCAGCAGGCGCCGGGCCTGAGCCAGGTTGGCCAGCACATCGCTTTGGCTGACCATTTGAATTACCGCAAAGGACATGGGCCCACACTCCAGAAAAGGCATGCGGCCATGCTACTCCACAGGTACTCAGTTTGGCTTTTCAAATGGCTTGTCGAAGGTGATTTTCGGGTCCTTCCACGGGCCTTCTACCTTGTACTGTACGCTGGCGAAACGCGAAACACGGTCGCCAATCAGCTTGTCGATCAGGAACAGCGCCCCGCCAATGGCCGGCGCGCCGACGATCAATGCAGCAATCGGCAGGTTGTTGGTGACCGGCAGCGTCACCAGCAACTTGGCATCGACGCGATCAGCCACCAGGTCCAGGGTGCCGTTGATCTCCAGGTTACTCGACGGGCCGGTCATGGTGATCGGCTCACGGGTTACAAACACGCCGTCACTGGCGGCCAGCAAGCCCTTGACCCGGTCATAACTCAAGCCCTTGCCAAGCAAGTCCGAGAAGTCCAGGCGCAGCCGGCGACCGATGGAGTTGAAGTTCAGCAAGCCAAACACCCGCAGGGCCTGCGCACCGCCGTCCACTTCAACAAACTGGCCTTTGCGGAAACTGGCGTCCAGGCTGCCGGAGAAACGCTTGGGACCTACCCAGGCCGGCGAACCCGGCCAGCGGCCGTCCACGTCCACGTGAAAATCTTCGCTGGTCACGCTCGGCGCAAATCCCCAGCCCTTGAGCACGTCGCCAATGTTCTTGCCATCGAGGCGGCCCTTGTACCAACTGCTGCTGGCACCGGGTGCACCTTCCCAACCGCCGGCGCCCTGGAGCACCATGCCCTTGAGCCCCAGGTTCAGGCTGTTGAACGCCATGCCCCTGGTGGTCGGGCGAACTTTCAGAGACCAGGCACCTACCAGGTCCGGGCCCTGGAACAACTGGGCAATCGAGATATCCAGCGCGGGAATATCCTTGGGATCAACATCAGCCAATGGGTCCGGCGCATTTTCATCCGCCTGCACGGTCGGATCCACCGCAGGCAGCTTCACGTACTGCAGGTTGACTGCAATCGGCGCGCCCTTGGCGTCCGGCAACCCCACGGTACCCTTGGCCTGCTGGCTGTCGAACTGCAAGCCCCAGGCAGCGGGTTTGCGGTCCAGCTGCAAGCTGACCTGGTCAAACTGGGTGCCGAAACCGGTCAGCTTGCCGACCTTGAAATCGGCCCCGCTCAACAACTGCTTGGCACTGCCACCCGGGTCGTTGCCGGCGTAGCGGTCTACGAGCTTTTTCCAGGGGTCGATATCCAGCTCCGACAACACGCCGCGGATTCGCAAGCCCTTGCCGGCCGGCAACACCGCATCGCCATCTCCCAGGAACAGCTCACCCCGGCCGTCGGCGAAATTGTCCGCCGGGGCGGCGAAGGTGAAGCTGCCCAACTCGCCATAATCGAACCAGTAACGGCGCTCCTTACCCTGCAAGGTCATGCGGAACACACTGTCGCGGCCCTGGCTCGCCGGCATGCCGAACGGCGCCGGCAGGTCCACGGCCACGCCCTTGAGGTTGGAGCTGACCATCAACTGGCTGTCGGCGCCATCGAGGTTGAGCTGCAATTGGTAGGGGATATCGCCGGACACCGGCAACGGCTGGCTGACCTTCAGCCAGTCAGTCAGCCGCTTGACGGTCACCTGCCCTTTCGCGGTGACGCGGGTGTTGAGGTCGCCTGGCTTGCCATCGGCGAAAATCTGCGCGGTGATCGGTCGGTCGAAGGCCTGGGCGCTGATGTTCTGGCCACTCAGGCCCTTGGCGCTGTCGAAGCGGAAATCACCCTTGAGCTGGCTCAGGTCCAGCGTAGGCTCGGCCAGTTGCAGGCGGGACTTGTCGGTCTTGAAATCCACCACGATCTTGGGATCGGCGCCCTTGGCCAGGGGAATATCCAGGTCCAGCTTGCCTTGCAGGTCGCCCTCGCCTTTCCAGCCGGCGAAGGTCGAGGCGGTGCCGATCGGCGCTTCCTGAAGGATTTTCAGGCCATCGCCCAGGCCACCGGCAAAGTTGCCGGTGAGCAGCAGGTGGCTGTCCTTGCCTTCGGGAGCGTGGGGAATGTTGACGTAGATATCATTGACCTTGGTGTCGAGCAACTGGCCCTTGCTGGCCAGGATGCGCACGCCGCTTTCCTCGACAAACACTTCACCCTTGACCTTGCTCACGTGCGGCCAGCCCGGCTGGAATGCCAGCTCGGCATCATGCACCTTGAAGAACAGGCTGATATTGCGCGAGGCAGGCAGTGCGTCGTGGTTCAGCGAGCCTTGGTACTGGAAGAAGCCCTCGTCCACTGCACCCTTGAGAATCGCAGTGCGCAGCCACTCATCGAGTGCCGGGCTCAACACCGCCGGCAGGTATTTGGGGGTGAAGCGGCCATCGCCGTCGACCATACCGACCCGCAGGTCCATGTAGTCTTCCTGGCTATGGTCGAAATGCAGGCGAATCAGGAAGTCGGCGGCGACCTTGCCCTCCTCACCCAGCACCTTGATATACGGCGCGATCAGGGTGAAGCCTTCCTTGTCGAGCTTCCACGTCAGGCGAGCGTTGGCCTGGATGTACTGCCAGGGCTTGGCGAAGATCGGAAACAGGTGCAAGGAGAAATCCTTGCTGTCCATGCGCAGCTCACCCTTGCCCAGGTCACCGCTGATGCTGCCGCTGACATTGCGGGCTGCCGGTGCGCCGAAGTAAGCGTCGAAACCAATACGGTCGAGGTTGGCCGCGAAGCTCACGCGCTGGTCGGTGGTGTCTTGAGGCCGATAATCCAGCAACACGTTCCGCAGCGTGCCGGTGGCCTTCAGATGATCCAGGGTGGTGGCCACGGCTTCCGGCAAGGGTGCCAAGGCGTGCAGCAATGGCGTGATCGGCGTCAGGTCGAGGTGATCGGCCTGCAGGTTCCAGACTTCCTGGGCCTTGTCGGTGGCCAGGGTTTGCTGCAGTTGCAGGCGCGATTCCCAGCGGGTGTCGCCGAGGTTCATTGCGAGCGAGTCAAACAGCACCTTGAGGCCGCTGTCACTGCGTTGCAGGTACGCAGTGAGGGCCAGGTTCTCAATATGAGTCGGCTTGCGATCGGCATAGCTGCCCTTGAGCTGCGGGGCGTTGAGGCGCACGGCGGCGCTTTGCACGGTGCCCTTGGCCCAGGTCAGCCAGAATTCGCCGCCAGCCTTGAGTTCGGTAAGTTTCCATTGCTGGGTCAGTTTTGCCGGGATCCATTTTGCCCAGTCACTCTGGGGCAAGCTCAGGTAAGCCTCGGCTTCGCCGTCTTTCCACTGGCTGGCGCGGATTCGGGTGCGCAGGTTCAACGCCAGGGGCTGGCCGTCGGGCAGGGTCAGGCGCGCGTCCAGGCGCTGGCGGTTGGCGCCGGTCTGCAGGCTCACGCCGACATAGGTCAAGGTCAGCGGAGCCTGGTCGAACGGCTGCAGCGTCACCTGGCTGTCGAGCAATGAAACCTGCCCGACCATTTGCATGCGCGTCAGCAGTTGTTCGGGATCCAGCGGCTGGTCATCCTGCACCGGCAGGCCTTGCAGCGCCCAGTGGCCGTCCTGGTCTTCCTTCACGCTGACTTGCAGGCCGCTGACTTCCAGGTGGGCAATGCGCACTTCACGCGCCAGCAGGCTGGCCCAGATATCCGGCACCACTTGCACCTGGTCCAGGCGCAGGGCGCTGCTGCCCTCGCCGACCATCACGTCGTGAGCCAACAATACCGGCGCGAAGCCACTCCAGCGCCCTTCCAGGCTGCCGATGTTCACGGGCATATCCAGCGCAGTACGCGCCTTGGCCTCGATTTCGCCACGGTATTCCGCCACCAACGGCGTCAATTCACGGCCCAGGCTCACGTACACCGCCGCCAATACCAGCAGCAAGGCGCACAGGCCGAGGCCCCAGCGGGTCAATGCGGCAAAAAAGCGTATCAGACGCTCCATGTCAGGCGACCCTCAAAGGCAATAGTCGGACGGCAGATCAAGGCCTGCCCGTCTCGTTGATAAGAACTAACGCGAATCAGAGCAGCACCACGTCATATTGTTCCTGGGAATACATGGTTTCGACCTGGAAGCGAATGGTGCGCCCGATAAAACCCTCCAGCTCGGCTACGTTGCCGGATTCTTCATCCAGCAAACGGTCGACCACCTTCTGGTTAGCCAGGACTCTATAGCCCTCGGCCTGGTAGGCGCGTGCCTCCCGTAAGATTTCCCGGAAAATCTCGTAGCAAACCGTTTCCGGGGTCTTCAACTTACCGCGCCCCTGGCAACTGCTGCACGGCTCGCACAGCACTTGCTCGAGGCTTTCGCGGGTGCGCTTGCGGGTCATCTGCACCAGGCCCAGCTCGGTGATGCCGATGATGTTGGTCTTGGCGTGATCGCGCTCCAGTTGCTTCTCCAGGGTACGCAGCACCTGGCGCTGGTGCTCTTCGTCTTCCATGTCGATGAAGTCGATGATGATGATCCCGCCCAGGTTGCGCAGGCGCAGCTGGCGGGCGATCGCGGTGGCCGCTTCGAGGTTGGTCTTGAAGATGGTTTCTTCGAGATTGCGATGGCCCACAAAGGCACCGGTATTCACGTCGATAGTGCTCATGGCTTCCGCCGGGTCCACTACCAGGTAACCGCCGGACTTGAGCGGCACTTTGCGCTCAAGGGCTTTCTGGATTTCGTCTTCGACGCCATACAGGTCGAAAATCGGCCGCTCGCCCGGGTAATGCTCCAGGCGATCGGCGATTTCCGGCATCAGCTCGGCAACAAATTGCGTAGTGCGCTGGAAGGTTTCCCGCGAGTCGATGCGAATTTTCTCGATCTTCGGGCTGACCAGGTCGCGCAAGGTGCGCAGGGCCAGGCCGAGATCTTCGTAGATCACGCTGGGGGCGCCAATGGTCTTGATCTGCGCGCCGATCTGGTCCCAGAGGCGGCGCAGGTAGCGGATGTCCATGAGGATTTCATCGGCACCGGCACCTTCTGCGGCAGTACGCAGGATAAAGCCGCCGGCCTCCTTGATACCTTCCAGCGCCACGCAGTCACTGACCACCTTTTTCAGGCGCTCGCGCTCGGCTTCGTCTTCGATTTTCAGGGAAATACCGACGTGGGCCGTGCGCGGCATGTACACCAGGTAGCGCGAAGGAATCGACAGTTGCGTGGTCAGGCGTGCGCCCTTTGAGCCAATCGGATCCTTGGTGACTTGCACCACCAGGCTCTGCCCTTCGTGCACCAGGGCGCTGATGCTTTCGACCGCCGGGCCTTCGCGCAGGGAGATTTCCGAAGCATGGATAAACGCAGCGCGGTCCAGGCCGATGTCGACGAACGCCGCTTGCATCCCCGGTAACACACGCACGACCTTGCCTTTATAAATATTGCCGACGATCCCGCGCTTTTGGGTGCGCTCGACGTGCACTTCTTGCAGAACACCGTTCTCTACCACCGCCACGCGCGATTCCATCGGCGTGATATTGATCAGAATCTCTTCACTCATGGCTGGGTCTCGTTCAGGCGTTTTCACAATAGTGACCGATCGCTTAAGGCTTGGCGCTGGAATACGGCGTTTAGCGCACGGTAAGGTTTTGCCAACAGGGTATGCCGAATTGGCCCAGCAGTTCTGCGGTTTCGCAGACCGGCAGGCCAACGACGGCAGAGTAGCTGCCATTGAGTCCGGCGACGAACACTGCCGCCAAGCCTTGGATAGCATAGCCGCCCGCCTTGTCCTGGGGCTCGCCGCTGTGCCAATAAGTGGTGGCTTCGTCCGCTGAAATCCTGCGAAAGCGCACACGACTGCTGACCAGCTGCGTTTCGCAACGCTGGCCGTCAATCAGGGCAATGGCCGTCAAGACTTCGTGTTCACGCTCGGAAAGGGCCAGCAACATGGCCAGGGCGTCGGCTTGATCCACGGGTTTACCGAGGATCCGGCCGTCGAGGATCACGGCTGTGTCCGCGCCCAGCACACAGGCGCCGGTGGCATCGGCCAAGGTCGCTCGACCGGCCGCAGCCTTGCCGCGCGCCAGGCGTTCTACGTAGGACGCGGGCGATTCATTTGTAAGGGGAGTTTCATCAATGGAGGCGCTGACGACGGTGAACGGCACGCCGATCTGTGTCAGCAGCTCACGCCGCCTCGGGGAGCCCGAGGCCAGATAAAGCGAATTCATGCAGACTCTCCCTGTAGGGTTCGATAACCAGGCAGAGCCTCGCGATCCATTCAATTGATTTTATAGCGACGACGCAATCCACGCAGGCCAAAACTGACCCAGGGCCACAACAGCGCGCTGACCAGCGCGGGCAACACCAGCGCCAGGGTCGGTTGGCGGTTGCCGGTCAAGGCGCTAAGCCACAGCTGTACCAACTGCGCCAGGCCGAAGATCACCAGGATCACCAGGCACTGTTGCCACATCGGGAACATCCGCAGGCGCTGCTGCAATGACAGCACCAGGAAGGTAATCAGGGTCAGGATCAACGCGTTCTGCCCGAGCAGGGTGCCGTAGAGCACATCCTCCATCAGCCCCAGGCACATGGCCGTGACCATCCCGACCTTGTGCGGCAGCGCCAGGGCCCAGAACGCCAGCAGCAAGGCGAGCCACAGCGGGCGCAGGATCTCCATGAATTGCGGCAGCGGCGAAACGCTGAGCAGCAAGCCGATGGCAAAGGTCAGCCAGACGATCCAGCCGTTACGCGAATGAGTACCGGCCATTATTCTTCCCTCTGCCGAGTGGTTGCCGGGGCCGCGGCCGGTGGTTTGGCGGCGGCGGGCGGTTTGGCAGCGGCAGGTGTTGCAGCCGCAGGCTTGGCCGGACGCGCGCTATGGGCCACAGGCTTGACCGGTGTCGCAACCGGCGCGGCTGGCGTTGCCGGAGCGGCTGCCGGGGCAGCAGGTGCCGCCGGTTTTGGCACGGTGGCCGGAATGATCGGCGCGGTGCCGTTTTGCTTGTCTTCCGCTTCCTGGGCCTGGGCGGCTTCGTTGGCACGCTCTTCCGGGGTGCGGTTGTCACTGAACACCAGCAAGAGGTAACGGCTGCGGTTCAATGCGGCGGTCGGCACGGCACGCACAATGGCGAACGGCTGGCCGGAATCGTGGATCACTTCCTTGACCGTCGCGACCGGGTAGCCTGCCGGGAACCGCTGACCCAGGCCGGAGCTGACCAGCAGGTCGCCTTCCTTGATGTCGGCGGTGTCTGCGACGTGACGCAACTCCAGGCGTTCCGGGTTACCGGTACCGCTGGCAATCGCCCGCAGGCCGTTGCGGTTTACTTGCACCGGGATGCTGTGGGTGGTGTCGGTCAGCAACAGCACGCGGGAGGTATAAGGCATCAACTCCACCACCTGGCCCATCAAGCCACGGGCATCGAGCACCGGTTGGCCAAGGACTACGCCGTCACGCTCACCCTTGTTGATGATGATGCGATGGGTGAAGGGGTTCGGATCCATACCGATCAACTCGGCCACTTCGACCTTCTCATTGACCAGCGCAGAGGAATTGAGCAACTCGCGCAGCCGAACGTTCTGCTCGGTGAGGGCCGCGAGCTTTTGCATGCGCCCCTGCAGCAGCAGGTTTTCGGTCTTGAGTTTTTCGTTCTCCGCCACCAGTTCGGTGCGGCTGCCAAATTGACTGGCGACACCCTGATAGAGACGCTGCGGCAGGTCAGTGATCCAGTACGTCTGCATCAGGACCAGCGACATCTGGCTACGCACTGGCTTGAGCAGTGTGAAGCGGGCATCGACCACCATCAGCGCAACCGATAGCACGACCAGCACCAACAGGCGCACGCCCAATGAGGGGCCTTTGGAAAAAAGCGGTTTAATAAGCCGCTCCTCCCAGGCAAATGTTTTCTTTATTCATACGGCATCAAACCGGCCTGGATGCAGATTGAAGAAGATAAACGCCAACAGGCAGCACTGCAAAGTGCTGCCTGTGAGCGAAACATGGGCAAACCAGCAAATTCTTATTCGCTGGAGAGCAGGTCCATGGTGTGTTTATCCATCATTTCCAGTGCACGGCCACCGCCGCGGGCGACGCAGGTCAACGGGTCTTCAGCGACGATCACTGGCAAACCGGTTTCCTGGGCCAGCAACTTGTCGAGGTCGCGCAGCAAGGCGCCACCACCGGTCAGTACCAGGCCACGCTCGGCGATATCGGAAGCCAGTTCCGGAGGCGATTGCTCCAGGGCGCTCTTCACCGCCTGAACGATGGTGGCCAGGGACTCTTGCAGAGCTTCCAGCACTTCATTGGAGTTCAGGGTGAAGGCACGTGGAACGCCTTCGGCCAGGTTGCGACCGCGAACATCGACTTCGCGAACTTCGCCGCCCGGGTAAGCGGTACCGATTTCCTGCTTGATGCGCTCGGCGGTGGATTCGCCGATCAGGCTGCCGTAGTTGCGACGCACGTAGGTGATGATCGCTTCGTCGAAGCGGTCGCCGCCAACCCGTACGGATTCGGCATACACCACACCATTGAGGGAGATCAGGGCGATTTCAGTGGTACCACCACCGATATCCACCACCATCGAACCGCGCGCTTCTTCAACCGGCAGGCCGGCACCGATCGCAGCGGCCATTGGCTCTTCAATCAGGAACACTTCACGGGCACCGGCGCCAAGGGCCGACTCACGGATGGCACGACGTTCCACCTGGGTGGACTTGCACGGAACGCAGATCAGCACACGAGGGCTGGGCTGCAGGAAACTGTTTTCGTGAACCTTGTTGATGAAGTACTGCAGCATCTTTTCGCAGACACTGAAGTCAGCAATCACGCCATCCTTCATCGGACGAATGGCAGCAATGTTGCCCGGTGTTCGGCCCAACATGCGCTTGGCCTCGGTGCCAACGGCAACGACACTTTTCTGATTACCATGGGTCCGAATGGCCACAACCGATGGCTCATTCAGGACGATACCGCGCTCGCGCACGTAAATAAGGGTGTTGGCAGTGCCCAGGTCGATGGAAAGATCGCTGGAAAACATGCCACGCAGTTTCTTGAACATGGGAAAGGGACCCTAGGCAACGCGTGGGTAAAAAAGTGCGGCAAACTCTAACAACGACAGGGATTTTGGGCAAGGCGCCAATGTGCTAAATTGGCCGACTTTCTGTGCACCAACCCCCACAATCGCGGCCATATGACCGTAGAAATGCGGTAGTGTTCCTACAATCTAACACACGGATAGCTTCCGTTCTGTTTTCCACTGGAGAATCCCATGGCGCTTGAACGCTCCGACGTGGAAAAAATCGCTCATTTGGCCTGCCTGGGCCTCAATGAAGCCGATCTTCCACAGACCACCGCAGCCCTGAACAGCATTCTCGGGCTGGTCGACCAAATGCAAGCCGTGAATACCGACGGCATCGAGCCCCTGGCTCACCCGCTGGAAGCCAGCCAGCGCCTGCGCGCCGACGTCGTGACCGAGCGCAATAATCGCGAGGCTTACCAGTCCATCGCGCCAGCGGTCGAAAACGGCCTGTACCTGGTTCCGAAAGTCATCGACTAAAGGGAAAGAGCCTGCAATGCATCAATTGACTCTGGCCGAGATCGCCCGCGGTCTCGCCGACAAAAAGTTTTCTTCCGAAGAGCTGACCACGACCCTGCTGGCGCGTATCGCCGAGCTGGACCCTAAGGTCAACAGCTTCATCAGCATCACCGAAGAGCTGGCCCTGAGCCAGGCCAAGGCCGCCGACACACGTCGCGCCAACGGTGAGAACGGCGCCCTGTTGGGTGCGCCGATTGCCCACAAGGACCTGTTCTGCACCCAGGGCATTCGCACCAGTTGCGGCTCGAAGATGCTCGACAATTTCAAGGCGCCCTACGACGCCACTGTGGTCGCCAAGCTGGCCGCTGCCGGGGCCGTGACCCTGGGCAAGACCAACATGGACGAATTCGCCATGGGCTCGGCCAACGAGTCGAGCCACTACGGCGCGGTGAAAAACCCGTGGAACCTCGAGCACGTGCCCGGCGGTTCGTCCGGTGGTTCGGCGGCCGCGGTTGCCGCTCGTCTGTTACCTGCCGCCACGGCCACCGACACTGGCGGCTCGATCCGCCAACCGGCCGCTTTCACCAACCTCACCGGTCTGAAACCGACCTACGGTCGCGTTTCCCGCTGGGGCATGATTGCCTACGCCTCCAGTCTCGACCAGGGCGGCCCCCTGGCACGCACCGCTGAAGACTGCGCAATTTTGTTACAAGGCATGGCAGGCTTCGATCCGCAGGACTCCACCAGCATTGATGAACCCGTGCCGGACTACAGCGCCAGCCTGAATACCTCGATCAAAGGCCTGCGCATCGGCGTGCCGAAAGAGTATTTCAGCGCCGGCCTCGACCCGCGCATCGCCGAACTGGTGCACAACAGCGTCAAGGAGCTGGAAAAGCTCGGCGCCGTGATCAAGGAAATCAGCCTGCCGAACAACCAGCACGCGATTCCGGCCTACTACGTGATCGCCCCGGCAGAAGCGTCCTCCAACCTGTCGCGGTTCGACGGCGTGCGCTTCGGCTACCGCTGCGAAAACCCGAAAGACCTCACCGACCTGTACAAGCGCTCCCGTGGCGAAGGTTTCGGCGCGGAAGTACAACGCCGGATCATGGTCGGTGCCTACGCCCTGTCGGCCGGCTACTACGACGCGTACTACCTCAAGGCGCAAAAGATCCGTCGCCTGATCAAGAACGACTTCATGGCTGCCTTTAATGAAGTCGACGTGATCCTCGGCCCAACCACGCCGAACCCGGCCTGGAAGATCGGCGCCAAGACCGGCGACCCGATCGCCGAGTACCTGGAAGACCTGTACACCATCACCGCCAACCTCGCCGGTCTGCCGGGCTTGTCCATGCCTGCAGGTTTCGTCGATGGCTTGCCGGTGGGCGTGCAACTGCTCGCCCCGTATTTCCAGGAAGGCCGCCTGCTCAATGTGGCGCACCAGTACCAGTTGAACACTGACTGGCACACTCGCACCCCTACCGGCTTCTGAGGAGAACACTATGCAATGGGAAGTCGTGATCGGGCTGGAGATTCATACCCAGCTCGCCACCCAATCGAAGATTTTCTCCGGTAGCGCCACCACGTTCGGCGCAGAACCCAACACCCAGGCCAGCCTGGTAGACCTGGGCATGCCCGGCGTGCTGCCGGTGCTGAACCAGGAAGCGGTGCGCATGGCGGTGATGTTCGGCCTCGCCATCGATGCCGAGATCGGCCAGCACAACGTGTTCGCCCGCAAGAACTACTTCTACCCGGACCTGCCCAAGGGCTACCAGATCAGCCAGATGGAATTGCCGATCGTCGGCAAGGGCTACCTGGACATCCCGCTGGAAGACGGCACCATCAAACGTGTCGGCGTGACCCGTGCGCACCTGGAAGAAGATGCCGGCAAGAGCCTGCATGAAGAATTCAACGGCGCCACCGGCATCGACCTGAACCGCGCCGGCACCCCGCTGCTGGAGATCGTTTCCGAGCCGGACATGCGCAGCGCCAAGGAAGCCGTGGCCTACGTCAAGACGATCCACGCGCTGGTGCGTTACCTCGGGATCTGCGACGGCAACATGGCCGAAGGCTCCCTGCGTTGCGACTGCAACGTGTCGGTGCGGCCAAAAGGCCAGGCCGAGTACGGCACCCGCTGCGAGATCAAGAACGTCAACTCGTTCCGTTTCATCGAGAAGGCGATCAACACCGAAGTACGTCGCCAGATCGAGCTGATCGAAGACGGCGGCAAGGTGATCCAGCAGACCCGCCTGTACGACCCGAACAAAGACGAAACCCGCGCCATGCGCAGCAAGGAGGAAGCCAACGACTACCGTTACTTCCCCGATCCGGACCTGCTGCCGGTGGTCATCGAGGACTCGTTCCTGGCTGACGTGCGCGCCACGCTGCCGGAACTGCCACCGCAGAAACGCGAGCGTTTCCAGGCGCAGTTCGGGCTTTCGGTGTATGACGCAAGCGTGCTGGCGTCGAGCCGCGAGCAAGCCAACTACTTCGAAAAAGTCGTGAGCATTGCCGGCGACGCCAAACTGGCGGCCAACTGGGTGATGGTTGAGCTGGGCAGCCTGTTGAACAAACAGGGCCTGGAAATCGACGAAGCACCGGTGTCGGCAGAACAGTTGGGCGGCATGTTGCTGCGGATCAAGGACAACACCATCTCCGGCAAAATCGCCAAGACCGTGTTTGAAGCCATGGCCGCCGGCGAAGGCAACGCTGACGAGATCATCGAAAAGCGCGGCCTGAAGCAAGTCACCGACAGCGGCGCGATTTCGGCCGTGCTCGACGAGATGCTGGCAGCCAATGCCGAGCAGGTTGAACAATACCGTGCGGCGGATGAAGCCAAGCGGGGCAAGATGTTCGGCTTCTTTGTCGGCCAGGCGATGAAAGCCTCCAAAGGCAAGGCCAACCCGCAACAGGTCAACGAACTGCTGAAAAGCAAACTCGAAGGCTAAACGCGGTGAAATGGTCGGAGCAGGACCTCACGTCCAACTCTGACCCCTTGTGGGAGCGGGCTTGTGTGGGAGCGGGCTTGCTCGCGAAAGCGGTGGATCAGTCAGCCTATTCGTTGCCTGACACACTGCATTCGCGAGCAAGCCCGCTCCCACCCAAGCCCGCTCCCACATCTGTAAGGGGGAAACCTTGAAAATGAAGCGTCTACTCGGCCTGTTAGCCCTGTTCTCTCTGCTCGCCGGCTGCGCCAGCGGCCTCATCGACCCCAACGGCTATGACGAAACCGGCTCCGCGTCCTACTACGGCGCCAAACACCACGGCAACCGCACTGCCAGCGGTGAACCGTTCAACCAGAATGCCCTGACCGCCGCCCATCGTCGCCTGCCCTTCGGCACGCAGGTGAAGGTCACCAATCTCGACAACAACAAAAGCGTCGTTGTCCGCATCAATGATCGCGGCCCGCATACCCGTGGGCGCCTGATCGACCTTTCACGCAAGGCCGCCGAACAGATCGGTATGATCGGCAGCGGCACCGCGCGCGTTCGCGTGCAAGCCCTCAGCAACTGACCGACGGAGCCCAGGCCATTTCCGCATTAACCGCCCTCTCGCCCTTTAGCCTGATCGAACTGATCAGCGGCCTGCTGCTGTTGATCTTCGGCGCAGAAGTATTAGTACGCGCCGCCGTGCGCCTGGCGGCCAGCCTCAAGGTGCGCCCGCTGATCATCGGCCTGAGCATCGTCGCCTTCGGCAGCAGCGCGCCGCAGATAGCGATCAGCTTGCAAGCGACCCTGGCGGACAACACCGACATCGCCGTGGGCAGTGTGATCGGCAGCAGCATCTTCAACACCCTCGTGACCCTTGGCCTGGCAGCCCTGATCATTCCGCTGCGGGTCTCCCGGCAACTGGTACGCCTGGATATCCCGATGATGATCATCGCCAGCCTGCTGGTGTTTGTGCTAGCCGCCAATGAAGAACTCACGCCGATCGATGGCCTGTTACTGCTGGTGGCCCTGGTGGCCTACCTCGGCGTGCTGCTCTACCAGACCCGCCACTCCCGCCGCCCGCGCACCCGGGACACTGTGGTGCAGGCGCCGTGGCTGAGCAGCGTGCTGCTGATGCTCGGTGGACTGTTGATCCTCGTACTGGCCGGGCACCTGCTGCTGGGCGCGGCGGTGGACGTGGCCTCTGACCTGGGCCTGTCGGAACGCATCATCGGCCTGACGCTGATTGGCGTCGGCACTTCCCTGCCCTGCCTGGCCACCTCGCTGATCGCCGCCCTGCGCGGCCAGCGGGAAATTGCCGTGGGCAACGTGATCGGCAGCAACCTGTTCAACCTGCTTGGGGTGCTGGGCTTTACCGCCCTCGTGGCGCCCTCGCCGTTGTCGGTGTCGCCCAATGCCCTGGATTTCGACCTGCCGGTAATGCTCGGCGTGGTCGCCCTGTGCCTGCCGGTGTTTTATTCGGGCTACCGCGTCACCCGGGCCGAAGGCCTGGTGTTCCTGGGCCTGTACCTGGTGTACGGGCTGCACGTGGTGTCGTTCACCTTCGGCATGCCGCTGGCCAACAAGCTTGAACAACTGATGCTGTATTACGTCCTGCCAGCGCTGGTGGCTTTCCTGTTGTTCACCTCGCTGCAAGCCTGGCGCCGCCAACACAAGAGGGAATCGCAATGACCGAACAGAAAAAGCCCGGCGTTGAAATGCGCCGCCAGGTGATGGGTGATGTGTTTGTCGATCGGGCGCTGGGCAATGCCACGGAGTTCAGCCAGCCGCTGCAGGATTTCGTCAACGAGCATGCCTGGGGCAGCGTGTGGAATCGCGAAGGGTTGCCGCTGAAAACCCGCAGCCTGATCACCCTCGCCGCGTTGACCGCCCTCAAGTGCCCGCAGGAACTCAAGGGCCACGTGCGCGGCGCGCTGAACAACGGTTGCACCGTGGAGGAGATTCGCGAGGCGCTGCTGCATTGTGCGGTGTATGCCGGTGTGCCGGCGGCGATTGACGCCTTCCGCGCCGCGCAGGAAGTGATCGACAGCTACCAGAAAGACGCCTAGATCCAGCCACCCGCCTGCAACACGAAAATCCCGATATTCGTGGTCACCGCCGCCATCAGGGTGGTGATCACGATAATCGCGGCCGCCAGTTCATGATTGCCCTGCGCCGCCCGCGCCATGACAAAACTGGCCGCCGCCGTGGGCGCGCCGAAGTACAGGAACAGAATCCCCAACTCCGGCCCGCGAAACCCCAGCAGCCACGCCCCCAGGGTCGCGATCACCGGCAGCCAGACCATCTTCATCAGGCTGGCACTCAGGGCCATGTCGCCGCTTTTACGCAGCGCCGCCAACGACAACGTGCCACCGATACAGATCAACGCCAATGGCAAGGTCATGTCCGCCAGGTACTGCCCGGAGGATTCCAGCCAGCCAGGCAAGCCGATCTGGAAATACGCGAAGGGCGCCGCCGCGATCACGCTGATGATCAACGGGTTGGCCAGCACGCTTTTGAAAATGCTCCACGGGTCGGACTTGATCACCGGGCTGTACACCGCCAGCACAATGGTCGACAGGGTGTTGTAGAACAGGATCACCAGCGCCGCGAGCACCGCGCCAAGGGAAATCCCGTAGTCACCGTACATACTGGCGGCCAGGGCCAGGCCGATCACCCCGTTGTTACCGCGAAACGCGCCTTGGGCATAGATGCCGCGATCTTCCCGCGGGCACCGAAAGATCGCCCAGCCCCAGGCCAGGGCGAAGCTCAGCAGCGTAGCGACGGCGAAGTAGATCAGCAGGCCGGGCTTGAGGGCTGAATGCAGGTCGGCATGGAGAATCCCGAGGAACAGCAACGCTGGCATGGTGACGTTGAACACCAGGGCCGAAGCGATGTGGATAAAGTTGTCGTTGATCCAGTTGATGCGCTTGAGCAGGACGCCCAGGAACAGCATGGCAAACACCGGCGCGGTGATGTTCAGGGTTTGTAGGAAGATAGCCAGCATGCCGGGGAGAACCTTGGGTGGGCGTCGGTAGGTGGCTAATGATAAGCCACCTGGCGCGGGTTCGTCTGGAGCACACCGATCAAATGTGGGAGCTGGCTTGCCTGCGATGGCGTCGGTACAGCAAACATCATTGTTGACTGGCCCACCGCTATCGCAGGCAAGCCAGCTCCCACACAGTGCACATCTGTCTCAGGTAATAGGCGCCGGATTGAACAACGTGATGTCATTGTGCAGCTTGTGCTGCTCCGCCCATGTCTGCTTCTTGCCGCTGGCCACGTCCAGATAGAAGTGGAACAACTCCCAACCCAACTCCTCGATCGTTGCCCGGCCGGTGGCGATCCGCCCGGCGTCGATGTCAATCAGGTCAGGCCAACGCTGCGCCAGCTCCGTCCGGGTCGAGACCTTCACCACCGGCGCCATCGCCAGCCCATAGGGCGTGCCACGCCCGGTGGTGAACACATGCAAATTCATCCCCGCCGCCAACTGCAACGTGCCGCACACAAAATCACTCGCCGGCGTGGCGCAAAAGATCAGGCCCTTGCGATTGAACCGCTCGCCCGGGCCAAGCACGCCATTGATCGCACTACTGCCCGACTTGACGATGGAACCCAACGACTTCTCGACAATATTCGACAACCCACCCTTCTTGTTCCCCGGCGTAGTGTTGGCGCTGCGATCCGCCTCGCCCTTGGCCAGGTAGCGGTCGTACCAGTCCATTTCCCGCACCAGTTCCCGGGCCACGTCCTGGTTCTCGGCACGGGAAGTCAGCAGGTAGATCGCATCGCGCACTTCGGTCACTTCGGAAAACATCACCGTCGCGCCCGCCCGCAGCAGCAAATCCGAGGCATAACCCAGCGCCGGGTTCGCGGTAATCCCCGAGAACGCATCACTGCCGCCACACTGCATACCGAGGATCAACTCCGACGCCGGTACGGTTTCCCGCCGGCGCAGGTCGAGTTTCTTCAGGCGGGTTTCGGCCAGTTCCATGATCTGTTCGATCATTTCGGTAAAGCCGTGGCTGGAGTCCTGCAACCGATACAGCCATGGCTCGCTCAGGTCTACCGAGCTGTCGTTTTCATGCATCACCTGCCCGGCCTGCAACTTCTCGCAACCCAGGCTGATCACCAGGGCTTCACCGCCCAGGTTCGGATTGCGCGCCAGGTTACGCACGGTGCGGATCGGGATGTAGGCGTCGGTGGCCGTGATCGCCACGCCGCAGCCGTAGCTGTGGGTCAGCGCCACCACGTCATCGACGTTCGGGTACTTGGGCAGCAACTCGTCCTTGATGCGCTTCACCGCATGGTCCAGCACGCCCGTGACGCACTGCACCGTGGTGGTAATCCCGAGGATATTGCGCGTGCCCACGGTGCCGTCGGCATTGCGATAACCCTCGAAGGTAAAGCCTTCCAGCGGCGCCTGGGCCTCGGGCACTTCAGTGGACAGCGGCAAGCTGTCCAGCGGCGGCGCCGTGGGCATGCGCAGTTGATCTTCCTGCACCCAACTGCCGCGGGGAATCGGGCGCAGGGCATAACCGATGGTCTGGCCGTAGCGAATGATGCGGCCGCCTTCGGGGATGTCTTCCAGCGTCACCTTGTGGCTTTGGGGAATGAAATCCACCGTCACCAGGCCGTCGGGAAACTCGGTCCCCGCCGGTACGCCCTGGTCGTTGACCACAATCACCACGTTATCCAGCGCGTGCAAACGGATGGAGCGTGGCGAATCGGCATGTTCAATCAACTGCATGACGCGGGCCCCTTCAGGAATGCGCTTGGGAAAGTTTAGTCATCTCGGGGCCTTTGGCCGGCGGCTCTTTGAGCACTACACGCTTGATCGGGCCAACGATTACCAGGTAGCTGAACACCGCCAGCAATGCGTTGGCACCGACAAACACCAGCGCCCACTTGAAGGAGCCTGTGGTGCTGATGATGTAGCCGATCACGATCGGGGTGCTGATGGAGGCCAGGTTGCCGAACATGTTGAACAAACCGCCACTCAAGCCAGCGATTTGTTTCGGCGAGGTGTCGGACACAACCGCCCAGCCCAGTGCGCCAACGCCTTTACCGAAGAAGGCCAGGGCCATGAAGCCCACCACCATCCATTCGATGTCCACGTAGTTGCACGCGACAATGCTGCTGGAAATCAGCAAGCCACCAATGATCGGCGCCTTGCGGGCGAAGGTCAGCGAATGGCCCTTGCGCAGCAGGTAGTCGGAAATCACCCCGCCCAACACGCCGCCGATAAAGCCGCAGATCGCCGGCAAGGACGCGATGAAGCCGGCCTTGAGAATCGTCATGCCGCGTTCTTGAACCAGGTACACCGGGAACCACGTCAGGAAGAAATAGGTGATGCCATTGATGCAGTACTGGCCCAGGTACACGCCGAGCATCATGCGGTTGGTCAGCAACTGACGGATGTAATCCCACTTCGGGCCGTCGGTTTTCTTGCCTCTGCCCTTGTCCTGGTCCATGTCGACCATGGCCCCGTTGGCAGCGATGTGCTGGAACTCGGCCTCGTTGATCATCGGGTGCTGGCGCGGGCTGTGGATAACTTTCAGCCAGATCAGCGAGAACACGATACCGATGCCGCCCATCACCACGAACACATGCTGCCAGCCGAAGGTGTAGACGATCCAACCCATCAGCGGTGCGAACAACACAGTCGCGAAGTACTGCGCCGAGTTGAAGATCGCCGAGGCAGTCCCGCGTTCAGCCGTAGGAAACCATGCCGCCACGATGCGCGCATTTCCGGGGAAGGATGGCGCTTCAGCCAGGCCCACCAGGAAGCGCAACATGAACAGCGCAACGATGGCCGTGGAAACACCGAACTCACCGACATAGCCTTGCAGCACGGTGAACAGTGACCAGGTGAAGATACTCAGGGCGTAGACTTTTTTCGAACCGAAGCGGTCCAGCAGCCAGCCGCCGGGAATTTGCCCGGCCACGTAGGCCCAACCGAATGCGGAGAAGATATAGCCAAGGGTGACCGCGTCGATGCCGAGGTCTTTTTGCAGGCTGGAGCCGGCAATGGCGATGGTGGCCCGGTCGGCGTAGTTGATCGTGGTCACCAGGAACAGCATGAGCAGGATCAAATAGCGGACATGGGTCGGCTTGGTCGCTTGCATGAAGATGTACTCCCACTAATTATTTTTTTTGCGGGTAATCAAATTGTAAGCCTGTGGCGGGCACGGACCCGCCACAGGGTGCAGCCGTTACGAACCGATGTAGCTGGTTTTCACCACGGTGTAGAACTCTTGCGCATAGCGACCCTGCTCACGCGAACCGTAGGATGAACCCTTACGGCCGCCGAATGGAACGTGGTAATCCACACCGGCAGTCGGCAGATTGACCATCACCATCCCGGCCTGGGAATGACGCTTGAAGTGGTTGGCGTATTTCAGCGAGGTGGTGGCGATACCGGCCGAGAGGCCGAACTCGGTGTCGTTGGCCATCGCCAGCGCCGCCTCGTAATCCGCCACGCGCACCACGTTGGCCACCGGCCCGAAGATCTCTTCACGGCTGATGCGCATCGCGGCTTCGCTGTCGGCAAACAGCGTCGGCGCGAGGAAGTAGCCTTCGGTGTCGCAGGTCACCAGCTCACCGCCGCTGACCAGCCGGGCGCCTTCGCTCTGGCCGATGTCGATGTACTTCAAGTCCTGGTCCAGCTGGGCCTGGGAAACCACCGGGCCGATGTCGGTGCCGGTTTTCAGGGCGTGGCCGACCTTGATCGACTTCATCCGCTCGGCCATGGCCGCGACGAACTGGTCGTGAATCCCGGCGGTGACGATAAAGCGGCTGGACGCGGTGCAACGCTGGCCGGTGGAGTAGAACGCGCTCTGTACCGACAGCTCGACGGCTTGCTTGAGGTCGGCGTCGTCGAGAATGATCTGCGGGTTCTTGCCGCCCATTTCCAACTGCACCTTGGCCTGGCGCGACACGCAGCTGACGGCGATCTGACGACCCACGCCCACCGAGCCGGTGAAGCTGATGCCGTCGACTTTCGGGCTGTTGACCATGGCATCGCCGACCACACGGCCGCTGCCCATCACCAGGTTGAACACACCGGCAGGGAAGCCGGCGCGGGAGATGATTTCGGCCAGGGCCCAGGCGCAGCCCGGCACCAGCTCAGCCGGCTTGAGCACCACGCAGTTGCCATAGGCCAGGGCCGGGGCGATCTTCCAGGCCGGGATGGCAATCGGGAAGTTCCACGGCGTGATCAGGCCAACCACGCCCAACGCCTCACGGGTCACTTCAACGTTGACGCCCGGACGCACCGACGGCAGGTAGTCGCCGGACAGGCGCAGGCATTCACCGGCGAAGAATTTGAAGATGTTACCGGCGCGGGTCACTTCGCCGATGGCTTCCGGCAGGGTCTTGCCCTCTTCCCGGGCCAGCAGGGTGCCGAGTTCTTCGCGACGGGCGAGGATTTCGGTGCCGACTTTATCCAGCGAATCATGACGCGCCTGGATCCCGGAAGTGGACCACGCCGGAAAAGCAGCGCGCGCAGCGTCGATGGCCGCGTGGACCTGGGCGAGGTCAGCCTTGGCGTATTCGCCAATGACATCAGACAACTCCGACGGATTGATGTTGGCCGAGTAGTCGGCGCCGGCAACCCACTGGCCACCGATGTAGTTTTCAAAACGCTTGGCTTGGGACACGAATTCTCTCCTGACGCAAAAAGCCGCTGATTACTCAGCGGCCTTGGTGATGGGTTATTGCGCGCCTTGCTTGTCGATCAACGCGGCCAGGGCTTCGTATTCTTCCGGCAGCAGATCGGTCAGCGGCGTACGCACGGGGCCTGCGTCGTAACCGACGATTTTCGCCCCGGCCTTGACGATGCTCACCGCGTAACCGGCCTTGCGGTTACGGATGTCGAGGTACGGCAGGAAGAAGTCGTCGATGATCTTGCCGACGGTGGCGTGATCTTCCCGGGCAATGGCGTGGTAGAAGTCCATCGCGGTTTTTGGAATGAAGTTGAACACCGCCGAGGAGTACACCGGCACGCCCAGGGCCTTGTAGGCAGCGGCGTAAACCTCTGCAGTCGGCAAGCCGCCCAGGTAGCTGAAACGGTCACCGAGGCGACGACGGATCGACACCATCAATTCAATGTCACCCAGGCCGTCCTTGTAACCGATCAGGTTCGGGCAGCGCTCGGCCAGGCGTTCCAGCAGCGGCGCGGTCAGGCGGCAGACGTTGCGGTTGTAGACCACTACACCGATCTTGACCGACTTGCACACCGCTTCAACGTGGGCGGCAACCCCGTCCTGGCTGGCTTCGGTCAGGTAGTGCGGCAGCAGCAACAGGCCTTTGGCGCCCAGACGCTCGGCTTCCTGGGCGTACTCGATGGCCTGGCGGGTGGCACCGCCGACACCGGCAAGAATCGGCACGCTGGTGGCGCAGGTATCAACGGCGGTTTTCACCACTTGCGAATATTCGCTGGCCGCCAGGGAGAAAAACTCACCGGTGCCGCCAGCGGCGAACAAGGCGGTAGCGCCATAAGGGGCCAGCCATTCCAGACGCTTGATGTAGCCCGCCTGGTGGAAATCACCCTGGGCATTGAAATCGGTCACCGGGAAAGACAGCAGACCGTGAGAGAGGATGGACTTCAGTTCTTGTGGATTCATTATTCGAACACCCTGGGCGAAGACTTTCTGTTGTGAGATTACGGATGGTTATCTTGATGTCGTACGTCATCGTACAACTATAAAAATATTCGTCAACTGCAATTCATCGCCGCCCTTCTCGATTGCTGCTTTCTTGACGTAGGAAGTTTTTCCTCTATGCTCTGAATAACTGTATATACGTACAGTTATTACGGAAGATTCCTACGACATAGCAAGGAGCTAACATGTCAGATCTTGAACTCGCCACACCCGTGAAAACCCCGCCAACCCTGCGTTTTGAAGGCGGCGAACACACCGCCATCGGCGACGACACCCTGTTGCGTTTCGTCAAGGACGCCCCGCCGATTCCCGCCCGGCAGGTCGAATTGCACCTGCCCAATGGCCTGGCGCTGAGCTACGGCCAGATCATCGCCCTGGGCGGTGATTTCTATGGCATCCCCGGGCGCCCCATCAACGAAGGTACATCGCCCGCTGATCGTGTGCAGCGCTTTACCGATGCATTCAACTCGCTGGCGGTATTGCCAGCATCACGGGAAGAAGCGGGCAAGATCCTCGCGGTGATGCAAAAGGAGATCAATGCGGTCAACCAGGCGATCAAGGATGGCAAGCAACCCCATGAAGCCTATGACGCGCTGGGTGACACCTTGTCCGAGGAATGGAACCGCATCACCGGCGGCGGCAGTGCCGTCTCGGCGCTGATTCCACTGGGGCGCTACCTGAAACTGGCGGCAGACAATGCCGACCACTTTGGCGAATGGGCTTTGGCGGCCTATCTGGCGGGGCATACGGCAGCCTTGCAACAAGCCGTCGTGGCGCATCAGACCGGCACCGACCAGGCGCTGGAACTGGCCTATGCCATGAACAGCTTTGCTGATCACTTTTTGACCGATCTATTTTCCGCCGGGCACCTGCGGGTACCGCGCAAGCAACTGGCGGCAGTGGTGACACCGGGCGAACTGGGATCGCTGATCAGCCGCTTCATGCACGATGAAGACAGCAAGTTCGGGCTCAATGTGCGCAACGCCCTGGGCGAGCAGTGGCATGCCTACGGTGATAAACGCTATTTCGACAGCAACGATGCGGCCAACCGCGCCATGGTCAAACGCGCCGTGCAGGCCTCGGCCGATGAGATCTTCGAAACGTTTATCAGCGGCATGGCGCCCTCCCCGGCCAACTTCAAGGCACCGCTGTATGTGCCGGACCTGAACGCCGCGCAGAACCCGGCGAACAACTTCTCACCGCTGTTCAAGGCTGAAGGCGACAAGGTGCTGCGACGCAAGGACGTCAACAACCTGAACGACAAGCAGTGGACCAATGACTGGTGGGGTTGGAGCACGTATCTGCTGCTCAAGGACTACAAGCCGAATCAGCCGGCCTGAAAGACGTGAGTTAAGCCTCGCGCATTAACCTGTGGCGAGGGAGCTTGCTCCCGTTGGGCTGCGAAGCAGCCCCGGCAAGAACACGGGGTTCTTTCAGACAGAACTCGGGGCAATGGATTTTGGGGCCGCTGCGCGGCCCAACGGGAGCAAGCTCCCTCGCCACAATGAGCTTTCAAGCCACACGCTTACGTCCAGCCTGGAATCAACCGCGCTGCGCTTCCGCCTCTTCATGGGCATGGCGCAGCCGCTCACGGCTGTTGGTCAGGTGCAACCGCATGGCCGCCCGCGCCGCATCCGAATCCTGGCGCGCGATCGCCTCATAGATCTCTTCGTGTTCGCGGCTCAGGCGGCTCATGTAGTGCTGCTGGTCATCATGGGCCAGGCGTGCCGAGTTCAGCCGCGTGCGCGGAATGATGCTGGTGCCCAGGTGGGTCATGATGTCGGTGAAGTAGCGGTTGCCGGTGGACAGGGCAATCTGCAGGTGGAACTGGAAGTCCGACGCCACCGCATCACCGGCGTGGGCCGCACTTTCGTTCAGCGCATCGAGGGCAGCGCGCATGCCGGCCAATTGCTCGTCGCTACGGCGCTGGGCGGCGAGCCCGGCAGACTCCACTTCCAGGCTGATCCGCAGTTCAAGGATGGCCAGCACATCACGCAGGGTGACGACAGTGGCCGGATCAATCCGGAAACCGCTGGGGCTTGGCGTATCCAGTACAAAAGTGCCGATGCCATGGCGGGTTTCTACCTGCCCGGCGGCCTGCAATCGCGAGATGGCTTCACGCACCACGGTGCGGCTGACCCCATGGGCGTCCATGATCGCCGACTCGGTGGGCAGTTTGTCGCCACGTTTGAGTTGGCCGTCGCGGATCTGCTCGGACAACACCGTGACCAATTCCTGGGCAAGGCTGCGGCGCTTGCGGGGAAGACGAGGGGCGGCGCTGGAGTTTTCCATGATGAATCATCTATCTCGGCGATCTGAAGCACGCATGATAGCCCATGGCGGTTGTACGATCACCGTCCTGTCATGACTTTCATCTATAACCGCCGGGGTTTTCGCCAGGCAAAAAAATGCCCCGGCATCACCGAGGCATTTTCAACGCTGGCCCGAGGGCCCGCGCCTTGTTACTTCACCACTTTCAGACTCGGCCGACCGCTTGGACGCGGTGGCTCGGAATCCGGCGGCGGCACATCATCTTCGCCTTCGAGTTCGATCGCTTCGTCATCCTCAAGGGAAGACTCCAGATCAAACACCATGCCCTGGCCATTTTCCCGGGCGTAGATCCCGAGGATGGCACCGATGGGCACGAACAGCGTATGCGGCACACCGCCGAAACGCCCTTCAAAGCTGACCGCTTCATTGTCCATGTGCAGGTGTCGCACGGCACTGGGTGAAACGTTCAGGACGATTTGTCCGTCACTGGCAAAACCTTGCGGTACCTGAACCGCGGGAAACTCGGAATTGACCAGCATGTGCGGGGTGCAATCGTTGTCCACTATCCACTCATAGAGCGCGCGGACCAGGTAAGGTCGACTGGAGTTCATCAACGGCTCCTTAAGCCTTAGCGCATATCGCGTTCGACACCAGACAGACTCGCCTGGAAAGCCTCACGCGCAAACTGGCGCTCCATGTAGTCAAGCAGCGGCTTGGCAGGCCGCGGCAGTTCTATGCCCAAAATCGGCAAGCGCCAGAGTATGGGTAATAGGCAGCAATCCACCAGACTTTGTTCCTCGCTGAGGAAAAAAGGTTTGTCGGCAAACAACGGCGAAACACCGGTCAGGCTCTCGCGCAATTCCTTGCGCGCCTGAACCCGGGCCGCTTCCTTGCTGCGTGAATCCAGAATCAGGTCCACCAGGCCACACCAGTCACGCTGGATCCGATGGATCAGCAGGCGGCTGTTGGCACGCGCCACCGGATACACCGGCAGCAACGGTGGATGGGGATAACGCTCATCCAGGTATTCCATCACCACGGTTGACTCCCACAACGCCAGGTCACGATCGACCAGGGTGGGCAAGCTGCCGTAAGGGTTCACTTCGATCAGTTTCGGCGGGTGACGTCCCACCTCCACACTGATGATCTCTGCGCTGACACCCTTCTCTGCGAGCACGATGCGTACTCGGTGGGAATAGTGGTCGGCGGGGTCGGAGTAACAGGCCAACCGATTGGTCACGCCCATGGCGGTCCTCCTCGCTTGTTGAAATTATCGGAAGCTCAAAAACGAGCGCGCCCAGTGAGCATCTCCGTGACGCCTGGATAAACCAGACTTACCTTCAGAGATGCCGCTGGGCGCGCAAGATTAACAGCAATTACTTACGGTTGGATCAATGCACATCCTTCCAGTATTCGCGTTTCAGCAGATAGGCGAACACGAAGAAGAAGGCCAGGTACAGCAACACATAGGTACCAATGCGCTGATGCTGCAGCTTCACTGGGTTGGCCGAGTAGGCCAGGAAGGTCACCAGATTCTTGACCTTCTCGTCGAACTGCTCTTCGTTCAGCGTGCCGGTCTTCGGCACTATGGTCAGCTGATCGCACGCTTCATGAGTCAAAGGCGTACCGGTGAGCGGATCATACTGCTTCTTGCCGTCTTCGACGATTTGTACTTGCTTGCATCCTACCACTTGGCGACCTTGCAGGCCGACCAGAACGTTAGGCATACCGACGTTCGGGAACACTTTGTTGTTCACGCCGTAGGGACGCGTCGGGTCTTCATAGAAGGATTTCAGGTAGCCATAGAGCCAATCGGTGCCACGCACACGGGCCACCAGGGTCAGGTCGGGCGGTGCAGCCCCGAACCAGGTCTTGGCGTCGGCCGGTTGCATGCCGATGGTCATGTGGTCGCCGATCTTCGCCCCGGTGAACACCGAGTGGCTCAGCATCACGTCATGGGGAATGCCCAGGTCGTCGGCCACTCGCTCGTAACGCTGGAACTTGGCGCTGTGGCAGCCCATGCAGTAGTTGGTGAACGTACGCAGCCCGTCCTGCATTGCGGCTTTGTCCGACACGTCGATGTCGACTTTTTCCAGCTCTGGGCCGTGTTCAGCGGCGAAAGACAGCAGCGGCAGGGCCGCAAGAATGAATGCAACGAATAATTTTTTCATCAGCCAGTCACCCTTTCCGGTACCGGTTTGGTCTTCTCGAGCCGGGTATAGAACGGCATCAGAATGAAGTAGGCGAAGTACAGGAAGGTGCAGACCTGCGACAGCAACGTACGCTCCGGGGTCGGCGCCAGTACGCCCAGTACACCCAGGATCACGAACGCAATGCAGAACACCCACAGCCAGATCTTGCTCAGCCAGCCCTTGTAGCGCATGGACTTGACCGGGCTACGGTCGAGCCACGGCAGCACGAACAGCACTGCAATCGCTGCGCCCATGGCGATAACGCCCATGAGTTTGTCGGGAATCGCCCGCAAGATCGCGTAGAACGGAGTGAAGTACCAGACCGGGGCAATGTGTTCCGGGGTCTTGAAGGCGTTCGCCTGTTCGAAGTTCGGTTTCTCGAGGAAATAACCGCCCATCTCCGGGAAAAAGAACACGATCGAGCAGAAGATGAACAGGAACACCACCACACCGACGATATCTTTCACGGTGTAGTACGGGTGGAACGGAATGCCGTCCAGCGGTACGCCGTTTTCGTCCTTGTGCTTCTTGATATCCACGCCGTCGGGGTTGTTCGAACCCACTTCGTGCAACGCCAGGATGTGCAGCACTACCAGACCCAGGATCACGATCGGCAAGGCCACCACGTGCAAGGCGAAGAAGCGGTTCAGGGTGATCCCGGAGATCAGGTAGTCACCGCGAATCCACTGGGTCAGGTCGTTGCCGATGACCGGGATCGCACCGAACAGCGAGATGATCACCTGGGCGCCCCAATAGGACATCTGGCCCCACGGCAGCAGGTAGCCCATGAAGGCCTCGGCCATCAGTGCCAGGTAGATCAGCATGCCAAACACCCACACCAGCTCGCGGGGCTTCTGGTACGAACCGTAGAGCAGGCCACGGAACATGTGCATGTAGACGACGATGAAGAACGCCGAGGCGCCGGTGGAGTGCAGCAGACGCAGGATCGAGCCGTACTCGACGTCGCGCATGATGTATTCGACGGAGGCGAAGGCTTCTTCGGCCGACGGGGTGTAGCTCATCGTCAGCCAGACACCGGTAACGATCTGATTGACCAGTACCAGAAGTGCCAGGGAGCCAAAGAAATAGAAGAAGTTGAAATTCTTCGGTGCGTAGTACTTGCTGAGGTGGTCTTCCCACATCTTGGTCGCGGGGAAGCGCGCATCCACCCAATCCATGAACTTGCTCATCAGGCTTTCTCCCCCTCGTCGACGCCAATGACAATGACACTGTCAGTCTCGTAGTGATGTGGCGGAACTGGCAGGTTCAGTGGTGCGGGTTGTGACTTGTAGACGCGGCCAGCGAGGTCGTAGTGAGAACCGTGGCACGGGCAGAAATAGCCCCCGACCCAGTCCTTGCCCAGGTCCGCGGGCGCCACTTCCGGGCGGAAGGTGGGAGAGCAACCCAAGTGGGTGCAGATACCGATCAGCAGCAGAATTTCCGGCTTGATCGAGCGAATTTCCTTATCGACGTAAGCGGGTTGGTCGGAATTCTTCGAGTCGGGGTCGGACAGCTGGCCCTCGATCTTCTTCAGATTTCCCAGGATTTCCTCGGTACGACGAACGATGAACACTGGCTGACCGCGCCATTCAGCAATCATTTGCTGGCCTGGATCGATCTTGCTGACATTCACCTTCACCGGTGCACCTGCGGCTTTCGCCTTGGCACTGGGAAACCATGACCCCACGAACGGGACCGCAGCCCCCACCGCTCCTGCAGCACCCACCACGGATGTGGCTGCTACCAAGAAGCGACGCCGGCCTGCATTCACGCCGTCATTGCTCATTCAGTCCTCTCCCATCAGCTTTGTGGCCTGTTAAATCAGGCGTCTACTAAGTGTTAAATCTGAACTTATAAAAATTTTGCCGAATGGTAATGAAAAGCCCCACGTCTGACAAGGTAATTACCCCCGGCACTGGCTCCAAGCCTTTGAGTATAGGGGCTCTACGGATGTGGCAAGTTGTCACACAGATTTTTTTACATAAATAGCAGGCAATAAAAAACGCCCAGCTCCGTGAGGAGGCTGGGCGTTTTCTGGAACGTAAAAGCGAATTAACGCTTCGAGTACTGCGGACGCTTACGCGCTTTACGCAGACCAACTTTCTTACGTTCAACTTCACGAGCATCGCGAGTCACGAAGCCAGCTTTGCGCAGAGCGCCACGCAGGGTTTCGTCGTACTGCATCAGAGCGCGAGTGATACCGTGGCGGATTGCGCCAGCTTGACCACTTACACCGCCACCGATAACGGTGACGTAGATGTCGAACTTTTCAACGGTCTCGGTCAATTCCAGCGGCTGACGAACTACCATGCGGGCAGTTTCGCGACCGAAGAAATTTTCCAGAGTGCGGTTGTTGATCGAGATGTTACCAGTACCCGGACGCAGGAAAACGCGAGCGGTAGCGGTTTTGCGACGGCCAGTGCCGTAATTTTGAGTCGCCGACATAATGAACTATTCCGTTAAAACTTCAGTTCTTGGGGCTGCTGAGCAGCATGAGGGTGAGCAGCGCCCGCATAGACTTTCAGCTTGCGATACATGTCGCGACCCAGTGGGCCCTTCGGCAGCATACCTTTGACCGCGATTTCAATCGGGGCTTCAGGCTTTTTGGAGATCAGGCCTTCGAAGTTCGAAGACTTGATACCGCCTGGGAAACCGGAGTGACGGTAGTACATTTTGTCTTGCGCTTTGTTGCCGGTAACACGTACCTGCTCGGCGTTGATGATGACAATGTAGTCACCGGTATCAACGTGAGGGGTGTACTCAGGCTTGTGCTTGCCACGCAGACGGCTGGCGACTTCAGTGGCCAGACGACCCAGGGTCTGACCAGCGGCGTCGACGACAAACCAGTCGCGCTGAACTGTTTCTGGTTTTGCAGTAAAAGTTGTCATTCTTTAATAGCCTCAGGGGCCGCCCTGTAAATTAGACGGCGGATCTTACTGAATAGTGCGTACTTTGACAAGTCAAAGGCAGCCGGATACAGACGCTATCGGGGGCTCGGGTCGGCGCGTCCGTTCAACGGCAAGATTCTTCGGCAGGCGGCGCATCACTTCCACTGCAGAAAGAGGTGGGCAATTATGCAGATTGCCAAAAAAATTTCAACCTGCTTTTATGATTGTTTTCCCTGAAGGAGTACCCGATGGACTATCGACAGCTGGGCCGAACCGATCTGAACGTGAGCGCGATAGCCTTGGGCACCATGACCTGGGGCGAGCAGAACAGCGAGGCAGAGGCCTTCGCACAGATCGAACGGGCCAAGGCCGCGGGGATCAACTTCCTCGACACCGCGGAAATGTACCCGGTGCCGCCCAAGGCCGACACCTACGCCACCACCGAGCGCTACATCGGTAATTACTTCAAAAGCCGCGGCGACCGTGCCGACTGGATCCTCGCCAGCAAGATCGCCGGCCCCGGCAACACCATCGACTACATCCGCGATGGCAGCCTCAAGCACAACCGCAAGCACATCGCCGAAGCCCTGGACGCGAGCCTCAAGCGCCTGCAAACCGACTGGATCGACCTCTACCAGCTGCACTGGCCGGAACGCAGCACCAACTTTTTCGGCCAACTGGGCTACAAGCACAAGGCCGAAGAAGACCTGACGCCGCTGGAAGAAACCCTCGAAGCCCTGGATGAGCAGGTCAAGGCCGGCAAGATCCGCCACATCGGCCTGTCCAACGAAACCCCGTGGGGCACCATGAAGTTCCTGGCCCTGGCCGAAGCCCGTGGCTGGACCCGCGCGGTGTCGATCCAGAACCCCTACAACCTGCTCAACCGCAGCTTTGAAGTGGGCCTGGCGGAAATCGCCATCCGTGAACAGTGCGGTTTGCTGGCGTATTCACCGCTGGCGTTCGGCATGCTCAGCGGCAAGTACGAAGGTGGCGCACGCCCGGCCAAGGGCCGCCTGAGCCTCTATAGCCGCTTCAGCCGCTACTTCAACCCGCAGTCGGAAGCTGCATGCAGCCGTTACGTGGCACTGGCCCGTGAGCACGGCCTGGACCCGGCGCAGATGGCATTGGCGTTTGTAACCCAACAACCGTTCGTGACCAGCAACATCATTGGCGCCACGACCCTGGAGCAGCTGGACAGCAACATCGCCAGCGCTGATTTGAAACTGTCGGATGAGGTGCTGGCAGGGATTGAGGCGATTCAGAAGGATCATCCGAATCCTGCACCTTGATTGATCTCTAGACCGCCTTCGCGAGCAAGCCCGCTCCCACATTCGACCGAGTTCCACCTTTGGAATGCAGTCGAATGTGGGAGCGGGCTTGCTCGCGAAGCGGCCCTCAAAAACACCAAGAATTCAAAGCGCCCGCGCAATAATCTCCTTCATGATCTCATTCGTCCCCGCATAAATCCGCTGCACCCGCGCATCTGCCCACGCCCGCGCAATCGGGTATTCCCACATAAACCCATACCCGCCGTGCAGTTGCACACACTCATCCAGCACCTTGCACTGCAGGTCCGTGGCCCAGTATTTGGCCATCGCGGCCGTGGGCACATCGAGCTTGCCTTGCAGGTGCAGTTCCATGCACTTGTCGACAAACACCCGGCCGATCTGGGTTTCAGTGGCAATCTCCGCCAGTTTGAATCGGGTGTTCTGGAAGTCGATGATCGCCTTGCCGAACGCCTTGCGGTCCCGGGTGTATTCCAGCGTCCATTGCAACGCCGCCTCAGCTGACGACAACGCGCCAATCGCCACCGTCAAACGCTCCTGCGGCAACTCCTGCATCAGGTAGGCAAAGCCCATCCCCGCCTGGCCCAGCAGATTCTCCTTGGGCACCCGCACATCCTGGAAGAACAGCTCCGATGTATCCTGGGCCTTCATCCCGACCTTCTCCAGGCGCTTGCCCTTGTCGAAACCCGGCGTGTTGGCCTCCACCAGGAACAGGCTGGTGCCCTTGGCGCCGGCCTTGGGATCGGTCTTGGCCACGACGATCACCAGATCAGCCAGGAAGCCATTGGTGATGAACGTCTTGGAGCCGTTGATCACGTATTCATCGCCATCCAGCACCGCCGTGGTCTTGACCCCTTGCAGGTCGGACCCGGCACCCGGCTCGGTCATGGCAATCGCCGTGACCATTTCCCCGGAGATCAGCTTGGGCAGGTACTTGTGCTTCAGCGCCTCACTGCCGTAATGCAGGATGTAGGGCGCAACAATGTCCGAATGCAGGGAGAAACCAATCCCGGTCAATCCCAGCCGGCTGATCTCCTCGATCACCACCGCGCTGTAGAGAAAGTCCGCCCCGAGGCCGCCGTACTCTTCCGGCAAATGCGAGCAGAGCATCCCCGCCTCCCCCGCCTTGTTCCACAGGTTGCGGTCGATGTAGCCCTGCTTTTCCCATTGCCCGTGGAACGGCGCCGCGTCTTTTTCGAGGAAGGTGCGCACGCTCTGGCGGAAGAGTTCGTGCTCCGAGCTGAACAAGGTTCTGGGAATCATGGGTCACCTGTGTGAATTGTCGGACAAGACCGGGATCACAGAGCCTAAGCCGCGAAGGCGTCACGGGACACTGGACACATGCGACAAAAAATAAGACGATCCAGCCGTCTGGTGACCACTTTCCCCTATAAGAATAAATGAAATTATGTCTAACCAAATCTCCACGCCCTTGCGGCGCGTCAGCATTTTGGCCATTGATCGGGTATTCGCTTCAACCCTCATGCAAGCCAAGGATTTCTTCCACCTCGCGAGCCTGCGCTACGGCAAACAGCTGGGCCAGGGCCTCACCCCCGCCTTCGAAACCCGCCTGGTCAGCCCCGACGGGCAGTCGGTGCGCAGCTTCAGCGATGTGATCATGCCGGTGGACGGCGGCCTCGAAAACGCCGACATCATCGTGCTCCCGGCCTTCTGGGACGATTTCGACTCGTTGTGCCAACGCTACCCCCAAGTGCTGCCCTGGCTGCGTGAACAACACGCCCGTGGCGCGGTGCTGTGCGGCGAAGCCACCGGGGTGTTCTGGCTCGCCGAAGCCGGCCTGCTGGATGGCAAGGAAGCGACCACCTATTGGCGCTTCTTCAACGCTTTCACCGAACGCTTTCCCAAGGTGCAGCTGAACCAGGACAAGCACCTGACCGACGCCGACAACCTCTACTGCGCCGGCGGCACCACTTCAGCCTGCGACCTCTACATCTACCTGATCGAACGCTTCTGCGGCGCCAACATCGCCCAGGCCGTAGCCCGCGACATCCTCTACGAAGTGCAACGCAGCTACGCCCCCGGGCGCATCGGTTTTGGCGGGCAGAAGCTGCACCAGGACGTGATCATCCTGCAGATCCAGCATTGGCTCGAAGAGCACTTCGCCGACAAGTTCCGCTTCGAAGACGTGGCCCGGGAACACGGCATGAGCATCCGCAACTTCATGCGCCGCTTCCAGACCGCCACCGGTGACAAGCCGCTGCACTACCTGCAACGGTTGCGCATCGAGACAGCCAAGGGCCTGCTGTCCGGCAGCCGCAAAAGCATCAAGACCATCAGTTACGAGGTGGGCTACGACGACGCGAGCTTCTTTGCGAGGCTGTTCCGCCAGCATACCGAGCTGTCGCCCAACCAGTATCGCCAGCAGTTCCAGCAGGCCGCGTAACCAAAGGGTATACGCAGTAAAAATGTGGGAGCTGGCTTGCCTGCGATGGCGGCGTGCCAGGCACCAGCGGCATCAACCGACAGACCGCTATCGCGGGCAAGCCCGGCTCCCACAGTTGCTTTCTGTTGACCTGGAAATTTGCATAAAAAAAGGCCCGCATCGCTGCGGGCCTTTTTCATTTCAAGCACATCGCTTACGGCTTGTGCGCCCGCGACAGAAACTCGTGGGACTGCATTTCCAGCAAGCGGCTCAAGGTGCGCTGGAATTCGAAGTTCAAGCGGCCGCCGGTGTAGAGGTCCTTGAGCTCGACTTCCGCCGAGATGATCAGCTTGACGTTGCGGTCGTAGAATTCGTCGACCATGTTGATAAAGCGCCGCGCGATGTCGTCGGTGGTGACGCTCATCTGCTCGACACCGCTCAGGATCACCGCGTGGAAGATCTTGCCCAGTTCGATGTAGTCGTTCTGGCTGCGAGGGCCGTCGCACAGTTCTCGGAATTCGAACCAGGCCACGTCATCGCAGGTGCGCAGCGCGATAATTTCGCGGTTTTCGATGATCAGCTTGTCGTTTTCAATCGCCTGGGTGCATTCCGGCGTCAGCGCGCGGAAACTCTTGCGCAGGCTTTCCTGGGCCACTTCGTTGAGCGGGTAGTGGAACAGTTCGGCTTGTTCAAGGTGACGCAGGCGGTAGTCGACGCCGCTGTCGACGTTGACGATGTCGGTGTTCTGCTTGATCAGGGCGATGGCCGGCAGGAAACGCGCGCGTTGCAGGCCGTCCTTGTACAGGCCGTCGGGCACGATGTTCGAGGTGGCGACCAGGGTCACGCCGTTCTTGAACAGCTCTTCCATCAGGGTGCCGAGGATCATCGCGTCGGTGATGTCGGAGACGAAGAACTCATCGAAACAGATCACCCGGGCTTCTTCCGAGAAGCGCTTGGCGATGATGGTCAGCGGGTTCTTCTCGCCCGGCAGGGTCTTCATCTCTTCATGCACGCGCTTCATGAAGCGGTGGAAGTGGGTGCGGACCTTTTCCTTGAACGGCAGCGCTTCGAAGAAGGTGTCCACCAGGTAAGTCTTGCCCCGGCCAACACCACCCCAGAAATACAGGCCCTTGACCGGCGTGTGGTCTTTCTTGCCAAACAGCTTGCTGAACATGCCCGGCTTGTTCTGCGAGGCCTGGACCAGGTCGTCGTACAGGCGCTGCAAATGGCGCACCGCAGTTTCCTGGGCAGCGTCATGGAAGAATTCAGGGCGTTTCAGATCAGCTTGATATCGTTCTAGGGGCGTCATAATTCGTTAGCAAGGCAACAAAAACGGGCCGCCACTGTAACGACGGCCCTGAAGAATGGCAATCAACCCTTGGTCGGGTCAATCCTCGATTGGGGTCAACGCAACGCGCAAGGCTTCGATCGCCGCATCCCGCGAGGCGCTGTCGGCGAACGCCGGGCTATCGGCGACGACTTCACCGTCCAGCCACACGCTGAAGCTCGAGGCTTCACTGCGTACATCCAGCGCCTGACCCGATTGCAGCTGCTTGGTTACGGCGCCTGCGGTTTTACCGTCGGCAAAGTTGCGCGACAGCAGCAGTTGCTCGCCTTCGGCCGCCAGCAAACGGAAGCGGAAGCTGCCGTCGTCTTCGCGGAAGCTGACAAAGCGTGCGGCTTTCGCAGCTTTCTTCTTGGTGGTGGCAGCCACGGCGACCGGATTGACGAACGAGCGCAGGCCCACCGCTTCACGCAGTTCGGCCAGGAACGGTGCAGCCACGGCGCGGGCTTTGCGGGCGCCGACCAGCAGCAGGTCTTCCATGTCCGACGGGCGCGACATCAGTTGGTGATAACGCTCGCGCGCTTCACCCAACTGGCCGTCCAGCAGTTGGAACAGACGGTTCTTCGCCTCGCCCCAGCCCAGGCCTTGCAGCAGTTCACCGCGGAACTCTTCTTCCTGGGTCTGGGTGGCAAATGCCTGGTACAGGGTGAACAGGTGCGAGTTGTCCGGATCCTTGGCTTCGCCCGGCGCGCGGGAGTCGGTGACGATCCGCGAGATCGCGTCCTTCATGTCCTTGGCGCTGGTGAACAACGGGATGGTGTTGTCGTAGCTCTTCGACATCTTGCGGCCATCCAGGCCCGGCAAGGTGGCGACGCTTTCTTCGATCAGCGCTTCGGGCATGGTGAAGAATTCTTTACCCTTGCCGAACAGGTGGTTGAAGCGCTGGCCGATGTCGCGAGCCATTTCCACGTGCTGGATCTGGTCACGACCGACCGGCACCTTGTGGGCGTTGAACATCAGGATGTCCGCGGCCATCAGCACCGGGTAGCTGTACAGGCCCATGGTGATCCCCGCATCCGGGTCTTCGCCGTTCTCCAGGTTCTTGTCCACCGAGGCCTTGTAGGCGTGCGCACGGTTGAGCAAGCCCTTGGCCGCCACGCAGGTCAGCAGCCAGGTCAGCTCGGGGATTTCCGGGATGTCGGACTGGCGGTAGAAGGTTACCCGGTTCACATCCAGGCCACCGGCCAGCCAGGTCGCGGCGATTTCCATGCGCGAGCGCTGGATGCGCTGCGGGTCATCGCACTTGATCAGGGCGTGGTAGTCGGCCAGGAAGTAGAAGGAGTCGGCGTTGGCGTCCTGGCTGGCAAGGATCGCCGGGCGAATCGCGCCGGCGTAGTTGCCCAGGTGCGGCGTGCCGGTGGTGGTGATGCCGGTGAGGATGCGGGTACGGGTCGTCATGGGTGATCGCTTGTCATCAATTCGAAAGACGTGGCAGCACAAGATCCTTGAGATCGGTCAGCTTGCCATGAAAAAAGTGTCCGCATTCTGCCACTTTCAGCAGCTCATGGGGGCGATTCAGGGCCGCGGACCAGTCGTAGACGAGTTGCGGGTCGACCACTTCGTCGGTTTCCGGCTGGATCACGGTCAATGGGCAGCCTTGTGGCAACACGTCGTTATCCCGCAGGCGCATCACGGCCGCGGCCACCATGAACAGGTGCGCGAGTTTTTCGCCCTTGGCTTCCAGGCGGCCGCCGAGGGTGGCCGCGACAAACCCGCCGAAGGAAAAACCCAGCAGGGTGATCGGCAGGTCGGGATGCTTTTCACGCAGCCAGGTGGCTGCCGCTTCGGCGTCGTCGACTTCACCGGTGCCCATATCGTGCGTACCGGCACTGGTGCCGACACCGCGATAATTGAAACGTAACGTGATCAAGCCGGCATCGCGCGCGGTGCGTTGCAGGGTCGATACGACTTTGTTGAGCATGGTGCCGCCCTGCACCGGGTTCGGGTGACAGATCAGCGCCAGGCCACGTGGCTCGGGGTGATCCAGATACAGGGCTTCCAGTTGGCCTACCGGGCCATCGATCAAAACGGGGGTTTCACGCATCAGCAAGGAAGGAACTCCGTGACCTCTCAAGGGGTCGACTCGTCTAGCTAAAAGTCTGTGCATGGCATCATTGCGAGCTTAATCGCGGTATACAGCGCAGGTCCGAGCCGTTAACGTAAAGCAAAGCCGTTTATAGAGGAAGGACTCGTGGAACACTCGCTCTTAGTTTGGTTGTTGCCGACTCTCGCCTTGGTTGCCGGTGTCGCCATTGGATTCCTGGTTGCCCGCCTGCTGCCGAATGCCGCGCCTAACCGCACGCAGCGTCAGCTGGATGACATTCAGGAACGTTTTGACAGTTATCAGAACGAGGTTGTTACCCACTTCAACAGCACCGCGACCCTGGTGAAAAAGCTCACTCAGAGCTATCAGGAAGTACAGGATCATCTCGCCGAGGGTGCCAACCGCCTGGCCCTGGACGACATCACCCGCCAGCGCCTGCTGGCCGCGCTGCATTCCGATGCACCGCACGCTCCACGGGAACGCCTGACCCCTCCGCGGGAAAATCAGGAACCGCCACGGGATTACGCGCCAAAAACGCCAAATGCCCCGGGGATGCTGGATGAGCATTACGGCTTGAAGAAGTAATAGCTTTTCAAGCGGCATAAAAAAGCCCGGCTGATCGATGATCAGCCGGGCTTTTTTGTTGGCACCAGGTCGACCAGACGACACTGATCCAATGTGCGAGCGGGCTTGCTCGCGAATGCGGTCTATCAGTCACCCGATGTATTAACTGACCCACCGTATTCGCGAGCAAGCCCGCTCCCACATTGACCGAGTCCGACTTCAGGACACTGGCTGTTCTTGTAGCTGCCCGTCCTGTATCCGCACATGCCGCCCATGGAAACGCTTGAGGCTGCTGCGGTGCCCGACGCTGACGATGCTCAACCCCGGCAACTCATCGATCAACGCCTGATACAGCGCCGCCTCATCTTCCTCGTCCATCGCCGAGGTGGCCTCGTCCATGTACAGCCATTGCGGTTCAAACAACAACGCCCGCGCAAACGCCAGGCGCTGTTGCTCACCCGGCGACAGCATGCGCTGCCAGTGATTGGCCTCGTCCAAGCGTGGAATCAGGTGCGCCAGGCGGCAGGTTTCCAGGACCTGTGCATAACGTTGCGGCGGGTACGCGCCCTCCTCCTGTGGATAACTCAACACACCCCGCAAGGTACCAATCGACAGGTACGGCTTTTGCGGCAGGAACAGATAACGCTCGGCCGGCAAGCGGATGTTGCCGTGGCCGTTTGGCCAGAGATTGCCCATGGCCCGCAGCAAGGTTGACTTGCCGCTGCCGGAACGCCCGCTGAGCATCAATCGCTCACCCTCGGCAACCGTCAGGTTGGCGCCATCGAGCAGGTGACGACCATCCGCCAGATCGAGGCTGAGGTTGCTCATCTGCAAATTGCCGCCCTGGCGTTGCAACTCGATGCCCGTGTTGCGGCCTTCGTTTTCTTCCATCGCCTCGCCAAAGCTCAGCAGACGATCACAGGTCGCACGCCAGCTGGCCAACACGGTGTACGCGTCGACAAACCAGCTCAGGCTGCCCTGCACGCTGCCAAACGCACTGGCCACTTGCATCAGCACGCCCAGCTCTATCTGGCCGGAAAAGTAACGCGGCGCTGCCACCACAAACGGGAAGATGATCGCGATCTGCGAGTAACCACTGGTGAAAAAGTTCAGGCGCTTCTTGAGCTGCATGATGCTCCAGAAGTTGCTCCACACCCGCCCGAAACGTGCACTCAGTTGCTGGTGTTCATTCGGCTCGCCATTGAACAGCGCGATGCTTTCCGCGTTCTCGCGCACCCGCACCAGGCTGAAACGCAAGTCGGCCTCGAAGCGTTGCTGGCGGTTGCTCAAGCCGATCAGTTTTCGACCAATCAAGTGGGTCAACCAACTGCCCAGCACGGCATATACCAGTGCCGCCCAGAACATATAGCCGGGAATCGTGATGCCCCAAACCTCGATACTGCCGGACACGCCCCACAGGATCACCGAGAACGACACCAGGCTCACCAGGTTACTGATAAACCCCAGGCCCAGGCTCAGGGTGCTGCTGGTAAAGGCGTTGAGGTCTTCGGAGATACGTTGGTCGGGGTTATCGGTGTAGCCGCCATATTCCAGGTGGTAGTAGTTCTTCTCGCTCAGCCACTTGGCGAAGTAGGTTTCAGTCAGCCAGCGCCGCCAGCGGATGGTGAGCATTTGCTGCAAATAGGAAGTGAACACCCCGGTGACGATCGCCACCACGGCGATCACGCTGAAATACATCAGCAGGTGGGTGAAGGCGTCGTAGTCCTTCTTTTCCAGGGCGTTATAGAAGTCGCGGTTCCAGCTGTTGAACCACACCGACACGGCCACACTGAACAGCGAAAGCCCCAGCACCACCAGCAACAACAGCCAGGCCTTGAACTTCTCCTCACTGCGCCAGTAGGGGGTGATCAGCGCCCAGACTTTCCTTAAAAATTGCCCACGCACCGCGTCATTGACCGCGGAATACTCAGCGTTCTGATTCATTGTTCAGGCTCGGTAGGAAAAAAATAACAGGCGTTTGAACCGATCATAAACGATCGGTTCAGGGCTCCGTGCGGCCTGAAGCAGATTGTTCAGTCGCCGTTCAACGTCGAACCGGGCGTTTCTGCAACTTGCGCTGCAACGTTCGACGATGCATGCCCAGGGCGCGGGCCGTGGCGGAGATGTTGCCTTCGTGCTCGGTCAACACCCGCTGGATGTGTTCCCACTGCAGGCGGTCCACCGACATCGGGTTTTCCGGCACCAGGGTGTCGAGGTCGGCGTGCTCGGAGAGCAAGGCGGCCAGCACGTCGTCGGCATCTGCCGGCTTGCACAGGTAGTTGCAGGCGCCACGCTTGATCGCCTCGACGGCGGTGGCAATGCTGGAATAGCCGGTGAGGATCACCACGCGCATTTCCGGGTCCAGCTCCAGCAGCTTGGGCAGCAGCACCAGGCCGGAGTCGCCGTCCATTTTCAGGTCCAGGGCCGCGTATTCCGGCAGGTCGGCCGTGGCGATGGCCAGGCCTTCCTCGGCGGAACCTGCGGTGCTGACGCGAAAGCCACGACGGCTCATGGCGCGGGCCATCACGCGGGTAAAGGTGGCGTCGTCATCTACCAGCAGCAGGTGCGGCAGTTCTTCGCCTTCGACTTGGATCTCGTCACTCATCGATGTCTCCTCGTGCGACACGGGGCAGGCGCAGCTCGGTGAGCGTGCCGCCTTCCTCATGACTATAGAGTTTCACTGAGCCGCCCGCGCGGGTCACGCTGGCCTTGCTCAAAAACAGGCCCAGGCCGAAGCCTTTGCCCTTGGTGGTAAAGAAGGGCTTGCCGATCTGCTCGGCAATCGCCAGCGGCACACCGGCGCCGTGGTCGCGAATGCTGATGGTGAAATCTTCCGCATCCCAGTCCAGGGTCACTTCCAACCCTTCCGGGCAGGCATCGGCGGCGTTGTTCAGCAGGTTCAGCAGCGCCTGGGTCAGGTCCGGCGGCGGTGCCATGCGCGGCACCGTGCCCTGGCCCAGCAGGTGAAACCGGTAACTGGCTTCGGGACGCATCAGGTGCCAGCGGTTCAGGGCTTCGTCCAGCCACTGGGTGACGTCTTGCATCTCCACCGCCAGGCGGCGATTGGCCTCGGCGGCGCGCACCAGCTGCTGCAAGGTCAGCTTGCACTGCTTGACCTGTTCCTGCAGCACGCTCAGGTCGTCTTGCAGGGCCGGGTCGTGATGGTCCTGGGTCATTTCCTTGAGCAGTACGCTCATGGTCGCCAGCGGCGTCCCCAATTCGTGGGCCGCGCCGGCGGCCTGGGTGGCGACGGCCAGCAACTGCTGGTCCCGCAGGCCTTCTTCACGGCGAATGGCGCGCAGCTCTTCCTGGCGGCGCAGCTCTTCCGCCATTCGTGCGGCAAAAAAGGTGATGACCGCCGCCGACAGGGCAAAGCTCAGCCACATGCCGTAGATCTGCAGGTTTTCCCGGGCGATGGGGAAGGTCTGCAACGGGTAGAACTGTGCCAGCAGCAGGGTGTACAGGGTCAGGGCAATACCCGACAGCACCACCGAATAACGCCACGGCAAGGTCACCGCCGCGATGGTCAGTGGCACCAGGTAATAGGACACGAACGGGTTGGTGGAGCCGCCGGAGAAGTACAGCAACACGCTGTGGATAAACAGGTCGCAGGCCAGTTGCAGGGCGTATTCCAGCTCGGTCACAGGCCACGTGGTGCGCAGCCGGATGACGGTAAATACACACAGCACCGTGGAGAAGCCGAGGGTCACGGCCAACTGCAACCAGGGCAGCGGCAGCAGTTTGAACCAATAGGCGAGCCCCACCGAACCGGCCTGTGCGGCCAGCACCAGGGTGCGGATGAACGTCAGGCGCCAAAGGTTCTGGCGGGTGGCGGAAGTCAGTTTTACGGCGGCGAGCATGAGCTCTCCCGATGAGCGCTGCAGGCGGATCGCACGGAGTATAAACGAAGCGACAGCGCTGGCACGGCGTGTGTGGCTCTTTGACGCAGGGGTCAGGATCATGACCGTTCGTCGGCATCCGCCAACTTGTAGCGAATGTGTAAACCCGAAGAACTGAAACCTTGCGTCTACAGTCTTACCGAACACGAACATCTCAAGGAGCTTACATGTCTCGTTTCATTCGCAGTGCAGCCACCCTCACCCTCGGCGCCGCTACCCTCGCCAGCCTGCCGGCCATGGCCGCTGACGAACTGCATTACAACCAGATTTCCCTGCGTGCCGAAGTCAGCCAGGAAGTGGCGCGCGACCAGATGATCGTCACCCTGTACACCGAGTCGCAGAACACCGACCCGGCCAAGCTTGCCGCCGAAATCACCACCACCATGAACAAGGCGCTGGCCCAGGCCCGCGAAGTCAAAGGCGTGACCCTGCGCCAGGGTAGCCGCAACAGCTACCCGATCTACGACAACAAGAACCAGAAAATCACCGGCTGGCGTGAACGCGCTGAGCTGCGCATGGAAAGTGCCGACTTCGCCGCCCTGTCCAAGCTCACCGGCGACATGCTGACCAACCTGAAAATGGACAGCATGGACTTCGCCATCGCCAACCCGACCCGCAAGGCCAGCGAAGATGCCCTGCTTAAAGAAGCGGTCACCGCATTCAAGGCCCGTGCCCAACTGGCCACCGATGCGCTGGGCGGCAAGGGCTACAAGATCGTCAACCTGAACTTCAACACCAACGGTTATCCACAGCCGTATGCACGTGGCGGGATGATGATGAAAGCCGCAGCGATGGATTCGGCACCGACGCCGGAAGTCGAAGCCGGCACCAGCCAGGTCAACATGACCGCAGATGGCGTGATCGAAGTCCAGATGCCTTGATCGAGCGGTACCCCAGTTGCAATGACGCTGCCCACGGGCAGCGTTTTTTTTTGCCTGCGCACTTCATTCAAGAAGTATCAGCGGTAATAACCGGATATCAGCTTAAGAAAATACTCAATGGCTGAGAGTGTTCTGGTCCACACACCTTGAAGCGCACCGGCGATAAATCTTTTCAGCTTATAACCCGCGTAATGGCGAACTACATCTTCCCCATCAAAGAACGGAACACGCCTACACGCTGAACCACCTATGGCGGACATCACATCATTCCTGCACACCATGCACATCAGGATTTGTCATATGACCACCATAGGTTCCATCGCGGCAAACAACGGCTTCTTCCTTGATACCCCCTCCTCGGCAGGTATTGCCGAAGAACAGGGAAAACCCCGCCAAGGTACGGATACTTCACGGCAGACATATTCGCCAGGGCAGCCCGTAAAGGCAGCCGATCGGGCCACCGACACTCCCGCATCACGACCCCGCCGTCACACTCACGACGTGTTGATCCCGGGATTGCCATACAACAAGACAGTCGAAAACTACATTCGCAGTGCAACGACAGGGTTCGAGACGCCCCTGGAAAGCACCGCCAACCTTATCAAGGCCGAAATCAAGAAAAAGTGGGGCGAGGACGTTGATCCGGACAACACGTTTATTACTACCTTCAACTACGACCCGACACGGGGAAGGCCTCCTCGCAATGCAAAGGTACTGAACCGGATAACCTTGACCCAGGCGGCCCTGCAAGATGTGCAGAAAAAAAACAACACCGATGAACACCAGACGCCCGAGGAAAAAACACGCACGACCCTGCATACCTGGCTGGAACGGCTACTGACGTTTTCGCCGCTGGGCCAGGCGGGGCTTGCCATTGACTCTGCCGTCAATGCCCAGCAGACCTATGAGTTTATATACCGCGCCTCCCCGCCCGGCCAGCGCCAGCAATACAACGAGTCGATGCGGATCAAAAAGACCCCGGAGCAATTCAGGGAATTGGTGTGGAACACCGAACGCGCCGCGCCGTATAAAACATTCCTGGATACGTTCTGGCCCAGCCACGAAAGCAAATACACGGCATTGACCAAGGCCTCCTTCGTTGCCGCCATCCTGCTCCAGGAAAAGACCGGCAGCCTGAGCCCAAGCGACAAGGAACTGGCGCTACGCGCAGCGAACTTGACCACCGATAAAGACTGGTCGAACCTCCGCGTCGAGGACCTGAAAGCCTCTGCCGCCCAGGACCCAGGCCTGGAAATGGGTCTGCTCAGCATCAACGGTTTTCAATCTTCGGACCTGCTGTACATCACCGACAAAAACCCCAAGGTCACCGATGACGGCAAGATCATCAGCCCCACGCTTTTGTATATTCCCGGCAACTCGTCGCCTATTCATCGCTTTGACAGCCAGGCCCAGATGAAAAACTGGCTGGCTGAGCAAGCTGCCGACCCCACCAAGCGCGAAGCCCTTTCAACCCATTTCACGCTGCGTGACCAGGCCGACCGGACGTTCTCCGACGGCGTGAACCAGACACTGACCGGGCTGGGTGGCTGGCACCGCAAAGACGCGCCGGATGCCGATGTGTTGGAGCGCCTGAATGAATTCAACCCGCAGACTTTCATCACCACCGAACCCCTCGCCCAGGACCCATTCGAGGCCATTACTGCCCGCCAGAAAGATCGCTCGTACAAGGATGCCGAGACCCAAATCGTCACCGACAGCGACGTGACCAAAGCCAACATCCTCAAAGGCCTGGAAACCGCCACCAAGGTCGCGATGCTGATGACGCCGCTGGCACTGGTGATGCCCGAAGTCGCCGTGGCCCTCGAGGTGTTCTACGTCGCCTCCGGCGTAGCGGAGGCCGGTATCGGCATCGATGACGTCAAGCACGGCAAGAAAGGCGGGGCCGACCATATCGTGTTCGGAGTGCTCAATGCGCTGCCGACGGTGGCTTCGGGCGCAACTTCACTGGTGGAGAAAGGGATAGAGAGGGCCTCGAAAGCCCTTGAGTCCTCCACCCGCATCGCCCTCACGCGCGAAGTCGAGCCGGGAGCTGCAGGGGCAAGCGTGCTGGTACCTGAGGGCCTGTCCGCAGACCAGACCTTCCTGATCAAGCGTGCAACCCATACCGATGTAGTGGTCGGGGATGACGTTTACCGCTACGACCCCGCACAACCGGACGCCTTGACCAAGATGGGGCCTACCGAGCATGCCGAGCCGCTGGAGGATTTTGAAGCCGTTTGTGCGCCGGTTGGGCGCCGCGTAAAGCGCAACATTGACAGCTTGTGCTACACAAAAATGATCGAGGACGCCGATACATCGGTCGCTCAAGACGCCCAGGCACTTGAGCATCGGCGTCTCTTGCCGGGCGCCCCAACGCAGGAAGGCGCGCGGACCGTGGTGCATGAGCACAGGCTGTATAGAGTGAGCGACACATCCAGCCAGGAGCTGATGTCGGTGCCCGGGCACACGCCGGTTACCTACCGCAACCAAACCAGCGGGGTGGTGCTCAATGAGCCGGACTTCGGCTATGAAGATATCGGTCAACCACGGGCGCTCAACCAGGAAACCGTGGTTGTAAAGCTGGACCAGATCAGTGATCTCAGTGATGACCAGCGCGTCCTGAGGGGCATAAAAATACCCTACGCAGGAATAGATTATGTGGTGGTCGAGGGCGATACCGGCATTTACTACGTGGCCGAATACGACGGTTCGAACCCTGCGCTCAACTTTCAACGCATCGCCGCAAACACCGATCCGGCCAGCAGGGACATCATCAGGCTGCATGACGAGTACAAGGACCTCTATCGTGACATTTCCGGAAAAACCCACAATAACGATCTGGTGATACTGCCCTCCCTGGACTCACTGGCAAAAAAACTGAGCCTTGAATACAACTTCACACCCGATCAAGCCACCCAACTGGACCGAGTCCTGGCCGGACTGTCCGATGAAAAGAAACGTGAAGTTCTACTGGCAGTCTATGCCTGGGACAAGAAGGTAGAGGTGGCCGCCAAGACCATACAACTTGAGCCCCTTCAAAAGCCTCACTATTTCGGGCAGCTCACGGTCAACGAGCAAAACAAGGCCTACGCCCGTTGGGGCAAGAGAACGGTGGAGGAACAGTTCCAGACAACCGGTATACGGTCGGCCAACCAGAAAACCCTGGCCGATGCCGGTAACAGTCTGCGCAGCGACGTGGCCAATGAAATAGTGACCTGGCTATACACTCGAACCGGCGCGCCCAACTACTCGGAGGTCATCCTGAAAACGGGTGCTGGCAATTGCGACCAGATGGCCAGGGTCGCCACCGATACCGTTAACGCCAGTGGCGGCTTTGCCCGCATTGCACAAGTGCAGGGACACACCTTCAGCGTGGTCGGCGGCCCCGCAAGTCAGCCTAACCTCTTGACCGCTGGATTTGCCGAGCCCGAATGGGCTGATGCGTGGATAGTGGACCCATGGGCCGGTATCACTTGTCCGGCCAACGAGTACCACGGCCAATTCGCACAACGCATGCAGGAATGGAGCGACGAGGGCCGGCAAATCCTGATCGGAGATGGTGGTACGCCGCCTCGGCACGTCTGGAGCGATCCTATGGACCCGCGGTGGATACAGTCCACCGTTTATGGCGGCGCACAGGTGTTTTAAGGCGATCGCCGCGACGCAGGCGCTTGTCTCAACCTGGGTAACCCGAACGGCGGCAACCGTGGTGACCGCCGTTCTCGTTCGCGTAGCGTTCACCTGCCATTTCAGGGAGCAGGACTGCAATGCCGCTGCCTTCGGGCAGCATTTTTTTTGCCTGGCACTTAATTCAAGAAGTTTCAGCGGTAATAACCGGTTACCAGCTTCAGAAAATGCTTAATCGCCGGGCGTCTGCTGGTCCGGACACATTGAAGTGCGTTGGTGATAAATCTTTTCAACTTATAACCCGTGCAATGGACAACTACATCCTCACCCTCAACGAGCGGAACACGCCTGGACGCTGCACCACTCATGGCGTAGATCACCGTACTCCTCATCCACAGTTTATGGCGGCGCAGATGCGTGCAATCAACATCCAGCCAGGTAATCTGAAATGACAAGCTCAGTTCAACTTAACATTGTCCATTACCCAAAAACACCGCTACCCGGTACGACTCAAGAACAACGTACCGAGGCGCTGGAACGGATACCGCCAACGCCATTGAAGAGTACCGATATTTATGAAACGGACAACGTTGGCACTGCCGCCAGGAACGAGTCTGATATCTACAAGGCAACCATTTACGGACCCGACTTTGTTCACGCGCCAGGCGATGGGTATATCTACAATGAGCGAGAGGCTCATATCGATGCCTATGCCAATCGTGTAAAGACGCAGATCGAAAATATAGAAAGTGGCACTGAAGGCGAACGAAACGTCAAGTTCCAGAACGTGCGCCTGTTCATGGACCCCGCAGGATACTTCAGTGGGGGTTTATTGGCAGCCGGGTTCGACCCGCATGAAAAGTTCACGGTAACGTTCAATACCTATGTCGGTATGGGCACAGCACAAAATCTCTCTGATACCCAGACACACACTTATTTCGCATGGGAAATTGCAGCGGGTGCTCTAGCGCACGACAGACCCGCACGTGGTGGGGTTTTAAATTTTCCTGAAATGGAAATAGAAAAAAAAGACCGGACAAAAATCAATGATTTGGAAGCGTTCGGCCGACAACTTCAAGCTCGCTGGGAGAAAGACATAGCCGCGCCGATGCGCGAGGGCTCCGGAACAATAGCAGAGCGATCGGGAAAAGCAGACGCCTATGTAACACGGGGCACGTTGCTGAGCCTTCGTAGTGACACGGAAAATTTCGCAAGGTTAAGCCCTGCCGGCCAGGAAGCGGTGAATCGCACGCTGGACAAGAATGGGCAAGTGATTATCCCCAATATTTACGGCTACCCCATGAGCGGGTATGCCTTTATCCCCTACACGCCTTACGATGGCAATACCGCCAATCGCCCCAATCAGGGAGTCATGATCGACTTGAAGAACGGCGCTGTCCGCGAGATAAAAGGCGATGACGAATTTGCGAACTGGGCCAAAGACAATCGTGATGAATTGATGCGCCGTTTCAATACCGGTGATATGCAAGGGCGACACAATGCCCACTGGCCACCGGCCGGGGCGGTGCTCGACAGCCTGATCCAGGATAATCGGTCGCGATATCCGGGGTACGAACACTGGTACAAAGATAAATCCGTGCCGGTACGAGAGCTATTCAACTACACCGAATCGCGAAAAGCAGGTTATGGGCTGCAATTTGGCGATCTGAACAAAGGTATCGCCCCCCACTATCAGGAGCAGAACGCCAACAATGCGGTGTGGGCCGACCAGACGGATGTGTTTGGTGCCTCGCAGCAAGCCTGGAAGTCGGTGAAAGACACCTGGGGCAAAACCTTTGGTAATCTGCCCATTGTTGGCAATATAGGCAATATCGTGTTTGGCGTGCATGACAGCCTCTATGGCAAGACCGCAGGCGAGCGCACAGGGGGAACTGCTGCGGCCGTCATCTCAAGCCTGATGCTGGCACACGAAGTTGCACCCGGTTTGGTCGAGGCGAGCCTGGGTGAAACTCCGATCACGTTCAACTCCACCGTTACTGAAGACTACCGCTGGAACTATAATTCGCAGAAGAGCGAATTTGAGCTGACACGCGTTTCGAAAGTATCCGGCGATAGTCATCCGGACCCGTCTTTAAATGAAATTGAGTCGAGTGGACCAGAGGTCCCCCCGGCATCTATCAACGTAGACGGCATCGAACTGCCGCCCCTGAAAACGGTTAAAAATCTGCCGGTCGGCGAGGCCCTTTTTTCTACTGCTGAAAAAACCAGTATTCTCAGTGGAGAAATAGATAGCCTGAACACTATCAACGATAAACTTTACACGTTCGTGGATGTGAACAAACAAGGTTCGGCCCAGCGATTGAACATACTGGTACACGGTAAAGTCGATGAGACTACCGGGGTCGCAAAAGTTTCTTATGATGGAAAGCTCAATAGTCCGGAAGAATTGCTGGATACGCTTCACAGCAAAGGGATCCATCCGGAAGAGTTCGACAACGTGCGCCTGCTGTCATGTGATTCCGCAACCGGTGGGGATGCTTCGTTTGCCGCTCAATTCCAAAAGTTGATTGGCCGCCCTGTCAAAGGTTATAGCGGCACCTTGAGTGCCAACCTGGCCCCTGAAGAGATAAAAGCTGCCATTGACAAGGTAGAAAAAATCTACCTGGAGAACTTATCCGCACAAAATATTCAGATCACCGATAACGTCCGTACCGCAGTAAGAGCTGAGGCTGAACAGTATGTCAGCGAAGAAATGGCGCGGATCAAGAAATTCAAGCCGTCAAAGAGCAACCCGTACTGGAATCCGCTCAAGTGGTGGGCGTTCACTTATAAACCCGAACACTTTCCGGCTAAATCGTAGCGACCTGGAATAGCCGAATCCCGGAGACACTGGGGCCTCGCATGCTTATCTCTACCTGAGTGACAAGAACGGCGGTAACCTCGGTGACTGCCGTTTTCGTTCGGGCACTATTTGCCTGCCACTTCAGGGGTCTCCATGGAAAGAATCACCTTAAAACCGCTGCTCCTTGCTGCCGGCCTGCTGGCATTCATGCCCATGGCCCAGGCAGCCAGCACCCTGGTCTACTGCTCCGAAGCCAGCCCTGCCGGCTTCGACCCCAGCCAGTACACCAGCGGCACCGATTTCGATGCCTCCGCCGAAACCGTGTTCAACCGCCTGACCCAGTTCAAGCGTGGCGGCACTGAAGTCGAACCCGGCCTGGCAACCAATTGGGACGTGTCCAAAGACGGCCTGATGTATACCTTCCACCTGCGCGATGGCGTCAAGTTCCACACCACCGACTATTTCACCCCGACCCGTGATTTCAACGCCGACGACGTGCTCTTCACCTTCCAGCGCCTGCTGGATCCCGAGACCCCGTTCCGCAAGGCCTATCCATCGGAGTCGCCCTACTTCACCGACATGGGCTTGAACACCACGATCAAGAGCGTCGAAAAACTCGACGAGCACACCGTGCGCTTCAACCTGAACAACGTTGACGCCTCCTTCGTGCAGAACCTGGCCATGAGCTTCGCCTCGGTGCAGTCCGCCGAATATGCCGCGCAATTGCTCAAGGAAGGCAAGGCCGCGGACATCAATCAGAAGCCGGTGGGCACCGGGCCATTTGTGTTCAAGCGTTACCAGAAGGATTCGCAGATTCGCTACAGCGCCAATAAACAGTATTGGAAGCCCGAAGATGTGAAGCTCGACAACCTGGTGTTCTCGATCACCCCGGACGCCGCCGTGCGCCTGCAAAAGCTCAAGGCCGGCGAGTGCCAGGTCAGCGGTTACCCGCGCCCTTCCGACATCGAAGTGATGAAGCAAGACCCCAACCTGCGGGTTCTTCAGCAAGCCGGCTTCAACCTGGGCTTTCTCGCCTACAACGTGACCCACCCGCCCCTGGACCAGCTCAAGGTGCGCCAGGCGCTGGACATGGCCATCGACAAGCCGGCAATCATCAAGGCGGTGTACCAGAGCGCCGGACAATTGGCGCAGAACGCCCTGCCTCCGGCCCAGTGGTCTTATGACCCGACAATCAAGGACGCGCCCTACGATCCGGCCAAGGCGCGGGCGCTACTAAAAGAAGCAGGGGTTGCACCAGGTACCACCCTCAACCTGTGGGCGATGACCGTACAACGCGCTTCGAATCCCAATGCCCGGATGTCGGCGCAGATGATCCAGCAGGATTGGGAAAAGATTGGCATCAAGGCCAATATCGTCAGCTATGAGTGGGGCGAGTACATCAAACGCGCCAAAGCCGGCGAGCACGACGTGATGATCTACGGCTGGACCGGCGACAACGGCGACCCGGATAATTGGCTGGGCGTGCTCTACAGTTGTGCCGCGGTGAAGGGCAGCAACTATGCAAAATGGTGTAACCCGGCCTACGACAAACTGGTGCAGCAGGCCAAGGTCAGCAGCGACCGCGAGCAGCGCATCAAGTGGTATCAACAGGCACAAAAAATCCTTAAGGAACAAGTACCTATAACGCCTATCGCAAACTCGACGGTTTTCCAGCCCCTGCGAAAGGAAGTGCAGGACTTCAAGATCAGTCCTTTTGGACTCACTCCCTTCTACGGCGTCAGTCTGAATAAGTAACAGCCGCGCCCCAACCGAGTGCGCCAGACGCCTCGGCTGGGCATTCCTGGTGCAGCCCTCGCACCGAAAAAAACCCTCAAAAGTGCGTAAATGTGTCTGAACTTACACATATGCGACATTCGTGTACGTTCGTACCACTGTTTAGCCGTTGTAGGCTCTCAACATCTTGCATTGGGTATGGGCCCTGCATAAGTATCCGCAGGTCGACTCACGAGGTCGCCCTCACTACCAAAAATGACAACAAATCATGAGGCCAACATGCTTAAACACGCAGTCATTCCGTTATTAGTCAGCGCCGGTTTAATGGCTGCTGCACCTTTCGCCCAAGCGGCGAGCAACCTGGTGTTCTGCTCCGAAGGGAGCCCGGCCGGTTTTGATCCAGGCCAGTACACCACCGGAACAGACTTCGATGCTTCGGCCGAAACCATGTTCAACCGTCTGACCCAGTTCGAGCGCGGCGGCACCGCTGTTGTTCCTGGGCTCGCCACGACCTGGGACGTTTCCCCGGATGGCCTGACGTACACCTTCCACCTGCGTGAAGGCGTCAAGTTCCACACCACCCCGTACTTCAAGCCAACTCGTGAATTCACGGCTGACGACGTACTGTTCACCTTCAACCGGATGATCAATAAAGACGATCCGTTCCGTAAAGCCTACCCGACCGAGTTCCCGTACTTCACGGACATGGGTATGGACACCAACATCAAGAACATTGAGAAAGTCGATGACCACACCGTCAAGTTCACCCTTGGCACCGTGGACGCCGCCTTCATCCAGAACCTGGCAATGAGCTTCGCCTCCATCCAGTCGGCTGAATACGCCGCCCAGCTGTTGAAGGAAGGCAAGGCACAGGACATCAACCAGAAGCCAATCGGCACTGGTCCGTTCGTGTTCAAGAGCTACCAGAAAGACTCCAACATCCGTTACACCGGCAACAAGGATTACTGGAAACCTGAAGACGTGAAGATCGACAACCTGATCTTCGCCATCACTACCGACCCGTCGGTGCGTATCCAGAAGCTGAAGAAAAACGAATGCCAGGTGACCCTGTTCCCACGTCCGGCCGACCTCAAGGCGCTGGGTGAAGACAAGGACCTGAAACTGCCGCACCAGGCCGGTTTCAACCTGGGCTACATCGCCTACAACGTAATGCCGGTCCTCAAGGGCCAGACCGCGCCTAACCCGCTGTCCGACCTGCGCGTGCGTGAGGCCCTGGACATGTCGGTGAACAAGCAGCAGATCATCGACTCGGTGTACCAGGGCGCAGGCCAACTGGCTGTCAACGCCATGCCGCCAACCCAGTGGTCCTATGACACCACCATCAAGGATGCGCCGTTTGATGTGACCAAAGCCAAGGCTCTGCTCAAGGAAGCCGGCGTCAAGGAAGGCACCGAGATCACCCTGTGGGCGATGCCGGTCCAGCGTCCGTACAACCCGAACGCCAAGCTGATGGCCGAGATGCTGCAGAACGACTGGAAACAGATCGGCCTGAAAGTGAACATCGTCAGCTATGAGTGGGGCGAGTACATCAAGCGTTCCAAAGGCGGCGAGAACCAGGCCATGATCATTGGCTGGAGCGGCGACAATGGTGACCCGGACAACTGGCTGAACGTGCTGTTCGGCTGCGATTCCCTGGCCGGCAACAACTTCTCCAAGTGGTGCGACAAGAAATTCGACGGCATCGTGAAAGAAGCCAAGGCGACTTCCGACGTAGCCAAACGCACCGAGCTGTACAAGCAGGCGCAACATATCCTCAAAGATGCAGTCCCGATGACACCTATCGCGCACTCGACGGTGTATCAACCCATGCGCAACAACGTGCAGGACTTCAAGATCAGCCCATTTGGCTTGAACTCCTTCTACGGCGTGAGCGTAAGCGGCAAGTAAGGATCTCTGGCGGCGACGTTTCATAACGTCGCCGTTATTGCATCCGCCAAGACCGTAGGAAACAGACCACCTCCGCACACGCTGCCGTCCTACGGCAGCTAACTGCGAATCGCGGCTCCGTTACCTACAAGGTCTGTCAGATTCGTTGCATTTACTGCCCGGCTCCCGACCCATAACGTCGTGGTACGGCGGACGCATCGTCTCTGTAGGGCAACTGCCGTTGTGGGATCAGTGTTGTCGCAAGGTCGTGAATGACCTTGCGATTGCTCACTGACGAAAACAACAAACAAGGATCGGGATTGTTATGCGCCATACCACCGTTCTATCCGCGATATTTGGCACCAGCCTGCTGGCTGTGGCCTCGATGGGCCAGGCTGCCGAGAAAAAGAGCCTGGTGTTTTGCTCCGAAGGCAGCCCGGCGGGCTTCGACACCGCGCAATACACGACGGCCACCGATAACGACGCCGCCGAGCCTATCTACAACCGCTTGGCCGAGTTTGAAAAAGGCGCGACCAATGTCGTACCGGGCCTGGCAACCCGTTGGGATATTTCCGAAGACGGCCTGACCTATACCTTCCACCTGCGTGAAGGGGTGAAATTCCACGGCAACAAGGACTTCAAGCCGACGCGCGACTTCAACGCCGACGACGTGCTGTTCACCTTCAATCGCATGCTTGACCCCGAACACCCGTTCCGCAAGGCCTACCCCACCGAGTTTCCGTACTTCAACGGGATGAGCCTGAACAAGAATATCGCCAAGGTCGAGAAAACCGACCCGCACACCGTGGTGATGACCCTGAACACGGTCGACGCCGCGTTTATCCAGAACATCGCCATGAGCTTCGCCTCGATCCTGTCGGCTGAATACGCCGACCATTTGCTCAAGGTCGGCAAGCCCAGCGACATCAACCAGAAGCCGATCGGCACCGGGCCGTTCGTGTTCCAGCGCTACCAGAAAGACTCGCAGATTCGCTACACCGGCAACAAACAGTACTGGGACCCGAGCCGCGTGAAGCTCGACCAGCTGATTTTTGCGATCAACACCGACGCCTCGGTACGGGTGCAAAAGCTCAAGGCCGGCGAATGCCAGATCACCTTGCACCCGCGCCCGGCCGACGTCGAAGCCCTGAAGGCCGATCCGAATCTGCAACTGCTGACCAAGCCGGGTTTCAACCTGGGCTACATCGCCTATAACGTGCGGCACAAGCCCTTCGACCAGCTCGAAGTGCGCCAGGCCCTGGACATGGCGGTGAACAAGCAGAGCATCCTCAACGCCGTGTACCAGGGCGCGGGGCAACTGGCGGTCAACGCCATGCCGCCGACCCAGTGGTCTTACGACGACACCATCAAGGACGCCGCCTACAACCCGGAAAAAGCCAAGGAACTGCTCAAGGCTGCCGGCGTGAAGGAAGGTACCGAGATCACCCTGTGGGCGATGCCGGTACAACGGCCGTACAACCCCAACGCCAAGCTGATGGCCGAAATGCTGCAAAGCGATTGGGCGAAGATTGGTCTCAAGGTGAAGATCGTCAGCTATGAATGGGGCGAGTACATCAAGCGCACCAAGAATGGCGAGCATGACATCAGCCTGATCGGCTGGACCGGCGACAACGGTGACCCGGACAACTGGCTGGGCACCCTCTACAGCTGCGACGCCATCGGCGGGAACAACTACTCCATGTGGTGTGACCCGGCGTACGACAAGCTGATCAAGCAAGCCAAGGTCGTCACCGACCGCGAACAAAGGACTGTTCTATACAAACAGGCGCAGCAACTGCTCAAGCAGCAGGTGCCGATCACGCCAGTCGCCCACTCGACGGTCAACCAGCCGTTAAGCGCCAAAGTCGAAGGTTTCAAAGTGAGCCCCTTCGGCCGCAACGTGTTCTCGGGCGTCAGCATCAACCCATAAAAAGATAACCGGATTGCGCAGGGCGAGCATTCGCCTTGCTGCAAACGTGCAGCCTTATTTCGGGTTTTACCCATGGGCAAACGTTTGCAAAGGCTTGAACGAGTTACACACCCAATAGCCGGTTCACCTAAAAAGACCGGCATTAAAAAGAGAACCAAAGGAGCTTCACCCATGAAACTGAGCAGCACCGCGCTACTGGCCCTGGCCATCAGCAGCATCACGGCTAACGCCTACGCTGATCCTGCAAGCCAGGACTTCGTTCCAACCACACTGGCCGGCACCAGCGCCCAAAGCGAGGCCAAAGGCTTTATCGATGGCGCAAGCCTGGGCGGTACAACCCGTAACTGGTTCTCCAACGAACAACGCTTCCGTGGCAGCAAGTTCACTTACCAGAAGCACGGCGAAGCCCGTACTGACAACTACCGTACCAACTGGGTGCAAGGCACCATCCTCAACGCTACCTCGGGTTTCACCCAAGGCACCGTTGGCGTGAGCACTGAAGTGGCGGTCTACAACGCTCTGGTCCTGGACCGCAGCAAGCGCGACATCAAGGGCGGCTCCAACCGTACCCTGGCCGACTCCGACGGCGACGCTGTAGACCAGTGGAGCAAACTGGGCCTGGCCAACGTCAAGTTCCGTGTCTCGAACACCACCTTGACCGCCGGTCGCCAGAACTTCAGCAGCGGCATCATCGACACCATCGGTAACCGTGCGCTGCCTTCGAGCTTCGAAGGTGTGAGCTTCAACAGCGAAGAGTTCAGCAACCTGTCCTTCCAGGGCGGCGTGTTCGACCGCGTTTCGCCACGGACCGAGCAGAGCCTGTCGAAATTCCGTACTGAATACGGCAATGGTCGCCAGGAAACCGACAAGGTCAACACCCTGGGCGTCAACTACCAGCCGTTCAAGAGCCTGAAGACCAGCCTGTTCGCCGCTAACGTGGAAGACTTCTGGAACCAGTACTACTTCGGTGCTACCCACGAGCTGGGTGACAGCCAGACCCTGTCCCTGACCACGGGCCTGAACTACTACAAGACCGTCGACGAAGGCAAAAAGTTGATGGGCAAGATCGACAACGACACCTACTCGCTGTCGTTCGGCCTGACCCACCAGGCTCACAGCCTGACCTTCTCCTACCAGGCCGTGAACGGCGACGAGTACTTCGACTACCTGCACGAAACCAACGGCATCTACCTGGCCAACTCCCTGACGTCCGACTTCAACGGTCCGAACGAGAAGTCCTTCCAGATCGCCTACGGCATCAACATGGCCGAATACGGCGTGCCGGGCCTGAAGTTCAACGTCTACTCGGCACGTGGCTGGGGTATCGACGGTACTCACTACACCGGCGACGGCGGCCGCGCTGGCTTTGCCTACAACGGCATTCAGGCCCAGGACGGCGAGAAGCACCAGGAATACGGTGTAGGCGCGGCTTACGCGATCCAGAGCGGCGCACTCAAGGCCACCACCATTCGTGGTACCTACGTGACTCACCGTGCCAGCGCCAACCAGGCTGACGGCAACCTGCGTGAGTTCCGCCTGGTGACCACCATCCCGTTCAACATTCTTTAATCAGCGCCAGGTCGGCGGCGGGCTCAGGACGGGCCCGCCGCCTACGCTTGTCTGGTCCAATCGATTGCAGAGGGCTCTTAGATGAAAATGCTCCCGTTACAAGCCGCCATTGCCGCTGCGCTGTTGAGCGTTGCTGTCGGCATCTCGGCCAAACCGTTGGTCGTCTGCACCGAAGCCAGCCCGGAAGGCTTCGATCCGGTCCTGTACACCACGGCTGTCACCGCCGACGCCGCGGCCGAAACCATCTTCAACCGCCTGGTGGACTTCAAGCCCGGCACCACCGAAGTGATCCCGGCACTGGCCAAAGACCTGCCCGAGATCAGCGCCGATGGCCTGACCTACACCTTTCACCTGCGTGACGACATCAAGTTCCACACCACCGACTACTTCAAACCCACGCGCAACATGAACGCCGACGACGTGCTTTGGAGCTTCCAGCGCCAGCTGGACCCGAATCACCCGTGGCACAAAAAGTCCAACGTGGGCTACCCATACTTTGAAAGCATGGGCTTCAAGGAACTGCTCAAGAGCGTAGAGAAGACCGATGACCACACCGTGGTCTTCACCCTGACCCGCCCTGAAGCACCGTTCCTGGCCGACCTGGCCATGGCGTTTTCCTCGATTCACTCCGCCGAATACGCCGACCAGTTGCTCAAGTCCGGCAAGACCGATGACCTGAACGCCAAGCCCATCGGCACCGGCCCGTTCATCTTCACCCGCTACGCCAAAGACGCCCAAGTGCGCTTCAAGGCCAACCCGGACTACTTCCGTGGCAAGCCGCCGGCTGACCCGCTGATCCTGGCCATCACCACCGACAACAACGTGCGCCTGCAAAAGCTCAAGGCCAACGAATGCCAGATCGCGCTGTATCCGAAACCGGATGACGTGCCGAGCATGAAGGCCGACCCGAACCTGAAGGTGGCGGAACTGGCAGCGATGACCACCGCCTACACCGCGCTGAACACCACCCACAAATACATGAGCGACGCGCGGGTGCGTCACGCGATCAACATCGCGTTCGACAAGAAGGGCTACAACGAATCCCTGTACGGCAAAGGCAACGCCGTCGACGCCACCGGCCCGTACCCGCCAACCCTGCTGGGTTTCAGCGACAAGCTGAAAAACCCGCCCCGCGACCTCGACAAGGCCCGCGCCCTGCTCAAGGAAGCCGGCGTACCGGAAGGCACCGAGTTCACCCTGTTCACCCGCAACGGCGGCGGCCCGACCAACCCCAACCCAATGCTCGGCGCCCAGCGCATGCAGGCGGATTTGGCGCAGATCGGCCTGAAAGTGAACATCAAGGTCATGGAATGGGGCGAAATGCTCAAGCGCGCCAAGAATGGCGAACATGACATGGTCTCCGCCGGCTGGGCGGGGGATAACGGGGACCCGGATAACTTCCTCACCCCGAACTTGAGTTGCGATGCAGCGAAAAACGGCGAAAACTACGCCCGCTGGTGTAACAAGGAGTTTCAAGACTTGATCGACAAGGCGCGCGCCATCGCTGAACCCACCCAGCGCGCTGCACTCTATGAACAAGCAATGGACGTTTTCGACAAGGACCAACCATGGATTCCCATGGCTTACCCGAAAATGTTCACCGCCATGCGTAAAAACGTCGAGGGTTATACCCAAAGCCCTCTGACCACAAATAACTTCGCCACCACCCAGGTGAAGTAGATAAGAGACGCTCGGCACCGTCGACATTGACGGTGCCGAACCTGCCTAACCGGCTGATTGAGGTACACAACAAGATGTTTAGTTTTATTGCCCGCCGATTGGGGTTATTGATCCCCACGTTTTTCGGCATCACCTTGCTGACCTTCGCGTTGATTCGCATGATCCCTGGCGACCCCGTCGAAGTCATGATGGGCGAACGACGAGTCGACCCCGAGATGCACGCTCAGGCAATGGAACGCCTTGGTCTGAATAAACCGCTCTACGCGCAATACCTGGATTATGTCGGCAAGCTCGCCCACGGCGACCTCGGCGAATCCCTGCGCACCCGTACCAGCGTGTGGACTGAATTCACCGCCCTTTTCCCTGCGACCCTGGAACTGTCCATGGCCGCCCTGTTGTTCGCCGGCATCCTGGGGCTGTTAGCCGGGGTGATCGCGGCCTTGAAGCGAGGATCCCTGTTCGACCATGGGGTGATGGGCATCTCCCTGGCGGGATATTCGATGCCGATCTTCTGGTGGGGCCTGATCCTGATCATGTTCTTCTCCGTCAGCCTGGGCTGGACGCCAGTCTCCGGACGGATCGACCTGCTCTACGACATCGAGCCGCGCACCGGCTTCATGCTGATCGACACCCTGCTGGCCGACGAGCCGGACGCATTCTGGGACGCGTTGCACCACCTGATCCTGCCGGCCATCGTGCTCGGCACCATCCCGCTGGCCGTTATCGCGCGGATGACCCGTTCGTCGATGCTCGAAGTACTGCGCGAAGACTACATCCGCACCGCCAAGGCCAAGGGCCTGTCGCCGGCACGCGTGGTGTTCGTCCACGGCCTGCGTAACGCCTTGATCCCGGTACTCACCGTGGTCGGCCTGCAAGTCGGCACATTGCTGGCCGGGGCGGTCCTGACCGAAACCATCTTCTCGTGGCCCGGCATCGGCAAATGGCTGATCGAAGCCATTGGCGCACGGGATTATCCCGTGGTGCAAAACGGCATCCTGTTAATCGCCTGCCTGGTGATTCTGGTGAACTTCGTGGTGGATATCCTCTACGGCTTCGCCAACCCACGCATCCGTCACCAGCGCTGAGATCATGACCATGACCACACCTACTCCCGCGGTAGCAGTCGATCAAAGCCTGCTGTACCCGTCCCCGTACAAAGAATTCTGGCAAGCCTTTTCCAAGAACAAGGGCGCCGTTGCCGGCCTGCTGTTCATGTTGCTGGTGGTGTTTTGCGCGCTCTTTGCCCCTTGGGTGGCCCCGCATAACCCGAGCGAGCAATACCGTGACTTCCTGCTGACCCCTCCGGCCTGGCTGGAAGGTGGGCAGATCCAGTTCCTGCTGGGCACCGATGAACTCGGGCGTGACCTGCTGTCGCGCCTGATCCAGGGTTCGCGCCTGTCGTTGCTGATCGGCTTGTCGTCGGTGGTGATGTCGCTGATCCCGGGGATCCTGCTGGGCCTGTTCGCCGGTTTCTTCCCGCGCCTGCTCGGCCCGACCATCATGCGCCTGATGGACATCATGCTGGCCCTGCCGTCGCTGCTGCTGGCTGTGGCGATTGTCGCGATCCTCGGCCCTGGCCTGATCAACACCGTGATTGCGATCGCGATCGTGTCGCTGCCGTCCTATGTCCGTCTGACCCGCGCTGCGGTGATGGGCGAACTGAACCGTGACTACGTGACTGCCGCCCGCCTCGCCGGCGCCGGCCTGCCGCGCCTGATGTTCGTCACCGTGCTGCCGAACTGCATGGCGCCGCTGATCGTTCAGGCCACCCTGAGTTTCTCCTCGGCGATTCTCGATGCTGCCGCCCTGGGCTTCCTGGGCCTTGGCGTACAACCGCCAACCCCTGAGTGGGGCACCATGCTGGCTTCGGCCCGCGACTACATCGAACGCGCCTGGTGGGTCGTGAGCCTGCCTGGCTTGACCATTTTGCTCAGCGTGCTGGCAATCAACCTGATGGGCGACGGCCTGCGCGATGCGCTGGACCCGAAACTCAAGAACGCCGCCTGAGGAGATTCCCATGTCACTGCTAGAAATCAAGAATCTCAATGTCCGCTTCGGCGACAAGACCGCCGTGCCGGTGGTCGATGGCCTCGACATCTCCGTCGACAAAGGCGAAGTACTGGCGATCGTTGGCGAGTCGGGTTCGGGTAAATCCGTGACCATGATGGCGCTGATGGGCCTGATCGAGCACCCCGGCATCGTCACTGCCGACGCCCTGAACTTCGACGGCAAGGACATGCTCAAGCTGAGCAACCGCCAGCGTCGGCAGATCGTCGGCAAAGACCTGGCGATGGTGTTCCAGGACCCGATGACCGCCCTGAACCCCAGCTACACCGTGGGTTTCCAGATCGAAGAAGTGCTGCGCCTGCATTTGAAGATGTCCGGCAAGCAAGCGCGCAAGCGTGCCATCGAACTGCTCGAAAAGGTGGAAATCCCGGGCGCAGCCAGCCGTATGGATGCCTACCCGCACCAGCTGTCCGGTGGTATGAGCCAACGTGTGGCCATCGCCATGGCGATTGCCGGCGAGCCGAAACTGCTGATCGCCGATGAACCGACTACTGCGCTCGACGTGACCATCCAGGCCCAGATCATGGACCTGCTGCTGGCCTTGCAGAAAGAGCAGAACATGGGCCTGGTGCTGATCACCCACGACCTCGCGGTAGTGGCCGAAACCGCCCAGCGCGTGTGCGTGATGTACGCAGGCCAAGCCGTGGAAGTTGGCCAGGTGCCGCAGTTGTTCGACATCCCGGCGCACCCGTACAGCGAAGCGTTGCTCAAGGCGATCCCCGAGCACAGCCTCGGCGCCACGCGCCTGGCCACGCTGCCGGGTATCGTTCCCGGCCGTTATGACCGCCCGCAGGGTTGCCTGCTGTCGCCGCGGTGCCCGTATGTGCAGGAGTCCTGCCGCGCCCAACGCCCGGGCCTTGACCCGAAAAGCAACAGCCTTGCCCGCTGCTTCTACCCGCTGAACCAGGAGGTGGCGTAATGGCCGTCGTACTTACCGCCCGCGACCTGACCCGTCACTACGAAGTGTCCCGTGGCCTGTTCAAGGGCCATGCCCTGGTGCGCGCACTCAACGGTGTGTCGTTCGAGCTCGAAGCCGGCAAGACCCTCGCGGTCGTGGGCGAGTCCGGTTGCGGCAAATCCACCCTGGCCCGCGCCCTGACCTTGATTGAAGAGCCGTCTTCCGGCTCGCTGAAAATCGCCGGGCAAGAAGTCGCCGGTGCCGACAAGGCCCAGCGCAAGCAACTGCGCAAAGACGTGCAGATGGTGTTCCAGAGCCCTTACGCCTCGCTGAACCCGCGCCAGAAGGTCGGCGACCAACTGGGCGAGCCGCTGCTGATCAACACCAACCTGTCTGCCGCCGAGCGCCGGGAAAAGGTCCAGGCGATGATGAAGCAAGTGGGCCTGCGCCCTGAGCATTATCAGCGCTACCCGCACATGTTCTCCGGCGGCCAGCGCCAGCGAATCGCACTGGCGCGGGCGATGATGCTGCAACCCAAGGTGCTGGTGGCGGATGAACCGACCTCGGCGCTGGACGTATCGATCCAGGCCCAGGTGCTGAACCTGTTCATGGATTTGCAGCAGGAATTCAACACCGCCTACGTGTTCATCTCCCACAACCTCGCGGTGGTGCAGCACGTCGCCGACGACGTAATGGTGATGTACCTCGGCCGCCCGGTTGAAGTCGGTCCAAAGGAAGACATCTACGCACGCCCGCTGCACCCGTACACCCAGGCGCTGCTGTCGGCGACCCCGACCATTCATCCGGACCCGAACAAACCGAAGATCAAAATCGTCGGCGAGTTGCCCAACCCGTTGAACCCGCCATCCGGCTGCGCCTTCCACAAGCGCTGCCCGTACGCGACCCAGCTGTGCAGCACCGATGAACCGGTGCTGCGACCTCTGGACAACCGCCAGGTGGCTTGCCACTACGCGGAGCAATTTGTGGTCTGACGTGCAAAAAAAATGCTCTGGAGGGTGAGTCCAGAGCATTCCAGTGTTCTACAGCCCTGCTTGTCGGATAGCGCATCTGTTCGGCAAGCGGGGCTTTCTTTTGCCTGCGTTACTTATGTATCGCTGTCGCCATCGTTGTAGGTGTCGCTGTCTTCGCCATCATTGTCCGGGTTCTCGGCATCGTCATCGTCCTTGGAACCGCCCTGGTTTTCGTCACCGGGCTCGGATTCACTCTTGGCCAACTGCAAGCCACCCGCCTGCACCGTCTTCGCCGCCACAAACCCCGTGCCATGGCTTTGCACAGCCGTATTGGCCCACGCGGCAGACATGCCCAATGACATCATCACCAGCACTTTGAGCAACAGCACCACACGTTGAAAGATACTCATGGTCGAATTCCGCCCAGTCAGGAGTTGAACTGCGTACGACAGCTGTCCGCCGTCGCCTTGCTTCAAACTAGTCCCGAACTGAAGTTTTCGCCAATGAAACAACCTGAATAGCAGCCAAAGAAAAAGGCGAAGCCATCACAGCTTCGCCCTCTCTTATATCGCTAACCCTTAGTGATGCTCACGGGTCGCGCGGAATTTCACATCCGGCCAGCGCTCTTCCATCAGCGCCAGGTTGACCCGAGTCGGGGCCAGGTAGGTCAGGTGACCACCGCCGTCGATCGCGAGGTTTTCCACGGCCTTGATCTTGAACTCTTCCAGCTTCTTCTTATCGCTGCAGTCGATCCAGCGCGCGGAGTACACGGTGATCGGCTCATAGGAGCATTCCACCTTGTATTCCTCTTTCAGGCGACTGGCCACTACATCGAACTGCAGCACACCGACGGCGCCGAGGATGATGTCGTTGCTGCGTTCCGGGAAGAACACCTGGGTGGCACCCTCTTCCGCCAACTGCTGCAAACCTTGGCGCAGTTGCTTGGATTTCAGCGGGTCACGCAGGCGTACGCGGCGGAACAGTTCCGGGGCGAAGTGCGGGATACCGGTGAAGCCCAGCACTTCGCCTTCGGTGAAGGTGTCACCGATCTGGATGGTGCCGTGGTTGTGCAAGCCGATGATGTCGCCGGCATACGCTTCTTCCAGTTGCTCACGCTCGGAGGAGAAAAAGGTCAGGGCGTCGCCGATGCGCACGTCCTTGCCGGTACGCACGTGGCGCATCTTCATGCCTTTTTCGTATTTGCCGGAGCAGATACGCATGAAGGCGATACGGTCGCGGTGCTTGGGGTCCATGTTCGCCTGGATCTTGAACACGAAGCCGGCGAATTTCTCTTCCACAGGCTCCACGGTACGCTCGTTGGCAACCCGGGCCAGCGGCTTGGGTGCCCAATTGACCACGGCGTCCAGCACGTGATCGACACCAAAGTTGCCCAGGGCGGTACCGAAGAACACCGGCGTCAGCTGGCCGTCGAGGAATTCCTGCTGGTTGAACTCGTGGCAGGCGCCCTGCACCAGTTCCAGCTGGTCGACAAACCGGTCGTACTCGTCACCCAGGTGGGCGCGGGCTTCGTCGGAGTCGAGCTTCTCGATGATTTTCACATCGGTACGTTCGTGGCCGTGGCCGGCGGTGTACACAATGATGTAGTCGTCGGCCAGGTGGTACACGCCCTTGAAGTCGCGGTAGCAACCAATCGGCCAGGTGATCGGCGCGGCCTTGATCTTCAGGACGGCTTCGATTTCGTCCAGCAGTTCGATCGGGTCGCGGATGTCACGGTCGAGTTTGTTGATAAAGCTGACAATCGGCGTATCCCGCAGGCGGCACACGTCCATCAGCGCGATGGTGCGGGGCTCGACGCCTTTACCGCCGTCGAGGACCATCAGCGCCGAGTCCACCGCCGTCAGGGTGCGGTAGGTGTCTTCGGAGAAGTCTTCGTGGCCCGGGGTGTCGAGCAGGTTGATCATGTGGTCGCGATACGGGAACTGCATGACCGACGTGGTAATGGAAATACCACGCTGCTTTTCCATTTCCATCCAGTCGGAGGTGGCATGGCGGTCGGATTTACGGGATTTCACCGTGCCGGCCACCGCGATCGCCTTGCCCATCAGCAACAGCTTTTCGGTGATGGTGGTTTTACCGGCATCGGGGTGGGAAATAATGGCGAAAGTGCGGCGTTTCGCGACTTCGGCGGCCTGGTGGGTCATGGGAAATCGCCTGGCAGGTGAGTCAAAAAAGGGCGGCGAGTATAGCGCAAACCCGGGGTGACGGACCACCGTTCACCCCATTGGGGGTGGCTAATTGCTGCCAAGTATGGAACCTTTTAAAAGGTAGAGACGTCCACTCCCCTGCTATCGCACTCGTAACAGGGGCTGAAAAATCAGCAAGTTAGCCTGACGAGGCTGCGCTCATGGCTCGACCGCATACCGCGTTGCCGGTAGGGGCGAGCTGCTATTCGCGACCACATTCGCCGACAGCCAGGAATGGCATTGCCGCTCGGAAATGTGTTCGCCGACAAAAGAAAAAAGGAGTCCGCCTGTGGCTATTCGCTATGGCAAAGGGCTGATAGGAGGAGCGGTTGTCGTCGCTCTCCTGGCCCTGCTGGTCCACTGGATCGGCATCAACACGATCGAACTGTACCGCGACGATTTGTTGTTTTACCTGCAAGCTCACTTGATCCTCGTCCTTGTTTCGATGCTGGCCGCCCTGATCGTAGGGATTCCCGCCGGTATCCTGCTGAGCCGACCCAACATGGTCGGGCGCGCAGAACGCTTCATGCAGATCTTCAACATCGGCAATACCGTCCCTCCCCTGGCCGTACTGGCCATCGCCCTCGGTGTCCTTGGCATCGGCAGCGGCCCCGCGATCTTCGCGCTGTTCCTCGCCTCGTTGCTGCCCATCGTGCGCAACACCTATGAAGGCCTGAAAAACGTTCAAGGTTCCCTGAAAGAAGCCGCCGTCGGCATCGGCATGACGCCGCGCCAGGTGCTGTTTCGCGTGGAATTGCCCAACGCCGTGCCGATCATCATCGGCGGTGTGCGCGTGGCCCTGGCGATCAACGTCGGTACCGCGCCCCTGGCGTTCCTGATTGGCGCCAACAGCCTGGGCAGCCTGATCTTCCCCGGCATCGCCCTGAACAATCAGCCGCAACTGCTGCTCGGCGCCGCATGCACCGCGCTGCTGGCCTTGCTGCTCGACGGTCTGGTGACCATGGCCAGCCGCCTTTGGCTGGAACGCGGGTTGCGTCCGTCTTAAGGCTTTGGCCCCGTCTTGGGCCTGAAACAGGAATTCACATGAAAAAACTGACATTGATATTGAGCTGCGTCCTGCTGTTCGCAGGGTTTGCGCAAGCCGCTGAAAAACCGGTCATCCGCATCGGCGCCCGGGTGTTCACTGAACAGACCCTGCTCGCCGAAATCACCTCCCAGTACCTGCGCACCAAGGGTTACGACACCCGTGTGACCGGCGGCCTGGGCAGCAACCTGGCACGCAGTGCCCAGGAAAGCGGGCAACTGGACCTGATCTGGGAATACACCGGCGTGTCGCTGGTGGCCTACAACCACGTCGACGAGAAGCTCGACAGCGAACAGTCCTACGCCCGAGTGAAAGAACTCGACGCGAAAAAAGGCCTGGTCTGGCTCTCCCCGTCGAAATTCAGCAACACCTACGCCCTGGCCCTGCCAGAGAACGTGGCCAAGGAATTCCCGCAGATCAACAGCATCAGCGACCTGACCGCGGCACTGGCCGAGAAAACCAAGGAAAACCGCCTGGTGGCCCTGGACACCGAGTTCGCCAACCGTTCCGACGGCATGGCCGGCATGGTCAAGCTGTACGACATGAACCTGACCCGCAAGAACACCCGGCAGATGGACGCCGGCCTGGTGTACACCGCGCTGCGTAATGGCCAGGTGTTTGCCGGCTTGGTCTACACCACCGACGGTCGCCTGAACGCCTTCAAATTGAAGCTGCTGGAAGACGACAAGCACTACTTCCCGGACTACACCGCCGCGCCGGTGGTGCGTCAGGTTTACCTCGATGCCCATCCGCAACTGGCCGCTGATCTCAAGCCACTGGCTGCGCTGTTCGACGACGAAACCATGCGCCAGCTGAACGCGCGGGTCGACGTCGACCACGAAAGCCCGTCCGCCGTGGCCGCAGATTTCCTGCGCCAGCATCCGATCAACTAAGAGGAGAAGACATGGAATTCCTGAACGCCTTTTCCCATCTTGATTGGGCCCAAGTCCTGCACCTGACCTGGCAGCACATCACCCTGGTCGGCATTGCAGTGATCCTCGCAATCGTCGTCGGCGTGCCCCTGGGCGTGCTGATGACCCGCTTCCCGACGCTCGCCGGCCCATTGCAAGCCAGTGCCACGGTGTTGCTGACCGTGCCGTCGATCGCGCTGTTCGGCCTGCTGCTGCCGTTCTACTCCAAGTTCGGCCAGGGCCTGGGGCCGATGCCGGCGATCACCGCCGTGTTCCTCTATTCCCTGTTGCCCATCATGCGTAACACCTACCTCGCCCTCACCGGCGTTGAGCCAGGCATTCGCGAGGCCGCCAAAGGCATCGGCATGACCTTCGGCCAGCGCTTGCGCATGGTCGAGCTGCCGATTGCCGTACCGGTGATCCTCGCCGGTGTGCGCACCGCCGTCGTCATGAACATTGGTGTGATGACCATCGCCGCCACCATCGGCGCCGGTGGCCTGGGTGTACTTATTCTGGCTTCCATCAGCCGCAGCGACATGTCGATGCTGATCGTTGGCGCCGTGCTGGTCAGTCTCCTGGCCATCTTCGCCGACCTGCTTCTGCAATGGCTGCAACGCACGCTGACTCCAAAAGGACTGCTCAAATGATCGAACTTCAAAACCTGACCAAGACCTTCCAAAGCAACGGCAAGACCATCACCGCCGTTGATTCCGTAAGCCTGACCGTCAACGAAGGCGAAATTTGCGTATTCCTCGGCCCCTCGGGCTGCGGCAAGAGCACCACGCTGAAGATGATCAACCGCCTGATCAAGCCGACCTCCGGCAAGATCCTGATCAACGGCGAAGACACCACAGACCTCGACGAAGTGACCCTGCGTCGCAACATCGGCTACGTGATCCAGCAGATCGGTCTGTTCCCGAACATGACCATCGAAGAGAACATCGTGGTGGTGCCCAAGCTGCTGGGCTGGGACAAGCAGAAATGCCACGACCGCGCCCGCGAGTTGATGAGCATGATCAAGCTCGAACCCAAGCAGTACCTGCATCGCTACCCGCGTGAGCTGTCCGGCGGCCAGCAACAGCGGATCGGCGTGATCCGCGCCCTGGCGGCGGATGCACCGTTGCTGCTGATGGATGAGCCGTTCGGCGCGGTCGACCCGATCAACCGCGAGATGATCCAGAACGAGTTTTTCGAGATGCAGCGCGCGCTGAACAAGACCGTGATCATGGTCAGCCACGACATCGACGAAGCCATCAAGCTGGGTGACAAGATCGCGATCTTCCGCGCCGGCAAGCTGCTGCAGATCGACCACCCGGACACCCTGCTGGCCCACCCTGCCGACGAGTTCGTCAGCAACTTCGTTGGCCAGGACAGCACCCTCAAGCGCCTGCTGCTGGTGAAGGCTGAAGATGCGGCGGACAACGCGCCGTCGGTCAGCCCGGAAACCCCGGTGGCGGATGCCCTGGAGCAGATGGATGAGCTGGACCGTCGCTACGTGGTGGTCACCGATGCCGAGAACAAGGCCCTGGGTTATGTGCGACGTCGCGACCTGCATCGTCAGACCGGTACCTGCGGCCAGTACCTGCGGGAATTCAACGCCACGGCGGCGTACGACGAGCATTTGCGCATCCTGTTGTCGCGCATGTACGAGTTCAACCGCTCGTGGTTGCCGGTGATGGATGCGGAGCGGGTGTTCCTGGGGGAAGTGACCCAGGAGTCGATTGCCGAGTATCTGAGTTCCGGTAAGTCCCGTGGGGGCAAGACCAGCATTGTGTCGCCTGCCGAGACAGCACTGGCCTGACCTGACACACAGCGGTCAAAATGTGGGAGCGGGCTTGCTCGCGAAGGCGGAGTGTCAGTCACCGGATGCATTGGCTGATACACCGCATTCGCGAGCAAGCCCGCTCCCACATTGGATCTTCACTGTACCCGCAACACCTCAAATTGCCCCTACCGGGGAACATCAATCCGTCATACCGGTCGGTTACATAAGTAGCTGCACGCGGCCGCACGACGAACGCGTGCAAAAACGCGACATTTTTAGTTGATCTATAGCCCCTCACGTCCTAAAGTTCGCGCCGAACGTCCATGCTGGAAACGATCCATCCGGCTCAAGTACTGACGACGAGACAGCAAGGCCAAGGGAAGCGGTTGATCCCATGGCCTTTTTGCTTTCGGCGACATGCCTTGGGAAGTAGGCGAACCAAAGTGGGGATACGGAGGACGTTCATTTGCACCCATTGATCAATCTAGTTTGCCAGTAGGAGTTCCCAGCATGTCGATCCAGGTCGAAGACTATTTCGCGCGCGCCACTTTTGACAAAATGAAGGCGTTCGCCGACACCCAGGAAACCCCGTTCGTGGTGATCGACACCGCGATGATCAGCCAGGCCTACGATGACCTGCGCGCCGGTTTCGAATTCGCCAAGGTGTATTACGCCGTCAAGGCCAACCCGGCCGTCGAGATCATCGACCTGCTCAAGGACAAGGGTTCGAGCTTCGACATCGCGTCGATCTACGAGCTGGACAAGGTCATGGACCGCGGCGTCAGCCCCGACCGTATCAGCTACGGCAACACCATCAAGAAATCCAAGGACATCCGTTACTTCTACGAGAAGGGCGTGCGCCTGTTCTCCACCGACTCCGAAGCCGACCTGCGCAACATCGCCAAGGCCGCCCCGGGTTCGAAAGTGTATGTGCGTATCCTCACCGAAGGCTCGACCACGGCCGACTGGCCGCTGTCGCGCAAATTCGGCTGCCAGACCGACATGGCCATGGACCTGCTGATTCTCGCTCGCGACCTGGGCCTGGTGCCTTACGGCATCTCCTTCCACGTCGGCTCGCAGCAGCGTGACATCAGCGTGTGGGACGCGGCGATTGCCAAGGTCAAAGTGATCTTCGAGCGCCTGAAGGAAGAAGACGGCATCCACCTGAAGCTGATCAACATGGGCGGCGGCTTCCCGGCCAACTACATCACCCGCACCAACAGTCTGGAAACCTACGCCGAGGAAATCATCCGCTTCCTCAAGGAAGACTTCGGTGACGATCTGCCGGAAATCATCCTGGAGCCGGGCCGTTCGTTGATCGCCAACGCCGGGATCCTGGTCAGCGAAGTGGTACTGGTTGCGCGTAAATCCCGCACCGCCGTCGAGCGCTGGGTATACACCGACGTGGGCAAATTCTCCGGCCTGATCGAAACCATGGACGAAGCCATCAAGTTCCCGATCTGGACCGAGAAGAAAGGCGAGATGGAAGAAGTGGTCATCGCCGGCCCGACCTGCGACAGCGCCGACATCATGTACGAGAACTACAAGTACGGCCTGCCGCTGAACCTGGCGATTGGTGACCGGATGTACTGGTTGTCCACCGGTGCGTACACCACCAGCTACAGCGCAGTTGAATTCAATGGCTTCCCGCCATTGAAATCGTTCTACCTGTAAACGCACGCCCTGATCGTTCCCACGCTCTGCGTGGGAACGCATCCGGTGACGCTCTGCGTCACGCCGTTAGAGCGGACGCAGAGCGTCCAGGGCGGCATTTCCACGCAGCGCGTGGGAACGATCAAGTTCAATCGCATGCTCTTGATAGATCTCGGCCATTGCCCGTATCTGCGGCTCATTGGCGGCACACAACGCCTTGTGCGCCACCCGCAAGAACCTCAAATTCCCGCCCGCCAGTGCCTTGCGCAACCATTCCAGTGCCGTTTCTATCTCGCCCCGGTCCGCCAACACCGCCGCATAACTGAACTGCCCGCGAAAATCCCCGCCTTCTGCTGACTGGCGATACCACGCCACCGCCGCCTCCAGATCCCTCGGGCAGTACTGCCCTTCTTCCAGATAACGCCCCACCAGGTTCATCGACTTGGCATGGCCCAGTTCCGCCGCCTGTCGATAACACGCCAGCGCCTGGGCTTGATCCTCGGCAACCCCGCGCCCGGTCGCCAGCAGGTTGGCGTAGTTGTACAAGCCCCAATCCAGCCCGGCCTCGGCCGCCCGACGATATTCCCGGGCCGCCGCCACGGCATCCGCCTCGCAACCCCAGCCATGCTCCAGGCAACGCCCGAGCATATTGCGCGCCATCAAATGCCCGCCCTTGGCGGCGATGCGGAACCAGCGCATTGCCAGTGCTTCATCGCGCTCGATGCCGCGCCCTTCCAGCAGGATTTGCCCGAGCAGCGCCTGGGCATCCACCACGCCCTCTTTCGCGGCGATCAAAATCGCCTGGGCGGCGCGCACCGGGGAGTCGTCGAGCATGCTCTGCAATTGCTCAACGTTGAGTACTTCTTCACGGCGCAATAAAAAGCCCACGGTCAGACCTCAACCCAGCGGCGCAGCAGGTTGTGATAGGTGCCGGTGAGCTGGATCAGCGCGGGGTGGTCGGGCACGTCGCGGCTCAGTTGCTGGATCGCCCCGTCCATCTCGAACAGCAAGGTGCGCTGGCTGTCCTCGCGCACCAGGCTTTGGGTCCAGAAAAACGAGGCGTAGCGCGCGCCACGGGTAACGGCGTTGACCTTGTGCAGGCTGGAGCCGGGGTACAGCACCATGTCGCCCGCCGGCAACTTGACCCGCTGCAGGCCGAAGGTGTCCTGGATTTCCAGCTCGCCGCCGTCGTAGTCGTCGGGGTCGCTGAAAAATACGGTGGAGGAAAGGTCAGTGCGCACCCGCTCGTGGCTGCCCTTGGACTGGCGCACGGCGTTGTCGATATGGAAGTCGAAACTGCCGCCGGCGGTGTAACAGTTGACCAATGGCGGGAAGACCTTGTGCGGTAACGCCGCTGACATGAACAGCGGATTTTTCCACAGTCGATCGAGGATCGCCGCGCCGATTTCCTTTGCCAGCGGGTGGCCTTCCGGCAGTTGCAGGTTGTGTTTGGCCTTGGCCGATTGGTGCCCGGCAGTGATTTTGCCGTCGGCCCACTCGGTGTGCGCCAGGGCTTCGCGGATGCGCAGCACTTCCTCGCGAGAGAACAGGCCGGGAATGTGCAGCAACATGGAGGCATTACCTGAAAACAGTGAGGCGCCAATGATAGTGATTCTTATTGACTGTGTACAACCCTACTCCCGCCCAAAGGACGAACGAGATCGTCAAAACCGTAAGCAAAAAGTGTAAAGAACGTAAATTCAGTGCGAATAGTAATGTATCGCAATTGATATGAAGTCTTGTTCTCCCTATATTCCGCGGCCTCACCTCCTTGGGGAAAGGACACACTCATGCCGCGCACTTCGATAAAAACACCTGCCAGTTCACCACGTTTGCTGGCCTCGGCCATCGGCGTTGCCATCAGCGCCAGCGCTGCCGCCCAAATGGCGCAAGCTGCTGAAGACACCGAGCAGAAAGGCGAGCGCAACAGCATTTCCCTGGGAGCCACCAGCATCACCGGCCAGGAACAGGACAGCACGTCCTACCAGGTCGAAAAAGCCTCCTCGCAGAAGTACACCGCGCCGCTGGTAGATACTCCGCGCTCGGTCACCGTGGTGCCGCAGCAAGTGCTCAAGGACACCGCCGCCACTTCGTTGCAGGACGCCCTGCGCACCGTGCCGGGGATTACCTTCGGCGCCGGTGAAGGCGGCAACCCGCAGGGCGACCGCCCATTCATTCGCGGCTTTGACGCCCAGGGCGACACCTACCTCGACGGCGTACGCGACACCGGCGGCCAGAGCCGCGAGATCTTCGACATCGAATCCATCGAAGTCAGCAAAGGCCCCAACTCGTCATTCGGCGGCCGCGGCTCGGCCGGCGGCAGTCTCAACCTGGTGAGCAAGACGCCACAGGCGCGGGACTTCACCAACGGTGGCTTCACCTACGGCTCCGACCAGACCCGCCGCTATGTGCTCGACGTCAACCGTCAGTTCCTCGACAGCGCGGCCTTCCGCCTGAACCTGATGAGCCACGAACAGAACGTCGCCGGGCGTGATGCCGTCAACTACGACCGCTGGGGCGTGGCGCCGTCGCTGACCTTCGGCCTGGGCACCCCGACTCGGGTCAACCTCAGCTACTACCACATGGAAAGCAACGACCTGCCGGATTCGGGCATTCCGTATGGCTACAGCAACAGCGGCGCAAGAGCCGCCCACGTGCATGACAAGCCAACCGACGGCGGCGACAGCAACAACTTCTACGGCCTCAAGGATCGCGACTTCCGCAAGACCCGCGCCGACATCAGCACGTTCTCCATCGAGCACGACCTGAACGACAACATGACGCTGAAAAACACCCTGCGCCACGGCAACACCGGCCAGGACTATATCGTCACGCAACCCGACGACAGCCAGCACAACGTCAACCAGTTCGGCACCGTGTGGCGCCGCGCGAACACCCGCGTGTCCACCACCGAGACCACCACCAACCAGACCGATCTGTTTGGCAGCTTCCAGGCGCTGGGCTTCAAGAACACCTACTCCACCGGGCTGGAATTCACCGGCGAAGAAACCCGCTACAGCGGCTACACCGTCAGCCCGAACAGCAACCCCGGTTGCCCGGCGCCCGGCAAAGGCGGCCAGTGCACCTCGCTGGGCAACCCGAACCCGGACGATGCCTGGACCGGCAGCATTGCGCGCAACTACAACGGCACCAACACCAAGGCCACCAGCCGTGCCGCCTATGTGTTCGACACCATCGAGCTGGACCCGAAATGGCTGCTGAACGTCGGCCTGCGCTACGACACCTTCGACACCGTGGCCAACACCAATGCGGTGCCGACCGCCACCGTCAAGGCCCGCAGCAAGATCAAGAACGACAGCCAGTTCTTCAACTGGCAGGCGGGCCTGGTCTGGAAGCCGGTTGAAAACGGCAGCATCTATGCCTCCTACGCCACCTCAGCCTCACCGGCCGGCGGCCTGGTAGGTGAAGGCGCCGACGGCAACCCGCTGTCTGCCGGCGCCGCCACCAGCGACCTGAAACCGGAAGAGACCGTCAACTACGAGCTGGGCACCAAGTGGGACATGTTCCACGACCGCCTGTCCCTGACCGCCGCGGTGTTCCGCACCGAGAAGAAAAACACGCGGATCCTGGTGGACGCGCTGACCTATGAAAACGGTGGCGAATCCCGCGTCGACGGCCTGGAGCTTTCCGCCAGCGGCAAGCTGACCGATCAATGGCAAGTGTTCGCCGGCTACAGCTACCTGAAAAGCGAACTGGTGGACCCGGGCCTGAACGGTCGTAACGGTGTCGTCAGTGCCGGCTCGAACAAAGGCAACCAGATGCCCAACACGCCGAAGAACACCTTCAGCCTGTGGACGACGTATGACGTGACACCCAAGCTCACCATCGGCGGCGGCGCGTTCTATGTCGACGAGGTCTACGGCGATGCGGGCAACACCGTCTACGTGCCGTCCTACACCCGCTACGACGCCATGGCCAGCTACAAGCTGACCAAGAACGTCGACCTGCAGTTGAACGTGCAGAACCTCACCGACAAGACCTACTACGACAAGGCCTATGCCTCGCATTTTGCCAACCAGGCAGCCGGTCGTACGGCCCTGCTGACCACCAGTTTCCATTTCTAAACCGATACAAATGACTGCACGAAACCCCACGCATCGGATGCGTGGGGTTTTTGCGTGTAAAAAAGAATGTTTCTCGACAACTCGCGGCATAATGCGCGCCGTGAAACACCTAACCTGATGACGAGGCCGTACGACGTGTTGAAGAAAACCCTGTTCCAGTTGCATTGGTTCTTCGGCATTACCGCCGGGCTGGTGTTGGCCTTGATGGGGATCACCGGCGCAACGGTGTCGTTCCAGGATGAACTCATCGAGTTGCTGAACCCGACGGTGTTGACGGTGGAAAAGCGTCCGGCCGGGGTACTGCCGCCCGCTGAACTGGTGCACCTGCTGGAAGCCCGTGAAGGCAAAGTCGTGTCGATGCTCACGGTGCAGCCCGACAGCACCAACGCGGCCAAGGTCTGGTTCACCCCACCGCCCGGTGAACGTCGCGGGCAGATGCGCTACTTCGACCCGTACACCGGCGATTACCTGGGCGATGCCGTCGGCCAGGACTTCTTCGGCTTCGTGCTGCAACTGCACCGTTTCCTCGCCATCGGCGACACCGGCCGGCAAATCACCGGCGCCTGCACGCTGATCCTGGTGTTCTTCTGCCTCTCGGGCCTGTACCTGCGCTGGCCGCGCCAAGTGGCAAGCTGGCGTGCATGGCTGGCGGTGGACTGGCGCAAGAAAGGCCGTAGTTTCAACTGGGACCTGCACTCGGTGTTCGGCACCTGGTGCCTGCTGTTCTATCTTCTGGCGGCACTCACCGGACTGTTCTGGTCCTACGAGTGGTACAGCAACGGCATGACCAGACTGCTGTCCGACGCGCCGCAGAACGAACGCGTACGCAAGCGCGGCCCGGCCCCCGAAGGGCCTGCGCCGGTGGCCAATTACGCCGCGATCTGGAGCAGCATCTACAGCAACGCCGGCCCCGGCTTGAGCGGCTACAACATCCGCATGCCCGCGGTCGCCGGCCAACCCGCCACCGTCTACTACCTGCTGAAGACCTCGCCCCACGATCGCGCGCTGAACCAGATCAACCTCGACCCGGCCACCGGCGAAGTCAAATCCCATGACACCTACGCCGGCAAAAGCTTCAAGGCGCAGATCCTGACCAGTATCTATGCGCTGCACACCGGCAGCTACTTCGGCCTGCCCGGCCGGATCATCCTGACGTTCAGCGCGCTGCTGATGCCGCTGTTCTTCATCACCGGCTGGCTGTTGTACCTGGACCGCCGCCGCAAGAAACGCCAGGTGCGCGATGCCCGCAAAGGCCTGACCGGCAACCACAGCGACGCGCCGGCCTGGCTGATCGGCTTTGCCAGCCAGAGCGGCTTTGCCGAGCAACTGGCCTGGCAGACCGCCGGGCAGTTGCAGGCCGCCGGCGTGCCGGTGAACGTGCAGTCGCTGGGCAGCGTCAGCGAAGAGGATTTGCGCCAATCGAGCCATGCGCTGTTCGTGGTCAGCACCTTCGGCGACGGCGAGGCACCGGACAGCGCCCGCGGTTTCGAGCGCAGCGTGCTCGGCCAGGACCTGTCCCTCAAGGGCCTGAACTACTCGGTGTTGGCCCTGGGTGATCGCCAGTACCAACACTTCTGCGGCTTCGCCCGGCGCCTGCATTTCTGGCTGACCAACCAGGGTGGCAACCCGCTGTTCGCCCCGGTGGAAGTCGACAGCGGCGACACCGATGCGTTGCTGCACTGGCAACAACAACTGGGCCAACTGACCGGCCATGCACCCGCTGCGGCATGGGCCAGCGCGACCTATGAAAACTGGACCCTGAAGCAACGCACCCTGCTCAACCCGCACAGCAGTGGCTCCGGCGTCTATTTGCTCGGGCTCACCCCGCCAGCCCCCCGGGACTGGCTGGCCGGCGACCTGGTGGAAGTGCTGCCACGCAATTGCCCATGGGCCATCGAACACTTCCTGGAAGGCCTGGGACTGGCCGGCAGCGAAGGTGTGGTAGTCGACGGCCTTGCACACACCCTCGACCAGGCCATGGCCGGCCGCCAACTGCCGGACAATCGCGCACACCTGGTGGGCCTGCATGCCCAGGCGCTGGTCAATGCACTGGTGCCGCTGGGCATGCGCGAATACTCCATCGCCTCGATTGCCAGCGACGGTGTGCTGGAGCTGATCGTGCGCCAGGAGCGTCACCCCGATGGCAGCGTGGGCGTGGGTTCCGGCTGGTTGACCGAACATGCACCGCTGGGTTCGACCATCAGCCTGCGAGTGCGGCGCAACAGTGGTTTCCATCTGCCGACCGAGCCGCTCCCGATGATCCTGCTGGGCAACGGCACCGGCCTTGCCGGGTTGCGCAGCCTGCTCAAGGCGCGGGTTGCCGACGGCCAGCAGCGCAACTGGCTGCTGTTTGGCGAACGCAATATCGCCCATGACTACCACTGCCAGGACGAGCTGCAAGGCTGGCTGGCCAGCGGTGACCTGGCGCTACTGGACCTGGCCTTTTCCCGGGACCAGGCAGAGAAAATCTACGTGCAGGATCGCCTGCGCGAATCAGCGGATGTGCTGCGTAAATGGGTGGCCGATGGCGCCGCGATTTACGTCTGCGGCAGTTTGCAGGGGATGGCGGCGGGTGTGGATCAGGTGCTGCATGAGGTGCTGGGCAGTGAAGCCGTCGAACGTTTGATCGAGCAGGGCCGCTACCGCCGGGATGTTTACTGACCCCCTGAAGATACACCGATCAAAATGTGGGAGCGGGCTTGCTCGCGAAGGCAGTGGATCAGTCGATACATCTGTTGACTGACACACCGCCTTCGCGAGCAAGCCCGCTCCCACATTGGCTCTTCTTCAGTAGCTAGATTGCATTGCAATCACACTGGCGCCAGTTTCTGTTCAAACACCGAAACCCCATCCAGGTCCCGCAAAATCACCGTCAGCTCCGCCGTCTGCCCGTCAATCTGCACCTCGCCAAAAAACTGGAACCCGGCAAACGGCGAGCTGTTCTGCACCGTCGGCGCCTTCTCGAACACCACTTCCGGGCCAAAGGTTTTATCCAGCGGATTAGGCCCGAAACTCCCGGCATTCAACGGCCCGGCGACAAACTCCCAGAACGGCTCAAAATCCTGAAACGCCGCCCGATCCGGATGGTAATGATGGGCCGCGCAGTAATGCACATCCGCCGTCAGCCACACGTGATTACGCACCTGCTGCGCCCGCAGAAACGCGAGCAATTCGGCAATTTCCAACTCGCGCCCCTGGGCCGGGCCCGGGTCGCCGTTGGCGATCGCTTCCCAACGCGGCACGCCGGGGCTGACCTCACCGTCGGGCACTCCCAGGCCAATGGGCATGTCGGCGGCGATGACTTTCCACTGCGCCTGGGAGGCCTTCAATTCGCGCTTGAGCCAGTCCAGTTGCTCACGCCCAAGGAACGGTTTTTCACCGCCAAGGTTGTCATCGTTCGGCCCGCGATAGCTGCGCATGTCCAGCACAAACACATCCAGCAACGGGCCGTAGCCGAGCTTGCGATAAATCCGCCCGCCCTGGTCGGCGCTTTGCCGGCGCATCGGTGAATATTCCAGCCAGGCCTGGCGCGCACGGCCCACCAGGGTATTGATGTCGCGAGTCTTGTAGCGTTCATCCAGTTGCTTGCTCGGCGACCAGTTGTTGATCACCTCGTGGTCGTCCCACTGCCAGATCTGCGGCACTTCGGCGTTGAAGCGACGTACGTTCTCGTCCATCAGGTTGTAGCGGTAGTTGCCCCGGTATTCATTCAGGGTTTCAGCGACTTTGCTTTTGGCTTCGGTGGTGATGTTGCGCCAGATGCGTCCGTCCTCGGTGGTCAGTTGCGCGGGCACCGGGCCGTCGGCATAGATGGTGTCGCCGCTGTGAATGAAGAAGTCCGGCAGGCGCAGGCGCATGGCTTCGTAGATGCGCATGCCGCCGATGTCCGGGTTGATGCCGAAGCCCTGGCCGACGGTGTCGCCGCTCCACACAAAGCGGATATCCCGGCGCTGCTGCGGCACGCTGCGCAGGTGACCGAACCAGGGCTCGCTGGCCACGCCGGTCTGGGCATCTTCAAAGTGCACACGGTAGAAAATCGCCTGGTCGACGGGCAGGCCGGTGAGTTCGACACGGGCGGTGAAATCGGTGCGGCTGTCGGCCAGGGGCGAGACGAATTTGCGCGGGTTGCTGAATACGCTGCGGGTGTCCCACTCCACCACCATCCGGGCCGGGCGGTCGCTGCGGCTCCAGATCATCGCGCGGTCGCCCAGCAGGTCGCCGGACTGCACGCCGTCGGTGAGTTGCGGGCGATCCTTGACCGAGGCGATCACCGCAGGCGCGAGGCCCGGCAGCAACAGGCCGGCGCCGACGGCTTGCATCACGCGGCGGCGGCCGAGATTGAAGTGGCTCATGCGGGTTCCCTCTCGAACGGCAAAAGGGAAACTTAAGCATGACGGGATGAACGAGTTATGACACCGGCCTTATTGCTCACGGAGGTCAAATGTGGGAGCTGGCTTGCCTGCGATAGCCTCAACTCGGTTGCGCTGATACACCGAGGTGCCTGCATCGCAGGCAAGCCAGCTCCTACATGAACCGCGTTATGCCTGGGCGGGTGCGACAGAAAGTTCTACGGTCTCAGGGCGCTTGAGGAATGCATACACCACGGCAGTCAACAAACTGCCCGCCACGATCGCCAGCAGGTACAGCAGCGCATGGTTGATCGCATTCGGGATCAGCATCACAAACAATCCACCATGGGGCGCCATCAGCTTGCAGCCGAAATACATCGACAGCGCACCGGTCAGCGCACCGCCGGCGATGCTTGCCGGGATTACCCGCAGCGGGTCCTTGGCAGCAAACGGAATCGCGCCTTCAGAGATAAAGCACATGCCGAGGATCAGCGCGGCCTTGCCGGCTTCACGCTCGGTCTGGGCAAACTTGCGCCGCGCCAGGAAGGTGGCGATGCCCATGCCAATCGGCGGCACCATGCCGGCAGCCATGGTCGCGGCCATGGGTGCACCGCTTTGCGCTGCCAGCAGGCCGACGGAAAACGCGTAGGCTGCCTTGTTGATCGGGCCACCGAGATCGACGCACATCATGCCGCCCAGCAAGATGCCCAGCAGCACGGCGTTGGTGGTGCCCATGGTGCTGAGAAAATCCGTGAGGCCGGTGAGCATCTTCGCCACCGGCGGCCCTACCAGGTAAATCATCGCAAGACCCGTGAACAGGCTCGCCAGCAACGGGATGATCAGGATCGGCTTGAGGGCTTCCAGGCTCTGGGGCAAACGGATCGCGCGGCTGATGAATTTGACGCAGTAGCCGGCGAGAAAGCCGGCGAAGATCCCGCCGATAAACCCCGCGCCCAAGGTGCTGGCCAGCAGGCCACCGATCATGCCGGGGGCCAATCCAGGACGGTCGGCAATCGAGTAGGCGATGTAACCCGCCAGCAGCGGCACCATCAGCATGAACGCCTGGTCGCCGACGGTTTTCAGCGCTGCGGCAAGAGTGCCTTTTTCTTCAAAGGCATGAATGCCGAACACGAATGACAGGGCGATCAGCAGACCGCCCGCCACCACCATCGGCAGCATGAACGACACGCCGGTGAGCAAGTGTTTGTAGACACCGGTCTTCTCCGGTTTGGCAGCGGCACCACTGGCAGCGGATTCCTGCTTGCCTTCGGCCAGCGCCTTGTTGAGGGTCGCCTCGGATTGCTTGAGCGCGATCCCGGTGCCGCAGCGATAGATTTTCTTGCCGGCAAAGCGCTCGGTGGCGACTTCGATGTCGGCGGCGAGCAGCACAACGTCGGCGTCACGAATCGCCTCGGGACTCAGCGGCGTGCGGGCGCCCACGGAGCCCTGGGTTTCCACCTGCAAGTCATACCCGAGGCGCTTGGCGGTTTGCTGCAACGCTTCGGCAGCCATGAAGGTGTGGGCGACGCCGGTCGGGCACGCGGTGATCGCGACGATACGCGGCGTGCTTTTCGCCGGTGCCGCGTCAGCTACCTGCACCTGGGCCTCCTCGGCTCCGCGACGCAACACCGCGTCCACATCCTGCAACGCCTGGGCCGGCGTGCTGCGGAATACGCGTTTGCCGACAAAACGCTGCATGTCCACCGGCGTGCTGCTGACCAGCAATACCCACTCGGCGGCTTCAATGGTGGCCGCCGACAATTGGCGTTCCGGATGCTGCACGTCGACCACTTCGACGCTGGTGCTCCAGCCCTGGCGTTGCGCGGCGGCATCCAGCAAGCGGGCGCACAGCACACTGGTGACCATGCCGTTCGGGCAGGCAGTAACAATGGCTAACTTCATGACCAACCCTCTTATTGTTCTGTCAGCGGGCGCACGTGGACGCCGCTCTGCAAAGTCTCAAGCTGCGCTTCGTCGGTGATGCCAAAGCCGATCTGCGTGACCGCCATCGCGGCAATGGCGGTGGCGCGGCCCAGGGTCTGCTCCGGCGTGTCGCCACTGAGCAAACCGTGAAGCATCCCGGCCAGCAGCGAGTCGCCGGCACCTACGGTACTGGCCACGGTTACCTTGGGCGGGGTAGCGTGCAGCGCCGTTTCCGGGCTGTACCAGCTCACACCCGCGGCACCGTCGGAGACCACCACATGCTCAACGCCTTGCCGATGCAGTTGGCGGATGGCATCTGTGGAATGACCAAGGGCATCGGCCAGTTCTTCGGTATTGGGTTTGACCAACCACGGGCCGGCGTTCAATCCGGCGCGCAGCGCTTCGCCGCTGGTGTCCAGGGCGACTTTCAAGCCGAGGTTTTTCAGTTGCTGCAGCAGGCCCTGGAACCACTGAGGGGTGATGCCGCGTGGCAGGCTGCCGGCCACGACGACGGCGTCGTAGCCGGGAGCAATCCGCGCCAGTTGCTCAAGCAGTGCGTGTTGCGCCTGCTCGCTGACCAACGGGCCCGGCGCATTGACATCCGTGACCCGCCCGTCCTGCTCGGCGATCTTGATATTGCTGCGGGTTTCGCCCGGCACGCGAATAAAGGCATCGGTAAAACCGCGACGGGCAATCAGCATCTCGAATGCCTGGGGATTGTCCTCACCAAGAAAGCCGCCCACGGTCACCTGATGACCAAGGTCGGCCAGCACCTGGGCGACGTTCACGCCCTTGCCGGCAGCGTGGGTGATCATCGCTTCGCTGCGATTGACCTCGCCCGGTTCCAGGCGCGCCAGGCGCACCGTCAGGTCCAATGCCGGGTTCAGCGTCAGGCTTAAAATCCTTGCCATTTACACGGCCTCCACAAGCGCACGCACTTCGGCGGGAGAACCCACCGCCAGGGCTTTTTGTGCCAGGCCCTGGGCCTCGCTCAGACTGAATTCACGCACCCGTGCCTTGACCTCGGGAATGCTGCGCGCCGAGACGCTCAGCTCATCCACTCCCAGGCCGATCAGCACCGGAACTGCCAACGGGTCGGCTGCCAGCTCGCCGCACACGCCGACCCATTTGCCATGGGCATGGGCGGCGCGCACGGTGATGTCGATCAGTTGCAACACCGCCGGATGCAGGCCGTCAGCCTGGGCCGACAGCGTCGGATGGCCACGGTCGATGGCCAAGGTGTATTGGGTCAGGTCGTTGGTGCCGACGCTGAAGAAGTCCACTTCCTTGGCCAGTACCGGCGCCAGCAACGCGGCCGACGGCACTTCGATCATGATCCCCAGTTGCAGGTCGGCCACCGGGATTTCCAGGCGCAGGCGCTCGGTCATGTCCCGGGCCTGGCGCCACTCGTCAACACTGCCAACCATCGGGAACATGATGCGCAGTGGACGGTTGTCTGCCGAACGCAACAGTGCGCGCAATTGCGCTTCCATGATCTGCGGGCGTTGCAGGGTCAGGCGAATGCCGCGCACGCCGAGGAAGGGGTTTTCTTCCTTGGCGATCGGCCAGTACGGCAGCGGTTTGTCGCCGCCCACATCAAGGGTGCGCACCACCAGCGGCCGGCCGCCGAGGCCGTCGAGCACGCGGCGGTATTCGGCTTCCTGGGTGGCTTCGTCGGGCGCTTGTTTGTGGGCCATGAAAATCAGTTCGGTGCGCAGCAGACCGATGCCTTCGGCGCCCTGCTCCACCGCGCCGGCAACCCCGGCGCTTTCGCCGATATTGGCGAATACTTCGACGGCATGGCCATCGCGGGTCAGGGCCGGTTCATGGCGTTGCGCGGCGGCGGCTTGCAGACGTTGTTCGCGGGTGTCGCGTTCGACGGTGGCGCGCTGCAAGGTGGCGGCGTCGGCGTCCACATGCAGGCGACCGCGCTGGCCATCCAGCAACAACGGCGTGCCCGAAGCCAACAGCAATACAGCAGGGCCTGCACCCACCAGCGCGGGAATGCCCAACGCGCGGGCGACGATGGCGCTGTGGGCGGTGGCGCCGCCACGGGCAGTGAGGATGCCGGCGACACGCACCGGGTCCAGGCGCGCCACGTCCGAGGGACCCACTTCGTCCATCACCAGGATGTAGGGTTCGTCGGGCTCCTGGGCGGTTTCGACGCCGCACAGTTGCGCCAGCACGCGGCGGCCAATGTCACGCAGATCGGCAGCGCGCTCGGCGAGCAAGGCGTCCTGCAGCGACTCCTGCTGTTTGGCGGCGGCTTCGATCACGCTCATCCACGCGGCTTCGGCGCTTTCGCCCTGCTTGAGGCGCGTCTCGACTTCGTCGGTCAGTTCCGGGTCGTCGAGCATCTCCTGGTGGGTGATGAAGATCTCGCGGATGGCCTTGGACTTGCTGCGCTCGATCAGGCCCTGGATGTCCCGGCGCACGTCGGTCAACGCCGCGTGCAGGCGCTGGCGCTCGATCACCGGCGACTCGCCGCGCAGCGGGTATTCGAAAGGTTGCAGCACCTGGATATGCGCCGGGCCAATCGCAATGCCGGGGGCGGCGGCGATGGCCTGGATCAGGCTGCCGGACACTGGCGCGCTGATCACCGGTTCGATCTCGACCACGGCTTGTTGGGCGCTGACTGCCGGCAGCGGCTCGACTTCTTCGCCGAGGCCGTCTTCCACTGCCGCCAGCAAGGCGGGCAAGGCGTCACCGGCAATGGTTGGCTCGGCGACAAACTCCAGTACCTGGCCGCGACGCGCACCGAGGCTGAGCAACTTGCTCAGGCTTTTTACCGATACCGCGCCGACGTCTACATCGACGATGCGCACACGGATTTCACCGGCAAAACTTTTCGCCAATTGCGCGAGGATCTTCGCCGGGCGCGCATGCAGCCCGTGGGCGTTGGCCAGGGCAATGCGCACGCTTGGCCAGTCGGCTGGCAGTTCACCGCCGAGCACTTCCAGTACGGCGCGGCTGCTGGTGGCGCGGCCGAGTTCCTGGCCACGGCCTTCGATCAGCAAGGCACACAGGCGTTCGAGCAAGGTCTGGTGGGCCTCGCCGAGGCTGGCCAGGCAGAACAGGCCGCTCAAGGGCTGGCCCAGGTAACGCATGGGTTTGTCCGGGGTGACGAAGGCCAGGCCGGGACGCTTCACTGTCTGCTCGCTGTGCAGCCACCACAGGCCATCGCCCAGGGGCAGCGCGTCGACTTGTTGCAGCACGGCGGCAAAGCCATTGCTCACGCAATCGGCCTGGCGCAGCAGGCGTGCGCCTCTCCACACCAGTTCTTCGAAATCATCAGCCGACACGCCCAGGCCAATCATCTGTGCGTCCAGCGCCAGCTCCTGCGGCGCGCCTTGCAGCAGTTTCAGCAAGGCCTCGGCAGAACTGGCGCGGCGCAGGGCCTGGCCCAGGTCGGTCTCGCCAAGGGCACGGGTCAGCAGTTGCAGCAGGCGCAGGTGTTCGTCGGATTTGGCGGCAATGCCGATCGCCAGGTAAACGATCTGGCCATCGCCCCAATCCACGCCGTCGGGAAATTGCAGCAGGCGCACGCCGGTGGCGAACACCTGGTCGCGTGTTTCGGGGGTGCCGTGGGGGATGGCGATACCCTGGCCGAGAAAGGTCGAGCCTTGGGCTTCACGCGCTTGCAAGCCACTGAGGTAACCCTCGGCGACCAGGCCATCGGCCACCAGTTTTTCAGCGAGCAGTTGCAAGGCAGCAGACTTATCCACAGCCGTCTGGCCCATGGATATCTGCTCGTGGGTGAGCTCAAGCATGCCGTTCTCCTAGTTAGTGCGGCGGGCGCACTAGGTATTATTTTGAATAAATCAGTGCAAAAGCGTTCGAATAAAATTGACTGAGTGGTCAGTTGGCAGGACCACACTCGTCGCGATAATCGTAAAAATACGCTTGCTGAAACGTTTAATCTAGAATTTATGGCAGATTACGCGTTAATTTCCCATGATTGAAGAGCCACTCGGCTGTTGAGTTGCGACAATGGTCGCCTGCAGTAATCGGTTACGATTGGACAAAATGTCGGGGCAAGCTCTAAAAAACAAGGAAATCCCGGTTTGAAACTCAGTGATATCGCGCGCATTGCCGGTGTGTCTGTGACCACCGCCAGCTACGTCATCAATGGCAAGGCCGAACAGCAACGGATCAGCAGCGCAACCGTCGAACGGGTGCGCGCCGTGGTTGAAGAACATGGCTTTACGCCCAACCCCCAGGCCGCCGGGCTGCGCAGCCGGCACACCCGTACCCTGGGTTTTATCCTGCCGGACCTGGAAAACCCCAGTTACGCACGCATCGCCAAGCTGCTCGAACAAGGCGCCCGTGCCCGCGGCTATCAATTGCTGATCGCCAGCTCCGACGACGACGCCAACAGTGAGCGGCAACTGCTGCAACTGTTCCGCGCCCGCCGTTGCGATGCGCTGTTTGTCGCCAGCTGCCTGCCGGCCACCGACGACAGCTACCGCGAACTGCAAGCCAAGGGTTTGCCGGTGATCGCCATCGACCGGGTGATGGAGTCTACGCAGTTTTGCTCGGTGGTCAGCGATGATCGCCAGGCCTGCCAGCAATTGACCAGCAGCCTGCTGCACCCGCTGCCCAAGCAGATCGTGTTGATCGGCGCGCGGCCAGAGCTGAGCATCAGCCAGGAACGTACCGCCGGTTTCAAGCAAGCGCTGAAAGACTTCAGCGGCGAAGTGCTGATCGAACAAGGCGAGTCGTTCAGCCGCGACTGTGGCCGACAGCTGATGGAGCAGTTGCTGCAAAGCCTGGGGCATTTGCCTGACGCACTGGTAACTACGTCCTACGTCCTGCTGCAAGGGGTGTTTGACGCGCTGCATGACTTCCCGCTCAAATCCCGGCCACTGCGACTGGGGACGTTTGGCGACACCCAACTGCTGGATTTCCTGCCGCTGCCGGTGAATGCCATGGCCCAGCAGCATCAGTTGATTGCCGACACCGCGCTGCGCCTGGCGCTGGCGGCCATTGAAGAACAGCACTACGAACCCGGCGTGCATGCCATCGGCCGAACGTTCAAGCAGCGGATTCACTCGGAGTAAGCGGTGTGGAGCTGATCGACAGCCACACCCATCTGGATTTTCCGGACTTCGATACGGACCGCCGCGAAGTCCTGAGCCGCAGTCGCCGCCTGGGCGTGCGCAGGATGGTGGTGCTCGGGGTCTACCAGCAGAATTGGCAACGGTTGTGGGACCTGGTGCAAACCGACGCGGATTTATTCGCCGCCTTCGGCCTGCACCCGGTGTATCTCGACGACCATCGCCCCGCCGACCTGACGGAACTGGGCGACTGGCTGACCCGCCTGAACGGCCACCGGCAACTGTGCGCGGTGGGCGAAATCGGCCTGGATTATTTCCTCGAACAGCTGGACCGCGAACGCCAGCAAAGCCTGTTTGAAGCGCAACTGAAGCTGGCGGTGGACTTCCAACTGCCGGCGCTGCTGCATGTGCGCCGCAGCCACGCTGCCGTGATCGCCACTCTCAAGCGCATTCGGCTGCCACGGGGCGGAATCATCCACGCATTTGCCGGCAGCCAGGAAGAGGCCCGCGAGTACATCAAGCTCGGCTTCAAACTGGGCCTGGGCGGCGCGGCCACGTGGCCGCAAGCCCTGCGCATGCACAAGGTGATCGCCCGGCTGCCGCTGGAAAGCGTGGTACTGGAAACCGACTCACCGGACATGGCCCCCGTGATGTACCCCGGCCAGCGCAACAGCCCCGAACACCTGCCAGACATCTGCGCCGCCCTGGCGGAGCGTATGGGCATCAGCTCCTCAGCGCTGGCCGAGGCGAGCACCCGCAATGCCTGCGAGCTGTTCAACTGGTAGGCGCCCATCCCCGATGCATGCCTGGCCATGCCTCACACTCGAAAGGCCCCGATCAACTGCTTCAGCTCGATCACTTGCAAGGACAACTGCCGGCTGGCCTCTTCAGTCTGGTGCGCGCCCTGCGCTGCATGTTCACCGGCGCGATTGATCTCGACGATGTTCTGATCGATGTCATGGGCCACGGCAGTCTGCTGTTCGACGGCGGCGGCAATCTGCTGGTTCTGGTCGACGATCATGCCTACCGCGCCGAGGATGTTTTCGAGGGCCTGCTGGACTTTTTCCGACTGCCCCACCGTGCCATTGGCCATCTCGTGGCTGGTGCCCATGGCCTTCACCGCAGCGCCGACACCGCTGTGGAGCTTGGCAATCATCTGCTCGATCTCTTCGGTGGAGTGCTGGGTGCGCCGGGCCAAAGTGCGCACTTCATCGGCCACCACGGCGAAACCGCGTCCTTGCTCACCCGCGCGCGCGGCCTCGATGGCGGCATTCAACGCCAGCAGATTGGTCTGTTCGGCAATGCTCTTGATCACTTCCAGCACGCGACTGATGGATTGGCTGTCGATGGCCAATTGGTTGATGACCCGTACCGATTGATCGATCTCCGAAGCCAACGCCGCGATACTGCCTTGCTGGGACTGCACCAGGCCGCGTCCGCTGACGGTTTCATCGTTGACGCTGTGAGCGCTGCTGACCGCCGCCGCCGCGCTGCGCGCCACTTCCTGGGCAGTGGAGGACATCTGGTTCATGGCGGTCGCCACCTGCTCGATCTGGCTGCGTTGGCCGGACACGGCCTGGTTGCTGCTGGCCGAGACTGACTCCACTTGTCCGGCCTGGTGTTCGACCTGGTTGACGGTGTGCCCTACCCGCTCGATCAGGTCATGGATCTTGGCCACGGTAGCGTTGAACACCTGGCCCAAATCCCCCAGTTCGTCGCGGCTGTGGGCGATGAAGGTGACGGTCATGTCACCGGCCGCCACCTTGTCCATCGTCGCCCCCAGGCGGCGCAAGGTGGTGCGGGTGGAGGCGTAGAAACCGGCATACAAATAGAAGATCAGCAAAAACACCGACGCCAGTGCCGCCACCAATCCGATCATGTGCGTGCGGTTTTCTGACAGGCGTTGCTCCAGTTGCTGCTCGAGAAAGGTCAGGGTGGCTTCGTCGAGCTGATAGGTCTTGGCCATCAACGTGCTGACGTCGTCGTAGAAGTCTTGCCATGGGGCGTCGAGGGTTTCGGCCATGACGACCTGCTCTTCGAACAACTCACTGCCTTGCTTGAGGCTGGCCTTGCTCGCGTCCGCCAGGCTCGCCAATGCTGCGTGGGCTGGCTTGCTGGAGCCGAGGGCATCCTGCAGTTTCAGGCCGTATTCCGCCTGGAGCTTTTCCAGTTGCTGCAGCAACTCGTCAAAACGAGTGCTGGACGACGAATTGAGAAAACCCTGGCCCAACGAATAAGCCCCCATGGCCCGGCCTTCCCCCAGGGTCTGGGTGACTTGCGGGGTGACGCTGGTGATCAGCTCACTGAGTTGGCGCAGGTCGCCCTGGGGGTCACGGCTCAAACCCGACTGGCTGGCGATGATCTGGCTGAGCATCTGCGCCTTGTTGAGGAGTTTGCCGATCAGCGCGCTTTTGCTGAGCAGTGAAGTTTCCTGTTGCTGGGCCTTGAAGGCGGCGATCATTTCATCGCGCTTGGCTTCGAAGGCGGCGGCCTGTTCTGGGTCGGCGGACAGGGCGTGGAAGCTTTGCAGGCGCTGCAGCAGGCTGTCTTCGAGGGCGGTGATTTTGTTTTCGATATCACCGGCCTTGCCTGATTGGCCGAGGGTTGCGTTGATCTGTACCTGGTTGTTCAGGGTTTCCAGGTCGCGGCGCAGGGCCAGGCTGCTGCCCAGCAGGTCGAGGCTTTGCAGCTCGATGCGAGTGCCCTGGAATTCTCGCCAGGAATCGCGCACCAGGTAGTAGTTGGTGGCCAGCATCGGCAACAGGAACAGCACGCTGATAAGGCTGAACTTCATGCCGAAGGTCAGGCGGTTCATGAACGCGACGGCGGGATAGAGCAAGCTCTTCACAGGTGAACTCCCTTTTCTTTTATTTTTATTGAGGGCGCAGGGCGGCGGCAGATAGCCACTATTTGGCGCTCTGTCTGTATAGCTCAATTCGAAAAGGAGGTTTGTAACTTAAGGTTAACGAGGTAGGAGCGAGCTTGCCCGCTCCTACAGGGGGGGCAAATCAGGGCAGCACGGTCCAGATGGCAAAGCCGGCGTACCACAGCACGGCGGCACGCAGCAGCAACTCCCAGATACGATCAAGGCTGTTGATGCCCTCGGCGCCTACCACCGGTGGCGGGATCTCCGCGGCCACCAGGCCCACCTTCTCCACCAGTTGCGCAGCACTGATGTCCCAGCTCAGCAGCTCATGCAGCATCACCCGGCCGACCGCCACAAAGTTGCCGACCAGGGCGAAACTCGCCGCCAGCAAACGTACCGGCAACCAGTCGAAGGCATGGCGCAATTGCCCGGCACGCTCGGCCACCAGTGGGTTCTTGCTGTTCTCGGTCGCCAGCGCCAGCAGACGGTAGGCCAGGGCGGCCACCGGCCCGAGGAGGAAGTACCAGAAAATCACCGCGAAGAAGCTTTGGTAGGCCTGCCACAACAGATGGCCCTGGACCCGCTCCAGCAACTGCTCACCGCTGTCGGCGCTGATGCTCAAGTCACGTTCGGCCACATGTTCGGCCGCTTGCAGGTCACCCCGGCGCCAGGCATCACGGAACGGGCCCAATCCGGCCAGGAGATCGCCACGGCCCAGGCTGTAGATCACCACCAGCAGGTGCACCGGCAGCGCCAACAGGCCATAGGCCACTGGCTCCAGCACCAGCAACAACAACGCAAGCAAGGCCACCGGCAGCAGCACCAGCAATGTGAGGATCAGCCACGGCTGCTTGCCCAGGCTGGCGCTCGACTCCAGCTTGGCCAGTTCCCGCAACCAACCGCCATCACGTTGTATACGATGACGCAGGGCCGAGAACTTCTCGATCCATACCGCCAGCACCAACACCAGAAAACTCATTGTGCGTGTCCTCCATCCTGCAAGGCGCTGCGAAAGCGCGCCCAATCAAATTCGGGTCCGGGGTCGGTCTTGCGTCCCGGGGCGATATCGCTATGGCCACAAATGCGCTGGCGGGTAATGCCCGTGTACGCCGCCAGTAACTGGCGCGTCAGGGCGATCAGGGATTGATACTGGGCATCGGTGAAGGGCAGGTCATCAGTGCCCTCCAACTCGATCCCCAGGGAAAAGTCGTTACACGTCTCACGCCCCTCGAAGCTCGATACCCCGGCATGCCAGGCCCGGTCCCGGCACGAGACAAACTGCGTCACCGCGCCATCACGCTCAATCAGAAAATGCGCAGAAACCCGTAGGTCGGCAATACCTTCAAAGTAGGGATGTTCCGTGACATCCAGGCGATTCTGGAAAAACTCGTGCACCTTGCCGGTGGCGAATTGCGCCGGTGGCAGGCTGATGTTGTGCACCACCAACAGGGAAATCTCGCCACCGGGGCGCTCGTTGAAGTTGGGCGAGGGGCAATGGCGAATGCCCTGGCACCAACCGCTGGCGGGGTCCAACTGCATACTGGTTCCTTGAACGAGGCTGGGGTGACTCAGTATGCCGCGTTCCGCTGTCTGGTTGCGATCACTTGGCGCGATGAAGTTGGCGCAGGTTGCCAATCACCGAAGCCAGGGCGCGGTCGAACAACAGCGCATCATCCAGGGTTCGCACCGCGCCGCGCTTGAACTCCAGGGCCAGTTCAAGCGGATTTTTTTCCAATACCTTGAGGCCGGTTCGATTGACGAAAATACAGGTATTGCCCGGCGCAATAATCGCCGTCAGCTTGCAACGCAGGGTGTTTTCGGCGTCTTCCTGAAATTCCACCCAGCAACCGATCCGCAGTTGGCGAACCTTGAGCAGGTCGGGATCATCTTCCGGCAGGCTCGCCTCGATGGCCGGTGCCGCGGGACTGAGGACGAATGCCTCGCGCACCTCGACTTGCGACAGCGACGGTTGTTCCTCGGCACTGCCCCGGAACGATTGGACATGCAGGGTTTGCAAGCGGGTGAAAAATTCCCGGGTAATGAAGGGATCGAATGCCGCGCCGCTCAACCCATCGCGCAAGGCTTTCAGCAAGCCTGGCAACTGCTCCAGCAGGTGCCGGCCGGCTTCGGTGTCTTCGCTGAGGCCGACACTCCAGATCAACTCGTCCATGGTGCGCAACCCGGCCAGCCATTGTGGCGAGTGCTCGCCATGCTTCAGGCACGCCAGCAACAGCACCTGGCTCCAGGCCTGTTGCAGGAACTGCACCACGACCTCGGGCAGTACTTTGCCCAGCAACCGCAGATTGAGGGCTTCGGCTACACGCTGACGAGCGATTTCGGTACGGGCGCGCCCTTCTTCTGCATCGCGGGTACGTTGCTCCAGCAATTCGCTGCGGCGTCGCTCGTCATGGGTAAACGCGGTGAACTCGGTCAGTAACTGGGAAAAGATTGCCGGATCATCCACAAAATCATTCAACAACCGCTGCACCACCTGCTCGATGTGCAGGTACAGGCTGTCGCGCTGATAATCGTCGCGCTGGCTCCAGCCCATGGCCGCCGAAGCGATTTCATTGAGCAAGCGTCGCGCCGGGTGATTGGTGCGGCTGAAAAAACTCTTGTCCAGCACCGCCACTTTCAGCATCGGGATCTGCAGGCGGGCGATCAGCGCCTTGAGGGACTCGGGCACCGTACCGTCATTGAGGATGAACTCGAACAGCATGGCGATCAGGTTGATCACATCCTCGTCCGCATCCTCCACCACCCGAGACTTGCCGCTCTTGACGCTGACCCGGGTCAGCAATTGTTCAAGCTGGTTGCGCAGGTCGAAATCGTCCTCGACCTCAGGCTCAGGCACATATTGCTGCAAATGGGAGAGCAGGCGCAGCAGGTCACGGGTGGAGATGGGCTGGGTCTCGGCGCTGACTTCCAGCGTGGGTGCCACGCTGCCGCGCACTGCCGACAGCAATTCCTGCAACGCCGCGAAAACTTCCTGGCCGCTGTCGTCTGCCGGGTGGCCGGCAATCGGCGGGGTGTCTTCAGGCAACTCGGCCGTGGCGACGGCGCGCCGCGATGGCACGGCCTTGAGTTCGGGCAATACGCCGGTGGCGATCAGCAACTGATTGGCTTCGCCGTACAACAGATCAGCGTCACTGAGCACGTATTTCTCAAACAGCTTGAGAATGATCAGCTTGACCCGGATTTCCACGCCAAGGCTGCGTCCTGCTTGCAGAAAAAACGCGCACAGCATTGCCGGGCCCAGGGGGTTGTCCCGATCATCCAGGCGTTTGTCGAGCAAGGCATTGAGTCGGGCTGTCAATTGCCCAAGGGCGAGCCCGTCACGGCGCAGCACCTTGCCCAGCATGGCCTCGAGCGCGACGGCTTTTTCCAGCTCATCGCCCGAGACCCCGGGCGCCGCGGTGTAGGACACCACCGGAATCAGTTGCAGCTCACCGCGCTCCACGTTGCCAAGATTGGCAAACGCTTCGTAGAGTTGCTCCATGAAGCCACGCTCGAAATTCTTGCGCTTGAGGCGCAGGTCGCGCATGGCCTCAAAGAAAATACCGTGGTCGACGTTACTGCGGGTCTTGTCGGCCATTTCGAACAGGGTGTCGTCGGCGTTATCAAACAGCTCCTGCAGTCCCTGCCTGAGTTGCTGCGCCGCCTTGTCACGGACCTGGAGCAACACCACCGGCAGGCGGGCGAGCGGCGATGGCGTCGCCCGTGCCTTATTGATCGGCACCACCTTCCCGTCATTGTGCATCCTGGCCTCCTGAAACGGCGGTATTCGATTGTGTGAAGGATCGGTGCAGCAACGGCGCGAAGCACGCCGGGGCACTGCGAAAATCGGGCTATCACCGTGACGTCAAAGCTATGACGCCAATTGCAAGGCGCGAGATTATCTTGCAAATGAGGGTTGTTGCGCCAGCGAACTCTGTGATTGCCGTGTAAATGAACATCGCGCACCGCACCCGTGGTGCCAGTTGCCTTGGGTTCAGGCCCGCCCTGCCCCTATAATCCAGGCACTTTGTTTGTGGAGCCTGTTATGCCCAATCTTCGTCTAGCCGACCTGACCGCCGAAATCGAAGCCAATGTGCGTCGCGCATTGCTGGAAGACATCGGCAGCGGGGATATCACCGCACAACTGATCCCCGCCGAACGCCTGGCCAAGGCCACGATCATCACGCGCGACGCCGCCGTCATCAGCGGCACGGCCTGGGTGGAAGCGGTGTTTCGCCAATTGGACCCACGCGTCGCGGTGCATTGGCAGGTGCGCGACGGCGAACGTGTCAGCCCCAACCAGGCGCTGTTTCACCTCGAAGGCCCGGCCCGCTCGCTGCTCAGTGGCGAGCGTTGCGCGCTGAATTTCCTGCAACTGTTGTCAGGGGTTGCCACCCGCGCCCAATACCTGGCGGACTTTGTCGCGTCCACCCAGGTCAAGCTGCTGGATACTCGCAAGACCCTGCCCGGCCTGCGCCTGGCGCAAAAATATGCAGTGACCTGCGGTGGTTGCCACAACCACCGCATCGGCCTGTATGACGCGTTCCTGATCAAGGAAAACCATATCGCAGCCTGTGGTGGCATTGCCCAGGCGATCAGCGCCGCCCACAAGATCGCCCCGGGCAAGCCGGTGGAAATCGAAGTGGAAAGCCTGGAGGAACTGCGTGAGGCACTGGCGGCGGGCGCCGATATCATCATGCTGGATGAGCTGAGCCTGGATGACATGCGCGAAGCAGTGCGCCTGAACAACGGCAAAGCCAAGCTGGAGGCCAGTGGCGGGATCAACGAAAGCACCCTGCTGCCCATCGCTGAAACCGGCGTGGACTACATCTCCATCGGGGCGATGACCAAGGATGTGAAGGCGGTGGATTTGTCGATGCGGCTTAGTCTCTGAAACGCCCTTGAATGTAAGCGCATGCTTTTGTGGCGAGGGAGCTTGCTCCCGCTGGAGTGCGCAGCGCTCCAAAGGTTTTTGGGGTCGCTTGGCAACCCAGCGGGAGCAAGCCCCCTCGCCACATTAAACTTGTGTCAGATCGCGAGATTGTTCATCCCGCAATACTCGTTCCAGTCGACACCCAACACCTCGGCCGCTTCCTTGTGCAAAGCCAGGCGCGCCGCCTCGAACGCTTCGGGGGTGGAGGTGTACTTCAGGGTCAGTTCCCATGGCTGCAGGCCCTGGGCCTCGGCCTCATCCTCAAACGCCCATTGGATCTGGTCCCTTTGATCATCGGCGCTCAGGTCCTTGATCTCATCCAGCAGTTCCGGCGATTCCGCGACGTACTTTTTGAGGGCTGCTTCGTGCCGCGCTTCCTGGGTCATTTCTTGTGTGGTCATGTCGTTCTCTTAGATCGAGGAATGGGGATGCATCTGGGTCATCAAGGTCGCGCAGATACAAAAGAACAGGCATGAATACCGGTTCGTCTGGCCTTCAGAACCATTCTGGGATCATCTGAAAACTGTGTTGCCTTTGTGCCCGAGACAGGAATCGAACCTGCGACCTTCGCGTTACGAGTGCGCTGCTCTACCGGCTGAGCTACACGGGCGGTGGGCTAAAGCTAGCACTGCCTTGGACGTCCGGCAACTCACTGCATTTCGAGGGCAATCACACCTTGCACCCAAAAGCGTGGCTGCAGGTGACCGTTACTCAGGCCCATGTAGTGCTCGCTGCGCTCCGTGAGTCGGGGCACATCACGAATCGCGACGAACACCAGCAAGCCCACGGCCACGACGCTCGCGGCCATCCACACCCTGTACAACGCCGGTACCGGGGCGACCGATGGAACGCGCCACACATGCAATCCCATCAGCCAGCCAACCACCAGCGCCAGCCAGAGTTGCGACACCGGCATCACGATTACCCCATCCACCTGTGCCTGGGTCAGTGCACCGATCAGCGAGGCAAACAGGCACAGGCGCAGCAGGTCCACGGGCGCCAATGACAACGCACGCTCACGCAACACGCCCAAGGTTGACCAACCCGCCCACGCAACCAACGCGATCACGCACAGCGTCGACGGTACGCCCCATTCGCTGGCCCACTGCAGAATCGCCTGGTGAGGGTGAGCGGCAATGTCATTGGCGATGTCGGCAAAATGCATCGGCCCGAAACCCAGCCAAGGCCGCTCGATAATCATGCTCCAGGCCTGCAACCATATCGGCCCACGCCCCGAAAGGTTGGTGGTCAGTCGATCTACGGCACCATTGGAAATTACAATCCCCAAGTACCCTGCCAGCACCGTGAAGACCAACCAATACAACACTAACCCACAGGCCAGTGCCGCCAACTGCCAGGCCAGCCAGCGACGCCCCTGCGGCCCCAGGAACATCAGGACGCAGCCGGCAGCGCCCATACCGAGCCAGGTGCCGCGGGTACCGCCACCGATCGCGATCAACCACCAGACACACAGCAGGGCGAACACTGCGCCCCGCGCTGGACGAGCGACGTTTGAAACCAGCAAGGGAAGCGCCAGCAGCGGCAGGGTGAAGGTCTGGAACTGACCGTAGAAACGTTTATTGGAGAACCCGGACAACAGCAAATCGGTATTCACGATTGCTTCGCCGCTGGTGAAGGCGAGGACCCCGGCGTGCAGATATTGAATGCTTTTAACCATGCACAGCAGCAATACGAACAGGACCAATACACGATCCAGGGACTCATCCCCATTGCGCCTGGCCCGGCTGAAAGCCACAGCAGTGGCGCAACAACTGATGAGCAGCGCCAGCTCGGTCAACGCCCAGAGTGGCTGGTGGGCCAACAGGGCCGAAACCAGCCCCGCGCCCCCGATCAGCGACACCCCGAGCGCTGTCGACCTGTCTACGCATCGCTCTGCCCGTGGCAAGCACAGCCCATACACCACCGCACACAGCCCCACGGATATCTGCACCGCACGTTGCCAGTCATGACTACTGAACGGCGCGCAGATAGCCAGCATCAGCAGACACATAACCACGACGAGGAATATGTTCCCCCGCTGCTGGACAGACGACGTCATCGGCAACCTCTACTTCCTTGTGATGGGCGTAGAGCGGTTTACACACACGCTCTTCCTTGCTGCGTAAACAGTAGACGACCTGATGATCACGCGCCGCCGGAAGCACAACCTTTAGCGGCGTATTGGTCTTCTGCCGTGGTGGTGCACTTCCAGCCGGTTGTGGCGCTACGGGTCAAGGTGATGATCTTGCCCAGGACCGGCGCGGGTGCGTCGAGGATTTCACAGGCAATCGTGCCAGCACCGGTGGCGATGTCGCCGGTCACGTCAATCTTGCAGTTGGCCGTTGGGCTGGTCCCGCCAATCAACGCCAGGGTCGGTGGCGTCCCCTGGTTCAGCGTGTCTTCAAAGCCCGCCTTCAACGCGGAGACTTCGGCCAGCCCTGCGGTGAACTTGGCCTTGGCCTGGTGCTTGGTGTACATGGGCAGGCCGATGGTGGCCAAAATGCCGATGATTGCCACGACGATCAACAATTCGATCAAGGTAAAACCTTTCTGACGCATCACATTCACTCTCCAGAATAAAACCTTTCGCGAGGCGCATCCTGCACCCCGTCTCGGCAACCGCGCCAGTGTACTCACCCCCGCGCAACCAATGCTGAACAAGACGCACAAACTGACATTTTTTCGCTCACGGCGAGCCTGCCCGAATCCGTCACCTGACTAAGCTATAAATCTTCCACTGTCTGTGTGCGGAACCGTGAAATGAATGATGTTTCAGCGATCTATGCCTGGGAAGGCGTCAACCGCAAAGGGCGCAAGGTATCCGGAGAAACCCGCGGTCACAATCCCGCCCTGATCAAGGCACTGCTGCGCCAGCAAGGTATCAATCCTGGGCGCGTACGCAAGAAATTCGCCGGTTGGCCGAGCCTCGCCCTGCCGGTCAAACCGGCAGAGATCGCCCTCTTCACCCGCCAATTGGCGACGCTGCTGAAGGCTGGTATCGCACTTTTACAGGCGCTGGATATCATCGCCGAGGGCTTCGACAACCGGCATATGGGGGTGCTGGTACAAGGCTTGAAGCAGGAGATCGCCGCCGGCAGCAGCCTGGCTGTCGCCTTGCAGAAATACCCACGCTACTTCGATGATCTGTACTGCAACCTGGTTGCGGCGGGTGAACAGGCGGGCGCACTCGAAGCGCTGCTGGAAAGGGTGGCCATTCACCTGGAAAAAAGCGAACAGCTGAAAGCCAGAATCAAGAAGGCCATGACCTATCCCGTGACGGTACTGGCAGTCGCCACCGCTGTCAGCGCAATCCTGCTGATTCACGTGGTGCCGCAGTTTCAGGGGTTGTTTGCCGGCGTCGATGCACAACTGCCGGGCTTTACCCTGGGCGTCATCAGCCTGTCGGAGTTCATGCAGCAAAGCTGGTGGATGCTGACCCTGGCCGCGGGTGCCGGTTTCGCAGGACTGCGCAAAGCCTATCGCTCGTCCACAGGCTTTCGCCACTGGCTCGATGCCAGTTTGTTGAAAGCTCCCGTGGCAGGCACACTGCTGAAAAAATCGGCGGTCGCCCGCTATGCTCGCACGCTCTCGACCACCTTTGCGGCGGGCGTTCCATTGGTGCAGGCATTGGATTCCGTGGCCGGCGCCACGGGTAACGGGCAGTTCAAACAGGCAATCAATCGTATGCGGCACGACGTTGCAACCGGAATCCAGCTGAATGAATCCATGGCCATAAGCGGCCTGTTTCCAGGCATGGCGATCCAGATGACGGCTATCGGCGAGGAGTCGGGCACCCTCGATAACATGCTGGAAAAAGTCGCCTGCCACTACGAGGCTGACGTCGATAACCTGGTGGACAACCTTACCAGCCTCATGGAGCCGCTGATCATGGTGGTACTCGGCGGCATCGTCGGGGCATTGGTGCTGGCCATGTACCTGCCGATCTTTCAACTCGGTACAGCCTTTTGAGCACGCCACTGACTGAGATCCTCGTTTATCAGCCGTGGGTGTTTGTGTCAGGCGCGTTGCTGCTGGGCTTGATTGTCGGCAGTTTTATCAACGTGCTGGTATGGCGCCTGCCGAAGATGCTGGAACGTGAATGGCGAGCCCAGGCCCATGAAGTACTGGGCCTTCCCGCCGAGCCTGTCGCCGCGCCCTATAACCTGATGCACCCAAACTCCTGCTGCCCGCGTTGCAACCACCCGATTCGCCCCTGGGAGAATATTCCGCTGCTCAGTTATGTACTGCTCAAGGGACGTTGCTCAAGTTGCCATCAATCTATTGGCGCGCGTTATCCCATCACTGAACTGGCGTGCGGGCTGATCTCGGCGGTTGTCGCCTGGCATTTCGGTTTTGGCTGGGCAGCCGGAGCGGTGTCGTTGTTGAGTTGGGGCTTGCTGGCGATGAGCCTGATCGATGCAGACCACCAACTGCTGCCGGATGTGCTGGTGCTGCCGTTGCTCTGGCTGGGCCTGATCCTAAACAGCTTTGGCGTTTTTGTGTCATTGCACGATGCGCTGTGGGGCGCGGTAGCCGGTTACATGAGCCTGTGGTCGGTGTTCTGGGTGTTCAAGCTGATTACCGGCAAGGACGGGATGGGGCACGGGGATTTCAAGCTGCTGGCCATGCTCGGTGCCTGGGGCGGCTGGCAGATCCTGCCGATGACGCTGTTGCTGTCTTCCCTGGTGGGTGGGATGGGAGGCCTGATTCTATTGCGCCTGCGCAAAGCCCAGGCATCCACTCCAATGCCTTTTGGTCCGTATCTGGCAATTGCCGGCTGGATTGCATTGCTCTGGGGTGGTCAAATAACCGACTTCTATTTGCAGTCTGTCGGTTTCAGATGACCACTTCTGTCGCAACACCCTGGATTCTTGGCCTCACTGGCGGCATCGGCAGTGGCAAAAGCGCGGCCGCCGAACACTTCGTCCGGCTTGGCGTGGACTTGATTGACGCCGACCACGCCGCGCGCTGGGTAGTCGAACCCGGGCGCCCTGCCCTGGCGCAGATTGCCGGGCATTTCGGTGCGGGTGTGCTGCAGCCTGACGGGCAACTGGACCGCGGCGCGTTGCGCAAGCTGATCTTCGAAGTGCCCGACGAGCGCCGCTGGCTGGAGGCGTTGCTGCACCCGCTGATCGCCGAGGAGATTCGCAGCCACCTGGCGCGTGCACAATCGCCTTACGCGATCCTGGTGTCACCGCTGCTGATCGAGTCCGGCCAGTACACCATGACCCAGCGGGTGCTGGTGATCGACGTGCCGCAATCGTTGCAGATACAGCGTACCCTGCAACGCGATGGCATCAGCGAAGCGCAGGTGCAGGCGATTCTCAAGGCCCAGGCCACCCGTGAAGACCGCCTGCGCCATGCCGATGACGTGCTGGTCAATGACCAGGACCTGGCCCGGCTGCACGCCGAGGTCGAGCGACTGCACCACTTTTACCTTACTTTGCGTGGAGGCCGATCATGAGCCAACCCTTGAACGTCGAATGCCCAACCTGCGGCGCACCTGTGGAATGGAAAGCAGAAAACGTCAACCGTCCCTTCTGTTCGGACCGTTGCAAACTGATCGACCTGGGCGCCTGGGCGTCCGAGGAACACAAGATCCCGGTCAGTCCGGACGCCGAGGACGACCTGTTCTCCGAAGACTTTCAGCCCAAACACTAAGGCCGCATAAAGCCATAGTCCTGCTGGTCGTCGAGATTCTCTGCAAGGTACTGCAGCTCGTCGGCCAGGTCTTCAAAACTGCGCACGCCCTTGCTCTGCTGCACCACCGCACTGAGCATGGCGCGCAGGGTCAAGCCCGGGTCAAAGCCGATTTCCTGCGCCGCGTCCTGGCTTCTGCGTAACTCCTGCCGTGCCCACTCGTACACACTCATGATTCCGTGCTCCTGGAAATTTTGCAGAGCATGCGACCACTTGCGTTTGCGGCATTTGACCTGGATCAAGGCCGCGGATCGTCATCCTTCCAGGGCGCCGAGAGGTAGCGAGTGCGGTTGAATGTCTCCAGCCACTCGGGGCAGAACACCACCAGGGCGCTGATCACCATGCCGTTGATAAAGGCCTCGGGGAAAATGATCAGCCACAAGTAGCCGACAAAATCCTCGATCCATTCCGGCATCGCAAAACGGCCATCGAACCACAGCAGCCCCAGGCCTGCCAGCAGGCACAGCAAGGCCGACAGTGCGGCGGCGAAAAAGCCCGAACAGAAGATATACACAAAGGGATTGCGTGGCTTCGCCCGCTCCACCAGCAGCGCACATCCTTCGGTGACCAGCACCGGCAACAGGATCAGCAGCATGCCGTTGATCCCCACGGCGGCCAGGTCCTGGCGGCCGAGCAACACCAGGCCGATTTGCGCGGCAAAGCCTCCGACGATCGCCAGGGGCCAATCGAGCAACAAGGTCACGGCGGTCATGCCGATGAAGTGGTAGGACACCCCAGTGTCGAAATCCCGGCGCACCAACCACAACATGAACAGTGCGAATACGGTGCCGAACAGCAAGTGCTGGCGTCGGCGGTCGGCAAACAGCTCGACCCACGGCGAACGCAGGAGCGCCCACATCACCACCGGCGCATACAGCAGCCAGCCGATGCTGAGGGTTTCCGGCGCCAGCACCGCTGCACTGATCACGGCTGCACCTGCTCCAGGGCCTGGCGCAGTTCAGCGGCGGAGTCGTATTCGTGCTGCGCCACCAGCGTCCCGTGATCCAGTTGCAGCCACAGCACTTTATCCACAGGTGCGGGATAGCGCGGGGTAACACGAGCATCGCGGTCGAGCATGACGCGATAGTTGTAGGCCTGCATCGCCGGCACCGCGAACATCTTCGCGATCAGCCGGGGCATGCGCTGGATATCGGCGAGAAACACCGCATGCCGAGCCTCCAGGTAACCCTTGGGCTGGCCCTGCAGCGCCGCATCGACGATCTTGGCGGCGTCCATGCTGCGCGCTACGAGCAAGGTTTGCGCCTGGTCATCCAGGGTGTAGGCCTGGTCGAACTGATCAAGCAACGTCCAGGGTGCAACGCGCTCACCCACTTCGACGGCGTGGGCCCACACGGGCAAAAGACTCAAGAACAGCACCACAAAACCCTTCACTGCATACTCCTCATGCCACGGGAAACTGTCGAGTGGCCAGTCTACACCGACCTTTTGACGCAGGACTTCCTGCGGTCATCATTTGGACGCTAAGCTGGTGACATGGATGACTCAGATTATTTGCGCCTGCTCACCGTAGCGGCCGAACAAGCCAACGCGTTCCTGTCCAATGCCCGCAAATGGGAGCGTGAGCGTTGGGTCTGCCAGCGCCTGTTGCAAGGCTTGAACGTGCCCTATCGCGCCGAAGAATTCCACGCCGCCGGGCAAGAACCGCCGGACGTGCTGTTTCGCGACGCCAGTTTCGAAGTGTTTTTCGTACTCGATGAAGGCCGGCGCCTGAACGATGAATGGCGTGACGAACTGCTGCGGCGGCGCAGCGCGTTTTCCCTGAGCCAACTGGTTCGGCGAGAAGCCAAGCCCCGGCGCATTCCCGCCCACGAATTCCTGTTGCGCCTGGCGCCCACCCTGCGCAAGAAGGCCCACAACTATAAAGAGCGCGGGATGGACCTGGGGGAGCTGGACCTCATCGCCTTCGCCAGCCTCAAGCGCGAAGTACTGGACCTCAACAGTCACTTCCCTCCTCCCACCGAGTACCTGCGCCAGGGCTGGCGCTCGCTGTCCCTCGTGGGGCCGACCTTCGCCCGCGTACTGTTCGCGCACCCGGACGCACCGGACTTCTTGCGCAACAATCTGGGGCGCAGCATAGTGTTCGATGTGGGCATCAGCCTGTGATCGGGTTGGCGACTATGCTTCAGGCAATGCCGCCAATCACCCGACTGTAACGTGGCGCCCTTCAGCAACGTCTACCTGACGAGGCCTTTATGACCAGCCGCCTGAACCCCGACGACCAACAGCATGTCGAAGAGTACCTGCAACTGTCCCAGAACCAAGTCGAGCGCAAGCCTTTCCGGCCCTGGCTGCTCCTTGCCGTGGTGCTGGTTGCAGTGATCGGCCTGGGTTTGCTGAGCCGCCTTTTGAGTTACCTGACGCTATGAGCTGCCTGGCGCTCGTTCGGGTAACTGCACCGATTTCCTTTAGCCTTGCGAGATATCCCCATGACTCATCGTATTATTATCGTCGGCGGCGGCGCCGGCGGCCTGGAGTTGGCTACCCGCCTGGGTAAGACTCTGGGCAAGCGCGGCATCGCCAGCGTCACCCTGGTGGATGCCAACCTCACCCACATCTGGAAACCCTTGCTCCACGAGGTGGCGGCCGGCTCGCTGAACTCTTCGGAAGACGAACTCAATTATGTTGCCCAAGCAAAATGGAACCACTTCGAGTTCCAGCTGGGGCGCATGAGCGGGCTTGATCGCGAGCAGAAAAAAATCCAGCTGGCCGCCACCCTCGACGAGGAAGGCCGGGAACTGGTGCCCGCGCGCGTGCTGGGCTACGACAGCCTGGTGATCGCCGTCGGCAGCACCACCAATGACTTCGGCACCGAAGGCGCGGCACAACACTGCCTGTTCCTCGACACCCGCAAGCAGGCTGAGCGTTTCCACCAGCAATTGCTCAATCACTATCTGCGCGCCCATGCCGGGCAGACGGACGTGATAGAGCAGATCAGCGTCGCCATCGTCGGCGCCGGTGCCACCGGCGTCGAGCTGGCCGCCGAGCTGCATAACGCCGCACATGAACTGGCCGCCTATGGCCTGGACAAGATCAAGCCGGAAAACATGCACATCACCCTGATCGAAGCCGGCCCACGGGTGCTGCCTGCCCTGCCGGAGCGGATCGGCGGGCCTGTGCACAAAACCCTGGAGAAACTCGGGGTGACCGTCCTGACCAACTCCGCCGTGAGTGAGGTGACGGCCGACGCCCTGATCACCAGCAGCGGCCAGGTAATCCCGGCCAGCCTCAAGGTCTGGGCCGCCGGGATTCGCGCGCCGGGTTTCCTCAAGGACATCGACGGCCTGGAAACCAACCGTATCAACCAACTGCAGGTGCTGCCGACCCTGCAAACCACTCGCGACGAAAATATCTTCGCCTTCGGTGATTGCGCCGCTTGCCCGCAACCCGGCACCGATCGCAATGTGCCGCCACGGGCCCAGGCAGCTCACCAGCAGGCATCGTTGCTGGCCAAGTCGCTGAAACTGCGAATCGAGGGCAAGGACCTGCCGTCGTACAAGTACACCGACTACGGCTCGCTGATCTCGCTGTCGCGCTTCTCGGCGGTGGGTAACTTGATGGGCAACCTGACGGGCAGCGTGATGCTGGAAGGCTGGCTGGCGCGGATGTTCTATGTGTCGCTGTATCGCATGCACCAGATGGCGCTGTATGGCTTCTTCCGCACGGCGATGCTGATGCTGGGGAGCAAGATCGGGCGAGGGACCGAGCCGCGCCTGAAACTGCACTGACAGCACGTTCCGGGATAGGACTCGGTGAGTGTGGGAGCGGGCTTGCTCGCGAAAGCGGTGGTTCAGTGCCAGATGCACTGACTGACACACCGCTTTCGCGAGCAAGCCCGCTCCCACATTTGTTTTGTGGTGAGGCCAGGATTCCGCGCACAAAAAAAATCCCCGTATCTTTCGATACGAGGATTTTTAATATGGTCGGGGTAAGGGGATTCGAACTCCTGACATCCTGCTCCCAAAGCAGGCGCGCTACCGGACTGCGCTATACCCCGGTAAAAAAAAGGCGACCTCTCAGTCGCCTTCTTCGATCAGCGCTTTTGGCCTCTGATCTTAAGATTCGATTCCAGCGTTAACTGGTCTCAAAAATGGTGGGTCGTGTGGGATTCGAACCTACGACCAATTGGTTAAAAGCCAACTGCTCTACCAACTGAGCTAACGACCCAAATATGGTCGGGGTAAGGGGATTCGAACTCCTGACATCCTGCTCCCAAAGCAGGCGCGCTACCGGACTGCGCTATACCCCGGTTTTGAAATTGGCTCCGTGACCAGGACTCGAACCTGGGACCCAATGATTAACAGTCATTTGCTCTACCGACTGAGCTATCACGGAACTACGTATTTCAAAGTGTTACGTTGTTGCATGTTACCTTCTCTTCGACGCTTCCGTATCGCTACGTTAGTGTCTCTGAGGCGCGCTATTCTACAATCTTAAAAACCCCTGTCAACCCTTTAAATTGCTTTTAAGACAATGATTTGCGCTTCTTTCTGATTTCTCCTTGGGGAGAAGAAACCGTTGGGCTGACGTTGCTGCGGGGCGCACTTTACAAGCCTTTGCCTTACAGTTCAACGCCCTATCGAAAAAAAAGGCCCCGCAATGCGGGGCCTCTTCTTATAGCAGTACCGCTTGGGCTTAGTGGAAGACGATTTCGTCGTTCTCCACCGTTGCCTCGACGCTGGTGCCCGGCATAAAGCTGCCCGACAGGATCAGCTGCGCCAACGGGTTCTCGATCCAGCGCTGGATCGCACGTTTCAACGGCCGTGCGCCATAAACCGGGTCGTAACCAACCGCGATCAGCTTGTCCAACGCCTCGCGGCTCAGCACCAGGGACAACTCGCGCTCCGCCAGACGGCTGCGCAGGCGGCCCAACTGGATCTCGGTAATGCCCGCGATCTGATCCCGCGCCAGAGGTTCGAAGATCACCACTTCGTCGACCCGGTTGATGAACTCCGGCCGGAAGTGGCTGGTCAGCGCGTCCATTACGGCTGCACGCTGGGCCTCACGATCACCCACCAGCTCCTGAATCTGTACCGAGCCCAGGTTGGAGGTCATCACGATCACCGTATTGCGGAAGTCCACGGTGCGCCCGTGACTGTCCGTCAGGCGGCCATCTTCCAGCACTTGCAGCAACACGTTGAACACATCCGGGTGGGCCTTCTCGACCTCGTCCAGAAGGATCACCGAGTAAGGCTTGCGCCGTACCGCTTCGGTCAGGTAACCGCCTTCCTCGTACCCTACATAGCCTGGTGGCGCCCCGATCAGGCGAGCCACGGAATGTTTCTCCATGAACTCGGACATATCGATCCGCACCATCGCCTCCTCGGTATCAAAGAGGAATTCGGCCAGGGCCTTGCACAACTCGGTCTTGCCCACGCCGGTCGGGCCGAGGAACATGAACGAGCCGCTCGGACGGTTCGGGTCGGACAACCCGGCCCGCGAACGCCGCACCGCGTTGGACACCGCGACCACCGCCTCTTCCTGGCCGATGACGCGCTGGTGCAACAGGCTTTCCATCTTCAGCAGCTTGTCGCGCTCGCCTTCGAGCATTTTCGACACCGGGATACCGGTCCACTTCGAGACGACTTCGGCGATTTCTTCCTCGGTCACCTTACTGCGCAGCAGCTGGTTCTCGGGCTTGCCGTGCTGGTCGACCATCTGCAGGCTACGCTCCAGGTCCGGGATCACCCCGTACTGCAACTCGGCCATGCGGTTCAGGTCGCCTTTACGGCGGGCTGCTTCCAGTTCCTGACGGGACTGCTCGATCTTTTGCTGGATCTGCGCAGAACCCTGCACTTCGGCTTTTTCCGAGGTCCAGATTTCTTCGAGGTCCGAATACTCGCGTTCCAGGCGAACAATTTCTTCCTGAAGTTTTTCCAGGCGTTTCTTCGCCGGCTCGTCTTCTTCTTTCTTCAGGGCCTGGGATTCAACTTTCAGCTGAATCAGGCGCCGATCCAGACGGTCCAGCACTTCGGGCTTCGAATCGATCTCCATCCGAATGCGGCTGGCCGCTTCGTCGATCAAGTCGATGGCCTTGTCCGGCAACTGCCGATCAGTGATGTAGCGATGGCTCAGTTTCGCCGCCGCGATGATCGCACCGTCGGTGATCGCGACTTTATGGTGGACCTCATACCGCTCTTTCAAGCCACGCAGGATCGCGATGGTGTCTTCTTCGCTCGGTTCTTCCACCAATACTTTCTGGAAGCGACGCTCAAGGGCCGCGTCCTTCTCGATGTACTGACGGTATTCGTTCAACGTGGTCGCACCCACGCAATGCAACTCGCCCCGCGCCAGTGCCGGCTTGAGCATGTTGCCCGCGTCCATCGAGCCTTCGCCTTTACCGGCGCCGACCATGGTGTGCAGTTCGTCGATAAACAGAATGATCTGCCCTTCCTGCTTCGACAGTTCGTTCAGCAGGGATTTGAGGCGCTCTTCGAACTCGCCACGGAACTTGGCGCCGGCAATCAGCGACCCCATGTCCAGGGACAGCAGGCGCTTGCCTTTAAGGCCGTCCGGCACTTCACCATTGATGATGCGCTGGGCCAGGCCTTCGGCAATCGCGGTTTTACCCACGCCAGGTTCGCCGATCAGCACCGGGTTGTTCTTGGTGCGACGCTGCAGGACCTGGATGGTGCGACGAATTTCGTCGTCACGACCGATCACCGGGTCAAGCTTGCCTTCTTCGGCGCGCTTGGTCAGGTCGACGGTGTATTTGTCCAGGGCCTGGCGGGACTCCTCGTGGTTAGGGTCATTTACCGCCTCGCCGCCGCGCAGGTTGTTGATGGCGTTTTCCAGGGCTTTTTTGCTCACGCCCTGGCCCAGCAACAATTTTCCGAGTTTGCTGTTGTCGTCCATCGCGGCGAGCAGCACCACTTCACTGGAGATGAACTGGTCACCCTTTTGCTGCGCCAGTCGATCCGCCTGGTTAAGCAGACGCGCCAGATCCTGGGACATGTTCACGTCGCCAGTCGGGTTTTGGATTTTCGGCAGTTGGTCGAGCTCTTTGCTCAACTCCTTGCGCAGGCTGTTGACGTCGAAGCCCACCTGCATCAGCAAGGGTTTGATGGAACCGCCTTGCTGCTCCAGGAGCGCTTGCATCAAGTGCGCAGGCTCGATGGCCGGATGATCCAGGCCAACCGCCAGAGATTGGGCATCGGATAAAGCCAACTGCAATTTGCTGGTTAAACGATCAATACGCATTAGTCACCTTCCTTTTGAGCAGGCCGGAGCTATGAACAAACACATCCTGAATGAAGAAACCTGCCAGATACCCTTATAGATGGGGTGGATTCTGGAAGATTCAAGCGGGCGACCGCTGACTTGCGTCAGGATTGACCCAAGTCAAAGGAGTCTAGCGTTCAAGCCAGACAAGGGAGGCAAACCGACCGGTGCGCGGGCTGCGACGGTAGGAATAGAAGCGGGGATCCGTCACGGTGCACAAGCCACCACCGTACACGGCAGTGACGCCGCGGGCGGCAAGCCGCAGGCGAGCCAGTTGGTAAATGTCGGCCATGAACTTGCCCGGGTTCTGACTGGGCACGAACGCCTCAATCGTTTCCGGAAGTTGCTGCATAAAGGCTTCACGCACTTCCGGGCCGACTTCAAAGGCTTGCGGACCGATGGCCGGCCCCAGCCACACCAGTACGTCGGCAGGCTCGGTATCCAGGCTTTCAACGGTCGCTTCCAATACGCCAGCGGCCAGGCCACGCCAGCCGGCATGGGCTGCCGCGACGCGGGTACCGGCGCGATTGCAAAACAAGGCAGGCAGGCAATCAGCCGTCATCGAAGTGCAGGCGATGCCCGGAGTGCTGGTCCAACTGCCATCGGCTTCGGCAGTCCGGCCGGGATCCGCCTCGACGACAACCACACCGTGAACCTGGCGCAACCAGGCGGGCTGGATATTGAAGGCAGCGCAGAGACGACGGCGATTTTCGAGCACGGCTTCGAGGCTGTCCTCGACATGATCGCCGAGATTTAGGCTGTCGAACGGCGCCACGCTGACGCCGCCCGCACGGGTGGTAACGCAGGCTTTCACCCCGGCCGGCGCGGGCCAGTCAGGAATCAGCCAGTCACTCATCCGATAAACGCCTCGCGATCCTGCTTGAGCAGCGACAACAACCAGACAAAATCGTCTGGGAGTGGCGATTCCCAGCTCATCCGTTTACCGCTCGTCGGATGATCCAGCTCCAGGAAGCGTGCATGCAGCGCCTGGCGCGGGAAGGTTTTCAGCGAATCAACCATGGTTGCACTGGCCGCCGGCGGAATGCGGAAGCGGCCACCGTAGGCCGGATCTCCGACCAACGGGAAGTTGATGTGCGCCATGTGCACCCGAATCTGGTGGGTACGACCGGTTTCCAGCTTTACCCGCACGTGAGTGTGGGAGCGGAAACGCTCAAGCACGCGGTAGTGGCTGACGGCTTGCTTGCCGCCTTCCATCACCGCCATGCGCTGGCGCTGCTGGCCGTGGCGGCCGATCGGGGCATTGATTTTGCCACCGGCGGTTACCACGCCGATCACGATGCATTCGTAGATCCGGCTGACGCTGCGGCTCTGCAGTTGTGTGACCAGCTGCGTCTGCGCCTGAATGGTCTTGGCTACCACCATGAGGCCGGTGGTGTCCTTGTCCAGGCGGTGCACGATGCCGCAGCGCGGGACATTGATGATGTCCGGCACGTGGTGCAACAAGGCATTGAGCAGCGTGCCATCAGCGTGCCCGGCGGCCGGGTGAACCACCAGGCCGGCAGGTTTGTTGATCACCAGGATGTCGTCGTCTTCATAGACGATGTCCAGTTCAATGTCCTGGGCGATCCATTCTCCCTGGGCTTCCTGCTCGGCAGTCAGCTCAAGAATCGCACCACCATGGACTATGTCTCGCGGGCGGATAACCGCTCCATCCACAGTCAGGCGGCCGTCTTTGATCCAGGCGGAAAGGCGCGAGCGCGAGTGCTCAGCGAATAATTGTGCGGCGACTTGATCGAGGCGTTGGCCGCCCAATTCGGACGGCACCTCTGCGCGAAGTTCAATTTTATCGGACATGCTCAGACTAGGCGTGGCACAGCCTTTGGTTTCGGCTGCGCGCTTGTGGTTAAATACGGCGTCTTTTGCCCCGAGGCTTTCCAAGGGGCGCTCATCATAACAGGACGGCCCCGCCCAAGACAGCGGCCGTCATAGGGACGCAAGCCGCCATGCAAGTGAAACACCTGCTGCTGATCGCCATCCTCGCCATGACTGCTGCTTGCTCGTCAACAAAGGAAGTCGTCGACGAAAACCTGAGCGAGGTCGAGCTGTACCAACAAGCTCAGACCGACCTGAACAACCACAGCTACACCAGCGCCACGGCAAAACTGAAGGCACTGGAGTCGCGGTATCCGTTCGGGCGTTACGCCGACCAGGCCCAGCTCGAGCTGATTTACGCCAACTACAAGAACGCCGAGCCGGAAGCTGCCAAGTCCGCCGCCGAGCGTTTTATCCGCCTGCACCCGCAGCATCCGAACGTGGACTACGCCTACTACCTCAAGGGCCTGACCTCGTTTGACCAGGACGTTGGCCTGCTGGCGCGCTTCCTGCCGCTGGACATGACCAAGCGTGACCCGGGCGCTGCCCGCGACTCCTACAACGAGTTCGCCCAGCTCACCAGCCGCTACCCCAACAGCCGCTACGCGCCGGACGCCAAGCAGCGCATGATCTACCTGCGCAACCTGCTGGCTTCCTACGAAATCCACGTAGCCCACTACTACCTGACCCGTCAGGCGTACGTTGCTGCCGCGAACCGTGGCCGTTACGTAGTGGAAAACTTCCAGGAAACCCCATCGGTGGGTGACGGCCTGGCCGTGATGACCGAGGCTTACCAGCGCCTGCACCTGGACGCCCTGGCGGCCACCAGCCTGGAAACCCTGAAGCTCAACTACCCGGACCACCCAAGCCTGAAGGACGGCCAGTTCGTACCGCAGGTTGCCGAAGCCGACAACCGCTCGTGGTTGAGCAAGTACACCCTGGGCCTGATCGAGTCCCGTCCACCGCTGCCGCCGGGCGAAACCCGCGCCAACCAGGACATCATCAAGCAATACCAGGACGCCAAGGATTCGATTCCATCGGACCTCAAGCCGCGTGACGAAAACGGCGACATCATCGAAGAGCAAGGGCCTCAAGCCCTGGGCAATAACGAAGATCGCTCGTGGTTCAGCTACATGACTTTCGGTATCTTTGACTGATTGTTCGCCGCGATGCAAAAAGGGAGCTCTTCGGAGCTCCCTTTTTTATTGCGCTGCATAATTGCGCTGTGCGCCCATCACGTCCTTGGCTAAACTGCGGGATTCCTTGTCGAGAAGCTGCCCACCATGGTTCGTCTACTGTTCTGGATCGCCGTTATTGCTGCCGCGGTATGGTTTTGGCGCAAATTCAAAAGTCCGGCCGCCAAACAGCAGCGGCCCAGCGAACAGGGCCCGATCCAGATGGTTCGTTGCGCCCACTGTGGCCTTCACCTGCCACAGGATCGAGCCTTGAGCCTGCGCCAGGAATGGTATTGCACCCAGGCGCATCTGGAGCAAGGGCCGAAATCTATCCAGCGTTGATTCGGCCTGCCGGCGCATACGGGGCCGGATCAATGATCGGCTCATGTCCCAGCAACAAATCGGTAAACAGTTGGCAGGACGCCGGCGCCAGCACCAGACCGTTGCGGTAATGCCCGCAGTTGAGCCACAGCCCGTCGAAACCTGGCACCTTGCCAATATACGGAATGCCCTCCGGCGACCCAGGTCGCAAGCCGGCCCAATGCCCCACCACTTCGGCATCGGCCAGGGCCGGAATCAACTCGACGGCAGAGGCTTTCAGGCTTTCCAGTGCAGAGTCGGTGGGCGTCTTGTCGAACCCCTCGTGCTCCAGCGTGCTACCAATCAGAATGTGCCCATCCCGCCGGGGAATCGCATAACGCCCCTTGGCCAGGACCATGCACGACAAGAAGTCCGACGCACACTTGTACAAGATCATCTGCCCCTTGACCGGCTCCACGGGCAACTCAAGCCCCAGGCGGCCCAGCAACTCACCGCTCCAGGCGCCGGCGGCCAGCACTACCTGATCGCCATGGATCGGCCCGAGCGCCGTATTCACCCCAACAACCTTGCCGCCCTGCTGAATAAACCCATCAACCGCACACTGCTCGTGAATCGTCACGCCCGGCAGGGCCAACAAGGCCGCCTTGAGGGATTTGACCAACCGCGGATTACGCACATTGGCCACATCCGCCATATAGATCGCCTGGGAAAACCCGGCACCCAGCACCAGCACAGCGTCATGGGCAGCTGAAACATCCACCTTGCTCAGCGGGCGCCCTTCGCGGGCTGCCCAGGCAAGCGCCTCGGTTTCATCATCCAGGTCCAGCCAATACAGGCCGGTGGTGTGAACTTCCGGGTCAATGCCAGTAGCCGCGAACAGACGCTCTGCCAGTTGCGGGTAAAAATCCTGGGACCAGTGCGCCAGGGCCGTCACGGCCGGGCTGTAGCGCCACGGGTAGAGCGGGGAGACAATGCCGCCGCCGGCCCAGGAAGACTCCTGACCGACCGCCGAACGATCCAGCAACACAACCGCTTGCCCTTGGGTCGCCAGGTTGAACGCCGTCAACAACCCGATTACCCCACCACCCACAACCACTACTTGCTGTTGCTTAGCCATTGTTCGATCCAGCCGATAAAAAGAAAAAGGCACGCCCGGCGCCCAATCGTCCAGCTTCCTCATCATTGCCCCCAGCACGCCTTGCGCGTCATATCAGGCGCGGCTCCCGGATTGCTTCGCGCACCGGTACTGCTCAGACTGAAGGCGGCACAGGGATCGCCCGCCATCACCGAGTCAATTGCCGGCGTGGCAAGCAGAACGAAATCCTGAGGGTTCAATGCAGGGGTGATTCTATAGCGATCATTGCCGGCGATGACGCCAGTCGCATCAATAAAAGTGCCGTTCCTCGCGTAATAGCGCTCAAGGTACTGTGCCTGCTCACTCAGCAACCCGGCAATTTCCGCGCGATAGACCTTTTTCATATGGCTGAGATACCCGGGATAGGCGACGCCCGCCAGGAGTCCGACGATCGCCACGGCGATCAGTAATTCGATCAGGGTGAAGCCTGTGCAATCCTTGCCCATCGTGCTGCTCACCTATTGAAGTTGTCGCCACATGATTCGTCGAAAACGCTCGCCGGGCCCACTGCCCACACGGGCATACACAGACTCCAGGACGGAGCGTGAGTGCCCACTGACGCCCACTGATGTCACGCGATAGACCGTGGCCTCGGCCTCTGCCGGGAGCTGAGCCAAACCCGTTCCCGGCCCCAGGTTTTGAATACCGTAGACGCCATCTTTCATCCCTATCCAGGTCACAGTCGATACGGGATTCGTCCCCGGCCCCACTACCGAAACCGATTCGGCAGGTGGCGCGCACGCAGCCGTCGAGTGGCAAGGGCGCAGGGCGAAACCTGACGCCTGCACCAAAGACTCGCCAAGCCTGAGGCCGCTTTCGGCCTGCTGAAACGACTGGTTGCGCTGCCGAAGGCTGCCGGTAATTTTTTCTTGCGAGATTGCTCCCTGCATCGAAGACACTCCGAGGAGTGCCAACAGCAGCAGGAATACCAGGCTGATCAGCAAAACCATGCCTGCCTGCCTCGAACGGGAGAGGTAATAACCCATGGGCACGCTACTCCAGGCGATTACGTAGTGCCGCGACCACGCTGTAGGCCTGGTCTTTCACCAACCCATTTGGATCCTGAAGTGTCAGCAGAATCCGCACGCTGCGGATGAGCGACTCATCGCCGGGGTTGGGGTCATATCGGCTGACAACCGTTGAGCCTGGCTTCTCGGCCACGCCGAAACTGATATCGAATGCCCCCACGTTATCCACCAGCACCGCTTTGCTCGGGGCCGCCAGCGTACTGAACTTCAGCTGCCCGCCCTCAAAGGTGTAGGTCAGCTTGCGCAGTGGGAAGTGGATTTGCCCGGGCGTCGCTGCCGGCGGGCTTCCAACATAGGCGTGGGCAGAGCCGGTGCAATCGGAAAGCACCGTCCAGTCCGGCTTGCTGCCACCCTCCCCGACGTCGGCGGTCACCAGCGTCAGGGACCGGGAACTGCCGGTGGTACTCCATCCAATGGGACGATCAAAACCTGCGGGAGCGTTGCTGATTGATGCAGCGGACAAGCAACCAAACATGCCCGCCTGGCGTATTTCCTGAATCAGCTTGCCAAGGGCGAACCGTGCATCATCCTGCAACAGCGAAGCCGCACTCTGGCTGGCATAAGTGGTTCGGGAGCTGAGTGCAATCTGGGTCACCCCCAGGATCAACATCAGGCCGAGGGCCAATGCCAGCAGCATCTCCACCAGGCTGAAACCGCACACTGGACCTCTCATGGCAACACCCTCGGGTCGACTGCAACCCGGCTGGTCAGGGTGAATGTTTCCCGGGTGCCTTGAGCCTTCGCTCCACGGGAGTCGTCCCAACTGATGCTGATGGTCACTTCTCGCTGATTGACCGCAACCGACCCCTTGGCGCTTTCCCCGGCGAACCCGACGATATTCGCTTCAAAGTCGTGCAGGTCCAGATCACGCACACTCGCGACCGAGGTGCTGGAGGGCGCGCGTTCACCCTGGCCCCAGGAGTAATCAGCACCCGAATTGGCGCGGATCCGGTCGAGCATGTCGTAGGCAATGAAACTGGCCTGACTGGTCATCCTGGAACTGTCGGTATATTTCAATGCATTGAGCTGAATGACTGCCGCCCCTAGCAGGCCGACAGCGAGGATCAGCACAGATACCAGGACCTCGATCAGCGTCATTCCGGCCTGGGTCGGTTGCGGGTGGGGCGTTACGGGGAAAGCGTTCATTACCATCGCCATCCATGTCGAAGGTCATCAGAAAGCAGCGCAAACCTGCTGTGCGACGCAAGACTAGCGCCGGTATTGCCTGAGCGCTGCCCCCCGGAACAAAGCGAAATACTTTGGACAGAATGGCCACCATTCGCCCCGCCGGACTGGGCGCTATAACTATGTCTGCCATCCGGCACCGACTGAAAAGCACACCGCGTCCACGGAGGGACGGCCCATGAAACAACGAGGTTTCTCGCTGATTGAACTGATACTCGGCCTGTTCCTGAGCGGCATCCTGGCCAATCTGGCAGTGCCGAGCCTCAAGGGGCTGCTCGAGTCGCAACGACGCAAGAGCGCCGCCGAATCCCTTGCCGGCGGACTGCGTTATGCCCGCACAGAAGCCATCGCACGCAATCGCACGGTGGTTATCCATGCATTGGACGATGACTGGAGCCGGGGTTGGAGGGTGATACTGGACCTGAACGGTCGCGGCCATCTGGACGACAAAAACCCGGTGCTGCTGGAGCGCCAGGACAGTGGGCAGATACCGATTGTGGGGAATACGCCGGTGAGAACCCAGATACGCTTCAGCAGCCTGGGTGAACCGCTGCTGTCAGCAGGGGCATTCAGCGCCGGCACCGTCCACGTGTGTGCGACCGACCAGCAACTGAGCCTGTATCAAATAGTGCTGGCCGCCAGCGGGCGTATCAGCCTGCGCAGTAACAAGACCGAGCAGGCTTTGTGCCGGGGCTATGCCGGCACTCTGGGCCTCAGAGCAGCGAACGAACCCGCAGCTCCTTGGGCATGGAGAAAGTGATGTTCTCTTCACGGCCAGCAAGTTCATCAGCGCCCGTGGCGCCCCAGGCCTGCAGTTGCTGAATAACGCCACGCACCAGGACTTCCGGGGCCGACGCCCCGGCAGTGATGCCAATGCGTTCGACACCGTCGAACCAGCTGCGCTGCATGTCTTCGGCACCATCGATCAGGTAGGCCGGGGTGGCCATGCGCTCGGCCAGTTCGCGCAGGCGGTTGGAGTTGGAGCTGTTGGGGCTCCCCACCACCAGCACAACATCGCATTCGTCGGCCAATTGCTTGACCGCATCCTGGCGGTTCTGGGTGGCGTAGCAGATGTCATCCTTGCGTGGACCGCCGATGGCCGGGAAGCGCGAGCGCAAGGCATCGATGACGCGGCTGGTGTCGTCCATGGACAAGGTGGTCTGGGTAACGAAAGCCAGCTTTTCAGGGTTGTGCACCTGCAATGCAGCGACGTCTTTTTCGTCTTCCACCAGGTAGATCGCCCCACCATTGCTGCCATCGTACTGGCCCATGGTGCCTTCGACTTCCGGGTGACCGGCGTGGCCGATCAGGATGCATTCACGACCATCACGGCTGTAGCGCGCGACCTCGATGTGCACCTTGGTCACCAGCGGGCAGGTGGCGTCGAACACTTTCAGGCCACGGCCTGCTGCTTCGGTGCGTACCGCCTGGGAAACGCCGTGAGCGCTGAAGATGACGATAACGTCGTCCGGCACCTGGTCCAGTTCCTCAACGAAGATGGCCCCGCGGCTGCGCAGGTCTTCGACCACAAACTTGTTGTGGACGACTTCATGGCGCACGTAAATCGGCGGCCCGAAAACTTCCAGGGCGCGGTTGACGATTTCAATCGCCCGGTCCACGCCGGCGCAGAAGCCACGGGGGTTGGCGAGTTTGATTTGCATGCTGTGCCTCGTGTCTTGCCCTGTAGGATCGAGCTTGTGTGGCGAGGGCGCTTGCTCCCGCTGGGCCGCGAAGCAGCCCCAACAAGCTCGCCCCTGCAGTAGGCCGATTTCGTTAGTTACAGCGCTTTAACGTCGATGATTTCAACATCAAAGGTCAAGGTTTTCCCGGCCAACGGGTGGTTGAAGTCGATGGTCACTTGCGCGTCATCAAAGGCTTTCACCACACCCGGCAGCTCGGTATTCGCCGCATCGTTGAAGATCACCAGCAAGCCTTCCGACAGCTCCATGTCCTGGAACTGCGAACGCGGGATGATCTGCACGTTTTGCGGGTTGGGCTGGCCAAAGGCGTTTTCCGGCAGGATCTGCAGGTTGCGCTTGTCGCCGGCCTTGAAACCGAACAGTGCCGCTTCGAAACCCGGCAGCAGGTTGCCGTCGCCGACCTTGAAGGTCGCCGGGGCCTTGTCGAACGTGCTGTCGACCGTGTCGCCATTCTCCAGGCGCAATGCGAAATGCAAGGTGACTTCCGTGTTCTGGCCAATGCGTTGCTCAGCCAATACCTGTTCAGTCATGAACGGTCTCTCCGGTTTTCTTGCTTTTGAACATATCCAACGCCAGCATGATTGCACCGACGGTGATGGCGCTGTCGGCAAAGTTGAACGCCGGGAAGTACCAGCGGTTCTGCCAATGCACCAGAATAAAGTCGATCACATGGCCCAGGGCAATGCGGTCGTACAGGTTGCCCAATGCGCCACCCAGCACCAGCGCCAACGCAACGGCCAGCCAGGTGTCGTTACGCCCCAGGCGCTTGAGCCAGACTACCAGCACGGCACTGACCACCACGGCGATCAGGGCAAACAGCCAGCGCTGCCAGCCGGAGCTGTCAGCCAGGAAGCTGAACGCAGCGCCGGTGTTGTAGGCCAGGGTCCAGCTGAAGTAGTCGGGAATCACCACGATCTGCTGGTACATCTCCAGGGCGCCTTCGAAGTGAGCCTTGCTGAGCTGGTCAATGACCAGCACCAGCACGCTCAACACGAGCAAGCCCAGGCGTCCAAAACGACTGGCTTCAGGCATAGTGACGAACCTCGCCAGCGCCAGAGATGTTGTCGACACAGCGACCGCAGATTTCCGGATGCTCGGGGTTCACGCCGACATCTTCACGGCAGTGCCAGCAACGGGCGCACTTGGCGAAGGACGACTTGACCACCTTGAGCTTGAGACCCGGGACTTCGGTCGCGACTGCGTCTGCAGGCGCCTGGGCAAACGGCGCCAGGCTGGCGGTCGAGGTGATCAGGACGAAGCGCAGTTCGTTGCTCAGCTTGGCCAGGTCGGCAGTCAGGCCTTCTTCGGCAAACAGCGTGACTTCGGCCTGCAGGTTGCCGCCAACGGCCTTCGCCGCGCGCTGCACTTCCAGCTCCTTGTTCACGGCAACCTTGACGGCCATTACGCCTTCCCAGTACTCGCGGCCCAGCTCGAAGTCGGCCGGCAATTCGGTCAGGCCTTCGTACCAGGTGTTGAGCATCACGGACTCGTTCCGCTCGCCCGGCAGGTATTCCCACAGTTCGTCGGCGGTGAATGCCAGGATCGGGGCGATCCAGCGCACCAGCGCTTCAGAGATGTGGTACAGCGCGGTCTGCGCCGAACGGCGGGCCTTGCTGTTGGCGCCGGTGGTGTACTGGCGGTCCTTGATGATGTCGAGGTAGAAACCACCCAGCTCCTGCACGCAGAAGTTGTGGATCTTCGAGTAGACGTTCCAGAAGCGGTATTCGCCGTAGTGCTCTTGCAGCTCGCGCTGCAGCAACAGGGTACGGTCCACGGCCCAACGGTCCAGGGCGAGCATTTCCTCGGCCGGCAGGATGTCGGTGGCCGGGTTGAAACCGGTCAGGTTCGACAGCATGAAGCGTGCGGTATTACGGATCCGGCGGTAGGCATCGGCGCTGCGCTGCAGGATCTGCTCGGAAACGGCCATCTCGCCCGAATAATCGGTAGAGGCAACCCACAGGCGCATGATGTCGGCGCCCAGGGTGTCGTTGACCTTTTGCGGCGCGATCACGTTGCCCAGGGACTTGGACATCTTGCGACCGTTCTCGTCGACGGTGAAACCGTGGGTCAGCAGCTCGCGGTACGGGGCGTGATCGTCGATCGCGCAACCGGTCAGCAACGAGGAGTGGAACCAGCCACGGTGTTGGTCCGAACCTTCCAGGTACAGGTCGGCACGCGGGCCGGTCTCGTGGCCCATCGGGTGCGAGCCGCGCAGTACGTGCCAGTGGGTGGTACCCGAGTCGAACCAGACGTCGAGGGTGTCGCTGATCTTGTCGTACAGCGGCGCTTCGTCGCCCAGCAGCTCGGCGGCGTCCAGCTTGAACCAGGCTTCGATGCCCTCTTGTTCAACGCGCTGGGCAACCTCTTCCATCAGCTCGACGGTACGTGGGTGCAACTCGCCGCTTTCCTTGTTCAGGAAGAACGGGATCGGCACGCCCCAGTTGCGCTGGCGGGAGATGCACCAGTCCGGACGGTTGGCGATCATCGAGTGCAGGCGCGCCTGGCCCCAGGCCGGAACGAACTTGGTGTCTTCGATCGCCTTGATCGCACGCTTGCGCAGGGTTTCGCCGCTGGTCGGCTCCTTGTCCATGCCGATAAACCACTGCGCAGTGGCGCGGTAGATCAGCGGGGTCTTGTGACGCCAGCAGTGCATGTAGCTGTGGGTGATGGTTTCGGTGTGCAGCAGCGCACCGACTTCCGCCAGCTTGTCGACGATCGCCGGGTTGGCCTTGAAGATGAACTGGCCACCGAAGAATTCCAGGGACGGCACGTACACGCCGTTGCTTTGCACGGGATTGATGATGTCGTCGTTGACCAGGCCGTACTGCTTGCAGATCACGAAGTCGTCTACGCCATAGGCAGGCGAGCAGTGAACCACGCCGGTGCCGGCGCCCAGCTCAACGTACTCGGCCAGGTAGATTGGCGACAGGCGGTCGTAGAACGGGTGACGGAAGTTGATCAGTTCCAGCGCGGACCCGGTAGTGGTCGCGATCACCGAGCCTTGCAGGTTGTAGCGGGCCAGGCACGCCTCCACCAGCTCTTCAGCCAGCACCAGCAGTTTGTCACCGACGTCCACCAGGGCGTAGGTGAATTCCGGGTGCACGTTCAGCGCCTGGTTGGCCGGGATGGTCCACGGGGTGGTGGTCCAGATCACAATGGAGGCTGGCTTGGCCAGGCTCGCCAGACCGAAGGCTTGCGCCAGTTTGGCTTCGTCGGCGATCGGGAAGGCCACGTCGATGGTCGAGGACTTCTTGTCTTCGTACTCGACTTCGGCTTCAGCCAAGGCCGAGCCGCAATCGAAGCACCAGTTCACGGGCTTGAGGCCCTTGAACACGAAACCGCCCTTGACGATTTCGGCCAAGGCACGGATTTCACCGGCCTCGTTCTTGAAGTTCATGGTCTTGTACGGGTTGGCCCAGTCGCCCAACACACCCAGGCGGATGAATTCGGACTTCTGCCCTTCGATCTGCTCGGTGGCGTAGGCACGGCACAGTTCGCGGGTTTTATCCGCGCCCAGGTTCTTGCCGTAGGTCACTTCGACCTTGTGTTCAATCGGCAGGCCGTGGCAGTCCCAGCCCGGGACATAAGGCGCGTCGAAACCCGAAAGGGTTTTCGAGCGGATGATCATGTCCTTGAGAATCTTGTTCAGCGCATGACCGATGTGAATCGTGCCGTTGGCATAAGGAGGGCCGTCGTGCAGGACGAATTTCGGACGATCCTTGCCAATCTCGCGCAACTTTCCGTACAGGCCAATACTGTCCCAGCGCTGCAGGATCTGCGGTTCGCGCTGTGGCAGGCCGGCCTTCATTGGGAAGGCGGTGTCCGGAAGGTTTAGCGTGGCTTTATAGTCGGTCATTTAAGGCTCTTCATTAGCGATGGGCGCTAGGTGCGGCTAGTGCACGGGCGGCGGCGACATCCGCATTGATCGCCGTTTTCAACGCCTCCAGGGAGGCGAAACGCTGCTCTTCACGCAGCTTTTGGTGGAAAGCCACCGTCAAACGCCGGTCATACAAATCACCGGCAAAATCCAAAAGGTGAACTTCCAGGTGGGCTTTGCCATCACCTGCAACCGTGGGCCTGACGCCTATGTTGGCGACTCCGGGCCACGATTGGCCGTCGATGTCGACACTCACCAGGTAAACCCCGGTCAGTGGCACACGACGGCGCTTGAGCTGCACGTTGGCGGTTGGCGTGCCCAGTTGGCGCGCCAGCTTCTGGCCGTGCAGCACCCGCCCGGCAATCCGGAACGGGCGACCGAGCAAACGCTCGGCCAAGGCGAAGTCGGCAGCGGCCAGGGCGTTACGCACCTGGGTACTGCTCACGCGCAGGCCGTCCAGTTCGACGGTTTGCGCGGCTTCGACGGTAAAACCCTGGGTGACGCCGGCCTGCTGCAGGAAATCGAAATCCCCTACCCGGTCGCAACCGAAACGGAAGTCGTCGCCGACCTCCAGATGCTGCACGCCGAGGCCGTCCACCAGGATACGGTCGACGAACTCGGCGGCGCTGAGGCTGCGCAAGCGCTGGTTGAAAGCCAGGCAGAGGACACGGTCCACACCTTCTTCAGCCAGCAGTTGCAGCTTGTCCCGCAGGCGGGCCAGACGCGCCGGCGCCGTCTGCGGGGTAAAGAATTCTCGCGGCTGTGGTTCAAAAATCACCACGCAGCTGGGCACGCCCAACTCAACCGCACGCTCACGCAGGCGGGCCAGGATAGCCTGGTGGCCACGGTGAACACCGTCAAAGTTGCCAATAGTGGCGACGCAGCCCCGATGCTGGGGGCGCAGGTTGTGGAGACCTCGAACCAGCTGCATAACGCGCTTCTTGCTCATAAAGTGGTCGATTATAACCACACCCGGCCCCGGACGACAGGCAACAGCGCAGGCCATTTGCGCGAATCGATAAAACAACCGTCTTATCGACGAAAAGTCTCTAGCTCAGCGACTTGCGATTGAAATCCCGCAAGCGGAAGCCCATCAGCAGCAACATGCCGAAGTACACCAGCACACCAGCCGCCACCAACGCTCCCAGGCGCATGAAGCGCTCGAGCATATGGCCCTGCTCCCAGGCCGGCATGAAGTGCATCAGGCCCAGCAGTACCGCGGCCATCGTCCCCACCGCCACCACCAACTTGAGCGCAAACGAGCCCCAGCCCGCCTGAGGCTGGAACATTTTCTGTTTACGCAGCTGATAAAACAGCAGCCCGGCGTTGATGCAGGCCCCCACACTGATCGCCAGCGCCAGCCCGGCATGCTTCAGCGGACCGATGAACGCCAGGTTAAGCAGCTGGGTAACCACCAGGGTGAAGATCGCGATCTTTACCGGGGTACGGATGTTTTGTTGAGCATAAAAGCCGGGAGCCAGCACCTTGATCACGATAATGCCCAGCAGCCCAACGGAATAGGCGATCAGCGCACGCTGGGTCATCGAGGCGTCAAACGCAGTGAACTGGCCGTACTGGAACAGCGCGACCGTCAGTGGCTCGGCGAGCAACCCCAGGGCCACGGCACACGGCAGCACCAGCACGAAGCACAGGCGCAGGCCCCAGTCGAGAATCCGCGAATATTCGTGGCGGTCTTTGCTGGCATAGGTACGCGACAGCGTTGGCAGCAGGATGGTGCCGAGTGCCACGCCGAGCACGCCGGACGGCAATTCCATCAGACGGTCGGCGTAGTACATCCACGACACCGAACCCGAGACTAGCAGCGAGGCGAAGGCGGTGTTGATGATCAGGGAAATCTGGCTGACGGAAACCCCGAGGATGGCCGGCAGCATGTTGCGCATCACCCGCCAGACGCCGGTGTCCTTGAGATTCAAACGCGGCAGCACGAGCATGCCGATTTTCTTCAGGTGCGGCAGCTGGTACAGCAGTTGTGCCAGGCCACCAGCCAGGACCGCCCAGCCGAGGGCCATCACAGGCGGATCGAAATACGGTGTCAGGAACAGCGCAAAAATAATCATGCTGACGTTAAGCAGGGTCGGCACGAAGGCCGGCACCGAGAAACGGTTCCAGGTATTGAGGATCGCCCCGGCCAGGGACGACAGGGAAATCAGCAATATATAAGGAAAGGTCACCCGCAACAGATCAGTGGTCAGGGCGAATTTTTCCGGTGTATTGGCAAAACCGGGGGCCGTGGCCCAGATCACCCAGGGCGCGGCGAGCATCCCGGCGATCGTCACCAGCGTCAGCACCAACGTCAGCAAACCCGAAACATAGGCAATGAAGGTGCGGGTCGCCTCCTCGCCTTGCTGGGCCTTGTACTCCGCCAGAATCGGCACGAATGCCTGGGAAAAAGCCCCCTCGGCGAAGATCCGCCGCAGCAGGTTGGGCAGTTTAAAGGCAATGAAGAAGGCATCCGTGGCCATGCTGGCGCCAAAAATACGTGCCAGCAGCGTGTCACGCACAAACCCCAGAACCCGGGAAATCATAGTGATAGAGCTGACAGCGGCCAACGATTTGAGCAGATTCATTGAAAGAGTTTTTGCCTATAGATAAAGAGCAGGCGAACAAACGGCCCACATATGCGATACTCCGCGCCTGCAACAAGCACAGAGCCAAAGCTCGCGAGTTTACAGGTCAAGCGCCGGAAATAAATCACCCGCCTCTTAAGATCGACCACTCAGCAGTTCGCATCACACGCCCTTGACAAGACTTCAACTCATCGGCATGATTCGCGGCCTATTTTGTTTGCTATTTCCTAAAAAGTCTTTCGAGGAGCTCGACGGTGGCCAACACACCTTCCGCCAAAAAACGTGCAAAACAGGCTGAGAAGCGTCGCAGCCACAACGCCAGCCTGCGTTCCATGGTTCGTACCTACATCAAGAATGTAGTTAAAGCCATTGACGCAAAAGACGCTGAAAAAGCTCAAGCTGCTTACGTTCTGGCTGTGCCAGTTATCGACCGTATGGCCGATAAAGGCATCATCCACAAGAACAAAGCTGCTCGCCATAAAGGTCGTCTGAATGGCCACATCAAGGCTCTGAACCTTGCTGCTGCAGCCTAAGCGATAAGCTTGTTAAAAAACCGACCCCAGGGTCGGTTTTTTATTGCCTGCGATTTGGGAAAGCCAAAAAAAGAGCCGGCATGCCGGCTCTGCTTCAGATTTATTGCGCTGTGGGCCACGGCAGGATCGGAATCGCCGTCACCGCATTCTGCGGGCTGCCTTCGATCAAGCGGTCGCTGTAGACCAGATACACCAGGGTATTGCGCTTCTTGTCGAGGAAACGCACCACCTGCATGGTCTTGAAGACCAGGGACGTGCGCTCCTTGAACACCTCATCCCCATCCTTCAGCTCGCCCTTGAAGCGAATCGCACCTACCTGGCGACAGGCAATCGACGCCTCGGCGCGATCCTCCGCCAGACCCAACCCACCCTTTACCCCGCCCGTCTTGGCGCGAGACAGGTAGCAGGTCACGCCATCCACCTTCGGGTCATCAAAGGCCTCGACCACGATCCGGTCATTGGGGCCGACAAACTTGAACACCGTCGACACCTGGCCAATCTCTTCGGCCGACGCCAGCAACGGCATCGCCAGCAGCAAACCGAGCAATCCCTTCATTACGCGCATCGAGAATTCCTTTTTTACTTAAACCAGAATCAGGTTATCCCGGTGAACCAGCTCCGGCTCAGCCATGTAACCCAACAGACCGACAATCGCCTCAGACGACTGCCCGATGATTTTCTGCGCCTCAAGGGCACTGTAGTTGGCAAGGCCACGGGCAATCTCACGACCGTCCGGCGCCACACACACCACCATTTCGCCACGGCGGAAGCTGCCCTGGACCAGTTTTACACCCACCGGCAACAAGCTTTTGTTGCCTTGGGACAACGCTGAAACCGCACCAGCATCCAACACCAGGGTACCGCGCGTCTGAAGATGCCCCGCCAGCCACTGCTTGCGCGCCGCCAGCATGCCGCGCTCAGGCGACAGCAGCGTACCGATGCGCTCGCCCGCCTTGAGACGATCCAGCACCCGCTCAATCCGACCGCCAACGATGATGGTATGCGCACCGGAACGCGCCGCCAGCCGTGCCGCACGCAGCTTGGTCTGCATGCCGCCACGCCCCAGGGCACCGCCGACACTGCCAGCCACCGCATCCAGCGCCGGATCATCGGCACGCGCTTCGTAAATCAGCTGGGCCTCAGGGTTATTGCGCGGGTCAGCGTCGAACATGCCGTCGCGATCAGTGAGGATCACCAGCAAATCAGCCTCAACCAGGTTGGCCACCAGCGCTGCCAGGGTGTCGTTGTCACCGAAGCGAATCTCGTCGGTCACCACGGTGTCATTCTCGTTGATCACCGGGATCACCTTGAGTTCAACCAGGGCACGCAGGGTGCTGCGGGCGTTCAGGTAGCGCTTGCGGTCGGACAAGTCGTCATGGGTCAGCAGAATCTGCGCCGTGTGGCGCCCGTGCTCGGCAAAGCTGGACTCCCAGGCCTGCACCAGGCCCATCTGACCAATGGCAGCAGCGGCTTGCAGCTCGTGCATCGCGCTGGGTCGCGCGGTCCAGCCAAGGCGGCTCATGCCGGCGGCAACCGCCCCGGACGACACCAACACCAACTCGACGCCGGCCTCATGCAAGGCCACCATCTGGTCCACCCAGACACTCATGGCCGCACGATCCAGCCCCTTGCCATCCGCCGTCAGCAGCGCGCTACCGATCTTAACGACCCAACGCTGCGCACCTGTCACCTTGCTCCGCATCATCTTCAACCTTAGATAGAGGGCCGCGCGACCCAGCGCCGCCCATAACGTTATTCGTGACTACCGATTTCCAGATACCAAAACGCCGCTCGATTGAGCGGCGCTTAAGTTTACTGCAACGAATCAGTCGCGCACGTAAATGATTTCCGGACCATCTTCATCATCCACGTCTTCCTCGTCCCAATCATCGTCACCGATATCATGGACCGACTTGACGCCACTGCGACGCAGGGCACGCTGATCATCCAGCGCCTGCAACTGGGCACGAGCCTCGTCTTCGATGCGCTGATCCAGTTCAGCCAGCTCGGCCTTGTAGACAGGGTCGGCGGCCAGGCGATCGGCACGGTCTTCGAGGTAACGCATGATGTCGCGAGTCAGGCGCTCAGTGCCTTCTTTGGCAATGGCCGAGATCACGTAGACCGGACCGGTCCATTCCAGGCGATCAACGATCTCCTTGACGCGCTCTTCGTGCTCTTCCTCGAGGATCTGGTCGCACTTGTTCAGCACCAACCAGCGATCACGCTCAGCCAGGGACGGGCTGAACTTGGTCAGCTCGCTGACGATCACTTCAGCAGCGTCCGGTGCACTGGTGTCATCCAGCGGCGCCATGTCGACGAGGTGCAGCAGCAAACGGGTGCGGGACAAGTGCTTGAGGAAACGGATCCCCAGGCCTGCGCCGTCGGAAGCGCCTTCGATCAGGCCCGGAATGTCCGCAACCACGAAGCTTTTCCAGCGGTCGACGCTGACCACACCCAGGTTCGGCACCAGGGTAGTGAACGGGTAATCGGCGACTTTCGGCTTGGCAGCAGACACCGAGCGAATGAACGTACTTTTGCCGGCGTTCGGCAAGCCCAGCAGGCCCACATCAGCCAGTACCTTCATTTCCAGCTTCAGGTCACGCTGCTCGCCTGGCTTGCCCGGCGTGGTCTGGCGTGGCGCACGGTTGGTACTGGACTTGAAACGGGTGTTACCCAGACCGTGCCAGCCGCCATGAGCCACCAGCAGGCGCTGACCGGCTTTGGTCAGGTCACCAATGACTTCCTGGGTTGCGGAGTCGATCACGGTGGTGCCGACCGGAACCCGCAGTACCAGCTCTTCGCCTTTTTTACCGGTGCAGTCGGTGCTGCCGCCGTTGGAGCCACGCTCGGCATCAAAGTGCCGGGTGTAACGGTAGTCCACCAGGGTGTTGAGGTTTTCGTCGGCGATCATGTAGACCGAGCCGCCATCACCACCATCACCACCGTTAGGACCACCGTTTTCGATGAATTTTTCCCGACGGAAACTCATGCAACCGTTACCGCCGTCGCCAGCTTTTACTCGGATCGAAACTTCATCAACGAACTTCATAACAAAACGCCTCTCGCCACACGGACGAGCTTAAGAAACCAAGACATAAGACTCTTGCAAAAATGAGCGCAGCGACCTCAAGCAACGACCGCAAATCCACTGCTTTCGCCCATCACAAACAGCTTTGCAAGAGACTCACCCCACAAACGAAAAAGCCCCGTCGCGAGACAGGGCTTTTCCAGCAACTACGTAATTATGCCGCGACGACTTCAGTCTTCGGGACAATGCTCACGTAACGGCGGTTGAAAGCGCCTTTTACTTCAAACTTGATCACGCCGTCGATTTTAGCGAACAGAGTGTGATCTTTACCCATGCCAACACCGTAACCGGCGTGGAATTGGGTGCCGCGCTGACGCACGATGATGTTGCCCGGAATGATAACCTGGCCGCCATACATCTTCACGCCAAGGCGTTTGGCTTCTGAGTCGCGACCGTTACGGGTACTACCACCAGCTTTTTTGTGTGCCATGAGTCAATTCTCCTAGTGAGGAATTAGGCTGAAATTAAGCCTGAATACCGGTGATTTTGATCTCGGTGTACCACTGGCGGTGGCCCATACGCTTCATGTGGTGCTTACGACGACGGAACTTGATGATGCGGACTTTATCGTGACGACCTTGGGAGATCACTTCAGCCACAACGGTAGCGCCTGCAACAACTGGAGCGCCGATGTTCACGTCATCGCCATTGGCGACCAACAGAACGCGATCAAAAGTAACGGATTCGCCAGTAGCGATTTCCAGCTTCTCGATCTTCAGGTATTCACCTGGGGCGACCTTGTATTGCTTGCCACCAGTAACAATTACTGCGTACGACATGGTATTTCTCCGATAATCCTGCTCACCCAGCGCTTTATAAGAAGAGGTATTGGCTGGCATGGCTGCATGGGATGGACGTCCCGAATGCAATTGCGTAAGGCAGGTGCTGCCCAGGAAGTTCAGGGTGCGCGATTGTACGCAAGCTATGGAGGTGTTGCAAGTAGCCGTCTATCGCGCCTTGACACTACGGGACGCGGGTCCTAGCATGCCGCGCAACCCTTCTGGAGCGACTGTCGCTGATGCAACCCCAAGCTTTCTACCGCGCGGTGGCGGACGATTTTAGCGCCGTCGACGGCATCATCAAGAAGCAGCTGACTTCTAAAGTGCCGCTGGTCTCCAAAATTGGCGACTACATTACGTCGGCCGGCGGTAAACGCCTGCGTCCTTTATTAGTGTTGCTGTGTGGCAAGGCCCTGGGCCGCGAAGGCGATGACCTGCGCCTGCTGGCCGCGACCATCGAGTTCCTGCACACCGCCACCCTGCTGCACGACGACGTGGTCGACATGTCCGGCATGCGCCGTGGTCGCGAGACGGCCAACGCGATGTGGGGCAATGCGCCGAGCGTACTGGTGGGCGACTTCCTGTACTCGCGCTCGTTCGAAATGATGGTCGAGCTGGGCTCGATGCCGGTGATGAAGATTCTTTCACAGGCCACGCGCATCATCGCCGAAGGCGAAGTGTTGCAGCTGTCGAAGGTTCGCGACGCCAGCACCACCGAAGAAACCTACATGGAAGTGATTCGCGGCAAAACCGCGATGCTCTTCGAAGCCTCGACCCACAGCGCCGCCGCCCTGTGCGAAGCGACGCCCGAGCAGAGCGAAGCCCTGCGCACGTTCGGCGATCACCTGGGCGTGGCCTTCCAGCTCGTGGACGACCTGCTGGACTATCGCGGCGACGCCGAAACCCTGGGCAAGAACGTCGGTGACGACCTGGCCGAGGGCAAGCCGACCTTGCCACTGATCTACACCATGCGCGAAGGCACGCCGGAACAGGCCGCCCTGGTGCGCAAGGCGATCCAGAAAGGCGGGATCGAAGACCTGGAAAGCATCCGCGAAGCCGTGGAAGCCTCGGGTTCCCTCGAATACACCGCGCAACTGGCCCGTGACTACGTGGCTCGCGCGATCCAATGCCTGGAAGCCCTTCCAGCCAGCGAATACCGGGACGCCCTGGTTGAGCTGAGTGAGTTCGCGGTCGCCCGTACTCACTGATTCTGCTCTGCTCCATGTAGGAGCTGGCTTGCCTGCGATTGCATCACTGCGGTGTAACAGACAAACCGAGGTGCCTGCATCGCAGGCAAGCCAGCTCCCACAGCGTTCTCTGGCGTTGCTGCCCCCTGCCCGGCTAAAACCCTATACAATGTGCGCTTTTTAGCCATCCTGAAACCAAGGAGCTTTAGTGAGCACGTTGCCACCCTGCCCGAAATGCAATTCCGAATACACCTACGAAGATGGCGCCCAGCTGATTTGCCCGGAATGCGCCCATGAGTGGGCCGTCGGCGGCGAAGCCGAGGCGGCCAGCGATGAATCCGTGAAGAAAGACTCTGTGGGCAACGTCCTGCAGGACGGCGACACCATCACCGTGATCAAGGACCTCAAGGTCAAGGGCACGTCCCTGGTGGTCAAGGTCGGCACCAAGGTCAAGAACATCCGCCTGTGCGATGGCGACCACGATATCGACTGCAAGATCGACGGTATCGGCCCGATGAAACTCAAGTCCGAGTTCGTCCGCAAGGTCTGAATATGCTGCCTCCATCCCGTGCCCTGCACGGGATGGCGCTTCACCCTCCCCGCGTCAGTTCCGCACTGGCGGCAAAAGGCCAGGCCTTTTGATCAAAAACAATATCCACACAGAAAAGTCCGGAAATGGCCAATAGGGACTTGCTATTCTACGAATAAGAATTATTCTCATTGAAACCCATCAAGGAGATACTTCCCATGACTTATTTGATCGATGCCTGGCTGGACCGTCCACACCCTTACCTGCGAATCCTCCATCGGGAAACCGGGGAAGTCTGCGCGGTGCTGGAAGAAGAGGCGTTAAGCGAACTGCAGGATCAGGGCGACCTGGACGTCAATGGCCTGAGTTCCAGTGAGCCCGGGGTGCTGAAGGAAGTGGTGAGAAATCTGTTTCTGTTCTGCTATGCCCGAGCGTTGCGCCCGGTGACGGATCTCAATGGCAAGTTTCATCCATGAGCAACCGCGCAAAACACTGCAGGAGCGAGCAGGCTCGCTCCTGCAGGTAAGGTCTTACAGAACGTCGAGCAGCTCGACGTCAAACACCAGAACGCTGTGCGGCGGGATGCTGCCAACGCCTTGAGCGCCGTAAGCCAGTTCGCTCGGCACGTACAGGCGCCATTTGCTGCCGGCATTCATCAGTTGCAGGGCTTCGGTCCAGCCGGCGATCACGCCGCCAACCGGGAATTCCGCAGGCTGGCCGCGCTCGTAGGAGCTGTCGAACACAGTGCCGTCGATCAGGGTGCCGTGGTAGTGAGTACGCACCTGGTCTTCACGGGTCGGCTTGGCGCCGCTACCTGCAGTCAGCACTTCAAATTGCAGGCCGGAAGCCAGGGTGGTGATGCCGTCACGCTTGGCGTTTTCAGCCAGGAAAGCCAGGCCTTCGCCAGCAGCAGCTTCAGCCTTTGCAGCGGCTTCGGCTTGCATGATTTCGCGGATGACCTTGAAGCTGGCGGCCATTTGCTCCTGGTCCACACGGCTAGGCTTGCCGGCAAAAGCGTCGGTCAGGCCAGCCAGGATCGCGTCCAGGCTCACGCCCGGTGGCGGGTTGTCGCGCAGCTGGTCGCCCAACTGACGGCCAATGCCGTAGCTCACGCGGGTTTCGTCGGTGGACAGATTAACTTCGGACATGGAAAGGCTCCGCTGTAGGACGACACAGGTGCCGTCCAAACTAAAAGGGCGAGCAGACTAGCACACAAGCCACACCCTTGATGAGCCCCGCGCAGGAGAGCGCCAGGGGCTGATTAATGCTTGGTAACCTTGTCCAGGTAGCCCATGGCAAACGCCGACACCACGAAGGTCATGTGAATGATCACGTACCATTTCAGGTGCTCGGGATCGACGTTCTTGGCGTCCATGAAGACCCGCAGCAGATGGATCGACGAAATCGCCACGATGGACGCCGCGACCTTCATCTTCAGCGACGAGGAGTCCATGGTCCCCAGCCAGTTGAGCTTCTCCTTGCTTTCGTCGATGTCCAGCTGGGAGACGAAGTTCTCGTAGCCGCTGATCATCACCATCACCAGCAGGCCGCCCACCAGGGCCATGTCGATCAACGACAGCAGCACCAGGATCACATCCGACTCGCTCATGGTGAACACGATGGGAATCACATGAAACACTTCCTGGAAGAACTTCAGGCCCAGCGCCAGCAGCCCCAGGGACAGCCCGAAATAGATCGGCGCCAACAGCCAGCGTGAGGCATACATTGCATTTTCGATAAAGCGTTCCATTGAATCTCACACAGCTTGGCTAAAAATGGCGGCGAGTATACCAGCCGCACCCAAACCCCAGAAACCGTCGAGAAAACTGATCTGTACGGCATCTGTTAAGGAATTTTTCTGCTAGTGTCGAGCTCATCAACTCGGCTCGATGATGTCGGACAGGAAAACTCAGATAATGGATGTGCGATCCCCTTTGGCCAGCCTTGGCCTGTGTGCGGCGTTGCTGATGGGCAGCGGTTGTTCCCCAAGCGATGAACACAAGCAAGCCAGTCTCGAAGAGAAAACCGCCAAGTTCGAACAATCCCTGGACGCCATCCAGGACCCCAAGCTCAAGGACGCCGTGTCCGAGCTTGGAGGCTCGCTGCTGTTGCTGGAACGGGCACGGGCCAAGCTCGCCACCAAGCCCATCGAGGCCGAGTACAGCGAAGACGCCCTGGCGCTGCTCAAGCATTACCCTACGCCGCAGGCCCTGGTCGATACCTACATCAATGGCCTGTTTGTCCTGCGCAAGGCGTCCCATTCGGACTACCTGACGGACCTGCAGCCGATCTTCCCGTTCAACTTCAACATGCCCGACCAGTTCCCCTTCCCTCACGGCCTGGAATGGCAGTCGGTGACCCTGAGTAACAACAAGGTCATCCCGTTCCAGCCGGAATGGTCGGAAACCGACCCGGGCATCCAGTTGAGCCCCACCAGTTCCAACCTGACCAACCCCGATGACCTGACGGTGACCTACCCGTTCGTCGAAGGCGTCGAGACGGAGAACAAAAGCCAGCCGCAGCCCGTCACCCTCAAGGGCAAGGTGGAAGTGATTGCCCCGCGTAAAGTCTTCACCTTCGACTTGTCGAAAAAGGACGTGGGCCGCAAGCGCACCGAAGAAAACGTCACCGTCACCCTGCTGGCCCTGGAAAAGAACTACGCCGAGATCGAACTGACCAACAGCGCCCCGCTGGCGCCGGAAGTCGCGGACGAATCGCCGAACCCGTTGCTGGTGCAGGCTCGTGACACCACCGGGCAATTTCTCTCGCGCTCGGGCTCGATCAACGAAAACGCCGCGCAACTGGCGTTCTACGAGAAGCAACTGGCCGAAATGCAGAAGCAGAAGGCCTGGTCCGACGCCTTCGAGAAACAGCTGGAAGACGAGCAGAAAGCCTTCGAGCTCAAGCAGAACAGCCACTACACCAAGGTGTACTTCAATGGCCTGATCGACAATGTGCAAGTCAGCGTACTCGACTTTTCCCAGGCCACGGTGACCCGCAAGGACCTGGACCTGCCCGTACGGCGCTTCGACAAGAACAGCCTGGAAAAAACCGTACAGCCGTTGCCGATGCCCGTCACGGTGTATGACGACCAGGCTGCGGATTGGCTCAAGGACGCCACCCTGTCCGAAGACCAACTGAAGAAAAGCGTCACCATCAACCAGTCGGTGGATGACGCCAGTGCGGCGCACGTTGAGTTCGATCACCCCTACACCTTCAACGACGACCTGCTGGGCGAGGACCGCGGCGGCGGCGATGCCCCGGTGACGTTCCTCACCGCCAACGACGAAGGCAAGCTTGGCGAGCCGATCGAACTGCCCGCCGAAGCCTACGAGGTCGACCCAGAGCGCGGCACCATCACCTATGACCTGAACCTGTTCCCTGAAAACCCGGGGTTTGCCGTCGGATCAATGCCGCTGTTCCTGGCGACCATCGAGAAAGGCAGCCTCACTGCCGGGCAACTGCCCAAGGGCCTGGAGCTGAAGGACAACGCGCTGATTGTCGACCAGAAGCTGTTCCCCTCTGACAGCTGGCGGTTCTATGCCAAGGACGCCAGCGGCAACTACCTGAAGGAAATTCTCGGCGTCAGCCACCGCGCCGAGGAATACGGCACGGCGCTGTTCGACGTGCATTACTTCTACGGCCAGCCGACGACATTGGAAACCTACCAGCGCACCGGCCTGGACACGGTGCAGTATGGGTTTGAGGTGAAGCTGGACAAACCCGAGGCGGCCCCTGCCCCCAAGCCATAGCCCCTCCCCCGCCCCCGTAGCAGCTGTCGAGCGCCAGCTGCTACGGGGGGAGTGCGGTCAGCGGATATCGCTTAGCACCGTCTGCCGCCCACCGTTGAGTTGTCGCAAGTGCGCCTGCAGGTGCAGGCACCAGATCTGCGGGTCGTCAGCCAGCTCGTACCCGTGCAGGGTCAGGCTTTCAACAATCGAATCGAGGATGGTTTGTGCCACGAAAGGTCCGTGGAACGGGCCTTGGGACTTGATGGTGGAGGGTTGTTCGCCGGTCATTCCGGCGGCAAACAACAAGGTCCACATCCCGGTATCCCCCGCGAGAGGGCGAATGGAACATTCGATACGGGTGACCAGGCCCAGGCACTGGCGGGTGAGGCAGAGGTTGCGCGACATGGCGGCGACCCTCGGTAGATCCGGTATTCAGCCTCGCAAGGCAAGACTGTTTCTATCCAGCGACTCCTGTGGCTATCCCTTGAGCTGAGAATAGAAGAAACCCGGTACAAACCAAGGCTGGGGGACCAACGGATGACTGCCGTCACGACGGCGTCAAAAATATGCCGAAGGGACCTGGAACCAGGCCCCTTCGGCATTGATTACACCGGCTTGGTCTCAGCCAGTGCTTCCTGCGCCAACTCCTTCTCGGCTTCCTTCAGGTCATCTTCACTGATCATCTCGGCGATTGCCCGCAGACGCTCCACCACCCGCGCATTGACGCTGCCTTCGGGGAATTGCCCCTCCTCGTCGGGCGAACCCGCAGGCTCACCCACCAGCAGGCTCAAGGCCTCGTCGGCCTGACGCACGGCATAGACGTGGAATTGCCCCTGCCGCACGGCCTGCAACACCTTCTCATCGAGCATCAGTGTCGCGACGTTGGCCTGGGGAATGATCGCCCCCTGCTCGCCGGTCAGCCCGCGGGCCTCGCAAAGACGGAAGAAACCTTCGATCTTCTCGTTGACCCCGCCGACCGCCTGCACCTCACCAAACTGGTTGATCGAGCCGGTGATGGCAAAGCACTGCTTGAGCGGCGTCTTCGACAGGGCCGAGATCAAGGTGCAGGCTTCGCCCAGGGACGCGCTGTCGCCGTCGACATAGCCGTAGGACTGCTCCAGGGCGATACTCGCCGAGATCGCCAACGGGAATTCCTGGGCATAACGGCTGCCCAGATAACCGGTGAGGATCATCACGCCCTTGGAGTGAATCGGCTGGCCGAGGTTAACTTCACGCTCGATATCGACGATACCGCTGCCGCCCGGGTACACCGTGGCAGAAATCCGCGCCGGCACACCAAACGCCGAGTCACCCACCTCCAGCACCGTCAGCCCGTTGCACTTGCCCACCGCCGCGCCGGCGGTGTCGATCAGGATCACCCCGGCGAGCATGTCGTCGAGAATCCGCGCCGACACCCGCCCGGTGCGCGTGGCCTTGGCCTTGAGTGCGCGCTCGATGTGCCCGGAGTCGGTGCGCTCATCACCGGCCAGGTGACGAATGAAGTCCGCTTCGCTGACCAGCTGGAACAAATCACCGATACGCGCCGACAAGCGGCCCTGGTTCTCCGCCAACCGCGCGCTGTAGGTCGCCAGCCGCGCCACCGCATCGGAGGTCAACGGCGCCATGCCTTCTTCCGAGGTGCGGGTTTTCAGCAACTGGGCGAACTGCTCCAGGCTTTCATCCACCATCGGGATGTCTTCGTCAAAATCCACCAGTACCCGGAACATCTCCTGGAAGTCCGGATCCGCGTCCTGCAACGCGTAGTACAACTGGCGGGAGCCGATGATGATCACCTTGAGCTGCAACGGGATCACTTGCGGGTTGAGGGTCACCGTGGCCAGGCGGCCCAGTTCGCCCAGCGGTGATTCCATCTTCAGCTTGCGCGATTGCAAGGCACGCTTGAGGGCGTCCCATACGAACGGCTCGCTGAGCATCTTCTCGGCTTCAAGGATCAGGAAACCACCGTTGGCACGGTGCAGCGCACCCGGACGCAATTGGCGATAGGTGGTGTAGAGCGCGCCCTGGTCGGTGCTGTATTCAATACGGCCGAACAGGTTGTCGTAGGTCGGATGCGGCTCGAAGACCACCGGCGCGCCACCGTTGATCGGATGCCCCACCACCAGGCTCGGGCAGTACTGTTCTTCCAGCAACTTGCGGGCCTGGGCGTCGGTTTTCGCGTCGTCCACCAACTGCTCGACCACGGTTTTCAGCAGGTAGACCTGCATCGCCTGCAAGTAGCCGCAGACGGCCGCGTTCTCCGCATATTTTTCGGACAACGGCGCCAGCAGTGGCTGCAAGGCCAGCGTGATGGTTTCTTCGTTGAACTGGCGCATCTGGTTATTGGACTCGCGCTTCCACTGGGGCAGGCTGGCGAGTTCTTCGTTGAGGCGTTCTTCCAGTTCGGAAATATCGGTGTGGAAACGCTCGCGGTCGGCTTCGGGCAACTGCGAGAACTCGGCCTCGTCCAGGGCCTTGCCGTCGAGCATCGGGGTAAACGCAATGTTGGTGCTGTCACGGTACAGCGCCACGTCTTTTTCCAGGGCCAGGCGCTCGATGACGTCCAGGGCACGGTCGTAACGCTGGTTGAAGGCACGGTCGATGGCGCTTTTGCGCTGTTGATACGTCGGGTGTTCAAACACCGCCGGGAAGGTCGCGACCAGGTTGTCGATCAGGCCGTTGATATCGGAGATGAACGCGGCAGCACCACCCGCAGGCAGTTCCAGCGCGCGGGGTTCGCGAGGCTCATCGAAATTATTGACGTAGACCCAGTCGGCCGGGGTCTGCAGGCGCTTGCCTTCGGCCTTGAGGTAGCGTTTGACGAACGAAAAGCGCCCGGTACCGGGCTCGCCCATCACAAATACGTTGTAACCGGGGCGTGGCATGGCCACACCAAACTGCAAGGCTTCGACCGCACGTTCCTGGCCAAGCACACCGCGAAAGGGCTCCAAATCATTGGTGGTCGAGAAGCTGAACTGTTCAGCGGAAAAAGGACGAGTCAGCGCTTCGGGCGCTAGACGCAAGCTGGCAGCAACAGGATCAGGCATCGGGCTTCCTTACATCAGGCGGGGCAGATGACGGCATTCTGGCGCCGGGTTGGGCCGGCTGGCAAGGACGGCTTGGGGAAAGCATAGACCCGTGTTCGGGGCTGTAAAAAAACCGAGTGTTTCCGGCTTGTTTCATAAAAAGTCACGGAACCCTTGGATCATGCCTAAACTCCAACCTGCTGCGGGTTGGACTAATAACCGACCCCTAGGGTGCTGTCAGGCACCTGAACCCTTGTCCATTGGTTTGCACACAAAGAGAACAAAGCTATGAAACGGATCCTTCTCGGTACTCTCTTCACCGTCGTCTCCCTCAATGCAATGGCAGAAGCGCCAGGTGGCCCGAACTGCGGTTGGGGCAACATGTTGTTCGAAGGCCAACGCGGCACTCCGGCTCACTTCCTGGCCTCCACCACCAACGGTACCTCGGGTAACGCCACGTTCGGCATGACCTCGGGCACCAACGGCTGCAGCACCAACAGCGCACTGACCTACGGTGGCAAATCGTGGATTGCCATGAATGGCATGATGAACGAGCTGTCCGAAGACATGGCCAAGGGTAACGGCGAAGCGCTGACTACCTACGCTGTAGTACTGGGCGTTGCTCCTGAAGACCGCGAGCACTTTGCCGCTGTGACTCACGAGCACTTCCAGCAAATCTTCAGCAAGGCTGACGTAACCGCTGATGACGTGCACAACAACACCCTGGCTGTACTGAAAAGCGACACCCGTCTGGCGAAATACGCTACCCAGGCTTAAGCTCGACCCGCCCGTGCCTTTCGAGGCACGGGTTTTATTATTTTTGGACCTGCCTCCCCTTTGGGTCTTTTTATCTCGACTTAAGTTGCCCACATGCTCAAACGCCTTGCCTACCTGGCACTCTTCGCCTGCGCCCCGCTGTATGCGGCGCCGCACCTTGATGATCAACGTTTGCAGCAACTGGCCAACGACCCGTTCTGGCTTTCGCTGGGGCACTACGAATCCGGCAAGTTCAAAGGCTGGCGCAGCTATGTCAGCGACAAGAAATTCTTCCTCGCCCCCGATGGCGCCCACCATCCGGACCAGGAGCTGAAGGCCACTGTCGAGGCGCTGTATGCCCCGGCCAGCCTCGGCGAAAAGCACGCCCAATGCGTTTACCCGGCACGTACACGCTGGCTCAAGGACCAGTTGCACCTGAGCGACTTGCCGGCGCTGGACTGCAAGGAGTTCAAGCAATGGTTCAAGGACGTCGCCCCCCACAGCGCGGTGATGATCTTCCCGGCGGCCTACCTCAACAGCCCGTCATCAATGTTCGGCCATACCCTGCTGCGCATCGACCAGGCTGACGTGCAGAGCAACAACACCGCCCTGCTCAGCTACGCGATCAACTTTGGCGCCTATATCGAAGGCTCGGACAACAGCATCCTCTACGCCTGGAAGGGCCTGATGGGCGGCTACCCGGGCCTGTTCGCGCTGGTGCCCTACCAGGAAAAACTCTCGGAATACCGAAGCCTGGAGAACCGCGACCTGTGGGAATACCGCCTGAACCTGACCCAGGTCGAGACCGAGCGCATGGTCGAGCACGTGTGGGAACTCAAGCAGATCCAGTTCGACTACTTCTTCTTCGACGAAAACTGCTCCTATCGCCTGCTGGAACTGCTGCAAGTGGCCCGCCCAAGCCTGCGGTTAACCGAACAATTCCCGCTGACCGCGATCCCTACCGACACGGTAAAAGCCGTGAAAGAAGCCGGTCTGGTGGAGAAAATCGATTACCGCCCTTCCCGTGAACGGGAGCTGCTGGAACGCGCCAAGCCGCTGGACAGCGACGAGCAGCAATGGGTGCTGAAGATCAGCGACGACCAGAAACAACTGCAGGACCCGGCGTTCAAGGCCATCGCCAAAGACCGCCAGGCCCTGATCATCGACGCCGCCTACCGCCTTGGCCGCTACCGCGCAAACGGCCTGGAGCGCGACACCGAACGCTCCCAGCGCAGCTTCGAACTGCTGCGGGCGATCAACCAGAACCCGGCGCCGGACCTGAAGATCGAACGCCCCGGCCTGCCCGAAGACGGCCACGAATCCCGCACCTGGCAAGCCGGCATCGGCACCCGGGGCGACAAGGCTTTCGGCGAATACGGCCTGCGCATGGCCTACCACGACCTGAACGACAACGCCGAAGGCTTCCCCTTGGGCGCGCAGATTGAAATCCTGCAAATGAAACTGCGCCAGTACGAAGGCAACCACTGGCAATTGCAGCAACTGGATCTGGCAACCATCCGCTCACTGACCCCACGCAACGAGCTGCTGCAGCCCTGGTCGTGGCAAGTCACCGGCGGCCTGGAGCGCGTACCGGGCACGCATGACGACGAGACACTCGTCAGCCACGTCAACGGTGGCGCGGGCGGCACCTGGCAACTGCGCGACGACATGCTTGGCTTCGCCCTTGGCACGGTGCGCGTGGAGCACAACAGCGACTTCGGTGAAGCCATCTCCCCGGCTGCCGGGTTCAATACAGGTGTGTTGTGGCGCAACCCGCTGGGCAACCTGAGCCTGGAAGCCAAGGGTGACTTCTTCACCAATGGCGAGGTGCGGCGCAGTATCAGCCTGAATCAACAGTGGGAATTGTCGCGCAACCTGGGGCTGAGACTGAGTGCGCAGCGGGAATACAGCCACCTCGCGACACCGGTGAACGAAGTGATGCTGGAAGTGAAGTGGTATCACTATTAATCCCTGAGCCGTAGATCGTTCCCACGCTCCGCGTGGGAATGCATCCTGTGACGCTCTGCGTCACGACCTTTAAAAGCGGACGCAGAGCGTCCAGAGCGGCATGCCCACGCAGAGCGTGGGAACGATCTCTAATTAGTCCATAAGGAGCTTGCTCCCGCTGGGCTGCGCAGCAGCCCCAAAACCAGACACCTCACCCTCTCTGGAATATCTCAATACCCTGAACAGGGGCCGCTTCGCGCCCCAGCGGGAGCAAGCTCCCTCGCCACAGGGGACGCGTGATCGCCCGAAGCAGCAGCGTCACACGGATTTCTCACATCCGTTTCACATACCCCGAACGAATCCACTCCTACACTTCCCCCATCAGCCGTTCAACGGCCAGGGAGCAAGCGATGTGGCGGTACGCTGTAGTGCTGGGCCTGTTGGCCCTGCTGTCGGGTTGCCAATCAACCCATGAGGATTTGCTGGCCAAGGGTTATCCACCCGCCTTCGCCGATGGCTATGACGACGGTTGCAGCAGCGGCCGCCAGGCTGCCGGGGTGATCACCGGGGAATTTCGCAAGAACGTCCCGCGCTACCTGAAAGACCGCACCTACGCCGAAGGCTGGGATGATGGCTTTCGCCAATGCAAGGCCATGCGCGAGAACGAAGACCTGAACGACTACAAGAATCGCCACTGGGACGACCGCGAACGCGCCTGGCAACAGGAAAAAGACCGCGACGCTGCCAGGGCCTTTCGCTCGCAATAGGTCGCTTCCAGACATCCAGCGAAACTTAACCCCTGCGACCATGGCCCAAACTCCATAGCAGGAGAACGTCATGAGTCGAGCTTTCGTCAACGAAGACAGCGCCGCTGCCCAGGCCAGCCAACCGGTGGAACGCCAGGTCAGCGCGCAACCCAATCACCTCACTGCCCGCGGACTTGCACAATTGCAGGCCAGGGTCGCGCAGTTGCAGCATGAGCACAGCGAAGAATCCGCCAAGGGCGAGCAGGCCGATAAACAGCGCCAGGCCGACCTTGAGCGGGATTTGCGTTACTTCAACCAGCGCCTGCAAAGCGCACAGGTGGTGGCGCCGGCAACCTCCACCGACAAGGTGCAAATCGGCAGCTGGGTGACCTTTGCCAACGAACAGGACGAAGCGCAGCGCATTCAGTTAGTGGGCGAAGACCAGGCCGACGCCACGGTGGGCCTGATCAACTGGGGTTCGCCACTGGGCCGCGCTCTGCTGGGTGCACAGGTGGGCGACGAGGTGCTGTGGAGGCGCCCCGTCGGTGATCAGTTGATCGAAATCCTGCGCATCGAACCCGAGGGTTAAACGATGCCCTGGGCCAGCATTGCATCCGCAACCTTCACGAAGCCTGCAATGTTGGCGCCCTTCACGTAGTTGACCCGGCCGTTCTCTTCGCCGTAGTGCACGCACGCATGGTGGATCGACTGCATGATGTTGTGCAGCTTGCTGTCCACTTCACCGGCGGTCCACAGCAGGCGCATGGCGTTCTGCGACATCTCCAGCCCGCTCACCGCCACCCCGCCGGCATTGGACGCCTTGCCTGGCGCGAACAGGATGCCGGCCTCGACAAAGATATCCACCGCCTCCAGGGTGGTCGGCATGTTGGCGCCTTCGGCCACGCAGACGCAGCCATTGCGCAACAGGGTGCGCGCCGCTTCGGCGTCCAGTTCATTCTGGGTGGCGCAGGGCAACGCGATGTCGCAGGCCAGTTCCCATGGTGCTTTGCCGGCGCGGAATTCCAGGCCGAAACGCGGTGCCAGCTCGCTGATGCGCCCGCGCTGTACGTTTTTCAGTTCAAGCAATGCCGACCATTGTTCTTCGGTCAAACCGCTTTCGCAGTACAGAGTGCCTTCGGAGTCGGACAAGGAAATCACCTTGCCGCCCAGGTCCATGACCTTGCGCGCCGCGTACTGGGCGACGTTGCCGGAGCCGGAGATGGCCACGCGCTTGCCTTCGACCCGCTCGCCGTTGCGCTTGAGCATTTCTTCAGCGAAGTACACGCAGCCAAAACCGGTGGCCTCCGGGCGAATCAGGCTGCCGCCGTAGCTCATGCCCTTGCCGGTCAGCACCGAGGTGAACTGGTTGCTCAGGCGCTTATACTGGCCGAACAGGAAGCCGATCTCCCGGGCGCCCACGCCAATATCACCGGCGGGCACGTCCACGTCCGAGCCGATATGGCGATACAGCTCGCTCATGAACGCCTGGCAGAAACGCATCACCTCGGCGTCGCTCTTGCCCTTGGGATCGAAGTCCGAGCCGCCCTTGCCGCCGCCCATGGGCAGCGAGGTCAGGGAGTTCTTGAAGGTTTGTTCGAAGGCGAGAAATTTCAGCACGCCCAGGTTCACCGACGGGTGGAAGCGCAGGCCGCCTTTGTAGGGGCCGATGGCGCTGTTCATCTGGATCCGGAACCCGCGGTTGACCCGTACTTTGCCTTGGTCATCTTCCCACGACACCCGGAACACAATCGCACGCTCCGGCTCGCAGATGCGCTCCAGGATGCCCGAGTTCAGGTAGTGGGGATTGGCTTCAAGAAACGGCCACAAACTGCGCAGGACTTCTTCCACGGCCTGGTGGAATTCCGGCTGGTCGGGGTCGCGTTTCTTGAGGCGGGCAAGGAAGGATTCAACGGATTCGATCATGAAAAGTCTCGGCAAATTTATTGTCGTTAAAGGAGATTTGTCCCGGACTTTATCAATTCATGTCGCACCGCGACAGGGCAAAATGTCGCTTTTGTGAATTTAAATGGTGCATTAGATATAAATACAGGCGTTTTTTTGCACCTTAATGAGGATTTCAATCCAGGCTTTGCACCAACAGTTAATCCGCTATCGCAGGCAAGCCAGCTCCTACATTTGATCCAGTACATCCATGACAATGCGGTCAACTGTGGGAGCTGGCTTGCCTGCGATGCAGACGACGCGGTCCACCTGAAAACACGCAAAAAAAAGCGGAACCCGAAGGCTCCGCTTGTTCAAACCACCAACCCGGATCAGGCCAGCTTCTTGTGCCGTACACGATGCGGCTGGGCAGCAGCTTCGCCGAGGCGTTTCTTGCGATCGGCTTCGTATTCGGTGTAGTTGCCTTCGAAGAACACCGCCTGGGAGTCGTCTTCGTACGCCAGGATGTGAGTGGCCACGCGGTCAAGGAACCACCGATCGTGAGAGATCACAATGGCGGCGCCCGGGAAGTCCAGCAGGGCTTCTTCCAGGGAACGCAGGGTTTCAACGTCGAGGTCGTTTGACGGTTCGTCGAGCAGCAATACGTTGCCGCCTTCTTTCAGGGTCAGGGCCAGGTGCAAGCGACCGCGCTCACCACCGGACAGGTCCTTGACGAACTTCTGCTGGTCGCCGCCCTTGAAGTTGAAGCGACCCACGTAGGTGCGCGACGGGATTTCGTAGTTGCCGATACGGATCTGGTCGGAACCGTCGGAAATCTGCTGGAACACCGTCTTGCTGCCGTCGAGGTCGTCGCGGCTCTGGTCAACGCAAGCCAGCTGCACGGTTTCGCCGACTTCGATGGTGCCCGAGTCCGGTTGTTCCTTGCCCATCAGCATGCGGAACAGTGTGGATTTACCCGCACCGTTACCGCCGATCACGCCAACGATGGCGCCTTTTGGCATGGAGAACGACAGGTTGTCGATCAACACGCGGTCGCCGTAGCCCTTGCAGACGTTCTTGAACTCGATGACCTTGTCACCCAGGCGCGGACCGGCCGGGATGTAGATTTCGTTGGTCTCGGAACGCTTCTGGAATTCCTGGGACTGCATCTCTTCGAAACGCGCCAGACGGGCCTTGGATTTCGACTGACGCGCCTTGGCGCCTTTACGCACCCATTCCAGCTCGTCTTTCATGGCCTTTTCATGGGCCGATTGCTGCTTGGATTCGGCGGCCAGACGGTCGGACTTGGCTTCCAGCCAACCGGAGTAGTTGCCCTCGTAAGGGATACCGGCGCCACGGTCGAGCTCGAGGATCCAGCCAGCAACGTTGTCCAGGAAGTACCGGTCGTGCGTGATCGCAACCACGGTGCCCGGGAAGTCGTGCAGGAAATGCTCCAGCCAGGCGACGGAATCGGCGTCCAGGTGGTTGGTCGGTTCGTCGAGCAGCAGCATGTCGGGGGCCGACAGCAGCAGGCGGCACAGGGCCACACGACGCTTTTCACCACCGGACAGGTGTTCAACCTTGGCGTCCCACGCCGGCAGGCGCAGCGCGTCGGCGGCGACTTCCAGCTGGCGGTCCAGGTTGTGACCGTCGGCGGCTTGCAGGATGGCTTCGAGCTTGGCCTGTTCTGCCGCCAGTTTGTCGAAGTCGGCGTCTTCTTCAGCGTAGGCCGCGTAGACCTCGTCCAGGCGGGCCTGGGCGTTCTTGATCACGCTGACCGCTTCCTCGACCACTTCACGCACGGTCTTGGTCGGGTCCAGGATAGGTTCCTGTGGCAGGTAGCCGATGTTCAGGTCGGGCATCGGGCGGGCTTCGCCGTCGAACTCGGTGTCGACGCCGGCCATGATTTTCAACAGGGTGGATTTACCCGAACCGTTGAGTCCGAGCACGCCGATCTTGGCCCCCGGGAAGAAGGACAGAGAAATGTTTTTCAGGATTTCCCGCTTCGGCGGAACAACTTTTCCCAGCCGATGCATGGTGAAGACGTATTGAGCCATGGTGAACCTAGCGTCAGTGACTGATGAATTAAGCGGGCGAAACCCGTGCCAGGCCATGCGCCGCGCGGGCCGTTGATGTCTATCAATGCCTGCGTGCGGTAGATGCCTGATTGTCTGGGGCTGGAACGCCCTCGCGTAACCGGCAAAGCTACCTGAATGCGGGTGGGCAGTCCAGCCAGGCGGGGCTGGCACTTTGCCACAACACAAGGCATGCTAGCCGCCCTCCGGGCGTCCGGCTTATAGTGCACGTCGCGCGCCAGTCCAGCCAAACCGCAGGATCACAGTTTGTCCAACGTAACGCCGCCAACTCCCCTGCGCGCCGCTCATATAGCGCCGGGAGCGCCCCTGCACGGAACCCTGAAGGGCGCATTGGCGACGCTGGTCCTGTTGCTGCTCGCATTATTGTTCTGGCAACTGCTGGACCAGTTGCAGCAGAACCAGAAGAACCAGCAGCAATACACCATCGACTACAGCGCCGACCTGGCCGAACAGATCAGCCTGAACATGGCCCTCAGTGCGCAGATCGCGCTGAACCTGCTCCCGATCGTCGAACCGCCGCGAGACGCCGAACAGCAACAAATCCTGATGCGCACCTTGCAACGCTCCTTGCCGGAGTTGCGCAGCGTCGCCCTGCTCGCCCCCAGCGGCGCGATGATCAGTGACAGCGCCAGCGACAGCCAGGACAGCGCCTGGCTCGAAGAACTGGTCAAGCGCAGCCACGCCCAGTCCTATTACCTGAGCAACAACAACGACGGCACCGTCATCTACCTGCTGCTGCACCAGCCCAGCGGCGGCACCAAGATGTACTGGGCCTTGCGCCTGGCCCCCAATTACCTGGCCAACCTGACCCGCCAGGACGGCCAGGGCCAGCGCCCGATGTGGGTCATCGAAAACCGCCTGAACCACCGAGTGGTCAGCCGTGACAGCGGGATGCCGGCCCAATGGGCCACCGCGTTGACCCCGGACGAATTGAACAAAAGTGTACTGGTCACGCCCCTGAGCAAGAGCGACTGGCAACTGCGCGGCCTGTTCGACCGCGCCGCCGTGCTGGAGCAACTGCTGCCAGCCTTTATCGGCAAATGCCTGTTGGGCCTGGCCTTCTCGCTGATCCCGGTGATCGTGCTGCTGAACATGCGCCGCCGCCAGCGCCAGGTGCACGAGGGGCGCCGGCGCTACCAGGATATTTTCGAAGGCACCGGCGTGGCGCTGTGCGTGCTCGACCTGTCGGGCCTGCGCGCGTTCTTCGATAGAGCCCGACTGCAAACCCGCGAGCAGTTGCAACAGTTGCTGCAAGACAACCCGGAACAGCGCCAGCAACTGCTCAAGGAACTGCGCATCACCGAGGTCAACCAGGTGGCGGTGCGCCTGCTGAATGTCGCTTCTTGCGAACAAGCCTGGGAGCGCCTGATCGACGCCTGTCCGTCGAGCCCGACCGCCATCGGCAACCAGGTGATCGACGCGGTGCTGACCCAGCAGAAGCAGCTTGAACTGGAAATCCAGCTCAGCGATATCGAAGGCAACGACCAATACCTGTGGCTGGTGATGCGCCTGCCGGAACAACAGGACGACTTCAAGGCCGTGATCCTGAGCATCAGCGACATCACCAGCCGCAAGCTGATCGAGTTGTCACTGGTGGAGCGCGAGAGTTTCTGGTCGGACGTGGTGCGCACCGTGCCCGATCACCTGTATGTGCAGGACGTGATCAGCCAGCGGATGATTTTCAGCAACCACCACCTGGGCCACACCCTGGGCTACAACAAGCCCGAGCTGCAGCAGATGGGCGAGTACTTCTGGGAGATCCTGCTGCACCCCGAAGACGCCGAGCGCTACCACGACCTGCGCCTGCAACAGCGACAGGCCGGCTACCTGAGCCAGTTGCAGTGCCAGTTGCGCTTTCGCCACCGCAACAACCAATGGCGGCGCTTCGACATCCGCGAACAGGCCCTGGCCCGTGACAAGACTGATCAGGTGACGCGCATCATCGGCGTGGCCAAGGACATCACCGACCAGATCGAAGCCAGTGAATCCCTGCGTGACAGCGAACAGCGCTACCGCATGCTGGCGGAAAGCATCAGCGACGTCATCTTCTCCACCGACAGCAAGCTGGCCCTCAACTACGTCAGCCCTTCGGTGAACGCGGTGCTGGGCTATGACGTCGACTGGATCTTCGAAAACGGCTGGCAATCGACCATCGCCAACCCGCAGCAACTGACCGGTATCTACTCCCTGGTGGAGCAAGTCAGCCGCGCCCTGGACCAACCCGAATCCCTCGCGGCCTTGCGCAACGACGTGCAGACCCAGCTGTTCCTGTTCGACTGCCTGCGGGCCGACGGGCGCAAGATCCCCATCGAACTGCGCCTGGTGCTGGTGTGGGACGAACACGGCGCGTTCGAGGGCATCCTTGGCGTGGGTCGCGATATCAGCCAGCAGCGCCGTGCGGAAAAAGACCTGCGCATGGCGGCCACGGTATTCGAACACTCCACCTCGGCGATCCTGATCACCGACCCGGCCGGCTACATCGTGCAGGCCAACGAGGCGTTCAGCCGGGTCAGCGGTTATGCGGTGGCGGACGTGCTCGACCAGTTGCCGAACATGCTCACCGTCGACGAACAGCAGGAAGCCCACCTGCGCTACGTGCTCAAGCAATTGCACCAGCACAGCACCTGGGAAGGCGAAGTGTGGCTCAAGCGCCGCAACGGCGAGCATTACCCGGCCTGGGTCGGAATTACTGCCGTGTTCGATGACGAAGGCGACCTGGCCAGCTACGTGTGCTTCTTCAGCGACATCAGCGAACGCAAGGCCAGCGAGCAGCGCATCCACCGCCTGGCCTACTACGACGCCCTGACCCACCTGCCCAACCGCACGCTGTTCCAGGACCGCCTGCACACCGCGCTGCAATCGGCGGAACGGCAGAAGTCGTGGGTGGTGTTGATGTTCCTTGACCTCGACCGCTTCAAGCCGATCAACGACTCCCTGGGCCACGCCGCCGGCGACCGCATGCTCAAGGAAATGGCCACCCGCCTGCTGGGCTGCGTCGCCGAAGACGACACCGTGGCGCGCATGGGTGGCGACGAGTTCACCTTGCTGCTGCAACCGCGGGTCAACCGTGAGATGGCGCTGAACCGGGCGATTCACGTGGCCGAGCAGATTCTGGCCAGCCTGGTGAAGCCGTTTGTGCTGGAGGGCCGCGAGTTCTTCGTCACCGCCAGTATCGGCATCGCCCTGAGCCCGCAGGACGGCAACGAACTCAGCCAGTTGATGAAAAACGCCGACACGGCGATGTACCACGCCAAGGAGCGGGGCAAGAACAACTTCCAGTTCTACCAGGCCGACATGAACGCCAGCGCCCTGGAACGCCTGGAGCTGGAAAGCGACCTGCGCCACGCCCTGGAACAGAACGAATTCGTGCTGTATTACCAGCCGCAGTTCAGCGGCGACGGCAAACGTTTGACCGGTGCCGAAGCCCTGCTGCGCTGGCGCCATCCGCGTCGCGGGCTGGTGCCGCCGGGGGACTTCATCCCGGTGTTGGAGGAGTTGGGGCTGGTGGTGGACGTGGGTGACTGGGTGATCAGCGAAGCCTGCCGCCAACTCAAGACCTGGCACCAGAACAAGGTGCGGGTACCCAAGGTCTCGGTCAACATTTCGGCCCGGCAGTTCTCCGACGGGCAACTGGGCGAGCGCATCGCCACCATCCTCAAGGACACCGGCCTGCCGCCGGCGTGCCTGGAGCTGGAGCTGACCGAAAGTATCCTGATGCGCGAGGTCAACGAAGCGATGCAGATCCTCGCCAGCCTGAAAAACCTCGGCCTGAGCATCGCGGTAGATGACTTCGGCACCGGTTATTCATCGTTGAACTACCTCAAGCAGTTCCCCATCGACGTGCTGAAGATCGACCGTACCTTTGTCGACGGCCTGCCGTCGGGTGAGCAGGATGCGCAGATTGCCCGGGCGATTATCGCCATGGCCCACAGCCTGAACCTGGCGGTGATCGCCGAGGGTGTGGAAACCCATGAGCAGCTGGACTTCCTGCGGGAGCACGGTTGCGATGAGGTGCAGGGCTACCTGTTCGGGCGACCGATGCCGGCGAACCGGTTTGAGGCGCAGTTCAGCAATGATGCGCTGTTCATGTTCGACTGAAATCCTCAGGTGATGCGGATGGCCTCTTCGCGAGCAAGCCCGCTCCCACATTCGACCGTATTCCACCTGAAGGAACCCGATTGAATGTGGGAGCGGGCTTGCTCGCGAAGGGGCCCGAACAAACACCACCTATCCCCAGATGAGCCCCGCTTGTCCGCGACATGATGTCCTTTCATATGCCATCTAAAACCCATTGGGTTAGAATGCGCTTCTTTTCTGCCCCCGATCCTTGAGGACCGCCATGTTCAGCCGTGATTTGACTATTGCCAAGTACGACGCCGATCTCTTTGCCGCCATGGAGCAAGAAGCTCAGCGCCAGGAAGAGCACATTGAGCTGATCGCTTCGGAAAACTACACCAGCCCCGCCGTGATGGAGGCTCAAGGTTCGGTTCTGACCAACAAGTACGCCGAAGGCTATCCGGGCAAGCGCTACTACGGCGGTTGCGAGTTCGTCGACATCGTTGAGCAACTGGCCATCGACCGCGCCAAGGAACTGTTCGGCGCCGATTACGCCAACGTCCAGCCACACGCCGGCTCCCAAGCCAACAGCGCCGTGTACCTGGCCCTGCTGCAAGCGGGCGACACCATCCTGGGCATGAGCCTGGCCCACGGCGGTCACCTGACCCACGGCGCCAGCGTTTCCTCCTCCGGCAAGCTGTACAACGCCGTTCAGTACGGCATCGACGGCAACGGCCTGATCGACTACGACGAAGTCGAGCGCCTGGCCATTGAGCACAAGCCAAAAATGATCGTGGCCGGTTTCTCTGCCTACTCGCAGATCCTGGATTTCCCACGCTTCCGCGAAATCGCTGACAAGGTCGGCGCCTACCTGTTCGTCGACATGGCCCACGTGGCCGGTCTGGTCGCCGCTGGCGTCTACCCGAACCCGGTGCCGTTCGCTGACGTCGTGACCACCACCACCCACAAGACCCTGCGCGGTCCACGTGGCGGCCTGATCCTGGCTCGCGCCAACGCCGAGATCGAGAAGAAGCTGAACTCCGCCGTATTCCCAGGCGGCCAGGGTGGCCCGCTGGAGCACGTGATCGCCGCCAAAGCAATCTGCTTCAAGGAAGCGCTGCAGCCTGAGTTCAAGACCTACCAGCAGCAAGTGGTGAAAAACGCCAAGGCCATGGCCGGCGTGTTCATCGAGCGCGGTTTTGACGTGGTGTCCGGCGGTACTGAGAACCACCTGTTCCTGCTGTCGCTGATCAAGCAGGACATCTCCGGTAAAGACGCTGACGCCGCTCTGGGCAAAGCCTTCATCACCGTGAACAAGAACTCGGTGCCGAACGACCCACGTTCGCCGTTCGTCACCTCCGGCCTGCGCTTCGGCACCCCGGCTGTGACCACTCGTGGCTTCAAGGAAGCAGAGTGCAAGGAACTGGCTGGCTGGATCTGCGACATCCTGGCTGACCTGAACAACGAAGCAGTGATTGACGCTGTGCGTGAGAAGGTCAAGGCCATCTGCAAGAAGCTGCCGGTATACGGCGCTTGATTGCAGTTGCTTGAATGAAAAGCCCGGCTCTTGAGCCGGGCTTTTTTATGCCTGAAAACGCTGCTTTCTCAATTTGAAATGACATCAAATGTGGGAGCGGGCTTGCTCGCGAAAGCGCTGTGTCAGTTGATGCATGGGCTGACTGATACACCGCTTTCGCGAGCAAGCCCGCTCCCACATTTTGACTGCGTTTCAAGTCAGGATTGGTAAACCCGCGCAAAGCCTTCGCGAATCTTCTCTTCCGGCAACTCGTCAGCAATAAACACAATCACACTTTCCCGCGCTTCGCCTTCGGCCCATTCGGTGTCCCAATCGAACCCGTAGAGCTTCAGCACGCCCTGGAACACCATGCGCCGGTCTTCCCCGGCAATGTTCAGCACGCCTTTGTAGCGCAGCAATTGCTTGCCGTGGTCTTCCAGCAGCTCGTTCATGAACTCGCTGAGTTTGTCGATATCCAGCGGCTGGTCAGTGCGCAGCACCAGGCTGGAAATACGGTCGATGGACGGCGCCTGGCTCACCGGGCGCAGGCTCATGCCGGCGTTGAGGTTGAAGCCGCGCACATCCAGCAGTTCGGCGAGGTCGATCTTGCCGTGTTCCACCACACGAATCGGCGCCCGGCGGTTGATACGAGTCAGGCGCTCGCTGAGGGCGTCGAAGGTGGCATCGTCCACCAGGTCGCGCTTGCTCACCAGCAGGCGGTCGGCAAACCCGATCTGCGCCTGGGCGATGGTCTGGGTCAGGTGGTGCTCGGCGTGGGCCGCGTCCACCAGGGTGATGATGCCGTCGAGGATGTAGCGCTCGCGCAGTTCTTCATCGATGAAAAAGGTCTGGGCCACAGGGGCCGGGTCGGCCAGGCCGGTGCACTCGATCACCAGGCGGTCGAAGGCGATCTCGCCGCTGTCCAGGCGCTCCAGCAACAGGTACAGGGCCTTGGTCAGGTCAGTGTGGATGGTGCAGCACACGCAGCCATTGGACAGGGTCATGACTTGCACCGGCTCGCTGCCCAACAGTTGGGTGTCGATACCGGCGTCGCTGAATTCATTTTCGATCACGGCGATTTTCAAGCCGTGCTCGGCCTTGAGCAGGTGACGCAACAAGGTGGTCTTGCCAGCGCCGAGGAAGCCGCTGAGGACGGTGACGGGGATGGGAGAGGACAAAGAATTCTCCTTGAAGAAACACAAAACAAATGTGGGAGCGGGCTTGCTCGCGAAGGCGGCGTGTCAGTCAGCACATGCATCACTGAAAGACCGCCTTCGCGAGCAAGCCCGCTCCCACAAGGGATCACCGCAGCCCGAACTACCGGGCTAGCAGCACTTGGGCCCACCCTTGCCGCCGTAACGGGCCTCCTGGCGTTCCCGGAAGAACGCCTTGTAGTCCATCATCGGTTTGTCCGGGTGTTTGGTTTGCATATGCTCGACGTAGGTGTCGTAGTCGGGCATGCCGACCATCAGGCGCGCGGCCTGACCGAGGTATTTACCGAGGCGACTGATGTCATTGAACATGATTGCAATCCTCTATCAAGCGTCCGGGATGGCCTGGTATGGCGCTTCTTTATCCGTACGTTCCTTTTTGCCCCAGGCAGCAATGCCGACCTTGAGCGCATAGAACAGGATGCTGAAGACCACGAACAGGAACAGCGCCGTCAGCGTTGCGTTGGTGTAGGCGTTCCAGATCACGTGTTGCATCTGGTCGATGCTCTTGGCCGGTGCGAGGATCTGGCCGCCGGCCAGGGCATCGCTGTATTTCTTGGCCAGCGACAGGAAGCCGATCGCCGGGTTGGCGTCGAACAGCTTGATGAAGCCTGCGGTCACGGTGCAGATCAGCAGCCATACGGCTGGCAGCATGGTCACCCAGATGTAGCGCTGGCGTTTCATTTTGATCAGCACAACGGTGGCGAGCATCAGCGCGATACCGGCCAGCATCTGGTTGGAGATACCGAACAGCGGCCACAAGGTGTTGATGCCGCCCAGTGGGTCGATCACGCCCTGGTACAGCAGGTAACCCCACATCGCCACACAACCTGCGGTAGCGATCAGGTTGGCCGTCCAGGACTCGGTACGCTTGAGCGCCGGCACGAAGGAGCCGAGCAAATCCTGCAGCATGAAGCGACCGGCACGGGTACCGGCGTCGACTGCGGTCAGGATGAACAGCGCTTCGAACAGGATCGCAAAGTGGTACCAGAACGCCATGGTGTTTTCACCCGGCAGGACGCTGTGCAGGATCTGCGCGATACCCACCGCCAGGGTTGGCGCACCGCCGGCACGGGCCAGGATGGTGGACTCACCAATGTCATGGGCCACCGCCTGCAACGCTTCCGGGGTAATTGCAAAACCCCAGCTGCTGACGGTTTGCGCCACAGCCACCACGTCACCGCCGACAATCGCGGCCGGGCTGTTCATGGCGAAGTACACCCCTGGCTCGATCACCGAAGCGGCAACCATCGCCATGATGGCCACGAACGACTCCATCAACATGCCGCCGTAGCCGATGTAACGGGCGTGCCCTTCACTGGCCAGCAACTTGGGCGTGGTGCCCGAGGAGATCAGTGCGTGGAAACCCGAGACCGCGCCACAGGCGATGGTGATGAACAGGAACGGGAACAGGCCGCCCTTCCACACCGGGCCGGTGCCATCGATGAACTGGGTCAGCGCCGGCATTTTCAGGTCGGGCATGGTCACCAGGATGCCAATCGCCAGGGCGATGATGGTGCCGATTTTCAGGAAAGTAGACAGGTAGTCCCGTGGTGCGAGGATCAGCCACACTGGCAACACGGCCGCCACGAAGCCATAACCCACCAGCATCCAGGTGATCTGGATGCCGGTGAAGCTGAAGGCCTTGGCCCACACCGGGTCAGCGGCAATCTGCCCGCCCAGCCAGATCGAACCCAGCAGCAACAGCACGCCGACAATCGAGATTTCACCGATGCGGCCCGGGCGGATGTAGCGCATGTAAATGCCCATGAACATCGCGATCGGAATGGTTGCCATCACCGTGAAGATGCCCCACGGGCTTTCGGCCAGGGCCTTGACCACGATCAGCGCCAGCACCGCGAGGATGATGATCATGATCAGGAAGCAGCCGAACAGCGCGATGGTCCCGGGCACACGGCCCATTTCTTCGCGGACCATGTCCCCCAGGGAACGGCCGTTGCGCCGGGTGGACAGGAACAGGACCATGAAGTCCTGCACCGCCCCGGCCAGCACCACGCCGGCGATCAGCCACAACGTGCCGGGCAGGTAGCCCATCTGCGCCGCCAGTACCGGGCCGACCAAAGGCCCTGCGCCGGCGATTGCCGCGAAGTGGTGACCAAAAAGGATGTGTTTGTTGGTCGGCACATAGTCCAGACCGTCGTTGTTCAGCACAGCGGGGGTAGCCCGCAGTGGATCGAGCTGCATCACATGGTTAGCGATGAACAGACTGTAGTAACGGTAAGCAACCAGATAAATGGCCACTGCTGCGACCACGATCCACAAGGCGTTGATCGCCTCGCCGCGGCGCAAGGCCACTACGCCCAGGGCGCACGCTCCTACGATTGCCAGCAGCAGCCAGGGTAGATGGCGTAGCAGGCTATTATTATTTTTCATTTTTATATTCCAGCCAGGGTGGACAGAAAGACAGCCATCCCGAGTTTAGCGCTACTGGCCTTAAAGGCCACCCCCCTACGTTGGTCTAGAGCCTTGCCGGGGCAAAAAAAGCAGAAAAAACCGCCCCATGATGGCGCACGGCTACAATTCCTTTATCCACAGAGGGTTTCACCATGAGCGAACAGCCTTCAGACCGACGCCGTTTCCGACGCATTGCCTTCGACGCCAGGACCGAGCTCACGCAAGACGGCCGTGTCTGGCCGGTGCAATTGGTAGATTTGTCGCTCAAGGGCTTGCTGGTGCAACGGCCGCAAGAATGGCACGGCCATCGCTACGAATCGTTCGATGTGGACATTCATCTCGACGCCGAGACCGACGTGAAGATGCAGGTGCGGCTGACCCACGACGATCATGGGCAGCTCGGCTTTGTGTGCGAACACATCGACCTCGACTCCATCAGCCACCTGCGGCGGGTAATCGAGCTGAACCTGGGCGATCAGGAAGAACTGGAGCGGGAATTCGCCGCCTTGCTGGAGATCTGAGCATGTGAGAGCTGGCTTGCCTGTGATGGCGGTGTGTCAGTTTGCATATCAATCAGCTGATACACCGCCATCGCGGGCAAGCCCGGCTCCCACAGGGGGGCTGTGTGGCTGGCGACTATTCGAACAGGGCATCCAGCGCCTGCTCCAGGCGCGTTACCCCGATCACTTGCAGCCCCGGTGGCATTTCTTTCGGCGCATTGCCCTTGGGCACGATGGCCCGCTTGAAGCCATGCTTGGCCGCTTCTTTCAAGCGCTCCTGGCCACTGGGCACCGGGCGCACTTCACCCGACAGGCCCACTTCGCCAAACACCAGCAAGTCATGGGGCAACGGCCGGTTGCGCAGGCTGGACATCACCGCCGCCATCAACGCCAGGTCAGACGCGGTTTCCAGCACCTTGACCCCGCCCACCACGTTGAGGAACACGTCCTGGTCATGGGTGGGAATGCCGCCGTGGCGGTGCAATACCGCCAGCAACATCGCCAGCCGGTTCTGGTCCAGGCCCAGGGTGACACGACGCGGGTTGGCCAAGTGGCTGTCGTCCACCAGCGCCTGGACTTCCACCAGCATCGGTCGGGTCCCTTCCCACGTTGCCATCACCACACTGCCCGGGACTTCTTCCTGGGCGCGGGTAAGAAAAATCGCTGACGGGTTGGAGACTTCTTTCAAGCCCCGGTCAGTCATGGCGAACACACCCAACTCGTTGACCGCGCCAAAACGGTTCTTCACCGCCCGCAACAAACGCAACCGCCCGTCGGACTCGCCTTCGAAATACAGCACGGTGTCGACCATGTGTTCCAGCACCCGCGGGCCGGCCAGTGCGCCTTCTTTCGTCACGTGGCCCACCAGGAAAATCGCCGTGCCGCTCTGTTTCGCATAGCGCACCAGCAGCGCGGCACTTTCCCGCACCTGGGACACGCCACCCGGTGCCGATTGCAGTTGCTCGGTGAAAATCGTCTGGATCGAATCGATCACCATCACCTTGGGCTTTTCCAGGCGCGCGGTGGCGATGATGCTTTCGATGCAGGTTTCGGTCATCACCCGCAGTTGGTCCTGAGGCAAGCCCAGGCGGCGCGCACGCATGGCCACCTGCTGCTGGGATTCTTCGCCGGTGACATACAGCGCCGGCATGCGGCTGGCGATGCTGCACAGGGTTTGCAGCAGGATCGTGGACTTACCGATGCCCGGGTCACCGCCGATCAGCACCACCGAGCCATCCACCAGGCCGCCGCCCAGCACCCGGTCCAGTTCACCGGAAGCGGTGGAGAAACGCGGGATTTCTTCGACGCTGACTTCGGCCAGGGTCTTGATCTGGGTTTGTTGCCCGGTCCAGCCGGAACGGCCACTGGGGGCCACGGCGCCGCCGCTTTCGATCATGGTTTCGGTCAGGGTGTTCCACGCACCGCATTCCGTGCACTGGCCGGCCCACTTGGGAAAGGTCGCGCCGCACTCCGTGCAGCCATACATGCGCTTGGCCTTTGCCATTTGAGAACCTCCAACCGAAAAACCGCGATGATAGCTCAGCGCGGCGCCGGGGTACGGATTTCACCGCTGGCCAAACGTGAAGCGCTGTTACCGATCGGGTCTTCGGCATTCAGATCGGCGCCCTTGGCTTTCAGTTCATCCAGCAGTTCCACGCGTTTGAACAGCCCGGCATACATGGCCGCCGTTTGTCCGGCGCCGTTGCGCTGGTCGGGGTTGCAGTCGGTGGCGAGCAGGCGCTGGGCGATTTTCAGCTCACCCTTGAAGATCGCGCCCATCAAGGCGGTGTTGCCGCGTTTGTCCTGCACGCAGGCATCGGCGCCGGCGGCGAGCAATCGGTCCACGTAGGCACTTTCACCGTGATAGGCGGCGAGAATCAGCGCCGTGTAGCCTTTTTCATCCTGGGTGTTCAGCGAATAGCCGGATTCGATGAAGGTGTTGAGCATGTCCACGTCGCCACGGCGGGCGGCGTCGAAGTAGTAATCCTGCAGTTGTGCCTTAAGCGCGGCCGGGTCAGCTTGTTCGGCCAATACGCTGAACGACAAACACGCAAGGACAGCGCCTATAAAGATTCGCATGGCAAATTCTCAGTGATGTGCCACCTGTAGGAGCCGGCTTGCCGGCGATGGCGTACTTGTGGGCGTTATCGCCGGCAAGCCAGCTCCTACAGGGAGCGTGGGCGGTTAGTCGGTCAGCTTTTCGGCCAGTGCTTTAACGCGGGCCAGGTCGCCCTTGGCCACTTTGGTCACGCCGGTGCCGTACTCCGGATCAGCCTTGTAGAGGAACGACAGGATGATGTGCTTGCTCTCGTCATCGGTGGTGGCCAGGGAGCCGCCGAAGTTGTCGATCAAGTCCTGGCGTTCTTTCTTGTTGAACGAGCGGTACAGGTCGCCGGCCTGCTTGAAGTTCTGCTCACGCTGGATCTTCGCTTGCTGGGTACTGCCCGACAGGGCCGACTGGCTGTACCGCGCGGTTTGCGGCTCTTCCCGTGGCAGCAGGCGGCTTGGCTGGTAGTTCACGCCAGTGGTGGTCTTGCCGAAATTCATCGCGCCGTCCTGGTTACCGTTGTTGACGGTCACCCGGGGTGCGTTGATCGGCAGTTGCAGGGCGTTTGGCCCCAGGCGGTACATTTGCGTATCGGCATAGGAGAACACCCGGCCTTGCAGCAGGCGGTCTTCCGACGGCTCGATGCCCGGCACCAGGTTGGCCGGCGCCATGGCGACTTGCTCGGTTTCCTGGAAGACGTTGGCCGGGTTGCGGTTCAGCACCATCTGCCCGACTTTGCGCTCCGGCACGTCCGGCCAGATCTTGGTGGCATCCAACGGGTCGAAATCAAACTTGGCCAGGTCTTCCGGTTTCAGCACTTGCACATACAGGTCCCACTTGGGGAAGTCGCCCTTATTGATGTGCGTGACCAAATCATTGGTCATATGGCTGTAGTCACGGCCCTGTACTTCAGTCACTTGTTTAGGATCGAGGTTCTTGATGCCTTGCAGGCTCTTCCAGTGGAACTTGACGTAGTGCACTTCGCCCTTGGCGTTAATCAACTTGTAGGCATGTACACCGTTACCGTCCATTTCCCGGTAACTGGCTGGAGTGCCGGAGTCCGAGTACAACTCGGTTAACGTACGAGTGGACTCCGGAACATGGGAGAAGAAGTCAAAGCGACGGGAGTCATCGTCCAGGTTAGTGCGCGGATCTGGTTTAAAGGCGTGAACCATGTCCGGAAACTTGATCGCATCGCGAATAAAGAATGTCGGGAAGTTATTACCGACCAGGTCCCAATTACCTTCGGCGGTGTAGAACTTGGTGGCGAAGCCGCGCGGGTCACGCAGGGTTTCCGGCGAATGGTTGCCGTGAACGACCGCAGAGAAGCGCACAAATACCGGCGTGGCTTCGCCGGCGGCAAACACCTTGGCCTTGGTCAGGTCGCTGAGGTTATCGGTGACGGTGAAAGTACCGTGAGCGCCGGTGCCACGGGCGTGCACAACGCGCTCCGGAATACGCTCGCGATCAAAGCGCTGCAACTTCTGGATCAGTTGCACGTCTTGCAACAGGACCGGGCCATTCGCACCGGCGGTTTGCGAGTTCTGATTGTCACCGACCGCCGCGCCATTATCGCGCGTGAGGTTGGCGGCGTGTACGGACAGCGAAAGAAGACTGGCGCTCACTGCAAACAGCACCTGTCGCGCAGAAATAGGCCCGCGGCTAATAGGGTTTTTCATCGAGGTATCCTCTGGTTTTTTTAGTGCACATTGAGTTGTGCTTGCCAGAGGCTAGTGACCCGCGAGTCAGAAGATAAATAGAAAAGCCGTACCACCCCGATAAAGAAAATAGTGTGGTAACCCACTGAAATAGCGGGTATTCCGCGCGCGATTGGTGGCACTTTGCAAACTATTTGCGATTTAATGTGTCGATAAAAACGGACACTGTTAGCAGTTGTGTCGAGCAAGCCTCGCCACACTGTCTTACACTGGCTTCTACCTCCTCATCTGTAACAAGGAATAACCTATGGGCGTGTTAAGTGAGTTCAAGGCCTTCGCGGTCAAAGGTAATGTGGTCGACATGGCGGTCGGTATTATCATCGGCGCCGCCTTCGGCAAAATTGTTTCATCCTTTGTAGGCGACGTGGTGATGCCACCTATCGGCCTGTTGATCGGGGGTGTCGACTTCGGCGACCTGGCCGTAACGCTTAAAGCCGCCCAGGGCGATGCGCCGGCCGTCGTACTGGCGTACGGCAAGTTCATCCAGAGCGTGATCGACTTTGTGATCGTTGCGTTTGCGATCTTCATGGGCGTGAAGGCCATCAACCGCCTGAAGCGTGAAGAGGCCGTGGCACCTAGCCTGCCGCCGGTCCCGACCAAGGAAGAAGTGCTGCTGGGGGAGATCCGCGATCTGCTCAAGGCACAGAACAGCAAGCCCGAGTAAGCTCGGCAAAAAGTAAAGGCGCCTGCAGGGCGCCTTTGTTTTACCAGTAGTTTTCTACCGCGACCTGCCCCGGACGGCGGGTCAGGCTCAGTTGCATGTCGCGCTGTTTCAGCAACTGACGCGTGTCGTCGATCATCTGCGGGTTACCGCAAATCATCACCCTGGAATGCTCGGGGGTCAGCTCGATGCCTGCGGCGCGCTCCAATTCGCCGTTCTCGATCAGGGTGGTAATCCGCCCATTCAGCGCGCCCGGATGTTGCTCGCGGGTGACAATGGGAATGTAGGTGAGCTTGTGGGCGTATTCTGCCAGGTACTCACGTTCGCCCAGTTCATGGATCAACGACTGGTAAGCCAGCTCCCTTGCTTCGCGGGCACTATAGACGAGGATAATCCGCTCGAATTTCTCCCACACTTCGAAGTCCTGCAGGATCGAGAGAAACGGCGCAATACCGGTCCCGGTGCCCAGCAGCCACAGATCGCGACCATCCACAAACCGGTCCAGGGTCAGAAAGCCCGTGGCCTGGCGTTCTACCAGCAGGGTATCGCCTTCCCGCAGGCGGCTCAGCTCACTGGTGAACTCACCGCCCGGCACCACGATGGAAAAGAAGTCCAGGTATTCATCAAAGGGCGAGGACACCACCGAATAAGCACGCCACACAATGCCGCCATCGGCCTTGGTCACCCCAAGACGCACGAATTGTCCGGCGCGAAAACGAAAACCAGGGTCTCGGGTAGTGCGCAGGGTAAACAGGCTGGGAGTCAGCGATTTCACGTCGAGCAGGGTCTGGCGGGTGTATTTTTCAGCACTGGCCGTCATGGGAAACTCCATTTGCAGAGGCCCCTAGTGTCCCCCAAAGCGCCGCCTGGAAACACCGATGGTTTGTGCTGGCATTGCCGCTGCCCATTGTGGCAACCGCTGGGCGGTACTAAATATTTGGCTATTAGTCGCCTTCCAACAAGCCATTAGATGAGGGAGTGCAACTAAATATTAACAAGGCGCATTTAGAGCAAGTTCTTAAAACTAATGGAAAAAAATCTTATCGAACGCCTGAAACCTGTACACCGTAGCCAGGTTGTACAAATGTTATTGGCCTAACGCCCGCTTGAACATAACCAAATTTTTATTTCGAGCTGTAGCCGTTGTCCTACACTATTTTTTCACGTTGTAACCGGGGGCCTTGGAAGTACCCCATGTAAAAACCGTTCGCATGGAGAGTTACCGATGGTCAACTGGCACAACACTCGCCTGCCCAAACTCGAAGGGGAAAGCGAAATAACCAGTATGTACGAAGCTGCCCTCAACCTTACCTACGAGCTTGGCTTCCAATACTGCGCATTCACCCTTAGTTCCCATCTACCCAACAACCAAACGAAAACTATCAACCTCAACAACTATTCCAATGAATGGAATACGCTGTACAGACAAGAGCACTACTTTGATCTCGACCCTGTGGTTGCGCATTGCAAACGCTCGGTTCTACCGATCGTATGGGACGAGAAAACCTTTTCTTCGGTACCGGACTTATGGGCCCATGCCCAGTCCAACGGACTGAATTTCGGATGGACCCAATCGGTTCATGACTTCCAGGGTGTTTTCAGCATGTTGAGCCTGGGGCGTGCCACCGGCCCAGTGGGCCCTGAAGAACTCTATGAAAAAGCCGGGCAAGTGCTCTGGATTTGCCACGCCATGCACGCGGTGGTGGCCAAAAAATACGCAGACAATCCCAGCCCGCAAGCGCCCAGCAAATTGACCCCGCGGGAAACCGAAATCCTGCAATGGTCGGCCTTGGGCAAGACCGCCTCGGACATCGCCACCATCCTGTGCCTGTCCGAACGCACGGTCGGCTTCCATATCAGCAGTGCGATGAAGAAACTGGGGGTCAGTAACAAGATTGCCGCAGTGATCACGGCAGTCAAATGCGGGTTGTTTTAAACACCGCATGTAATCCAGGGGAAAAAAACGTAACATTTGCGGCCAGTTCCGGGTGATGACGCGAGCCCCTGATGCGCCTCGCGTCGCCGCTCACCCCGATGGTTCGCTTACCCAGAGTCTCCCCCGCCATGCCCCTGCTCGACAGCCCCTTCGCCCAACTCGACCTGATCCGTCAGCCAGAACAGCACAACGACCCGCTGCAAGCGTTTGATGCAGCCGATGAGTATTTGCTCAGCTACCTAGCGGAACAACAGCTGACGACGCCGACCCGCGTACTCGTGCTCAACGACAGTTTCGGCGCGCTGGCGGCCAGCCTCGAAGGGCATGTGCAGGTCACCTCCAGTGGTGACTCGTTCCTCGGCGCCCTGGGCCTGGAGAAAAACCTGGCGCGCAACGGCAAGGCTTTCGACGCGGTAACGTTCCTGCCCGCCAGCCAGACACCTGCCGGGCCGTTCGACTGCGTACTGATCCGCGTGCCGAAAACCCTGGCCCTGCTCGAAGAACAATTGATTCGCCTGCAAGGTCAACTGGCACCCGGCGCCGAAGTGATTGCCGGGGCGATGGTCAAGCACCTGCCACGGGCTGCCGGCGAACTGCTGGAGCGCTATGTCGGCCCGATGCACGCCTCACTGGCGGTAAAAAAGGCCCGATTGCTGATCGCCACCCTGGCCGATCGGCCACACGCCGTATCGCCCTACCCTACGCGCTACAGCCTGGAAACCCCGGCCATCGAACTGCTCAACCACGCCAACGTGTTCTGCCGCGAAGGCCTGGATATCGGCACCCGGGCCTTCCTGCCGCACCTGCCACAAAACCTGGGCGGCGCCCGCGTAGCCGACCTGGGTTGCGGTAATGGCGTCCTGGCGATTGCCAGCGCGCTGCAAAACCCCGAGGCGCAGTACACGCTGGTCGACGAGTCTTATATGGCGGTGCAATCGGCGGCCGAGAACTGGCGTGCGGCGCTGGGCGAACGTGACGTGCTGATTCGCCCCGGCGACGGCCTGGCCGATCAGGAACCGCAATCACTGGACGTGGTGCTGTGCAACCCGCCGTTCCACCAGCAGCAAGTGGTGGGTGACTTCCTCGCCTGGCGCATGTTCCAGCAGGCGCGGGAAGCGTTGGTGGTGGGCGGCGCCCTGTACATCGTCGGTAACCGTCACTTGGGTTATCACACCAAGTTGGCGCGGTTGTTCCGTGGCGTCGAGCAAGTGGCGACCACGCCGAAGTTCGTGGTCCTCAAGGCGCGCAAATAAAAAAGCCCTCCATGAAGGAGGGCAATAGTTACAACGGGATGTCAGTGGGTGGTCAGGCCCGCGGCATTCATGAACATGCGCATCAGGCTGGCCACCACGAACAGGGCCAGGACGCTGCCGGTCCAGATCATCGCCAGCCAGCCCAGGCGCTGCCAGAGCGGCTTTTTCTCGGCCTGTTCGATGTCGTGCAACGAAGGTTTGCCGGACATGAGTCAATCCTCCTAGTGATAACCGTCTTCGTGGGTGACCTTGCCGCGGAACACGTAGTAGCTCCAGAAGGTGTAGCCCAGGATGAACGGAATGATGAACAAGGTGCCCACCAGCATGAAGCCCTGGCTTTGCGGCGGTGCGGCGGCGTCCCAGATCGAAACTGACGGCGGGATGATGTTCGGCCACAGGCTGATCCCCAAGCCACTGTAGCCAAGGAAGATCAGCACCAGTGTCAGCAGGAACGGCGTGTAGTGCGCATTGCGGGCCACGGCGCGAATCAGGCCGTACATGGTCACCAACACCAGGATCGGCACCGGCAGGAACCAGAACAGGTTCGGCAGGGTGAACCAGCGCGAGGCGATTTCCGGGTGGGCCAGCGGCGTCCAGAGGCTGACGATACCGATCACCGCCAGCACCACGAAGGCCAGGGGCCGGGCCAAGTTGTGCATCTTCTCCTGCAAGCTGCCTTCGGTCTTCATGATCAGCCAGGTGCAGCCCAGCAGCGCATACGCCACGATCAGGGCCACGCCGCAGAACATCGTGAACGGCGTCAGCCAGTCCAGGGAGCCACCGGCAAACTGCCGGTCGACCACCGGGATGCCATCAATGAACGCCCCCAGCGCCACGCCCTGGAAGAACGTCGCTGCCAGCGAGCCGCCGATGAAGGCCTTGTCCCACAGGTGACGCTTGTCGTCCTTGGCCTTGAAGCGGAACTCAAACGCCACGCCGCGAAAGATCAGCCCGATCAGCATCAGCATCAGTGGCAGGTACAGCGCCGAGAGCACTACCGAATAGGCCAGCGGGAACGCGCCAAACAACGCCGCGCCGCCGAGTACCAGCCAGGTTTCGTTGCCGTCCCACACGGGGGCGACGGTGTTCATCATCACGTCACGGTCGGTCTTGCCCGGGATGAACGGGAAGAGAATGCCGATCCCCAGGTCAAAGCCATCCATGACCACGTACATCATGATGCCGAAGATGATGATCACGGCCCAGATCAGCGGAAGATCAATACCCATGGCTCAGTTCCCCTTGTTCAAGGTGTCGCCGTGATCGGCATCGGCACTGTCATCAGCCGCCGACAACGGACGGGCCGGTGTGCGTTTCTGCCCAGGGCCACCGTGGGTGGGCTCGGTGCTTTCGTGGGTCACAGGCCCTTTGCGCACCAGGCGCATCATGTAGCCCAGGCCCGCGCCAAACAGCGCGAAGTACACCACCACAAACAACACCAACGTAATGCTCATCTGCGCAAAACTGTGGTTGGACGAGGCGTCTGCCGTGCGCATCAGCCCGTAGACCACCCACGGCTGACGGCCGATCTCGGTGGTGAACCAGCCGGCGAGAATCGCGATCAGGCCGGACGGGCCCATCCACAGCGCCAGGTACAGGAACGGCTTGGACGTGTACATCTTGTCGCCACGGCGCAGCCAGAGGCTGAACAGGCCGGTGAAGATCATCAGGAAGCCCAGGCCCACCATGACCCGGAACGACCAGAACACGATGGTCGAATTCGGACGATCCTCAGGCGGGAACTCCTTGAGGGCCGGCACCTGCTTGTCCAGGGAGTGGGTCAGGATCAGGCTGCCCAGGTATGGGATTTCCACCGCGAACTTGGTTTTTTCAGCCTTCATGTCCGGCCAGCCGAACAGGATCAGCGGCGTGGGCTCGTTGCCGATATTTTCCCAGTGGCCTTCAATCGCGGCGATCTTCGCCGGTTGATGCTTGAGGGTATTCAGGCCGTGGAAGTCACCGATGACCGCCTGGATCGGCGCAACGATCAGCGCCATCCACATTGCCATCGACAGCATGGTGCGGATCGCCGGGTTGTCCTTGCCGCGCAGCAAGTGCCAGGCCGCCGAGGAGCCGACGAAGAACGCGGTAGCGACGAACGCGGCCGTGGCCATGTGCATCAGGCGGTAGGGGAACGACGGGTTGAAGATCACGGCCAGCCAGTCGGTGGGAATCACCCGGCCATCAATGATTTCAAAGCCCTGTGGCGTCTGCATCCAGCTGTTGGAGGCAAGAATCCAGAAAGTCGAGATCAGCGTGCCGACGGCCACCATCACCGTGGCAAAGAAGTGCAGCTTGCGCCCGACCTTGTTCCAGCCGAACAGCATGACCCCAAGGAAGCCGGCTTCGAGGAAGAACGCCGTGAGCACCTCATAAGTCAGCAACGGCCCGGTGACGGCACCGGCGAAGTCCGAGAAGCGGCTCCAGTTGGTGCCGAACTGATAGGCCATGACCAGGCCGGAGACCACGCCCATGCCGAAGTTGACGGCAAAGATCTTCGACCAGAAATGGTAGAGGTCACGGTAGGTGTCGTTGTGGGTCTTGAGCCACAGGCCTTCCAGCACCGCAAGGTAACTGGCCAGGCCGATGGTGATGGCCGGGAACAGGATATGGAATGAGATGGTGAACGCGAATTGAATTCGGGCGAGATCTAGCGCCTCCAAACCGAACATAAGTCTTCCTCTGTCAGGTAATACCGAATGCTGGCTGGAGGCCTGCACCCACTGCCCCCACGGATATGGAGTGTGGCGAATTCAAATTCGTTTCTTTTTATAACCAACCACGCAGGGATTCTGGCCTTGCGACCGCCAGAGCAATCCCGGCGAAGGTTTTGATCTGGATCAAGCATTGCTGAAAGAGTAGTCCCATTTTCGCGAGAGCAAGGCGTGGTCTTTTGCCGCGTGACAGGTTGCCTCAGTGGTCACTGGGTGTTGTCTTTGGTGAGATTGGGCGTGTTTTGGGTGTATATCCGTTATTTGGGTGATGGCTGGTATTGGTTCCGCTCTTACAGCGGCTCACTTTTGAAAAGCGCAAAAGTAAGCAAAACGCTCTTGCCCCACCACTCGGCTCCTCGCCTAGGCTCGGAGTGCCCTCACGCAGGCTTTGGACCGTGGGCCGCCGTCATGGGCCATCCTTGGCCCAGGACGGCTAACCTGGCGTCCTGCCAGGTTACCCACGCTCCAAAGCCTGCGTTCGGCCAGCGTGGTTTAACGGGGCGCCTAAGATCAAAATCAAGATCAAAAGCAAAAGCACAGCGGCCTCCCGGCCGGCTTGAGTGTTGAAGAGCAGAATCAAAAGCTAAAGCGGGCACAGTCCAAATGTGGGAGCGGGCTTGCTCGCGAAGGTCGTTAACGATGACGTGGGCATTCTGGATGAACGCGGCGCCCTCAGGCTTTTCGCGAGCAAGCCCGCTCCCACAGAAAAGCAGCTCTGTTTTCGCTCTGGTCTTTGCTTTTGCTTTTAACACTCAAGCCGGCCGGTAGGCCGCTGTGCTCTGCTTTTGATCTGCTTTTGATTTTGATCTGCGGGCCCCGTCAACCACGATGGCCGCAAGTAGGCACGGTGGAGCGGGTAAATCGGCAAGGATGCCGATTTAGCCGCGCCGGGCCATGGATGGCCCGTCGCGGCGGCCCGCGGAATCGGGCCGGAGTGCGGGCATGCCGAGCCTAAGCGAGGCACCGAGTGGTGGGGCAAAGACCTTTTGGTTACTTTTGGGGCGTTTGCCAAAAGTGACCCGCTGTAAGAGCGGAACCATAAGTGGCCGTTACCGAAGAAACGGATATGTACTCAGCCAGACTGAACATATCTCATACCCCCCAACCCACCACGCAACTATTGGTTACAAGTTGGTGATAACCTCACCGTTCCCCCACCCAGACCCGTCTCCCCGATGCCCAGTGAACCCGCGCTGCTGTTACGTCACCACCGCCCTTTCATCGCGTTCTGGCTGGCGCGGATCTTCACCGCCAGCGGTTTCCAGATGCTCACCGTGGCCATCGGCTGGAACCTCTACCAACTGACCGGCAACGTGCTGGACCTGGGTTTGGTCGGCCTGGTGGAGTTCGTACCGCGGGTCCTGTTCATGCTGCACACCGGCCATGTGGCCGACCGCTATGAACGGCGCAAGGTCGCAGCCATCTGCCAGACCGTTCAAGCGTTGATCGCGCTATCCCTGGCAATCGGCGGACTGACCGGCAATGTCACCCGCGAGATGATTTTTATCCTGGCATTCCTGCTGGGCGCAGCCCGCTCGTTTGAAATGCCCACCACCCAGGCCCTGCTGCCGAGCATCGTGCCCACTGCACTGTTTCCCCGCGCCGTGGCGTCGTCGCAGTCGGCGCAGCAATTGGCCACCATCGTGGCGCCGGCGCTGGGCGGTCTGCTGTACGCCTTTGGCAGTGTCTGGGTCTACGGCCCCACGGTGGTGCTGTACCTGATCGCCTGCGTGCTGACCCTCAACCTGCCCGCGCGCCAGACGCCGCTGAACAAGGCCAAGGCGACCATGGATTCGTTGCTGGCCGGGATTCGTTTTATCCGCAGTCGGCCGGACATCCTCGGCGCGATTTCCCTGGACCTGTTCGCCGTATTGCTGGGCGGCGCCACGGCCTTGCTGCCGGTGTTCGCCAAGGACATTTTACTGACCGGGCCGTGGGGCCTTGGGCTGCTGCGCTCGGCGCCAGCGGTCGGGGCGTTGTTGATGTCGTTGTGGCTGGCGCGGTTTGCCGTCGACCGGCATGTGGGGCGGATCATGTTTACGGCGGTCGGGGTGTTTGGCGTAGCCACCATCGCGTTCGGCCTGTCTACCTCGTTCTGGTTCTCCCTGGCGGTGCTGGTGGTATTGGGCGCAGCGGACATGATCAGCATGGTGATCCGCGCCTCGTTCGTGCAACTGGAAACCCCGGACGAAATGCGCGGCCGGGTAAGCGCGGTCAACGGGCTGTTTATCGGCGCGTCGAATCAGTTGGGCGAGTTCGAGTCCGGGATCACCGCCCACTGGTTCGGCACCGTGCCCGCCGTGGTCATGGGCGGCATCGGCACGCTGGTGGTGACCGGGGTCTGGATCAAACTGTTCCCGACCCTGGCCAACCGCGACCGCATGCATGTGCCGGTGGAAGAACCCGCCAAGGTTTAGAAGACCTTGTCGAGGGTGACGGGAAAGTCCCGCACCCGCTTGCCGGTGGCGTGATACACCGCGTTGGCCACCGCCGCCGCAACCCCGACTATCCCGATCTCGCCGACGCCCTTGGAACCAAGGGCGTTGACGATCTCGTCGTGTTCTTCGACAAACAGCACATCAATCTCGCCGATATCCGCGTTTACCGGAATGTGGTATTCGGCCAGGCTGTGGTTCATGGAGCGACCCAATGCGTGATCGACCTGGGTCTCCTCATGCAACGCCATGCCGATGCCCCAGACCACACCGCCGAGAATCTGGCTACGGGCCATCTTCGGATTGACCACCCGCCCGGCCGCAATCGCACTGACCACCCGGCTGACCTTGATGGTGCCCAGGTCCTCATCCACCCGCACTTCGACAAACACCGCCGAATGCGTGGCAGAGGCATAGCCTTCGCGCTGTTTGCCCGGCTCGCAATCCACCTGCACTTCCAGCGCCTGCTCGCCGCTGTCTTGCACCAATTGCGCCAGGGAGATGCGCTGGTCACCGGCGTGCATCTGGCCGTTCTCAAACCGCGCCGACTCAGCGTCTTTGAACGCCGGGTACGTCTTGCGCGCAATGTCCAACAGCTTGGCGTTCAACGCTTCACAGGCCTGTTGCACCGCGCTGCCCACCGACGACACGGTAAACGAGCCGCCCTGCAACGGCGCCGTCGGCAGCGATGAATCCCCCAGCAGGAACGTCACATCGCCTACCGGCACGCCGCTGGCCTGGGCGGCGATCTGCGCCATGACCGTGTAAGTGCCGGTGCCGATATCGGTGGTGGCACTGCTGACCGTGAGCTTGCCGAGGTGGTCGATGCGTGCCTTGGCGCTCGCCTTCATTTGCAGGGCCTCCCACACGCCACCGGCCATGCCCCAACCGATCAGTTGGCGACCATCGCGCATGCTTCGCGGCTCCGGGTTGCGCTGGCTCCAGCCAAAACGCTCGGCACCTTCGCTGTAGCATTCGCGCAACGCTTTGCTGGACCAGGGCTTGTCTTCGTTCTGATTGCGCTCGGCATAGTTGATCAGCCGCAATTGCACCGGGTCGATGCCCAGGGCGCAGGCCAGTTCATCCATCGCGCATTCCAGGCCGATCACCCCCAGCGCTGCGCCGGGGGCGCGCATGTCCAGCGGTGTGAACACGTCCAGCGGCACCAGCTTGTAGGTCAGCAGCACGTTATCGCAGTGATAAAGCATGCCGCTCCATTCCACCACGTGTTCGCTGAAGTCCTCGAAGCGCGAGGTCTGGCCGATGGCGGTGTGGCCCAGGGCAAGCAAGCGGCCATTGGCGGCAGCACCCAGTTGCAGGCGCTGCAAGGTGCGCGGGCGATAACCGAAGGTGAACATCTGCTGGCGCGTGAGGGTGACGCGCACCGAACGCTTCAGGGCCAGCGATGCCATCACTGCCAGCGGCAACTGGTACTGCGGGCGCAGACCGGAACCAAAGGCGCCGCCGACGAACGCGGCGAAGATCCGCACCTGGCTTTTATCCAGGCCGAAGACTTTCTGCACATAGGCCTGGCAGTTCTGCGGCCCCTGGGTCTTGTCGTGGATATGCAGGGTGCCGTCCGGCTGATACAGCACGGTACTGGCGTGGGGTTCCATGGGGTTATGGTGTTCGATGGGCGTGCTGTAGTGCAGGTCCAGGCTCGTGGCGGCGCCGGTCCATTCGGCCTGGAAGTTGCCGCGCGGCTTGGGCGGTGTTTGCGGCGACGGGTGCGCCTGCTCCTGCAAGGCCAGCAGATCGGTCTCGGCAGGCTCGGCGGCGTATTCAATCTGCACCAGGGAACCGGCGTGGCGCGCCAGCTCCAGGTTGTCGGCAATCACCAATGCCAACGGCTGGCCGCTGTAGAGCACGCGGTCGTTGTACAGCGGGCGAAACGGCGAGCCGTCGGCAGCATCGGCATCGGCGTAGCTGTCGTCGTAGCTGGCCAGTTTCGGGCGGTTGAGGTGATCAAGCACCATCACCACACCGGGTAACGCCAGGGCTTGGGACGCATCAATGCGGATGACCCGGCCCTTGGCGATGTTGCTCGACACCACGCTGCCGTGCAGCAAGCCATCCTCGGGAAACTCACCGGCATAGCGCGCTTGCCCGGTGACCTTGAGCAGACCGTCGACCCGGTCCAACGGTTTGCCGATTGCGCTCATGACGTGGCTCCTGCAACAGCGGCATCGCTCAGGGCGCGAATGATCGCGCGGCGTGCCAGTTTGATCTTGAAACCGTTGTGCTCCAACGGCTCGGCGTCCAGCAGCAGGGTTTCAGCGGCAGTGCTGAAGGTTTCGCGGCTGACGGACTGGCCGATCAGCGCGGCTTCCACCGCGCGATCACGCCATGGCTTGTGGGCGACGCCGCCCAGGGCCAGGCGGGCGTCGACGATCACATCGCCATCCAGCTCCAGCGCCGCCGCGACGGATATCAGGGCGAAGGCGTAGGAAGCCCGGTCACGGATTTTAAGATAGTGACTGTGGGCAGCCAGGTGGTCGGCAGGCAACTCGATGGCGGTGATCAGTTCGTCGTCGGCCAACTGGTTATCCCGCTGGGGTGCATCGCCCGGCAGCCGGTGAAAGTCGGCGAACTCGATGACCCGCGCACCACCCCGGCCCTGCACATGCACCCGCGCATCCAGGGCGGCCAGGGCCACGCACATGTCCGAAGGATGGGTGGCGACGCACTGGTCGCTGGCGCCGAGGATCGCGTGGATGCGGTTCAAACCGACCCGCGCCGGGCAGCCACTGCCGGGCTCGCGTTTATTGCAGGGCACGGCGGCGTCATAGAAGTAGTAGCAACGGGTGCGTTGCAGCAGGTTGCCGCCGGTACTGGCCATATTGCGCAATTGCGGCGAGGCGCCGGCGAGGATGGCCTGGGACAGCAGCGGGTAACGTTCCTCGATCAGCGGGTGCCAGGCCAGGTCGGCGTTGCTCACCAGGGCACCGATCATCAAGCCGCCCTCGGGAGTTTCTTCCACGTCGCGAAGTGGCAGCCCGGTGATATCAATCAGGTGCTCCGGGCGGCTGATGTTCTCTTTCATCAGGTCCAGCAGGTTGGTGCCACCGGCGATAAACCGCGACGCCGGGCTGACCAGGTGCACCGCCTCCTGCACGTCGGCCGGCTTGCTGTAATGGAAGGGATTCATTGCTCACCTCCCTGCACGCGGCACGCCGGCAAGGCTTCTTCGATGGCATCGCGGATGTTGTTGTAGGCGCCGCAGCGGCAAAGGTTGCCGCTCATCAGTTCCTGGATCTGTGCGGTGTCGTGGGCGCGGCCTTCACGGGCCAGGCCCACCGCCGAGCAGATTTGCCCCGGCGTGCAGTAGCCACACTGGAAGGCATCGTGCTTGATAAAGGCCTGTTGCATCGGGTGCAGGTCGTCGCCCGAGGCCAGGCCTTCGATGGTGGTCAACTCGGCACCGTCGCACATCACCGCCAGGGTCAGGCAGGCGTTCACCCGCTTACCGTTGAGCAACACGGTGCAGGCACCGCACTGGCCGTGGTCGCAGCCCTTCTTGGTGCCCGTCAGGTCCAGTTGCTCGCGCAGCAGGTCCAGCAGGGTGGTCCAGGGCAATACATCCAGTTGAATGGGGTCCCGATTGAGGGTCAGGCGTATCGGATGACTGACGAACGGCTTGGCCGCCGCGCCATTGGGGGTTGCGCTCATAAACACCTCACGGATTGGTGTGCAATCGCGGCGTTCTGGGAAGTCGCCGTCTTAGCGGTACGACTTCCCGGGGTTATGAGCGTTCAAGGCAATTGATGGGTGGCGATCAGCGAATGCTGAGGGTGGTAACCAGTTGGTTGCGCGGCGGGTTGATCGAGGTGTTGCTGTACTGGAAGGTGCCGCCGGCGTCGATATCCAGCTGGAATGTATAGATGTAGCCCATCAAAGTGCCGGCGCCGCTGCACGGCTGGCTGATGGAACCCACTTGGCAGATGGCCATGCTGGTGCCGGACACCGGCGCTCCATCGAAAAACGCGTGGGAGCTGTTGCCCAGGCCGACTTCCATCACGTACACCAGGGTTTGCCCGCGGTGCGTGCACATCTGGGTGCTGTCGGCCCGCTCGGGAATGGTTTCAGTGCACTTGGCCGACTGAACCTTGAATACCCGCACCTCGCTCAACGCCGGTGCAGGCGCGCCCCACGCCGGTGCCGCACCGAGCCACAGGCCGATGCAACCGAACAGAGCTAGACTCCAGGCGCTGGCTTTTTTCATGCTGTCGATGACCCTGTAATAAACGTCGGCGCAGTATGCCTCAAGGCCATGATCAAGCCTATGCGCCACTGGCCCTCGGCTGCTGGTATGATGCGCCGCTTTTTCCGATCCTCTCTGGAACCACAGGCGCTTGGCGCAGTTTGTGCTTTGACTTAGAGGTCAACAAATAACGACGCAAGATAGCGTCACAGGGAGCAGGCATGCTGGAAAAGCTGTTTCAACTCAAGGCACACAACACGAATGTGCGCACCGAGATTCTCGCGGGCGTCACCACCTTCCTGGCCATGGCCTACATCCTGTTCGTCAACCCGAGCATTCTCGGCGAGACCGGCATGGACAAGGGCGCGGTCTTTGTTGCGACCTGCCTCGCGGCGGCCATCGGTTCCACCGTGATGGGCCTGATCGCCAACTACCCGATTGCCCTGGCACCGGGCATGGGCCTCAACGCATTCTTCACCTACACCGTGGTCCTGCACATGGGCCACACCTGGCAAGTGGCGCTGGGTGCGGTGTTCATCTCGGCAGTGCTGTTCTTCCTGCTGTCGATCTTCCGCATCCGCGAATGGATTATCAACAGCATCCCGCTGCCCCTGCGCTCGGCGATTGCGGCGGGTATCGGCCTGTTCCTGGCGCTGATCGCCCTGCACAACGCCGGCATCGTGGTCAGCAACCCGGCCACCATGGTAGGCCTGGGCGACCTGAAACAACCCGCGCCGATCCTCGCCACCCTCGGCTTCGCGCTGATCGTTGCGCTGGAAGCCCTGAAAGTGCGCGGCGCGGTATTGATCGGCATCCTGGTGGTGACCATCGCCTCCATCGTGCTGGGCTTCACCCCGTTCGGCGGCGTGATGTCGATGCCACCTTCGCTGGCCCCGACCTTCCTGCAACTGGACATCAAGGGCGCCCTGGACATCGGCCTGGTGAGCGTGATTTTCGCGTTCCTGTTCGTCGACCTGTTCGACAACTCCGGCACCCTGATCGGCGTCGCCAAGCGCGCGGGTCTCATGGGCAAGGACGGCCACATGCCGAAAATGGGCCGTGCGCTGATCGCTGACAGCACGGCGGCCATGGCCGGCTCGCTGCTGGGCACCTCGACCACCACCAGCTACATCGAATCGGCGGCGGGCGTGAGCGCCGGTGGCCGTACCGGTTTGACCGCCGTCGTGGTCGCGATCCTGTTCCTGCTGGCGCTGTTCTTCTCGCCACTGGCGGCCAGCGTTCCGGCCTTCGCCACCGCACCGGCGCTGCTGTTCGTCGCCGTGCTGATGACCTCGGGCCTGGCCGAAATCGACTGGGACGACATCACCGTCGCCGCACCGGTGGTGATCACCGCCCTGGCGATGCCATTCACTTATTCCATCGCCAACGGCATTGCCTTCGGTTTCATCGCCTGGACCGCCATCAAGCTGCTTTCGGGCCGCTACCGTGAGCTGAACCCGGCGCTGGTGATCCTGTCGATTCTGTTTGTGATCAAGCTGGGCTGGTTCAACGCATGACTTTTGACGCCGCAAGCTACACCGTTCAACTGGAAGAAAAGGTCACGCGCCTGCGTGACCTGCTGGCGCCGTTCGACGCGCCAGAGCCTCAGGTTTTCGACTCGCCGTTGCAGAACTTCCGCCTGCGGGCGGAGTTCCGCCTGTGGCGCGAAGAGGGTCAGCGCCACTACGCAATGTTCTCCCAGGAGGACAAGCGCACACCGATCCTCATTGAAGAGTTTCCGATTGCCAGCCTGCGCATCAACCAGTTGATGCCGCAACTCAAGGCCGCCTGGCAAGCCAGCGCCGCCCTGAGCCACAAGCTGTTCCAGGTGGAGTTCCTCACCACTCTGGCCGGCGACGCGATGATTACCCTGTGCTATCACCGCCCGCTGGATGAGCATTGGCATACGGCGGCGAACAAGCTGGCGGCGGACCTGAACGTCAGCATCATCGGCCGCTCCAAGGGCAAGCGCGATGTGATCGGCCGCGATTACGTGGTCGAGAAACTCGACGTCGGCGGTCGCACCTTCAGCTATCGCCAGCCTGAAGGCGCGTTCACCCAGCCCAACGGCACGGTGAACCAGAAGATGCTCAACTGGGCATTCGAAGCCCTGGGCGATCGCAGTGACGACTTGCTGGAGCTGTACTGCGGCAACGGCAACTTCACCCTGCCCCTGGCCACTCGCGTGCGCAAAGTGCTGGCCACCGAGATCAGCAAGACTTCGGTGAACGCGGCACTGAGCAACCTCGATGAAAACGCGGTGGATAACGTCACCCTGGTGCGTTTGTCTGCCGAAGAGCTGACCGAGGCCTTGAATGAAGTGCGGCCGTTCCGCCGCCTGCACGGCATCGACCTCAAGAGCTACGAGTTTGGCAGCGTGTTCGTCGACCCGCCGCGTGCCGGCATGGACCCGGACACCTGCGAGCTGACCCGGCGCTTCGAGAACATCCTGTACATCTCCTGCAACCCGGAGACGTTGGCGGCGAACATTGCGCAACTGCATGACACGCACCGGATTACCCAGTGCGCCATGTTTGACCAGTTTCCGTGGACGCACCACATGGAATCGGGTGTGTTGCTGACCCGGCGTTAAATCCCCAGCATTGCAAAAATCAAAATGTGGGAGCCGTCGAGCTTTAGCGAGGCCGCGATGGCGGTGGGTCAGACAGAAAAATGTCATCAGCCCCGCCGCCATCGCAGCCTCGCCAAGGCTCGACAGCTCCCACAGTGGATCGGTGTGTTAGCCGATATAGCCATCATGCCGATGGCTGGAAATACCCCGCCAACGCCCGCAGGTCCTGCTCGTTCAGCAACCCTGCAAAATACTTCAGTTGTATCCGCGCCAGCAGATACGCATGCCGCGCATCCGCCAGGTCGCGGCGTGCCGTGAACAGTTGCTGCTCGGCATCCAGCACATCGAGGTTGACGCGCTCGCCACCGGTCACGCTTTTCTTCGTCGCCGTCACCAGGGCGGTGGCCGAGCTGACCGCCATTTCATACGCCCGCACTTTGGCCGCGCCGCTGGTGTTGAGGTTGAATTGCTTGCGCAGTTCGATCAGCGTCCTGGCGGTCTGCGCGTCCAGTTCATATTGCGCCTGGGACAGTTGATTGGCGGCCTGGCGCGTCGACGCCGACACCGAGCCACCGGCGAACAGCGGCAGGCTGACCTGGATGCCGACGCTGTTGGTGTCGTACTTCTGGTTGTAGCTGCTTTCCGAATCCGAGCTGGTCTGGCGGCTGCTCGCATACAGGCTGACCTTGGGCATGTGCCCGGCGCGCTTGCGCTCCACTTCGTATTCGGCGACGTCCAGCGCGTGGTGCTGGGATTTGAGCTCCGGGTTGTTGGCCATCGCCATTTCCCGCCAGGTCTCGAAACGGTTGGGCGCCAGCGGCGGGATCTCGAACTGGCGAGTCAGCGGCGCCAACTCGTCTATCTGCAACGGCTGGCCCACAATCGCTTCCAGCTCGCGCAAGGCTGCGTCCTGGGTGTCCAGGGATTCGATCTCTTCGGCCTGGGCCAGGCTCAGGCGTGCCTGGGTTTCCAGCACATCGGTGCGGGTGCCCTCGCCGCCCTTGAGCAGCCGTTCATTGAGTTGCAGGCGCTCGGCATACGCGCGTTTCTGGGCGCGGCTCAGCTCGATCCGCTCCTGGGCCAGCAATGCCTGGCTGTAGGCGCTCAACACCCGCACGGCCAGTTCCTGGCTCTTGCTGCGAAAGCGTTCATCGGCAAACAGCGCCTGCGCTGCACCCTGGCGATAGCGCGCATAGGCTTCGTAATCGAGCAGCGGTTGTTGCAGGGTCAGGGTCGAGGCATAGCTGCGGTAATCGCGGTCGCTGGTGACGTTGCCCACCGCCGTCGACTGGGTGACTTCGGACTCATTGCGCGAGTTGTTGTAGCTCCAGGACAGGTTCGGCAACAGCCCGGCGCGGCCGATGATGCGGTTTTCCTCGCCGGCCTCGCGCTCCTGGATTGCCGCCTGAAACGTCGGATCGTTGCGCAGGGCCAAGTCATAGGCGTCGAGCAATCCCAGCGCCTGAACCGATCCACTGCAGGCACAACACAGACCGAATAACAGCGCCTTCATTCTTCCACCAACGCCATGTGAGTCCGATCCATCAAGGGTTTGAACAGGTAGTTGAGCATCGAGCGCTCACCGGTTTTGACGAACGCTTCCACCGGCATGCCCGGGCGAATCTGCAAGCCGTCGAGCTGGCGCATGCCAGCTGCACTGACCTGGGCGCGCAAGGTGTAATACGGCTCATCGGTGCGCTCGTCGACCTGGCGGTCGGCCGACACCAGCGTCACTTCACCGGCAATGCGTGGGGTGGTGCTCTGGTTGAACGCCGAGAACAGCAACTCCACCGGCAAGCCCGGGTGCACCTTGTCGACCATCTGCACCGGCACCCGCGCTTCCACCAGCAGTGGTTCGCCCTGGGGCACGATGTCCATCAGCGCCCGGCCGGGCTTGATCACGCCGCCTTCGGTGTACACCTCCAGCCCCACCACCACGCCAGTCGCCGGCGCGCGCACCAGGCTGTTGGCCAGTTCGAATTCGGCCGAGGCCAACCGGTTGCGCAAGTCGTCGCTGCGGGTGCGGGTTTCGGCCAGTTGGCCGCGCAGGTCTTTCTGGAAGTCTTCGCCGAGCTGGCGGATGCGCAGGCGCAGTTCAAGGACTTGCCGTTGCAACTGGCCGATGCGGCCGAAATCCTCGGCAATCGCACCGTCGAGCTGGGCATACAGCCGTTCATTTTCCAGCAGCCGATTGCGCGGAATGTAGCCGTCCCGCGCCAGCTCGCGCAGGCCTTGCAGTTGTTCATTCATCGCGGTGCGTTGCAGCACTTTGCTGGCCTGGGATTCCCGGGTGCCGCGCAATTGTGCCTCGGCCCCGGCGATGGTTTCCCGCAGGCCTTGCTGCTCCGTGGCCAGGGCCTGGGCGCGACTGCTGAACAGTTGCCGTTGCAGGCTCAAGGTGGCGGCGGCCTCAGGCTCGTTCAGCAGTTCGGGGCCGAAGACGATGGCCGACAAGCCTTCGCTCTCGGCACTCAAGCGCGCTTCGCTGGCCCGGGACGCAATGAACTGGCTGCGCAAAGACTGCATCTGCCCGCGCAACGGGGTTTCCTTCAGGCGGACCAATACCTGGCCGGCGCTCACCACCTCGCCATCGCGCACCTCGATCCGCTCGACGATCCCGCCCGCGGGGTGCTGCACCGTCTTGCGGTGCCCCGACACCATGACCTTGCCGGACACCGCCACACCCTTGTCCAACGGTGCCAGCGCGGCCCAGCCAAGGAACCCGGCAAACCCGCCGAGCACCAGCAACCAGCCCAGGCGCGCGTATTTTTTATCGTCCAGCGCCAGCACGTTGTTCACCGGCGGCACGCTGTTGTCCGTCACAAGCACAGGTCGGCTCATGCTTTTTTTCCTTCACCGAGGCGGTAGCTCATGCTCATCGCCGACACCGGTTTGGGCGGCGCGGCCGCCGGTTTCTGCGTGGCCTCCAGCACCCGCGCCGTGGGCCCGAACGCCTGCAACTGGCCGTCCCGCAGAATCAGTAATTGGTCCGTCAACGCCAGCACAGGGGTCTTGTGGGTGATCAGCACCAGCGTGCGACGCTGCGCCTTGAGCAAGGTGATGGCATGGAGCAAGGCCTGCTCGCCGGCCTCATCGAGATTGGAATTGGGCTCATCCAGTACGATCAGCGCAGGCACGCCGTACAGCGCTCGCGCCAGCGCGACACGTTGCTTCTGCCCGCCGGACAACCCGGCACCGCCCTCCCCCAGTTGGGTGTCGTAGCCTTGGGGCAACTGCAGGATCAGTTGATGCACGCCGGCCATTTGCGCGGCAGCGAGCACCTTGTCCGAATCCACGGTGTCGAAACGCGCGATGTTGTCGGCAATGCTGCCGGCGAACAGCTGGATGTCCTGGGGCAGATACCCAATGTGCGGGCCGAGTTGCTGCTTGTCCCATTGCGCCAGGTCCGCGCCGTCGAGCCGCACCTTGCCGGCCAAGGGCGCCCAGGCCCCCACCAGCAACCGCGCCAGGGTCGACTTGCCGCAACCGGAAGGCCCGATCACGCCCAGCACGTCACCGGCAGGCAGGCTGAACCCGAGGTTGGCCAATGCAGGCCGACGACTGCCAGGCGCACACGCGCTTACCTGCTCGACCGTCAACTGGCCGCTGGGCGCCGGCAAGCTCATGCGCTCGGTGCGCGCCGGGTTGGCCGCCAGCATCAGGGTCAAACGGTCATAAGCCAGGCGCGCCGAACTCCACTGTTTCCACACGCCGATCAGTTGGTCGATAGGGCTCAGTACCCGCCCCATCAGGATCGAGCCGGCGATCATCATGCCCGGCGTAATCGCCCCCTGCACCGCCAGCAATGCACCCAGACCGAGGACCAATGACTGCAACGCCAGGCGTACGCCCTTGGACCAGGCACTGATGGCAGCGGTCTTTTCACTGGCCAGGTTCTGCGCCGCCAGAAACGCCTGGTGCTGGGCAAACCAGCGCGCACGCAAGGTTGCCAGCATGCCCATGGCTTCGATGGCTTCGGCATTGCGCAGGTTGGCCGTGGCCTGCTGGCTGGCGCTGATCGACAGCTGATTGGCCTGAGTCAACGGTGCCTGGCAGATGTGCTGGTTGGCCCACGCCAGCGCCATCAGCATCAGCGCACCGGCCAGCGCCAGGACGCCGAGCCAGGGGTGGAACAGGAAGATCACCAGCAAGTACACCGGAAACCACGGCGCATCAAAAAATGCGAACAGCGCCTGGCCGGTGGCGAACTGGCGCAAGGTCGTCAGGTCGCTCAACGCCTGCCCGGCCGCCTGGGTGCCGCCCTTGAGTTGCGCCTCGAACGCGGCGTCGTACACCCGCTGGTTCAGGCGCATGTCCATCTGTGTGCCAAGACGGATCACCACCTGGCTGCGCACCCACTCCAGCGCGCCCATCAAGCCGAACAAGCCAAGGATCATCAGCGTCAGCATCAACAGGGTCATCGAGTTGCCGGAGGCCAGCACCCGGTCGTAGACCTGCAACATGTACAGCGCCGGGGCCAGCATCAACAGGTTGATCACTGCCGAAAACAGGCCAATGTTGAGGAAGCCACTTTTATAGGCCGTGAGAGCGGCCAGGGTTTCGTTGCCGGCATGGCGCATCGAGGGAGTCTCATGGGGGAAATCGGGAAGCGCCGCCCGCGTTTGACACGCCGCGCGCCGCTGCGCAGAATTTGTCACCGCCGTCGCCCTGGCCTTCGAAACTCACGGCGACGACGGGGTTTACGCAGCGAATGGGAGAGCGATCTTCCATTCGCTTTTTTCATTGCACAGCCACATCAGGCAGCGAGTGCCCAGTCCTGTGCAACGTCCTGCACGCCTACCAGGGCGACGTCGGTGATGGTTGCCGTAGCGTGTGCTGCCAGGCCGGCCGAGATCTCGTCGAAGGTGTTGGCGGTGGACAGGCCGAAGTCGTCCAGCAGGTTGTTGAGCACGGTTTCCAGTGCCGAGGTGTTGCCTTGCATCAGGCTGTAGATCACGTTCTGAACGTCATTGCCGACGCGGCCTGCACCTTGTGCCGCGCTCAAGTCGAGGCCGTTGAAAGCCACTTTGAACGCATCGAGGGTGAAGTCGCTGCCATTGCCGCCGCTTAGGCCGGTGCCCAGTTGAACGTTATCCAGGTTGCCCCACAGGTAGTGGTTTTCGTTGTGGCTGGCTGGCAGCGCCGGGTTGAATACGTAGTGCAGGCCGTTGCTGGTGTTGCTGTCGGCAATGAAGGCGTAGTCGGAATTGTTGGCGCCGTGGGTCGAATACTGGTCGCCGCTCAGGGAGCCGTTGCTGAAGCCGCCGGTGTTGCTGCTGCCGTGCCCCGCAGTGTTGAACCCCAGTGCCCAGTCGGTCAGGTAGTCCGAGACGGAGTAAGCACCGAGCGCAGCTTCGTAACTAACAGAAATAGTCATCACTTAACCTCGTTATAAACAACACGATTGATCAGCACGCTCATACAGCGCACTTTTTGCCCACCCTTGGGCAAAACCGTTGGTTGATAAAGTGCCGTGGCACCTTGATCAGAACTTGTATTCGAGCATCCCGCTCAACGTTCGCCCGCGCGCCAGGCTCAGGTTATTGGCGTCCCCCATGGCAACGAAGTAGGCCTCATCGGTGGCGTTTTCCAGCGCCAGGGCGATGTTCAATTGGTCGGTCATCCAGTAGCTGGCGTACAGGTCATAGAGGGTGTACTGGGGCCATAGCGCCTGGTCGATGAAGTCATAACCTTGTGAGTCGAGGTTCTCGCCATTGCCTGAGCTGTAGCGCACGCGGACGCCCATATCGAGTCGCTTTTCCAGGAAGCGCGCGCCCAGGGTCAGCGAGCCGCGATCAGCCGGCATATAGGTGGCGTTGCCCATGATCCGGCCACAGCTTTCCTTGTTGTTGGCGACATCGTCGTCCAGCACCTCATACGTGGTCACCGGGCGCAGGCCGGTCGTGCCGTTTGGCCGGGTGTAGCGTTCATAGCGTGTGGTGGACGGCCCGTTCTTCTTCGCCCCGCCCATGTAATAGTTCTTCGAGCAGAACTCATTACTGCCGATCATGTGGGTGTAACTAAGGTTGGCGTACGCCCGCCCCATGTCGTAGTTGAGCTGGTACTCCACCCCCCGAAAGCGCGTGGGGTTGGTGTTATTGACGTACGCCATCGTGCCGAGAAAACCGCCGACGGAGGTCTCCGGCAAACTGACGCTGTGATTGAGGAAAGAGAAGTTCTCGATCCGGGTATCGAAGTAAGCCACCTTCATGCCCAGGCGGTCGTCACCGAACAGCAGTCCCTCTTTGAATACGTTCACGCCCATTTCCCAGTCCCGCGACTCTTCGGGTTTCAGGAACGGGTTGGGAAACACCCGCTCTGATGAGCTGCCACCGTGAGGACGCCCGGTCATGAAGGTTTCCGTTACCGCCGGCGGGCGCCAGCCCTTGCCCCAGCGGGCGTAGAGTTGCATCCAGTCCAGCCCCGGCTTTATGCCGATACCGAACGAGGGAGAGAACTGGCCCTCTTCTCTATCAATGTCGAACACTTCCTCGACACGCTTGGCACCTACCGTGCTGCTGTAGAACCGATCGCGCCGGTAGAGCGTCATCCCGGTGACCCCTTCCAGCCGATAGCGGTCGTACCGCAAGCCCGCATCCAGCGTCAGCCAGTCGCCATATTCGTACTGCAGGTTGTTGAACAGGCTGGCGATGGTGCGTTTGCCACCGGGCGTCCCGCCTTCAACGTAAGGCAACAGGCCGGAAAGGTTGGTGGCCTCGACCTTGTTGGTACTGGGCTTGAACTTGTCTTGATACACCTCCACGCCGTAGTTCCAACTCACATGACCCAACGCATCGAAGTCGAACCGCGATGTGTTGTCGCCCTGTACACCCCAGGTATCGGTCTGAAAATGATCCGTGTAGCCCGCCACATAGTTGCCGGAGGTCAGCGACGCGGTGTTGGGCGCATTGTCCCGGTCCATCTGTGTGGTGACGTAGTAGACCTTGGCCTTGAAATCGATCAGCGGGTTATCCGGCGTGTAGCGATAATCCAGTCCGACGTTCCTGGCATTGAGGTTGTTCTTGCTGACGCGCTGGTAGTACACGCTCTGGTTATCCGGGGCGGTGTAGGCCCACGCGTCATTGCTGTCGCTGTCACTTTCCAGGTAGCTCAGTTGCACCCGTTGGTCATTGGGCAGGTTCAGGCCGAACTTGACGATTTGCGAGCGGGTCACGCTGCCGGTGTCACCGACCTCACTGTTCAGCCAATCGTCGAAGGCCGCAGGCTGGGAGTCACGAGCGCGCAAATGAGTACCCAGTTTCTGGTCGTTGTGAGTACCGGCGCGGTAGTCGCCAAAATGCCGTTCGCTGTACCCCAGCAGCACGTCGCCGCGCTCGTCGCCAAAGGCAAACACACCGCTGCCGTTGAAATAGGTGCCGTTACCCAGTTCACCAATCCCGCTACCGGCACGCAGACGCCCGCCATAGTCCTTGCCATCGGCCAGGAACTCACTGGCCTCGAGGGTCTTGAAGGATGCAATCCCGCCCAACACGGCAGCACCGCCCTGCCCGGACTGGCTGCCCTTGTCGATTTCGATGCTGGAGATGAATTCCGGGTCGATCAACATCGTGCCGTTGCGCTGCTGGTGGCCGTTGACGTTGAAGTTCTGGCGCATGCCGTCGATGTTCATGTTGACCCGGCCGTAGTCCTGCACGCCGCGGATGTTCACCGACAGGCCCGGGTCACGCTGGTTGACGGCGGTGTACACGCCGGCGGTTTCTTCGAGCATGTCGGCGGCGTGGCGTGGTGGGCGTTTGTCGATCTGCTCGCGACTGATCACGGCCACCGAGCGCGGTGTGTCGTACACCCAGTCGCTTGGCTTGCCGTTGGTGTTGCCGGTGATGGTGGTGGTGCCCACGGTCAGCGCACCGTCATGGTCGGCGCCGACGCGAGTCAGCGTCACCTGCCGGTCCCCGGTAAAGCGGTATTCCACCGGTGCACTGCCCACCAATCGGCCGAGGCCTTCCTGGGCGCTGTAACGGCCCTTGAGCGCGGTGCTGGTGAGGCCTTGCAGGCGCGCGCTGTCGAACAACACTTGCAACCCGGCCTGGTCGGCGAACGTCAGTACGGCAAGGCCCAAGGGTTGCGCCGCAATATCAAACGTCAACGTGACAGGCTGTGATTCACCGACTGGCGCCTCGGCGGCCTGCACCTGGCAGGCGGAGGCTAACAGCCCCAGGTGGATGGCAAGGGCCAACCGGCTACCGGTGTTGCGCCCCTTGGTGATTGCAGACATCGACGTTATCCCTTCGCTGACCATTCTTGTTTATGCGAATACTTCTCACTTAACAGGACGTGTCAGGCGTCGGAACTCAGTAAGGTTTTTTTGAAAGTTTTTTCAAAGGGCGTAAACGGGGCCCGGCGACCCCATCAATAGATCAGGCTCAGCCCCGCCAGATCAAAGCGCTGCACCTGTAATTCTTCGGTCAGGGTGCCGAGGGCCGTGTCGAGCATATCGAGGCGGAACACGCCGCTGACTTCACGGGTGCCGAGGTCGGCATTGGTCAGCACCACCTTGCCCGGCCGGTAGCGGTTGAGCTGCTCGATGACCTTGGCCAGCGGCAAGCGGTCGAAGATCAGCACACCGCGACGCCAACTGGTGGCGCGCTCCAGGTCGAAGTCGTCGAGGGCGACCACGCCGTTCTCCGGGCTGTAGCGCGCAGCCTGGCCTTCCTTGAGCACAGTTGCTTTCTGCGGCAGCGCCTGCAGCGTGACGGCCACACTGTGCTGCAACACTCCGACCCAGGCCTGCCGGTCGTCCTCACGCTCGACCACAAACCGCGTGCCCAGGGCACGGGTTTGCCCGCTGGCGCTGTGCACCACGAACGGCCTTTTTTCCTCACCGGCCATGGGCGCCACATCAAAGATCGCCGAGCCTTTGATCAGGCTGATGCGCCGCTGCACACCGTCAAAATCCAGCTTGATCGCACTCGCAGAATCCAGTTGCACGCTGCTGCCGTCCGCCAGGTGCACGGTGCGCACTTCGCCTTTTTGGGTGAGGTAATCGGCCTGCACCTGCAGCAGCGCCTCAGGCCCGCGCACCCAGCCGACGCCCGCCACCACCAGCAACAGCGCAACACTCGCCGCCATGCGCCACGGCCTGCGCCGACGAGGGCCGCGCACCGGCGCAGCGGTAGCGGGCGGCCGCTGGCGATGCACCGTCTCATCGCGATGCACCTCGCCCAGCGCCGCCCACGTCTGCTCGGCAAAACGCAGCGCCGCTTCATGGCGGCTGTCTCTGGCGATCCATTGGCGCAGCTCGGCCTGCTCCTGATCGGTCAGGGCGCCGGCGTGCAGGCGCACCGCCCAATCGGCAGCCGCCTCGGTAATGCTGTGCTGTTGCGGACCCGGGCTATTCACGTGTGAATCTCGAATTTTTCGTTATATAACGCTGTGACGTCTGACCCCAGGTTTGTCGGTAATTCATTCGTCGGACGGCCCCGCCTCACCTTCCTGCAAACGCTGCATGACATACGCCAGCGCCTTGGCCAGGTGCTTTTGCACTGAGCTGTCGGAAATTCCCAGGTGGCGCGCGACCTGGGCATGGGTCATGCCCTCGATCCGGTTGAGACGGAAAATCTGCCGGGTACGCTCCGGCAATTCCGCCAGTGCCTGCTTCAATGCCTGCCGCTGTTGCTGCGCCATCGCCTGAGCCTCCAACCCGGCCATTTCATCTTCAATCTCGGCCAGCGCCTCATGGGGCACGGAGTCGGTCTTGCGCCGCGCCTCCTGGCGGATATGGTCGATCAGCAGATTGCCGGCCGTGCGATAGAGATAGCCCTGGGAGTTGTCGATGCGCTCGCCGGCCGGCTTTTGCGCCAGGCGCAGGAAACTCTCCTGCACCAGGTCTGCGGCCAACTGCGGGTCCCGTACCTTGCGTGCGAGATACCCGCGCAGGGTATCGGCGTGCTTGAGAAACAGGCCTTTGAGATCCACGTCCGACAAACCGACTCCCTGGAATGTTAAGGAAACAGGCGGGCATCTTAAGCGTTGTCGAGAATGATTTTCAATTGATATCAACTCTGATCCACACAACGGTGGTTTTCATTCTGCGTTCGGTAATCGAACGGTTCCCACCCACGCGATTGACCAAATTAACCATTTAGTACATTTTATCGACATACATAAAAACAACAGTGGAGAACCCTCTATGCCGCCCATCGTGCTGGTGCTCAACGGCCCCAACCTCAACCTGCTCGGCACTCGCGAGCCCGCCACTTATGGCCATGAAACCCTGGCCGACCTTGCTGCCCTGTGTGGCCGCAGCGCCGAGCAACTGGGCCTGAAAGTCGAATTCCGCCAGACCAACCACGAAGGCGAATTGCTGGACTGGATCCACGGCGCCCGCGCCCGTTGCGCCGGCATCGTGATCAACCCGGCAGCCTGGACCCACACTTCGGTGGCGATCCGCGACGCGCTGGTGGCCAGTGAAGTACCGGTGATCGAGGTGCACTTGTCCAACGTGCATGCCCGGGAAGCGTTCCGTCATCACTCGTTCGTGTCGCCGATTGCCAAGGCGGTGCTGGCCGGGTTTGGCAGCCACGGTTATCACCTCGCCCTCGAACATTTCAGCAAGACCTTGAAGGGATGAGCGCGGTGTCCAAACGTCGAATTCTGGCCGGCCTGATAGGCGCCGGCATCCAGGCTTCCCGCACCCCGGCCCTGCATGAGCATGAAGGCGATGCCCAGGGCCTGCGTTACCTCTATCGCCTGATCGACCTCGACCGGCTACAGGTGGATACCCGCGCCCTGCCCGACCTGTTGATGGCGGCCGAACAGATGAACTTCACCGGCTTGAACATCACCTACCCGTGCAAGCAGGCGATCCTGCCGTTGCTGGATGACCTGTCACCCGAAGCACGGGGCATCGGCGCGGTGAACACCGTGGTGCTTTGCGACGGTAAACGCATCGGCCACAACACCGACTGCCTGGGCTTTGCCGAAGGCTTTCGCCGGGGCTTGAGTGATGTGGCTCGAAAGTTCGTGGTGCAGATGGGCGCGGGCGGCGCCGGGGCGGCAGTCGCCCATGCGCTGCTGGGTGAAGGCGTGGAACGCTTGAGTATTTTCGACATGGACGCCGAACGTGCCCGCAGCCTGGCGAACAACCTCAACCAGCATTTTGGTACCGGCCGGGCGCAGGCCGGCAATGACCTGGAAAGCGCCATGGCCGAGGCCGATGGCCTGGTGAATACCACGCCGATGGGCATGGCCAAGCTGCCGGGCATGCCCGTGCCGTTGGGCACCTTGCGCGCCGACTTGTGGGTAGCGGAGATCGTGTACTTCCCACTGGAAACCGAACTGCTGCGCAACGCCCGCGCCCTGGGTTGCCGCACCCTGGATGGCGGCAACATGGCGGTGTTTCAGGCGGTGAAGGCGTTTGAGTTGTTCACTGGCGAAGTGGCGGATGCAGAGCGCATGCTCGCGCACTTCCAGAGCATGACCACCCAACTGTAGAAACCGGATTAGAAATGTGGGAGCGGGCTTGCTCGCGAATGCGGTGGATCAGCCAAACATCCGGCGACTGACACTCCGCCTTCGCGAGCAAGCCCGCTCCCACATTTTGCTCGGTGTTGAACTCAAGCCTGCAGGTAGCGCAACACCGACTCGCAGATCATCGCCCGATGCCGCTGCCTGACCGCCTCATCCGACAACTCGATCTGAAAGATCTCGCTGAAGGTGTGGCGGTTCGACACCCGGTAGAAGCTGAACGAGTTGATCAGCAAGTGCACGTCCAGCGGCTCCAGCCCTTCCCGGAACAACCCCAACTCGGCGCCCCGGCGCAACGTGGTGCCAAGGGCTTCGAGGATGTTGCTGTTCATCGCCTTGATCGACGTCGACTGCTTTACATACTCGGCGTTGTGGATGTTCTCGATGCTCACGATGCGCACAAAATCCACGTTCTGATCGTGGTGATCAAAGGTGAATTCCACCAGCCGGCGGATCGCTTCCCGGGGCTCCAGGGCCGTCAGGTTCATCCGTGTCTCGGTGTTGCGAATGTCGCCGTAGAGTTTCTCCAGCACCTCGACGTAGAGCTGTTCCTTGCTGCCGAAGTAGTAATAGATCATGCGCTTGGAGGTCTGGATACGCTCCGCGATCGCGTCCACCCGGGCGCCGGAAAGGCCCTGGGTGACAAACTCGACGATGGCTTCCTGGAGAATGTTCTCGCGGGTCTTTTCCGGGTTGTTCTTGCGGCTCTTGCGCGGTGCGGTGGCCGCGGCGGGAAGCTCGGAGGTCAGGGTCATGGTGCGCTCACGGCCTTAGGTGCAGGCGCTGATTATGGGCCGCGCCGCACGCCGAAGGAAGCGCCGGCACCTTACAACCTGGCCTGGCGCACCGCACCGCTGCGGGACTTGGCCATGGCCGCCAGGCGCACCGCCACGTTGGCCGCACCGTAGCCGGCGTAACCGTTCTTGCGCTGGATGATCTCGAAGAAAAACCGGCCCTCGAACGGTTCGGTATAAACGTGAAACAGTTCACCGCCCTGGGCATCGCGGTCGTAGAGGACGTTGTAATACGCGAGCTGGCTGAGGAACTCGTCATCGAAATCAAACCGCGCCGCCAGGTCATCGTAATAGTTCAGCGGGATATCCAGCAGCGGCACGCCCGCATCCTTGGCCCGGCTGACCTCGGCGAAAATGTCCGCGCAGTCGAAGGCAATGTGGTGCACGCCCGAGCCGCGATAGCTCGACAACGCGTGGGAAATCGCGGTGTTGCGGTTCTCGGAAATATTCAGCGGCAGGCGAATCGAGCTGCAACGGCTGCGCAGTGCCCGGCTTTTCACCAGGCCATAGGGGTCCGGCAGCACCACTTCGTCGTCGGCTTCGAAATCCAGCAAGCTTTTGTAGAACAACACCCAACTGTCGAGGCTGTCGGCGGGCAAGGCCATGGCCATGTGGTCGATGCGCAGCAGGCCGCCGCTGGCGGCGTTCGCCGGTTGCAGGTTGAAGTCGGTGTCGTAGAGGCCGCCTTCGTGCTGGTCCACCAGGTAGATCAGGCTGCCATCCGGTGCGCGCACCGCTGCCAGCTCCAGCTCGTTGGGGCCGACCAGCCCACGATACGGCTGGCCCTTGTAGGCCACCGCCCGCTCCAGGGCCTTGGCGCTGTCCTTTACCCGGATCGCCGTGGCGCACAACGACGGGCCGTGGGCCTCGAAGAAGTTATGGGCGAAGGAATAGGGTTCGCAATTGAGGATCAGGTTGATATCGCCCTGGCGCAACAGGCTGACGCTCTTGGATCGATGCTGCCCGGCCTTGACGAAGCCCAGGCGCTCCAGCCATGAAGTGAGCTTGGCGCCGAGGTTTTCATCCACGGCAAATTCCAGGAATTCAATGCCGTCGTATTCGCTGGCGGCCGGGGTTTCAAACAGGATCTCGGGGACCGGCGTCGCTTCTTGCTCCAATCGCTGGCGGGTTTTCTCTTCGAGGTACAGCAGCGAGCGCAGGCCGTCGGCGGCATTCGCCCGGGTCGGCGCGGCGCGGAAGCCGTCGTTGAAGATTTCCAGGGACAACGGCCCGGTGTAGCCGCTCTTGATGATGGGGGCGAGAAAGCCCGCCAGGTCGAACTCGCCCTGGCCTGGGAAGCAGCGGAAATGCCGGCTCCATTCCAGTACATCCATGGCGAGGATCGGTGCATCGGCCATCTGCACAAAGAAAATCTTGTCGCCGGGAATCTCGGCAATCGCACTCGGGTCGCCCTTGAGAGACAGGGTGTGGAAGCTGTCGAGCAACACGCCCAGGCTCGGATGATCGATCTTGCGCACCAGGTTCCACACCTGCTGCCAGGTGTTGACGTGCCGGCCCCAGGCCAGCGCTTCATAGCCGATGCGCAAGCCCCGGCGGCCAGCGTGTTCGGCCAGCAGGCTCAAGTCATCCAGCAGAATGCTTTCATCGCCCACGGAATCGGCTGACGCGTTACTGCACACCAGCACCAGGTCGGTGCCCAACTCCTGCATCAAGTCGAACTTGCGCTCGGCCCGCTCCAGGTTGCGTGCCAGGCGGTCGCGGCGGCAGCCCTCAAAGTCCCGGAACGGCTGGAACAAGGTGATGGCAATGCCGAGGTCGGCGCACATTTGCCTGACTTCACGCGGACTGCCGTCGTAATACAGCAGATCGTTTTCGAAGATTTCCACGCCATCAAACCCGGCAGCCGCGATGGCTTCGAGTTTTTCCGGCAAGGTTCCGCTCAAGGAAACGGTGGCGATGGAGCGTTGCATGGGGCGACTCCCGGCATTGAGGCATGTCTTGTTTACGGCAAATTATTGGCCGCCAGGTTCATCACAGCAATTGAAATGTACGAACCGGTTAGTTTTATGGGCGATTATCGAACAGAATGGCAATCGGCGAATTGACGATTTTTTAGCCGCTGCGCACCATCGACAGCACATTGAGCCCCGCTTCCATTGAGCGGCCTCGGTTAACCAAGACCCTGAACACACCATAAAAATTTCAAAAAAACGGGTACTTCCTCATGCCTTCGCAAAATCCCGCCGTGGCCGTGGGCCACAGCAATCCCCATAGCGGCATCGGTGACAAAATCCGTGGCGCCATGGCTGTCGGTAAAACCCGCTGGGGCATGCTGGCCCTGGTGTTTTTTGCCACCACTCTGAACTACATCGACCGCGCCGCCCTCGGCGTGATGCAACCGATCCTGGCCAAGGAAATGAGCTGGACGGCGATGGACTACGCCAACATCAACTTCTGGTTCCAGGTGGGTTACGCCATCGGCTTTGTGCTGCAAGGCCGGTTGATCGACCGGGTCGGCGTCAAGCGCGTGTTCTTCTGCGCGGTGTTGCTGTGGAGCCTGGCCACCGGCGCCCATGGCCTGGCCACCTCGGCGGTGGGCTTTATGGTCTGCCGGTTCATTCTCGGGCTGACCGAAGCCGCCAACTACCCGGCCTGCGTCAAGACCACCCGCCTGTGGTTCCCCGCTGGCGAGCGTGCCGTGGCCACCGGGATCTTCAACGCCGGCACCAACGTCGGCGCGATGATGACGCCGATGCTGCTGCCGCTGATCCTCCACGTGTGGGGTTGGCAGGCGGCGTTCCTGTGCATGTCGGCACTGGGCGGGATCTGGCTGGTGCTCTGGGGCTTGAAGTACTACAACCCGGAAGACCATCCAAGCGTGAAGCAATCGGAACTGGACTACGTGCAACAGGAAGTCGAACCGGAACAACCCCGCGTACCGTTCAGCCGGATCCTGCGGATGCGCGGCACTTGGGCCTTCGCCCTCGCCTACTCGATGACCGCGCCGGTGTTCTGGTTCTACCTGTACTGGCTGCCGCCGTTCCTGAATCAGCAATACAACCTGGGCATCAACGTGACCCAGATGGGCATCCCGCTGATCATCATTTACCTGACGGCGGACTTCGGCAGCATCGGCGGCGGGATCCTGTCTTCGTTCCTGATCGGACGCGGGATGAACCCGATCAAGGCGCGGCTGCTGTCGATGTTGCTGTTTGCCTGCTGCATCGTCGGAGTGATCATGGCCGCCGGCTCCAGCCACCTGTGGGTCGCGGTGTTTGCGATTTCCCTGGCCATCGGCGCGCACCAGGCCTGGACCGCCAACATCTGGAGCCTGGTGATGGACTACACGCCCAAGCACATGATGAGTACGGTGTTTGGTTTTGGCGGCATGTGCGCGGCCATCGGCGGGATGTTCATGACCCAGATCGTCGGCCATATCCTGACCGTGACCAACAACAACTACACCGTGCTGTTCACCCTGATTCCGGCGATGTATTTCATCGCGCTGGTCTGGATGTACTTCATGGCGCCGCGCAAGATTCCGACCGTCGAGGTCTGAGTTTCCTACCTGCGCCGCTGCTGCCAGGCAGCGGCCAACCCGCTCAGGCAAATCACCCCGATCCCGACCACGGTGGTCAGGTCCGGGGTGTGGTTGAACACCAGCCAGCCCAACAACCCCGCAAACACGATCTGGCAATAGCCGAACGGCGCCAGCAGGGCCGGCGCTGCGAAGCGGAAGGCCTGGGTCAGCATCAAGTGTGCGGTCATCCCGCAAGTGCCCAGCGCCAGCATCAGCACCCCGTGCCACAGGCTCGGCACCTGCCAGAAGAACGGCACCAGCGCGCTCATCACCAAGGTATTGCACAACCCGGCGAAGAAGTTGCTGGTGGTGGGCGTGTCGTACTTGCTGAGGATGCGGGTGAGCAGTTGGTAGAAGCAGAAGAACAGCGCCGACGTCAGCGGCAACAACACCGCGGGGGTGAACAGCTCACCCCCCGGGTGCACAATGATCAGCACCCCGATAAACCCGCAAATCACCGCCAGCCATTGGCCGCGGGTCACGTGCTCACCCAACAGCGGCACCGACAACGCGGTGACCAGGATCGGCGCAAGAAAGTTGACCGCCGTGGCCTCGGCCAACGGGATAAAGTGCAGCGCCGCCGTAAAGAACAGGCTGGTGCCCAGCAGGCACAACGCCCGCGCCACTTGCAGTAAAGGGCGTTTGCTGCGCAGTACCCGCAGGCCCGATTGCGGCAGGAAGATCCCGGCCATCAACAGCGTGTGCACCAGGTAGCGGGCCCACACCACCATCACGATCGGGTAGAACCCGGCCAGGTATTTGGACAGCGCGTCGTGGCTGGAAAACAGAAAGGTCGCCACCACAATCAGCAAAATGCCTTTGAGCGGGTGGTTGACGCCGGAAAGTGGGGTACTGAGGGTCATTGCATTCTCTTGAGTGGCAGGCTGAAATGACCGCCGCATACCGCGGCATAATCTAGAACGGGTAAAGCGCCTCGCTCAAGAGCATAACCAAACACTGTTCGAACAGCGCACTAAATTGCGGTTTTCCAGTCCAACGCTTCACGCCGCCCCGCCCACTGCGCGTTTTTTAACCAAGGCTTTCTCACCATGAAAAAAACCCTGTTGATTCTTTCGACCCTGACGCTGCTCAGCGCCTGCGACAAGCAAGCCGAGACCGCCAAGGCGCCCGCCCCGCCGTCTGTCCAGGCAACGTTGGTACCGCAAGTGCTGCCCACCGACAAATGGGTCGGCAAGTGGATTGGCGTCGAAGGCCTGAACCTGACCATCGCCAAGGACGACAGCATCGGCCGCGGCCACTATGTACTGACCATGAAATACGGCCTGGATGACGACGATTCCGGCACCTTCAAGGGCCAGGCATCCGAAGACGGCATCACCTTTGAACGCCCGGACGGGCCGCAGATCCTGAGCGCTGGCGACGGCGAAGCCACTGGCCTGAAATGGCTGGCCGACAAGAAGGACTGCCTGATCGTCGACACCGGCGAAGGGTATTGCCGCGACTGACACAAGCTTCATACAGGTCGGACGACACAGCGTTTAGCATCGTCAGACAGCCGGACTGGCGCCAACCCTACACACCAACAACACTGAGCTGCAGGTTCACAAAGAGGATTGCCACATGCTATGGAAAAAAGGCCGACGCAGCGACAACGTGGTAGACGCCCGCGATGACAGCGGCGGCGGTGGCATGCGTTTTGGGGGCGGCAAGGGCCTGAGCCTGACGGCCATCGTGCTGATCGTCGGCATCGGCTGGCTGACCGGCCAGGACCCGATGCAGATCCTCGGGCAACTCAGCGGCCAGCTCACCGAGCAAGCGCCCTCCGTCAGCCCGCAAACCCGCCAGGCGCCGCCGGCCAATGATGAACAAGCCGACTTCGTGCGCGCCGTCCTCGGCGACACCGAAGACACCTGGGCCCAGGTGTTCCAGGAAAACGGCCTGACCTACAAGAACCCCAAACTGATCCTGTTCCGTGGCCGGGTGAACTCCGCCTGCGGTGGCGCCACGTCCGCCAGCGGGCCGTTCTATTGCCCGGCAGACCAACAGGTATACCTGGACCTGGATTTCTTCCGGGAAATGTCCCAGCGCTTCAAGGCCGCCGGCGACTTCGCCCAGGCCTACGTGATCGCTCATGAAGTCGGACATCACGTGCAGACGCTGCTGGGCATCTCGGCGAAGATTCAGGCAGCCCGCCAGCAAGGCCGGCAGATGCAAGGCGACGGCGGCCTGCTGGTGCGCCAGGAGCTGCAAGCCGACTGCTTCGCCGGGGTGTGGGCCAACCGCGCGCAAAAGCGCCTGAACTGGCTGGAGCCCGGCGACATTGAAGAAGCACTGAATGCGGCCAACGCGATTGGCGATGACCGCTTGCAGCAACAGGGCCAGGGCCGCGTGGTGCCTGACTCGTTTACCCACGGCACCTCGGCACAGCGGGTTCGCTGGTTCAAGACCGGCTTCGCCCAGGGCCAGATCACTCAATGCGACACCTTTACCGCCAAGAGCCTTTAAATGAATAAACGACTGGGTCTGCTGTTAGGTTTGTTGATCACCTGTTCCTCCTCCACCTGGGCTGCCGAACATGGCGTCAAGGTGGTCAGTCCCGATCGTTTTCACCTGGATGCCGGCGACCTGAGCGTCGGCTTGAGCCAGGACTGGCGCCAGCCGCTGCCTCAAGTTACCCGCGCGCTGATCATCGTGCATGGTCGCCTGCGCAACGCGATGACCTACCTGGACAGCGGCGAAAAAGCGGCCGAAGCCGCAGGACAAAACGCCAATACCCTGGTGATTGCGCCACAGTTCCTCAACCAGACCGACCTCAAGCGCAACCAGATCGACAGCCAGACCCTGCGCTGGAACAGTAACGACTGGATGGCCGGCGAGCCGTCCACAGGCCCGGGCCAGATCAGCTCCTACGGCGCGCTGGACCAGATCATCAAGCACCTGGGCAACCGCAAGCTGTTCCCGAACCTGAAGGAAATCGTGGTGGCCGGCCATTCCGGTGGCGGCCAGGTGGTGCAGCGTTTTGCGCTGACCGGGCATGATCACCCGCTGCTGCAAACCGAGGGCATCAGCCTGCGTTATGTGGTGGCCAACCCGTCGTCCTACGCGTACTTCAGCCCACAGCGTCCGGTGAAATTCGATGTTGCCAGTTGCCCGGGCTTCAACGACTGGAAGTACGGCATGCAAAACCTGCCGGCCTACGCCAAGGGGCAAAGTGCCGAGCAGCTGGAGCAGGCTTACGTTTCGCGTAATGTCACTTACTTGCTGGGCCAGCAGGATACCGACCCGAATCACCCGGCGCTGGACAAGAGCTGCGGCGCTGAAACCCAGGGCGCGTATCGCTTGATTCGCGGGCACAATTATTTTGACTACCTCAAGCAGCGGCACCCGCAGCTGGGCCACAAGCTGGTGGAAGTGCCGGGGGTTGGGCATAACGGGGACAAGATGTTTACGTCGCCTGAAGGGCAGAAAGTACTGTTCCAATAACCACTGAAGAAACCGGATCAAAAATGTGGGAGCGGGCTTGCTCGCGAATGCGGTGGATCAGTCAGCCTATGTATTGACTGACACACCGCATTCGCGAGCAAGCCCGCTCCCACATTGGATTTTCATCGACCGGACTAAATCATCCGGCGCAATACCGCGCAATCTTCAGCATGCCAATCCGCCAGCTCCGGCCACGGGTTTTCCGGCAGATTGACCAGCACAGTCTTCGTCCCCGCCGCCCGCCCGCAATCCAGATCAAACCGGTAATCACCGACCATCACCATCTCTTGCGGCGCCACTTCCCACGCTCGCGCCAGCTTCAACAAACCACCCGGGTCAGGCTTGGGCGGCGCATCATCACGCCCCAACACATCCTCGGCTGCAAAGCAGTCCTCCAGGCCGATCGCCTGCAATGTCACATGGGCCAGCTCCCGCGCATTGCGCGTCAGGATGCCCAGGCGATAACCCCGCCCGGCCAATTCCCGCACCAACTCCACGGCACCGGTAGCGGCTACCGAACCCAGCGCCAGCTCACGCTCATGCGCAAGCAACCACGCATGCTTGGCCGCTGCTTCATCGGCGGGCAACGCCGCCAGGTGCGTAAGAATGTCGTCAGTCGCCGGAATATCCAGGGCCACGCGGATCGCCGCAAAATCATGCACGGCCACCGTCAGGGTGCCATCCATGTCGAACACCCAGTGCTTCACATCACTGAGGCTCATGCCCAATCCTTGCGATGACGAATCAAGCCTTCCTGGGTAACCGATGCCACCAGTTGCCCGGCGCGGTTGTACACGCTGCCCCGGGAGAACCCACGGGAATTGCCGGCCCATGGGCTGTCCATGGCGTAGAGCAACCAGTCATCGGCACGCAGGTCGGCGTGGAACCACAGCGCGTGGTCGAGGCTGGCGACTTGCATGTCTTTCTGCCACACGGTCTTGCCGTGGGGCAGCAGCGAGGTGGTCAGCAGGCCGAAGTCCGAAGCGTAGGCCAGCAGGTATTTGTGCAGCGCCGGCGAGTCGGCCAGGGCGCCGTCCGCACGAAACCACACGTATTTGACCGGGTCGGACGGCTGCGGGTTGTACGGGTCTTTCTCGGTCACCGGCCTTACTTCGATTGGCTTGGGGCACAGCAGCTTTTCGCGCATGTGCTCGGGAATCAGGTGCGCGCGCTGCTGGGTCAGTTCCAGCTCCGACGGCAGGTTCTCCGGGCCGACCACCACGGGCATGGTGGTCTGGTGCTCGAAGCCTTCTTCGTCATACTGGAACGAAGCGCTGCAGGTGAAGATCGGGTTGCCCTTCTGGATCGCCGTCACCCGGCGCGTGCTGAAACTGCCGCCATCGCGCACCCGGTCAACCGAATACACCACCGGCAACGCCGCATCGCCGGGGCGCAGGAAGTAACCGTGCAACGAATGCACATGCCGCGTCTCTTCAACGGTCTGGCTGGCCGCCGACAGCGACTGGCCGAGCACCTGGCCGCCGAACAGCTGGCGAAAGCCCAGGTCCTGGCTGCGGCCGCGAAAGAGGTTTTCCTCGATCGGTTCCAGGGTCAGCAGGTCCACCAGATCTTCCAACACTTGGCTCATAGAGCATCTCCTACAACAATCTATTGGGCATTCCGGGCTGCTTATCCGTGCAGCGTGTCCAACCATTGGGCGCGGGTGATGCGATACAACACATGATGCCGCAAGGGGTCATCGGCTGCGACCTTGGGGTGTTCAAAATCTGACAGGGGATCGTAATGCATACCGATGGCCTGCATGACTTTTTGTGATGGCAGATTGGCTTCAGTGGTAAACGAAACGATTTCGTCCAGCTTCAGCCGGTCGAAACCACAGCGCAGGGCAGTCCAGGCGGCTTCGCTGGCGTAACCCAGGCCCCAGTGTTCCCTGGCCAGGCGCCAGCCGATCTCCACCGCCGGAGTGAACGGGGCCTCGAAGCTCACATTCAGCAAGCCGGTGAGGCCGATGAACTCGCCGCTGTCCTTGCGCTGCAAGGCCCACAGGCCAAAACCGTACTCGGCAAAATGGCCGCGAATACGTCCGATCAGCGCAGCACTTTCCAGGCGGCTCAAGGTGGCCGGGAAATACCGCATCACCTGCGGGTCGGCGCACATGCGCGCAAACTCCGGCAAGTCGGCATCGCTCCATTGGCGCAGCACCAGGCGTGCGCTTTCCAATTGCAGTATCGGCTCCATTGGTCCCCCTCCCTTGCCATGTGCGTGAGTGTAACGCGCTGTTAAGATCCGTCGCTGGTTCCCGTCAGAAATCGCCATGCCCTTGCCATTGATCTACCACGACGACTACAGCCCCGAGTTCCCGGCAGACCACCGCTTCCCCATGGATAAATTCCGCCTGTTGCGTGACCATCTGGTGGAGAGCGGCCTGACACGGGACAGCCAACTGCTGCGCCCGGAACTCTGCCCCGCCGAGATTCTGGCCCTGGCCCATGAACCTGGGTATATCGAACGCTACATGAGCGGCGAGTTGTCGCGCGAAGACCAACGGCGCCTTGGCCTGCCTTGGAGCGAAGCCCTGGCCCGGCGCACCGTGCGCGCGGTGGGCGGCTCGTTGCTGGCCGCCGAGCAGGCCCTGGAGCACGGCCTGGCCTGCCACCTGGCCGGCGGCACCCACCACGCCCACTACGATTACCCGGCGGGTTTCTGCATCTTCAATGACCTGGCCGTGATCAGCCATTACCTGCTGGCCAGCGGGCGGGTCAACCGGGTGCTGATCTTCGACTGCGACGTGCACCAGGGCGACGGCACCGCACGCATCCTCCACGACACCCCGGATGCAATCACCGTGTCCCTGCACTGCGAAAAGAACTTCCCCGCGCGCAAGGCGCAAAGCGACTGGGACATCCCGCTGCCGATGGGCATGGGCGACGCGGACTACCTCAAGGTGGTCGACGATGCCCTCAACTACCTGCTGCCGCTGTATCAGCCCGACCTGGTGCTGTATGACGCCGGCGTGGATGTGCACAAGGACGACGCCCTCGGCTACCTCAAGCTGACAGACCAAGGCGTCGCCGCCCGCGATGAAAGCGTGATGCGGCACTGCCTGGGCCGCAATATTCCGGTGGTCGGGGTGATCGGCGGCGGCTACAGCAAAGACCGCCCTGCCCTGGCCCGTCGCCACGGGATCCTGCACCACAGCGCGCAGCGCGTCTGGACTTCATCAGGCTGTCATTGAGTTATGCGCGTTACCCACAATCGCTGTGGAACTGCCTGTGGATAACCTGAGTGAAAGCCCCGGCAGGCCATAAGCCGCCTGGCCTGCAGAAGGCTGTATGTTTTTTGATCAGGCAGCATGAGCATCCTCGGGTAGAATGCTCGGCCTACTTTGCCGAACCGCAGTTATCCCTATGCCCCAGACTCAAACCCCATCTCAACACGTCATCATCATCATCGGCGGCGGCCCGGCCGGGCTGATGGCCGCCGAAGTGTTGAGCCAGGCCGGGATCCGGGTCGACCTCTACGACGGCATGCCCTCGGTAGGCCGCAAGTTCCTGCTGGCGGGCGTGGGCGGCATGAACATCACCCATTCCGAACCGTACCCGCAGTTTCTGGCGCGCTATGCCGAGCGGGCGCCGTGCATGGCGCCGTTGCTGCGTCAGTTCGGTGCCGAAGCGTTGTGCGAATGGATACACGGGTTGGGGATTGAAACCTTTATCGGCAGCTCCGGCCGGGTGTTTCCTACTGACATGAAAGCCGCCCCGCTGCTGCGGGCCTGGCTCAAGCGCCTGCGCGACCAGGGCGTAGTTATCCACACCCGCCATCGCTGGCTGGGTTGGAATGCCGATGGCAGCCTGCTTATCCACAGCCCCGAGGGCGACAAAAGCGTACGCGGTGATGCAGTGTTGCTGGCCTTGGGCGGCGGCAGTTGGTCGCGCTTGGGCTCGGATGGGGCGTGGCTGAAGTTGCTGGAAGACAAAGGCGTGCCTTACGCGGCGTTGCAACCGAGCAACTGTGGCTTCGAGGTGTCGGCCTGGAGCGAGTTGATGGTCAGCAAATTCGCCGGGGCACCGCTGAAAAACGTCGCCATTGGCCTGGCAGACGACAAGCCACGGCTGGGGGAATGTGTGGTCACCGCCACGGGCATCGAAGGCAGCCTGATCTATGCGTTGTCGGCACCGATTCGTGAGGCGATCAACCGGGATGGATCGGCCACGGTGCACATTGACCTGTTGCCGAGTAAGCCACTGGACAAGGTGATCGCAGCGCTGAGCAAGCCGCGCGGCTCACGCTCGATGAGCAAGCATTTGCACAGTCAGTTGGGATTGGATGGGGTGAAGGCGGCGCTTTTGCGCGAGCTGTCACCGGCGGAGCACTTCAATGATCCGGCGCAGCTGGCGGTGGATATCAAGGCGCTGCCGCTGACGCTGGTGAAAACCCGGCCAATGGATGAAGCCATCAGTACCGCAGGCGGCGTGCCGTTTGAGGCGCTGGATGAACGCTTGATGATCAAGCAATTGCCGGGCGTTTTTTGCGCAGGCGAGATGCTGGACTGGGAAGCGCCGACGGGCGGGTATTTGCTGACGGGGTGTTTTGCCAGCGGGCAGGCGGCAGGGCGCGGTGTTCTTGAGTGGTTGAGGCCGGCCACCCCGGCATGACCCACTCACCCCATCACCGCCCGGCAGCAAAGTTACCTCTGACTCAACTGGCTGTTAGATCGGGATAGGCACGTTTAAAAGCTGTTACTTGCTTCTGCAGGAAAGCATCCTCTTCAGGCAGTAAAATTTTCAGATTTTCTATATAACTTGAATACGCACTGAAGAGTCTGGAAGGATCGCCGTGTTTCAAATCGTTCCATTCCTGCTTGAAGGCGTAGCTGAGTTTCTGGCCCTCTTCCTGACTGGTATAAAGCATATCCTGTAGATACTTATCCAATGGCGCCCTTATCTCAGGACTGATCGAATAATTAGCCTCATACAACGACATCAACTCTCTGAACGAATGGATTGCCTGCCCATACTCGCCGCGCGCCGCATGGTCTTCAACCCGGGACCTTAATTCGGCCACACGCAACTCTACCTGCTTGAAAGCTTTCTCGTCAGCAGCCTTGCCTTTCTTGATTTCGCCGTCTACAACAACGCCGCCGATAATGCCCGCCGCCGCCAGGACCGGCAAAACAAAAGGTACTAAAAACACAGCCATATCTACATCTCCATCTAAGTTCGTCATTCAGAAATCAGTTTCTGACTCAACCTCAGTGGAAATGAAGCATTTTAAGTTCCAGCACTTAAACACGGCGACAATTACAAAAAATATCCAAATCACAAGCAATAACTCATCAAGGATGACGAGGCACAACTTGACGCGAGCGGAATTGCTCCGCTCACGGTAGTCACTATGCGTTTACTTGATAACCAACAAGCCCTACTTCTTTTTCCGCGGCCCGGTGTTAAACACGGGCACCTTACGCACTGGCTTGATCGAAGGCTCGACCGGCGTCGCCTCCCCGCTGTCCACCCACTTGCCCAGGTTGCGCTTGCCACCACCGCCGCCCGAAGCCTTGGGTTTCTTCGGCTTTTTCGGCTTCTTCACCACCTGACCAGTGGCATCGGTATCCGGCACACGGTGCTCCGGTTCGAAGTCCTGCTCCATCTTCCGGGTCAACGTCTGACGGGTCAGCATCTCGATGGCCGACAGCATGTTCACTTCATCGGCGCACACCAGGGAAATCGCCTCACCGGTGTTGCCCGCACGACCGGTACGGCCGATGCGGTGGATGTAGTCCTCGGCCACGATCGGCAGGTCAAAGTTGACCACCAGCGGCAAGTCTTCGATATCCAGGCCACGGGCCGCCACGTCGGTGGCCACCAGGATCTGCACGTCGCTGCTCTTGAAGCGATCCAGCGCACGCTGGCGCGTGGCTTGTGGCTTGTCGCCGTGAATCCCGTCGGCGTTGATGCCCAGGCCCTGGAGTTTTTCCACCAGCGCGTCCACACCGTTACGGGTCTTGGCGAACACCAGCACCTGCTTCCAGCGGCCCTTGCGCATCAGGTGCACAAACAGCTCGGCCTTGCGCTTCTTGTCCACCGGCACCACCCATTGCTTGACGGTGTTGGCGGCGACGTTGCGCGGGCTGACTTCGACGGTCAGCGGGTCGTTGAGCATCTGCCCGGCCAACTGGCGGATCTCGTCGGAGAAGGTTGCGGAGAACAGCAAGGTCTGGCGCTTTTTCGGCAGCATGCGGTAGATGTTCGCCAGTTCTTCGGAGAAGCCCAGGTCGAGCATGCGGTCGGCTTCATCCAGCACCAGGGTTTGCAGCTGGTTGAGCTTCAGCGCGTTCTGGCGGAACAGGTCGATCAGGCGGCCAGGGGTGGCGACCAGCACATCAACGCCTTTGCGCAGCTTCATCATCTGCGGGTTGATGCTCACGCCGCCGTACACGGCGTAAGTGGTCAGCGGCACGTTTTGGGCGTACTCGGCGACGCTCGCATGAACCTGCTCGGCCAGTTCGCGGGTCGGGCACAGGATCAGCGCGCGCACCGAGTTGGCGCTGACTTTCGGCCCTTCCATGGTCAGCAGTTGCAGCAGCGGCACGGCGAAACCGGCGGTCTTGCCGGTGCCGGTCTGGGCCGCAGCCATCAGGTCACGGCCTGCCAGCACCGCCGGAATGGCTTGCGCCTGCACCGGCGTCGGGGTCTGGTAGCCAAGCGTCTCAAGGGCGCGCAGCAAGGGTTCGATCAGGCCAAGTGTGGCGAAAGTCATGGAAATACCGTAGGAAAAAGTCAGCGCAAGGTCGCAATGCGCGGCAGTTTACCTTATTTCCGGTTTTGGCTTTCGCCACTGTGGCAGGCTGATCAGCAGCACCGCGCTGATAATCACCAACATTGCCAGGGCTTCTTCCATGCCGATGGTCTCACCGACAAACACAATCCCGAGCAACACCGCCACCGCCGGATTGACGTAGGCATAGCTGGTGGCCGCCGCCGGGCGTACGTGCTTGAGCAGGTACATATAGGCATTGAAGGCGATGATCGAGCCGAACACGGTCAAGTACGCCAGGGCCAGCCAGCCTTCCAGCGGCGGCATGGCTTGGAGGTGTTCGCCGCTGACGGCACTGAGCAACAGCAGCACGAAACCTGCGATCAGCATCTCCGCCGCACTGGCCATCGCGCCTTGAGGCAGCGGCAAATGCTTGCTCCACACCGAACCAAAGGCCCAGGCCGCCGCCGCAAAAATCAGCAAGGCCGCACCGGTGGGGCTCGATTGCAGGTTGGAGCCCATATTGAGCATGGCGATGCCGATAATCCCCAGCACCACCCCGGCCCATTCCAGACGGGTATTGCGCGCGCCCCAGAAATAACCACAGAGCAAGGTGAACAACGGCACCGTCGCCACCGCCAACGCGGCCACGCCGGAAGCCACGCCCGTATGTTCGGCCACACTGACCGCACCGTTGCCGAAGGTCAGCAGCAAAATGCCGATCTTCGCGGCAGCCTTCCACTGCACCCACGTCGGCGCCGGGGCCCCACGCCAGCGCAGGAAGGCATACATCAGCGCGCCCGCCGTCATAAAGCGAATCCCCGCCAGCAACAGCGGCGGCCAGTACTCCACACCAATGCGAATCACCAGGTAGGTAGACCCCCAGATCACATACAACGCAAAAAAGGCGGCGATCAACGGTAAGGGAAAGCGACGTGGGCCAGGCATTGGGCAGCTCTGTGGCAGGACAAGGGAGCGTTATTTTAGAAATCCCCGGCCGTAAACATAAGTTACAAAACCTGTTTAAAGCGCCAGTACACTTTTCAAAACATGGTTATCAAGGCTATAAACCGTGCTTTCGAAAGCTATGCATTCCCGGAGCCTTATCATGGACAAATACGACCGTATGCTTCTCAGCGCCCTGCTGGAAGACGGCCGCGCGTCCTACGCGCAACTGGCGCGCACCGTGAACCTGTCCGCACCCGCCGTGGCTGAGCGAGTGGCGAAACTGGAAGCCAGTGGTGTGATTACCGGGTATCAGGCCAAGGTCGACCTGTCGAAGGTGGGGTTGCCGATCCAGTGCGTGATTGAGTTGCGGTTGACCAATCATGGGAGCCAGAAGGTTTACGACGCGCTTTCGGAAATTCCCGAGTTGACTGAATGCCATCGGGTGACGGGCGATCCGTGCGTGATCATGCAGGCGGCGGTGGGCTCGATGCCGGAGCTGGAGAACCTGATCAATCGGGTGGCGAAATTCGGGTTCAGCAAGACCTCGATCATCTTGTCGAGCGCGATAGAGCGGCGGGTGCCGTTGGGGCAGTTGGAGGGGAATGGGAAGAGTGGCAACTGAACACGCCGCTCGGCAGCTCGTTCCCACGCTCTGCGTGGGAACGCATCCGGTGACGCTCTGCGTCACGACTTCAAGAGCGGACGCAGAGCGTCCAGGGCGGCATTCCCACGCGGAGCGTGGGAACGATCGCCACGGGCACACTTTTTAGGGCCAGCAAGACGGATCCCTTTCATTTGCAGGACCTTTCCTAGAAAATCCAACCGCCTTGTTTCGGCCGGATCAGGTAGCTAGTCTCGCTCGGTCATCGAACAATCGACGACCGGACGTGCAAGTCCGACTGGCAAGGATATACAGACGCCCTACTCCTCAACGTCCGACGTTATCTGTTATGGCGGCTGTGCGCGGGAGGTCCTCGGATCTGCCGGGTTTTCCTTTGCCCCGGTCTTGCACACCTGCGTACAGCTGCCACCTTCATTCGCGTGCAAGCGAACGGTGATAGCTTCTTACCTCAAAGGAGTTCCACCATGGTCAAAGTCACCCCCGATCCACCAGAATTTTGCAGCGACAGCCCACTCACCCGCCGCGCCATCGATTACTACCTCAAAGCCTGCGCACCGGACGGCGCACCCTTCGTGCTCAACGACAACATGAGTTTCGAAGACGCCCTGGCACGGGCGGCCGATTTGCTGCATTGCGCCGTGGCAACCGCACAGATACCCGGCGAGCCGATGAACGGGCAGCAGCGGGCGGTGATGCATTTGGTGGAGATGGCGAAGGTGGTGGTGGATCGGTCGCTGGACTGCTTACAGCCTCGATAACCACCGCAACTCGTTCCCACGCTCTGCGTGGGAATGCATCCGGTGACGCTCTGCGTCACGACTTCAAGAGCGGACGCGGAGCGTCCAGTGCGGCATTCCCACGCGAAGCGTGGGAACGATCATTGCCAGGTTAGAACCCGCGATGCTTCTTCAGATGATCATTGATCTTCGCCGCCGGAACCTTCTGCAAGCTGCACAGCAATTCGTGTGACAACTCCCGCAACCCGTGGGTGCGACGCAGTTCCTCGGCCAGGTGAGCGGTAAGGTTCGCCGCCATCTCCGCGTCCGCCATCGCCCGGTGAGCCTTGCCGGTGTGGGGCAGTTGGGCAAACGAGGTCAGGGTACCCAGCTTGTGGTTCGGCGCCGCCGGCATCAAGCGTCGCGCCAGCAATAGCGAACAGGCAAACTTCTGCAAACGCGTACGCCGGATCAACCCCAGCTCGAAATCCCAGAACTTCTGGTCAAACGCGGCGTTGTGGGCCAGCAGCGGCGTGGTGCCGACAAACTCGTTCACCTCGTTCATCACCCGCTCCGCCGACGGTGCGGTGCGCAGCATGGCGTTGCTGATGCCGGTCAGTTGCTCGATAAACCCCGGCACACGCACACCAGCGTTCATCAGGCTCTGGTAGCGGTCCACGATCTGGCCCTGCTCCAGGATGACCACGGCGATTTCCGTGGCCCGGCAGCTGCTGCTCGGCTGGATGCCGGTGGTTTCAAAGTCGATGACCGCTATACGTTCCAAACCTGTTCCAACTCCGTCAAAAATCTATTTAAGCAGCAACGCGCCTTCAATCGGCACGTAGCGGCTGGCGGCGCGTATCAATGAGTTGGCCGTCAGCCCCGGCACGCCGTAGGCCACGGCTTCGACGCCGTGCTTGCTGATGATGCGGTCCAGCAGCATGTCGAAATCACCGTCGCCGGAGGCCAGCACCACTTCGTCGACATGGGCGGCGGCGTCCATGATGTCGATGGTGATGCCCACGTCCCAGTCGCCCTTGGCCGAGCCGTCGCTGCGCTGGATGTAGGGCTTGAGCTTCACGGTAAAACCCAGGTTGCGCAGGATCTGCTGGAACTGCTGCTGTTTGCTGTCGCCACGGTCGATGGCATAGGCATACGCCTCGACAATCTGCCCGCGCTGGCTGATATCAGCCCACAGGGCGGCGTAGTTGAAGTGACAGCCGTACGCCTGGCGCACGGTGTAGTAGAGGTTTTGTACATCGGCGAACACGGCTATCTTTTTCACCGCAAATCCTCATGACACGCGCATGGACCCCGGACTCAAGGGCCCGGAAAGGTTGCCAGTATGCCAGCCACAAGGGAGTTTCCGAGAAAAATCAGCCCGGGGCGACGAAGCGCCCCGGTTGAGTGTGGGTCAGACGAAGGAATCGTCGTCGCCAAAGGAGGAGGAGTCGTCGGAATAGTCGTTGTCGGCGAAGCTGTCGGAGGCGTTATCGCTGCCCCAGCTGTCGTTACCGGCATATTTCTGGTCGTCGTTGCCCCAGTTGCCGTTGTCGCTTGCCGGGGCCGGCTCTTCGCGGATGATCTCTTCAACCACTTGCGGTTGTTGCGAGTTGTGGCTGAACAGGCTGCTGATGCCTTCTGCCAGCATCACACCACCGGCCACGCCAGCTGCGGTTTTCAGGGCGCCGCCGAGGAAACCGCTGCCAATCGGCGCTGCGGGTGCCTGTTGTGGCTGCTGATAGTTCTGCTGGGGAGCACCGTAGTTCTGCTGCGGCGCAGGTTGCCCGCCAAACGACGGACGCGCTGGTTCACGCCAGCCACCGCCCGACGACGCAGGTGCGCTCTGGGTCGGCTGCGGGTCACGGGAACCGCCGCCGAAAATGCTCGACAGGAAACCGCCACTGCTCGGTGCAGGCTGCGCCGCCTGGGACCTGGCCTGTTGCAGTTGGTCCTGCAACTCCTGGATCTGCTGGGCCTGCTGCTTGTTCTGCGCATCGAGGCTCTTGATCGCGTGCTCTTGCACCAGAATCGACTGGGTCATGTAGTACGCAGCGGCCGGTTGGCGAGTGACGTGTTCCTTGATCCGCGCTTCAGCCTGGGCGTCGCGGGGGGCTGAGTCCGTTTCGGCTTGCTGCAACCGTGAAAACAGTCCGTCGATCAGGGTTTGTTCTTCGCTGTTCATGGCGACCTCGTTAGATTGCCGGTAGAAATCTTCGCCTTGCGCACGATGTGCAAGGTACAACCCAGTTATGGGGCTGTTGCTGATTGTTTCAATGGTCTTTACGCAAGGTTTACGTTTGCTTGCATCTGCTCTTGATCGGTTAAAGTAACGCCCTTGCTTTTCGGCCTGTGAAGACCCTGATGAATCCGTTAGACGTATTGCGCGACTCCTTCTTCTTTTTCAAGCGCAACCTGGGCGCCATCGTGCAGTTGTGCCTGCCACTGGTGATCCTCGAAGCCCTGCTGCAACAGGTGCTCGACCACACGCTCGGCCCAGACGCGTTTCCCGGTTACAGCGTGGTGATCGGGCTGCTGGTGTACCCGCTGTACACCGGCGCACTGATCCTGTTCCTCGACGCCCGCACCCGGGGTGAATCGCCGCGCACCCTGGATGTGCTGGCCATGGCCCTGACCCTGTGGCCGCGCTTTGCCCTGCTGACGGCAATCAGCACGCTGCTGATCCTGCTGGGCCTGTCGCTGTATTTCCTGCCCGGCCTGTGGCTGATGGTGGTGCTGGCTTTCGCCGAATACCTGCTGGTGCTGCGGGGCATGTCGGCGCTGTCGGCCATGAAGGAAAGCCTGCGCCTGACCCGTGGGCATTTCTGGCGGATCCTGGTGTGCCTGCTGTGCGTGATGACCCCGCTGTGGTTGCTCAAGGGCGCCAGCGTGGCGGTCTATCCGGACCCGAACCCGCTGCTGGGCCTGCTGATCGACAGCGCACAGAGCTTCCTGCAACTGTTCACCAGCGTGGTGTTGTTCCGCCTGTTCATGTTGATTGGTGGCGACGCCGACGCGCGGTGATATGCTCCGGGCCTGTCCTGCAACGCCATAAGCCGAGCCGATGACCCGACTACTGCGCATTACCTTGCTGGGCCTGCTGATCCTCGCGGCCCTGCTGACCGGCTTGATCTACAGCCTGACCTGGCGCCCTGCCGACAAGGAAACCCTGCCCATCCGCTGCGTCGCGCCCCGTGCGCCGACCCTGCTGCCTGGGCAGGCGCTAAAGGTCATGACCTGGAACGTGCAGTACCTGGCGGGCAAGAACTACGTGTTCTGGTACGACACCCCGGACGGCAGCGGCCCGGACGACCGCCCGACCGTTGAAGACATGGCTTCAAGCCTCGACGAAGTGGCGCGGGTGATCCGCGACGAGCAGCCCGACATCCTGCTGTTGCAGGAAGTCGACGAAGGCGCCAAGCCTTCCAGCTACCAGGACCAACTGGCCTTGCTCCAGGAGCGCCTGGCCGACCTCTACCCGTGCAGCGCCCAGGCCTTCGACTGGAAAGCCGACTTCGTGCCCGACCTGCATATCTTCGGCAGCGTCGGCCGCAAGCTGGTGACCATGAGCCGCTACCAGATCGAACACGCCGAGCGCCTGCAATTGCCGGTGGCACGCGCCAACCTGATCAGCCGTCAGTTCCAGCCCAAGCCCGCGTTATTGCTGACCTACCTGCCGTTGAGCGATGGCGGCCAGTTGGCCGTGCTCAATACTCGCCTGGACGGCGCGGCCCCCGGGCACAACGCCGTGCTGGAACAGGTGCAGGCGACCGTCAAGCTGGTGGATAAATTCGAGAGCCGCGGCACGCCATGGCTGATGGGTGGGGATTTCAACCTGTTGCCGCTCGGGCAATTCCTGCGCCTGGACCCCGGCAAGCGCGGGCAATACTCGCCGGACAGTGAGCTGCACCTGCTGTGGGAAAAGTACCCGATGATCCCGAGCAACAGCCAATCCAGCGGGATTGACCGGGACCAGTGGCTGACGTATTTCCCGAATGACCCAACCGTAGAGGGGCCGGATCGTACGCTGGATTACCTGTTCCACAGCTCGCGCATCAAGAAGGTTGAGAGCAAGGTGCGCCAGAGCGATACGGTGCGTATCTCCAATCATTTGCCGGTGATTGCGCGGTTCCTGTTGCCCGCCGCGCAGTAAGCCACGCGGCGAAACAGTGTGGGAGCTGGCTTGTGTGGGAGCCGGGCTTGCCCGCGATGCAGGCACCTCGGTCTATCCGACAGACCGAGGTGATGCCATCGCAGGCAAGCCAGCTCCCACATTAGATCTGCGATGTACTTACTTTCTCGGCTTGATCCGGGCAGTCGGTTCAGCAATCAACGGATCATCCGGCCAGTAATGCTTGGGATATCGCCCCTTCAAATCCTTCTTCACCTCGGCGTAAGTACTGCGCCAGAAGTTCGCCAGGTCCTGCGTCACCTGCACGGGCCGTCTGGCCGGCGACAACAGGTGCAGCTTGACCACCTGCCGCCCGCCGGCAATCCGTGGGGTGTCCGCCAGCCCGAACAATTCCTGCAAGCGCACCGCCAGAATCGGCGGCTGCTCGCTGTAGTCCAGCCGCACCGACGAGCCCGACGGCACCTTCAGATGGTGCGGCGCCAGCTCGTCCAACCGCGCCGGCAACGGCCACGGCAGCAGGTTATGCAGGAAGCTGGAAATATCCAGATTGGCGAAATGGCTCAGGCGCGACACCTTGCCCAGGTACGGCATCAACCAGTGTTCCAGGCTGGCAAGCAAGGCGCTGTCGCTGACATCCGGCCATTCACTGGCCTTGCCGCTATCCAGACCACGCATCAGCATCACCCGCGCCTGCCATTGGCGCAGCTCCGGGGTCCAGGGCAGCAGTTCGAGACCTTTGCGCCGCACCAGGTTGACCAGCGCCTGGCTGCGGGCAGATTCGTCGAGGCCGGTCAGCGGCTCGCGGCTGAGCACCAGTTCGCCGACCTTGCGCTGGCGTTCGGCGCGCAGCACGCCCTCGCGTTCGTCCCAATCGAGTTGGTCGACATTGCGCACCTGTTCGGCCAATACCGAGTCGAACAACGCCGGATCAAAATCCGCCGCGAGGTAAATCCGTTCTTCACGCTGGCCCTGGCGGCTGCCCAGATCGGCAATCACCAGCCAGGGTTGTTTCATCAGGCTGTCGGCTTCGGCGAACAACGCGGCACGGCCGTTGGCGAGGCGGTATTCGGCACCGCCCGCCCGCCGTTGCTGGGCGACGCGGTCCGGGTAGGCCAGCGCCAGCAAGGCGCCGAGCCAGCGCGGATGATCGGGATCAGCCACCGGCTGCTCTGCCTTGCCTCTTAAATAGCCACGGTATTGCCGCGCCAGTTGCCGGGCACGCTGCACGCCGCCCTGGGTGCCACGGGCCTTTTCTTCACCGGATAACAGGGCCAGGCGGCTGTGCAAATCCGCACCGGCACCACGCAGGATATCGCGCTCACCCAACAGTGCCGCCACGTCACAGGCCATGCTCGCCAGGCCCAGATCCTGACCACGCAGCAGCAAATGAGCGATTCGCGGGTGCGCCGGCAACCCGGCCATTTTCTGGCCGTGGGCGGTCAGCTTGGTATCGCTCAACGCTCCGAGGCGCTCGAGCAAATCCTGGGCCTGTGCATAAGCCGCGGTGGGCGGAACGTCGAGCCATACCAACTGAGTAGGCGCCACGCCCCAGCGGCCCAATTGCAGGGCCAAACCGGAAAGATCCGCCGAGAGAATTTCCGCACTGGAATACGCCGCCAGCCCTTCATGCTGGTCCTCGGACCACAACCGATAACACACCCCCGGCTCCAGTCGCCCTGCCCGGCCGGCACGCTGGGTGGCGCTGGCGCGAGAGATGCGCTGGGTGTCGAGACGGGTCATGCCGCTGCCCGGGTCGAAACGCGGGACCCGCGCCAACCCGGCGTCGATCACCACGCGCACGCCGTTGATGGTCAGGCTGGTCTCGGCAATGTTGGTGGCCAGCACCACTTTGCGCTTGCCGGCGGGCGCCGGGTCGATGGCGGCGCGCTGGGCGGCCAGGTCCAGTTCGCCGTGCAGCGGGCATAGCAGCACATCGGGGTTATCGCCCAGCGCGTCAGCCAATTGCTGATTAACCCGACGAATCTCGGCCTGCCCCGGCAGGAACACCAGCACGCTGCCGCCTTCATCATGCAGGGCTTCAAGGATGGTCTGCACCAACCGCGGTTCGATAAATTCGCCGGGCTGGAATGGCCGGCCCCAGCGCATCTGCACCGGGTACATGCGCCCTTCGCTGCGCAGGATCGGCGCGTCGTCCAGCAAACCGGCCAGGCGTTCGCCTTCCAGGGTGGCGGACATCAGCAGGATCTTCAGTGGCTGCTCGTCGCGAAACAGGTCTCGACCATTAAGACTAAGGGCCAGCGCCAGATCGGCGTCCAGGCTGCGTTCGTGGAACTCGTCGAAGATCAACAAACCCACGCCGTCGAGTGCCGGGTCATCCTGCAGGCGCCGAGTGAGGATGCCTTCGGTGACTACTTCAATACGGGTGTTGGGGCCGACCTTACTGTCCAGGCGAATGCGGTAGCCAACGGTTTCGCCGACCTTTTCCCCCAGTTCGCTGGCCAGCCTTTCTGCCGCGGCGCGGGCGGCGAGGCGCCGGGGTTCGAGCATCAAGATGGTTTGCCCGGCCAGCCAGGGTTCATTCAACAGCGCCAATGGCACCCGTGTGGTTTTACCGGCGCCGGGCGGTGCTTCGAGCACGGCTTCATGGCGCGTTGCCAGGGCGTCACGCAGGGCGGGTAAAACATCATCGATTGGCAACGAATTCATACTGGCTCCAAAGCAGAGCGGCGAGTATAACGGCGAACTGCCGGGTGTCGGTGGTGGTCTCAACGACACGGCCCCGTACTGACTGGAATGCGGTCAAAGGTGGGAGCGGGCTTGCCTGCGATAGCGGAGTGTCAGCCAACACACCTGAAACTGAACCACCGCCATCGCAGGCAAGCCAGCTCCCACACTTGATCATCGTCGCCTTGTAGACTGGCTTATAGTCATTTTCATTATGTTCAAGGAGAGTCCCATGCGTGTTGCTTCCCGTGTCATCGGCGGTGTTCTGGCCGTCACCCTGCTGAGCCAGTTGACGGCCTGCGGCTCGATTTTCTACCCCGACCGCCGGGGCCAGATCGACGGCAAGATCGACCCGGCAATTGCCGTGCTCGATGCGGTAGGCCTGCTGTTCTACGTGATCCCGGGCCTGATCGCCTTTGGTGTCGACTTCGCCACCGGCGCGATTTACTTCGAGCCTGGCAAGACCGCCCAAGTGGCCCCGGAAAAACTCCAGCAAGCCATCGGCGCCGACGGCAAGGTCGATAACGCCAAGCTGCAAACCATCATCCAGAAAGAAACTGGGCATAACCTGCCGCTGGACGACCCGCGCATGATCCAGTTCAAGGGCAGCGTGCAACAACTCGCCACCCTGGGCCTGCAACCCGCCGCTTAAGGACTGACCCGCCCCATGACCACCAGTCCCGAACACGCCCGGCTGTTGCGCCTGGCCACCCGCGCTTCCGTCGGCGTGGCCTGTGTGCTGATTGTGACCAAGGCCATCGCCTGGTGGCTCAGCGGCTCGGTGAGCATGCTCGCCGGGTTGACCGACTCGCTGCTCGACGGCGTTACCTCGTTGCTCAACTTGCTGGCCGTGCACTACGCGTTGCGCCCGGCCGATGACGATCACCGGTATGGCCACGGCAAGGCGGAATCCCTGTCGGGCATGGCCCAGGCGCTGTTCATCGCCGGCAGTGCGGTGTTGATCGCCTTCCAGGCGTTCCAGCGTTTGCAGCATCCGGAACCTGTGGGCGCGCCATGGCTGAGTATTGGCGTGATCGTTCTGTCCCTGGCGTTGACGGCGGCGCTGCTGATCCTGCAATACCGGGTGATCCGCGAAACCGGCTCCAACGCCATCCGCGCCGACTCGCTGCACTATCGCTCAGACATGATGCTCAACGGCAGCATCCTGGTGGCGTTGGTGCTGGCGGCGTTTGGTTTTCATCAGGTGGACGCCTGGTTCGGCCTGGGCATCGCGGCCTACATTTTGTGGAGCGCCATCCAGATCGCCCGGGAAAGTTTTTCGGTGCTGATGGACGAGGAACTGCCGCCGGATGTCAGCCAGCACATGCTGGAACTGGCCTGCAGTGTGCCCGGTGTACTCGGTGCACATGACTTGCGCACGCGGATTTCCGGCAGCCACTGGTTTGTGCAGTTGCACCTGGAGTTACCGGGGGAATTGAGTCTGTCGGTGGCCCATGGCATCAGCGACCAGGCCGCCGATGCCATCCACAACGCCTACCCGCGAGCCGAAGTGCTGGTGCACGCCGACCCGCAGGAAGTGGTCAAGGGCGCGAAGGCCTAGTACTGCACCTGATACCCGCGACTGCTCAGGCAGTTGCCCTGGGCCTGGCGGTAGGTTTGCACCACGGCCGGGTCGGGGGCGTAGGTGACGGTCCTTGGGTCAAAGCCACTTTGTTGCACCGCCCAGCGATAGCAGTCGTAACCATCCTGCTGGACCTGCGCCGGTGACTGGCCGTTGGCCGGGTAAGCCACCACGTCATAACCATTGCCCTGGGGCACGGGCTGCGGCGCTGGCGCGGCGGGTGGCGGCTGCACCACAACGTACTGCTGGCTGCTTTCTTCGTAGGTGTAATAGGCACCGGCGGCGAGGAAGAACAGCGCACTGCCCACCCACACTTCCCGCGCGTAGTCGGGCAGGTATTGCACGCGAATCCCGTAAGGCGGCGTCACGACGACATAGCGCGGGCCTTGCGGGCGATACCAGTAGCCACCCGAGAAGAAGTAGTCCTGGCCGCGATACGGCACGCGGTAATTGCGGTCGGGGAAGCGATCGACGATATAACCCGGACGGTATTGCGGGCCGGGCCCCCAGCCATTGCCGTGCCCGTCGGGGCGACCTGGCCAGCGGTGATCGTTGGGGTGGTTATTGCCACCGCCGTTACCCCCGTTGAAGCCGGGCCGGCCCGGGCCACCCTGGCCGCCATTGCCGGCCTGCCAATGCTGGTTGCCGTCGTTGCGACGCGGGATGTCCTGGTAATTGCCCTGACGCGGTTCCTGGGTCTGGCGCACGGTATCCGGGCGACCCTGGATCGGCAGGTTATTGGCCGGCTGCGGCGCCGGGTGCGGCGGTTGCTGCTGGTTGCCTTGTGGACGACCTTGCCACTGGCCACCCCCATTCGGGCGCTCGACATTCTGGTTCTGCGGCCGTGGCTGATTGTTTTCGAAATGCTGATTCTGCGGACGCGGCTGATTGTTCTCGGGCCGAGGGGCTTCAGGACGCGGTTGATTATTTTGTGGTCGCGGTTGGTTGTTCTGCGGCCGAGGCTGATTATTGCCTGGATGCCCTTCCGGGCCTCTTTCATGCTGACCACCGCCTTCCTGGCGTGGCGGGTCGTCGGCCATCACTTGCGCACCAACGCTCATCATCAGCAAACCAACACCTGCCAAACGCCAGATGCGCTTCATGCTATTCCTCACTGCGGATTAGGGCCTACACGTAAGACTGGAAAACCGGGGCCCGGTTCTGCGAGAGGTTATCAGTCACGAGAACTATTTTCGCAGGCAATAAAAAGGGGCGACCCGTCGGTCGCCCCTTGAGAACTTCGTCCTGGCTCAACGCTTTTGACGTTGGCTCACCTCACGCCGTCTTGTGGACAGTGTGCAGCCCGGGGGCCGGGGCAACCCTGTGGGGTTGGCGGCCGCAGCCGGCCTTATTGGCGGGCTGCAGTGGACTGTATGTCCGGGCAGTGATTCTGTTGATAACTCTACGCCTCGGCCTCGGGCAGATGATTGCGAAGATTGCGTCAATAAACAGTGCTTGCGCAATTTTTAACCCTGGATAGATAATTCACCGCAATAGTTACGACAAAGGCCAGCCCCATGAGCAAACTTGACCGATACGACCTGAGTATTTTGGCGGAATTGCAGCGCGACGCGAGGATCTCCAACCAGGAGTTGGCCGAGCGCATCGGCCTGTCGCCTTCGCCGTGCTCACGCCGGGTCAAGCAACTCGAAGACGACGGCTACATCGCCCGCCAGGTCGCCTTGCTCGACCGCAAGATGCTCGGCCTGAGTCTCACGGCCTACGTGCTGATCGGCATGGACCGACACACCCCCGAACGTTTCGAGAACTTCGAAGCGGCCATCCGCACCTTGCCGCAAGTGCTGGAATGCAGCCTGGTGACCGGGATGGACGCCGACTATCAGCTGAAAGTGGTGGTGCCAGATATGGATCACTACCAGAAGCTGCTGCTGGGCCACCTGACCCGCATCGAAGGCGTCACCAGCGTGCGTTCAAGCTTTGTGCTGAACCAGGTGCTCAACAGCACCGAGCTGCCGCTGACCCACCTGCGCACTTAAGACCAGCGCGGAACAAATGTGGGAGCGGGCTTGCTCGCGAATGCGGTGTGCCAGGCACCGAATGTGCTGACTGATCCACCGCATTCGCGAGCAAGCCCGCTCCCACATTTTGACTGTGTTCCCGCAGGGTGGTAAGTCTGCGGCAGACCGACGCAGGTCAATGTCGCGCCGATTGCCCTGGCGTATAATCGGCGCCCTGCCCCAGCCGGAAACGACCCGATGAACTCGATTGATCCCGCCGTGTTTGAAGAATGGATGATGACCGGCCTGGTCAGCATCCTGATCATTTTCATGGGCTTTATCGTCTGGGACCTGGCGAAGAAATCCAAGGCCGGGCGCTTTGGCTCGATGATCCTGTTCTTCGTGCTGGGCCTGGGCGTTGCCGCGTTCATCATCAAGAGCGTGGTGATCGGCCTGATCGAGTCCGGCGCCTTATAAGCGCGCCGGCACTTCTTTCCATTGGCCTTGGTCCAGGCCGTCGATCGACCAGTCACCAATCCGCACCCGCACCAGACGCAGCGTCGGCAACCCCACCGCCGCCGTCATGCGCCGCACCTGGCGGTTACGCCCTTCACGAATCACCAGCTCCAGCCAATGGGTCGGCACGCTCTTGCGAAACCGCACCGGCGGGTTGCGTGGCCACAGTTGTGGCTCGTCCAGTTGCCGGGCTTCGGCGGGCAGGGTCATGCCGTCGTTGAGCTCCACACCGTCGCGCAGGCGTTGCAGCTGTTCCTCGGTCGGTTCGCCTTCCACCTGCACCCAATAGGTTTTCGCCAGCTTGTGCTTGGGGTCCGCGATACGCGCCTGCAATTGGCCGTCGTTGGTCAGCAGCAACAGGCCTTCACTGTCACGGTCCAGGCGCCCGGCCGGGTAAATGCCGGGGATGTCGATGAAATCCTTGAGGGTCGCCCGCCCGCCTTCATCGCTGAACTGGGTCAGCACATCGAAGGGTTTATTGAACAGGATCAACTTGGGCTCGGCCGGTGGCGCCTTGGCGACACGACGCGGGGCTGACGAGGTTTGCGGACTTTTCACACCGGGGCGGCGGGAAACAGGACGGGCAGGACGGGACATGGCAAAGGAACATCTAACGGTCAGGACCGACAATGCTAGTGGCCTGACCGTTAAATAACCATCCCAACCGTTTAGCGGAACGGCGGCTCGTCGAAGCTGCGCAGTTTGCGCGAGTGCAGCGAGTTGAGTTCGGTGCGCAACAGATCCACCGCCTCGATGCCGATCTTCAAGTGCTGGCTGACCGCACGCTCATAGAACGCGTTAGCCGATCCCGGCAGCTTGATCTCGCTGTGCAGCGGTTTATCCGACACACACAGCAACGTGCCGTACGGCACCCGCAGGCGGTAGCCCTGGGCGGCGATGGTGCCGCTTTCCATGTCCACGGCCACGGCGCGGGACAGGTTGATCAGCGGACGCTCCTGGGCCCAGCGCAGCTCCCAGTTGCGGTCGTCGTAGGTCAGCACGGTGCCGGTGCGCAGGCGCTTTTTCAGCTCCTCGCCCTTCTCGCCGGTGACGTTGGCCGCGGCTTGCTGCAAGGCCATCTGCACTTCGGCCAGGGCCGGGATCGGAATGTTCGGCGGCACTACCCGGTCGAGAATCCCGTCGCGACGCATGTAGGCGTGAGCCAGCACGTAGTCACCGATGGTCTGGGATTGGCGCAGCCCGCCGCAGTGACCAATCATCAGCCAGCAATGCGGACGCAATACGGCGAGGTGGTCGGTGATGTTCTTGGCATTGGACGGGCCGACGCCGATGTTCACCAGGGTCACACCATGGCCGTCGCTGGCTTGCAAGTGGTAGGCCGGCATCTGGTAGCGGTGCCAGACCACGCCTGCGGCGATGGCAGACGCTTCGCCGTGGTCCATGCTCTTGTCGATGATCACATTGCCCGGCAGCACCATGCGGATAAAGCGCGGGTCGCTGCGCAACTGTTCCAGGCCATGCACGATGAACTGGTCAACGTAGCGGTGGTAGTTGGTCAGCAAAATCCACGGCTGCACATGGCGCCAGTCGCTGCCGGTGTAGTGCACCAGGCGGCGCAGGGAGAAGTCGACGCGGGCGGCATCGAACAACGCCAATGGCAGCGGGTCGGTGTTTTCCCAGTCGTACAGCCCGTCGGCGATGCCATCGGTGGCGGCAGACAGGTCGGTACTCGGGAACACCCGCGCCAGCGTGGCGGCAGTCACACCGGAGCCGGCCAGTTCGTCACCCTGCTCCACCACGTACGGGTAGGGAATGTTCTGCTGGCTGACGCCCACTTCCACCGTCACGGTGAAGTCGTGCATCAACGGCACCAGTTGCTCCAGCAGGTATTTGCGGAAGGCCGACGGATGGGTGACGGTGACGCTGTAGGTCCCCGGCAACTGAACCTTGGCATACGCCCGGGTGGTCTGTGGGACTTCGCCCTGCACCAGGTAGGTCAGGCGAAGTTCCGGGTAGCGAAACATCGCACGTTGTTCAGCGTCGGGTTCGACGCGGTCTTTGAGGTAGCGCTTGAGGGCTTGATTGAGCGCGCCGGTAGCACGCTCATGGAGAGCCGCCAGCCGATCCACGGCTTCTTCGGCGGTTTGAACGACAACAAAAGCTTCGGTCACGGTAAGCATCCTGTGTTCTGACTTGCAGGCCTTCATCTTGCCTGTATCCCTGGCGCACTGGAACACCGGAATTGGAATGCGATCAATAATGTGGGAGCGGCGGTGCGACGATTCGACTTGCTCGCGAAAGCGCTAGGTCAGTCAGCACATGTATTGGCTGATCCACCGCCTTCGCGAGCAAGCCCGCTCCCACATTTTGACCGTGTTTGTTCAGGAAAAAGGAGGTGTCGAGCGCGCGACAATCGCTTCCACATTCACACCCCGCGGCAAGGTGCCATAGACCCGGCCCGACGACTCACCCAGTCGGCTGGCGATAAAACCGTCACTGACACTGGCATTACCCGCCTCCAGCAACAACTTGGCCTGCAGTGCCACGGCAATGTCCTCGGTCAGTTGTCGGGCACGGTACTGGATGTCCTGGGTGTCCATAAAGGCCGACTTCAACTGCTCGATGTGCCGCGCCAGGTGCTTGTGACCGTGGCCATCCCCCAGCTCGACAAACAGCGCCTCCAATACGCCCGGTTCTTTGGACAGGGCCCGCAGCACATCCAGGCACTGCACATTGCCGGAACCTTCCCACGTCGAGTTGACCGGCGCCTCACGGTACAAGCGTGGCAGGATACTGTCCTCGACATACCCCGCACCGCCCATGCACTCGGCGGCTTCGTTGATCATCGCGGGCGCGCGCTTGCAGATCCAGTACTTGCCCACCGCCGTCACCAGCCGGGCGAATTTGGCTTCCTGTTCGTTATCCAGATGGTCCAGCGCGCGCCCCATGCGCATGCTCAAGGCCAGGGACGCCTCGCTTTCCAGGGCCAGGTCGGCCAGTACGTTCTGCATCAACGGTTGCTCGCTGAGCACCCGGCCACCTACCAGGCGGTGAGCGCAATGATGGCTGGCCTGGGTCAGCGCCTGGCGCATCAGGGCGCTGGAGCCGACCATGCAATCGAAGCGGGTCATCGCCACCATCTCGATGATGGTCGGTACGCCGCGCCCTTCTTCGCCGATCATCCAGGCCAGCGCGCCACGAAACTCCACTTCGCTGGAAGCGTTGGAGCAGTTGCCGAGCTTGTTTTTCAGGCGCTGGATGTAGAACTCGTTGCGGGTGTCATCCGGGCGGTGCCGGGGCAGCAGGAAACAGGTCAGGCCCTTGTCGGTCTGGGCCAGGGTGAGGAAGCCATCGCACATCGGCGCGGAGCAGAACCACTTGTGCCCCACCAGCTCATACGCCTGGCCCGGGCCGCCGGCGCCCACCGGGTAAGCGCGGGTGGTGTTGGCGCGCACGTCGGTGCCACCCTGTTTCTCGGTCATGGCCATGCCGATGGTGGCGCCGGCCTTGTGGGCGATGCCGACGTTGCGCGGGTCGTATTCGGTGGCGAGGATTTTCGGCAGCCAGGTTTCAGCCAGGTCTGGCTGCAGGCGCAGGGCCGGGACGCAGGCGAACGTCATGGTCAGCGGGCAGCCGGTGCCGGCTTCGGCCTGGCTGTGCAGGTAGGTCATCGCCGCACGGGCCACATGGGCGCCGGATTGCGGATGGGCCCACGGCAACGACGGCAGGCCGTGTTCGACGGCGGTGCGCATCAGCTCGTGGTAGGCCGGATGAAACTCTACCAGGTCGATGCGATGGCCAAACCGGTCATGGCTGTTGAACACCGGTTTGTTCTGGTTGGCCAGGAACCCGGCTTCCATCAGCGGCCCGCCCGCCAGCGCACCATAGGTGTCGATGCGCTGCTCGGCCCAGCCGGCGCCGAAGCGCCGGGACCAGTCTTGCAGCGGCAAGTCGATACGGTACAGATTGGTGCCGTCCAGGGACGGTGGCTGGTTGGTGACGTCGTGGGTTTCGGCGAACTGGTGCAGGTGCATGACGGGCCTCCTGAAAAAAGGCCACGTTCATTGAGGCCTGAATTTCAGTTAAGCACCGTCACCCGGGTTAAAAAAGTGGCATAAACGCCTAATTGGCGGCGCTTTCACCCTCAACCATATGCAACAACCGCAGTTGCAGCACCCGTTGCAGGGCCTCGAAACGTACCGGCTTGGCCACTCGGTCGGTGATACCCACGCCGTGGCAGCGCTCGCGTTCCGGGGCTTGTAACGAGGTGCTCAAGGCGATCACCGGCAGCTCACCACAGCCGGGCAACGCACGGATCTGGCAGCACAGCGAAAAGCCGCCCTCGGGCACATCCAGCAACACTGCGTCGAAGGTTTGACTCTGCAGCAACGCCAGGGCGGCCGGCCCATTGTCGACGGTTTTCACCCGATAACCGAGCTTGAGCAACATGCCGCGCACCACCAGTTGCGCCACGCTGTTGTCGTCCACCAGCAGCACCGTGCACTCCTGCGGCGTGCGTTGCGCTTGCGGTACTCGCCGCACGGCAGCCGGTTCTGGCTGGACGGGGCTGACCGCAAGCTCCAGCTGGAAGCGACTGCCGCGCCGCGGCTCGGAATTGTGGGTGAGGCGCCCACCGAGCAACTCGATCAATTGCCGGCAGATCGCCAGGCCGATGCCCATGCCGCCGTATTGGCGAGTGGTCGAGCCATCGAGCTGGAAGAAGCGCTGATACAGGGTCGCCTCATCGAGGTAGGCGAAGCCGATGCCGGTGTCAGTGACAATGAAGGTCAGGCGCAGCGTTCCATCCGCCTGGGGTACACCGACCACCCGTACACGCACCGAGCCCTCGTGGGTGAACTTGAAGGCATTGTCCAACAGGCAATCCAGGCATTGCGCCAGCTTGCCAGGATCACCGTTGATGCGGTCCGGCAGGTCTTCTGCCAGATCAATGGAGAACGCCAACCCCTTGTTCTGGGCGCTGGCCGCGAACTGCTGGCGCAAGGTGTCGAGCAGCCCACGCAGGCTGAACACTTGGGGTTGCGGGCTGAGGCGCCCGGCCTGCAATTCGGTGAGGGTGAGGATGCCGTTGACCATGCGCATCATCTCGCGGGCCGCACCGGAGGCGGTTTGATGGTACTGCGCGAGGTCGCCTGGCAGCGGCTCGGTCTGCATCAATTCCAGGGAGCCGATCACACCGTTCATCGGCGTGCGCAGCTCGTGGGTCAAGGTGGCGAGGAATTCATCCTTGAGCTGGTTGCTGTGGGCCAGTTGCGTGTTGAGCACTTCGAGTTTCTGGCTGGCGTCGAGCAGGATTTGCGCCTGTTGCTCGCGCATCGAATTGATCCGGTCGGCCAGCGCCAGGGACAGCAAGGCCACTTCCAGTGCCGAGCCGATCTGGCTGGCGTACATCGTGAGGAACACATTGGGCAGGTAGCCCAGCACCATCATCGTATTGACTACACCGCCCAGCAGGAACGCGGTCCAGGCGATGATGAAGTAGCGCGCCATGCGCTGGCCGCAATACCAGGCCTTGATGGCCGCGACGAAGATGGTCACGGTAAAGACCAGCGCAAGGGCGGTGGCCAGGCGCAGCGCCAGCGCATAACTGGTGAACAATGCCAGCACCATCACCACCCCGCCGCTGACCGCCAGGGCCAGCAACAGCCGGTTGATCCAGCGACTGTAAAGCGCGGTGTGCAGGAAACTGCGGGCAAACAGGCTGCCGAACAGCGCCGCCGAGCCGATCAGGAAGGGCACCGCCGCGTTCGCCCACCACGGGTTATTCGGCCAGAAATACTGCACGGCCACGCCGTTCACCGACAGCTGATACAGGCCGAACGAGGCGATATAGAGGATGTAATAGAGGTAGCTGGTGTCGCGCACGCTCAGGTAGATGAACAGGTTGTAGATCAGCATGCCGAGCAACACGCCGTAGATCACACCCAGCACGTACAGGCGCAATGGCTGTTCTTCGAGGTACGCGGTGGTGGACCAGAGGGTCAGCGGTGCCTGGATCGAGCCCTGGCTTTGCAGGCGCAGGTACAGGGTTTCCTGCTGGCCAGGGACGAAGTCGAGCTTGAACAGGTAGTTGCTCTGGCGGATTTCGCGGCTGGAAAACGGCAGGATGCTGCCGGTGCGCGACACCAGTCGATAGTTGCCGACACTGTCAGGCTCGTACAGCTCCAGTTGGTTCAGCGGCGGGTAAGCCAGTTCCAGCAGCCAGCGGCGCGGGGCATCCGGGCGCTGTGCACGGTAATGCAAATCAACCTTGAGCCAGAACACCGAGCGCGAATAGCCGGCATTCAATGTGGCTTTGTCGTGGGTCTTGAAACGACTGGCGAGGACCGGCGAGCTGATATCGCCAATGGTCAGGGCGCCACTGGGGTCCTCAAGGACTTGCATCACTTGGCCCAGGGGCAACCGCGTGGTGGTCTCGTTGAACTCGACTGCGCCGGCCAGCATCGGCAGCCCGGTCAACAGTAACATCAGCAAATAGCGCATAGAGCCCCAGCGTGACCTGTCCGGTTATGTCAAAAGCCTCCATTCCTTTTGAGCAGACGTAAACCGGCGATACAGTTATTGGTTTGAATCCACTCTAGCATAGCCATTACAGGCCAAAAGACACCATTGAAATAATTTTTTGAAAGGCTCTAGAGCGGGCATTACAGGGCATTTGACCTGTATTTCACGATGATAGCAAACAGCCACTTCCGCCGTCCCCTCCGCTAAAAATTCAACCATCGCCCGACAGCCACCCAAAAAGCGTTTGGTGGTAAGCTCGCGCACCATGAATATCTACAGCTCTCGCCCCGTTGTCCTCTGTCTCTCCGGCCATGATCCCAGTGGTGGCGCCGGCTTGCAGGCAGATATCGAAGCCCTGCTCGCCCAGGGCTGTCATGCGGCCCCGGCCGTCACCGCGCTGACTGTGCAGAACACCGTCAACGTCAGCGATTTCCGCGTGCTGGATCGCGAGTGGGTGCTGGCCCAGGCCAACGCCGTGCTCGGTGACTCCGAAGTGGCCGCGGTGAAACTGGGCATGCTCGGTTCCCTGGAGATGGTCGACACCGTGGTCGAACTGCTCAAGGCGCACCCGCATTTGCCGGTGGTCTGCGACCCGGTGCTGCGTGCCGGCGGCGGCGGCAGCCTGGGCAAGGACGAGGTCGGCTACGCCATGCGCGAGCGGCTGTTGCCGCTGTCGCTGATCGCCACCCCCAACCTGCCTGAAGCACGCATCCTCGCCGAATTGCCCGAGGGCACGGCGGACGAATGCGCAGCGAAACTGCTGCCGTTCATCAAGCACCTGCTGATCACCGGCGGCCATGGCGACGAGCACGAAGTGCACAACCGCCTCTACAGCCGCGACGGCACGCACCAGACCTTTACCTGCCAGCGACTGCCCGGCAGTTATCACGGTTCGGGCTGCACCCTGGCCAGCGCGCTGGCCGGTCGGTTGGCACAAGGCGAAGGGTTGGTCAGCGCGGTGCAATCGGCCCTCAACTACACTTGGCGCACCCTGCGTGACGCTGAACAACTCGGCCAGGGGCAATTCGTGCCTCGTCGTCTGCCGTTGGATTTCTGCTCGTAACACCAAGAGGCCTGCCCGATGAAACTACGTGGCCTTTATGCCATTACCGACAGCCAACTGTTGGCCGGCAAGTTCCTGGCCTACGTCGAAGCGGCGTTGGACGGTGGCGTGACCCTGCTGCAATACCGCGATAAAAGCAGCGACGAAGCGCGCCGCCTGCGGGAAGCCGAAAAACTGCGGGAGCTGTGCTCGCGCTACAAGACCCAACTGATCATCAACGATGACGCCGAACTGGCCGCACGCCTCGGCGTCGGCGTGCATCTGGGCCAGACCGACGGCCCGCTGACCCCGGCCCGTGCGCTGCTCGGTTCCAAGGCGATCATCGGCTCCACCTGCCACAGCCAGATCGAACTGGCCGAGCAGGCTGCCCGCGAAGGTGCCAGTTATGTCGCCTTCGGCCGCTTCTTCAATTCCAACACCAAGCCCGGCGCGCCGGCAGCCACCGTTGAACTGCTGGCCCAGGCCCGCACGCGGTTGCACCTGCCGATCTGCGTGATCGGCGGCATCACCCTGGAAAATGCCAAGCCGCTGGTGGCCCACGGTGCCGACTTGCTGGCAGTGGTCCACGGCCTGTTTGGTGCCGAAAGCACCCAGGAAGTCACGCGCCGCGCCCGCGCTTTCAACGATCTTCTAAAATCTTGAATTCAGAGAACACGATCATGTCCCGTTCCGAAACCCTGTTTGCCAATGCCCAGAAACACATCCCCGGCGGTGTGAACTCTCCCGTGCGAGCGTTCAAGAGCGTTGGCGGAACCCCACTGTTCTTCAAGCATGCCGAAGGCGCCTACGTCACCGACGAAGATGACAAGCGCTACGTCGACTACGTGGGTTCGTGGGGCCCGATGATCCTCGGCCACAGCCATCCGGAAGTACTGGACGCGGTGCGCCAGCAGCTGCAACACGGCCTTTCCTATGGCGCACCGACCGCCATGGAAACCGAGATGGCTGACCTGGTGTGCTCCATCGTGCCCTCCATGGAGATGGTGCGGATGGTCAGCTCCGGCACCGAAGCCACCATGAGCGCGATTCGCCTGGCCCGTGGGTTTACCGGCCGCGACAGCATCATCAAGTTCGAAGGCTGCTACCACGGCCACTCCGACAGCCTGCTGGTCAAGGCCGGTTCCGGTGCGCTGACCCAGGGCGTACCGAGCTCCGCCGGGGTGCCGGCCGCGTTCGCCAAACACACCCTGACCCTGCCGTTCAACGACATCGCTGCCGTCGAGCAGATGCTCAGCGAAGTCGGCCAGGAAGTGGCGTGCATCATCGTCGAGCCGGTGGCCGGCAACATGAACTGCGTGCCGCCGGCGCCGGGCTTCCTGGAAGGCCTGCGGGAACAGTGCGACAAGCACGGCGTAGTGCTGATTTTTGATGAAGTGATGACCGGCTTCCGCGTTGCCCTCGGCGGCGCCCAGGCTTACTACGGCGTCACGCCGGACCTGAGCACCTTCGGCAAGATCATCGGTGGCGGCATGCCGGTGGGCTGCTTCGGCGGCAAGCGCGAAATCATGCAGCACATCGCGCCGCTGGGCCCGGTGTACCAGGCAGGCACCCTGTCGGGTAACCCGCTGGCCATGGCCGCCGGCCTGACCACCCTGCGCCTGATCAGCCGCCCGGGCTTCCACGCCGAGCTGACCGACTACACCACTCGCCTGCTGGACGGCCTGCAACAGCGCGCCGATGCCGCCGGCATTCCGTTCGTGACCACCCAGGCGGGCGGCATGTTCGGCCTGTACTTCAGCGGCGCCGACGACATCGTCACCTTCGACGATGTGATGGGCAGCGATGCCGACCTGTTCAAGCGCTTCTTCCATCTGATGCTGGAAGGTGGCGTGTACCTCGCCCCGAGCGCTTTTGAAGCCGGCTTCACCTCGATCGCCCATGGTGATGCCGAGCTGAAACTGACCCTCGATGCCGCCGAGCGCGCCTTCGCCGCCTTGAAATAAGCGGCGCAAAAATCCGACGTCGCCCCTGGCGGCGTCAGATTTGCTACTTTGCTTACAGGCATTTCCGTCTTTTTTCGAGAATTCACCTGCAATCCGGCAGATAACTTGCCCACGCAGCAGAAAAACGAGTAAAGACTTTGTAAGCAGGTGCCTGCTTATTTCATAATGCGCGCTTATTGGATCCCCCCGTGGGTCCCGCGCCCCGTCAGAGGTAAGTCGATTCCCATGAAACGCACCGGCCGCACCCTGGTTCTGGGCTGCCTGTTGCTCCTTCAGCCGCTGCTGGCGTATGCCCAGGCAGGCGGCAACTCGTTGTTAATCCCAGCGATGGGTCGTTGCACCCTCAATACCCAGCCGGAAAGCCAGGCCGAAGCCCTGAGCGCGTGCCAGAAACAGGCCGAAGGCGGGGATGCGCAGGCGCAATACGAGTTGGGCGAGTACTTCTACGACAGTAAAAACCCCGCACGCGACCTCAACAAAGCCTTGAGCTACTTCGAGAAAGCCTCGTTGCAGGGCCACGCGCAGGCGCAATTCCAGCTGGGCACCATGTTTTTCCACGGCGAAGGCGTACCGGCCAATAACGTCCAGGCGTACATCGTGCTGAAAATGGCGGCGGTGAACGGCGCCGAAGATGCACTGGACACGGCCGACGAAGTGGCCGAACACATGCAGCGCGACGAACTGGAAGTGGCTACCCAAGTGCTGGGACAGATTTTCCGCAACTACCTGCAGGAACTGCAGAGCGCAGATGGCAGCTCGCCGTTTTCCCCGCTGCCCTGAGTTTTGTAGCGCCTTTACTACCGCCTTCGCGAGCAAGCCCGCTCCCACATTCGACTGTATTCCAAAGGTGGAACTCGGTCGAATGTGAGAGCGGGCTTGCTCGCGAAGGGGTCGGCGCGGTGTTAAGCCTTACTTCTCAGGCATCGGCATCGGAAACGGCATGACATTGCTCATGCCCCGGGCCTCGCTGATTTTCGGCGTGCCCAGGCGCTCGACTTCGTCGATGCGCACGATCGAATGCATCGGCACAAAACTGCGCACCACGCCTTCGAACTGAGCCTTGAGTTTTTCCTCGCCCGGGTCGACGACCAGCTGCGTGCGCTCGCCAAAGACGAACTCTTCCACTTCCAGGAAGCCCCACAGATCACTTTGATAGATCTGCTTGGCGTACATTTCGAACACCTGGCCCTGGTTAAGGAAAATCACCTTGTAGATTGGAGCTTCACGTTTGGTCATGGTGGGCGGGTAACACATCGGGGGATTTAAAAGAGGGCGCGAACTATAGCATGGCGTCCGATGCACAGTGCTAGGAACCTATCGGCATGCCCCCTATAATGCGCGGTTCTTTACCACCAGTTGACGATCCCCATGGCCAAGAAGCTTTACATCGAAACCCACGGTTGCCAGATGAACGAGTACGACAGCTCGCGCATGGTCGATCTGCTGGGTGAACATCAGGCCCTGGAAGTCACCGCTCGCGCTGAAGACGCCGATGTGATCCTGCTCAATACCTGCTCGATCCGCGAGCGGGCCCAGGACCGGGTCTACTCGCAGCTGGGCCGCTGGCGTGAACTGAAACTGGCCAACCCGGACATGGTGATCGCCGTCGGCGGTTGCGTGGCCAGCCAGGAAGGCGCCGCCATTCGCGACCGCGCACCGTACGTCGACGTGGTCTTCGGCCCGCAGACCCTGCACCGCCTACCGGAAATGATCGACGCCGCGCGCATCACCAAGCTGCCGCAAGTCGACGTCTCGTTCCCGGAAATCGAAAAATTCGACCATTTGCCCGAGCCGCGCATCGACGGCCCAAGCGCTTATGTGTCGGTAATGGAAGGCTGCAGCAAGTACTGCACCTTCTGCGTGGTGCCCTACACTCGCGGTGAAGAAGTCAGCCGCCCGTTCGACGACGTACTGGCTGAGATCATTCACCTGGCCGAGAACGGCGTGCGTGAAGTGACGCTGCTAGGGCAGAACGTCAACGGCTATCGCGGCCAGACCCATGACGGGCGCCTGGCGGACCTCGCGGAGTTGATCCGCGTAGTCGCCGCCGTCGATGGGATCGAGCGGATTCGCTACACCACCTCGCACCCGCTGGAATTCTCCGACAGCCTGATCCAGGCCCACGCCGAAGTGCCGGAACTGGTCAAACACCTGCACTTGCCGGTGCAATCGGGCTCGGACCGCATTCTCTCGGCGATGAAACGCAACCACACCGCCCTGGAGTACAAATCCAAGCTGCGCAAATTGCGTGCGGCGGTACCGGGGATCTGCATCAGCTCGGACTTTATCGTCGGCTTCCCGGGCGAAACCGAGAAAGATTTCCAGCAGACCATGAAGCTGATTGAAGACGTCGGGTTCGACTTCTCCTACTCGTTCGTCTACAGCCAGCGCCCGGGCACCCCGGCGGCGGATCTGGCGGACGAGACTCCGGAAGCGTTGAAGAAGGAGCGTTTGAACGCCCTGCAGCATCGCCTCAATCAACAAGGCTTCGAGATCAGCCGACAGATGGTGGGCTCGACCCAGCGCATCCTGGTGACCGACTACTCGAAAAAAGACCCTGGCGAATTGCAGGGCCGGACCGAGAACAACCGGATCGTCAACTTCCGCTGCGATAATCCGACGCTGATCGGGCAGTTCGCCGACGTGCACATCGACGCGGCACAACCGCACTCGCTGCGCGGTTCGCTGGTGTAACAATAATTCGGCCACCGGGAACCAATGTGGGAGCGGGCTTGCTCGCGAAGGCGGTGTATCAGGCAACGAACAGGCTGACTGCCCCATCGCATTCGCGAGCAAGCCCGCTCCCACATTAGAACGGTACCAGCTTCGGGCTATATAAGTGCTTTCGCACGCAGCCTGCTGGCGTTATCCTTGATTTCATCTTAATTGCCCCAGGGCGGCTAAAAACGACCTTGAACGCACCCATAGAACCACATCGTTTTCTCCTCGAGCCCTTTGAGGCTCGCCGTTTCGCCAATCTGTGCGGACAGTTCGACGAGCACCTGCGCCTGATCGAACAACGCCTGAGCATCGAGATCCGCAACCGCGGCAATCAATTCGAGCTGATTGGTGAACCCCAGCACACCACCTCGGCAGAAAACCTTCTGCGCCGCCTCTACCGGGAAACCAAAGGTAGCGAGCTGTCGCCGGAAACGGTGCACCTGTACCTGCAGGAATCCGCCGTGGAGGACCTGGCCAATAACCCGGTAGCCGAAGCCAGCGTCGCGTTGCGCACCAAGAAAGGCATGATTCGCCCTCGCGGCTTGAACCAGCAGCGCTACGTCAAAGAGATCCTGGGCAACGACATCAACTTCGGCATCGGCCCTGCCGGTACCGGCAAGACCTACCTGGCCGTGGCCTGCGCGGTCGACGCCCTGGAGCGCGAGCAGGTACGACGCATCCTGCTGGTGCGTCCGGCGGTGGAAGCCGGCGAGAAGCTGGGCTTTTTGCCCGGCGACCTGGCCCAGAAGATCGACCCGTACCTGCGCCCGCTCTACGACGCGCTCTACGAGATGCTCGGCTTCGAATACGTGGCCAAGCTGATCGAGCGCCAGGTGATCGAGATCGCCCCGCTGGCCTACATGCGTGGCCGTACGCTGAACAACAGCTTCATCATTCTCGACGAAAGCCAGAACACCACCGTTGAACAGATGAAGATGTTCCTGACCCGGATCGGTTTCGGCTCCACCGCCGTGATCACCGGCGACGTCACCCAGGTCGACCTGCCCAAAGGCACCAAGTCGGGCCTGGCCCAGGTGATCGACGTACTCAAGGACGTGCCGGGGATCAGCTTCACGCACTTCATGCCCAAAGACGTGGTACGTCACCCGTTGGTGCAGCGCATTGTCGAAGCCTACGAGCGCTTCGAACACCGCGACGACCAACCGGCCAAGGACACTCGCCGCGATGCTTGAGCTTGACCTGCAGCTGGCCACCGAAGCGCCCGCCCCCAGCGAAGAACAGTTCCGCCAGTGGTGCACCCTGGCCCTGCGCCAGCGCACCGCCGACTCGGAGCTGACCATTCGCCTGGTGGACGAGCCCGAAGGCCGTGAACTGAATCACACCTGGCGACAAAAAGACTACGCGACCAACGTGCTGTCGTTTCCCGCCGACGTACCCGATGAGCTGCTGGATATCCCGTTGCTGGGCGACCTGGTGATCTGCGTCGAAGTGGTCGAGCGTGAAGCAAAGGAACAGGGCAAGGAACTTGAGGCCCATTGGGCCCATCTAGTCATCCACGGCTGCTTGCATCTCTTGGGTTACGACCATATAGACGATGACGAAGCCGAAGAAATGGAAGCACTGGAACGAACGTTGCTTGCAGAACTGGGTCATCGTGACCCGTATGCAGACGACGAAATTGCAACTACACCTAACTGAAACAATAAAGGATTTAGAGTAATCGCTATGAGCGAAGACCGATCGAGCAACGGGCAAAAGTCATGGCTGGGGAAACTCACCCAGGCCTTTGCCCACGAGCCGAAAAACCGCCAGGAGCTGCTGGAGCTGCTGCGCGAGGCGCATCAGAACAAGTTGCTGGACAGCGAAGCGCTGGCCATCGTCGAAGGCGCTATCCAGGTCGCTGACTTGCAAGTGCGGGACATCATGGTTCCGCGCTCACAGATGGTCAGCATCAAGGCGACCCAGACCCCACGGGAATTCCTCCCGGCCGTGATCGACTCGGCGCACTCGCGCTACCCGGTGATCGGCGAAAGCCATGACGACGTCATGGGCGTCCTGCTGGCCAAGGACCTGCTGCCGCTGATCCTCAAGGAGAACGGCGACAGCTTCAACATCAAGGACCTGCTGCGTCCTGCCACCTTCGTCCCTGAATCCAAGCGCCTGAATGTGCTGTTGCGCGAATTTCGTGCGAACCACAATCACATGGCCATCGTGATTGACGAATACGGCGGTGTGGCCGGCCTCGTGACCATCGAAGACGTGCTGGAACAGATCGTCGGTGACATCGAAGACGAACACGATGTGGAAGAAGACAGCTACATCAAGCCGCTGCCCAGCGGTGATTTCCTGGTCAAGGCCCTGACGCCGATCGAGAACTTCAACGAGTTCTTCGACAGCGAATTCTCCGACGATGAATTCGACACGGTTGGCGGCCTGGTGATGAGTGCGTTCGGGCACCTGCCCAAGCGTAACGAGACCACCGAGATCGGTGCCTATCGCTTCCGCATCCTGAATGCTGACAGCCGCCGTATTCACTTGATCCGTTTGACACCTATTGCCCGCTAAGGACTGACATGCGCCGTATGATTGCACCCGGCTGGCCCGGTAACTTGCTGGCCGTGGTGGCCGGCGCCATCACCACCCTGGCGCTGGCGCCGTTCGACCTCTGGCCGTTTGCGCTGGTGGCGGCCGGGTTCTTTTATGCGGGATTGCGTGAACTGACACCGCGCCAGGCCTTGTGGCGCGGCTGGTGTTTCGGTTTCGGCCTGTTTGGCGCCGGTACCAGCTGGATCTACTACAGCATTCACCACTTCGGCGGCGCTTCGGTGCTGCTGGCGGGCATGCTGATGCTGGCGTTTACGGCGGCCATTGCCTGGTTCTTTGCCCTGCCCGCCTGGCTGTGGGCGCGCTGGCTGCGCCGCAACGAAGCGCCACTGGCCGATGCCCTGGCCTTCGCGGCCTTGTGGGTTGGCCAGGAAGCGTTTCGCGGCTGGTTCCTCACCGGTTTTCCCTGGCTCTATTCCGGTTACAGCCAGCTCGACGGCCCTCTCACCGGCCTCGCGCCGCTGGGCGGGATGTGGCTGATATCCTTTGCCCTGGCGCTGACCGCCGCACTGATCTGCAACCTGCCGCGTCTGCTGGCGGCTAAGCGCAACCTGTTCATCGGTGCCGGCTTGCTGTTGTTGGTGGCGCCATGGGCCATCGGCCTGGCACTCAAGCATCATGCATGGACCACCCCCGCCGGCGCGCCGCTGACGGTGGCGGCTATCCAGGGCAACGTCGAACAAAGCATGAAGTGGGACCCGGAGCAGCTCAATGCGCAGCTCGCGCTGTACCGCGACATGAGCTTCAGCTCCAAGCCTGTCGACCTGCTGGTATGGCCGGAAACCGCCGTGCCGGTGCTCAAGGAATCCGTGGAGGGTTACCTGGGCATGATGGGCAAGTTCGCCGCTGACCGGCACACTGCGCTGATCACCGGTGTACCGATCCGCCAGGAAGTGCATCACCACAAGCGCTTCTTCAACGGCATCACGGTGGTGGGCGAAGGCGACGGCACCTACCTGAAGCAGAAGCTGGTGCCGTTTGGCGAGTACGTGCCGCTGCAGGACATGTTGCGCGGCTTGATCGCGTTCTTTGACCTGCCGATGTCGGACTTCGCCCGCGGGCCGTCCGACCAGGCTTTGCTGCAAGCCAAGGGCTATCAGATTGCGCCGTTCATTTGCTATGAAGTGGTGTACCCGGAGTTCGCCGCCGGCCTGTCGGCCCGCAGCGATTTGTTGCTGACCATCAGCAACGACACCTGGTTCGGCCGCTCCATCGGCCCGCTGCAACATTTGCAGATGGCCCAGATGCGCGCCCTGGAAGCCGGGCGCTGGATGATCCGCGCCACCAACAACGGCGTCACTGGCCTGATCAACCCGTACGGGCAGATCACCGTGCAGATCCCGCAGTTTGAACGCGGGATTCTCTACGGCGAGGTCGTGCCGATGCACAACCTCACGCCTTACCTGGAATGGCGTTCGTGGCCGTTGATCATCCTGTGCCTTGGCCTGTTTGGCTGGGCGCTGTTAGCGGGCCGGATGTCCAAAACGGTTTAACAGAAATACTCGGACGACAATGTGGGAGCGGGCTTGCTCGCGAATGCGATCTGTCAGTTAAAGCACCAGTGACTGACACACTGCATTCGCGAGCAAGCCCGCTGCCACATTTGCCCGGCGGTATTACCTGTAAAACATCCGGTAACCCACCTGCCCCACCGCTTCATTCAGCAACTGCCCGCTCTGCCATACCGACTTGAACTCCGGCATCCAGCCACCCAATGGCCGGGCATTGTCCAAACCAAGAAACCCCACTGGCGCCGGAACAACCGTGAACCCGGCCTTTTCGAAGCTCCAGCGCGAGCGCGGCATATGCCAGGCCTGAGTCACGACCACCACACGCTTGACTCCCTGCGGCAGCAGAATCTCGGCACTCATCTGCGCGTTTTCCCACGTGGTACGGCTGCGCTCTTCCTCCCAGCGCACGCTCACGCCAAAGTCATCCTGCATCGATACCGCCATCAACTCCGCCTCGCTGGGCGGTGTGCCGTAGTGCAAGCCGCCGGTGGTCAGCACCGGCAAGCCCGAAGCCTTGGCCAGGCGGGCTGCATAGCGCTGGCGCTCAAGGCCGATACCCGTCGGCTGATCGGAGCCCCACGCCGGATCCCCGCGCTCACGCCCCGAGCCCAACACTACGATGGCATCAGCCCGCTGCGCCAGGGTCGCCCATTCATCACGGGCCAGAGGCGGCTCGGTCTCCAGGGCCTTTGCGCCCCATTGAACCGCCACCGGCAGGCTCATCAGCCACATCCCGCCAAATCCCAGGGCAAAGCACACGGCCGCCAGCCGCGGTCGGCTGCGACGAAACCACCAGGCAAGGGCCAGCAACAGCAACAGGATGCCGGGCGGCAACAACAATTGTTTAATGAAATAGCGAATAGGCATCGGGCATCTCCAAAGATGCCCGAAGCCTAAGGTGTAACGGGGTTAAGCGACAATCTTTACAGGAACAGACGCTGAGAAGGCTACAGATCACTAACGCGGTACTTCACTTGAAACGCACGGACCGGAGTTTTTCCGGGCTGCGACCGGCCGAAAAATCCTTGAGCCATACCACCTTGGCCGATCGCGAAAACTCCTGGGCTGGCGGGGAGGCCATGCCATGGGACGCGCGATGCTCATTCAACTCCAGATACACCCTGATCACGTCCAGCTCTGCCTGGCTCAAGCCACGCAGTTCCAACTCCAGAGGCCGTTCATCACACAATCGGCCTGCGGTTTTTGCTGCATCCAGTGCTCGACCCAAACGGTCGATCAGTCCTTCGTACACCTGCGGTTTCGTTAAAGTTCGCTGCGAATCAACCATCCCTCACCTCATTGAAGATAAGACTCACTCCCCACTAAACAGCGTAGTCCTGCTTGCCCTGCCTGCCTGGCGCCGCGACCAACGGCCTCGGCGGCGCAATCAGGGTTTCCCTCGATAGAGTGGGGTCATGTATGCTACGGCGCTTCCTGTAACTCCACTTCCCGCAGGGTTTGGGCACGGACGCGCCGCTTTTTGGTGTCGATCAACCTGAACGTTGCACCGAAGAGGATTAGGCCACCCCTATTCAGTTCAAAAGTAGCCATGCACGAACAATATCAGCCCCGTGAAATAGAAAATGCCGCCCAGTCGTTCTGGGATGAGCAAAAGTCCTTTGAAGTCAGTGAACAGCCAGGCAAGGAGACTTTCTATTGCCTATCGATGTTCCCTTACCCCAGCGGCAAGCTACACATGGGGCATGTGCGCAACTACACCATCGGCGACGTCATCTCCCGCTACCAGCGCATGCTGGGCAAGAACGTCCTGCAACCCATGGGTTGGGACGCCTTCGGCATGCCGGCGGAAAACGCCGCGATGAAGAACAACGTAGCGCCTGCCAAGTGGACCTACGAAAACATCGCCTACATGAAGACCCAGCTGCGCAGCCTGGGCCTGGCGGTGGACTGGTCCCGCGAGGTGACCACCTGCAAGCCTGATTACTACCGCTGGGAACAATGGCTGTTCACTCGCCTGTTCGAAAAAGGCGTGATCTACAAGAAGAGCGGCACCGTGAACTGGGACCCGGTGGACCAGACCGTACTGGCCAACGAACAAGTGATCGACGGCCGCGGCTGGCGTTCCGGCGCGCTGATCGAAAAGCGCGAAATCCCGATGTACTACTTCAAGATCACCGCCTACGCGGATGAACTCTTGTCGAGCCTCGATGATTTGCCGGGCTGGCCCGAGCAGGTCAAGACCATGCAACGCAACTGGATCGGCAAGTCCCGTGGCATGGAAGTGCAGTTCCCCTACAACGTCGACTCCATCGGCGCAGAAGGTGTACTGAAAGTCTTCACCACCCGTCCGGACACCCTGATGGGCGCGACCTACGTCGCCGTGGCCGCCGAACACCCGCTGGCCACCCAGGCCGCACAGAACAACCCTGAGCTGCAGGCGTTCATCGCCGAATGCAAGGGCGGCAGCGTCGCCGAAGCCGACGTCGCCACCCAGGAGAAAAAAGGCCTGCCGACCTCGTTGTTCGTCGAGCACCCATTGACCGGCGAGAAGCTGCCGGTGTGGGTCGCCAACTACGTGCTGATGCACTACGGTGATGGCGCAGTAATGGCTGTGCCGGCCCACGACGAGCGCGATTTCGAATTCGCCGTCAAGTACAACCTGCCGATCAAGTCCGTGGTGCGCACCAGTTCGGGCGACACCAACCCGGCTCCGTGGCAGGACGCGTACAACGAACACGGCACACTGATCAATTCCGGCGAGTTCGACGGCCTGGATTTCGAAGGCGCCTTCGACGCCATCGAAGTCGCGCTGATCAAGAAAAACCTCGGTGCCTCGCGCACCCAGTTCCGCCTGCGTGACTGGGGCATCAGCCGCCAGCGCTACTGGGGCTGCCCGATCCCGATCATCCACTGCGAAACCTGCGGTGACGTGCCGGTACCGGAAGACCAACTGCCGGTTGTATTGCCCGAAGACGTGGTGCCGGACGGTGCTGGCTCGCCATTGGCGCGCATGCCCGAATTCTACGAGTGCACCTGCCCGAACTGCGGTGCCCCGGCCAAACGCGAAACCGACACCATGGACACCTTCGTGGAGTCTTCGTGGTACTACGCCCGCTACGCCTCGCCGCACTATGAAGGCGGCCTGGTGGAAAAATCCGCGGCCGACCACTGGCTGCCGGTAGACCAGTACATCGGCGGTATCGAACACGCCATCCTTCACCTGCTGTACGCGCGCTTCTTCCACAAGCTGATGCGTGATGAAGGCCTGGTGAGTTCCGACGAGCCGTTCAAGAACCTGCTGACCCAGGGCATGGTGATTGCGGAGACTTATTACCGCCGCGAAGCCAATGGCGCCTACACCTGGTTCAACCCGGCAGATGTCGAGCTGGAGCGTGACAGCAAGGCCAAGGTGATCAGCGCCAAGCTGAAATCCGACGGCCTGCCGGTGGAAATCGGCGGCACCGAGAAGATGGCCAAGTCGAAGAACAACGGCGTCGACCCACAGTCGATGATCGACCAGTTCGGCGCGGACACCTGCCGCCTGTTCATGATGTTCGCCTCGCCGCCTGATATGAGCGCGGAATGGTCGGACTCCGGCGTCGAAGGTTCGCATCGCTTCCTCAAGCGCGTCTGGCGCCTGGCGCACGCCCATGTCAGCCAAGGCTTGCCGGGCAAGCTGGACGTGGCGACCCTGAGCGATGAGCAAAAAGTCATTCGCCGCAGCACCCACCTGGCCATCAAGCACGCCAGCCAGGACGTGGGCCAGCACCACAAATTCAACACCGCCATCGCCCAGGTGATGACGCTGATGAACGTGCTGGAGAAAGCGCCGCAGGCTACCGAACAGGACCGCGCACTGGTACAGGAAGGCCTGGAAACGGTCACCCTGCTGCTGGCGCCGATCACGCCACACATCAGCCACGAACTGTGGAACCAGTTGGGCCACAGCGGTGCCGTCATCGATGCCGGCTGGCCGGTACAGGATGACAGCGCCCTGGTACAGGACACGCTGCAACTGGTGATTCAGGTCAACGGCAAGCTGCGTGGCCAGATCGACATGCCGGCCAGCGCCAGCCGTGAAGACGTCGAAGCCGCCGCCCGTATCAATGAGAACGTGCTGCGCTTCACCGAAGGCCTGACGATCCGCAAAGTGATCGTGGTGCCCGGCAAACTGGTCAATATCGTCGCTAGCTAATCGGATCGGGCGCCGAGGGAATAACCCTGGCGCCGAACAAAACCTCCAGGGCCTCGATAAGGCCCACATGGTTTCAAGGGGAGCATCAAAATGATCAAACGCAATCTGCTGGTTATGGGCCTTGCCGTGCTGCTGAGCGCTTGCGGCTTCCAGCTGCGCGGCACCGGCACCACCGAACTGGCGATCAAGGAACTGGACGTCACCGCCCGCAACTCCTACGGCGAGACCGTGCAACAGCTGCGCCAGGTCCTGGAAAACAGTGGCGTCAAAGTCTATTCAGGCGCGGCTTACAAACTGAACCTGGTGGATGAAAAAGAAGAGCAGCGCAGCCTCAGCTACGCCAGCGCCGGGCGTGCTTCGGACATTGAGCTGAGCACCACGCTCTTCTTCGAAATCCAGGGCCATGACCACCTGCCGCTGATGGGCGACAAGATCCAGATACAGAAAGTCGTGAGCCACGACGGCAACAACCTGGTGGGTTCGGACTCCGAAACCATCCAGGTGCGCAAGGAAATGCGTCGTGAACTGGTGCAGCGCATGGTCCTGCGCCTGCAACTGATCACGCCGGAGCAACTGGATAAGCTGCAGCAAACCGCGGATGCCAAGGCCAAGGCAGATGCCGATGCGCTGAAAGCTGCGCAAGAGTATGAAGACAGCCAACCTAAACAGTCGCCTGTCGAAGTTCCTGTCGAGTAAGCCAGACGGGGCGCCCCAGGCGCCCCGTTCGCACTGCCTATGAAACTCGCCCCCGCCCAACTCGCCAAGCACCTGCAAGGCAGCCTTGCGCCCGTCTACATCGTCAGCGGTGATGACCCGCTGCTGTGCCAGGAGGCTGCGGACGCAATTCGCACCGCCGCCCGCCAACAGGGCTTCGATGAACGCCAGGTATTCAGCGCCGACGCCAGTTTCGACTGGGGTACGCTGCTGCAAGCCGGGGCGAGCATGTCGCTGTTCGCCGAAAAACGCCTGCTGGAACTGCGCCTGCCTTCGGGCAAGCCCGGCGACAAAGGCGCGGCGGCTTTGATGGAATACTGCGCACGCCCTGCCGAAGACACGCTGCTGCTGATCAGCCTGCCCAAGCTTGATGGCAGTGCGCAGAAAACCAAGTGGGGCAAGGCGCTGGTGGAAGGCGGCCAGACTCAGTTCATACAGATCTGGCCGGTGGACAGCAGCCAACTGCCGCAGTGGATTCGTCAGCGCCTGTCGCAATCAGGGCTGAGTGCCAGCCAGGATGCGGTGGAGCTGATCGCGGCGCGGGTGGAAGGCAACCTGTTGGCCGCCGCCCAGGAAATCGAAAAGCTCAAGCTGATGGCCGAGGGTGGCCAGATCACCGTCGAAACCGTGCAAGGCGCCGTGGCGGACAGCGCGCGCTTTGACGTATTTGGCCTGGTGGATGCGATCCTCAACGGCGAACCCGCCCACGCCCTGCGCATGCTCGAAGGGCTGCGCGGCGAAGGCGTCGAGCCGCCGGTGATTCTCTGGGCCCTGGCGCGAGAATTACGGCTGCTGGCCAATATTGCCCTGCAGTACAGCCAGGGCATCCCACTGGACAAGGCCTTCAGCCAGGCGCGGCCACCGGTATGGGACAAGCGCAAACCACTGATCAGCAAAGCCCTGCAACGGCACTCGGCGCAACGCTGGGCGCAATTGCTGCTGGAAGCCCAACGCATTGACGCGCAGATCAAGGGGCAGGCGGCTGGATCGCCGTGGATGAGCCTGAGTCGTTTGTCACTTTTGATGTCAGGACAGCGCTTGGCGCTGCCTGCTGAATAGTCCTACGTATCGCTGGGCTGGACAGAATCCAAACTTCGGCAGATGATTCGCACCGCATCATCAACCTGCCAGAGAGTACCCATCATGAGCAAAAAGCCATCCAAGCATGGCCCCAACAAGGCCAAATCCATCATCGCCCAGCCGTTGTTCCGCAGTCGCCAGGAACGAGCCGGCAAAGGCAAAGGCAGCTACCGCCGCGAAGCCTTCCAGTCTAATAGCTGGGAGGCTTCTTACTTTCTGGCTGCCTGAAGGCAAGCGCCCCTCCGGCATGATAAGGTCTGTACCTGATTCGTATTCCCTGGACCTGTGCATGCCCTCTAGTCTTTCCCGTCGTTGGCACCTTCGCCAACTGATCGCTGCCTCCAGCCTCATTCTGTTAGTCGCCTGCGCGGAAAAACCCACCGCTGCCGATGCCCAACCCCTGCCCCCGCTCCAGACTGCACCGGTAGCTGCGCCTGCCGTCGTTGCGCCACTGGTGGCAGACAATCTTGATATCCAGCCGACCCAGACCTTTGCCGAATGGCAGGCGGGGTTTCGCGTGGAAGCCTTGAAGGCCGGTATCACGCCACAGGTTTTCGACACGGCCTTTGCCAATGTCGTACCCGACATGGCGGTGATCCGCGCCGACCGCAGCCAGCCGGAGTTCTCCCGCCCGGTATGGGAATACCTCGATGGCGCGCTGTCGCCGCTGCGGGTGCGCAATGGCCAGTCGCTGCTGGTGAAGTACGCCGACATTCTGCAACGCATTGAGGACCGTTACGGCGTCGACCGCCAGGCGCTGGTCTCGGTGTGGGGCATGGAGAGTAACTTCGGCCAATTCCAAGGCAACAACTCGGTGATCCGCTCACTGGCGACCCTGGCCTATGAAGGCCGTCGCCCGGCCTTCGCCCAGGCGCAGCTGCTGGCGGCGCTGCAAATCATCCAGCATGGCGATATCGCCGCCGACCAGATGAAAGGCTCCTGGGCCGGGGCCATGGGCCAGACCCAGTTCATCCCGACCACCTATAACACCCACGCCGTAGACTTCGATGGTGACGGCCGCCGCGATATCTGGAACAGCCCGGCCGACGCCCTCGCCTCCACCGCGCACTACCTGCAAAGCTCCGGCTGGCAGAAAGGCCAGCCCTGGGGCTTCGAGGTGCAGCAACTGCCGTTGAATTTTGATTACGCCCTGGCCGATGGCAGCGTACGCAAGACCGTTGGCGAGTGGCTGAAACTGGGAATCCAGGTGCCGCCGGGCGCCAGTGTCCCGGCCAACGTCGACCAGCTTTCCGCCGCCCTGTTGCTGCCGGCCGGCTATCGTGGCCCGGCGTTCCTGGTGCTGGATAACTTCCGCGCGATCCTCAAGTACAACAACTCGTCGTCCTACGCGTTGGCAGTTGGCTTGTTGTCGGAACGCTTCGGGGGCGGTGGCTTGATTCGTGGGAGCTGGCCGAAAGATGAACTGCCGTTGACTCGCTCGCAGCGAATTGACTTGCAGACGGTACTCAGTGCCAATGGTTACGACGCAGGCAACCCGGACGGGATCATCGGTGCAAATACCCGCAAGGCGATTCGTGCCGCGCAGCAGTCCCTGGGCTGGCCGGCGGATGGGTATCCGACGGTGAAGTTGCTGGAGTCGCTGCAAAGCCGATAGATCGGCGTATGGCTGCTACCGCATTCGCGAGCAAGCCCGCTCCCACATTTTGACCGTGCACTTCCTGAAGGAACGCGATCGAAATGTGGGAGCGGGCTTGCTCGCGAAGAGGCCTTTATCGGCGCTACAAAGTTCAGGCCTTAAACACCACATCCTGTTCCAACACCAACCGCTTCTCCCCCGCATCCAGCCGCACCCTGGCGCCCAACGGCAAGGTCAGGTTCGGATTGCAGTGCCCGCTGCGCCAGCCGGATAGCACAGGAATGCACAACGGCCCGAAGGTCTGCTTCAGCAAGCGCTCAAGCGCAAAGCTATCAACCCCAGCCACATCCCCCACCACCACGCCCGCCACCTGGGCCAGCTTGCCCGCAAGGCGCAAATGGGTGAGCAACCGGTCAATGCGGTACAACGGCTCGTTCACATCTTCGATAAACAGAATGATGCCCTCGGCGTCAATCTCGTAAGCCGTGCCCATCACTGCTGCGATCATCGATAGATTGCCGCCCAGCAGCCGCCCACAGGCGATGCCTGGCTCGACGGTGGTCAGCGGGTAGGCCACAGGGTGAGCCAGCTGGCTACCGGCTTTCACTTGCCCACGCAGCATGCTGAACAGCGACGACTCGGTAGGCTGTTGCTTTTCACCTAACAGGTCAGCGTTGAACATCGGACCATGGAAGGTGACGAAACCGGCATACCGGTTGATCGCCAGGTGCAGGGCGGTGATATCGCTGTAGCCTACGAATGGCTTGGGGTTGGCCCGGAGCAGGTCAAAGTCCAGGCGGTCCAGCAGGCGTGGCGTGCCGTAGCCGCCGCGCAGGCAGAAAATCGCGTCGATGGTCGAATCGGCGAACGCAGCGTGCAGGTCATCAAGGCGTACCTCATCACTGCCGGCCAGATAGCCATCACGCTGGCTCACGCCCGGAAAGATCCGCAGTGTGTAGCCCCGGGCGCGCATCCATTGCGTGGCCGTGTCGATATCCAGCTCGGCCGGCCCGGCAGGGGCAATCAGCCCGATCACGCCTTCGGCGCGCAGCGCAGGTACCGCACAAGTGGTCAATTGAGTCGTCATCCATGGTTCTCCTCGCGTGGATTGCCCAAGGCACTCTAAACAGCAATGGTTGCAAACAGAAGAGGAAGAGTCAGTAGCAAATGTGGGAGCGGGCCTGGGTGGGAGCGGGCTTGCTCGCGAAGACGGTCAGTCAGTCACCGGACAGGTCAACTGATCCAACGCATTCGCGAGCAAGCCCGCTCCCACTCAAGCCGGCTCCCACATGGGTCCTGCAGTGTCCGGCGTTCCGCGTATCAGGACACCAGGCTGGCCTTGACCAGTTTCGCCTGCTCGTCGGCGTGGTACGAGGAACGTACCAGCGGGCCGGAAGCGACGTTCTTGAAGCCCATCTTGTAGCCTTCTTCGGCAAACCAGGCGAACACATCCGGGTGCACGAAGCGCTGTACCGGCAAGTGGCTGCGGGACGGCTGCAGGTACTGGCCAAGGGTCAGCATGTCGATGTCGTGTTCGCGCATGCGCTTCATGACTTCGATGACTTCTTCGTCGGTTTCGCCCAGGCCCAGCATCAGGCCGGATTTGGTCGGAATGTGCGGCATCATCTGCTTGAATTTCTGCAGCAGGGTCAGCGACCACTGGTAGTCCGAACCCGGACGCGCAGCCTTGTACAGGCGCGGTACGGTTTCCAGGTTGTGGTTGAACACGTCAGGCGGCTCGGCGGCGGTGATTTCCAGCGCCACGTCCATACGGCCACGGTAGTCCGGCACCAGGGTCTCGAGCATCACGTTCGGCGACAGCTTGCGGATCTCGCGGATGCAGTCGGCAAAGTGCTGGGCACCGCCGTCACGCAGGTCGTCGCGGTCTACCGAGGTAATCACGACATACTTGAGTTTCAGGTCGGCGATAGCGATGGCCAGGCTTTCCGGCTCGTTGACGTCCAGTGGCTTCGGCCGGCCGTGGCCAACGTCGCAGAACGGGCAACGACGGGTGCAGATGTCACCCATGATCATGAAGGTCGCGGTGCCACCGGAGAAGCACTCGCCCAGGTTCGGGCAGGACGCCTCTTCGCACACGCTGTGCAGCTTGTGTTTGCGCAGCAGGGCCTTGATGCGGTCGACTTCCGGCGAAACCGGGATACGCACGCGAATCCAGTCAGGCTTTTTCGGCAGTTCGGTGGTCGGAATGATCTTCACCGGGATGCGTGCAACCTTCTCGGCGCCGCGCAGCTTGACGCCGGCTTCTACCTTGGCACGCGGGGCCGGACGCTCGGTAACATCCAGCGTCGGGATCATGGTTTGCACTGCATCAGTAGTCATAATCAGTCGATTCCGCCCGTTAGGGTCGTCTGCTCAGCATAGTCGAGGTGTTTGACGAGCTGCGCGCGCAGCCGGGCACTTACCTCGGCAAATTCTAGTGGTGTTGCGTGATCGCTCAACTGGGTCATCGCCAAACCGGCGTAGCCGCAGGGATTGATCCGTCGAAACGGCGCCAGGTCCATGTCCACATTCAAGGCCAGGCCATGAAAGGAACAACCGTGGCGAATCCGCAAGCCCAGGGAGGCGATTTTCGCGCCATCAACATAAACCCCCGGTGCATCCGGCTTGGCCGCGGCGGTCACACCGTAGCTGGCCAGCAGCTCGATCAGGCATGACTCCATGCGACTGACCAGCTCACGTACGCCAAAACCCAGCCTGCGCACGTCCAGCAACAGATAAGCCACCAATTGACCTGGGCCATGGTAAGTCACCTGCCCGCCGCGGTCGACCTGCACCACCGGGATTTCTCCCGGCAGCAGCAAATGCTCGGCCTTGCCGGCCTGGCCCTGGGTGAAAACCGGCGGGTGCTCCACCAGCCAGATTTCATCCGGGGCTTCAGTGCCGCGCTCGTTGGTGAACCGCTGCATGGCGTGCCACACCGGTTCGTAAGCCATTTGGCCGAGCTCGCGAAAGCCCAGGGTCTGTGACATCACAACACCATGTGCACGAAGCCGGTAGCCCGCAGTTCGCTGTTGATGTTGTAGAGCTGGTCCTGATCAGTCGCCACGATGTGCAACTGAATAGTGGTGTACTTGCCGTTGGTGCTTTGACGCTCATCCACACGGTCATGGTTGATCGTTGCGTGTTTCTTGACGATCTCGATGATCTTATCCTTGTTGCCCACGCCCGTATCGCTGATCACCTTGACGGGATAGTCCACGTTTGGGAATTCGATCTTTGGCGCCTTTACTTCGGTATCGGTCATGGCGTAACGGCCTCGTAAGCGTAAGCCGTGGCGACGGGCATAACCCCGCGCCGGATCAGCGCGGGGTCATGCAGGTGCACACTATCAGTTGAACAAGCTGTAGAAGAATAGACGGATGCTATCCCACACGCGTCGGAAGATACCACCTTCGTCGACGGCGTCCAGAGCGATCAGATCGGCGCTGTGCACCACCTTGTCGTCCAGCTTCACTTCGACTTTACCAATCACATCGCCCTTGGCGATCGGTGCGACCAGTTGCGGGTTCATGGTCATGCTGGCCACCAGCTTCTTGAGCTGGCCTTTAGGCATGGTCAGGGTCAGGTCTTCAGCCAGGCCAGCCTTGACTTGATGGGTCGCGCCTTTCCACACAGGGGCTTGAGCCAGCTCGGTGCCTTTCTGGTAGAAGGTCTGGGTTTCGAAGAAACGGAAGCCATAGGTCAGCAGCTTTTGCGTCTCGGCCGCACGGGCCTGCTCGCTGTTGGTACCGAATACCACGGCAATCAGGCGCTGGCCGTCACGGACAGCGGACGACACCATGCAGTAGCCGGCTTCTTCGGTGTGGCCGGTTTTCAAGCCATCGACAGTCTTGTCACGCCACAGCAACAGGTTGCGGTTAGGCTGCTTGATGTTGTTCCAGAAGAACTCTTTCTGGGAGTAGATCGCGTAGTGCACCGGGTCGACACGAATGATCGCGCGAGCCAGGATCGCCATGTCGTGAGCCGACGAGTAGTGCTCAGGGTTCGGCAGGCCGGTCGGGTTCATGAAGTGGCTGTTGGTCATGCCCAGGTCGGCCACGGTTTTGTTCATCATGTCGGCGAACGCATCTTCGCTGCCGGCGATGTGCTCGGACAGGGCTACGCTGGCGTCGTTACCCGACTGGATGATGATGCCGTGCAGCAGGTCGCTGACGGTCACTTGCGAGCCGACCTTGATGAACATCCGCGAACCGCCGGTGCGCCAGGCGTTTTCGCTGACGGTCACCGGATCGTTTTCGCCGATCTGGCCGCGACGGATTTCCAGGGTCGCGATGTAGGCGGTCATCAGCTTGGTCAGGCTGGCTGGGGGCAGGCGCTGGTCACCGTTGTTCTCCACCAGCACGTTGCCGCTGGCGGCGTCCATCAGGACCCAGGCCTTGGCAGCCAGTTGCGGGGAAGCTGGCACCATTTCAACCGCCCAGGCGGCCGGGGTGATGATCAGCGAAAGAAGCAGGCACGTGCGTTTGGCTAAGGTGGTGATGTTCATCCGTCTCTCGAAATTGCTTATGGAAACTTGCCCTCGCGGGCAAAACTATTCAGACAGCCCGTCGCCAGACTGTCGCGTGTTCGGTTGCATGCCCACCCCTTGCCCCTGGGTTTTTATTGTTCAACGAGCCAACAACCAGGGCTCAAACCCGCATGCGAGCCTGAGCCATCAATCCTTTGTACTGCTTACTCGGCGGTGACCACGCTGGGTTGCCCCAGGTTGGCCAGGCGCACGCTGTTCTGCACTTGCGCAACTTCACTCGGCGAGCCGATCGGCCCCATGCGCACACGGTGCAGGGTCTGCTGGTTACGCACAATAGAGCTGATAAAGACTGGCGCGCTGACCATCCCGCTGAGCTTGGACCTTAGCAGCTCTGCCGCGTCCGGGTTGGCGAAAGCGCCGACTTGCAGGTACTGGCCGCCCACGGTAGAGGCTCCCGGTGCTGCATGCGGAATGACCACCGTGTCCGGGGCGTGCTGCGCCGGCGGCGGGGTCCACTGTTCGATCTTGCCGGCCGAGGCCGTGACTTGCGGTTGCGGGGTTTGCGGTTCGTTGAGCATCAACGGCGCCGGCTTGCCGCGCTGGGCCCAGTACTGGGCCGGGTCGATACCTTCGACCTTCACCCGGGCGGTGCCGATTTCGGCATACCCGAGTTTCTTGGCGGCGGCGTAGGACAAGTCGATGATCCGGTCCGAATAGAACGGCCCACGGTCATTGACCCGCAGGATTACCGAGCGGTTGTTGTCCAGGTTGGTCACGCGTACATAGCTGGGCAGCGGCAGGGTCTTGTGCGCCGCGCTCATGCCGTACAGGTCATAGACTTCGCCGTTGGCGGTGTTCTGGCCGTGGAACTTGGTCCCGTACCAGGACGCCGTACCTGATTGCACGTAGGTCTTGGAGTCTTGCAGCGGGAAGTAGTTTTTGCCCAGCACGGTATAGGGGTTGGCCTTGTAAGGGCCGGTGTGCAGGGTCGGCGTGGCATCCGGGATCTTCGAAACATCCACATCCCACCACGGCGCGCCGTCTTTGTGGGCGCGGTTGATATCCAGCCCCGGCTGGGAGCGGATCGCCGTGCCAGCGGTTTTTTGCACCGGTGCACGACTGGTGGAGCAACTGACCACCAATAACGACAATGCGGCGTACGCCAACAGCTTCAGGGGTTTGTACATCGGTGATACCGGCATTACTTGACGCCCCGTGCTTGGACCAGCATGTCTGACAGTTGATGAACGGCCATGGCGTACATCACGCTGCGGTTATAACGCGTGATTGCGTAGAAATTCTTCAGGCCCATCCAGTATTCGGGGCCATTTTCGCCTTCGAGGCGGAACGCCGTCACCGGCATATCATCGCGTGGCGCATTCTGACTCGACCAGCCCAGCGCCCGCAACTCCCCGACCGTCTTGACCGGCTCGATACCCTGGGTCAGGCCTTCATCGGCGCGCTCACCGGTCACATCGGCTCGAATCACCACCGGCTCGCCGGCTACCCAGCCGTGGCGCTTGAAGTAGCTGGCGACGCTGCCGATAGCGTCATCGGGGTTGCTCCAGATATTGATATGGCCGTCGCCGTCAAAATCCACGGCGTAGGCGCGAAAGCTGCTCGGCATGAACTGCGGCAAGCCCATGGCCCCGGCGTAGGAGCCCTTGAGGGTCAACGGGTCGACCTGCTCTTCACGGGCCAACAACAGGAACTCGCGCAGCTCTTTGCGGAAGAATTCGGCGCGTGGCGGGTAGTCAAAACCCAGGGTCGACAAGGCGTCGATCACCCGGTAGCTGCCGGTGTTGCGGCCGTAGAAGGTTTCGATGCCGATGATTGCCACGATCACCTGGGCCGGTACGCCGTATTCCTGCTCGGCGCGGGCCAGCACCGCTTCGTGCTGGCGCCAGAAGTCCACGCCCCGCGCCACGCGGGCGTCGGTCAGGAACATCGGGCGATATTCCTTCCACTGCTTCACGCGCTCGGCGGGCCGGGAGATGGCGTCGAGGATCGCCTGCTTGCGCTGGGCCTCGCGGAACACGCCCATCAGCTGTTCACCGGCGAAACCATAGTCACGGGTCATCTCACCGACAAACTCGGCGACCTGGGGCGAACCGTCGTAGTCGCCGGCCTGCGCTTCCTGCACAGCGGCTCCCAGCAGGCCCAACAGGCCCATCCAGGACACGTGCCGGGCAGCCCAGCCGCGCATTACTTGCATTGACATCTTCACCTTATTCAAACCTGTGCGATCCACTTACGATGGGTATGGATCGACATCAAAACCCCAAACGCTGACAGCAATGTCACCAGCGAAGTTCCGCCGTAACTAATGAACGGCAACGGCACCCCAACCACCGGCAACAGGCCACTGACCATACCGATGTTGACGAAAACGTAAACAAAAAACGTCATGGTGAGGCTGCCGGCGAGCAATTTACCAAACAGGGTTTGCGCCTGGGCAGTAATCACCAGGCCGCGCCCGATCAGCAGCAAGTAAATCAGCAACAGTGCGCAGATGCCCACCAGGCCGAACTCCTCGCCCATCACCGCGATAATGAAGTCGGTGTGGCTTTCCGGCAAAAAGTCCAGGTGCGACTGGGTGCCCAGCAGCCAGCCCTTGCCGAATACGCCGCCGGAACCGATGGCCGCCTTGGACTGGATGATGTTCCAGCCGGTGCCCAGCGGATCGCTCTCCGGGTCGAGGAACGTGAGGATTCGCTGCTTCTGGTAGTCGTGCATAAAGAAGAACCACATGGCCACGGCCACCGGCACGGCGGCGGCCAGCACGCTGAGGATCCAGCGCCAGCGCAGCCCCCCCATGAACAGCACGAACGCGCCGCCCGCCAGGATCAGCAGCGAGGTGCCGAGGTCGGGCTGGCGCACGATCAGGATGAACGGCACGCCGATCAATATCAGGCTGATGCCCACGTGCTTGAGCTGCGGCGGCAGTGTGCGTTTTGACAGGTACCAGGCGATGGTCGCAGGCATCAAAATCTTCATGAATTCCGACGGCTGGAAGCGAATCACCCCCGGGATGTTGATCCAGCGCGTCGCGCCCATGGCGTTGTGACCCATGACATCCACCACCACCAGCAGCAACACGCCGGCGACATACCCCAGCGGCACCCAGCGCGCCATGAAGCGCGGCTCCAGCTGGGCGATCACCACCATCGACAACAGGCCCAGGCCAAACGACGACGCCTGTTTGATCAGCAAGTCCCAGTTCTTGCCACTGGCCGAATACAACACGAACAGGCTGCCGGCGGCCAGGGTCAGCAGCAGGATCAGCAACGGGCCATCAATGTGCATGCGCTGCAGCAAAGTGGCGCGGCGGCGCATCACATCCTCGCTGGAGAGGATGCGGTCAAAATTACTCTTCAAGGGCCGTAGCCTCCACACTGGATGGGGTGCCGCCATATTCGGGCTTGAGCTTGCCGTCTTCGGTCAACAGCCAGGCATCCATGATCTGACGCACCACGGGCGCTGCTACGCCGGAACCGGATTCACCGTTCTCGACCATCACCGCCACGGCGATCTTCGGGTTGTCGGCCGGAGCAAAGCCGACGAACAAGGCGTGGTCACGGTGGCGTTCCTGAACCTTGGAGCGGTCGTATTTCTCGCCCTGCTTGATCGCGACCACCTGAGCCGTACCGCTCTTGCCGGCAATCCGGTATTGCGCGCCGGCTGCCGCTTTACGAGCGGTACCCCGGGCGCCGTGCATCACTTGCTGCATGCCGTGGTTGACCTTGGTCCAGTCGGACGGGTCGCGCAGCACAATGTCGGGAATCGGGTTTTCGTCCACCGGGCGTTCACCCTCGATGGTCTTGGCCAGGTGCGGGCGGTTCCACACACCCTTGTTGGCCACCAGCGCGGTGGCCTGAGCCAGTTGCAGCGGCGTGGCCTGCATGTAGCCCTGGCCGATCCCCAGGATCAGGGTTTCGCCCGGGAACCACGCCTGGCGCCGGGTCGCACGCTTCCACTCGCGAGACGGCATCAGGCCCGGGGATTCTTCGAACATGTCCAGGGAGACTTTCTGACCAAGGCCGAACTTGCCCATGTAGGCCGACAGCCGATCAATCCCCAGCTTGTGGGCCAGGTCATAGAAGTAGGTGTCGTTGGAACGCATGATCGCCGTATCCAGGTCCACATAACCGTCGCCGGTGCGGTTCCAATTACGGTATTTGTGATCGTAGTTGGGCAGCATGTAGTAGCCGGGGTCGAACACCCGGCTCGATGCCGTGACCACGCCCGAGTCCAGGCCGGCAATCGCCACCGCCGGCTTGATGGTCGAGCCCGGCGGATACAGGCCGCGCAATACTCGGTTGAACAGCGGCCGGTCGATGGAATCACGCAGCTCGGCGTAGGCCTTGAAGCTGATCCCGGTGACAAACAGGTTCGGGTCAAAACTTGGCTGGCTGACCATCGCCAGCACTTCGCCAGTGCTCGGATCCAGTGCCACCACGGCACCCCGACGCCCGCCCAGGGCCATCTCCGCCGCTTCCTGCAACTTGATGTCCAGGCTCAGCACGATGTCCTTGCCGGGCACCGGGTCGGTACGCTTGAGCACCCGCAGCACGCGGCCACGGGCGTTGGTCTCGACTTCCTCGTAACCCACCTGGCCGTGCAGTTCCGGCTCGTAGAAACGCTCGATGCCGGTCTTGCCGATATGGTGGGTGCCGCTGTAGTTGACCGGGTCGAGGGTCTTCAGCTCTTTCTCGTTGATCCGGCCCATGTAGCCGACCGAATGCGCAAAGTGCGCCCCTTGCGGGTAGTGCCGCACCAACTGCGCCACCACTTCCACACCCGGCAGCCGGAACTGGTTCACCGCGATCCGGGCGATCTGCTCTTCGGTCAGCTCGAACAGGATCGGCACCGGCTCAAACGGCCGGCGCCCCTGTTTCATGCGCTTTTCGAAAATCACCCGGTCTTCCGGCGTCAGTTGCAGCACCTCGACGATCACATCGAGGATCTGCTGCCAGTCACCGGAGCGTTCGCGGGTCATGCTCAGGCTGAAGCTGGGCCGGTTATCCGCTACCACCACGCCATTGCGGTCGAAAATCAGCCCACGGGTCGGCGGAATCGGCTGCACGTGCACCCGGTTGTTTTCCGACAATGTGGAGTGATAGTCGTACTGGATCACCTGCAGGAAATACAGGCGCGCAATCAGCACCCCCAGCAATGCCACCACCAAAATCGCGCCAAAGACCACCCGCGCGCGTACAAGACGTGCGTCTTTCTCGTGGTCCTTGATGCGGATCGGCTGGGTCATCAGGCAGGGCGCAGATTATTTGTGGTAAGGGTGCCCGGACAGAACTGTCCAGGCGCGATACAGCTGTTCACCGATCAGAATTCTTACCAGCGGGTGCGGCAGTGTCAGGGGCGACAGCGACCAGCGCTGGTCCGCCCGCGCGCACACTTCCGGCGCCAGCCCCTCGGGGCCGCCGACCATGAAGTTGACCGTGCGCGAATCCAGGCGCCAGCGATCCAGTTCCACCGCCAACTGCTCGGTGCTCCAAGGCTTGCCGTGCACTTCGAGGGTCACGATCCGCTCGTTGGGTCCGACCTTGGCCAGCATGGCTTCGCCTTCCTGACGGATAAAGCGGGCCACGTCGGCGTTCTTGCCCCGGGTATTGAGCGGTATTTCCACCAGTTCCAGCGCCAATTCGGATGGCAGGCGCTTGGCATATTCATGCCAGCCTTCTTCCACCCACTTGGGCATGCGTGAACCGACAGCGATCAGACGCAGGCGCACAGCCGTTCCTTATTCCTGGTCTTTGTTGAGCTTGTCGAAGTGCGCGTGGCCGACTTCAGGGCTGTGGTGCTTGCCATCGGCGGCACGGCTCTGCTCGGCGCCTTTCCACAGACGCTCCAGGTCGTAGAACTGACGGGCGTTGCTGGTCATCATGTGAACGATCACGTCGTCCATGTCCAGCAGTACCCAGTCGCTGTCGCCCTTGCCTTCTTCACCCAATGGCTTGACGCCCTGGGCTTTGACCGCTTCGCGAACCTTGTCCAGCATCGCGCCGATCTGGCGGTTGGAGGTACCGGTGGCGATGATCATGAAGTCGGTGATGCTCTGCTTGTCGCGCACGTCCAGGACCTGGATGTCCTGGGCCTTCACGTCTTCCAGGGCAGCCACGGCAACCTTCACCAGCTCTTCTCCGGCCAGCTCAGGGCCGGTGTGGGCTTCTACTGGCAGAGGAGCGCTCTTGAACGTGCCTTTGCGCTTAACTTTGCTTACGTCTTTGTTCGTCATATAAAACTCGTTTTGCTCGTATGTTCGGGCGCTCGCTGCACGACTGTTCGTGCGTTCAAGCGCGCCTTTTCAGTTCGACGCACGGTAAAGCCCGTGCGCATCGATGTAGGCCAGGACCGCGTCAGGCACCAGGAAACGTACCGACTTCCCGCTGGCCAGCAGTTGACGGATCTGGGTGGCAGACACCGCAAGCGGGGTTTGCCAGACGAATGCAATATTCCCGCTCGGCCCGGTCAGGGCCAAAGGGTCACTTACCGACCGCGCCGCCAGCAGGTTGCGCAAGGCATCCGGCGATTCTGCGTCGGCATCCGGGCGTTGCAGCACCAGGATGTGGCAATGCTGGAGCAACTCTTCCCAGCGGTGCCAAGTGGGCAGGCCGCAAAACGCGTCCCAGCCCAAAAGTAGAAATAACTGGTCATCGGCGGCCAACTCGGCCCGCATCAGTTCCAGGGTGTCGACAGTGTAGGACGGTTTGTCGCGCTTGAGTTCGCGGTCGTCCACCACCAGCGGTGCAATGCCGGCCACAGCAAGGCGGACCATCTCCAGGCGCTGCTGCGCAGACACCTGCGGCGTATCGCGATGCGGCGGCCGGGCATTCGGTGCCAGGCGCAGTTCATCCAGCCCGAGGGCGTCCGCGACTTCCAGTGCACTGCGCAAATGGCCGATGTGCACGGGGTCGAAGGTGCCGCCGAGCAGCCCGATGCGTTTACCCATCAAGTGCGCACATGACCGTCACCGAACACCACGTACTTCTCGCTGGTCAGCCCTTCCAGGCCAACCGGGCCGCGTGCGTGGAGCTTGTCGGTGGAGATACCGATCTCCGCCCCCAGGCCATACTCGAAACCGTCGGCAAAACGCGTCGAGGCGTTGACCATCACCGAAGCGGAATCCACTTCGTTGAGGAAACGCCGGGCATCACTGAAATGCTCGGTGACAATGGCGTCGGTGTGCTTGGAGCCGTATTGATTGATGTGCTCGATGGCCTGGTCCAGGTCGTCGACGATGCGGATCGACAGGATCGGCGCCGTGTATTCGGTGTACCAGTCCTGCTCGGTGGCCTCGATCACGTCGCTGCCGAGGATCGCCCGGGTACGCTCGCAACCACGCAGTTCAACGCCCTTGTCGCGGTAGATGGCAGCCAGCGGCGGCAGCACGCGATCGGCAATGCCGACGTGCACCAGCAGGGTTTCCATGGTGTTGCACGGGGCGTAGCGGTGAGTCTTGGCGTTGTCGGCAATGCGGATCGCCTTGTCGAGGTCGGCGGCGATGTCGATGAACACGTGGCAGACGCCATCCAGGTGCTTGATAACTGGCACCTTGGCATCACGGCTCACGCGCTCAATCAGGCTCTTGCCGCCGCGCGGCACGATCACGTCAACGAATTCAGGCATGGTGATCAGCGCACCAACGGCAGCGCGGTCAGTGGTCTCGACCACTTGCACCACTTCGGCCGGCAGTTCGGCCACGGCCAGGCCCTGCTGAATGCACGCGGCGATGGCACGGTTGGAATTGATGGCCTCGGAACCGCCCCGCAGGATGGTGGCATTGCCGGACTTGAGGCACAGGCTTGCGGCGTCGATGGTCACGTTCGGGCGCGACTCATAGATGATGCCGATCACGCCCAGGGGCACGCGCATCTTGCCCACCTGGATACCCGATGGCAGGTAGCGCATGTCGCGGATTTCACCGATGGGGTCAGGCAGCTTGGCCACCTGACGCAAGCCTTCGATCATGTCGTCGATCCGCGCCGGCGTCAGCGCCAGGCGATCCAGCAATGCAGGCTCCAGGCCATTGGCGCGACCGTTGGCCAAATCCTGTTCATTGGCGGCGCTCAGCTCGGAGCGCGAAGCATCCAGAGCGTCGGCGGCTGCCAGCAAGGCGCGGTTCTTCTGCGTAGTGCTCGCACGGGCGATCAACCGCGAGGCCTGACGGGCAGCGCGACCCAGGCGGGTCATGTAGTCAAGAACGGACTCAGTCATGGTCTGGTGGGGTCTTGGCAAAGAGGAAAGCGGCAGATTATAGCTGTGACGCCGTCCTACGGACAGCGGTGAGGGGCGGATGGTCGAAATGAACTGTAAAAACCCGACGTTCAGCGGGAATTAAGGCTGGAGTTGTTATCATCCTGTCACATTTAGCCGTATTACCTTTGATCGCCATGTCCAGTTTCTCGCCGCTGATCCCCGCCAACGCCCTGCCCGACGGCTTTTTCGACCGTGACGCGCAACTGCTCGCGCGCGAATTGCTCGGAAAAGTCATTCGCCATCGTGTTGGTGATTTGTGGCTGTCGGCACGAATTATCGAAACCGAAGCGTATTACCTCGCCGAAAAAGGCAGCCACGCGTCCTTGGGCTACACAGAAAAGCGTAAGGCTTTGTTTCTGGATGGCGGGCACATCTATATGTACTACGCCCGCGGCGGTGATTCGCTGAACTTCAGCGCCCACGGTCCGGGCAATGCGGTGCTGATCAAATCAGCCTATCCGTGGGTCGACGAAGTCTCCGGCCCGGCCAGCCTGGCGCAGATGCTGCTGAATAACCCGGACGCCAGCGGCAGGCCACGGCCCTCGCAAAAGCTGTGCGCCGGCCAGACCTTGCTGTGCAAGGCGCTGGGTTTGAAGGTGCCGATGTGGGACGCCAAGCGCTTTGACCAGGAACTGCTCTACGTGGAAGACGTAGGGCTGGCGCCAGCGCAGATCATCCAGACCACCCGCCTGGGCATTCCCGGTGGGCGCGATGAACACCTGATGTACCGCTACGTCGATGCCGGTTATGCGCCGTATTGCACACGGAACCCGCTGCGCCGGGGCCAGGTCGAAGGCCGCGACTATTTTTTGATTTGAAAACATACATAAACCTGTAGGAGCCCGGCTTGCCCGGCGATAGCGGACTCAAGGACGCCATCGCCGGCAAGCCGGGCTCCCACAAGGACGATCTACAAAAGGGAGTTGATTGTATGGGCCCATGGCTCGATAGCATTACCGGCTGGCTGACCCTGAACCCGCAATGGCTGGCCGTGGCGGTGTTTATCGTGGCGTGCGTGGAGTGCCTGGCCATTGCCGGCCTGATCGTACCTGGCACGGTATTGCTGTTTGCCATCGCCGCCCTGGCCGGCAGCGGCGCACTGTCCCTGGGAGAAACCCTGTTGCTGGGCTTCCTCGGCGGCGTGCTGGGCGATGTTGTTTCCTACTTCCTCGGTCGCCATTTCCACCAGAACATCCGGCGCCTTCCCGGCCTGCGGCATCACCCGGAATGGATGAGCGGCGCCGAGGCTTACTTCCAGAAGTACGGCATCGCCAGCCTGTTGGTAGGCCGCTTCATTGGCCCGCTGCGGCCGATGTTGCCGATGGTTGCGGGCATGTGCGACATGCCCTTCCCGCGTTTTGCCGCCGTGAGCCTGCTGGCCGGTGCAGGCTGGTCGGTGGCGTATCTATTGCCGGGCTGGGCCACCGGCGCGGCCTTCCGCCTGCCATTGCCCGAAGGCTTCTGGCCAGAGGCCGGGATTGTCGCCGCCTGTCTCGCAGTGTTGATCGGCGTAAGCCTCAACAGCAGCCTGCGCGGCCATCGGCGCGCCACCCTATGGATTGGCTGCATCGGCGGCACACTGTTGATCGCGTTGTTTATCGGCTATCCCTACCTCAACGACTTTGACCAAGGCTTGATGGCACTGGTGCAGGAACACCGCGGCCCGGCGATCGACCGGGCGATGGTGATGGTGACCCAGCTCGGCGAGTTCAAGAAGATGTTTGTCGCCAGCGCGGTGCTGACCGGCCTGCTGGTGGTGGCGCGGCAATGGCGCCAGGCAATCTTTGTCGGCGCCACCCTGCTGGGCGCGGCGCTGATCAATACCGGGACCAAGCTGTTTTTTGCGCGGATGCGCCCCGAAGTGCTGACCGACCCACTCACCAGCTTCAGCATGCCCAGCGGCCATGCGTCCGGCTCGTTTGCATTCTTCCTGGCCTTGGCAGTGCTTGCCGGTCGCGGTCAACCGACACGACTGCGCCTGACCTGGCTGGTGCTTGGCTGCATTCCCGCCGCCACCATCGCGATTTCCCGGGTGTACCTGGGTGCACACTGGCCGACGGACATCCTGGCCGGCACCCTGCTGGCAATGACGGTGTGCGCCTTCAGCCTGACGTTAAGCCAGCACCGCAGCCTGTTGCCACCGATGCCGCCGAGAGTCTGGTGGCTGATCCTGCCGGTGTGTGGCGCGGTGCTCGGGTTCATTGCGTTTACCGGCACTTCCCACGCGCTGCTGAGGTATGCCTACTAGGCAGGCCCCAGCCAATCCAGGGGTGCAGCGCGGCGTTCGACGCTGCGCTCGCGCCGCTCCAGAAGCATTTCGTCAGCAATCTCCGCGGCGCGTTCGGCGATGTACTCCGCGCCGCGACCGTCGTTCATATGAAGAATTTGCGTGGTGACGGCCATAAAAAACGCATCCCACACGACTTGCTCCGATTGCGAAAGCCGAATCATCCTTTCCCCCTGATCATCGTTACGTGACTGCCAACTATTTCAGGCAACGGGATCAGGACAACCACGGAAAATCTGAAGACCGGGAAGGACAAGTCCGAGTGACACTCGCGGGTCAGGTGAACAGCTCGCCCTGCAACTCATCCAGCAGCAACTGGATCGCGTCCAGGCGCTGTTGCGGGTCATCGAGTTGCAACAGGTCGATCTTGTCGGCCTCGGTAAAGGGCAGCAGATAGGCCAACTGATTGCCCAGGGCTTGCTGTCCATCGGCGTGGGTGCCCATATCCAAAGACGCCACCATCGGATGCTCGGCCAGGGCATGAAGCAACGCCAGCAAGTCAGCGTCTTCCTCTTCCAGCGGTTGCTCGGGATGCTCGTGCAGCCATTGCACCTCGGCCACCAGCAACTGGTCCTTCTGCACACCGGCATCACGCACGCGGAAACGCCGGCCACCCTCGACCCGAATCCCCAGCAGGCCATTGTCCTGCTGCTTGAAGTCGCGGATCAGCGCCTCGCAGCCAATCAACGCATAGCCATCCGGCGCCAGCCCCACTTCCTTGCCGTCGAGGATGCACACCACGCCAAAGCTTTCGCCCTTTTTCATGCAGCGGCTGATCATGTCCAGGTAACGCGCCTCGAACAGCTGCAGGTCGAGGGTGCACCCGGGAAACAGCACGGTATTGAGCGGGAAAAGCGCCAGACTCATAAAGGTTTCCTTAAACCCGACTTAAATAACCAGCGACACGGCCAACGGCAGGAACACCGCCGTGGCCACGCCCATCAGACTCATGGCCAGCGCCGCAAAGGCGCCGGTCTCTTCGCTTTCCTGCAAGGCCACCGACGTACCTACGGCGTGGGCGATCATGCCCAGCGCCATACCGCGCGCTTCGGGGCTGTGCACGCCCAACCGTGACAGATACGCCGGACCGATCATCGCGCCGATCACCCCGGTGATCAGCACGAACACCGCCGCCAATGCCGCCACGCCGCCGATCTGCTCGGCCACCAGCATCGCAATCGGTGAGGTCACGGACTTGGGTGCCATGGTCATCAGCATCATGTGTTCGGCGCCAAACCACCAGCCCAACAGCACGCACAGGCCGGTGGCCAATACGCCTCCCACCACCAGCGTAGTAAAAATCGGCCAGAACAATTGGCGAATTCGTCGCAGATTCAGGTAAAGCGGCACCGCCAGGGCTACCGTCGCCGGGCCCAGCAGGATGCTCATGATCTCGGTGCTCTTGCGGTACTCGACGTACGTCAGGCCACAGCCGAGCAACACGCCGATCACCAACAGCATCGACACCAGCACCGGTTGCAGGAAAATCCAGCGGGTTTTCTCGAAACCGGCCAGCACCAGCTGATAGGCGCCGAGGGTGATGCCGATGCCGAACAACGGGTGATGAATCACGGCGGCCCAGGCGCCCTGCCAGTCCAGTGTCATTGGCCGTCCTCCCGCTGCGCCTGGCGCTTGACCAGTTTCTGCATCAGCACGCCGACAAAGCCCATGGCGATCACCAGCGACAGCACCAGCGCGCCGACGATGGCCCAGAAGTCGGCGGCAATGTCCTTGGCATACACCATCACACCGACCGCAGGCGGCACCAGCAGTAGCGGCAAATAACGCAGCAGACTGCTGGCCGCCAGGCTCAGGGGTTCACCGACTTCGCCGCGCCACACCAGGAAGGCCAGCATCAGCAGCAGCCCGATAATCGGCCCCGGCAGCACCGGGACAAACAAATGATTGATCGCCGTGCCGAGTAATTGAAACAGCACCAGCCATGTCAGACCGCGTAACAGCATCCGTTCTTCCCCCCAAAAGCGTGTCGGCATTATAAGCACGCTGCCTCTATGGAGCGGCATTCGCCAAAAGCATGGTGGGTTGACCGGGCCAAGTGCCCGTGATGATCTACATTGGTTCTCTGGACCTGTCCAAAACTACAAAAACGATGAAGCCAACCGAGCAAAGAAGGAGAGTCGCAATGCCCTCAGTACCCGTAGCGCAACTCAAAGAATATGTCGGCAAGGAACTGGGACGTTCTGCATGGCTCACCATCGACCAGGAACGTATCAACCTGTTCGCGGAAGCCACCGGCGATTTTCAGTTCATCCACGTCGACCCGGTGAAAGCCGCCCAGACCCCGTTTGGCGGCACCATCGCCCACGGTTTCCTGTCGCTGTCGCTGATACCCAAGCTGATCGAAGACATCCTGATCATGCCCGAAGGCCTGAAGATGGCGGTCAACTATGGCCTGGACAGCGTGCGCTTCATCCAGCCCGTGAAGGTCGACTCCAGGGTGCGCCTGGCCGTGACCCTGACCGACGCCACCGAGAAAAAACCTGGGCAATGGTTGCTTAAAGCCACCTGCACCCTGGAAATCGATGGCCAGGAAAAACCGGCCTACATTGCAGAATCGTTGTCACTCTGCTTCGTCTGAAGCCTGGCTGTGGTGAGCCCGTCCGCTCACCACAATTCATGTAAATTTATGTATAGATCTCGCAGCTGCGGCATACTCGGCGCTCAATTATCCGGATCCCGCTATGCGCCCACTCGCTCCCCTTGCTCTTGTCCTGTTGCTCACCGCGTGCGGCGACGGCGAATCGCTGTTGCCGCCCGATGCGCGGCTGCCCGATGGCGGTCGTTACCGTGGCGATGTGGTCAATGGCTTGCTGCAAGGCCAGGGCCGGGTGGATTACCCCAATGGCAGTTGGTACGCGGGCCAGTTCGATAAAGGCCAGTGGCACGGCCAGGGCGAATGGCATGGCAGCAACGGCGAGGTCTATAAAGGCCAGTTCCAGCAGGGCCTGTTCGACGGCCAGGGCAGCCTGACCACGTCGGGCAACAGCTACGTCGGCGGTTTCAAACAAGGTAAGCGCAACGGCGAAGGCACCCTCAAAGAGGGGCAGATGACCTATCGCGGCGAATTCAAGGACGACCAGTATTCCGGCCTCGGCCGCCTCGAGCTGGCCGACGGCAGCCAGTACCAGGGCCAGTTCGCCCACGGCAAGCCCAACGGCGAAGGCCAGCGCAACGACGACAGCGGCAACCAGTTCAGCGGCCGCTTCGTCGATGGCCAGCTGGAGGGCAACGGCACCTTCAACAGCGCCGACGGCGACATGTACATCGGCCATTTCAAACAAAACCAGCTCAACGGCAAGGGCCGCTACGAAAACGCCGACGGCGACGTATGGATCGGCGAATTCAAGGAAGGCGCCCTCAGCGGCAAGGGCGAACTGATCGGCGTCGATGGCAGCCACTACGTCGGCCAGTTCGTCGACTGGCGCTTCACAGGCACAGGCCGCCTGAACCTCACCGACGGCAGCTTCTATATTGGTGGCTTCGACAGCGACAGCTATCAAGGTCGTGGCACTTTGGTGCTCACCGACGGCACCGTGCAGGCCGGCACCTGGGTCAACGGCATGCGCGTGCGCGACGCCGAGGGCAAATTGTTGCCTGACCCGCTGGAAATCGGCCTGTTTGCCCAGGGCCACTTGCTGGATGCCGCCCTCGCCGCCGTGCCCGCGTCCAAATCGGGGGTGGAGCTGTACACCCTGGTGGTGGCCGGCGACGGCAAACAAAGTGTGTTCCTGCGCGAAGCCGACTACGTCAGCAACATGCTCGCCACACGCTTCGGCGCCTACGGCCAGATCCGCCTGGTGAACCATCGCGACCATATTGCCGACCGCCCGATGGCCACTCGCGAAAGCCTGCGCCGCGCAGTCCAGACCTTGGCCGAACGCAGTGGCCCGCAAGACCTGGTGTTTATCTACCTGACCAGCCACGGCACCCACGAGCACGAACTGGTGCTCGACCAGCCGCGCATGGAGCTGGCCGACCTGCCGGCCGATGAGCTGGCCGCCGTGCTGGCACCGCTGAAGAACCGCGACAAGATCATCGTGATTTCGGCCTGCTACTCCGGCGGGTTCATCCCGGCCCTGAAGGACGAACACACCCTGATCATGACCGCCTCGCGCGCCGATCGCGTGTCGTTCGGCTGCTCCGAAGAGGCCGACTTCACCTACTTCGGCGACGCCCTCTTTGCCCAGGCCTTCAACCAGACCGACGACTTGCAGCAAGCCTTCAAGCTGGCACAGACCCACGTGGCCGAACGCGAACAGGCGGACAACTTCGAAGCCTCCGAACCGCAGATCTGGGCCCCCAAAGGCGTAATCGCCCATTGGCAATTATTACGCAAACAGCAGGCACGAAAGGCGCTCGAAAGCGTCTCAATGAATAGCAAGGAAGCCAAGAGCAACTAAGCTGAATCTGTATCAAGGGGGAAACATCATGTACCTGACGCCTCAGCATATCTTGCTCGCCGGAGCCTCCGGCCTGACCGGGGAGCACCTGCTGGACCGCCTGCTCAACGAGCCGACCGTGACCCGCGTGCTGGCACCCAGCCGCAAGCCTCTGGCCGAGCATCCACACCTGGAAAACCCGGTGGGCGACCCGGCAGTATTCCTGCCGCAACTGAGCGGCCAGGTGGACATCGCCTTCTGCTGCCTGGGCACCACCATCAAGCAGGCCGGCTCCGAAGAAGCGTTCCGCGCCGTCGACCTGGACATGGTCGTGGCCTTTGCCAAGCGCGCCCGGGAAATGGGGGCGCGGCACCTGATCGTGATCAGCGCAATCGGTGCCGACCCGAAATCCTCGATCTTCTACAACCGCGTCAAGGGCGAGATGGAACAGGCGTTGAAAGCCCAGGATTGGCCGCAGTTGACCATCGTCCGACCTTCGCTGTTGTTGGGTGAGCGATTGGAACCGCGGCTGGCCGAGCAACTGGCCGGGCCATTGTCGCGGCTGATTCCGGGCAAGTACCACGGCATTGAAGTGTGCGAACTGGCGCGGGCGATGTGGCGACTGGCGCTGGAAGAGCAGGATGGGGTGCGGGTTATAGAGTCGGACGAGCTGCGCAAGCTCGGCAAATAACACGTAATTCCAGGCAGGACACCATCCAAATGTGGGAGCGGGCTTGCTCGCGAATGCGGTGGATCAGTCAATGATACAGTGACTGATCCACCGCATTCGCGAGCAAGCCCGCTCCCACATTGGATTTCTGTTAATACTGGGATAAGTACTAAAGCCCGCCCGTCGCATTGAACCCAACCCCCAGCACCGTCAGCACCGACAGCGGCAACAGCAGCGTGTCGAGCAAGGCACTGGCCGGCAGGTCGACATGGGGATAGCTCGGCGCCTCGGCCCCAAAACGGTCCATCGCGCAGCACCCGCCCTGAATCGCATACATGTCCAGCCGCGTGCCGGCATACACCACCGGCGCGCCGGGCTGGGCGGCGTCCAGGGTTCGCGCAGTCGCACACCCGGTCAGTTGCAGCGCCAGCAGCACCATCAATAGTTTATTCATCACTGCTCAAATGGTGCTCGCCCCAGCGCGGCAGCATGTCCTGGGGAATGTTCAGCAGGTTGAGAATCCGCGCCACCACAAAGTCCACCAGGTCATCGATGGTCTGCGGCTGGTGATAGAAGCCCGGCGACGCCGGCAAGATAGTCACGCCCATGTTCGACAGTTTGAGCATGTGCTCCAGATGGATGCTCGAATACGGCGCTTCGCGCGGCACCAGAATCAACTGGCGACGCTCCTTCAAGGTCACGTCCGCCGCGCGCTCGATCAGGTTGTTGCAGGCGCCCGTGGCAATCGCCGACAGGGTCCCGGTGGAACACGGCACCACCACCATCGCGGCCGGCGCACCGGAGCCCGACGCCACCGGTGACATCCAGTCTTCCTTGCCATAGACCTTGATCTGCCCCGCCGCCGCACCGGTGTACTCGGTGAGGAAGGCCTGCATCATCTGCACTTTGGGCGGCAACGCCACATCGGTCTCGGTGGCCAGCACCAGTTGCGCAGCCTTGGAGATCAGGAAGTGCACCTCGCGGTCTTCGCGCACCAGGCAGTCCAGCAGGCGCAAGCCATAGGGCGCGCCGGACGCGCCGGTCATCGCCAGGGTGACGCGTTCCGGGCCGCTCACTTCAGGGCCTCGGCGAGTTTGCCATGCAGGCCGCCAAAGCCGCCGTTGCTCATGATCACCACGTGAGTGCCGGGCCTGGCCTGGTGTTTCACGTGTTCGATAATGCCTTCCAGTGAGTCGCGGCAAATCGACGGCACCGTGCACAACGCGGCGATGGCAGGCAGGTCCCAACCGAGGTTGGCCGGCGCGTACCACACAACCTGGTCGGCATCGTTGACGCTTTCCGGCAAACCATCACGGTGGGCGCCCAGCTTCATGGAGTTGGAGCGCGGCTCGATAATCGCGATCACCTGGGCATCACCCACACGCTTGCGCAAGCCATCCAGGGTAGTGGCGATGGCCGTCGGGTGGTGGGCAAAGTCGTCATAGATGGTAATCCCATTCACTTCGGCGACCTTTTCCATCCGGCGCTTGACGCTTTTGAACGCGCTCAAGGCCGCAATGCCCATGGACGGCACCACGCCGACATGCCGCGCAGCCGCCAGGGTGACCAAGGCATTGGCGACGTTGTGCTGGCCGGTCATGTCCCAATCGACGATGCCTTGGGCGACGCCTTCGAACAGTACTTCAAATTTGGAGCCATCTTCGCTCAGCAGCTTGACCTGCCATTGGCCGCCAGCACCGGTGGTTTGTACCGGGGTCCAGCAGCCCATCTCGATAACTCGCTGCAGGGCAGGCTCGGTGGTGGGGTGAATCACCAGGCCTTCGCTGGGAATGGTGCGCACCAAGTGGTGGAACTGCCGCTCGATGGCCGCCAGATCAGGGAAGATGTCCGCGTGATCGAACTCCAGGTTGTTCAGGATCGCCGTACGCGGGCGGTAGTGAACGAACTTGGAGCGTTTGTCGAAGAACGCGCTGTCGTACTCATCGGCCTCGATGACAAAAAACGGGGTGTCGCCGAGGCGCGCCGACACCGAGAAATTCTGCGGCACGCCACCAATCAGGAAGCCCGGGCTCATGCCCGCATGCTCCAGCACCCAGGCCAGCATGCTGCTGGTAGTGGTCTTGCCATGGGTACCGGCAACGGCGAGTACCCAACGGCCTTGCAACACATGATCGGCCAGCCATTGCGGGCCAGACACGTACGGCAAACCTTTATTCAGTACATATTCGACTGCCGGGTTACCGCGCACCATGGCATTGCCGATCACGACAAGGTCCGGGACCGGGTCGAATTGCGCCGGGTCATAACCTTGGGTCAGCTCAATGCCCTGGGCCTGCAGTTGCGTGCTCATGGGTGGGTAAACGTTGGCATCGGAGCCAGTAACATGATGGCCCAGTTCTTTGGCGAGCACCGCCATGGAGCCCATGAACGTGCCGCAAATACCGAGAATATGAATGTGCATAGTCGACCTCGTAAAACATCGAGGCAGGTTAGCGCAGGGAAGGGAAAATCGCACTCTTTAGCTGTAGCACGCAGGCCTTGGGGGGTAGCCGCCATTGTTTGTCAGAGCGTAGGGGAATATTCGATAAGTCCGGTGCCACAGGATGCATGCATGGCATCGGACCCATCGCCAGTTTGACTGAGCATCATCCATGACTCGAAAGTTTACGCGGGGTTATGTCACACGACTTTTGTTTCGGCAGACTCTGCCGGTAATGACAGCGTTCCCATGTGCAACAACTTCCCTATGAACTTGTTTAATGCGTCGAATTTTTTATCAATAACATCCAGACGGCCTTTGTCATCGGTGCCGTCTGCGGGAGTGGCAATGTAAGGCCGGAATACCATGTCGTTTTCGTCCGCCAGTTTTTTAAGCTGTTCCTCCGCAGTTTTATACAAGGCCTCAAGCGTTTCCAGGCGCTCGCTTGGCGTACGCGACGAGGAGTCGCTCATTTTAAGTGCCGGAGCATTCGTTCCTTGACGCATTGCCATAATATTGTTGGCAATGACTTCCATGCGCAACTCGGCCAGGCCCAAGCGCGCGGTCGTGGCACCCGTGTCGGTGTCCTGCGTGGCGACGACCGATGTTGTCCCGTCGGTTTTCGCGGCAGGCACCTGCGTGCTTGGAGCCGGCTGGTGAGCCGGAGGGAGCAGTGGCGTATTGTTTGTAAACTGCGCCTTGATTGTCTCGCCAGACCAAACCGAGCCTGCGTAGGTACCAATACTCAGGGGAGCACTGACCAATCCGCTTACACCCGCACTGACAAAGGCGTCGCGGGCTACCGTCGCAGCCTGGGGCGAGGTGTCGAATACCTTAGCCTTGACCAGGCGATCAGCAACCATCAGGTTTTGAGTCACCTGTGCCATATCTTTAGGATCTGCGCTGGCCTGAGGCTTGAACGGCCGGTTGGCAGACCCTTGGTTCATCAATTTTTGTTGTGTCAGCGTTTGAAAGGTATTGGTTTTCTCGGGCTTGGGTTGGGGTGTGGGGGTTTCTGTGGCCGGATTTTTCCCTAACCGGGGTTTAGGTTGGGGAGCTTTTGGAGGGGTGTTGCCCTGGCCGCCGGGACGTACTACCGGAGGCGTTACACCGCCATTGCGCGTGACCGGTGGTGTATTCACTGGAGGTATATTGACCGTGGTGGGCCGAGATCTAGTAATGTTCATGGTTATTATCTCACTTGTTGTTACTATTTACGCATAAGCGCTATCAGCGAGTTATCGAGAAAATCGATAACCGCCAACTTAGTAACTAAACAGATAATGAACGTTCCAGAAGACAGTCACCTACGCACAAAAATACATGACAAAACATTAATACGGTGCGACGCCAATTATTTAACGCACAGTCGCTCACAACACAGATTGATCACTCACAGTCAGAACAGTTAACGTCATCATTAAACCTGACGCGCTATACCATACTTACGTAACTTTCTATAAAGCGTATTTCTACTGACTCCAAGCACGGTCGCCACGTGCGTCATATGCCAGCGTTGCTGCACCAATGTTGCCAGCAATGCCTGGCGCTCGGCAGCATCCAGCAATGAGTTTGCCGGTTCACTCACCACCACCGGCACGGTTTGCACGGCACGAATCTGTGCAGGCAGGTCATCAAGCCTCACCCGCCCGTCCTCACACAGTGCGGCGAGGGTGCGCAACACCGTGCGCAACTGCCGCACGTTGCCCGGCCACGCGAACGCCAACAGGGCCTGGCGGGCCTCGCCGTCAAGCTGCACCGCCTGATTTCCCGCTTCTTCGGCCAGCAGGAAGTCCAGCAGCTGCAATTTGTCACTGCGCTCGCGCAACGGCGGCAAGGCCACTTCCAGGCCATTGAGCCGGTAATACAGGTCTTCACGAAAACTACCGTCCTGCACCCGATCAAGCAGATTACGGTGGGTAGCGCTGATAATTCTGACGTCCACCGCTTGCGGTTCACCGCCGATGGGCACTACCAAGCGGTCTTCAAGCACCCTTAATAGCCGGGTTTGCAAAGCCAGCGGCATATCGCCGATTTCATCCAGAAACAACGTGCCACCATCTGCCTGCTGCAGCTTGCCGCGCATGCCTTCCTTGCGGGCGCCGGTAAAACTGCCGCCGCGATAACCGAACAGCTCGCTTTCGATGAGGCTTTCCGGGATGGCTGCGCAGTTGAGGGCCACAAAGGCTTTATCTGCGCGCAGGCTTGCATGGTGCACGGCCTTGGCAAACGCCTCTTTGCCAGACCCGGTTTCCCCCTGGATCAGCAAAGGCACATCACGCTCGAACACCCGCAAGGCTCTGCGGAAATCGTTTTGCAGCGCCGCGTCTCCAAGGCAAATGCCCGGCAATCGCGGCCGCTCCGGCAAGGCGTGGGCCACCGGCACCGGTACGCTGCGTGGCTGGCCGCGCAACACCGCGAACAAGCCACGGCCATCGCGGGTACGCAGGGGCCAACTGGCGCTGGCGTTCGCGCTGGCACGCCCGAGCAACTCATCGAGCGAACAATCGAAAAACGCCTCGACCGGCTGCCCCAACAACCCGCCACGGATTTGCCCGAGCAGGTTCAACGCACTCTGGTTAACCGCGCAAATGCGCCCTTCACCATCGAACGCCAGCAGCCCTTCGCTGAACAGGCCCACAGACTCGGCCTGCAAATGAAAGCGCAGCAACCAATGGTGCTCAAAATGGCGCAGGAAGTAACAGCTCTCGATCATCTTCGCCGAAAGATTGACCAGCGCCATGGTGTGGAACTGGCTCTGGCGCGACACAGCCTCCCGGGCCGAGGACACATCCAGCACCGCCAGCAGTTCGCCATGAGGGTCGAACACCGGGCTGGCCGAGCAGGTCAGGCCGGTATGTCGGCCACGAAAGTGTTCATCGCGATGAATCGTCAGGGACTGGCGCTCCACCAGGCAGGTGCCGATGCCGTTGGTGCCTTCGCAGGCCTCGCTCCAATCGGCACCCAGCCACAGCCCGGCACCCTCGAAGATCTTGCGCTCGCTGGGGGCGGTGACGCAGTTGAGGATCACCCCGCGGGCGTCGGTCAGCAGCACCGCATGGCCGGCGCCGGAGAGCTGTTGATGCAGGCTGTTCATTTCATTGCCGGCGATGCTCAGCACTTGTTGCAGGCGTTCGCGGCTTTCCAGCAGGCGGCCATGTTCGAGCACCGTGGGCGCGATGGTCAATGCGGGGTCGAGGTGATAGTCCTCAAGACAACGCAGCCAGGAGCGGGCGATGGACGGATCGCTGCCGGGGCCATGCAGCGGGTCCTGCCCACGGGTGACCGTCAGGACTTGTTGGGCATGGCGACTGAAATGATCGTTTTGCATGTTCTTATTATTCTCCCTGCGTGAAGTACACCGCGCGCGAGTGCCCAGCATCCTCCAGCCTCCCGACCAATGCAATCCCGGGCAGACCCACCGGTCACAGGCTGTACCGCTTATGGCACAAACTGTCACCCAGGCTGTACCAAGCTTGCCACAGCAACGGTTTGCAACAACCTCTAAACCCTTGATTTACAGGCTCTACGAGGCACTGGCCCGACCTTTGCTCTACGCTTTAACAAGCACAACCGTGCGTCCTCCAATAAACACAAAAAGCCAGGAGATACCCACCATGCGTTACGCACACCCCGGTACTGAAGGCGCGATCGTTTCGTTCAAGGCCAAGTACGGCAACTACATCGGCGGTGAGTTTGTCGCGCCGGTCGATGGCAACTATTTCACCAACACCTCGCCGGTCAACGGCAAGCCCATCGCCGAATTCCCGCGCTCCACTGCCAAGGATATCGACAAGGCCCTGGACGCCGCCCACGCCGCCGCTGACGCCTGGGGCAAGACCTCGGCCCAGGACCGCTCGCTGGTACTGCTGAAAATCGCCGACCGCATCGAACAGAACCTCGAACTGCTGGCCATCACCGAAACCTGGGACAACGGCAAGGCCGTGCGCGAAACCCTGAACGCCGACATCCCGCTGGCCGCGGATCACTTCCGCTACTTCGCCGGCTGCATCCGCGCCCAGGAAGGCAGCAGCGCCGAGATCAACGAACACACCGCCGCTTACCACTTCCACGAACCGCTGGGCGTGGTCGGCCAGATCATCCCGTGGAACTTCCCGCTGCTGATGGCCGCCTGGAAACTCGCGCCAGCCCTGGCCGCCGGTAACTGCGTGGTGCTCAAGCCTGCCGAGCAAACCCCGCTGGGCATCAACGTGCTGATGGAACTGATCGGCGACCTGCTGCCGCCGGGCGTGCTGAACGTGGTGCACGGCTACGGCAAAGAAGCCGGCGAAGCCCTGGCCACCAGCAAGCGCATCGCCAAGATTGCCTTCACCGGCTCCACGCCAGTGGGCTCGCACATCATGCACGCGGCCGCCGAGAACATCATTCCGTCCACCGTTGAGCTGGGCGGCAAGTCGCCGAACATCTTCTTCGCCGACATCATGAAAGCCGAACCGCAATTCATCGAGAAGGCCGCCGAAGGTTTGGTGCTGGCGTTCTTCAACCAGGGCGAAGTGTGCACCTGCCCTTCCCGCGCGCTGGTGGAAGAGTCGATCTACGACGACTTCATGAAAGTGGTGATGAAGAAGGTCGAGTCGATCAAACGTGGCGACCCGCTGGACACCGACACCATGGTCGGCGCCCAGGCGTCCGAGCAGCAGTTCGACAAGATTTTGTCCTACCTCGAAATCGCCAAAGGCGAAGGCGCCGAGCTGCTGACTGGCGGCAAGGTCGAGAAGCTGACCGGCGATCTGGCCACCGGCTATTACATCCAGCCAACCCTGCTCAAGGGCACCAACAAGATGCGGGTGTTCCAGGAAGAAATCTTTGGCCCTGTGGTGAGCATCACCACGTTCAAGGATGAAGCCGAAGCCCTGGCGATTGCCAACGACACCGAGTTCGGCCTGGGTGCCGGCCTGTGGACCCGCGACATCAACCGCGCGTACCGCATGGGCCGGGCGATCAAGGCCGGGCGTGTATGGACCAACTGCTATCACCTGTACCCGGCGCATGCCGCGTTCGGTGGTTACAAGAAGTCCGGTGTGGGCCGTGAGACTCACAAGATGATGCTTGATCACTATCAGCAGACCAAAAACCTGCTGGTGAGCTACGACATCAATCCGCTGGGCTTCTTCTAACTGACAACCCGCTCCCACATTTGAAATGCAATAAAAATGTGGGAGCGGGCTTGCTCGCGAATGCGGTGTATCAGTTACTGAGTTTTCAACTGACTACCGCATTCGCGAGCAAGCCCGCTCCCACACTTGATCTTCACAAGACCTTGCTACTCATTCGGCTTACTTAAGTAAGCCGGGATAAAACAATAAGAAAGGGATTCCATCATGCCCAGCGAACCGAATGGCGCTCCGGCGTCCGGGTCTTCCGTCGACTTTGAAAAGGTCGGCACCGAATACTTCCAACAACGGGAACTGAAAAAAGGCGCTGCCGGCTGGGTACTATTAGTCGGTCTCGGTGTTGCCTACGTCATCTCCGGCGACTACGCCGGCTGGAACTTCGGCCTGGCCCAGGGTGGCTGGGGCGGTATGTTCCTCGCCACACTGCTGATGGCCACCATGTACCTGTGCATGTGTTTCTCCCTGGCCGAACTGTCTTCCATGATCCCTACCGCCGGCGGCGGCTACGGTTTTGCCCGCAGCGCGTTCGGCCCCTGGGGCGGGTTCCTCACCGGCACCGCGATCCTTATCGAATACGCCATCGCCCCCGCCGCCATCGCGGTGTTTATCGGCGCCTATTGCGAGTCGCTGTTCGGCATTGGCGGCTGGATGATCTACCTGGCGTTCTACATCATCTTTATCGGCATCCACATCTTCGGCGTGGGTGAAGCGCTGAAGCTGATGTTTGTGATTACCGCCGTCGCCGCGATTGCCCTGGGTGTGTTCCTGGTGTCGATGGTGCCGCACTTCAGTGTCGCCAACCTGCTGGACATCCCGGTGACCGAGGCCAAGGGCGCCAGCACTTTCCTGCCCTTCGGTTATGTCGGCGTGTGGGCGGCGATTCCCTATGCGATCTGGTTTTTCCTGGCGGTCGAAGGTGTGCCACTGGCCGCTGAAGAAACCAAGAACCCCAAACGCGACCTGCCCCGCGGCCTGATCGGCGCCATTGTGGTGCTGACCAGCTTCGCCCTGCTGATTTTGGTGATCGCCCCCGGCGGTGCTGGCGCCTACGCGTTGATGGCATCGGGCAATCCGCTGGTGGAAGCCTTGTCCAAAGCCTACGGCGGCTCCACGTGGATGGGCCACTTCGTCAATCTGGTGGGCCTTGCCGGGCTGATCGCGAGCTTCTTCTCGATCATCTACGCCTACTCCCGGCAGATCTTCGCCCTCTCCCGCGCCGGATACCTGCCGCGCAAGCTGTCGCAGACCAACAAAAGCAAGGCACCGGTACTGGCCCTGGTGATCCCCGGCATCATCGGGTTCGGCCTGTCGCTGACCGGCCAAGGCGATTTGCTGATCCTGGTCGCCGTATTCGGCGCGACCATTTCCTACGTGCTGATGATGGCCGCGCACATCACCTTGCGCATCCGCCGCCCCAAAATGGACCGCCCTTACCGTACTCCGGGCGGCATCTTCACCTCGGGCGTCGCCCTGGTACTGGCCTGCATCGCTGTTGTGGCGGGCTTTCTGGTGGATCCGCGCGTGGTGATTGGCGCCGCGATCATCTATGGAGTATTAATTGCTTACTTTGCTTTCTACAGTCGGCATCACTTGGTAGCAGGCACGCCGGAAGAAGAATTTGCGGCGATCCAGGCCGCAGAGGCCGCCTTGCACTAACTGCCATAAACCTCGACGCGGGCGCTTTACTCACATTCAGCCCGCGTCGACAAGGAGACTCTGTATGGCAAGCTTTTCCCACGCGGTCGGTGCATTGACCTACCGCTTCGACAGCCTCAAGGACGTGATGGCCAAGGCCAGCCCGGCCCGCTCCGGGGATTTTTTGGCGGGTGTTGCCGCCCAGAACGATGGCGAGCGGGTCGCGGCGCAAATGGCCCTGGCCAACATTCCGTTGAAGCACTTTCTCGAAGAAGTGCTGATCCCGTACGAAAGCGACGAAGTCACCCGGCTGATTATCGATACCCACGATAAACAGGCGTTTTCCGTGGTCAGCCACCTGACCGTCGGGGGTTTGCGGGATTGGCTGCTCAGCGACGCGGCCGACGAACAGAGCCTGCGCGCCCTGGCGCCCGGGCTGACACCGGAAATGGCCGCCGCCGTATCGAAGATCATGCGTGTGCAGGACCTGGTACTGGTGGCGCAGAAGATCCGCGTCGTCACACAGTTCCGCGGCACGATGGGCCTGCGCGGGCGCCTGTCCACCCGCCTGCAGCCCAACCATCCCACCGATGAGCCGGCCGGTATCGCCGCGAGCATTCTTGACGGCCTGCTCTACGGCAACGGCGACGCCATGATCGGCATCAACCCGGCTACCGACAGCATCGCCTCGATCTGCGCGATGCTGGAAATGCTCGACGCGATCATCCAGCGTTATGAAATCCCGACCCAGGCCTGCGTGCTGACCCACGTCACCACCTCCATCGAAGCCATCAACCGTGGCGTGCCGCTGGACCTGGTGTTCCAGTCGATCGCCGGCACCGAGGCGGCCAATGCCAGCTTCGGCATCAGCCTGAGCGTGCTGCAGGAAGGCTACGACGCGGGCCTGAGCCTTAATCGCGGCACCCTCGGGCAAAACCTGATGTATTTCGAAACCGGCCAGGGCAGCGCCTTGTCGGCCAACGCACACTTTGGCGTCGACCAGCAAACCTGCGAAACCCGCGCCTATGCCGTTGCCCGGCATTTCAAGCCGTTTTTGGTGAACACGGTCGTAGGATTTATCGGCCCCGAGTACCTGTACAACGGCAAGCAGATCATCCGCGCCGGCCTCGAAGACCACTTCTGCGGCAAGCTGCTGGGCGTGCCGATGGGGTGCGACATCTGCTACACCAACCACGCCGAAGCCGACCAGGACGACATGGACACCCTGCTCACCCTGCTGGGCGTGGCCGGGATCAACTTCATCATGGGCATCCCGGGCTCCGACGACATCATGCTCAACTACCAGACCACCTCGTTCCACGACGCGCTCTACGCCCGCCAAACATTGGGTTTAAAGCCGGCACCGGAGTTTGAACAGTGGCTGGCGAAAATGGGCATCTTCACGCAAGCCGACGGCAAGGTGCACTTCGGCAACAGCCTGCCACCGGCATTCCGCCACGCCTTGGCGCAACTGGGATGAAGAAGGAACCGCCCGTGCACATCGACACCCCGGAAAACAACGTGGACAACCCGTGGCTTGAGCTGCGGCGCCTGACCCCGGCGCGGATTGCCCTGGGCCGCACCGGCACCAGCATGCCTACCGGCGCTCAGCTGGATTTCCAGTTCGCCCATGCCCAGGCCCGCGACGCGGTACACCTGCCGTTTGATCATGCAGGACTCAGCAGCCAACTGGCGGAGCGCGGCCGCGACAGCCTGTTGCTGCACAGCGCCGCCGTCGACCGCCACAGCTACCTGCAACGCCCGGACCTTGGGCGCCGCCTCAGTGATGAATCCGTCCAGGCCCTGCGGGACTATGCCGAAGCCAACCCCGGCGGCGTGGACCTGGCGGTGGTGGTGGCCGATGGCTTGTCGGCCCTGGCGGTGCATAAACATACGTTGCCTTTTCTTACACGCATGGAGGAACAAACCCACGCTGAAGGCTGGTCGCTGTCACCGGTGATTCTGGTGGAGCAGGGCCGTGTCGCCGTCGCGGATGAAGTCGGCCAGTTGCTCGGGGCAAAAATGGTGGTGATCCTGATCGGCGAGCGGCCGGGGCTCAGCTCGCCGGACAGCCTGGGGCTGTATTTCACCTACAACCCCAAGGTCGGTCTCACTGACGCCTACCGCAACTGCATCTCCAATGTGCGCCTGGAAGGCTTGAGCTACGGCATGGCCGCTCACCGCCTGCTTTACTTGATGCGGGAGGCCTGTCGCCGGCAGTTGTCGGGGGTCAACCTCAAGGATGAAGCGCAGGTACAAACCCTCGAGTCGGATGATCCCGACCTGATGAAAGGAAACTTCCTGCTCAGCCCACCGAAGGACTGATCCCTGCACGATTGCGCTTTTTCTCTGCTTTAGGCAGCATCGAGACACGGCCGCTTGTGTGGTCATACCCCATTTGGAAGTTGAGGCCTGGCATGCGGATTACTCAAGCGACCCTGGAACACCTGGACCTGTTGACCCCGCTTTTCGTCAAATACCGCGAGTTTTACGGCGCGCTGCCGTTTCCTGATTCGAGCCGCGCCTTCCTGGAAAAACGCCTGCGCCGCAAGGAGTCCGTGATCTACCTGGCGCTGGCCGACGATGACGACAAGAAACTGCTTGGCTTTTGCCAGCTGTATCCAAGCTTTTCATCGTTGTCCCTCAAGCGGGTGTGGATCCTCAACGACATCTACGTCGCCGAAGACGCACGCCGGCAGTTGGTGGCCGACAACCTGATGCGTACCGCGAAGAAGATGGCCAAGGAAACTCAAGCCGTGCGCCTGCGTGTGTCCACCAGCAGCGACAACCAGGTGGCGCAGAAAACCTATGAGTCCATCGGTTTTCGGGAAGACACCGAGTTCAAGAACTACGTGCTTGCGATCAGCGATGACTGACAACTATTAACCAAACCTCATACATCTGTTGTGGGAGCCCCCTCCCACACTGACGCTGTGTCTACAATCAGATCGAAGTCGCGACATTCCCCGCTACAAAACCAGCACGCTTTTCACAACTCTATCCGTATAATGCGGACCTTTCAGGGTCGTAAGAAATACGCCACAACCTTGTAGCCCTTATTACCCGAAGCCTCCGCACAGGCCCGCTGAGCCAGGCCATTCACACAGGTGCCCTCCATGGATTTCAACCCGCTCGACCTTATCCTGCATCTCGACGTGTACCTCGACATGCTGGTGAGAAACTACGGAGTGTGGATCTACGCCATTCTGTTCCTGGTTATCTTTTGCGAAACCGGCCTGGTGGTCATGCCGTTTCTGCCGGGTGATTCCTTACTGTTCATCGCCGGCGCTGTTGCAGCGGGCGGCGGCATGGACCCGATATTGCTGGGCGGCCTGCTTATGCTCGCGGCCATCCTGGGTGACAGTACCAACTACGTGATCGGACGAACGGCCGGGGAACGCTTGTTCAGCAACCCCAACTCGAAGATCTTCCGCCGCGACTACCTGCAAAAGACCCACGATTTCTACGACAAGCATGGCGGCAAAACCGTGACCCTGGCGCGCTTCCTGCCGATCCTGCGGACCTTCGCACCGTTCGTCGCCGGCATCGCCAAGATGCCTTACCCGCGCTTCTTCGGTTTCAGCGTGTTCGGCACCGTCCTCTGGGTCGGCGGCCTGGTAACCCTGGGCTACTTCTTCGGCAACGTGCCCTTCATCAAGAAAAACCTGTCGCTGCTGGTGGTGTTCATCATCCTGCTGTCGCTGGTACCGATGATCATCGGTGTGTTCCGCAGCCGCTTTGGCCGCAATTCCACCGAAGCCAAGCCGCAGTAACCTGCGATGTGGTCCCTCAGCGCCTGGCGTCGCCGGCGCCTGCTGGCCAAGCACCCGATTGCCGATGAAACGTGGCAGCGGGTGCGCCATCACCTGACGTTCCTCGACGGCATCACTGCCGAGCAAGACCAGTGGCTGCGGGAAGCCTGCGTGGTGTTCCTCGCCGAAAAACACCTCACCGCCCTGCCCGGCGTCGAACTGCACCAGGAACAGCGCCTGCTGCTCGCCGCCCAGGCACAGCTGCCGCTGATGAACCTTGGCGACCTCGACTGGTACCAGGGCTTCCACGAGATCGTGCTGTACCCCGACGACTTCCTCAGCCCGCAGCGCCATCGCGACGCCAGCGGCGTGGAGCACGAGTGGGACGGCGAGCACAGCGGCGAAGCCTGGCAACAGGGCCCGGTGATCCTTGCGTGGCCCGGCGTACTGGCCAGCGGCAACTGGGAAGGCTACAACCTGGTCATTCACGAACTGGCCCACAAGCTGGACATGCTCAACGGCGACGCCAACGGCCTGCCACCCCTGCACCACGACATGCGCGTGCAGGAATGGGCCAGCGTCATGCAAAGCGCCTTCGACGACCTCAACCGCCGGCTCGACCGCAACCCTGACGCCGAAACGGCCATCGACCCCTACGCCGCGGAAAACCCGGCCGAGTTCTTTGCCGTCACCAGCGAATATTTCTTCAGTGCCCCGGATTTACTGGTCAGCAGTTATCCACAGGTGTACGAGCAACTGAGCCACTTCTACCGTCAGGATCCCCTGGCGCGCCTGCACCAACTGCAGGCCGGCGACGTGCGGTATCAGACGGAACGCCAAGCGCACTACGACGTCTGACGCATGGCATCGGCGTCAGAATATGCCTATAATCGCCGCCACTTTTAGGCCAATCCGGCCATGTTCCATGGCCAACTACGGGGGCAACGCCCAATGAGCTACAGCAAGATTCCGGCTGGCAAAGACCTGCCGAACGACATCTACGTCGCCATCGAGATTCCGGCCAACCACGCGCCGATCAAATACGAAATCGACAAAGACAGCGACTGCCTGTTCGTTGACCGTTTCATGGCCACCCCGATGTTCTACCCGGCCAACTACGGTTTCATCCCCAACACCCTGGCAGACGACGGTGACCCCCTCGACGTGCTGGTCGTGACCCCTTACCCGGTTACCCCAGGCTCGGTTATCCGCGCCCGCCCGGTCGGCATCCTGAACATGACTGACGACGGCGGCGGCGATGCCAAAGTTATCGCAGTACCACACGACAAGCTGTCCCAGCTGTATGTCGACGTGAAGGAATACACCGATCTGCCGCCACTGCTGCTGGAACAGATCAAACACTTCTTCGAGAACTACAAAGACCTCGAAAAAGGCAAATGGGTGAAGATCGACGGTTGGGGCAATGCAGACGCCGCCCGCGCCGAGATCCTGAAGTCGGTCGCTGCCTACAAAGGCTGATACCGCTATTCGCTCTGAAAAAGCCCCGATTAATCGGGGCTTTTTTTGTGGGAAAAACATAAACATCCGGCTACTTTAATAAACATATTTACAGCAATTGTTTAACTAGCTTAATCAACTAGCAGAATAGTCCTGCGATAAGGAAACACCTACATACAGCAACTCAACGCATGGTTTATTTGATCTGATTTTACGGCCAGTAAACTCTGCGTTTATGAATACATCAGGTGATCGCTTAAGAGCGCTATTACGGGAAGTTCATCTTTCCGCTTCCGACTTCGCCAAGAACCGCGATGTTACGCCTCAACACGTAAACAACTGGTTCAAACGCGGCGTCCCCATGGGCCGGCTCAACGAGTTCGCAGAATTGTTGTGCGTCACCAGCCGTTGGCTGCGCACAGGCGAAGGCCCCAAACATCCACCCGCCAACTACCTGCTGGAAGGATCCGATGCAGACACCTCCCACCGTATCGCCCGCGAGACCAGCGGCAACTACATCACCCACCCGGTCTCGGGCCCGGTAAAAATCGACGTGGAGATCCCCCTCCACCCCACCTTCACCTCGACCGAAAGCATCCGCCTCTCCCTGCACACCCTTGAAGCCATCGGTGTAAGCCCGGAGCGGGCGCTCGGGGCCTACATGGTCGGCAACAGCATGATCGACATCATCCAGGACGGAAGTACCCTTGCCATCGACTGTGGTCGCAAACAGATCATCGATGGCGAAATCTACGCGGTAGAGCACGACGGAATGCTGCGGATCAAATACCTCTACAACCGTCCAGGAGGTGGCCTGCGGATGCGTAGCCACAACAGCGCCGAGCATCCGGACGAGTTTTTGACCTATGAGCAGCGGCATGAGCAGAACTTTGAGATTCTGGGTTGGGTGTTCTGGTGGGCGACACTGAATAACCGCCGCCCGCCGGTGCCGCTGGATGCGCATTTATTGGGCTACGAAGGCTCTAAATCGGATCCGGAGCTGGGAAATTGAGGCGAATATGGGTATTATCCGCCGCACATTTGGCAGGGGGTTGGCGTGAAGCCGGTCCGCCCTGCCTGGCGATGCGGAGGAGTTCCCGCTGATGCCCCTTATCATCAGGGTGCGAGCCTGGGTGAACGATTTGAAGGCTGGTGAGGTTTACCAAAAATAAGCTGAACCAGTCCCCGAGAAGCCGGCCACAAGCCGGCTTTTTAATGCCTGGAAGAAATGCGCTACACCTGCCAGGCATCGAGCTATTTGAGAACGCGCCAACCGCTCCAAGGCACGCAAGCCGTCTTTTCCATCCTCAGGACATTCGCCTGATACGTCGCTAAAAGCCCGTTCCAAGAACACGTTTCGCATACCTGTCGTTACCAACGACATGACATCAAGACGTGTCGCAGAAATCAAAATATAGCGACACGTAGTGCACGCATGTTTACACTGACGCCACGAAAGGGCGCCCTGATGAGCCCCTCTTACCTTTAGACGGATAAGTCAAAGACCGAGCCCCATCCATGACCGCATCCCACCTTCCCTGGCAGGCTGACAAGCCCTACAACCAGCTTCCCACTTTGCCACCGGCAACTGTTCTGGAAACCCATGCAGTGCTCAAACGCTGCATTGAGGCCCGCACAGCCCTGGCCGAATTGAAGCAAGCGGCTGAGCTGATCCCTAACCAGACAATGCTGATCAACACCATTCCATTGCTGGAGGCCAAGGACAGCTCAGAGATCGAAAGTATCGTCACCACCACGGATTTGCTCTTTCAGCATGCTCAGGATGGAGATAGCCACGCAGACCCAGCGACCAAGGAAGCACTGCGCTACCGCAAAGCCCTGCAGAAAGGTTATCAATCGTTGGCCGACCGCCCACTCTCCAGCGGTACTGCAGTCGAAATCTGCCGCACGCTTAAAGGCGTGAACATGGATATACGCCGGGTGCCAGGAGTCCAGCTAGCCAACGACCGAACCGGCGAGATCATCTATACCCCACCGGAAGGCGAAGATCGCTTACGTGACATGCTCGCCAACTGGGAGCGTTTCCTGCACAACGAGACCGACCTGGATCCATTAGTACGTATGGCGGTTAGTCACTATCAATTCGAAGCCATTCACCCATTCACCGACGGCAATGGCCGTACCGGGCGAGTGCTCAACACCCTGTACCTGATCCAGGAAGGCCTGCTGAATCTACCGATTCTCTACCTTAGCCGTTACATCATTGCCCATAGAGCCGATTACTACCGCCTGTTGCTTGATGTCACTCGCGAACAAGCCTGGGAGCCTTGGCTGCTGTACATGCTCAGCGCTGTGGAAGAAACAGCACGCTGGACTTGTGCAAAAATTGCCGCTATTCGCAGCCTGTCCGAGCACACCACCCAGTTTGTTCGTGAGCAGTTGCCGAAAACCTATTCCCGCGAGCTGGTAGACGTCATTTTCGAACAGCCCTACTGCCGCATCAGCAACGTCGTCGACAAACAGATTGCCCAGCGTCAAGCAGCCTCCCGTTACCTCAAAGAACTAGTCGCCATCGGCGTTCTGCAAGAGGTTCAGGTTGGCAAGGAAAAGCTCTTCATCCATCCCAAACTGATGCAGCTACTCACTCGCGACAGCAATGACTTCAAGCCATACGCCTGAGGAGACCGCTTTAATCCATGGCGATCGTCTGCCGGGATTTCCGCCCCTGAGCCAGGATGATGAGCATTTGGTCAGTAGATCGCTGACCAAATGCATCGCAACCTCAGCGTAGGCTTAAGGTCCTCACCTCGGCTGCAAACAGTCCAGCGCTCGATCCACCACCACCTTCGACATTTCCACCAAATGCATCACCGCCCGCTGTGCGCCATTCAGCGGCTCGGTCGACGCCTGGGCGGTTGCTACGGCGCAATGCAGCAACTCGGCAGCATGGGCCAGCGCATCTTCGAAACTCAGTTCGTCATCGACGGTAAACGGGTTGGGTGAAGGCTGCGCGTCCGGCGCTTTAAGGTAGTGATCGATCACTCGACGCGAGGCATCAGTGTCGCGGAGTAAGGCTTTATGGAATGCGGGTGGATCGGGGGTAACTTTGACCATGGTAAATCTCCAATCAAACATTTGGAGCCACCACTCCTCGCGACTAAACGAAGGCGGCAGCTGTACGCAGGTTAGTCGACCGGTCGATTGGAAACCCGGCGCGCCCGAGGGCGCCCTGCGCACAGCCACCATAAAAGTGCAGGCGAAAAACGGCCTGACTCATGAACTGATCGTGCGCCAATCGAATCCGGGCGACTAAACCCGATCACCGAATATGCAGTGACGGAACGCAGACTAGTCGCGGGATTTTGCTGGCGCAAGCGCTTGGAATTCTCTAGGAAACGTCCTGCAAATGAAAGGGATCAGTCTTCCTGGCCATTCCCAATCACTGCATCTTCTTGACTCTCCCCCTAAGGTCACACCTCACCCTGAAACCCCAGTTTTCAGGACCGCACCACCATGAGCCAACGCATCCTGGTCATCCTCGGCCACCCTTCCAGCACCAGCTTCTGCTCGGCCCTCACCGACACCTACATCACCAGCGCCAAAAACGCCGGCCACGAAGTACGCATCCTGCGTCTGGGTGAACTGGCCTTCGACCCTATCCTCCACAACGGCTACAACCAGGCCCAGCCTCTGGAACCCGACCTGCTCAACGCTCAATCCGACATCCTGTGGGCCAATCACCTGACGTTTGTTTTCCCCATCTGGTGGGGTGGAATCCCTGCGTTGATGAAAGGTTTTATCGACCGAATTTTCCTATCCGGTTTCGCCTTCAAATACCGCAAGGGAAAGGCCTTCCCCGACAAACTCCTGAAGGGCAGAACCGCGCACTTGCTGGTGACCCTGGACACGCCGCCGTGGTATTACAGGTGGTTCTACCGCATGCCCGCGCTGCATCAGATGCGCAAGACAACACTGGCGTTTTGTGGCATTCAGCCGATCAAGACGTTGCTGTTCGGGCCGGTGTTGGGCTCTACGCCAGCACAGCGGGAACAGTGGCTGAAACAGGCCGGCGCACTCTTTGGGAAAAGGATTTTTCATGTACATCGGCAAAGCCGCGCAACTGTCGGGCACAACCATCAAGGCGATTCGTCACTATGAGGCCATCGGCCTGTTGCCGCCGCCGCAGCGGGAAGGCCGTTATCGGATTTACTCTACGCAAAGTGTCGAGCTGCTGACGTTCATCAAGTGTGCCCAGCAGTTGGGTTTCAAGCTCAAGGAGTTGCAGGTGATTCTGGTCGGGCATCCTGGTGATGGGTTGCCCTGGGAGCTGGCGGACAAGGCAATCACCAACAAAAAGCAGGAACTGATGAAGCAAATCGAAGCGCTGCAGAAGATGCACGGGGGATTGGTCGAATTTGAGGCCAGTCTCAAGGACGCTCAGGGTCAATGCAACGCACCACCGAAAACGCCACGGCCGTCAATGAGCTGAACCGCTGTTTTACGTAGTACCGGGCAGCGGCTCGGAACAGAAAAAGCTTCGCAAGTAATGGAGTGGTTTCCGGCCGCACTGGGAAAGGTCCACTTCGAGCGCGATTGGCAATGGCGTGCTGGCGGGAAGTTGGACGGCGATTACCGGCGTGTGGGACGCCATCAAGCAAGCGCAGGAGATCTTCAAGGACGCCGGCAGCTGTTTGAAAGCCTGGGGGCGACAGCCAGCGAATCGATGGAGCTGGCGAGTACTGCGCCAAAGGTTATGGAACAGGCGATCCTGCTGGCCAATGATGAGGCGGCGCTGTGCCTGATGTGCGCATCTGACTGGACAGTGAGCCGAATCGCTCACACAATCGGCTCACCAAATGAGCCGAATAAGCCTTCTATTCGGCTCACATACCGAGCATGCCTCCATGGATCACCCGAACTGGATCTGGCAACAACCCGACTGGCCGCACTTTCACTGGCAACCAGAGCGACTCGCAGCGTTGTTGCGCGAGTGCACGCAGGCGCAAGGAAAGTTGCTGGGCATGCTCGGTTCGGTCAGCCAGGCACAGAGTTCGGAGAATGAACTGGATGCGTTGCTGCAAAACATTCTGACCTCCTCGGCAATCGAGGGTGAGCAACTGAATGTGGGCTCGGTACGTTCCTCTTTGGCCCGACGCCTGGGCCTGGAGCAATTGCAAGACGGCTCCGTGAGCCGACGCAGCGAGGGTCTGGCTGACTTGATGCTGGACGCCACGCAACAGGTTGCTCAACCGTTTACCCTCACCCGTCTATTTAACTGGCATCGGTGGTTGTTTCCCGCCGAGGAGGCCCGCTTTTCCACCCACGGCTTGAACGTAGGCGCGCTAAGGGGGGATGAGCCCATGCAGGTTGTGTCGGGACGACTGGACCGACCCACTGTGCATTTCGAGGCCCCACCCCGCCAAGGGCTAGAGCAGTCGCTGGACGATTTCATCGAATGGTTTGAAGCCAGTCGCCATCATGCGGCCCTTGACCCATTGCTGCGCGCAGGCCTGGCGCATTTCTGGTTCGTCACCCTGCATCCCTTCGATGATGGTAATGGTCGTCTGACGCGGGCGATTACCGACCTCGCGCTTGCCCAGGCAGAGCATCAAGCGATCCGCTTCTACGCGATGTCGGCGAGCATCCTTGAAGACCGGGCGGGCTATTACCGTGCACTGGAAACCAGTCAAAAGGCCACGCTGGATATCACCGATTGGCTTGAGTGGTTCCTGCAAACGCTGCTTCGTAGCTTGCAGCAGGCCATGATGCGGATTGACCGGGTGCTGGGCAAAACCCGCTTCTGGCAGCAGCATCGGGACCACGCACTCAGCGCCGAACAGACCAAAGTCTTGAATCGCCTGCTCGACGGTGGCGAAAAGGGCTTTGAGCACGGGATCAGCGCCGCCCAGTATCAGGCAGTGGCCAAAGTGTCCAAGGCCACGGCGACCCGACATCTGGCCGATCTTCTGGAAAAAAACTGCCTGGTTCGGCTACCCGGCGGCGGCCGCAGCACCCGCTATCAAATCAACACTCAAGGCGATTGATTTTCAAGGCAAATCCCCCCACTCATTTGCCCCAATCCCCCATGTCTGCTAGTGTCGCGCCGGTTTACCGTCTACCGGAATAGCCGCCATGGCCCGCAAAAAAGTTGCACTCGATTTCGAACAATCCCTCGCCGACCTGCAAACCCTGGTCGAGCGGATGGAGAACGGCGAGTTGTCGCTGGAAGACTCGTTGACCGCATTCGAGCAAGGCATCGGCCTGACCCGCGACTGCCAGAGCGCCCTGGCGCAGGCGGAGCAGAAGGTCCAGGTGTTGCTGGAACGCGATGGGGAGTTGGCCGAAGAACCTTTCGATGCGGAACAGCCTGAATGATCGACGCTTATCAGGCCGGCAGCCAGGCCCGGGTCAATGCTGCGCTGGAACCGCTGTTTGTCGCGCCCAGCCCTGAGCTGAACCGCCTGTATGAGGCCATGCGCTACAGCGTGATGAACGGTGGCAAGCGGGTTCGCCCGTTGCTCGCCTATGCGGCCTGTGAAGCCCTCGGCGCCCAGGCGGAGGAAGCCAACGGCGCCGCCTGTGCGGTGGAGTTGATCCACGCTTACTCCCTGGTACACGACGATTTGCCGGCAATGGACGACGACGATCTGCGTCGCGGCCAGCCCACTACCCATAAAGCCTTTGATGAAGCCTGCGCGATTCTCGCCGGTGACGGCCTGCAAAGCCTGGCGTTCAGCGCCTTGCTGGACCCGCGCCTGAGCAGCGTCAACGCCGAGATCCGTCTGCGCATGGTTACCGCGCTGGCGCTGGCCGCAGGGCCTGCCGGCATGGTCGGCGGCCAGGCGATTGACCTGGGCTCGGTCGGTTTGAAGCTCGATCAACAAGCCCTGGAATACATGCACCGCCACAAGACCGGCGCGCTGATCGAGGCCGCCGTGCACCTCGGCGCCCTGGCCAGTGGCCGTGCCGAAGCTGCGCAACTGGCGGCGCTGCAAACCTACGCGCGGGCCATCGGCCTGGCGTTCCAGGTGCAGGACGATATTCTCGACGTTGAAAGCGATACCGCGACCCTCGGCAAGCGCCAGGGTGCTGATATCGCACGGGACAAGCCGACTTATCCTTCGCTTCTTGGGCTGGAAGCCGCCAAGGCGTACGCCCTGGAGCTGCGGGACCAGGCCCTGGATGCCCTGCGACCTTTCGACGCGGCTGCCGAGCCACTGCGTGACCTGGCGCGGTATATCGTCGAACGTCGCCACTGACAACAGCGGCCTTTTCCACCGCATATCAGCCAAGTTCGGCGCTCTGCGTGGGCAGTTTGCGATGCTTGAGGTAAACTGCCGCCTCTTCTATACCTATAACGATTCGCCTGATGCCCACGACGTTTCAAGAGATTCCCCGCAAGCGCCCGGCCACGCCCCTGCTGGACCGTGCCAACACGCCAGCCGGCCTGCGCCGCCTGGGTGAAGCCGAGCTGGAAACCCTGGCCGATGAGTTGCGCCTGGAATTGCTCTACACGGTCGGCCAGACCGGTGGGCATTTCGGTGCCGGCCTGGGCGTCATCGAGCTGACCATTGCGCTGCATTACGTATTCGACACTCCGGACGACCGGCTGGTGTGGGACGTGGGTCATCAGGCCTATCCGCACAAGATTCTCACCGGACGCCGCGAGCGCATGGCCACGCTGCGCCAGAAGGATGGCATCGCCGCCTTCCCGCGCCGCTCCGAGAGCGAGTACGACACCTTTGGCGTCGGCCACTCCAGCACCTCTATCAGTGCAGCGCTGGGCATGGCCATTGCCGCCCGCCTGCAAAACAGCGATCGCAAGGCGATTGCGGTGATCGGTGATGGCGCGTTGACCGCCGGCATGGCCTTCGAGGCGCTGAACCACGCGCCGGAAGTGGACGCCAACATGCTGGTGATCCTCAACGACAACGACATGTCGATCTCGCGCAATGTCGGTGGCCTGTCGAATTACCTGGCAAAAATCCTCTCCAGCCGCACTTACGCAAGCATGCGTGAAGGCAGCAAGAAGGTGCTCTCGCGTCTGCCCGGCGCGTGGGAAATTGCCCGTCGTACCGAAGAATATGCCAAGGGGATGCTGGTTCCCGGCACCCTGTTCGAAGAGCTGGGCTGGAACTACATCGGCCCGATCGACGGCCATGACCTTCCAACCCTGATCGCCACCCTGCGCAACATGCGTGACCTTAAAGGCCCGCAGTTCCTGCATATCGTGACCAAGAAAGGCAAAGGCTTCGCCCCGGCGGAAGTCGACCCGATTGGTTACCACGCGATCACCAAGCTGGAACCGCTGAACGCCCCGGCCGCCGCGCCGAAGAAGCCCAGCGGGCCAAAGTATTCCGGTGTGTTCGGCGAATGGCTGTGTGACATGGCCGCCGCCGACCCGCGCCTGGTGGGCATCACCCCGGCGATGAAGGAAGGTTCCGACCTGGTGGCGTTCAGCGAGCGTTTCCCGCTGCGCTATTTCGACGTGGCCATCGCCGAGCAACACGCGGTGACCTTCGCCGCGGGCATGGCCTGTGAAGGCGCCAAGCCGGTGGTAGCGATCTACTCTACGTTCCTGCAACGCGGTTATGACCAGTTGATTCATGACGTCGCGGTGCAGAACCTCGACGTGCTGTTCGCCATCGACCGTGCGGGCCTGGTGGGCGAAGACGGCCCGACCCATGCCGGCAGCTTCGACCTCTCGTACCTGCGCTGCATCCCCGGCATGCTGGTGATGACCCCGAGCGACGAGAACGAACTGCGCAAGATGCTCAGCACCGGCCACCTGTACAACGGCCCGGCGGCTGTGCGCTATCCGCGGGGGAATGGTCCGAATGCAGTGATCGAAAAGGACCTTGAGCCTATCGAAATCGGCAAGGGTATCGTCCGCCGCCAGGGCAGCGGCGTTGCCTTGCTGGTGTTCGGCGTGCAATTGGCTGAAGCCTTGAAAGTGGCCGAGAAGATCGACGCCACGGTGGTAGACATGCGTTTCGTCAAGCCACTGGACGAGGCCTTGGTGCGCGAGATCGCCGGCAGCCATGAGCTGCTGGTGACCATCGAAGAAAACGCCATCATGGGCGGCGCCGGTGCGGCAGTCAGTGAGTTCCTGGCGCGGGAGAATATCCTCAAGTCGGTGCTGCACCTGGGCTTGCCAGATGTGTATGTCGAGCATGCCAAGCCGGCGCAGATGCTGGCCGAGTGCGGGCTGGATGAATCCGGGATTGAAGCTTCGGTTCGTCAGCGCATGGCCCTGCTGGGCCTGTAGAAACGCGATTAAAAATGTGGGAGCGGGCTTGCTCGCGAAAGCGCTGGGTCAGTCGACAGATGCATTGACTGACACTGCGCCTTCGCGAGCAAGCCCGCTCCCACATTTGTTTTATGCCAACTTCAAATGCTACGGACAGCCCATGAACCGCCTTCGCCTCGCCCTGCCCCTTCTGTTACTGCCCGCCACCGACCTGCTCGCCGACAGTTTCGAACGCGACCAAGCCCTCAAGCTGCCCGACATGGTGATCAGCGCCAACCGCCAGGTCCAGGCGCGCAACGACAGCAGCGCCGCCAACACCGTCTTCACCCGCGACGACATCGACCGCCTGCAACCCACCAGCGTGACCGACTTGCTCAGTCGCGTGCCCGGCGTGCAGGTTTCACAGGCCGGTGGCCGTGGCAGTCTGGCAAGCGTCTACATTCGTGGCACCAAGTCGGCCCAGAGCCTGGTGTTGGTCGACGGACAGCGCATCGGCAACTCGACTTCCGGCGACAGCAACCTGCAGCACCTGAACATCCAGCAGATCGAACGCGTGGAAGTCCTGCGTGGTTCGCGCTCGGTGATCTACGGCAGCGATGCGATTGGCGGGGTGATCCAGATTTTCACCCGGCGTGGTAACGAGTCCGGCCTGCAACCCCGCCTGCATGTGGGATTTGGCAGCAACCAGACGTGGGAACGCAGCCTGGGCTTGTCCGGCGGCGATGCGCAAACCCGCTTCAACCTCGGCGCCAGCCTGGATGACACGGCGGGAATCAATCGCACGTACGACTCCTATCCCAGCGACCGTGACCATGACGCCTATCGCAACCAGACCATCAGTTTCAGCCTGAGCCATGCCTTCAACGATGACCTCGAAGCGGGTGTGAACGTGCTGGATAACCGCGGCAAAAGCGAATTCGACAACCCGTTCGGTCGCTTCGATTCGACCACCTTCCAAAGCTTCCAGCAAAAGCCCTACACCCACTTCACCGTGAGCAGTGTCAGCACCTATGTTGACGCGCGTATCAATGACACGTGGAAGTCCCGGCTGGAAGCGGGCCACAGCGAAAACCGCGAAGAAACCCGGGACAAGCTCAGCACCGAACGCAGCGTGTTCAACACTTACCGCAACTCACTGAATTGGCAGAACGACCTGACCCTCAATGAGCAGAACAGCCTGATCCTGGGCGGCGACTGGTACGAGGACCAGGTCAACAGCAGCACAGCGTTCGCCGAAGACAGTCGCTGGAATCGAGCGGCGTTTATCCAGCACCGTTTTCAAGCCCAGTCCTTTTCCACTGAACTGGGCCTGCGTCGCGACGATAACCAACAGTTCGGCGGCCACAACAGTTGGAGCGGCACCTTCACCCTGCCGCTGAACCCGGACAATGATCTGTTGCTGAGCTACAGCGAAGGCTTCCGCGCGCCTACGTTCAACGACCTCTACTACCCGGACGAATTCGGCTTCAAAAACAGTAACCCGAACCTCAAGCCCGAGACATCGAAAAGCTACGAAGTGCAATGGCGCAGCCAGCTCAGCGACAGCAGCCGACTGGAAGCCTCGCTGTACCGCACCGATATTCAGGATGCGATCGTGTTTGCCAGCAACGGCCCGCAAAACGTCAGCGCCGCACGCATCAACGGCTTCGAGGCGGCGCTCAAGCAAGAACTGTTCGGCTGGCAAAGCAGCCTCGCCGTTGCATTGATCGACCCACGCGACCGCGACACCGGGCGCACACTGGCGCGTCGAGCCCGGCGCACCCTGAGCCTGGACCTGGATCGCCAATTCGATCAATTCGGCGTCGGCGCCAGCTGGCAAGCGGTGAGCAGCAGCTACGACGATGCGGCGAACCAGCAACGCCTGGGCGGGTATGGCTTGCTGGGGCTACAGGGCAGTTGGGCGGTGAACCATGAAGTCACGCTGGAAATGAAGCTCGATAACCTGCTGAACAAGGACTACAGCCGGGCGCTGTATCAGTATCAAGGCCAGCAATATGGCTATCGGGAAGAAGGCCGGGCACTGATGTTCGGGGTGACCTGGACGCCGGAACTCTAAGTCGCCTGCACCGGCCTCATCGCGGGCAAGCCCGGCTCCCACAGGGGACCGTGCTTATCCAGACGACTCAGTCAAATGTGGGAGCTGGCGTGCCTGCGATAGCGGTCTCACAGCCCCGGAGCAAGAACCTGACACAACCGCGCCACCGCCTGCAGCATCTGCCCGCTGGGCCGTTCCAGGCCCTTGTCAGGCACCACCAGCAAACGCCCGCCAGCTACCGCCGCCAGCTGGGGCCAGGCCTTCCAGGCATCCAACTGCGCTTGATCGCCCGCCAGAATCACCTCGGGATTACGCTGCAACACCGACTCAATGCTGACCTGCGGTGCCGGTAATTTCAGGTCATCGAACACATTGCGCGCGCCGCACACACTCAGCGCATCGCTGATGATCTGCCCGCCACCCACGGTGTACAGCGGCTGGTTCCACACCTGATAAAACACCCGCAACGGCTCGGCCCGGTGATAGCGCGAGCGCAACTCGGCCAAGCGCTGACGCAACTGCGCGGCCAATTGCCGGCCGGCGTCATCCCGCCCGAGTTGCCGGGCAATGGTTTCGACCTGTGAAGTGAGTTGTTCGAGGCTGTGGGGTTCGGCGACAAATACCGGGATGTTCAGGCGTTGCAGCTGTTCACGCGGGCCCGGGCCGACGCTGCCGGGCCAAAGCAGGATCAGGTCGGGCTTGAGGCTGAGCAGCCGCTCCATGTCCAACTGCCCGTAGTTGCCCACAGACGGCACGTTCGCCAACGCCTGTGGCCGCTCGCCGCCATCCAGCACGCCCACCAGCAAATCGGCGGCGCCCAGTTCAACGACGATTTCAGACAACGAAGGCGCAAGGCTGACCACCCGCTCAACCGCCGCAGCCTGGGCCGCGACTGCCAGCAACAACACCGCCAGCCAGCCGCGCATCAACCCAACTGGCGCGGGATGCGGTAGAGGTAGAACAGCACCAGGGTCGACAATGCCAACAGAAACAGCGGCACCGCTTCCAGCCCGACAAACACCGCCAGCGCGCCGACCCAGGCCGGCAGTGCAGCCACCAGCAACGCCACACGACGGCGGGCCGCGAGGGTGATCCAGGCAGCCGGCTCTTCAGGGGTATCGAGGGCTTTGCCGGTGGCGATCAGCGCGTGTTTATAGCCGTGGAAGTAACGCAGGCTGACAAACATCGAGGCTACGCCGGCGATAAAAAACGGCATCGCCAGCACCGGCAGCAAGGGCTCGGCCTTGCCAAACACCAGGTTGATCACAAACAACGGCACCAACGCCAACGCCAGGTATTGCCACCAGTTAAACGACAGCCGCCGCTTGACCTGGCCGCGCGTCACGCCCGATCGGCCTCGCCCTGGTGCTCGTTGCCCATCATGTGGTCGAGCTTGCTGGCCTTGGTGGCCAGGTACAGCTTGTTGTGCGGGTTGTGGCCGGTGTGCAGCGGCACGCGCTCGGCGACGGTGATGCCCATGTCGGTCAAGGCTTTGACCTTGCGCGGGTTGTTGGTCATCAGCCGCAGGGATTTAACGCCCAGGTGCTGGAGCATCGGCAGGCAGATTCCATAGTCGCGCTGGTCAGCGGCAAAACCGAGGCGCTCGTTGGCTTCCACAGTGTCGGCGCCGCCATCTTGCAGCTCATAGGCGCGGATCTTGTTCAGCAGGCCAATGCCACGGCCTTCCTGACGCAGGTACAGCAACACGCCACGGCCTTCACGGGCGATGGCCTGCAGGGCGGCTTCCAGTTGCGAGCCGCAGTCACAGCGCTGGCTGAACAGCGCATCACCGGTCAGGCACTCGGAGTGCACGCGACCGAGGACCGGGGCACCGTCCGCCACGTCACCGAGGCTGAGAACAACGTGTTCGCGCCCGGTGGCTTCTTCAAGAAAGCCATTCATGGTGAACGTGGCAAAAGGGGTTGGCAGCTTGGAAGCGGCGACGAAAACGACGGGCACCTTGTGCTCCTGATTTCAGATTTCACAGGGGAGGGATTGTAACAGTAGGTTCCTACAGACGCTTAAGCTGAATTATCGCTGATAAAGATCAATAGGTTCGATTGGCCTTCAGCTTGGTTCTATGCCTTTCAGAAATGTTGATAGCCACGAATGGCCGGCGTGACGTCCTGGCCAGACGCATCCAGCAGGGTAACGCCCTGCCCCGCCTCGACCCGGCCGATTACATGGACCGGTACACCGGCGGCCAACAGCGGCGCCAGTTCGGCGGGCGGCAAGGTGAACGCCAGTACGTAGTCGTCCCCCCCGCTCAACGCGGCCACCCGGGCATCCGCCTCACCGACGAACGCCAGCAAGGCGGCGGACAACGGCAGTTTTTGCTGCTCGATCAACAAGCTGACAGCCGACGCCTTGGCGATATGCCCGCAATCAGCCAAAAGGCCGTCGGAAATATCCATGGCAGACGTGGCCTTGCCCCGCAACGCCAAGCCCAGCGCCAACTGCGGTTGCGGCGACCAGTAATGGGCCAGCAGCGGCTCGGCGATAGCCGCCTCCGCCGTGCGCTGCCCCAGGACCAGCGGCAAGGCGCCCGCTGCGTTACCCAGCTCACCGCCCACACACAGCAAGTCGCCAGGCCGCGCGCCGCTGCGGGTCAAGGCCTGGCCCGCCGGCACCCGGCCAAACACGGTCATGGTCAGGCTCAGCGGCCCACGGGTGGTGTCGCCACCCACCAGAACCACGCCACAACCCTGGGCCATGGCGTTCAAGCCCTGGGCATAGCGTTGCAGCCAATCGGCATCAACCGTCGGGGTGGTGAGGGCAAGGGTAAACGCGAGGGGATTGGCGCCCATGGCCGCCAGATCGCTGACTGCCACGGCCAGCGAGCGCTGGCCGAGCAGAAACGGATCGCAGGGGTCGGCAAAATGCACGCCGGCCACCAGGGTATCGGTAGAAATCGCCAGCTGTTCCCCGGGAGGAACAGCCAGCAAGGCGCAGTCGTCGCCAATCCCCAGTGCAATGCCTTCGCCGCCCTGCGCACAGGGCGCGGCGGCGAAGTAGTTGCGGATCAGCTCAAACTCGCCCATTGCGTCAGCAAGCGCCAGTTAGCGCTTGTACGCCTTCACTTCGGCTTCACGCAGGCGCGGGGCCAGCTTGTCGAGCACGCCGTTGACGAACTTGTGACCGTCGGTGGAACCGTAGACTTTCGCCAGTTCGATCCCTTCGTTGATCACAACGCGGTAAGGCACGTCGACGCGCTTGAGCAGTTCCCAGGTGGACAGGCGCAGTACGGCCAGTTCAACCGGGTCCAGCTCTTCGATCGCCAGGTCCAGGCACGGCGTCAGTGCAGCGTCGATCTCCGCCAGGTTGGCCGGAACACCGTGCAGGATGTCGTGGAAGTAGCTGGCATCGGCCGCGCTGAAATCGTTGTCGACGCGAAACTGCGCCTCGATTTCGTTCAGCGAGGTTTTCGCCATGTGGCGCTGGTACAAAGCCTGGGTCGCGAGCTGGCGGGCCGAACGACGCTTTTCGCTTTTCGATGGCTTGCCGGCGTCTGCCGGGCGCGGGTCCTGGGGGTTGAACTGATCGCTGTCGTCGCTAATCACTTGGCCTCCAACTGCGCCAGCAGGCTGACCATTTCCAGGGCGGACAGGGCAGCTTCAGCACCTTTGTTGCCGGCCTTGGTGCCGGAACGCTCGATGGCTTGTTCGATGGAATCAACGGTCAGCACGCCAAAAGCGACCGGCACGCCGAACTCCATGGACACCTGGGCCAGGCCCTTGGTGCATTCGCCAGCCACGTATTCGAAGTGCGGAGTGCCGCCACGAATGACCGCGCCCAGGGCGATGATCGCCGCGTATTCACCCTGCTGTGCAACTTTCTGCGCAACCAGTGGAATTTCGAAGGCGCCAGGAGCGCGGATGATAGTGATGTCGCTTTCGCTCACACCGTGGCGAACCAGGGCATCCACGGCACCGCTTACCAGGCTTTCAACCACGAAGCTGTTGAAGCGGCCAACCACCAGGGCATAGCGGCCTTTGGGGGCGATGAAGGTACCTTCGATGGTCTTCAGGGTCATTCGACAAATCTCTTAAAGAGCCGGGACGCGCTTAGTGCGCGCCCCTCAGTGATATTTGAACCGCGAACAAGGGGCAAACAACGCCGGCCTTTATTCGGAGGGCACGTATTCTACTACTTCCAGGTCGAAACCGGATATGGCATTAAATTTCATTGGCGCACTCATCAGGCGCATTTTGCGCACGCCCAGGTCCCGCAGGATCTGCGAACCGGCCCCGACGATGCTGTAGGTGGTCGGTTTTTTCACCGGCGCGTGGTCGGCGGTTTCGCGGATATGCGCCAGCAGCACGTCGCCATCCAGCGGATGGCCCAGCAGCAATACAACACCGCTGCCGGCCTCGGACACCGCGGACATCGCGGCCCGCAGGCTCCAGCGCCCCGGTTGCTTGACCATCAGCAGGTCGCGCAGCGGGTCCATGTTGTGCACCCGCACCAGGGTCGGCTCTTCAGCGCAGATGGTGCCCAGGGTCAGGGCCATGTGCACGTCGCCTTCCACGGAATCGCGATAGGTCACCAGGTTGAACTGGCCCAGTTCGCTGTCCAGCGGCTGCTCGGCAATCCGCTGAACGGTACGTTCGTGGATCATCCGGTAGTGGATCAGGTCGGCAATGGTGCCGATCTTGATGTTGTGCAGCGCGGCAAATTCTTCCAGCTCGGCGCGACGGGACATGGTGCCGTCGTCGTTCATCACTTCGCAGATCACACCGCTCGGCTCGAAACCGGCCATGCGCGCCAGGTCGCAGGCCGCTTCGGTGTGGCCGGCGCGAGCCAGGGTGCCACCCGGTTGGGCCATCAGCGGGAAGATGTGGCCAGGGCTGACGATATCTTCGGCCTGGGCGTCTTTCGCGGCAGCGGCTTGTACGGTGCGGGCGCGGTCAGCAGCGGAGATACCGGTGGTGACACCGGTAGTGGCTTCGATGGACACGGTGAACTTGGTGCCAAACCCGGAACCATTGCGCGGCGCCATCAACGGCAGCTTCAGCAGCTCGCAGCGCTCGCGGCTCATCGGCATGCAGATCAGGCCACGGGCGTGCTTGGCCATGAAGTTGATGTGTTCCGGCTGGCAGCACTCGGCGGCCATGATCAGGTCGCCTTCATTCTCGCGGTCTTCGTCATCCATGAGGATGACCATCTTGCCTTGGCGGATGTCTTCAACCAGTTCTTCGATGCTGTTGAGCGCCACGCGGCACCCCCTTGGGTCAGGATTTAAGGTAGCCGTTAGCGGCTAAAAAACTTTCAGTGATGTTCCCGGCGGGCCCTTGAAGAGAGTCAGACTCTGCGGCCTTATCACCCAACAACAGGCGCTCCAGGTAACGGGCAAGCAAGTCCACTTCCAGGTTCACCCGGCGACCCGGCTGGTACGACGCCATGATGGTTTCGCTCAGGGTGTGGGGAATGATGGTCAGTTCAAATTCGGCGCCATTCACGGCGTTCACCGTCAGGCTCGTGCCGTCGACGGTGATCGAGCCTTTGTGGGCGATGTACTTGGCCAGCTCTTTCGGTGCGCGAATGCGAAATTCCACGGCACGCGCGTTTTCGCTGCGGGCAACCACTTCGCCGACCCCGTCGACGTGGCCGCTGACCAGGTGCCCACCGAGACGGGTGGTCGGGGTCAGGGCTTTTTCCAGGTTCACCGGGCTGCCGCTCTTGAGGTCGTTCATCGCGGTGCAGTCCAGGGTTTCCCGGCTGACATCGGCGGCAAAGCCGTTGCCAGGCAATTCGATGACGGTCAGGCATACACCGCTGACGGCGATGCTGTCGCCCAGTTTGACGTCGCTCAGGTCGAGCTTGCCGGTTTCAACCAGCAGGCGTACATCGCCGCCTTTTGGGGTCATTGCACGGATGCTGCCAATGGATTCGATAATGCCGGTGAACATGCCGTTCTCCTGAAGACGTGGCGCAGGCCGGAAATTATACGCTCGCTGATGGCAGAGGGATGGCAGTGACTCGCCAGTCATCGCCAACAGCGCGCATTTCAGTGATCTTGAGTTGGGGGGCGTCGGCCAGTTTCTCAAGCGGCCAGTCCAGCAAAGGCCGGGCGGCAGAGCCAAGAAACTTGCCGGCGACGAATATCACGTACTCGTCCACCAGCCCTTGCTGGGCGAAGGCACCCGCCAGGCTTGGGCCGGCTTCCACCAACACTTCGTTGACACCACGGGCCGCCAGGGCCACCAGCGCGGAACGCAGGTCGACCTGGCCGTCGACACCCGGCACCACCAGGCACTCGGGGCCTGTGGGGTACTGGTTGTCCGGCGTCACACAGGTGATGACCAGCGCGGGGCCAGCCTTGAAGAACGGCGCATTCAGCGGCACCCGCAGGCGGCCGTCGATCAGCACACGCAGCGGCGGACGGGACATCGCCAGGGCGGTGGTTTCTTCATCCAGACCCAGTTCGGCGGCGCGCACGGTCAGGCGAGCACCATCGGCCAGCACCGTGTCGGCGCCGGTCAGCACCACACTGGCCTGGGCACGCAGGCGCTGCACAGCGGCACGGGCGGCCGGGCCGGTGATCCATTGGCTTTCGCCGTTGGCCATCGCGGTGCGACCGTCCAGGCTCATGGCCAACTTGACCCGCACAAACGGCAGGCCATGCTCCATGCGCTTGAGAAAGCCCGGGTTAAGCGCCCGCGCTTCGTTTTCCAGCAAGCCGCTGTGGGTCTCGATCCCGGCCTGGGCCAGGCGGCGCATGCCACGCCCGGCGACTTCCGGATTCGGGTCCTGCATCGCTGCCACCACACGGGCCAGGCCGGCATTCACCAAGGCATCGGCGCACGGCGGTGTGTGCCCGTGGTGGCTGCACGGTTCAAGGGTCACGTAGGCCGTGGCGCCCCGGGCTTTGTCGCCCGCAGCCCGCAGGGCGTGGACTTCCGCATGGGGTTCGCCGGTGCGCACGTGCCAGCCTTCGCCGACAACCTGCCCGTCACGCACGATCACGCAGCCAACCCGGGGGTTGGGGTGGGTGGTGTACAGGCCCTTGCGCGCCAATTCCAGGGCACGGGCCATGTAATGGGCGTCGAGTACCGCTTGTTCTGCCGAAGGTGGGTTCATTCTTTTACCGGCTCACGGGCCAGGCGGTCGATCTCTTCGCGGAACTCGTTGAGGTCCTGGAAGCGTCGATACACCGAGGCGAAACGGATATAGGCGACTTCGTCGAGCTTTTGCAGCTCGCCCATCACCAGTTCTCCAACCACCAGGGATTTGACTTCGCGCTCGCCGGTGGCGCGCAGCTTGTGCTTGATGTGCACCAGCGCCGCTTCCAGCCGCTCGACACTCACCGGGCGTTTTTCCAGGGCGCGCTGCATTCCGGCGCGCAGTTTTTCTTCGTCGAAGGGCTGGCGACTGCCGTCGGTCTTGATCAGACGTGGCAATACCAGTTCGGCGGTTTCGAAGGTGGTGAAACGTTCACCGCAGCCAGAGGCCAGGCATTCACGCCGGCGACGCACCTGTTCGCCCTCGGCGACCAGACGCGAGTCAATGACCTTGGTGTCGTTGGCACCGCAGAAGGGACAGTGCATGGTGGCAGGCAACAAAAAATGGGAGGGCCATGGTAGCGCATCCCTGTGGCAAGACAAGCCATAGCCTTTACGGTATATAGGCTGACTATTATGTTTCATATTTTTTAAGCCACGGATTTTGTCCTTTCTGGAGCCGTACATGCAGTTACGACCACTTGTTTTGCTCACGTTGCTCGGTTTTCTGGTCGCCTGCAGCAGCCATGCCCCAAAACCTGCGGCGCCGGCTCCGGCACCGCAACAAGAGAAAAAACTGCCGGGTGTGGAAGAAGATCTCGGCCCGTTGCCCGCCTACCAGCGTGAAGTCAGCGGCCAATTGAACGGTATACCGGCGGGTGCCGAAGTCGAACTGGCGCTGCTGGTGATCGACGACCGTTCGCGCCCGCAACAACTGCTGGCCAGCAGCGTGCTGATCGGCAACAACAAGCCCCTGGCCTTCCGCCTGCGCTTCAACCCGCAAGCGTTCCCGGCGGGCGGGCGCGTTGAATTGCGTGGTCGCGCCAGCCAGTCCGGCCAGTTGATCCTGCACCTGCCGCCGGTGCGCATCACCCAGGCGATCACCCAGACCACCGGGCCGCTGCAACTCGTTCCCGCACCATGACGCCACCGCTGGACCTGCAACGCGCACTGAGCGAACTGATCGGCGACGCCCAACTGGTGCCCTGCCCGCTGCCGGGCACCGAGTTGTCGCTGTGGTTACTGGACGCCGACAACATGGACCGCGCCTTCAGCCCCGAAGAAACCCGGCGCATCCTGCATGAGCCGCCGTACTGGAGCTTTTGCTGGGCCAGTGGCCTGGCGCTGGCGCGATACCTGGCGGCCAACCCCGAGTGGGTCGCGGGTAAGCGGGTGCTGGATTTCGGCGCAGGTTCGGGTGTTGCCGGGATTGCCGCGGTAAAGGCCGGAGCGCTGGAAGTGGTGGCGTGCGACCTGGATCCGCTGGCCCTGGCTGCCTGCCGGGCGAATGCCGAACTCAACGGCGTAACGCTGGGCTATTCAGAAGACTTCTTCACCGAAGCCGACCGGTTTGACCTGATCCTGGTCGCCGATGTGCTATACGACCGGGCGAACCTGCCGCTGCTGGATCAATTCCTGACACGCGGCCTCGAAGCGCTGGTCGCCGATTCCCGGGTTCGGGACTTCCAGCACCCGGATTATCAGCGCCTGGGCATCCTCGACGCCCTGACACTGCCCGACCTGGCCGAGCCCTGGGAGTTTCGCAAGGTGAGCCTGTACCATTCGCGGCGATAGTCGCGCCTATCAAACCCGCAAATCTCCAGTAACAGATGGGCTAAGACAGTCTTCAGCGTAGCGTGGAAAATGGCCGCCTCTCGCACGCTACCTGGACGACCAAACGGTATGCCAAACCCCCGATTTGCATCCGTCGCCTCTTGCTCAAAAAGCTTGCAAACGTTACCGCTACTGCCTAATCTTTGCCGCAATACACCCGCCATGCCTCTGGTCGCGCAAGTGACTAAGCACAAATTGTGCGGGTTTTTTATGCCTGGCGTTTTTTGGGCATGAGAACGTTCGACAAACCTGCCATTGATGTCCCCTCCCAGATAGAACTGCTCAAACAACGTGGCTTGCTCATTCAAGATGAAGCTCGTGCGCAGTGTTTCTTGCAGTCCGTCAGTTTTTTCCGATTGAGCCCCTACATGCGCCCTTTTCAGCAATCGGGGGATGTCGATCATCGATTTCGCGATGGCACAGGTTTTCGTCAGTTAACTCGACTCTACGACTTTGACCGCAGGCTTCGATTGTTGAGCATGGATGCCATTGAACGCGTGGAAATAGCGACCCGCTCGATGATCAGTAACCATATGGGGCCCAACTATGGCAGCCATTGGTATACCGATATCGGAATGTTTCAACAGGCATTTGACCACCAACGCCTACTCGCAACATTGCAGTCCAAGCAATGTGCCGCTATCCGAGACTATGAGCGCGAATGCCTGCGAATAGATCGGTTGCAAGCCGAAAGCGGTCGCAAAGCCCATCTCAAACGCCAGAGAGCAAAAGAGAGTTACGCCCGACACTACCCCACCACCTACGACCAACCACCACTCATGCCCGGCTGGGCAATGCTGGAAGAACTCACACTCGGCGACCTGTCCCATCTCTACAAAGGCTTGGCCAGGGATTCAGACAAGAAGGCTATCGCCAGACGCCTGGAACTCCCCGCCCCTTTGATGCAGTCCTGGCTGCACACCTTGACCACTATTCGTAACATCTGCGCACACCATGCGCGAATGTGGAATCGAGAATTGGGCATTCGCCCAGAACTGCCCAAAAAAGCCAACTTTCCGTGGCCCAGGCACCTTATTCATCCGGGCACTCATGCCCGTATGTTCGCAGCACTCTGCATCCTTAATCACCTAATGCATAAAGTGTGTCCACACGCTCAGTGGGACCGGCGCCTGCGTCAACTGACTGAGGAATTTCCCGATGTCAGCCTCAAAGCGATGGGTTTTCCTCAAGACTGGTACCAGGACCCTTTCTGGCATCCTGTACGCGCTTAATCGCGGCATAGCTTCCGGTCGCCTCCTCCAGTCTTTATAGTTGCCCCATTCCTGCTTTCTTCGAGATTCCCCATGAGTGAGCCCACGCCGTACATCTTCGATGCCACCACCGCCACCTTCGATCAGGCGGTGATCCAGAACTCCTTCGAAAAACCCGTGCTGGTGGATTTCTGGGCCGAGTGGTGCGCGCCGTGCAAGGCGTTGATGCCGATGCTCGCGCAGATTGCCGAGAGTTATCAGGGTGAGTTGCTGCTGGCCAAGGTCGATTGCGATGCCGAGCCGGACGTGGTCTCGCGCTTTGGCATTCGCAGCCTGCCGACCGTGGTGCTGTTCAAGGATGGCCAGCCAGTGGATGGGTTTGCCGGTGCGCAGCCTGAATCCGCCGTGCGCGCGATGCTGGAGCCCCATGTGCAGATGCCACCACCGGCGGCTGCCGATCCACTGGAGCAGGCCCAGGCGTTGTTTGCCGAAGGCCGTATCACCGACGCCGAGGCCGTGCTGGTCACCCTGCTTGGCGAAGACAACACCAACGCCGCCGCGCTGATCCTGTACGCACGCTGCCTGGCCGAGCGCGGTGAACTGGGCGAAGCGCAAACCGTGCTCGACGCCGTCAAGAGCGATGATCACAAGGCCGCACTGGCCGGCGCCAAGGCGCAGATCACTTTCCTGCGCCAGGCCGCCGACCTGCCGGACGCCGCAGACCTGAAAGCCCGCCTGGCGCAAAACCCGCAGGATGACGAGGCGGTGTACCAACTGGCCGTGCAACAACTGGCGCGCCAGCAATACGACGCCGCGCTGGATGGCTTGCTCAAGCTGTTCATCCGCAACCGCAGCTACAGCGAAGGCCTGCCCCACAAGACGCTGTTGCAGGTATTCGAACTGCTCGGCAACGATCACCCGCTTGTCACGGTGTACCGCCGCAAGCTGTTCGCCGCGCTGTATTAAGCCTTACTCGATCCAACTGTACAGCGGCGTATCCCCGCCGCTGGCTACCTTGACCTTGGCGCTATGGCGCAGGCGCACCAGCAGGCGCTTGCCCGCCGAGGCGCTGCCGGCCAGGCCTTCCAACTGATCAAGCAATTCCAGGCCGTTGAGTTGCCCGGCCTTGCGCAGTAAATCCTGGGCGGCCTGCCACAGGCTCTCGTCCAGGTTACCCGCCGCCGGCGTCACTACCGGTTCCACACTCGGGGTTTTGCTGGCCTGCAACTGCGCGCCCAGCCGGGCCCAGTCGCCGTCATCCAGCTCCAGGGTCAAGTCCACCGGCAGGTCACCGACGGTTCCACGAATTCTCAACATCGCACTTACTCCCGCACTTTTCTGACGAGCATGCTCCCACGCGTCTTGCGCTACGCCAAGCAGGCGGTCAAACTCCTCGCAAAATTGTTATAAGATCACATAACAAAACTTTCATCTTTGTCCGGGAGCTTCACCATGCGCCGTTTGCTGCTCGCTTTGCCGTTTGCCCTGTTGCCACTGGCCATCGCCCAGGCTGCCGACGAGCACGACCATGATCACGAGCACGGCAGCCTCGGTGCCCACGAACACGGCGTGGGTCGCCTCAATGCGGTGCTCGACGGCCAGGCCCTGGAGCTGGAACTGGACAGCCCGGCGATGAACCTGGTGGGTTTTGAACACCTCGCCACCACCCCTGCCGACAAAGCCAAGGTCGCCGCCGCCCGCAAGCAACTGGAGCAACCTTTGGTGCTGTTCAGCCTGCCCAAGGCCGCCGGTTGCGTGATCAGCACCCAGGAACTGAACAGCCCGCTGTTCGGCGACAAGCCTGAAGCCGACCACGATGAAGACGATGACGACCACGCCACCGATGGCAAAGGCGCCGCCGCCCACGAACATCACCACGACCACAGCGAAATCCACGCTCACTACCAGTTCACTTGCGCCACGCCGACCGCCCTGAGCAACCTCGACCTGACCCAGGTGTTCAAGACCTTCCCCGCCACCCAGAAAATTCAGGTACAACTCATTGGCCCGAGCGGCCAGCAGGGTGTGGAAGCGACGGCCACAGCAGCCACCCTGAAATTCTGATGTAAACACCACACTGTAGGAGCTGGCTTGCCTGCGATGCAGACGCCGCGGTGCTCCAGAAACACTGCGGTGATGCCATCGCAGGCAAGCCAGCTCCTACAGTTGATCGGTGTCATCATCCAAATCGAGCCAGACCACTGACCTCCCTATGACCCAAGCACTTATCGAACTGTCTGACCTGGGCTTCAATTGGCCCGGTCACCCACAGTTGCTGGACATCCCCACGTTCCGCCTGGAGCCGGGGGAAACCCTGTTCCTCAAGGGCCCCAGCGGCAGTGGCAAGACCACCCTGCTCGGCCTGCTGGGCGGTGTGCAAAAGCCCAGCCGCGGCAGCATCCGCCTGCTGGGCCAGGAACTGACCGAACTCTCGGCCGGCGCCCGCGACCGTTTCCGGGTCGACCACACCGGCTACATCTTCCAGCAGTTCAACCTGTTGCCGTTTCTCTCGGTGCGCGAGAACGTCGAATTGCCCTGCCACTTTTCAACGTTACGGGCACAGCGGGCAATCCAGCGTCACGGCAGCGTCGACCAGGCTGCCGCGACCTTGCTCGCCCACCTGGGCCTGAAGGACAAGAGCCTGCTGGAGCGCCGCGCCGACTCCCTGTCCATCGGCCAACAACAACGGGTGGCCGCTGCCCGTGCGCTGATCGGCCAGCCGGAGCTGGTGATCGCCGACGAGCCGACCTCGGCCCTGGACTACGACGCCCGGGAAGCCTTCATTCAGTTGCTGTTCGCCGAATGCCGCGAAGCAGGCGCCAGCCTGTTGTTCGTCAGCCATGACCAGAGCCTGGCGCCGCTGTTCGACAGCAACCTGTCGCTGGCCGAACTCAATCGCGCCGCCACGCCCGCAGAGGTTTGAGATGTATTTGTTTCGACTAGCCATGGCCAGCCTGGCTAACCGCCGCTTTACCGCGATCCTCACCGCCTTCGCCATCGCCCTGTCGGTGTGCCTGTTGCTGGCGGTGGAACGGGTACGCACCGAAGCCCGCGCCAGCTTCGCCAGCACCATCAGCGGTACCGACCTGATCGTCGGCGCGCGCTCCGGCTCGGTGAATTTGCTGCTGTATTCAGTGTTCCGCATCGGCAACGCCACCAACAACATTCGCTGGGACAGCTACGAACACTTCGCGGCCAACCCGCAGGTAAAATGGGCGATCCCGATTTCCCTCGGCGACTCCCACCGTGGCTACCGCGTGATGGGCACCAACGAATCCTATTTCGAACACTATCAATACGGCCGCCGGCAGAACCTGGAACTGGCCAGCGGTCGCGCCTTCGCCACCGATCCATTCGAAGTGGTGCTCGGCGCCGAAGTGGCCGACGCGCTGCATTACAAGCTCGGCGACAAGCTGGTGCTGGCCCACGGCGTGGCGGTGGTCAGCCTGGTCAAGCACGATGACAAGCCGTTCACCGTGGTCGGCATTCTCAAGCGCACCGGCACTCCGGTGGACCGCACACTGCATATCAGCCTCGGCGGCATGGAAGCGATTCACATCGACTGGCACAACGGCGTACCGGCCCAGGGCAAAGGCCGGATCAGCGCCGACCAGGCTCGCAACATGGACCTGACGCCACAAGCCATCACCGCGTTCATGCTCGGTTTGAACAACAAGATTTCCACCTTCGCCCTGCAACGGGAGATCAACGAGTTCCGTGGCGAGCCGATGCTGGCGATCCTGCCGGGCGTGGCGCTGCAAGAGCTGTGGAGCATGATGGGCACGGCTGAAAAAGCGCTGTTCGTGATCTCGCTGTTCGTGGTACTGACCGGTTTGATCGGCATGCTCACCGCGATCCTCACCAGCCTCAACGAGCGCCGCCGGGAAATGGCAATCCTGCGTTCGGTGGGCGCACGGCCCTGGCATATTGCGACCTTGCTGATCTTCGAAGCCTTCGCCCTGGCATTGTCGGGCGTGATCGCCGGCGTCGGGCTGCTGTATGTGTGCATCGCCGCGTCGCGCGGGTATTTGCAGGCCAACTACGGCCTGGACCTGCCGCTGTCGTTGCCGAGCGAATATGAATGGACTTTGTTGGGCGGTATTCTCGTCGCAGCCCTGCTGATGGGCAGCGTGCCAGCCTGGCGCGCCTACCGGCAATCGTTGGCCGACGGCCTGTCGATACGTTTATGAGGAAGCTGTTGATGCGTCGCGCCGTGCTCGCACTGTTACTGCTGGTGGCCCTGCCCGTGTGGGCTGAAGACCAGCCCAAGGACCTGTCGTGGCAGGAGATGATCCCGCCGGACGCGCCGCCGGAAATCCCCAACATGAAACCGCTGCACGACTTGTCGGGCATGGCCGATGCGTTGTCGGTGGAGTCAGCGCCGGCCGCCAAGCAGGACCTGCCCAACGCGCCGGTCGTACAAAGCCTGGACGGCAAGCACATCCGCCTGCCGGGTTATATCGTGCCGCTGGAAGTCAGCGAAGAAGGTCGCACCACGGAGTTCCTGCTGGTGCCGTATTTCGGCGCGTGCATCCATGTACCGCCACCGCCGTCGAACCAGATCGTGCATGTGAAAAGCGAAGTCGGCGTGAAGCTCGACGAGTTGTATCAACCGTACTGGATCGAAGGCCAGATGCAGGTCAAACCGTCCAGCAGTGAACTGGCCGACGCCGGCTACCAGATGGATGCCGACAAGATCTATGTGTACGAGTTGCAGGAATAACCCGTGATTGCGCTTTCATTGAGCTGAGTCAAAAGCTCGAACGTTACGATCTTTACCATTGGACACAAGCAATTAATAACGTCCTTTGGAGCTCCCATGAACAAGTCCCTGCTCGGCGCGTCGCTTGTCGCGCTCGCCCTCGTCGCCCCTGTTGCCCACGCTCACGAAGCGGGTGACATCCTGATTCGCGCCGGTGCCATCACCGTCAACCCGAAAGCGGACAGCAGCAGTGTCAAGGTTGACCAGGGCCCGCTGGCCGGGACCAACCTGGGCGGCAAGGCGACCATGAGCAGCGACACTCAACTGGGTTTGAACTTCGCCTACATGTTCACCAGCCACTGGGGTATCGAACTGCTGGCGGCCACGCCGTTCGAACATGATGTGAAGATCAAGAACACCGCCCTGGGCGCTGCCAACGGCAAGCTCGGTACGCTGAAGCACCTGCCACCGACCCTGAGCGTCGTGTACTACCCGCTGGACAGCAAGTCGGTATTCCAACCGTACATCGGCGCCGGTATCAACTACACCTGGATCTACGACGAGCACGTCGGCAGCCGCGCCGAGCAGGCCGGCTTCAGCAACTTCAAGGCGGAAAACTCCTGGGGTTGGGCCGCGCAGATCGGTGCGGACTACATGATCAACGACAAGTGGATGATCAACGCCCAGGCGCGCTACATCGACATCAGCACCAAGGCCACCGTGGATAACAACGCCCTGGGCCAGGGCACTCGGGCCAAGGTCAATGTGGATGTTGACCCGATGGTGTACATGGTCGGTATTGGCTACAAGTTCTAGGTTCTACCCAAGGCCCTGTTGTACAGGGCCTTTTTTGTGAGGCTTCCCCTGGAGGCAAGCGCCAATCAGAGGCCAGGCACACGCCCGTGTGCTGCGAATCAGGCGTCAGCCAGGAGCTGGTGCACTTCAGCGATGACCAAGTCAATGTTGAACGGCTTTTTCAACACCGCATTGAACAAGTCCGACCGCTCCATACCAATATGTGCCTGGGCTCCGCTGATCAGAATGATGGGCAAGTGTTTGACTGCCGGCAGAGCACGAACCGCTTCGGCAAACTCCTGGCCATCCATGACCGGCATCATGAAGTCGGTGATGATCAACGCTGGCCGCTCGCGCTCCAGGACCTCGAGTGCTTTCTGGCCATTGCTCGCTTTTACGACCATGTACCCCTCATCCTCCAGCGCATAGCCGAGAATGTCAGCGATCAAATACTCGTCGTCGACGACCAGGATGGTGGTCATGTCAATTCAACCCGAATCAGAGACTTAGGACGTTGAGCCCGGCAGCGAAGAATCATTAGGGACAGCCAATGCATTTCTTGATGCCTTCTTCAGGTCAACGCCGTTTTCATGGATTACCACTTCAAGAAGCGAAGGATCGTAGAAGCTATCTCGTACCTTAAGAATCGAAAGCATTCTTCTTAGTTCAGATTGAATCTCGAAGAAACGCATCAGCAGCAGGTTATCGACAATACTGGACAGGTCCGGAGTCGGAGAACTGACCTCCGAACCAAAAACGTCACGCATCTCCCATGAGGCAAATACCGTTACGCCACGGGCACGAAGCTCGCTCATCAGGGCGCTGTAGAAATCAGTGATACGTGCCGGGTTTGTCGACACTCGGGTCATGCCGCTCAAGCTGTCGATGAACAGGCGCTTGATGCCCTTTTCCTCAACTATTTTCAGCAGACGTGCGCCGAGACCGTCGAGCAGGCCTTCTGTCGTGGGTTGCCAGGCAAGACTCAGCGCACCAATTTCTTCCATACCCTTGATATCAATACCCAGCGATTGGCCTTTGAGGCGTAACCGCTGCGGGCTTTCATAAAAACCGAAATGCAGGCCCGGCGCTTCCACTGTCGACTCAGCGAGGAACCGGAGCCCCAATGTGGTTTTCCCGACGCCGGAAGGCCCCATGACGAGGGTAACGGAGGAACTGTGCAGGCCACCGCCGATGATGGCGTCCAGCGAACCGATGCCGCTGGTGATACGCGTCAGATCAGCACTGTCAGGTAAAGACGGATGGCTGTAGAGGCTTTCCAGACGCGGATAAACCACCAGGCCATCGTCGGTGATTTCACACTCGTGCAATCCGGTCAGTGCACCACTGCCCCGAGTCTTGCGCAATTGAATACGGCGCACTGAACGGCTGCCGTGAAGCTCTTCACCCATCTCGATCACACCATCAACCATGGTGTGCTCAGGACTGCCGTCGTCCAACCGGGAACTGGTGAGAAACAGCACCGTACAACCGGCGAACGCAGCGTGCCCTTGCAGCTCGGAAATGAATTTCTTGGTGTCGATGGGCGAGTCAGCCTTGGAGCGTGCATTGAGCAAGCCGTCGACCACTAACACGGTGGCCTTCTGGCGACTGATCTCACGCCGAAGCAGCTTGACCACTTCATCGAGACCGTCGTTCTCAAGGGTGTCAAATGCACTGACGAACTGAATTTCGGCCCCCACCCGGGAAACATCAAAGAAGTTCAGGGTCGAGAGGAACTGAAATAAACGGTCGTGGGACTCGGCCAGCAACGTGGCCACCAGTACTCGGCCCCCGTTGCGCGCATGATTGAATCCCAGTTGATTGGCGAGGATGGTTTTACCCGATCCTGGGCGCCCCTGGATAATGTAGGAGGCACCTGCGACTAGCCCGCCCTTGAGCAGAGCATCCAGCCCTTCTATTCCGCTTTGAAGGCGATTTAGCTTTTCCACAATGCAACCCTGATGTGAACAACAGGCTCTTGAGCCGAAGGTTTACGATGCTAACTCCATTTGTGCAATCGGGCTATCCACTCATCCCGTTCAAGCGCGGGGCAAATAAAGCGTGAACGTACTTCCCTGCCCCAGACGACTCTCGACCCTGACCTCTCCCCCCGACTGTTTGGCAAAACCCAATACCTGACTGAGCCCCAGCCCACTTCTCTGGCCTTTGCCTTGGGTGGAGAAAAACGGTTCAAAGATTCTATCGAGGCTGAACGGAGCGATACCCGAGCCATTGTCTGTGATGGACACGGCAACAAAACGCCCCTTGATAAGGGGATAGCCATCGGACGCAGGGATAAGGTCCATCGACTCAACACGGATGACCAGCTCCCCCTTATCCATCATGGCGTCGCGGGCGTTCATGACCATATTGAGAATGGCCGCTTCAAACTGTCCTGGGTCGACGTGAACAACGCAGGGTAATTCTGCGGACTCGATGCGTACGTGGATGCCTGTGCCAACCCGCACAGCAATCGTATCGGCCATGGCCAACGTGCTTGAATTGACGTCCAGCGGTGCGGGATGCAGGGCTTGCCTGCCAGCGAAGGACAGCAATTGACTGGTGAAATGAGAACCACGCTCCACCGCCTCGGAAATGGCTTCTACCAGGCGCAGCCGCCGCTCTTCCGATACGGAAGGACGCTTCAAAAGATCCGCTGAAGAACGTATCACCGTCAGCAGATTATTAAAGTCATGAGCCACTCGGCCTGTTACCCGCCCCAGCGCGTCCATCTTCTGCGACTGAAGTGACTGCTCTTGGCTCACATCCTGAACGGTTCCCGTCATCGTGACGGGTAGACCATCATCGGCATAACGGGGTCTTGCGCACACGTGCAGCCAGCGAGTTTCACCGATTGGCGTGATGACACGGTAGCGAACGTCGTAGTCGCCACGTTGAGCGATTGAGCGATCCCACGCTTCGGCCACTCGACGCTTGTCTTCGGCGTGCACCAAGCGCTGCATGTGTTCATAGCTGAACGGTACGTGAGGTTCGAGTCCGAAGTTGAGGCGGCAAGTGGCCGAGGTCTTCAGCTCGCCCGTCGTCAAATCCAGGCGCCATATACCAAGCCCGGCGGCACTCAAAGCGAACTGCAGGTCGTGCGCTTCCTCATACACATCATCGTGAGGCGGCGGCGAACCATTCACCGGAGAATGTGTTGCCATGATGGGTGGGGCTCCTCTTTTAGGCTGCCCATGGCTGGATGGGCGAAGTCTTCTTCTGAATGCAGACTTTTGCTTTTGCTGAACGAGCCGTAAGCACAATCAATCCCTATTGGCATGGATGACCGGGCGCACCAAAGGTTTCAAATTTTTCGTATGCCGTGGCGCATCCGACTTGCCAACACATATCACTTTTAACCGTTCGCGCACCGCCACAAAAAAAGGCGCCTGTTTCAGGCGCCTTTTTTATGTTTGACCGTGTCGATAGAACCGGTCGAGCAACGCCGGCAGCCCGGCCCGCCATGCCCGTGGCTTGATGCCGAAGGTGTGGAGGATTTTCTTGCAGGCCAGCACCGCGTGTTGCGGCTCGTCGGCTGCATCCGGACGGGCGGCGTGGGCCTGGGCGGTCGGCGCTTCCACGGCCAGCGGGTGGAAGTTGCGCGCTTCGGTCAGGATCGCCTGCCCCAGCGCCAGCGGGGTAGTCGCTTCGTGGCCGGCGTAGTGGTAGGTGCCCCACAACGGCGCGGCGCAATCGAGTTGCTTGAGCACCGAAATGATCACCCGCGCGGCATCGTCCACCGGCGTCGGGTTGCCCCGGCGGTCGTCGGCCATCAGCAGTTCGTCAGGTTTTTCGGCACGGGCCAGGAAGCGCCCGAGGGTGCCGTCGACGCTGTCATCCAGCAGCCAGCCGAAACGCAACAGCACGTGCTGCGGGCAGGTGGCGCGTACGCTCTGCTCGATGCGCCACAACGCCTGGCCTCGAAGGCCCAAGGGCACGGGTTCGTCTTTTTCGCTGTAGGCGGTGGCGCGGGAGCCATCGAACACCCGGTAGCTGGACGGTTGCAGCAGGGTGATGCTGTGGTGCTGGCACAGTTCAGCCAGGCGCTCGATCGCATATTCCTGGGCGGCCAGACGTGTCTCGCTGACCGTCTCCGCCTGAAACCAGTCGAAGTAATAGGCGAGATTGATCAAGGCATCGGGACGGGTGTCGTCGAGCAGTTGCGTGAGGCTCGCGGCATCCCAGCCGTCTTGGGGCGGGCGCGGGGCGAGGAAACCGATGTCTTCCTCCGCACCGAGGCGAATCAGCGCCTGCCCGAGGGCATTCCCGCCGCCCAGTAACATAAGGCGCATTCGCATAGATTGAGCAGGCCCGGTCTGTTTGGAACGATGGTTATTATCGACAGGCTTGTGAGCCATGCCGTTGGCATTTGCCAGAATCGTTGCATTTTGCGGGTTTGTAGCGCAACCGTCACTTATAAAGTGCGCCGCCGATTGCGGCCGGGGGGGGGCTTTAAGTAGAGAGAGCCTTTTTATGGCTAGGGAGCATGCTGTGGCCAGGGGCCTTGCAGTGGTCAGGGAGCTTGCTGTGGCCAGGGAGCTTCTTGTGGCGAGGGAGCTTGCTCCCGCTGGGCTGCGTAGCGGCCCCAAAAAAGCGGGAGCGCTGCGCACTCCAGCGGGAGCAAGCTCCCTCGCCACTGCAAGCTCCCTCGCCACAACAAGCTCCCTTACCGCAGCAAGATCCCTCACCACAGGGAATGCATCCCGGGGTTGCAAGTTGCCGGGGCCGGCCGCATAAATTGGGGATGAACCTTCCTGAATCAACGGACACGGTCTTGAACGGTTTCCACCCCGCCGTCAGCACCTGGTTCCGCAGCACGTTCCCGTCGGTGACCGCCGCCCAGGCCCAGGCGTGGCCGCTGATCCGCCAGCGCCGCTCCACACTGATCGCCGCGCCCACCGGCTCCGGCAAGACCCTGACTGCTTTTCTCGCCGTGCTGGACGATCTCGTGCACCAAGGCCTGGCCAATGGCGGCCAACTGCCAGACCAAACGCTGGTGGTCTACGTCTCGCCACTCAAAGCCTTGTCCAACGACATCCAGATCAACCTGCAAAACCCGCTGGCCGGCATCACCGAGCACTTGCAGCGCCTCGACCTGCCACCGCTGGCGATCCGCACCGCCGTGCGTACCGGCGACACTCCACAGAAAGACCGCGCCCTGATGCGCAAGCACCCGCCGCACATCCTGGTCACCACCCCGGAATCGCTCTACGTGTTGCTCGGCTCGGATTCCGGCCGGCAGATGCTTGCCAGCACCCGCACGGTGATCGTCGATGAGATCCACGCCATCGCCGCCAGCAAGCGCGGCAGCCACATGGCCCTGACACTGGAGCGCCTGCAGGGTTTGTGCAGCGAACCGCTGACCCGCATCGGCCTGTCCGCCACGCAAAAGCCCATCGAGGCGGTGTCGCGCTTTCTGGTGGGCACCGGCCGGCCTTGCGAGATCGTCGATATCGGCCACGCACGCCCACGGGACCTGGATATCGAAGTGCCGCCGGTGCCGCTGTCGGCCGTCATGGCCAACGACGTGTGGGAGCTGGTCTACGACCGCCTCGCCGAACTGGCCAGGCAACACCGCACCACGCTGATTTTCGTCAACACCCGGCGCCTGGCCGAACGCCTGGCCCGGCACTTGAGCGAGCGCCTGGGCAAAACCGCCGTCGCCGCCCACCACGGCAGCCTCGCGAAGGAAATGCGCCTGGACGCCGAACAACGGCTCAAGGCCGGTGAGCTGCAGGTGTTGATCGCCACTGCGTCGCTGGAACTGGGGATCGATATCGGCGATGTCGACCTGGTGTGCCAGATCGGCTCGCCCGGCTCGATCAACGGTTTTCTGCAACGGGTCGGACGCTCCGGGCATCAGGTCGGCGGCACGCCCAAGGGCCGGTTGTTCGCCACCACCCGCGACGACCTGATCGAATGCGCCGCCCTGCTCGACTGCGTGCGCCGGGGCGAGCTGGACACCTTGCTGATTCCGGTTGCGCCGCTGGATGTGCTGGCCCAGCAGATCATCGCCGAAGTCAGCTGCCAGGAATGGCAGGAACAGGCCCTGCTCACGCTGATCCGCCGCGCCGCGCCCTACGCCGAGCTGGATGAGCGTCACTATCAGGCACTGCTGCAAATGCTCGCCGAAGGCTACAACGGGCGCCAGGGCCTGCGCAGCGCCTACCTGCACCGCGACGCCATCACCCGCACCCTGCGTGGCCGGCGGGGCGCCAAGCTCACCGCCGTGACCAGCGGCGGCACCATCCCCGACAACGCCGACTACAGCGTGCTGCTTGAGCCGCAAAGCCTGAACATCGGCAGCGTCAACGAAGACTTCGCGGTGGAAAGCATCGCCGGCGATATCTTCCAGCTGGGCAACACCTCCTACCGCATCCTGCGAGTGGAGCCCGGCAAGGTGCGGGTCGAGGATGCCCACGGCCAGCCGCCGACCATTCCGTTCTGGCTCGGCGAAGCACCGGGGCGCAGTGCCGAGTTGTCGTTTGCCGTGGCGCGTTTTCAGGGGCAACTGGACGCGCTGCTGGGCGCCACGCCGGGTAACCTGCAACCGGCGCTCGATTGGCTCACCGGTACCCTCGGCCTGAACCTGGCCAGCGCCGAACAACTGCTGGACTACCTGGCGCGGGCGCGGCTGGCGCTGAGCGCGCTGCCGTCCCAGGACACGTTGATCATGGAACGGTTTTTCGACGAGTCCGGCGGCACCCAATTGATCATCCACACGCCGTTCGGCAGTCGCATCAACCGCGCCTGGGGCCTGGCGCTGCGCAAGCGGTTTTGCCGCACCTTCAACTTCGAACTGCAAGCCGCCGCCAGCGAGGATGCGATCGTGTTGTCGCTGTCCACCAGTCACAGCTTTGAGCTGGATGAGGTATGGCGCTACCTGAACAGCAACACCGCCGAGCACATCCTGATTCAGGCGGTGCTGGATGCGCCGCTGTTCGGCGTGCGCTGGCGCTGGAATGCCGGGGTGGCCTTGGCATTGCCGCGTTATACCGGCGGGCGCAAAGTGGCGCCGCAGATCCAGCGCATGAAGAGTGAAGACCTGATCGCCAGTGTGTTCCCGGACCAGATCGCCTGCCTGGAAAACCTCGCCGGCGAGCGGGAAGTGCCGGCGCATCCGCTGGTGGAGCAAACCCTCGATGATTGCCTGCACGAAGCCATGGACAGCGAAGGCTGGCTGGCCCTGCTGCGGCGCATGGAGCGCGGAGAGATCCGTCTGATCAGCCGCGACCTGCCGGCGCCGTCACCCTTGGCGGCGGAGATTCTCAGCGCCCGCCCCTACACCTTTCTCGACGACGCTCCGCTGGAGGAGCGCCGCACCCAGGCCGTGCTCAACCGGCGCTGGAGCGACCCGCAAAGCACCGATGACCTTGGCGCGCTGGATGCCGAAGCGATTGCCGGTGTGTGCGAGGAAGCCTGGCCGGCGCCCAATGGCCTGGACGAGATGCATGAAGCGCTGATGAGTTTGGCGTGCATTGCCGAATCGGAGGTCACGGCGCAGTGGGCCGAATGGCTGCAAGCTCTGGCCGACGGTGGGCGCGCCAGCCGATTGCAGAGCGGTACCGACCAGGCCGTTTGGGTCGCCCTGGAGCGCTTGAGTTGTTTAACGGCGATCTACCCGAACGAGCTGCCGCTGTTGCCAGGTTTCGATGAGCCCTGGACCTTCGATGAAGCCTTGGTGGAAGTGCTGCGGGCGCGCCTGAGCGGCTTCGGCCCATTGACGCTGATCGAGATCGCCGCGCCCCTGGCCTTGCCGGTGGCCGACGTATCACAGGCACTCGCGCGGCTGGAGAGCGAAGGCTACGTGCTGCGCGGCCGTTTCAGCCCCGGCGCCAGCGCCGAACAATGGTGCGAACGCCACCTGCTGGCGCGCATTCACCGCTACACGGTCAAGCGCCTGCGCCGGGAAATCGAGCCGGTGGCGTTGCAGGATTTCATGCGTTTTCTGTTCGACTGGCAGCACCTGTCGAACGGTACCCGCGGCCAGGGCAGCGCCGTGTTGCCGCAGATCGTCGCGCAGCTGGAAGGGTACGCCGCAGCCACTTCGGCCTGGGACAGCGATTTGCTCAGCGCACGAATCAAGGATTACGCGCCCCACTGGCTGGACGATTTGTGCCGCAGCGGCAAAGTGGTGTGGACACGCCTGAGCAACAAGGCCGGCGCGACGGCCCTGCGCAGCACGCCAGTGGTGCTGTTGCCCCGCAGCCAGGTGCCATTGTGGAGTGGACTGACCGAAGCGCCGGACAGTACCGAGCTGTCGCCCAAGGCACAGAAAGTCCATCAGGCGCTGCGGGAAAACGGCGCGCTGTTTTTCGATGAATTGATCCACGAAGCCCATCTGCTGCGCAGCGAACTGGAAACCGCGTTGCAGGAACTGGTGGGCGCGGGGCTGGCGAACGCCGACAGTTTTGCCGGCCTGCGCGCCCTGACCACGCCGGCGAGCAAACGTCAGGCCCGCAGCAGTCGGCGCGGGCGTGGCGCGTTTGTCGGCGGAATGGACGATGCCGGGCGTTGGGCCCTGGTACGGCGGGCGCCGGTGGCGGACGGCACACGTCCGGGGGCTCACTCGGCCGAGACGCTGGAGCATGTGGCGATGACCTTGCTGCGCCGCTACGGGGTGGTGTTCTGGCGCCTCCTGGAGCGCGAGGCGGACTGGCTGCCCAGTTGGCGCGAATTGCTGCGTACGTTCCACCGGCTGGAGGCCCGGGGCGAGATTCGTGGCGGGCGGTTTGTGAGTGGTTTGGCGGGGGAACAGTTTGCGTTGCCGGAAGCGATTCCGCTGCTGCGGGAAGTTCGGCGACGGCCCCACGATGGAAGCTTGATTGCCGTGTGTGGGGCGGATCCGCTGAACCTGGTCGGTACGCTGCTGCCGGGTAGCAAGGTGCCGGCGTTGAGCGGCAATCGGTTGGTGTACCGGGATGGTTTGCCGGCGGCGGTGGAGATTGCCGGCAAGCAGCAGGTGTTGCTGGAGTTGGATCAGCAGGAGGCCGGGTTGGTGCGGGAAAAACTGATCAGACACTGACTTGTGCAGCGCCCGTAATGACGCCTTCGCGAGCAAGCCCGCTCCCACATTTGACCGCATTCCAAGGGTGGAACCGTATCGAATGTGGGAGCGGGCTTGCTCGCGAAGAGGCCGGCGGCCTCAACACAAAACTATTGGGTTCTAGGCTGCTCGGTAAGCACCACCGACGAAGGCACTTCTTCCTCCGGCTCATCCACCTGCTGCCCGACCCGCTGCGGCAGCATCACCTGCTGTGGATAAGTTTGCGCGAAGTGAACAAAGGCACAGTTATCCACAAGCTTTTTCAAGCGCTGGTTAAACGCGCGGCTCACCGCATATTGCCCACCCGACACCGTGCGGAACTGCGCCGTCAGCACCACGCCGTTGAGGTCCATCTTGTCGACGCCAAATACCTCCAGCGGCCCTTGCAGGTTGTACTTGAGGAACACGTCGTCGCGGATCGACTGTCCCGCCTCGCGAATCAGCTCCACGGCCTTGTCGACATCGGTGTCGTAGGTGAACTGCACCGAGAAGAACGCATAGGCGAATTGCCGCGATTGGTTGGTGACGGCCTTGATCTGCCCGAACGGCACCGAATGCACAAAGCCCTTGCCGTCCCGCAGGCGCAGGGTGCGGATGGTCAGCCCCTCGACGGTACCGGCGTGGCCGGAGTCGAGCACCACCCAATCGCCAATCGACAGGGTGTCTTCGATGATGATGAACAGCCCGGTGATTACATCCTGCACCAGTTGCTGGGAGCCAAAACCAATGGCCAGGCCCACCACCCCGGCGCCCGCCAGCAGCGGTGCGACGTTGATCCCCAGGTTGGCCATGGTGGTGATCGCGCAGATCACCACCAGGACGATTTTCACTGCGTTGCGCAGCAGCGGCAGGATGGTTTTCACCCGCGTGCTGGGCTGGCGGCTGGAGCGTTTGTTGACCGGGGGTTTCAATGCTTCCTGAATCGCCGTGTCGAGCACCACCCAGAACAGCCAGGTCACCAGCAGGATCAAACCGATGCTGCTCAGGGAATCACTGATGGCCCGGCCCACGGAGTTGCGCTGGGCAAACTCAAACAGCGAAACGCCCCAGATACGCCCGAGGATTTCGATAAAGGCGATGGCCATCACGATGCGCAACAGCGCGTGCAGCAGGCTTAGGAAACGCTCTTTGTAGGCGCTGCTGCGCTGCACCGCCATCGTGCTGCGGGACTGGAACAGGTGCTGCAACACTGTGCTGAGAAACACCGTGCCGATCAGCAGGATCGTGGTGAACAGCGCACAGCGCAGGGCTTTCTGGCTGTCGTCGCCGGCGCCGATCAGGTTGATCGCCGACACCAGCACCATCAGCAGGATCGGCCAATACCACAGGCCGGAAAACACCCGCAGTGATTGCTGCACCGCCGGGTGTTTCAAGCGCTGGGCCAGGGGCCGGTTGCGGATCAAATGCGCCACCGGACGGCGCAGGCGAATCACCAGCATGCCGAAGATCACCGAGGCAAACAGCCCGGTGAAGATCGCAACACTGGCGGTGATATTGCCCCCCAGTTGGCGGGCGATCTGTGGGCTGGTCAGCGCATCGCTGAGGGCGGCAAGGAAGCCGATCAGGAACAGCGGCTTGGGGCAGTAGTCCCGAATAATCTTCACCGCCGGGCGCTTGTGGCCGACGTTGAACATGACGATCACGCACAACAGGATCGAGGTGGAGAAAATGCCGCTGCTGGTGGCGTAGGCAAAACACAGCGCCAGCGCACGGCCCACCGAGGAGGGCAGGAAGTGGCTGACGTAGAGCGTCAATGGCAGGCAGATAAGCGCCGGTATCGTGTAGGGAATCAGGTAACCCAGCAACGCCTGGAGGCGCTGGCGAGGTGCGATATGCCGCTGCAGGCTCAGGCGCTTGACGATAAAGCGCCCCAGCAGGGTCAGCGCGGCGAACGCGCCGATCCACACCCCGGACAACAACAGGAAATCCCCGGCCACGCTCCACGAGGAACGTTCGGACGGCTGGTTGACCAGCTTGTCCACCTCATCTGCCGCCCGGTCGGCCCGCAGCCGCCAGGCGTCGACCAGGTTCTGGTTGAGGTCGAGTTTGTCCTGCACATCATCGATGCTGGAGCTGATGGCGCCGAGCAGACCGCCTTCTACCAACAGTTCCGGCTGGGCCGGGGCGGCAGGCGCTGGAGCCGCGGGGGCGGTGGCCGCTTGCAGCGCGCCGCTGCCGCAGAACAGCAGCGTGCCGAGCAGTAGCACAGTCTTTAAATTCAACAAAACACCGGGCTCCTTCAGAAGGGTCTGTAAGGAACTGACGGGTTTGAGGCCGGATCGTTCCCCCAGTACGTCGATCCGTGCGCTCCAGGCAAATATCAAATGCCAATACCTGTCTTTTTCCGCACAAGCCGAACCCCGAGACTGCGCTCCTGATTGAAACCCACCGGAGTTGCAGCCATGCCCATTGCCTTGCTCGCGCTGACCCTCAGCGCTTTTGCCATCGGGACGACCGAGTTCGTCATCGTTGGCCTGTTGCCCACCATCGGCGCCGACCTTGGCGTCAGCCTACCGTCCGCCGGCCTGCTGGTCAGCCTCTACGCCCTGGGCGTGGCCATCGGCGCGCCGGTACTCACCGCCCTCACCGGCAAAGTGCCACGCAAACTGCTGTTGTTGTCGCTGATGGTGCTGTTCACCCTCGGCAACCTGCTGGCCTGGCAAGCGCCGAGTTATGAGTCCCTGGTACTGGCACGGATCGTCACCGGCCTGGCCCACGGGGTGTTCTTCTCGATTGGCTCCACGATCGCCACAAGCCTGGTGCCCAAGGAAAAAGCCGCCAGCGCGATTGCCATCATGTTTACCGGCCTGACCGTCGCATTGGTGACCGGTGTGCCACTGGGGACGTTTATCGGCCAGCACTTCGGCTGGCGCGAAACCTTCCTCGCCGTCTCGGCCCTGGGCTTGATCGCGTTTATCGGCAGCCTGCTCTACGTACCGAAAAACATCGCCCACAGCAAACCCGCGTCGCTGTTGCAGCAACTGCAAGTGTTGAAACAACCACGGCTGCTGCTGGTGTACGCCATGACGGCGGTGGGTTACGGCGGCTCGTTCATCGCGTTCACCTACCTGGCGCCAATCCTTCAGGACATCTCCGGGTTCAGCGCCGGCACCGTCAGCCTGGTGTTGCTGGTGTATGGCATCTCGGTGGCCATCGGTAATATCTGGGGCGGCAAGCTGGCCGACAAACGCGGCCCGATCAGCGCCCTGAAAATCATCTTTGCCCTGCTCGCTGCCGTGTTGTTTGTACTGACCTTTACCGCAGGCAACCCATGGCTGGCCCTGGCCACTGTGCTGGTGTGGGGCGCGGTCGCTTTCGGCAACGTGCCGGGCTTGCAGGTGTATGTGGTGCGCCAGGCGGAACATCACACGCCGAATGCGGTGGACGTGGCCTCGGGCCTGAACATCGCGGCGTTCAACCTGGGGATTGCCGGTGGCGCGTGGGCCGGCGGCCTGATCGTTGCCCACATGGGCTTGATCCACACGGCGTGGATTGGCGGTTCGGTGGTGTTGGTGGCCTTGGCGCTGACGGCCTGGAGCGGGCGCCTTGACCGGCTGGGGCCGGTGTATGCCGAGAGCTCGACCCGGGTGGTTGGCGGGCACTGATCCCGCAGCGATAAAGAACCCAATGTGGGAGCGGGCTTGCTCGCGAAAGCGGTGTGTCAGTCAACAGAGATATCGACTGACCCACCGCTTTCGCGAGCAAGCCCGCTCCCACATTTTGAGAGGTGCCGTCTGTAGGACCGTCGAAACTTTCTCCCGATCATCACAGTCACCCTAAAACGGAGGTCACCACACAGTTAACCCACGGGAGTCATCATGGCCGCGATTCATATCGGCATTTCCGGCTGGCGCTACACGCCCTGGCGGGGGGATTTCTACCCCGAGGGCCTGACCCAGAAGCGCGAGCTGCAGTTTGCCTCACGGGCGGTCAACAGCATCGAGATCAACGGCTCGTTCTACGCGCTGCAAACACCCAAGCGCTACGCCGAGTGGTATGGCGACACGCCTGAAGGGTTTGTGTTCAGCGTCAAGGCGCCGCGCTATATCACGCATATCCTGCGGTTGCGGGAGGTGCACAAGCCGATGGCGAATTTCTTCGCCTCCGGGGTGCTGGAACTCAAGGAAAAGCTCGGGCCGATCCTCTGGCAGTTCCCGCCCAGTTTCAAATTCGACCCGCCGTTGTTTGAAGCCTTTCTCGCCGAATTACCCACTACTCCCCAGCAGGCCGCCGCCCTCGCCCGCGAGCATGAGCCGCGCCTGAACGGCAAGGCGAGCCTGCAAGCCCACGGTAAAAAGCCGCTGCGCCATGCGGTGGAGATTCGCCACAAGAGTTTCGCCGTGCCGGAGTTTGTCGAGATGCTCGACAAGCACGGCGTGGCCCTGGTGGTGGCCGACACAGCCGGCAAGTGGCCCTACCTGGAAGACGTCACGGCCAACTTTGTGTACCTGCGCCTGCATGGGGACAAAGCGCTGTATGCCAGCGGCTATACGCCCGAAGCGCTCAAGCGCTGGGGCGATCGCATCGAACGCTGGAGCCACGGCAAACAACCCGCCGATGCACAGTTGATCGACCCGAAGCACAAACCCCGCGCCCGCAAGCAGCGCGAGGTGTTTTGCTACTTCGATAACGACATCAAGGTGCGCGCGCCCTTCGACGCGCGCCAATTACTGCAGCGTTTCGGCCTGGACCAGGCACTGGCCACCGAACCCGGCAAGTTGCCGGACACGGGAGTGTTGCCATGACCCATCCGGAACTGATGCCAACCACGCCCACCGAAACCATCACCCGCTTCAGGGTGCTGACGGTCAATACCCACAAGGGCTTCACCGCGCTCAACCGGCGCTTCATATTGCCCGAGTTGCGCGAGGCGATTCGCAGTGTGGCCGCCGACGTGGTGTTCCTTCAGGAAATCCACGGCACCCATGAACGCCACCCCAAGCGCTACAGTAACTGGCCGAGCATGCCGCAATACGAGTTCCTCGCCGACAGTATCTGGCCGCAATACGCCTACGGTCGCAACGCGGTGTATCCCCATGGCGACCACGGTAATGCGTTGCTGTCGAAATTCCAGATCATCCGCTACGACAATCTCGACATCTCCCAGAGCGGCCACGAAAGCCGCGGGCTGCTGCATTGCGTGCTGCGCTTGCCGGGCAACGTGCAGGACGTGCATGCCATCTGCGTGCACCTGGGACTGCGGGAAGTCCATCGCCAGCAGCAACTGCGCCTGATCGCGCAGCGGGTCGCCGAGATTCCCGCCGACGCGCCGGTGATTGTCGCCGGTGATTTCAATGACTGGCGCCAGCGCGCCGATCTCGCCCACTGCGGGCTGCGGGAAGTGTTTATCGAAACCCACGGCAAGCCGGCCCGCACCTTCCCGGCGCGCCTGCCGCTGCTGCCGCTGGACCGCATCTACGTGCGCAACCTCAAGGTGCATCAGCCCCAAGTCCTGACCAGCCGCCCGTGGTCACACTTGTCGGACCATGCGCCGCTGTCGGTGGAGATCGAGTTATGAACAGCGCACCACTGGAAAAGGTCGCGGTCGAACACATCGCGACCGACCAACCGCCGGATGATGCCGTGGCCCGGGACCTGGATTACGGCTGGCAAAGCGGTAACCAGATCGAGTTGCTGGAGAACGGCGAGGCCTACTTTCCCAAAGTGTTCGAGGCGATGCGCCAGGCCCAGCGGGAGATCTTGCTGGAGACCTTTATCCTTTTCGAAGACAAGGTCGGCCACGAGCTCAAAGGCATTTTGATCGAGGCGGCGCAGCGTGGCGTCAAGGTCGTCGCCAGCCTCGATGGCTTTGGTTGTGGTGAGCTGACACCGGGGTTTCTCAGCGAATTGAGCCAGGCCGGCGTGACCGTGCAGATGTTCGACCCGGCGAGCAAGACATTTGGTTTTCGCACCAACTGGTTTCGCCGCCTGCACCGCAAGATTGTGGTGGTGGATGCCAGCGTGGCGTTTATCGGCGGGATCAATTTCTCGGCGGATCACCTGGGGGATTTCGGCCCCGAGGCCAAGCAGGATTATGCCGTGCAGGTGCAGGGCCCGGCAGTCGCCGACCTGCATCATTTCGCCCTCGCACAAAGTGGCCGGCGTGTGCGCAAGCGGCGCGGCTGGCGGCGCGAGCAACGCCCGTCGCCATGGGCTGCCGGCGAAGGCGATGGCCTGGTACGGCTGATCTACCGGGACAATCTGCAACACCGTACCGATATCGAAGAGGCCTACCTGCACGCCCTGCGCAAGGCCGAGCGGCGGGTGGTGATCGCCAACGCCTATTTCTTTCCCGGCTACCGCCTGCTGCGGGAAATTCGTAATGCCGCGCGGCGCGGCGTGCACGTGCAGTTGATCATGCAGGGCCAGCCGGATGTGCTGCTGGCCAAGCTGGCGGCACGCATGCTCTATGACTATTTGCTCAAGGAAGGCGTGGTGATCCACGAGTACTGCCAGCGTCCGTTGCACGGCAAGGTGGCGCTGGTGGATGAAGAGTGGAGCACGGTGGGTTCGAGCAATCTCGACCCGCTGAGCCTGTCGCTGAACCTGGAGGCGAATGTGCTGGTTCGTGATCGTGCCTTCAACCAGCAGTTGTTCGAGCGCCTGGAATATCTGAGCCAGAACCACTGCAAGACCATGCCGGAAAACCGCGCGCCTCGCGGCTGGTTCTGGCGGGTGACCGTGGGTTTCGTGGTGTTCCATGTGCTGCGGCATTTTCCGTCGTGGACCGGCTGGTTGCCGGCCCACAAGCCGAGGTTGAAACCCTTCGTTCTTGAGGAGCGTGCGGATCATGACCCAAGCTCGCATCGCTGAAGAAAGCGCTCGCCCCGGCTTCTTGAAACGCTGGAAAAAACCGCTGACGGTGGTGTTTTTCCTGGTGCTGATCGTGTTGTTCACCCTGCTCGCCCGGCGTATCGACTGGAGCGAAGTGCTCGACACCCTGGGCGACTTCAAGCTGCGCACGCTGCTCATCGCGGGTGCGCTGACCCTGTGCAGTTTCCTGGTGTATTCGTGCTTCGACCTGATCGGCCGCACCTACATCCGCCAGCCGTTGGGCTGGAAGCAGATTTTGCCGGTGGGCATCATCAGCTATGCGTTCAACCTCAACCTGAGCGCGTGGGTAGGTGGCATCGCCATGCGCTATCGGTTGTATTCCCGACTCGGGGTGAGCAGCGGGAACATCGCGAAGATCCTCGGCTTGAGCCTGGCCACCAACTGGTTCGGCTACATGGCGATTGCCGGCGCGGTATTCAGCAGCGGGCTGGTGACATTGCCGCCGGGGTGGAAGCTCAGCAGCGGTGCGTTGCAAAGCGTCGGCGTGCTGTTGGTACTGGCGAGCCTGGGTTACCTGCTGGCCTGTCGCTTGTCGAAAAAGCGCGCATGGTCGATACGCGGGATTGAAATCAGCCTGCCGTCGCTGCGCATGGCAGTGTTGCAGTTGGCGCTCGGCGCGCTGAACTGGTCGCTGATGGCGGCGGTGATCTTCACGCTGCTGCCCAAGCAGCTGGAGTACCCAGTAGTGCTTGGGGTGTTGCTGATCAGCAGCATTGCCGGAGTGGTCACACACATCCCGGCGGGGCTTGGTGTGCTGGAGGCTGTCTTCATTGCCTTGCTGCAGCACGAAGCGTCCCGCGGCAGTCTGCTCGCGGGGCTGATCGCCTACCGCGCAATCTACTTCATCCTGCCGCTGCTGGTGGCCCTGGTGATGTACCTCGCGGTCGAAGCCAAGGCCAAGGCATTGCGCGTGAAGAAAACGCCTACGACTGGATGATGCTCAAGCGCTCGCCCACCACCATCTCGGTAATCCAGTCCACCAGGATCGAGGTGTAGGCCTGCTGGGAAACCGGATCACTCAGGGAATGATCCGCACCGTCGATAATCCGGTGAGTCAGCGAATGCGTCTGCTGGCAGGCGGCGCGGTAGCTCATGATAGTGGCATGGGGCACGTGGTCGTCGGTCTCCGACTCCACGATCAACACATCACCGGTAAACGCCGCGCATGCATGCAGGGCGCGATTGGTTTCGGCGTGCACAAAGGTGCCGCGATAATCCATCAGGTCGGCCTTGTCCAGGTCGCGCTTGGGCTTGAGCCATTCCTGGTCGCGGTACAGCGCCGGCACCCGCAAAGCCAGCCAGCGCACGGGGCGCAGCGAAGTGAGGATGGCGGCCAAGTAACCGCCGTAGCTGGTGCCCACCACTGCCACCGCCGAGGTGTCGATGGCCGGGTGTGACAACAGGCGGTCGTAGGCCGCGAGCAGGTCGCGCAGGTTATCTTCGCGGGTGACGCGGGATAACGGAATGCCGTTGCCGGCATGGCCGCGCAGGTCGAATGTAAGGCATACACAACCGAGCCCGGCGATACCCTTGGCGCGTTCCAGGTCACGCTCCTGGCTCCCGCCCCAGCCGTGCACAAACAACACCCCCGGTACTTTCGATTTGGGACTGAGGAAGGTCCCGCTCATCTGTTCGTCATCGATATCAATGGCAATGGTTTCGCTTCTAGCCGTCATAGGATTTGACCGTCACGTACTTGAGAAGAAAGTCGCTGTTTTCTGCCGGGCCCCGGTACACCTCGATCGCGTCAGCGGGCAGTGGCTGGTCGACGTAGGTTTCTACCGACGAGACATAAATCGCCCGCAGCCCGGGATTGTTGACGAAGCTTTGCAGCGCCGCGACTTCCGCGCTGCTGGCCCCGCCCATGCGCCAGGATTGCTCGAGCACGCCGCTGCGGCGTTGGCCGTCGCTGTCCAGGCCCTGGGCGATGTCGTAATTGCGCCGCGAAGCGTAGAACCCGGGATAGGCCTCATCCGCCGCGTTATCGAAGACCTGCGCTTGCTGGATGGCCAGGCGCACTTCAGCGGGCAGGTCGAGCTTGAGCAGGTCTTCGTAGTAGCCCTGGACCACCAACAGGTTGGAACCACCATAGACCTCTTCGCCCTGCCCGTCCCGGGTCAGGTATTGATCGCCGCAGTAGCTGATGACGTGATCGCCGATAAAGCTCTGGCCGACACTGTGGGTGACCACGTCGCGCAGGTCCTGCTCCAGCACCACGCCGTCGCTGAACAATTGCGCCGCATCAGGGCGCGCGAGGATGGCGTCGAACTCGTCGAGGCTGCGGATCACTTCCTGGCCGCGACCGGCGCAGGCATGCACAGGCTTGAGACGGATCGGCCCGGTGTACAGTAAATGGGTCGCCGCCGGCCGCGCATCTTCCAGGGCGTGCACACTCAACCCATCCAGCACCACATTGCGGATGCGCTCGGAAAAAAGCGGCGACCAGCCTTCGGGCGCAACCGCGTTTTTATTCAGCAAACCGTGGCTGATGGCCTTGGTGCAGATGAAATCGTGATCGACGTAGCCGCCCCACAAATCCTCAGGGCCTTTGACGCCGAATTGCCGCGCCTGGGCCGCGCCGACCAGCGTCTGAGTGGGCAATAGATAGAGGTCGCGCCCACTGTGCTGCTCAGGGTTATAGCTGCCGCCATATTTGAGCCCGAGGACGTGCGCCAGCCAACGGGCCAGGGCGCGGTTGGTCTCCACTTCGTGCAATGGCGCTTGCGTACGGATTGAATGCGCCACCACGATTTTTTTGCGATTTGTCGGGGTCATGCGTCCCCCTTGGCTCTGCTGCCATGTGTGTAAGGAAACGGTAGCAGGGATCAAGCCAAGGCGGCGTTTGTTTAAACGCGCAGGGAATCAATCAGTTGCGGGAAAAGCGATAGCACTTGGCCTGTTTTATTCTGCACGAAGTGCTCAAGGTGTCGCGGCGTTCTGCACGATTCAGGCTTGCGCCTTGGTGGGCGTCACGCCGAAACGGCTGCGGTAATCACTTGGCGCCAGCCCGGTGATTTTCTTGAAGGTGGCGCGGAAGGCGCCGGGGTCCTGGTAACCCACGGTCCAGGCAATGTGATCAATGGTGCCGTTGGTGAACTCCAGCATCTGCCGCGCCTTACCCACTCGCAGGTGCTGGCAGTATTCGGTGGGTTTCAACCCCGTAGCGGCGCGGAACCGTCGCAGGAAGGTGCGTTCCTCAAGTCCCGCCTCCTGCGCCATGACAGCCAACGAAACATCCACCGCACCGCTGGCCTGCAGCCAATGTTGCACCTTGAGAATCGCAGCGTCGCCATGGGCAAGGATCGGCGCAAAATTACTGCCGCACTCACTGGCGCTGTCACTGTGTTCGATCACCAGGAAACGCGCGGTGCTGGCAGCGATGCTCGGGCCGAGCAAACGGTCCACCAGGCGCAGGCCCAATTCGGACCAGGCCATGAGGCCGGCGGTGGTGATCAAGTCGCCGTCGTCGACGATGGGTTTGTCGGCTTCCAGGCGAATCGCCGGATAACGGGCGGCGAAGGTTTTCGCCGACGTCCAGTGTGTGGTGGCGCTGCGACCGTCCAACAGGCCGCTTTCCGCCATCAGGATCGAACCTACGCACACCCCGCCCAGAATGGTCCCGGAGCGATGTTGCTGGCGCAGCCAATCCAGCAATTCGGCGGACGCCTGGCCCTCGGAAAAGCCGGCAATGGAGGGTGGAATCAGCAAGGCCGTCAACCTATCCCCGCTACCGGGCTCGCTATCGAATACACGGGTCGGCGCACCGCCTGTTTCAGCCTGCCAATGGCTGATGCGCAGGGACGGCAGTTGCTCGGACTGATGCTCGGTCGCAATCCGGTTGGCGACCGCGAACAGGTCGGTCAAGCCATGCACGGCAGCCATTTGCGCACCACTGTAGATCAGCACGCCGAGCTCGACGATCGCCATTGTCAGTTTTCCCTCTGTTATTGTCGGTGCGGCCAATCCCCAGGCGTCACGCCAGCCAGGATACTGGACGCATCAACCCTCACAAGGAAACCAACATGGCCAAGCAAGCGCTCATCCTAATCGATATCCAGAACGACTACTTCCCCCAGGGCAAGTGGCCGCTAGACGGAGTGGACGCGGCGGCAGACAAGGCGCAGCAAGTGCTACAGGCATTTCGCCAGGCAGGCGATACGGTGATTCACGTACGCCACGAATTCACCTCCGACGATGCCCCCTTCTTCACCCCGGGCTCGGAAGGTGCACACCTGCACCCCAAGGTGCTGAACCAGGCCGACGAGCCGGTGGTGCTCAAGCATTTCGTCAATGCGTTCCGCGAAACCAACCTGCGGGCCCTGCTGGAACAACGCAGCATCACCGAACTGGTGGTGGTGGGCAGCATGAGCCATATGTGCATCGACGGCGTGGTGCGCGCCGCGTCGGACCTGGGCTACACCGTGACGGTGATCCACGATGCCTGCGCCACGCGGGACCTGGAATTCAATGGCAGCGTCGTGCCGGCAGCCCAGGTGCATGCGGCGTTTATGTCGTCGCTGGGGTTTGCTTATGCGAGCGTGGTATCGGCGGAACAGTTCTTGTCCGCCGATTGACCTTCTCCGCGCTTACCGGGTAGCGATGATGAACAGGCGCGGAAACGGCAGCAACACAGTGCCATCGGCCAGCGCTGGATAAGCCTTGGTGATCCGCGCCAGGTACTCGTCGAGGAAGGCGTTCCTTTCTGACTCGGTCAGGGGCGCCAGGAACGGACGCAATGCCGACCCCTTGAACCACTCCACCACCGCGGCAGAACCTGCCAGCGGATGGTGGTAAGTGGTGCGCCATACATCCACGGTGGAACAGTGCTGGCTCAGCAACTCAAAGTAGTAGCTCGCGGTATGGCGTTCATTGTGTTTGACGCTGCCGATCTTTGCGGCCCACGGGCCGTCCGCCGCGACTTCCCGCGCCAGCTTGTGGGCCGGCTCGTCAAGATTGTCGGGCGTCTGCACCGCCAGGGTGCCGCCGGAGGTCAGTTGATTGACTAAATGCGGATACAGCGTGGCGTGATCAGGCAGCCATTGCAGCGATGCATTGGCGAGGATGACGTCGAATTTCTGCACAGGGTTCCAGGCGCCGATATCAGCCAATTCGAAAGTCAACGCGGGCAGGCGCTTGCGGGCGTCGACCAGCATGTCATCAGAGCTGTCCATGCCGGTGACCACTGCCTGCGGAAAGCGCTCAGCCAGGACTTCAGTCGAATTGCCCGGGCCGCAACCCAGGTCGACGGCGGTGCGCACATCACCCTCAGGGATGGCCGCTACCAGATCCCGGACGGGACGAGTGCGCTGTTGTTCGAACATCGAGTATTGCTTGGCTGACCAGGTCATTGCGGCATTCCTTCTTCTGTGAGGAGTGAGGACAGCCTAAATCTTGTGATCCATGAGAACAAATGCCAGGATTGATCATCTCCCATACCTGAAAAGTATTCCTATGCTGGAACTCAGGCAGCTCAGGGCCTTCGTCGCGATTGCCGAAGAAGGCTATATCACCCGCGCGGCAGAACGACTGGGCATGCAGCAACCGCCGCTGACCCGCCTGTTGCAAAGTCTTGAAGCCGAGTTGGGTGTGGTGCTGATGGAGCGCCTGCCACGAGGCGTGCGCCCGACCACTGCGGGGCTGGCCTTGCTGGAGGAGGCGCGGCATATCTTGGCCAGCGTCGATGGTGTGGCCGACATTGTGCGCCGCGCCGCCCGAGGTGAACGCGGACGCCTGGCGATTGGTTTCACCAGCTCTGCCGCCTTGCATCCGTTTGTGCCCAGCGTACTGCGCCTGTTTCGGGAAACCTTTGTCGGCGTTTCAGTGGTACTGGAAGAAGCCGGTACCGGTGAACTGCTGGACGCGTTGCTGCACGAAAAGCTCGACGCGGCGTTCATTCGCTCGCCGCTGAGCGGGACGCAGGCGTTGCAGGACCAGCCAATTCTGGTAGAGCCAATGTTGCTGGCGCTCCCTACCGATCATCCACTGGCTATCAACCCGTCGACGCCGCTGCCATTGGCGGCATTGGCCACCGAGGCGTTTGTGCTGTATCGGCGCCGGGTGGGGCTTGGGTTGTATGACGCGATTCTGGTGGCGTGTCGCGAAGCAGGTTTCAGCCCGCAGGTTGTGCAAGAGGCGCCGCGCATGACGGCGACATTGAGCCTGGTGGCTGCGGGGCTTGGGGTTTCGATTGTGCCTGCCTCAATGCAACGGTTGCGGGGCGACGGGATTGTTTATCGCGAGCTTTCGGAGTGCCGGAGCCTGGTGGCGCCGTTGCACCTGGCTACCCGGGTAGGTGATACGTCGTCGGTATTGGAGAGGTTTCGGGAGTTGGTGGTGAGCGCCGCTTCTACTGACGTTTAGCGGATTGCCGTGTCCGCAATGAAAAACCCCCGGGGCCAAGGCCACCGGGGGTTTTCTGGTGTTACGCGACAGTTCGGGGTCTCAAGCGACCTTAGAACGGAATATCGTCATCAAAGCTGTCGAAGTCGGCTGCCGGCTGAGGAGCGGCCTGCTGTGGCGCTGGACGCGACTCACGCTGTGGCTGCTGGGTTGGCTGCGGACGGGACTGCTGCTGTGGACGCGGCGCCGAGTTGGACATGCCGCCCTGGCCCTGTTGGTCGCCCTGTGGACGGCCGCCCAGCAGTTGCATGGTGCCTTGCATGTCGACCACGATTTCGGTGGTGTAACGCTTGATGCCGTCTTTTTCCCACTCGCGGGTTTGCAGCTTGCCTTCGATGTAGACCTGCGAACCTTTGCGCAGGTATTCACCGGCGATCTCTGCAACCTTGCCGAACATCGACACACGGTGCCATTCGGTTTTCTCGACCTTCTGGCCGGTTTGCTTGTCGGTCCACTGCTCGCTGGTCGCCAGACTCAGGTTGGTCACGGCATTACCGTTCGGCAAGTAGCGAACTTCGGGATCCTGGCCGCATGTACCGACCAATATGACTTTGTTAACCCCACGGGCCATAACGTTCTCCTAGGCTGGGCGCGCTGTCGGCACTGGGTTGACCAGTTGCTCGAGCGTCGCGCGATCCAATAATTCGGTGTCCAATTTGATGTAGATGGCGGCTTCTTCAGTAACAACCACAGCATCCGTAACCCCAACAACGGCCTTAAGGCGCTCGACCAGACCGGCTTCGCGGATCGCTTCGGGCGATAACGGCAAGCGCAGGCTCGTCACATAGGGAGGTTCGCGCATGGTAACAGCAAAGGCTAGCCAGAGGGCAGCCAGACCTGCGCATCCCAGGAACACAACCGACAAACCGCCATGCTGGAACATCCAGCCGCCCATGATCCCGCCCAGTGCAGAACCGAGGAACTGGCTGGTGGAATACACGCCCATCGCCGTGCCTTTGCCGCCGGCCGGTGAAACCTTACTGATCAGCGAAGGCAGTGAAGCCTCCAGCAGGTTGAACGCGGTGAAGAACACCACCGTGCCGATCACCAGCGCCCGCAGGCTGTCGCCGAACTGCCAGAAGAATAGCTCAGTGAGCATCAATGTCGCGACGGCGCCCAGCAGAACTCGTTTCATTTTGCGTTTCTTCTCGCCGTAGATGATGAACGGGATCATGGCGAAGAACGAAATCAGCAGCGCGGTCAGGTACACCCACCAGTGCTGCTCCTTGGGCAACCCGGCTTTTTGCACCAGGGCCAGGGGCAAGGCGACGAAGCTGCACATCAGCATCGCGTGTAATACGAAGATACCCAAATCCAGGCGCAACAGGTCCGGGTGCTTGAGTGTCGGCAGCAATGCCTGCTTGGCGACGCCCGACTCACGGTGCTGCAACGGCCCCGTGGAATGCGGAACCATGAAGGCGACAATCACGATGCCGAACAGCGCCATGCCACCGGTGGCCAGGAACAGACCGTGCAAGCCGAACGCGCGGGTCAGCAGCGGGCCGACTACCATCGCCACGGCGAACGAAAGACCGATGGTCATGCCGATCATCGCCATGGCCTTGGTACGGTGTTGTTCGCGGGTCAGGTCGGAGAGCAGTGCCATGACGGCGGCGGAAATCGCGCCGGCGCCTTGCAGGACGCGTCCGGCGATCACGCCCCAGATAGAGTCGGCATTGGCCGCAAGCACACTGCCCAGGGCGAAGACGATCAGGCCGAGGTAGATCACCGGCCGGCGGCCGATGCGGTCGGAAATGACGCCGAACGGAATCTGAAACAGCGCCTGGGTCAGGCCATAGGCGCCAATCGCCAGGCCGATCAGGGCCGGGGTCGCTCCTGCGAGATCCATTCCATAGGTTGCCAGCACCGGCAACACCATAAACATGCCAAGCATACGGAATGCGAACACCAGGGCCAGACCGCTTGCTGCGCGGGTCTCGCTGCCACTCATGCGTTCGCTGTGGGGATCGTGCATGGATAAACCTCGTGTGAACCGGCGGCGATTCTACCAGTCCCATCGATTGAGAGGGTATATGCGGCGCTTTGCCGCGCAGCTTTCATGTAAGGCTGCACCCGGCACTTTGACAGTGTATATTCATCCAGTCTTTAGCCGTATACTCCTGCATTATTTACGCCCGCCGTGCGAGGCCATCTTGGACAAGATCCTGATTCGTGGGGCTCGAACCCACAACCTGAAGAACATCGACCTGACCCTGCCACGGGACAAACTGATCGTCATCACCGGCTTGTCCGGGTCCGGCAAGTCGTCCCTGGCGTTTGACACGCTGTACGCCGAAGGCCAGCGCCGCTACGTGGAATCCCTGTCGGCCTATGCCCGCCAGTTCCTGTCGATGATGGAAAAGCCCGACGTCGACACCATTGAAGGCCTGTCGCCTGCGATTTCCATCGAACAGAAATCCACCTCCCACAACCCGCGTTCCACCGTGGGCACCATCACCGAGATCTACGACTACCTGCGCCTGCTGTATGCCCGCGTCGGTATTCCCCGCTGCCCGGACCACGACATTCCCCTGGAAGCCCAGACCGTCAGCCAGATGGTCGACCTGGTGCTGGCCCAGCCGGAGGGCGCCAAGCTGATGCTGCTGGCACCGGTGATTCGCGAGCGCAAGGGTGAACACCTTTCGGTCTTTGAAGAACTGCGTGCCCAGGGTTTCGTGCGTGCCCGCATCAACGGCAAGCTCTACGAGCTGGACGAAGCGCCGAAGCTGGATAAACAGAAAAAGCACTCGATTGATGTGGTCGTCGACCGCTTCAAGGTGCGTGCCGATTTGCAGCAGCGCCTGGCGGAGTCTTTCGAGACCGCGCTGAAGCTGGCAGACGGCATTGCCCTGGTGGCGCCGATGGACGATGAACCCGGGGAAGAAATCATCTTCTCCGCGCGCTTCGCCTGCCCGATCTGCGGCCATGCCATCAGCGAGCTGGAACCGAAGCTGTTTTCCTTCAACAACCCGGCCGGCGCTTGCCCGACCTGTGATGGCCTGGGGGTTAAGCAATTCTTCGACATCAAGCGCCTGGTCAACGGTGACCTCACACTGGCGGAGGGTGCGATACGTGGCTGGGACAGGCGTAACGTCTATTACTTCCAGATGCTGGGTTCGTTGGCTTCGCACTACAAGTTCAGCCTGGAAGTGCCGTTCAACGAACTGCCGGCCGAACAGCAGAAATTCATCCTGCATGGCAGCGGTTCACAGAACGTCGACTTCAAGTATTTGAACGACCGTGGCGATATCGTCAAACGCTCGCACCCGTTCGAAGGCATCGTGCCGAACCTGGAGCGGCGCTACCGCGAGACGGAGTCCGCCAGCGTGCGCGAGGAACTGGCCAAGTTCCTCAGCACCCAGCCTTGCCCGGATTGCCGTGGCACACGCCTGCGCCGTGAGGCACGGCATGTGTGGGTTGGCGAGAAGACCCTGCCGGCAGTGACCAACCTGCCGATTGGCGATGCCTGCGAATACTTCGGCACGCTGAAACTGACGGGCCGCCGCGGGGAAATTGCCGACAAGATCCTCAAGGAGATTCGTGAACGGCTGCAGTTCCTGGTCAACGTGGGCCTGGACTACCTGTCGCTGGACCGCAGTGCCGACACGCTTTCCGGCGGTGAAGCCCAGCGGATTCGCTTGGCCAGCCAGATCGGTGCCGGCCTGGTGGGCGTGTTGTACATCCTCGATGAACCGTCGATTGGATTGCATCAACGGGACAACGACCGCTTGCTGGGCACGCTGAAGCACCTGCGGGACATCGGCAATACGGTGATCGTGGTCGAGCACGATGAAGACGCGATTCGCCTGGCCGATTATGTGGTCGATATCGGCCCGGGAGCGGGTGTTCACGGTGGGCATATTGTCGCCGAGGGCACGCCGGCTGAAGTGATGGCGCATCCTGACTCGCTGACCGGTAAGTACCTGTCGGGTCGCGTGAAGATCGCCGTGCCGGCCAAACGCACCCCGCGCAACAAGAAGATGGCACTGCACCTCAAGGGCGCGCGTGGCAACAACCTGCGCAATGTCGACCTGGAGATCCCGCTGGGCCTGCTGACCTGTGTGACCGGTGTATCCGGTTCGGGCAAATCAACGCTGATCAACAACACGCTGTTCCCGTTGAGTGCCACTGCACTGAACGGCGCGACCACCCTGGAAGCCGCCGCTCACGACAGCATCAAGGGCCTGGAACACCTGGACAAGGTGGTCGATATCGACCAAAGCCCGATTGGCCGCACACCGCGCTCCAACCCGGCGACCTACACCGGGCTGTTCACGCCGATTCGCGAGCTGTTCGCCGGCGTGCCGGAATCGCGCTCCCGTGGCTACGGGCCTGGCCGGTTCTCGTTCAACGTCAAGGGCGGCCGCTGCGAAGCGTGCCAGGGCGATGGCTTGATCAAGGTGGAGATGCACTTCCTGCCGGACATCTACGTGCCGTGCGACGTGTGCAAGAGCAAGCGCTACAACCGCGAAACCCTGGAGATCAAGTACAAGGGCAAGAGCATTCACGAAACCCTCGAGATGACGATCGAGGAAGCGCGGGTGTTCTTCGACGCGGTACCGGCCCTGGCGCGCAAGCTGCAGACACTGATGGATGTTGGCCTGTCGTACATCAAGCTGGGTCAGTCGGCGACGACGCTGTCGGGTGGCGAGGCCCAGCGGGTCAAGCTGTCTCGCGAGCTGTCCAAGCGTGATACCGGCAAGACGCTGTACATCCTCGACGAGCCGACCACAGGCCTGCACTTCGCGGATATTCAGCAATTGCTGGATGTGCTGCATCGCCTGCGTGACCACGGCAACACGGTGGTAGTGATCGAGCACAATCTGGATGTGATCAAGACCGCCGACTGGCTGGTGGACCTGGGGCCGGAAGGCGGTTCCAAAGGTGGGCAGATCATTGCGGTCGGCACACCGGAGCAAGTCTCGGAGATGAAGCAGTCTCACACCGGCTTCTACCTCAAGCCTCTGCTGGCTCGCGACAAGGACTGATTGTTCAGCCCCACGAAAAAGCCCCTGTCACCGTGTAAGTGACAGGGGCTTTTTAGTAGCTGGAGGAATCAGAACTGCGATTGCAGGTAATTCTCCAGGCCAATCAGCTTGATCAGGCCCAACTGCTTTTCCAGCCAGTAGGTGTGATCCTCTTCGGTGTCATTCAACTGCACCCGCAGGATTTCCCGCGTGACGTAGTCGTTGTGCTGCTCGCAGAGCTCAATGCCCTTGCAGAGCGCGGCACGGACCTTGTACTCAAGGCGCAAGTCGCTGGCGAGCATCTCAGGCACCGTGGTGCCGGTATCCAGGTCGTCGGGACGCATACGGGGCGTGCCTTCGAGCATCAGGATACGGCGCATCAGTGCGTCGGCGTGCTGTGCCTCTTCTTCCATTTCATGGTTGATACGCTCGTAGAGCTCGGTAAAGCCCCAGTCTTCGTACATCCGCGAGTGAATGAAATATTGGTCACGAGCTGCCAGTTCGCCCGTCAGCAACGTGTTGAGGTAATCGATTACGTCGGGGTGACCTTGCATCGCCCTACATCTCCCTGCTTGAAAGTCTGTAGTTTGAACCATGATGACCCGGAGGTCACGGGACCAACGGCAGAAAAGTGAAGATTTCCGGTGAAAAGTAGCTTAAATAACGCAAAAACCGCCCAAATGAGGGCGGTTCTGCTTATCGTTTAGAGTCAGTTAAGCGATACACCCAGTGCAGATGCGATCCCTTCTCCATAAGCCGGGTCGGCCTTGAAGAAGTACTGCAACTGGCGCTGCACCACGTCGCTGGAAACACCCGCCATTGCGCCGGCGATATTGTTGATCAGCAGGGCTTTCTGCTCATCGTTCATCAGGCGGAACAGCGCACCGGCATGGCTGTAGTAGTCGGTATCTTCGCGGTGATCGTAACGATCAGCCGCACCGCTCAGGGCCAAGGCTGGCTCGGCGTACTGAGGAGCCTGCTTCGGCGCATCGGCGTAGCTGTTTGGCTCGTAATTGGGGGCCGCACCACCATTGGAGCCGAATGCCATCGAACCATCACGCTGGTAGCTGTTGACCGGGCTGCGTGGCGCATTCACCGGCAGTTGCTGGTGATTGGTACCTACGCGGTAGCGATGGGCATCGGCGTAAGCGAACACGCGCCCTTGCAGCATGCGGTCTGGCGACAGGCCAACACCCGGGACCATGTTGCTTGGACCGAAAGCCGCCTGTTCAACTTCAGCGAAGTAGTTCAGCGGGTTGCGGTTCAGTTCCAGCTCACCCACTTCGATCAGCGGGAACTCTTTCTGCGACCAGGTCTTGGTCACGTCGAACGGGTTTTCGTAGTGAGCGTTGGCCTGGGCCTCAGTCATGATCTGAATGCACACGCGCCATTTCGGGAAGTCACCACGCTCAATAGCACCGAACAGATCGCGCTGAGCGTAATCAGGGTCGGTACCGGCCAGGCGTGCAGCGTCAGCCGGCGCCAGGTTCTTGATACCTTGCTTGGTCTTGTAGTGCCACTTCACCCAGTGGCGCTCGCCTTTGGCGTTAATCAAGCTGTAGGTGTGACTGCCGAAGCCGTGCATGTGACGGTAGCCGTCCGGGATGCCACGGTCCGAAAACAGGATGGTGACCTGGTGCAGCGCCTCAGGGGAGTGCGACCAGAAGTCCCACATCATCTGTGCACTTTTCAGGTTGCTTTGCGGCAGGCGCTTTTGGGTGTGGATAAAGTCGGGAAACTTCAGCGGGTCGCGGATGAAGAACACCGGGGTGTTGTTACCAACGATGTCCCAGTTGCCTTCTTCGGTGTAGAACTTCAACGCGAAACCACGCGGGTCGCGCTCAGTATCAGCCGAACCACGCTCGCCACCCACCGTGGAGAAGCGCAGGAAAGTCGGAGTTTGCTTGCCCACAGAATCGAACAGCTTGGCGCTGGTGTACTGCGTGATGTCTTGAGTGACGGTGAAGGTACCGTAAGCGCCCGAGCCTTTGGCGTGTACACGACGCTCAGGAATGTTTTCACGGTTGAAGTGAGCGAGCTTCTCGATCAGGTGAAAGTCGTCGAGCAGCAGCGGGCCGCGTGGGCCGGCGGAACGGGAATTCTGGTTATCCGCGACAGGTGCGCCGCTGGCGGTAGTAAGGGTTTTATTCTGGCTCATGCTCAATCTTCCTCAGGTCAGTCTTGGAACTGCCGGCTAATCGGCTTGGAGCGATTATTGATCAGGAAGATGACACCATCAAATTTATTAAATCATACCCACCGATAGAAATTAACTAACGATCCATCCGAACGGATATCAGAAGTAGCTGCACGGGCTGAACGTGTATTCGCTCGAGGTAATTCCAGTTTTTAACGCGCACAAAAAACCGGGCACTAGGCCCGGTTCTTCGTTACAGACTGACGTCTTACTCAGCGGATACAGCTTCACCGCCAACTGGACGATCGATCAGCTCAACGTACGCCATAGGCGCGTTGTCACCAGCGCGGAAACCGCACTTGAGGATGCGCAGGTAGCCACCCTCACGGGTAGCGTAACGCTTGCCCAGGTCGTTGAAGAGCTTACCAACGATAGCTTTCGAACGAGTACGGTCGAAAGCCAGACGGCGGTTAGCCAGGCTGTCTGTCTTGGCCAAAGTAATCAGCGGCTCAGCAACGCGACGCAGTTCTTTAGCTTTCGGCAGTGTAGTTTTGATCAGCTCGTGCTCGAACAGCGACACCGCCATGTTCTGGAACATAGCCTTACGGTGCGAGCTGGTACGGCTCAGGTGACGACCACTTTTACGATGACGCATGGTTCATTCCTTACCAAACTCACGTTCGGTGATTACGACGATCAGGCAGTCGCCTTGTCGTCCTTCTTAAGACTTGCAGGCGGCCAGTTGTCGAGGCGCATGCCGAGGGACAGACCGCGGGAGGCCAGAACGTCCTTGATTTCAGTCAAGGATTTCTTGCCCAGGTTCGGAGTCTTCAACAGTTCTACTTCGGTGCGCTGAATCAGATCACCGATGTAGTAAATGTTTTCCGCCTTAAGGCAGTTAGCCGAACGTACAGTCAGTTCCAGATCGTCAACCGGGCGAAGCAGGATCGGATCGATCTCGTCTTCCTGCTCGATTACCACTGGTTCGCTGTCACCCTTGAGGTCGACGAACGCAGCCAACTGCTGTTGCAGAATGGTTGCAGCGCGGCGGATAGCCTCTTCAGGATCCAGAGTACCGTTGGTTTCCAGATCAATAACCAGCTTGTCCAGGTTAGTACGCTGTTCGACACGGGCGTTTTCCACCACGTATGCGATACGGCGAACCGGGCTGAACGAAGAGTCGAGCTGCAAGCGACCAATGCTGCGGCTTTCGTCTTCATCGCTCTGACGCGAGTCGGCCGGTTCATAACCACGACCACGAGCTACGGTGAGCTTCATGTTCAGGGCGCCGTTAGACGCCAGGTTAGCGATTACGTGATCGGGATTAACGATCTCGACATCATGATCCAGCTGAATATCGGCAGCGGTAACCACCCCCGAACCCTTCTTCGACAAGGTCAGCGTAACTTCGTCACGGCCGTGCAGCTTGATAGCCAGACCTTTAAGGTTCAACAGGATTTCAATTACGTCTTCCTGTACACCTTCGATGGCGCTGTACTCGTGGAGCACACCGTCAATCTCGGCCTCGACTACTGCACAGCCGGGCATTGAGGACAACAGGATGCGGCGCAGCGCGTTGCCCAGGGTGTGGCCAAAACCACGCTCGAGAGGCTCGAGAGTGATCTTGGCGCGGGTTGGACTGACAACCTGCACATCAATGTGACGGGGTGTCAGGAACTCATTTACCGAAATCTGCATGGATGCACCTATTTTCTAGCCCTTACTTGGAGTAGAGCTCGACAATCAGGCTTTCGTTGATGTCGGCGGACAGATCACTGCGAGCAGGAACGTTCTTGAAAACGCCCGACTTCTTCTCAGTGTCTACTTCTACCCATTCTACGCGGCCACGTTGGGCACACAGATCGAGAGCTTGGACAATGCGAAGTTGATTTTTTGCTTTCTCGCGAATCGCGACCACGTCACCAGCACGAACCTGGTACGACGGGACGTTAACGGTTTGGCCGTTTACGCTGACGGATTTGTGCGATACCAGCTGACGGGATTCGGCACGAGTCGAACCAAAGCCCATACGGTATACAACGTTGTCCAGACGGCATTCGAGCAGTTGCAGCAGGTTTTCACCGGTTGCACCTTTCTTGCCAGCAGCTTCTTTGTAGTAGCCGCTGAACTGACGCTCGAGAACGCCGTAGATACGACGGACCTTCTGCTTTTCACGCAGTTGGGTGCCGTAGTCGGACTGGCGACCGCGGCGTTGGCCGTGGATACCAGGTGCTGCTTCAATGTTGCACTTCGATTCGATCGCGCGCACGCCGCTCTTCAGAAAGAGATCGGTGCCTTCACGACGAGCGAGTTTGCATTTTGGACCAATGTAACGAGCCATTCTTTACAATCTCCTGGATTACACGCGGCGCTTCTTCGGCGGACGGCACCCGTTGTGCGGGATTGGCGTCACGTCGGTGATGCTGGCGATCTTATAGCCACAGCCGTTCAATGCACGGACAGCAGACTCACGACCTGGACCTGGACCTTTGACGTTGACGTCGAGGTTTTTCAGGCCATATTCCAGCGCAGCTTGACCAGCACGTTCAGCAGCTACTTGAGCAGCAAACGGGGTGGACTTGCGGGAACCGCGGAAACCCGAACCACCGGAGGTAGCCCAAGAAAGCGCGTTACCTTGACGGTCGGTGATGGTCACGATTGTGTTGTTAAAAGATGCATGGATGTGGGCGATGCCATCAACCACTGTCTTTTTAACTTTTTTACGAGGACGAGCAGCAGGTTTTGCCATGATTAATTTCCTGTCGATTCGCGTGGGCGATTACTTGCGGATCGGCTTACGCGGACCTTTACGGGTACGCGCGTTAGTCTTGGTACGCTGACCGCGTACTGGAAGACCACGACGATGACGCAGACCACGGTAGCAACCGAGGTCCATCAAACGCTTGATTTTCATGTTGATTTCGCGACGCAGGTCACCTTCAGTGGTGAACTTCGCCACTTCGCCACGCAACAGCTCAATCTGCTCGTCGCTCAGATCCTTGATCTTTGCGGCTGGGTTTACCCCAGTATCTGCGCAAATTTTCTGCGCAGTAGTGCGACCAACACCATAGATGTAGGTCAGCGAGATAACAGTGTGCTTGTTATCTGGAATGTTAACGCCTGCAATACGGGCCATTCAGTGGGACTCCAATTGACAGCTACCTACGCCCCGGAAGCCAAGAAATAGGGCGCGAGATAATATCGCTGTAATAACAAATAATCAACCCGGCAGCGCACTAGCTGCCGGGCTTCAAGCGGATCACACTCAGCCTTGGCGCTGTTTGTGACGCGGTTCCGCGCTGCAAATTACTCGAACAACACCTTCGCGGCGAATAATCTTGCAGTTACGGCACAGCTTTTTCACCGATGCACGAACTTTCATCACCAACTCCTCGAACCTTATGGGTACTCAGCGCAACATGCCGCTGCCGTAACCCTTCAGGTTGGCTTTCTTCATCAGGGATTCGTACTGGTGCGAAACGAGGTGCGATTGTACTTGGGACATGAAGTCCATCACAACCACGACGACGATCAGCAACGAGGTCCCGCCAAGGTAGAACGGAACGTTTGCTGCAACCACCAGGAACTGGGGCAACAGGCAGACGGCCGTCATATATAGAGCACCGAACATGGTCAAGCGAGTCAGAACGCCATCAATGTAGCGCGCAGACTGCTCACCTGGACGAATACCCGGAATAAAGGCACCGGACTTCTTCAGGTTTTCCGCTACGTCTTTCGGATTGAACATCAACGCCGTATAGAAGAAGCAGAAGAAAATAATCCCTGCACTAAACAGCAGAATATTCAACGGCTGACCAGGAGCGATCGACTGCGAGATGTCCTGCAACCAGCCCATACCTTCAGACTGACCGAACCAGGCACCCAACGAAGCCGGAAACAGCAAAATGCTGCTCGCGAAAATGGCAGGAATAACCCCGGCCATGTTCACTTTCAGCGGCAGGTGGCTGGTCTGCGCGGCAAAGACCTTGCGGCCCTGCTGACGCTTGGCGTAGTGAACAGCAATACGACGCTGGCCACGCTCAATGAACACCACAAAACCGATAATCGCTACTGCCAACAAACCGATGGCAACCAGGGCGAAGATATTGATATCACCCTGACGTGCAGACTCGAAAGACTGCCCAATCGCTCTCGGAAGACCGGCAACGATACCTGCGAAAATCAACATCGAGATACCGTTACCAACACCACGCTCAGTAATCTGCTCACCCAGCCACATCATGAACATCGCACCAGCCACAAATGTGGATACCGCGACGAAATGGAAGCCAAAGTCACCAGTGAACGCAACACCCTGCCCGGCCAGGCCAACGGACATGCCGATAGCCTGGACCAGGGCGAGGATGACAGTGCCGTAGCGGGTGTACTGGCTTATCTTGCGACGGCCAGCTTCACCTTCCTTCTTCAACTGCTCCAACTGCGGACTGACGGCGGTCATCAGTTGCATGATGATCGATGCCGAGATGTACGGCATGATCCCCAGTGCAAAGATGCTCATCCGTTCCAGCGCGCCGCCGGAAAACATGTTGAACAAGCTAAGAATGGTCCCCTCATTCTGTCGAAACAGGTCTGCGAGTCGGTCCGGGTTGATACCTGGAACCGGGATGTGTGCGCCTATTCGGTAGACGATAATCGCCAGGAACAGAAAACGCAGACGAGCCCAAAGTTCAGACATACCGCCTTTGCCGAGCGCTGAGAGAGCACCTTGCTTAGCCATTTATTCCTCGAACTTGCCGCCAGCTGCTTCGATAGCCGAACGCGCACCTTTGGTGGCGCCGATTCCCTTGCCGATAGTGACAGCGCGAGTCACTTCACCGGACAGCATGATTTTCACACGCTGTACGTTGACGTTGATCACGTTGGCATCTTTCAGGGTCTGCACGGTAACGATGTCGCCTTCCACTTTGGCCAGCTCGGACAGACGCACTTCTGCGCGGTCCATGGCTTTCAGGGAAACGAAACCGAACTTCGGCAGGCGACGATGCAGCGGCTGTTGACCGCCTTCAAAGCCTGGAGCGATGGTGCCACCGGAGCGGGAGGACTGACCTTTGTGGCCACGGCCACCGGTCTTGCCCAAACCACTACCGATACCACGGCCCGGACGATGCTTTTCGCGACGGGAACCCGGCGCTGGACTCAGATCATTGAGTTTCATCGAATTAACCCTCGACACGCAGCATGTAGTAAGCCTTGTTGATCATCCCGCGATTCTCGGGAGTATCAAGTACTTCTACAGTGTGACCGATGCGACGCAGACCCAAACCCTTAACGCACAATTTGTGGTTAGGGATGCGGCCGGTCATGCTTTTGATCAGCGTTACTTTAACGGTAGCCATGATCAGAAGATCTCCTTGACGCTTTTGCCACGCTTGGCGGCAATGGATTCAGGAGACTGCATTGCTTTCAAACCCTTGAAAGTGGCGTGAACCACGTTTACCGGGTTAGTCGAGCCGTAGCACTTGGCCAGAACGTTCTGAACGCCAGCAACTTCGAGGACAGCACGCATAGCGCCGCCAGCGATGATACCGGTACCTTCAGAGGCAGGCTGCATGTACACCTTCGAAGCGCCGTGAGCGGACTTCATTGCGTACTGCAGAGTGGTGCCGTTCAGATCAACTTGGATCATGTTGCGACGAGCAGCTTCCATTGCCTTCTGGATCGCAGCAGGCACTTCACGTGACTTGCCACGGCCGAAGCCAACGCGCCCTTTACCATCACCTACCACGGTCAACGCGGTGAAAGTGAAGATACGGCCGCCTTTAACGGTTTTGGCTACGCGGTTAACTTGAACCAGCTTCTCAATGTAGCCTTCGTCGCGCTTTTGGTCGTTATTTGACATAACTTAGAACTCCAGCCCAGCTTCACGAGCAGCATCAGCCAGCGCTTTCACGCGGCCGTGGTACTTGAAGCCAGAGCGGTCGAAAGCCACTTGCGAGACGCCGGCGGCCTTAGCACGCGTAGCGACCAGCTGGCCAACCTTAGTGGCCGCGTCGATGTTGCCAGTGGCACCATCACGCAGTTCTTTATCCAAAGTCGAGGCGCTTGCCAGGACTTTGTTGCCGTCGGCCGAGATGACCTGGGCGTAGATGTGCTGCGACGAGCGGAACACGCAGAGACGCACGACTTCGAGTTCGTGCATTTTCAGGCGTGCTTTGCGAGCGCGACGCAGTCGAGTAACTTTTTTGTCGGTCATTTGCTATGCCCTACTTCTTCTTGGCTTCTTTACGACGGACGACTTCGTCCGCGTAGCGCACACCTTTGCCTTTGTACGGCTCTGGTGGACGGAAGTCGCGGATCTCAGCGGCCACCTGACCTACCAGCTGCTTATCAATACCCTTGATCAGGATATCGGTTTGGCTAGGGGTCTCAGCGGTGATGCCTTCCGGCAGTTCGTAATCCACTGGGTGCGAGAAGCCAAGGGCCAGGTTCAGAACCGTGCCTTTTGCTTGCGCTTTGTAACCAACACCGACCAGCTGGAGCTTGCGCTCGAAGCCTTGGCTTACGCCTTGGACCATGTTGTTTACCAACGCACGAGTGGTACCGGCCATTGCGCGAGTTTGTTGATCGCCATTGCGAGCAGCGAAACGCAGCTCACCAGCTTCTTCAACGATCTCAACGGACGAATGGATGTTCAGTTCCAGAGTGCCCTTGGCACCCTTCACCGAAAGCTGTTGGCCTGCGAATTTTACTTCGACACCGGCTGGCAGCTTAACGGGGTTCTTAGCGACGCGTGACATGCTTATCCCCCCTTAGAACACAGTGCAAAGAACTTCGCCGCCGACACCGGCAGCGCGCGCAGCACGATCCGTCATCACACCTTTGTTGGTGGAGACGATAGACACACCGAGACCGCCACGAACTTTTGGCAGATCATCAACGGACTTGTACTGACGCAGGCCTGGACGGCTAACGCGCTTCACTTCTTCGATGACCGGACGGCCTTCGAAGTACTTCAGCTCGATGGACAGCAGTGGTTTGATTTCGCTGCTGATCTGATAACCCGCAATGTAGCCTTCGTCTTTCAGGACTTTGGCAACAGCAACCTTCAACGTGGAAGATGGCATGCTTACGACGGACTTTTCAGCCATCTGGGCATTACGGATACGAGTTAGCATGTCCGCTAACGGGTCCTGCATACTCATGGCTAGACGCTCCTAATACAAAAAAATTAGCCTTGCGGCCATTACGTGTCGCCGAGAATCTCCGAGCACAAAACACACGGGCTCAGGCGAGCCGCGTATTTTAGACACACTCCGGAAATGAAACAAGCCCCAAAAGGGGCTTGTTCCAGATTCTAGGCCACCGGTGGTCAGTATCTTGCGATCCTGGCCACCGAGACTTCGAACGTACTTACCAGCTGGCTTTAACCAGACCTGGTACGTCACCACGCATTGCCGCTTCACGCAGTTTGTTACGGCCGAGGCCGAACTTGCGGTAAACGCCGTGTGGACGACCGGTCAGGCGGCAGCGGTTACGCATGCGCGAAGCGCTTGCGTCACGTGGCTGCTTCTGCAGAGCAACTGTAGCTTCCCAACGCGCTTCTGGACTTGCGTTCAGATCAACGATGATTGCTTTCAGTGCTGCACGCTTCTTGGCGTACTTGGCAACCGTGAGCTGACGCTTCAGCTCGCGGTTTTTCATGCTCATCTTGGCCATGGTCCTACTCCAATCAGTTGCGGAACGGGAATTTGAACGCACGCAGCAGAGCGCGGCCTTCATCATCGTTCTTGGCAGTGGTGGTCAGGGTGATGTCCAGACCGCGGAGAGCATCGATCTTGTCGTAGTCGATTTCCGGGAAGATGATCTGCTCTTTAACGCCCATGCTGTAGTTACCACGACCATCGAAGGACTTGGCATTCAGGCCGCGGAAGTCGCGGACCCGAGGCAGGGAGATCGACAGCAGACGATCCAGGAATTCGTACATACGCTCACGGCGCAGAGTCACTTTGACGCCGATCGGCCATCCTTCACGGACTTTAAAGCCAGCGATGGATTTACGAGCGTAGGTCACAACGACTTTTTGGCCGGTGATCTTTTCCAGGTCAGCAACAGCGTGCTCGATGACTTTTTTGTCGCCGATCGCTTCGCCCAGACCCATGTTCAGGGTGATTTTGGTAACGCGCGGAACTTCCATCACGTTCGAAAGCTTAAGTTCTTCCTTAAGTTTCGGTGCGATTTCCTTCCGGTAAATCTCTTTTAGTCGTGCCATGGTCTTCTACCTAGCAGTGTTCAAGCATCAACCGCTTTTTGGGTCGACTTGAAGACACGAATTTTCTTACCTTCTTCTACTTTGAAACCAACGCGGTCAGCCTTGTTGGTTTCGCCGTTGAAGATGGCGACGTTAGAAGCGTGCAGTGGCGCTTCTTTCTCGACGATACCGCCTTGTACGCCCGACATCGGGTTAGGCTTGGTATGACGCTTGACCAGGTTCAGACCACTAACGACCAGACGGTCATCAGCAAGAACCTTCAGCACCTTACCGCGCTTACCTTTGTCTTTGCCGGCGATCACGATGATCTCGTCGTCACGACGAATCTTTTGCATGTCGGATCTCCTTACAGCACTTCTGGGGCGAGCGAGACGATCTTCATGAACTTCTCAGTACGAAGTTCACGGGTCACTGGCCCAAAGATACGGGTGCCGATCGGCTCTTGCTTGTTGTTCAGAAGAACAGCAGCGTTGCCATCAAAGCGGATAATGGAGCCATCTGCACGGCGTACGCCGTGACGAGTGCGGACTACAACAGCAGTCATCACTTGGCCTTTTTTCACTTTACCGCGAGGAATTGCTTCCTTCACGGTAACTTTGATGATGTCACCGATACCAGCGTAACGACGATGGGAGCCACCCAGCACCTTGATGCACATAACGCGGCGTGCGCCGCTGTTATCGGCCACATCGAGCATGGATTGAGTCTGAATCATATAATTTCTCCGACCCCTAGTCCTTAGACTTCCACAGCGCGTTCGAGAACATCAACCAGGGCCCAAGACTTGGTCTTGGCCAACGGACGAGTTTCACGAATAGTGACTTTGTCGCCGATGTGGCACTGGTTGGTTTCGTCGTGCGCGTGCAGCTTAGTCGAACGCTTAACGTATTTACCGTAGATCGGGTGCTTAACGCGACGCTCGATCAAAACGGTGATGGTTTTGTCCATCTTGTCGCTGACAACACGGCCAGTCAGCGTACGGACAGTCTTTTCGGCTTCAGCCATGATCACTTACCTGCCTGCTGGTTGAGCACAGTCTTCACGCGAGCAATGTCACGCTTAACTTGCGAGAGCAGATGAGACTGCCCCAACTGGCCAGTTGCTTTCTGCATACGCAGATTGAACTGGTCGCGCAGCAGGCCGAGCAGTTGCTCGTTCAGCTGCTGTGCGGATTTTTCACGAAGTTCATTCGCTTTCATCACATCACCGTCCGTTTAACAAAGGAGGTGGCGAGCGGCAGCTTTGCAGCAGCCAGGGCGAAAGCCTCACGCGCCAGCTCTTCAGTAACACCCTCGATTTCATACAGGACTTTGCCTGGCTGAATCTGGGCAACCCAATATTCCACGTTACCCTTACCTTTACCCATCCGAACTTCGAGGGGCTTTTTGGAGATAGGCTTGTCCGGGAATACACGGATCCAGATCTTGCCGCCACGTTTAACGTGACGGGTCAGTGCACGACGCGCTGACTCGATCTGACGAGCGGTGAGACGACCACGAGCTACAGACTTCAGCGCATATTCGCCGAAGCTGACTTTGCTACCGCGCTGAGCCAGACCACGGTTGTGGCCTGTCATCTGCTTGCGGAACTTCGTACGCTTTGGTTGCAACATTTGGCGTACCCCTTACTTAGCAGCTTTTTTACGAGGCGCTGGTGCTTGTGGTTTCAGTTCTTCTTGGCGACCACCAATTACTTCGCCTTTGAAGATCCAAACCTTTACACCGATCACACCGTAGGTGGTGTGAGCTTCGTAGTTGGCATAGTCGATGTCGGCACGCAGGGTGTGCAGTGGCACACGACCTTCGCGATACCATTCAGTACGTGCGATTTCAGCACCGCCGAGACGACCGCTCACTTGGATTTTGATGCCTTTGGCACCAATGCGCATGGCGTTCTGTACTGCGCGCTTCATAGCGCGACGGAACATAACGCGACGCTCCAGCTGCTGAGCTACGCTCTGCGCAACCAGCATACCGTCGAGCTCCGGCTTGCGGATCTCTTCGATATTGATGTGCACAGGCACACCCATTTGCTTGGTCAGGTCCTGACGCAGTTTCTCAACATCTTCACCTTTCTTCCCGATAACGATACCTGGACGAGCAGTGTGGATGGTGATACGTGCAGTTTGAGCAGGACGATGGATATCGATACGGCTCACGGACGCGCTTTTTAGTTTGTCTTGGAGATACTCACGCACCTTCAGATCAGCGAACAAGTAGTCCGCATAAGTCCGACCGTCTGCGTACCAGACGGAGGTGTGCTCCTTGACGATTCCCAGGCGAATGCCAATGGGATGTACTTTCTGACCCATCTCTTCGACTCCGTTACTTGTCAGCAACCTTGACAGTGATATGGCAAGACCGCTTGACGATGCGATCAGCTCGGCCTTTGGCACGAGGCATGATGCGCTTCAGCGAACGCCCTTCGTTGACGAAAACGGTGCTGACCTTCAGGTCATCAACGTCTGCGCCTTCGTTGTGCTCGGCGTTGGCTACGGCCGACTCCAGCACTTTCTTGATGATCTCGGCGGCTTTCTTACTGCTGAAAGCCAACAGGTTGAGCGCTTCGCCCACCTTCTTCCCGCGGATCTGGTCGGCGACCAAGCGGGCTTTCTGGGCGGAGATTCGAGCGCCCGACAACTTAGCGGCTACTTCCATCGTTCCTTACCCCTTAACGCTTGGCTTTCTTGTCTGCCACGTGCCCACGATATGTGCGGGTACCGGCAAACTCGCCTAGTTTGTGGCCGACCATGTCTTCGTTCACGAGAACTGGAACATGTTGACGACCGTTATGCACTGCAATGGTCAGACCGACCATTTGTGGCAGGATCATCGAACGACGCGACCAGGTTTTCACCGGTTTGCGATCGTTCTTTTCCGCCGCCACTTCGATCTTCTTCAGTAGGTGAAGATCAATAAAAGGACCTTTTTTCAGAGAACGTGGCACTGTCGTATCCCTCTATTTACTTGCGACGACGGACGATCATTTTGTCGGTACGCTTATTACCACGAGTCTTCGCGCCCTTAGTCGGGAAGCCCCATGGCGATACCGGATGACGACCACCAGAGGTACGACCTTCACCACCACCGTGTGGGTGGTCAACCGGGTTCATGGCAACACCACGAACGGTTGGGCGAACGCCACGCCAGCGTTTGGCACCAGCTTTACCCAGCGAACGCAGGCTGTGCTCGGAGTTCGAGACTTCGCCCAGGGTCGCACGGCATTCAGCCAATACTTTACGCATTTCACCAGAGCGCAGACGCAGGGTCACGTAGACACCTTCACGAGCGATCAGCTGAGCCGAAGCACCAGCGGAACGAGCGATTTGCGCGCCTTTACCCGGCTTCAATTCGATGCCGTGTACGGTGCTACCAACTGGAATGTTGCGCAGTTGCAGAGCGTTGCCCGGCTTGATCGGTGCCAAAGCACCTGCGATCAGCTGGTCACCAGCACTCACGCCTTTAGGGGCGATGATGTAGCGACGCTCGCCATCTGCGTACAGCAGCAGAGCGATGTGAGCAGTACGGTTTGGATCGTATTCGATACGCTCGACAGTGGCAGCGATGCCATCTTTGTCGTTGCGACGGAAGTCGACCAGACGATAATGCTGCTTATGGCCACCACCGATGTGACGAGTGGTAATACGACCATTGTTGTTACGACCACCAGTCTTCGATTTCTTCTCGAGCAGCGGTGCGTGAGGAGCGCCTTTATGCAGCTCCTGGTTGACCACCTTGACCACAAAACGGCGGCCAGGGGAAGTCGGTTTGCATTTAACGATTGCCATGATGCACCCCTTCCTTACTCAGCACTGCTGCTGAAATCGAGATCTTGGCCTGGCTGAAGGGAGATAACTGCCTTCTTCCAGTCATTACGCTTGCCCAGACCGCGAGCAGTGCGCTTGCTCTTACCCAGAACATTCAGGGTAGTAACACGCTCTACTTTCACGCTGAACAGGCTTTCGACGGCCTTCTTGATTTCCAGCTTGGTTGCGTCAGTTGCAACCTTGAAAACGAACTGGCCTTTCTTGTCAGCCAGAACCGTAGCCTTTTCGGAAACGTGCGGGCCAAGCAGAACTTTAAATACGCGTTCCTGGTTCATCCCAGCAGCTCCTCGAATTTCTTCACGGCCGACACGGTGATCAACACCTTGTCGTATGCGATCAGACTAACTGGATCGGAACCTTGCACGTCACGTACATCAACGTGTGGCAGGTTGCGAGCAGCCAGGTACAGGTTCTGATCAACAGCTTCAGACACGATCAGGACGTCAGTCAGGCCCATGCCGTTCAGCTTGTTCAGCAGATCTTTGGTTTTCGGCGCTTCAACAGCGAAGTCCTGAACCACGACCAGACGATCAGTACGCACGAGTTCAGCAAGGATGGAGCGCAGTGCTGCGCGATACATCTTCTTGTTGAGCTTCTGGGTGTGATCCTGTGGACGTGCTGCGAAAGTGGTACCGCCGCCACGCCAGATTGGGCTACGGATAGTACCGGCACGAGCGCGGCCAGTACCTTTCTGACGCCAAGGGCGCTTACCGCCACCACGAACGTCGGAACGGGTCTTTTGCTGCTTGCTACCTTGACGGCCGCCGGCCATGTAGGCCACGACTGCTTGGTGAACCAGCGTCTCGTTGAATTCGCCGCCAAATGTCAGTTCGGAAACTTCGATCGCTTGAGCGTCATTTACGTTTAATTGCATGTCAGCTTCCCCTTAACCGCGAGCCTTGGCCGCTGGACGTACAACCAGGTTGCCGCCAGTAGCGCCAGGAACAGCACCCTTGACCAACAACAGATTGCGTTCAGCGTCGACGCGCACTACTTCGAGGGACTGCACGGTCACGCGCTCAGCGCCCATATGACCGGACATTTTTTTGCCCTTGAATACACGACCAGGAGTCTGGCACTGGCCAATAGAGCCCGGGACGCGGTGGGAAACGGAGTTACCGTGAGTGTTGTCTTGGCCACGGAAATTCCAACGCTTGATCGTACCCTGGAAGCCTTTACCCTTGGACTGACCGGTTACATCAACCAGTTGACCAGCGGCGAAGATTTCAGCGTTGATCAGATCGCCAGCCTGGTAGTCGCCGTCTTCAAGACGGAACTCCATGACAGTACGACCAGCTGCAACGTTTGCTTTAGCGAAGTGACCTGCTTGAGCAGCAGTCACACGCGAAGCACGACGCTCGCCGACAGTGACTTGCACTGCACGATAGCCATCGGTTTCTTCAGTTTTAAACTGGGTGACGCGATTCGGTTCGATCTCAATGACCGTGACCGGAATGGAGACACCTTCTTCGGTGAAAATACGGGTCATACCGCATTTACGACCGACTACACCAATAGTCATGTTGTAAACCTCATGAGTGTACGGGGCTTTCACCCGCTATGGCCGCCCATTTCAGAGCGTTACACGACTAAGACCCAAGTCTTAGCCGAGGCTGATCTGTACTTCCACACCGGCCGCCAGATCAAGCTTCATAAGTGCATCAACGGTTTTATCCGTTGGCAGGACGATGTCCAGCACGCGCTTATGAGTACGGATCTCGTACTGGTCACGCGCGTCTTTGTTGACGTGCGGGGAGACCAGAACGGTGAACCGCTCTTTACGGGTAGGCAGTGGAATTGGACCACGCACTTGAGCACCAGTACGTTTCGCGGTTTCCACGATTTCCTGGGTGGATTGGTCGATCAGTTTGTGGTCAAAAGCCTTCAACCTGATACGAATTTGCTGATTTGCCATTGGATTTCAGACTCCGGCTGCTATTCCCAGCGAGCGCAACACGCCCGTTAAAAGGAGGCGCAATTCTATAGACGCCCCATATGGGTGTCAACTCAATAAAAAAGCCCCCGCTGAGCGGGGGCTTTTTCAAGTCATCACTTATTAAGCGATGATTTTGGCTACGACGCCAGCGCCGACGGTACGACCGCCTTCACGGATAGCGAAACGCAGACCATCTTCCATTGCGATGGTTTTGATCAGGGTGACAACCATTTTGATGTTGTCGCCTGGCATTACCATTTCAACGCCTTCCGGCAGTTCGCAGTTACCGGTCACGTCAGTGGTCCGGAAGTAGAACTGTGGACGGTAGCCTTTGAAGAACGGAGTGTGACGACCGCCTTCTTCTTTGCTCAACACGTACACTTCAGCTTCGAAGGTAGTGTGCGGCTTAACCGAACCTGGCTTGACCAGAACCTGGCCACGCTCAACGTCGTCACGCTTGGTACCACGCAGCAGAACGCCGCAGTTCTCGCCTGCACGACCTTCGTCGAGCAGTTTACGGAACATTTCAACACCGGTGCAGGTGGTGACAGTAGTGTCACGCAGACCAACGATTTCCAGTGGATCTTGAACCTTAACGATACCGCGCTCGATACGACCAGTCACAACAGTACCACGACCGGAGATCGAGAATACGTCTTCGATTGGCATCAGGAACGGCTTGTCGATAACACGAACTGGATCTGGGATGTAGCTGTCCAGAGTCTCAACCAGTTTACGAACGGCAGTGGTGCCCATTTCGTTGTCGTCAAGACCGTCCAGAGCCATACGAGCAGAACCGATGATGATCGGAGTGTCGTCGCCTGGGAAGTCGTAAGTGCTCAGCAGATCGCGCACTTCCATCTCAACCAGTTCCAGCAGCTCAGCGTCGTCTACCAGGTCAGCCTTGTTCAGGAAAACCACGATGTACGGAACGCCTACCTGACGGGACAGCAGGATGTGCTCACGGGTTTGTGGCATCGGACCATCAGCGGCCGAGCAAACCAGGATCGCGCCGTCCATCTGGGCAGCACCGGTGATCATGTTCTTCACATAGTCAGCGTGACCTGGGCAGTCAACGTGAGCGTAGTGACGGATCAGCGAGTTGTATTCAACGTGCGCGGTGTTGATGGTGATACCACGAGCTTTTTCTTCTGGTGCGCTGTCGATCTTGTCGAAGTCAACACGAGCCGAACCGAAAACTTCGGAGCAGACGCGAGTCAGAGCAGCGGTCAGAGTGGTTTTACCGTGGTCAACGTGGCCGATAGTGCCAACGTTTACGTGCGGTAGGGAACGATCAAATTTTTCTTTAGCCACGACAATTAACTCCTTGCCTAAAGGACTGAATCAGCCTTGTTTTTTGGATACAGTTTCAGCGATGTGCGCCGGAGCTGTGTTGTATTTTTTGAATTCCATAGAGTAGCTTGCGCGACCCTGAGACATGGAACGAACGTCGGTCGCATAACCGAACATCTCGCCCAACGGAACCTCGGCACGAATCACTTTGCCGGAAACCGTATCTTCCATACCCAAGATCATGCCGCGACGACGGTTAAGGTCGCCCATCACGTCACCCATGTAGTCTTCAGGCGTAACGACTTCTACTGCCATGATTGGCTCAAGCAACTCACCACCGCCCTTCTGGGCCAGTTGCTTGGTAGCCATGGAAGCAGCCACCTTAAACGCCATCTCGTTGGAGTCGACGTCGTGGTAAGAACCGTCAAAAACGGTCGCCTTCAGGCCGATGAGCGGATAGCCGGCAACAACACCGTTCTTCATCTGCTCTTCGATACCCTTCTGGATAGCCGGGATGTATTCCTTAGGAACAACACCGCCCACTACTTCGTTCACGAATTGCAGACCTTCCTGACCTTCATCAGCAGGAGCAAAACGGATCCAGCAATGGCCGAACTGGCCACGACCGCCGGACTGACGAACGAATTTGCCTTCGATTTCGCAGTTCTTCGTGATGCGCTCACGATAGGAAACCTGAGGCTTACCGATGTTGGCTTCGACGTTGAACTCACGGCGCATCCGGTCAACCAGGATGTCCAGGTGAAGCTCGCCCATGCCGGAGATGATCGTTTGACCAGTCTCTTCATCAGTCTTGACGCGGAAAGATGGATCTTCCTGAGCAAGCTTGCCCAGAGCGATACCCATTTTTTCCTGGTCATCCTTGGTCTTAGGCTCAACGGCAACCGAAATAACCGGCTCCGGGAAGTCCATGCGAACCAGGATGATTGGCTTGGCAGCGTCGCACAAGGTCTCACCAGTGGTGACATCCTTCATGCCGATCAGGGCCGCGATGTCACCAGCGCGTACTTCCTTGATCTCTTCACGGGCGTTTGCGTGCATTTGCACCATACGACCCACACGCTCTTTCTTGCCTTTAACCGAGTTGATCACGCCGTCGCCGGAGGCCAACACGCCCGAGTAAACGCGGACGAAGGTCAAAGTACCCACGAATGGGTCAGTAGCGATCTTGAACGCCAGAGCCGAGAACGGCTCGCTGTCATCGGCGTGACGCTCCATCTCTTCTTCCTCGTTATCAGGGTTGGTACCCTTGATAGCAGGAATGTCGGTTGGAGCAGGCAGGTAGTCGATAACGGCGTCGAGAACCAGGGGAACACCCTTGTTCTTGAAGGAAGAACCGCAAACAGCCAGAACGATCTCACCAGCGATAGTACGCTGACGCAGAGCGGCCTTGATTTCCACGTTGGTGAGTTCTTCACCTTCGAGGTACTTGTTCATCAGCTCTTCGCTGGCTTCGGCAGCAGCCTCAACCATGTTGTTACGCCACTCGTCAGCCAGCTCCTGCAGTTCTGCAGGGATAGGCTTACGAACAGGAACCATGCCTTTGTCAGCGTCATTCCAGTAAACAGCTTCCATGTTGATCAGATCGATCTGACCCTGGAAGTTGTCTTCGGAACCGATAGCCAACTGGATTGGCACCGGAGTGTGACCCAGACGCTGTTTGATCTGACCGATCACGCGCAGGAAGTTGGCACCAGCACGGTCCATCTTGTTTACGTAAACAAGACGTGGAACGCCGTACTTGTTGGCCTGACGCCATACGGTTTCCGACTGAGGCTCAACACCCGAAGTACCGCAGAACACAACGACAGCACCGTCGAGTACACGCAGGGAACGCTCAACTTCAATGGTGAAGTCTACGTGGCCCGGGGTATCGATTACGTTGAAGCGGTGCTCGTCCTTGTACTGCTTCTCGGAACCTTTCCAGAAGGCGGTAATAGCAGCAGAAGTAATGGTAATACCACGCTCCTGCTCCTGAACCATCCAGTCTGTGGTCGCGGCGCCGTCATGCACCTCGCCCATTTTGTGACTTTTGCCGGTGTAAAACAGTACGCGCTCGGTGGTGGTGGTTTTACCAGCATCCACGTGAGCAACGATACCGATGTTACGGTAGCGGCTAATCGGAGTAGTACGAGCCATAAAGCCCTCGCAAAATTAGTGAAGCTAGAATTAGAAGCGGTAGTGCGAGAAAGCTTTGTTGGCTTCAGCCATACGGTGCACGTCTTCACGCTTCTTAACAGCAGCACCTTTACCTTCAGCAGCGTCCAACAGTTCGCCAGCCAAACGCAGGGCCATAGACTTCTCGCCGCGCTTACGGGCGAAGTCTACCAACCAGCGCATTGCCAAAGCGTTACGACGGGACGGGCGAACTTCAACCGGAACCTGGTAAGTAGCACCGCCTACACGGCGCGACTTCACTTCGACCAGCGGAGCGATGGCGTCGAGAGCTTTCTCGAAGATTTCCAGGGGGTCGCTGTTCTTGCGTTCTTTAACCTTTTCCAGCGCGCCATAAACGATACGCTCGGCAACGGCTTTCTTGCCGCTTTCCATTACGTGGTTCATGAACTTGGCCAGGATTTGGCTTCCGTATTTTGGATCGTCAAGCACTTCGCGCTTGGCTGCTACGCGTCTTCTTGGCATGGATAAGCCCTCAAACGGTCTTCAGGTTCGCTCGGAATCGGTGCCCTTTCGGGACGCCTCCGACCTTACTCTTATCGACTCAGAAAATAAGATGATTCAGTTTTACAAAAAGCCGCTACTACTTAGGCTTCTTGGTACCGTACTTCGAACGACCCTGGTTACGACCTTTAACGCCGGAAGTATCCAAGGAGCCGCGTACGGTGTGGTAACGAACACCTGGCAAGTCTTTTACACGACCGCCGCGGATCAGTACCACGCTGTGCTCTTGCAGGTTGTGACCTTCACCGCCGATGTACGAGGAAACCTCGAAACCGTTGGTCAGGCGCACACGGCATACTTTACGCAGTGCCGAGTTAGGTTTTTTCGGCGTAGTGGTATACACGCGAGTGCATACGCCACGACGTTGCGGGCAGTTCTGCAGCGCAGGCACGTCGGATTTCTCGACGATACGCTTACGCGGCTGACGTACCAGCTGGTTGATAGTTGCCATCTACTAGCTCCACTGTTGTCTTGCGACGCTATTGTCTTGCAAGAAAAGCAAAATGGCAGGAACGAATTCCCGCCAAATTTAGGGGTACAAGAGTCTAAAGAGGATCTTGTCCCCAGTCAAGGCAAGGCCCCGACCTCCCCTTCCATCGAACCGGGACAAATCTGTCTCGATCCGACGAACGGGGCTGCCAGGGCCCGGTCTTATTTACCGCAGAACTCAGTTACCGCTTGAGTTCAGCGCTTCGGTCAGTGCAGCTTCCACTTCACTGGCGCTTACGCGCAACGGCTTGTCGAGTTCACGGCGACGCTTACGCTCGCTGTGGTAGGCCAAACCGGTACCGGCCGGGATCAGACGACCCACAACCACGTTTTCTTTCAGGCCGCGCAGGTAATCGCGCTTGCCGGTTACCGCTGCTTCGGTCAGTACGCGAGTGGTCTCCTGGAAGGAGGCCGCCGAGATGAACGACTCAGTGGACAACGACGCCTTGGTGATACCCAGCAACACACGAGTGAACTTGGAAACGAATTTCTCGTCGTTCGCCAGGCGCTCGTTCTCTACCAGTACGTGAGTCAGTTCCATCTGGTCGCCCTTGATGAAACTCGAATCGCCGGATTCAGCGATTTCAACTTTACGCAGCATCTGACGCAGGATGGTCTCGATGTGCTTATCGTTGATCTTCACGCCTTGCAGACGGTAAACGTCCTGGATCTCGTTAACGATGTACTTGGCCAGCGCACTCACACCCAGCAGACGCAGGATGTCGTGTGGATCGCTCGGGCCGTCGGAGATAACTTCGCCGCGGTTTACCTGTTCGCCTTCGAAGACGTTCAGGTGACGCCACTTCGGAATCAGCTCTTCGTACGGATCGCTACCGTCGTTCGGGGTGATAACCAGGCGGCGCTTGCCCTTGGTCTCTTTACCGAACGCGATGGTGCCGCTGACTTCAGCCAGAATCGACGCTTCTTTCGGACGACGAGCTTCGAACAAGTCGGCAACACGCGGCAGACCACCGGTGATGTCACGGGTCTTCGAAGTTTCTTGCGGGATACGAGCGATAACATCACCGATCGCGATCTTCGCACCATCCGCAACACCGACCAGGGCGTTGGCTGGCAGGAAGTACTGAGCGATAACGTCAGTGCCTGGCAGCAACAGATCCTTGCCGTTGTCATCAACCATCTTCACGGCAGGACGGATATCTTTGCCTGCAGCTGGACGGTCTTTGGCGTCGAGCACTTCAATGTTGGTCATACCGGTCAATTCGTCAGTCTGACGCTTGATCGTGATGCCTTCTTCCATGCCCACGTAGGTCACGGTACCTTTCATTTCGGTAACGATTGGGTGAGTGTGCGGATCCCACTTGGCCACGATTGCGCCAGCGTCGACCTTGTCACCTTCTTTAACCGAAATCACAGCACCGTACGGCAGCTTGTAACGCTCGCGCTCACGACCGTAGTCATCAGCGATTGCCAGCTCACCGGAACGGGACACAGCAACCAGGTGGCCATCCACTCGCTCAACGTGCTTCAGGTTGTGCAGACGGACGGTACCGCCATTCTTCACCTGAACGCTGTCGGCTGCGGAGGTCCGGCTTGCCGCACCACCGATGTGGAACGTACGCATGGTCAGCTGGGTACCCGGCTCACCGATGGACTGGGCAGCGATAACGCCGACCGCTTCACCGATGTTCACCTGGTGACCACGAGCCAAGTCACGGCCGTAGCACTTGGCGCAAATGCCATAGCGGGTTTCGCAGCTGATCGGCGAGCGAACAATCACTTCGTCGATGCTGTTGAGTTCGATGAACTCGACCCACTTCTCGTCTACCAGGGTGCCGGCAGGAACGATGACTTCCTCGGTACCTGGCTTGAATACGTCACGGGCGATTACTCGACCCAGTACGCGCTCACCCAACGGTTCTACAACGTCGCCGCCTTCGATGTGCGGAGTCATCAGCAGACCGTGTTCGGTGCCGCAGTCAACTTCAGTCACAACCAAGTCTTGCGCAACGTCTACCAGACGACGAGTCAGGTAACCGGAGTTAGCGGTTTTCAACGCGGTATCCGCCAGACCTTTACGAGCACCGTGAGTCGAGATGAAGTACTGAAGTACGCTCAAACCTTCACGGAAGTTCGCAGTAATCGGCGTTTCGATGATGGAACCGTCCGGCTTGGCCATCAGGCCACGCATACCGGCGAGCTGACGGATCTGCGCAGCAGAACCCCGTGCGCCCGAGTCGGCCATCATGTACATCGAGTTGAACGACTCTTGATCGACTTCCACGCCATGACGGTCGATAACACGCTCTTTCGAGAGGTTCGACATCATCGCCTTCGACACTTCGTCGTTGGCCTTGGACCAAAGGTCGATCACTTTGTTGTACTTCTCGCCCTGGGTTACCAGGCCGGAGGCGTACTGGCTTTCGATCTCTTTCACTTCATCGGTGGCAGCACCGATGATGGCGGCTTTCTCGTCCGGGATAACGAAGTCGTTAACACCGATGGAAACGCCGGAAATGGTCGAATAAGCAAAACCGGTGTACATCAACTGGTCAGCGAAGATAACGGTCTCTTTCAAACCAACCACGCGGTAGCACTGGTTGATCAGCTTGGAGATCGCCTTTTTCTTCATTGGCTGGTTGACCACGTCGTACGACAGGCCAGGTGGAACAACCTGGAACAGCAGCGCACGGCCGACAGTGGTGTCGACGATACGGGTGTTCTTGACGCTGCCACCGTCACGATCGTTGATGGTTTCGTGGATGCGGACTTTAACCTTGGCGTGCAGTGCGGCTTCGCCGGCACGGAACACACGGTCAACTTCCTGCAGATCCGCGAACACACGACCTTCGCCCTTGGCGTTGATCGCTTCACGAGTCATGTAGTACAGACCCAATACAACGTCCTGCGACGGAACGATGATTGGCTCACCGTTGGCTGGCGACAGAATGTTGTTGGTCGACATCATCAACGCACGCGCTTCCAGCTGGGCTTCCAGCGTCAGCGGTACGTGCACGGCCATTTGGTCGCCGTCGAAGTCGGCGTTGTACGCAGCACAGACCAGCGGGTGCAGCTGGATAGCCTTACCTTCGATCAGTACCGGTTCAAACGCCTGGATACCCAGACGGTGAAGGGTCGGTGCACGGTTGAGGAGAACCGGGTGTTCACGGATCACTTCAGCGAGAACGTCCCAAACCTCTGGCAGCTCGCGCTCGACCATTTTCTTGGCAGCTTTGATGGTGGTCGCGAGACCACGCATTTCCAGCTTGCCGAAAATGAACGGCTTGAACAGCTCGAGAGCCATCTTCTTCGGCAGACCGCACTGGTGCAGACGCAGGGTCGGGCCTACGGTAATTACCGAACGACCGGAGTAGTCAACACGCTTACCGAGCAAGTTCTGACGGAAACGACCCTGCTTACCCTTGATCATGTCAGCCAGGGATTTCAGAGGACGCTTGTTCGAACCGGTGATAGCGCGGCCACGACGACCGTTGTCGAGCAGGGCATCGACAGCTTCCTGCAACATACGCTTTTCGTTGCGCACGATGATGTCCGGAGCGGACAGGTCGAGCAGACGCTTCAAGCGGTTGTTACGGTTGATCACGCGACGGTACAGGTCGTTGAGGTCGGAAGTCGCGAAGCGACCACCATCCAACGGTACCAGCGGACGCAGGTCTGGCGGCAGAACCGGCAGAACGGTCAGCACCATCCACTCTGGCAAGTTGCCGGAACCCTGGAAGGCTTCCATCAACTTCAGACGCTTGGACAGTTTCTTGATCTTGGTTTCGGAGTTGGTTTGCGGAATTTCTTCACGCAGACGGCCAATCTCGTGTTCCAGGTCGATAGCGTGCAGCAGTTCGCGGACAGCTTCGGCACCCATGCGGGCATCGAAATCGTCGCCGAACTCTTCCAGCGCTTCGAAGTACTGCTCGTCGTTCAGCAGCTGACCCTTTTCAAGGGTGGTCATGCCTGGATCGATAACGACATAGCTCTCGAAGTAGAGAACGCGTTCGATATCACGCAGGGTCATGTCCATCAGCAAGCCGATACGGGACGGCAGTGATTTCAGGAACCAGATGTGGGCAACCGGCGAAGCCAGCTCGATGTGCGCCATGCGCTCACGACGAACCTTGGCCAGTGCAACTTCAACGCCGCACTTCTCGCAGATCACACCACGGTGCTTCAAGCGCTTGTACTTACCGCACAGGCACTCGTAATCCTTTACCGGGCCAAAGATCTTGGCGCAGAACAGGCCGTCACGCTCTGGTTTGAACGTACGGTAGTTGATGGTTTCCGGCTTTTTAACTTCACCGAACGACCACGAACGGATCATCTCAGGCGATGCCAACCCAATACGGATGGCGTCGAACTCTTCGACTTGACCCTGGTTTTTCAGCAAATTCAGTAGGTCTTTCAAGGCCTTTCCTCCTGGCGGAGCAGAGAGCGGGCTAAACAGCCCCGCTCTCGATTCGCGTCACGTGTTATTCGGTTTCCAGATCGATATCGATGCCGAGGGAACGAATTTCTTTGATCAACACGTTGAAAGACTCGGGCATGCCCGGCTCCATACGGTGATCGCCGTCCACGATGTTTTTGTACATCTTGGTCCGACCGTTCACATCGTCCGACTTCACTGTGAGCATTTCTTGCAGAGTGTAAGCAGCACCGTATGCTTCCAGTGCCCAGACCTCCATCTCCCCGAAACGCTGACCACCGAACTGAGCCTTACCACCCAGCGGCTGCTGGGTAACCAGGCTGTACGAACCGGTAGAACGAGCGTGCATCTTGTCGTCTACCAAGTGGTTCAGCTTCAGCATGTACATGTAGCCAACAGTAACCGGGCGCTCAAACTTGTTGCCGGTACGGCCGTCGAACAGCTGCATCTGGCCGCTTTCTGGCAGGTCTGCCAGTTTCAGCATGGCCTTGATTTCGCTTTCCTTGGCACCGTCGAACACCGGGGTAGCCATTGGAACGCCGCCGCGCAGGTTCTTCGCCAGATCCAGGATTTCCTGGTCGGAGAAGGTGTCCAGCTCTTCGTTGCGACCGCCGATCTCGTTGTAGATCTCGTGCAGGAACTTGCGCAGGTCTGCAACCTTGCGCTGCTCTTCGATCATACGGTTGATCTTCTCGCCCAGACCTTTGGCCGCGAGGCCCAGGTGGGTTTCAAGGATCTGACCAACGTTCATACGCGAAGGTACGCCCAACGGGTTGAGGACGACATCGACCGGGGTGCCATTGGCATCGTGCGGCATGTCTTCAACCGGCATGATCACGGAGACCACACCTTTGTTACCGTGACGACCGGCCATCTTGTCGCCCGGCTGGATGCGGCGACGGATTGCCAGGTAAACCTTGACGATTTTCAGCACGCCTGGAGCCAGGTCATCGCCCTGCTGCAGTTTGCGCTTCTTGTCTTCGAACTTGTCGTCCAGCAGACGGCGACGATCGACGATGTAGGCCTGGGCCTTCTCGAGCTGCTCGTTCAGAGCATCTTCAGCCATGCGCAGTTTGAACCACTGGCCGTGCTCAAGACCGTCGAGTACTTCGTCGGTGATGTCCTGACCTTTCTTCAGACCTGCGCCGCCTTCAGCCTTGTGGCCTACCAGGGCGGAACGCAGACGTTCGAAGGTCGCGCCTTCAACGATACGGAACTCTTCGTTCAGATCCTTGCGGATCTCGTCGAGTTGGGTCTTCTCGATGGACAGCGCACGAGCATCACGCTCAACGCCGTCACGGGTGAAGACCTGTACGTCGATGACAGTACCCTTGGTACCGGTAGGTACACGCAGGGAAGTGTCTTTAACGTCGCTGGCTTTTTCACCGAAGATGGCACGCAACAGCTTCTCTTCCGGAGTCAGTTGGGTCTCGCCTTTCGGAGTGACCTTACCTACCAGAATGTCGCCTGCGCCAACTTCAGCACCTACGTAAACGATACCGGCTTCGTCCAGCTTGTTCAGTGCAGCTTCACCCACGTTCGGGATGTCTGCAGTGATTTCCTCTGGCCCAAGCTTGGTGTCACGCGCCACACAGGTCAGTTCCTGAATGTGGATCGTGGTAAAGCGATCTTCCTGAACCACACGCTCGGACAGGCAGATGGAGTCTTCGAAGTTGTAACCGTTCCAGGCCATGAACGCGATGCGCATGTTCTGACCCAGTGCCAGCTCACCCATATCGGTGGACGGACCGTCTGCCATGATGTCGCTGCGCTGAACCCGATCACCCTTGCTGACCAGCGGACGCTGGTTGATGCAGGTGTTCTGGTTGGAGCGGGTGTATTTGGTCAGGTTGTAGATGTCGACACCGGCTTCGCCAGTTTCAACTTCGTCATCGGCAACACGAACCACGATACGGCTGGCATCAACGGAGTCGATCACGCCGCCACGACGAGCCACGACGCAAACGCCGGAGTCACGGGCTACGTTACGCTCCATGCCGGTACCTACCAGCGGCTTGTCGGCGCGCAGGGTCGGTACAGCTTGACGCTGCATGTTGGAACCCATCAACGCACGGTTGGCGTCATCGTGTTCCAGGAACGGGATCAGCGACGCTGCAACCGAAACTACCTGCTTCGGCGATACGTCCATCAAGGTGACGTCTTCCGGCGCCTTGACGGTGAACTCGTTCAAGTGACGAACCGCTACCAGCTCGTCGATCAGCATTTTCTTGTCGTTCATCGTGGCCGAAGCCTGAGCGATCACGTGATCAGCTTCTTCGATGGCGGACAGGAACACGATCTCGTCGGTGACCAGTGCGTCTTTCACCACGCGGTACGGGCTCTCGAGGAAGCCGTACTGGTTGGTGCGCGCATAGGCAGCCAGGGAGTTGATCAGGCCGATGTTCGGACCTTCCGGCGTTTCAATCGGGCATACACGACCGTAGTGAGTCGGGTGTACGTCACGAACTTCAAAGCCTGCACGCTCACGAGTCAGACCGCCCGGGCCCAGTGCGGAAACACGGCGCTTGTGGGTGATCTCAGAGAGCGGGTTGTTCTGGTCCATGAACTGCGAGAGCTGGCTGGAACCGAAGAACTCTTTCACCGCCGCAGCCACTGGCTTGGCGTTGATCAGGTCTTGCGGCATCAGGCCTTCGCTTTCGGCCATCGACAGACGCTCTTTGACCGCACGCTCAACACGTACCAGGCCAACGCGGAACTGGTTCTCGGCCATTTCGCCTACGCAGCGAACACGACGGTTACCCAGGTGGTCGATGTCATCGACGATGCCTTTGCCGTTACGGATGTCGACCAGGGTCTTCAGTACCGCGACGATGTCTTCCTTGCACAGCACGCCCGAACCTTCGATCTCGGTACGACCGATACGACGGTTGAACTTCATCCGGCCGACCGCAGACAGGTCATAGCGCTCAGGGCTGAAGAACAGGTTGTTGAACAGGGTCTCGGCAGCGTCTTTGGTTGGTGGCTCGCCAGGACGCATCATGCGATAGATCTCGACCAGCGCTTCCAATTGGTTGCTGGTGGAGTCGATCTTCAGGGTGTCGGAGACGAACGGGCCGCAGTCGATGTCGTTGGTGTACAGGGTCTCGATGCGAACAACCTGGGACTTGGCGATTTTCGCCAGGATCTCGGTGTTCAGCTCGGTGTTGCATTCAGCCAGGATTTCGCCGGTGGCCGGGTGCACGATGACCTTGGCGGTGGTGCGACCCAGGACGTAGTCCAGAGGCACTTCCAGCGTCTTGATACCGGCTTTTTCGATCTGGTTGATGTGGCGCGCGGTAATACGGCGGCCGGCTTCAACGATGACCTTGCCTTTGTCGTCCTGGATGTCCAGAACGGCAATCTCACCACGCAGGCGCTGAGGCACCAGTTCCAGGCTGAGGGTTTCGCCGCTCAGGTGGAATACGTTAGTGGTGTAGAAAGCGTCCAGCACTTGCTCAGTGGTATAGCCGAGCGCGCGCAGCAGTACCGAGGCCGGCAGCTTGCGACGACGGTCGATACGCACGAACACGCAGTCTTTCGGGTCGAACTCGAAGTCCAACCACGAACCGCGGTACGGAATGATCCGCGCGGAGTACAGGAGCTTGCCGGAGCTGTGCGTCTTGCCGCGGTCGTGGTCGAAGAACACGCCCGGGGAACGGTGCAGCTGGGAAACGATAACGCGCTCGGTACCGTTGATAACGAAGGTACCGTTCTCAGTCATCAGGGGGATTTCACCCATGTAGACTTCTTGCTCTTTGATGTCCTTGATCGCTTTGTTCGACGACTCTTTGTCGAAGATGATCAGACGGACTTTTACCCGCAAAGGTACGGCGTACGTAACACCGCGCAACACGCATTCTTTGACATCAAATGCCGGTTCGCCCAGGCGATAACCGACGTACTCCAGCGCAGCATTGCCGGAGTAGCTGATGATCGGGAAAACGGATTTGAAGGCCGCATGCAGGCCCACGTCGCGGAACTGATCTTTGGTCGCTCCCGCCTGCAAGAATTCACGATACGAATCCAGCTGGATAGCCAGAAGGTACGGGACATCCATGACGTCCGGCAACTTGCTAAAGTCCTTGCGGATACGTTTTTTCTCAGTATATGAGTAAGCCATCAGCGTTCCCCAGCTTGGTCACCTGCTTGTTTGGCCCCTCCCGACGGGAGCAGCCAGAAAATCTTGCAAACCCCATGGTTTGCGCCACCGCATCGGGTGGTTACAGCGCGTTATAGGCGACGACCGAGTCGATTGCCAATAACGGAAAAAGGCCGGTGGCAAGAGCCACCAGCCATCAGCCTTCAGCTTAACGCTTGGGCTGGAGACGCAAGGTCGATGCTTACTTCAGCTCGACTTTAGCGCCTGCTTCTTCCAGCACTGCTTTAGCTTTGTCAGCTGCGTCTTTCGACACTGCTTCCAGAACCTGGGCAGGGGCGCCGTCAACTACTGCCTTGGCTTCTTTCAGGCCCAGACCGGTCAGTTCACGTACTGCCTTGATCACGTTTACTTTCTTCTCGCCAGCTTCCAGCAGCATGACGTTGAATTCGGTTTGCTCTTCAGCAGCAACAGCGGCAACAGCTGGGCCAGCCGAAGCAGCGGCAGCGGAAACACCGAATTTTTCTTCGAAAGCTTTGATCAGCTCAACAACCTGCAGAACCGACATTTCAGCTACGGCGTTGAGGATATCGTCTTGGGAGATAGACATTGCTGTAATTCCTGAATTGGGGGACGGCCTACGCGGCCATCGAAATAAACAAAAATACGCGAGAGGAGATGCTCAGCCTTAGGCTGCGGCAGCTTCTTTTTGCTCGCGAACTGCGGCCAGAGTACGAGCCAACTTGCTGGTAGCGCCTTGAATCACGCTCATCAGCTGAGAAATAGCTTCGTTACGGGTCGGCAGTGTTGCCAGTACGTCGATTTGGTTAGCTGCGAGGAACTTGCCCTCGAACGCAGCTGCCTTGATCTCGAACTTATCCTGACCCTTGGCGAATTCCTTGAACAAACGGGCAGCAGCGCCAGGATGTTCCTTGGAGAACGCAATCAGGGTCGGGCCAGTGAACACGTCGTTGAGGACACTGTATTCAGTGTCAGCAACAGCGCGCTTGAGCAGGGTGTTACGTACAACACGTACGTATACGCCAGCTTCACGAGCCTCTTTACGGAGTCCGGTCATAGCGCTTACTGTCACACCACGGGCATCAGCCACGACAGCGGACAGAGCAGCTTTGGCAGCCTCGTTGACTTCAGCGACGATGGCCTTCTTGTCTTCGAGATTAATTGCCACGGGTTTAACTCCTGCTTGTTACCGTTTCATCTGGCCTGGGCCGGATGTCGTTTTGGTGTCTGATTCGGTAAGGAACCGGGAGCACCATCTGCGTAGGCTTGTGGTTTAAGACTTGCGTCGCCTACGGTCTTGGATAGCCCCCGCCAGGCAGGGACCCCAATCTTTCAATTGGCGCAATTACTTGCGCCAATTTGTGTCTTATACGTCCAGCGAGCCTTGGTCGATGACCAGACCTGGGCCCATAGTGGTGCTCAGGGTAACGCGCTTGACGTAGATACCTTTCGAGGAAGCTGGCTTGATACGCTTCAGATCAGCGATCAGGGCTTCAACGTTTTCCTTCAGCTTGACGGCATCAAAGCCGACTTTGCCAACGGAGGTGTGAATGATGCCGTTTTTGTCGGTGCGATAACGAACCTGACCAGCTTTGGCGTTTTTAACCGCGGTAGCTACGTCTGGAGTCACGGTGCCGACTTTAGGGTTAGGCATCAGGCCACGTGGACCGAGGATCTGACCCAACTGACCTACAACGCGCATTGCATCCGGGGAAGCAATTACGACGTCATAGTTCAGGTCGCCGCCTTTCATTTCGGCAGCCAGGTCGTCCATGCCAACGCGATCGGCGCCGGCGGCCAGAGCAGCTTCAGCTGCTGGGCCTTGGGTGAAGACAGCTACACGTACAGTCTTGCCAGTACCGTGTGGCAGCACAGTAGCGCTACGAACGACCTGGTCGGATTTACGTGGGTCAACGCCCAGGTTTACAGCAACGTCAACAGACTCGCTGAACTTGACAGTCGACAGCTCGGTCAGCAGAGCAGCAGCGTCTACAAAGTTGTAGGACTTGCCCGCTTCGATTTTGCCGGCGATAGCCTTTTGGCGCTTGGTCAGCTTAGCCATTACACACCCTCCACGTTAAGGCCCATGCTACGAGCAGAACCGGCGATGGTACGCACGGCTGCATCCATATCAGCTGCAGTCAGATCCGCGTTTTTGGTTTTCGCGATTTCTTCCAGCTGAGCACGGGTCACGGTGCCAACCTTAACGGTGTTAGGACGAGCGGAACCGCTAGTCAGACCAGCAGCTTTCTTCAACAGAACCGAAGCCGGGGTCGACTTGGTTTCGAAGGTGAAGCTACGGTCGCTGTATACAGTGATGATCACTGGAGTCGGCAGACCTGGCTCAATACCCTGAGTACGGGCGTTGAAGGCCTTGCAGAATTCCATGATGTTCACGCCGTGCTGACCCAGAGCTGGACCAACAGGTGGGCTTGGGTTGGCCTGAGCGGCCTTCACTTGCAGCTTGATGTAAGCGGTAATCTTCTTGGCCATGAGGCACTCCAATTACGGGTTCGAACGCCTCGAAAGGCTCCCCGGTTACTTGCGCGTTTATCCCAGTGACGACAAAACCCCACAGCCTAAGGCTGCGGGGTTGGGATGCTTGCTCAGCTAGACTTTTTCGACCTGGCTGAACTCTAGCTCTACCGGAGTAGAGCGACCGAAAATGAGCACTGCCACTTGGATCCGGCTCTTTTCGTAGTTAACTTCTTCGACGGTGCCGTTAAAATCAGCGAACGGACCATCTGTGACACGAACAACCTCACCCGGCTCGAACAACGTCTTCGGCTTGGGCTTGTCGCTACCATCAGCAACGCGACGCAGAATTGCTTCTGCTTCTTTGTCAGTGATCGGAGCAGGCTTATCAGCGGTACCGCCGATGAAACCCATGACGCGAGGAGTGTCCTTGACCAAGTGCCAAGTACCCTCATTCATGTCCATTTGAACCAGCACGTAGCCAGGGAAGAACTTACGTTCGCTTTTGCGTTTCTGGCCATTACGCATTTCAACCACTTCTTCAGTGGGAACCAGAATTTCGCCGAAGCCATCTTCCATGCCTGCCAGCTTTACGCGCTCTAGCAAAGAGCGCATGACATGCTTCTCGTAACCCGAGTAAGCATGCACAACGTACCAACGCTTAGCCACGGGACACCCTTAGCCAACAATCAAGGAAACAAGCCAGCCGAGCAGGGAATCAAGCCCCCACAACAGCAACGCCATAACCAGAACAACAGCTACCACGATCAACGTGGTCTGCGTGGTTTCTTGGCGAGTCGGCCAAACGACTTTACGGATCTCGGTACGAGCTTCCTTCACCAGGACCGCAAACGACTTGCCTTTTGCAGTCTGCAGGCCAACAAAGGCAGCAACAGCAGCAAGGGCGAGCAATGCGAGGACACGGTACAGGATTGGCGACCCAGAGTAGTACTGGTTGCCAACAACGCCTACAACCACAACAGCGACTACTACAAGCCACTTGAGCAGATCGAAGCGAGAGCCTTGAGCTTCAGCCTTAGGAGTCATCTATGAAGATCCTGTGAAAAGAAAGCCAGACACACCAAGTGAATCTGGCAGGTCAGGAGGGAATCGAACCCCCAACCTACGGTTTTGGAGACCGTCGCTCTGCCAATTGAGCTACTGACCTAAAACAAAATCAGGCCGACAATTATGCCGATCTGAAAAAGACTTTACAACAACAAACCCCTGCAGACCTGAAACCCACCCAAACAAAACAGCGAGAGAGGGCATATTCAACCGGAGGTAGCTGTTAAAACAAAGGCAGATATTTTCATATCTGCCTTGTTATATGGAGCTCTTGAGCGGATTTGAACCGCTGACCTCACCCTTACCAAGGGTGTGCTCTACCAACTGAGCTACAAGAGCGAAACAACTTGCACAACCTGCAAACTTGGAGCGGGTAGCGGGAATCGAACCCGCATCATCAGCTTGGAAGGCTGAGGTTCTACCACTAAACTATACCCGCGGAGCTTGCAGCTCACGCTAAAATGGTGGAGGGGGAAGGATTCGAACCTTCGAAGTCGTAGACGTCAGATTTACAGTCTGATCCCTTTGGCCGCTCGGGAACCCCTCCTAAGCGAGCCGGCATTCTACATCATGCCAGCCTTCTGTCAAGCATTTTCTCATTAAAAAATATGAGGTTAGCTGCGTTGACCTTCACTTCACCCTGTCGACCTAGAAGGTCTTCACTGCGAAGCGGGCGCCATTCTATGCAAACTATTCGAAGGTTGCAATGCCTTCGCACGGCATTATTTTATGTTTTAACTCATTGAATTCATTAGCAAGGTTTTCAAAGGGCAGATCATCGGCCAGACGCCTGCTTTCAGGGGCCACTCGCAGCCAGTATCCCGACGCATCAGGCAGGTTCAGAGACTGCAGCCTGACCTTGATATCCAGGCTGGTGAGGCGCTGCTCAACGGACTGAGCCTCTTTCTGATCAGGCAAACCGCCGATATACAAGCACGTCGCCTGCGCATCAGGCGCTTTTGCCCTGTCTCGCCGAACCATCGCATCAGCCGATTCGCTCAACAGGCGGATATCTTGCTGAGAACCACGATAGAGAGCCAAAGGCGTGACATCTTTAGCGCGCAGAGGGGCCTCCTGCTGATGCCAGATGTAATAGAAGACATTGAGGACCAGCAAAAGCAGAAACAGCCAACGCATAAAAACCTCAGGACAAAGGGCACGCCATCGCCAAGCCAACAAAAACCAGATCAGGGACAAGCCTACCGTGAGGCACAGCGTCAGCCACGAGCTCAGCGTCCCCACCGGTAAGGAAGACGGTAAAATCGCTCCCCCAATAGCTTCGAGCCAACTCCAGCTGGGTCAACACAAAGCTCCTCAGCATGAGCGTACAGCCGCGCTCTACCGCCTCCACAGTTGTGCGCCCTGGAGACAGCGCCTCAAGAGCCCGTTCAGCGGCGATATCGTCATAGCGTATTTTGCGGGTATGTGTTCGAAGCTGATTACGCATCAGCGGCATCCCCGGACAAATGAAACCGCCGAGATGCTCACCGTCTGCGGAAATGAAGTCTGCTGTTGCGGCGGTGCCAAAATCGAGCACCAGGCACGCGCCCGACGCCAGCTGAAACCCACCCAGCATCGCGAGCCAACGATCCAGTCCCAGGCGCTCGAAATCTTCGTACCCGTTCCGCACCCCACCCATCTGCCTCGCCGAAGCAGCACACAGCACCTTGACGCCAAATGCCTCGACCAGGGTAGCGACCAGTTGACTTGTCTCATCCGAAGCGCGAACACTCACCAGCCGGCAGTCTTTTAACGCGAGCCCCGTGAGCGCGAACAGGCTGTCGATCAGCGAGGCATCCGACCCAACGACACCTTCGGCAAAGATACGAGCCTTATCCGACTCAAGTACCCGCCATTTGATAAAGCTATTCCCACAGTCGAGCTCAAGAATCATCACGCAACCTCAGGCTTAGCTCACCACCGCTATATACTTTCTCAACACCATCCACGCTCAACCGCAATGCACCTTGCCCATCGACCCCCAGCACCACGCCGTCAATCCGGTTCACGCCCGCGATGAGCGATACAGGCCGGCCCTGCCATAAATGGCTTTGCTCCCACTCACCCTGGATTGCCGAAAAGCCAGATGCCTGGTGACGCTCAAGATAAGCCTGCAGCTGCACTCCAAGACGCGCTACCAGGTAGTTGCGATCAACAGCACTGCCGCTCTCCAACTGTACGGAGCTCCATTGCTGATCGACCTCATCCGCCTTCTGCATGTTCACGTTGATGCCGATACCAATAACGACGTGACAGACGTCAGCGGGATCCCCGACCAGTTCCAGGAGAATTCCGGCGATCTTTTTCTGCCCGACCAAAACGTCATTTGGCCACTTCAACCCTGCACCACGAACACCCGCGTCGCGCAGCGCCTGCATAACTGCAAGTCCGACCACCAGGCTTAGCCCTTCCAACTGACGCATGCCGCCTTCGATCCGCATCACAAGGCTGTAGTAGACGTTTTGAGCGAAAGGACTGACCCACTTTCGTCCGCGCCTTCCCCTGCCTGCAGTTTGCTGTTCTGAAAGCACAAGAAATGGCGCAGTGCGACCCGATTCAATCAGCCGCAATGCCTCGGCATTGGTAGAGTCAATGGAGTCAGAGATATGAACAGGCCATGCAGGAACAGGTACATGCCGAGCTATTTCATCGGCACTTAACAGTATCAGGGGCGCAGCCAGCTGATACCCCCTGCCGCGCACTTTATGGATAGGTAGACCCAATTCCGCCTCGAGATGCTGAAGCTGCTTCCATACAGCACTGCGACTGACACCCAAGGCAGCACCGAGCGCCTCCCCGGAGTGGAATCGGCCATCTTTTAGAAGTTTCAACAACGTCAGCATGCAGGTCTCGCCTCACAATGAGGCACGCATGATAGCCATGCATTAGGCCATTGCATAGAAAGGCAGGACGTTAGCATTGAAGATGCTTGAAATTCGACCGCCCAAATTTTCCGGCCGCCCAAAACAAAACCCCTGACTGCATAAGCAATCAGGGGTTCTGGAATTTAATCTTGACGATGACCTACTCTCACATGGGGAAACCCCACACTACCATCGGCGATGCATCGTTTCACTGCTGAGTTCGGGATGGGATCAGGTGGTTCCAATGCTCTATGGTCGTCAAGAAATTCGGGTACTGAGTCGTGGCCAGCTGGCCTCGCTTCAGCAAATTGGGTATGTGATAGCTAGGTGTTTGTAAGATCTCGAACTTTCGGTTCGTTTCGTCTTCACACACCGCAATCTGGTCTCTTCGACGCAAATTGCTTGGGTGTTATATGGTCAAGCCTCACGGGCAATTAGTATTGGTTAGCTCAACGCCTCACAGCGCTTACACACCCAACCTATCAACGTCGTAGTCTTCGACGGCCCTTCAGGGAACTCAAGGTTCCAGTGAGATCTCATCTTGAGGCTAGTTTCCCGCTTAGATGCTTTCAGCGGTTATCTATTCCGAACATAGCTACCCGGCAATGCCACTGGCGTGACAACCGGAACACCAGAGGTTCGTCCACTCCGGTCCTCTCGTACTAGGAGCAGCCCCTCTCAAATCTCAAACGTCCACGGCAGATAGGGACCGAACTGTCTCACGACGTTCTAAACCCAGCTCGCGTACCACTTTAAATGGCGAACAGCCATACCCTTGGGACCGGCTTCAGCCCCAGGATGTGATGAGCCGACATCGAGGTGCCAAACACCGCCGTCGATATGAACTCTTGGGCGGTATCAGCCTGTTATCCCCGGAGTACCTTTTATCCGTTGAGCGATGGCCCTTCCATACAGAACCACCGGATCACTAAGACCTACTTTCGTACCTGCTCGACGTGTCTGTCTCGCAGTCAAGCGCGCTTTTGCCTTTATACTCTACGACCGATTTCCGACCGGTCTGAGCGCACCTTCGTACTCCTCCGTTACTCTTTAGGAGGAGACCGCCCCAGTCAAACTACCCACCATACACTGTCCTCGATCCGGATAACGGACCTGAGTTAGAACCTCAAAGTTGCCAGGGTGGTATTTCAAGGTTGGCTCCACGCGAACTGGCGTCCACGCTTCAAAGCCTCCCACCTATCCTACACAAGCAAATTCAAAGTCCAGTGCAAAGCTATAGTAAAGGTTCACGGGGTCTTTCCGTCTAGCCGCGGATACACTGCATCTTCACAGCGATTTCAATTTCACTGAGTCTCGGGTGGAGACAGCGCCGCCATCGTTACGCCATTCGTGCAGGTCGGAACTTACCCGACAAGGAATTTCGCTACCTTAGGACCGTTATAGTTACGGCCGCCGTTTACCGGGGCTTCGATCAAGAGCTTCGCGTTAGCTAACCCCATCAATTAACCTTCCGGCACCGGGCAGGCGTCACACCCTATACGTCCACTTTCGTGTTTGCAGAGTGCTGTGTTTTTAATAAACAGTCGCAGCGGCCTGGTATCTTCGACCGGCATGAGCTCACGGAGCAAGTCCTTCACCCTCACCGGCGCACCTTCTCCCGAAGTTACGGTGCCATTTTGCCTAGTTCCTTCACCCGAGTTCTCTCAAGCGCCTTGGTATTCTCTACCCAACCACCTGTGTCGGTTTGGGGTACGGTTCCTGGTTACCTGAAGCTTAGAAGCTTTTCTTGGAAGCATGGCATCAACCACTTCGTCATCTAAAAGATAACTCGTCATCAGCTCTCGGCCTTAGAATCCCGGATTTACCTAAGATTCCAGCCTACCACCTTAAACTTGGACAACCAACGCCAAGCTGGCCTAGCCTTCTCCGTCCCTCCATCGCAATAACCAGAAGTACAGGAATATTAACCTGTTTTCCATCGACTACGCTTTTCAGCCTCGCCTTAGGGACCGACTAACCCTGCGTCGATTAACGTTGCGCAGGAAACCTTGGTCTTTCGGCGTGGGTGTTTTTCACACCCATTATCGTTACTCATGTCAGCATTCGCACTTCTGATACCTCCAGCAAGCTTCTCAACTCACCTTCACAGGCTTACAGAACGCTCCTCTACCGCATCATCCGAAGATGATACCCGTAGCTTCGGTGTATGGTTTGAGCCCCGTTACATCTTCCGCGCAGGCCGACTCGACTAGTGAGCTATTACGCTTTCTTTAAAGGGTGGCTGCTTCTAAGCCAACCTCCTAGCTGTCTAAGCCTTCCCACATCGTTTCCCACTTAACCATAACTTTGGGACCTTAGCTGACGGTCTGGGTTGTTTCCCTTTTCACGACGGACGTTAGCACCCGCCGTGTGTCTCCCATGCTCGGCACTTGTAGGTATTCGGAGTTTGCATCGGTTTGGTAAGTCGGGATGACCCCCTAGCCGAAACAGTGCTCTACCCCCTACAGTGATACATGAGGCGCTACCTAAATAGCTTTCGAGGAGAACCAGCTATCTCCGAGCTTGATTAGCCTTTCACTCCGATCCACAGGTCATCCGCTAACTTTTCAACGGTAGTCGGTTCGGTCCTCCAGTTAGTGTTACCCAACCTTCAACCTGCCCATGGATAGATCGCCCGGTTTCGGGTCTATTCCCAGCGACTAGACGCCCTATTAAGACTCGCTTTCGCTACGCCTCCCCTATTCGGTTAAGCTCGCCACTGAAAATAAGTCGCTGACCCATTATACAAAAGGTACGCAGTCACAGAACAAAGTCTGCTCCCACTGCTTGTACGCATACGGTTTCAGGATCTATTTCACTCCCCTCTCCGGGGTTCTTTTCGCCTTTCCCTCACGGTACTAGTTCACTATCGGTCAGTCAGTAGTATTTAGCCTTGGAGGATGGTCCCCCCATATTCAGACAAAGTTTCTCGTGCTCCGTCCTACTCGATTTCATGACTAAGAGATTTTCGCGTACAGGGCTATCACCCACTATGGCCGCACTTTCCAGAGCGTTCCGCTAATCTCAAAGCCACTTAAGGGCTAGTCCCCGTTCGCTCGCCACTACTAAGGGAATCTCGGTTGATTTCTTTTCCTCAGGGTACTTAGATGTTTCAGTTCCCCTGGTTCGCTCCATACACCTATGTATTCAGTGTAAGGTAACCATCTTATGATGGCTGGGTTCCCCCATTCAGACATCTCCGGATCAAAGTCTGTTTGCCGACTCCCCGAAGCTTTTCGCAGGCTACCACGTCTTTCATCGCCTCTGACTGCCAAGGCATCCACCGTATGCGCTTCTTCACTTGACCATATAACCCCAAGCAATCTGGTTATACTGTGAAGACGACATTCGCCGAAAATTCGCAATTACTTACAAATTTTACCTTAGCCTGATCCGTTACCAGTGAAAGTAACGTTCAGTCTATCTTTCTATCACATACCCAAATTTTTAAAGAACGATCTAATCAAAGACTAGAAATCAATATTCATTGGCGAATATTCATTTCTAAACTCTAACAGTAGAAACAGTTAATGGTGGAGCCAAACGGGATCGAACCGTTGACCTCCTGCGTGCAAGGCAGGCGCTCTCCCAGCTGAGCTATGGCCCCGTATTTCTACAGGCGTTTCCCACACAAAATTGGTGGGTCTGGGCAGATTCGAACTGCCGACCTCACCCTTATCAGGGGTGCGCTCTAACCAACTGAGCTACAGACCCAATTTCGGGCTGCTTCTTTATCGTCTTCTTCAATGAATCAAGCAATTCGTGTGGGAACTTATGGAGCAGCTGATGTCGTCGATTAAGGAGGTGATCCAGCCGCAGGTTCCCCTACGGCTACCTTGTTACGACTTCACCCCAGTCATGAATCACACCGTGGTAACCGTCCCCCCGAAGGTTAGACTAGCTACTTCTGGTGCAACCCACTCCCATGGTGTGACGGGCGGTGTGTACAAGGCCCGGGAACGTATTCACCGCGACATTCTGATTCGCGATTACTAGCGATTCCGACTTCACGCAGTCGAGTTGCAGACTGCGATCCGGACTACGATCGGTTTTCTGGGATTAGCTCCACCTCGCGGCTTGGCAACCCTCTGTACCGACCATTGTAGCACGTGTGTAGCCCAGGCCGTAAGGGCCATGATGACTTGACGTCATCCCCACCTTCCTCCGGTTTGTCACCGGCAGTCTCCTTAGAGTGCCCACCATTACGTGCTGGTAACTAAGGACAAGGGTTGCGCTCGTTACGGGACTTAACCCAACATCTCACGACACGAGCTGACGACAGCCATGCAGCACCTGTCTCAATGTTCCCGAAGGCACCAATCTATCTCTAGAAAGTTCATTGGATGTCAAGGCCTGGTAAGGTTCTTCGCGTTGCTTCGAATTAAACCACATGCTCCACCGCTTGTGCGGGCCCCCGTCAATTCATTTGAGTTTTAACCTTGCGGCCGTACTCCCCAGGCGGTCAACTTAATGCGTTAGCTGCGCCACTAAGAGCTCAAGGCTCCCAACGGCTAGTTGACATCGTTTACGGCGTGGACTACCAGGGTATCTAATCCTGTTTGCTCCCCACGCTTTCGCACCTCAGTGTCAGTATCAGTCCAGGTGGTCGCCTTCGCCACTGGTGTTCCTTCCTATATCTACGCATTTCACCGCTACACAGGAAATTCCACCACCCTCTACCATACTCTAGCTCGTCAGTTTTGAATGCAGTTCCCAGGTTGAGCCCGGGGATTTCACATCCAACTTAACGAACCACCTACGCGCGCTTTACGCCCAGTAATTCCGATTAACGCTTGCACCCTCTGTATTACCGCGGCTGCTGGCACAGAGTTAGCCGGTGCTTATTCTGTCGGTAACGTCAAAACAGCAAAGTATTAATTTACTGCCCTTCCTCCCAACTTAAAGTGCTTTACAATCCGAAGACCTTCTTCACACACGCGGCATGGCTGGATCAGGCTTTCGCCCATTGTCCAATATTCCCCACTGCTGCCTCCCGTAGGAGTCTGGACCGTGTCTCAGTTCCAGTGTGACTGATCATCCTCTCAGACCAGTTACGGATCGTCGCCTTGGTGAGCCATTACCCCACCAACTAGCTAATCCGACCTAGGCTCATCTGATAGCGCAAGGCCCGAAGGTCCCCTGCTTTCTCCCGTAGGACGTATGCGGTATTAGCGTCCGTTTCCGGACGTTATCCCCCACTACCAGGCAGATTCCTAGGCATTACTCACCCGTCCGCCGCTCTCAAGAGAAGCAAGCTTCTCTCTACCGCTCGACTTGCATGTGTTAGGCCTGCCGCCAGCGTTCAATCTGAGCCATGATCAAACTCTTCAGTTCAAACATCTTTGGGTTTTTAAGAAACCCTAAACTTGGCTCAGCAATCGTTGGTTACATCTTTGATTTCTCGCGGAGTAACTTGTGATGCTGATAATCTTGTTGACTATCAGTCTGACCCCACAAGCACCCACACGAATTGCTTGATTCAGTTGTTAAAGAGCGGTTGGTTAAGATCTTTCGTCTCAACCGAGGCGCGCATTCTACAGCAGCCTCATTTGCTGTCAAGTGATTATTTTCAGAAGTTTTCAAAGTTTCCTTTGTAACTTCAACCACTTGCGCTTCCGATCTCTCGTTAGCGGGAGGCGAATTCTACAGCGTTACACGCTGCTGTCAACACCTCTTTTTCTCCGCTTTCGACCGAGAGATCGAACCGTTAATAGGGCCAAACAACACCGCCTTACTAACTCCTTCTGGGCTTCGATAATCTGAAGCAACTCGCTGTCGAAACCTACATAACTCTTTGTTTACCAAGGAGTTTTCCGTTTCGACTGCGCCGGAAGTGGGGCGAATTATAGACAGATATAAAACGCCGTCAACAGTTAATTTCAGGTTTATTCGGATTTAAGCGTAATACGCGCAAATGCCTTCTTGCCGGCCTGGCAAACGTGGGTCGCGCCCAGTTCGTATATAAAGGTGCGATCGACAACCTCACCATCTATACGTACACCGCCAGACCCCAGAAGGTCGCGCGCCACCGCCGAGTTCTTCACCAGGCCCGCCTTATTAAGGACGGCAGCGATCGGCATTGCCTCGCCAGCAGTCAATTCAATCTCAGGCAGATCATCCGGCAGCTCGCCATCCTTCATACGGTTACCCGCAGCACGGTGAGCACTGGCCGCAGCCTCTTCACCATGGAAGCGCGCAACAATCTCTTCAGCCAGCTTGATCTTCACATCCCGCGGGTTAGCCCCAGCTTCCACTTCAGCACGCAATGCATTGATCTCATCCATCGAGCGGAAACTCAACAGTTCGAAGTAACGCCACATCAGCGCATCCGGAATCGAAACCAGCTTGCCGTACATCACACCCGGCGCTTCCTGGATACCGACATAGTTACCCAGGGACTTGGACATCTTCTTGACGCCATCCAGCCCTTCCAGCAACGGCATCGTCAGAATGCACTGAGCCTCTTGCCCATACGCACGCTGCAGCTCACGCCCCATCAGCAGGTTGAACTTCTGATCAGTACCGCCCAGCTCGACATCGGCACGCAACGCCACCGAGTCATACCCTTGAACCAATGGGTACAGGAACTCATGGATAGCGATCGGCTGATTAGTGGAGTAGCGCTTATCGAAGTCATCGCGCTCGAGCATGCGAGCAACGGTGTACTGGGACGTAAGACGAATGAAATCCGCCGGCCCCATCTGATCCATCCAGGTGGAGTTGAAGGCCACCTCGGTCTTGGCCGGATCAAGAATCTTGAAGACCTGGGTCTTGTAGGTCTCGGCGTTATCGAGAACCTGCTCACGGGTCAGCGGCGGACGCGTAGCGCTCTTGCCGCTCGGATCGCCGATCATCCCGGTGAAGTCACCTATAAGGAAGATCACCTGATGCCCCAGTTCCTGGAACTGGCGCAGCTTATTAATAAGCACCGTATGCCCAAGGTGCAGATCCGGCGCCGTCGGATCAAAGCCGGCCTTAATACGCAGGGGCTGGCCACGCTTGAGCTTTTCGATCAGCTCAGCTTCGACCAACAGTTCTTCCGCACCACGTTTGATCAGCGCTAGCTGCTCTTCAACCGACTTCATAACAGACCCGCAAGGCTCAGATTCAAAAGGGAACCAACCATACAAGATCAGGGACTAATTACAAGTTTTGCCCTGCGCACGGACACCGTTCAGCAAGCCCAGCGTTCGCAAGCTTGCACCACAGATGATTTGGTTATATTTTATACAGTTATTTCATCTTCATCATGTCATTCATCTTTTCCAATTCATCTTTTCAAAGTCAAAATTACTTATGACCACTGAACCGTCTAAAGCGCCGCCGCTTTACCCGAAGACCCACCTGCTCGCCGCAAGTGGGATCGCCGCCCTTCTGAGCCTGGCACTCCTGGTATTTCCTTCCAGCGACGTAGAAGCCAAACGAACGACCCTAAGCCTTGACCTTGAAAGTCCGGTTGAGCAACTGACACAAGATCAAGACGCTTCCGACGCACTTCAAGCCACAAATGGCGCAGCCGAATCGCCGTTTGCCCAGATCGAAAGCAGCGCCGAAGACACTAAGGAAACCGCGCAGGCCGAACCTGCGGTAGTAGAGGCACCCAAGAACCCGCTGCACCGGGAAGTCATTGTTGCCAAGGGCGACACCCTTTCGACCCTGTTCGAAAAGGTCGGCCTCCCCGCCGCGACGGTCAACGATGTACTGGCAAGCGACAAGCAGGCCAAGCAATTCACCCAACTCAAGCATGGCCAGAAGCTTGAATTCGAACTGGCGCCCGACGGCCAGTTGACCAACCTGCACAGCAACGTCAGCGACCTGGAAAGCATCACCCTGACCAAAGGCGCCAAGGGCTTTGCGTTCAACCGCATCACCACCAAGCCGGTCATGCGCTCCGCCTATGTACACGGCGTGATCAACAGCTCGCTGTCGCAGTCCGCCGCCCGCGCCGGCCTGTCCCACAGCATGACCATGGACATGGCCAGCGTGTTTGGCTACGACATCGACTTCGCCCAGGACATTCGCCAGGGCGACGAATTCGACGTGATCTACGAACAGAAGGTCGCCAACGGCAAGGTCGTCGGCACCGGTAACATCCTTTCTGCGCGGTTTACCAACCGTGGCAAGACCTACACCGCCGTGCGCTACACCAACAAACAAGGCAACAGCAGCTACTACACCGCCGACGGCAACAGCATGCGCAAGGCGTTCATCCGTACCCCGGTTGACTTCGCCCGTATTAGCTCGCGTTTCTCGATGGGTCGCAAGCATCCAATTCTGAACAAAATTCGCGCTCACAAAGGCGTCGACTACGCCGCCCCGCGTGGCACGCCGATCAAGGCTGCCGGTGACGGCAAGGTCTTGCTGGCTGGTCGCCGTGGCGGCTACGGCAACACCGTGATCATCCAGCACGGGGCCACCTACCGCACGCTGTATGGCCACATGCAAGGTTTCGCCAAGGGCATCCAGACCGGCGGCAACGTCAAGCAGGGCCAGGTGATCGGTTACATCGGCACTACCGGGCTGTCCACCGGCCCGCACTTGCACTACGAGTTCCAGGTCAACGGCGTGCACGTCGACCCACTGGGCCAGAAGCTGCCAATGGCCGACCCGATCGCCAAGGCCGAGCGCGCTCGCTTCCTGCAGCAGAGCCAGCCATTGATGGCCCGCATGGACCAGGAGCGCTCTACTCTCCTGGCTTCGGCGAAGCGCTAAGCCATGTCGCTCTATATAGGTGTGATGTCCGGGACCAGCCTTGATGGCCTGGACATTGCGCTGATCGAGCAAGGCTCGGCGATCAAGCTGATCGCCACCCACTACATCCCCATGCCTGAATCCCTGCGTTCCGAGCTGCTTGGCCTGTGCGCCAGCGGCCCGGACGAGATTGCCCGTTCGGCGCTCGCGCAGCAGAACTGGGTGACGCTTGCCGCCCAAGGTATTCACGCCCTACTCGATCAGCAGAACCTCAAGCCCCAGGACATTCGAGCGATTGGCAGCCACGGCCAAACCATTCGTCACGAACCTGCACGGGGTTTTACCGTGCAGATCGGCAACCCGGCGCTGCTCACCGAATTGACGGGAATCACCGTCGTCAGTGATTTCCGTAGCCGCGATGTCGCCGCCGGAGGCCAAGGCGCCCCGCTGGTGCCTGCATTTCATGAGGCACTGTTTGGCGAGCGTACGGGCAACCGCGCCGTACTGAATGTGGGCGGCTTCAGCAACCTCAGCCTGATCGAGACCGGCAAACCGGTCGCGGGCTTCGACTGCGGCCCGGGGAATGTCCTGCTGGATGCCTGGATTCACCAGCAACGCGGCGAGAACTTCGACCGCGATGGCCAGTGGGCTGCCAGCGGGAAGGTTGAACCCCAGCTACTCAAGGCATTGCTCAGCGATCCGTTCTTTGTGACCAAAGGGCCAAAAAGCACCGGTCGCGAAGTCTTCAACCTGGGATGGCTTGAGCATCACCTGGGACGATTGCCGCCATTCGCAGCCCAGGACGTGCAAGCCACATTGCTCGAGCTGACTGCCCTGACCATCGTCGAATCCCTGCAAACCGCCCAACCACAGACCGAAACCCTGCTGGTCTGCGGCGGCGGCGCCCACAACGCAACCTTGATGAGCCGCCTGAGCGCCCTGCTGCCGGCGACCCAGGTCAGCAGCACCGCCACCTGCGGCGTAGACCCTGACTGGGTCGAAGCCATGGCGTTCGCCTGGCTGGCCCATTGCTGCCTGGAAGGCATCGCCGCCAACCGCCCCAGCGTCACCGGCGCCCGCGGCCTTCGTGTACTCGGCGCGATCTACCCCGCCTGAATCCCACACAGCAAAACGCCGCTTGGCCCTATCAAGGCCAAGCGGCGTTTTTATATCCGCTGTCGATCAGATCGAGAACGAAGACCCGCAACCACAAGTGGTGGTGGCATTCGGGTTCTTGATCACGAAGCGCGAACCTTCCAGACCTTCCTGATAGTCCACCTCGGCTCCTGCCAGGTACTGGAAGCTCATCGGATCGACAACCAGGCTGACGCCCTCGCGCTCAACGATGGTGTCGTCATCGGCCACGTCTTCATCGAAGGTAAAACCGTACTGAAACCCTGAACAACCGCCGCCCGTAACAAATACGCGCAGCTTCAAGCGATCATTACCCTCTTCATCGACCAGGCTCTTCACCTTGTGCGCAGCACCGTGGGTGAATTGCAAAGCCGTGGGGGTGAAGGATTCAACGCTCATGCTGATAATCTCCCGGCGTAGCGCCGCCATATGCGTGATGGCGGGCATTATCCGCTTCTCCTAGAAAAGCGGTCAACTATTGTTACGGTATATCAATCTGCGCAGCGGCCATTAAAAACACGAAAGGCCCGATCAACGGGCCTTTGCGCAACAGCAGAAAATTTACGGCAGCATGCCCGCGTGGGACAGGCCCAGCTTCTCATCCAGGCCAAACAGGATGTTCATGTTCTGCACAGCCTGGCCCGAAGCGCCCTTGACCAGGTTGTCGATGACCGACAATACCACCACCAGGTCACCATCCTGTGGACGATGCACTGCGATACGGCACACGTTGGCACCGCGCACGCTGCGGGTCTCCGGGTGGCTGCCCGCCGGCATCACATCGACGAACGGCTCATTGGCATAGCGCTTTTCAAACAGCGCCTGCAGGTCTACCGAGCGATCAACGACCGTCGCATACAGTGTGGAGTGGATCCCGCGGATCATCGGTGTCAGGTGCGGCACAAACGTCAGGCCGACATCCTTGCCCGCAGCACGACGCAGCCCCTGGCGAATTTCCGGCAAGTGACGATGGCCTTTGACTGCATAGGCTTTCATGCTTTCCGACGTCTCGGAGTAAAGCGAACCTACAGCGGCCCCACGACCAGCACCACTGACGCCCGACTTGCAGTCAGCAATCAGCCGCGATGCATCCGCCAGCCCGGCTTCCAGCAATGGCAGGAAACCCAACTGCGTAGCTGTCGGATAGCAACCCGGCACGGCGATCAGGCGTGCTTGCTTGATCTGCTCACGATTGACTTCCGGCAGGCCGTACACCGCCTCTTCCAGCAACTGCGGTGCACCGTGAGGCTGGCCGTACCACTTGGCCCACTCATCGGCGTCCTGCAGGCGGAAGTCTGCCGACAAGTCGATCACCTTGGTACCGGCGGCCAGCAACTCGCCCGCCAGGGCATGGGCCACACCGTGAGGCGTGGCAAAGAACACCACATCACACGCGCCCAGGGTCTTGATATCCGGAACGCTGAACGCCAGGCCGTCATAGTGGCCTCGCAGGTTCGGGTACATATCGGCCACAGCCAGGCCGGCCTCGGATCGTGAAGTGATCACCACCACCTCAGCTTGCGGATGCTGAGCCAACAGACGCAGCAATTCGACACCGGTGTAACCCGTGCCGCCGACGATACCGACCTTGACCATAACCCTGCCCTCAACGAACCCACTGGAAAGCCGTCGATAATAGGGTTCGTATCGTCCTGCGACAACCTTCAACATGACGTGTAGACGCTAGAGCCACTACTATCTTCAGCTACCGTGAACCTGGGAATAACTAAAAATGCTTTATCTATGGGTCAAAGCCTTTCATATCGTCAGCATCGTCTGCTGGTTTGCCGCGCTGTTCTACCTTCCGCGCCTGTTCGTCTACCACGCCCAAAGCGAGGACACCATCAGCAAGGAACGCTTCAGCGTGATGGAGCGCAAGCTGTACCGCGGCATCATGGGCCCGGCGATGATCGCCAGCCTGGTGTTCGGCGGCTGGCTGATCTACCTCAACCCGGCCATCTTTCAATCCGGCGGGTGGATCCACGCCAAGTTGACCCTGGTAGTACTGCTCATCGGCTACCACCATATGTGCGGCGCGCAGGTAAAACGTTTCGCCCGTGGCGAAAACACCCGCAGCCATGTCTTTTATCGCTGGTTCAATGAAGTGCCAGTTCTGATATTGCTGGCTATCGTAATTTTGGTCGTGGTCAAACCGTTCTAATCTCTATTACTCGGGGTACTTCCAATGTCGCTGCCCGCTTCGCTCGAACAAAATCTGCGCCTGCCCGTCGTGGCTGCGCCGATGTTTCTGATCTCCAACCCGCAACTGGTGCTGGCCTGCTGCCGCAACGGGATCGTCGGCAGCTTCCCTGCCCTCAACCAGCGGGAAAGCAGCGGCTTCAAGGCGTGGCTGGAAGAAATCGAAGCGGGCCTGGCGCTGCTGGATAACCCGGCGCCCTATGCGGTCAACCTGATCGTGCACAACAGTAACCCGCGGGTGGAAGCTGACCTGGCGATCTGCGTCGAGCACAAGGTGCCGATCGTCATCACCAGCCTGGGCGCGGTGAAAGAATTGGTAGACGCGGTGCATAGCTACGGCGGCCTGGTATTCCACGATGTCACGACCCGGCGCCACGCCGAAAAGGCCGCTGAAGCCGGCGTCGATGGCCTGATCGCCGTTGCGGCGGGCGCAGGTGGCCACGCCGGCACCTGGAGCCCGTTCTCGCTGATCGCAGAAATCCGTCAGTTCTTCGACAAAACCCTGCTGCTCGCCGGTTGCCTGAACCACGGCCACGAAATCCTCGCCGCGCAACTGCTCGGCGCCGACCTGGCCTATTTCGGCACGCGTTTTATCGGCACCACCGAAAGCCATGCCCCGGATGCCTATAAAGAGATGCTGCTCACATCGCGCGCCGCCGACATCGTGCACACTCCAGCCGTCTCCGGTGTTCCCGCAAGCTTCATGCGCCAGAGCCTGGAAAATGCCGGTTTCGACCTCGCCGCGCTGCAAGGCAAGGGTGAAGTCAATTTTGGCTCCAAGCTCAAGCCACTCAACGACGAAGCCAAAGCCTGGAAGACCGTGTGGTCCGCCGGCCAGGGCGTCGGAGAGATTGATGATTTGCCCAGCGTCGATGAACTCGTGGCCCGCCTGGATGCCGAATACCGCAAGGCGCTCGAGCATGCGGCACAATTGCCTGAACGCTGGCCACGCTGATCCGCGATTCAAAGCCTGCTGATCAAGGCAGGCCTCCCCTATTCAAGTGACAAGGATGCCCGCATGAGCGACAACCGTTTCAAGATTGTGTTTGATGGCGCATTGCTCCCGGGTGTCGAAAGCACCACCGCCAAGCTGAACCTCGCCGAGTTGTTCAAAAGTGATGTCGACGCGATCGAAAAGCTTTTCACCGGCCGCCCGGTCGCGCTGAAACGCGACCTTTCCCGCGCCGATGCCGAGACCTATCTGCAAGCGCTGAAAAACGCCGGGGTGGATGCGCGGATAGAAGAAGAGCAGCCGGTCGCCTTCAGCCTTGCCGAAACCCATGAAACGGACTCCGGCAGCGCGACTGACTACACCCGCCCCGCCGCATCGCCTTACGCCCCGCCCCGGGCCGCGGTTGGCGAGAACCTGCCGGAGTTTTCCACCCTTAAGGTATTCACCGTCAACGGCCGGATCGGACGCCTGCGCTTCCTGGCGTGGACGCTGGTGCTGAGCGTGGTGATCCTCCTCGTCTCAAGCGTGTTCTTCACCGTCGGACTTGGTATCGCTGCGGTCTCTCCGACGATTGCCATGGTCATTGGCTTCCTGGTGGGGATTGCCATACTCGTGGCCGCTGTGTGGGTCAGCGTACAGATCACCGTGCAGCGCCTGCATGACCTGGGCTGGTCCGGCTGGCTGTGGTTCCTGCATCTGGTGCCCTTCGTTGGCAGCATCTTCCCGATCCTGCTGATGGTCCTCCCCGGTAACACGGGCGCAAACCAGTACGGCGCGCCACCACCGCGTAACTCCACTGCGGTGAAAATCCTCTCCGCATTGTGGCTCGCATTCATTCCGCTGGTATTTGCCGGCGCGGTGTTGGTGGGCATGAGCGGCTACCTGGATCAACTGGAAAGCGATGTAGGTGGCAGCTACGAAAGCAGCTCCATCAACTCCGATGACGACAGCGACCAGGCCACCACCGTCGATGAAGTCGATGTGCAAAGTGCTGACGACACAGCCGAACCTGTAGACTCTACGCAACAGTGAAAAACGCCCGACGCCTGTGACGCCTCTGTCACAGGCCCGGTAGCGTTGCGATGGAGAAACGCATGACCCGTTACGCTCTGATCACCGGTGCCTCCAGCGGCATCGGCCTGGCCTTGGCCGAAGCACTGGCCCGTCGCGGCCGCAGCTTGATTCTGGTGGCCCGCCAGCGTGATCAGTTGGAAAGCATTGCAATCGAATTGACTCAGCGCTTCGGCGTCGAGGTGCTGTTCCGTGCCTGTGACCTGGGCGAGCCCCTGCGGCTCTCCGGGTTCCTGCTGGAACTGGAAGAAGGCGAGCGGCAAATCGACCTGCTGGTCAACTGCGCCGGCATCGGTACCAGCGGCCCGTTCCTGGCGCAGGACTGGATGACCGAGCAGGACCTGATGGAGGTCAACATCCTCGCCCTGACCCGCATGTGCCATGCCCTCGGCAACGCCATGGCCCTGCACGGCGGCGGGCAGATTCTCAACGTCGCGTCGGTTGCCGCGTTCCAACCCGGCCCGTGGATGAGCACTTACTACGCCAGCAAGGCCTACGTGCTGCACTTTTCCGAAGGCTTGCGCGAGGAACTGAAGACCTGCGGCATCAAGGTTTCCGTCCTTTGCCCCGGCCCGACCCGCACCGCATTCTTCGGCACCGCCCAAATGGACACCGCCAAGCTGGATCGCAGCCAACAGTTGATGAGCCCGGAAGAAGTCGCGCTCTACACCGTGCGTGCGCTGGCCAGGAACAAAGCCATCATCATTCCCGGCCGGCGTAATCGCTGGCTGGCGTTCAGCCCGCGCCTGAGCCCGCGCTGGCTGACCCGCAAGATTGCCGGCGCGATCAACAAGGCCTATTGCCCGCGCTGATCGCCTGAGTACACTCACCCTGCACTTTCACAATGGAGAAACAGCTGTGGATACTCTGTTCACCAAGATCATCAACAGAGAAATACCCGCGAAGATCATCTACGAGGATGACCAGGTCCTGGCCTTTCACGACATCGCGCCAATGGCACCCGTGCATTTCCTGGTGATTCCGAAAAAGCCGATCCGCACCCTCAACGACCTCACCGAGGAAGACAAGGCGCTGGCCGGGCATATCCTGTTCACCGCCCAGCGCCTGGCGGTTGAGCAAGGCTGTGAAAAGGGCTTCCGTGTGGTGATGAACTGCAACGAAGATGGCGGACAGACCGTTTATCACATCCACATGCATGTTCTGGGTCAACGCCAGATGAACTGGCCGCCGGGCTGAGCACTACCTGTGGCGAGGCAGCTTGCTGTGGCGAGGGAGCTTGCTCCCGCTGGGCTGCGTAGCAGCCCCAAAAACGAGAGCGCTGCGCACTCCAACGCGAGCAAGCTCCCTCGCCACACAAGCAATTTGACCCAGCGCAAACGCTTCCCCCTCTCTTGCGGTAAACTGGCCGCCGAGATTCTTCCCGGAGGTCAGCATGACTACCCAACGTCACTACTCGCCGATTGATCGTCTGTTGCTGCAAGCCGATACGGCCATGCGCACGCTGCTGCCATTCAGCGGCCAACCGCACCGCCCGTCGCCCGCCATCGTGCGGCCCGAAGCGCAGATGAGCGAGACCGACACCCGCCACGTCGCCGGCCTGATGCGTATCAACCATACCGGCGAGGTCTGTGCCCAGGCGCTGTACCAGGGCCAGGCCCTGACCGCCAAGCTGCCGCAAGTGCGCGCCGCGATGGAACATGCCGCCGAAGAAGAAATCGATCACCTGGCCTGGTGCGAACAACGCATTCGCCAGTTGAACAGCCATCCGAGCGTGCTGAACCCGCTGTTCTACGGCTTATCGTTTGGCATTGGTGCGGTGGCCGGGCTGATCAGCGACAAAGTCAGCCTGGGTTTTGTGGCCGCCACCGAGCATCAGGTGTGCAAACACCTCAATGAACACCTCGAGCAACTGCCGGCTGAAGACGAAAAGTCCCGGGCGATTCTTGAGCAGATGCGCATTGATGAAGAACATCACGCCGAAAGCGCGCTGGACGCGGGCGGCTTCCGCTTCCCGGCACCGGTGAAATTTGGCATGAGCCTGCTGGCCAAGGTCATGACCAAAAGCACGTACCGCATCTAGTTTCAGCAGAAAACAAAAAAGGGCGCTATCAAGCGCCCTTTCTTTTTGCCTGCCGATTGAAGAATCAGCCCAACTCAATGATCTCGTAATCATGAGTGATGGCAACGCCCGCAGCGCCCAGCATGATCGAGGCCGAGCAGTACTTCTCCGCCGACAACTCGATGGCCCGCTTGACCTGGGCTTCTTTCAACGCCCGGCCCTTGACGACAAAGTGCATGTGGATCCTGGTAAACACCTTCGGGTCTTCGGTGGCACGCTCGGCTTCCAGGAATGCTTCGCAGCTTTCCACCGCCTGGCGGGACTTCTTCAGGATGCTCACCACATCGAAATTGCTGCAACCGCCTACACCGAGCAGGAGCATTTCCATCGGGCGTACGCCCAGGTTGCGGCCACCGGCCTCCGGCGGGCCGTCCATGACCACCACGTGGCCACTGCCCGACTCACCGAGGAACATGGCTTCGCCCGCCCATTGGATGCGTGCCTTCATCGCCCAGACTCCACTGCTAAAAAAGGGTCGCCAGCTTAGCACAGCACTTTGGGCCGGCAGCGTTTCCCATGAAAGCGATCAACAGCAGGGTTTGCTGGGTAAATTCCCTAATGAAGTCAGAATGTGTCTGTTAAGCTGGCGCCAAATCAATGGCGCATTGCCATCCATTGGATGATGTAGCTTAGCCGTTGATCGCGCTGGATAAAAAAACAAGCTCACCAACACCGTGCAGTCTTTTCGGGATACAACCATGGTTGCTATTACTCCCACACCCAAAATCAAGAACCTCGACAAACTGCTGATGCATTGTCAGCGCCGGCGTCATCCGGCCAAGCACAACATCATCTGCGCGGGCGAGCGCTCGGAATCCCTGTTCTTCATTATCAAAGGCTCGGTCACCATCCTGATCGAGGATGACGATGGTCGCGAAATGATCATCGCCTACCTCAATACCGGTGATTTCTTCGGTGAACTCGGGCTTTTCGAACAAGCCGGCAAGGAACAGCAACGCAGTGCCTGGGTGCGGGCCAAGGTCGAATGCGAAGTCGCCGAGATCAGCTATACGAAATTTCGCGAACTGGCCCAGCAGGATCCCGACATTCTGTACGCCCTGAGCGGCCAGATCGCACAGCGCCTGAGAGACACCACGCGCAAAGTCGGCGACCTGGCGTTCTTCGACGTCACCGGCCGGGTTGCCCGCTGCCTGCTGGAGTTGTGCAAGCAACCGGACGCCATGACCCATCCCGACGGGATGCAGATCAAGATCACCCGCCAGGAAATCGGGCGGATCGTCGGTTGCTCAAGGGAAATGGTTGGCCGTGTGCTCAAGGACCTGGAGGAACGCAACCTGGTGCATGTCAAAGGCAAGACCATGGTGGTCTTCGGTACGCGTTAAACCGGCAGGAAACTCGCAAGCATCTGACGGTACAAAGTATCAAGCCGGGCAATCGCATCTGGCGCCGCAAAGGCTTCGTGCAGGGCGATGTGGCTTTCGGCGCGCACCCGTTGTTCCAGGCCGCATGCTTCATTGAAGCGATTGACCGCGGCGATCAACTCGACGCGATCGTCATCCAGCAGCAACGCACCATGCACCAACCCCACCGGGCGCCCGCCACTCTGGCGCCAGCGCTGGGCGGTACCGACCATTTTGCGACCATCAAGGTTGACGTTGTAGCGACCGTCGCAAAACGCACCGTCGATCTCGCCCACCGACGCGTTGCCACCCAACTCGGTCAGCAGGTCGCAAATCGGCTGGCACAGACGCTGGTAGCCGGTTTCGATACGGCCCTGGTCACCTTCACTGCGTGGTGGCGCGTAGACCAACGCGATATTGACCGTGGCTGCCGATTGCGGAACCGGCTCGCCGCCCGTTTCCCGCAGCAGCACCGGCCAACCGGCATCTGCCGACACCTGGCTGGCGGTCTCGAATGCCGGAAGGCGGCTCAAACGACGAGGCATCACCAACGCCTGATCGCTGGGCTGCCAGAACAGCAGGCCGAACGGTTGCTCGCCGGCACAGACCGCGGCGAGCAAATCCTGCTCGGCCTTAAGGCCTGCCTCGACCGTCATCGCCACCGGCTGGGTCATGATCAATCCAGGGTCGAGCCACTGACGGCAACGCCACGCTCCGGGAAGAACAGGCGCTGCAATTCAGCCCCCGGGTTCTCGGCACGCATGAAGGTTTCGCCGACGAGGAACGAGTACACGCCGCTGATTTCCATCAGTTCCACATCGGCGCGATTGACGATGCCGCTTTCGGTGATCACCAACCGGTCGCGCGGGATGCGCGGCAACAGGTCGAGGGTGTTTTCCAGGCTGACTTCGAAGGTGTGCAGGTTGCGGTTGTTGACGCCCACCAACGGTGTGTCGAGGGTTTTCAGCGCGCGTTCCAGTTCATCACCGTCGTGCACTTCCACCAGCACGTCGAGGCCGACGCTCTTGGCCACGGCCGCCAGTTCAGCCATTTTCACGTCATCCAGTGCGGAGACGATCAACAGCACGCAATCGGCGCCCAAGGCACGGGCTTCGACGATCTGGTACGGGTCGACCATGAAATCCTTGCGGATCACCGGCAGCGAACACGCCGCACGCGCTTGCTGCAGGTACAGGTCGGCACCCTGGAAATAGTCGATATCGGTCAACACCGAGAGGCACGTCGCGCCGCCCTTCTCGTAGCTTTTGGCGATGTCTTCAGGGATGAAGATCTCGCGAATCACGCCCTTGCTCGGCGAAGCCTTCTTGATTTCAGCGATAACGGCCGGCTGTTTTTCCTTGGCCTGCTTGATCAGCGCATTGGCGAACCCACGCGGTGCATCGGCGGTTTTCGCCAGGCCTTCCAGCTCAGCCAGGCTGACCCGGGCACGGCGCTCGGCGACTTCTTCTGCCTTGCGGGCCAGGATTTTTTCCAGAACGGTCGGAACACTCATCCTTCATTCTCCACTTTGAACACCGCAGTAAACGCACCCAGTTCTTCGAGCTTTTCGCGCGCCAGCCCGGTATGCAATGCATCATGAGCGAGGGCAACACCCTCTTTAAGACTGTAGGCGTGATCCGCGGCGTACAGCGCCGCACCGGCGTTGAGCACAATCATTTCTGCGGCTTTCTGGCCGTTTTCGGTCTTGCGGCGTCCCAGGGCATCGCGAATCAGTTCAAGGGAGGCGGCCGGGCTTTCTACGGCCAGGCCGTGCAGGCTCTGGCTTTTCATGCCGAGGTCTTCTGGCTCGACCCAATACTCGGTGACCTGGTCGTTCTTCAACTCCGCCACGAAGGTCGGTGCCGCCAGGCTGAACTCGTCGAGGCCATCCTTGGAGTGCACCACCAGCACGTGCTTGCTGCCCAGGCGCTGCAGGACTTCAGCCAATGGCCGGCACAGCGCCTGGCTGAACACGCCCACTACCTGATGCTTCACACCGGCCGGATTCGTAAGCGGGCCGAGCATGTTGAACAGGGTACGCAGGCCCAAGTCCTTGCGCGGGCCGGCGGCGTGTTTCATCGCGCCGTGATGGGACTGGGCAAACATGAAGCCGATACCGACATGATCGATGCAGCGCGCCACTTGTACCGGGGTCAGGTTCAGGTAGATACCTGCTGCTTCCAGCAAATCGGCGCTGCCGCTTTTACCCGACACCGCGCGGTTACCATGCTTGGCCACGGTGCAGCCGGCAGCGGCCACCACAAAGGAAGAAGCCGTCGACACGTTGAAAATGTTCGCACCGTCGCCGCCGGTGCCGACCACGTCGACCACGCCGTCGAGGGTCTTGAGTTCAACCTTGTCGGCCAGCTCACGCATGACCGACACAGCGCCGACGATTTCGTCGATGCTCTCGCTCTTCATGCGCATGGCCATCATGAACGCGCCGATCTGCGCGTCGGTGCATTGACCGGTCATGATCTCGCGCATCACATCGCTCATTTCAGCGGTGCTCAGGTCCAGATGGCCGACGATACGGCTCAGGGCAGTCTTGATATCCATGAAAAGTCCTTAGCGCGTGCCGCCGCTCTGCTTGAGAAAGTTAGCGAACAGCTCGAAGCCCTGCTCGGTCAAAATCGATTCCGGGTGAAATTGCACCCCTTCGACGTTCAGTGTCTTGTGACGCAGGCCCATGATCTCGTCGACCGAGCCATCTTCCAGCTGGGTCCAGGCCGTCAGCTCAAGGCACTCGGGCAGGGTTTCACGCTTGACCACCAGCGAGTGGTAGCGGGTTACCGTTACCGGCAGGTTCAAACCCTGGAATACGCCCTGGTGCTTGTGAAATACCGGGCTGGTCTTGCCGTGCATTACCTGGCGGGCGCGGACGACGTCGCCACCGAAGGCCTGGCCGATGGACTGATGGCCCAGGCACACGCCCAGGATCGGCAGCTTGCCGGCAAAGTATTGGATGGCTTCGAGGGAGATGCCCGCTTCGGTCGGCGTACATGGGCCTGGGGAGACGACGATGCGTTCAGGGTTCAACGCGGCGATCTGGGCCACGGTCAATTCGTCGTTGCGCACCACCTTGACCTCGGCGCCGAGCTCGCCCAGGTACTGCACAACGTTGTAGGTAAAGGAGTCGTAGTTATCAATCATCAGCAACATGTGGGTTAAAACCTCTTGAATTCACTGACTTCTAATGACGGCCTTCCAAGGGAGTGACCCGCTGCCAGACGCACTTTCCGGTTGCCGGGGTTGGCCGGCAAGGGGCGTTTAACAGAGGGTGAAGAAGGCAAATCGGTACAGGTCCGGCGGGGCCGGTAGAGAAAAGTTAGGCGCGCCAACGCCAACGGGCGTGTGCCTTGACTACTCGCATCAAGAGTTTGCTGATGATCAACACGGGGAGGGTCTCATTCATACGTTCAGGCACAGTAACGTAGCCTCGCCAACGGTGCAATATCGAGCCGCAAATACGGGGGAAACTGCCCGACTGATAATTGGCGTCAAACTTTTCAGAACCCTTCCAAGGGCGCTACAGTCACAGTGCTGACAAAAAAACAAAATCATGGACGGACTCATGACCAAGATGCCCTATTTCACCCCCATCGTCGGCTGCCTCTTGGCGCTGGCATGCTCGCAAGCCTTCGCCGCGCCCTCGCCTTATTCGACGATGGTCGTTTTCGGTGACAGCCTGGCCGACGCCGGTACATTTGCCGACCCTGGCGCACCGGGCTCAACCTATCGCTTCACCAACCGCACCGGCCCGCAATACTTCGACGGCAGCGGCGAAAGCACATCGCTGATCTCCTCGACGTTATTGGGCGGCAAGCTGGGGGTTGCCCCGGGCGACCTGAATGCCTCGACCTCGCCGGAGCGCGCCGCGCTGGGCCAGCCAGACGGCAATAACTGGGCCGTCGGCGGCTACACCACCCAACAGATCTACGATGCCATCACCGGTAACTCCACCGTCACCGACAGCGACACCGGGCAGGTATTGCGTACACGTCCCGGATACCTGGCATCAACGGGGGGCCGAGCCGACCCCAACGCGTTGTACTTTCTCTCCGGCGGCGGCAATGACTTCCTCGACGGCCTGGTCCTCAGCCCCGACCAGGCCTCGGCCGCAGCCGGGCGCCTGGCCGACAGCGCCCAGGCGCTGCAACAGGCTGGCGCCCGTTATGTAATGGTATGGATGCTGCCGGACCTGGGCCTGACACCTGCCGTCAATGGCACCCCGCTCCAAGGGGCCGTCAGCACCCTGGCCGGCGCGTTCAACCAGACCCTGGTACAGCGCCTGTCGCAAATCGATGCGCAGATCATCCCGCTGAACATTCCGTTGCTGCTCAAGGAAACCTTTGCCGATCCCGGGCGTTTTGGTTTTGCCACCGACCAGAACCTCAACCAGACGTGCTTCAGCGGCACCACCTGCAGGAATCCGGTGTATGGCGTCGGCGGCACCAATCCGGACCCGACCAAGCTGATTTACAACGACACCGTGCACCCGACCGAGGCCGGCCAGGTACTGATCGCCGACTACGCGTATTCGCTGCTGGCAGCCCCCTGGGAAATCACCCTGCTTCCGGAAATGGCCCAAGGCACCTTGCGCGCCCATCAGGATTCATTGCGCAACCAATGGCAAGCCGACTCCCGTAGCTGGCAGGCCGTGGGCCAATGGCGGGCGATCGTCGACGCTGGCGGCCAGCACCTGGACTTCGATGATCAGAACAGCTCGGCCAGCGGTGACGGCAGCGGCTATAACCTGAACATCGGTGGCAGCTACAGGGTCAATGACGAGTGGCGCGTGGGTGTGGCAGCAGGCTTCTATCGCCAGAGTCTTGAGGCCGGCGCCAGCGATTCGGACTACAAGCTCAACAGCTACCTGGGCACCGCGTTCGCCCAATATCAGGAAGATCACTGGTGGGCCGACGCCGCATTGACCGGCGGCAAACTGGACTTCGACAACCTCAAGCGCAAGTTCGCCCTGGGCATCAGCGAAGGCACCGAGAAAGGCGACACCGACGGCTGGCTATGGGCATTGAGCGCACGGGTTGGGTATGACATCGCCGAGCCGAACAGCGAATGGCACTTCTCACCCTTTATCAGCGCTGACTATTCGCGGGTCGAGGTGAATGGTTATTCGGAGAAAGATGCCCGTTCCACCGCGCTGACCTTTGATGACCAACAGCGCGACTCCAAGCGTTTGGGAATCGGATTACAAGCCAACTACCGCTTCACCCCGCAAACCCTGGTGTTTGGCGAAGTGGCCCACGAGCACGAGTTTGAAAACGATACGCAGCGAGTGGGCATGTCCCTCAACAGCGTGCCGGGGATTGATTTCAAACTGGACGGCTACACGCCACGCAGCAATTCGGATCGCTTGAACCTGGGGATTACCCACAAGGTGACCAAGGACCTGGCGTTGAACGCGGCCTATAACGTGAGAAAGGATGACAACTTTACCCAGCAAGGGCTGAGTGTCGGGGTGAGTCTGGATTTCTGACTCGGACTTGAAACTGACAAATACCAAATGTGGGAGCGGGCTTGCTCGCGAAAGCGGTGCGACAGTCGCCTTATATATCGACTGATACACCGCCTTCGCGAGCAAGCCCGCTCCCACATTTTTGATCTACGTCTGACTTCAGTCCTGCGGGGTCTGCTCAGCCAACGCCACCGCGCGGAACATCGCCCGGCGCTTGTTCAGCGTCTCTTCCCATTCCAGGGCCGGTACCGAGTCGGCCACGATCCCGCCGCCCGCCTGCACATGCAGTTCGCCGTCCTTGATCACCGCCGTACGGATCGCGATCGCAGTGTCCATATTGCCGTTCCAGGCGAAATACCCCACCGCGCCGCCATACACACCCCGCTTCACCGGCTCCAGTTCGTCGATGATTTCCATCGCGCGAATCTTCGGTGCGCCGGACAAGGTGCCCGCCGGCAGGATCGCCCGCAGTGCATCCATCGCCGTCAACCCGGCCTTCAGCTCGCCGGTGACGTTGGACACGATGTGCATCACGTTGGAGTAACGCTCGATCACCATCTTCTCGGTGAGTTTCACCGAACCGATTTCCGAGACACGCCCGGTGTCATTGCGGCCCAGGTCGATCAGCATCAAGTGCTCGGCGATTTCCTTGTCGTCGCTCAACAGGTCCTGTTCCAGCGCCAGGTCCGCCTCTTCGGTCGCACCGCGAGGGCGCGTGCCGGCAATCGGGCGTACGGTGATCAGGTTGTCTTCGACCCGCACCAGCACTTCCGGCGAACTGCCCACGACGTGGAAGTCGCCAAAGTTGAAGAAGTACATGTACGGCGTCGGGTTGAAACAGCGCAGCGCCCGGTACAAATCAATCGGCGCGGCCTTGAAGTCGATGGACATGCGTTGCGACGGCACCACCTGCATGCAGTCACCGGCAAGGATGTATTCCTTGATGGTATCGACCGCACGCTCGTAGTCATCCTGGGTAAAGCTGGAGCGGAACACCGGGTCAGCCGCCGGTGGACGGCTGAGGTCCAGGCCGCGACGCGGGGTGATCGGCTGGCGCAGTTTTTCCAGCAGCGCTTCCAGGCTCGCCTGGCCTTGCTCGAACGCATCGGCCTGGGAAGGATCGGCCAACACGATCGCGTGCATCTTGCCCGCGAGGTTGTCGAACACCACCACCGCGTCGGAAACCATCAGCAGAATGTCCGGCACGCCCAACGGATCGGGGTTCGGGGATTTGCCCAGGCGTTTTTCCACGTAGCGCACGCAGTCGTAGCCGAAGTAACCCACCAGGCCGCCGTTGAAGCGCGGCAGACCGGCGATGGTCGGCACGTTGTAGCGCGCCTTGAATTCCTCGACGAAGGCCAGCGGGTCTTCCACGTCATGGCTTTCGATCTCGACGCCGTCCAGGGTGATGCTCACATGGTGATCATGTACCCGCAGCACCGTGCGGCACGGCAGGCCGATGATCGAATAACGGCCCCACTTCTCGCCGCCCTGCACCGACTCCAGCAGATAGGAGTTGGGCTCGTCGGCCAGTTTCAGGTAGATCGACAGCGGGGTGTCGAAGTCGGCCAGGGTTTCGCAGGCCATGGGGATACGGTTGTAGCCGGCAGCGGCCAAACGCAGGAATTCTTCGCGGATCATGAGGTGCCTCGTGGCTTGAGGGTCTAACGGTCAGGTGTGCAAACGTGCCGCAGCGCGGCGAGGATCAGTCAGGCGCGCCAACGCCAGCGGGCCAGGGCCTTGATGACTTTCATCCAGAGTTTGCGAGTGACCACCACGATGGGATTTCCAGAAGGGGATGGAACAGCGTCGGGCAACGTTATCTCAGCGCCCGTTCCCAAGCAACCGGGGATTAACAGGCGCAGGTCATCAATCACCAGCGCCGGGGATTCTTCGGCAATCGGCCGGCCATGGTTGTAGCCGTAACTCAAGGCCACACACTTGACCCCCGCCGCTTTCGCCGCCAGCACATCACTGCGCGAATCGCCGACAAACAGCGATTGGGACGCCGGGATATTGGCCATTTTCATCACGAAGAACAGCGCGGCCGGGTCGGGCTTCTTCTGCGGCAAGGTATCGCCGCCGATGATCCAGCGGAAATACCGGCCGATCTTCATCTGGTCCAACAGCGGTGCGACGAAACGCTCCGGCTTGTTGGTGATCAGGGCCATTTCCACGCCCTGCTTGTGCAGCCATTTCAGGGTGTCGCGCACGCCGGGATAAACCACGGTCAGTTCGTGGCCGTTTTCGTAGGCCACGTTGAACAGCTCAAGCGCATGCTCGGCTTCCACATCATCGACACCCTCGGCCTCGATGTTGTTGGCCAAGGCCCGACGCACCAGCATCTGCGCGCCATTGCCGACCCACTCGCGCACCGACTCGATACCCGCCGGCTTGCGCCCCAGCTTGAGCAGCATCTGGTCCACCGCCGCGGCCAGGTCCGGCACTGAATCGATCAACGTACCGTCCAGATCGAACATCACCAGCCGTGGCAGTTTGCCGGGGAACAGTTGCTCAAAGCCACTCATGGACGCGCCAGCGCCAGTTCTGCACGCATCTTGGCGATCACTTCCTGATAGTCCGGGGCATTGAAGATTGCCGAACCGGCCACAAAGGTGTCGGCACCGGCCGCGGCGATTTCGCGGATGTTGTTGACGTTGACGCCACCGTCGATCTCCAGGCGGATATCACGGCCCGACGCATCGATCAGCGCCCGCGCTTCACGCAGCTTGTTGAGGGTGCCGGGGATGAACTTCTGCCCGCCGAAGCCCGGGTTGACGCTCATCAGCAACACCATGTCGACTTTGTCCATCACGTACTCAAGCACGCTCAGCGGCGTGGCCGGGTTGAACACCAGGCCCGCCTTGCAACCGCCCTCGCGGATCAGTTGCAGGGTGCGGTCCACGTGCAACGTGGCTTCCGGGTGGAAGGTGATGTAGGTCGCGCCGGCTTCGATGAAGTCACCGACGATGCGGTCCACCGGGCTGACCATCAAGTGCGCATCGATAGGCGCGGTCACGCCGTATTTACGCAGGGCGGCGCAGACCATCGGACCAATGGTCAGGTTCGGCACATAGTGGTTGTCCATGACATCGAAGTGAACGAAGTCGGCACCGGCGGCCAACACCTTGTCCACTTCCTCGCCCAGGCGGGCGAAGTCGGCGGAGAGAATCGATGGAGCAATGACGAAGGGCTGCATGACGCACCTTTTTGAGCTAAATCACGATGGCGCGCATTGTATACCTCATGCTTTGCCGCGCGCACCGTGACCTCGCTCAATGGTTAATAAGCTGCCCGGTAGATTTTCTCGATATCAGCGGCGCTGAGCTTGCGCGGATTGTTGCGCATCAGCCGCTCGATCCCCGCCGCTTCTACCGCCATGGCCGGGATCGCGTCTTCAGGCACACCGAAGCTGCGCAGGCCGGACGGAATCTCGACTGCGGCACACAGTCGCGTCATCGCATCGACGGCCTGGTCGGCGGCATCCACCGCACTCAACCCCGTGATATTCACGCCCATGGCCTCGGCTATCTCCTGCATGCGCTCCACACACGCCAGCTTGTTCCAGTGCATCACGTAGGGCAGCAGCAAGGCGTTGCTTACGCCGTGGGCGATGTTGAAACGCCCGCCCAACGGGTAGGCCAACGCATGCACCGCGCCCACGCCGGCATTCCCGAACGCCATCCCGGCCATCAGGCTGGCGGTGGCCATGTCGTCCCGGGCCTCAAGGTTGGCGGGGTTGGCGTAGGCCTTGGGCAACGCCTTGGCGATCAGTTTGATCGCCCCGATGGCCAGCGCATCGGTGATCGGCGAGGCATTCAGCGACAGGTAGGATTCGATGGCGTGCACCAATGCGTCCACCCCACTGGTGGCGGTGACGCTGCGGGGGCAAGTCAGGGTCATCTGCGGGCTGATCAGGGCCACGTCCGGCAGCAGGTAATCACTGACGATGCCTTTTTTCAGTTGCGCGACCTTGTCCGACAGAATCGCCACGTTGGTCACCTCCGAACCGGTGCCGGCGGTGGTGGGAATCGCGATCAGCGGCGGGCCTTTGCGCGGCACCTGGTCCACGCCGAACAGGTCGGCCAGGGCGCCGTGGTAACCGGCGTAGGCCGCCACGCTCTTGGCGATGTCGATGGCACTGCCGCCGCCGACGCCGATCAGGCCGTCATGCCCGCCTTCGCGGTAGACGCGCATGCAGTCCTCGACGATGGCGATTTCCGGGTCGGGCAGCACGCGGTCGAAAATCTCGTAGGTCCGTTCGCCCAGGTGTTCCAGCGCCAGCGCCACGGTGCCGGATTTGACCAGTGCCGCATCGGTGACAATCAGCGGGTTGTCGACATCCAGCCGCGTCAGCTCGGCGGCCAGTTGCTCGATGGCGCCTGGGCCGGTGAGCAGTTTGTGGGCGATCTTGAATGAGGAAGTACTCATGTGCGCGGCCTCTTATCAGTTATGGGCTGGCACAAGATTAGCTGACTTGGGCTGGTTGTCTTGCATTCAGCTACTGAATAGACACAAACCCAATGTGGGAGCGGGCTTGCTCGCTAAGGCGGTAGGCCAGTCGATATCTCTGTTGACTGACACACCGCCTTCGCGAGCAAGCCCGCTCCCACATTTTGATCTCTGTTTGGCTTTAGACCTGGGCCGTACGCAGTTTCTCGCTGCGCCCGCGCAGCCATTCCAGGGTCAGCAACAACACCACCGAGAACGCGATCAACAAGGTCGCTGCGGCGGCAATGGTAGGGCTGAGATTTTCACGGATGCCGCTGAACATCTGCCGTGGCAAGGTTGCCTGCTCGGGCCCGGCGAGGAACAGCGTCACTACCACTTCATCGAACGAGGTGGCAAAGGCGAACAGCGCCCCGGAGATCACCCCCGGGGCAATCAACGGCAAGGTCACCCGACGAAACGCCGTCAGCGGTGACGCGCCCAGGCTGGCCGCCGCCCGCACCAGGTTATGGTTGAACCCCTGCAAGGTCGCCGACACGGTGATGATCACAAACGGCACGCCCAGTACCGCGTGCACCACGATCAGCGAGAAGAAGCTGTTGCCCAGGCCCAGCGGCGCGAAGAACAGGTAACTGGCCACACCGATAATCACCACGGGCACTACCATCGGCGAAATCACCAGGGCCATCACCAGCGCCTTGCCGGGAAAGTGCCCCCGGGTCAGGCCAATCGCCGCCAGCGTGCCGAACACCATCGCCAGCACTGTAGCCGCCGGAGCCACGATGATGCTGTTCTTCAGGGCGCGCATCCATTCCGCCGAGCCGAAGAAATCCTGGTACCAGTGCAGCGAGAAACCTTGCAGCGGGTAAACCAGGAAACTTCCACTGTTGAACGACAGCGGGATGATCACCAGCACCGGCAAGATCAGGAACAACAGGATCAGGCCGCAGAGGATCCGCAAGCTGTAGAACCAGACCCGTTCCACGGGCGACATATAAGGGCTCAGCATCGCAACGGTCTCCTTAGCTCAGGCGCAGGCGGCTGGCGCCCACCAGCCAGTTGTAGATCAGGTACAGCACCACGGTGGCCAGCAGCAACAAGCCGCCCAAGGCCGTGGCCATGCCCCAGTTGATGCTGGTGTTGGTGTAGAAGGCCACGAAGTAGCTGACCATCTGGTCGTTCGGGCTGCCCAGCAAGGCCGGGGTGATGTAGTAGCCGATCGCCAAAATGAACACCAACAAGCAGCCGGCACCAACGCCTGCGTAGGTCTGCGGGAAGTACACGCGCCAGAAGCTGGCGAATGGGTGGCAGCCCAGGGAGATTGCCGCCCGCATGTAGGTGGGAGAGATGCCTTTCATCACGCTGTAGATCGGCAAGATCATGAAGGGCAGCAGGATGTGCACCATGGAGATGTAGACCCCCAGCCGGTTGAACACCAACTCGACGGGTTTATCGATCAGCCCCATGCCCATCAGCGCGCTGTTGATCAAGCCGCCGGACTGCAGCAACACGATCCAGGCCGCCACGCGCACCAGCACCGAGGTCCAGAACGGCAGCAGCACCAGGATCATCAGCAAATTGCTTTGCCGCGCCGGCAAGTTGGCCAGCAGGTAAGCCAACGGATAGGCCAGCAGCAGGCAGCACACGGTGATGACCAGGCCCATCCAGAACGTACGGGCGAAGATATCGAGGTAGATCGCCTGGTCCGGGGTGGCCGGGGCGATTTCGCCGAGGTCGTCGATGCGGTGATCGACGGCGGCCAGCAAGTAGTATGGCGTGAGGCTGCTGGTGTTGCGCCGGATCGCCTGCCAGTACGCCGGGTCGCCCCAGCGTTCGTCGAGGTTTTCCAGCGCTTCTTTATAGGAGGCAGGCGCTTCGGTGAACGGCAGCGCCCGCGCGGTTTTCGTCAGCAGGCTGCGATAGCCCGCCAGCTCCATGTTCAAGCGTTTGGAGAGGTCGCCCAGGGTCGAGTTTTTCCGGGCTTCGCCCAGGTCCTCGCTGATGGCTTGATACACCGGCTCGCCCGGCAAGCCACGACCGTCCCAGGCCGTCACCGCCACCACCGTGCGCGGCAGGCCGCCCACCACTTCCGGGTTGCCGACGCTTTTGTAGAGCAGCGCCACAATCGGTACCAGGAACACCAGCAGCAAAAACACCACCAATGGCGCGATCAGGGCCTGGGCCTTCCAGCGGTTGAGCCGCTCGGCACGCGCCAGGCGCTGTTTCAGGGTGGGGCTGGGAATGGCGAGGGCCATGGCGAACTCCGGATCGTAAAAAAGAATGCAGACCTGTGAAGGCCCACACCTGTGGCGAGGGGGCTTGTCCCCCGTTGGGCTGCGCAGCAGCCCCAGTAAAGCCACTGTGGTTTATTAGACTGACCGCGGTGGCTGGTTTTGGGGCCGCTTCGCAGCCCAACGGGGGACAAGCCCCCTCGCCACAAAAAGCCCATCCACCCTGGGTGCGGTGGTTACTTGGCAGCCCAGGAATTGAAGCGCTGCTCCAATTGCTCACCGTTATCCGCCCAGAAGCTCACGTCGATCTGCACCTGATTGGCGATGTTTTCCGGGGTAGTCGGCATGTCTTTCAGGATGTCCTTCGCCAGCAACGGTACGGCTTGCGTATTGGCCGGACCGTAGGCGATGTTTTCCGAATAGGTCTTCTGCTGCTGCGGCTGCACCGAGAAGGCGATGAACTTCTTCGCCGCGTCAGCACGGTCCTTGGCCAGGCCTTTTGGAATGGCCCAGGCGTCGAAATCGTAGATCCCGCCGTTCCACACCACTTTCAAATTGCTTTCTTTCTGCACGGCAGCGATCCGGCCGTTGTAGGCAGAACTCATCACCACGTCGCCAGAAGCGAGGTACTGCGGCGGTTGGGCGCCCGCTTCCCACCACTGGATATACGGCTTGAGCTCATCGAGCTTCTTGAACGCACGGTCCTGGCCATCTTTGCCGGCCAGCACCTTGTACACATCCTTCGGCGCCACACCGTCAGCCATCAAGGCGAATTCCAGGGTGTACTTGGCGCCCTTGCGCAGGCCGCGTTTGCCCGGGAATTTCTTGGTGTCCCAGAAATCGGCCCAGCCGCCTGGCGGTGCTTTCAGTTTGTCGGCGTTGTAGGCCAGCACCGTGGACCACACGAAGAAACCCACGCCGCACGGCTGGATCGCGCCCTTCACGTAGTCGCCCGGGTTGCCGAACAGTTTCGGGTCCAGGGGCTCGAACATGTCTTCGTCACAGCCACGGGACAGTTCCGGCGACTCCACTTCCACCAGGTCCCAGGACACGCTCTTGGTGTCGACCATGGCCTTGACCTTGGCCATTTCACCGTTGTATTCGCCGGCGACGATCTTGCCGTTGCCCGCGCTTTCCCACGGTGCATAGAAGGCCTTGACCTGCGCCGCCTTGTTCGCGCCACCAAAGGACACCACCGTCAAATCAGGGCCTGCCATGGCCTGTGTCGCGCCCATCAAGCTCAGGGCCAGGGCGGAATATTTCAGGGATCTCAACATTGTTGTTCTCTCCACGTGCGAGGTTGGTGAAGCAAGGGGGCGATCAATTCGCCTCTAGAAGTGGGTCGAGTGCGCGAACGTGCTCGACTTGCCAGCCAATCGGTACCACGTCGCCGACCGCCAGGGCTGTGTCCAGCTCGGCGATCGGTTGTTTCACAAAAAAATCGGTCTTGCCGCAGACTTCCAGGCGCACCCGCACGTGGTCGCCCAGGTAGATGAACTCGGCCACGCGCCCGGAGAATCGGTTGACGCAGCTTTCACTGGAGCCATTCAGGCTGACGCGCTCGGGGCGCACCGACAGGGTCACCGGGCCGCCGACCTGGCCGACGTTCACCGCCAGCGCCTCGACCTTTTCGCCGCGCGCCAGTTCGACCACGCAGCGGTCGCCGGTGTGGCTGTGCAGGCGGCCATTGAGGCGGTTGTTCTCGCCGATGAAGTTGGCGACGAAGGTGTTTTTCGGTTCTTCGTACAAGGTGCGCGGGGCAGCGATCTGCTGGATCTCGCCCTGATGGAACACCGCCACCCGGTCGGACATGGTCAGTGCTTCGCCCTGGTCGTGGGTCACGTACACCACCGTCACGCCGAGGCGCTGGTGCAGGTGCTTGATCTCCATCTGCATGTGTTCGCGCAGTTGCTTGTCGAGGGCGCCGAGGGGTTCGTCCATCAGCACCAGCTGTGGCTCGAACACCAGCGCCCGGGCCAGGGCCACCCGCTGCTGCTGGCCACCGGAGAGTTGCGCCGGGTAGCGCTGGGCGAAGGCATCGAGCTGGACCATGCTCAGTACACGCTTGACCCGCTCGCTGATGTCGGTCTTGCTCAGGCCGCGTACAGAGAGCGGAAACGCCAGGTTCTCGGAGACGGTCATGTGCGGGAACAGCGCGTAGTTCTGGAACACCATGCCGATGTCGCGCTTGTGGGGCGGCACATTGTTGATGGAGCGGCCGGCCAGCTGGATCTCGCCGGCGGTGGGGGTTTCAAAACCGGCGAGCATCATCAGGCTGGTGGTCTTGCCCGACCCGGACGGCCCGAGCAGGGTCAGGAACTCGCCCTTGCGAATCTCCAGGTTGAGGTCTTTGACGATCAGGTTCTCGCCGTCGTAGCTCTTCTGCACGCCACGAAAGCTGACCAGCACATCATTTGAATCCACCTCGCTCATACCCGCACCTTTTTGTTTTGGACTGCCGTGGAACAAGCGTAGTCCCAGGGCAAGGCCGCGCAAATCGGGGGCCCGGAGAGATTGGCATCAGCAGGATGGAAGGTTTGGGGTAGGGATTGCCCTACACGGATGGCGGGGATAGAACAGAGCAGTTACAAACCCCACGCTACAAGCAGCAAGACCGGGCAGCGCGGCGCTCGGCAGGCAGTCGCAAACAGGTATGCCGCTATAGGAGTTTGTGCTCCATGGCGTACTTCACCAGTTCCGCCAGGGAGGTGATATTGAGCTTTTGCATCAGGCGCGCCTTGTGGGTACTGATGGTTTTGCTGCTCAACGCCAACTGCTGGGCGATGTCGTTGACGTTGGCGCCCTGGGCCAGGCGCTCGAATACCGAGAACTCGCGCTCCGACAACAACGAGTGCAATGGGCGGGAATCGGTGAGGCCGACTTCAAAGACCATGCGGTCGGCCAGGTCCGGGTCGATGTACCGCCCGCCCGCCGCGACCTTGCGGATCGCGGTCAGCAGCAGCGCCGGGTCGCTGTCCTTGGTGGCATAGCCGGCGGCACCGACCTTCAGCGCACGGGCGGCCATTTGCGCTTCGTCGTGCATCGACAGCACCAGGATCGCCGGGGGATTGTTCAGCGCACGGATCCGCGGGATGGCTTCCAGGCCGTTGACGCCAGGCATCGAGATGTCCAGCAACACCACCTCGCAAGGCACGTGGCGCAGGGTTTCCAGCAACTGCTCGCCATTGCTCGCCTCGCCCACCACCAGCAGGTCCTTGGCCAGGCCGATCAGTTGCTTGATGCCTTCGCGAACGATGGTGTGGTCTTCAGCTACCAGTACACGGATCACTGTGGATGTCCTCTTCTTTTGGTTATCAATCCAGCGGCACCGTCACACTCAGGGTGGTGCCTTCGCCCAATGCGCTGTCCAGGCTCAACTGCCCGCCCATGATCAGCACCCGCTCGCGCATGCCAACCAGGCCAAACGATACCGGGCGCCCGGGAGCCTGGACGAAACCTGCACCGTCGTCGCTGATGGTCAGGCGCAAGTGCGCGCCCTCCACCACCAGCGTCAGCTCGACAGTATGCGCCTGGGCATGGCGCATCACATTGGTCAGTGCCTCTTGCAGGATGCGGAACAGGCCGATGGCCTTGGCGTCGCTCAGCGCCGGCAGATTATCCGGCACCTGCACCAGGCACGGAATCTGCGTGCGGGCCTCGAAACGCCGGGCTTGCCATTCGATTGCCGAGGCAATCCCGGCGTCGAGAATCGGCGGGCGCAGGGCAGTAGCCACGTCGCGCACCAGTTGGAACAGTTGGGCGATCAGGCGCTTCATGCTGTTCAGCCGCTCGTGCAGGCCGGGATCCAGTTGGGCGTAGGTCAGCTCGCACATCGAGGTCTCCAGCTTGAGCACGGTGAGCATCTGCCCCAACTCGTCGTGCACTTCCCGGGCGATGCGGGCCTTCTCTTCCTCGCGCACGGTTTCCAGGTGGGCCGACAATTCCCGCAATTGCGCGCGGGAGGCGTCCAGCTCCAGCTCGATGCGCTTGCTCTCGCTGATGTCCCAGACAATTCCGTCCCAAACCACGGCGCCGTCTTCCAGGCGCCGGGTCACGGCCTTGATATCGGCCCAGCGCTGCTCGCCCAGGCGGGTCAGGATACGGCCCTGCCAGGCCCAATTGCTCTCGGTCTCGATGGCCTGGTCCTGGGTGCGGTGATAACTGGCGCGGTCGTCGGGATGCACCAGGCTGCGAATGCCCATGGCCGGATGGCTGAGCACTTCCGGCGCGTACCCCACCAGGCCCTCGCTGCCCTGACTGATGTAGGCGAACTCGATCGCCTCGCTGCGCGGCAAGCGCTCCAGGCGAAACACCAGCCCCGGCACATTGGCGGCGATCCCTTGCAGCCGCGCCTCACTTTCCTGCAAGGCCGCGAGGGCCCGGCGACGCTCGGTGACATCGTTGAGGTAGACCACCAGGTATTCGCCGTCGGCAAAGCGCAGGAAACTCAGGGACACATCGGCTGGCAATACGCTGCCATCGGCGCGCAGGCAATTGGTGGCAAAACTCTGTGGCCCGTCTTCGCTGGCCCGGGCGCGCTTCCACAGGTTGAGCCAGCGGTCCATGGTCAGCGTCGGGTCGAATTCGATCAGCGGGCGTTCGATCAGGGCGCCGGGGGCGTAGCCGAGCATGGTTTCCGCCGCCTGATTGGCGTAGCGCACATGGCTGTCCCAATTGACCCAGAGGATACCGACGGTGCTTTGGTCGATGGAGAACTGGGTCAGGCGCAAGGCTTCGGCACCCGCGGCGCGGGCGGCGCTTTCTTCGCGGGCGGCCAGCAGATTATGCTCCAGGCCGCGTTGCTGGCGGCGCTGCCAGAACACCACGGCCAGGCTGGCGAGCAATAGCAGGCCCAGCAGCAACGTGAGGTTTTGCCAGAAGCCGGGGGACTCGGTCACCCGTGGGTATTTGGGCTGCAGCCAGCGGCTGTGCAACTGGTCCAGATCACGAGCGGGAATCGCGCGCAAGGCGCTTTGCATGATATCGGCCAGCTCGGGCCAGTCGCGCCGCGTGGCCACCCGCAGCAATTGCGGCAGGCCGATATCGCCGACCACGGCAAGGCCGGCGAACTCGGTTTCGCCCGACAACCGGCTCAATTGCGCCTCATCCACCACCGCATACCGCGCCTGCTGGCTCACCAGCAATTGCAGGGCCTGGCGCTCCATGGGCACACCTTGCAGGTTGAGACTCGGGTAGGTGCTGCGCAGGTAATCCGCCACTGCGCTGGGCATGCGCACGGCGACGCGGGATTGGTCGTCGAGTTTCTCCAGGTCGACTGCGGTGCTGCCATCACGAACCCCGACAATGTGCTGGGGCACCCGCATATACGGATCGGAGAACAACCACAGGCGCAGGCCGGCCGGGGTTTGCAGCAGGCCGGGGGCGAGGTCGACCTCGCCGTCACGCACCGCCGCCTCCAGTTGCTCCTGATTGGGAAAGTTGCGCCAGGTCAGTTCGATATTCAGCGCCTTGGCCAACCACTGCATCAATTCGACATTGGCCCCGGACAGCCGCTGCAAGCGCCGATCGTATTGGGCATAAGGCGCCTGTAACACCAGCCCGACCCGCAGGTCGGGATGCTGTTCGAGCCATTCGCGCTGGCCGGCATCGAGCTGCGCCTCGTGAGTGGCAGGCGCAGGCACGGCGCCCGCGATCAAGGGAAAGCATATACAGCCGATAACCAGCAGGTAGCGAAAACCCATGATCCACGTCTCATATCACTGACAAATACTGACCAACCCATTAGGCTGCCGGAATCACTTCTGGCCGGAAATCAACGATGCCACTTTCCCACCGCTCGGCACTGCCAGCATTGTGCCTGTCGCTGCTGTTTACCAGCGCCTTTTGTGTCGAGGCCGCCGACACTCCCGCTCCCGCCCCGGAAAAGCCAGTGGTGCGCCAGCCCTTGCCGGAGCGCAGCCAGGAAGAAGCCAACGCCCTGGAACGACAAATCCCGCAGCAGGAACAACAACAGTTGCAGGCGGGCAGCGATTCTTTCCTGGCTTTGTGGAAGCCGGCCAACAGCGGTGAGCCTGAAGGCGTGGTGATTATCGTCCCGGGCAACGGCGAAAGTGCTGACTGGCCTCAAGCAATCGCGCCGTTGCGCAAGAAATTGCCGGACGCCTCCTGGGGCACCCTGAGCTTGTCGCTGCCGGACCTGACCCTGGATACCTTGCCACCCCGCGTCATCGAATCGCCCAAGGCGACCGTGGAGACCAGCAGCAAAGACGCCAGCACCGTCGCCAAACCCGTGGAGCAAGCCGCCAGCGCCGAAGCGGAAGGCACTGACCCGGCCGTGGTTCCCGGCACCGATGAACAAGACAAGACCGACGCCACGCGAATCTTCGCGCGCATTGACGCCGCCCTCGCCTTCGCCCAGACCCAGAATGCCCGCAGCATTGTGTTGCTCGGCCACGGCACCGGCGCCTGGTGGGCCGCGCGTTACCTGAGTGAAAAACAACCGGCGCAGGTGCAGAAATTTGTCATGGTGGCCGCGCAGACCCCGGCGGGCCGTGCCCCGGACCTGCAACAACTGGCACCGAAACTGAAGCTGGCCACGGCAGACTTTTTCTACCAGGACAACTCCCAGGCACGCAAAGCGGCCCAGGAACGTTCCCAGGCCAGCAAGCGTTTGAAGAATGACAGCTACAAGCAGGTGTCGTTGAAGGCCTTCCCCGATAACAGCCAGGCAGGGCAAGAGCAGCTGTACCGGCGGATTCGCGGGTGGCTGAGCCCGCAAAATCCCGGAGACTGATCGTATAATCTCAAAAACACTGGAGAACAAAATGTGGGAGCGGGCTTGCTCGCGAATGCGGTGAGTCAGTCACTGCATCTGTTACTGATCCACCGCATTCGCGAGCAAGTCGAATCGTCGCACCGCCACTCCCACAGTTGATCCGGTTTACACCATAAAAAAGCAGCGCCTGATGATTCTGTTAGCGAAAGTCTCGCCTTTCGCGAATCAGCGCGTAGGCGTTGTGCAGCTCGCGGGTACGTTCGGTCGCCTCCCGCACCTGGGCTGGACTGGCGCCACTGCCGGCAATCTTGTCCGGGTGGTGCCGGCTCAGCAGGCGCCGGTAAGCGCGCTTGATCACCGAAGGTTCGGTGGTCGACGTCACCCCCAGAATCCGCAACGCCTCCTGATAAGCCCCGCCACGATTGGCCAACGGCTTGCGCTCCGGCTCATAGTCAGCCGCCAGCGCCTGGATCTGCTGGACCGTCCAACCCAGCCATTTGCCCCATTGTTCAATCAACTCGCGCTCGGCCGTACTGGCCTTGCCGTCCGCCCAGGCCATGCGCCAACAGGCACGCAGCACACCTTCCGCCGCATGGGGCTGGGCCTTGAGCACGCCCAGGTAACTGCGTACCCGGTCCGAGCCGGACTTGCCGCGATTGAACGCGGCAATCGCACGGCGCTGGGCCGGCTCGGCCATGTCCAGCGAGCGCATTTCCTGGCGCGCCTGCTGGATATGCCCGTCCACCACCCGGCCGTTGCTCTTGGCCAGGCGACCGAGCAACACGAACAGCAGTTCGTCATTGCGCAACGCCGGCCGGCCGCCAAGGCGCTCGCGTAACTGGGCCCAGCTTTGCAGTTCCAGGCGCCGGTCCAGCGCCTGGCCCAGCAGTGCGCCCAACATGGCCCCCGGAATGCTGGCAATGGCAAAGCCCGCCCCGGCTCCGATCAGAGTCCCTGGCCACAACATCCTAGTGCCCCGCTGTCAGCAGGGTTTCGACTTGCGCCAGACGTTCCAGCGTCCCGACATCGATCCAGCGTCCGTTCATGTGTTCCCCCGTCACCAACCCTTTCGCCATGGCGTCACGCAACAGCGGCGCCAGCTTGAAGGCACCCGCACTGCAACCCGCGAACAGCTGGGGGTGGAGTACGGAAATGCCACTGAAGGTCAGGTTATCGGCACCAGGAGCGGCATCATGAAGTGCGCCGTCCTTTATGTAGAAGTCACCGCCGGACGGGTGATGGGGCGGGTTGTCGACCATTACCAGGTGGGCCAGGCCATTCAACGGCTGTTTCAGGCTGGCAAAGTCGTAGTCGGTCCAGATGTCGCCATTGACCACCAGGAACGGTTCGTCCCCCAACAGCGGCAAGGCCTTGAAGATCCCGCCACCGGTTTCCAGCGGCTCGCCTTCGGCCGAGTACTGGATGCGTACGCCATACTGCGAGCCATCGCCCAGATAGCCTTCGATCTGCTGGCCGAGCCACGCATGGTTGATGACGATATCGGTAAAGCCCGCTTTCGCCAGCGCCTCGAGGTGGTACTCGATCAGGCGCTTGCCGCCGGCCTGGATCAGCGGCTTGGGCGTGTGCAAGGTCAGCGGGCGCATCCGCTCACCTTTGCCGGCGGCCAGGATCATGGCCTTCATACCACCGCCTCGACGCGCAGGCTCGCCAGCAATTCACCCAGTTCGCTCAACTCTGGCCGGTCCGCGAGCACCGCCTCTATATAAGCGAAGAAGCGCGGCACGTCCGCCAGGTAGCGCGGCTTGCCATCGCGGTGGCAGATGCGCGCAAAGATGCCGATCACCTTGAGGTGACGCTGCACGCCCATCAGGTCGCTGGCCCGCAGGAACTCCTCGAAGTCCGCCTGCACCGGGATACCCAGCGCGCCGGCGCGCTGCCAGTAACCGCGCTGCCATTCCCGCACGCGGGCCTGCGGCCAACTGAGGAAGGCGTCCTTGAACAGGCACGTGATGTCGTAGGTCACCGGGCCGTAGACCGCATCCTGGAAGTCCAGCACGCCGGGATTCGGCTCGCTGATCATCAGGTTGCGCGGCATATAGTCGCGATGCACCAGGACCTTGGGCTGGGCCAGGGCGCTGTCGATCAGGTGTTCGCTGACGCGTTGCCACAGGCCAAGCTGCCGGGCGTCGAACTCGATGCCCAGCTCCCGGCGAACGTACCATTCAGGAAACAATTCCAGCTCCCGACGCAACAGCGCGACGTCATAACTGGGCAATGGGGCGTCCATCGGCAATTGCTGGAAAGCCAACAATGCGTCGATGGCATCGGCGAACAATTGATCGGCATTTTCAGCCGTAATCACGTCCAGATAGGTTTTTTTCCCCAGGTCGTTAAGCAAAAGAAAGCCGCGAAGCAGATCTTGCGCATAAATTTTCGGAACATTTATTCCCGATTGACCGAGTAAATGAGCGATATCGACGAAAGGTTTGCAGTTTTCCTGGGGGGGTGGAGCGTCCATCACGACAAAACTGCGACCTCCTCCCTCCCACCGGAAGTAACGCCTGAAACTCGCGTCACTGCTGGCCGCAGTCAACGTGGCCGGGGGTACGACACCCCAGCCCTGGGTGGTAAAGAGGCCTGGCAATTGCTCATCAAGCCAGACTTTCAGCTGTTGCAAACGTAGATCTTGGTCGGGCATTACAAGGGTCTCCGACGGCGCTAGCCGTCAAGCGGGTCATGCTTTATTATCACGCATCTTTTTCAGACCATCGAGAGGCGTGCGGCCCACACCGCGGGCAGATGGCACGCAGGAAGCCCGGACTAATAAGATGGCATTGAAATCCCCCGCGTTTCGTAGAAAATTTCCGTTGCTGGTAACCGGCAGTCTGCTGGCCATGCAACCTTTCGCCACCTCATTCGTGGTCGCCGCGGAACAGTATGACTGCTCAGTCTCTGCTTCGGGTGCCTGGGATTGCGCGCCGAAAACGGCCGCAGCCCCGCTGCCACCGCGCCCGGTGCATGACGGCAGTGCCGTCAGCTCTGCCAGTGGCACGCCGCAAGGCGAGTCCGGCGGCAGTGCCGAGGCCGTGCCGCAGACCACATTGGTCACCGAAGCCAAGGGCCGCGGCCTGCGTTCGCGCAGCGCCGACTACAGCCACCTGGACTGGGTCCCTCGCGAGAAGCTCACCGCCGCACAACTGGCCGAAACCGGCCCGTACTGCTCCGGCGCGTACATCGAGCCGATCCGTCCTGGCATGAACGACAAGACGAACAAGAGCGACGCGCCGACCTTCATCGGCGCCAAAGTCTCTCGTTACGAGCAGGAACAACAAGTTGCTTCCCTGGCCGGTGACGTCGTCATGCGCCAGGGCAGCATGCAGGTCGAGGCCGACGAGGCCAACCTGTACCAGGCCGAGAACCGTGGCGAGCTGAACGGCAACGTCCGTCTGCGCGACAACGGTGCCCTGCTGGTGGGCGACCACGCTGAAGTCCAACTGGACACCGGCGCCGCCAAGGTCGACAACGCCGAATACGTGATGCACAAATCGCGCATCCGCGGCAACGCGCTCTACGCCAAGCGTGCCGAGAACGCGATCATCCGTCTCAAGGACGGTACGTACACCACCTGCGAGCCGAACAGCAACGCCTGGCAGCTCAAGGGCAACAACATCACGCTCAACCCGGCCACCGGTTTCGGTACCGCGACCAACGTGACGTTGCGCGTGAAGGACATTCCGATCCTTTACACCCCGTATATCTATTTCCCGATCGACAACCGTCGTCAATCCGGCTTCCTGCCGCCGAGCTTCAGCACCGGTAGCGAGACTGGCTTTACCCTGGTTACGCCGTACTACTTCAACCTGGCGCCAAACTACGACGCCACGTTGTACCCGCAATACATGACCAAGCGCGGCCTGTTGATGGAAGGCGAATTCCGCTACCTCACCAAGTCCAGCGAAGGCCAGTTCGGCGGCGCGTACCTGAACGATGATAACGACGAGCGCAAAAACCAGACCGACTACGAAAAAACCCGCTACATGCTCAACTGGCAGCACAAGGGCGGTCTGGATTCACGCCTGCTGACACAGGTCGACTACACCAAGATCAGCGACCCGTATTACTTCCAGGACCTGAAGTCGTACCAGATTGGCGTTCAGAGCCAGGAATACGTCAACCAACAGGGTTCCGTAAGCTATCGCGGCGACAGCTATACGGCGCGATTGAACGTCCAGGCTTATCAGCTGGCGACTATCTCCAATATTACGCCTTACAACAGGCTGCCCCAGCTCACGTTCAACGGCACGCTGCCATATCATCCAGCCGGTCTGGAGTTTGCCTACGAGACTGAAGCAGTCAGGTTCGAACGAGACCTTGAGAACGGCACGTTTACCGACGAGGACGGCCTAACATCTGACCGACTCGATAAAAACGTAGCCGGCCTGAACCGTGCGAACGGTAACCGTCTGAACCTGGCACCTAGCGTCTCGCTGCCACTGAACTGGACCTACGGTTTCATCACGCCGAAATTGAAGTACGTTTACACCAAGTACGATCTGGACTTGGACAGCATCGGCAAGAATGACCTGGTCACCAATCGCCTTGGCTCCTCCTCGCTTGGCGAGAGCTTCAAAAGCTCTGAGGACCGTGCAGTACCGATTGCCAGTATCGATAGCGGGCTTTACTTTGACCGCAATACCCAATGGTTCGGCGACAACTATCGTCAAACCCTGGAACCACGCTTGTTCTACCTCTATGTACCTGAGAAAGATCAAACCGACATTCCGGTATTCGACACCAGCGAGACAACGTTTAACTACTCATCGCTGTTCCGCGACAACCGCTTTGTCGGAAGCGACCGTATCGGCGACGAGAACAAACTGTCCCTCGGCGTGACCAGCCGCTGGATTCAGGACAACGGTTTCGAGCGTCAACGCGTCTCCATCGGCCAGGCCCTGTACTTCAAGGATCGCGAAGTCCAGTTGCCAGGTATTGATGCCAAGACCCGCGACGATGCGCATTCGAACGTCTCGCCTATCGCACTGGATTACGAGTTCCGCTTCAACCGCGACTGGCGCGCTACTGCAGACTATAACTGGGACACCGACAGCCACAGCCCACGCTCCGGCAGCGCGATGTTCCACTATCAGCCGGAAGACAACCCGAACAAGGTTATCAACGTCGGCTACCGCTATCGCAATGACCAGGTCGTCTACAACCAGTCGACCGGCAAGTGGCAGTTCGGCGGCGACTATGGCACTCCGGGCACCGACAACTTCGTGAAGGATTACTACAAAATCCAGCAACACGACTTCTCGATGATGTGGCCGATCATTCCGCAGTGGAACCTGATCACCCGCTGGCAGTATGACTATGCCCGCAACCGCACCCTGGAAGCCTTTGGTGGTTTCGAGTACGACAACTGCTGTTGGAAACTGCGTGTGATCAACCGTTACTGGGTCTCCAACGACGAATACACCCAGGCTGCCCCGCTGAACGAAAAGGGTGACCACGGGCTCTTCTTCCAAGTTGTCCTCAAAGGACTCGGCGGCCTGACCGGCGCCAAGGTAGAGAGCTTCCTCGACAAAGGCATTGAAGGTTATCGTGAACGTGAAGACCAAGCTTTCTGATTGTCTGCGCCCGCTGATGCTGGGCGCGCTGTTCCTGGGTACCGCCGCAGCTCACGCTGCGGTTCAACCGCTGGACAAGGTAGTGGCCATCGTCGATAACGACGTGATCATGCAGAGCCAACTGGACCAACGGGTCAAGGAAGTTCAGCAAACCATCGCCAAGCGTGGCGGCGGCGTACCGCCGACCAGCGTGCTGGACCAGCAGGTGCTTGAACGCCTGATCGTTGAAAACCTGCAACTGCAGATCGGCGATCGCTCCGGTATCCGTATCAGCGACGAAGAATTGAACCAGGCTGTCGGCACCATCGCCCAGCGCAACAACATGAGTGTTGATCAGTTCCGCGCAGCCCTGGCTCACGACGGCCTGTCCTATGAGGACGCCCGTGACCAGATTCGCCGGGAAATGATCATCAGCCGTGTACGTCAGCGTCGCGTGGCCGAACGGATTCAGGTGTCCGAGCAGGAAGTGAAGAACTTCCTCGCCTCCGACCTTGGCAAGATGCAGCTTTCCGAAGAACTGCACCTGGCCAACATCCTGGTGCCTACGCCCGACAGCGCCAACGCTGAACAGCTCAATGCTGCCGCAGCGAAAACCCAGGCTATCTATGACCGTCTCAAGCAAGGTGCCGACTTTGCCCAGATGGCCATTGCCCAGTCCGGCAGCGACAACGCCCTCGAAGGCGGTGACATGGGCTGGCGTAAAGCCGCGCAACTGCCACCACCGTTCGACCGCGAGCTGAGTGCCATGGAAGTCGGTGGCATCACCCAGCCTGCCCGTACGCCTGGCGGTTTCATCATCCTCAAGTTGCTCGGCAAGCGCGGTGGCGAAGAAGCGCAGATGAAGGACGAAGTTCACGTTCGTCACATCCTGGTCAAGCCAAGCGAGATCCGTACCGAAGCCCAAACCAAGGAACTGGCCCAGAAGCTCTATGACCGCATCGAAGCGGGCGAAGACTTCGGCGAATTGGCGAAGAGCTATTCCGAAGACCCGGGTTCGGCGCTTAACGGCGGCGATCTGAACTGGATCGATCCGAAGGCACTGGTTCCAGAGTTCCAGAACGTCATGGCCAAGACCCCGCAAGGCGTTCTGTCCAAGCCGTTCAAGACCCAATACGGCTGGCATGTGCTGGAAGTCCTTGGCCGTCGCGCCACTGACAACACCACCCAGGCCCGCGAGCAGCAAGCCCTGACCGTACTGCGTAACCGCAAATACGACGAAGAGCTGCAAACCTGGTTGCGTCAGATCCGTGACGAAGCCTACGTAGAGAACAAGCTTCCTGGTGCCGACCAAACAGGCACCGACCAGGCAGCCCAGTGACACCCAAGCGTTTCGCACTGACACCCGGCGAGCCGGCCGGCATTGGTCCTGACCTGTGCCTGCTGCTCGCCTCGCACCCCCAGCCACACCCCCTGATTGCCATTACCAGCCGCGACCTGCTCATTGAGCGGGCCGCGCAGCTGGGTGTGGTTGTCGATCTGCTGCCGGTGGGCCCGGGCAACTGGCCTGATCTGCCGGCACCGGCCAACAGCCTGTACGTATGGGATACCCCGCTGGCGACCAAGGTCGTGGCCGGGCAACTGGACAAGGCCAACGCTGCCTTCGTCCTGGAAACCCTGACCCGTGCCGGCCAGGGCTGCATCGACGGGGATTTTGCCGGGATGATCACCGCCCCGGTACACAAGGGTGTGATCAACGAATCAGGCATCGCCTTTTCCGGGCATACCGAATTCCTCGCTGAGCTGACCCATACCGAACAAGTGGTGATGATGCTGGCAACGGGCGACCTGCGGGTGGCGCTGGTGACCACTCACCTGCCCCTGCGCGAGATTGCCGACGCCATTACCCCCGAGCGACTGGAGCGTGTAACACGCATCCTGCACGCCGACCTGCAACAGAAGTTCGGCATCGCCCAACCACGCATCCTGGTCTGTGGGCTCAACCCCCACGCCGGTGAAGGTGGCCACCTGGGCCATGAAGAAATCGACATCATCGAACCAACCCTGGAGCGTCTGCGCCTTGAAGGCATGGACCTGCGCGGCCCATTGCCTGCCGACACTCTGTTTACCCCCAAATATCTGGAGCACTGCGACGCAGTGCTGGCGATGTACCATGACCAGGGCCTGCCCGTGCTGAAGTACAAAGGCTTCGGCGCCGCGGTCAACGTGACACTGGGCCTGCCGATCATCCGCACCTCCGTCGACCATGGCACCGCCCTGGACCTCGCAGGCAGCGGCAAGATCGATACCGGCAGCCTGCACGTGGCCCTGGAAACCGCCTATCAGATGGCCGAGACCCGTATATGACCGAGCATTACCAACACCGGGCGCGCAAGCGTTTCGGGCAAAACTTCCTGCACGACGCTGGCGTGATCGATCGCATCCTGCGTTCCATCCATGCCAAGCCCGAAGACCGCCTGCTGGAAATCGGCCCGGGCCAGGGCGCCCTGACCCAAGGCCTGCTGAAAAGCGGCGGCCAGCTGGACGTGGTTGAGCTGGACAAGGACCTGATCCCGATCCTCAACCAGCAGTTCGCCGGCATGCCCAATTTCAACCTGCACCAGGGCGACGCGCTGAAGTTCGACTTCACCAGCCTCAATGCAGCGCCCAACAGCCTGCGGGTGGTCGGCAACCTGCCGTACAACATCTCCACCCCGCTGATTTTTCACCTGCTGAACAACGCCGGCATCATCCGCGACATGCACTTCATGCTGCAAAAGGAAGTGGTCGAGCGCCTGGCAGCGGGTCCTGGAGGCGGTGACTGGGGTCGCCTGTCGATCATGGTTCAGTACCATTGCCGCGTAGAGCACCTGTTCAACGTCGGACCTGGCGCGTTCAACCCGCCGCCGAAAGTCGACTCCGCCATCGTGCGCCTGGTGCCTCACGCGGTGTTGCCACACCCGGCCAAAGATCACAAGTTGCTGGAGCGCGTGGTGCGCGAAGCCTTCAACCAGCGCCGCAAGACCTTGCGCAATACGCTGAAGGCCTTGCTCAGCAACGCTGAAATCGAGGCCGCCGGCGTCGACGGCAGCCTGCGCCCCGAGCAACTGGACCTGGCCGCCTTCGTGCGCCTGGCTGACCAGCTCGCCATTCAGCCTGCGCCAGTGGCTGAATAAATAGTAGGAGCCGGCTTGCCGGCGATGGCGCACTCACGATCGCCATCGCTGGCAAGCCAGCGCCTACGGGCCTAGACTGACCGGCATCCGCTGTTCCCCCGCTTTTGCTTTTAAGGCCTCTTGCATGTCCGATCCTCGTTATCAGATCGACGTCAGCGTCGTCACCCGCTTTCTGGCGGAACAATCGCAACCCGAGCAGAACCGCTTTGCGTTCGCCTACACCATTACCGTACAAAACAACGGCGAGCTGCCTGCCAAGCTGCTGTCGCGCCACTGGGTCATCACCGACGGTGACGGCCAGGTCGAGGAAGTACGCGGCGCCGGCGTGGTCGGCCAACAACCGCTGATCGCGCCAGGCAAGAGCCACACCTACAGCAGCGGCACTGTCATGACCTCCCGCGTCGGCAACATGCAAGGCAGCTACCAGATGCTCGCCGACGACGGCAAACACTTCGACGCCATCATCGCCCCGTTCCGCCTCGCGGTGCCTGGAGCCCTGCACTGATGGCGACGTATGCCGTCGGCGACCTGCAAGGCTGCCTGGAACCGCTCAAGTGCCTGCTCGAGCGTGTGGCTTTCGACCCGGCCAAGGATCGCCTGTGGCTGGTGGGCGACCTGGTCAACCGTGGCCCGCAATCCCTGGAAACCCTGCGCTTCCTTTATGGCATGCGCGACTCCCTGGTGTGCGTACTGGGCAACCATGACCTGCACTTGCTGGCCGCCGGCAATAACATCGAGCGCCTGAAAAAGGGCGATACCCTGCGGGAAATCCTCGAAGCGCCGGATCGCACCGAGCTGCTTGACTGGCTGCGCCGGCAAAAACTCATGCACTACGACGAGAGCCGCGACACCGCCTTGGTGCATGCCGGCATTCCACCCCAGTGGACGCTGAAGAAAGCCCTCAAGTGCGCGAGTGAAGTCGAAGCAGCCCTGGCCGATGACAACCTGTACACCGCTTACCTGGATGGCATGTACGGCAACGAACCCGTTAAGTGGGACAACGAACTGACCGGCGTCGCGCGGCTGCGGGTGATCACCAACTACTTCACCCGCATGCGTTTCTGCACCGCCGAAGGCAAGCTGGACCTCAAGAGCAAGGAAGGCGCCGACACCGCCCTCCCCGGCTACAAGCCCTGGTTCGCCCACAAGGAGCGCAAGACCCGTGAAACGAAGATCATCTTCGGCCACTGGGCAGCCCTGGAAGGCAAGTGTGATGAACCTAGCGTGTTCGCCCTCGACACCGGCTGCGTATGGGGCGGCGCCATGACCCTGATGAACATCGACACCGGCGAGCGCTCGAGCTGCCAGTGCGACTCCCCCGTTCCCGAACAACTGCAGGCCGCGGCAAAGCGCTGAGCCGCGCTTTCATACAGGCCAAAGGAGCCCGCCATGACTGAATTCAAACGTATCCCTCCCGAGCAAGCCCAGGCCCTGCGCGAGCAAGGCGCGGTGGTTGTCGACATCCGCGACCAGCCGACCTACAACGCCGCCCACATCAGTGGTGCCCAGCACCTGGACAACCACAACATCGCCGACTTCATCCGCGCCGCCGACCTCGACGCGCCGGTCATCGTCGCGTGCTACCACGGCAACTCCAGCCAAAGCGCCGCCGCCTACCTGGTGAGCCAGGGCTTCTCCGACGTCTATAGCCTCGACGGTGGCTTTGAGCTATGGCGTGCGACCTATCCTGCAGAAATTGCCGCAGGCGACGCGCAATAATTTTTTTCAAACCCCGCTATCCCGCGTGACGCTTGGCCTCGCGCCGTTTCTGACGAACGGCGCGGCCAAACTAATTTCGTATCGCGCCTTGACCTCCCCGATTCCGAACTATCCTTAAGCGCAGGCCATCCAAAACAGGGGAGAGCCGGTACACCGGCGTGCGGGTCATCGGTAGCGTTTCAGGGTGTTCTGGGGGGAAAACGGCCATTGGTGTCCACCAATGGCTGCCAGCATCGACTGATTGATCCGGCGTCGGCTCCACGTATCGAGCGAGGTGACGACGTCATGAGTATTTTTAGCCACTTCCAACAACGCTTCGAGTCCACCCGCCAGGAAGAGCTCTCGCTTCAGGAGTATCTCGAACTGTGCAAAAAGGACCGCAGCGCCTACGCGTCTGCCGCTGAACGCCTGCTGTTGGCGATCGGCGAGCCGGAGCTGGTGGACACCGCAGCCAATTCGCGCTTGTCGCGGATTTTCTCGAACAAGGTGATCCGTCGCTACCCGGCCTTTGAAGACTTCCACGGTATGGAAGAATGCATTGACCAGATCGTCTCGTATTTCCGCCATGCCGCCCAAGGCCTGGAAGAGAAGAAACAGATCCTCTACCTGCTCGGCCCCGTCGGCGGCGGCAAGTCGTCCCTGGCCGAGAAGCTCAAACAACTGATCGAGAAGGTGCCGTTCTACGCCATCAAAGGCTCACCGGTGTTCGAGTCGCCCCTGGGGCTGTTCAATGCCACGGAAGATGGCGCGATCCTCGAAGAAGACTTCGGCATTCCACGGCGCTATCTCAATACCATCATGTCGCCCTGGGCGACCAAGCGCCTGGCCGAGTTCGGCGGCGACATCAGCCAGTTCCGGGTGGTGAAGCTCTATCCCTCGATCCTCAACCAGATTGCCGTGGCCAAGACCGAACCGGGTGACGAGAACAACCAGGACATCTCGGCACTGGTGGGCAAGGTCGATATCCGCAAACTCGAAGAATTCCCGCAGAACGACGCCGATGCCTACAGCTACTCGGGCGCACTGTGCCGGGCCAACCAGGGCCTGATGGAGTTCGTGGAGATGTTCAAGGCACCGATCAAGGTGCTGCACCCACTGCTTACCGCCACCCAGGAAGGTAACTACAACAGCACCGAAGGCCTGGGGGCGATTCCATTCACCGGGATCCTGCTGGCCCACTCCAACGAATCGGAATGGCACACCTTCCGCAACAACAAGAACAACGAAGCCTTCATCGACCGGATCTACATCGTCAAGGTGCCGTACTGCCTGCGGGTCAGCGATGAAATCAAGATCTACGACAAGCTGCTGTTCAACAGCTCCCTGGCCAAGGCCCATTGCGCGCCTGACACCCTGAAGATGCTGGCCCAGTTCACCGTGTTGTCTCGCCTCAAGGAGCCGGAAAACTCCAACATCTACTCGAAGATGCGGGTGTATGACGGCGAAAACCTCAAGGACACCGATCCGAAGGCCAAGTCGATCCAGGAATACCGCGACACCGCCGGCGTGGATGAGGGCATGAACGGCCTGTCGACACGTTTTGCGTTCAAGATCCTGTCCAAGGTCTTCAACTTCGACCCGCACGAAATCGCCGCCAACCCGGTGCACCTGCTCTACGTGCTGGAACAGCAGATCGAACAGGAACAATTCCAGGCTGAAACCCGCGAGCGCTATCTGCGCTTCCTCAAGGAATACCTGGCACCGCGCTACATCGAGTTCATCGGCAAGGAAATCCAGACCGCGTACCTGGAGTCCTACAGCGAATACGGCCAGAACATCTTCGACCGCTATGTACTGTACGCAGACTTCTGGATCCAGGACCAGGAATACCGCGACCCGGAAACCGGCGAGATTCTCAACCGCGTAGCCCTCAACGAGGAACTGGAAAAGATCGAAAAACCCGCCGGCATCAGCAATCCGAAGGATTTCCGCAACGAAATCGTCAACTTCGTGCTGCGCGCCCGGGCCAACAACAACGGCAAGAACCCTACCTGGCTCAGCTACGAGAAGCTGCGGGTGGTCATCGAGAAGAAAATGTTCTCCAACACCGAGGATCTGCTGCCGGTCATCAGCTTCAACGCCAAGGCCAGCAAGGAGGATCAGCAAAAACACAACGACTTCGTCACTCGCATGGTCGAGCGTGGCTACACCGACAAACAGGTACGACTGCTCTCCGAGTGGTACTTGCGGGTCCGCAAATCGCAGTAAGGCAGCGACAAGCGTGCAATGCCAGGCTCCCGGTGCGCCGGTCAGCCTGGCAATCGACCGCTTGTCTTTAAGCTTCCAGCTTGCCGCTTGAAGCTTGTAACTTGAAGCTGCCCGGAGGGCTCCTGCATGAGCTATGTGATCGACCGACGTCTCAATGGCAAGAACAAGAGCACGGTAAACCGCCAGCGGTTCCTGCGGCGTTACCGTGACCACATCAAAAAGGCCGTCGAAGAGGCCGTCAGCCGCCGTTCCATCACCGATATGGAGCATGGCGAACAGATCAGCATCCCCGGACGCGACATCGATGAACCGGTGCTGCACCACGGCCGGGGCGGCAAACAGACCGTCGTGCATCCCGGCAACAAGGAATTCACCAGCGGCGAACATATCCAGCGGCCCCAGGGCGGCGCGGGCGGCAAAGGCCCGGGCAAGGCCGGTAACTCCGGCGAAGGCATGGATGAGTTCGTGTTCCAGATCACCCAGGAAGAGTTCCTGGAGTTCATGTTCGAAGACCTGGAACTGCCCAACCTGGTCAAACGCAACCTGACCGGTACCGACACCTTCAAGACCGTGCGTGCCGGGATCAGCAATGAAGGCAACCCGTCACGGATCAACATCATCCGCACCCTGCGCTCGGCCCATGCGCGACGTATCGCCTTGTCTGGCAGCAGCCGGGCAAAACTGCGGGATGCCAAGGCGGAACTGGAACGCCTGAAACGCGAAGAGCCGGATAACTTCGGCGATATCCAGGAAATTGAAGCCGAAATCGCCAAACTCAGCGCGCGAATCCATCGCGTGCCGTTTCTCGACACCTTCGACCTGAAGTACAACCTGCTGGTCAAGCAACCCAATCCCAGTTCCAAGGCGGTGATGTTCTGCCTGATGGACGTGTCCGGCTCCATGACCCAGGCGACCAAGGACATCGCCAAGCGCTTCTTCATCCTGCTGTACCTGTTTCTCAAGCGTAACTACGACAAGATCGATGTGGTGTTCATCCGCCATCACACCAGCGCCAGGGAAGTCGACGAAGAAGAGTTCTTCTACTCGCGGGAAACCGGCGGCACCATTGTTTCCAGCGCCTTGAAGCTGATGCAGGAAATCATGGCTGAACGCTATCCGGCCAACGAGTGGAACATCTACGCCGCCCAGGCCTCCGACGGCGACAACTGGAACGACGACTCACCGATCTGCCGCGATATCCTGATCAACCAGATCATGCCGTTCGTGCAGTACTACACCTACGTCGAAATCACCCCGCGCGAGCATCAGGCGCTGTGGTTCGAATACGAGCGCATCAGCGAAGCCTTCGCTGACACCTTCGCCCAGCAACAATTGGTCTCGGCCGGTGATATCTATCCGGTCTTCCGTGAACTCTTCCAGCGCAGGTTAGTGACATGACCGCCAAAGAGCATAAGCGCCAACCCATATCCACGGGGTCCGAATGGACCTTCGAACTCATCCAGGCCTATGACCGGGAAATCAGCCGCATCGCGGCGGGTTATGCCCTGGATACCTACCCCAACCAGATCGAAGTGATCACCGCCGAACAGATGATGGATGCCTATGCGTCCGTGGGCATGCCCCTGGGCTATCACCACTGGTCCTACGGCAAACACTTCCTCAGCACTGAAAAGTCCTACACCCGCGGCCAGATGGGCCTGGCCTACGAAATCGTCATCAACTCCGACCCGTGCATCGCCTACCTGATGGAAGAAAACACCATCTGCATGCAGGCGCTGGTGGTGGCCCACGCGTGCTACGGGCATAACAGCTTCTTCAAGGGTAACTACCTGTTCCGCACCTGGACCGATGCCAGCTCGATCATCGATTACCTGGTATTTGCCAAGCAGTACATCATGCAGTGTGAGGAGCGCCACGGCATCGACGCGGTGGAAGACCTGCTGGACTCCTGCCATGCCCTGATGAACTACGGCGTCGACCGCTACAAACGCCCGTATCCGATTTCCGCCGAAGAAGAACGGCTGCGCCAGAAGGACCGTGAAGAGCATCTGCAAAAACAGATCAACGACCTGTGGCGCACCATTCCCAAACGCGCCGGCAAGAACAACGACAAGGACAATGCGCGCTTCCCCGCCGAACCTCAGGAAAACATCCTGTATTTCATCGAAAAGCACGCGCCATTGCTGGAGCCCTGGCAGCGGGAAATCGTGCGGATCGTGCGCAAGATCGCCCAGTATTTCTACCCACAACGCCAGACCCAGGTGATGAACGAAGGCTGGGCCACGTTCTGGCACTACACCCTGATGAACGACCTGTATGACGAAGGCCTGGTCACCGACGGTTTCATGATGGAGTTTCTGACGTCCCACACCAGCGTGGTCTTCCAGCCGGGCTTCGACAGCCCCTACTACAGCGGTATCAACCCGTATGCATTGGGCTTTGCGATGTACCGCGATATCCGGCGCATGTGCGAGCACCCCACCGAAGAAGACCGCCGCTGGTTCCCGGAGATTGCCGGGAGCGATTGGCTGTCGACCATCAAGTTCGCCATGAGCAGCTTCAAGGATGAGAGCTTCATCCTGCAGTACCTGTCCCCCCAGGTGATTCGAGACCTCAAGCTGTTCAGCATCATGGACGACGACCTAAAGGACGACCTGCTGGTGCCGGCGATCCACGATGAGCCGGGTTACCGCACCATCCGCGAAACCCTCGCGGCGCAGTACAACCTGGGCAACCGCGAACCCAATGTGCAGATCTACAGCATCGACGTACGCGGCGACCGCTCGCTGACCCTGCGCCACCAGCAGCACGACCGCAAACCGCTGGGAGAGTCCACTGAGGAGGTTCTCAAGCACCTGCACCGGCTGTGGGGGTTCGATATCCACCTGGAGACGCTGCAAGGCGACCAGGTCATGAAAACCCACCACGTTCCGCCCCGCAACGAACACGGCGATAACGATTACGGCCGCCTGGACCTGGCAGTCGTGCATCTGTGAAACGGCAAAGCCTCCATTGGCGGGCCGCAGGCGTTATCCTGTGCCGCTAATGGAGGCTTTTCATGCAAATCTACAAAGTCGGTGGTGCGGTACGTGATCGCCTGCTGGGCATCCCCGTTACCGATATCGACCGTGTCGTAGTCGGCGCTACCACTGAAGAAATGCTCGCCCTGGGCTACAAGCCTGTGGGTTCGGACTTCCCGGTATTTCTTGACCCGAAAAATGGTGACGAGTACGCCCTCGCCCGCACGGAGCGCAAGAGCGGCCGGGGTTATGGCGGCTTTGTGTTTCACGCCAGCCCCGAAGTTACCCTGGAAGAAGACCTGATCCGCCGCGACCTGACCATCAACGCCATGGCCGAGGATGACGCGGGCAACCTGACCGACCCTTATCACGGCCAGCAGGATCTGGACGCACGCATTCTGCGTCACGTTTCCCCGGCGTTTGCCGAAGATCCACTGCGTGTCCTGCGCGTTGCACGCTTTGCCGCGCGCTATGCCGGCCTCGGCTTTACGGTAGCGCCCGAAACCCTGGAACTGATGCGCGAACTCAGCGCGTCGGGCGAACTGGAAGCCTTGACGCCCGAACGCAGCTGGAAGGAGATTTCCCGCGCATTGATGGAAAACCAGCCACAGGTGTTTATCCAGGTGCTGCGCGATTGCGGCGCCCTGAAAACCCTGATGCCGGAAATCGACGCACTGTTTGGCGTGCCGCAACCCGAGGCCCATCACCCCGAAATCGATACCGGCGTGCACACATTGAGCGTGCTGGAACAGGCAGCCATCCATGCCCAACCGTTGACCGTCCGCTGGGCCTGCCTGCTGCACGATCTGGGCAAGGGGCTCACGCCTGTGGATAAGTTGCCGCAGCACATCGCTCATGAGCAACGCGGCGTGAAGCTGATCAAGGCGATGAACGAACGCTTCAAGGTGCCAAGGGATTGCCAGGAGTTGGCGTTGCTGGTGGGCGAATATCACACCCATGGCCACCGCGCACTGGAGCTGAGGCCCTCGACATTGCTGGAGTTGCTGCAAAGCTTCGACGTTTACCGTCGCCCGCAACGCTTTGAAGAGTTTGTGGTGGCATGCGAGATGGACGCCCGCGGGCGCAAGGGCCTTGAGCAGAGAAGTTATCCACAAGCCGATTATTTGCGCGGTGCGGCGCTGGCGGCCAGAGGTGTGGCCGTCGCACCGCTACTGGAACAAGGCTACAAAGGTCCCGAACTGGGCGAAGCGCTGAAACGCGAACGGCTCAAGGCGCTAAAAGCCTACAAGAGCGAGTCCGGCGTCAACGGCTGATCCCGCCATTCGAACGCGACCGGCGCCAGTACCTGGTCAATGTGTGCATCCTCCCACAGCGCGGCAAATGACTTGCCCACCTCAGGATGCACACGCTGCGGCGCCATCAACGACAGCGGCCACAGCACAAACGCGTTTTTCAGGATTTCGGCCCGGGGCAGGATCAGGCCATCGAAGTTACCCACCAGCTCGCCATACAGCAGCACGTCGATGTCCAGCGGCAAGCCCTTGCGATCCGGGGCGTAGCGGCCATTGTCGGCCTCGATGAATTTCAGCCGGCGGTCCAGTTCCATCAACGGCAGGTCGGTATACGCCGACACCACCAGATTGAAGAATGGCCCGCTCTTGATGCCCACAGGCTGGCTTTCAAACACCGGCGAACAGCGCATCTGCGTCAGGAAACCCGCCAGCGCATCAAGGCCAGCGTGCAAATGGGCCTCACGCTCGATGTTACTGCCAAGACCAAGGTAAACCTGAGTTAGCGACATCCGCGCTCGATCTCCACGCCCACACCCTTGGCGGCCGGTACGGCGCCGGGCTTGGTCAGTTTGAGGTGCAGCCAGGGAATCTGGAACTCACTCATCAACACTTCAGCCAGGCGCTCGGCGAAGGTTTCCACCAGCTGGAATTGTGCCTGCTCGGCAAAGGCCTGGATCCGTGCGGACACGCTCGCGTAATCCAGCGCCAAAGTCAGGTCATCACCGGCAGCGGCCGGGCGGTTATCCCAGGCGAAGCTCAGGTCCAGACGCAGGCATTGCCGGATACCGCGCTCCCAGTCGTAGGCCCCGATCACGGTGTCGACTTCCAGGCCTTCGATAAACACTCTGTCCAAGCACTCTTCTCCGCTGCACGACAAGGGCGCGATGCCCCGTTAGAATCAGGGCGTCCTCGCCCGGAATAGTTAGCATGTTTTGGTTACTGGCGACTCTCGCCTACCTGCTCGGCTCGCTGTCCTTCGCCATTTTGCTCAGCCGCCTGACGGGAAATCCCGACCCGCGAATGAGTGGCTCAGGCAATGCCGGCGCCACCAATATGTTGCGCCTGGCCGGCAAGAAACTCGCCGTACTCACGCTGTTCGGCGACGTCTGCAAGGGCCTGCTGCCGGTGCTGATCGCCGATCTCGCCGGGCTGTCGCTGCAACAGCAAGCCTGGATCGGCGTCTGCGCGGTGCTCGGCCACCTGTTCCCGCTGTACTTTCGCTTTCGCGGCGGCAAAGGCGTTGCGACGGCGGCCGGCATGCTGCTGGGGATCTACCCACCGGCGGCGCTGCTGGCCATCCTGGCCTGGCTGCTGACGTTCTACCTGACACGCACCAGCTCGCTGGCCGCCCTCATCGCCACGCCCCTGACCCTGCCGTTGCTGGCGTGGCAGGAACCGGAGGCGCTGGTGCCGATGAGCGTGCTCACGCTGTTGATCGTCTGGCGCCACCGGGGCAATTTACGCGACCTGTTTGCCGGGCGCGAACGGCATTTTTAAATACGCCCGGTGAACCCGGCTCACGTTCGCCCGTTACAGCGGCGGCAACTGCTCCATCGGCCAGCGCGCCTGCACGCTGATTGCCAGGCTTTCATGCTGCCCGGCCTGCAAACGCTGGCAACCGGCATAGGCGATCATCGCACCGTTATCGGTGCAGAATTCGGGACGCGCATAAAACACGTCGCCCTTCATGTCGCCGAGCATTTTCTCCAGGGAGCTGCGCAGCGCCTTGTTCGCGCTGACGCCGCCCGCGATCACCAGGCGCTTCATGCCCGCCTGCTTCAGGGCCCGCTTGCACTTGATGGTCAAAGTCTCCACCACGGCCTGCTGGAACGCCAGCGAGATGTCGCAACGGGCTTGCTCACTGTCGTCTCCGGCGCTGACGCTCTGCTGCCAGGTGTTCAGGGCAGAGGTTTTCAGGCCGCTGAAACTGAACATCAGGCCAGGGCGATCGCACATCGGGCGCGGGAAGGTATAGCGCCCCGGAACGCCTTTTTCTGCCAAGCGGGCGATTTCCGGGCCGCCCGGATAATTAAGGCCCATCATCTTCGCAGTCTTGTCGAACGCTTCACCGGCAGCGTCGTCCAGGCTTTCGCCCAGCAGCGTGTATTGACCGATTCCGTCGACCTGAACCAGCTGCGTATGGCCGCCTGAAACCAACAAAGCGACGAACGGGAACGCTGGCGGGTTTTCTTCCAGCATCGGTGCCAGTAAATGGCCTTCCATGTGGTGCACACCAAGGGCCGGAATGCCCCAGGCAAATGCCAGCGCCTGGGCGCAAGAGGCCCCAACCAGCAGGGCTCCGACCAATCCGGGGCCGGCGGTATAGGCAATGGCGTCGATCTCGGTCGGCACGCAGCCGGCCTCGTCCAGCACCTGGCGAATCAATGGCAGCATGCGTTTCACATGATCACGGCTGGCCAGCTCCGGCACCACGCCGCCATAGGCGCGATGCAGGTCGATCTGACTGAACAGTGCGTCGGCCAAAAGCCCGCGTTCACTGTCGTAAAGTGCGACACCGGTTTCGTCGCACGAGGTTTCTAATCCCAGAACTAGCATGGGTTTGCGCCTTGTAGAGGCTGAATTCGAAGGCGCGCATAATAGTCGCCACTCCCCCTCCCGACTAGCGGTTTTCGATCAGAGGCTTTGCATTCCGGGCAATGAGGGGTTAACATCCGCAACCCTTAAAAACCGACGACCTCAGCCGCGAATTTTTTGCGACGAGAACGTTGATTCCCGGTAATGAAAGAAGGTAGCTCTGGATGCCAGCCGTCAAAGTAAAAGAGAACGAACCCTTCGACGTAGCTCTGCGTCGTTTCAAGCGCTCCTGCGAAAAAGCCGGTGTTCTGGCTGAAGTTCGTAGCCGCGAATTTTACGAGAAGCCAACTTCTGAGCGTAAGCGTAAAGCAGCAGCCGCTGTTAAGCGTCACGCCAAGAAAGTTCAGCGCGAGCAGCGCCGCGCCGTTCGTCTGTACTAATACACAGACGTTCGTAGCAAGCTTCTGCCAAGCCCGGCCCTCAGCCGGGCTGTTGGCATTTGCGGATATCGCTTGATGCTTCACCGTTGACGCCGCACACGCGACTGAAACGAACTGCTTCACACGTCAGGACTGGCTCTTTTGCCAGCGGTGCACGTCTCTTCTGACGAGCCTAACAAGGCTACTGACGAGCACACTTATTTTTTAACAGGCGATCAACAGGTCGGCTGCGCCCACCGATGAGCTTCCGAGGCCCCCACATGGCCAAGACCGGACTCCCGGGCAACATTTCTACGCCGGGCACTGATCGGAACTAACGTCAGTGAATGTTCGGCAGATACACTTCCTGACAGACCAAGCAGACGACAGTAGATCGAGCCGCACAACACGCGCGCCTTGAGCACTTTGCGGGCCCTCTTTTACACGCAGTGATGACGAGAACGCCATGGCCGGGCTAATTCCCCAGAGCTTTATTGACGACCTTCTGAACCGCACCGACATCGTCGATGTTGTCAGCTCGCGCCTGCAGATGAAAAAGGCCGGCAAGAACTACACCGCCTGCTGCCCGTTCCACAAGGAAAAGACTCCGTCGTTCAGCGTCAGCCCCGACAAGCAGTTCTACTACTGCTTCGGCTGCGGCGCTGGCGGCAACGCCCTCGGCTTCATCATGGACCACGACAACCTGGACTTCCCCCAGGCCGTCGAGGAACTGGCGAAAGCCGCCGGCATGGAAATCCCCCGCGAAGAAAGTGGCCGCCCGCACAAACCGCGGCAACCCACCGATTCGCCGCTGTACCCGCTGCTTACCGCTGCTGCCGACTTTTACCGCCAGGCACTGAAAAGCCACCCGCAGCGCAAAGCCGCCGTCGATTACCTCAAGGGCCGCGGCCTGACCGGTGAAATCGCCCGCGACTTCGGCCTCGGCTTCGCCCCGCCGGGCTGGGACAACCTGTACAAGCACCTGAGCAGCGACACCCTGCAGCAAAAAGCCATGATCGACGCCGGCCTGTTGGTGGAAAACGCCGAGACCGGCAAGCGTTATGACCGTTTCCGCGACCGCGTGATGTTCCCGATCCGCGACAGCCGCGGCCGCATCATCGCGTTCGGCGGCCGGGTGCTGGGGGACGACAAGCCCAAATACCTGAACTCACCGGAAACCCCGGTGTTTCATAAAGGCCAGGAACTCTACGGCCTGTTTGAAGCGCGCAAGAACAACCGCAACCTCGACGAAATCATCGTGGTTGAAGGCTATATGGACGTGATTGCCTTGGCCCAGCAAGGTTTGCGCAACGCCGTGGCGACCCTGGGCACCGCGACCAGCGAAGAGCACTTGAAGCGCCTGTTTCGCGTGGTGCCCAACGTACTGTTCTGCTTCGACGGCGACCAGGCCGGCCGCAACGCAGCGTGGCGTGCCCTTGAGTCGACCCTGTCGAGCCTGCAGGACGGGCGGCGCGCACGCTTCCTGTTCCTGCCCGAAGGTGAAGACCCGGACACCCTGGTCCGCTCCGAAGGCACCGACGCGTTCCGCGCGCGCATCAACCAACACGCACAACCGCTGGCCGATTACTTTTTCCAGCAACTGACCGAAGAGTCCGACCCGCGCTCCCTCGAAGGCAAGGCCCACATGGTCACCCTCGCGGCCCCGCTGATCGACAAGGTTCCGGGCGCCAACCTGCGCACCCTGATGCGCCAGCGCCTGCTGGAAATCACCGGCTTGAGTGGCGAGGCCGTCAGCCAGCTGGCCCGCAGCGCGCCGCAAGAGGCGCCGCCGGCCTACGACCCGGGCATGGATTACGACGCCATGCCGGACTATTCCGACTTCCACCAACCGCAGGAGGCCTACACGCCCCAGCAGGAGTGGACACCGAAGAAACCCGGCGCCGGCGGCAAGAAATGGGACAAGAAACCCTGGGACAAAAACGGCAAACGTGGCGGTGACCGTGACGAACCGCGCGGCCCACGCGTCCCAGCAGCAGTAGAGCCGCCCACCATGGCAGCCCTGCGTACACTTTTGCACCACCCGCAACTGGCACAAAAAGTCGAGGATGCGGGGCACTTTGCGGCCGAAGACCACACCAATACGCAACTGTTGGTGGCCCTGCTCGAAGCCGTACAGAAGAATCCTAAGCTAAACTCATTCCAGCTGATTGCACGCTGGCACGGCACCGAACAGGGCCGTTTGCTGAAGGCATTGGCAGAAAAGGAATGGCTGATTGATGGCGATAACCTTGAACAACAGTTTTTCGACACCATTACTAGCTTGGTAGCTCGTCAACGCGAGCGAAACCTGGAACAACTTCTTCGAAAAGCGCGTCAGAGTGAATTGACCGCCGAAGAGAAAAATCAACTGCGCGACCTTTTAAGTCGCAATGTTTCCGCATCAAACCCGACCTCAGCTGGCGTGTGAGGTCATAGCTCGGGTATAATCCTCGGCTTGTTTTTTGCCCGCCAAGACCTTCAGTGGATAGGGTGTTATGTCCGGAAAAGCGCAACAGCAGTCTCGTATCAAAGAGTTGATCACCCTTGGTCGTGAGCAGAAGTATCTGACTTACGCAGAGGTCAACGACCATCTGCCTGAGGATATTTCAGATCCAGAGCAGGTGGAAGACATCATCCGCATGATTAATGACATGGGGATCCCCGTACACGAGAGTGCTCCGGATGCGGACGCCCTTATGTTGGCCGACGCCGATACCGACGAGGCAGCCGCTGAAGAAGCAGCCGCCGCGTTGGCAGCGGTCGAGACCGACATCGGTCGCACGACTGACCCTGTGCGCATGTATATGCGCGAAATGGGTACGGTAGAGCTGCTGACACGTGAAGGCGAAATCGAAATCGCCAAGCGTATCGAAGAGGGCATCCGTGAAGTGATGGGCGCAATCGCGCACTTCCCAGGCACGGTTGACCACATTCTCTCCGAGTACACTCGCGTCACCACCGAAGGTGGCCGCCTGTCCGACGTCCTGAGCGGTTATATCGACCCGGACGACGGCATTGCGCCACCTGCGGCTGAAATTCCGCCACCGATCGATGCCAAGGCTGCGAAAGCAGACGACGACACCGACGACGACGAAGCTGAAGCCAGCACCGATGACGAAGAAGAAGTCGAAAGCGGTCCGGATCCGATCATCGCAGCGCAGCGCTTTGGCGCGGTCTCCGATCAGATGGAACTGGCTCGCAAGGCCCTGAAGAAGCACGGTCGCGGCAGCAAGCAGGCAACTGCTGAATTGCTGGCCCTGGCTGAACTCTTCATGCCGATCAAACTGGTACCGAAGCAATTCGAAGGCCTGGTTGAGCGGGTTCGTAGCGCCCTTGAGCGTCTGCGTGCACAAGAGCGTGCGATCATGCAGCTCTGTGTCCGTGATGCGCGCATGCCGCGTGCCGACTTCCTGCGCCAGTTCCCGGGCAACGAAGTCGACGAAAGCTGGACCGACGCACTGGCCAAAGGCAAAAGCAAATACGCTGAAGCCATTGGTCGCTTCCAGGCCGACATCGTTCGTTGCCAGCAGAAGCTGACTGCATTGCAGACCGAAACCGGTCTGACGATTGCCGAGATCAAGGACATCAACCGTCGCATGTCGATCGGTGAGGCCAAGGCCCGCCGCGCGAAGAAAGAGATGGTTGAAGCGAACTTGCGTCTGGTGATCTCCATCGCCAAGAAGTACACCAACCGTGGCCTGCAATTCCTCGATCTGATCCAGGAAGGCAACATCGGCTTGATGAAAGCGGTGGACAAGTTCGAATACCGTCGCGGCTACAAGTTCTCGACTTATGCCACCTGGTGGATCCGTCAGGCGATCACTCGCTCGATCGCCGACCAGGCCCGCACCATCCGTATTCCGGTGCACATGATCGAGACGATCAACAAGCTCAACCGTATTTCCCGGCAGATGTTGCAGGAAATGGGTCGCGAACCGACCCCGGAAGAGTTGGGCGAACGCATGGAAATGCCTGAGGATAAAATCCGCAAGGTATTGAAGATCGCTAAAGAGCCGATCTCCATGGAAACCCCGATCGGTGATGACGAAGACTCCCATCTGGGTGACTTCATCGAAGACTCGACCATGCAGTCGCCAATCGATGTTGCTACCGTTGAGAGCCTGAAAGAAGCGACTCGCGACGTACTGTCCGGCCTCACTGCCCGTGAAGCCAAGGTACTGCGCATGCGCTTCGGCATCGACATGAATACCGACCACACCCTTGAGGAGGTTGGTAAGCAGTTCGACGTTACCCGTGAGCGGATTCGTCAGATCGAAGCCAAGGCGCTGCGCAAGCTGCGCCACCCGACGAGAAGCGAGCATTTGCGCTCCTTCCTCGACGAGTGATCACAAAAACCCCGGCCCAGGCCGGGGTTTTTGCTTCTACAGATTAAATCCTCGCTGACTCCCCTCCCCCGCAATGCCCGTCTACACTCGAAACATTCCCCGTGCCATAACGAGACCGTTATGCCCAGATTGCCGACCGTGTTACTGCTGTCGCTGCTGACCTGGACCGCAACGGCTGGCGCGTTGACTCTCACCGATGAAGAGCGTGGCTGGCTGGCGGACCACCAAGAGTTGCGCCTGGGCGTCGACGCCTCTTGGCCACCCTTTGAATACCGCGATGAAGATGGTCGCTACCAGGGCCTGGCCGCTGATTATGTGCGGCTGATGCAGGATCGCCTTGGCGTCAGGATAAAACTGATCGAGCCGGTGAACTGGAGCGCCGTGCTGGAACAGGCCCGCAACAACCAGCTCGACCTGCTGCCGGGCATCATGTCCACACCGGAACGCCAGGGTTTCCTGTCGTTTACCCGGCCTTATCTCGACTTCCCCATCGTCATCCTCGCCCACGAAGGCGGCCCGCAACCACGCAGCCTCAAAGACCTGTACGGGTTGAAGGTGGCCGTGGTGGAAAACTACGCGCCCCATGAACTGCTGCGCACTCACCACCCGGACCTCAACCTGGTGGCCATGCCCAATGTCAGCGCTACGCTGCAGGCCCTGGCCACCGACAAGGTCGACGCCGTAGTGGGCGATCTGGCGTCCAGCGTGTGGAGCCTGCGCCAACTCAAGCTGGAAGGCCTGTACATCAGCGGCGAAACGCCTTACCGCTATCAGTTGGCCATGGGCGTACCCAAGGACGACAAGATGCTGGTGGGCATCCTCGATAAAGTCCTGGCCGACATCAGCCCGGCTGAGACCGAGGCCATCCAGCAGCGCTGGGTCGGCAACGTCATCGACCACCGGACGCTCTGGACGGATGTGCTGCTCTACGGGTTGCCTGCCGTGCTGTTGCTGAGCATCGTGCTGGCCGTGGTTATTCGGATCAATCGTCGGCTCAGCTCGGAAATTTCCCGCCGGGTCGCCCTCGAACAGGAACTGCGCAGCAGCGAATACCACTATCGCGGCCTGGTGGAGAGCCTTTCCGCGATCGCCTGGGAAGCCAGCATCAGCGATTTCACCTACAGCTACGTGTCGCCCCACGCCGAGGAACTGCTGGGTTACCCCCGTGCCCACTGGCTGATCCCGGGCTTCTGGCGCAACATCATCCACCCCGCGGACCTGACCCGCACCGAATCCTATTGCTACGCCGAAACCCGGGCCAACCGCGACCACAGTGTCGACTACCGGGTGATCACCGCCGATGGACGCTGCCTGTGGGTGCGGGACATCGTCAGCCTGATCGAACACGGCCACGAGCCCGTGCTGCGCGGCCTGATGATCGACATCAGCGAAGCCAAGCGCACCGAGGAAGCGTTGCAGCTTTCGGAACAGAAATTCGCCTCTGTGTTCCAGCAATGCCCGGACATCCTGGTCATCGCCCGGCTGTCGGACGGCTGCCTGATGGAGGTCAATAAGGCATTCGAAGACCAGATCGGCCTGAGCGCCGAAGCAGTCGTAGGAAAAACCGCCACTGAACTGAATATCTGGGGCATCCAGGGCGTAGGCCCCGGCCTGCTGCAACGGGTACAGACCACCAGCATCCGCAACCTGGAAATGCCCTTCCTGCGCAGCAACGGCCAGGCCTTCACCGGACTGATCTCCGCCGAACCCTTTCAACTGGATACCACCGAAGCTCTGGTCGTGGTGGTGCGTGACATCACCCAGCTGAAAGAAACCCAGCAGCGGCTGCAAACCTCCGAAGAGAAATTCGCCAAGGCCTTCCATGCCTCTCCCGACGGCCTGCTGTTGTCCCGCCAAAGCGACGGTTTGCTGATTGAGGTCAACGAAGGATTCAGTCGAATTACCGGCTTCAACAGCGTGATGTCGCTGGACCAGTCAACCCTGGACCTCGGGATCTGGGTCGACCTGAACGAACGCAAAGACATGCTGGAGCGGCTGCAACGGGATGGATTTGTCCGCGACTTTGTCTGCCACATCCGCCGCAGCGACGGCGAAATTCGCCTGTGTGAAGTCTCCAGCCGCCCGCTGCCCATCGGCGACGACGACTGCATGCTGACCATCGCCCGGGACATCACCGAACGCCAACTGATGCAGGAAAAACTGCAACAGGCCGCCACCGTGTTCGAGAGCACGGCCGAAGGCGTACTGATCACCGACACCCGGCAAAATATCAGCGCCGTGAACCGCGCCTTCAGCGAGATCACCGGCTACAGCGAAGCCGAGGCCCTCGGCCAAACCCCGCGCCTGCTTGCCTCGGGCCTGCACGACAGCGCCTTCTACGCGGCCATGTGGCACCAACTGACGGCCAACGGCCACTGGCAAGGCGAGATCTCCAACCGGCGCAAGAACGGCGAGCTGTACCCCAGCTGGCTGACCATCAGCGCCGTGCGCAACCGCGAGGAGTCGATCACCCACTTCGTCGCCGTGTTTGCCGACATCTCCAGCCTCAAGCACGCCCAGGCGCGCCTCGATTACCAGGCCCACCACGACCCGCTGACCGGCCTGCCCAACCGCACCCTGTTTGAAAGCCGCCTGCAAGCCGCCCTCAACAACCAACAGGAAACCGGCAGCCAGGGCGCCGTGCTGTTCCTCGACCTCGACCGTTTCAAACACATCAACGACAGCCTCGGCCACCCGATTGGCGACCTGCTGCTCAAGGACATCGCCGTTCGCCTCAAGGACCAACTGCGAGACGTCGACACCGTCGCCCGCCTGGGCGGTGACGAATTCATCATCCTGCTGCCCGGCCTGCAACAAGCCAGCGACGCCGAACACCTGGCCAATAAGCTGCTGGCCTGCTTCACCCCACCGTTCCAGGCGGGGGAGCATGAGTTCTTCATCAGCGCCAGCATCGGCACCAGCCTGTACCCACGGGACGGCAACGACGTCGCCACCCTGGTCAAAAACGCCGACGCCGCCATGTACCGCTCCAAGGCCAAAGGCCGCAACCGCGTCGAAAGCTACACCCAGGACCTCACCGCGCAAGCCAACGAACGCGTGGCCCTGGAACACGAACTGCGCCGAGCGATCGAGCGCGACGAATTGTCTCTCTATTACCAGCCGAAACTCAGCCTCGACACCCAACAACTGATCGGCGCCGAAGCCCTGATTCGCTGGCGCCACCCCACCTTCGGCGAAGTGCCGCCCGAGCACTTCATTGCCCTGGCCGAAGAGAACGGCATGATCCTGCAGATTGGCGACTGGGTACTGGAGCAGGCCTGCCGACAGATGCACGACTGGCGAGAAATTTTTGATGACTTCGGCCCGCTGTCCGTCAACCTCGCCGGCGCGCAACTGCGCCACCCCAACCTGCTGGCGCGCATCGAGCAACTGCTGCGGGACAACCGCCTGGAGCCTGGCTGCCTGCAACTGGAGATCACCGAAAACTTCATCATGAGCCAGGCCGAAGAGGCGCTGGAGGTGCTGCACCAGCTCAAGCATCTGGGCGTGCAACTGGCCATTGATGACTTCGGCACCGGCTATTCGTCCCTCAGCTACCTGAAACGCCTGCCGCTGGACTTCCTGAAGATCGACCAATCCTTCGTCCGTGGCCTGCCCGACGACCCACACGATGCGGCGATCGTGCGCGCCATCATCGCCCTTGGGCACAGCATGCAATTCACCATCATTGCCGAGGGCGTAGAAACGCCGGCCCAGCAAGCGTTTCTGGCGGCTGAAGGTTGTGAGCAGATGCAAGGCTACATCGTCAGCCTGCCGCTGCCGCCGGACCTTTTCGCCGCTACGTTCCTTCGTATGAGCGTTTCGGACTTTTCGGATGGCACAGCGAAGAAACCATCGCTATAATCCGCGGCCTACTGAGGGCCTATAGCTCAGTTGGTTAGAGCAGGGGACTCATAATCCCTTGGTCGTAGGTTCGAGTCCTACTGGGCCCACCATCTTGAAAGCCGCGCATTGCGCGGCTTTGTCGTTTCTGGCGCGTGAGTCGTGCAGCAATGAAACATTAGTTAGTTGTCCCGAACGGCGACGGCGAAGACCATGACTCCCAGTCAACGCCACTCCAGCACGAGGGAAACTTGTTCCATGCCTCAGAAGAAACGCTCGCCGCGCAACGCAATCCACATCCTGGGCCTGCGTGCCGCAGCCACCGTCGCAATCACCCTCGCCACCTTGAGCGGCGCACAAGCCGCCCCCGCCGCCACTGACTCCATCAAGGCATTCAAGCTCTGCACCGGCGCCGACAACAACTCCCATGTACTGGAAGGCACCATCGACCAGAGCATGCGCAACGACGTGACCGCCATTCACTTCAAGCAAACGGCGGCGCATTCCTCGTATAGCTGGCATAACGACCCGGAGCCACAGTACGTCATGACGCTGTCCGGCACCCTGGCGTTCGTGACACGCGGCGGTGAGAAGTTCACGTTGCATCCGGGTGAAGTACTGATCGCCGAAGACAACACCGGCACAGGGCATCGCTGGAATCTGGTGGACGATCAACCGTGGCGGCGAGGGTACGTGGTGCTGAAGCCGGGCGCGCCGGATTCATTTATCCCGAACGATGCTGCCGCTGCGAAGGTGTGCAAGGGGTCGTAGTCTCGCTGATCACACCTCCTCGAATAAAAGAAAGACTTACGCTTTGCGGTGTAAGCCTTTTTTGTACTGCGTGCTCTACCGGCCCGTTATCAAACGGAAAGTTCGCGCAAAGCCGCCGTCGCCAGGAACCCAGAGCGCGAGGCATAGCGATGGTCTTTTTGCACTCGCTCATCGATACGATTCAAAAGTTGCTCAGGCAGTGAGGCGTTGAACCTGACTGACTTGCCCAGGTAAGGAGTGAGATCAAAGTCGATCACCGCCCACACGCCACCCGCAAAGTCCGGATTCTCCAAATGGACGTCGACCTCTCTAGCCTGAGGAAGCCGCTCCTCATCAGCAACCAATCCCTCGAGGTGCAGCGCTAAAGCTTCGCGGACATTATCCAGAGCTTCGGAAAAGGTTGTGCCCGCAGAAAAGCAACCTGGCACGTCCGGGACGGTCACGCTGTAATCTGAATCAGCGTCTTTGTGTATCACCACTGGAAATTTCATTTTTCCTCCTTTGAATGAGCCGCAGCGGGATCATTCACCACATAACCTACGGTCATCACTTCAGGCCTGCTGATTTCAAAATGCCGTGCAAGGTCCCCTTGGCTATCTCTGATTTAGGATGAGGAACCGTCACCCGGCCGGGCTTGGTTGAGTGCTTGAATTGATGGTGACTGCCTTTCGCCGCCACCTCAAACCATCCATCCGCCATCAGCAAGTCAATTACCTCTCTGCTTCTCATCGCGCCCGCTCCACAGTGTGTATCTTACACACCGAAGGTATCCTGCAGCATCTTTTATACACACAGGACACACCAATGAAAAAAGCCCGCTCATTTCTGAACGGGCTCATGCGAAGAATATGATGACGACGCCTATCGCCGCTTCGCCAGCGAACTAATGTCAGTTTTTGTGCCTTGACTGACTCTCAGCTTACCAACGCATTAACAATGACTTGCGCCGTACCTAGCAACGGCGCATCCCCTCTAAACGCCCCAATTACCTGCAACCCCACCGGCAACTCCCCTTCCCCACGCATCACCGGTACATTCACCTGCGGCAAGCCAAACGCGCCCCAGAACTTGATGAAGTCCGACGGGCCCGTGGTCGCCAACCCCACCGGCGCCAGCATCCCGCAGGAAACACTCAACATCGCATCAAACGGCTGGCAGATTTGCGCAAGCTGCGGGGCCAGTTGTACCAAGCGGGCCTTGGCTGCCGACTCCTGCTCCCAACTCGTCGTCTGGGCGCGCTCGATCATGGCCAACGTCGAGTCGCTGAGTAGTTCGGGATGAGACTGAAACTCCTTGGCCAATGAACGGGCACCTTCGCAATCGTTGATCAACTGGTGATCGTCGAATACTCCGTCGAACGCCTCGGGCAACACGACTTCACTGACAAGAGGCCCCAACCTAGCTATCGCTAGCTCAATCGCCTGGGCCACCACCGGCTGCACATCCGACCAGCGAGAAGTACGGCAGAAACCAAGCCGCAAAGGCCGACGACCGACCTCAACAGCCGGAAACCCTCGAATCAACACCTGCGCCACCCGCTCAAGATCACGCACCGAGCGCCCATACCAACCCACCGTATCGAAGCTCGGCGCCAGGGGTTTCACGCCTTCCAGCGAGACCAGTCCAAGCGACGGTTTGAAGGCAAACAACCCGCAATAAGCCGCAGGCTTGAGCAACGACCCCGCCGTTTGGGTACCCAACGCCAACGGGAAAAACCCGGCCGCCATCCCCGCAGCAGAACCCGCGCTGGAGCTACCCGGCGTGCGGGACAGATCGAGCGGATTACGCGTCGGCCCTGTGTGCATGTAGGCAAATTCGGTGGTGTGGGTCTTGCCCATGATGATCGCGCCCGCCTGTCGTAGCAGCGTCACCACATGGGCATCCCGCGATGGACGATTACCCAGGTAAATCGGCGAATAGAATTCCGTTGGGTGGTCGGCGGTATCAAAGATGTCCTTGACCCCCACGGGCAAGCCCGCCAGCGGACCGGAACAGCCTTCAAGCTGCAACGCCTGCTCGCGCACCGCCTCAGCGTCGAAGGATACAAACGCCTGGATATCTGGTTCGTCGACACCTATGCGCGCAAGAAAGTGTTCAGCAACCAAAGCCGGCGTAATCGCCCCCGAACCCACCGCCACGGCGATGCCCGTTGCATCCAGGCCATTCATCAAAGCGCCCTCATTTGGCAAACAACTGCCCAATGTCCTTGAACGCCTTGAACTCCAGCGCGTTGCCGCACGGGTCAAACAGAAACAACGTCGCCTGCTCGCCCACCTGGCCTTTGAAACGAATATGCGGTTCCAACACAAACTGGGTATTGCGCGCCTGCAAACGCTCCGCCAACGCATGCCAATCATCCCAACTCAACACCACGCCAAAATGCGGCACCGGCACGTCGTGACCGTCTACCGCATTGGTGTGCGCCGCCTCTTGAGAAGCGGTTTTCGGATGCTCATGAATCACCAATTGATGCCCGAAGAAGTCGAAGTCGACCCAGTGATCACTGGCTCGTCCCTCCTCCAACCCAAACACCTCGCCATAAAACTGCCGCGCTGCCGCCAGGTCGAATACCGGAATTGCCAGGTGAAAAGGAGCCAGTGCCATCAGGTTTAACCTCTATGGGTATTAAGTCCTTGCGAGTCTAGCCTTGCCGTAACCGATGGAAAGACGATAATTTTCGCAGCGAGCTCAAATTATTTTGATCAATCGAGACGCCCATGCTGCGGGAACTGAAAACCTTTATCGCCGTTACCCGCCATGGCACGTTCGCCGCAGCGGGCATGCATATCGGGCTGACGCAATCGGCGGTGAGTGCGCAGATCCGTCAGTTGGAGCAGGTGCTCGGCGTGCAGTTGTTCGACCGAACCGGGCGCCAGGCCACGCTGAACGCGGCGGGGATCCGCGCGCTGCCGCTGGCCAGGGAGATTCTCGAGACGTTCAACCGCATGGCTGTGCCGGTGGATGCCAATGAGTACAGGGGCGAGTTGAAGGTCGGCGCCATCACCACCGCCCAGACCGGCCTGCTGCCCCAGGCCCTGGTGCGTTTGCGCCAGGCGGCGCCGACGGTGGAGTGCAAGTTGGTGCCGGGAGTTTCCCTGGAGCTGCTCAGCCAGGTGGATGCAGGCGAACTCGACTCGGCGATCATCATTCGCCCACCCTTTGACTTGCCCAAGGAACTGCACGTGCAACTGCTGCGCAGGGAGCCGTTTGTGTTGATCGCGCCGCTGAAGGTCGAGGGGGATGACCCGCTGCAACTGCTCGCCGCTCATCCTCACGTGCGCTACGACCGGGCTTCGTTTGGCGGGCGGCTGGTCAGTCGCTTTCTGCGGGATCAGCGGCTGGACGTGCAAGTGGCGCTGGAACTGGACGAGATTGAGGCGCTGGTCAAAATGGTCGAATGCGGCCTGGGCGTTTCACTGGTTCCCCACGCCGGGCTATGGCTGGATCGCACGCCACAGGTTCGCGTCATCCCGCTGGGCGAACTGACCTTTCACCGGGAAATCATCCTGCTGAGCCGCTATAGCCAGCGCAACCTCCCGGTGCCACAACTCTTTGCCCGATGCCTGCTGGCTGACGCGATCTGAGACGCAAAAAAAAAGCCGCACATCCGTGCGGCTTTTTCAGGCCCTATTTCTTGGGCAACGCGTAGGCAATCACATAGTCCCCACGGTCCGGCGACTGTCGCGCGCCGCCGGCGGTGAGCACGATGTACTGCGTGCCAGTCTTGGGCGAAACATAGGTCATCGGCCCCGACTGGCTACCCACCGGCAGCCGTGATTTCCAGATCTCGTTGCCGTTGCCGGTGTCGAAAGCGCGCAGGTAGAAGTCCTGGGTGCCGGCGAAAAACAGCAAGCCGGACTGGGTGGCCAGGGACGCGCCGAGGGTCGGCATGCCGATTGGAATCGGCATGTGCATGCGGATGCCCAGCGGCCCGGTGTCTTCAACCGTGCCCACCGGCACTTGCCACATCAGCTTGTGGGTTTTCAGGTCGATGGCCGACAGGGTGCCGAACGGCGGCTTCTGACACGGAATGCCCGCCGCCGAGAGGAAGCGCTCGCGCATCGCACCGAACGGCGTACCTTCTTGCGGCACCACGCCCATTTCGATGCCACTGGCACCGGCGGCGATCTTGTCGCGCGGGATCATGTAGTTGGCCAAACCCAGGCGCATGTCGTTGACGAACATGTAGTGGGTATTCGGGTCCACTGACACGCTGCCCCAGTTCATTCCGCCCAGGGAGCCCGGGAATTGCAGCGCGCGGTCCAGGCCTGGCGGCGTATAGACGCCCTGGTGACGCATGCCCTTGAACTGGATGCGGCACATCAGTTGGTCAAACGGCGTGGCGCCCCACATGTCGGATTCGGTCAGCTGCTGATTGCCGATCGAAGGCATGTCCACCGAGAACGGCTGAGTCGGCGAATAACGCTCGCCGGGCACATTGCCCTGAGGCACCGGGCGCTCTTCGACCCGGGCGATGGGCACGCCGGTTTCGCGGTTGAGCAGGAAGATCTCGCCTTGCTTGGTGACTTGAGCCAGTGCTGGCTGTACGCCGCCGTTGCCGTCCGGAATGTCGTAGAGCAGCGGTTGCGCCGGCAGGTCAAAGTCCCAGAGGTCGTGGTGAGTGGTCTGGAAGTGCCAGCGCACCTGGCCGGTCTTCACGTCGAGGGCGACGATGGAGGAACTCCATTTGTCGTCATAGGCGGTACGTTCACCGGCGAAGAAATCCGGGGTGGCGTTACCGGTAGGCAGGTAGACCAGGCCGAGCTTGGCGTCGTAGGACATGGCCGACCACACGTTCGGCGTGCCACGGGTGTAGGTCTCGCCCGCAGGCGGGCGTTTGGTGGTGTTCGGGTTGCCCGGGTCCCAGGCCCACACCAGTTCGCCGCTGTGCACGTCGAAGGCGCGCACCACGCCTGGCGGTTCGCCGGTGGAGAAGTTGTCCGCCACGCGTCCACCCACGATCACAACATTTCCCGCCACCAGTGGCGTCGAGGTTTGCTGGTAATAACCGGGCTTCACTTCGCCCATGTCGGTCTTCAGGTCGACGGTGCCGTGGTCGCCGAAGTCTTCGCAAGGCGCGCCGGTTTCAGCATTGATCGCAATCAACCGGGCATCGCCGGTCGGCAGAAACAGACGTTTCACACAGGCTTTGGCGCCGGCGGGTTGCTCGCTGGCACTGCTGTCGAAATAACCCAGGCCACGGCAACGCTGCCAGTTGGGGCCGCTGCCCTGGGGGTCGAATTTCCAGCGTTGGGCACCGGTATCGGCGTCCAGGGAAAACACTTTGCCGTAGGCGGTGCACACGTAAACGCTGTCACCGATCTGCAGCGGGGTGTTCTGGTCTTCGGCACCGGCGCCATTGCTCTCGGGGATGTCACCGGTGTGGAAGGTCCAGGCCACCTGCAACTTGTCGATGTTGCCTTTGTTGATCTGGTCCAGCGCGGCAAACCGATTGCCGGCGGTGGTGTTGCCCCAGTGGGCCCAGTCTTTTTGCTCGGTGCCCGGCGTTACCGCAGTCACCGCAGGCTCACTGCTGGCCTTGACCACGTGGGTCGGTACAAACATGTACGCCAGGGTGGCGACCACGCCCAGGCCCAGCAGCCCGGCAACGCCATAGGCGCCGCGCCCGGGTGTCGATCCGGAAGCGCGGGCGAGCTGTGGATAAATCAGCGCGACTACCAGGCCGATGACGGCGAAGGTCAGGACTCGCGAAACCAACGGCCAGTATTCCAGACCGGTATCCCACACCGCCCAGATCGCAGTCAGCACCAATGCCACGGCGTACAGCCATGCTCCCTGAGGCCGGCGCTTGGCGATCAGCACACCAGAGACCAGCATCGCCAGGCCCATCAGCAGGAAATACCAACTGCCGCCCAGCACTACGAGGTAACCGCCACCGCCTGCCAAACCCAGGCCGATCAAGGCGATCAGCAGGCCCAGCCCAACCAGCAACCATCTGCTGCCGGTAGCAGCTCCAAAGTTATTCATCGCGCAAACGTCCTTCCTGTATACCTAACGCAAAATAATGTACCAAACAGTTACTTTTCACAATCTGGCACAAAATAATGTGTTCGATCAGCGGCGAAAATAAATTCCCGGCCGGGCGGGCAGTATCGCCAGGACCGAGCCTGTAACATGCTCGCCCATTGATGCCCGCGCCGGAGAACACCTTGCCCGCCTCTCACCCTCCCGTCCTCGATGAAATCGATCGCCAGTTGATCGCCGCCTTGCAGATCAACGCGCGTGAAAGTGTGGCCATGCTTGCCCGGCAACTGGGCATCGCGCGCACCACCGTCACCTCACGCCTGGCGCGCCTGGAAAAAACCCAGGTGATTACCGGCTATGGCGTGCGCCTCAGCCAGCGGGTGGTGGACGGTGGTTTGCAGGCCTACGTGGGGATCACCGTGCAACCGCGCTCCGGCAAGGAAGTGCTGCGCCGGATCAGTACCATGGCGCAGGTTCAGCAGTTATGTGCGGTAAGCGGCGAGTTCGATTACGTGGCCTGGCTGCGCACCGATTCGCCGGAACAGCTGGATCAACTGCTGGACCAGATCGGCAGCGTCGATGGCGTGGAGAAGACCACCACCTCGATCATCCTCAGTAACAAACTGGATCGCGGACAACCAATCTGACCAGCAAGCTCGTCATTCTGACTAAAAACAATTCAATCCGACGACACATTGCGTCTTATTAACGAACGCTACGCTCCCTAGAATGGCTGCCATCTTTTCCTATACTCAGCGGGTCGCGCCCCGCCGAGCCGCCAGCAAGGTCAGCCATGAGCATTCCTTCCAGCACCATCAGCAAGACCAATCGCCACCCCGCCACCGGTAAAAAGCCGATCACCATCTTTGGCCCGGACTTCCCGTTTGCCTTTGATGACTGGATCGAGCATCCGGCGGGCCTGGGCAGCATTCCGGCAGCCAACCACGGCGCCGAAGTGGCGATCGTCGGCGCCGGGATTGCCGGTCTGGTAGCCGCCTATGAGTTGATGAAGCTGGGCCTTAAACCCGTGGTGTATGAAGCCTCGAAAATGGGTGGCCGCCTGCGCTCCCAGGCATTTGAAGGCGCCGAAGGCATCATTGCGGAACTGGGTGGCATGCGTTTCCCGGTGTCCTCTACCGCGTTCTACCACTATGTAGACAAGCTCGGGCTGGAGACCAAACCCTTCCCCAACCCGCTGACGCCGGCTTCCGGCAGCACGGTCATCGACCTCGAAGGCCAGACGCACTACGCACAGAAACTCGCTGACCTTCCTGCACTGTTCCAGGAAGTGGCTGACGCCTGGGCCGACGCCCTGGAAGCCGGCTCGCAGTTCGCCGATATCCAGCAAGCCATCCGCGACCGTGACGTACCGCGCCTGAAAGAGCTGTGGAATACGCTGGTTCCGTTGTGGGACGACCGCACCTTCTACGACTTCGTGGCGACCTCCAAAGCGTTCGCCAAGTTGTCCTTTCATCACCGCGAAGTGTTCGGCCAGGTCGGTTTCGGCACCGGCGGCTGGGACTCGGACTTCCCCAACTCGATGCTGGAAATCTTCCGCGTGGTGATGACCAACTGCGACGATCACCAGCATCTGGTGGTCGGCGGCGTCGCCCAAGTGCCCATGGGCATCTGGCGCCATGTGCCGGAGCGTTGCGCCCACTGGCCCGAAGGCACCAGCCTCAGTTCCCTGCACAACGGTGCGCCACGGGCCGGGGTCAAGCGCATTGCCCACGCGCCGGACGGCCGTTTCGCCGTCACCGACAACTACGGTGACACCCGCGAATACGCCGCCGTGCTGACCACCTGCCAGAGCTGGCTGCTGACCACCCAGATCGAGTGCGACGAAACCCTGTTCTCGCAAAAGATGTGGATGGCCCTGGACCGCACCCGCTACATGCAGTCGTCGAAGACCTTCGTGATGGTCGACCGGCCATTCTGGAAGGACAAGGATCCGGAAACCGGCCGCGACCTGATGAGCATGACGCTGACGGATCGCCTGACCCGCGGCACCTATCTGTTCGACAACGGCGACGACAAGCCGGGGGTGATCTGCCTGTCCTACTCCTGGATGAGCGATGCGCTGAAAATGCTTCCGCAACCCATCGAGAAACGCGTGAAACTGGCTCTGGATGCGCTGAAGAAGATCTACCCGAAAGTCGATATCGCCGCGCGCATCATCGGCGATCCGATCACCGTGTCATGGGAAGCAGACCCGCATTTCCTCGGCGCTTTCAAAGGCGCACTTCCCGGTCACTATCGCTACAACCAACGGATGTACGCGCACTTCATGCAAAAGGACATGCCGGCGGAGCAACGCGGTATTTTCATTGCCGGTGACGACGTGTCCTGGACGCCTGCGTGGGTCGAAGGTGCCGTGCAAACCTCGCTGAACGCGGTGTGGGGCATCATGACTCACTTCGGTGGCAGCACTCACCCGCAGAACCCGGGGCCGGGGGATGTGTTCGACGAGATCGGGCCAATCGCACTGCCCGAGTAAGGAGTTGCCCATGCGTGTTGCCCTGTATCAATGCCCACCTTTGCCGCTGGACGTGGCCGGTAATCTCAAGCGCCTGCATCAGTTGGCGCAAGAGGCCACCGACGCCGACCTGCTGGTACTGCCGGAGATGTTTCTCACCGGCTATAACATCGGCGTGGAAGCGGTCGGCGCCCTGGCTGAAACCCAGGACGGCCCATCCGCACAGTCCATCGCCGCGCTGGCGAAAAACTCGGGCGTGGCGATTCTGTATGGCTATCCGGAGCGCGGTGCAGACGGGCAGATCTACAACGCCGTGCAGTTGATAGACGCCAACGGCCAACGCCTGTGCAACTACCGCAAGACCCACCTGTTTGGCGACCTCGACAACTCGATGTTCAGCGCCGGGGACGATGATTTTCCGCTGGTGGAATTGAACGGCTGGAAGCTGGGTTTCCTGATTTGCTATGACCTGGAATTCCCGGAGAACACCCGGCGCCTGGCGCTGGCCGGGGCGGAGTTGATCCTGGTGCCGACGGCCAATATGGTGCCCTTCGATTTCGTCGCCGATGTGACCGTGCGGGCGCGGGCTTTTGAAAACCAGTGTTATGTGGCCTACGCCAATTACTGCGGGCAGGAAGGCGAGATCCAGTATTGCGGGCAAAGCAGCATCGCCGCGCCGGATGGCCAGCGGATTGCCCAGGCCAGTCTGGATGAAGCGCTGATCGTGGGCACACTCGATCGGCAGTTGATGGTCGACTCACGCGCGGCCAATCGCTACCTGCTGGACCGTCGTCCCGAGCTTTATGGGGCGTTGCACAAGCACTGATCCCGGCTGCTTTGCGCTAGCATAGGCACTTCCTACGTTTCGGAAGTGCTCATGCCTGCGCCGGCCCACCCTCATCACCTTCAATTGACCCTGGCCAGCGGCCTGCGGGTTTCCTTGCATCATGCGCCGCGCTTGAAGCGCGCCGCGGCTGCCTTGCGCGTTGCAGCGGGCAGCCACGATGTACCCCTGGCGTGGCCGGGACTGGCGCATTTTCTTGAGCATTTATTGTTCCTGGGCACCGGACGTTTTCCTGCAAGCGACGGGCTGATGGCCTACGTCCAGCGCCAGGGCGGGCAGGTGAATGCCAGCACCCGCGAGCGCACTACCGACTTTTTCTTTGAGGTGCCTGTTTCGGCATTTGAAGCCGCACTGGAGCGCCTGGGGGACATGCTCGCCCATCCGCGCCTGGCCCTGGAAGACCAGTTGCGTGAGCGCGAAGTATTGCAGGCGGAGTTTATTGCCTGGTCGCAAGATGCCACGGCGCAACAGCAACAAGCGTTGCTGGGAGGTGTTGCGGCGGGTCATCCGTTGCGCGCGTTTCATGCGGGCAACCGGGATAGCTTGGCGGTAGAGCGTGAGGATTTTCAGCAGGCGTTGCGGGATTTTTATGAAGGTTTCTATCATTCCGGGCAGATGACCTTGAGCCTTGCGGGCCCTCAGTCGCTGGTGGAGCTGGAGGCATTGGCGCATCAGTTTGGCGCTGCGCTGAAGACTGCACCTCTGCGGCGACAGACGCCGGCGCCAGCGTTGCTGGCCGGCAATCAACGTACTTATCAACACACCGATGAACACCACTGGCATCAGGTGGTGGCAAGCGAGGCTTCCCCTGAGGCGCTGGATTTCCTCTGCCTGTGGCTGAACACTTCGGCGCCCGGCGGGTTGCTCGCCGAGTTGCAGTCGCGGCAGTTAGTCAGCGCCATTAACGCAACGGCGCTGTATCAATTTGCCGGACAGGCGTTGTTGGATATCAAGTTCACCCTGGACACTCAGGGTGCGCAGCAGACGACACTGATCGAAGAACTGCTGCACGACTGGCTGAGCTTTTTCGCACACAGTGACTGGGCGCCCTTGCGGGAAGAGTACGCCTTGCTGCTTGCTCGCAAACAACAGGTCAGTGGTGCCCTGGCATTGGCCCGGCAGGACAACGAACTGGTCCTGTCCGAGCAAAGCGCCAGCTCCCTCAAGACCCTGCTGGACTCGCTGCAATTGCCGCCGTCCCGGCACGCCTGGCAACTGCCGCCCACCAATCCGTTCCTGCAGCCGGCAGCCAAGGAAGAGCGCCCGGGGCTGATTCGCGGGCAAACCAGCGCCCATCGCGGCCTGCGCACGTTCGCCCAGGATCGCTCCCGTGGACGGAAGGATCTTTCGGCGCTGACCTTCAGCCAGGCCTTGCCAGGCGACACAGATGAAGGCGCGCTCTACCTGCGCTGGCATCTGGATTCGCCGCTGGATGCAGAGCTTTTCCCACGGCTGCGTGAGAACGCCAGCCAGGCTGGCGTCCAGTTGTCTTTCGAGACAATCGGCGGTCACTGGCAGCTGAAGATGCTAGGGCTGCACGAACCCATGCCCGCGATATTGGAGGAAGTGGCACGCGAGCTGACCCGGCTCGACGAAAATGCCGGAGCGTCATCCTCCCCCGCGCCGGCAATGGCGATCCGGCAGTTACTCAAGGCATTGCCCGGGTATTGCGCCGACATCCAAGCTGCACAGCAGGTTGCTGGGCAAGACCGATGGTCAACCGCTCGCTGGCAAGGGCTTGCCGTGGGACTGCCCGCCGCCTGCGAGACGGCGATAAAAAGTGCAGCCGGGAAACTGCCCGGCCAACCGCAAGCGGCTATCAGCGAACTGCCGTCAATCAGCAGCCAGCATCGTTGGCACGAAGTCAGGACCGATTCCAGCGACGCCGCGTTGCTGCTGTTCTGCCCGACAGCCACACGCTCCCTGGCGGACGAAGCTTGCTGGCGCCTCCTCGCACATCTGGTGCAAGCGCCGTTCTACCAGCAACTGCGTGTTGAGCTTCAATTGGGCTACGCGGTGTTCAGCGGCATCCGACAGTACAACGGGCAAACCGGCCTGCTGTTTGGGGTGCAATCCCCAAGCGCATCTCTTGCGCAAATACTTGATCGCCTGCAGGCGTTCCTGAAGCAACTGCCCGCGCTGATTAACGCCAGCGAACTGCCGAACGATCTGGCCCGGCAATTTTCCCTCGACGCCCTACCCACTTCCCAAGCCGCTGAACTGCTCTGGCACGCGCACTTGGCAGGCCACCCGTCGGATTACATCCAGCAGCTGCAAGATTTCATCCAGACCCGCACCCGCGAGGATTTAATGGTAGCTGCACAGCAACTCGATGCTGCTGCAGGCGGATGGCGCTGTGTGGCCAATGGCGCTTGTGCCGCCGGCTCCTGGCAACGATCTGGCTGATCATTGCCGCTTCGGTAAAAGGCTTTTTCCCGCAGGACAGCGCTATCTTCAAAAGAAGTACGTAACATTCACATGCACACATCTGAACATCTCCGCTTGGAGGTGGACTATATGTATTACTTGGTAGTAAACGTCCCTTCCCTTCGTAGGAGTAAGAACATGACTTGGTCCAAACCTGCTTACACTGATCTGCGTATCGGCTTTGAAGTCACCATGTACTTTGCCAGCCGCTGATTGGCTTTGTATCGCAATGCAACGCCTCGGCTCGCCCGGGGCGTTTTTATTTTTGAGTTGTGTGTAATGGAGCGGCCATGTTTGTCCAGATTCTAGGTTCCGCCGCGGGCGGTGGTTTCCCGCAATGGAACTGCAACTGCGTGAACTGTGCAGGTTTTCGCGACGGCAGCCTGCGGGCCGAGGCGCGTACCCAGTCGTCCATCGCGATTTCCGATGACGGCGTGAACTGGGTGCTGTGCAACGCCTCGCCAGATATCCGCGCCCAGCTTCAAGGCTTCGCCCCGATGCAACCGGGCCGCGCGCTGCGGGATACCGGCATCAGCGCGATCATCCTGATGGACAGCCAGATCGACCACACCACCGGCCTGCTCAGCCTGCGCGAAGGCTGCCCGCACCAAGTGTGGTGCACCGACATGGTCCATGAAGACCTGAGCACCGGCTTCCCGCTGTTCACCATGCTGACCCACTGGAACGGCGGCCTGGCCTGGAACCGCATCGAGCTGGACGCCAGCTTCACGATCCCCGCCTGCCCCAACCTGCGCTTCACACCATTGCCGCTGCGTAGCGCGGCACCGCCCTACTCGCCTCACCGATTCGACCCACACCCGGGCGACAACATCGGCCTGATCGTCGAAGACCTGCGCACCGGCGGCAAGCTGTTCTATGCGCCGGGCCTGGGCAAGGTTGACGCACCGTTGCTGGAAATAATGGCCGGCAGCGATTGCCTGCTGGTGGACGGCACGATGTGGGACGACGACGAAATGCAGCGCCGTGGCGTCGGCACCCGCACCGGTCGCGAGATGGGCCACCTGGCACAAAACGGCCCCGGCGGCATGCTGGAAGTGCTGGAGCAGTTGCCCAAGCAGCGCAAGGTGCTTATCCACATCAACAACACCAACCCGATCCTGGATGAGGACTCGCCCGAGCGAGCCGAGCTGCTGCGACGCAATGTGGAAGTGGCGTACGACGGCATGAGCATTGAATTGTAGGAGCGAGCCAAATGACTGACACACCGCTGACCACCGCCGAGTTCGAACAGGCCCTGCGCGCCAAGGGCGCCTTCTACCATATCCATCACCCGTATCACGTGGCGATGTACGAAGGCCGCGCCACCCGCGAGCAGATCCAGGGCTGGGTCGCCAACCGTTTTTATTATCAGGTGAACATTCCCCTCAAGGACGCCGCGATCCTGGCCAACTGCCCGGACCGGGAGATTCGTCGTGAGTGGATCCAGCGCCTGCTGGATCACGACGGCGCTCCCGGCGAAGACGGCGGCATTGAAGCCTGGTTGCGCCTGGGACAGGCCGTCGGCCTCGACCCGGATCAACTGCGCTCCCAGGAGTTGGTACTGCCGGGCGTACGATTTGCGGTAGACGCCTACGTCAACTTCGCCCGCCGGGCCAGCTGGCAGGAAGCCGCCAGCAGTTCCCTGACCGAGTTGTTCGCCCCGCAGATCCACCAGTCGCGCCTCGACAGCTGGCCCCAGCATTACCCATGGATCGACCCCGCCGGCTACGAGTATTTCCGCACCCGCCTGGGCCAGGCTCGCCGGGATGTGGAGCACGGTCTGGCCATCACCCTGCAGCACTACACCACCCGCGAAGGCCAGGAGCGCATGCTGGAAATTCTCCAGTTCAAACTGGACATTCTTTGGAGCATGCTCGATGCAATGAGCATGGCTTATGAACTGAAACGCCCGCCGTATCACAGCGTGACCGATCAGCGTGTATGGCATAAGGGGATCACCCTATGAGCTTCGATCGCAGCAAAAAACCGACCTGGCGCCAGGGCTATCGTTTCCAGTACGAACCGGCGCAAAAAGGCCATGTGCTGCTGTACCCGGAAGGCATGATCAAGCTCAACGACAGCGCCGCCTTGATCGGTGGCTTGATCGACGGCGAGCGCGATGTCAGCGCAATCATCGCCGAGTTGGACAAGCAGTTCCCTGGCGTGCCCGAGCTCGGTGAAGACATCGAGCAATTCATGGAGGTTGCCCGTGCTCAGCACTGGATCGAACTTGCCTGACCTGCCACCCAAGCCGGAAATCGGCCTGCCGCTCTGGTTGCTGGCCGAGCTGACCTACCGCTGCCCGCTGCAATGCCCGTACTGCTCCAATCCGCTGGATTTTGCCGAGCAGGGCAAGGAACTGAGCACGGAACAGTGGATCAAGGTATTTCGTGAAGCCCGGGAAATGGGCGCTGCGCAACTGGGGTTTTCCGGCGGTGAGCCGCTGGTGCGCCAGGACCTCGCCGAACTGATCGCCGAGGCGCGCAAGCTGGGTTTCTATACCAACCTGATCACATCCGGCATCGGCCTCACCGAGCAGAAGATCAGCGACTTCAAGAAGGCCGGCCTGGACCATATCCAGATCAGTTTCCAGGCCAGTGACGAGCAAGTGAACAACTTGCTGGCCGGCTCGAAAAAAGCCTTCGCGCAAAAACTCGAAATGGCCCGGGCAGTGAAAGCCCATGGCTACCCGATGGTGCTGAACTTCGTCACCCATCGGCACAATATCGACAAGATCGACCGCATCATTGAGCTGTGCATTGCCCTGGAAGCGGACTTTGTCGAGCTTGCCACCTGCCAGTTCTACGGCTGGGCCCAGCTCAATCGGGTCGGCCTGTTGCCGACCCAGGAACAGCTGGTGCGCGCCGAACGCATCACCAACGAATACCGCGCCAAGCTCGAAGCCGAAGGCCACCCGTGCAAGCTGATATTCGTCACGCCGGATTACTACGAGGAACGCCCGAAAGCCTGCATGAATGGCTGGGGCAGCATCTTTCTGACAGTAACGCCGGACGGTACTGCCCTACCGTGCCACGGCGCCCGACAGATGCCGGTGCAATTTCCCAATGTGCGCGACCACAGCATGCAACACATCTGGTACGACTCGTTTGGCTTCAACCGCTTTCGCGGCTACGACTGGATGCCCGAGCCGTGCCGTTCATGTGACGAGAAGGAAAAGGACTTCGGTGGGTGCCGCTGCCAGGCGTTCATGCTGACCGGGGATGCCAGCAACGCCGACCCGGTGTGCAGCAAATCGGAGCACCACGGCATGATCCTCCAGGCCCGCGAAGAAGCGGAGCACGCCACCCAGACCATTGAGCAACTGGCCTTTCGCAATGAGCGCAACTCACGGCTGATCGCGAAAGGCTGAGGTCTTTTTAGCGTTTGGCGATGATGTACACCGCGTGCACGATACCCGGGATATAACCGCACAAGGTCAGCAGAATATTCAGCCAGAACGCGCCAGCGAAACCCACTTGCAGGAACACACCCAGTGGCGGCAGCAGAATGGCGATGATGATGCGAATGATATCCATGGGTTCAGCTCCAGAAAATCGGCTCGTGTGAGCCGTACAAGCTAATCGACCTTGGCCGTTGGTAAGGGTTCAGTGGGATCTGGCACTCAGCCATCGTCTAATTCGCGGACAAAAAAACGCCCCCAGCCAAAAGAATCAGGCTGGAGGCGCCGCGTATACCGCGAGACGGTTCAGGAAATATGGGACTTAAACGGCAATGCCCTTGCGGCATTGCAGCTGTGCAGTGCGCACCCGGGAGAAGGTACGGGCCAGACGCAGGAGCATTTCGTCGACGTTGCTTTTGCTCAATGTGAGCGCCGGGGTGAAGCGCAGGCAATCGGGTTGCGGCGCGCTCAGGATCAGGCCTTCACTGAGCGCGGCGTTTACCACCGCATCTGCCGAATCCTCCGACAGAGTCAGTCCCCACATCAGGCCCTGGCCGCGCAGTTCACCCTGGTCATAGCGATGCGCCAGGCGGGCAAGCCCTTCGCCCAGGTAAGTGCCGACCTCGCAGACGTGTTCAAGAAATCCGTGGTTCAGCACCGTATCAAGCACCGCCACACCGGCGGAAGCCATCAGCGCGTTGCCGTGGTGGGTGCCTTCCAGCTCACCCAGCTCAAAACAACACGCTTTGCCCCGTGCCAGCAACGCCGCCAGCGGCACACCGCCCCCCAAGCCCTTGCCCAGGGTGATGATGTCGGCGCGAACGCCATAGTACTGTTCGGCGAGCAACGTGCCACAACGGCCGGTGCCGGTTTGCACTTCATCGAGGATCAACAGGATTCCCAGCTCACGGCACAGGCGTTCGACACCCTTGAGGTAATGCTCGGTCGCGGGAATGACACCGGCATCGTTCTGGATCGGTTCCAGCATGATTGCCACGGTTTGCGCATCCACCGCCGCGTGCAGCGCCGGCAGGTCGTTGAACGGCACGTGGCTGAAGCCTGGCAACTGGGGCTCAAAACGGTTTTCACTGGCGGCTGCCGAGGCCGACATCGCGGCAAAGCTGCGGCCATGGCAACCGTTGCTCGCGGTGATGATGCGATAGGCGCCGCCACGGTGCAGTTGGCCCCATTTGCGCGCCAGCTTGATAGCCGCTTCGCAGGCTTCGGCGCCGCTGTTGAGCAGGTAGGCCTGGTCGCTGCCGGTGCGATGGCACAGGCGGTCGGCGAGGTTCAGTTGAACGCGGTTGTGCAGGCTGTTACCGGGATTGATCAGCGATTGGGCCTGATCGGCCAGCGCCTTGGTCACTGCCTGTGGGCTATGGCCCAGGCTGTTGGCGCCGCCACCCTGGCTGAAGTCGAGATAGGCGCGGTCTTCGCTGTCCCACAGCCAGGAGCCCTGGCCGCGTACAAACACCTGGGGCGGGCGGGCCACGCTGGGCATCAGGCAATCGCTGGAAAGATCGTCTCGCAGAGCCGGGGTCTTCGCCTCGAGGATCAGATCATCCAGGCTGGGGGCGGGGCGACGCAGGTTGAACAGGTTCATGGATGAACCTCTTTGGCAATCGCACCTTGGTCGGTATTACCGATAAACCCATGGCGGAGGTTTTTTGCCTTGCCTATGCAAACACCGTCAACATAAACACTACTCATCTTGCTTTCCGGCCCTGTAAGCCCTGTGAATAGGCGCTAGACTAGGCGCCTTGGGGGCACTCGGCCATTTCGATTTTCCAGCATTTTCGATAAGCATTACTTATGGATTTCAAGCAACTGCGTTATTTCGTCGCGGTGTACGAAGAAGGCCATGTGGGGCGGGCAGCGGAGCGCCTGTCGATCTCCCAGCCAGCTTTGTCGCAGCAGATTCGCCAGCTCGAGCAAAACCTTGATGTGAGCCTGTTCGAACGCAGCAGCAAGCGCCTGCTGCCGACCCTCGCCGCCCACACTTTGTATAACCACGCCCTGCCCTTGCTCGACGGTATGCAGCACGCGGTGGAAGCACTGCGCAACTTCAAGGGCCAGGCACTGCGCACCTTGGCGATCGGCGTGCTGCAAACCGTGCACACCAGCCTGGTGCCGCAGATGCTCGAACGAGTACGCAAGGCCCAGCCGCACCTGGTCGTACAGATCTACGAGCTGACCGGGATGGAAATCGAACGCCGGCTGCTCAACGGCTCGCTGGATATCGGCATCAGCTACCTGCCGCCACGCCAGCCGGGGCTGCACGGCGTGCTGCTGTATGAAGATGAACTGAAGGTGGTCATCCCGGCTGATCACCCGCTGCGGGAATTCAAGAAAGTCTCCCTGAAGCAAGCCGCCGAGTTACCCATGTTGCTGCTGGGGGAAGAGTTTCAGGTGCGCCAGATATGGCAAGGTCAATTGGCCAACCTGGGCCGACGCCCGCAAGTGCAGGCCGAGTTGAATACGATGGCGGGGATTCTCGACAGCCTGCCCCACACCAAGCTGGCGACGGTGCTTCCCGGACGCTCCCAGGATGAACACAACAGCAAGGCGTTGCTGTGGAAACCCTTGAGCGAACCACGGGTGCCGTTGAAAGTGGGGTTGGTGTGCCGGGATGTGCAGCGCCAGCAGGCGACGCTGGAATTGTTGCGCACGCTGCTGGAAGACGTGATGAACGCGCCCGCCTGACTTTTTCGCAGGCAAAAGAAAACCCCGCCGAAGCGGGGCTTTGCAGACTGTTTCCCTGACATCCATTTCACTCCGCCTTCCTGGCAGAATCCTACGTGTCCGTGTTGTTGCTTTGCGCTTCCTGCGCGACGTCCATGTGAAGTAGATTATCCGTGGATCCAATTTGGCGATAGAGGACGAATAGCAGCACGTCATGTAAGAGAATGCTTACACGCCCTCCAAGTCCTTAGAACAGTGCTTCATCCAGCAAGAACAGCGATTCGCTACCGGCTTTTACCGAGGCGCTGAGGGACGCGATCCGCGGCAGCAAGCGCGCAAAGTAGAAACGCGCGGTGCCCAGCTTGCTCGCGTAGAAGTCTTCCTGAGCCTCTTTACCGAGAGCCGCCTTGGCCATCAGGGCCCACATGTAGGCATAAGCCATGTAGCCGAACGCGTGCAGGTATTCCACGGATGCCGCGCCGATTTCATTCGGGTTGGATTTGGCGCGGTCCAGCAGCCAGGCGGTCAGTTCGTCCAGGTCATCCACGGCCGCGTTCAGCGGCTTGGTGAATTCGGCCAGTTCGGCGCCGGCAGTGGCGGTGAAATGGCGGATCTCATCAGCGAACAGCTTGTAGAACGCTCCACCGCTACCGACGATCTTGCGTCCCACCAGGTCCAGGGCCTGAATGCCGTTGGTGCCTTCGTAGATCTGGGTGATGCGCACATCACGCACCAGTTGCTCCTGGCCCCATTCGCGAATGTAGCCGTGGCCGCCGAAAATCTGCTGGCCGTGCACGGTGGTTTCCAGGCCCAGGTCGGTCAGGAACGCCTTGGCAACCGGGGTCAGCAGAGCAACCAGATCGTCCGCGCGTTTGCGGGCGGTGGCGTCTTCGCTGAACTTGGCGGTGTCGAGCTGCATCGCCACATAGGTGGAGAACGCACGGCCACCTTCGTTCGAGGCTTTCATGGTCAGCAGCATGCGCCGCACGTCCGGGTGGACGATGATTGGGTCAGCGACCTTGTCCTTGGCTTTCGGACCGGTTGGCGAACGGCTTTGCAGGCGGTCGCGCGCATATTCGATAGCGTTCTGATAAGAGCGCTCACCGGAGGCCAGGCCCTGGATGCCCACACCCAGGCGCTCGTAGTTCATCATGGTGAACATCGCGGCCAGGCCACGGTTCGGCTCGCCCACCAGGTAGCCCACGGCTTCGTCGAAGTTCATCACGCAGGTCGCAGACGCCTGGATGCCCATCTTGTGTTCGATGGAGCCGCAGGTCACCGGATTGCGCGCCCCCAGGCTGCCGTCGGCATTGACCATGAACTTGGGCACCAGGAACAGCGAAATACCCTTGGGACCCGCCGGTGCGTCCGGCAGCTTGGCCAGCACCAGGTGGATGATGTTCTCGGTGAGGTCGTGCTCGCCACCGGTGATGAAGATCTTGGTGCCGCTGACCTTGTAGGAACCGTCTGCCTGAGGCTCGGCCTTGGTCCGAATTATCCCAAGGTCAGTGCCGGCATGAGGCTCGGTCAGGCACATGGAACCGGCCCACACGCCGGAGTACATATTCGGCAGATAAGTGGCCTTGAGCTCTTCACTGGCGTGGGTGTTGATCGACACGCAGGCGCCGGAGGTCAGCATCGGGTACAGGCCGAAGGCCAGGCCCGAGGAGTTGATCATCTCTTCTACCTGGGCCGACACTGCCTTGGGCATGCCCATGCCGCCGTACGCCGGGTCGCCGCCAACACCTACCCAACCGCCTTCAGCGTAGGTTTTGTAGGCGTCCTTGAAGCCAGCCGGGGTGAAGACCGCGCCATTCTCCCAGCGGCAGCCTTCTTCGTCGCCGCCGCGGCTGAGCGGGGCGACGGTCTTGGAGGTGACTTTGCCGGCTTCTTCGAGGATTGCCTCAACGGTCTCGGCGTCGACGGTTTCTGCCAGCGCGGGCAGTTGGGCCCAGAGTTTGGCGACCTCGAAAACTTCGTTGAGGACGAAGCGCATATCGCGCAGCGGCGCTTTGTAGTCAGCCATGGCAAACCTCGTGAGAACTTTAACGTTATTCGGGTGGGGTCGGTTTTACAGACCCCGAGTGTAACCGAACAACTTTTGTGACACATAGGGTCTGCTTGTGACCAACAAGTATTTTACGGTCACTAAAGCGCAAACAGCTCCGCCGGCAGACTCATCAGGCACTCACTGCCCGCCTCCACCGCCGCCCGGTGCGCGGCCGTGCGCGGTAGCAGGCGCTTGAAGTAGAACTCGCAGGTCGCCAGCTTGCCTCGGGCGTAATCGGCATCACCGCTACCGCTGTCCAACTGCTCTTGTGCCACCAGCGCCATGCGCAGCCACAAGTAGGCAAGGATGATGTAGCCGCTGTACATCAGGTAATCCAGGGCTGCGGCGCCGACTTCATCCGGGTTTTTCATGGCTGCCATGCCTACCTTGACCGTCAGCTCACCCCACTGCTGATTCAACTGGTTGAGCTGAGCCACATGGGCCTTGAGTTGCGGATGTTCGGCGTTGGCCGCGCAAAACTTGTGGACGATTTTGGTAAAGCCGCGCAGCAGCTTGCCCTGGCTGCCGAGCACCTTGCGCCCGAGCAAATCCAGGGCCTGGATGCCGTTGGTCCCTTCATAGATCGGCGCAATCCGGCAATCGCGAACCAGTTGCTCCATGCCCCATTCACGAATGAAGCCATGGCCACCGAACACCTGCATGCCGTGGTTGGTCACCTCCAGCCCGGTTTCGGTCATGAACGCCTTGCAGATCGGCGTAAGGAAGGCCAACAGGTCTTCGGCTTCCTGGCGTTGCCCCTCGTCGCCACTCAGGTGTGCGGTATCGAGCAACTGTGCCGAGAAGTAGGTCAATGCGCGGTTGCCTTCATTGAAGGCTTTCATGGTCAGCAACATGCGCCGCACATCCGGGTGGACGATGATCGGATCAGCGGCTTTTTCGGGTGCCTTGGCGCCGGTCAGCGAGCGCATCTGCAAGCGGTCGTTGGCGTACTTGATCGCACCCTGGAAGCTCGCTTCCCCCAGGCAAAGGCCCTGCATGCCGGTGCCCAGGCGCGCATGGTTCATCATGGTGAACATGCAGTTGAGGCCTTTGTTCGCCTCACCGATCAGGAAACCCCGGGCGCCATCGAAGTTCAGCACACAGGTGGCCGACGCCTTGATGCCCATCTTGTGCTCGATGGAGCCGCAACTCATCGTGTTGCGCTCGCCCGAGTCGGCATGGAACTTGGGCACGATAAACAGCGAGATTCCCTTGGTGCCGGCCGGCGCATCCGGCAGCTTGGCCAGCACCAGGTGGATGATGTTGTCACTCATGTCATGCTCGCCGGCCGAGATGAAAATCTTGCTGCCGGTGACTGCATAACTGCCGTCGGCCTGCGGTACGGCGCGGGTCTTGATCAGGCCCAGGTCGGTGCCGCAATGGGCTTCAGTCAGGCACATGGTGCCGGTCCACTGGCCCGCGGTGAGTTTGCTCAGGTAGGTGTTTTTCTGCTCTTCAGTGCCGTGGGCACGGATCGCCGACATCGCACCGTGGGTCAGGCCAGGGTACATGCCCCAGGACGTATTGCTGGAGGAGATCATCTCCGCGAGCACCAGGCCCAGGGACATTGGCAAGCCCTGCCCGCCGTAGGCCGGGTCAGCCGCCAAACCGTGCCAGCCGCCTTCCACGTACTGCGCGAAGGCTTCCTTGAAGCCCTTGGGCGTGGTCACCACACCGTTGTCGAAATGGCAGCCTTCTTCATCGCCGGAGCGGTTCAACGGCGCCAGGACGTTTTCGCAGAACTTCGCACCTTCCTCGAGGATCGCGCCGACCATGTCCGGGCTGGCATCGCTTGCACCCAGCGCGGCGTAGTGGCCGTGGAAGTCAAAGACGTGATCGATCAGAAAGCGCATGTCGCGCAGGGGAGCTTTATAGTCAGGCATGGCAATGTCTCCGGCAGCAGATGCCTTCAACCTACTGCCCCACGGCCCACCGGACAATCACTGTAGGGCCGCTGAATACACCACCATCACTCAACCGGCAGCGCTGTCCATGCGGACCGCGCCGCGGCGGGTCTGCCCCGCAGCGACCACGCAGTTACGCCCCGCGCCCTTGGCGTTGTACAGCGCCTGGTCGGCGGATTTGAGCACTTCTTCAGGGCTGCGCTGCTCGGCCTGGCGTTCGGCCACGCCGATGCTGACGGTCACCGACACGCTGGAAGCGCCATTGCCTACACGACGCTGGCGCCCCTGCTGGTCGTCGTGGGGACGGTCCGGGTTACGCAGCTTGATGTCGTAGTTGGCGATGATTTCGCGGATCTCTTCCAGGTGCGGCAGGCATTCATCCAGGGTCTTGCCGGCGAATACCACGGCAAATTCCTCACCGCCATAGCGGTAGGCCCGGCCGCCGCCGTTGACCTTGGACAGCTTGCTGGCCACCAGGCGCAGTACCTGGTCGCCCACGTCGTGGCCATGGGTATCGTTGAAACGCTTGAAGTGATCGACGTCGCCCATGGCCAGCACATAATTGCGCCCCAGGCGTTGCATGCGCTCATTGAGCGCGCGGCGGCCCGGCAACCCGGTCAGCTCGTCACGGAAGGCCATTTGATAAGCCTCGTGGGCCACCCCGGCAGCGATCATCAGCATCACCTGGCTGCACATGATGTTCAGGGTGAACGGCAGGATGAACGTCTGCGGCAACATCCAGAACAAGCCCAGCAACCCTACCAGCTGCGCGGCGTGCAGCGGTCTTGGTTGATACCAGTACTGCGCGGCCAGGGTCACAAAACCAATCAGGAACATCGGATAGGACAGCTGGATCAGGCTCATCCAGCGTCCATGCAAGGCGGGCCAGCGAATTTCGGCCAACCAGCTTAACAAGGCATGGGGGAAACTTTGTTCAAGGGCAAGCGCCACGCTGCCTACCGCAAACAGCACCGCGCAGCGTGCGACGAAGTCGCGAAACAGGTGGGTTTTTTCTTGCCAGACCGCGTAGATGCCGAACAGCAACGGTAACAACAGGCAACACAGATGGAAGACCACGGCCGCGTCGTCCCGCACGCGACCGTTATCGCGGTAGTAATCGGTCTGGGTATCCAGCAGGAAATAGACCACGTACACCGTGATCATCAGGAACAGCTCTCGCTGGCGCCGGTAGACCGCGCAGTACGAGCCGCCCAGCAGCAGCACGAGGGTCGGCAGCACATTGAACAGTGAAGTGAAGAACACATTGAGATCCTTCACATACGCAGCCGAGAGCCCCGCCAGCAGTAAAAGCAGTGAAGGTAAAAAATGACTGAAACGTACAGCAGACGCGCGCGACAAGGGTAAAGCTCCGACCCACAAAAAAAGATGGCACAGTGCCTTCACTGATCACAGTTAAGCACATTCAATGTGATGCGTATCACATTGCCATCACTGTAACGGCCGCTCGGAGCAATCCCTGAGTGCGGTACTGTGGTTTTTTATCGCGCAAAAAAAACCGCCGCTCCCGAAGGAGTGGCGGCTTTTGAAGCGAACTGGCCGAGGCTTAGTAGCCCAGGTCGAAGTTCTCTTCTTTCATGTCCATCAGGTTGTTGGCGCCCGACAGCATGGTTGCAACGTGGGTGCGGGTACGCGGCAGGATGCGCTGGAAGTAGAAGCGCGCAGTCTGCAGCTTGGCGGTGTAGAAGCCTTCTTCGGTGGTGCCGGCAGCCAGTTTCTCGGCGGCCAGGCGGGCCATGTCGGCCCAGAAGTAAGCCAGGCAGGCATAACCGGAGTACATCAGGTAATCCACCGAAGCGGCACCGACTTCTTCGCGGTCTTTCATGGCCGCCATGCCGACCTTCATGGTCAACTCGCCCCACTCTTTGTTCAGTGCCGCCAGCGGTGCAATGAATTCCTGTACCGCTTCGTTGCCTTCGTTGGCCTGGCAGAACTTGTGGACGATCTTGGTGAAGCCCTTCAGCGCTTCGCCCTGGGTCATCAGCACTTTGCGGCCCAGCAGGTCGAGGGCCTGAATGCCGGTGGTGCCTTCGTACAGCATCGAAATGCGGCTGTCGCGAACGTTCTGCTCCATGCCCCACTCGGCGATGAAGCCGTGGCCGCCGTAGATTTGCACGCCGTGGTTGGCGGCTTCAAAACCGACTTCGGTCATGAACGCCTTGGCGATCGGGGTCATGAAGGCCAGCAGTGCGTCAGCCTGTTTCTTGGCTTCGTCGTCAGTGCCGTACTTGACCACGTCAACCTGCTTGGCGGTGAAGTACACCATCGCGCGGTTGCCTTCGGCGAAGGCTTTCATGGTCAGCAGCATGCGGCGCACGTCAGGGTGCACGATGATCGGGTCAGCGGCCTTGTCTGGCGCTTTCGGGCCAGTCAGGGAGCGCATTTGCAGGCGGTCGCGAGCGTATTTGAGGCCGCCCTGGAAGCCGATTTCAGCGTGGGACAGGCCTTGCAGCGCGGTGCCCAGGCGAGCGGTGTTCATAAAGGTGAACATGCAGTTCAGGCCTTTGTTCGCCGGGCCGATCAGGAAACCGGTGGCCGCGTCGAAGTTCATCACGCAGGTGGCGTTGCCGTGGATACCCATCTTGTGTTCCAGGGAACCACAGGACACCGCGTTGCGTTCGCCAATCGAACCGTCGGCGTTTGGTACGAACTTGGGAACGATGAACAGCGAAATGCCTTTGGTGCCAGCCGGTGCGTCCGGCAGGCGAGCCAGCACGATGTGGACGATGTTGTCGGCCATGTCGTGTTCGCCGGCCGAGATGAAGATCTTGGTACCGGAAACCTTGTAGGAACCATCAGCCTGAGGCTCGGCCTTGGTGCGCAGCATGCCCAGGTCGGTGCCGCAGTGCGGTTCGGTCAGGCACATGGTGCCGGTCCACTCGCCCGACACCAGTTTGGTCAGGTAAGCCTCTTGCTGCTCGGGGGTGCCGTGCTCGGAAATGGTGTTCATCGCGCCATGGGACAGGCCCGGGTACATGCCCCACGACCAGTTGGCTTCGCCGACCATTTCGCTGACCGCCAGGCCCAGGGATTCCGGCAGGCCCTGGCCACCGTGCGCCACGTCGTGGGCCAGGCTTGGCCAGCCGCCTTCAACGAACTGTTTGTAGGCTTCTTTGAAACCGGTAGGGGTCTTAACGCCTGACTCGCTCCAGGTGCAACCTTCGATATCACCCACGCGGTTCAGCGGTGCCAGTACCTGCTCACAGAACTTGGCGCCTTCTTCGAGAATGGCGTCAACCATGTCCGGGGTAGCGTCCTGGCAAGCCGGCAGGCTCTGATAGTGCGCTTCATAGCCAAGCAGTTCGTCACGAACGAAGCGAATATCACGCAAGGGGGCCTTGTAGTCAGGCATAGCGATAAACCTCTGCTGATGTATCTGGGATGAACAACCGCATGGATGTGTTGTGGCGGTCAAACAGTTGTTTGAAACATACGTTTACGACCAATCCTTGTCAAGCGTCGCGCAAACGCCGTTTGTCATGACGCAGGTCAACGTCAGGCACGGCAAGGCCTGCAGCGAAATGCCGCATGACGATTCAGGGGGAAAAAGATTATTGAGCGGTGAAGATCAATGTGGGAGCTGGCTTGCCTGCGATGCGGGCGCCGCGGTCTATCAGAAGGATCGAGGTGACGCTATCGCAGGCAAGCCAGCTCCCACAGAGAAGCCAGCTCGCACGATAAGAGGGGGGTTATGCGTAAGTATCGATCAACGTGCCGAGCATTTCGTCGGAAGCCTTGGCGACTTTGGCGCCCAGTTCAACCTGGAACTTGCCTTGGGCCATCTCGACCATGTTGCTCGCCGAGTTGCTGGCCTGATTGGCGTCTACCGAACGCAAACGATCATTTTGCGCGTCCGAAGGCTGGGAAGTGGCGGCGCTGGCAATCTTGCCGGCGGCCTGGTCGACACGGTTCTGCCCGGTCTGAATCGCGCTCAGTCCCGAGTAAAACGCACTGCTACCAGAGATTTCCATGGCGTGAACCTGCCTATAAGAGAATCGTGAACTGTTATTGAAGCAGACCTACCGGCAAAACGCCCGTCAAAAACACTAATGGCATAATGCCTTCGCGATAGGCAAAACTAGTCAAGCAGGTCCAGTTGCAAGTACGCGGCGACCGCTTCGGCGCTGGGATGCTTGAGCTTGGGCACCCTTCCCAGGCATGGCGCGGGGAGTCGTTCAGCCAGGGTCGCGAGGTTTTCTTCCAGACGAGAGGTCTTGGGGTCGATGATATTGGCCACCCAGCCCGCCAGCGGCAACCCGTCCCGGGCGATGGCTTCTGCGGTCAACAACGCGTGACTGATACACCCCAGCCGCACACCCACCACCAGGATCACCGGCAGCTTCAGCGCCTGGGCCAGGTCCGACAAATTGTCCTGGTCCGCCAATGGCACACGCCAGCCGCCCGCACCTTCGATCAAGGTGAAGTCCGCCTGCTTGGCGAGAACGTGCTGCATGGGCTTCAACAACGACTGCACCGTCAGCGCCACGCCGGCTTCACGGGCCGCCAGATGCGGCGCGATGGCCGGCTCGAAGGCCACCGGGTTGACCTCGGCATAACTCAACGGCAACGAACACTCGGCCAGCAACGCCAGGGCGTCCGAATTGCGCAGGCCCTTGGGCGTCAGCTGGCACCCAGAGGCTACCGGCTTGCCCGCCGCCGTACTTTTGCCGGCTTGCCGCGCGGCATGCAGCAGGCCGGCAGCGACGGTGGTCTTGCCGACGTCGGTGTCGGTCCCCGTGATGAAGTAAGCGGCATTCATAGAGGTTTCTCCAGGACGGCGTACACCACTTGATAAGTTGCCGGCAGGCCCTGGGCCTGGCGGAACTGCTCGTAGGCTTGCACCAGTGCAACAATCCGCGCCCGGCCCGTCAACCCTCCTGGGCGCCCCGGGTTCAGATTGTGCGCACCCAACGCTTTCAGTTCGTGGGTCAGGCTGCGCACGTCGGGGTAATGCAACACGTGGGGACACTGCTCCAGGCTGCGCACCCGCAAACCACTGGCTGCGCACAGTTGCTCATAAGCACTGAACGGCCGGAAGCGGTTCACATGAACCATGCCATCCGCTGCGCGCCAGCTTTCGCGCAACTCATCCAGCGTACCCACGCAGAGGCTGGCAAACGCCAGCACGCCGCCGGGCTGCAATACGCGCCGCGCTTCGCTGAGCACTGCGGCAAAATCCGAGCACCACTGCACCGCCAAACTGGAGTAAATCAGCCCGCAACTGGCGTCCTGCAACGGCAAGCGCTCGGCATCGCCAGCGATGAAATGTTGTGCACCGCCCAGCGGCCGGGCGTGTTTGAGCATGCCCTCGGCGATATCCAGGGCGAAACCCTGGCTACCCGCAAATGACTGGCCCAGCACACGACTGAAATAACCCGTGCCGCAGCCCAGGTCCAGCCAGCGTTGTGGAGAAAGACCTTCGGGCAAACGCCGCAGCAGCTCGCTGCCCACCGCACGCTGCAACTCGGCAACGCTGTCGTAACTGGCGGCTGCGCGGGAAAAGGAGGCCGCTACCTGGCGCTTGTCTGGCAAGCCGCCGGGCAGCACATGGGACAAATCAGTCATCACCGCACTCATGCAAAAAAGCCTGGATGGCCCCCGCCACACCGTGGGGGTCCTCCAGTAGAAAAGCGTGACCGGCCTGTTCAATCAGGCCGATTTCAACGTCAGGCAACAAGGCGAACAACTCACTCGCCACTTCAGCCGGAACCAGCCCGTCCAGCCCGGCAAACAGATGCAACTGCGGCCCTTGAAAGTCGACCAACGCCTGACGGGTGTCCAATCGGCCCAACAGCTCCAGACCACTGAGCAAGGTCTGCGCGGAGGTTTTAGGGGCACCCGCCAGCAATAACCGAGCAAGTGATCGGGGATCGCTGGAACCCCGGGCGCAAAGCAGACTGAAGCGTTTTAACGTCGCAACCGGATCAAGGCGGCAACCGTCAAGAAACGCAATAAAATCCTCTTCGTGCATGCCATGGTCCCAGCGGGGCCAGGCCACGAAGCTTGCGTTGCTGGCAAAGGTGAGCAAACCGCAACAATGATCACCGCGCCGGGCGGCCAACTCGGCAGCAAGCATGCCGCCGAGGGACCAACCACCCAGCCAGACGTCTTGGGGCAAGGTCGAATCCAGCTCATCGAGCCACTCTTGAAGGTCGTCCGACTCCACGTCCGGCAACGGTTCGATCTGCACCTGCCAGTGTTCATCCAGCCCCTGCAACGCCGCCGCCAGCGGTTCCAGCGGCGAAACGCCGAGGCCCCAGCCAGGCAGCAATATCAGTCGATCACGCATGGTCGGGCTCCTGGCCTAACAAGCAGAAACACTCTTCCAATGCGCTTAACAATAGCTGCACCTGGGCTTCACTGTGGGCCGCCGTGAGAGTCACCCGCAGACGGGCACTGCCGGCGGGCACGGTCGGTGGGCGGATCGCGGTGACCATCAGCCCGCGCTCGCGCAGCATCTGCGACAAACGCACGGCGCGGGCACTGTCGCCAATCATGATCGGCTGGATCGGCGTGAAACTGTCCATCAGTTCCAGGCCAATCTGCTCGGCGCCCTGGCGGAACTGGCGGATCAGCCCATTGAGATGCTCCCGCCGCCAATGCTCGGTGCGCAGCAATTCCAGGCTTTTCAGCGTGGCGCAGGCCAATGCCGGCGGTTGGCTGGTGGTGTAGATATACGGGCGGGCGAACTGGATCAGGCTTTCGATCAGCTCTTCGCTGCCCGCGACAAACGCGCCGGCGGTACCGAAAGCCTTGCCGAGGGTGCCGACCAGCACCGGCACATCTTCCTGGCTCAAGCCAAAATGCTCGACGATCCCGCCACCGTTGGCGCCCAAAGGCCCGAAGCCATGGGCGTCATCCACCATCAACCATGCGCCCTTGGCCCGGGTTTCACGGGCCAGCGCCGGCAAGTCGGCCAGGTCACCGTCCATGCTGAACACGCCGTCGGTCACCACCAGCGTATTGCCGGTGGCTTTCTCCAGGCGCTTGGCCAGGCTTTCAGCATCGTTGTGCAGGTAACGATTGAAGCGCGCACCCGAGAGCAAACCGGCATCCAGCAACGAGGCGTGGTTAAGGCGGTCTTCCAGCACCGTATCGCCCTGCCCCACCAGCGCGGTGACGGCGCCAAGGTTAGCCATGTAACCGGTGGTGAATAGCAGCGCCCGCGGGCGACCAGTGAGGTCGGCCAGGGCCTCTTCCAGTTCATGGTGCGGCGTGCTGTGGCCGATCACCAGATGCGAAGCGCCGCCACCCACGCCCCAGCGAGCCGCGCCCGCGCGCCAGGCTTCAATCACTTGCGGGTGATTGGCCAGGCCCAGGTAATCGTTGTTGCAGAACGCCAGCAACGGCTGGCCGTCGACCACCACGTCAGGGCCTTGCGGGCTCTGCAGCAGTGGACGTTGGCGATACAGGTGTTCGGCACGACGAGCCGCAAGACGCGCGGCGAGATCGAAAGACATGAGACCTCGGTAGATCAGGTTGAACGCAGTCAAAAATGTGGGAGCGGGCTTGCTCGCGAAAGCAGTGGATCAGTCAGCTTATGTATTGGCTGACACACCGCCTTCGCGAGCAAGCCCGCTCCCACATTTGGATGGCATTCCAAAGTGGACGTATCAAACAGCCGCGTTATAGAACTGCTCGCTGCTCTTCTGCTCCACCAGCGCCTGCTCGATCGCCGCCTGGTGCACTTCATCGGCGTGCTCTTCACGAGCTTCCGGCAAGATGCCCAGGCGCGAGAACAGTTGCATGTCCTTGTCCGCCTGCGGGTTGGCAGTGGTCAGCAGCTTGTCGCCGTAGAAAATCGAGTTGGCGCCAGCAAAGAATGCCAGGGCCTGCATCTGCTCGTTCATCGCCTCACGCCCGGCCGACAGCCGCACATGGGACTGCGGCATCAGGATGCGCGCCACCGCCAGCATGCGGATGAAGTCGAACGGGTCGATGTCGTCGGCGTTTTCCAGCGGCGTGCCGGCAACTTTCACCAGCATGTTGATCGGCACCGATTCCGGATGCTCCGGCAGGTTGGCCAACTGGATCAGCAGGTTGGCGCGATCGTCCAGGGACTCGCCCATGCCGAGGATGCCGCCGGAGCAGATCTTCATCCCCGAATCACGCACGTACGCCAGGGTTTGCAGACGCTCACCGTAGGTGCGGGTGGTGATGATCGAACCGTAGAACTCCGGCGACGTGTCGAGGTTGTGGTTGTAGTAATCGAGGCCGGCCTGGGCCAGGGCTTCGGTCTGGTCCTGATCGAGACGGCCGAGGGTCATGCAGGTTTCCAGGCCCATGGCTTTCACGCCTTTGACCATCTCCAGCACGTAGGGCATGTCTTTGGCTGACGGATGCTTCCAGGCGGCGCCCATGCAGAAACGGGTCGAACCGATGGCCTTGGCGCGAGCGGCCTCTTCGAGGACCTTCTGCACTTCCATCAGCTTCTCTTTTTCCAGGCCCGTGTTGTAGTGGCCCGACTGCGGACAATATTTGCAATCTTCCGGGCAGGCGCCGGTCTTGATCGACAGCAGCGTGGAAACCTGGACGCGGTTGGCGTCGAAATGCGCGCGGTGCACGGTCTGCGCCTGGAACAACAGGTCGTTGAAGGGCTGTACGAACAGCGCTTTGACTTCGGCTAAAGACCAATCGTGACGCAGGTTGGCAGTGATGCTGGCGCTCATGGGCGATTCCTTGATTATGCTTTGGCAAGCCCTGTGGGAGTAATACCCACAGGTACGACACGGATGCTCGGCATATTTAAGGAAGATTCATGCACTGTCAACTTGAGAACAAACACGAGGTTTACATCTGGTTAAAAAGCAACCAAACCTGTTTAGTCTGCGATGAAAGCAGCGGAACGGCCGATCCTGTCTGCAGCGCCTGCGAAACCGAGCTGCCCTGGCTGATGGAACATTGCGAGGTGTGCGCACTGCCATTGCCGGCGACTGGCCTGGTGTGCGGCCAGTGCTTGAAGCAACCTGCGGCGTTCAAGCAGGTTGTCGCGCCGTGGACCTACAGCTTCCCCATCGACAGCCTGATCAGCCGTTTCAAGCATCAGGCCCGCTGGCCGCTGGGGCACCTGCTTGCGCACCTGTTGGGACAATTCCTGCAACACCGCTATGAAGATGCCGCGCTGGCTCGCCCCGACTGCCTGCTGCCCGTGCCCCTGGCCCGCAAACGCCTGCGGGAACGGGGCTTCAACCAGGCGGCGATGCTCGCCCGCTGGCTGAATGAGGACCTGAACATCCCCTGGGATGAGCACCTGCTGTCACGGCCGCGTGAAACCGTGGCGCAGCAAGACCTCGACGCCAGGACCCGCAAGCGCAACCTGCACCAGGCCTTCGCCCTGGCCGACGACGCGCAAGTCAAAGGCCGGCACTTGGCGCTGATCGACGACGTACTGACCACCGGCGCCACCGCCAGCAGTCTCGCCCGCCTGTTAATGGATGCCGGCGCCCGACAGGTGGATGTGTATTGCCTGGCCCGTACGCCCAAGCACGGCACATAACTTGACTCGCGGGCGCCCTGCCCGCAACGTCAGCCCATTCCATCGAAGCGTGTAACCATGTCCCTGCCAACCCTCTTGAGCCAACACATCGTCCGTCGCCCGCAGCGCATTGCACTGCTGCAACATATTGCCGAACAAGGCTCCATCACCCGCGCCGCAAAGAGCGCGGGGCTGAGCTACAAGGCGGCCTGGGACGCCATCGACGAACTGAACAACCTGGCGCAAAAGCCCCTGGTGGAACGCAGCGTCGGCGGCAAGGGCGGTGGCGGCGCCAGGTTGACGGCCGAGGGTGAGCGGGTATTACGCCTTTACCAACGCCTGCAGGTACTGCAAGCCCAGGTGCTGGATTGTGCCGAAGACGCCAGCGACTTCAACCTGCTGGGCCGCCTGATGCTGCGCACCAGCGCACGTAACCAGTTGCACGGCCGGGTGATCGCCATCGACAGCCACGGCCGCAATGACCTGATTCGCCTGGAGCTGGCCGCTGGGCTGCGCCTGGATGCGCAGATCACCCACGACAGTACCTTGCGCCTGGAGCTGGAGATCGGCACCGAAGTCGTCGCCCTGATCAAGGCCGGCTGGCTTGAAGTACTGGCCGTCACGCAGGCAGCAACACCTGGACACAATTGCCTGGAAGGAAAAATCGACGCCATTCTCGATGCCGAAGACGGCCCCAGCGAGGTGCGGATCACCTTGCCCAACGGCCAGGTTCTCTGCGCCCTGGCCCGGCCCGACGCGCTTGCGCAGATCCATGCCGCCGAAGGCCTGCAGGTGAAGGTGCAGTTCTCCCCCAGCAACGTGCTGCTGGGCACTCCGGTGTAGCGCTTCAAACTGCAACAATTTCGTCACGACTGCTCCCTAAGGTGGCTGCAAAAACCCGCAGGGAGCCTGAAATGAGCCTATTAGAAGAAAACCAAGCCACCGACCTGGAACAGATGGTCGGCCTCAGCCGCCGGCGTTTTATCGGCGCCGGCGCCCTGTGCGGTGCCGCGATGTTCCTCGGCGGCAACCTGCTGACCCGCAGCGCCCTGGCGGTCAACGCCGCGTCGAACAGCCCGCTTCTGGGCTTCGCCAGCATCGCCTCGGCCACCAGCGACACCATCACCCTGCCGCCCGGCTACAGCGCCTCGGTACTGATCAGCTGGGGCCAGCCGCTGCACAAGAACGCGCCGGCCTTCGACCCCAGCGGCAACGGCACGGCCAAGGCCCAGGAACAGCAGTTCGGCGACAACAACGACGGCATGAGCCTGTTCGCCTTCCCCGGTGACGACAACCGCGCGCTGATGGCGATCAACAACGAATACACCAACTACCGCTACCTCTACGCCCACGGCGGCGCGCCGCAGTCGGCCGAAGACGTGCGCAAGGCGTTGGCCAGCGAAGGGGTGTCGGTGATCGAAGTGCGGCGCAAGGGCGACACCTGGCAGTTCGTTCAGGACTCGCGCTACAACCGGCGCATCCACGGCAACTCGCCCATCCGCTTCGGCGGCCCTGCGGCGGGCCATGCCTGGCTGAAAACCAGCGCCGACAAAACCGGCAAAAAAGTCCTCGGCACCTTCCAGAACTGCGCCAACGGCAAGACCCCGTGGGGCACGTATCTCACCTGCGAAGAGAACTTCACCGACTGCTTCGGCAGCAGCAACCCGCAACAGACCTTCGACGCCGGGCAGAAACGCTATGGCGTGGTCGCCGCGAGCAAAGACATCAACTGGCACCCCCACGACCCGCGCTTCGACATGGCCAAGAATCCCAACGAACTCAACCGCCATGGCTGGGTAGTGGAAATCGACCCGTTCGACCCGCAATCCACACCGGTCAAACGCACCGCCCTGGGCCGCTTCAAGCACGAAAACGCTGCCCTGGCGGAAACGCGCGACGGCCGCGCCGTGGTGTACATGGGCGACGACGAGCGCGGCGAGTTCATCTACAAGTTCATCAGCCGCGACAAGATCAATCACAAGAACCCCAAGGCCAACAAGGACCTGCTGGACCACGGCACCTTGTACGTGGCGATTTTCGATGCGGGCGACGGCAATGCCGACCATCCCAAGGGCCAGGGCCAATGGGTCGAGCTGACCTACGGCAAGAACGGCATCGACGCCAACAGCGGTTTTGCCAGCCAGGCCGAAGTGCTGATCCACGCGCGCCTGGCCGCCAGCGTGGTGAAAGCCACCCGCATGGACCGCCCGGAATGGATCGTGGTCAGCCCCACCGACGGCCAGGTGTATTGCACCCTGACCAACAACGCCAAGCGCGGCGAAGACGGCCAGCCGGTGGGCGGCCCGAACCCGCGGGAGAAAAACGTCTACGGGCAGATCCTGCGCTGGAAGGCCAATGCCAACGACCATGGCGCGCCGGACTTCAGCTGGGATTTGTTCGTGGTGGCCGGCAACCCGGCGGTGCATGCCGGCACGCCAAAGGGCGGCTCGTCCAACATCAACCCGCAGAACATGTTCAACAGCCCGGACGGCCTGGGCTTCGACAAGGCCGGGCGGTTGTGGATCCTCACCGATGGCGACTACAGCAACGGCGGCGACTTTGCCGGGATGGGTAATAACCAGATGCTGTGTGCCGACCCGTCGACCGGTGAAATTCGGCGGTTCATGGTGGGGCCGGTGGCCTGTGAAGTGACCGGGATCAGCTTCTCGCCGGACCAGAAAACCCTGTTTGTGGGGATTCAGCATCCGGGGGAAACCGGTGGGTCGACCTGGCCGGAGCATCTGCCAAATGGCAAGCCACGGTCCTCGGTGATGGCGATTCGTCGGGATGATGGCGGGATCGTCGGCGCCTGATAAGGCCTCTTCGCGAGCAAGCCCGCTCCCACATTTGACCGCATTCCAAAGCCAGGACTCGGTTTAATGTGGGAGCGGCGGTGCGACGATTCGACTTGCTCGCGAAGGCGTCAGAACAGTCACCACCTATCCAACCCTGGGTGCGTTACCATACCCGGCCGGACGCGGCGCCCTGCTGCGCGCAGGAGTTCGCATGGCACACCCGTTTGAAACACTGACCCCTGACCTGGTGCTCGACGCAGTCGAAAGCATCGGTTTCCTCAGCGACGCCCGCATCCTCGCGCTCAACAGCTACGAAAACCGTGTCTACCAGGTCGGCATCGAAGACTCCGAGCCCTTGATCGCCAAGTTCTATCGGCCGCAACGCTGGACCAACGAAGCGATCCTCGAAGAACACAGCTTCACCTTCGAACTGGCCGAGTGCGAAGTGCCGGTGGTGGCGCCGATGATTCACAACGGTGAAAGCCTGTTCGAGCACGCGGGTTTCCGCTTCACCCTGTTCCCGCGCCGTGGCGGCCGCGCACCGGAGCCGGGCAACCTCGACCAGTTGTATCGCCTCGGCCAATTGCTCGGCCGCCTGCATGCGGTCGGTTCCACCCGCCCCTTCGAACACCGCGAAGCCCTGGGCGTGAAGAACTTCGGTCACGACTCTTTGAACACCCTGCTGGAAGGCAACTTCATTCCTCGCAGCCTGCTGCCAGCCTACGAGTCCGTGGCCCGCGACCTGCTCAAGCGTGTGGAGGAGGTCTACAAGGCCACGCCCCACAAGAACATCCGCATGCACGGCGATTGCCACCCCGGCAATATGATGTGCCGCGACGAGATGTTCCATATCGTCGACCTCGATGACTGCCGCATGGGCCCCGCCGTTCAGGACCTGTGGATGATGCTCGCCGGTGATCGCCAGGAATGCCTGGGGCAACTGTCGGAATTGATGGACGGCTACCAGGAATTCCACGACTTCGACCCGCGCGAACTGGCCCTGATCGAACCCCTGCGTGCCCTGCGCCTGATGCACTACAGCGCCTGGCTTGCACGGCGCTGGGACGACCCGGCGTTCCCCCACAGCTTTCCCTGGTTTGGCAGCGAACGTTACTGGGGCGACCAGGTGCTGGCGTTGCGCGAGCAGTTGTCGGCGCTCAATGAAGAACCCTTGAAACTGTTCTAACGCACACCACAATCCCCTGTAGGAGCTGGCTTGCCGGCGATGCAAGCGCCTCGGTGTATCAGTGGAACCGAGGTGAAGCCATCGCCGGCAAGCCAGCGCCTACAGAAAAGCACATCCCACTGACTGACAAATATCCTTACAATCGCGGCTTTGTTAGCTGCCTAAGCAAGGATTCTGCATGCAAGCCGCCAACCCCCGTCGCGGGTACATATTGGGCCTGAGCGCCTACGTCATCTGGGGCCTGTTCCCGATCTACTTCAAGGCCATCGCCAGCGTTCCCGCCGCAGAAATCATCGTCAACCGCGTGCTGTGGTCGGCGCTGTTCGGCAGTCTGCTGCTGATAGTCTGGAAACACCCGGGCTGGCTCCGAGAACTGCGGGACAACCCCAGGCGCCTGGCGATCCTGGCCCTGAGCGGCACCTTGATCGCAGCCAACTGGCTGACCTACGTGTGGTCAGTGAACAGTGGCCGCATGCTGGAGGCCAGCCTGGGTTACTACATCAACCCGCTGGTGAACGTGCTGCTGGGCATGGTGATCCTCGGCGAGCGCCTGCGCCGCCTGCAATGGGTGGCCGTGGGCCTGGCAGCGGTAGGTGTGGCGCAACAGGTATGGCAAGTCGGCAGCCTGCCGTGGGTATCCCTGGTCCTGGCGGCGACCTTTGGTTTCTACGGGTTGATCCGCAAGCAGGCGCCGGTCAAGGCATTGCCCGGGCTGGTGGTGGAAACCTGGATGCTGGTGCCGATTGCCATCGCATGGTTGCTGTTCAACCCCTCGGCCCACAGCGCACAGATGGAATTCTGGAGCACCTCCGAAGCGTGGTGGCTGGTGGCCGCAGGCCCGGTGACGCTGATCCCGCTGGTGTGTTTCAACGCCGCCGCACGGCATTTGCCCTACACCGCCCTGGGCTTCCTGCAATACGTGGCGCCCACCCTGGTGCTGCTGGAAGCCGTGCTGTTATTCAACGAACACCTGGCACCCGCCACGCTGATCGCCTTCTGCTTTATCTGGGCCGGCCTGGTGGTTTACAGCATCGACGCCTGGATGACTGTGCGGAAAAACTGATCAAATAACGTACAAACCTCTGCAAGCCACAGCTGGTGTGGCTTGCAGGCATTCACCCCAAGGTTATCCACAGCCTGGTCCCCGGCGTTTGTGCACAAGCCCTTGAAACTGTTCGTTTTTTAGCCAGCTGGCGAAGAGACACGGCCCGCCTGGGCCGGACGCGAGTCTCTACAGGTTATCCACAGGCCCATGCAAGATTTCCATGCATAACCTTGTGGGCAACTATTCCTCGCTGCGTAGTTCCAGTTCCACCATCAAGTCGTCGGCCAGGGTTTCCAGCGCCGCCTGCAAGGTTTCCAGCGGCAGCGTCAACGGCACCGCCAGCAAGGCTTCGGCGTGGAACAGCAGGTCGCTGCTCATGGGCGCCGGGCGCACGTCGGTGATCAAGCGCTCCAGGTTGACACCCTGCTTGCTGAGCAGCGCGGTGATGTCGCGAACAATCCCCGGCCGGTCGTTACCGACCAGTTCCATCGCGATGGGTTGCGACTCGCTGGGGGCGAGCGAACTGCTTTCGCCCAGCAGCACGCGAATGCCGTGGGTGGACAAGTCTTCCAGCGCGCCAATCAAGTCCAGCCGATTTTCCGCCGGCACGCTCACCCGCAAAATCCCGGCAAACTGCCCGGCCATGTGCGCCATGCGGCTTTCCAGCCAGTTGCCGCCATGGGCGGCGATGCATTGGGCGATGCGTTCGACCACACCGGGTTTGTCCGGGGCGATGACAGTCAGTACGAGATGGTCCATGGTGTCGTCCTCTTCTTATGAAAATCAGGTAGGAACCAGGCGTTCCCCTCGTACCTACCAAGGTGGACTCAGGTAGCCACGAAAACAAATCGTGTACCATTTTTATATTTATATGGAACAATCCAATAGTTTTTTGAGAACATCCCGTACCCCACTGTGACCGTACGACCAAAGTGGGTCGCTAAACGACGTATTTAGTCTAATTTTCACAACCGCAACTCATCATGTAGTATGCCCAATCGCGCACTACATAACGTTAGGTCGATGTCTGCCAAGGCAACCACGCACCGCGACGCAGCCCGCCCAGCCGCCTTCTACGGCATGTACTGGTGCAGCGTGTTCACGGTTTACATGGCCAGAGGCTTCATTGGTAAATTGAAAAGCTGAAAAGCGCATAAGCTCCGCAGAGTGAGGCAAGCAATGACTGAACACGTTCAAGTCGGTGGCCTGCAGGTCGCCAAAGTCCTGTTCGACTTCGTGAACAACGAAGCCATTCCTGGTACCGGCATTACCGCCGACCAGTTCTGGGCCGGTGCCGATAAGGTCATCCACGACCTGGCGCCGAAGAACAAAGCCCTACTCGCCAAACGCGACGATTTTCAAGTGCGGATCGACACCTGGCACCAGGCACACGCCGGCCAGGCCCACGACGCGGTGGCCTACAAAGCCTTCCTTCAAGATATCGGATACCTGCTGCCAGAAGCCGCGGATTTCCAGGCCTCGACCCAAAACGTCGACGAAGAAATTGCCCACATGGCCGGCCCGCAGCTGGTAGTGCCGGTGATGAACGCCCGTTTCGCCCTCAACGCTTCGAATGCGCGCTGGGGCTCACTGTATGACGCGCTCTATGGCACCGATGCCATCAGCGAAGCCGACGGCGCCGAGAAAGGCAAAGGCTACAACAAGGTGCGTGGCGACAAGGTCATCGCCTTCGCCCGCGCCTTCCTCGACGAAGCCGCACCACTGGCTGCCGGCAGCCATGTGGATTCCACCGGCTACAAGATCGTCGACGGCAAGCTCGTGGTCAGCCTCAAGGGCGGCAGCAACAGCGGCCTGCGCAGCGATGCCCAGTTGATCGGCTACCAGGGCGACGCAGCCAAGCCGACCGCCATCCTGCTGAAGCACAACGGCCTGCACTTCGAAATCCAGGTCGACGCCAGCACCCCGGTCGGCCAGACCGACGCCGCCGGCGTGAAAGACGTGCTGATGGAAGCCGCCCTGACCACCATCATGGACTGCGAAGACTCCGTCGCCGCCGTCGATGCCGATGACAAGGTGGTGATCTACCGCAACTGGCTCGGCCTGATGAAGGGCGACCTGTCGGAAGAAGTCGCCAAGGGTGGCAAGACCTTTACCCGCACCATGAACGCCGACCGCGTCTACACCGGTGCCGACGGCAAGGAAGTGACCCTGCACGGTCGTTCGCTGCTGTTCGTGCGTAACGTTGGCCACTTGATGACCATCGACGCGATCCTCGACAAGGATGGCAACGAAGTGCCGGAAGGCATTCTCGACGGCCTGCTCACCAGCCTGTCGGCGATCCACAGCCTTAACGGCAACACCCGCCGCAAGAACAGCCGCACCGGTTCGGTGTACATCGTTAAACCGAAAATGCACGGCCCGGAAGAAGCCGCGTTCACCAACGAGCTGTTCGGTCGCATCGAAGACGTGCTGAAGCTGCCGCGCAACACCCTCAAAGTCGGGATCATGGACGAGGAGCGCCGTACCACGGTCAACCTCAAGGCCTGCATCAAGGCCGCCAGCGAGCGCGTGGTGTTTATCAACACCGGCTTCCTCGACCGTACCGGCGACGAGATCCACACCTCCATGGAAGCCGGCGCGATGGTGCGCAAGGCCGCCATGAAGGCTGAGAAGTGGATCGGCGCCTACGAAAACTGGAACGTGGACATCGGCTTGAGCACCGGCCTGCAAGGCCGCGCACAAATCGGTAAAGGCATGTGGGCGATGCCCGACCTGATGGCCGCCATGCTGGAGCAGAAGATTGCTCACCCGCTGGCCGGCGCCAACACGGCGTGGGTTCCTTCGCCGACGGCGGCTGCGCTGCATGCGCTGCACTACCACAAGGTTGACGTGTTCGCCCGCCAGGCCGAACTGGCCAAGCGCGAACGTGCTTCGGTAGACGATATCCTGACCATTCCCCTGGCCCAGAATACCGATTGGTCCGACGAAGAAATCCGCAACGAGCTGGACAACAACGCCCAGGGCATCCTCGGTTACGTGGTGCGCTGGATCGACCAGGGCGTGGGTTGCTCGAAAGTCCCGGACATCAACGACGTCGGCCTGATGGAAGACCGCGCCACCCTGCGTATCTCCAGCCAGCACATTGCCAACTGGTTGCGCCACGGCATCGTCAATGAAGCCCAGGTGATGGAAAGCCTCAAGCGCATGGCGCCGGTGGTGGACCGTCAGAACGCCGGGGATGCGCTGTACCGTCCGCTGGCTCCGGATTTCGACAGCAACATCGCGTTCCAGGCAGCGGTGGAGTTGGTGATTGAGGGGACGAAGCAGCCGAACGGCTATACCGAGCCGGTGTTGCACCGTCGGCGTCGGGAGTTCAAGGCTAAAAACGGCCTGTAAATAAAAAAGCCCTGGTCGAGAGATCAGGGCTTTTTTGCAGCGGTTTAAGAAGAACTGAGTTTATAACCGCCATTGAGAACGACCGTATTACCATCCGACTCGAACCGCACATTCAAAAAGTTACCCTTGTGCGTGAAAGCGGTACCGGTCGGAGGGCGTTCAACTTCAAGAAAGATTTTCCCTTCAGTAGGTCCGAAATAATCCTTACCGTCCGGCGCCCGGTAAGTCACGCGCCTGCCCCTTGCCTCGAATTCATGAAGGCCGTTCGGCACATCGTGCCCATAATCCAGGTCAATACGCTCTTGACCATCCCCAAGCACCGCTGTCCATGACAGGAACCCGAGGACTTCCTTGGTGCTGAAAAACCGAAACTTGCCGGGAGCAAGCACAAGAACAAAAGCATCCCCGGATAGTGCCCTCACCCTTGCGTCCTGCAAGGCCTTATCTTCAACTCGAAAAAGTTTGGTGCTCATAGCGAACTCCTGTTCATGGCTTTGTGAGGCGCTAATCGACGATCAGCACACCCCAAACCAGTAAACAGACGCTCTCAAGCTATTCCTACTGTCAGAATTGACAGTTCTTCGCGAAATCAGACCAATGGCACCGTCTAGGACGCCATCCCCAACTCCCGCTTCACCATCTTCGCCAGCTTCACGCTATCAATCGGCTTGAGCAAAAAGTCCACCACGCTCAAGTGCATCGCATCAATCACATCCGGCGCTTCGGCGTCACCCGACATGATGATGATCGGCAGCGCCGCCCGGGTGGATTCGCGCACCTGGCGAATCAATTGCAGCCCGTTGCTCGGCGTCATGCGCAGGTCGGTGATCAGCAAGCCGATGGAGCTGCTGGAACTCAACAAGTCCCATGCAGCCTCGCCGCTGTCGGCGGTCATGCAACGAATGCCGTCCAGGCCAAGAATTTCTGCCAACAGTTCGCGCGCGTCCTTGTCGTCATCCACGATCAAAACCCGTTGTGGCGGCAAATCCGGCTCCTGCATAACAGCACTCAGGGCCTCGCGCTCGGCATCACTCAAAATATCGTGGTCGGACATACGTTTCTCGGCAGTTCTATTCAATCTCCCAGCACAGAAGTCAGACATCGCCGGAAGGGCGAACAATGTGCACTTCGTCGGAAAGTTTGCCTAGTGGGCGTTCTACGGGGTTTGGACGATATTCATGTAAGGTTTTTCCCTAGTAAGTGAGGGCGAATCGCTACCTAGACTTACGTCCAATGGGCACCCGCAGCGCAGGAGTCGACCATGGGGCACGATAACGACAAAAAAACTGCGGTCATAGGTATGAGTAAAGCTGATGCTTTCACACAAGCGGGGAAAACCGCTGTGTTGCAGAACATCCACGGCACCCTGCAATTCCTGCAACGTTTCCCGCCGTTCAACCAAATGGAAAACGCCCACCTGGGATTTCTGGTAGAGCAGTGTCAATTGCGCTTCTACGGCCCCGGCGAGAGCATCCTCAAGCCCTCGGGCGGGCCGGTGGAACACTTCTATATCGTCAAGCAGGGGCGCGTAGTCGGCGAGCGGCCGGACTCGACAGAAACCACCTTTGAAATCACCACCGGTGAATGTTTTCCGCTGGCGGCGCTGTTGGGGGAGCGGGCCACCCGTACCGAGCACAAAGCCGCCGAAGACACCTTCTGCCTGCAACTGAACAAGCCGGCCTTTATCAAGCTGTTCGCCCTTTCCAGCGCGTTTCGCGACTTTGCCTTGCGCGGCGTGAGCAGCTTGCTGGACCAGGTCAACCAGCAAGTCCAGCAAAAGGCCGTGGAAACCCTCGGCACCCAATATTCGCTGAACACCCGCCTGGGCGAATTGGCCATGCGTCACCCGGTCACCTGCAGCCCGCTGACGCCGCTGCGTGAAGCGGTCACGCAAATGCACGAGCAGCAAGTGGGCAGCATTGTGATCGTCGATGAACACAAGGCGCCCCTGGGGATTTTCACCCTGCGGGACCTGCGCCAGGTGGTGGCCGACGGCACCAGTGATTTCAACCAGGGCATCGAGCGCCATATGACCCAGGCGCCGTTTTTCCTCACGCCGGACCACAGCGCCTTCGACGCGGCGATTGCGATGACCGAACGGCATATCGCCCACGTGTGCCTGGTCAAGGATCAGCGCCTGTGTGGCGTGGTGTCCGAGCGTGACCTGTTTTCCCTGCAGCGGGTTGACCTGGTGCACCTAGCGCGCACCATCCGCAATGCACCCAGGGTCGAAAACCTGGTGGCGATTCGCGGCGAAATCGGCCAGTTGGTGGAGCGCATGCTCGCCCACGGCGCGTCGTCTACGCAGATCACCCACATCATCACCTTGCTCAACGATCACACGGTGTGCCGTGTCATCGAGTTGACCCTGGCCGACAAGGGCGACCCGGGCGTGCCATTCAGCTGGCTGTGTTTCGGCAGCGAGGGCCGCCGCGAGCAGACGCTGTATACCGACCAGGACAACGGCATCCTGTTCGAAGCCCGGGACGCCGCCGAAGCCGCCGAGATTCGCGGGCGCCTGCTGCCGCTGGCACAACAGATCAACCAGAGCCTGGCGCTGTGCGGCTTCAGCCTGTGCAAGGGCAATATCATGGCCGGTAACCCGGAGCTGTGCCTGTCCCGGGCGGAATGGGCGCGGCGCTTTGCCGGGTTTATCCGTGAGGCGACGCCGGAGAATCTGCTGGGTTCGAGCATCTATTTTGATTTGCGGGTGGTGTGGGGCGATGAGCAAGGGTGCGAGCAACTGCGCCAGGGCATTCTCGACCAGGTGGCAGACAACCGCTTGTTCCAACGCATGCTGGCCGAGAACGCGTTGCGCCAGCGCCCGCCGGTAGGGCGCTTCCGGGATTTTGTGTTGACGCGCAAAGGCGCCGACAAGGCAACTCTCGACCTCAAGGTGCAAGGCCTCACGCCATTTGTCGACGGTGCCCGGCTGCTGGCATTGGCCAACGGCATCAGCGCCATCAACACCCTGGAGCGCTTGCGCCAACTGGTGGCCAGGGAAGTCATCGAACGCCTTGATGGCGCCGCCTATGAAGAGGCCTATCACTTCATCCAGCAAACCCGCATGCAACAACACCAACTGCAAACCCGCGAGAACCTGCCCTACTCCAACCGCGTCGATCCCGACAGCCTCAACCACCTCGACCGGCGCATCCTGCGCGAATCCCTGCGCCAGGCCCAACGCCTGCAAGGCAGCCTGACGTTGCGGTATCAGCTGTGAGCTGGTTTGGCTGGTTGCGCAAACCCAAACCTGGCCTGGATGCGGCGCAACAACGGCGCGTCGAACAATTGCCCACACCTGGGGAGCTGGGGGACGGATCGCTGCGGACCCAGCGCTGGGTGGTGGTGGACCTGGAAACCAGCGGCCTGAACCTCAATCGTGACCAGGTGCTTTCGATTGGCGCCGTGGTGATCGAGGACGGCGCAGTGGACTTCTCGCAATTATTCGAGCGCACCCTGCACCGGGCCGAGACCAAGCTCAGCCCCAGCGTGCTGATCCATGGCCTGGGGCCCAGCGCCATTGCAGCGGGCAGTGACCCGGCAGAAGCGCTGATGGACTTCATGGAGTTTGTCGGCGACAGCCCGCTGCTGGCGTTTCATGCGCCCTTCGATCAACACATGCTGTGCCGGGCACTCAAGGACAGCCTGGGCTATCGCTTGAACCACCCGTTCCTGGACGTGGCCGACATAGCCCCGCTGCTGTGCCCCGACGCCAACATCCGCGAAGCCGGGCTGGATGACTGGATCACGCATTTCAAGCTGCAAGTGGGCGAGCGTCACCATGCCAGTGCGGATGCGCTGGCAACGGCGGAACTGATGCTGATTTTGTTCAGCCGCGCACGGCAGCAGCAGATCGACAGCCCGCACGCGTTACAACAGCGCCTGGGCCAATGGAAACGCCGCAAGCAAGCCCCCTCATTCTAATGGTGGCGAGGGAGCTGCTCCCGCTGGGGTGCGAAGCGCCCCCAAATCAGCCAACCCATTTCCAACTGAATAAATGCACTGCCTGGATTACGACTGCTGCGCAGCCGAGCGGGAGCAAGCTCCCTCGCCACAGTAAGCGGCATCATCATGATAGATATCATTACGCCGCCGCCCGACCAACGCCAATTGCACCCGCCTTACACCTCTGCCACAATCGCGAATAATTCTCGTTAGTTTAAACTTTCCGATCGGTGTCGCCTTGTCGTCAATCCAAAGTCCCCACAGTGAGCTTGTTGGCGCGTTGTACCGCGACCATCGCCGCTGGCTGTTGGCGTGGCTGCGACGCAACGTGGCCTGCCCCAGCCGCGCCGAAGACCTCAGCCAGGACACCTTCATGCGCCTGCTGGGCCGTGAAGAACTGCGTGAACCCCGCGAGCCGCGGGCGTTCCTGGTGGCCATCGCCAAGGGCCTGCTGTTCGATTATTTCCGCCGCGCCGCGCTGGAACAGGCTTACCTCACCGAACTGATGCTGATCCCGGAAAGCGAGCACCCGTCCCCGGAAGAACAGCAACTGATCCTCGAAGACCTCAAGGCCATCGACCGCCTGCTGGGCAAACTCTCGAGCAAGGCCCGCGCGGCCTTCCTCTATAACCGCCTGGACGGCATGGGCCACGCCGAAATCGCCCAGCGCCTGGGGGTTTCCGTGCCGCGGGTGCGGCAATACCTGGCCCAGGGTATCCGCCAGTGCTACATCGCCCTGTATGGCGAGCCGCTGTGAGCCCGGTCAGTTCCAAGCCGGTGTCGGCGCGGGTGCTCGACGCGGCCATTGCCTGGCAACTGTCCCTCGACTCGGGCGACGGCAGTGCCGTGGAGCAGGAAGAATTCGCCAAATGGCTGGCCAGCAACGAAGAACACGCCCGCGCCTGGCGCCAGTTGGGCATGCTCGATCAGCGTTTCAGTGTGGCCTCGGGCCCGGCCCGTGCGGCATTGCTGCAGTCACGCGAAGGCATTCGCCGCCGCGTGCGCAAGCTCGGCAGCGGCCTGGCCAGTGTGGTGCTGGTGTGCGGCCTGGCATTGTTCGTCGGCCAGCGCTACGTGCCGCTCAACTATTGGCTGGCCGACCAGCGCACCGCCACCGGTGAACAGCGCACCCTGAAGCTGGCGGATGGCACCGTGATCAACCTCAACACCCACAGCGCCATTGACGTGCGCTTTGACGAGAAACGTCGGCTGATCGTATTGCAGGAAGGCGAGATCCTTGTCGAAACCGGCCACAACGACGCCCGCCCGTTTTTTGTCGAAACCCGCGAAGGCAGCCTGCGCGCCCTGGGCACACGGTTTATCGTCAAGCGCGAGGAAGATGGCACCCGCCTCAGCGTGTTGCAGTCTGCCGTCGGCGCACAGCCTGAAGCGCTGCATCAAGAGCAGATCTTCAAGGAAGGCCAGCAAGTGCTGATGCGCCGCGGCAGCCTCGGCCCGATGCTTGCCGTCAGCCCCGGCACCGACGCCTGGACGCGCGGCATGCTGGTGGTGGACAACGCGCGGCTCGGCGATGTGGTTGCCGAACTGAGCCGCTACCGCACCGGTTACCTGGGTGTGGATAAACAGGTGGCCGACCTGCGGATCACCGGCAGCTTTCCGTTGCACGACACCAACCTGGCACTGAACGCGCTGCTGCCGACCTTGCCGGTGCAGATTCAACAACACACGCCGTGGTGGGTGACGGTGGCGCCCAAGCCGTAGGCTCCTGTGGTGCATAGGCCATTGTCATCGCAGGCAAGCCAGCTTCCACAGGTGGAATGCGTTCCCCTGTGGGAGCTGACTTGCCTGCGATGAGGCCCTCAAAAACAGCACTCACCCACTAATCGAAATTATTTTCATCGAGCCCTATCACTTTTTGCATCTCGCTCGGCACATAGGCAATTGAGAAATATTTCCATTCAGGAGCCGCCCTATGTCCCGCACGCTAGACACCTTGTTGCGCCCCAGCCTGTTGGCCGTGGCCATTGCCCTCAGCGCCCCGCTGGCCAGCACCCAGTTGCTCGCCGCCGAACAAGCGTCCAGTGTGCGCGCCTACAATCTGCCGGCAGCGTCGCTGGCCACCACCCTGAACCAGATCGCCAGCCAGGCCGGTTTGGCGCTGACGCTGAACCCGGGGTTGGCAGCGGGCAAGACTTCCGCGCCGGTAAAAGGGCAATTCGATGCACAAGGCGCATTGCGTGAAGCGTTGCGCGGGACCGGGCTGCAACTGGAGCAAAGCAGTGCAGGCACGTTCAGCCTGGTAGCGATCCCGGATGGGGTCGTGGCATTGCCGGAGACCAGCATTACCGGCCAGGCCGACGCGGAAAGCGCATGGGGGCCGGTTGATGGTTACCTGGCGACCCGCACCGCTGCCGGCACCAAGACCGATACCGCACTGGTCGAAGCCCCGCGTTCGATCTCCGTCGCCACTCGCCAGCAAATGCAGGACCGCAACGTCCAGAACCTGGATGACGCCGTCAAATACATGCCCGGTATCGTGTCCGCCAGCTACGGCAGTGACACCCGCTACGACTGGATGCGTGTACGCGGCTTCGAACCCACCCAGTTCCTCGACGGATTGCCGCTGCCACGCGGCGTGTATGCCAACCCGAAAGCCGAAACATGGAACCTCGACCGCCTTGCGCTGCTGCGTGGGCCGGCCTCGTCGGTCTACGGCCAGACGCCACCGGGTGGCCTGCTGGATATGGTCAGCCGCCGCCCCAGCGCTGAATCGAGCAATGCCATCCAGGTGCAGTACGGCAGCGACAACTACCGCCAGATCAACTTCGCCAGCACCGGCAAGATCGATGATGAAGGCCAGTTTCTCTACGGCCTCAGCGGTGTGGTGCGCGACGCCGGCACCCAGGTCGATCACATCGACAACAAGCGCTACAACATCGCGCCCAGCCTGACCTGGAATATTGATACCGACACCAAGCTGACGTTCCTGTCGCAGTTCACCCGCGACGATACCGGCGCCACCAGTCAGTTCCTGCCCATTGTCGGCACCAAGATCAAATCGCCGCTGGGGGACATCTCTCATCACAAGAACCTCGGCGACCCGGACTACGAGTACTACGACCGCACCTACTACGCGCTGGGCTACGCCTTCGAGCATCGCTTCAACGATACCTGGCAGTTCAAGCAGAACCTGCGTTACACCAAGTCGGAGCTGGCTTTCCAGCAACTGACCGTGGGTTCCTACGGTTACTCGACCATTGATGCCGAGGGCAATACCAGCCGCGGGTCGACCAACGTCGACGAAAACATCGGCCAGTTCGCCGTCGACAACAATTTCCAGGCTGACTTCGCCACCGGTGATATCACCCACACGCTGTTGCTCGGCCTGGATCACCAGCGCACCGACACCTCGTACCTGTCGATCTTCGGTGACGGCGGCACAGTCAACCTCTACAACCCCGTCAACACCAAGCCGGTGGTGCGTCCGGCGCGCTCCACCGCTTATTACGACTACAACCAGAAAACCATCCAGACTGGCCTTTACGCCCAGGACCAGATGGCCCTGGACAAGTGGCGCCTGACTCTTGGCGGGCGTGAAGACTGGGTGCACCAAGGCACCACCTACTTCAACAAAAACGATGCAACCAATACCGACCGCAGCAAGAACTTCAGTGGCAACGCCGCGCTGAGCTATGTGTTCGATTCGGGCTTCGTTCCGTACCTCTCCTACGCCGAATCGTTCCAGCCAGCGAGTAACGCCAGCGTCTCGCCAACCGAGTCGTACAAACCCACCGAAGGCAAGCAATGGGAATTGGGGGTCAAGTACCAACCACCCGGCTCAAATACCCTGCTGAGCGCCGCGGTGTACGACCTGACCCAAAAGAACGTGCTGGTTACCAGCTTCGGCGCCGGTGGCCAGTCAATCACCAACCAGACCGGCGAAGTGAAGGTCAAGGGCCTGGAATTGGAAGCCGTCTCTGACGTGACCGAGAACCTTAAGGTCATCGCTGCATACACCCTGGCCAAATCCGAAGTGCAAAAAGGCCAATACAAAGGCAACCGCCTGCAACTGATGCCAAACCAGCAAGCCTCACTGTGGACCGACTACACCTGGCACGCCGGTGTGCTCGACGGTTTCGGCATTGGCGCGGGTGCCCGCTACACCGGCAATACCTATGGCGACCAGGGCAACACCTGGCTGGGCAAGGCCAATGCCTACACCGTGTTCGATGCCTCCGTGCATTACGACCTCGGCCGCCTGGACAACAGCCTCAAGGGGGCTTCGGTGAAACTGAATGCCACCAACCTGTTCGACAAGGACTACATTTCCACCTGCGATGCTTCCTACTGCTACTACGGCGACCAACGCAGCGTCGTCGCCAGTGCCACCTACCAGTGGTAATCGGCTGAGTTAACAACCGGGCCGCCCCCGTGGGCGGCTTCGGTGTGTCTGAAGGCTAGAAAATGAAAAGCAAAACCATCCGCCGCTGGTCCTTCATCCACACCTGGACCAGCCTCGTCTGCACCGTATTCCTGCTGCTGCTCGCCCTCACCGGCCTGCCGTTGATCTTTCACCACGAGATCGACCACCTGCTGGGCAACGAACCCGAGCTGGCACAGATGCCCGCCGATACCCCACAGCTGAACCTCGAACAGCTTGTTGCCAAAGCCCAGGCCCATCGCCCCGGCGAAGCCATGCAATACCTGGCCTGGGACGAAGACGACAAGAACGGCGTGATCGCGATCATGGCCGCCACCGCCGGCACCGAACCCAATTCCTCCCACACCTTCATGCTCGACGCCCGCACCGGCGAGGCCGTGGAAACGCCTTCGGCCAACGGCGGGCTGACGATGTTCCTGCTGCGCCTGCACGTCGATATGTTCGCCGGGCTGCCGGGCAAGTTGCTGCTGGCGTTCATGGGCATTCTGTTTGTGCTGGCGATCATCTCCGGCACGGTGTTGTACCTGCCGTTCATGCGCCGGCTGAAATTCGCCACCGTGCGCCAGGACAAATCCACGCGCCTGCGCTGGCTCGACCTGCACAACCTGATCGGCGTGGTCACCCTGACCTGGGCGCTGGTAGTGGGCGTGACCGGCGTGATCAGCGCCTGCGCCGACCTGATCATCGCCGCGTGGCGCACCGACAGCCTCAGCGCAATGATCGAGCCTTACAAAAACGCCCCGCCGCTGACCCTGCGCGCCCCCGCCACCGACCTGCTGACGATTGCCGCCAAGGCCGCGCCCGGGATGGAGCCGGACTTTATCGCGTTCCCCGGCACGCGTTTCTCCAGCGAGCATCACTACGCGGTGTTCATGAAAGGCAGCACCCACCTGACTTCACACCTGCTGACGCCGGTATTGATCGACGCCAGCAACCTGCACGTCACCGCCATCGCCGAACGGCCGTGGTACATGGACACCATGGGCATGTCCCAGCCGCTGCACTTCGGTGACTACGGCGGCATGCCGATGAAGATCCTGTGGGCGGTGCTGGATGTGCTGACCATCATCGTCCTGGGCAGTGGCGTGTACCTGTGGCTGGTGCGGCGCAAGGCGGCCAAGTCATGAAGCCGAGGCAATCGAGTTTCTGGAAGGTATTCGGCATTCCGCTGGCCATCGGGTTGTTGAGTGCTGCCGGATTGTTTGCGGCATTGCTGGGGGACGGCTTGTGGGATTCGCTGAGCTGGGTGGGGCTGGGCATTCCGGCCGCCATAGGTAGCTGGGCGTTGCTCAAGCGTTGAGATAGATTAGCGCTGCCCTTTTCCGAGGAATGCCCATGTCCACCCCCAGCATGACGTTGTTCCACAACCCTGCCTCGCCGTTTGTGCGCAAAGTACGGGTGTTGTTGCACGAGACCGGTCAACTGGACCGCGTGACCTTGCACGCCTGCGTGCCGACGCCTGTCAAGCCTGACGCCGACGTAATCCAGGACAACGCGCTGGGCAAGATCCCCGCCCTGCGCCTGGCCGACGGCAATGCGCTGCACGACAGCCGGGTGATCCTCGATTACCTCGACTACCAACACACCGGGACTCCACTGATCCCCCGTAACGGCCCGGCCCGCTGGCGGCGCCTGACCCTGGCCTCGACCGCCGACGGCATCATGGATGCCGCCGTACTGGTGCGTTATGAAACCGCCATGCGCCCCGAGGAAAAACATTGGGACCTGTGGCTGGAAGGCCAGCGCGACAAGATCCGCCGCGCCCTCGACATGCTCGAACAGGACGCCATCGCCGAACTGGCCGGGCCGTTTGACGTGGCCGCGATCAGCGTGGCGTGTGCACTGGCTTATCTGGACTTCCGCCACCCGGACATGCAGTGGCGGTCGAGCCATCCGAAGCTGGCGGCGTGGTATGCCGAGGTGAGTCAGCGGCCGTCGATGCTCCAGACCCAGCCACCGGCCTAACCTGCTGCAAGGGTTCTTTTGTGGTGAGGGAGCTTGCTCCCGCTGGAGTGCGAAGCGCTCCCAAGATTTTTGGGGCCGCTGCGCAGCCCAGCGGGAGCAAGCTCCCTCGCCACAAAAAGCTCCCGGGCCAAAGGGAATAGCGCGTTAATCCTCACCACTAACTGCGCGCCCTCTTGCTGATCTTCCCGCAACCCCAACGACCTACTCATCACCCACCTCCTTGCGTTTGCCCACCCCATACCAATCCAGCTTGCGGGTCAGCACCATCACCGTGCCCAGCAACCCGAACAGCAGCAACGAGCCCATCAACAACGCGTAATCCTCGGCACTCAGCAACCCGTACAGCAAGCCATACAACGCCGCCAACCCTGCTGAAAACCCCAGGCCATGGGCGACACTGCGCAGCACATGGCAGACGTAAAACCCGATCAGCAACACACAGGCCGCCGCCGATATCAGGTAAGCCGGGCCAAACCCGATGTGCTCGGACAACGACAACAGCAGCAGGTAGAAAAACGCCAGGGCAACCCCCACCAGCGCGTACTGGATCGGGTGCACCGCCAGGCTCTTGAGCACCTCGAACAGGAAGAAACCGGCAAACGTCAGGGCAATGAACAGCAGCGCATATTTGATCGCCCGATCGCTCTTGAGGTACTGGTCCACCGGGTCGATAAAGCTCACGCCGAAGCTGCGGCTGTTGAAGTCGTCACAGCCGCGCTCGGCCAGGCAACCGCGCAGTGCTTCTTCCAGGTTGGTGGAGAAGAATGTGGTCTGCCAATTGGCGCTGAAGCCTTGGGCGGTGACCTCGCGCTGGGTCGGCAGGAAGTTGCCGATAAAGCTGGGGTGCGGCCAGTTGGACGCGAGCTTGACCTGGCTGGTCTTGCCCACCGGCACCACTTGCAACTGCTCGGTTCCTTGCAGGCGCAGGTCAAAGGCGAAGTCAAAAGGTGACGGATTGTGGCTGTCCTGCTCGGGCAGCATCACGTGCACACCCTCCCCCAGCCAAGCCACTTGAGTGCCCGGGGAAAACGCCAGTTGCTGGCTGCCCAGCTCCAGCTTCAACGCATTTTCGATGCCGCGAATGTCGCTGATACCCACTGCCAGATACGCCGGCTCAAAGCGGTAATCGGCAAAGTTTTCCGTGATGCCCCACTGCTCCGGCAACACAAACCGCCCACTGATACGGCTGTCGGCGTGGAACAACCGCGCCTGGTAGATGCCCCGGGCGCGCACTTCGGTTTGCACCTGCCCGTCGAGGGCAAATTGCTCCGGCAGGAAATACAGATGACCACGCACCTCGCGGGTTTCTTCGTAGCGTTCGTTGAGCTTTTCATTGAGCTTCCACTCCCGGACGGTCTTGCGATAAGGCACCACCAGCACCGGGCCATTGAGGCGCTGGCTGTAGCTGGAACTGCGGGCGATATCCTGCAAGACGTCGTCGCGCAGTTGCTGACGGTCGGTAATCACCCCGTGGATCATCAGCAACGGAATCAACAACAGCACGATCAGCAGCGCGATGGCGCCCAATTTGAAAAGCAGATTGCGGTTCATGAAGCTCTCCCTGTTTTGATGGGGGAGAGTCTGGCGGGCGCTTAAGGGGGATTTATGAAGGGAATGTGGAGACTGTGTGGAGATGCAGTTTTACCTGCACGCCGCCGGGCACGTTGCCGATCTGCAATGAGCCGCCGTGCAGCTTCATCACCTCTTCGACAAAATTCAGCCCAAGGCCGGTGCTCTTGCGCCCGCTGGCCGGGCGCGGCAGGGAATAGAAGCGCTCGCTCAGGCGCGGCAACGCGTACTCGGGAATGGCTTCGGCCTGGTTGAACAGGGTGAATTCGATCCCGTCATCCAAGGCCTTGGCGCTGAACCGCAATGTGCCACCGGGCGGTGTGAAATCCAGTGCGTTTTCCAGCAGGTTACCCAGTGCCTGGCGCAGCAGGAACGGCTCGCCGTACACCTGCAGATCCGCGTCAATCGCCTGCTCGACCTGCAACCCGGCGCCTTCAATGCGCGCACATTGAGCCCTGAGCACTTCGTCCACCAGCGCCGCCAACGACAGGCTGGCCTGGTCCTCAAGGCCCTGGCGCTGCTCCACCTGCGCCAGGTTCAGCAGGCGTTCGATCAACTGCTGCAAGCGCGCACTTTCACTGTCGATATTGCTCACGAAACGCTGCTGCTGGTCACGGGACATGTCGCCCTGCAACAGCTCCGCCGCACCACGAATCGCCGCCAGCGGGCTTTTCAATTCGTGGGTCAGGGTGTGCACATAACGTTCGACGTACGCCTTGCCTTCCAGCTGGGTGCGCATGTGTTCCACGGCGGTGGACAACTGCTCCAGTTCACCGCCGCGATAGTGCGGCAACTCGGCACGCCGGCCTTCACTCACCGCCTGGGCATACGCCGTCAGCCGGCGCAGTGCGACACTCAACCACCACGACAACAGCGCACCAAACAGCAAGCCCAGGGCGACCAGCCCGGCGCCGTACCACAGCAGCCGGTCTTCGGTGCGGTCCACATAGGGTTGCAGTGAACTGTTGGGCTTGGCCACAGTAACCACGCCGATGATCTGCCCGCTATCGCGGATCGGCGCGCCGACGTGCATCACCGAAGAGGCAGGGTCGTCCAGTTCGCTGCGGGTCGAGCGCGCACCGTATTCGCCGCGCAGGGTCAGGTACACGTCATTCCACTTCGAGTAATCCTCGCCTACGGCCTCGCCGCTGGAGTCCAGCAGCACAATGCCCTTGGCGTCGGTGACGTAGATGCGGTGGTTGACCTGGTTTTTCGGCAGGCCCCAGATATTCGCGCCGGGCTGACGCTCACCGTAGGCCTTGAGCAGTTCGGGCCAGTGGCTCTGGCCGAGGGTGCCGTTCTTCACATCGTCGCGCAGGATTTCCGCCAGCAGGTTGGCGGTGTCTACCAGGGTTTCTTCGGTGGACTGGCGCACGCCGGGGCGGATTTCCTTCATCACGGTGCTGAGTACGAAGTAGCCGGTCAGGCCGATAAACAATGCGTACACCAGGAAGAACCGGATCCCCAGGCGCATCAGCTGTTGCCCGGGCTGTAGCTGTAGCCAAGGCCGCGATGGGTCTGGATGGGCTCCGCCTCGGGCGCCACCGCGCGCAATTTGCTGCGCACGCTTTTGATGTGGCTGTCGATATTGCGCTCGTAGCCTGCGTCCGCCGCCACGCCCACCGCATCCAGCAGTTGCTCGCGGCTGAACACGCGCTCGGGTTGCTCCAGCAGGCTGTGCAGCAGACGGAATTCATGGCGAGTGAGGCTCAGGGGCTGGCCGCGATAACTGATCTGCATGCGCTCCAGGTCCACCTGGAACACCGCCGGAGCAGCACCGGGGCCCACGCGCTTGAGAATGGCCCGTACCCGCGCTGCCACTTCCCGCGGGCTGAACGGCTTGACTACATAGTCGTCAGCGCCGATCTCAAGACCCACCACGCGGTCGATCTCACCGTCCCGGGCGCTGAGGAACATCACCGGTACTTCGCTGAAACGCCGCAGTTGCTTGCAGGTTTCGAAGCCGGTGATGTCCGGCAGGCCGATGTCGAGGATGACCAGGTCCGCCGGGGTTTGCCGCTGATGGGCCAGCGCCGCCTGGCCGAGGCTCAACCAGGTGGTGGTGAAGCCCTCGCCTTGCAGGGCGAAAATCAGCGTGTCGGCGATAGCCGCTTCGTCTTCGACAATCAGGATATGCGCCATGGTGTTCCGTCAGCAGTCCGGTTTGTCCGCAGTGTAACGGCGGGCCGGGTTTACCGCAGCGCCGAATTCACGCAGGGCCTTGGCGCCGATCAGCAGCGGGTAGTTGAAGCTGCTGCGGTCGGTGAGGTTGACCTCGACGGTGCGCTTGACGTTGCCCAGGCACATTTCCAGGTCGATCACCGGGCGCTTGGCCACGGTGGCTTCGTCCTTGTCGTCATCTTCGTCGGCGCGGCTCTTGATTTTGCTGATGCGCGAAACCTTGTGCTCGTACACCTTGTTGGTGGCGTCCTTGCCGCCGAGGCGGAAGCGTACCCAGTCGTCGCCATCACGGGTGAAGGTCTCGATGTCCCGGGCCGACAGCGAGGCGGTCAGCGCGCCGGTGTCCATCTTGGCCTTGAAGGTCTCACCGATTTCCGGCAGTTGGATGTATTCGTAGCGACCGTAAAGGGTCGGCTCGGCGGCCATGACAGGCAAGGCCACCAGCGTTAGCAGGGCAAGGATGGATTTCACGTAGGAGGTTTCCTTGAAATAAGTGGGCCAATTCTAGACTGCAAATTCGCTGCTTAGTTAGATCACAGAGCATACCCAGCCCGCTGTGAAACATTCGTAAGCTTATTTGCGATTTGGTCTCCAGGCCCAAGCTGCTTATCATGGCGGGCCAAAAATGATTCCAAGAGTTACTTATGCGCCGCCTGCTCACCGGCTGTTTCGTCACATTGCTGCTGTTGCTCAACACCCTGGTGCTGTTCGGGCCGCTGATGGTGTTTGCCCTGCTCAAGCTGGTGGCCCCCGGTCGCTTTCGTGACTATGCCTCCTGGGCCGTCATGTGGATCGCCGAAACCTGGGCCGAGATCGACAAGCTGATCTTCGCCCTATGCATCCCTACCCAATGGGACATTCGCGGCGGCGGCGACCTGCGGGGTGACACTTCTTACCTGGTGATCAGCAACCATCAATCCTGGGTCGACATCCCCGCACTGATCCAGGCCCTCAACCGGCGCACGCCGTTCTTCAAGTTCTTCCTGAAAAAGGAACTGATCTGGGTACCCTTCCTGGGCCTGGCGTGGTGGGCACTCGATTACCCGTTCATGAAGCGCTACAGCAAGGCGTTCCTGGCCAGGCACCCTGAACTGGCAGGCCAGGACCTGAAGATCACCAAAGAGGCCTGCGAGTTGTTCAAGCGCCAGCCGGTCACCGTGGTGAATTACCTGGAAGGCACGCGGTTCACCCCGGGCAAGCGCAAACAGCAGGCTTCACCCTTCGAACGTCTGCTCAAACCCAAGGCGGGTGGCGTGGCGTTCGTGCTCGCGGCGTTGGGTGAACAGCTGGATGCGGTGCTCGACGTCACCGTGGTTTATCCACAGGAAAACATTCCCGGCTTCTGGGACTTGATCAGTGGCGCAGTGCCGAAGGTGATCGTGGATATCCGTACCCGAGAGCTGGATCCGGCGTTGTGGCAGGGGGATTACGAGAACGATCCGGCGTTTCGCCAGACCGTCCAGAACTGGGTCAACCAGCTCTGGATGGAGAAGGATGCGCGCATCGCCCAACTGCGCGCGGAGCGGCCTTAGCCGCCAGTGCCCCAGGCCGAAGCCAGTTTGCCCAGCACCGATTCGCTGGCGCCTTGGCCGCCCAGGTATTTCAGGATAACCGGCGCAAACTGGCCCACCATCCCGCTGTCCATGCCCAGCGCGCTGAACGCAGTGTTCAAGTCATTGGTGTTTTTCACGTTACCCAACACGCCATCCAGGCCCGAGGTCTTGCTGCCGCCGCTCTGGCCGAGCATGCCGCTCAGGGCGCCGAGGCTGCCCAGGGAGTTGCTGCCGGAGAGCTTGTCCAGGCCCGGTACGCTTTTGGTCAGTTGCGAGTAATCACCGCCGCCCAATTTATTCTTGGCCAGGCCCAGCATTGCGCCGGTACCACCAACGGCCTGCTCAGGGGTCACGTTCAATTGCGAGGTCAGTGCCTGCAGCAGACCAGCGGTCTGTGAAGTGGGTGCAGCCGCTGCTGCCTTGTCGCCACCTTGTGCACCGGACACGGCGTTGGCCACGTCGCCGAGGCTGAAACCTGCCGCAAATACCGGGCTGGCCGCCACGGTCAACAGGCAGGACAGGGCAAAACCGCGTGAAATCTTCATCAAGACAACCTCTGAAAGTAAGCGCAAAAAGCAGGAGTTTGACTGGGTACGCCGAAGGATTGTTCCCTCCCTGCAGATTAGTTCAGAAAACCACTGCATCCGATGCGCCTTGCGCTGCGTATATCCACCACGAGCCGCACGGAGGTAGATGGAATGAATGCCCAAGCTGGACTAACCTCAGCCTGCCCTCTTTACCGTGCGCCGTCCCATCGCCCTGTTGCAAGCGCCTGGAGAAGCCCTATTTCGACCCACGATGCAGATCAGCTACGGCAATTGCTGGCCCAGTGTTCACTGGGTAATCGCCAGGCGTTCGAAACGCTCTATCGCAGCGTTTCCCCGCGTTTGCATGGTGTTGCCTTGCGTTTCATGGGTCGCAAGGATCTGGCCGAGGAGGTGTTGCAGGAAAGCTTCGTGCGCATCTGGTACAACGCCTCACGCTATGAGGCCCATCTGTCGGCGCCCATGACCTGGATGGTCAATATCACCCGCAACCTGGCGATCGACCAGTTGCGCAAACACCGCGAACAACCCTTGAACCAAGGCCAGGAGGACGCCACCGCCGACGAAAGCCCCAGCGCCCATGAACAGCTCGACAGCGAGCGTGAAGCCCTCGCCCTGAACCGCTGCCTCGACAGCCTCGAAGGCATGCAGCGCCAGTCGATCACCGTGGCTTACTTCCAGGGCTTGTCGTGCTCGGAATTGGCCGAACATCTGGCCGCGCCCCTGGGCTCGGTCAAATCCTGGATTCGCCGCGGCATGGAGCGCTTGCGCAGGTGCCTTGAATCATGAACTACCAGACCACCGCCCTGCGCCGCGCCCTGGCGGCTGACTACGCCATCGGGCTGATGCCTGCCACCGCCCGCCGACGCTTTGAAGCGCTGCTGCGGGATGACGCGGCGCTGCGCGTCGAACTCGGGCACTGGCAGGATGCCCTCGCCAGCCTCACCGGGCCGCTGCCTGAACGGCCGGTGCCGGACCACGTATGGGAAGGGATCAAGGCGCGCATTGAGCCGCAAGTGCTGCATATGCCGGCGAAGAAACCGTTCTGGATGAACCTGCGCTTGCTGGTAGCGGCGTGCGGGGTGGTGATCGCGGTGTTGGTGGGCGTGTTGTACCAGCGCGATCTTGGGGTGGAGTACAACGCCACGCTGGTGGCGGCTGATCAGCAGCCGGCGCTGAAGATCCAGGCCTACGCGGATCACCTGCAAGTGGAACCGCTGACCCTGGCGGCCGTGGAGCCGGCCCGCGCGTTGGAACTGTGGGCAATCCCGGCAGGCGGCAAACCCATCTCCCTGGGGTTGTTGCCGGTGTCGGGTAACGGCCGAATCCAGTTGAGCAAAGAACACCAGGCGCTGCTGACGGCGCCGCTGACCCTGGCAGTGAGCCTTGAGCCTCAGGGGGGCTCGCCGACCGGACAACCCACCGGGCCAGTGCTGTATCAGGGCCAATTGGCATCACTCTGATCCGAGGCTCAATACGACGGATGAGGAACCGATCGCCGTTAACTGGGTCCATGAAAGACTACAAAACATGTCAGGAAGAGCCTAATGACTGCGATCAACCCCCAAGTGATTGAGCACAAGCCTTCATTCTGGAACCGCCCACGCCTGTTCGTCGGCGCCTGTTTGGTGATAGTGGCAGGCGTCGGCGGCGCCCTCTACACCCAGGACAGCGTCAAGGCTGCCGCGCTGCTGGTGAACACCACCCAGCAACCGGCCACGCAGATCGTGGCCCACAAGGATTACCTCGAAGTGCAGCCGATTGCCGCCACCGCACCGGCTCCGGACCAAAGCCTGGAGCTGTGGGCGGTTCCGGCTGACGGCACGCCAGTGTCGCTGGGCCTGCTGCCGGAAGACGGCAAAGGCATTATCGGCATCAACCCTCGCCAGCAGGAGTCGATCAGCAAGCCGGTGACACTGATGGTCAGTTCGGAAACCAAGGGCGGCTCGGTGAGCAAGCAGCCGACGGGGCCAACGGTGTATCAGGGGGCTTTGGCGATTCGCTGATTCTCCCACCCAACCGCAGATGCAAAAAAGGCGACCCTGAGGTCGCCTTTTTAATTGCCCGCGATTTAAGCCGCGCTGAACAACTTGTGCGGATCAATCACAAACTTCTTCGGCACGCCCGCATCGAACTCACCGTACCCGCGTGGCGCGTCATCCAGGCTGATGACTTCCACACCGACGATGTCGGCAATGTTGATACGGTCCCACATGATCGCCTGCATCAGTTGGCGGTTGTACTTCATCACAGGGGTTTGCCCGGTGTGGAAGCTGTGGGACTTGGCCCAGCCCAGGCCGAAACGAATGCTCAGGCTGCCCATTTTTGCAGCGGCATCCACGGCGCCCGGGTCTTCTGTCACGTACAGGCCCGGAATACCGATTTTGCCAGCCACCCGCACCACGCCCATCAACGAGTTGAGCACGGTGGCCGGAGCCTCTGCCTTGGCCCCTTCATGACCATGGCCACGCGCTTCGAAACCCACGGCATCGACGGCGCAATCCACTTCCGGCTCGCCCAGCAACGCAGCGATCTGTTCGTGCAGCGGAGTGTCTTTCGACAGGTCGGCAATTTCAAAACCCTGGGCCTTGGCGTGGGCCAGGCGGATCGGGTTGACGTCACCGATGATCACCACCGCAGCGCCCAGCAGGCGAGCGGAAGCGGCAGCCGCCAGGCCTACCGGACCGGCACCGGCGATGTAGACCGTGCTGCCCGGGCCAACGCCCGCAGTGACTGCGCCGTGGTAGCCGGTGGGCAGGATGTCGGAGAGGCAAGTCAGGTCGCGGATTTTCTCCATGGCCTTGTCGCGGTCCGGCAGTTTCAACAGGTTGAAGTCGGCGTAAGGCACCAGCACGTATTCGGCCTGGCCGCCAGTCCAGTCGCCCATGTCGACATAGCCGTAGGCGCCACCGGCACGGGCCGGGTTGACGGTCAGGCACACGCCGGTGTGCTGCTCTTTGCAGGAACGGCAACGGCCGCATGCGACGTTGAACGGCACCGACACCAGGTCGCCGATCTTCAGGTTCTCGACGTCGCTGCCCTTCTCGATCACTTCGCCGGTGATTTCGTGGCCCAGGACCAGGCCGGTCTGGGCAGTGGTGCGGCCGCGCACCATGTGTTGGTCGGAGCCGCAGATGTTGGTGGAGACCACGCGCAGGATGACGCCGTGCTCAATCTTCCTGCCACGGGGGTCCTGCATTTTGGGATAGTCGATTTTCTGTACTTCGACCTTGCCGTTGCCGAGATACACGACACCACGATTACCAGACATGCTTTCACCTCGCTGTTGTTTTTATGGAACCGCGTTGCCCAGGCAGGCAGCGCGTTTAAGTGCTCGGGTACAGATGCTGTTTTTGCGTTGTTAGTAAGGGCCTCTTCGCGAGCAAGCCCGCTCCCACAGTTGACCGAGTCCTACCTTTGAAATGCGGTCGAATGTGGGAGCGGGCTTGCTCGCGAAGGCGTCCATCAGAGCACCACTGTCCGATTGGCGTTCAAGAACACCCGCCGCTCAATGTGATACCCCACGGCCCGGGCCAGGGTCAGGCCTTCGATATCCCGTCCCTTGGCAATCAAATCTTCCGGATAGTGACTGTGGTCCACCACCTCCACGCCCTGGGCGATGATCGGGCCTTCGTCCAAATCGTTATTGATGTAATGCGCAGTGGCGCCCACCAGTTTCACCCCCTTGTTGTAAGCCTGGTGATACGGCTTGGCGCCCTTGAAACCGGGCAGCAGGGAGTGGTGGATGTTGATAGCTTTACCGTCAAGCTTGCGGCACAGCTCCGGCGACAGCACTTGCATGTAGCGCGCAAGAATCACCAGCTCGGCGCCGGACTCTTCGATCACCTGCCACACCTGGCGCTCCTGCGACGGCTTGTCGTTGGGGTCCAGGGGAAAGTGGTAATAGGGAATCTGGTGCCAGTCGGCCAGGGGCTTGAGGTCCGGGTGGTTGGAGACTACGGCGACCACGTCCATCGACAGTTGGCCGATGCGCTGGCGGTAGAGCAAATCGTTGAGGCAGTGATCGGCCTTGGAGACCATGATCACCACTTTCGGCCGGTAGTTCGGCGCGGTCAGTTCGAAGATCATGCCGAAGGCTTCGCCACGGGTGGCCAGGCCATCGCGGAAGGCTTGTTCGTCGAAACCATCGGGCTGGCGGAACTCCACGCGGATGAAGAACCGGCCCGAGAGCCGGTCATCGAAGGAGTGGTGCTCAGTGACGTAGCAGCCCTGCTCGAACAGGTAGCGAGTGACCGCGTCCACCGTGCCGAGCACGCTGGGGCAGTCGGCGGTCAAAATCCATGTATCGGGTACGCGGCTCATTATTCGTGACTCCTTGATCGTTCCCACGCTCTGCGTGGGAACGCCGCAATGGACGCTCTGCGTCCGCTCTTGGGACGCGGAGCGTCCCGGGATGCATTCCCACGCGGAGCGTGGGAACGATCAGGCCTGGACGCTTAAACCATACTCAGCCGCCGCATCCTGCAACCACAGCCACCAGTAATCCGAGAAGCTGCGACGAATCACCAGCTCCCAGGTGTCTTCAGCAGTATGGCGAATCACCAATTGCGACTTGGCGAACACCGTGCCCACCGCCTTGCCCACCGGGAAGCTGTTGGGGTGCACGTCGTAGCTGGTGGATTTCATCAGCACATCGCGCACGTTGGGGCCGCTGAGTTCGAGAATCTGCTGGCCGCCGCTGACGTTGACGACCTGGATATGCAAATCACCCAGCGCCTCACGCAAGCTTTTCTCGGCGGCGAATTCCTCACCGCCTGGCACTACCAGCAACCACTCATCCGGACCGAGCCATTGCAGGCTGGTCTCACCCTTGACGATGACTTGCAGGGCACCGGGCAATTCGATACCCAAGGCTTTGTGCACACCGGCGGCGAAGGCTGCGTCATGGCCATCGCCACGAATGGTCAGGTGGCCCAGCAGTTTCTTTTCACGCACGGTCACGCCGGCGTTCTTGCGGCCCTTGCCTACCAGGCTGGCGAGGTCGGCATGGTGCAGCGACGACTCGGCCTTGGCTCCGGAGGTGGGGCGTTGTTGGTAAACATTGGCTGCTGTCATAAAGCACCTGTGTTGAATTTGATCGTTCCCACGCTCTGCGTGGGAATGCCGCCATGGACGCTCTGCGTCCGCTCTTGGGGCGCAGAGCGCCCCGGGATGCATTCCCACGCGGAGCGTGGGAACGATCAGGTGTCAGATGTTCTGACGATCGCCTTTAGGATCAAAGAACACCGAAGAAACAATCTCCGCCTCGATCACGCTGCCATCCGCCAGCGGTGCAAACACCCGCTCGCCGATGCGCTTCAAGCCGCCCTTCACCACGCCCATGGCAAACGAATAACCGAGGGAGTTGTGGGCATAACTGGAGGTGACGTGGCCGACCATCTTCATCGGGATCGTCTGCTTGGCGTCGAACACCAACTGCGCGCCTTCCGGCAGCCACACGTTCGGGTCGATCGGCTTGAGTCCGACAAGCTGCTTGCGGTCTTCACGCACGCAATCCTCGCGATTCATCCCGCGCCAGCCGAGCCACGAGAACGGTTTGGTGCGGCCTACACACCAGCCCATGTTCAGGTCGTCCGGGGTCATCGAGCCGTCGGTATCCTGGCCAACGATGATGAAACCCTTCTCGGCCCGCAGCACGTGCATGGTTTCGGTGCCGTACGGGGTCAGGTTGTACTGCTTGCCGGCCTCGACGATTTTCTCGAGCACGCCCATGGCGTAGTCGGCCTGCACGTTGACTTCGTACGACAGCTCACCGGTAAACGAAATCCGGAACACCCGCGCCGGCACGCCGCCAACCAGGCCTTCTTTCCAGGTCATGAACGGGAAGCCGTCCTTGTCCAGGTCGATGTCGGTGACTTCGCTCAGCAGTTTGCGGCTGTTGGGGCCGGACAAGGTCATGGTTGCCCAGTGGTCGGTGACCGAGGTGAAGTACACCTTGAGGTCCGGCCATTCGGTCTGCTGGTAGATTTCCAGCCACTGCAGCACGCGCGCTGCGCCGCCGGTGGTGGTGGTCATCAGGAAGTGGTTGTCGGCGAGGCAGGCAGTCACGCCGTCGTCGAAGACCATGCCGTCTTCCTTGCACATCAGGCCGTAGCGGGCCTTGCCCACGTCGAGCTTGGTCCAGGCGTTGCTGTAGATGCGGTTGAGGAACTCGCGGGCATCCGGGCCCTGGATGTCGATCTTGCCGAGGGTGGACGCGTCCAGCAGGCCGACGCTGTCACGCACGGCCAGGCATTCGCGCTTCACTGCGGCGTGCAGGTCTTCACCGTTGCGCGGGAAATACCATGGGCGTTTCCACTGGCCGACGTCCTCAAACTCGGCGCCGTTTTTCACGTGCCAGGCTTGCAGCGCGGTGTAGCGCACCGGCTCGAAGATGTGCCCACAGTGCCGGCCTGCTACCGCGCCGAAGGTCACCGGCGTGTAGTTGGGACGGAACATGGTGGTGCCCATCTGCGGGATGGTCACGTTCAGCGAACGGGCCGCGATGGCCAGGCCGTTGACGTTGCCGAGCTTGCCCTGGTCAGTGCCGAAGCCCAGTGCGGTGTAGCGCTTGACGTGCTCCACCGACTCGAAACCCTCGCGGGTGGCGAGTTCGATGGCGGCCGCGGTGACGTCGTTCTGCAGGTCGACAAATTGCTTCGGCGCCCGTGCGGTAGCTTTCTCGTGAGGTACCTGGAACAGCGCCAGGGTCGGTTCTTCCAGACGGCTCAAGGCTTTGGGCAGCGTACCTTCCACCGGCGCAAACCCGGCTTCGCTGGCAGCGCGCACGCCACCTTCAAAACCGTCGGCCAGGGAATCGCCGAGGCCGTAGACGCCATTGATGCCACCGACGCACACGCGTTTCTGCGGTGCTTCGCCCGGTACAAAACCGAGGATGTCTTCACGCCAGGTCGGCTTGCCGCCCAGGTGCGAGGCCAGGTGAACCACCGGGCTGTAGCCGCCGGAGCTGGCGACCAGGTCGCAGTCCAGCCATTCGCCGGGGCTGGTGACTTTATGGGCCTTCACATCAATGGCCGCAACGCGGGCGCCAGTGACGTGCTTGCTGCCACGGGCTTCGATCACGGCGCTGCCGGTGAGGATGCGAATGCCTTTGGCGCGAGCTTCTTCAACCAGTGCGCCGCGTGGGTTGTGGCGGGCATCGGCTACGGCGACAACGCTGAGGCCGGCGTCGAACCAGTCCAGCGCCACGCGGTAGGCGTGATCGTTGTTGGTGGACAGCACCAGCTTCTTGCCCGGTGCCACGCCGTAGCGACGCACGTAAGTGGAGACCGCTCCCGCCAGCATGTTGCCCGGTACGTCGTTGTTGCCGTACACCAGCGGACGCTCGCACGCACCGGTGGCCAACACCACGTGCTTGGCGCGAACCCGGTGGATACGCTGACGCACCTGGCCGATCGGCGCACGGTCACCGAGGTGGTCGGTGAGGCGTTCGTGAATGGTCAGGAAGTTATGGTCGTGGTAACCGTTGACGGTGGCGCGAGGCAGCAGCACCACGTCCGGCAGGGCCTTGAGTTCAGCAATCACACTGGCAACCCACTCGGCCGCAGGCTTGCCATCGAGGCTTTCGCGGGAGTCCAGCAAGGAGCCGCCGAACTCTTCCTGCTCGTCCGCGATGATCACCCGGGCGCCACTGCGGGCAGCGGCCAACGCAGCCGCCAGGCCGGCAGGGCCCGCGCCCACAATCAGCACGTCGCAATGACGGTTCATGTAGTCGTAGGTGTCCGGATCGTTCTCGGTCGGCGAGCGGCCAAGACCGGCTGCCTTACGAATGTACTTCTCGTAAGTCATCCAGAACGATTGCGGGTACATGAAGGTTTTGTAGTAGAAACCCGGAGGCATCAGCTTGCCGCCGACCTTGCCGAGAATGCCCATCATGTCGTTGTTCACGCTCGGCCAGCCGTTGGTGCTGGTGGCGACCAAACCCTGGTACAGCGCCTGTTGCGTGGCGCGCACGTTGGGGATTTGCGTGGCTTCGGTGGCGCCGATCTGCAGCACCGCGTTCGGCTCTTCGGCACCGGCGGCGAAGATGCCGCGCGGGCGGGAATACTTGAAGCTGCGACCGATGATGTCGACGCCGTTGGCCAGCAGCGCGGCGGCCAATGTGTCGCCTTCAAAGCCTTTGTAGCTCTGGCCGTTGAAGGTAAAGCTCAGGGCTTTGTTACGGTCGATGCGACCACCGTTGGACAGGCGATTGATCTGGCTCATACCTTCTCTCCAGAAGCCTTGGCGGTGAATTGCGGCTTGCTGCCAATCTTGTAGGTTTCAAGAATTTCGTAGGTCACGGTGTCGCGGGTCGCGTTGAAATACTGGCGGCAACCGGCAGCGTGAATCCACAGCTCGTGGTGCAGGCCGCGCGGGTTGTCGCGGAAGAACATGTAGTCGCCCCACTCCTCGTCGGTGCAGGTGTTCGGGTCCAGTGGGCGCGGGATGTGCGCTTGGCCGGAGGCGTGGAATTCCTCTTCGGAGCGCAGTTCGCCACAGTGAGGACAGAAGATATGCAACATAGGGAATTTCTCCTGTTAGTGGGCGACGGCCGCAGCGCCGTGTTCGTCGATCAGCGCACCGTTGTGGAAACGGTCGATGGAGAAAGGTGCAGCCAACGGGTGCATTTCACCCTTGGCGAGGCTCGCGGCAAATACGTTGCCTGAGCCGGGTGTGGCCTTGAAGCCACCAGTGCCCCAACCGCAGTTGAAGAACATGTTCGGGACCGGGGTCTTGGAGATGATCGGGCAGGCGTCCGGCGTGGTGTCGACGATGCCGCCCCACTGACGGTTCATGCGCACGCGGGACAGCACCGGGAACATCTCGACGATGGCCTGGATGGTGTGCTCGATCACCGGGTACGAGCCGCGCTGGCCATAGCCGTTGTAGCCGTCGATACCGGCGCCGATCACCAGGTCGCCCTTGTCGGACTGGCTGATGTAACCGTGCACGGCGTTGGACATGATCACGCTGTCGATAATCGGTTTGATCGGCTCCGACACCAGTGCTTGCAGCGGGTGGGATTCGATCGGCAGGCGGAAGCCCGCGAGCGAAGCCATGTGGCCGGAGTTACCCGCCGTCACCACGCCGACGCGCTTGGCACCGATGAAGCCTTTGTTGGTTTCCACGCCGATGCACACACCGTTTTCCTTGCGGAAACCGATGACTTCGGTCTGCTGGATCAGGTCCACGCCCAGTGCGTCAGCGGCGCGGGCAAAGCCCCAGGCCACGGCATCGTGACGGGCCACGCCGCCGCGCCGTTGCACAGTGGCGCCCATTACCGGGTAGCGAGTGTTCTTGGAGCAGTCGAGGTACGGGATCTCGTCGGCCACTTGTTTGGCGTTAAGCAGCTCGCCGTCCACGCCGTTCAGGCGGTTGGCGCTGACGCGACGCTCGGAGTCACGGATGTCCTGCAGGGTGTGGCACAGGTTGTAGACGCCACGCTGGGAGAACATCACGTTGTAGTTCAAATCCTGGGACAAACCTTCCCAGAGTTTCATCGCGTGTTCGTACAGGTGCGCCGACTCGTCCCACAGGTAGTTGGACCGCACGATGGTGGTGTTGCGCGCGGTGTTACCGCCGCCCAGCCAGCCTTTCTCGACCACGGCCACGTTAGTGATGCCGTGCTCCTTGGCCAGGTAGTAAGCCGTCGCCAGACCATGCCCGCCGCCGCCAACGATGACCACGTCGTAGACCTTTTTCGGGGTGGGCGTGCGCCACATCTTCTGCCAGTTTTCGTGGTGGCTGAGTGAGTGCTTGAAGAGGCCGAAGCCCGAGTAGCGTTGCATAGTCATTACTCCAAAACCGCGCTCAGCGATAAACCGGGAAATCAGCGCACAGGGCGGCCACATGCTTGGCGACGTTGGCCTCCACATCGGCGTCGCCGAGGTTGTCGAGGATGTCGCAGATCCAGCCGGCCAACTCCAGGCATTGGGTCACTTTGAAGCCGCGTGTGGTCACCGCCGGCGTGCCGATACGCAGGCCCGAGGTCACGAAGGGCGACTGCGGGTCGTTGGGCACGGCGTTCTTGTTGACGGTGATGTGAGCGCGACCGAGGGCGGCGTCCGCGTCTTTGCCGGTGAGGCCCTGACGGATCAGGCTGACCAGGAACAGGTGGTTATCGGTGCCGCCGGACACTACATCGTAGCCGCGTTTGATAAACACGCCGGCCATGGCCTGGGCGTTGTCGATCACTTGCTGTTGATAGGCCTTGAAACCTGGTTCCTGGGCTTCCTTGAAGCACACCGCCTTGCCGGCGATCACGTGCATCAGCGGGCCGCCCTGGGCGCCCGGGAATACCGCAGAGTTGAGTTTCTTTTCAATTTCTTCGTTGGACTTGGCCAGGATCAACCCGCCACGTGGACCGCGCAGGGTCTTGTGGGTGGTGGTGGTGACCACATCGGCGTAGGGCAGCGGGTTCGGGTACAGACCAGCGGCCACCAGGCCGGCGACGTGGGCCATGTCGACGAACAGCAGCGCACCGACCTTGTCGGCGATCTGGCGAAAGCGCGGGAAATCCAGGGTCTTGGAGTAGGCGGAGAAACCCGCCACGATCATCTTCGGCTTGTGCTCCACGGCCAGGCGCTCGACTTCGTCGTAGTCGATCAGCCCGGTGTTGGTGTCGATGCCGTATTGCACCGCGTTGTACAGCTTGCCCGAGGACGACACTTTGGCGCCGTGGGTCAGGTGGCCGCCGTGGGCCAGGCTCATGCCGAGGATGGTGTCACCGGCGTTCAACAGCGCCAGGTACACCGCGCTGTTGGCGGACGAACCGGAGTGCGGCTGCACGTTGGCGTAATCGGCACCGAACAGCTGCTTGGCACGCTCGATGGCGAGCACTTCGACCTTGTCCACGTGCTCGCAGCCGCCGTAGTAACGCTTGCCCGGGTAACCTTCGGCGTACTTGTTGGTGAGGCCGCTGCCCTGGGCTTCCATGACACGCTTGCTGGTGTAGTTCTCTGACGCGATCAGCTCGATATGATCTTCCTGGCGCTGCTCCTCGGCATTCATGGCCGCCAGCAGTGCATCGTCATAACCCTGGATCTGGTCTTGCTTGCTGAACATCGCGTCTCTCCCAGCGGCGGCGGTGCGCCAATCGTATTGTTGGGGCCGCCGCACGACGGAGGGGCCCTTTGATGCGATGGTAGGGCTGGCGCAGAGAGGTCAAATGCCTATGGACGCCACGCAAAGGTGCGTTTACGACATGGCCGGAGCAACACAGAACAAATGTGGGAGCGGGCTTGCTCGCGAATGCGGTGGGCCAGCCAATATAGGTGCAGCCTGACACACCGCTTTCGCGAGCAAGCCCGCTCCCACAGGGGTTAGGCGATGATCTTGCGGACCAGTAGCAGCAGCAGGAAATGCGCCGGATAAAGCGCATACGCCCAGCGCCGCATGGCCGGTGGCGATACCTGCCCGGCATGTCGCAACAAGACCAATCCGGCCAGCGGCGCAATCAGGCATGTCGCCAATCCCAGCATCGCCACCAGCGTGCCGCTATTGAGCAGGATCTGCCATTGGTTGGCAGCCAGGCACACCACACCCGGCAGCACGCTGAAGTACCACGGCCGGCGAAACACCAGCAGCATCGCCAACGGCAGCAGCACACCAAAAAACCCGAACATCAACTGAGCCGAAAACAACCCCGCCAAAACCAGCGCGATCAACGCCAATCCTCGATCAATAACCGTCTTCTGCTGCCATCCCCGGGCAACCAGCAAACCCAGCGCCAGGGTCGGCAGTACGTTCAGCGTGTCGGCGTCGTCGATGAACATCCGGTACGGCACCTCACTGATCACACTGAACAGCAGCAACCAGCCCAGATAGCGCCACTGCCCCGCCACCGGCGCGTCCTTGACCCGATGCAAATTCGCCGCGATCGCCAGGCAAAACCACGGGAACGCCAGGCGCCCCGGCACATACAGCCCGTCCAGGCTCAAACCGACATACCGCAGGTGGTCCAGCACCATACTCAGCAGCGCCAGCCACTTGAGCAGGTCCAGGGCGCCATCGCGGACGCGGCTTACAGGAACGCTTTCAGAACCGTGCATAATTCCCCAATGACTTTGCATTAACAGTGCGTGCGCCCGCCCGACAATCTTGGGTAAAGTGCGCACCAACATCGACCACAGGACTGGGCCATGACCGACAAGAGCCAACAATTCGCCAGCGACAACTATTCCGGCATCTGCCCGGAAGCCTGGGCCGCCATGGAACTCGCCAACCAGGGCCATCAACGCGCCTATGGCGATGATGAATGGACCCACCGCGCCGCCGACGGTTTCCGCAGACTGTTCGAAACCGACTGCGAAGTGTTCTTCGCCTTCAACGGTACCGCAGCCAACTCCCTGGCGCTGTCCTCCTTGTGCCAGAGCTACCATAGCGTGATCTGCTCGGAAACCGCCCACGTCGAAACCGACGAATGCGGCGCGCCGGAGTTTTTCTCCAACGGCTCCAAGCTGCTCACCGCCCGCACCGAAAACGGCAAGCTGACCCCGGAGTCGATCCGCGAGATCGCCCTCAAGCGCCAGGACATTCACTACCCGAAACCCCGCGTCGTGACCCTGACCCAGGCCACCGAAGTCGGCAGCGTCTACACCCCGGAAGAAATCCGCGCCATCAGCGTCACCTGCAAGGAACTGGGGTTGAACCTGCACATGGACGGCGCACGCTTCTCCAACGCCTGCGCATTCCTCGGCTGCTCGCCGGCCGACCTGACTTGGAAAGCCGGGGTCGACGTGCTGTGCTTTGGTGGCACCAAGAACGGCATGGCCGTGGGTGAAGCGATCCTGTTCTTCAACCACAAGCTGGCCGAAGACTTCGACTACCGCTGCAAACAAGCCGGGCAGCTTGCCTCAAAGATGCGCTTCCTCTCCGCCCCGTGGGTGGGCCTGCTGGAAAACGACGCCTGGCTCAAACACGCCCGCCACGCCAACCACTGTGCACAATTGCTCAGCAACCTGGTGGCGGATATTCCGGGTGTGGAGTTGATGTTCCCGGTACAGGCCAACGGCGTGTTCCTGCAACTGTCGGAACCGGCAATTGCCGCGCTGACGGCCAAGGGCTGGCGCTTCTACACCTTCATCGGTAAAGGCGGCGCGCGGTTCATGTGCGCGTGGGATACCGAGGAAGAGCGCGTAAGAGAATTAGCCGCAGATATTCGGGAAGTAATGAGCGCCTGAAGTAGGCATCAGCCCCTCAGATAATGGCGAAAGGCCGAGACTGTTTTTTGATATTTCTGACAGCAACCAACTCAGCTTTCATTGACTAGCCTCTTGGAACCCGAAAGGAAAAGGCCGCCTTTCGGGACTAACCGCCAGCCGAATAATCGGCCGGAAACGGAAATCCAGCAGAGGGCAATACCATGGAAGCGCAACGCTACGGAAACAACTTGCTAGGCGAAGGCACTATCAGCACCACCGTCATCGACTGGGACGAATTCAGAAAATCCGCGAAAATCGGTGACACCATCAGCGAACCGACGAGGACATTGCGGATCACTGACAAGGTCTATGAACTGACAGCATCCGGCCAGCACTTCGTCGTGCATATCTATGCCCAATAACCTCTAACTGATCGTTCCCACGCTCTGCGTGGGAACGCCTCCCCGGACGCTCCGCGTCCAGGCCACACCACGGTTCAAGGACGAATTGATGGGCAGAAGCCGCTACACCATTACCGAACCTGAAAAACCACACTTCCTGACATGCACCGTCATGGAATGGACACCGCTATTTACCCGCGACTACCTTGTCGGCCACCTATTGAGTTGCTGGCGATATCAACAAACCCACGAACATTTCAATCTCTACGGCTACGTCGTTCTCGAAAACCATCTGCACTTCGTCGCTCAAGCACCTGACCTGGGTAAATGTGTCAGCCAGTTCAAATCCTTCACCGCTCGAACCATCATTGACGACCTGCAGAAACGAGGAGCGGAGCGAGTGTTGCAGCGTTTGCGTTTCAGCAAACGGGCGCATAAAACGGACCGGATTTATCAGCTATGGCAAGAGGGGTCACACGCCGAGTTGGTGTACAGCGAAGCGGTGATGCGCCAAAAGCTTGATTACATTCACCACAACCCTGTGAAGCGTGGTTATGTGGACTTGGCCGAGCACTGGCGGTATTCCAGCGCCCGCAACTATGCAGGACAGGATGGCCTGATTGAAATTCAGCGCTGGGCCTGATCGTTCCCACGCTCTGCGTGGGAACGCAGCCCGTGACGCTCCGCGTCACACAGCGGGACGGGACGCGGAGCGTCCAAGGAGGCATTCCCACGCGGAGCGTGGGAACGATCGATTCCTGTGAAGCGGGGTTGTGTGGACTTGGCCGAGCACTGGCGGTATTCCAGCGCCCGCAACTATGCAGGACAGGATGGCCTGATTGAAATTCAGCGCTGGGCCTGATCGTTCCCACGCTCTGCGTGGGAATGCAGCCCGTGACGCTCCGCGTCACACAGCGGGACGCAGAGCGTCCAAGGAGGCATTCCCACGCGGAGCGTGGGAACGATCGATTCCTGTGAAGCGGGGTTGTGTGGACTTGGCCGAGCTGGCGGTATTCCAACGTCCGTAACTATGCAGGACCGGACGGCCTGATCGAGATTCAGCGCTGGGCCTGATCGTTCCCACGCTCTGCGTGGGAATGCAGCCCGTGACGCTCCGCGTCACACAGCGGAGCGTCCAAGGAGGCATTCCGACGCGGAGCGTGGGAACGATCATTAGAACTCGATGCGCACATCACCCTTCGGCACGCTGCAGCACGACAGGATGTAACCCTCGGCTTCGTCTTCCTCGGTGATCCCGCCGTTGTGGTCCATCTCGACCTCCCCGCCCAGCTTCAGCACCTTGCACGTCCCACAGATCCCCATGCCGCAAGCTTTCGGAATCAGCAGGCCAAGCTTGGCTGCCGCTGCGTGAACGGTTTCGCCCGGTGCCACGCGGATGCTCTTGCCAGAGGCAATGAATTCCACCTGATGCAGGTCCGCCAGGTCGATTTCCGGCGCATCCGCCGCTTGTTCGGCTTGCTCCACCGCGTCGGCCCGGGCTTCCGGTGGCGTCGCGCCGAAGGATTCTTCGTGATAACGCGCCATGTCGAAGCCGGCGGCTTCCAGCAGGCGCTTTACCGCGTTCATGTAAGGCGTCGGGCCGCAACAGAAGACTTCCCGCTCCAGGAAGTCCGGCACCATCAGTTCGAGCATCTTGTGGTTGAGGTAACCGCGATAACCGGCCCAGGGTTCACCCAGGCCGTGTTTCTCGCAAATCAGGTGCAGGCTGAAGTTATCAATCCGCGACGCCATATGCTCCAGCTCGCGGTGGTAAATGATGTCCTTTGGCGAGCGGGCGCTGTGGATAAACGTCATGTCGACGTTGGCGTTGGTGTCGTAGAACCAGCGCGCCATGGACATCACCGGGGTAATACCGACACCACCACTGAGGTACAGCACTTTCGGGCTCGGGAAGTCGATGGCATTGAACAGCCCCACCGGCCCGTGCACCGCCAGCTCCTGGCCTTCGTGCAGCGTGTCATGCAACCAGTTGGATACCTTGCCGCCCGGCACGCGCTTGATGGTCACCGAAAAGCTGTAAGGCACCGACGGCGAACTGGAAATAGTGTACGAACGCATGATCGGCTGGCCGTCGATTTCCAGCTCCAGGGTGACGAACTGCCCGGGCTTGAAAAAGAACAGGATCGGCTGGTCGGCCATAAAGCAGAAGGTGCGCACGTCCCAGGTTTCCTGGATGACTTTGACGCAACGGACGATGTGCCGACCATTGGCCCAGGTCTGGGTTGTTACCGGGTTCAGGAAGCTGTTGGACATGCTGTTCTCCATAGCCGTGTGATCGGCCTTATGGTGGCGATTCTGCGTAACGCGCGAATCACCCATTTACCTATCTGCGACATTCACATACTTATCGCGACCAGCCCCCATACCACGGGGGTTGCGCGTCGGGAACAGAGTGGGCCATGTCGTTCATGGATAAGGTTCTGGCCGTTGTGGGGCCCACACTCGCTCCCAACAAAGACGCTTTCTTTACGCCTTGCTGCAAAACCTAGCCACTATTCGCCGGCCACACAGAATGGCCATGAGGACACACACGATGGACGTCACCGCAACCTTAAGCTTGGGCGATCCGCTGGAACCCGCACGCAAGGCCACTGCGCAAATGCTGCAAGAACGCGAGCGGACCTTTTCGCTGCCGCAGCCGTTTTACTCTGATGAACGGCTGTTCGATATCGACATGCAGGAAATTTTCCAGAAAGAGTGGTTGATCGCCGGCATGACCTGCGAGATCCCCGCCAAGGGCAACTACATCACCCTGCAAGTGGGCAAGAACCCGATCATCGTGATCCGTGGCGCCGATGGTGTGGTGCACGCATTCCATAACGTGTGCCGCCACCGCGGTTCGCGCCTGTGCACCAGCGACAAGGGCAAGGTCGCCAAGCTGGTGTGCCATTACCACCAGTGGACGTATGAACTGGACGGCCGCCTGCTGTTCGCCGGTACCGAAATGGGCGCCGACTTCGACATGAAGCAATACGGCCTCAAGCCGGTGAATGTGAAGACCGCCGGTGGCTACATCTTTATCAGCCTGTCGGAGAACCCGCCGGCCATCGACGACTTCCTGTCGACCTTGAGCCACTACATGGAACCCTACGACATGGAGAACACCAAGGTGGCGATCCAGACCACCTTGTTTGAAAAAGCCAACTGGAAGCTGGTGCTGGAAAACAACCGCGAGTGCTACCACTGCAACGCGTCGCACCCGGAACTGTTGAAAACCCTGCTGGAATGGGACGACGTCACCGACCCGCGGGCCGACCAGGCCTTCAAGGACCACGTGGCCGCCTCCGCCGCCGCCTGGGATGCCGAAAAGATCCCTTACGCCCACGCCAGCTTCGGCCTGCGTAACCGCATCGTGCGCATGCCGCTGCTCAAGGGCACCGTGTCGATGACCCTCGACGGCAAGCAAGGCTGCAACAAGCTGATGGGCCGCATCAAGAACCCGGACCTGGGCTCGATGCGCATCCTGCACCTGCCTCACTCGTGGAACCACTGCATGGGCGACCACATCATTGTGTTCACCGTGTGGCCGATCAGTGCCCAGGAAACCATGGTCACCACCAAGTGGATCGTGCACAAGGACGCCGTGGAGGGTGTGGACTACGACGTCGAGCGCATGCGCAAAGTGTGGGACGCCACCAATGACCAGGACCGTCGCCTGGCCGAAGAGAACCAGCGCGGCATCAACTCCACCGCGTATCAGCCAGGTCCGTACTCCAAGACCTATGAGTTTGGCGTGGTGAACTTTGTGGACTGGTACAGCGAGCGGATGCTGAGCAACCTGGGGGCGGCGCCAGCGCCGTATCTGAAAGGCGTCGCCGTACACGAGTAACCGGCTGACACGCCGCCGATCAAAATGTGGGAGCCGGGCTTGCCCGGCCCCCACACTGGTTTGTGACTGTACAAAATTCATCCAACACCGTGACAGACCGCTGCCCGCCTTACTTCCAGCCATTGCCCAACAACTTATCCACAAAGCCACCCACAGCAATTGTGGGCAACTGCGCTTTCCCGTCGAAATAAAACCAAGAAAATCCGTGACTTATTCAAAGGTACCGGTTTTATCCCACATTGATCATTTTTTGACCTAAAGCCTGAAATCCACGTCCTGCATGGGCTACAGAGGAACGCAAACACCTTATCCACAGAAGCGCCAACAGACTTTGGGGGCAACTTTGGACCATCTGTGGAAAACCGGCTTAAACCGAGCAAAATCGCGGCTTTGAGAGCAAAACTCAGTTGGAACGGCGATATTGGTTATATTTTAACCATCACACTGTAAGCCACGTTTTATATGGCCTACAGCGGATAGCGAACATCTTATCCACAGAAGCACCAACAGACTTTGGGGGCAAGTCTGCGCCGGGTATTTTCCTTATCCACAGAAAAACCCAAGGAAAAACCGTCAGTTAGGTTGGTTATTTTTCGTACAGCGAGCTGGAGGGCTTGATTTGCATGGGGTGTGGACAGCCGCGAACAGGTTATCCACAGGTGGGTTAACAGGGATTGTGGGTAAAGGCACAATCGCCGCAAAACAGTGTGGGAGCGGGCTTGCTCGCGAAAGCGGCGGATCAGTCGGTACATGAGTTACCTGACACACCGCCTTCGCGAGCAAGCCCGCTCCCACAGTGGATCAGCGCACTACACCTTCTTCTATAAGCAATTTAAGAATGGCTTCAGCGCCCGCCTCCGGACTCACGCCCTTGAGCACCTGCCCACCGCCGCCGCTGGCCTTGGCCGTAGCGGCCTTCATCCGGTCGGCACCGCTTTTGGCCTTGATCACCTTGAGGCGCTTGGGCCGAGGCTTGGCCGGCTGCAATACAGCGCCTGTGAATAACTCATCCTCCAACACCTCGACGTCATGGGCCGTCAGCTCACCGCGTTGCGCCGGGCCGTAGGCGCTTTGCCGTGGCTTGGGCGCGGCGTTATCCACCGTGGCCATAAACGGCAGGCGCACCTTCAGCCGCCGCCGTTGGCCGCGAGGCAAGGCCTGCAGCACATGGGCCACACCGCCTTCGATGGATTCCACCTGGGCCAGGCCGACAATCAACGGCCAACCCAGTTGCTCGGCCAGCAGGAACGGCAACATGCCCGAGCCTTCGCCGGTTTCCGCCTGGCTGCCGGTGAGCACCACCTGGGCACCCGCGTCCCGCAGATAGTCGCCGAGCACCGGCAAGGCGTCTGCCCCGGCCGGTTGTTCAAGCACGTGCAACTGCGGCAAGCCCATGCCCAGGTAAGCGCGCAGGGTGGGTTCGCCGATGTCGCCGGCGTGCAGCACTTGCAGGTTATCCCCAGCCAGTTGCAGGCCCAGTTCCACTGCGCGCGCGTCTTGCTCGGCCCGGCGTGGACGGCCGGAAGTCGGGTGGGCACCGATGGACACCAGGCTGATTACATTCGTCGTCATGGCCATTTCCTTAAGCCGCATCGCGCTTGGCGCCGTGGCGGTAGGCCTCGACCGCAACAATCAAGGCTTGCAGTATCGCGGCGCTTTCGCCGATCACCGACAGGTCGGCACGCTTGATCATGTCGCAGCCCGAGTCGAGGTTGATCGCCACCACCTTGTCGCAGGCACCAATGCCTTGAAGGTGCTGGATCGCCCCGGAAATCCCCACCGCCACGTAAACCCGTGCAGTGACCCATGTGCCGCTGGCGCCCACCTGGCGATCGCGCGCCATGAAGCCGTCGTCCACCGCCACCCGCGAAGCACCTTCGGTGGCGCCCAACGCGGCAGCAGTCTGGTGGAACAGCGCCCAGTCCTTGACCCCGTTGCCACCGGAGAAAATAAACTCGGCTTCGGCCATGGGAATCGCCGCCGGGTCCACGGCCACCGCACCCAAATCTTCGATACGCGCAAGGCTGCGGGCCAGGCTTGTGGATAACTCCACCGGCAGCACTTCGTGACGGGTTTCGCTGACGGGATCGGCGCACTCCGCCGCAGCCAGGATCATCCGTGGCAGTGGGCGGGCAAGATCCTCCTGACCCGCGCCTGCACGGCCAATACATTCCTGGCCCTTGATCTGCCAGACCCGCGTGGCCGGGCGCTCCTTGAGGCTGGCGGCAAAGCGCCGCCCCAATTCACCACCGCCGCTGCGGCTGTCCGGCAGCAACCAGTGGCGCGGGTTGAACTGGTTATCCACAGCCCGCAGGCCCTGGACGCGTTGCTCCGGTGAATAACCGTCGAATTCATGCCCGTCCAACACCAGCAGCCGATCCACACCGGCGGTGGCGAAGGCGTTTTCCTTGTGTTCGCCGAACACCACGGCCAATACCGCACCGTCGTCGCCGGCCAGTTGCCGGGCCAGGCCCAGCAAGTCGCGGTCGTGGCTGCTCAGGCGGCCGCCGACCATGTCCGGCACCACGTTGATGTAGAAAGCGGGCGCCGGTACCTGATGCAGCGGCAACTGCACTTCCACCGCTGCCGTACGCTTGGCCGCGCCGCCCTGCTGGGCGCCGCTGCGGTCAATACGCTTGATGCCGTTGGGGCCGATAAAACCGACACCGTGCACGTTCTTGCGGATCACCCCATTGGGCCCCATCCAGCTGTGTTGCACCGGCTGCATCGCCGCGTGCAGCGGGTGCAGGCGGTTACGGGCGATCCATTCGGCCCGTGGGTCGCGGCGGATAATGTCGCTCATCAATGCACCTCCGCAGGTTCGCGTTTCGGCGCCTTGGCCGGTGCCGCGTCTTCAAGCAACGCGTCAGCTACCAGTTCGGCAATGTCCTTGATCAAGGGACGCGGTTCGACCACGCCTTCCAGCATCGCCGTGCACTGTGGACAACCCACGGCCACCAGTTCGGCGCCGGTCTCGCGGATGTCTTCCATGCGCATGTCGGGAATCCGCTGCTTGCCGGGAATATCGGTGATCGGCGCCCCGCCACCGCCACCGCAGCAGCGCGAGCGGAAACCGGAGCGCTGCATTTCCTTGACCTCGATCCCCAGCGCCCGCAGCACTTGGCGCGGTGCCTCGTACTCACCGTTGTAGCGGCCCAGGTAGCACGGGTCGTGATAGGTCACGCTGTTGCCTTTGTGCTGGCCCAGGTTCAGGGCGCCGGCGTCGATCAGCTCGGCCATGTAGGTGCTGTGGTGCTGCACGAGGTAGTTGCCGCCGAAGGCGCCGTATTCGTTTTTCAGCACGTGGAAACTGTGGGGGTCGCAGGTGACGATGCGCTTGAAGCTGTACTTGGCCAGGGTCTGGATATTGCGTGCGGCCAGCAGTTGGAAAGTCGCTTCATCGCCCAGGCGCCGGGCCACGTCGCCGCTGTCGCGCTCTTCAAGGCCCAGTACGGCGAAGTCGACCTTGGCGGCTTTCAGCACTTTGACGAACGAGCGCAGGGTGCGCTGGTTGCGCATGTCGAAGGCACCGTCGCCGACCCAGAACAGCACGTCGACGGTTTTCCTGTCGCTGAGCAAGGGCAGGTTCAAATCCGCCGCCCAGTTCATCCGCCCGCCCGGTGCGAAGCCGCCCGGGTTGTCGGTGGCGATCAGGTTTTCCAGGACTTCGGCGCCCTTGTTCGGGGTCGCGCCTTTTTCCAGGGTGAGGTGGCGGCGCATGTCGACGATGGCGTCCACGTGCTCGATCATCATCGGGCACTCTTCCACGCAGGCGCGGCAGGTGGTGCACGACCACAGGGTCTCGGCGTCCACCAGGCCATTGACGATTGGCTGGTGCGGGTTGCCGCTGTGTTCGCCGATGGCTTTGCCCGGATACGGGCTGCCGGCGAACTTGGCGTCGGTGCCACCGGCCAGGCCGACGACCATGTCCTGGATAAGTTTTTTCGGGTTCAGTGGCTGGCCGGCGGCGAACGCCGGGCACGCGGCTTCGCACTTGCCGCACTGCACGCAGGCGTCGAAGCCGAGCAGTTGGTTCCAGGTGAAATCCACCGGTTTTTCCACGCCCAGGGGCGCGCTTTTATCCGCGAGGTCCAGGGGTTTCAAACCGGTGGAACGGCCGCCGCCGAAGCGTTCGGCGCGGCGGTGCCAGGCCAGGTGCAGGGCACCGGCGAAGGCGTGTTTCATCGGGCCGCCCCAGGTCATGCCGAAGAACATTTCCGACACGCCCCACAACACGCCCAGGCTCAGCAGCGCGGCGAGCAGCCAGCCGCCGAAGTCCGCCGGCAGAATCCCGGCCACCGGCAAGGTCACCAGGAAGAAGCTCACCGAGAACGCCATCAGGCTTTTCGGCAGGCGCATCCACGGGCCTTTCGACAGGCGTGCAGGCGGGTTGCGACGGCGCAGGTAGACGAAGGTGGCGCCGACAAACATCAGCACCGAAGCCAACAGCAAGGCGTAGCCGAGGATGCGGTTATGCAGGCCGAAACCGTGCACCAGGATCGCCAGCAGCGCCGAGAGCACAAAGCCCAGGGCGGTGGCGACGTGGGTGTTGGCGATGTATTTGTCGCGGGCGACCACATGGTGCAGGTCGACCATGTAGCGCTTGGGCATGGCCAACAGGCCGCCGAGCAAGTCGACCTTGGAGGACCGGCCGCGGCGCCACATGTTCACCCGGCGCAGCGCGCCGAGGACGGCAAGGCCCAGGGCGGCGAAGAGCAGGATGGGAAGAAGGGTGTTCAACATGGTGAAGCTCCCGAAGACCACACAGGTCTACTGTGAAACTGGCCCGAAATGTGGGAGCGGGCTTGCTCGCGAAGGCAGCGTGTCAGTCGATGCATCCAGTGGCTGACACACCGCTTTCGCGAGCAAGCCCGCTCCCACATTTGACCGAGTACACCTCGTCAGAAATCCTTGCACAGGCGCAGGGCGTCATAGATGGCCGCGTGGGTATTACGCTGGGCCACGCAGTCACCAATGCGGAACAGCAAGTACCCCTCGCCCGGCTCGCTCAGGCACGGCTGCGGCTTGATCGCGAACAGGGCCTCGATGTCCATCTGGCCCTTGTTGCGCGAGCCTGCCTTGAGCCCGTAGTAGAGCTCTTCGTCCGGACGCACGCCGTTCTCGACCACCACCTGGTCCACCACCCGCTCTTCCCTGGCCCCGGTGTATTCGTTCTCCAGCACCGCCACTAGCTTGTCGCCTTCGCGGTAGACCTTTTCCAGCATCATGTCGCCGGTCATGATCACTTCCTTGGGGTACATGCTGCGGTAGTACGTCGGGAACGACGTACCGCCCACGGCCACGCCCGGCTTGATGTCGTCGGTGACGATCTCGACCTGGCTGCCCTTGTCCGCGAGGAAGTCGGCCACCGACATGCCGGTGAACTCGCAGATGGTGTCGTACACCAGCACGTTCTTGCCAGGTAGAACCTTGCCGTCGAGCACGTCCCAGCTGCTGACCACCAGGCCTTCAGCCGCGCCCCAGTGTTCGTTTTGCTCCAGGAACGGATGACCGCCCACCGCCAGCACCACCACGTCCGGGCGCAGGTCGAGGATGGTTGCCGCGTCCGCCGCCACGCCCAGGCGCAGGTCGACGTTCAGGCGCGCCAGTTCCAGCTGGAACCAGCGGGTGATCCCGGCAATCTGGTCACGCTGCGGGGCTTTCGATGCAGTGGTGATTTGCCCGCCGATAAATTCTTTCTTCTCGAACAGCGTCACGTCGTGGCCACGTTCGGCAGCCACCCGCGCCGCTTCCATCCCGGCCGGGCCGGCACCCACCACCACGACTTTGCGTTTTGGCCCGGTGGATTTCTCGATGATGTGCGGCACGCCCATGTATTCACGGGAAGTGGCGGCGTTCTGGATGCACAGCACGTCCAGGCCCTGGTACTGGCGGTCGATGCAGTAGTTGGCGCCGACGCACTGTTTGATCTGGTCGATCTGGCCCATCTTGATCTTGGCGATCAGGTGCGGGTCGGCGATGTGGGCGCGGGTCATGCCGACCATGTCCACGTAGCCGCCTTCCAGGATGCGCGTAGCCTGGTTCGGGTCCTTGATGTTCTGCGCGTGCAGCACCGGGGCCTTGACCACTTCCTTGATGCCGGCCGCCAGGTGCAGGAACGGCTCCGGTGGATAACTCATGTTCGGGATAACGTTGGCCAGGGTGTTGTGGGTGTCGCACCCCGAGCCGACCACGCCGATGAAGTCGAGCATGCCGGTGTCGTCGTAGTACTTGGCGATCTGTTTCATGTCCTCGTGGGACAGGCCGTCCGGGTGGAATTCGTCGCCGCACAAACGGATGCCGACGCAGAAATCCGGGCCGACTTCCTTGCGCACCGCCTTCAACACCTCAAGGCCGAAACGCATGCGGTTTTCGAAGCTGCCGCCCCATTCGTCAGTACGTTTGTTGACCCGAGGGCTCCAGAACTGGTCGATCATGTGCTGGTGCACCGCCGACAGTTCCACACCGTCCAGGCCACCGGCCTTGGCGCGCGCCGCAGCGGTGGCGTAGTTGCCGATCACCCGCCAGATTTCTTCAGGCTCGATGGTCTTGCAGGTGGCGCGGTGCACCGGCTCGCGGATGCCCGAGGGCGACAGCAGCGTGGGCCAATGCTCGCCGTCCCAGCGCGAGCGACGGCCCATGTGGGTAATCTGGATCATGATCTTGGCGCCATGCTTGTGCATGGCGTCGGCCAGGTTCTGGAAGTGCGGGATGATCCGGTCATCCGCCAGGTTCACCGACTTCCACCAGCCTTGCGGGCTGTCGATGGCGACACTGGAAGAACCGCCGCAGATCGCCAGGCCGATCCCGCCCTTGGCTTTCTCTTCGTAGTACTTCACATAGCGGTCGGTGGTCATGCCGCCGTCGGTGGCATACACCTCAGCGTGGGCGGTACTGAGCACGCGGTTGCGGATGGTCAGTTTGCCGATCTGGATCGGCGCAAACATTGCTTCGAAAGCCATGGCAGGGTCCTCGACTTACAACGGCTTGACGGTGAACAGGCCGTCGTCGTGGCCCTCTTCGGAGCCGCCGTATACCTGTTCCGCAACGGTGCGGATCTTGCTGCCGCGGGCTTCGAGAATCTGGTCCATCGCGCCGGCAAACCAGCCGGTGAACATGTAGTCGACCTTGCGCCCGACCTTGCCGTACACGTAGACAAACGCCGAGTGCTCGAGCTTGACGCTGGCGGTGCCTTTATCGAGGTCGATGTCCTGGATCTTGAACAGGCCCCAGCCGCGCTGCGACAGGCGCTTCATGTAGTGCTCGAACACTGCGACGCCTTCCAGGCCGTGGCATTCAGCTTCTTTTTCGCACCAGTGCCAGGCGGATTTGTAGCCGGCCTTGTAGAGGATCTCGGCGTAGGCCTCGCTGCCCAGAACGTCTTCGATCCCCATGTGGTTGTTGACGAAGAAATGGCGCGGCACGTACAGCATCGGCAGGGCGTCGGAGGTCCAGACACCGGTTTCGCTGTCGACTTCGATAGGCAATTGAGGGGCGATCTTGGCCATGGAAACTTAACTCCGGAAAATGCTTTGGTAAGCCCCCAACGCATAAGGTTGGGGGAAAAGAGGCGTGAGTGGTGGCTTATTCGCCCCAGACGTCCTTCAGGACGTTGACCCAGTTTTCGCCCATGATCTTGCGCACCACGCGCTCGGGATGGCCGCGCTTGAGCAGGGTCTCGGTGAGGTTCGGGAACTCGCCCACGGTGCGGATGCCCAGCGGGTTGATGATCTTGCCGAAGCTGGTCAGGCGGCGGGCGTAGCCCTTGTCGTGGGTCAGCATTTCGAAGAAATCCTGGCCATGGCCCTGGGTGAAGTCGGTGCCGATGCCGATGGCGTCTTCGCCCACGATGTTCATGGTGTACTCGATGGCTTCGGCGTAGTCGTCGATGGTCGAGTCGATGCCCTTGGCCAGGAACGGCGCGAACATGGTCACGCCGACAAACCCACCGTGGTCGGCGATGAACTTCAGCTCTTCATCGGACTTGTTGCGCGGGTGCTCTTTGAGGCCTGAAGGCAGGCAGTGGGAGTAGCACACCGGCTTTTTCGATTCGAGGATGACTTCTTCGGAAGTCTTGGAGCCCACGTGTGACAGGTCGCACATGATGCCGACGCGGTTCATCTCGGCGACGACCTCGCGACCGAAGCCCGACAGGCCGCCATCGCGCTCATAGCAGCCGGTGCCCACCAGGTTCTGGGTGTTGTAGCACATCTGCACCACGCCAACCCCGAGCTGCTTGAAGATCTCGACGTAGCCGAGCTGGTCTTCAAACGCGTGGGCGTTCTGGAAGCCGAAGATGATGCCGGTCTTGCCCTGTTCCTTGGCGCGACGGATATCGGCGGTGGTTTTCACCGGGATCACCAGGTCGCTGTTTTCGCGAATCAGGGTCTGGCTGGCCACGATGTTGTTAATGGTGGCCTGGAACCCTTCCCATACCGACACGGTGCAGTTGGCAGCGGTGAGGCCACCCTTGCGCATGTCTTCGAACAGGTCGCGGTTCCACTTGGCAATGATCAGCCCGTCGATAACGATGCTGTCGGCGTGCAATTCGGCTGGGCTCATCAGGCGTCCCCTTATTGGCGATTCATGCGCCGAATCGTCTGCCGGCGCTTTGGGGCCAGCATATGCCCCGGGGCAGAAGGAGCCGGGTGCAAAAACGACAAGGGAATTGCCGAAAGCGTCAATCCGCGACAAAGGCCAACATGACATCTCTGACGGGTGTCTGTTCTTTGTCTTACGCTTGAGCCAGAATTTGCTCATCAACTGATATGAGACGGCGCAATGAAATCGATTTTCCTGGCTTTGGCACTCATCGCAACCGGCGTACACGCTGCTGAAGACACCGACAGCACGCCCTGCGATGGCATCGAGAACGACAAGCAAACCCTGGAATGCGCCACCTACAACAAAACCACCGCCGAACAACTGCTCAAGGATAACTACCAGGGCTTGCTGGAACGCATGGGTTCGACCTATGGCAGCAACAAGACGCAGCTGGCGGACATTACCGCTCGTCTGAAGGATGCCCAGCAGAAGTGGGAAAAGTTACGTGATGCGGATTGCGCTGTAGATACCTTCCCGGCAGTGGCGGGAAGCAAGGAATATGCAATCCAGCAGAATGATTGTCTGGCGCGGATGAGTGATGAACGGTCGGAGTTTTTGGAGTCGATTGGGCAGGAATAAGCGACAATCCCCTCCACTCTCTACTCAGAATCAAGGCTATTCATGACAATCTGCGGCATCGAAATCAAAGGCAGCGAAGCCATTATTGCTGTCGCCTCGCTCGACGGTCAGGCATTGGGCCACGTCGCTCTGGCCACCAAGAAAATCGCCCTTGAAGACGATGATGAGGCGGCCAACGTCAAGGCCTTCGCCGCTCAGGTCAGCGCGTTTGTGCGGGAAAACGGCATCAGCCGCATCGCCATCAAGAAGCGCAGCAAGAAAGGCGAATTCGCCGGTGGCCCGACTACGTTCAAGATTGAAGGTGTGTTTCAGTTGCTGGAGGGCGTTGAAGTGACGCTGCTGTCGCCGCAGACCATCAATGCGCAGAACAAGAAACACGACTTTGCCCTGCCGGCGACGCTGAACAAGTATCAGCATGAGGCTTACAAGGCCGCGTGTTCAGCCCTGCTGAAGAAATAAGCCACACCACAAATCTCCTGTGGGAGCGGGCTTGCTCGCGAATGCGGTGTGTCAGTCAATACATGTACCGACTGATCCACCGCTTTCGCGAGCAAGCCCGCTCCCACATTTGATCTGCATTGTTCTCAAGAGCGGTGTTCATACCGCTTCCCGGCGCCGATCTTCCCTTGGGCACTTGGCAAACCTTGCCCGGTAGCTGCGGGTGAAATACGACGGCGATTCAAACCCGCAGGCGATGCTCACCTCCAGCACGCTCAGGTCGCTCTGGCGCAACAACTGCCGAGCCTTTTCCAGGCGCAAACCCAGGTAGAAGTTGCTCGGTGTGTCGTTCAGGTGCAGCCGAAACAAGCGCTCCAACTGCCGCCGCGTGACCTTGATCGCCTCCGCCAGCGCCAGTGTGCTCAACGGCGGTTCCGTGTGCTGTTCCATCTCCCCAATCACCTGCACCAACTTCTTGTTGTTGATGCCGTAGCGCGTGGCGATCTGCATGCGTTGGTGGTCTTTGCGCGGGCGGATGCGGCCGAGCACGAATTGCTCGGACACCTGGATCGCCAACTCGGGCCCGTGGGCCTGGCTGATCAGGTCGAGCATCAGGTCGATGGAGGCGGTGCCGCCCGCCGAGGTGATGCGCCGGCGGTCGATCTCGAACAGCTCCTGGGTTACCGTCAGCTGTGGATAAGATTCCTTGAAGGCGTCGATGGCTTCCCAGTGCAGGGTCAGGCGGTGGCCGTCGAGCAGGCCGGCTTCGGCGAGTACGCAGGCGCCGGTGTCGATGGCGCCCAGGGTCACGCCGTCGTGGTCAAGGCGACGCAGCCAGTGTTCCAGTGCGGGCGTGGCGAACTTCAGCGGTTCGAAGCCGGCCACCACCAGTAAGGTCGAGCCTTTCTTCAGCGGTTCCAGTGCGGCGTCGGCGTTGACCGACATGCCATTGCTCGCCAGCACCGCGCCGCCGTCGGCGCTCAAGACGTGCCAGCGGTACAGCTCGCCGCGAAAACGATTGGCGACACGTAAAGGTTCGATCGCGGAGATAAAGCCGATGGCGGAGAAGCCCGGCATCAGCAGAAAGTAGAAATCCTGGGACATGGAGCGCTCTCGTAGGACGGACAGCGTGGTCACTGTGATACGCCAGTTCAATCGGTCATTCAAGGGGGCAGGTCGCTGCAGTGCAAGAGCTGGTCGCCGCCGTGCGTTTTGTCGGGGACCAAGCTGCGTAACTTGGCTGCACGGTGCACAAAGACGCCGGAACCCACAATAACAACCTGCCGAGGGAACCACCATGAACCGACTGATCAGCCGCTGTGTGCTCGCACTCAGCGCCAGCGCCATTTTGAGCACCAACGTCATGGCAGCCGATGCGGCTTCTTGCCAGAACGTGCGCATGGGCGTGGTGAACTGGACCGACGTAATCGCCACCAGTGCCATGACTCAAGTGTTGCTCGACGGCCTCGGCTACAAGACCAAACAGACCAGCGCGTCCCAGCAAATCATCTTTGCCGGTATTCGCGACCAGCGCCTGGACATGTTCCTGGGCTACTGGAACCCGCTGATGACCCAGACCATCACCCCGTTTGTCGAGGCCAAGCAGGTCAAGGTGCTCGACAAGCCGTCCCTGGAAGACGCCCGCGCGACCCTGGCGGTGCCGACTTACCTGGCCGACAAGGGCCTGAAGACCTTCGCCGACATCGCCAGGTTTGAAAAAGAACTGGGCGGCAAGATCTACGGCATTGAACCAGGCTCGGGCGCCAACACCCAGATCAAGGCGATGATCGCCAAGAATCAGTTTGGCCTGGGCAAGTTCCAACTGGTGGAATCCAGCGAGGCCGGCATGCTCGCCGCCGTCGACCGCGCCGTGCGCCGCAAGGAGGCCGTGGTGTTCTTCGGCTGGGCGCCGCACCCGATGAACGTCAACGTGGCGATGACTTACCTCACCGGCAGTGATGACGCGCTGGGCCCGAACGAAGGCATGGCCACCGTGTGGTCCGTCACCTCGCCGACCTACGCCGAGCAATGCCCCAACGTGCACAAGTTGCTCAGCAACCTGACCTTCACCGCCGCCGACGAGAGCCGAATGATGCAGCCGCTGCTGGATCACAAGGACGCTTTCGAGTCGGCCAGGCAATGGCTCAAGGATCACCCGCAAGACCAGCAGCGCTGGCTGGAAGGCGTGACCACCTTCGACGGCAAACCCGCCGCAGCCAACCTGCAATTGACCAGCAAATAACCTGTCTTGAATCACCGTTTCGCAGCCGCTCCCGGCTGCGAACGGTATGACTACGCCTGAAAATCACGCCTGTAAGGAACCTGCCTCATGAACCACGACGTCATCATCACCTGCGCACTCACCGGTGCTGGCGACACGACCGCCAGAAGCCCTCACGTGCCGGTCACTCCCAAACAAATCGCTGCCGCGGCGGTGGAAGCAGCCAAGGCCGGTGCCACCGTGGTGCATTGCCACGTACGTGACCCCGAGACCGGCAAGTTCAGCCGCGACGTGGCGCTGTACCGCGAAGTGATGGAGCGCATCCGCGAGGCGGACGTCGACATCATCGTCAACCTCACCGCCGGCATGGGTGGCGACCTGGAAATCGGTGGCGGCGAGAACCCCATGGAGTTCGGGCCCAACACCGACCTGGTGGGCCCGCTGACCCGCCTGGCCCACGTGGAAGAGCTGCTGCCGGAAATCTGCACCCTGGACTGCGGCACCCTGAACTTTGGCGATGGCGACACCATTTACGTCTCCACCCCGGCCCAGCTGCGGGCTGGCGCCAAACGTATTCAAGAGCTGGGCGTTAAAGCCGAGCTGGAGATTTTCGACACCGGTCACCTGTGGTTCGCCAAGCAGATGATCAAGGAAGGCTTGCTCGACAACCCGTTGTTCCAGCTGTGCCTGGGCATCCCGTGGGGCGCGCCGGCCGACACCACCACCATGAAAGCCATGGTCGACAACCTGCCGGCTGACGCAGTGTGGGCCGGCTTCGGCATTGGTCGCATGCAGATGCCGATGGCGGCGCAAGCGGTGCTGCTGGGCGGCAACGTGCGGGTCGGCCTGGAAGACAACCTGTGGCTGGACAAGGGCGTGCTGGCGACCAACGGCCAGTTGGTGGAACGCGCCAGCGAGATCCTCAGCCGCCTGGGTGCGCGGGTCATGACCCCGGCCGAAGGCCGCGTGAAGATGGGCCTGACCAAGCGCGGCTAAAACACACTGCACGACGCCCTGCAGGAACCGAATCAAATGTGGGAGCGGGCTTGCTCGCGAAAGCGGTGGATCAGCCACCGAATGCATCAACTGACAGACCGCTTTCGCGAGCAAGCCCGCTCCCACATTTTGATCTTGGCTCTCACACAGAATCACCGAACTCTTTAGGAATTTGCCATGAGCTTTATCACTGAAATCAAAACCTTCGCCGCGCTGGGCAGCGGTGTTATCGGCAGCGGCTGGGTATCCCGCGCACTGGCTCACGGCCTGGATGTGGTGGCCTGGGACCCGGCGCCCGGCGCCGAAGCGGCCCTGCGCAAACGTGTCGCGAATGCCTGGGGCGCACTCGAGAAACAAGGCCTTGCACCCGGCGCCTCGCAAGATCGCCTGCGCTTTGTGGCCACCATTGAAGAGTGCGTGAAAGACGCCGACTTCATCCAGGAAAGCGCCCCGGAACGCCTGGAATTGAAGCTGGAGTTACACAGCAAAATCAGCGCGGCGGCCAAGCCGAACGCGTTGATTGGTTCGAGTACTTCGGGGTTGTTGCCGAGCGAGTTTTATGAAGGCTCCACGCACCCGGAACGTTGCGTGGTGGGGCATCCGTTCAACCCGGTTTACCTGTTGCCGCTGGTGGAAGTGGTAGGCGGCAAAAACACTGCGCCGGAAGCGATTCAGGCAGCAATCAAGGTGTACGAATCCCTCGGCATGCGCCCTTTGCATGTGCGTAAGGAAGTGCCCGGTTTTATCGCTGACCGGCTGCTGGAAGCCCTGTGGCGTGAGGCCTTGCACCTGGTGAACGATGGTGTGGCAACCACCGGCGAGATCGATGATGCGATTCGCTTTGGCGCCGGTTTGCGCTGGTCGTTCATGGGCACGTTCCTGACCTATACGCTGGCGGGCGGTGATGCCGGGATGCGGCATTTCATGGCGCAGTTCGGCCCGGCCTTGCAGCTGCCGTGGACCTATCTGCCGGCGCCGGAATTGACCGACAAATTGATTGACGACGTGGTGGACGGCACCAGCGATCAGTTGGGCAAACACAGCATTTCGGCGCTGGAGCGCTATCGTGATGATTGCCTGCTGGCGGTGCTGGAGGCGGTGAAGACCACCAAGGAAAAACACGGTATGACCTTCGCCGAATAAGCCCTGTAAAGATCGTTCCCACGCTCTGCGTGGGAATGCAGCCCAGGACGCTCTGCGTCCCAACGCGTGACGCAGAGCGTCACAGGAGGCGTTCCCACGCAGAGCGTGGGAACGATCACGTACCTACCGGGAACCGAACCATGCCCGCACTCACCACCTACACCACCAAAATCCTCCCCGAGTGGGTCGACTACAACGGCCACCTGCGCGATGCGTTCTACCTGCTGATCTTCAGCTACGCCACTGATGCGCTGATGGACACCCTGGGCCTGGACAGCGAAAACCGCGAAGCCAGCGGCCACTCGCTGTTCACCCTGGAGTTGCACCTCAACTACCTGCACGAAGTGAAACTGGGCGCCGCCGTCGAGGTGCACACCCAACTCATCGCCCACGACCGCAAGCGCCTGCACCTCTATCACAGCCTGCACCTGGTGGGCGACGAAAAGGAGCTGGCGGGCAACGAACAGATGCTGCTCCACGTCGACCTCGCCGGGCCGCATTCCGCGCCGTTCAGCGAAGCGGTGCTGGGCAGGCTTGCCAGCATCAGCGCCGAACAAACCGACCTGCCGAAGCCCGCCCTGCTCGGCCGCGTGATTGGACTGCCACCCCAAAAATAAGGAATCGCCATGCAAACCGCCGCCGCTGTTGCCGACTTCCGTACTTACCCACTGATCAGTGACCTGGCCGATGTGCAGATGCACGGCGATCACCTCAGTGTGCGATGGGCCGATGGTCGGGTCAGCCCGTTTCATCATCAGTGGCTGCGGGACAACTGCCCGTGCCCTGTTTGCGTCTACAGCGTGACCCGTGAACAGGTGCTGGAAATCGTCGATGTGGACGAACACCTCACGGCCCTCAGTGCACGTATCGACCAGGGTCTGCTGACAGTGGAATGGAGTGGCGGGCATCGCAGCCAATACGATCCCGGATGGTTGCGGGCGCACGCCTACGACGATGAGTCCCGCGCCGAACGCCGGGCGGCCAAGCCGAAATCCCGGCTGTGGGACCACAGGTTCGAGCTGCCCGTATTCGACTACGCAGCGCTGATGGAAGACCCGAAAGCCCTGCTGCAATGGCTGCTGGCTTTGCGTGACAGCGGCCTTACGCAAGTGCGTGGCGTGCCCACCGAACCTGGCTCGCTGGCGCTGATCGCCAAGCGCATTTCGTTCATCCGCGAGAGCAACTTCGGCGTGCTGTTCAACGTGCAGTCCAAGGCCGATGCCGACAGCAACGCCTACACGGCATTCAACCTGCCGCTGCACAGTGATTTGCCGACGCGGGAGCTGCAACCCGGGCTGCAGTTCTTGCATTGCCTGGTGAACGACGCCGACGGGGGCGAGAGTATTTTTGTCGACGGTTTTGCGATTGCCCGGGCGCTGCGGGACGAAGATCCGGAAGCCTTTCGCGCGTTGTGCGAGATTCCGGTGGAGTTTCGCAACAAGGACCGTCACAGCGACTATCGCCGGCTGGCGCCGATCATCGCTCTGGATGCCTTGGGTGAAGTCGTCGAGATTCGCATGGCCAACTTTCTGCGCGGGCCGTTTGAGGCGCCTGCAGAGCAGATGCCGTTGCTCTATCGCGCCTATCGCCGGTTTATTGCGATGACCCGGGAGGAGCGTTTTCGACTGGTCAAACGTCTGAATCCGGGCGAGCTGTGGTGCTTTGATAATCGCCGGACCCTGCATGCGCGCAATGCGTTTGATCCGGCGTCCGGCGCGCGGCATTTCCAGGGCTGCTATATCGACCGCGATGAGTTGTTGTCGCGGATATTGGTGTTGCAGCGGTAGACCGAGGCGCGCCCTTCGCGAGCAAGCCCGCTCCCACATTTGACCGAGTTCCTCCTGAAAAAACGCGGTCAACTGTGGGAGCGGGCTTGCTCGCGAAGGGGCCAGCAGCTTCACCTCAAATTTCAGCTCAAAAAAAGCCCCGATCCAGCCGTGACAGGATCGGGGCAGAGTGCTTTGTGTGAGCGGCGCATCCCGAGGGTGACCAAACCTTCAAGCTGCTTGCTTGGTGTCAGTGTGCACACTCCCCTGCCTTGCGAGTTAGCCGAAAACGACCTGTTCATAGGTGTGCCGGACATTCATGCATTCAGGCCTTGCCGACTCGGTGATGGCCTACCAGAATCGACTTCAATCCCCCGCTCCCCTAACAAGGATTAACGTCATGATGCACGCGGATTTGATTGACCAGGATGACCTGCTGGGCCAGCTGCGGTCGTTGGGTTTCGAGGTGTCCAGCGGCGCTACCGCCGAGCAGGCTTGCGAGTGTGCGGTGCGCGGCTTGAGCGCGGCGCGGGCCAAGGCGCTCAAGGGTATGGTTGAGCAGATGTACACCGGCAGCGCGACGATCTTGCCGGCGGTGAGGCAGGCGATCGACAAGCAGTTGTTGCCGGCGCTGGTGCAATTTCGGCAGAACTCTGGCGCCTGATATACCGCATTCGCGAGCAAGCCCGCTCCCACATTCGACCGCGTTCCTACTGAAAAAACGCGGTCAAGTGTGGGAGCGGGCTTGCTCGCGAATGCAGGCGACTCGGTCTAAAGCCTTACACTCGCGAAAGTCGACTCATTCCTGGCCTGGCTCAACGCCGACAACGGCCCGGACAACGGTGACAACACCAGCGCCTGCGGAATCGGCATCATCGCCACCTGCTGCGTGGTGTTGGAACCCACACGCTCATCCCGCGGCGGAATGCCGAAGTATTCGCGGTAGCACTTGGAGAAGTGCGGCGTGGAGACAAACCCGCACACCGACGCCACTTCGATGATCGACATCGGCGTTTGCTTGAGCAACTGCCGCGCACGGATCAGGCGCAACTTGAGGTAGTAGCGCGACGGCGAACAGTGCAGGTATTTCTGGAACAACCGCTCCAGTTGACGCCGGGAAACCGCTACGTACACCGCCAGTTCATCGAGGTCGATCGGCTCTTCCAGGTTGGCCTCCATCAGCGCGACGATTTCCTGCAACTTCGGCTGGTTGGTGCCAAGCATGTGCTTGAGCGGCACACGCTGGTGATCCTGTTCGTTGCGGATGCGCTCGTACACAAACATCTCGGAGATCGCCGCCGACAACTCACGGCCGTGGTCACGGCTGATCAGGTGCAGCATCATGTCCAGCGGCGCGGTGCCGCCGGAGCTGGTGAAGCGGTTGCGGTCGAGGGTGAACAGGCGGGTGCTCATGGCCACGCGGGGAAAGGCTTCCTGCATCGACGCCAGGCATTCCCAGTGCACGCTGCAATCAAAACCGTCCAGCAGGCCGGCGCAGGCCAGGGCCCAGCTGCCGGTGCACACCGCGCCAAGGCGACGGGATTGGCGCGCCTGGCTTTGCAGCCACGACACATGTTCACGGGTCACGGTGCGCTGGATACCCACGCCGCCACAGACGATCACGGTGTCCAGGGCCGGAGCTTTGTGCATGGAAGCATCGGGGGTGATTTGCAGACCGTCGCTGGCCCACACCTGGTTTCCGTCCACACTCAACGTCGTCCAGCGATACAGCTCGCGGCCGGAGAGTTGGTTGGCCATGCGCAGGGGTTCGACTGCGGAGGCCAGGGAAATCAGCGTGAAATTGTCCAGCAGCAAAAAGCCGATGGATTGAGGCGCACGGTTCTGGGGTTGAGCCCCGGAGTTGAACGACGTCATCGCGGTATCTCCTCACACAAAGCGGGTGATGGCCTCAGGCGAGGCTCTTGTTATTGCGCTCATCGCCTTAAGGAAACTCCTATGGCGAGAGGCTTTGTATTGATAGAGCAAATGCCATGCCTAAAGTTGAATGCGTATTCAATAACTCCTGAAAACGACCTCATGACGTGTCTATATAAGCCCGCGCATGGAGTGGGGGATATGACCCAGAAAAGACGTGAGAGAACGCAGGCTCAAGGTGTGTGAGCAGATCGGTAGCACTTGTGGGAAGGGAGAGAAACGACGTGGGAAAAGTCTGTCACCACAAGCACGGGTGACCGATGGTCATGAGGGGAAATCGTTCGGGAGCTACTTATCTAATTGCGACGCGCTAAAAGGTGGCGCTTTTGGTTCTGGTGTTCACTTTATGAGCAGTGTTGCCCGGTCTACCGCATTCGCGAGCAAGCCCGCTCCCACACTTGACCGCGTTTTTTCAGTAGGAACTCGGTCGAATGTGGGAGCGGGCTTGCTCGCGAATGCAGGCGACGCGGTCTTTCCGGATCAACACTCCACCGCACTCACCGCCAACCCACCCCGCGATGTTTCCTTGTACTTGTCATGCATATCCGCCCCGGTATCGCGCATGGTGCGGATCACCCGGTCCAGCGAGATGAAGTGCTGGCCATCCCCCCGCAGCGCCATCTGCGCCGCGTTGATCGCCTTCACCGCGGCAATCGCATTACGCTCGATGCACGGCACCTGCACCAGCCCGCCTACCGGGTCGCAGGTCAGGCCGAGGTTGTGTTCCAGGCCAATCTCCGCCGCGTTGCACAATTGCTCCGGCGTAGCCCCGAGGATCTCCGCCAACCCCGCCGCCGCCATGGCGCACGCCGAGCCGACTTCACCCTGGCAGCCGACTTCGGCACCCGAGATCGACGCGTTCTTCTTACACAGGATGCCCACCGCCGCTGCGCCGAGGAAATAGTCGACCACGTTGGCTTCGGTCACTTCTTCGCTGAACTTCATGAAGTAGTGCAGCACCGCCGGGATGATCCCCGCCGCGCCGTTGGTCGGTGCCGTGACCATGCGCCCGCCGGCGGCGTTTTCTTCATTCACCGCCAGGGCGAACAGGTTGACCCATTCCATCGCGCTCAAGGTCGAGCCGATCACGTTCGGCTTGCCCAGCTCCTGCAAGCTGCGGTGCAACTTGGCTGCACGCCGCCGAACATTAAGGCCGCCGGGAAGGATGCCTTCGTGCTTTAGGCCTTGCTCCACGCAATCCTGCATGGCGCGCCAAAGCTTCATCAGGCCGCTGCGGATTTCTTCTTCCGAGCGCCAGGTTTTTTCGTTCGCCAACATCAGCTCAGCGACGCGCAGGTTGTGGGTCTTGCACAGCTGCAGCAGTTCCACCGCACTGGAAAAATCATAGGGCAGCTCGGTGCGGTCCATGTCCGCCACGCCGCTGTTGGCCTGGGCTTCATCCACCACGAATCCGCCGCCCACCGAGTAGTAGGTGTCGCGGTGCAGCTCGCCGTTATCACCGAACACCACCAGGGTCATGGCATTGGGGTGGAACGGCAGGTTTTCGTCGATCAGGCGCATGTCCCGCGCCCATAAGAAAGGCACCGGCAAACGTGCGTCCAGCAGCAGGGTGTTGGTCTCGCGCAGGGTTTCGATGCGGATGCCGATCTGTGACGGATCGATCGCGTCCGGCCACTCGCCCATCAGGCCCATGATCACCGCGTTGTCGCTGCCGTGACCGATGCCCGTGGCCGATAAGGAGCCATACAGCTGAACTTCGACGCGCCTGACTTGTTCCAACACATCACGTTCACGTAATCCTTGAACGAACAACGCCGCGGCGCGCATGGGGCCGACGGTGTGAGAACTCGAAGGCCCAATGCCGATCTTGAACAGGTCGAAAACGCTGATAGCCATTGCCGTGAAACTCCTCGATGAGCACAGGCCAGGCGCACATAACGCCTGGTGACGGAGCTGCTACGCTCATGTCGCAATCCGCCCAGATGCGGCCATCATCAAGCTTTTGCTGGCGCTCACGGCGTCTCACACCGACGTACCCATGCTCATCAGCGCCGCTGTTGTGGAAGGCGACGTTTTGGCCGTTTTTTGCGGTGCAGATCGGTAAAAAGTGCAGTTTTGCCGTGGAAAAAATCTGTAAGCGACGTCACCGACACTGGATACGACCATCCCTGTACTGGATACGACGCCCCCTGTAGGCGTCAGATTTTCACTGGTACATGATCAGTCTCGACTCGTTTGCACAGTTGCGTGGCAGAGCTGTGCCGCACGCCCAACCGCAACACCTATAAGCGCGGTGTTATTGCCGCCAGAAAAACACCAGGAGTCCACCCCCATGAAAGGTTCCCCGTCGTTGTTGTTGGCCGCCATGCTGAGTCTGCCAGTCGTGGCTCACGCTGCAGAACCGGCGCAATGCCAGACCGTCAACTTCTCCGATGTCGGCTGGACCGACATCACCGTCACCACGGCCACCACCAGCGAAGTCCTCAAGGGCCTCGGCTACAAACCCCGCACCACGATGATTTCAGTACCAGTGACCTACAAGTCCCTGGCCGACGGCAAGAACATGGACATCTTCCTCGGCAACTGGATGCCGACCATGGAAAACGACATCAAGCAGTACCGTGATGCCGGCACCGTGGAAACCGTGCGCGCCAACCTGGAAAACGCCAAGTACACCCTGGCCGTACCGGAAGCGCTGTACAACAAGGGCCTGAAAGACTTCGCCGACATCGTCAAATTCAAGGATGAGCTGGGCGGCAAGATCTACGGGATCGAGCCGGGCAACGACGGCAACCGGACCATCCAGACCCTCATCGACAAGGACGCTTTCGGCCTGAAAACTGCCGGTTTCAAAGTGGTCGAATCCAGCGAAGCCGGGATGCTTTCGCAGGTGGAACGCGCCACCAAGCGCGACCAGGCCATCGTGTTCCTCGGCTGGGAACCGCATCCGATGAACACCCGCTTCAAGATGAAGTACCTGACCGGGGGTGATGATTCATTCGGCCCCAACTACGGCCAGGCCACCATCTACACCAACGTCCGCAAGGGCTACACCCAGGAATGCAGCAACGTGGGCCAGTTGCTGAAAAACCTGTCGTTCACCCTGAACATGGAAAGCACCCTGATGGGTAACGTCCTGGACGACAAAATGAAGCCCGACGCCGCCGCCAAGGCGTGGCTGAAGAAGAACCCGCAAGTGCTCGACACCTGGCTCGCCGGTGTCACCACTGTCGATGGCAAACCAGGATTGGAGGCCGTCAAAGCTTACCTCGCCAAGTAACCGCTGACCCCGGGCCGGTACGCTGGCCCGGGATGTTTTTCCTCTTCGCATGTGGACATTCACTACCATGCTGACTGAACATAAAATCCCGCTAGGCCAGTACATCGCTGCCTTCGTTGAGTGGTTGACCCAACACGGGGCCGCCTACTTCGACGCAATCGCATCGACCCTGGAAACGATGATCCACGGCGTGACGTTCGCGCTGACCTGGTTCAATCCACTGGCATTGATCGGTCTGATTGCGCTGCTCGCTCACTTCATTCAACGCAAATGGGGCCTGACCGTTTTTGTCATCGCCTCCTTCCTGCTGATCCTCAACCTGGGGTACTGGCAGGAAACCATGGAGACCCTGGCGCAAGTGCTGTTCGCCACCCTGGTCTGCGTGGTGATCGGCGTGCCGCTGGGCATTGTTGCCGCGCACAAACCGATGTTCTACACCCTGATGCGGCCGGTGCTCGATCTGATGCAGACCGTACCGACCTTCGTCTACCTCATCCCTACCCTGACCCTCTTCGGGCTGGGTGTGGTGCCCGGGCTGATTTCCACGGTGGTGTTTGCGATTGCCGCGCCTATCCGTCTGACTTACCTGGGTATCCGTGATGTGCCGCAAGAGTTGATGGACGCCGGCAAGGCCTTTGGCTGCTCGCGCCGTCAGTTGCTCTCGCGGATCGAACTGCCCCACGCCATGCCGAGCATCGCCGCCGGCATTACCCAATGCATCATGCTGTCGTTGTCGATGGTGGTGATCGCGGCCCTGGTGGGCGCCGACGGCCTCGGCAAACCGGTGGTCAACGCGCTGAACACCGCCGACATCGCCCTGGGCTTTGAAGCCGGCCTGGCGATCGTACTGCTGGCCATCATGCTCGACCGCATCTGCAAACAACCCGACGCCAAAGTAGGGGGTGATGCATGAGCATTATCCGATTCGAAAATGTCGACGTGATCTTCTCCAAAGACCCACGCGAGGCGCTCAAGCTGCTGGACCAGGGCATGACGCGCAACGAGATCCTGAAAAAGACCGGGCAGATTGTCGGCGTTGAAAACGCCAGCCTGGATGTCGAGAAAGGCGAGATCTGCGTGCTGATGGGCCTGTCCGGTTCAGGCAAGTCGAGCTTGCTGCGCTGCATCAACGGCTTGAACACCGTCAGCCGCGGCAAGCTGTTTGTGGAGCATGAAGGTCGCCAGATCGACATCGCATCCTGCACCCCCGCCGAGCTGAAAATGATGCGCACCCAGCGCATCGCCATGGTGTTCCAGAAGTTCGCCCTGATGCCCTGGCTGACGGTGCGCGAGAACATCAGCTTCGGCCTGGAAATGCAGGGCCGCCCGGAGAAAGAGCGGCGCAAGCTGGTGGATGACAAGCTGGAACTGGTGGGCCTGTCGCAGTGGCGCAACAAGAAGCCCGACGAGCTTTCCGGTGGCATGCAGCAGCGTGTCGGCCTGGCCCGCGCATTGGCGATGGACGCCGATATCCTGTTGATGGACGAACCCTTCTCGGCACTCGACCCGCTGATCCGCCAGGGCTTGCAGGATGAGTTGCTGGAGCTGCAACGCAAGCTGAGCAAGACCATCGTATTCGTGAGCCACGACCTGGATGAGGCGCTGAAACTCGGCAGCCGCATCGCGATCATGAAAGACGGGCGGATCATCCAGTACAGCGTGCCGGAAGAGATCGTGCTGAACCCGGCGGATGACTATGTGCGGACCTTCGTGGCCCACACCAACCCGCTGAATGTGCTGTGTGGCCGCAGCCTGATGCGCACGGTGGATAACTGCACCCACGTCAACGGCTCCATCAGCCTGGACCCGGGCGGTGACTCGTGGCTGGACCTGGCCGAAGGCAACACCATCAAGGGCGCGCGGCAGAACGGTTCGGTGCTGAACCTGCAGAACTGGGCACCGGGGCAAGCCGTGGAAGGTTTGGGGCGGATGCCGACGCTGGTGGATTCCAATATCGGAATGCGTGAGGCGTTGCAGATTCGGTACCAGACAGGCAACAAGCTGGTGCTGCAGGACGACAACAAGGTGGTGGGGATTCTGGGTGACAGCGAGCTCTATCACGCCCTTTTGGGCAAGAACCTGGGCTAACAGACACCGCAACATAAATGTGGGAGCGGGCTTGCTCGCGAATGCGGTGTATCAGTGTCAGATGTACTGACTGACACTGCGCATTCGCGAGCAAGCCCGCTCCCACATTTTGCTCAGGTGGTGTCAGTAACGACACCACCTGTCCTTTCAACACTCAGCTATAGACACGGCCAAGGAGCTGCCGATGGCTTTCAAACTGATCGAGCACGTCCCGGGTGATCTGCTCCTGGGTGAAGCCCATCAGGTCGTATTCCTGAGGCCCGTTGTGCAGGTAAACCTCGGCGCGGTAGTAGCGCGTGCGTTCTTCCTCGGGCAAGTCGTTCGGTGCCGACGAATAAGCATCCAGGCTGACCTCGTAGACAAACGGATTGCCCTCTTGCATCTCGATGCGCACACCAATGCAGCGCTTGGATTTGCCCAGCAGGGTCTGCACTTCCAGCCCCTGGTCACGCAACGCAGTCGCCGCTTCTTCCAGCGCCGGCGTGACGTGCTTGTCCATAAAGCGTTGCACGGTACCCTGGCTCGGTTGCAGGTCCAGGGCAGTCAAACGCTCGCTGAAACCACGCCGACCACGCTCGGCCAACTGCGCCTGCTCCAACTCGATCGCCACGTCCTGGCGCATCGCCTTGTGCAGGCCGAACATGAAGAACACCAGCACCACCGAGAACGGCAAGCCCGCCAGCACCACCATGGTTTGCATGGCTTCGAAGTTACCGGCGAACAGCAGGCCGATGGTCACCAGGGTGATCACCGCCGACCAGAAAATCCGCAGCCAGTGCGGCGCATCTTCGTCAACGTTGCCGCCCTTGCAGGACAGGTTCGCCATCATCACCGCGCCGGAATCCGCCGGGGTCAGGAACAGTACGAAGCCCACGAAGATCGACACACCGATGACGATTTTCGACGCCGGGTAATGCTCAAGCAGTTGGTAGATCGCCATGGACGGCTGTTCCAGCGCCGTCTTGCCCAACTCCACCGCGCCATGGTTCACCACCAGGTCCAGGGCCGAGTTGCCGAAGATCGACAGCCACGCCAGGGTGAAGCCCAGCGGGATCAGCAGCACGCCGGCCACCAGTTCACGCACCGTGCGACCACGGGAAATACGCGCGATGAACATGCCCACGAATGGCGCCCAGGAAATCCACCAGGCCCAGTAGAACAGGGTCCACAGGCCCATCCAGCGTTCGGTCTTGTCGGCGTCGCCTTCGTACACGTACAGGTCGAAGGTCTTCAGCACGATGCCGTTCATGTAGTCGCCGATGTTCTGCACGAAGCCGTTGAGCAGGTGCAGGGTCGGGCCGAACAGCAGCACGAAAATCAGCAGGCCGCTGAACAGCACGATGTTCAGGTTGGACAGGCGGCGAATGCCGTTCTCCACACCCGACACGGCGGCAATGGTCGCCACGGTGCTCATCACGATGATCACGATCAGCAGGTTGGTGTTGCTGTGCTGCATGCCGAACAGGTTTTCCAGCCCGGACGACACTTGCATCGAGCCAATCCCCAGGTTCGTCACCAGGCCCAGCAGGGTCACGAACATGCCGAAGCCGTCCACCGCGTGACCGGCCGCGCCTTTGACCCAACGCTCGCCCACCAGCGGGTACAGCGCCGAGCGCAGGGCCAGCGGCTGGTTATGACGGTAGGCAAAGTACGCCACGGCCAGGCCGACCAGTGCGTAGATCGCCCAGCCGTGCAGGCCCCAGTGCAGGAACGTCAACTGCAACGCCTGGCGTGCAGCTTCGCCGGTGGCCGATGCGCCTTCAGGCGGGTTGAAGTAGTGGTCCAGCGGCTCGGAGGCGCCGAAGTACAGCAGCGAGATGCCGATGCCCGACGAGAAGAGCATGCCGGCCCAGGCGCCGTAGCTGAAGTCCGGGGTGTCGTCCTTGCTGCCCAGTTTCAATTTGCCATAGGACGAAAACGCCAGGCCCACCACAAACACCAGGTAGGCGGCGATCACGACCATGTAGTACCAGCCAAAGCTTTTCGACAACCAGGCTTGGGCCACACCGAGCATCCTGCCGGCTTCCTGCGGGGCGATGATCAGAATCGCGGTCAACAACAGAATCAGCGCGGTGGAGGTGTAGAACACCCAACCGTTGACCCGCACCTTTTCTGGCGGGGTCTTTATAAGAGAGGCAGAACTCATGGCACAGATGCTCCGGGCAGTGCAGAGAAACACAAGGCAACGCTTGACCCGAGCCATCGATTTTTCGGCAGTCGACGGACGGGTGTATAAAGACACCCCGAAAAACCATAAACCCCCGGCGAACCGCTGTGCCGGGCTGTTTCATGGGTTTTCCCGATGTCAGGTGGCGCCACATGCACGTAGGAAATACCTGTAGGCAGCGACCATTTGTCGCAGATCTTATTCTTTGTTGATTGAACGTTCAATCAAAACAAAATAGACTGGCCCTCAAGCCGACGGACGTTTATCGCCCGTTGGCAGGCCTAAGGAGAGGTGCACGATGCCCAAGGTCGGTATGCAACCCATACGCCGCCAGCAGTTGATCGAAGCCACATTGACGGCCGTCGATCAGGTCGGAATGGGGGATGCCAGCATTGCGCTGATCGCCCGTCTGGCCGGTGTCTCGAATGGCATCATCAGTCACTATTTTCAGGACAAGAATGGCCTGATCGCCGCCACGATGCGGTACCTGATGAACGTGCTGATCGAGAACGTCACCGAGCGCCGGTTGGCGCTGAAAGATGACAGCCCGCGGGCCCATCTTCAGGTGATCATCGAAGGCAACTTCGACGCCAGCCAAGTCAACGGCCCGGCTATGAAAACCTGGCTGGCCTTCTGGGCCACCAGCATGCACCACCCGTCATTGCACAGGCTGCAGCGGATCAACGATCACCGTCTGTATTCCAACCTGTGTTGCCAGTTCCGCCGAGCGTTGCCGTTGCCCGAGGCACGCAGCGCAGCCCGAGGCCTGGCGGCCCTGATCGACGGTTTGTGGTTGCGCGGCGCCCTGTCGGGAGACGCTTTTGACACGGAGCAGGCGCAACGGATCGCTTACGAATACATGGATTTCCAATTGGCCAAGCAGGTGAGTTAGAGCACACATAAACGCTCAACTCCCGAACCGCGCCAACCACTAATGCACTTGCGAGGACTTTATGGCCCGTTTCGAACTGCAAAAACTCTACATTGACGGCGGCTACTCCGACGCTGGCAGCGATGCCACTTTCGAAGCCATCAACCCGGCTAACGGTGAAGTTCTCGCCAACGTGCAACGCGCCACCAAAGAAGACGTCGAGCGCGCTGTGGTCAGCGCCGAAAAGGGCCAGAAAATCTGGGCCGCCATGACTGCCATGGAGCGTTCGCGCATCCTGCGTCGTGCCGTCGATATCCTGCGTGAGCGCAACGACGAACTGGCCGCCCTGGAAACCCTGGACACCGGCAAGCCGTATTCCGAAACCCAATACGTCGACATCGTCACCGGCGCTGACGTGCTGGAATACTACGCAGGCCTGGTGCCCGCCATCGAAGGCGAGCAGATCCCGCTGCGTGACACCTCGTTCGTCTACACCCGTCGCGAGCCACTGGGCGTCGTGGCCGGTATCGGCGCATGGAACTACCCGATCCAGATCGCCCTGTGGAAATCCGCACCTGCCCTGGCGGCCGGTAACGCGATGATCTTCAAGCCAAGCGAAGTCACCTCGCTGACCACCCTGAAACTGGCTGAAATCTACACCGCCGCCGGCGTTCCGGATGGCGTGTTCAACGTCCTGACCGGCAGTGGCCGTGAAGTCGGCACCTGGCTGACCGAACACCCGCGCATCGAGAAAGTCTCCTTCACCGGCGGCACCGACACCGGCAAGAAAGTCATGGCCAGCGCTTCGAGCTCTTCGCTCAAGGAAGTCACCATGGAACTGGGCGGCAAATCCCCGCTGATCATTTTCGACGACGCCGACCTCGACCGCGCCGCCGACATCGCGATGATGGCCAACTTCTACAGCTCGGGCCAGGTCTGCACCAACGGCACCCGCGTGTTCGTTCCGACCGCCCTCAAAGGCGCGTTCGAAGCCAAGATCGCCGAGCGCGTTGCCCGCATCCGCATCGGCAACCCGGAAGATGAAAACACCAACTTCGGCCCGCTGGTCAGCTTCGCCCACATGGAAAGCGTGCTCGGCTACATCGCCAAAGGTAAAGAAGAAGGCGCCCGCGTGCTGTGCGGCGGCGACCGTCTGACCGACGGTGAATTCGCCAAGGGTGCCTACGTGGCCCCGACCGTGTTCACTGACTGCACCGACGAAATGACAATCGTGCGTGAAGAAATCTTCGGCCCGGTGATGAGCATCCTCACCTACGACACCGAAGAAGAAGTGATCCGCCGTGCCAACGACACCGACTTCGGCCTGGCCGCGGGCCTGGTGACCAAGGACCTGAACCGCGCCCACCGCGTGATTCATCAGCTGGAAGCCGGTATCTGCTGGATCAACGCCTGGGGCGAGTCCGACGCGAAGATGCCGGTGGGCGGCTACAAGCAGTCGGGCGTGGGCCGTGAAAACGGGATCAGCTCGCTGAACAACTTCACTCGCATCAAATCGGTACAGGTTGAGCTGGGCGACTACGCCTCGGTGTTCTAAAACCTGATTGAGCCTGGCATGGCCCATGTGGCGAGGGGGCTTGCTCCCGTCGGGCTGCGAAGCAGCCCCATGCCAGGTACCGCAGTTCTTTCAGACAGAACTCGAGCGCTGACTTTGCGACTGCTGCGCAGTCGAACGGGAGCAAGCTCCCTCGCCACAAAAGCAGCCTGAACCAACTTTCACGAGGGTGCATTCAATGTCCCAAGAATACGACTACATCATTGTGGGTGCCGGCTCCGCCGGTAACACCCTGGCGACCCGTCTGACCGAAGACGAAGGCGTCACAGTCCTGCTGCTGGAAGCCGGCGGCCCGGACTATCGTTTCGATTTCCGTACCCAGATGCCAGCCGCCCTGGCGTTCCCGCTGCAAGGCCGCCGCTATAACTGGGCCTACGAAACCGATCCAGAGCCACACATGGACGGCCGCCGGATGGAGTGCGGTCGTGGCAAGGGCCTCGGCGGCTCCTCGCTGATCAACGGCATGTGCTACATCCGCGGCAACGCGATGGACTACGACAACTGGTCGAAACTGCCGGGCCTGGAAGACTGGACCTACCTGGACTGCCTGCCGTATTTCCGTAAAGCCGAAACCCGCGACATCGGCCCGAACGACTACCACGGTGGCGACGGCCCGGTCAGCGTGACCACGCCAAAGGCCGGCAACAACCCGCTGTTCCACGCGATGGTTGAAGCCGGCGTACAGGCCGGTTACCCACGTACCGAAGACTTGAACGGCTACCAGCAGGAAGGCTTCGGCCCGATGGACCGTACCGTGACGCCAAACGGTCGTCGCGCCAGCACCGCTCGCGGTTACCTGGACACGGCCAAGAAGCGCTCGACGCTGACCATCGTCACCCACGCCCTGACCGACAAAGTCCTGTTCGAAGGCAAGCGCGCCGTCGGCGTGCGTTACCTGATCGGTGCTGCCGAAGAGCGCGTTGAAGCCCGTGCCCGCAAGGAAGTCCTGGTGTGCAGCGGCGCAATCGCTTCGCCGCAACTGCTGCAACGTTCCGGCGTCGGCCCGGCGAAACTGCTGGAAAGCCTCGACATCCCGGTGGTCCACGACCTGCCAGGCGTCGGCGAAAACCTGCAGGATCACCTCGAGCTGTACCTGCAATACGCCTGCACCCAACCGGTCTCGCTGTACCCGTCGCTGCTCTGGTACAACCAGCCGGCCATTGGTGCCGAATGGCTGTTCAACGGCACCGGCATCGGCGCCAGCAACCAGTTCGAAGCGGGCGGTTTCATCCGTACCCGTGAAGAATTCGATTGGCCGAACATCCAGTACCACTTCCTGCCGGTGGCGATTAACTACAACGGCAGCAACGGTGTGAAAGAGCACGGTTTCCAGGCGCACATGGGTTCCATGCGTTCGCCGAGCCGTGGCCGCGTGCAGCTGAAGTCGAAGAACCCACGGGAATACCCGAGCATCCTCTTCAACTACATGGCCACCGAACAGGACTGGCAGGAATTCCGTGACGGCATCCGCCTGACCCGTGAAATCATGCAGCAGCCGGCGCTGGATCAATACCGTGGCCGCGAAATCAGCCCGGGCATCGACGTGCAGACCGACGAGCAACTGGATAAATTTATCCGCGAGCACGCCGAGACCGCGTTCCACCCGTCCTGCTCGTGCAAGATGGGCACCGACGAGATGGCCGTGGTTGACGCCGAAGGCCGTGTGCATGGCATGCAGGGTCTGCGCGTAGTTGACGCGTCGATCATGCCGATCATCACCACCGGCAACCTGAACGCGCCGACAATCATGATCGCCGAGAAAATCGCCGACAAGATCCGTGGCCGCAAGCCACTGCCGCGCAGCACTGCGGATTACTACGTGGCAGGCGATGCGCCGGTGCGTGGCAAGCCGATGCGTGAAGTGGGTCCTACTGCGCAGTAACTGATGGACCGAGGTGCTCCCTTCGCGAGCAAGCCCGCTCCCACATTTTTGACCGTGTGAACCCGATCAAATGTGGGAGGGGGCTTGCTCCCGAAGAGGCCCGATCTGACACCGCAAGACCTCCCGCCCGCCTACACTTTCCTTGATCAGCTCCCAGCCCAGGCCTACTCTGTTTGCCTGCCCGCGCCGAGCCGCCCACAAGGAAGGCCCCATGTTCGAACACCACGCCACACTCAAAAAGCAGTTCAGTGCCCTGCGCACTACCGCCGAATTCTTTTCCCTGCGCTACGTCCGCGAGTCCGGCCAGTACCTGTCGGTACGCAAGAACGTCGCCGAGCCGCCACACCTCAGCCAGGACGAAGGCGCGATGCTCACCGTGCGCCTCAATGGCGTCGAAGCCTACGCCGCCACCCACGACATTTCCCTGCCCGGCCTGCAAGCCGCCCTTGAGCGCGCCGAACAGCAAGCCCGGCTCATCAAGCCCCACGCCCTGCTCGACCTGCGCGACCAGCCAGTGTCCAGCGACATTGCCGACTACCTGTCGCCGAGCCTCGACCAGCCCTTCCCGTCCCTGAGCGACTGCTACCAACTGCTCGGCGCCGAATCGGCCGCCGTGCCCAAGGACGAGCGCCTGGTGAACTGGGAAGTCAGCCTGGGCACCACCCACGTCGAACAGATCTACCTCAACAGCGCCGGCGCCGAACTGCGCCAGGCCCAGCGGTTTGTGTTCCCGGGTGTCAACGTCACGGCCTACGACGGCAACGACAGCCAGACCCGCACCCTGGGCGGCACCAACTTCGGCCAGCAAGGCGGCTTCGACGTGATCAGCCGCTTCGGCTTGGTGGGCGCCGCGCCGCAGATTGCCGACCAGGCACTGCAACTGCTGCTGGCCCCGAACACGCCCCAGGGCCCGCGCGACCTGCTGCTGATGCCCGACCAGATGATCCTGCAGATCCACGAATCCATCGGCCACCCGCTGGAACTCGACCGCATCCTGGGCGACGAGCGCAATTACGCCGGCACCAGCTTCGTCAAGGCCAGCGATTTCGGTCACCTGCAATACGGCTCCAACCTGCTGAACGTGACCTTCGATCCGGACATTCCCGAGCAGCTCGCCAGCTATGGGCATGACGACGACGGCACGAAGGCCAGCAAACAATTTCTGATCCGCGAAGGCTTGCTGCTCAAGCCGTTGGGCGGTGCGTTGTCGCAATACCGCGCCGGCATGCAAGGCGTGGCCAACAGCCGTGCCTGCAGCTGGAACCGCGCGCCGATCGACCGCATGGCCAACCTGAATATCGAGGCCGGCGACCAGAACATGGCGCAGCTGATTGGCGGCATCGAGAACGGCATCCTGATGTCCACCAACCGTTCGTGGTCGATTGACGATGCACGCAACAAATTCCAGTTTGGCTGCGAGTGGGGCCAGTTGATTGAAAACGGCGAGCTCAAAGGCGTGGTAAAGAACCCCAACTACCGGGCGATTTCCGCGCAGTTCTGGCGCAACCTCAGCGCCGTCGGCGACGCCAGCACCTTCAAGGTGCTGGGCACGCCGAACTGCGGCAAGGGCGAACCCAACCAGGTGATCCGCGTCGGCCATGCGTCGCCGGCCTGTGTGTTCAGCAACGTGGACGTGTTCGGGGGAGACGCCTGATGAATAATTTCAAAGCCCTGGTGGATTGGCTCAAGCAGGCCATCACCGACCACGAACAATTCCACCTCGGCTACGCCGACGAGTCCTCCGAGTTTGTGCGTTTCAACCACGGCAAAGTGCGCCAGGCCGGCCAGGTGCAACAGGCCAGCCTGAACCTGAAGCTGATCAACGACGGGCGCCACGCCGACCTCGGTATCACCCTGGCGGGCGAGCCTGAACTGGATCGCCAGCGCCTGGCCGACGGCCTGCAACAACTGCGCGAGACCTTGCCGTTGTTGCCCCAGGATCCGTACCTGCTGCTCAACCACAACGCCTGGCAAAACAAGGACCAGCAGGACCGACCACTGCCGGACCTGGCCCAGGTGCTGGAAGCAATCAGCCTGGCCGCTGAAGGTGTGGACATGGTCGGCTTCTACGCCGCCGGCCCTATCAGCCGTGGCTTCGCCAGTTCATCAGGCGCCTTCGGCTGGCACCAGGCCAACAGTTTCAACTTCGACTTCAGCCTGTTCCACGCCAACGGTGAAGCGGTGAAAGCCAGCTACGCCGGCAACGATTGGGACAGCGTGGCCTTCGCCCAGCGTTTCAAGCAGGCCCGTGAGCAACTGGAATACCTTGATCGCCCGCTGCACCCGCTGGCACCGGGGCAATACCGCGCCTACCTTGCCCCGGCGGCCATGGAAGAAATCATCAGCATGCTCACCTGGGGCGGGTTTTCCGCCCAGGCCATCGCCAGCAAAGGCAGCCCGTTGCAACGGTTGTATGGCGGTGATCAGTCCTTGAGCCCGCTGGTGACCCTGGACGAACAGGTCAGCGGCTCCCTGAGCTCGGCGTTTTCCCGTGACGGCTATCCGCGCAGTGATGTGAAGCTGATCAATGCCGGCAATGCTGAAGGCCAATTGGTGAACTCCCGCAGTGCTGCCGAATACGGCTTGAGCACCAATGGCGCCAGCGGCGATGAATCTCCCAGCGCCCTGCAGATGGCGGCCGGCAACCTGGCCCAGGCCGATATCCTCAAGCAATTGGGTACCGGTTTGTACATCAGCAACCTGTGGTACCTGAACTACTCCGACCAGCCCGCCGCACGCCTGACCGGCATGACCCGCTTCGCCACGTTCTGGGTAGAGGATGGCGAGATCAAGGCGCCGGTCAGCACCATGCGCTTTGATGACAGCGTGTACAGCCTGCTGGGCACGCAACTGGAAGCGCTGACCGCTGATCGGGAATTGCTGCTGTCGGCGAGTACGTATAGCCAGCGCAATACGTCATCCAATCTGCTGCCGGGGGCGCTGGTAAAACGCCTGACCCTGACCTTATAAGCAACGCAAAACCCATGTGGGAGCGGGCTTGCTCGCGAATGCGGCGTGTCAGCCACTACATCTGTGACTGAGGCACCGCATTCGCGAGCAAGCCCGCTCCCACAGTTGATCGCATTCCACATTTTGATTCGGTTCATCCTCAAAACCCCACTCCAGACACCTGGCCGTCCGGCCAGTTGTCGCTCGCGAAAAACCTCGTTATAAAGGTTGGTGGCACCTAGCCACGTCCGCGCGGTAAAAAAACTCAAACAACACCCCGCCGTCCTCAACCCACTTGCACGCAAGTGATGCACGACCTTGCCCGGGATAGGGCAAGCTGGAGCGTTGACATGAACCATGGAAGTTTTGTCATTGAAAAGCTGTTCAAGCACTACAACGTTCACGTAGAGCAGCTTGGTAACAACCCAGAGAAGAAAACCGTGCTGTTGGTCAACGGCGCGCTGTCCACCACCCGCTCGTTTGCACGCACCAGCAAGTGCCTGTCCGAGCACTTCAATGTGCTGATGTTCGACCTGCCGTTCTCCGGCTATTCACGCCCGCACAACACCGACCTCGACCTTGTGACCAAGGACGATGAAGTGCAGATCCTGCGCGCTCTGGTGGAACGCTTTGAGGTCAACCACCTGGTGTCTGCCTCATGGGGCGGGATTTCCACGCTGCTGACCCTCGCCCATAACCCGCCGTCGATTGAAAGCTCGGTGGTGATGGCACTGGCGCCCAACCTCAACCAGGCCATGCTCGAATACGTAGAGCGGGTGCGCGTGCTGATCGAGGCCGATGACAAATCCGCCGTCGGCCATCTGCTGAATGAAACCGTGGGCAAATACCTGTCGCCCCGGCTCAAGCGCAACAACCACCGGCACCTGTCGACCATGGCCACCACCGAGTATCGCCAGGCACGCTTCCATATCCATCAGGTGCTGGCGCTGGGTGACGGCAACTACCTGCCGCAACTGACCCGGATCGAAACCCCGGTGCACTTCCTCAACGGCGTGCTGGACGAGTACACCCCGGCAGACGAAGCCCACCTGTTCAAGAAATACGTAGGCCGCAGCAGCTTCGCCACCGCCGAACACACTGGCCATTTGCTCGACCTGGAATCCCGCGAAGCGGCCCTGGCCGTGCACCGCGCGCTGATTGATTTCCTGGTGGGCAAACACGTGGAGTTGTCAGATATAGACGAAGGGCCAGTGGGAAAAGGAGCTGCCGATGGCGCATAATCGCCGACACATAGGCTGCTAACAAAAAGGTAACTCATGCCGAATCGCGCCCCTCTCGATGCCAAGACCGCCCGCTGGCTACCCTGGGTGGTAGCGATTGCCTTCTTCATGCAGTCGCTGGATGGGACGATTCTCAACACCGCCTTGCCGGCCATGGCTCGAGACCTGGCGGAGAACCCCTTGCGCATGCAAGGCGTAGTGATTGCCTACATGCTCACCGTGGCCCTGCTGATTCCCGCCTCGGGTTGGGTGGCCGACCGCTTCGGCACCAAGAAGATCTTCTTCGGCGCGATCATGCTGTTCAGCATTGGCTCGTTGCTCTGCGCGCTCTCCAGCACGCTGACCATGCTGGTGGGCGCCCGGGTGATCCAGGGCCTGGGCGGTGCGTTGATGTTGCCGGTGGGCAGGCTGGTGGTGCTGCGCGCCTACCCGCGCTCGGAGCTGGTGCGCATCATGGGTTTCATCACCATTCCCGGGCTGCTGGGCCCGCTGCTCGGCCCGACCATGGGCGGCTGGATGGTGCAATACCTGACCTGGCACTGGATCTTCCTGATCAACCTGCCGGTGGGCATCATCGGCTGCTACGCCGTCTGGAAATTCATCCCCGACCTGCGCGGCAGCGAACGTACGCGGTTCGACGGCGTGGGTTTCCTGCTGTTCGGCGCGGCGATGGTGCTGATCACTATCGCCATGGAAGGCCTCGGCGAATTGCACCTGCCGCACCTGCGGGTGATGTTGCTGCTGTTCGGCGGCCTCGCGTGCCTGGCGGCTTACTGGCTGCGCGCCGGGCATATCGAGAACCCGCTGTTCTCGCCGGTGCTGTTCAAGACCCGGACCTTTGCGGTGGGCATCCTCGGCAACCTGTTCGCTCGCCTGGGCAGCGGCGCGTTGCCGTTCCTGGTGCCGCTGTTGCTGCAGGTGGCGCTCGGTTACTCACCGTCCGAAGCCGGGATGAGCATGCTGCCCCTGGCGGCGGCGGCGATGTTTGCCAAGTCCATCGCCCGGCCGCTGATCGAGCGCCTGGGCTACCGCGTGGTGCTGACCGGCAACACCCTGGCGCTGGGCATCATGCTGGCGAGCATGGGCCTGGTCAGCGAACACACGCCCTACCCGCTGCTGCTGAGCATGCTGGCGATCCTCGGGGCGATCAACTCGCTGCAATTCACCGCGATGAACACCGTGACCCTGATCGACCTCGACGACGCCCAGGCCAGCAGCGGCAACAGTTTGCTGTCGGTGGTGGCGCAGTTGTCCCTGAGCCTTGGGGTGGCCTGCGCCGGTGCGCTGCTGGGTGGTTTTACCGCCGAAGTGGGCAACGACGGGGTCGACACCGTGCTCGGCGCGTTCCAGTTGACCTTCGTCACCGTGGGCATCATGGCGATGCTGGCGGCGGCGATCTTCCTGCAATTGTCGCCAAAAGACGGCAAACGCGTGGTCAGCCGTGAGCACGACATTGAGCATTAACAGGCTTCTCGTCTAGAACTTGCAGGGAAAATCCCACGAGGCTGGTACACTACGCGACATTTTGTTTTGCAGAGCCAGTCCCGTGACTACCATCGCCACCGCTTTTAATACTTTGCCCCTGTCCGCCGCCATGCTGGCTAACCTCGACTCGCTGGGTTATGTCGAGATGACGCAGATCCAGGCGCAAAGCTTGCCGGTGATCCTCAAAGGGCTGGACCTGATTGCCCAGGCCAAGACCGGCAGCGGCAAGACCGCAGCCTTCGGCATCGGCCTGCTGAACCCGATCAACCCGCGCTACTTCGGTTGCCAGGCACTGGTCATGTGCCCGACCCGCGAGCTGGCTGACCAGGTGGCCAAGGAAATCCGTCGCCTGGCCCGCGCCGAAGACAACATCAAGGTGCTGACCCTGTGCGGCGGCGTGTCCCTCGGCCCGCAGATCGCCTCCCTGGAGCACGGCGCCCACGTCATCGTCGGCACCCCGGGCCGCATCCAGCAGCACCTGCGCAAGGGTTCGCTGGTTTTGGACGGCTTGAACACGCTGATCCTCGATGAAGCCGACCGCATGCTCGACATGGGCTTCTACGACGCCATCGAAGACATCATCAGCAAGACCCCGGCCCGCCGCCAGACCCTGCTGTTCTCGGCCACCTACCCGGTGAGCATCAAGCAACTGGCCTCGAAATTCATGCGCGCGCCGCAACAGGTCAAGGCCGAAGCGTTCCACTCGGACGACCAGATCGAGCAACGCTTCTACGAGATCTCCCCGGAAGAGCGCATGGACGCGGTGACCAAGGTCCTGGCGCATTTCCGCCCGGCGTCTTGCGTAGCCTTCTGCTTTACCAAGCAGCAAGTGCAGGAAACCGTGGATCACCTGACCGCCAAGGGCATCTCCGCCGTTGGCCTGCATGGCGACCTGGAACAGCGCGACCGTGACCAGGTACTGGCGATGTTCGCCAACCGCAGTACTTCGGTACTGGTCGCCACTGACGTGGCTGCCCGTGGCCTGGACATTGATGCACTGGACATGGTGATCAACGTCGAACTGGCCCGCGACTCGGAAATCCACATCCACCGCGTGGGCCGTACCGGTCGCGCGGGTGAGACTGGCATCGCTATCAGCCTGGTTGCCCCGTCTGAAGCCCACCGCGCCCAGGCCATCGAGCAGTTGCAGAAGTCGCCGCTGAACTGGGACCAGTTGGACAACCTCAAGCCGCAAAGCGGCGGCCCGTTGCTGCCGGTGATGAGCACCCTGTGCATCGCCGCTGGCCGTAAAGACAAGGTTCGCCCGGGCGATATCCTTGGCGCACTGACCGGTGAAGCCGGGATTCCGGGGGCCCAGGTCGGCAAGATCGCGATCTTTGATTTCCAGGCCTTTGTGGCCGTGGAACGTGGGATCGCCAAACAGGCGCTGCAGCGCTTGAATGACGGCAAGATCAAAGGCCGTTCGTTGCGCGTGCGTATCCTGTAAAGATCTCAAGCTATACCGAGATCAAAAATGTGGGAGCGGGCTTGCTCGCGAATGCGGAGTGTCAGTCACCGAATCTGTCGACTGATACACCGCATTCGCGAGCAAGCCCGCTCCCACATTTGACTGTATTCCAATTCAGAATTTGTATGAGGACATGGCTGTGCGCTCGACCGAAGTTGTGATCATTGGCGCCGGCGCCGCAGGCTTGATGTGTGCGCTGACCGCCGCCGGGCGTGGGCGCAAGGTGATGTTGATCGACCACGCGAACAAGGCCGGCAAAAAGATCCTGATGTCCGGCGGTGGCCGCTGCAACTTCACCAATATGTACACGGAGCCTGCCAACTTCCTCTCCCACAACGCGCACTTCTGCAAGTCCGCCCTGGCCCGCTACACCCAGTGGGATTTCATCGGGCTGGTGGCCAAGCACGGCGTGCCGTACCACGAGAAAAAACTCGGCCAGCTGTTCTGCGACAACAAGTCCAGCGACATCCTCGGGATGCTGTTGGATGAGTGCATCCAGGTCGGCGTGAGCATGCACCTGGACACCTCGGTGCAGGAGATTGCCAAGGTCGATGGCGGCTATCAGTTGCAAACCACCCTGGGTGAGTTGCGCTGCGAATCACTGGTGATCGCCACCGGCGGGCTGTCGATCCCGACCCTGGGGGCCACCGGCTTTGGTTATCAAGTGGCCAAGCAGTTCGGCCATGAACTGCTGCCAACCCGCGCCGGGCTGGTGCCGTTCACCATCACCGACCAGCTCAAGGAATTGTGCGGCGAGCTGTCCGGTACGTCCGTGGATTGCCTGGTGAGCTGCAACGACCAAAGCTTTCGCGAGAACATCCTGTTTACCCACCGCGGCCTGAGCGGGCCGGCGATCCTGCAGATTTCTTCCTACTGGGAACCCGGCGACACGGTGGAAATCAACCTGCTGCCCGACCACGACGCCCACACCTGGCTGCAAGCGCAACAGGTGGAGCGCCCGAACAGCGAGCTGAAAACCCTGCTGGGTGAGATCTTCACCAAGAAGATGGCCAACCTGCTGGCCGAAACCTGGTTCGTTTCCAAGCCGATGAAGCAGTACACCCACGCCGAGATTGCCGACATCGCCGGCAAACTGGGGAGCTGGCAACTGGTGCCGGCGGGTACTGAAGGCTATCGCACCGCCGAGGTCACCCTGGGTGGCGTGGACACCCGGGAAGTCTCGTCCAAGACCATGGAATCCCTGAAAAGCCCCGGTTTGTACTTCATCGGCGAAGTGTTGGATGTGACCGGTCACCTGGGCGGGTTCAATTTCCAGTGGGCGTGGGCTTCCGGTTATGCCGCTGCCCAATTTGCCTGACGGAACGCGGTAAAAAAATGTGGGAGCGGGCTTGCTCGCGAAGGCGGAGTGTCAGCTAATACATCAGTGACTGATACACCGCCTTCGCGAGCAAGCCCGCTCCCACATTTGGTTCGTGGTGTGCTTGGAAGTAATGACTGGAATAAATTTTGCTCTCAGATGTGATCGCCACGCTTGCCGTGGCGTCATTACTGGCTCAATTTAGCGGCATCGTCCCGGAAGACCCCAGACTTCATGTCATCGACCTCCTTCAAGCAGTCCATGCGGCGCCTTTGGGCACTGGATAAGTTCAGTTACAGCGTACGGGTATTCATCGCCCTGACCGGCAGCATGGCGCTGTGCTGGTACCAGAATGAAATGGCGCTGCTGATCCCGCTGTTCCTGGGCATTATCGCCAGCGCCCTGGCCGAGACCGATGACAACTGGCAGGGCCGGCTCAACGCCCTGGCCGTGACACTGGTGTGCTTCAGCACTGCGGCACTGTCCGTCGAACTGCTTTTCCCTTATCCCTGGATCTTCGCGATCTTCCTGGCTCTGTCCAGCTTCGGCCTGACCATGCTCGGTGCCCTCGGCGAGCGTTATGGGGCGATCGCTTCGGCCACCCTGATTCTCTCGGTCTACACCATGATCGGCGTGGACCAGCGCGGTGGCGCCGTCACCGACTTCTGGCATGAACCCTTGCTGCTGGTGGCCGGCGCCGCGTGGTATGGCGCGCTGTCGGTGTTGTGGCAGGTGCTGTTTTCCAACCAGCCAGTGCAGCAGAGCCTGGCGCGACTGTTTCGTGAGCTGGGGCGTTACCTCAAGCTCAAGTCCTCATTGTTCGAACCGATCCGCCAACTGGATGTGGAAGCGCGGCGCCTGGAACTGGCGCAGCAGAACGGCCGGGTGGTGGCAGCACTGAACGCCGCCAAAGAGATCATCCTGCACCGGGTCGGCAATGGTCGCCCGGGCTCCAAGGTCAGCCGCTACCTCAAGCTGTACTTCCTGGCCCAGGACATCCACGAGCGCGCCAGCTCCTCGCACTACCCTTACAACGCCCTCGCCGAAGCCTTCTTCCACAGCGACGTGCTGTTCCGCTGCCAGCGCCTGTTGCGCCAGCAAGGCAAGGCCTGCCAGACCCTGGCCGAATCGATCCAGATGCGCCAGCCGTTCGTTTATGACGACAGCTTCGCCGAAGCCCTGGGCGACCTCAACGCCTCCCTGGAGCACCTGCGCATCCAGAGCAACCCGGCCTGGCGCGGCCTGCTGCGCTCCCTGCGCGCCCTGGCCGCCAACCTGTCGACCCTGGACCGCCTGCTGGGCGACGCCGCCAACCCCGACAGCCTGGCCGATGCCACCGACAGCAGCCTGCTGGACCGTGCACCGCGCAACCTCAAGGAAATGTGGACACGCCTGCGCACGCAGTTGACGCCGACTTCGTTGCTGTTCCGCCATGCCCTGCGCCTGCCCCTGGCGCTGAGTATCGGCTACTGGATGGTGCACTTGATTCACCCGTCCCAAGGCTATTGGATCATCCTCACCACGCTGTTCGTGTGCCAGCCAAACTACGGCGCCACCCGGCGCAAGCTGGGCCAGCGGATCATCGGCACGGCCATCGGCCTGACCATCGCCTGGGCGCTGTTCGACCTGTTCCCCAACCCGCTGATCCAGTCGATGTTCGCCATCGCCGCCGGCCTGGTGTTCTTTATCAACCGCACCACGCGCTACACCCTGGCGACCGCTGCGATCACGCTGATGGTGCTGTTCTGCTTCAACCAGGTGGGCGACGGCTACGGGCTGTTCCTGCCACGGCTGTTCGATACCTTGCTCGGCAGCCTGATCGCCGGGCTGGCGGTGTTCCTGTTCCTGCCGGACTGGCAGGGCCGGCGCCTGAACAAGGTGCTGGCCAATACCCTGACCTGCAACAGCATCTACCTACGCCAGATCATGCAGCAGTACGCCGCGGGCAAAAGCGACGACCTGGCTTACCGCCTCGCCCGGCGCAACGCCCACAACGCCGACGCCGCGCTGTCCACCACCCTGGCGAACATGCTGATGGAGCCGGGGCATTTCCGTAAGGAAGCGGACGTGGGGTTCAGGTTCCTGGTGCTGTCCCACACGCTGCTCAGCTACCTGTCGGGGCTGGGCGCCCACCGGGAAACCCAACTGCCGGCGGAAGTGCGCGAGCACTTGATCGAAGGCGCCGGGAAGACGCTGGCGGCGAGCATCGACGAGATCGCCACGGGGCTGGCGAACAAGCAGCCGATCGCGATTCAGAGTGATGCCGAGGAAGCCTTGGCAGTGGACCTGGAGCAGATGCCGGATGAGATTGATGAAGGGCAGCGGCTGGTGCAGACGCAATTGGCGCTGATCTGCCGGCAACTGGGGCCGTTGCGCACGTTGGCGGCTCACCTGATCAAAGATACCAGCGAAGCCTGAACCCTCTTCGCGAGCAAGCCCGCTCCCACATTCGGCCGAGTTCCACCTTTGGAATGCGGTCGAATGTGGGAGCGGGCTTGCTCGCGAAGGGGCCATTAGCCTCACTACATCCCGTGCTGCTTCATCAACCGCGCATAACTGCCATCCACTTTCATCCTGGCGATCTCCCGATCAAACCCGGCAACAATCTGCTGATGCTGAGGGTTTTTCAGACTGACCAGTATGTGCAGGCTGTTTTCACTCAGCGGCACCGGCAAAAACTCCACCGCGTTGCGCACGGTGGCGGACTCCCGAGCCAGGTAGTAGCGGGCGACGAATTCGTCCTCCAACGTCAGCCGCACCCGCTGCGCCGCCAGCATGCGCACGGCCATGGCGAAGTTATGCACCGGGACTTTCTGCAATTGCGGATCGGCATCGAACGCCGCTGAATAGGCATAGCCACGCACCACCGCGACGGGGTAGTCGTGCAACTGCTCCAGGTTCTGGTAGTCGATGGGATCGTCGCGGCGCTTGAGAAACAGCACCCGGTTGAGCAGGTATTCGCCGGAAAACTGCCCCAACTGAGTACGCGCATCGTCGTACCAGGCGTTCACCAATACGTCGTAACGCCCATCGCCCACACCCATCAGGGCGCGGGCCCAGGGCACCTGTTCAAACTCACTGGCGTAGCCGGCACGGGCCAGGGCGGTGGTCACGATGTCGGTGGCCAAACCACCATTGACCAGGGTGGCGTCAGTGAACGGCGGCCAGGCATCCGCCACCAGTCGCAAGCGTTCTGCCGCCACCGCCTGGGCCAGCAACAACAAACCGATCAAAGCAACGGCACGAGAAAATCGCGGCATGCTCAAGTCCTTGGCGGGCATTCTATGGCCTGACCTCTGGGGCAACCCGAGGATTTAACAGTAGCTCATCAATGAGCCTGTACTGCAGATTACACAAAGACGGCAGCGTCGCACGCAGAGAATGATGGCAAATTGATCTCACTCACAAAAAAACCGCAATTTAGACACTCGCCTCCCGCGCGCTTACTATCCTGACCAGACAATCAGCCGAGAGAACACCATGACAGTCGAATGGGTCTGCAAACACCACAGTGACCTGGGCAAGGAGCAGCTGTACGCCATTTTGCGCCTGCGCTCGGAGGTCTTCGTGGTCGAGCAGAAATGCGTGTACCAGGACATCGACGGCCAGGACCTGGACGGTGACACCCATCACCTGATGGCCTGGGATGATGGTCAACTGCAGGCCTACCTGCGCCTGCTGGATCCTGAATCACAGGGTGGTGATGTGGTGATCGGCCGGGTGATCGTTGCGCCGAGCGCGCGGGGCACCGGGTTGGGCCACCAGATGATGGATGAGGCCCTCAGGCAGGCAGAGAAACAGTGGCCCGACGTGCCGATCTATCTGTCGGCCCAGGCGCATTTGCAGGGGTATTACGGGCGGTACGGGTTTGTGGTGGCGGGTGAGGAATACCTGGAGGATGACATTCCACATATAGGCATGCGCCGGGCATGAGGGCCTCTTCGCGAGCAAGCCCGCTCCCACATTTGACCGAGTTCCACCTTTGGAATGCGGTCGAATGTGGGAGCGGGCTTGCTCGCGAAGAGGCCCTCATGCCCGGTCACCCCAAGCTTTCAGGGGTAACCCAACACCTGTTTAATGCTCGCCAGGTTCGCCTCGATCCAGCGCCGATCAATCGCGCCCCAATCACGAATCCGATAGCGCCCGGCATGGTTGCGGGCGCCGTCTTCCTGTTCAAACTCACACACGATATCCAGGTCCGCCAACGCCGCAATCGTGTCCTGTGCAGTACGCCGGGGCATGCCCGTCACCTCGGTCAGTGCCGGGACGCTGCTGGCCAGCTGGCTATCAATCAGGTACGCCACATACAGGCGCCGGTAGAAGCTGCTTTTGGTCTTGCTCACATCCATGCTCGATCGCCTTTGAAGGTCAGGGCTTGCCCTGCAGGTCCCGCCAGGTCAGGTACACCCGCAGGTCGAATTCCACCTGATGGTAGCCCGGCAACATGTATTCACAGAGTTTGTAGAACGCCTTGTTGTGGTCCGATTCCTTGAAGTGCGCCAGTTCGTGTACCACGATCATGCGCAGAAATTCCGGCGCGGCTTCCTTGAACAGCGAGGCGATACGGATTTCTTTCTTCGACTTGAGGTTGCCACCCTGCACCCGAGAGATGGTGGTGTGCAGGCCGAGGGCGCGGTGGGTCAGGTCCAGGCGGTTATCGAACAACACCTTGTCGATGGCCGGGGCGTTGCGCAGGTGTTCCTGCTTCAGGGCCTGGGCGTAGCTGTACAGCGCTTTGTCGCTCTGCACGCCATGCCGTTCGGGGTAGCGCTGGGTCAGGTAGTCGCCGAGTTGGTCCTTGGCAATCAACTGGCGCACTTGCTCCTGCAATGCTGGGGGGTAGGCCTGGAGGTATTTCAGCGCGGTCATGGGGTCAACAACGGGTATTTGAATGGGCGCCAGTGTAGCGAATTCAGCGGGCGGCTGCGCGCAGGCGCCAGTCGGCAATTTCATCCGCGATCAACGGCGGCGCCACCTGCGGGCCCTGGATGAACTGGCAGCCGTTGGCCTTGAGCCACTCAACTTGCTCCTGGGTCTCGACGCCTTCGGCAATCACCAGCAGATCAAAATGCCGGCACAATTCGATAATGCTGCGCGCCATCGCCGCGTCCCGGGATGAACCCGGCAGGCGGGCGATCAGCTTCGGGTCGAGCTTGAGGGTGTCGAATTCCAGGTCCCGCAGGTGGGCCAGGGAGCAGTTGCCCGCGCCGAAATCATCCAGGGCAATCCGCACGCCGGCCCGGCGCAACAGCTTGAGCTGCTTGGTGGACTCATCCAGATTGTGCATCAGGCTTTCTTCACTGATCTCCACCTCAAGCTGCCGGCCTTGCAACCCATGTCGCTCCAGCACCTGCTGCAGCTGGCTGGCCAGGTTCGGCATATTGAACTGGCTGCTGCTCAAGCTCACGCTCAGGACCAACTCATCGCTGAACACCCCTGCCCATGCCTGCCGCTGGGCGGCCACCTGCTGGTAGATCCAGGTGCTCAACTGGCTGATCAGCCGCGCCTCTTCGAGCAACGGCAGAAACAGCCCCGGCGGCACATCGCCGACACTCGGGTGCTGCCAGCGCAGCAGCGCTTCGACGCCCCGCAGATGGCCGTCGTGCAACGACACCTGCGGCTGGTACACCAGGGTGAAATCCTTGCTGTCGATGGCGCTGCGTACGCTGTCTTCGAGCATCAGGCGCGAGCGGGCCCGGCCGTTCATTTCCTGGTCGTAGTAGCGATATTGCTGACGCCCGGCGCGCTTGGCCTCGTACATCGCGACGTCCGCCGCGCGCAGCAGGCCGTTGAGGTCCGAGCCGCAGTCCGGGAAAGTGGCGATGCCGATACTGACGCCCAGCATCACATCCAGACCGTCGACCTGCTGACAGATCGACACCCGTTCGATCAGTTTTTCCGCAATCTTGGCCGCCTGCTCCGGAAATTCCAGCTCCAGCAGCGCGGTGAATTCATCCCCGCCCATGCGGCCAAGAATGTCGTAGGAGCGCAGGCACGCCTTCAACTGTTCCGAGACCCAGCGCAGCACGCGGTCTCCGGCGTCGTGGCCGAGGGAATCGTTGACCCGCTTGAACCCGTCCAGGTCCAGGTACAGCAGCACCAGCGACTGCTCGTTACGCTCGCTGCGCAACAGCACATTCTCCACCGACTGGTGAAACCCACGCCGATTGAGCAGGCCCGTCAGCGGGTCGGTGACGGCCTGGAACTCCAGTTGCTGATGCAGATGGCGCACCTCGGACATGTCCAGCACCGTGACCACCATGGCTTTCTGCTCGGCCGGTAGCGGGGCGCACGACATCGCCACGGGCAACTGCTGGCCGGGTGCGGTGCGCAAGATGGCGTCGTGCAGGCGCCAGGTTTCGCCACGTTTGTAGCCTTCATACAAGGCAGAATCGGACCACCCAGGCACATGGGGCTTCTGTAGGAAGCCCAGGAACTCGGCACCCTGGATCTCAGCGACCGGCGCATTGATCAGCCGCGAAATCGCCGGGTTGGCGTAGCTGATCACGCCGTCTTCGCCCACCACCAGGATGCCTTCGGCGGCATTGTCGAGCACCGAGGCATTGAAGGCCCGGGCCGATTCCAGATCGTGACTCAGGCGCTGCAAGGCACGGCGGTTGCGCTGGTGCTCCAGCAGGGCCTGGACCTTGGGCTTGAGGATATTCGGGTCGAAGGGTTTCAGCAGGTAGTCGATCGCGCCGCTGGCATAGCCTTCCAGCATCGCCGCCGGCGATTGGGCGTGAGCGCTGAGAAAGATGATCGGGGTCAGTTGCGTGCGCTGGCTGCCGCGCATCAGCCGGGCCACCTCGAACCCGTCCATGCCGGGCATCATCACATCCAGCAACACCAGGTCGACGTCGTGTTCGAGCAGCAATCCCAGGGCTTCAACCCCGGAGGCCGCCGTCACCACATGCCAATCTTCACGCTGCAATAGCGCACGCATGCTGATCAGGTTTTCGGGATAGTCATCGACCACCAAAAGCACTGAACAACCATCGCGAGGCTTGATTGGAGCGCATTCCATTGCTGCTTCTCTTTCGTCGGAGTCATTCCGGTCATTTTTGCGACAAAACCGGATAAACAATAAGGGCTCACTCTAGCCCTGGATCCCATAAAGCAGAAGCCACGACGGTGCCATCATTGCGCCAAAGCCCAGACAACCGACTAACGGTCAGTGTCTACAGCCCGCGGTTTACGGGAAACATGGCTTTTTGACATTTCATTGGCGCCAACAATCCGCCACAAAGCCATTAACAATCCATTTCGAGCCACCTATAAAGAAAGTGCCGGCTCCCGAGCCAAGGCCTTCTTTCCCCGTTAAAGGCGTATTCAATGATTGATCTGTCCACCTGGAACCTGAGCATCCCCGTCGGCTCCCCGCCCTCGACCATCGACACGCCGAAACTGCTCAGCGGGTTCAAGGACCAATACTTCCAGGCCGAAGGCAGCAGCGTGCAATTCTGGACCCCGGTAACCGGCACGCGTACCGAGAACGCTGTTTACCCTCGCAGCGAACTGCGGGAAACCTACGCCGACGGCCGCCTGCGCAACTGGCTGTACAGCGACGCCGACAATTTCCTGCGTGCCACGTTGGCGGTCAACAAGGTGCCGTCCTCCGGCAAGGTGGTGATCGGTCAAATCCACGCCTACGAAAGCCAGAAGCCACTGATCAAGGTCGAATACCAATACAAGGAAAAAACCCAGACCGGCAACATCGTCGCCAAGGTGCGCATGCGCCCTGACGAGTCGGAAGGCCGGGTGATCATCGTCGCCGAGAACGTACCGCTGGACCGCGACTTCACCTACGTCATCCACCTGAACAAGGCCGGCCTGCTAAGCGTCGACGCCGCCAACGGGCAGTGGAACGAACGCATCGGTGCTGCGTGGGGCAAACAGCCGCTGTACTTCAAGGCCGGCGCCTACGTGCAGGACAACAGCGGCAACAGCAAGGAAGGCGCCCGCGTGACGTTTGCCAAGCTGGACATTGATCACGACTGAAGCTGATTCGCTTCAGCGACCGGTCCCACGACGCTTTAGGACAGAACCGCGACCCAGGGTCTCGACTTTCTTGTAGGACAATCCGAGTATGGCGCCGCGCACGCGCACTACCCCCTACAAGAAAGTCATGGAGACTGCCCAATGCCCTTTTCCCGCACCCTGCTCGCCCTCTCTATGGGCATGGCACTGCTGCAAAACCCGGCCTTCGCCGCCCCGCCCCTCTCGATGGCCGACGGGGTGGCCCAGGTCAATATCCAGGACAGCAACGCCTGGGTCGAAATCAACAAGGTCGCCTTCGAAAACAATATCCGCACCCTGCAAGCCAGCCTCGCTGACAAGTCGAAAATCTGCGCCGTGCTCAAGGCGGATGCCTACGGTCACGGCATCGGTTTACTGATGCCCTCGGTGATCAAACTGGGCGTGCCCTGCGTCGGCATCGCCAGCAACGAAGAAGCCCGCGTGGTCCGTGAAAGCGGCTTCAAGGGCCAACTGATCCGCGTACGCACCGCCGCCCTGAGCGAGCTGGAAGCTGCGTTGCCGTATAACGTCGAAGAGCTGGTGGGCAATCTGGACTTCGCCGTGCGCGCCAGCCTGATCGCCGAAAACCACGGCCGCCCACTGGTCGTGCACCTGGGCCTGAACTCCAGCGGCATGAGCCGCAACGGTGTGGAAATGACCACCGCCCAGGGCCGCCGCGACGCCGTAGCCATTACCAAGGTGCCAAACCTGCAGGTGACGGCGATCATGACCCACTTCGCCGTTGAAGATGCCGCCGACGTGCGCACCGGGCTCAAGGCGTTCAACGAACAAGCCAACTGGCTGATCAGCGTCGCCCAGCTCGACCGCAGCAAAATCACCCTGCACGCCGCCAACTCCTTCGCCACCCTGGAAGTACCCGAGTCGCGGCTGGACATGGTTCGTCCGGGCGGCCTGCTGTTTGGCGATACCGTACCGTCGTTCACCGAATACAAGCGGGTGATGCAGTTCAAATCCCACGTGGCGTCGGTCAACAGCTACCCGAAAGGCAACACCGTAGGCTACGACCGCACCTACACCCTGGCGCGGGATTCGAAACTGGCGAACATCACCGTGGGTTATTCCGACGGCTATCGCCGGGCGTTTACCAACAAAGGCATCGTGCTGATCAACGGGCACCGGGTGCCGGTGGTGGGCAAGGTGTCGATGAACACCCTGATGGTCGATGTCACCGACGTGCCGACCGTGAAGAGCGGCGATGAGGTGGTGTTGTTCGGCAAGCAGGGCGCGGTGGAGACCAGCCAGGCGGAGGTTGAAGACATCAACGGTGCGTTGCTGGCGGATCTGTATACGGTGTGGGGTAACTCGAATCCGAAGGTGCTGGTGGAGAACTAAGTCTCCTCACATCTCGTAGGCACTGTCCTATGGACCCAAGGATCATTCGGTGATTAACACAATCACTTAAACAACACGTATCCCTGTGGGAGCTGGCGGTGCGACGATTCGACTTGCCCGCGATGGCGGTGTATCAGCCAACTTATTCTTCGACTGGCACACCGCCATCGCGGGCAAGCCCGGCTCCCACAGGGGTCCTGTGCCCTACAGGGCCGTTGCGGTGAATCGGAGCGCCGCTTATAGTTCGCCCCGTCGCCGGCATTGAACGGCGATAGGGTTTCGCAGCCCTACAGAGTTAATACCGTACCCGTCAAAATACGACATAGGCAGTCCTGCCAATGCTCGGCTTTTTATGGCGGTTGTACGTGGGAGACCTTCGGGTCTGCCGGGTCTTAACTCCTCGGTCTGCGAACCCGCGTACAGCTGCCACCCTATTTGTTTCGCAGCAAACGGTGGCCAATTTTCTTTTGAGTTAAGGATTTGCCATGAAGCCACAACTCCCACCCCGCCGTTTCACCCCTTGCACCGAAACAGCCACCGAATACCCCGTGCTATTGATCGACAGCGATGCACCACTCACGGACCTGCACGCCTGCCTGCGTGAACGCCTCAACGCCGCCCTCGAACACCTCAACCTGATGGCCTGCTCCAGCCTGCCCGATTTTGCGGAGCGTGACCTGAACCACGTAGCCAACACCGCCCGCATCCTGGTGCAGGACGTAAGCGACGTATTCCGCGTCATCGAATACCGCGGCTTCGACACCCCCGCAGCCGCCTGATCAAATTTCAGCCACAAAAAAGCCCGCATCGCTGCGGGCTTTTCATTAACGCGTAAGGCTTAGTTGACCTTGGCGTTCAACTCACCTTTCAGGTAACGCTGGTACATCGCTTCCAACGAGATCGGCTTGATCTTCGAAGCATTACCCGCAGTACCAAAGGCTTCATAACGCGCGATACACACGTCACGCATGGCCGTCACGGTAGCGCCGAAGAATTTACGTGGGTCAAATTCGCTCGGGTTGGTGGCCATCAGGCGACGCATCGCACCGGTGGAGGCCAGGCGCAGGTCGGTGTCGATGTTGACCTTGCGCACGCCGTACTTGATGCCTTCGACGATTTCTTCAACCGGCACGCCGTAGGTTTCTTTGATGTCGCCGCCGTACTGGTTGATGATCGCCAGCCACTCTTGCGGTACCGAGGAAGAACCGTGCATCACCAGGTGGGTGTTAGGGATGCGCTTGTGGATTTCCTTGATGCGGTCGATGGCCAACACGTCGCCGGTAGGTGGCTTGGTGAATTTGTAGGCGCCGTGGCTGGTGCCGATGGCGATGGCCAGGGCGTCAACCTGGGTCTTTTTCACGAAGTCGGCGGCTTCTTCCGGATCGGTCAGCATTTGGCTGTGATCCAGCACGCCTTCGGCGCCGATACCATCTTCTTCACCGGCCATGCCGGTTTCCAGGGAACCCAGGCAGCCCAGCTCGCCTTCAACCGAAACGCCACAGGCGTGAGCCATGGCCACGGTTTGTTGGGTGACGCGTACGTTGTATTCGTAGTCGGTCGGGGTCTTGCCGTCTTCGCCCAGGGAACCGTCCATCATTACCGAGCTGAAGCCCAACTGGATGGAGCGCTGGCACACGTCAGGGCTGGTGCCGTGGTCCTGGTGCATGCACACCGGGATGTGCGGGAATTCTTCGATCGCGGCGAGGATCAGGTGACGCAGGAACGGGGCACCGGCGTATTTGCGCGCGCCGGCCGAAGCCTGGACGATCACTGGAGAGTCAGTCTTGTCAGCGGCTTCCATGATGGCGCGCATCTGCTCAAGGTTGTTGACGTTGAAGGCTGGAACGCCATAGCCGAATTCGGCTGCGTGGTCCAACATCTGGCGCATGCTGATAAGTGCCATTGTGAGTCTCTCTCCCGGTCGAGGGTCGTTAATCGTGCAAGCCTGCCGTAGCGGCGGCTGCTATTCAAGTTATTGAAGGTCAGGCTTTCAAAGCCTGCCCTGCTTAATCGTTAAACCTGTCTGCAGGAGCCGGCTTGCCGGCGATGGCGGCTGACGCTATCGCCGGCAAGCCGGCTCCTACAGGTGATCGCGGCGTGTTATTGCGCTTTACAGCCGCGCCCGATCAAATCATCGGTGGCAACCCAGTAAACCAGGCCTTCCTCACCTTTTGTGTGAAACGCCAACTGGCCGTCGCTGTACAGCACGCCCGAGGCCGCCACATCCTGCTTGAGGCGATACACCTGGTCCGAGCCGCCGAGGCGCACATCCACCTGGGTGCGGGCCTGGTCGGCAAAGCGCCAGTTGACTTGCGCCTGGCTGTCACACGTCCAGGTGGTCCACTTGTCTGCCGGCTCTGCCTTCTTGTCGAACATGTTCAGGTTGGTGCATCCGGCCAATAACGCCAGTGCCGCCAGGGCGAAAACGCCTTTCATTGCCAGTCCTCAAGCGGCGACCTGCGGCCACCGCTGCTGTCGGTTAGTGAATCAGACCCGTCAAGGGCAACCCTGTTCCTGACCGTTGGGCGCAGAGTCGTATTTCTCCAACCCGTCCGGCCCGATGCGCTTGTTGATCACCGGCATGGTTTCGGCTTGCCAGTCAGCCTGATAGCAACTCTTTTGCCGAGCCGCCCCGGCCTTTTCAGACTCGGGCGCCGCTTTCGGCGTGCTGCCGCAGCCGGCCAGCAGGCCCGCTGCAATCACCAGTGCCAACGACCTGATCATCGGAATGCTCCTTTTCCTCAGCAAGTGCCTTATCCCTTGGCCCGGCTTTCCAGCACTTCGACAGCCGGCAGTACCTTGCCTTCAACGAATTCGAGGAACGCACCACCCCCCGTAGAAATGTAGGAGATCTGGTCAGCAACGCCATATTTATCGATGGCCGCCAGGGTGTCGCCACCGCCAGCGATGGAAAATGCCGAGCTTTCAGCGATGGCGTGGGCCAGCACTTTGGTGCCGTTGCCGAACTGGTCGAACTCGAACACGCCGACCGGGCCGTTCCACAGGATGGTCTTGGACGACTTCAGCAGTTCAGCGAAGTTGGCTGCCGTTTGCGGGCCGATGTCCAGGATCATGTCGTCAGCGGCAACGTCAGCGATCAGCTTGACGGTGGCTTCGGCGCTTTCAGCGAATTCCTTGGCCACCACCACGTCTACCGGCAGCGGCACGCTGACCTTGGCGGCGATGGCGCGGGCGGTGTCCAGCAGGTCCGGTTCGTACAGCGATTTGCCCACCGGGTGACCGGCAGCGGCCAGGAAGGTGTTGGCAATGCCGCCGCCGACGATCAGCTGGTTGCAGATCTGGCTCAGGCTGTTCAGCACGTCGAGCTTGGTGGACACCTTGGAGCCGGCAACGATGGCCGCCATCGGTTGGGCCGGAGCGCCGAGGGCCTTGCCCAGTGCGTCCAGTTCAGCCGCCAGCAACGGGCCAGCTGCGGCAACTTTGGCAAACCTGGCCACGCCGTGGGTCGAACCCTCGGCACGGTGCGCGGTGCCGAAGGCGTCCATCACGAACACGTCGCACAGGGCAGCGTATTGCTGGGCCAGTTCGTCGCTGTTCTTTTTCTCGCCCTTGTTGAAGCGCACGTTTTCGAACAGCACGATGTCGCCAGCCTTCACGTCCACACCGTTCAGGTAGTCGGCTACCAGCGGCACGTCGCGGCCCAGGGCCTTGCTCAAATATTCAGCTACAGGCTTGAGGCTGTTTTCTGCCGAGAATTCACCTTCGGTCGGACGACCCAAGTGGGAGCAGACCATCACGGCCGCACCTTTTTCCAGGGCCAGCTTGATGGTCGGCAGCGAGGCCAGGATTCGCGCATCGCTGGTGACAACACCGTCCTTGACTGGGACGTTGAGGTCTTCGCGGATCAGTACGCGCTTACCTTGCAGATCGAGGTCGGTCATCTTCAACACGGTCATGGGGGGCAATTCCTGAGAGCTAAAGTTGTGGAGAGGCTGTTTGCAGATAGTGTTCTGCAACGTCCAGCATTCGGTTGGCAAAACCCCATTCGTTGTCGAACCACGCCAGGATGTTCACCAGCCGTGGGCCGGAAACGCGGGTCTGGCTGGCATCGACGATGGCCGAATGCGGGTCGTGGTTGAAATCACAGCTGGCGTGCGGCAACTCGGTGTAGGCCAACAGGCCTTTGAGCGGGCCGCTGGTGGCGGCGTCGCGCAGGATCCGGTTGACTTCGCCGGCATCGGTGTCGCTGACGGTTTGCATGGTGATGTCCAGGCAAGACACATTCACCGTCGGTACCCGTACGGCTTTGGCCTGGATTCGCCCGGCAAGTTCCGGCAACAGTCGCTCGATACCGCGCGCCAGGCCGGTGGACACCGGAATCACCGACTGAAACGCCGAACGCGTACGGCGCAGGTCTTCATGGTGGTAAGCGTCAATCACCGGCTGATCGTTCATTGCCGAGTGAATGGTGGTGATCGACACGTATTCCAGGCCAATCGCCTGGTCCAGCAGGCGCAACAGCGGCACGCCGCAGTTGGTGGTGCAGGAGGCGTTGGACACCAGCAATTCGGCACCGGTCAGGCAATCCTGGTTCACGCCGTAGACGATGGTGGCGTCGACATCCGCCTCGCTGGCCATCGGCTGGGAAAACAGGACCCGTGGTGCGCCGGCGTCGAGAAACCGCTGGCCGTCGGCACGGGTGTGATAGGCACCGGAGCATTCCAGCACCAGGTCGACGTCCAGCGCCGCCCAGTCGATGCCCTCAGGGGTGGCACTGCGCAGGACCTTCACGCAGTTGCCATTAATATGCAGACAATCGTCCTCGACCCGCACTTCGCCGGGGAACCGGCCGTGGGTGGAGTCAAAGCGTGTCAGGTATTCGATGCTGGCCATGTCCGCCAGATCGTTGATCGCGACAATTTCAAACCCGGCCGCCGGCCCTCGCTCGAACAGAGCACGCAAGACGCAACGACCAATCCGGCCGTAGCCGTTGAGTGCAACTTTGTAGGGACGCGGTTGAGGCATGGGGTTCTCGCATTGTGGGCGACACAAACCATTGTAGGAGCGAGCTTGCTCGCGAAGAACCCGAGAGCGCCGCGTTAAACCAGAAACGCTGCGATATCGTTGACGATCTTCGCGAGCAAGCTCGCTCCTACAGTGGATGCGGCAACCAAAGGGTCACCGCGTTCGAGCTTTTAGTCTTCCAGCAGCTCTTCAGCCTGACCCAGGATGTTTTCCAGGGTGAAACCGAACTCTTCGAACAACGCTGGCGCCGGCGCCGACTCACCGTAGGTGGTCATGCCGATCACGCGACCTTCCAGGCCCACGTACTTGTACCAGTAGTCGGCGTGAGCCGCTTCGATGGCGATACGTGCGCTGACCTGCAACGGCAACACCGATTGCTTGTAGTCGGCGTCCTGGGCTTCGAAGACGCTGGTGCACGGCATGGAAACCACACGCACGTTACGACCGGCGGCAGTCAGCTTGTCGTAAGCCTGAACCGCCAGGCCCACTTCGGAACCGGTGGAGATCAGGATCAGCTCCGGCTCGCCGATGCAGTCTTTCAGCACGTAGCCACCACGGCTGATGCCTTCGATCTGCGCCGCGTCGCGGGTTTGGTGCTGCAGGTTCTGACGGGAGAAGATCAGCGCCGAAGGGCCGTCCTTGCGCTCGATTGCGTGCTTCCAGGCCACAGCCGATTCGACCGCGTCCGATGGGCGCCAGGTGTCCAGGTTCGGCGTGGTGCGCAGGCTGGTCAATTGCTCGACCGGCTGGTGCGTCGGGCCGTCTTCGCCCAGGCCGATGGAGTCGTGGGTGTAGACGAAGATCACACGCTTCTTCATCAACGACGCCATGCGTACGGCGTTGCGCGCGTATTCCATGAACATCAGGAAGGTCGCGCCGTAAGGCACCAGGCCGCCGTGCAGGGCAACGCCGTTCATGATGGCGCTCATGCCGAACTCGCGCACGCCGTAGTACATGTAGTTGCCGCTGGCGTCTTCCGCCGAGACACCTTTGCAACCTTTCCACAGGGTCAGGTTGGAACCGGCCAGGTCAGCCGAACCGCCGAGGAACTCAGGCAGCAGCGGGCCGAACGCGTTCAGGGTGTTCTGGCTGGCTTTACGGCTGGCGATGGTTTCGCCCTTGGCCGCCACTTCGGCGATGTAGGCCGAGGCCTTTTCAGCGAAGTCGGCAGGCAGGTCACCGGCCAGGCGGCGAACCAGTTCGTTGGCCAACTCAGGAAATTCGGCGGAGTAGGCCGCGAAACGCTGGTCCCACTCGGCTTCGACCGCCAGGCCGGCTTCCTTGGCGTTCCACTCGGCGTAGATGTCAGCCGGGATTTCGAACGGGCCGTGGTTCCACTTCAGCGCAGCGCGGGTCAGGGCGATTTCCGCGTCACCCAGTGGGGCGCCGTGGCAGTCTTCCTTGCCTTGCTTGTTCGGCGAACCGAAGCCGATGGTGGTCTTGCAGCAGATCAGGGTTGGCTGCTCGCTTTTGCGGGCCGTCTCGATCGCAATCTTGATTTCTTCCGGGTCATGACCGTCGACATTGCGGATCACCTGCCAGTTGTAGGCTTCGAAACGCTTAGGCGTGTCGTCGGTGAACCAGCCTTCGACTTCGCCGTCGATGGAGATGCCGTTGTCATCGTAGAAGGCAATCAGCTTGCCAAGGCCCAGGGTACCGGCCAGGGAGGCGACTTCGTGGGAAATGCCTTCCATCATGCAGCCATCACCGAGGAACACGTAGGTGTGGTGGTCGACAACGTTGTGGTTCGGGCGGTTGAACTGCGCAGCCAGCACTTTTTCAGCCAGGGCAAAACCCACGGCGTTGGCCAGGCCCTGGCCCAGTGGACCGGTGGTGGTCTCAACGCCAGGGGTGTAGCCGTATTCCGGGTGGCCCGGGGTGCGGCTGTGGATCTGGCGGAAGTTTTTCAGGTCGTCGATGGTGACGTCGTAGCCGGTCAGGTGCAGCAACGAGTAGATCAGCATCGAGCCGTGGCCGTTGGACAGGATGAACCGGTCACGGTCGGCGAACGACGGGTTGCTCGGGTTGTGTTTCAGGTAGTCACGCCAAAGTACCTCGGCGATATCCGCCATGCCCATCGGGGCACCGGGATGGCCGCTGTTGGCTTTTTGCACGGCATCCATGCTGAGGGCACGAATGGCGTTGGCACGCTCACGACGGCTGGGCATCGCTGATCTCCTGGAGGTTGAATAAAAGAAACGGAAAAAAGGATCGGCATTTTCCCTCAGCCACGGCCCTCGGGGCAATGACAGATAGTCACTTGGGGGTGTTTTTCCTGCGGATTGACTGGAGAAACCGCCCCCCGCTTCGTCCATGGGTTATAGCGGCTGCTTATAACCACCGATTATCGACCAATATCAAAACTTTTTGATATTGCCCTTGCGGGGTTTTCCCACCGTCACTAGACTGCTGGCCTTATGAACCTGAGCGCACCTTCCATTCGACCCGACGACAGCGACGAGCTGGCGGCCCTGTGCAAGGCCGGTGGCGATCCGTTGCGCCTGAATGTGTTGCGCGCGCTGACCAACGATTCGTTCGGGGTGCTGGAGCTGGCGCAGATCTTCGCCATCGGCCAATCCGGCATGAGCCACCACTTGAAGGTACTGGCCCAGGCCGACCTGGTGGCGACCCGCCGCGAGGGCAATGCGATTTTTTACCGTCGCGCCCTGCCCCACACCGAGCAACTGGGCGGCAAGCTGCACGCCGCTCTGCTCGAAGAAATAGACAGCCTGGCGCTGCCGGCTGACGTGCAGTCGCGCATCAGCCAGGTGCACGGGCAACGTGCTGCCGCCAGCCAGGACTTTTTCTCACGGGTAGCCGAGAAGTTTCGCGCCCAGCAGGATCTGATCGCCGGCTTGGCGCAATACCGCGAAAGCGTGCTGGCACTTTTGGACAAGCTGAGCTTCAGTGATGAGGCTACGGCGGTTGAAGTGGGCCCGGGTGATGGCGGCTTCCTGCCGGAGCTGGCGCGGCGCTTTCATCAGGTCACGGCGCTGGACAACAGCCCGGCGATGCTGGAGCTGGCCCGCCAATTGTGTGAGCGCGAAGCGCTGGGCAATGTCCACCTGCAGTTGGCGGACGCCCTGAATGACACCAGCCTGCGGGCCGATTGCGTGGTGCTGAACATGGTCCTGCACCATTTCGCCGCCCCGGCAGACGCCCTCAGGCAGATGGCGAATTTGCTGCAACCAGGCGGCAGCCTGTTGGTCACGGATTTATGCAGCCACAACCAGAGTTGGGCCAGGGAAGCCTGCGGTGATCTCTGGCTGGGTTTTGAACAGGACGATCTGGCCCGTTGGGCCACCGCTGCGGGACTCGTTCCCGGGGAAAGCCTCTATGTAGGTTTACGTAATGGTTTCCAGATTCAGGTCCGCCATTTTCAGCGGCCGGCTGGCGACACTCACCATCGGTAAATATCAGGAAAACATCGAGATGAGCGAATACTCCCTTTTCACCTCCGAGTCCGTGTCTGAAGGGCATCCGGACAAAATCGCCGACCAGATCTCTGACGCGGTGCTGGACGCCATCATCGCTGAAGACAAGTTCGCCCGAGTGGCGTGCGAGACTCTGGTGAAAACGGGCGTGGCGATCATCGCCGGCGAAGTCACCACCTCTGCCTGGGTAGACCTGGAGCAGATCGTGCGTGATGTGATCATCGACATCGGCTACAACAGCTCCGACGTCGGCTTCGACGGTGCGACCTGCGGCGTGATGAACATCATCGGCAAGCAGTCCCCTGACATCAACCAGGGTGTCGACCGTGCCAAGCCTGAAGATCAGGGCGCCGGCGACCAGGGCCTGATGTTCGGCTATGCCAGCAACGAAACCGACGTGCTGATGCCGGCACCGATCACCTTCTCCCACCAGTTGGTGAAGCGCCAGGCCGAAGCCCGTAAATCCGGTGCATTGCCATGGCTGCGCCCGGACGCCAAGTCCCAGGTGACCTGCCGTTATGAAGGCGGCAAAGTCGTCGCCATCGACGCGGTGGTACTGTCGACCCAGCACAACCCGGACGTTTCCTACGCCGACCTGCGCGAAGGCGTCATGGAGCTGATCGTCAAGCACGTGCTGCCTGCCGAACTGCTGACCAAGGACACCCAGTTCCACATCAACCCGACCGGCCAGTTCATCATCGGTGGCCCGGTGGGCGACTGCGGCCTGACCGGTCGCAAGATCATCGTCGACAGCTACGGCGGCATGGCCCGTCACGGCGGTGGCGCGTTCTCCGGCAAGGATCCATCCAAGGTTGACCGTTCGGCGGCCTACGCCGGTCGTTACGTGGCCAAGAACATCGTGGCCGCCGGCCTGGCCGAGCGTTGCGAGATTCAGGTGTCCTACGCAATCGGTGTGGCCCAGCCTACGTCGATCTCGCTGAACACCTTCGGTACCGGCAAGATCAGCGACGACAAGATCGTCAAGCTGGTGCGTGAGATCTTCGACCTGCGTCCGTACGCAATCACCACCATGCTCGACCTGCTGCACCCGATGTACCAGGAAACTGCGGCCTACGGCCACTTCGGTCGTACCCCTGAGCAGAAGACTGTCGGCAACGACACGTTCACTACGTTCACCTGGGAAAAGACCGACCGTGCCAACGACCTGCGTACTGCCGCCGGCCTGTAATCGTCCTACGGTGTACACAAAGCCCCGGCGTTCTGTTCAAGCGAGCAGAAACATCGGGTAAAAAGCCTCGCGGTTGCGGGGCTTTTTTATGCCCGCAGGGATGGCTTAGGCTGGGCGCCCTTTTCAGAGCAAGGATGCTCATGATGACGTCACTTATGCGCTGGCTGTTTTTCCTTTTACTCAGCTTCTCGCCGCTCACTGCGTGGTCGCAGGAGTGCCCCGACTGGGAGGCCGATCACGCCCGGGCCCAGATCAGCACCCTGGCGCAACAAATCCGCTTGTGGGATGACAGCTACCACCGGCTCGGCCAGTCATTGATCAGCGATGAGCTGTATGACCAGGCCAGCCAGCGCCTTGCCCAATGGCGCAGGTGTTTCACTCCCTCCGCCCCAGTCACGGACGACCCGCTGGGCAGCGCGCGAGGCACGACCGCCCACCCGACGCCCCACACCGGCCTGGAAAAACTGCTGGACGATAACGCCGTGCAAACCTGGCTGGAGACTCGCCAGGACGTGTGGATCCAGCCCAAGGTCGATGGCGTCGCCGTCACGCTGGTTTACCGCAAGGGCCGGTTGAGCCGGGTCATCAGTCGCGGCGATGGCCGGCTGGGCCAGGATTGGTCAGCCTCCGCCCGCCGGATTCCGGGGATCGTGCAGCAACTGCCCGAGTCCGTTGACCTGTTGTTGCAGGGCGAACTCTATTGGCGACTGAATGACCATGTGCAAGCTGCCAAAGGTGGCCTCGGCGCCCGCGGCAAAGTGGCCGGGCTGATGAATCGCCGGCAGTTGAGCGACGCCGAGGCCGCCAATATCGGTCTGTTTGTCTGGGCCTGGCCCCAGGGCCCCGATGACTTTTCCGAGCGGCTGAGCCAGCTGGCGCAGTGGGGCTTCACCGACAGCGGGCGCTACAGCCACCCGATCAAGGACATTACCGAAGCGGCGCACTGGCGCAGCTATTGGTACAGCCACCCGCTGCCCTTCGCCAGCGACGGCGTGGTATTGCATCAAGGCCAGCGGGCCCCGGCCGAGCGCTGGCGGGTCAGCGCGCCCTACTGGGCGGTTGCCTGGAAGTACCCGGTGGCCAAGGCATTGGCCCATGTGCGCAAGGTGCACTTCAAGATTGGCCGCACCGGGCGCATCACCTCCATCCTGGAGTTGGAACCGGTACTGCTCGATGACCGGAAGATCAGCCGGGTCAGTGTCGGTTCGCTGAAACGCTGGCGGGAACTGGATATCCGTACTGGCGACCAGGTCTCCATCAGCCTCGCCGGGCACGTCATCCCACGCCTTGACCGCGTCATCCTGCGCAGCCAGCCACGGGCCGAGTTGCAGGTCCCGCAGGCCAGGGACTTCCACCCCTTGAGTTGCTGGCAACTGGCCCCGGGTTGCGAAGAACAGCTGCTCGCGCGCCTGACCTGGCTGAGCGGCGCCCAGGGCCTGGCCCTGCCACACATCGGCCGCGAAACCTGGAACACCTTGATCCAGGCCGGCCTGATCGACGGCCTGCTCGATTGGTTAACCCTGGATGAGGCAGAGCTTGCTAACATTGATGGCTTCGGCGAACGCAGCAGTGCGCGTTTACTCGACAGCTTGCGCAGCGCCCGGCAGCGACCGTTCGCGCAATGGCTGATGGCCCTGGGAGTACCGCCCACGGCGCGCAACAATCTACAAGGCGGCTGGCAAACCCTGGCCGCCAGAGACACTCAAGCCTGGCTGGCCGAAGACGGCATAGGCCCGGGTCGCGCGGCGCAACTGAGCGCTTTTTTTCGCGACCCGCAGGTACTGGCCTTGAGTGAAACATTACGGGCTGCCGGGATAGATGGTTTTTGACCTCTGCCCGACGGCATTAACCGGTGCCGGCAGAATTCATCCTGCCCACCTGATTGCGACCTTGTTTGCCTTGGAGCCTTTATGAAATTTCTTGCACCTTTTGCCCTGTTGACCGTCGCTACCCTTATGTCCGCGCCATTGCTGGCAGCCGAGGAAGCTGCGCCACTCACAGGCTGCGCCGCCAAGCGCGAGTCCATCAACACCCAGATCGAACAAGCCAAGGCCCACGGCAACAGTGAGCAACAAGCCGGCCTGGAAAAAGCCTTGAGTGAAGTCACCGCCAACTGCACCGATGCCTCCTTGAAAAAGGAGCGGGAAAACAAGGTGCTCGACGCCAAGCACGAGGTCAGCCGCCGTCAGGCTGACCTCGACAAGGCCATGAAGAAGGGTGACTCCGACAAGATCAACAAGCGCAAGGACAAGCTGGCCCAGTCACGCAAGGACTTGCAGGAAGCCCTGGACGAACTGGACAAGTAAGACGGCCTCAGTGATCGCGGAACTGTTTATGGCACGCGGTACAGGCATCTTCGACTTTCTGCACCGCCGGCCCGAGGTTGCTGGCCTTGTAGGGCTGGACCTGGCTGGCGATCACCAATTCACCGGTGGCCGTTTCAAGGTTTCGAGCCATTTCCTGGAAGCGTGCCTGCTGCTGCCACACGTCGTCCTTGGCGCTGGTGTGGTCTTCTTCACGCACGCTCGGGAAATGTTTCCACGGTTCGTGGGACAACGCATCAAGCTTGACCGCGCCTTCGGCAAATTTGCCGCCGTCGAATGGAATGCGCCCACGCAACATGCCGCCCAGGTCTTCGCCGGTCTTGAGCATCTGCTTGAAAATGGCCTTGCGCTGGCCAAGGGGCGAATTCGGATCAACCCCGCCGCAGGCGGACAGTGTCAGGCAGGCCAGCAATACAACGGTCAGTCTTTTAAAAGTCATGATGGCTCAAGGTCACGGGAAACGGCGGCCAGTATCCTCGCCCCGCCCGCAAAGACCAATACCCCTATTAATAATAAGGGTTGCTCGAACGCCAGCCGATACGAGCAATCGCTTCAGGAATTTTGTGTATGAATACCCGTTTTAAGCCTTGGCGCCGCCTCGTGTGGGCCCTGCCAATGATCGCGCTGCTGGCCGGTTGCGACACCGGCAAGGACGAAAAAGCCAAGCCCCACGCCATTGCTACCTACGTCGGCGCCACCTGGGAAAACCTGCCGGCCGTGTCGGACAGCGACCTGCAAGCCGGCTTCGAATCCTGGCGCAGTGCCTGTCAACGCCTCAAGACTGACCCGGTATGGGGCGCGACGTGCGCGGCATCGGCCACCGTGCCGTCGACCGCAGTGGCGATTCGTGACTTCCTCAAGGCCAACCTCGACGTCTACGGCCTGCGCTCGGCAGACAACAGCCCCAACGGCCTGATCACAGGCTACTACGAACCGGTTTACCCCGGCAGCCTCACCGAAACCGCCACCGCCCATGTACCGGTGTTCGGCGTGCCGGATGACCTGATCATCGTCAACCTGGAAAGCATCTACCCGGAGCTCAAGGGCAAGCGCCTGCGCGGTCGCCTGGAAGGCCGGGTACTCAAACCCTATGACGACGCCAGCACCATCAACCACCAAGGCTCCACCGCCAAGCCCATCGCCTGGCTGACCAACCCGATGGACCTGCAATTCCTGCAGATCCAGGGTTCAGGTCGTATCCAACTGGCCGACGGCCGCCAATTGCGGGTGGGTTACGGCGACCAGAACGGTTACCCGTACCGCCCCATCGGCCGCTGGCTGGTGGAGCAGGGCGAGCTGAAAAAAGAAGACGTGACCATGGGCGCCATCGCGGCCTGGGCCAAGGCGCATCCGCAGCGTATTCCTGAATTGCTGGCAAGCAACCCCAGCTACGTGTTCTTCAGTGCCCGCCCCGACAGCAACGAAGGCCCGCGTGGCTCGCTGAACGTGCCGCTGACTGCGGGGTATAGCGTTGCGGTGGATCGCAAGGTGATTCCACTGGGCAGCCTGTTATGGCTGTCGACTACCCGACCGGATGGTGCGCCGATTGCCCGCCCGGTGGCTGCGCAGGATACCGGTGGTGCAATTACCGGCGAAGTGCGGGCCGACCTGTTCTGGGGAACCGGTGATGCCGCTGGTGAGTTGGCGGGCAACATGAAGCAGCAGGGCCAGATCTGGATGCTGTGGCCCAAAGGCGCAGCGTTGCCAAAAGTGCCGGACGCGCCGACAGGCACCTGAAGAACACCAAGGTCTATGTGGGAGCGGGCTTGTGTGGGAGCGGGCTTGCTCGCGAATGCGGTGGATCAGTCGATACATCCGGTGACTGACACACCGCATTCGCGAGCAAGCCCGCTCCCACACTTGAACAGTGTCAGGCTTCAGATCGAGACGAAGAAGAAGCTCGCAATCAACGCCATCCCTACCGCCCACACCACCGACCGCAGCATCGCCCAGTCCGCCAGGTAGCAGATGATGTAGAGCAACCGGCTGGTGATGAACAGCACCGCCAGGACGTTGATCGTCACCAGCGACGCAACGCCAGCCAGATGGGCAATGATCACCGCCGCCGCAAAGGCCGGGGTCACTTCGAAGCTGTTGAGTTGCGCACTGTGGGCGCGCTTGGCAAACCCCTCGAGGGTGTCGAGGAACGCCCGCGGGTCATGGTTCTGCCGGGGCCCGAACTTGCCGCCGCTGAACTTGGCCACGCCCGTGCACAGGTACGGCAGAAAAATTGCGATCAACACACACCAGAAAGCGACTGTCATAACCCATTCCTTTTTTAGTTTTATCCGACGGTTAGAGTTTCATCACGAACATGCCGATCAGCACCAACCCACAGGCTATGAGCCGTGGGCGGCCGAAAGGTTCTTTCAGGTAACGCATGCCGAACAGCACCACCAGGATCACGCTGACTTCGCGCAGCGCAGCGGCTTCGGCAATCGAGCCCAACTGCATGGCCCAAAGCACCAGAGCGTAGCTCAACAACACGCACAACCCGACACTCAGCCCCAGCCGCCACTGCGTGCGCCAGAACAGCCCGAACGCCGCCCGTTTGCGCACCATCGCCAGCAACGGAAACGGCCATGCGCTTATCAGCGTCAGCCACACCAGGTAGTCCAGCGGGTGTGACCAACGGCGCAATGCCTGGCCATCGAGGAAGGTGTAGCAACCGATACACAGGCCGATCAACGCCACCACCGGCAGCATCGACCAGGGCAACCGGTCGCCACCGCCGCCCTGCCATAACAGGCACAGCATGCCGAACGGAATCAGCAGAATGCCGAGAATCTGCTGGGGACTGAGCACCTCACCGGCAAACACCAGCGTCAGCGCCAGCACCACCAAAGGCGACAAGCCGCGCATCAATGGGTACACCAGGCCCAGGTCACCCACGCGATAGGCCTGGATCAGCAGGTAGCGGTAGAGCAATTCAAACAACGCCGAGGCGATGATCCACGGCCAGATTTCCAGTGGCGGAAACGATACAAACCCCACCGCCAGCACCACAAACAGCAACGCCACCGTGTCCATGCACGCGATGACCAACAGGCGCTCGCCGCTGAATTTGATCAAGGTGTTCCACGTCGCATGCAACAACGCCGCTACCAGTACCAGAGCTGTTGCAATCACGGTGACTCCCCAGTCATAAAAAGCGGAATTGATTCGCCATATTTCAGCACCTGTTTATACTAAAGCCGACCACGCCGCACTCAGTTGCGCAAAGACCTGGACCAATAAATTTTTGCTGCTGCCCGATCTTCGCCGATCCGGGCGTCGGCCTGCGTATGCCTGATCAGAGCGTCGCGATTACCGAAGGAGAACCTCACCTGCCGCTCGGCGCCTGGATCGGCGGGATGGTGGTGGCGGCACTTTTGTTCATCGACCTGCAACGTCGTCGCCCTGCTGCGGTCAACGTAGCCAACTGATAAATGTGTTCTGTGTGGGAGCTGTCGAGCTTTAGCGAGGCTGCGATACAGGCGCTGCGGTCTTGCAGCCTCACCCAGGTGATGCCATCGCAGCCTCGCTGGGGCTCGACAGCTCCCACATATGATCTCTACTCACTCCTCCATCCAAGGACCCCGGATGCTTGAACTTGTCGCTGCGTTTATTTGCCTCACCACCCTGCTCACCTATGTGAACTACCGCTTCATCGGCCTGCCGCCCACCATCGGTGTGATGGTCACGGCACTGATGTTTTCCCTGCTGCTGCAAGGCTTGAGCTTTATCGGCTACCCCGGCCTTGAAGAGCGCATCCAGCAGTTGATCGGCCAGATCGACTTCGGCGACCTGCTGATGAACTGGATGCTCTCGTTCCTGCTGTTCGCCGGCGCCTTGCACGTCAACCTGAGCGACCTGCGCAGCTACCGCTGGCCCATCGGCCTGCTTGCCACCTTCGGCGTATTGATTGCCACGGTGGTGATCGGCAGCCTGGCCTTCTACATCTTTGCCCTGTTCGGCTGGCACGTGAGTTTCCTGTACTGCCTGCTGTTCGGCGCGCTGATTTCCCCCACCGACCCGATCGCCGTGCTCGGTGTGCTGCGGACCGCCAATGCGTCGAAACCACTGAAAACCACCATCGTCGGCGAATCGCTGTTCAACGACGGCACGGCGGTGGTGGTGTTCACCGTGTTGCTGGGCATCGCGCAACTGGGCGAGACGCCTACGGTCGGCGCCACGGCCATGCTGTTTGCCCATGAGGCGATTGGCGGCGTGGTGTTCGGCGGGCTGATCGGCTACATCGTGTATCTGATGATCAAGAGCATCGAGCAGTATCAGATCGAAGTGATGCTGACCCTGGCCCTGGTGATCGGCGGCTCGGCGATGGCCACTGAACTGCACGTCTCGGCACCGATTGCGATGGTGGTGGCGGGCCTGATCATCGGCAACCTCGGCCGCAAGCTGGCGATGAACGACATGACCCGGCGCTACCTGGACGGTTTCTGGGAACTGCTCGATGACATGCTCAACGCCCTGCTGTTTGCGCTGATCGGCATGGAACTGCTGCTGTTGCCGTTCAACTGGCTGCACGTGTTGGCCGCCAGTTTGCTGGCCGTGGCAATCCTGTTGTCACGCCTGCTGACGGTGGCCCCGGCGATCCTGCTGCTGCGGCGCTGGCGCACGGTGCCCCGCGGCACCATCCGCATCCTCACATGGGGCGGCTTGCGCGGCGGGGTTTCCGTGGCACTGGCCCTGGCCCTGCCACTGGGCCCGGAGCGTGACTTGCTGCTGAGCATCACCTACATCGTGGTGCTGTCTTCGATCCTGTTGCAGGGCTTGAGCATCGGCAAGCTGGTCAAGCATGTGACCAAGGATGAGCCGGCGCCTGCTGCGGCGCCGGAGACTCACTGACCCTTGTTGATCTGCTGCGGATGCCTAGGGTCCGCAGCGGCTTTGCCCGGCAGGCTGCTTTCGCTGCGAATCTGCGCATGGCTGATCAGCGCAAAGATAAAGCTGCCGCCGATGATATTGCCCGCCAGCGTCGGCCCGGCGAACACCAGCCAGAAGTCTTTCCACGGCAGCTCGCCGGCGAATACCAGGTACGACACTTCCGCCGAGCCCACCACGATGTGGGTGAAGTCTCCCAGTGCCATCAGGTAGGTGATCAGGATGATGATCCAGATTTTGGCGCTTTCCATGGAGGGGATCATCCACACCATGGTGGCGATCATCCAGCCCGACACGATGCCCTTGGCGAACATCTGGTAGGCGTCGTTTTCCATGACCTTGCGCCCGATTTCCAGGAAGGCCAGGTCGGTCTTGGTGTCAAAGATCGGCAAGTGCAGCATCACGTACGCCACCAGCAAGGTGCCGCACAGGTTGCCCACCAGCACCACGGCCCATAAACGCAGCAGGCGTGCGAAATTCTTCAGCGTGGGTTTGCTCATCACCGGCAACACCGCGGTCAGGGTGTTTTCGGTGAATAACTGCTGACGGGCGAGGATCACGGCAAGAAAGCCGGCGCAGTAACCAAAACTGGTGATCACCTTGAACTCTTCGCCATCCGGCAGGCGCGAGTTGAGCAAGCCCATGCCCATCAGTGACAGGCCCATGGTCAGGCCGGCGGCCAGCGCCGACCACCACAACGCGGCGACGTTGCGCTCCAGTTCCTGATCGCCTTGAGTGCGGATGATTTCATGCAGAACCGCCGCGCGAGGCGGCTGGTTCTTGTCGACGTCGTGCTGCTCTTCCTGCGACAGATTGGGGGTCTTGCCGTCTTCTTGCGTGGCCATGGTGATACCTGAACGGGGGGCGATGTTCAGGTACGACCTATGGTTGATCAAGAGCGTTCACTGGCCCTGCGCAGGATTACTCGCCGAGGCCTTCCGACTGGAACTGATCCTTCACGTACTTGATCTCGGTACGGCCGTGGGGCGCCGGCAGACCGTCTTCACCCAGGTTCACGAAGACCATTTTTTCCACCGTCAGAATGCTCTTGCGCGTGATCTTGTTGCGCACTTCACAGGTCAGGGTGATGGAGGTGCGACCGAACTCGGTGGCGGTGATGCCCAGTTCGATGATGTCGCCCTGGCGCGAGGCGCTGACGAAGTTGATTTCGGAGATGTACTTGGTCACCACCCGCTGGTTGCCCAACTGGACAATCGCGTAGATGGCCGCTTCTTCGTCGATCCAGCGCAGCAGGCTGCCACCGAACAGGGTGCCGTTGGGGTTGAGGTCTTCGGGTTTTACCCATTTGCGGGTGTGGAAGTTCATGTTCACTCCAAAGCGTGTTGCGAAATGATGGGCAACATCATGGCAGAGGCCGGGCCCAAGCTCTATGAGCCATTGCCTATCAACCCCATGAGCGATCTTCATGCCGCCGACAGAAAGGCTTTAGAAGTCAGGCGCAGGCGGCTATAATCGCCTCCGCTTCAAAACGGTCATCTTCGATTGATACCGTTCTCCCGCCACCTGTCCGAGGGGCGCTGCAGCAGGCTCGACCTGTCAGGCTCGGATGGGGCGTTGTCCGGCCTGGTTAGCCAGCTGGATACTAAACGCACAACGGCGCCCATTCGCACACTACGAATGGAGGCTCTTCATGAGCGCTGTAATCACGCCTGCAGGTTTTACCGACTACAAAGTCGCCGACATGTCCCTCGCTGCCTGGGGCCGTCGCGAAACCTTTATCGCCGAATCCGAAATGCCAGCCCTGATGGGCCTGCGTCGCAAGTACGCCGCTGAGCAGCCGCTCAAGGGCGCGAAGATTCTCGGCTGCATCCACATGACCATTCAGACTGCCGTGCTGATCGAAACCCTGGTTGCCCTGGGTGCCGAAGTACGCTGGTCGTCCTGCAACATTTTCTCGACTCAAGACCAGGCCGCTGCCGCTATCGCTGCTGCCGGTATCGCCGTGTTCGCCTGGAAAGGCGAAACCGAAGAAGAGTACGAGTGGTGCCTGGAGCAAACCATCCTCAAGGATGGCAAGCCATGGGACGCCAACATGATCCTCGACGACGGCGGCGACCTGACCGAGCTGCTGCACAAGAAATACCCGCAGATCCTCGACCGCGTCCACGGCGTGACCGAAGAAACCACCACCGGCGTTCACCGCCTGCTGGACATGCTGGCCAAGGGCGAGCTGAAAATCCCGGCCATCAACGTCAACGACTCGGTGACCAAGAGCAAGAACGACAACAAGTACGGCTGCCGTCACAGCCTGAACGATGCGATCAAGCGCGGCACCGACCACCTGTTGTCCGGCAAGCAAGCGCTGGTGATCGGCTACGGTGACGTGGGCAAGGGTTCGTCCCAGTCCCTGCGTCAGGAAGGCATGATCGTTAAAGTCTCCGAAGTCGACCCGATCTGCGCCATGCAAGCCTGCATGGACGGTTTCGAAGTGGTTTCGCCGTTCATCAACGGCCAGAACGACGGCACCGAAGCCAGCATCGACAAGGCCCTGCTGGGCAAGATCGACCTGATCGTGACCACCACCGGCAACGTGAACGTGTGCGACTCGAACATGCTCAAGGCCCTGAAAAAGCGCGCCGTGGTGTGCAACATCGGTCACTTCGACAACGAAATCGACACCGCTTTCATGCGCAAGAACTGGGCATGGGAAGAAGTGAAGCCACAGGTACACAAGGTTCACCGTACCGGTGCTGGCGATTTCGACCCGCAGAACGATGACTACCTGATCCTGCTGGCCGAAGGCCGTCTGGTCAACCTGGGCAACGCCACTGGCCACCCAAGCCGCATCATGGATGGCTCGTTCGCCAACCAGGTACTGGCCCAGATCTTCCTGTTCGGCCAGAAATACGCCGACCTGTCGCCCGCCCAGAAAGCCGAGCGCCTGACCGTGGAAGTACTGCCGAAGAAACTCGACGAAGAAGTGGCCCTGGAAATGGTCCGCGGCTTCGGCGGCGTAGTGACTCAACTGACCAAGACCCAGGCCGACTACATCGGCGTGACGGTCGAAGGCCCGTTCAAGCCGCACGCTTACCGCTACTGATTTGCCTGCTGCCTGCTCCCCATGTGGGGGCAGGCTTTTGTGGGAGCGGGCTTGCTCGCGAAGGCGGTGTGTCAGTCGACTTATCTACTACTGACATACCGCCTTCGCGAGCAAGCCCGCTCCCACATTGACGGTGTGCACCTTCTGGCTTTATGAGTTTCCATAGGTATGACCATGTCCCAAGACCGTCGCTACAGCTTCGAGTTCTTCCCGACCAAGACCGATGCTGGGCATGAAAAACTGATGGCAACTGCCAAGCAGTTGGCCAGCTACCACCCCGATTTCTTCTCCTGCACCTACGGTGCCGGTGGCTCCACCCGCGATCGCACGATCAACACCGTGCTGCAGCTGGAAAGCCAAGTCAAAGTACCTGCAGCTCCGCATTTGTCCTGCGTGGGCGACAGCAAGGCCGACCTGCGCAGCCTGCTGACCCAATACAAGCAAGCCGGCATCAAGCGCATCGTCGCCCTGCGCGGTGACCTGCCGTCCGGCATGGGCATGGCCAGCGGCGAGCTGCGCTACGCCAATGACCTGGTGAGCTTCATTCGCGAAGAAACCGGCGATCACTTCCACATCGAAGTGGCCGCTTATCCGGAGATGCACCCCCAGGCGCGCAATTTCGAAGACGATCTGCAGAATTTCGTGCGCAAGGCCAACGCCGGCGCCAACAGCGCGATCACCCAGTACTTCTTCAACGCAGAGAGCTACTTCTACTTCGTTGAGCGTGTACAAGCGATGGGCGTGAACATTCCGATCGTGCCGGGCATCATGCCGATCACCAACTACAGCAAACTGGCGCGCTTCTCTGACGCCTGCGGCGCGGAAATCCCACGCTGGATTCGTAAACAACTGGAAGCCTACGGCGACGACGTCAAGAGCATCCAGGCGTTCGGCGAACAGGTCATCAGCGAAATGTGTGAACAATTGTTGCAAGGTGGCGCGCCAGGGTTGCACTTCTATACCCTGAACCAGGCTGAGCCAAGCCTCGCTGTCTGGAACAACCTGAAGCTGCCACGCTAAGGTCTGTGCCGAAATGCAAAGGCCCTCATAATGAGGGCCTTTGCCGTTCTAAACGCCCACGGAATTCTGCAGTCCATGAATACAACCGCCCCGACGTCCCGCCCGCAACTGGTCTACCTGGTGTTCGGCGCAGAGACTTACCATCAGGAAGCGGTATTCAGCATCGCCAGCGCCCTGTCGTTCCTGCGGGACGAGCCGGACACAGGCATCGACATCCAGGTCTTCACCGACAACCCCGAGCCCTACCGCCTGCTGCCGGTACGGGTACGCCCGCTGGACGAAGCCACGCGCAAACGCTGGAGCGAGCCTCACGGCTATCACTTTCGCACCAAGCACGTGGTGCTGCGGCAAGTGTTGCAAGAATCCGAAGTGGCGCTGCTGATCGACACCGATACGTTTTTCCATCATTCGCCCCTGGCGCTGTTTGAACGCGTGCAGCCGGGCACCCTGCTGTGCAACGCCTTCTACACCAAGTACGGCGACAACCACGAAAGCATTCTGTACAGCGCCCTGTACCAGCGCCTGCTGGACATGGGCGTGGCCGACGATGACATGATGACCCTCAATTCAGGGGTCATGGGCCTGACGCAGCAGGACGCGCACATCCTCGACCGCTCGATCGATTTGATGGACAAACTGTTTCCCCATGCCCAGGGCGCCTACACCCTGGAAGAGTTCTGCCTGTCCATTGCCGCCTATCGCACCCTCAACGTGCGCGAATGCCCGGACCTGATCCACCATTACTGGAGCCGCAAGCAGCTGTTCCGGGCCAAGGTCAAGGCGTGGATCGCCAAGCATGGGGCAAACCCCACCAGCGCCACGGCCCTCGATGACACGCGCCAGGTTTCCGCCCACCTGCCCCGCCCGCCTCGTCTGCAACGCTTGATGTACAAGCTGATCACCCTGGCACTGCCCAAGCACCAACAGCAGTTCATCCGGGAAATCCTCTACGGCTGCTACGAACATGAAAACGAGTTCGACCAGGCGTGTGGCCCGGTTTGGTGGGACAAGGCCCGACAAAACCAGGAAGAGCGCCAGGGCCGACCGGTGGATGCCCATCTGCTGGAGCACTGGTTTGGCAATCCCGTGGTGCGGCTGATTCTCGGCGAGCGGCGCGAGGCGATCTACGAACACCTGATCAAATCTCCGGACAAGTAAACCTGGCGGGCGCCCGCAGATCACTGTGCCAGAGCTTCTCTTTAGCCCGATACAGTCGTAATCTCAGGGTATGCCTGTCACTTTCCGGTTATTGACTGCTGTTCTTTTCGCTTGCCTGAGCCTCGGTGCCCATGGCGAGAAACTGCGCATTGTCACCGAGCCCTGGGCGCCTTACGTCTACGACGACAACGGCACCATGCGCGGGCTCGACTACGAGACCACGGTGATCGTGTTCCAGCGCCTGGGCATCGATGTGGATTGGCAATTCCTGCCCTGGAAGCGCTGCCTGGCGATGCTCGACCAGGGCCAGGCCGACGGCGCACTGGATATTTTCCATAGCCATGAACGCGACGCGGTGCTGCTGTACCCCAGCGAGCCGCTGTCCGAGGTGGAGTTCGTGCTGTTCTACGCCAATCAGCGCCCACACCCGTTCCAGACCTTCGACGACCTGCGCGGCCTGACCATCGGCACCTCGCCAGGCTACCTCTATGGCGCCGAATTCAGCGAGTCCACCCTCTTCAAGCAGGAGCCGGCCGCCAGCCATGAGGCCAACTTCGGCAAACTGGCCCTTGGCCGGATCGACCTGGTGATCACGGACCGTCGGGTTGGCCAGCATGTACTCAAGGCCCTTGGACTTGAGGACCAGGTCACCCAGGCTCCCCAGGTAGTCAGCAGCCAGCCTCAGTTCCTGGCCGTGCGCCGCGGGGCGGGCATGGATTTGCTGGTGCAACGCTTCGCCGCCGAACTCAAACGCTTCAAGCAAGAGCCTGCCTACGCGGCCTTGAGCGCCAAATATGCAGGCAGCAGCCCGCAAACCAGCGCATCAGCCCTGCCCGTACGCACCGTTGAGCAGCAGGAAAGCGGCGCAGAGTGATTGCTCTGTTATACTCCGGCCTTTCCGCCAGGCTTACGCCCGGACGCTTCGGTCTTGCAAAAGGCACCCGACCCCGCTACAGCGCAGCTTTCAAGCCCGCGCGAGCCGTCTGAGTGCCCGCCAGCCCCAGCAGGACCGGACGGGATTGCGTTCATCTAAACGCCATTCACGCCAGGCAAGACTATCCCTCTGGGCCAAGCCCTAACTAAAACAGGATTACTCATGTCCTTTGCTTCCCTCGGTCTCTCCGAGGCTTTAGTCCGCGCCATCGAGGCAGCGGGCTATACCGAGCCTACTCCGGTGCAACAGCGGGCCATTCCCGCCGTGTTGCAAGGCCGCGACCTGATGGTTGCGGCTCAGACAGGTACTGGTAAAACCGGCGGCTTCGCCCTTCCGATCCTGGAGCGGTTGTTCCCCAACGGTCACCCGGACAAATCCCAGCGTCATGGCCCGCGCCAACCGCGCGTACTGGTCCTGACCCCTACCCGCGAACTCGCCGCCCAAGTGCATGACAGCTTCAAGTTGTATGCCCGCGACTTGAAGTTCGTCAGCGCCTGCATCTTCGGCGGCGTCGGCATGAACCCACAGGTTCAGGCCATGTCCCGCGGTGTCGACGTACTGGTTGCATGCCCGGGTCGCTTGCTCGACCTGTGCGGCCAAGGCAGCGTCGATTTGTCCCACGTGGAAATCCTCGTGCTGGACGAAGCCGACCGCATGCTCGACATGGGCTTTGTCCATGACGTGAAAAAGGTCCTCGCGCGCCTGCCGGCCAAACGCCAGAACCTGCTGTTCTCGGCCACGTTCTCCAACGACATCACCGCGTTGGCGGGCAAGTTGTTGCACAACCCCGAGCGCATTGAAGTCACGCCGCCGAACACCACGGTCGAGCGTATCGAGCAGCGCGTATTCCGCCTGCCGGCCGCCCACAAGCGTTCGCTGCTGGCCCACCTGATCACCGCCGGCGCGTGGGAACAGGTGCTGGTGTTCACCCGCACCAAGCACGGCGCCAACCGCCTGGCCGAGTACCTGGACAAGCACGGCCTCACCGCCGTCGCGATCCACGGCAACAAGAGCCAGAATGCCCGCACCAAAGCCCTGGCCGACTTCAAGGCCGGTGAAGTGCGCATCCTGGTCGCCACCGACATCGCCGCTCGCGGCCTGGACATCGACCAACTGCCCCACGTGGTCAATTTCGAGCTGCCAAACGTCGACGAAGACTACGTGCACCGTATCGGCCGTACTGGCCGGGCCGGTCGTTCGGGCGAGGCCATTTCCCTGGTCGCACCGGACGAAGAAAAGCTGCTGAAAAGCATCGAGCGCATGACCAAGCAGAAAATCGCCGACGGCGACCTGATGGGCTTCGACTCCAGCGCCGTTGAGGCCGAGAAGCCTGAAGTGCGCGAGCGTCCGGACGTGCGCAACCCGCGCAACAACCCACGCGGTCCGAAGGGCGATGGCCCGAACGGCGGCGGCGGTGGTGGCGGTCGTAAAGACAAGGGCAAGGACAAGGGCGGCAAGGACAAGGCTGCGACCAATGGCCGTGGCGAACGCCCGGCCCGTGAGCAAAAGCCCCGTGAAGGCACCCCGGCCCGCGAACAGCGCCAGCCGAGCCAGCCGCCACGTGCTGCTGCCGACCGTGCTCCGGACGAGTTCCTGGACGACGATGTGGACAACTTCGGTAACCGCGTTGACTACGTGCCCCAGGCCAAGCCGGCCCAGGGCCGTGGTCGTCGTCCGGGCGCTCCGGCCCAGGGCGCAGGCGCCGGTACTCCGCGTACCGGCGGCCAGCCACAAGGTCGCCAGAACGGTCCGCGCAGCAGCAACGGCGCCACCACCGGCACCCCGCCTGCCAAGCGCAGCGGCCCGCGCAACGGTGCACCGCGTGACGGCCAGGCCCGTCGCGAAGAGTCGCGCAACCGTCGCCCGGCCCGTGATGATCAACCTCGCCTGTCGGAGCCAGCGGTGCAAAACCCGCGCGGCGGCCCGGCACCGAAGATCATCCACAAAGAGTCGAAAAGCGATCGCACGCTGACACCTGAGCAGTTGGATCAACTGCCGGGCCGTCCACGTGGTGAAAAACCGGCGTTGCTGACCCGCAACCGCTGAGTTTTCAAAGCGCCATAAAAAATGCCCCGGATCGCGAGATCCGGGGCATTTTTGTGTGGCCGGCGAAAATTACTTCGCTTTCACACCTTCAAACGTCACGTACAGCTCAACGTTGTTGGACGCTGGACCCAGGTCCATCTGCTTGCCGAAGTCCTGGCGATTGAAGGAGGTAGTACCTTCAAAGCCGGCACGGTAGCCGCCCCATGGATCCTTGCCTTCACCCAGGAAGGTCGCCTTGACGACGATCGGCTTGGTCACGCCGTGAAAGGTCAGGTCGCCGGTCACGTCAGCAGTGACTTGGCCAGCGGCATTCTTGCCAGTGGTCTTGACGCTGGTGGAGACGAACTTGGCATCGGCAAACTTGCCAACGTCCAGGAAGTCTTTGCTGGCGATGTGCTTGTCACGTTCGGCGTGGTTGGTGAACACGCTGGCGGTGCGGACGTTGAACTCAATCTTGCTGTCTTCAGGCTTGGCAGCATCGAAGCTGAACTTGCCGTCCAGGTCCTTGAAGGTACCGGTGATGAAGCTGTAGCCCAAGTGGCTGATCTTGAAGTCAACGAAGGCGTGTTGGCCTTCCTTGTCGACAACGTAGTCAGCTGCCATCGCCTGACCGGCAGTCAGCAGGGCAGAACCGATGGCCAGAGCGGCGAGAGTCTTTTTCAACATGCTTTCTATTCCTTGTGAGTCGAGGTTGAACATCAGGCTTTGCGCCCCAGCATACGAACCAGGGTCACATCACGATCAATGAAATGGTGTTTCAGCGCGGCCACGCCATGCAGGCCGGCGAACACCACCAATACCCAGGCCAGGTACAAATGCACCACGCCTGCGGTGTCTGCCTGGTCCGGTAGCCCGGAAACCAGTGCAGGAATCTCAAACAGGCCAAACACCGGGATCCCGACACCGTCTGCGGTGGAAATCAGGTAACCGGCAATCATCACGGCAAACAGCCCGAGATACAGGAACGCGTGGCCAAACGCAGCCCCCAGACGCGTCATGCGGCTATAGCTGGCAAGCGGTGGCGGCGGCGGACTGACCAGGCGCCAGACGATCCGCACGAGCATGATGGCGAACAGCGTAATGCCGATGCTCTTGTGCAGGTCCGGGGCGTCTTTGCGCCAGGCACTGTAGTAGTCGAGACCGACCATCCACAGGCCCAATGCGAACAGACCGAACACCACCAGGGCCACGCCCCAGTGCAAAACGATGCTGACCCAGCCATAGCGGGCCGGTGAATTACGTAGTTGCATGTCCCAAATCCCGTAAGAGCTGTGGCAAGACTATCGATTTACCTATCGAATTAAAGCGGAAAATTTCGCTTTGAAATATCGAGAAATACGATCAAGAGCGTATGCAGAGTAAGTTAACAAGAGATTAAGGACTATCCAGAAGAAACGTGACGGACTGTCCTGCGTTTACCACCAATTTACGCTTCAGACTCGCAATGGGTTGTGACACAGGCCTGCATTGCATAGGCTTGCGCGATTGTTTCGCCCGCGCACGTCGCGAGCCGCTTCGAGGAGAATGAACATGGGTTTGAATAACCAGTGGATGCAACGCGACCTTGCGGTGCTGTGGCATCCCTGCACCCAGATGAAAGACCACCAGCAACTGCCGCTGATCCCGATCAAGCGCGGTGAAGGCATCTGGCTGGAAGACTTCGAAGGCAAACGCTACCTCGACGCCGTCAGTTCCTGGTGGGTCAACGTGTTTGGCCACGCCAACCCGCGCATCAACCAGCGCATCAAGGACCAGGTCGACCAGCTGGAACACGTGATCCTCGCCGGTTTCAGTCACCAGCCGGTAATCGAGCTGTCCGAGCGCCTGGTGAAGATGACCCCCGAAGGCCTGACCCGCTGCTTCTATGCCGACAACGGCTCGTCGTGCATCGAAGTCGCGCTGAAGATGAGCTTTCACTATTGGCTCAACCGCGGCCTGCCGAACAAGAAGCGCTTTGTCACCCTGACCAACAGCTACCACGGCGAAACCATCGCCGCGATGTCGGTTGGCGATGTGCCGCTGTTCACCGAGACCTATAAAGCCCTGCTGCTGGACACCATCAAGGTGCCGAGCCCCGACTGCTACCTGCGCCCCGACGGCATGAGCTGGGAAGAACATTCCCGGAACATGTTCCTGGCCATGGAGCAGACCCTGGCCGAAAACCACGACACCGTGGCCGCCGTGATCGTCGAGCCGCTGATCCAGGGCGCCGGCGGCATGCGCATGTACCACCCGGTGTACCTCAAGCTGCTGCGCGAAGCCTGCGACCGTTATGGCGTGCACCTGATCCACGACGAAATCGCCGTGGGCTTTGGCCGCACCGGTACGATGTTCGCCTGCGAACAGGCCGGCATCCGCCCGGACTTCCTGTGCCTGTCCAAGGCCCTGACCGGCGGCTACCTGCCGCTCGCCGCGGTGGTCACCACCGACGATGTGTACGACGCCTTCTACGACGACTACCCGACCCTGCGCGCCTTCCTGCACTCCCACAGCTACACCGGTAACCCGCTGGCCTGTGCGGCGGCCCTGGCGACCCTGGATATCTTCGAAGAAGACAACGTCATCGAAAACAACAAGGCCCTGGCCCAGCGCATGGCGACCGCCACCGCGCACCTGGCGGACCATCCGCACGTCTCGGAAGTGCGCCAGACCGGCATGGTGCTGGCCATCGAGATGGTGCAGGACAAGGCCACCAAGACCGCCTACCCGTGGCAGGAACGCCGTGGCCTGAAGGTGTTCGAGCATGCGCTGGAGCGAGGCGCGCTGCTGCGGCCGTTGGGCAGCGTGGTGTACTTCCTGCCGCCGTATGTGATCACCCCGGAGCAGATCGACTTCCTGGCTGAAGTGGCCAGCGAAGGGATTGATATCGCCACCAACAGCAAGGTCAGCGTGGCGGTGCCCAAGGATTTCCACCCGGGGTTTCGTGATCCGGGCTGATTGAGTTGATCGTTCCCACGCTCCGCGTGGGAATGCAGCCATGGACGCTCCGCGTCCGCCCTGCACACTATTTCCAGAGAACAGAAATGAGACTGTCCCGCTTTTTTGTCGACGCCCCCCTGAGCCTTGGCGACCACGAGTTGCCGGAAGCCCAGGCGCACTACATCAGCCGCGTATTGCGCATGAGCGAAGGCGACCCCGTGCAGTTGTTCGACGGTTCCGGACAGGAGTTTCGCGCCAGCTTGCTGGAAGTCGGCAAAAAACGCGTGGTGGTGCAAGTCACCGAAACCTTCGCCGGGCAGGTCGAGTCGCCGTTGCAGATTCACCTCGGCCAGGGCCTGTCCCGTGGCGAGCGGATGGACTGGGCGATCCAGAAAGCCACCGAGCTTGGGGTGAATGAAATCACCCCGATCTTCAGCGACCGCTGCGAAGTGCGCCTCAAGGACGAACGCGCCGACAAACGCCTGCAGCACTGGCGCCAGGTGGCGATCAGCGCGTGCGAGCAGTGCGGTCGCTCGCGAGTGCCGGTGATTCACCCACCGCTGTTGCTGGCGGATTGGTTGAAACAGGCCGAAGCGGATTTGAAGCTGGTGCTGCACCCGGTGGCCGAGCCCCTGGTGAGCCACGCCAAGCCTGGGAGCCTGGCCTTCCTGATCGGGCCGGAGGGTGGATTGACTGATGGCGAAGTCGAAGCGGCACAAGGTGCGGGGTTTCATGCCGCACGGTTGGGCCCACGGGTGCTGCGTACCGAAACTGCGCCAGTCGTGGCGCTGGCGGTGGCTCAACAACTCTGGGGCGACTTCTAAACCCGTTTTGCAAACCCCATCAAATGTGGGAGCGGGCTTGCTCGCGAATGCGGTGGATCAGTCACACATGTATTGACTGGCACTCCGCTTTCGCGAGCAAGCCCGCTCCCACATTTGGATCGGGTTTGCACTCCGCTACTCCACCGGGTCACTCACAGGCGTCGCAATAATCGCCTTCAACTCACTGGTCATCGGGAATTCCAGGTTCAAGCCCTTGGGCGGGATCGGCTGCTCAAACCAGCGCTGGTAAATGCCGTTGATCTCCCCCGAGCTGTACAGCCCGGCCAGGGTCTCGTTGACCACCGAGAGAAACTGCGGGTCGTCCTTGCGCACCATGCAGCTGTAGATTTCCCGCGACTGTTCTTCCCCGACCACCACCCACTTGTGCGGGTCCCTGGCCTTGGCGCGCTCCCCGTAGAGCAACGCGTCATCCATGTAGAACGCCGCCGCCCGTCCGGATTGCAGCATCTGGAAGGCTTCGCCGTGGTCCTTGGCGCTGATCACCGACATGTTCAGTTTGTGATCAACGTTGTAGCTCTTGAGGAACCGCTCGTTGGTGGTGCCGGCGGTGGTTACCACGTTCTTGCCTTGCAGGTCGGCGAAGCTTTTGATGCCGCTGTCGTTGGCGGTCAGCAACTGGCCCTTCACGTAGATAAACCCGTAGGAAAACGCTACCTGCTTCTGCCGCTCGGCGGTCACGCCGGTGGAACCGCATTCCAGGTCCACGGTGCCGTTTTGCACCAGGGCTATGCGGGTCTGGGAAGTCACCAGGTTGTACTTCACGTTGAGCTTCGGCACACCGGTTTTCTGCTGGATACGCTCGACGATCTTGTTCGCCAGCTCCACCGAATAGCCCATGGGCTTGCCGCTGTGATCCCCCACATAGGAAAACGGCACCGAGGCATCGCGGTAGCCGAGGGTGATGCTCCTGGCGTTGGCGATCTTGCTCAGCGTGCCGTCCAAGGGGGCTTCGGTTGCCTGGGTCTGTGCACTCAATATCAGGGCCAGGAAGAGTATGGGGCTGCTGCGCAGCCCGACGGGGGACGAGCCCCCTCGCCACAGTTTTTGCATTGTTATTCTCCGTTTTTGTTTTAGTTATGGACGGCGCACGGCAATGACGCTGATCTCGACCAGCACGTCCGGTCGCGCCAACTGCGCCTGCAACGTGGTACGCGTCGGTGCCTGCCCCGGCGATAGCCAGGCGGACCAGACTTCATTCATCGGCGCAAAACCCTCCTGGATATTGTTCAGGTAGATGGTCGCATTCAGCAGATGATCCTTGTCGCTGCCGGCCTCGGCCAGCAGCGCATCAATCCTGGCCAGCACCTGTTCGGTCTGGGTCTTTACATCACGGCCTTCGCCCGGCACCTGGCCGGACAAAAACACCAGGTCCTGAAACACCACGGCGCCAGACAAGCGGCTGTTGCTGTTGATTCGGGTGATGGTCATCGAAATATCCTCAAGCGGCACGGGGCGCGAAGCCCTGCATATCAATGGAAGTGGTGTGCCGGCCAATCAACTCGGCCAGTACCTGGCCGCTGCCGCAAGCCAGGGTAAACCCGAGGGCGCCGTGGCCGAGGTTAAGCCACAGGTTGCTGTAGGCGCTGGCACCAATCAACGGCACGCCGGTCGGCGTGGCCGGGCGCATACCGGCCCATTCGACCGCGTGCTGGTAGTCACCGGCCAGCGGGAACGTCTCAAGTGCCTGGCGTTTAATCAGCGCCAGGCGCTTGGGTTCCAGGCGGGTGTCGAAGCCGACAATATCCACCATCGCCGCCACCCGCAGTTGCTCACCGATGCGCGCGTAGACGATCTTGCGGTCGTAATCGGTGATGCTGATGTTCGGCGCCTGATGCTGCGCGCCAATCGGCACGCTCAGGCTGTAACCCTTGAGGGGATACAGCGGCAGCGACATACCCGGCAAGGCCAGCTCGGGGCTGCGGTGCCCGGCGGCCAACACCAGGTGCTGCACCGGCAAGACTTCACTGCCCATTTCGATAGCCTGCACGGCGCCTGCGCTGTGACGAATCGCCGTCACCTTGCGCCCCAACAGGAACGTGCAACGCCCCGACGCTTCAAGGCGCGCCGCCAGTTGCTGGCAGAACCCATGGCAGTCGCCGACCTCTTCATTGGGCGTATAGATGCCGCCGGCAAAACTGGCGCTGTCCAGGGTCGGTTCCAGCCGTGCGCAGTCCGCCGCCGAGAGCACTTGCTGTTGCAGCGGGTCGGTCACTTTATTCAAGGCGCGTTCATAGCTGTCGAGGCTGCGAAAGGTCACCAGCTTGCCGTTGCGCCGCCAGTGGAAACCGCCCAGTTGGTCTTCTTCACGCCAGCGTTGCAGGGTGCCCTGGCTCAAGGACGCCAGGCGCAGCAGGTGGGCCGCATTGCGCTGGTTCACCGAGCCACGGCAGGCGCCCAGGAACGAGGCAATCCAGCGCCACTGCGCCGGGTCCATGCGCGGGCGCAGCTTCAGCGGCGAGTCACCGCGCAGCATCCAGCCGATGGCTTGCAACGGTACGCCCTTGTCGGCCAACGGCGCGACATAGCGGTAGGACAGTTGCCCGCCGTTGGCGAAGCTGGTCTCGCTGCCCAGGGTTTCCCGGGCTTCGACCACCGTCACCTGCATGCCGGCACGCACCAGCGCATAGGCACTCGCCAGGCCGATAACCCCGCCACCGATGATGCAAACCTGCTGAGCCATGTGCGTCCCTTAACCGTGCGATGTCAGGCTTGAAGGTTAGAGGCAGGTGACAGCGGCGGGACAATGAATAAAGATGGGTCACCCATAAACAAAGGTTATGGACTGCCCATGCGCTTGCGTCATATCGAAATCTTCCAGGCCATCCGCCAGACCGGTTCCATCAGCGCCGCCGCCCAGTTGCTGCATGTCTCGCAGCCGGCGGTGAGCAAGGTGCTGCAGCACGCCGAGTTGCAGTTGGGGTTCCCGCTGTTCCTGCGCATACGCGGCAAGCTGCAGCCAACCCCGGAAGCGCTGGCGCTGGAGCGCGAAGTCGACAAGGTGACCGAAAGCCTGCAAGGCGTGCGGCGCCTGGCACAGAACCTGCGCCGCGAGCCGGGCCAGAGCCTGCGTATCGGCGCCACACCCGCGCTGGCCTTGTCGTTGCTGCCGCCGGCCATCCGCGAATGGACCCAACGCTACCCGGACATCGCCTGCGAGCTGTCCAGCGCCCACAGCCGCGAGCTGGTGCAAAACCTGTTGATGCGTGAGGTCGACGTGGCGCTGACCCTGCAACCGCCCGATCACCCGGGCCTGACCGCCCAGGCCCTGGCCCACGGCGTGCTGGTGGCGCTGGCGCCGCAGGGTTACTGGAAGGAAAACGAGCTGGGCAAACCGTTGCCGCTGATGGCCCTGGCGGGCGCGCCGTTGATTGGCCTGTCCAGCGCCGACCCGTTGTCGGCGAAGCTGGACAGCTACCTGGAAGCGGTCGATCCACCGCCACGGGTCAGCATCGCAGTGCAGACCTATTCCCTGGCCAGGGCCATGGTCGAATCCGGCGCCGGGCTGGCGGTGATTGATCCGTTCACCGCCCTCGGCGCATCACCGGCCACCACCTGCATTCGCCCGCTGGCGCCACCGCTGCCAATCACCTTGTACGCCCTGACCCGCGCCGACGAACCGCCGCCGCATATGCTGGCGAGCCTGTTGGAGATCTTCGGCAGCCGGGCCCAGGAGCAATTGGACCGGCTATAACACGTACCCCATGATCGCCACGAAATGCAGCAGGCTGCCGCCAATCACGAACAAATGCCAGATCCCGTGGGAGTGCCGCAAGCGGTCCTCCAGGGCAAAGAAAATAATGCCCACGGTGTACAGCACCCCGCCCGACGCCAGCCAGGCAAACCCGGTAGGCCCCAGCGCAGCAATCAGCGGCTTGACCGCCACCAGCACAATCCAGCCCATCACCGCATAGATCACGATCGACAGAATCCGCGCCTCGGAGCGTGGCTTGATCTCCTGCAGGATGCCGATCACCGCCAGCCCCCACACAATCCCGAACAGCGTCCAGCCCCACGGCCCGCGCAGCGTCACCAGGCAAAACGGCGTGTAGCTGCCGGCAATCAGCAGGTAGATCGAAAAGTGATCGACCTTCTGCATGATCGCTTTCTTGCGCCCGCGCACGCTGTGGTACACGGTCGACGCGCTGTACAGCACCAGCAACGTGAAACCGTAAATGGCCACGCTGACAATCTTCCAGGGGTTGCCGTCCATACTGGCCACCACCAACATCCATACAGCACCCACAAAAGCCGCAACCGCCCCGAGCAAGTGGCTCCAGGCGTTGAATCGTTCCCCGTGATACATGTGTCACTCACCTCGAATAACGGTTATCACCTCGACCATTCTGACGTCACCCACCCAATATCAGGTAACAACCTTTCTTCATTTGCCCAAATACACATGCCGATGGATGATTCGCTTCATCCTGTGGGAGCTGGCTTGCCGGCGATAGCGGTGTATCAGCAGCAGATGCATGTCTGACCCACCGCTATCGCAGGCAAGCCAGCTCCTACATAAAAGCCCCTCATCGGTAACGCCCATGGCCGACCTCGAACCTGCCCAGCCCCACCCGAGTCTGTGGCAATTGTTTTACAACTTCGCCATGGTCGGCCTGTTCGGCTTTGGCGGCGTGATGCCCTGGGCGCGGCAGATGATGGTCGACCGCAGGCAGTGGGTCAGCGAACAAGGCTTCAACGAGTTGCTGACCACCGGCCAATTTTTCCCCGGGCCGAATATCGCCAACGTCGGCATCATCTACGGTCGGCGCCTGCACGGTTTGCCGGGTGCGGTTGTGACCGTGGTCGGCTTGTATCTGTTCCCCTCGCTGATCACCGTCCTGGCCGGCTTCGCCTATGCCAAATGGTGGAGCCATGACGTGGTGCAGCAGATCTTCGGCGCGGTGATGCCGATCGCCACCGGGCTGATGCTCGGCACCACCTTGCGCCTGCTCAAGGCCATGCCGCGGACCCTGGCCAACTACAGCGCGTTCGTCCTGACCTTCGTATTGATGGCGGTGCTGGTGCTGCCGTTGTGGATGGTCCTGCTGATCTGCATTCCTAGCTCCCTGGCCTTGAGTTTCATGGGCAAGCAGAAGGTGGCCGGCTGATGCAGAGCGTGCTGTTTCACCTGATGATCCAATGCGCGCTGTGGTCGCTGATGGCGATTGGCGGCAACACCGTGGCCCTGAGCGATATCCACCGCTACACCGTCACCGACATGAACTGGATCACCGACGCCCAGTTCGTCGCCTTCTTCGCCTTGTCCCAGGCCTTGCCGGGGCCCAATGGCATGTTCCTGGTATTTATCGGCCAGCAAGCCGCCGGGTTGCCCGGCGCCCTGGTGGCCCTGACCGCCAAGCTGGTGCCCTGCTCGGTACTCACATACCTCGGCGCCGGCTGGCTGGAAAAACACAGCAAAACCCCGTGGGTGCAGCGGGTCAAAGGCAGCCTGCTGCCGATCTCCATCGGGCTGATCCTGGCCGCCAGCTACATCCTGATGAACAGCCTGGAAAACAATGCCACCAGCCTGGTGCTGACCCTGGCCAGCGCTGCCGTGGTGTATTACACAAGGCTCAACGCAATCTGGCTGATCATCCTCGGCGTGGTGTTGGGCCTGTGCAGCGCATGGCTGGGAGTGAACTGGTTTTAGGGGCACAATCGACGGCATTCGAACAAGAGTCACGCCCATGCTGATCGACGAAGAGTTCACCCTCAAGAAGCTGGAAATCTTCCTGGCGTTCATGCGCACCGGCAACCTGGCGCGGGCGGCGGCTGAACTGCAGACCAGCAACGTCAGCGTGCACCGGGCGATCCACTCCCTGGAAAACGCCCTGCGCTGCCCGCTGTTCAAGCACGAAGGGCGTAACCTCACGCCGCTGGAAAGCGCCTATGTGCTGGAAGAGCGTGCGCAGAAGCTGGTGCAGGATGTGGTCGACAGCGTGCGGGTGACCCGCGAGGCCGCCGGCTTTTCCGCCGAGCGCTTCAAGCTGGGCTCGCTGTATTCGCTGACGGTGAAGACCGTGCCGCAGTTGATCATGGGGCTGAAGATTCGCCGTAGCGAGCTGAATATCGACCTGATCCTCGGCTCCAATTTCGACCTGCTGTACAAGCTGAAGAACATGGAAGTCGATGCGATCCTGATCTCCCTCGACGAGCACGCCAACGATCCGGACTGCGAGCAGATCGCGCTGTTTTCCGACGACATCTTCCTCGCCACCCCGGCCGATTCACCCTTCGACCGTGAACAGGAAATCGACCTGGCGGACGTGCGCGACGCCACCTTCATCACCCTCACCCAAGGCTTCGCCACCCACCAGGACGGCAACCGCGTATTCAAGCAGGCAGGGTTCGAGCCGAAGGTGGCGATGCAGGTCAACGACATCTTCACCCTGCTGAGCATGGTCAGCTCGGGCGTGGGTTATGCGCTGCTGCCGGGGCGGATTGCGGCGGTGTATGAGAACCGGGTGAAGCTGATTCCCCTGCAACCGCGCTACCGTTTGCAGCAGCACATTGGCGTGGTGTTTCTGAAAGCCAAGGAACGCGACCCGAACCTGCTCGCGCTGTTGGCGGAGTGCCGGATGTATGCGAACCGCCAAACCTGACAATGATCCCCTGTGGCGAGGGAGCTTGCTCCCGCTCGGCTGCGCAGCAGTCGTAAAATCAGCGCCCGTGTTGTTTCAGGATGAATGCATTGGGACCGCTTCGCGCTCCAGCGGGAGCAAGCTCCCTCGCCACAAAAGCGGTCGACACATCTCGGGTCAGCCGACAATCCCGCGCACGATGAAGTACAGCACCGACGGCCCCAGCAAGCACCCAAGCCCGGTGTGAAAGGTGGCGGTCAGTGCGCCATACGGCACCAACCGCCGGTCCGTCGCCGCCAGGCCTGCCGTCACGCCGCTCACCGTGCCGGCCAAACCACCGAACACCATCGCCGAGCGCGGGTTATCCAAGCCCATCCAGCGTGCCGCCATGGGCGTGCCCACCATCACCAGGATCGCCTTGATCAACCCAGTCGCAATGGACAGCGCCACCACATCCGAGCTTGCACCCAACGCCGCCCCGGTCACCGGCCCGACGATGTAAGTCACCGCGCCCGCGCCGATGGTGGTCATGCTGATCGCATCGCGATAACCAAACGCCCAGGCGATACTCGCGCCCACAATAAACGGCAGCACCGTGCCCAGCAGCAAGGCAATCGCACCAATCAAGCCGGCCTTGCGCGCCTCGGTGGCCTGTACTTCAAATGCCGTGGCCACGATGGCAAAGTCCCGCAGCATGGCGCCGCCCATCAAGCCGATCCCGGAAAACAGCGCCACGTCCGCCAGGCCTTTCTGCCCGCCGGTCAAGGTGCCGCCCACCCAGGCCAGCACCAGCCCGATCACAATCGCGATGGCTGAGCCGTGGATGCGTCCGAAGGTCAGGCGCTTGGACAGCACCACCGAAATCCACATCACCACGCCGACAAATGCAAAGGCGGTGACCAAGCCGTTATTTGCCAGGCCTTTCTCGATGAGTTCCCACATATCAGCGACCTCCCGCGACAGGTGCAGCCGCAATCAGCGGCTCTTCATCGGGCAACGGTTCGCCCTTGTGCGTGCGGCTGATCAAGGCAATCGTGCAACCGCACACCACCACCGAACCAATCGCCGCCAGCACCGCCACCGGGCCGCCGTGCAGCGCGGTGACCACGTTCTGTTGCGCCGCCATCGCCACCACCACCGGGATGTACATGGCACCCCAGAAGCCGACACCCATCTCACATTCCTTGGTCATGCCGCCGTGTTTGTGCATCCACAACCGTGCGCAGATCAGCAGGATCATCGCGATCCCCACCCCGCCCACGTTGGATTTGACTCCCAGCAACACGCCGAGCATGTCGCCCAGAATCACGCCGGCCAACATGCAGATCGCCAGCAACGCCACACCGTAAATAATCATGATGGTTGTCCTCAAAGTGCTTCATCGAAATTGTTGTTTTTGTGCTTCGAAAGCCTTGGGCGGCAATGCCGATCCGATAAAGATGAATACCGTACCTGTGGCGAGGGAGCTTGCTCCCGTTGGGCTGCGTAGCGGCCCTGAAATCCTCGGAGCGCTGCGCACTCCAACGGGAGCAAGCTCCCTCGCCACAGGTCATTGGTGACCCGCTCTATCTCTTGACCGACCAGCATCAGCCTTGGTGGAGCTCTATCGGTGATGGTTTCCCTCCTCTCGCAGCAAGGCCTGCAAGGTGTCCAGGCGGGCGCCTTCGAAGGCGATGACGGTGCCTTGCTCGAACACCCGGCGCGCGAGGCCCGTAAGCACGGCACCGGGAGGCAGTTCGATATGCAGGCGCACACCGCGCTCGAAGGCGCTTTGCACGGTGCCGCGCCAGTCGACGATGCGGCACATGTTGAAGGCGAGGTCGTCGCGCAGGTGTTCGCTGTTGTGGATCGGCCGGGCGCGGGTGCTGCTCAGGTAGGTGATGCTCGGCGGTTTCAGTGTCACTTGGGCGAATGCTTCGGCCAGGGCCTCGGCGGGTTTTTCCAGCAGTACGCAATGAGACGGCACGCTGACGGCCAGGCGTTTGGCGACGCCGTTGCCGCGCACCAGATTGGCGACCGCCTTCATGGCCTCATCGCTGCCGGCGATGACCGTCTGGTTGTCGGCATTGATATTGGCCAGGTAAACCGGGGTTTGCGGGCTGTGGACCTGAGCAAGCAAGGCTTCGACGGTGGACAGGTCCGGGCCGATAAGGGCGGTCATGCCGTAGCCGTGGGGATACGCTTGCTGCATCAGTTCGCCGCGCAGGCTGACGAGTTTCAGCGCGTCGGCAAAGTCCAGGGAGCCGGCAATTACAGCGGCTGGATAGGCGCCGATGGACAGGCCGGCGACGTAGTCGGGTGTGTGTTCCAGCAAGCGCGCGCTGGCCACGCCGGCAATCAACAGGCAGAGCTGCACGGCACGGGTCGAGGCCAGCGCTTCGGCAGAATCCAGGGTAAGCACATCCTCATTGAGGGCAGCACTGGCTTCGTCCAGCACCGCACGCGGCAGTTGCTGGAGCATGCCGGGACGCTGGGCGCCCTGCCCCGGGAATGCCAGGAGGCTGCTCATGCCAAGGCCTGCCACGGGTCGAGCACCAACTGCGCGCCACCGGCATTTTTCAGCAGCACGCGACGCGAACCACCGGCCCATTCACGCAACGCGACCGCGCCAAAAGGCGTTTGCAGTTGCAGGTCCACGGCGCACACCGCCGTATCCAGTATCGCCAGCAGGTCCTCTGCATCGCTGCGTTCAAGGCGCTCGGGCGTGCGCAGAATCAAATCCAGATCGCTCTTGGCATGCAACGCTTCGACGCCGCTGGCCAACTCGAAACCCGCACTGCCGGTGACGCCCCAACTCTCTCCCGCCAGCACCGGTCGCAACTGAGCGAGGGCCTGCAACGCCGGCAAATCCCTTGGCGAGATCACACCGCGCAGGTCTTCCGGCACCACGCGCCGCTGCACCGCCGCCATCGGCATCACGGCGGCGAAGCGCTGCTCGCGCAAGCGCCCGCGTACCCCCACCGCTACCTGGCCCGGCGACGCGACGGCACGCCGCACCACCACCGGATGCCCAGCGGCCAATGCTTCCAGCACCCAGGCCGGTGCATCAGCGGGCGCATGCGCCGGGGTCATGCCCCAGAGCAAGTCGTGAGCGTTCACCATTGCTCCCGCAGCAGTTGGCGCACGTGGCTGGAGGCGGCGCGGTTAGTGGCGCCCAGGCGACCGCTCAGGTCCCGACCGCCGGCCTGCACATCCTTGATCGCCTGCACCAGGCAATCGCTGACACGCGCCACATCTTCGGTGGTGGGCTGCTCGATCTGGCTGACCGACAAGGTCTCCCAGAGCAAGCCAAGGCTGGCATAACTGTCGATGTCATAGGCCATCGGCGGCACGCTGGCGGCCAGGGTTTCCAGCTCTTCAACACTGCGCAGGGTTACCCGCGCCGCCGAAGCCTTGCCCATGGCATGCACCATCACGCCGGGGTCGCGCAGGGCAATCAGGCGGTTGGCCTGGTAACCATGGGCGAGGAAGGCGCCGGACATCGCCTTGCCCACCAGCAGCGCGATCACCGGGTGACCGGCCAGGCGGGCACGGGCGTAGCTGTCGGCAGCGGCGGCCAATGCCTGGTGAATGCCCAAGGCCTCTTCGCGACGACCGTAGGCCTGGCTCGGCACATCCACGATGGCAATCAGCGGACGCTTGTCGCCGGTATCGATCGCCTCATCAACGGCCTTGGCCAAGCCCCAGCCTTCCAGCAAACCGACTTCACCGTTGCGAGCGCGAGGGAAGCGGTTTTGTGGGTCGGTGACCACCGCGATAAAGCGCACTGGCTGATCACCGAGCACACCGTCGGCAACTTTCAGCGAGTTCGGCAAACCGCTCACTGGCGCTGCGTCGCCGCTCAATGCGTTGAACCACTGCAAACCTCTCATGAGCGTTCTCCCTGATACAGATCGCGAACCGTCGCCGGGTCGATTTGCGGTTCGGCGTTCAGTGCGGCCAGGCGTTCCAGATAGTGATCAACCTGACGGCTGCGCTGGTTTTCCGGCAAGCCTTGTTGCAGCAGCTCAGTGATCTGCTGCTGAATCTGCGCCACGTCGTCGGCCACATACCGGTCGGCCAAGCCACTGTTGAAACGCTGCTCACCGCCGGTCAGGCTCCAGATGAAGGGCCGGTCACGGGAGTCGTATTCTTCAAGGCCGGCTTCCTGCTCGATCACCTGCGGGCCGTTCAGGCCAAGGCGCGCCTCACGGGTCACCAGCAGATAACTGCACAAGCCTGCCGCGATGGACATGCCGCCAAAACAACCGACGCTGCCCGCCACCACGCCGATCACCGGCTGGTACTGGCGCAGGTCGACAATCGCCGCATGGATATCGGCGATGGCAGCCAAGCCCAGGTTGGCTTCCTGCAAGCGCACGCCGCCGGTTTCCAGCAGCAGGATCGCGCGAGTAGGGATACCGTTGCGGTTGTCTTCAGCAGCCAACTCCAGTGCACCGGCCATCTTTGCGCCGCCGACTTCACCGAGACTGCCGCCCTGGAAATTGCCTTCGATGGCCGCGATGACCACCGGCAAGCCGGCGATGCTGCCCTTGGCGATCACCACGCCGTCATCTGCCTGCGGCACCACGCCCTGGCGGCTCAGCCACGGCGACATGACGCGCTGGAACGGGTCGATCAGTTCGCGATAGCTGCCCGCGTCGAGCAAGGCCTTGGCCCGTTGCCGGGCGCCGAGTTCGACGAAGCTGTGTTTGTTCAGCAAGTCAGTCATGACCGATCTCCTCGAAGCCTTGCTCCAGGCGCAAGCGCACCACGCCGGGTGTGGCGCCGAAGTCGTGGATATCGATGTTCAATGCGGGGGGTGTCTGTTCCTGGAAGATCCGTTCGAACAGATGCTGCCAACGCAGCTGCGCACCGTTCACCGAGGTCTGCACCTGGATCGTCAGGGTGCCGGCGGTGCCCGGTTCCAGCAGCACTTCGAGGTCGCCGGAGCCGACGCAACCTACCAGCGCGCGGCCCTTGGCGGGCTGCCCGGCGGGGAATTCAAAGGATAAGGTTTCCATCACAGCGCTCCGTCGAGGCGGTCGATAAACAGGCAGGCGGCCAACAGGTCGGCGGCGCCACCGGGGGAGGCATTCAGCGCCAGCAGTTGCTGGTCCAGCTCATGCAGTTGGCGGCGGCCGGCGAGGCTTGCGCTGCCGCCGGCGTCCAGTACCGCTTGGGCGCCCTGCTGCATGGCCTGCAAGCCTTCAGGACCGGCGCGGTAGAGCACGCAGGTGTCGGCCAGGTCCGTCATGATCGCCAGCAAGGCATCGAGGCGCGCGTTCTGTTCGCCGTGTTGTTGCAGGCGGCTTTTTTTCAGCTGTGGCAGGCCGCGCTGTAGCACTGACGGGAAGCCCAATTGCGCTTCTTCGCGAGCACCGCGTGCGCCGTAGCGTTGTGCGACCTGGGCGCCGTGGCTCAGCGGTTGCGGTGCGTAACGGTCGTTGAGCAAGGCCAGGCGGGCGGCGCGCAACGTCACCGCGCTGGCAGTGCAGGATTCGGATTGCAGTGCGGCAGCGGCGACTAACAGGCCGAGGGCCCAGATCGCGCCGCGATGGGTATTTACGCCGCTGGTGGTGACGAGCATCGCCTGTTCACCTTCGCGACCGATGCGCCCGAGGGCTTCACGCAGGGGCAAACCGACTTCGCCAAATTCGACAGCGGCCTCGGCCATTTCCTTGAACGCCGGCCACAGCGACAGCGCCGAGGCGTGCATCAAGCCGAGGTGCAAATCGGTATGGGCGCCGTTGCCGCGACGGTCTACCAGGGCGGGTTTCGGCGACAGGTCCGCCTCATCGATCAACGCGTCGACGGCCATGTCGGCCAGGCGTTCGGCCAGTGTCAGGTCGTGCAGTTTGAGTGCGTACATTTACCAGCTCCTGAACTTGGCGGGCGGGTTGTACAAGCCACCGGACCACTCCACCAGATCGGCCACGCTCTTGGCGGCCAGCAGCTCGCGGGTGGCATCGGTGCGGCGGATGCCGAGGTCTTCGGGCAGCGCAATCAAGCCTTCGCGACGCATGCGTGCGGTGTCCTTGGGGTTGTGGCGCAAGCCGATGGCGGTCACCCCGGCCACGGCGGCGATCATCGCCTGGCGCTCTTCCAGGGAACGGGCCTTGTACAGGTATGCGATGCCTTCTTCGGTGAGCAGGTGCGTGACGTCGTCGCCGTAGATCATGATCGGCGCCAGGGGCATGCCGCTTTTGCGGGCGACTTCCACCGCGTCGAGGGTTTCGACAAAGGTGGGTTTGCCGCCTTCCTGGAAGGTCTCCACCATCTGCACCACGAGCTTTTTGCCGCGTTCGAGCAAGGCCTCGGGAGCGTCGTCGTGGCGCATGTCGAGCCAGGCGGGTGTGCCATGGCGGCGACCGCGCGGGTCGTGGCCCATGTTCGGCGCACCACCAAAACCGGCGAGGCGGCCACGGGTAACGGTGGAGGAATGACCGTCGCCATCGACCTGCAAGGTGGCGCCGATAAACAGGTCCACCGCGTACTGCCCGGCCAGCTGGCAGAACATTCGGTTGGAGCGCAGCGAGCCGTCGCGACCCGTGAAGAACACATCCGGCCGGGCGGCGATGTAGTTCTCCATGCCCAGTTCGGTGCCGAAGCAATGCACGCTTTCGACCCAGCCGCTTTCGATGGCCGGGATCAGGGTTGGGTGCGGGTTGAGGGTCCAGTTGCGACAGATCTTGCCCTTCAGGCCCAGGGATTCACCGTAGGTCGGCAGGATCAATTCGATGGCGGCGGTGTTGAAACCGATGCCATGGTTCAGCGACTGAACGTTGTGTTTTTCATAGATGCCGCGGATCGCCATCATCGCCATCAACACATGCACGGGCTTGATGTGGCGTGGGTCGCGGGTGAACAGCGGTTCGATGTAGAAGGGCTTGTCAGCGACCACCACGAAATCGACCCAGCTCGCGGGGATGTCGACGCGCGGCAGGTCGGTGACGTCATCCACCAGTTGGTTGACCTGGACGATGACGATGCCATCGCTGAAGGCGGCCGGCTCGATCAGCGCGGGTGTGTCTTCGGTGCTCGGGCCGGTGTAGATATTGCCGGCGCGGTCGGCCATGAAGCCGGCCGACAGGACCACGTTGGGGATCAGGTCCACCACCAGCCGCGCGTAGAGTTCGATGTAGGTATGAATCGCGCCAATTTCCAGCAGGCCGTCTTCCAGCAACTGGCTGATGCGCAGGGACTGGGTGCCGGCAAAGGAGAAATCCAGCTTGCGGGCGATGCCCTTTTCAAACAGGTCCAGGTGCTCGGAGCGGCCGACGCTGGGCATGATCATGTGCAGGTCGTGGAGCTTGGCGGGGTCGGCCTTGGCCAGGGAGCGCGAGAGGAAATCGGCCTGCTTCTGGTTGTTGCCCTCCAGCACCACGCGGTCGCCGGGGAGGATCAGGGCTTCCAGGGCTTCGACAATGCGCTCGCTGGGGAGCACGGCGCCATCGGCGAAGGATCGCACCAATGCGAGGCGGCGCTGCTTCTCATCGCGCCGCCGCGTCCAGCGCGAGTCGGGGGAAGTTGTTGTTGTCATGGTCGCTCCACGGGATTTGCTGTCGTGGGCTGTACCTTAGGAGGGTATTGGGGGGGCATCAATCAAGCTGCGCGGTGAACCATTACGATTGGAGTAATGGTTCATTAGCAAACGCTGAGGCTCGGGCTCAACACAGTTCAAATGTGGGAGCGGGCTTGCTCGCGAATGCGGTGGGTCAGTTGATAAATCGGGTACTGACACACCGCATTCGCGAGCAAGCCCGCTCCCACATTTGCTCAGCGCTGTTCGGGAGAACGTGCGCAGAAGTCCCAAAATGGGAACGATCAGTCCCTTTTTGGGACCGATCCCACTTCGTCACATCGCCGCTGGGCTCACCTGCTCCAACGCCTGATCAACCAGTAACTGCCCCAGCTCACTCATCTGCTGAATGGCCAGCACCACGCCGCGCTGGGAACCTTCCAATTCAAAGGCCAGGTTGGAAGTCAGGGCGTTGAGTGAGGCAAAGGTTTCAGAAGCGTTGGCCAGCAGGGCTTCGGTGGATTGAGAGGGCGTGACGGTAAAGAGTGACGATGAAGCGGAAGTCGGAAAGTAATGATCCATGGCACGCTCGGCGGCGGCCTGGAGTTTGCGGTGTTCGATTTCAGCGCTGTGGGGCGGATTGGGGGTAGGTTTGAACATGATGAAACTCCTAAACAGATGAGTAAGGAGCGCCACCGTTCGCTTGCACGCGAATAAGGGTGGCGACCGTGCGCAGGTGTGCAAGACCGGGCCTGTTTAGGACACCCAGCAGGTCCGAAGACCTCCTGCGCGCAGCCGCCATAAAGCAGCGAGCACAAAAAACGCCCGTTGAATGGCTGGGCGTTTGTACGCCTAAACAGTTTCGTCGGACTTGCACGTCCGTGTCACCGTTTTTTGCGATGACGCACGAAGACTAGGCGCGATCACATGGCACAACAAGTTCATGCACAGCGCGAGAGGTTGCAGGAAAAATCCGACCGTAAAGCGCACGCCGATGCGATCGTTCCCACGCTCTGCGTGGGAATGCATCCCGTGACGCTCCGCGTCACCACAGCGCGAGACTTAAGCCTTGCATCGCCAGCTGGACGCAGAGCGTCCGAGGCTGCATTCCCACGCGGAGCGTGGGAACGATCATCAACATGTGTAGCTCAGGCCAATCCGGCCTCGACCAACAACGCCTCCAATCCCATCAAGTCCGGCACCCTGGCCACATGCTCCCCCACCTGCACCGCCGCCAACTCCAGCGGGCACAACGGCACGTCCACATAACTCAACTGGCTATCGAGCTTGTACGAACGCGGAATCCCCTGGATCACCAACGCAATAAACTTCAACGTCGGCCGTCCTCCGAGGGTGTTCAACACCACAATCCGCGCCCGCTCTCCCACCACGCCCGACTCGCCACACGCGGCCTCAAAGCTGATCAACGGCAACTGCCGATCCCGCCAGGTAACCTGCCGCAAATACCACGGCGGCGCATCACTGGCCGGTTCGCCGCGCTGGAAGTCGATCAGCTCGGCCACGGCGACGTTGGGCAACAACAGGTGACGGTCGGCCAATGGCAACAGCAAGCCGGTGAGTTGAGTTGCGCGGTGATCAAGCACGGGACTTGCTCCAGTAAGCGATGCTTTCCAGCAGCACCGACTCTTGATAAGGCTTGCCGAGGTAGTCGTTGACGCCAATCGCCATCGCACGATCACGGTGTTTTTGCCCGGTGCGGGAGGTGATCATGATGATGGGCATGCGCATCAGCCGCGGGTCGTCACGCACCTGGATGGCCACTTCGAAGCCGTCCATGCGCGGCATTTCGATGTCGAGCAGCATCAGGTCCGGGGTGTGCTCTTCCAGCACGGCCATGGCGTCGATGCCGTCCTTGGCGGTGAGCACGTTCATGCCGTTGCGCTCCAGCAGGCGGCTGGTGACTTTGCGCACGGTGACCGAGTCGTCCACCACCAGCACCAGCAGCGGGCGCTTTTTCAGCGGGTCGTTGAGGATCAACGGAGCGTCCGCCGCCTGGGCCGGCAACGCCGGTGGCCGGGCGCGGATATGCGCCATCAGGTCGATGATCAGCACCACGCGGCCATCGCCAAGGATGGTTGCGCCAGACACGCCCTTCACCCCGGCAAACTGCGGCCCCAGGCCCTTGACCACGATCTCCCGGGTGCCGGCCATGGCGTCCACTTGCACCGCCACGCGCCGTTCGTTGCATTGCACCAGCAGCACCGGCAGCGGCTGGTACTGGCCCAGCAGGTTCGGCCGGCCGACGGTGTGCAGCAGGTCGCCGAGGTAGAACAGTTCGTAGCGTTGGCCGGCGTATTCGTAGCGCGGCGGGTCCTGCTGATAGTGCCCTTCCAGCTCATGGGGCATGACCCGCACCAGCCCTTCGATGGTGTTCAGCGGGATCGCGTATTGATCGTCGGCACACTGCACCATCATCGCCCGGTTGACCGACACGGTGAACGGCAGGCGAATGCGAAAGTGCACGCCCTCTCCCGGCGTCGAGTCGATGACCATCGAGCCGCCCAGCTGGCGCACCTCTTCATGCACCACGTCCATGCCCACGCCACGCCCGGAAATCTGGGTGATTTTTTCGGCAGTGGAAAACCCCGGTTGCAGGATGAACTGCAACACGTCGCGGTCGCTGATTTCCAGGTTGGGGTCGAGCAAGCCACGCTTGATCGCCTTGCGCCGCACGGCTTCAAGCGGCACGCCGGCGCCGTCGTCGCGCATGTCGAAAACGATGTCGCCGCCTTCGTGGGTCAAATCCAGGGTGATGCGGCCTTTCTCGGGTTTACCGGCCAGCAATCGTGCATCGCGGGATTCCAGGCCGTGGTCGACGGCGTTGCGCAGCATGTGTTCCAGCGGCGCGACCATGCGCTCCAGCACGTTGCGGTCCATCTCGCCTTCGGCATTGCCGACGATAAATTCCACGTCCTTGCCCAGCTCGCCCGCCACCTGCCGCACGATGCGTTTAAGCCGTGGCAGCATGCGTTCGAAGGGCACCATGCGCGTGCGCATCAGGCCTTCCTGCAACTCGGTGTTGATGCGCGCCTGTTGCTGCAGCAGGTTGTGGGCATCCTGGTTGCGGCGGTCGAGGGTTTCCTTGAGATCGAGCAGGTCGGAAGCCGATTCGAACAAGGCCCGGGACAGTTGTTGCAACTGGGAATGGCGGTCCATTTCCAGCGGGTCGAATTCTTCGTAGCCCAGGCGTTCGGCCTCGGCCTGCTGGCGGCTGAGGATGCGGCCCTGGGTCTCGGTGTCGAGGCGGCGCAGTTGATCGCGCATACGCTCGATGGTGGTTTCCACCTCGTTGAGGGCAACGCTCGCATCGTTGACCTGCTGCTCGATACGCCCACGGAAGATCGAAGTTTCACCCGCCAGGTTGACCAGGTCATCCAGCAAGTCGGCAGAGATCTTCACCATGTCGGCGGCCGGATCGCTGGCCGGCACCGCCTCGGTTTTGGTTGCCGTCAACGCCAGCGGTGCGTCCGTCACTTCAGCCGGACGCACCAGACTCTTGATGCGCTCGATCAGCAGGTCCACCGAGCCCACCGGCATGCCCGCCGCCACCGCATCGATCATCTGCGCCAGGCGGTCGTGGCAGCCTTGCAGCAAGGCGAACAGCTCCGCCGAGGGCGCCAGCAAACCTGCCGACAAGCCCTCATAGAGAAACTCCAGCTCATGGGCCAGGTCGCCAATCGGGCCGATCTCGACCATGCGAGCGCCGCCTTTGAGGGTGTGCAGGTCGCGCAGCAGTGTCTCGACTTCCTGGCGATTTTTCGGCTCGGCCTGCCAGCGCAACAGCGCGGCGCCGGAGCTGTCGAGGATGTCGGCGGCCTCTTCGAGAAAGATATCCAGCAGCTCGGGATCACTGCCCGGCGTCTCGACTTCGGCGGCCGCTGCGGGCGCCGCTTGTCCGGTGCCTTGGCGCAACTCACGCAAGTGGCTGATCAGGTCGGAGGAGTCGCTCAACGGTTGCTGGTGTTGCAGTTGCTCAAGCAACAGCGCCAGCCGCTCATGACTGGCCATCAACACATTGGCCAGCTCGCTGGAATAGCTGTAGCGCCGGTCCACCAAACCTTCGTAAAGGTTTTCCAGCTCAAGGGCCAGGTCGCCCACTGCGCCGATTTCAGCCATGCGCGCGCCACCCTTGAGGGTGTGCAAATCCCGCTGCAACGATGACAGCGGCGCTGCGTTATCCGGGTCCAGCAGCCAGCGTTTCAAGGACTGGCCGGCGCTGTCGAGGATGTCCACCGCTTCCTCAAGGAAGATCTCGACGATCTCGTCATCCACCGCGAAGCTCTGGTCGAGCGTCGCCGTAGCGGCGCCCAGCTCGGAGATGCTCAGCGCGCGGCTGCCATCGGTCTTGATCAAGCCGGTGGCGGACGGGTCGAGGCCTTCATCCAGCAGCTCGCGCAGGGCGCGTACCCGGGCCGGCGCCGCGCTGATTTCCTGGCCGGCGGCCAGTTGGTCGAGCATGTTGATCAGGGCTTCGTGGGCCTGTTCGGCCTCGTGGAAGAAGCGCTCGCTGACCGCCAGGCTGCTTTCTTCCACTGCGCCGTAGAGGTCGAGCAAGGCTTCGCACAATTCGTCCATCGGGTGCAGGTCGGCGAGGTGCGCGCCTTCGCCGAGGGTGGTCAGTTCGTCCAGCAGCGCGCTCAGTTCCTGGCGTTCGCCGGGGTGCTGTTGCCAGCGGCGCAGCAGGCTTTCGGCGTCCAGCAGGATGTCCATGCCCTGGGCCAGGAAGTTGGCGATCAACTGCGGGTCGCGCTTGATCCGCAGGCCGGTGTTGGGCGCATTCAGCAAGGCTTCAAGCTGGCTGTTCAGCAGGTTTTGCGTGCGCTCGATCAGCCCTGCTGCACCATTGATGGCCGCGTGAGGGTCACTGTCCAGCTGGCGCACGCCGCGCTGGAACAACGCTTCGGCCTCCAGCAGCAATTCGATTTCATCCAGGTCCAGCGGCAGGCGGTGGGCCTTGTATTCGCGGGTCAGGTGATCCAGCGGGCGCGCCAGTTCGGCGATGGGCAACACACCGGCCATATAGGCGCTGCCTTTGAGGGTGTGCAGTGCGCGTTGCAGGTCATCACTGACTTGCAGCGGCAGGTGCTCGGTGGCCTGTTGCAGGAAGCGGTTGAGGCTGTCGAGGTGGCTCTGGGCTTCGTTGCGGAAGATTTCCAGCAACTGCGGGTCCAGGGCGGCCGGGTCTGTGGCCGACGCTTCGACACGGCTGGCCAGGGCGTGCGCCCGCGCCGCCAGTTCGTCTACGTCATCGCGCTGGCGCTGGGCATTGTCGGCAAAATCGGTGATCAGCTCCGGCAGCAATTCCAACACGTCATCCAGCACTGCTTGCACATCCGGGCCCGGCGCGACGCTGCGCTCCAGCACGCGGTTGAGCAGGTTTTCCACGGCCCAGGCCAGCTCTGCCAACACCAGGGCGCGCACCATGCGGCCACTGCCTTTCAAGGTGTGGAAGGCGCGGCGCATTTCGCTCAGGGTGGCCTTGTCTTCCAGGCTGGCGGTGCCGGCAGGCACATAGCGATGCAGCACGTCGAGAACTTCGGCGGTTTCTTCGAGGAAGACTTCCCGCAGTTCATCATCGATGGCTTCTTCACCGGCGGGCGGCGGCAGCAGGCTGCCGGGACGCTGGAGTGCCGGCGGGTTGAGGCGCGAGGTGGGGCTGGCCAACGCATCGGCGAGGAACGGGGTTTGCTCCGTGGGCGTATCACCCTGCTCAAGCAGTGCCTGGCGCCAGGGTTTTTCGGCCGGCAAATAGCCCAGCGCGGCCAGGCCTTCAGCGGCGACTTCCAGCACCCGTTCGCCCGGGGCGTCGTGGTCCTGAAGCATGCGTTCCAGGTAGTACTCGAGGCTGGTGAGCACATCGGCAAAATGCTCAAGCTGCGCCTCGGAAGGCGCGGCATCGCCGACCATCAGTTGCTCGTTGACGTAGTCATTGCAGCCACGCATCAGGCTCGCCGCACGGGGCAGCGGAATCATCGCCAGCGCGCCGCGCACCTGGGTCAGCAACTCGGGCAGCGACTCCAGGCGCTGGCGGTCCCAATGGGCCTCGATGCAGTCGATCACCAGCTCTTTGGCCTGTGTCAGGCACTGGCAGGATTCGCGGATGACGAGGTGGTGGATCTGCGTCAGGTCGGTGGTAGGCAGGCGGCTTTCTTCGCGGCGCTCCGGCTCGACAGTGCCGACCATCCCGGCCAGCGTGGCCTCGACGTAGAGCAACGCACCGGCAACGTCCATCAATACCGCATCGTTGGGTTCGCGCTGCCCCTGGGCCAGGCCGAGTACCACCGCCAGTTGGTCGATGATCACTTTGCGCGGCTGGCCGAAGCCCAATACGGCGAGGGTATCGGCGATCTGCCGCAGCGGCGCCAGCAACGCCTCAAGGTCCGAGGCGTGCTGACGGTCGCTGCGTACGAACAGGTCCAGGCGTTCCTTGACCCGCACCAGCTCCTCGCACAACGCGCCGAGCACCGAGCCCATCGCGTCGCGGTCCGGGCCGGCCAGGCGGGCGCGTTCGGCGTCCACCACGGCGCTGTCGGGCAAAGCTTCATCGAGGCCATATCGTTCTTTCAAACTTTGCATCCGTGGAGTCGGTCGGGTGACTTTGGCGACGTAGAACAACAGGCTCTTGAGCAGCTCATCCGGGGCCGGGGTGTTGATGCCGTTGATGCCCTGGATCAGCAGGCGCTTGAGTTGCTTGTCGCAGGCCTTGAGCAAACTGCGCAACGCCGGGCTATTGGCAACCACGCCAATGAGCATGCCTTCCACCAGCGCCGAGGTGACCTGCCACAACGGTAACAGCGGCGCACCATGGCACAGGGCTTCGAGGCGGGCGAAGACCCGCGCCATGTCTTCCAGGTTGCTGGGGCCGTGGTCTTCGCGCAGCAAACCGACCAGCGCCTGTTGCAGCATCTGCCGCCACTGGCGCAGCAGTTCGGGGAAATCCTCTGGCGTGCGCTGGGCCAGGGCGTCTTCGGGCAGCGGCGGGATCACCAGCAGTTGCGGGCTGAACAGGCTGGTTTCCGAGAGCAGGCTTTCGCCGCGCACGCTGCGCAGGTCGTTGAGCAGCGGCAGCACCACCAGGGGCAGGTCGCGCCGGGCGCTGTGTACGCGGTCGAGGTACAGCGGCAGTTGGCCAAGGCCCTGTTGCAGCAGGCGAATGCCTTCGTCGCGCTGGCTGACGCGCGCGCCTTGCAGGGCGAGGGCCAGTTGTTCCATTTCTTCAGCGAACAGGGCCGCGCCGTAGAACTCGACCATCAACAGGCTGCCATGCACCTGATGGATGCATTCCAGGCACTGGCCGATGGCCTCGCTGCTGCTTTCTTCAACATAGGCGTCCAGCGCCGAGCGGGCCTGTTTCAGGGTTTCGGCAATTTCGCCCTTGACCCATTCGAGGGCCACGTAGTCGTGCCGATCAACCATAACCGCTCCCGTCTGAATTCATGAGTTGCTGGTAGTGCTGGGTCATGCGTACACCGATCTCAAAACAAAGGAGATCAACTGTGGGAGCGGGCTTGCTCGCGAATGCGGTGGGTCAGACAAAGCGTCGGCGACTGACACACCGCATTCGCGAGCAAGCCCGCTCCCACATTTGCTTTTCGGTGTTTTCGAGGGCGCATTTCATTCATCCACCCGCTTCGCCGCCGGCAAGGTGAACCCCGACACCGACCGCCGCAACTGACTGGCCATTTTTGCCAGGTTGCCGATGCTCTCGGCAGTGGCCGTAGAGCCCGACGAAGTCTGAGTGGTGATCTGCTGGATCACGTTCATCGTCAGGGAAATCTGCCCTGCCGACGACGTCTGCTGCTGCGCCGCGTTGGAGATACTCTGGATCAGCGCCGCCAGGGTTTTCGACACGCCTTCGATCTCTTCCAGCGCAACCCCGGCGTCCTGGGCCAGCCGCGCACCGCGCACCACTTCGGTGGTGGTCTGCTCCATGGAAATCACGGCTTCGTTGGTATCCGTCTGGATCGCCCGCACCAGGGTTTCGATCTGCCGGGTCGCCGCCGAAGAACGCTCAGCCAGGCGCTGTACCTCATCGGCCACCACCGCAAAACCACGCCCGGCATCACCGGCCATGCTCGCCTGGATCGCGGCGTTGAGCGCGAGGATGTTGGTCTGCTCGGCGATGTCATCGATCAGGCTGACGATGTCGCCAATTTCCTGGGACGATTCCCCCAGGCGCTTGATGCGCTTGGCGGTGTCCTGGATCTGTTCGCGAATGTTGTCCATGCCGTGGATGGTGTTGTGCACCACCTCGTTGCCCTTGTTGGCAATCTCTACCGAACGCTCGGCCACTGCCGAAGATTCGGCGGCGTTGGCCGACACCTGGTCGATGGACTGGGCCATCTGGTTGATCGCCGTGGACGCTTCGGCAATCTGCTGTGCCTGATGCTCCGACGCTTGGGCCAGGTGCATGGCGGTGGCCTGGGTGTCCTGCACCGCACCGGCCACCTGGCCGGCAGTGAGGTTGATGGTGGCCACCAGGTCGCGCAGTTGGTCCACGGAATAGTTGATGGAGTCGGCAATGGTGCCGGTGAAGTCTTCGGTGACCGAGGCGGTGACGGTCAGGTCGCCGTCGGCCAAGTCTTCAATCTCATCCAGCAGGCGCATGATCGCGTTCTGGTTGCGCTCGTTCTTCTCGGCGGTTTCCCGCAACTGGCGGTTGGTCTCGCGGACCATCACCAGGCCGATCAGGATGATCGAGGCCAGCGCCAGCAAGCCCAGCACGTAGCCGCCGATGGTGTCGAAAGTGCGCCCGTCCGCGAGGTTTTCAAAGCCGGTGGCCAGGTGCGAGGCTTCGTCCAGCAGGGTTTGCGACAGGTTGAAGATATTGCTCGCCGAGGCGCGCACCTGGAACAGCTGCGGCGAGGTCTCGAGGATTTCGTCCACGGAACCGGAGACGAATTCGAACAGCTCGGAAATCTCCGCCAACCGGGCGCGGGCGTCGTGGTCTTCAACCTGGGTGATGCGCAGCCCGGGATTGCCGTTGAGCATGCCACTGAGCACCACGCCGAAACGGTTGGCATCGCGGCCAAAGGCATCGGCGGCCTGCACGGCAGTCTCGTCCCCCGCCAGCACGGTGTTCACCGCCCCCAGGATGCGTTCGGCCAGCAATGACTGGCGCTGAGCCAACGCTACCTGGCTGGCCGGTGCGCCGCGTTGCAGCAGAATATCGACAACCTTTTCCGACTCCATCTGCAACTGCGGAACGGTTTCCGCCAGGGTCGCGGCCACTTGATGCAGCGACAGCACCGTTTGCTCGCTGGCCAGAATCGCATCGGCGTTTTTCAGCAGCGCTTCCCAGTCGGTCTGCACGGCGCGCATTTCGGCACGCACGGCGGTGGGTGCAGCGGGCAGGCCGGTGGCCGGGTCGCCTTTTTTCAGGTAACCCCAGCGCTGGGCAAAATCGTTGCGCGCATCCCCCAGCAGCTTGAACGCCGCCGCCTTGCCGGCGGCAGCCTCGGTGGCGTTCTTGGCGATGCGCTGGGACAGCACCCGCAGCTCGCCGGCGTGGCCGATGTACTGTTTGTCGTAGGTGGACTGGGTGTTGAGGTACGCGAAGTTGGCGAACAGCAGCATGATGAACACGATCAGCGCGATAAACAGCACGATGATCTGCGAGCGGCTGCGGGAGGCTTCCTGGGGTTTGACCGGGGTGACGGTACTCATGCGGCGACATCCATGAAACCTGGAGCCTGGGCCAGGGCGAAGGGGCTGAAGACCTGCCACAGCTGGTCGCCGTCGAACTGGCCCTGGATAAACGGCGCGCCGCCTGCGGTGCTCGTCGACAACGCGTCTTGTGCGAAATGCTGCATGCCCACCACCTCGTCCACCAACAGGCCGACAAACACGTCCTGATACTCCACCACCAGCACCCGCCGTTGTTTGCGCGCCACCGACAGCTCAAGGCCAAGGAAACCGCCCAGGTCCATCACCGGCAGCAAGCGCCCCCGCAGGTTGGCCACGCCCTTGATCCACGGCTTGACCCCGGGCATCAAGGTACAGCGCGGTTCGTGCAGCACTTCCGCGACCTCGCCCATGGGCGCCACGTACCAGTGTTCGCCCAGGCGAAACCCGATCCCACTCCAGCTGAGCAGCCGGGTTTCCTGGGACGGCAGGTCGGCAGCCAGCAAGCGGCAGCGGCGGTCGATGTCCAGCAGCAGCTCGAAGGCGGTTTGCGACTCGGTCATGGGAACGTGCCGTCAGCCGGCCAGCACCTTGTTCAGGGTGGCGATCAGGGTTTCTTCGTCTACCGGCTTGGTCAGGTAATCCTTGGCGCCCTGGCGCTCGCCCCAGATCTTGTCGGTTTCCTGATCCTTGGTGGTGATGATGATCACCGGGATGTGGCTGGTCTCGGCATCCTTGGTCAACTGACGAGTGGCCTGGAAGCCATTGAGGCCCGGCATCACGATATCCATCAGCACCGCATCCGGCTTTTCCTGACGGGCCAGCGCAACGCCATCGCCGCCGTTCTGGGCCTTGAGGACGGTGTGACCGTGCTTTTCGAGCATTTCGGTCAGTTTGTACATTTCAGTCGGCGAATCGTCGACGATCAGAACACGTGCCATGGTTTTCCCCACTTATCTAGTAGACGCAAGCCCTCGTGGGGCCCCCGTCAGTGTGCTTGTTCTACTGCGGCGAAGCCCGGTACATAGGCCTTGATCGCGCTCAGCAGTTCTTCCTTGCTGAAAGGCTTGGTCAAAAACTGATCAGAGCCGACGATGCGCCCCTTGGCCTTGTCGAACAGACCATCCTTGGAGGACAGCATGATTACCGGGATCGACTTGAACGCCGGGTTGTTCTTCACCAGCGCGCAGGTCTGATAGCCATCCAGGCGCGGCATCATGATGTCGACAAAGATAATGTGTGGATGATGGTCAACAATCTTGGCCAGGGCATCGAAACCGTCGATGGCCGTGATGACATCGCACCCTACGTTCTTCAACAGTGTTTCGGCCGTGCGGCGAATCGTTTTCGAATCGTCGATCACCATCACTTTCAAGGCGTTGGAATGCTGTTCCATATCTGCTCTACCATCGCCACAGCGAATAGGTTTTCGGTGTGTACTGCCTGATGTTGCACAGGACGAGCGCCAAAAGCCTCGGAATTCAAGGGCTGATGTGCCATGGCAGCCTTTTTAGCACAGTCTCAGAACGCAATCTATCGGCCGACCCGCGTGGTGGTTTTTCCTTGACCCACAACAGCCGCAGCGCCACTCTGACGCCACTTTTATGCGCCCTTATTTGCTAGAGGAAATCCCCCATGAGCGTTCGCGTCGGCATTGTCATGGACCCTATCGCCAGCATTTCCTATAAAAAGGACAGCTCGCTGGCCATGCTGCTGGCCGCCCAGGCCCGCGGCTGGAGCCTGTTCTATATGGAGCAGCCGGACCTTTACCAGGGCGACGGTGAAGCGCGGGCGCGGATGCGTCCCCTGCAGGTGTTTGCCAACCCCGAGAAGTGGTTCGAGCTGCAAGACGAAATCGACAGCCCCCTGAGCGACCTCGACGTGATCCTGATGCGCAAGGATCCGCCGTTCGACATGGAGTTCGTCTACTCCACCTACCTGCTGGAGCAGGCCGAGCGCGCGGGCGTGCTGATCGTCAACAAGCCCCAGAGCCTGCGCGACTGCAATGAAAAGCTGTTCGCCACGCTGTTCCCGCAGTGCACGCCGCCGACCGTGGTCAGCCGCCGCGCCGATGTGCTGCGTGAATTCGCCGCCAAGCACGGCGATGTGATCCTCAAGCCGCTGGACGGCATGGGCGGTACCTCGATCTTCCGCCACCGCGCCGGCGACCCGAACCTGTCGGTGATCCTGGAGACCCTGACTGCGCTGGGCACCCAGCAGATCATGGGCCAGGCCTACATTCCGGCGATCAAGGACGGCGACAAGCGCATCCTGATGATCGACGGCGAGCCGGTGCCTTACTGCCTGGCGCGCATTCCGGCCGCCGGCGAGACCCGCGGCAACCTGGCCGCCGGTGGCCGGGGTGAAGCCCGCCCGCTGACGGACAAGGATCGCTGGATTGCAGCCCAAGTCGGCCCGACCCTGCGCGAAAAAGGCCTGCTGTTCGTAGGCCTGGACGTAATCGGCGAGAACCTCACCGAAATCAACGTCACCAGCCCGACCTGTATTCGCGAGATCGACAACGCATTTGGCACGAACATCGGCGAAATGCTGATGGCTGCGATTGCCGCCAAGCTACAAGCCAAGTGACATAGAACAGCCGGACACAAACCAACATTGCGTTATCATGCGCCACCTGTGAAACGCGCGATGTTGGTTTTCTTGTCATGACGCTCCCGTCCGATCTGCCCCCCGAACTCTCCCACAGCGGCGTGCGCCCGGCTGATCGGCTCGGATTTACCCTGTTTCTGGCGGCGTTGATTCACCTGGCGTTGATCCTCGGCCTGGGTTTCACCTTTGCCGAACCCAAGCAGATCACAAAGACCCTGGAAATCACCCTCGCCACGTTCAAAAGCGAAAAGAAGCCCGAAAAGGCCGACTTTCTCGCCCAGGACAATCAGCAAGGCAGCGGCACCCTCGACAAGAAGGCCGTGCCCAAGACCACTGAAGTCGCGCCATTCCAGGACAACAAGGTCAATAAGGTCACGCCACCGCCGGCGCCCAAGCCGGAGGTGAAACAGGCCGCACCCAAGGCGGCGGTCACCACCGTGGCGCCCAAGCCGCAAAAAGCCCCGACCCAGCGCGAAAAGGCCAAGACCGAACCCACGCCGGCCCCGCCTGCCCCGACTTTTGACAGCTCGCAACTCTCCAGTGAGATCTCCAGCCTGGAAGCCGAACTGGCCCACGAACAACAGCTGTACGCCAAGCGCCCGCGGATCTACCGCCTCAACGCCGCCTCCACCATGCGCGACAAAGGCGCCTGGTATAAGGACGAGTGGCGCAAGAAGGTTGAGCGCATCGGCAACCTGAACTACCCGGACGAAGCCCGTCGCCAGCAGATCTACGGCAATTTGCGACTGCTGGTGTCGATCAACCGCGACGGCACCTTGTACGAGGTGCAGGTGCTGGAGTCCTCCGGCCAACCGCTGCTGGACCAGGCAGCGCAACGCATCGTGCGCCTGGCGGCGCCTTTTGCGCCGTTTACCGGAGACCTGAACGACATCGACCGCCTGGAAATCATTCGCACCTGGCGCTTTGCCAAGGGTGATCGGCTGTCGAGCAATTGATGCTGGCGGTGATTTCCTGCGCATCCTCAGCTTGTCAGTTCGCCCCTCCAACGCCACACTAGCGGACATGAAAAATGTCAGCCCGACCTACCTCAAGCACCAATTCCTGATCGCCATGCCCCATATGGCCGACCCGAACTTTGCGCAAACCTTGACCTACATCGTCGAGCACACCGCCAATGGTGCGATGGGGTTGGTGGTCAACCGCCCGCAAGACCTGAACCTGGCCGATATCCTCGAGCAACTGCGCCCGGACATCGACCCACCCGCCAGCTGCCAGCACGTACCGATCTACATCGGCGGGCCGGTGCAGACGGACCGGGGTTTTGTGCTGCACCCCACCGGGCCGAAATTCCAGGCGACCGTGGACCTTGAAGGGTTGTCCCTGTCCACGTCCCAGGACGTCCTGTTCGCGATTGCCGACGGCGTGGGGCCTGATCAAAGTGTGATCACCCTCGGCTACGCCGGCTGGGAAGCCGGGCAACTGGAGGCGGAGCTGGCGAGCAATGCCTGGCTGACCTGCCCGTTCGATGCCGACATCCTGTTCAACACCCCCAGCGAACTGCGCCTGGAAGCGGCCGCCGCCAAGCTGCGGATCAACCTCAGCCTGCTGACCAGCCAGGCGGGGCACGCCTGATGGCCTTGCGTCTGATCCTCGGTTTCGACTACGGCACCAAACAGATCGGCGTCGCCGTCGGCCAGGTGATTACCGGCCAGGCCCGCGAGCTGTGCACCCTGAAGGCCCAGAACGGCGTGCCGGACTGGAACCAGGTCGAAGCCCTGATCAAGGAGTGGAAGCCCGACGCCGTGGTGGTCGGCCTGCCGCTGAACATGGACGGCACCCCGAGCGAGATGTGCCTGCGGGCCGAAAAGTTCGCCCGCCGCCTGAACGGCCGCTACAACCTGCCCTTCTATACCCACGACGAACGCCTGACCACGTTCGAAGCCAAGGGCGAGCGCCGTGACCGTGGCGGGCAGAAAGGCAGTTACCGCGACAACCCGGTGGATGCCATCGCCGCGGCCCTGCTGTTGCAGGGCTGGCTGGATGAAAACACCGCTTTATTTGAATCCTGACTGACGCGGCTTGCCGCGTCTTCTTACGTTTGAGCCCGGACCTTGCCTGCGCGAGGCCTAGAAGGAGCACCCATGAGCCTGCCCAATCCCGCCGACCTGATCAGCCAGATGGCGATCCGCCTCAAGGCGCACCTGGAACACCGTGCCATCAGCGAGCCGCGCTTTATCGGCATCCGCACCGGTGGCGTGTGGGTGGCCCAGGCGCTGCTGGAAGAACTGGGCAGCGACTCGCCCCTGGGCACCCTGGACGTGTCTTTCTACCGTGACGACTTCAGCCAGAACGGCCTGCACCCGCAAGTGCGCCCCTCGGCCCTGCCCTTCGAGATCGAAGGCCAGCACCTGGTGCTGATCGATGACGTACTGATGAGCGGTCGCACCATCCGCGCCGCGATGAACGAACTGTTCGACTACGGCCGCCCGGCCAGCGTGACCCTGGTCTGTTTGCTGGACCTGGACGCCGGCGAATTGCCGATCAGCCCGGACGTGGTCGGCGCCACCCTGTCCCTGGAAGCCCACCAGCGGGTAAAATTGTCCGGTCCCACGCCGCTCGAACTCGAACTGCAAGACCTTGCCCTTTAAACCGCCTTGTAAAGAGTCCCCGCGATGACGCCTCTAGATGCCAAGCGCCCGCTGCAGCTCAATGCTCAGGGCCAGCTGCAACACTTCCTGTCCCTCGACGGCTTGCCCCGCGAACTGCTCACCGAAATCCTCGACACGGCCGACTCGTTTCTCGAAGTCGGCGGCCGGGCGGTGAAGAAAGTCCCGTTGCTGCGCGGCAAGACCATCTGCAACGTGTTCTTCGAGAACTCGACCCGCACCCGCACCACCTTTGAACTGGCGGCCCAACGCCTGTCGGCTGACGTGATCACGCTGAACGTGTCCACCTCGTCGGCGAGCAAGGGCGAAACCCTGCTCGACACCCTGCGCAACCTGGAAGCCATGGCGGCCGACATGTTCGTGGTGCGCCACGGCGATTCCGGTGCTGCGCACTTCATCGCCGAGCACGTGTGCCCGAATGTGGCGATCATCAACGGCGGCGACGGCCGTCACGCCCACCCGACCCAGGGCATGCTCGACATGCTGACCATCCGGCGGCACAAGGGCAGCTTTGAAAACCTCTCGGTGGCCATTGTCGGCGACATCCTGCACTCGCGGGTTGCGCGCTCGAACATGCTGGCCCTGAAAACCCTGGGTTGCCCGGACATCCGCGTGATCGCCCCCAAGACCCTGCTGCCGATCGGCATCGAGCAGTACGGCGTGAAGGTCTACACCGACATGGCCGAGGGCCTCAAGGATGTGGACGTGGTGATCATGCTGCGCCTGCAGCGCGAGCGTATGGCGGGCGGCCTGCTGCCGAGCGAAGGCGAGTTCTATCGCCTGTTCGGCCTGACCACCGCACGCCTGGCCGGCGCCAAGCCGGACGCCATCGTGATGCACCCGGGGCCAATCAACCGTGGCGTGGAGATTGAGTCGGCGGTGGCCGATGGCGCGCAGTCGGTGATTCTCAACCAGGTCACGTACGGCATCGCCATCCGCATGGCGGTGTTGTCCATGGCCATGAGCGGGCAAACCGCGCAACGTCAATTCGAGCAGGAGAACGCCCAGTGAAGCTCAGCATTCTCGGCGCCCGAGTCATCGATCCGGCCAGCGGCCTGGATCAAGTCACCGATCTGCACCTGGAAGCCGGCAAGATCATTGCCATCGGCGCCGCACCCGCAGGCTTCAGCGCCAGCGAAACTATCGACGCCAAAGGCCTGATCGCCGCGCCCGGCCTGGTTGACCTGAACGTCGCCCTGCGTGAGCCGGGCTACAGCCGCAAGGGCAACATCACCAGCGAAACCCGCGCCGCCGCTGCCGGTGGCGTGACCAGCCTGTGCTGCCCGCCCCACACCAAACCGGTGCTGGACACCTCGGCGGTGACCGAACTGATCCTCGACCGCGCCCGCGAAGCCGGCAACTGCAAAGTGTTCCCCATCGGTGCCCTGAGCAAAGGCCTGGACGGCGAACAACTGGCCGAGCTGATCGCCCTGCGCGATGCTGGCTGCGTGGCCTTCGGCAACGGCCTGGAGAGCTTTCGCAGCACCCGCACCCTGTGCCGTGCGCTGGAATATGCGGCGACTTTCGACCTGACCGTGATTTTCCACTCCCAGGACCGTGACCTGGCCGAAGGCGGCCTGGCCCACGAAGGCGCCACCGCGAGCTTCCTCGGCCTGCCGGGCATCCCGGAAACCGCCGAGACCGTGGCCCTGGCCCGCGACCTGCTGCTGGTGGAACAAAGCGGCGTACGCGCGCACTTCAGCCAGCTGACCAGCGCTCGCGGCGTGGCCCTGATCGCTCAGGCCCAAGCCCGCGGATTGCCGGTGACGGCGGATGTGGCGCTGTATCAGCTGATTCTGACGGATGAGGCGCTGATCGACTTCTCCAGCCTGTATCACGTGCAGCCGCCACTGCGTACCCGCGCTGACCGTGACGGTTTGCGGGCGGCGGTGAAGTCCGGGGTGGTTTCGGCGATTTCCAGCCATCACCAACCCCACGAGCGGGATGCCAAGCTGGCGCCGTTCGGCGCGACGGAGCCAGGCATCAGCAGCGTCGAGCTGTTGCTGCCGCTGGCAATGACGTTGGTGGAAGATGGTTTGCTGGACCTGCCGACCCTGCTGGCGCGTCTCAGTGCGGGCCCTGCCGAGGCGCTGCGCCTGCCGGCGGGCAAGCTGGCGGTGGGCTCGGCGGCGGACCTGGTGCTGTTTGATCCGGCCAGCTCCACGATTGCCGGGGAACACTGGCTGTCCAAGGGTGAAAACTGCCCATTCATCGGCCATAGCCTGCCGGCGACTGTGCGTTACACGCTGGTGGATGGGCGGATCAGCTACCAGGCTTGAATCCAATCCGGAGTGGGCACGGTAAATGTGGGAGCGGGCTTGCTCGCGAAAGCGCTGGGTCAGTCAATAGAGATGTCGACTGACACATCGCATTCGCGAGCAAGCCCGCTCCCACATTTGGATCTTCACAAATCTTATCGGCCGCCGTTGCGCTCGGCATTGCGGATCGAAATCTGCGTATTCAGCGTCCAGAAGTCATACAGCACCCCGATCAGGAACAAGCCCCCGGTCAGCAGGTAAATGATCCCGCTGATCCATTTGCCCTGATACATGCGGTGCAAACCGAACACACCCAGGAACGCCAACAGAATCCAGGCCACGTTGTACTCGATCGGCCCGGCGGTAAATCGCAGGTCCGCTTCGCGGTCCATTGCCGGAATCAGGAACAAGTCGATCAACCAGCCAATCCCGAACAAACCGAAGGTGAAAAACCAGATCGTCCCGGTCACCGGCTTGCCGTAATAAAAGCGGTGAGCACCGGTAAAACCGAAAATCCAAAGCAGGTAGCCGATCACCTTGCTGTGGGTGTCTTGTTGCGAAACATCCTGTCGATAGGTGTTCATGGAGTACCTCTTTAGCCTCGATAGATAAATATTTCTGGTTTCTTTGTGACTTTTTTACGGGCGCCCGACATGCGGCAAATGGTATCTTCGCTTCCCTCAAAGCCTTATACCGCCTGACTTGTGTAGGACAATCGCGGCAATTCGTCACGGTTTTCCTGAATTTGACCCCAGGGTTCAGTCGACAAACGGCCTTAGCACGACACAAAAAGCTGTTATAAAGTTGCGCGCAAACCAAAAAGAGCCACGCCTAATGCGACCATTTTTCAAGACATGGCTAACCATTTGCCTATTAATGCCACTGGCCGCCCACGCCACCAATCGTGAGCAACGACTTCCCAACGTTAACGGTTTCACCCCTAAAGTTCACGCCACCACCAGCTCCGCCAAATCGGTAAAGCTGACCGTGAAGCGCCCGACTCAACTGAGCAAGGCCCACGGTAATGCGGCGCCAGGGCTGATGGCCGTCAACACCAAGCAAAGCAGCAACGTCCTCAGCCGTGCCGTCAACGTGCTCGGTACTCCTTATCGTTGGGGCGGCAGCAGCCCAAGTAAAGGGTTCGACTGCAGCGGCTTGGTGAAATATGCGTTTAACGACGTAAAAGCCGTGGATTTGCCGCGCACTTCCAACGCCATGGCCGCCGGCCACGGGCTGAAGGTTGAGCGCAAGGATTTGAAACCGGGTGACCTGCTGTTCTTCAAACTGAAGAGCCGCCAGGTGAACCACGTTGCCATCTACCTGGGCAACGACCGTTTCATCCACGCACCGCGTCGTGGCAAGTCCGTGAGCATCGATACGCTGAAGAAGCCGTTCTGGGACAAGAACTACGTGATTGCCAAGCGTGTCCTGCCTAAAGAACAGAACAACCTGCGGATTGTGCAGCGCTGATATCAGGCTGATGTGAGAGCGGGCTTGTGTGGGAGCGGGCTTGCTCGCGAATGCGGAGTGTCAGTCGATACATGCTTGACTGATACACCGCATTCGCGAGCAAGCCCGCTCCCACATTAGTTTTTCATCGCCCACGCGACCTTAAATATCCCCAGGCACCCTCGCCTTCTCCCGGGCATGTTCCCGGCTGATCAGCCCCTGGCTGACCAACGCCTTCAAACTCATGTCCAGCGTCGTCATCCCCAGCGCCCCACCCGTCTGGATCGCAGAATACATCTGCGCCACCTTGTCCTCGCGGATCAGGTTACGAATCGCCGGCGTGCCGAGCATGATTTCGTGAGCCGCCACCCGCCCGCCGCCGACCTTCTTCACCAGCACCTGAGAGACCACCGCCTGCAATGACTCCGAGAGCATCGAGCGGACCATGGCCTTTTCCCCCGCCGGAAAAACATCCACCACCCGGTCCACGGTTTTAGCCGCCGACGTGGTGTGCAGCGTGCCGAACACCAGATGCCCGGTTTCCGCCGCCGTCAGCGCGAGCCGAATGGTTTCCAGATCGCGTAACTCGCCCACCAGGATTACATCCGGGTCCTCCCGCAATGCCGAACGCAGGGCGGCCGAGAAGCTGTGGGTGTCGCGATGCACCTGCCGCTGGTTGATCAGGGCGCTTTTCGGCTGATGGATAAATTCGATAGGGTCTTCAAGGGTGAGGATGTGCTGGCGACGATGGGTGTTGAGGTAGTCGATCATCGCTGCCAGGGTCGTGGACTTGCCGGAACCGGTCGGCCCGGTGACCAGCACCAGCCCCCGGGGCAAGTCTGCGATGCGCCGGAACACCTCACCCAACCCCAGGTGTTCCAGGCTCTGCACCGTTGAGGGGATGGTACGAAACACCGCGCCCATGCCCCGGTGCTGCTGGAACACATTCACCCGAAACCGCGCCACCTCGGGCAACTCGAAGGCAAAATCCGTTTCAAGAGATGTTTCGAAATCCTTTTGCTGGTGATTGTTCAGCAAAGGGCTGAGCAACGCCGCCACTTGCACCGGCGCAAGTACAGGCCAATCGAGTGGCCAGACCTCGCCATCCACTCGCAGCATCGGCGCCAACCCCGCCGACAGATGCAGGTCGGAGGCCCGCAGGCGTACGCCGGCGGCCAGCAGTTCAGTGATATCCATAGGGCTTTCCATTTCCAGTAGAATGCCGCGGACTCCATATCCACGGGCGCAACTTGAATGTCGACCATAGCAGACAACATCGGCCTGGTTTCCGAGCGGATCCGGGCAGCCGCCGAGGCCGCGCAGCGCGACGCAGGCAGCGTGCACCTGCTGGCCGTGAGCAAGACCAAACCCGCACAGGCCGTGCGCGAAGCCTATGCCGCCGGGATGCGTGACTTTGGCGAGAACTATCTGCAGGAAGCCTTGGGCAAACAGGCCGAATTAACCGACCTGCCCTTGAGTTGGCACTTCATCGGCCCCATTCAATCGAACAAGACTCGTGCGATCGCCGAGAACTTCGCCTGGGTGCATTCCGTGGACCGCCTGAAAATCGCACAACGCTTGTCCGAACAACGCCCGTCTGACCTGCCGCCGCTGAATATCTGCATCCAGGTCAACGTCAGTGGCGAAGCCAGCAAGTCCGGCTGTACACCCGCCGACCTGCCCGCCCTGGCCGAAGCCATCAGCGCCCTGCCGCGCCTGAAGCTGCGCGGCCTGATGGCGATCCCCGAGCCGACCGACGACCGTGCAGAGCAAGACGCAGCCTTCGCCACCGTGCGCGACCTGCAAGCGAGCCTCGACCTGGGGCTCGACACACTTTCCATGGGCATGAGCCATGACCTTGAGTCGGCCATCGCCCAAGGGGCCACCTGGGTGCGGATCGGTACCGCCCTGTTTGGTGCCCGCGACTATGGCCAGCCTTGAATGGCTGACTTCCATCTGAGTAAGGACCTGTCATGAGCAACACGCGTATTGCCTTTATCGGCGCCGGCAACATGGCGGCCAGCCTGATCGGCGGCCTGCGGGCCAAGGGCCTGGAAGCACAACAGATTCGCGCCAGCGACCCGGGCGCCGACACGCGCTCCCGCGTCAGCGCCGAGCACGGCATCGACACCTTCGCCGACAACGCAGAAGCGATTGAAGGCGTGGACGTGGTAGTGCTGGCGGTCAAGCCACAAGCCATGAAAGCCGTGTGCGAAAGCCTGCGGCCTAGCCTCAAGCCCCATCAACTGGTGGTGTCCATCGCCGCCGGCATCACCTGTGCCAGCATGAACAACTGGCTCGGCGCCCAGCCGATTGTGCGCTGCATGCCCAACACCCCGGCGCTACTGCGCAAAGGTGTGAGCGGCTTGTACGCCACATCCGAAGTCACTGCCCAACAGCGCGACCAGGCACAAGAGCTGTTGTCCGCCGTAGGTCTCGCCGTGTGGCTGGAACAAGAGCAGCAACTGGACGCCGTCACCGCCGTCTCCGGCAGTGGCCCGGCGTATTTCTTCCTGCTGATCGAGGCCATGACCGCCGCTGGCGTGAAACTCGGCCTGCCGCAGGAAGTCGCCGAGCAACTGGCCGAGCAGACCGCACTGGGCGCCGCGCAGATGGCCGTGACCAGCGATGTCGACGCGGCCGAGTTGCGCCGTCGCGTGACCTCGCCGGGCGGCACGACCCAGGCGGCAATCGAATCATTCCAGGCCGCGGGCTTTGAAGCCCTGGTGGAAAAAGCACTGGGTGCCGCAGCACATCGTTCGGCCGAAATGGCCGAGCAGCTGGGCAAATAGTCGTCCCCCACATAGGAATCAAACATGCTCGGAATCAATGACGCTGCCATTTTCATCATCCAGACCCTGGGCAGCCTGTACCTGCTGATCGTGCTGATGCGTTTTATCCTGCAACTGGTGCGGGCGAACTTCTACAACCCGCTGTGCCAGTTCGTGGTGAAGGCCACGCAACCGCTGCTCAAGCCTCTGCGCCGGGTGATCCCGAGCCTGTTCGGCCTGGACATGTCCTCGCTGGTGCTGGCGCTGCTGCTGCAGATCCTGCTGTTCGCGGTCATCCTGTTGCTCAACGGCTACCAAGCCACCACGCTGCTGTTGCTGCCGTGGGCCTTGATCGGGATCTTCTCGCTGTTCCTGAAGATCATTTTCTGGTCGATGATCATCAGCGTGATCCTGTCCTGGGTCGCTCCGGGCAGCCGCAGCCCGGGTGCCGAACTGGTGGCACAGATCACTGAGCCGGTGCTGGCACCGTTCCGTCGCCTGGTACCTAACCTGGGTGGCCTGGATATCTCGCCGATCTTCGCGTTTATCGCGATTCAGCTGCTGCAAAGCTGGGTGATTCCACGCCTGGCTTTCTACGCGTTCATGCCCAAAGAACTGTTCGGTCTGATCTGACGACAACGTGGCGAGGGAGCTTGCTCCCGCTGGGCTGCGCAGCAGCCCCAAAACGGCCGACCGCGTTGCATCTGCAAAATCGCGGCAGCCGGACCGGGACCGCTTCGCGCTCCAGCGGGAGCAAGCTCCCTCGCCACAAAAAGCCTTAAAAACACCAGCCGCAGGCCTTTGCTTGCCGCTGGGTGCAGCGGTCTTTAGACTTACGCCTCATTTAAACGAGAGCAGGGTCGATGCCAACTGCCTTCCCCCCCGATTCTGTTGGACTGGTCGTGCCCCAAGTGGCGCACTTCAGCGAACCGCTGGCCCTGGCCTGCGGCCGTTCGCTGCCCGCCTACGACCTGATCTATGAAACCTACGGCCAACTGAACGCCACGGCCAGCAATGCCGTGCTGATCTGCCACGCCCTGTCCGGCCACCACCACGCTGCGGGTTTCCACAGCATGGACGAGCGCAAGCCCGGCTGGTGGGACAGCTGCATCGGCCCCGGCAAGCCCATCGACACCAACAAGTTCTTCGTGGTCAGCCTGAACAACCTCGGCGGCTGCAACGGCTCCACCGGCCCCAGCAGCCTTAACCCGGAAACCGGCAAGCCGTTTGGCGCCGATTTCCCGGTGCTGACCGTGGAAGACTGGGTGCACAGCCAGGCGCGCCTGGCCGACGTACTGGGCATCGCCCAATGGGCTGCCGTGATCGGCGGCAGCCTGGGCGGCATGCAGGCCCTGCAATGGACCATCACCTACCCGGACCGCGTGCGCCATTGCCTGGCCATCGCCTCGGCCCCCAAGCTGTCGGCGCAGAACATCGCCTTCAACGAAGTGGCGCGCCAGGCGATCCTCACCGACCCCGAGTTCCACGGCGGTTCGTTCCAGGAAGCGGGCGTGATCCCCAAGCGCGGGCTGATGCTCGCGCGCATGGTCGGGCACATCACCTACCTGTCGGATGACTCCATGGGCGAGAAATTCGGCCGTGGCCTCAAGAGCGAGAAGCTCAACTACGACTTCCACAGCGTCGAATTCCAGGTCGAGAGCTACCTGCGTTATCAGGGCGAGGAGTTTTCCGGGCGTTTCGACGCCAACACCTACCTGCTGATGACCAAGGCCCTGGACTACTTCGACCCGGCGGCGAACTTCGACGATGACCTGGCGCGTACCTTCGAGGCGGCCACCGCCAAGTTCTGCGTGATGTCGTTCACCACCGACTGGCGCTTCTCCCCGGCCCGCTCGCGGGAATTGGTGGATGCGCTGATGGCCGCCAAGAAAGACGTCTGCTACCTGGAGATCGACGCACCGCAAGGCCACGACGCCTTCCTGATCCCGATCCCGCGCTACCTGCAGGCCTTCAGCAACTACATGAATCGAATAGCACGGTGAGAACGCCATGAGAGCCGACCTGGAAATCATCCAAGACTGGATCCCCGCCGGCAGCCGCGTGCTCGACCTCGGTTGCGGCGACGGCGAACTGCTGAGCTGGCTGCGCGACAACAAGCAAGTCACCGGCTATGGCCTGGAAAACGACCCGGACAACATCGCCCAGTGCGTGGCCAAGGGCATCAACGTGATCGAGCAGGACCTGGACAAGGGCCTCGGCAACTTTGCCAGCAACAGCTTCGACATCGTGGTCATGACCCAGGCCTTGCAAGCCGTGCACTACCCGGACCGGATCCTCGACGAAATGTTGCGCGTCGGCCGCCAGTGCATTATCACCTTCCCCAATTTCGGCCACTGGCGTTGCCGCTGGTACCTGGCCACCAAGGGCCGCATGCCGGTGTCGGACTTCCTGCCGTACACCTGGTACAACACGCCCAACATCCACTTCTGCACCTTTGAAGACTTCGAAGCGCTGTGTGGCGAGCGCGAAGCCAAAGTCATCAACCGCCTTGCCGTCGATCAACAGCATCGTCACGGCTGGGCGAGTAAGCTATGGCCCAACCTGCTGGGTGAGATCGGGATCTACCGGGTCAGCAGCCCGGGCCTGACGGACCACCAGATTGCCGTCTAACCATTTTCAAGGAGGACGATCATGAGTCGCCTGGCTGTTTTTCTACTCACCGCGTGCCTGAGCGTCAGCGCTATGGCGGCGGATGTTATCGATGGTAATCGTCAGAAAGAATTCGGCGATATCACGGTGCACTACAACACCCTGACCACCAGCTTCCTGACGCCGGAAATGGCTCAGGAAGCCGGGATCGTACGCAGCAAAGAGCTGGGCATGATCAATGTGTTCGTAAACAAGGGCGTCGAATCGATAGACGCCACCGTTACCGGCACAATCAAGGATCTGGGCGGCAAGAGCGAGATGCTGACGTTCAAGAAAATCACCCAGAAAGGTTCTACGCTTTACGTCGCCCAGTACCCGGTGCCGCAGCAGGAAACCAAGATTTTCACCATCAACGTTGAAACCGGTGGCAAAGCCCACGGTTTCAGTTTCAACCAGGAACTGTTTCCGGCGCAATGATGAACCTTACTCAACTCGTACTGGCCAGCCATAACGCCGGCAAGCTCAAAGAACTCCAGGCCATGCTCGGCGACTCGGTGCAACTGCGCTCGATTGGCGAGTTCAGCCAGGTAGAGCCGGAAGAGACCGGCCTGTCGTTTGTCGAGAACGCCATCCTCAAAGCCCGCAACGCCGCGCGTATTTCCGGCCTGCCGGCACTGGCTGACGATTCGGGCCTGGCCGTGGACTTCCTGGGCGGCGCGCCTGGCATCTACTCGGCACGTTACGCCGACGGTAAAGGCGATGCGGCCAACAACGCCAAGCTGCTGGACGCCCTCAAGGACGTGCCCGACGCGATGCGCGGCGCGCAGTTCGTCTGCGTGCTGGCCCTGGTGCGTCACGCCGATGATCCATTGCCGATCCTCTGCGAAGGCTTGTGGCACGGTCGCATCCTGCATGCGGCCAGCGGCGAGCACGGTTTCGGTTATGACCCGTTGTTCTGGGTGCCGGAGCGCAATGTCTCCAGCGCCGAATTGAGCCCGGCCGACAAGAACCAGATCAGCCACCGCGCCCGCGCAATGGATTTGCTGCGCCAGCGTCTGGGCCTGAAATGACTCAGAACACCTCCGCGCAGCCACTGATTCTCGGTGGCGCGCAAACACCTCGGGCGGCCCTGCCTCACCTGCCGCCCCTGGCGCTGTATATCCACATCCCGTGGTGCGTGCGCAAATGCCCCTATTGCGACTTCAACTCCCACACCGCCAGCAAGGTGCTGCCGGAGGAAGAGTACGTCGACGCGTTGCTGGCCGACCTCGATCAGGACCTGCATGCAGTGTACGGCCGTGAGCTGAGTTCGATCTTTTTCGGCGGCGGCACCCCAAGCCTGTTCAGCGCCGCTGCCCTGGGCCGGTTGCTCAAGGGCGTGGAAGCGCGCATCCCGTTTGCCGGCGATATCGAGATCACCCTGGAAGCCAACCCCGGTACCTTCGAGCAAGAGAAGTTCGTGGCGTACCGCAAGCTGGGGATCAATCGGCTGTCGATTGGCATCCAGAGTTTCCAGCAGGAAAAACTCGAAGCCCTGGGCCGCATCCACAACGGTGACGAAGCCGTGCGTGCCGCCGGCATGGCGCGCCAGGCCGGGTTCGACAACTTCAACCTGGACTTGATGCACGGTTTGCCCGATCAGTCCCTGGAGGACGCCCTGGGCGACCTGCGCCAGGCCATTGCCCTCAAGCCCACGCATCTGTCCTGGTATCAACTGACCCTGGAACCCAACACCGTGTTCTGGAACCAGCCGCCCGTGCTGCCGGAAGACGACACCCTGTGGGACATTCAGGAAGCCGGCCAGGCGTTGCTCGCCGAACACGGTTACGCCCAGTACGAAGTCTCGGCCTACGCCCAACCGGGCCGGCCGGCGCGGCATAACCTGAATTACTGGAGCTTTGGCGACTTTATCGGCATCGGTGCCGGCGCCCACGGCAAGCTCAGCCATCCGGACGGGCGCATCGTGCGCACCTGGAAAACCCGGGCGCCGAAGGACTACCTCAACCCGGCGAAAAACTACCAGGCCGGCGCGAAAGAACTGACCAACGAAGAGTTACCGTTCGAGTTCCTGATGAACGCCCTGCGCCTCACCGACGGCGTCGAAGCCAGGCTTTACGCCGAGCGTACCGGCCTCGACCTAGCCAGCCTCGATGAAGCTCGCCGCGAGGCAGAACAAAGTGGCCTGATGCAGGTCGAACCGTCACGCCTGGCGGCCACCGACCGCGGGCAACTCTTTCTCAATGACCTGCTGCAGAAGTTTTTGAGCTGATTGCTCTTAAGGAAATCGAATGGATCTGGTACTCGACCTGCTCGCCACCGTATCCCGCTGGAGCCGTAGCAACCTGTCGGAAATCTCCCTGGCGTTGGTAGGCTGCCTGTTGGTGCTGTTTGGCGCCGACATCAAGGGCTGGGTCGAAGCACGGCTGGGCAGCATCGCGGGTGCGCTGCGCGTGCCGCTGATGGCGCTGGTGTGCATGATCGGCAGCGGTGCTGCGCTGATCTATGCCACGCCGTGGATTGTTCGCGGGCTGAGCCAGTTCAACAACTACAGCCTGGCGCCGGTGTTGTTGGTGGTGCTGGTGTTGATTGGGGTGGTGGCGGATCGCCGCTGACCTTAAGCGCGGCACAAAACAAATGTGGGAGCGGGCTTGCTCGCGAATGCGGTGTGTCAGTCAGCGTAAATGTCGACTGATCTACCGCATTCGCGAGCAAGCCCGCTCCCACATTTTTTACTGCATTTCAAGCCTGGGACTTATCAGTCCACTTTCTCGAACTTCAAATCCCAAACCCCATGCCCGAGTCGCTCGCCGCGACGTTCGAACTTGGTGATCGGCCGCTCGGCCGGGCGCGGGACGCATTTGCCGTCTTCCGCCAGGTTGCGGTAGCCAGGGGCGACGTTCATCACTTCCAGCATGTACTCGGCATACGGTTCCCAGTCGGTGGCCATGTGCAGGATGCCGCCCACTTTCAGCTTGCTGCGCACCAGTTCCGCGAAGGAAGCCTGGACGATGCGGCGCTTGTGGTGGCGGCTCTTGTGCCAGGGGTCCGGGAAGAACAGCATCAGCCGGTCGAGGCTGTTGTCGGCGATGCAGCGGTTGAGCACTTCGATCGCGTCGCAGTCGTAGACCCGCAGGTTGGTCAGGCCCTGAGTCAGCACGCCGTTCAGCAGCGCGCCAACACCCGGACGGTGTACTTCAACCCCGATAAAATCCTGCTCCGGCGAAGCCGCGGCCATTTCCAGCAGGGAATGGCCCATGCCGAAGCCAATCTCCAGGGAGCGTGGTGCCGAGCGGCCAAACACCTGGTCGTAATCCACCGGCGCGTCTGCCAGCGGCAGGACGAACAGCGGCGTGCCCTGCTCCAGGCCCTTTTGCTGGCCCTCGGTCATGCGACCGGCGCGCATCACAAAACTCTTGATGCGGCGGTGCTTGGACTCGTCGCCTTCTTCCAGGGTGTTCGGCGTTTCGTTTGATTCAGTCATCAATGGCTCTTACTTGATCAGACCATCCAGCGGCGAGGAGGCGCTGGCGTAAAGTTTTTTCGGCATGCGCCCGGCGAGGTACGCCAGGCGGCCGGCGACGATTGCGTGTTGCATGGCTTCGGCCATCATGATCGGCTGCTGGGCATGGGCGATGGCCGAGTTCATCAGCACCGCATCGCAACCCAGTTCCATGGCGATGGTGGCGTCGGAGGCAGTGCCCACGCCCGCATCCACCAGCACCGGGATCTTGGCTTCTTCAAGGATGATCTGCAGGTTGTACGGATTGCAGATACCCAGGCCGGAACCGATCAGACCGGCCAGCGGCATCACCGCGATGCAGCCGATTTCGGCCAGTTGGCGGGCGATGATCGGGTCGTCGCTGGTGTAGACCATCACGTCGAAGCCTTCCTTGACCAGGGTCTCGGCGGCCTTGAGGGTTTCGATCACGTTGGGGAACAGGGTTTTCTGGTCGGCCAGCACTTCCAGCTTCACCAGGTTGTGGCCGTCGAGCAGCTCACGGGCCAGGCGGCAGGTGCGCACGGCTTCGATGGCGTCGTAGCAACCGGCGGTGTTCGGCAGGAAGGTGTAGCGATCCGGCGACAGCACTTCGAGCAGGTTCGGCTCGCCCTCGATCTGGCCGAGGTTGGTGCGGCGCACGGCGAAAGTAACGATCTCGGCGCCCGAGGCTTCGATGGCCAGGCGGGTTTCTTCCATGTCGCGGTACTTGCCGGTGCCGACCAGCAGACGCGACTGGAAGGTACGACCGGCCAGGACGAAAGGCTTGTCGCTACGAACGATGCTCATGGGAAATCCTCGAGTTGGGGTGAGGTTCTGCAGAATGCGGGTTGGCGCCCTGGAGCGCCGGACGGCTAGCCGCCGCCGATGGCGTGGACCACTTCGACCTGGTCACCCTCGGTGAGCGCGGTCTCGACGTGCTGGCTACGCGGGACGATATCCTGGTTGAGCTCCACTGCGACGCGGCGTCCGGTCAAGTCCAGACGGGTCAGCAGGGCCGCAACGGTTTCACCGTCGGGCAGTTCAAAGGGTTCGCCGTTCAACTGAATGCGCATGCCACGGGCCGCCATCGTTTTTAGGGGCCAGCATTCTAGCGTGATTGGCGTTGCTGGCCCAAGCCCCTTGGTCAGGCAGCCTGTAGACGCCACGCCGCCAAACCGAGGAAGAACCAGCCCAGCAGGAACGCCAGGCCACCAAACGGGGTGATGATGCCGAGCTTGCTGATGCCGGTCATGGTCAGCACATACAGGCTGCCGGAGAACAGCAGGATGCCCACGGCAAAAGACACACCCGCCCACGTCACCAGCCTGCCCGGGATGTGCGCCGCCAACAGTGCCACGCCGAACAGCGCCAGGGTGTGCACCAACTGGTAGGTCACGCCGGTGTGGAAAATCGCCAGGTACTCGGCGCTCAGGCGGTTTTTCAGGCCGTGGGCGGCAAACGCACCCAGGGCGACGCCGGTGAAACCGAAAAAGGCAGCCAGCATCAGAAAGCCACGCAACATGAGGAACTCCAGTCAGACTCAGGGGGCAGGGTCTGTATAATGGCCCGCTCAACGGGTTCGGCCAAGCCATCTCTATGCTGCGTCTCCTCTTCAAGCGTTTTCTCAAAGCCCTCAAGTGGTTTGCCATCGGCAGCGTGCTGCTGGTGCTGCTGTTCCGTTTCGTGCCGCCACCGGGCACTGCGCTGATGGTTGAGCGCAAGGTCGAGTCCTGGGTCGACGGCGAGCCGATTGACGTACAGCGCACGTGGGTGCCGTGGGATCAGATCTCCGACGAACTGAAAGTGGCGGTGATGGCGGGCGAAGACCAGCGCTTCCCGCAACATTGGGGTTTTGATTTCGACGCGATCCAGGCGGCATTGCAGCATAACGAGCGTGGCGGTTCGATTCGTGGCGCCAGCACCTTGAGCCAGCAGGTATCGAAGAACCTGTTTTTATGGACCGGCCGCAGCTATTTCCGCAAGGGCCTGGAAGCCTGGTTTACCGGGCTGATCGAGATTCTCTGGCCCAAGCAGCGAATTCTTGAGGTGTACCTCAACAGCGTGGAGTGGGATGAAGGCGTGTTCGGCGCCGAAGCGGCGGCGCGGCATCACTTTGGGGTGAGCGCCAAGGCGCTGACCCGCCAGCAGGCCAGCTACCTGGCGGCGGTGTTGCCTAACCCGCGGGTGTGGAGTGCCAGCCATCCAACGTCGTATGTCGCGCGACGGGCGGCGTGGATTCGGCAGCAGATGAGTCAGTTGGGTGGCGACAGCTATTTGAATGAGCTGAACAACTCGCGCAAGGCGCTCTGGGCTGACTGACACCCCACAAAACAAAAGTGGGAGCGGGCTTGCTCGCGAAAGCGGTGTGCCAGTCAATACCTTAGGTGACTGATCCACCGCTTTCGCGAGCAAGCCCGCTCCCACATTTCGATCGCGTTGTCCTAGCTACCTGTGTCAGGCGGCGATCGACAGTTTCAGCTTGTTCATCGCACTCTTCTCGAGCTGACGAATCCGCTCGGCCGACACGTTGTACTTCTGCGCCAGGTCGTGCAGCGTGGCTTTTTCTTCTGCCAACCAGCGCTGGTAGAGAATGTCACGGCTGCGGTCGTCCAGCACTTCCAGCGCTTCGTGCAGGTTGTGATTGGAGTTGTCGCTCCAGTCGGCATCTTCCAGCTGACGCGCCGGGTCGTACCGGTGGTCTTCCAGGTAGTTGGCCGGCGATTGGAAGGCGCTGTCGTCGTCCGCTTCGGCGGCCGGGTCGAAGGCCATGTCATGGCCGGTCAGGCGACTTTCCATCTCGCGCACTTCACGTGGCTCTACGCCGAGGCTTTCGGCCACGCGATGCACTTCTTCGTTGTTCAGCCACGCCAGGCGTTTCTTCTGGCTGCGCAGGTTGAAGAACAGTTTGCGCTGGGCCTTGGTGGTCGCGACTTTCACGATGCGCCAGTTGCGCAGGATGAATTCGTGAATTTCCGCCTTGATCCAGTGCACAGCAAACGACACCAGGCGCACACCCATTTCCGGGTTGAAGCGCTTCACGGCTTTCATCAGGCCAACGTTGCCTTCCTGAATCAGGTCAGCCTGGGCCAGGCCGTAGCCGCTATAGCTACGGGCGATATGTACGACAAAACGCAGGTGGGCGAGCACCATCTGCCGAGCCGCCCCCAAATCCTGCTCATAGTAGAGACTCTCGGCCAGTTCACGCTCCTGCTCGGGCGTCAGCAATGGAATGCTGTTGACCGTGTGCACATAGGCCTCCAGGTTCGCACCCGGGACCAGAGCATAAGCAGGTTGCAAAGAAGTGGTCATACGAAAAAACCTCCGACTCACATAACTCGTGCAGTTCAGCACTGCGAAAATTGACCGGGAACCGTAGGACAAGTTCCCTAAACCACTGATACGGTCAATACAAACGAAACCACATTACCCTGACATTAACTACTTCGGTGCCAGCTCACGTAAATGCCGTGCGACCGCAATCCAAGCACCGATATACCCCAAGAGCACTGCCCCAAGCAACAATGACAGACCATCGGCTGCCGGCACGCCGGCCAGGGCAAAATCGCTGCCGTACAAACCGGCAAGCCCCACCACCGCGTCGTTCAGCCAGTTCAGGCCAAAAGCCAGTACGCCCCAGGACAAAATTCCCGCACCGAAGCCATACAGCGCGCCCATGTACAGAAAAGGCCGACGCACATAGCTGTCCGTGCCGCCGACGAGTTTAATCACTTCTATCTCGGTGCGGCGGTTTTCAATATGAAGACGAATGGTATTGCCTATCACCAAAAGTAATGCAGACACCAGCAACACCGTCAGGCCGAACACAAACCGGTCGCCCAGCTTGAGAATCGCGGCCAACCGCTCTACCCAGACTAGATCAAGTTGTGCCTGTTGGACCTTCGGCAGCTCTGCGAGTTTTTGTCGCAGGGCTTCCAGGGTGGTCTTGTCGACCTCGTTCGGGGTGACCAGCACCACGCCCGGCAGCGGGTTTTGCGGCAACTCCTTGAGCGCCTCGCCCAGGCCGGACTGTTGCTGGAACTCTTCCAGGGCTTGATCGCGGCTGATGTACTCAGCCTCGGCCACACCCGGAATGCCCTTGATCTGGTCGCGCAGGGACTCACCGTCCTGGGCGCTGGCATCCAGGTTCAGGTACAGGGAAATCTGCGCCGCCCGCTGCCACGAACCGCCAAGGCGCTCGACATTGTTCAGCAGCAATGACAAGCCCATGGGCAGGCTCAAGGCCACGGCCATGACCAGGCAGGTAAAAAAGCTGCCGATCGGCTGCTTGCCAAGGCGGCGCAGGCTGTCTACCAGGCTGGCACGGTGGCTTTCGATCCAGGCATGCACCAGGGTGCCGAAATCCGGGCCATCGTCTTCGTCGCGTTTTTTCTTCTGTGGCTGCGGGTCGGCCGCCTTTGGCGCGACGCGCTCGGAAACCTTCGGGCTGCGTGTTGCACTCATACCCCAGCCTCCCCGTCACCGATCAGGCGGCCGCGTTGCAGGGTCAGCATGCGGTGGCGCATGCGGGCGATCAGCGCCAGGTCGTGACTGGCGATCAGCACGCTGGTGCCCAGGCGGTTGATGTCTTCGAACACGCCCATGATTTCTGCGGCCAGGCGCGGGTCGAGGTTACCGGTGGGTTCGTCCGCCAGCAGCAAGGCCGGGCGATGGACGATGGCGCGGGCGATGCCGACGCGCTGTTGCTGGCCGGTGGACAGGTCGCCTGGGTACAGGTCGGTCTTGTCCGACAGCGCCACGCGCTCCAGGGCCGAATCCACGCGCTTGACGATTTCGGCCTTGGACAGACCGAGAATCTGCAACGGCAAGGCGATGTTGTTGAACACCGTGCGATCGAACAGCAACTGGTGGTTCTGGAACACCACGCCGATCTGGCGGCGCAGGAATGGAATCTGTGCGTTGCTGATGGTTGCCAGGTCCTGGCCCGCCAGCAGCAGTTTGCCGGTGGTTGGGCGTTCCATGGCCAGCAGCAGGCGCAACAAGGTACTTTTACCGGCACCCGAATGGCCGGTCACAAACAAGAATTCGCCGCGACGCACCCGGAAACTCAGCTCATGCAAGCCGACATGCCCGTTGGCGTAGCGTTTACCGACCTGTTCGAAACGAATCATGAACGCTCCCGCTCGGCAAACAGTGCCTGTACAAAGGGTTCGGCTTCAAAAGTGCGCAGGTCGTCGATGCCTTCACCGACGCCGATGTAACGAATCGGCAACCCGAACTGCTTCGCCAGGGCGAAGATCACACCGCCCTTGGCCGTGCCGTCGAGCTTAGTCAATGCCAGGCCGGTCAGCTGGACCGTCTGGTGGAATTGTTTGGCCTGGCTGATGGCGTTCTGGCCGGTACCGGCGTCCAGCACCAGCAACACCTCGTGGGGCGCGTCGGCGTCGAGCTTGCCGATCACGCGGCGAACTTTCTTCAGCTCTTCCATCAGGTTGTCTTTGGTGTGCAAGCGACCGGCGGTATCGGCGATCAGCACATCGATGTTGCGCGCCTTGGCGGCCTGCACCGCATCGAAGATCACCGAGGCCGAATCGGCGCCGGTGTGCTGGGCGATGACCGGGATCTTGTTGCGCTCGCCCCAGACCTGCAATTGCTCCACGGCGGCGGCACGGAAGGTGTCACCGGCGGCGAGCATGACTTTCTTGCCTTCCAGTTGCAGCTTCTTCGCCAACTTGCCGATGGTGGTGGTCTTGCCGGCGCCGTTGACGCCAACCACCAGGATCACAAACGGCTTTTTCTGCGTATCGATGATCAGCGGCGCTTCCACCGGCTTGAGCATGTTGGCCAGCTCGGCCTGCAGCGACTTGTAGAGCGCATCGGCGTCGGTCAGCTGCTTGCGCGCGACCTTCTGGGTCAGGCTCTGGATGATCACGGCGGTGGCTTCGACGCCCACGTCGGCGGTCAGCAGGCGGGTTTCGATGTCCTCCAGCAGCTCGTCATCGATGGTCTTTTTGCCGAGGAACAGGCTGGCCATGCCTTCGCCGATGCTGGCGCTGGTCTTGCTCAGGCCTTGCTTGAGGCGGGCGAAGAAACCGGTCTTGCCGGTTTCGGCAGGAACAGCAGGCTCTTCGATGACTGCTGGCGCGGCGACGGCGACCGGAACAGGTTTGGCGACCACCGGTGCAAGCACCTCAACCACTGGCGGCGCCTGGACCACAACGGGCGCAGGCTCCACGAGGGCCGGAATCGGCGGCGCCACATGCTCGGCCTGCTCGTCTTCAACCAGCGCTACAGGCTCTTCTGCCACCGGCAACACCAGCCATGGCTTGTGCTCTGGCTCTGGCGCAGGTTCTGGCTCAACCACCGGCTGCAACACCGGCTCGGCCATCGGTAACACCACCGGGGCCGGGGTTTCGGCAACCGGCTCGGCTTCTACTATGGATTCGGGGATCGGTTCAGCTTGAACCTGCGGCTGTTCGACGACGGTTTCCTGCGGCTTTTTGCGCAGCCATCCGAACAGGCCTTTTTTCTCGCCAGCCGCAGCTGGGGTCTTCTTGTCGTCGTTGGAACCAAACATGGAGACGGCTATCTCAAGGTAGCGACGCGCCAGGGGGCGTGCCGGTAAATAAAATTCGATGCGTAACAGACTGTTTTTTAGCCAGCTCGTTCATGCGCAACATTTTGTAAGGCCTAAATAGAGCCTTAACAAGACAGCCATAGTGGCCGTCCCTAGGTCGGACCAGTATCCTAGCACCTCCTCGCCCGCCGACGCTAAGACCAAGCGGGCAGCCCAACAGGTTTAAAAACGAATGAATGCTCTAGCCCGCCGCGCCGCAGGCCTGCTGCTCAGCACAGTTTGTCTGCCCCTTTCAGCTTTGGCTGCCGACCCACAACCCACCCACGAATTCACCCTGGACAACGGCCTCAAGGTCGTCGTGCGCGAAGACCATCGCGCCCCGGTGGTGGTTTCCCAGGTCTGGTACAAGGTGGGCTCCAGCTACGAAACCCCGGGCCAGACCGGTTTGTCCCACGCCCTGGAACACATGATGTTCAAGGGCAGCGCCAAGGTCGGCCCCGGCGAGGCTTCGTTGATCCTGCGTGACCTGGGTGCCGAAGAAAACGCCTTCACCAGCGACGACTACACCGCTTACTACCAAGTGCTCGCCCGTGACCGCCTGGGTGTCGCCTTCGAGCTGGAAGCCGACCGCATGGCCAGCCTGCGCCTGCCAGCCGACGAGTTCAGCCGCGAGATCGAGGTGATCAAGGAAGAGCGCCGGATGCGCACCGACGACAACCCGATGTCCAAGGCCTATGAGCGCTTCAAGGCCATGGCCTACCCGGCCAGCGGCTACCACACGCCGACCATCGGCTGGATGGCCGACCTGGACCGCATGAAGGTTGAAGAGCTGCGCCACTGGTACCAATCCTGGTACGTGCCGAACAACGCCACCCTGGTAGTGGTGGGCGACGTAACCCCGGATGAAGTCAAAACCCTGGCCCAGCGCTATTTCGGCCCGATCCCCAAGCGCGACGTCCCCCCGGCGAAAATCCCGCTGGAACTGGCCGAGCCCGGTGAACGCCTGCTGACTATGCATGTACAGACCAAACTGCCGAGCGTGATCCTTGGTTTCAACGTGCCGAGCCTGGCCACCGCTGAAGACAAACGTTCGGTCAACGCCCTGCGCCTGATCTCGGCCCTGCTGGACGGCGGCTATAGCGCGCGCATCTCGACACAACTGGAGCGCGGCGAAGAGCTGGTGTCCGGCGGCTCGTCGAGCTACGACGCCTACACCCGCGGTGACAGCCTGTTCACCCTGACTGCCACACCGAACCTGCAAAAGAAAAAGACCGTGGCCCAGGCTGAAGCCGGCCTTTGGCGCCTGCTGGATGAGCTGAAGGCCAAGCCACCGAGCGCTGAAGAACTGGAGCGTATCCGCGCCCAGGTCATCGCCGGCGTGGTTTACCAGCGCGACTCGATCACCAGCCAGGCCACTGCCATCGGCTCCCTGGAGACGGTGGGCCTGTCCTGGAAACTCATGGACACCGAGCTGGCCGAGCTGCAAAGCGTCACCGCCGAAGATATCCAGAAAGCTGCACGCACCTATTTCACCCGCGAACGTCTCAGCGTCGCCCATGTCTTGCCTGAGGAGACCGCTCATGAGTGAACGTAAAAACAACCGCCTGGTGCTGCCCGGCCTGATCGTGGTGACTTTGGCTGCTGCCTGCGCGGTGTACTTGCTGCGCCCCAGCGAATCCGTCGCCAGCCAGGCGCTGGAGCAGGCCAAGTCCGCCAACAAGCTGCAATCCCTGGCCGAGCTGGACGACAAGGCGCCGACCAACCGCAAGCTCGACGTGCAAACCTGGACCACCGCCGAAGGCGCCAAGGTGCTGTTCGTCGAAGCCCATGAACTGCCGATGTTCGACATGCGCATCCTGTTCGCCGCCGGCAGCAGCCAGGACGGCGCAACACCAGGCCTGGCGCTGTTGACCAACGCAATGCTCAACGAAGGCGTGCCGGGCAAGGACGTCAGCCAGATTGCCGCCGGTTTCGACGGCCTGGGTGCTGATTTCAGCAATGGCGCCTACCGCGACATGGCGCTGGTTTCCCTGCGCAGCCTGAGCGCCAGCGACAAGCGTGACGCCGCCCTGTCACTGTTTGACGACGTGATCGGCAAGCCGACCTTCCCGGCAGACTCTCTGGCGCGGATCAAGAACCAGCTGCTGGCCGGCTTTGAATACCAGAAACAGAACCCCGGCAAACTGGCGAGCATCGAGCTGTTCAAGCAGCTCTATGGCGACCACCCTTACGCCCATCCGAGCGAAGGCAACGCCGAGAGCGTGCCGAAGGTGACTCTCGCGCAATTGAAGGACTTCCACGCCAAGGCCTACGCCGCCGGCAACGCAGTGATTTCTGTAGTCGGCGATCTGACCCGCGCCGAAGCCGAAGCCATGACCGCCAAGGTTTCCGCGTCCCTGCCAAAAGGCCCGGCGCTGGCGAAAATCGCCCAACCGGTCGAGCCCAAGGCTGGCACCACCCACATCGAGTTCCCGTCCAAGCAGACAACCCTGCTGCTGGCGCAACTGGGTATCGACCGTGCCGACCCGGATTACGCCGCGCTGTCCCTGGGTAACCAGATTCTCGGCGGCGGTGGCTTCGGCACCCGTTTGATGAGCGAAGTGCGCGAGAAACGCGGCCTGACCTACGGCGTATACTCCGGCTTCTCGCCGATGCAGGTACGCGGCCCGTTCATGATCAACCTGCAAACCCGCGCCGAAATGAGCGCCGGCACGCTGCGGTTGGTGCAGGACGTACTCGCCGACTACCTCAAGACCGGCCCGACACAGAAAGAACTCGATGACGCCAAGCGCGAACTGGCCGGCAGCTTCCCGCTGTCCACCGCGAGCAACGCCGATATCGTCGGGCAGCTGGGCGCCATGGGTTTCTACAACCTGCCGCTGAGCTACCTGGAAGATTTCATGAAACAATCCCAGGCGCTGACCGTTGACCAGGTCAAAGCTGCTTTGAACAAACATTTGAGTGCCGACAAGATGGTCATCGTGACCGCCGGCCCGACGATTGCGCAAAAGCCACTACCGCCCCCCACTGATAAACCCGCCGAGCAACCGCTCGGGGTTCCGGAGCATTAATGGCCCGTCCATCCCGTCCCAAAAAACCTGTCCACAACGTTCACAACGGTGTGGGCCAACTGCGCATCATCGGCGGAGAGTGGGGCAGCCGTAAGCTGAGCTTCCCTGATGTCGTGGGCCTGCGCCCGACGCCAGACCGCGTGCGTGAAACCCTGTTCAACTGGCTCGCGCCGTATATCGCCGGGGCCAAGGTGCTGGACCCGTTCGCGGGTAGCGGCGCGCTGTTCCTGGAGTCGCTGTCCCGTGGCGCGGCGCTGGGCCAGGCGCTGGATGCCAGCAATGTGGCGGTCGCCAGCCTCAAGGAACACCTGGGCACGCTGCGTTGCACCACAGGGCAAGTGCAGACGGCTGACGCGTTGCGCTACCTGGAAACCCAGGAAGCCCGTGAGTTTGACGTGGTGTTTCTTGATCCGCCGTTCAACCAGAACCTGCTGCCGACTGTATGTGCGCTGCTGGAAGAGCGTCAGTGGTTGGCGCCGGATGCCTGGATCTACACTGAAAGCGAGACGGCACCGTCCACACTCGGCCTGCCGGGCACGTGGCGCCTGCACCGCGAGCAGAAATCCGGGCGGGTGTATTACGCGTTGTGGCAACGCACCGTGTAGGAGCGAGCTTGCTCGCGAAGATCGTTAACGATGACGCGGGAAACCAGGGGAACGCGGTGATCTTGAGTTTTTCGCGAGCAAGCTCGCTCCTACAATGATTGGAGCAAGCCCATTCGGCACCGAGAATTTCATGACTCCGCCCCTCGACCGCTTCTCCCCCGCCTTCGGCCTCGGCAACCCGCACCTGCAAACGCTGTGGGGACCGCTGTGGCGCAAAACCACCCACATCGAACGCCAGCGCGAACGGCTGTGGCTGGCAGACGGCGACTTTCTCGACCTCGACTGGCACGGGCCCCATGAGGCAACCACCCCGTTGGTGCTGGTCCTGCATGGCCTGACCGGCTCGTCTAACTCGCCCTATGTAGCCGGCCTGCAAAAAGCCCTGGCGGCTCAAGGCTGGGCCAGCGTGGCACTGAACTGGCGTGGCTGCTCCGGCGAACCCAACCTGCTCGCCCGCAGCTACCATTCCGGCGCCAGTGAAGACCTGGCCGAAACCATCGTTCACCTGCGGGCCAAGCGCCCGTTGGCGCCGCTGTATGCGGTGGGGTATTCACTGGGCGGCAATGTGCTGCTCAAGTACTTGGGCGAAACCGGCGAAGCCTGCGGGCTGCAAGGCGCGGCCGCCGTGTCGGTACCGTTTCGCCTGGATCAGTGCGCCGATCGCATTGGCCTGGGCTTTTCTCGGGTTTATCAGAAGCATTTCATGCGCGAAATGCTGGCCTATATCCGCGTCAAACAAAGCCGGTTTCTCAAGGATGGCCGCGAGGCAGGCCTGAAAACCCTCGCCGACCTGGGCTCGCTGGAGAAGATGCGCACGTTCTGGGACTTTGACGGCCGCGTCACCGCGCCGCTGCACGGGTTCCTCAGTGCCGAGGACTACTACCGCCGCGCCTCCAGCCGCTACTACCTCGGGGGCATTCTCACACCAACCCTGATCATCCAGGCCGCGGACGACCCGTTCGTGTTCGCCCACAGCCTGCCCGAGGCCAGCGAACTGTCGGATTGCACCGAGTTCGAACTGCTGGCCAAGGGCGGGCATGTCGGGTTTGTGGATGGCTCGCTGAAACAGCCAACTTACTACCTGGAACGAAGAATCCCGGAGTGGCTACTGACACAACGCCGATAAAAATGTGGGAGCTCCCACACTTTGGCTCAGACCGGGTCAGGCAGACCTCAGTCGCCTGTTGCAACTTCCCGCTTTGGATCAGTGATCCACTCGCTCCACGACCCCGCGTACAACTTGCCCAACGGGTAACCCGCCAGGCACAGCGCAAACAGGTTGTGGCAGGCAGTCACGCCCGAGCCGCAGTAGGCCACCAGGTCATCCGGCGAGCGGTCTTGCAGCTTGGCGGCGAAGCGTTGCTTGAGCTGGTCCGCCGGCAGGAAACGGCCGTCGCTGCCCAGGTTTTCATTGAATGCGGCACATTGCGCGCCGGGGATATGCCCGGCAACCGGGTCGATCGGCTCCACTTCACCACGAAAACGCGGCTGGGCGCGGGCGTCGATCAGGGTCAGGCCGGGCTGGCCAAGGCGTTTCTGCAGGTGTTCGGCGTCCAGTTGCAAGTGGTTGTCCGGCGTGCCGCTGAAGGTGCCGGGCTCGATCACCGGCGCATCCAGGCTCAACGGGAAGCCCGCCGCGTGCCAGGCTTTCAGGCCGCCATCGAGGATGAACACGCCGTCGCGCTTGCCCAGCCAGGCCAGCAGCCACCAGGCACGGGCGGCATAGGCACCCGGGCCGTCGTCATACAAAACGATATCGCTGTCGGCGTTAACGCCCCATGCCCGCAGTTGCCGGATAAACGCATCCGGCGCCGGCAACGGATGGCGACCGGTCACGCCCTTGATTATCGGCCCGCTGAGGTGGCGCTCCAGATCGGCATACTGCGCCCCTTCGATATGCCCTTCGGCGTAGCTGCACAGGCCGTAGTCCGGGTCTTCCAGGGCAAAGCGGCAATCGAGGATCACCAGCCCGCCGGACTTCTGGCGCTCGGCCAGTTGCTGGGGGCTGATCAGTTGGGCAAGCGGCATGACTGACTCCTGTGGCTAGGTTAGCGTTCGGGAAACATCCTACTTCACTTCTTCCAGCGCCTGATTCAACGGCACGTAAAACTCTTTGAACAGTGCATCCACCGCGTCCTTGGCCTTGGGGGTGATAAACCCGGCTTCCAGCACCAGCACCTGGTACACACCGCGCTTGATGGCCTCAGCGCTCAGGTGCGTGGACTTTTCATTGGTGGTGCACAGGAAGCGCACCCATGAGGTGAGGATGATCCAGGCGTTGAGGGTCAGGGCTTCGGTTTGCACCGGGTCCATGTTCAGGATGCCGGCATCGACAAACCCCTGGTAGATGGCTGCGCCCTGGATCAGGCAACGCTGGGAGAACCGCCGATAGCCGGTGGCCAGCTCCGGGTCGCTTTCCAGCAGGTGTTCGAGGTCACGGTGCAGGAAGCGGTAGCGCCACATGCCGGCCAGCACCGCCTGCAGGTAGAAGCGCTTGTCTTCCACGGTCACCGCACGGCCCTGGGGCGGGCGCAGGAAACTGTCCACCAACGCTTCGTACTCACGAAACAGCACCGCGATAATCGCCTGCTTGTTGGGGAAGTGGTAGTACAGGTTGCCCGGGGAAATTTCCATATGGGCGGCGATATGGTTGGTGCTGACACTGCGCTCGCCCTGCTGGTTAAACAGCTCCAGGCTGGTTTGCACAATGCGCTCGCTGGTCTTTACTCGTGGTGCCATGGGAAATCAACTTCTAGACCCGTGATGGCGGCATCTTACGGACTATCCTTGTCCGGATAAATCGGCACGTTGTGCAATGTTATTTGACAATTTAGAGCAATGACTCTAAAAACTGAAGCATTCCAATAACAATCGGGAACTTCGCCATGTCTGCCAACGTTGCCTACCTGCAAGATTCCCAGGCGCTGGACCAGCTCCAGGAACTGTTCGACGCCCAGCGCCAAGCCTACGCCGCCAACCCGATGCCGCCGGCCGCCCAGCGCCAGCAATGGCTCAAGGCCTTACGCGAGCTGCTGAGTGACGAGCGCCAGGCGCTGATCAACGCCATCAGCAGTGATTTCAGCCACCGCAGCGCCGACGAAACCCTGTTCGCCGAACTGATGCCCAGCCTGCATGGCATTCACTACGCCAGCAAACACCTCAAGGGTTGGATGAAACCTTCCCGCCGCGCTGTAGGCATTGCCTTCCAGCCCGCGTCCGCCAAGGTCATCTATCAACCCCTGGGTGTGGTCGGGGTGATCGTGCCCTGGAACTACCCGCTGTACCTGGCCATCGGCCCGCTGGTGGGTGCATTGGCGGCCGGCAACCGGGTGATGCTCAAGCTCAGCGAATCCACCCCCGCCACCGGCCAGTTGCTCAAGGCGCTGCTGGCGAAGATCTTCCCCGAGGACCTGGTGTGCGTGGTGCTCGGCGAGGCTGAAGTGGGCATGGCGTTTTCCAAGCTGCGCTTCGACCACCTGCTGTTCACCGGCGCCACCAGCATCGGCAAGCACGTGATGCGCGCGGCGGCCGAACACCTGACGCCGGTCACCCTGGAACTGGGCGGCAAATCACCGGCGATTGTTTCCGCCGACGTGCCGCTCAAGGACGCCGCCGAACGCATCGCCTTCGGCAAGGCGCTGAATGCCGGGCAAACCTGCGTGGCGCCGGACTATGTGCTGGTGCCGGAAGACCGTGTAGACGGCTTCGTCGAGGCCTACAGCAAGGCGGTTCGCGGGTTCTATCCGACCCTGGCCGACAACCCGGACTACACCGCCATCATCAACGAACGACAGTTGGCCCGGCTCAACGGCTACGTGAAAGACGCCACTGACAAGGGTGCCACCCTGGTCCCGCTGTACGACCAGGGCCAGGACCGCCGCATGGCCCACAGCCTGCTGCTGAATGTCAGCGACGAGATGACCGTGATGCAGGACGAAATCTTCGGCCCGGTGCTGCCGATCGTGCCGTATCGCGGCCTCGACCAGGCCTTTGCCTACATCAATCAGCGCCCTCGCCCACTGGCGCTGTATTACTTCGGCTACGACAAGGCGGAACAGAACCGCGTACTGCACGAAACCCATTCCGGCGGCGTGTGCCTGAACGACACGTTGCTGCATGTGGCCCAGGACGACATGCCCTTCGGCGGCATCGGCCCGTCGGGCATGGGCCATTACCACGGCCATGAAGGTTTCCTGACCTTCAGCAAGGCCAAGGGCGTGCTGATCAAGCAACGCCTGAACGCGGCCAAGCTGATTTACCCGCCCTATGGCAAATCCATTCAGAAGTTGATCCAGAAGCTGTTCGTCCGCTAACAAACCCATCACCGGGATAACAATAAGAATGAACCCTAGCCTGACTGAATCACCCGCGCTGTCACGGCGCGGCGTCTTGAAACTCGGCCTGTGCGCCAGCGCCTTCCTGGCCACCGCCGGGCTGGGCGCCAGCCTCAGCGGCTGCTCCAGCAGCACCCCGGCCAGCGGCTTTGCGATGTTGCGCAGCAGTGACCTGCCGTTTTTGCGGGCAGTGATTCCGGTGCTGCTGGAGGGCGTGGCCAGCGCCGAGGTAGTGGTGGCCGGCATCGACGACACCCTGAAAAAGCTCGACTTCAGCCTGCAACACCTGTCGCCCGAGATGTTCAAGCTGACCCAGCAACTGTTCGACGTATTGGGCATGGCCGTCACCCGTGGGCCGCTGACCGGGGTGTGGGGCAGCTGGGAAAACGCCAGCGGCGAACAGATCCGCAACTTCCTGCACCGTTGGGAAAACAGCTACCTGAACCTGCTGCGCATGGGCCAGGGCTCGTTGCTCAAGCTGGTGATCATGGCCTGGTATTTCCGCCCCGAGTCCTGGGCGCATTGCGGCTACCCCGGCCCACCGAAAATCTGATCTGCATCCCGATAAAAACAAGAGACGACCCTGATGCCCGTACCTGATCTGTTCCGCGATGGCATGGCCCGCGGCTGGAAGACCCACAATGGCGCCGCCCTCGACCAGGACCTGACCCTGGAAGCCGACGTCGCGATCATCGGCAGCGGCGCCGGCGGCGGCACCACCGCCGAAATCCTCAGCGCCGCCGGCTACAAGGTGCTGCTGATCGAAGAAGGCCCGCTGAAGACCAGCAACGACTTCAAGCTGCTGGAAGACGAGGCCTACGCCAGCCTCTACCAGGAAGGCATCGGCCGCATGAGCAAGGACGGCGCTATCACCATCCTGCAGGGCCGCGCGGTCGGCGGCACCACGCTGATCAACTGGACCTCCAGCTTCCGCACCCCGGACCCGACCCTCGCCCACTGGGCCAGCGAGTACGCGGTCAAGGGCCACAGCAGCGCCGAAATGGCGCCCTGGTTCGAAAAAATGGAACAACGCCTGGGCATCGCGCCTTGGGCCATGCCACCGAATGCCAACAATGACGTGATCCGCAAGGGCTGCGAAAAGCTTGGCTACAGCTGGCACGTGATCCCGCGCAATGTGCGCGGCTGTTTCAACCTGGGGTATTGCGGCATGGGTTGCCCGGTCAACGCCAAGCAATCAATGCTGGTGACCACCATTCCGTCCACCCTGGAGAAAGGCGGCGAGCTGCTGTACCTGGCCCGTGCCGAACGCCTGAAGTTCAGCGGCGACACCATCACCAGCCTCGAATGCGTGGCCATGGATCAGTTTTGCGTGGCACCCACTGGCCGCAAGATCACAGTAAAAGCCAAGCATTACGTACTGGCCGGCGGCGGCATCAACAGCCCGGCGCTGCTGCTGCGCTCGGACGCACCCGATCCCCACTCGCGCCTGGGCAAGCGAACCTTTTTACACCTGGTGAATTTTTCCGCAGGGTTGTTCGACGAGGTGATCAACCCGTTCTACGGGGCGCCGCAGTCGATTTATTCCGATCACTTCCAATGGCAGGACGGCACTACCGGCAAAATGTCCTACAAGCTCGAAGTACCGCCGCTGCATCCGGGCCTCGCCAGTACCTTGCTTGGCGGCTACGGCACGCAGAACGCGCTGGATATGGGCCAACTGCCCAAGACCCACGCAATGCTTGCCCTCTTGCGCGACGGTTTCCACCCCGACAGCCCGGGCGGCACCGTCGAATTGCGCGGCGATGGCACACCGGTGCTCGATTATCAGGTTTCGCCCTACGCCTGGGACGGCCTGCGCCGGGCATTCCACAGCATGGCGGAGATTCAGTTTGCCGGCGGCGCCAAGTCGGTGATGCCGCTGCACGGCGATGCGCGCTACGTGAACACCTTGGCTGAAGCCCGCAGCATGATCGACGGGTTGAACCTCGAATTGCACCGAACCCGGCTCGGCAGCGCTCATGTAATGGGCGGTTGCGCGATGGGGGAAGAACCGAAAAACGCCGTGGCCGACAGCCTTGGGCGCCATCATCAACTGCGCAACTTGTCGATCCACGATGGCTCGCTATTCCCCACCAGCATTGGCGCTAACCCGCAGTTATCGGTGTATGGATTGACGGCGCAACTGGCGACAGCATTGGCCGAACGTCTGAAAACGGCCTGAAAAAACCGGGTATTCGCGGTGTCTATAGTGCTTTCTTCTGAATAAGTTGACTTGGCCGACCGGGATGGCTGCGATACCATCCGGTTCCCCAACGGACTCCGCCAGGACGACGCGATGAACCGAGTGTTGTACCCAGGTACCTTCGACCCAATCACCAAGGGCCATGGCGATCTGGTCGAACGCGCCTCGCGCTTGTTCGACCATGTGATTATCGCGGTCGCTGCCAGCCCCAAGAAAAACCCGCTGTTTCCCCTGGAACAGCGCGTGGAGCTGGCCCGTGAGGTCACCAAGCATCTGCCCAACGTTGAAGTGGTCGGCTTCTCGACGCTGCTGGCGCACTTCGCCAAGGAACAGAACGCCAATGTGTTCCTGCGCGGCCTGCGGGCGGTGTCGGACTTCGAATACGAATTCCAGCTGGCCAACATGAACCGCCAACTGGCGCCGGACGTGGAAAGCCTGTTTCTTACGCCTTCGGAACGTTATTCGTTCATTTCCTCGACGTTGGTCCGGGAAATCGCGGCGTTGGGCGGGGATATCACCAAGTTCGTGCACCCGGCTGTGGCGGATGCTCTCACCCTGCGATTCAAGAAATAATCCCGGACTGCAGGAGCTGGCTTGCCAGCGATCCAGGCGCCACGGTGCAACTGACCCATCGCCATCGCCGGCAAGCCGGCTCCTACTGTCCATCGCTGTGACTCGCACTGCGGGCGCCAATGCGGCACAATTGCGCGCATTAGTTTTCAGATGCCTTGGCTGACAGCCCTGGCAGGAGTTTCCATGTCCCTGATCATCACCGACGATTGCATCAACTGCGACGTCTGCGAACCCGAGTGCCCGAACGCTGCCATTTCCCAGGGTGAAGAGATCTATGTGATCGACCCCAACCTGTGCACCCAGTGTGTCGGCCACTACGACGAACCCCAGTGCCAGCAGGTTTGCCCGGTGGATTGCATTCCGCTGGACGAGGCTCATCCGGAAACGGAAGAGCAACTGATGGAGAAGTACCGGTTGATTACCGGGAAGGCCTAAGTCCCTTGGCGCTTCATTAAGCCCCTTCGCGAGCAAGCCCGCTCCCACATTAGACCGAGTTCCACCTTTGGAATGCAGTCGAATGTGGGAGCGGGCTTGCTCGCGAATAGGCCATCAGCAGCACCACAAATTGTCAGCTCTGACACTTCGGGCAAAACACACTCGCCCGCTGCCCCAGCATCACGTTGCGCAATTCGGTCCCACAGACCTTGCACGCCTCGCCACCACGGCCATAGACGAACAATTCCTGCTGGAAATACCCCGGCTGCCCGTCGCCGCCGATAAAGTCACGCAACGTGGTGCCGCCGCGCTCGATGGCCGCCGCCAGGATGCGCTTGATCTCGATCGCCAGCTTCAGGTAACGCCCACGGGAAATGCCCTTGGCTTCCCGGCGCGGATCAATCCCGGCGGCAAACAGCGCCTCCGTCGCGTAGATATTGCCCACCCCCACCACCACCGCGTTGTCCATGATGAACGGCTTCACCGCCATCGAGCGTCCACGGGACAGCTGGAATAGCCGCTCGCCGTCGAACAGGTCGGTCAACGGCTCCGGCCCCAGGCGGATCAGCAGCTCGTGGTTCAGCGGGTCGAGGCTCCAGAGCATCGCGCCAAAGCGTCGCGGGTCGGTGTAGCGCAGGGCCAGGCCCGACTCCAGTTCTATATCCACATGCTCATGCTTGGCCGCCGGGCTGCCGGCTTCCACCAGGCGCAAATTGCCCGACATGCCCAAGTGGCTGATCAGCGTGCCGACCTCGGCATTGATCAACAAATACTTGGCCCGCCGCTCCACCAGCACGATGCGTTGCCCGGACAGCCGCACATCCAGGTCTTCCGGGATCGGCCAGCGCAGGCGCCGCTCACGCACCACCACACGGCTGACCCGCTGGCCTTCCAAGTGCGGCGCAATTCCGCGCCGGGTGGTTTCGACTTCCGGTAACTCGGGCATGTGTACCTCTTGGAAAAAGGGTTAGTGCGCGCCCAGCTCGCGGATCGACAACTTCAAGCTCTCGAAGTCGTAGTCCGACAGGCCGATATGGTCCAGCACCAGCGGGCCGATGGCGTTCCACTCATGGTCATCCACCTGGTTGCCCAGCACGCGGTACGACGCACAAATGTGCTCGGCCATTTTCAGGATCGCCAGCAGGTTTTTCAGCTGCGGCTTGTGGTTGGACTCGTCGCTGAAAATCGCCAGGGCATTGTGGTGATTGGCGATGGCATCGGTCACATGTTCCGGCAGGCGCCAGGATTTGGCGGTGTAGTAACCCACCACGGCATGGTTGGTGTTGAACGCCTGGTTCTCGGTGTCGACCACACGGCACTCCGGGCCGGCGTTGGCATAGGCCTCTTCCAGCACACTCATGTAGTTCGGGAAACGCTTGAGCATCAACGGCACGCCACAATCGTGGAACAGCCCCAATGCGTAGGCTTCATCGACCGCCTGGCTGCCGGTGCGCTTGGCCAGGGCCAGGCAGGTCATGGCCACGTCCTGGGCGGTGTCCCAGAAACGGTTGAGGGTGACGATCGTGTCGTCGCTCATCTCGCCCTTGATCGACTGCGCGTTGATCAGGTTGACGATGGAGCGGCTGCCCAGCAGGTTCACCGCGCGCTGTATCGAGACGATCTTGTTGCTCAGACCGTAATACGGCGAATTGACGATCTTCAGCAGCGAGCCGGAGAGGCCCGGGTCCTGGGCGATCAACCGGGCGATCACTTCCAGGTCCGGATCGGGCATGTACTGCTCCATCTGCAAATCCACCATGATTTGCGGTTGAGGCGGCACACTGATGCCTTGGAGGCTCTGTTGGATCTGTTCGGCGGATAGCTCTTGGGACATAGGGGGCACACTCTGGACTAGGCGGCGATTCTAACCTTTATGGCAACCAGGCTGACACCTCAAAAACCCGAACTGAACCGCTTCCACATGTCCGGCGGCGCCGCCAAGTACTGCACAACACGGTATACTCCCGCTCTTTTTTCCGGAGCGACGTCATGTCCCTGCCAAGCCTGCGTCTCAAAGCCAACGCCGATCGTCGTTTGCGCAACGGCCACCTGTGGGTCTACAGCAACGAAATCGATGTGGCCGCCACACCTCTTCACGGCTTCCAGGCAGGCGACCAGGCGATCCTGGAAGCAGCCGGCGGCAAGACCCTCGGCATCGTGGCCATGAGCCCGAACAACCTGATCTGCGCCCGCCTGCTGTCCCGCGACATCAAGTTGCCGCTGGACAAGTCGCTGCTGGTACACCGCATCAACGTCGCCCTGTCCCTGCGTGACCGCCTGTTCGACAAGCCGTTCTACCGCCTGGTGTACGGCGATTCCGACTTGTTGCCAGGCCTGGTGGTCGACCGTTTCGGCGACATCCTGGTGGTGCAGATCGCTTCGGCGACCATGGAAGCCCACAAGGAAGACGTGATTGCCGCACTGACCCAAGTGCTCAAGCCAAGCGGCATCCTGTTCAAGAACGACTCCGCCGCGCGTGATGCCGAAGGCCTCAACCGCTACGTCGAAACCGTGTTCGGCCTGGTGCCGGAGTGGGTGGCACTGGAAGAAAACGGCGTGAAGTTCGAAGCGCCGGTGATCCAGGGCCAGAAGACCGGCTGGTTCTACGACCACCGCATGAACCGCGCTCGCCTGGCTCCGTATGCCAAAGGCAAACGCGTACTCGACCTGTACAGCTACATCGGCGGCTGGGGCGTGCAAGCGGCCGCCTTCGGTGCCAGTGAAGTGTTCTGCGTCGACGCCTCCGCCTTCGCCCTCGACGGCGTGGAGCGCAACGCGGCACTGAACGGCGTTGCCGAGAAAATGACCTGCATCGAAGGCGACGTGTTCGAAGCCCTCAAAGAGCTGAAAGCCAGCGAAGAGCGTTTCGACGTGATCGTGGCCGACCCGCCTGCCTTCATCAAGCGCAAGAAAGACATGAAAAACGGCGAAGGCGCCTACCGCCGCCTGAACGAGCAAGCCATGCGCCTGCTCAGCAAGGACGGCATCCTGGTCAGCGCTTCGTGCTCGATGCACTTGCCGGAAGACGACCTGCAAAACATCCTGCTGACCAGCGCCCGTCACCTGGATCGCAATATCCAGATGCTGGAACGCGGCGGCCAGGGCCCGGACCACCCGGTGCACCCGGCGATTGCCGAGACCCGGTATATCAAGAGCATTACTTGCCGGTTGTTGCCGAATAGCTAACGCCCAATTGGAACCGGATCAACTGTAGGAGCGAGCTTGCTCGCGAAAGACGAATAGACAACACGGGCTACCTGATAGCGCTGCGTTATCGTTGACGTTCTTCGCGAGCAAGCTCGCTCCTACAGCGGCAACACACACCATCATGGGCTTGGCCTCCCACAACACTTTTGATTGAATTCCCCGTTTCGCAGACTAGTATCGGTTTCTGGTTTTACTCCGGAAAATAAAAACAATGTCTGAGTCCTCTTATTCGCCACCCCATGGCGACTTAAAACGCCAACAACGCTCGCGCTTCATCCTCATCACCTGCATCTCGCTGATCAGCTTCTTCCCGATCAATATCCTGCTGCCCTCCTTTCCAGCCCTGGCCGCGAAGTTCGATACCTCAACTGCTGAGGTCGCCTTATCCATCAGCCTGTTCACTCTGGTTTTTGCGATTTCCCAACTGATCGCCGGCCCGCTTTCAGATAAATTCGGGCGCAAGGAAGTGCTGCTGGGGTGCATCGTGGTTTCCACCCTAGGCTCGATCGGCTGCGCACTGGCGGCGAATTACCCGAGTTTCCTGCTGTTTCGCGCCGTCCAGGCCATCGGCTGTGGCTTTTTTGTGCTCGGCCATGCGCTGGTTGAAGACCTTTTCGAAGAGCAGGATCGCGCCCGCATCCGCATCTACTACATGACCCTGAGCGGATCGTTCGTTGCGCTGTCGCCGCTGCTCGGCTCCTGGCTGCAAACCACATTTGATTGGCAGGGCAGCTTTTATGGATTTGCGGTGATGGCGCTAGGCATGTTTATCCATGCCTGGCTGATATTGCCGTCCAAGGCGGCCAGCCCTGAAAGAGCCCCTGTTTCGATCATCGCCACGCTGAAATCCATCGCAAGCAACCGGGACTTCATCCGTTACTGGTGGATCGCCGCGTTGGTATTCGCGTGTTACTTCGCCTTGATCAGCGTGACACCGCTGATTTTCATGGATGAGTTGAAGCTGTCCGAATACCAGTACGCGGTAGTGCTGATGGTGTATGGCGTTGCCTACCTGCTGGGCGGCGTTGCAGCAACTGCACTGCAGAAACATATCTCCCTCACGCGACAAATCAACCTCGGGCTGGGCCTGCTGGGGATCGCAGGCGTATTGCTGACGCTGGTGATCAGCTATGAGGCCATGACCACCATCACCCTGCTGATCCCGATGCTGATCAGCGCCCTGGCCGTGACCCTGGTACGCCCCGCCGCGATTTCCGCGGCCATGTTGCTGTTCTCCAGCAGCGCCGGCACCGCCGCGTCGGCCGGCAACAGCATCATGTTCATCACCGCCGCCGTCAGCAGCGCCGCGCTCGCCCAAGCCGGAGACAACTTGCTGATGACCATCGCCATCAGCTTCATCGTGCTCAGCGTTTGGGGCGTAGTGACGAACATCAGAGTCGGACGCTAACGCTCTCCCACTCCCACTGTAGGAGCGAGCTTGCTCGCGAAAAACATATAGGCGACACGGGCCACCTGATAGCGCTGCGTTATCGTTGACGTTCTTCGCGAGCAAGCTCGCTCCTACAGAAGGCATGACATATTCAGAACCAGTGTTTAAACGCCAATAGACACTGTTGCCTCCTACCGTCTCTCTTCTACCCACACGAAGAGGACGAAGGAATGTCCACCCAGCAAAACGCCCATCGGCTGCGTAAAGGCCGCTATTCGGAATCCGGCCGCATTTACCTGCTCACCGCCGTCACCCATCAACGACAGCTGGTCTTCCAGGACTGGCGCATTGGTCGCCTGCTTGTTCGCGAATTCAGAAAGGCTCAGGACGACGGCGAGGCGACCTCACTGGCCTGGGTCGTGATGCCGGACCATTTCCATTGGCTGGTGGAATTGCACAACGGCGATTTGCCGAGACTGATGCGGATTACCAAGTCGCGAAGTGCCCAAGCCATTAACAAAGCGAGGAGTTGCCACGGGACACTTTGGCAAAAGGGCTACTTTGATCGGGCGCTACGCCGGGAAGATGACCTGAAAGCAACAGCTCGATACATCGTCGCCAATCCATTAAGAGCAGGGCTGGTTGAGCGTATCGGCGACTATCCGCTCTGGGACGCCATGTGGCTGTGAAATACGCAACCCTGTAGGAGCGAGCTTGCTCGCGAAAAACCAACAGACGACACGGACCACCTGATAGCGCTGCGTTACCGTTGACGTTTTTCGCGAGCAAGCTCGCTCCTACAGGTAGACGGCCATTCCCTCCGGCCGCCAGCGGTGTAGAATCGGACCTATTCATCGCCAGTCATCCCCCGGCGGGTTTATGAGCTCGAGGCCCAAGCAAGCGGCGATCCCGCGACGCGAGTGGCAACTTCCGGACACACGGCCATTTTTCGGGTGTTCCAGTCGTCAATTAGAAGCTCACTCCCCTTTAGTACTTGATTAGCCGCCCGGAGTGCTCCAATGCCTGATTACCGCTCGAAAACATCCACCCACGGCCGCAACATGGCCGGCGCCCGCGCACTGTGGCGCGCCACGGGGATGAAAGATGACGACTTCAAGAAGCCGATCATCGCGATTGCCAACTCGTTCACCCAGTTCGTACCCGGCCACGTCCACCTCAAGGACCTGGGCCAACTGGTCGCCCGCGAGATCGAACGCGCCGGCGGTGTAGCGAAAGAATTCAACACCATCGCCGTGGATGACGGCATCGCCATGGGCCATGACGGCATGCTGTATTCCCTGCCGAGCCGCGAGATCATCGCCGACTCCGTGGAGTACATGGTCAACGCCCACTGCGCCGACGCCATCGTGTGCATCTCCAACTGCGACAAGATCACCCCCGGCATGCTGATGGCCGCCCTGCGCCTGAACATCCCGGTGATCTTCGTCTCCGGCGGCCCGATGGAAGCCGGCAAGACCAAGCTCGCCTCCCACGGCCTCGACCTGGTGGACGCCATGGTCATCGCCGCCGATTCCAGCGCTTCTGACGAGAAGGTCGCGGAATACGAGCGCAGCGCCTGCCCTACCTGCGGTTCGTGCTCCGGCATGTTCACCGCCAACTCGATGAACTGCCTGGTGGAAGCCCTGGGCCTGGCGTTGCCGGGCAACGGCTCGACACTGGCCACCCACAGCGACCGCGAGCAGCTGTTCCTGCAGGCCGGCCGCACCATCGTCGAGCTGTGCAAGCGTTACTACACCGAGAACGATGAGTCGGTGTTGCCGCGCAACATCGCCAATTTCAAGGCGTTCGAAAACGCCATGACCCTGGACATCGCCATGGGCGGTTCCACCAACACCATCCTGCACTTGCTGGCCGCCGCCCAGGAAGCCGAGATCGACTTCGACCTGCGGGACATCGACCGCCTGTCCCGCCACGTGCCGCAACTGTGCAAAGTCGCGCCGAACATCCAGAAGTACCACATGGAAGACGTGCACCGCGCCGGCGGGATCTTCTCGATCCTCGGCTCCCTGGCCCGTGGCGGCCTGTTGCACACCGACCTGCCGACCGTGCACAGCAAATCCATCGCCGAAGGCATCGCCAAGTGGGACATCACCCAAACCACTGACGAAGCCGTGCATCACTTCTTCAAGGCCGGCCCGGCCGGCATCCCGACGCAGACCGCGTTCAGCCAGTCGACCCGTTGGGAAACCCTCGACGACGACCGTGAAAACGGCTGCATCCGCAGTGTCGAGCATGCCTATTCGAAAGAGGGCGGCCTGGCCGTGCTGTACGGCAACATCGCCCTCGATGGCTGCGTCGTGAAAACCGCCGGTGTGGACGAGTCGATCCACGTGTTCGAAGGCCGCGCCAAGATCTACGAAAGCCAGGACAGCTCGGTACGCGGCATCCTCGCTGACGAAGTGAAGGAAGGCGACATCGTCATCATCCGTTACGAAGGCCCGAAAGGCGGCCCGGGCATGCAAGAGATGCTGTACCCGACGTCGTACCTGAAATCCAAGGGCCTGGGCAAAGCCTGCGCCTTGCTGACCGACGGCCGTTTCTCCGGCGGGACCTCGGGCCTGTCCATCGGCCACGCTTCGCCGGAAGCTGCTGCGGGCGGCGCCATCGGCCTGGTGCAGGATGGCGACAAGGTGCTGATCGACATTCCGAACCGCTCGATCAACCTGTTGATCAGCGATGAAGAACTGGCGGCACGCCGCATCGAGCAGGACAAGAAAGGCTGGAAGCCGGTGGAGAAGCGTCCGCGCAAAGTCACCACCGCGTTGAAGGCTTATGCCCTGCTGGCCACCAGTGCCGACAAGGGTGCTGTGCGTAACAAGGCGATGCTTGACGGTCTGTAAACCTCGCCCATAAAAATGCCCCGCCATGTGCGGGGCATTTTTTTGCCTGGAGATTATTCCCCAAACAAAGGTGATCAACTGTGGGAGCGGGCTTGCTCGCGAATTGCGGTGTGCCAGTTACTGAATAAGCTGGCTGATCCACCGCCTTCGCGAGCAAGCCCGCTCCCACATTTTTGACCGAGTCCAGCCGTACTTACTGAATCTCGTCCGGCTTGACGATCACCCAGTTTTTATCCGCCGTCACCGGCAACCCTTCCTTGGCCTGGGCCGCAGCGTGCTTGGCCATCATGCCGTTGAGCTGGGTCATGTATTTGTCTTTACGGTTGATCCACAGGTGGATGCCGCCCTTGGCCACGTCCACGTCATGGAACAGCATGTAGCCGTCACTGGTCGGCGTGTCGCCACCGACGATCACCGGTTTTTTCCACTCGTCGATATAGGTCAGGATCGCTGCGTGCTTGCCGGCCATCCAGGTGGCCGGGGTCCACAGGTACGGGGTCAGCTCCAGGCCGAGGTTGGCCTTCTCGTCATACTTGCCGGCGGCAATCTGCTTGCGGGCGGTGGTCAGCTCGCCGGTCTTGCGGTCCTTGAGCAAGGTGCTCACGCCGATGACATTCTCGGGTTTGACGTTGTAGCCGTACTTCGGATCGGCCGCGACCATGCGCACCAGTTCCTCAGACGCGGCGGTCATCACGTAGACCTCGATGCCGTTTTCCATCAGCTTGTTAAACAGCTCAGCCTGGCCGGTGAAGACCTTCGGCGGCTGCACTTCCATGTTCTTGACCACGTCACCGTCGTAATAGGTGACCGGCACCGGCTTGCCCGACGCCATCATCTCGTCGACGTAGCCCTTGAGTTCCTTGAGGGTGAAGCCGGAGAAAATCTGCGCGACCCACGGGTAGCAGACCATGTCGTCAACTTCGCAGAGGCGGTAGTAGTAACTGAACAGGCTTTCCTTGTGGTCAGCGGTGTCCTTGAACGGGATCAGCTTCAGGGAAGGGTCCATGGTGTCGCGAGTAATCAGGCCCTTGTTTTCCAGGTACGGCAGCAACGACTCTTCAAGGTCGTAGCGGTAACTGGTGTTGTCCATGTCGAACACCGCGAAGTTGCCCTTGTTGGCATTGGCGGCAATCATCGCGTCCAGTTGCTTGGCGGCAGCCGCCGGCCAGTGTTTCAACTCGGTGGCGGCAAAGGCCTGGCTCGCGAGGCCCAGGCACAGCGCGGCGGCAAACAGTTTCGGCGCTAGCTTCATGTGCGTTTTCTCCCTGAGTGAAAGACATCGACGCTAACAAATCTGTATGACAGTTATCGCCCGAGCGCGACCGCTTTCGTCGTGATCGCGCCACCCGCGTACGCCTGGGCGCCATTTACTTATTCCAAAAACGACAGTCGCCATGCGATAACGTTATTAAATCAATATATTTCAAGCTGTTAGGCTTGCCGGTTCGCAATCGCAGGCTCCTGCGATTGGCTGCCTTCTCAACGGAGCTTCAATGAATCTGCCCCTGATTCTCAACTTACTGGTGTTCGTGGCCCTGCTGCTGGGCCTGGCACAAACCCGCCGAACCAACTGGAGCCTCGCCAAGAAGGTGTTGTTTGCGTTGGTCCTCGGCGTGATCTTCGGTGTGGTGCTGCACGCGATCTACGGTGCCGGCAACCCGGTGCTCAAGGCCTCGATCGGCTGGTTCGACCTGGTCGGCAACGGTTACGTGCAGTTGCTGCAAATGATCGTGATCCCGCTGGTGTTCGCCTCGATCCTCAGCGCCGTGGCCCGTCTGCATAACGCCTCGTCCCTGGGCAAGATCAGCTTCCTGACCATCGGCACGCTGCTGTTCACCACGGCGATTGCGGCGCTGATCGGTATCGGCCTGACCAACCTGTTCGGCCTCACCGCCGAAGGCCTGGTGGCCGGCACCCAGGAAATGGCGCGCCTGCAAGTGATCCAGAGTGATTACGCGGGCAAGGTCGCCGACCTGAATATCCCGCAACTGCTGCTGTCGTTCATCCCGCAGAACCCGTTCGCCGACCTGGCCCGGGCCAAGCCGACGTCGATCATCAGTGTGGTGATCTTCGCTGCATTCCTTGGGGTTGCCGCGCTGCAACTGCTCAAGGATGACGTGGAAAAAGGCCAGAAAGTCCTCAACGCCATCGACACCCTGCAAGCCTGGGTGATGCGCCTGGTGCGCCTGGTGATGAAGCTGACCCCGTACGGCGTATTGGCGCTGATGACCAAAGTGGTCGCTAGTTCCAATCTGCAAGACATCATCAAGCTCGGCAGTTTTGTGGTGGTGTCGTACCTGGCCCTGGGCCTGATGTTTGTGGTGCACGGCCTGCTGCTGTCGCTGGCCGGGATCAACCCGCTGCGGTTCTTCCGCAAGGTCTGGCCGGTGCTGACGTTCGCCTTCACCAGCCGCTCCAGCGCCGCGAGCATTCCGCTGAGCATTGAAGCGCAGACCCGTCGCCTGGGGATTCCGCAGTCCATCGCCGGCTTTGCCGCCTCGTTTGGCGCGACGATTGGCCAGAACGGTTGTGCCGGCCTTTATCCGGCGATGCTGGCGGTGATGGTTGCGCCGACCGTGGGTATCAACCCGCTGGACCCGCTGTGGATCGCGACCCTGGTGGCGATTGTGACCTTGAGTTCGGCCGGTGTGGCGGGCGTGGGCGGCGGTGCGACGTTTGCCGCGCTGATCGTGCTGCCGGCGATGGGCTTGCCGGTGTCACTGGTGGCGCTGCTGATTTCGGTTGAGCCGCTGATCGACATGGGCCGTACGGCATTGAACGTGAACGGTTCGATGACGGCCGGGGCGATTACCAGCCAGATCATGCAGCAGACGGATAAAGAACTGCTCAATGCCGATGAGCATGCGGAATTGGCGCAGGCCTGACAGACCGCTATCGCAGGCAAGCCAGCTCCCACATTGAACCGGTTTTTTCAGTAATACTCGGTCAACTGTGGGAGCTGGCTTGCCTGCGATGCTCTTAGGCTTTTTCCCAGACTTCGAAGTTGTACGCCGGCTTGTCACTCTCAGCCGCATTCTCGACATTCGACACCAGCTTCCACTGGTTCAAATCAAACTCGGGAAACCACGCATCGCCGTCCGGGCTCAACGCCACCCGCGTCAAATACAGGCGATCCGCGTGCTTCAGCCCCTGGGCATACAACTGCGCGCCGCCGATCAGCATCAGCTCATCCACGCCCTGCGCCTTGGCCCATTCCTCAGCCCGCTCCACGGCCGCGTCCAGTGACGGAAAAACTTCCGCACCTTCCAGCGCCAGATCGGTCTGACGGCTGACCACAATGTTCAACCGGCCCGGCAACGGTCGCCCCAGGGAATCCCAGGTCTTGCGCCCCATGATGATCGGCTTGCCCAAGGTGGTGGCCTTGAAATATTTGAAATCCCCCGGCAAATGCCAGGGCATGCTGTTGTCGACGCCGATCACACGGTTTTCACCGAGGGCTGCGATCAGGCTTAAAGGGAGAGTTTTTTTCATGGCGACGAGAATACCAGAGCCGCGCGCGGCATACCCCAACCGGCGTTCCAGCGGTTATGCTCCAGACTCACTGGCTCAACAGGACGGCGCGTGACAGCTCTGACCCCCCTGCAAACACTCTGGCTGACCGAGACCGTGCGCCTGCGCGAGGAACACGCGGGTGCCCTGGAAGACCAGGAAGCCAATCGCCTGGCCCGCAGCGCCGGCGGCGACCTGCCCACGCGCATTCAAAACCGCGCGCTGTGGCTGGCCGAACGCGATGGCCTGACCGCCGCCCTGACCCGCTGGCTGCAAGGCGCGCGCCTGGCGCTGATCCTGCTGGCGGCAGTCGCCATTATCAGCGGCGCCGGCCTGGCGTTTGCCGCGCTGGGCAACGGGTTGGCGCCGGTCAATGTGTTCTGGGCCCTGGGCAGCCTGCTGGGTTTGAACCTGATCCTGTTGTTGAGCTGGGCCCTGGGCCTGCTGTTTGCCGGTGAACACGGCGCCAGTCTTGGCCGCCTGTGGTTATGGCTCAGCGAAAAACTCGCCCGCGACGCCAAGGCCGCGCAACTGGCGCCCGCCCTGCTGCTGTTGCTGCAACGGCGCAAGCTCAATCGCTGGGCCGTCGGTGTGCTGGTCAACAGCCTGTGGCTGCTGGCCCTGCTCAGCGCCCTGGTGATCCTGCTGACGCTGTTGGCCACCCGGCGCTACGGCTTTGTGTGGGAAACCACCATCCTGCGGGCGGACACCTTTGTCGCCGTGACCCAAACCCTCGGCGCCCTGCCCGCCTTGCTCGGCTTCAATGTGCCCACTGTCGAGATGATCCGCGCCAGCGGCGATGCCGCCCTGAATATCGAAAGCGCCCGCCAGGCCTGGGCCGCCTGGCTGGTGGGCGTGCTGCTGGTGTACGGCATCCTGCCGCGGCTGATCCTTGCGTTGCTGTGCCTGTGGCGTTGGAAACGTGGGCGCGCCGCCTTGAGCCTCGACCTTAACTTGCCCGGCTACAGCCAACTGCGTGAACGGCTGATGCCCAGCAGCGAACGGCTTGGGGTCAATGATGCGGCGCCCGAACAATTGCACCACGTGACCGGCGGCGTCAGTGAACTGGAAAGCAACGGCGCCCTGCTGGTGGCCATCGAGCTGGACGACCAGCGCCCATGGCCGCCGAAGCTCCCGGCCAGTGTCAAGGACGCCGGCATCCTCGACAGCCGTGAATCCCGCAACAAGCTGCTGGAGCAACTCACCCGCTTCCCGCCCGCACGCCTGGCCATTGCCTGCGACCCGCGGCGCTCGCCGGATCGCGGCAGCCTCGCGCTGATTGCCGAACTGGCCCGCAGCGCCACCGCCACTCGGGTCTGGCTGCTGCAAGCGCCCGCCGGCCAAGCCCTGGATGCTGAGCGCCTGGGTGATTGGCACACGGCCTTGCAACAACTGGAGATACCGTTCGCCGATTGCGCGCCGCTCACCTGGCTGGAGACCGGTCATGACTAAGCCCCTGAAACTTGCCGTGGTCGGCCACACCAACGTCGGCAAGACCTCGTTGCTGCGCACGCTCACGCGAGACGTCGGCTTTGGTGAAGTCTCCCATCGTCCCAGCACCACCCGGCATGTCGAAGGTGCGCGCTTGTCGGTGGACGGCGAAGCCTTGCTGGAGCTGTACGACACGCCGGGCCTGGAAGATGCCATCGCCCTGCTCGATTACCTCGAACGCCTGGACCGCCCCGGCGAACGCCTCGACGGCCCGGCACGGCTGGCGCGTTTTCTGGAAGGCAGCGAGGCCCGGCAACGCTTCGAACAGGAAGCCAAGGTGCTGCGCCAACTGCTCGCCTCCGACGCCGGGCTGTATGTGATAGACGCCCGGGAGCCGGTGCTGGCCAAGTACCGCGATGAGCTGCAAGTGCTGGCCAGCTGTGGCAAGCCGTTGCTGCCGGTGCTCAATTTTGTCAGCAGCGCCGACCACCGCGAGCCGGACTGGCGCGAAGCCCTCGCCCGCCTCGGCCTGCATGCGCTGGTGCGTTTTGACAGCGTGGCGCCGCCGGAAGACGGCGAGCGCCGCCTCTATGAAAGCCTCGCCCTGCTGCTGGAAAACTCCCGTGGGCAACTGGAACGGCTGATCCTTGATCAGGAAGCCCAGCGCCAGGCTCGCCAGCAAAGTGCCGCGCGGCTGATCGCCGAACTGCTGATCGACTGCGCCGCCTGCCGCCGCAGCGTGGTCAGCGAAGCCGAAGTGGAACAGCAGGCCATCAGCGAACTGCGCAAAGCCGTGCGCCAGCGCGAACAGCGTTGCGTGGAAGCCTTGCTCAAGCTGTTCGGCTTCCGCCCTCAGGACGCCGCCGCCAGCGATTTACCGCTGCTGGACGGGCGCTGGGGCGATGACCTGTTCAACCCCGAGACCCTCAAGCAACTGGGCGTGCGGGTCGGTGGCGGTATCGCAGCCGGCGCGGCGGCCGGCGCAGGTGTGGATCTACTCGTAGGCGGCCTGACCCTCGGCGCCGCCGCCCTCGCCGGAGCCATCGCGGGAGGCGCGCTGCAAACTGCCCGCAGTTATGGCAGCCGCCTGCTGGGCAAGATCAAGGGCCAGCGCGAGCTGACCGTCGACGACAGCGTGCTGCGCCTGTTGGCCCTGCGCCAGCGGCAACTGCTCAAGGCCCTGAACCTGCGGGGCCATGCGGCGATCCACAGCATCAAGGTCGACACGCCCCAGGACAAGACCTGGCGCGAAGGCAAATTGCCGGAAGCCCTGAACAAGGCCCGGGCTCATCCGCAATGGTCGTCCCTCAACCCGCACCCCAAATTGAGCCAGGCCGAACGCCAGGAACAGATCGAAGCCCTGGCCCAGCGCCTGGACGAGACCTAAGCCGCCAACAACTGCCGGGCCTTGGACTTCAGCACTTCAAGGTCCAGCACCGGCACGTGCATTTCCTTGGCTTGTTCATCCCAGTGACGCATGCGCAGGCTGACGGCGCACAACGGGTCCTGCTCAAACGCCCGGGCTTCCTCGGCGGTCATCACGCCGCCCTGGTAACCCAAGGTACGACGGCTGGCTTCGCTCAAGCGTGCGTAATAATCCGGCTGGCTGAAGGTCAGATAACGCTTGGCCTGCACGTGGTATTCCACCAGTTTTGCCATCCGCTCGCTGAAGCCTGCGCGGCGCAGATAATCGGCGCCCAGCCGTTCATGGCTGACCACACCATAACCGCCCATGTTCTCGCCACCTTGCCCGCAGATATGCCCGATATCGTGGAAGAACGCCGCCAGCACCACTTCATCATCGAAGCCTTCAGCCATGGCCAACTGCGCGGCCTGGGACATGTGTTCGATCTGCGAGACCGGCTCGCCAATGTAATCGGCGGTGCCGTGTTGTTCGTACAGGCCGAAGACCTCGGCGATTGCCTGCTCTGCTTTCATCACGCACTCCCCCACAGCTCAGTGATATTGCGCTCGGCCATCGCCGGCCCGACGCTCATGCCCACGCCGGTGTGCATCAACGCCGCGCTCACCCCCGGCGCCGCCCGCGTGAACGAGAACGGCCCCGGCCCACGGGAACCATAGACGCCCTGCCAGCGCTCCACGACCTGGATCTTGCAGCCTAGGGTATGTTCGGCCAGTTCGATCATCCAGTTGTCCACCTGTTCGGCGTTGAACGGTGAAGGATCGCTGCCGTACTGGTGGGAATCCCCGATGATCAGTTCGCCATAGGGTGTCGGGCTGATCAGCAGGTGAATACCGTTTTCATGCAGGTGCGGCACGTCCCGCAGAATTTCGGCCTGTACCGGCGCGGCTTCCGGCAAATCGGCGAAGGCGCCGTAGTGCACGCAGCTGAGGCCGGTCAGCAGCGCGTGTTGCAGGTTCAACTCCACCACTGGCCGGGCGCGCAGCATTTGCAGGCGGCAGATTTGCGGGTTGAGTTCGGCAATCTGCTCGGCCAGCAGCGTCTGGTAGTCGTGACCGGAGCAGACAATGATCTGCTCGCCGCGAAAGGAGCCGGCAGTGGTGTGCACCTGGCCGGGCTCGATGTCGCGCACCAGGGTGGAGAAATGAAACTCCACGCTCAGTTCGCGGCTGAGGTAGTTGATCAGCGCCGGGATAGCCTCGCGCGAATACAGTTGTTGATCATCCAGGCCGTGAAGCGCAGCGCGGTGATGGGCGAACTGGCCACCGTACAGCTCGTGCAGGGCGGCGCCTTGCAGCAACTTGACGCGATAACCGTGTTCTTGCGCGCGACCGGCGCAGAAGGCTTCAAGCAAGTGCTCTTCGGCTTCGGTGCGGGCGAACAAATAAGAGCCGTTGCGCTTGAGCTGGATGCCGGCGAGTTGCGCCCACTGGCCCCAGATCTCGCGGCTGTCCCGCGCCAGGTCGAGCATGGGCCCCGGCGGCTGGCCGGTGACCAGTGCTTGGCCGAAGTTGCGTACGGAAGCCCCCAATGGAGTGGCGCTGCGCTCGAAGACCTTGACCTTGAGGCCGCGTTTGGCGGCCGCATAAGCGTGGGACAGGCCGAGGATGCCGGTGCCGATGATCAGCAGTTGTGTCATGAAGACCTCTCGTTCCCACGCTCCGCGTGGGAATGCATCCTGTGACGCTCCGCGTCACGACTACAAAAGCGGACGCAGAGCGTCCAGAGCCGCGTTCCCACGCAGAGCGTGGGAACGATCGGTGGTTATTGTTTTTCCGACTTGCCGTCATAGCGCTTGCGCCATTCGGTCAGGATGCTGTCGCGGTTTTTCGACGCCCAGGCAAAGTCATTCTTGATCAACCGCTGCTCGTAGTCCGCCGGCAACTCGGTCTGCGGCTTGGCGATGCCCGGCTGGGCCAGTACCGCGAAGTTTTCCTTGTACAGCTCCATCGCCGCGGGGCTGGCGGAGAAGTCGGCGAGTTTCTGTGCCGCGTCTGCGTGGGCAGTGCCCTTGATCACGGCAGTGGCTTCGATATCCCAGCCCAGGCCTTCTTTCGGCAGGATGATGTCCAGCGGTGCGCCCTGGCGCTTCAGCTGAACGGCCGGGTATTCGAAGGAAATGCCGATCGGGAATTCACCCGAGGCCGCCAGCTTGCACGGCTTGGAACCGGAGTGAACGTACTGGCCGATGTTCTGGTGCAGGTCGTCCATGTACTGCCAGCCCTGCCTCTCGCCGAAGGTCTGCAACCAGGCACTCACATCCAGGAAGCCCGTGCCGGACGAGGCCGGGTTGGGCATCACAATCTTGCCCTTGTACTCAGGCTTGGTCAGGTCCTGCCAGCTCACCGGCTTGCTCAGGCCCTGCTTTTCGGCTTCGACGGTGTTGAAGCAGATGGTCGCAGCCCACACGTCCATGCCGACCCAGGCCGGCGGGTTGGCGGCGTCGCGGTAGTTCGCACCGATCTTGCTCAAATCTGCCGGTGCGTAGTTTTGCAGCATGCCCTGCTGGTCGAGGATCGCCAGGCTGGAAGCGGCCAGGCCCCAGACCACGTCAGCCTGAGGGCGGGCTTTTTCGGCAAGCAGCTTGGCGGTGATGATGCCGGTGGAATCGCGCACCCATTTGATCTCGATGTCCGGGTTAACCTTTTCAAAGGCCTGTTTGTAGGTCTTCAATTGCTCGGCTTCGAGGGCCGTGTACACGGTCAACTCGGTCTTGGCGGCAAAGGCATTCAGGCTGAACGCAGTGAGCACAGCAGCGGCTAACGCCAGGGGCTTGAACATGGTGCAGTTCCTTTATGGATGATTTATTGACCGGGCGCGGTTTGGCGCCAGGCCTGGGAGCGGCGCAACAAGCCGCGTGAGGCCCACGCCAGCAGCAAGGACACGCCCGCCGAGGTGAACAGGATCAGGGTCGACATGGCCGCCGCACCGCCGACGTTGCCGGCGTCGTCCATGTTCAGCACGGCGACGGCGGCGAGAATGGTGTCGGGGCTGTAAAGGAAGATCGCGGCGGAAACGGTGGTCATCGCCGAGACGAACAGGTAGCGCACGATGTCCAGCAGCGCCGGCAGGCAGATCGGCACGGTGACCCGCAGGTAATGGCGGTACAGCGGCGCCTTCAGCGACAGCGCGGCGGCTTCGAATTCCGCGTCCAGTTGGCGCAGGGCCGTGGTGGCGGTCATTTGGGCGGTGGTCAAATAGTGAGCAATGGTGCACACCACCAGCAACGTCATGGTGCCGTAGAGCACATGCAGCGGGTTGCCGTTGAGGTTGAAAAAGAACACGTAGCCCAAGCCGAGCACCAACCCCGGCACCGCCATCGGCACGAAGCTGAGCATGCGCAGCGCCAGGTTCAGGCCCTTCTGGCCCCTGGTCTTTTCCATCAGGTAGGCGCCGGTGAAGATCAGCACGCTGCCGATCAACGCGGTGCACAGGGCCATGGTGATGCTGTTGCGGTAGGCCAGCCAGCCGCCGCCGGCCGTGTCTTCGAACTGGTAGTGGGCCAGGGACAGCGACAGGTTGTAGGGCCAGAATTTCACCAGGGATGAGTAGACCGCCATGCCGAACACCAGCAGCAGGATCGCGCAGATCAGCAGGACGATGGCCAGGTAGCAGCCGTCCCGCAGCTTCGACGGTGCCGGCTGGAACACCTGGGCGCGGCCGCTCATGGAGTCGCCGTGACGACGGCGTAGCCAGGCGTCGACACCGAAGCTGAACAGTGCCGGCAGCAGCAGGACCATGCCGATCAAGGCGCCCCGCCCGAATTGCTGCTGGCCGACCACGGCTTTGTAGGCTTCCAGCGCCAACACTTGGTAGTCGCCGCCCACTACAACAGGCACACCGAAGTCGGTGATGGTCAGGGTGAACACCAGGCAAAACGCGGCAAACACGGCCTGGCGCGTCGCCGGCCAGGTGATGCTGCGAAACGCCCGGGCGGGACTCGCGCCCATGCTCGATGCGGCATCGAACAAACGTGCATCCGCCAGGGAAAGCGCCGACAACAGGATCATCAAGGCATGGGGAAAGGTGTAGATCACTTCGCCGAGGACGATGCCCCAGAAGCCATAGATGTTGTCCGACAGCAGCCCGCGCAACATGCCCTGGTTGCCGAACAGGTAGACCAGCGCAATCCCGGGCAACATCGACGGCGCCATCAACGGCAGCAGCGACATGCCGCGCCAGATCGCCTTGCCCGGAATAAGCGTGCGTTGCAAAGCGTAGGCAAACAGATAAGCCAGTGGTACGACGATGGCGGCAACGCTGCCGGAAACCTTCAGGCTGTTACCGAGCAACCAGTGGAAATTGTCGCTGGTGACCAACTCCCGCGCCGCCACCAGGCCACCGCCCTGCCCGGCTTCACTGCTGAAGCCGCGCCAGAAGATCGCCAGCAGCGGCATCAGCACCGCGACGCCCAGCAGGCACAGCCAGAGCAGCTTGCCGCCGACTACAAAAATACGGTCGCCGAGTTCGGCACGGGAAACCTGACGAGCCACGTTATCGGGTATCGGCAGAGTCATATCGCGGGCCATCTCAGGCAAACACCTGCAGGCTGCGCGGGGGCAGCGCGACCCAGATGTCCTGGGCGCCAAGGCGCGGCATGGCTTCCGGGGCCAGCTCGGCCAGCAGCGGATGGCCGGGCAGTTGGTCCAGCTCGAAGCTCATGCGGCAGCGGTTGCCGAGGAAAGTGATCTCGCGGACCTTGGCCGGGAACAGGTTTTCTTCATGCACCGGCGGGTTGACGCTGATGGCTTCCGGGCGGCAGAACAGACGGCCCGATTTTGCGGCACCGGAGTTTTCCGCCAGGCGCATATTCATCCCGCCGACCTGGGCGTGGCTGGCGCTGTTGCGGCTGAACGGCAGCCAGTTGCCCTGGCCGACGAACTCGGCCACGAACGGTGTGGCCGGGCGGTCGTAGATTTCCTGGGGCGTGGCGTACTGCTCGACCTTGCCGTTGTTCATCACGGCAATGCGGTCAGCCATCAGCATGGCCTCGTCCTGGTTGTGGGTGACCATCAGGGTGGTGATGCCCAGGCGACGTTGCAGTTGGCGCAGCTCGGTGCACAGATGCTCGCGCACCCGGGCGTCGAGGGCCGACATGGGTTCGTCCAGCAGCAGCAAGGACGGCGCCGGCGCCAGGGCGCGAGCCAGTGCCACACGCTGTTGTTGGCCGCCGGAAAGTTGGCCGGGGTATTTCTTTTCGCTGCCCACCAAACCCACCAGTTCAAGCATCTGCCCGACACGCTTGCGCACTTCATCACGGCCACTGCCGGTGAGGCCGTAGCCGATGTTCGCTTCGACGGTGAGATTGGGAAACAGCGCGTAGGACTGGAACAGAATGCCGTAGTCCCGAGCCTGGGGTGCCAGTAGGGAAACATCGCGGTCGCCGAGGTACAACTCGCCGCTGTCCTGGCGCTCCAGGCCGGCGATGCAGCGTAGCAAAGTGGTCTTGCCGCAGCCCGACGGGCCCAGCAGGCACACCAGTTCGCCAGCGGCGACGTCCAGGGACACGTTATCCAGCGCGGTGAAGGCGCCGAAGCGTTTCTGTACACCGCGCACCTTCATTGGCGCGCCGGGATTAGTCATGGCTGTGTTCATGGAGGCACCTCATCAAACTGATGAAGGTCATCCTAGGCAGGCAATGCGTCCCTCTTGTGGCAGAAAGGCAAAACGTGGCGATAGTGGTATTGGTGGATTTGGGTAGGGCCAGCAGATTGTTCCTACGCTCTGCGTGGGAATACATCCTGTGACGCTCCGCGTCACGACCTTAAGAGCGGACGCGGAGCGTCCAGGCCGGCATTCCCACGCAGAGCGTGGGAACGATCAGCTTTAGATCGGCGACATTTCCTGCGCCAACCCCAGGAACGCCGCCGGCAACCGGGCGCCCTTTCGCTCTTTGAGGCAGTACAAATACTCGGGAATCTGCGGGGCATTCTCGATGGTCAGCACACGCAGTTGCGGATCGTGGGGCACTTCCTGGCGGGCAATGATGCTGATGCCGATATTGCGCAACACCGCCTCACGGATCGATTCCCGGCTGCCGATCTCCAGCAACGGCCCGTAACTCACGCCGGCGCCCTGCAACATCTCTTCGGTCAATCGACGGGTGGTCGACCCCGGCTCGCGCATCAGCAAGGTATGCCCGGCCAGCGCGGTCAGCGGTACATGTTCAAGTACCGCCAGCGGATGATTGCGATGCACCGCCAGCACCAGCGGGTCCATGCCCAGTACCCGCCGGATCAGGCGCGGGTCTTCAAGCAATTGGGACGAGGCGGCGACGTCGACGCGGTAGTCATCCAGCGCTTCCAGCACCTGCTGGGAGTTGCCGATCTCCACCGAAACCTCGACCTGCGGCAGCCGCTCGCGGAAGGTCTTGACCAGGTCGAGGATGTAATAAGGTGCCGTCGCGGCAATCCTCAAGGCTCCTTGTACCTGGCCACTGTTGCGCAGGAAAAACTCGATGTCCGCTTCCTGCTGCAACAGCGCCTTGACCATCGGCAACAGCCGCGCGCCTTCGTCGCTGACGGTCAGGCGGCGCCCGCCACGGTAGAACAACTCCACCGAGTACTGGCTTTCCAGGTGACGAATCTGGGTGGTCACCGTGGGCTGGCTGAGCCCGAGCTTTTTCGCCGCCTGGGTAATGCTGCCCAGGCGGGCGACCATGTAAAACGCCTTCAGCTCGGCACTCAGCACACCACCCTCTCATCGACTATTTGCGCAGCAGGCGCAGACCATTGAATACCACCAGCAGGCTCACGCCCATGTCGGCGAACACCGCCATCCACATGGTGGCCATCCCAAGGAAGGTCACCGCGAGGAAGATCGCCTTGATCACCAGGGCCAGGGCGATGTTCTGCTTGAGGATACTCGACGTTTGCCGCGACAGCCGAATGAATGCTGGAATCTTGCGCAGGTCGTCGTCCATCAGGGCCACGTCGGCGGTCTCGATGGCGGTATCGGTACCCGCAGCAGCCATGGCAAACCCGATCTCGGAACGGGCCAGCGCCGGGGCGTCGTTGATGCCGTCGCCGACCATGCCGACCCGGTGGCCCTTGGCGTAGAGCGCTTCGATGGCTTGCAGTTTGTCGGTGGGCAACAAGTCGCCCTGGGCCTGGTCGATACCCACCTGATCGGCGATCGCCTTGGCCGTGTGGGTGTTGTCGCCGGTCAGCATCAGGGTCTTGATGCCCAGGTCATGCAACTGCTGGATGGCTTCGCGGCTGGTGTCCTTCACGGTGTCGGCCACGGCGAACAGCGCCAGCGGGCCGGACTTGTCCAGCAGCAGGACCACGGACTTGCCTTGTTTTTCCAGGGCGAAGAGCTTCTTCTCCAGGGCCGGCGAGCACAGGTTCAGCTCTTCCACCAGACGGTGGTTGCCCAGGTAGTAGACCTCGCCATTGATTTCACCCTTCACACCGCGACCGGTCAGGGCCTCGAAGTTATCCACCGTGTGAACGGCGAGATTCTTATCCACAGCCGCGTTCGCGATGGCCAAGGACACCGGGTGATCGGAGCGCCCGGCCAGGCTTGCAGCCAAAGCCGGTGCGCTGTCTTCCATGTTCGGGAACAGCGCCAGGTAATCGGTTTGCACCGGCTTGCCGTGGGTGATGGTGCCCGTCTTGTCGAGGGCCAGGTAGTCGAGTTTGTAGCCACCCTCCAGGTACACACCGCCCTTGATCAGGATGCCTTTGCGCGCCGCGGCGGCCAGGCCGCTGACGATGGTCACCGGGGTGGAAATCACCAGTGCACATGGGCACGCGACCACCAGCAATACCAGTGCGCGGTAGACCCATTCAAACCACACACCGCCCATGAACAGCGGCGGAATCAACGCCACACCCAGGGCAAAGATGAACACCGCCGGGGTGTAGACCTTGGCGAAGGTGTCGACAAAACGCTGGGTTGGCGCGCGGGCGCCCTGGGCCTGTTCCACGGCGTGGATGATCCGCGCCAGGGTGGAGTTGTTGGCGGCTGCAGTGACTTTGTATTCCAGGGAGCCGGCCTGGTTGATGGTGCCGGCGAAGACTTTGTCGCCCACGGTCTTTTCGATCGGCAGGCTTTCACCGGTAATCGGCGCCTGGTCGATGGTGGACTGGCCGGAGGTGACTTCACCGTCCAGGCCAATGCGCTCGCCGGGACGAACCCGCACGATGGCGCCCAGTTCAATGACTTTAACCTCCTTTTCAACCCAACTGCCATCTGCCTGAAGGACCGTGGCCTGTTCCGGCGTCATCTGCATCAAGCCGCTGATGGCGTTACGTGCGCGGTCCAGGGACTTGGCCTCGATCAACTCGGCCACGGTGAACAGGAACATCACCATCGCCGCTTCCGGCCACTGGCCGATCAGGATCGCGCCGGTGACGGCGATGCTCATCAGGGCGTTGATGTTCAGGTTGAGGTTTTTCAGGGCGATCCAGCCCTTTTTGTAGGTGGTGAGGCCGCCGCTGAAGATAGAGATCAGCGCGACCAGGGCAATCACCCACGTCGGGGCTGCGTTGGTGAAGTGCAGCACTTCAGCACCCAGAGCGCCCACGCCGGACACGGCCAGCGGCCACCAGTGCTTCTTCGCCGGCGGCTCAGCCGGGGCGACGCCTTCTTCGATGGGGTCCGCCTGCATGCCCAGGGACTTGATGGCGTCGATGATCGGCGCGGTCGTCGGCAGGTCGTGAGTGACGCCGAGAATGCGGTTGATCAGGTTGAATTCCAGCTGCTGCACACCCGCAAGCTTACCCAGTTTGTTCTGGATCAGCGTCTGCTCGGTGGGGCAGTCCATGGCTTCGATGCGGAAGGTGCTCAGCCGCGAGCCCGCTGTCGGGGCTTCGGTCAGCTTCACCAGCGCCGGCGCGGCCTTGCTGGAACAGCAGGAATCGCCATGGCTGCCATGGTCGTGCTTCTGCACAGGTTTGAGCTTGGGGCCGTGATCGTGCGCGTGGTCATGATCATGGTCGTGCTTGTGCGGGGTGTGGATGGAATCGCTCATTCTGTCGCGTCCGTAAAGGTGCCTGTTGCCAAGTAAAGACCCTGTAGCCACTATAGGGTCAAGCATCCTTTTGGAGATTGCTGCGATGAAGATCGGCGAATTGGCAAAATTGACGGATTGCCAGGTGGAAACCATCCGTTATTACGAGAAAGAAGGCCTGCTGCCGCCGCCTGCGCGCAGTGACGGTAATTACCGGCTGTACACCCAGGCGCACACCGAACGGCTGGTGTTTATCCGCAACTGCCGCAGCCTGGACATGACCCTTGAGGAAATTCGCAGCCTGCTAGGCCTGCGTGACAGTCCTCAGGACCAGTGCGAAAGCGTGAATGCATTGATTGACGAGCATATCCACCACGTCAAGGCGCGGATCGACGGGCTTATGGCGTTGCAGGAACAGTTGCTCGACCTGCGCCAGCGCTGTGGCGGCGGGCCGGATCTGGATCAGTGCGGGATTTTACAGCGGCTGGAAGTCAGCGGGAGTGTCGCGGCCAGCGAGGCTGAGCCCTCACATGTGGGCAGAAGCCACGGGCATTGAATGTGTACACAAAAAAATGTGGGAGCGGGCTTGCTCGCGAAAGCGGAGTGTCAGCCACTGAATGTGTTTCTGATACACCGTATTCGCGAGCAAGCCCGCTCCCACATTTGGACCGAGATCGCTTTTAGATCGCGACATCGGCCTTGATGCTTGGATCAGCGTCATAGCCCACGATTTCAAAATCTTCGAATTTGTAATCGTAGATCGACGCGGGTTTGCGCTTGATCACCAGTTCCGGCAGCTTCTTCGGCGTGCGCGCCAGCTGGGTCTGGATCTGTTCCATGTGGTTGCTGTAGGCGTGGGTGTCGCCCGTGGTGACGATGATCTCGTGAGGGATCAGGTCGCACTGCTGGGCCAGCATATGGGTGAGCAACGCCAGGGCCGCGGTGTTGTACGGCAGGCCGAGGAATACATCTGAGCTGCGGATGTACAACTGCATCGACAGATGACCGTCATGCACAAACGCCTGGTACAGCAGGTGGCAAGGTGGCAGCGCTTGCTTGCCGTCCCGGGCGTTCTGCTGCGGGCTTTTGGTCTCGTCCGGCAGGTACTCGACGTTCCAGCCGTGAAACAGGATGCGGCGGCTGTTGGGGTTGGTCTTCAGCGTCTCGACCATGTAGTCGATCTGGTTGATCTTGCCGCCGTCCTTGGTGGGCCAGGCGGTCCACTGCTCGCCGTACACCGGGCCCAGGTCGCCGTCTTCGGTGGCCCATTCGTCCCAGATACGCACGCCATTTTCGTTCAGCCACTTGATGTTGGTGTTGCCACTCAACATCCAGATCAATTCGTTGGCGATGCTTTTGAAGTGAAGCTTCTTGGTGGTCAGCAGCGGGAAGCCGTCGGCCAAGCTATGCCGAAACTGACGGGCAAACACGGCCTTGGTGCCGGTGCCGGTGCGGTCGCCCTTGGTCAGGCCATTGGTCACGACATCGTTCAGTAGTTCGAGATATTGCTTCATGTGTATACCTGTATCGTTGAAGCCGGGACCCTCGGGCCCCGGCGTTCGAATTTAAAGCGCGGTGTTCTTGATGCCTTGCGGGCGATTGTAAGCCCACCACAGCAGGCCCAGGCCGGCGATGATCATCGGCAGGCTGAGAATCTGACCCATGGTCACCCAGCCCCACGCCAGGTAGCCCAGCTGCGCATCCGGCACCCGCACGAACTCGACGATAAAGCGGAAGATCCCGTAGAACAACGCGAACATCCCCGAAACGGCCATGGTTGGGCGTGGCTTGCGCGAGAAGATGTAGAGGATCAGGAACAGCGCCACGCCTTCCAGGGCGAACTGGTACAGCTGCGAGGGGTGGCGCGGCAATTGCGCCGGGTCGCTGAACGGCGGGAACACCATGGCCCACGGCACGTCAGTCGGCTTGCCCCACAGCTCGGCGTTGATGAAGTTACCGATGCGCCCGGCACCCAGGCCAATCGGCACGAACGGCGCGACGAAGTCCATCAGCTGGAAGAACGACTTACCGTTACGCCGGCCAAACCACCAGGCGGCGATCATCACCCCCACAAACCCGCCGTGGAACGCCATGCCGCCCTTCCACACCTCGAAGATCAGCGTCGGGTTGGCGATGTAGGCTGGCAGGTCGTAGAACAGCACATACCCCAGGCGTCCGCCGACGATGACCCCCATCGACATCCAGAACACCATGTCGGAGAGCTTCTCCTTGGTCCAGGTCGGGTCGAAACGGTTCAGGCGCCGGGAAGCCAGCAGCCAGGCACCGCCGATGCCGATCAGGTACATCAACCCGTACCAATGGATTTGCAGCGGACCGATGGCCACGGCCACCGGGTTGATCTGCGGGTAAGGCAGCATTGCGACTCCTCGTTAAATCAATAGTCATGGCGCATCGGACCATGCCGGTGCGCGATTAAGCCTGCGTTACAGCAAAAAATTCAGCCCTACGCAAAACAGCAGCCCGGCGAACAGCCGCTTGAGCAAGCGCGGCGACAACCGATGCGCCAGGCGCGCACCGAAACGGGCCGCCACCATACTGGTCAGGGCGATGCCCAGCAGCGCCGGCAAGTACACAAAGCCGAGACTATGCTCGGGCAGCAGCGGATCATGCCAGCCCAGAATCATGAAACTTAACGCACTGGCCAGGGCGATCGGCAAGCCGCAGGCCGACGAAGTGGCCACTGCCTGCTGCATCGGCACGCTGCGCCAGGTCAGGAACGGCACGGTCAACGAACCGCCGCCGGTGCCGAAAATCGCCGACGACCAGCCGATCACGCCGCCCGCCAGGGTCAGGCCGAGCTTGCCCGGCACCTGGCGGCTGGCCTTGGGCTTGAGCTCCAGGGTCATCTGCACGGCGATCACCAGGGCGAACACACCGATGATCTTCTGTAGATGCGGCCCGGAGATCGCCTCGGCGGTCAGCGCGCCAACGCCCGCACCCAGCAGGATACCCACGGCCATCCATACGAAGATCGGCCAGCGCACGGCGCCGCGCCGATGATGCTCACGCACCGCATTCACCGACGTGAAGATAATAGACGCCAGGGACGTGCCGACAGCGAGGTGGGTCAGCACCGCGGGATCGAAGCCCTGCAAGGTGAAGCTGAACACCAGCACCGGCACAATAATGATGCCGCCGCCCACGCCGAACAGCCCGGCGAGCATGCCCGCGCAGGATCCCAGCAGCAAATACAGCAGAAATTCCATGGGAGCCCCCGAAAACAGACCGGCATGTTAACGGATGCAAAGCACAGGGTTCTATGGGTAGAGTGGGCAAAACACAAAGGGATCGCCTTATGTGCCTGATTGTTTTCGCCTGGCGGCCGGGCCACGCCCAGCCGCTGATCGTCGCGGCCAACCGTGATGAATTTTATGCCCGGCCCAGTTTGCCGTTGGCCCAGTGGCTGGATGCGCCCCATGTTTACGCGGGCAGGGACCAGGAAGCGGGCGGGACCTGGCTGGGAGTTGGCGCAGACGGGCGCTTTGCGGCGCTGACCAATATCCGTGACCCGCACCAGCCGCCGGCGCGCAAGTCGCGGGGTGAGTTGGTGGCGCGCTTTCTCAGCGGTTCGCTGACGATTGACGACTATTTGGCCGACGTTAATGGCAGATCGATTGAATATGCCGGGTTTAACCTGCTGGTCGGGACGCGGGACGAGCTTTGGCATTACAACGCCAAGGAATCTGCGCCGACACCATTGGTGGCGGGGGTTTATGGGTTATCCAATGCAGGGCTGGATACGCCGTGGCCGAAGTTGTTGAAGGCCAAGGCGGCGCTGACAGAAGTGCTGGACGATCCGCAGCCTGAAGCCTTGCTGGGGATTTTGAGCGACCCGCAGACCGCGCCGTTTGCTGACTTGCCGGACACCGGCGTGGGCTTGGCGACGGAGAGTTTGCTGTCGAGTGTGTTTATTGCCAGCCCCAGTTATGGGACGCGGGCGAGCACGGCGCTGATTGTGAATGCCGACGGGACGCGGCATATCGTGGAGCGCAGTTTTGGGCCCTATGGCGGACAGTTGGGTGAAGTTGAACTCAAAATCTGAACCTCACGCAAACCAAATGTGGGAGCGGGCTTGCTCGCGAAGGCGGCGTGTCAGCCAATACATAAGCTGACTGATGCACCGCTTTCGCGAGCAAGCCCGCTCCCACATTTCGATTGGGGACAGGCTCTGAAATCCGGTTAGAGGCTCTTTGCAGACGCCGGGTTGATCATCCGCGCCAACCCAAGGTTCTTCAGCGCCAATTGCAGCGAGCTGTGGATAACTTGCGGGTTGTCGATAGTCATCAACTCCGCCAGCAGCTCCTTGGCCCGGCTCAGGTTGATCTGGCGCAGCATCCATTTCACCTTCGGCAAGTTGGTGGCGTTCATCGACAGGCTGTCAAAGCCCATCGCCATCAACAGCACAGCCGCCGCCGGGTCACCGGCCATCTCGCCGCAGATACTCACCTGCTTGCCTTCGGCATGGGCATCGCGCACCACGTTCTGCAAGGCTTGCAGCACCGCCGGGTGCAGGTAGTCGTAGAGGTCGGCCACCCGCGGGTTGTTGCGGTCCACGGCCAGCAGGTACTGGGTCAGGTCGTTGGAGCCCACCGACAGGAAGTCCACCTGCCGCGCCAGCTCCTTGGCCTGGTACACCGCCGCCGGAATCTCGATCATCACGCCAATCGGCGGCATCGGCACGTCGGCGCCTTCGTCGCGCACTTCGCCCCAGGCCCGGTGGATCAGGTGCAGGGCTTCTTCCAGCTCGTGGGTGCCGGAGATCATCGGGAGCAGGATGCGCAGGTTGTTCAGGCCTTCGCTGGCCTTGAGCATCGCGCGGGTCTGGACGAGGAAGATTTCAGGATGGTCGAGGGTAACGCGAATACCGCGCCAGCCAAGGAAGGGGTTGTCTTCCTTGATGGGGAAATACGACAGTGACTTGTCGCCGCCAATGTCCAGGCTGCGCATGGTCACCGGTAACGGATGGAAGGCGGACAATTGCTCGCGATAAATCGCCAGCTGCTCCTTCTCACTCGGAAAACGCTGGTTGATCATGAACGGCACTTCGGTGCGGTACAGGCCCACCCCTTCGGCGCCGCGCTGTTGTGCACGTGCCACGTCCGCCAGCAGGCCGGTGTTGACCAGCAGCGGTACGCGGTGGCCGTCGAGGGTCACGCAGGGCAGTTCCCGCAGGGCGTCGAGGCCCTGGGACAGCTGGCGTTCTTCTTCCACCACTTCGGCGTATTGCTTGCGCAGCACTTCGCTGGGGTTGGTGTAGACCTCGCCGTGGTAGCCGTCGACGATCATTTCGATGCCGTCGACCTTGGAATACGGCAGGTCCACCAGGCCCATCACCGTCGGAATGCCCATGGCCCGAGCCAGGATCGCGACGTGGGAGTTGCCCGAACCCAGTACCGAGACCAGGCCCACCAGTTTGCCTTCCGGCACTTCGCCGAGCATGGTGGCGGTCAGCTCTTCACTGATCAGGATGGTGTTGTCGGGGTACACCAACGTGGTCGAGCGCTCTTCCTGCAGGTAGGCCAGCAGACGGCGACCGAGGTCCTTCACGTCCGAGGCGCGCTCGCGCAGGTAGGCGTCGTCCATCAATTCAAAACGGTTGACGTGATCGGTGACCACCTGGCGCAGCGCGCCCTGGGCCCACTGGCCGGTCTTGATCACGTCCTTGACTTCGCTGCCCAGGGACGCGTCGTCGAGCATCATCAGGTACACGTCGAACAACGCCCGCTCTTCAGGCCGCAGCTGGGTGGCCAGCTTGGTCGAGAGGGTGCGCATGTCATTGCGCACGCCTTCGAGGGCGGTCTTGAACAGGATGATTTCAGCGTCGATGTCGGTGACGGTCTTGTCCGGCACCACGTCCAGGTCGGCGGGCGGCAGCATGACCACGGCGGTACCGACAGCAGCACCCGGCGAACCCGGCACGCCGACGAACTTGGCTTCCTGGATGCCCTTGCCCTGGCGCCCAAGGCCGCGAATCGAACCGGTGGCCTCGGCGTGGGCGATAACCCCGGCGAGCTGCGCGCTCATGGTCACAAGGAAGGCTTCTTCACCTTCGTCGAACTGGCGGCGTTCTTTCTGCTGGATGACCAACACGCCGACAACGCGGCGGTGGTGAATGATCGGCGCACCGAGGAACGAGGCGTAGCGCTCTTCACCGGTTTCGGCAAAGTAGCGATAACGCGGGTGATCGGCCGCGTTTTCGAGGTTCAGGGGTTCTTCACGCGTCCCCACCAGGCCCACCAGACCTTCATTGGGCGCCATGCTGACCTTGCCGATGGAGCGCTTGTTCAAGCCCTCGGTGGCCATCAGGACAAAACGGTTGGTCTCGGGGTCCAGCAGGTAAACCGAGCAGACCTGGCTGCCCATGGCTTCCTTGACGCGCAACACAATAATCCCCAACGCCGCCTTGAGATCCTTGGCGGAGTTAACTTCCTGGACGATCTTGCGCAGCGTATTGAGCATGGCTCGGGGTCGAACTCCGTCGTCAGTCGCGCGCTAAAAGGCGCGGGGCAAGCTCTTTAAGAGCGCGACGATAAACCTCGCGCTTGAATGTCACCACCTGGCCCAACGGATACCAATAACTGACCCAGCGCCAGCCATCGAACTCCGGTTTACCGGTCAAATCCATCCGCACCCGCTGCTCGTTGGAGATCAGGCGCAGGAGAAACCATTTCTGTTTCTGGCCGATGCACAGCGGTTGGCTGTGGGTACGCACCAGACGTTGCGGCAAACGATAGCGCAACCAGCCTCGGGTGCAGGCCAGAATTTGCACATCTTCACGTTCAAGGCCTACTTCTTCGTTCAACTCACGGTACAAGGCGTCTTCAGGGGTTTCGTCGGGGTTGATTCCGCCTTGAGGAAACTGCCAGGCATCTTGGTTGATACGGCGAGCCCATAGCACCTGTCCGGCATCATTCGTAAGAATAATCCCGACATTAGGACGGAAACCATCGGGGTCGATCACGGCAACAACCTCGCAAACGCATGTCACCGCATTGTTCCACAAAGATTGATACAGCGGCAACGAGGCTGCTTACCTTATGTGCACTCTTGTGAAAAGACCGTATTCTGGACGCCTTTTTACAGACTTTTCAGCGAGTAACTGCAATGCGCCTGGCTTTATTCGACTTGGACAACACGCTTTTGGGGGGTGACAGCGATCACGCCTGGGGCGATTACCTCTGTGAACGCGGGATTCTCGACGCCGTGGCCTACAAGGCCCGCAACGACGAGTTCTACCAGGACTACCTGGCCGGCAAGCTGGATAACGCCGAGTACCTGAATTTCTGCCTGGAAATCCTCGGCCGCACCGAGATGGCCCAGCTGGATGAATGGCATCGCGACTACATGCGCGACTGCATCGAGCCGATCATGTTGCCCAAGGCGGTTGAGTTGCTGGCCAAGCACCGGGCGGCGGGCGACAAGCTGGTGATCATCACCGCGACCAACCGTTTTGTGACGGCGCCGATTGCCGAGCGGCTGGGAGTTGAAACCCTGATTGCGACGGAATGCGAGATGCAGGATGGCCGCTACACCGGGCGCAGTACGGATATCCCGTGCTTTCGCGAGGGCAAGGTGACGCGCTTGAATCGCTGGCTGGAAGAGACCGGGTATAACCTAGAGGACAGCTACTTCTATAGCGACTCGATGAATGACCTGCCGCTGCTGGAGCAAGTTACGCATGCGGTGGCGGTGGATCCGGATCCGAATCTGCGGGCTGAGGCTGAGAAGCGTGGTTGGCCGGTGATTAGCCTGCGCAGCTGATAAAGCTTTCGCGAGCAAGCCCGCTCCCACATTTGCTCGAGTTCCACCTTTGGAATGCAGTCAAATGTGGGAGCGGGCTTGCTCGCGAATGGAGGCAACTCGGTCTCAAGCCTTAAACCGGCTTGGCACCCATCAACCCGGCAATCGCCACAAACCCCACCAGGCTCACCACCGCCAGCGCCACGGTAAAGTTCAAACTCCCCGCCCCGCCCAGCCGCAGCCGATTAAGCCGCACCACCAGCCAGAACCAGCTCAGCGCCGCCACGGTGTAGATCACGCTGGAACCCAGGATCCAGGTTTGCCCCAGCGGCCAGCCGATCAGGTGCGCCAGCCACCAGCCGGTGAACGGCATGCTCACCACGCAAATGCCCATCAACAACCACACAAACACCCACGGCCGCTGCACGGTATGGGCCGGCCCCGCGCTGCGTTTGCGCCAGGCCAGCACTGCCAGGGCGAGGCCGCTGAGCAGCAGCAACACCGTGGCCGCGATGTGGATAACTTTAAGGGTGGTCAGCGTTTCCATGTTCTCGATTCCTTGAAGGCCGCCCAGTCAGCGTAGTCGCTCAACCGAGGAACAGCTGGTAGGCCGGGTTATCACTTTCATCCCAGTACGGGTAGCCAATGGCCTCCAGCGCCGCCGGCACCAGGTGACGCTCGTCCGCCGGTACTTGCAGGCCCGCCACCACGCGCCCATCGGCGGCGCCGTGGTTGCGATAGTGGAACATCGAGATGTTCCAGCGCCCGCCCAATTTGTTAAGGAAGTTGAACAGTGCCCCCGGACGTTCCGGGAACTCGAAGCGGAACACCACCTCGTCGCTGACGTGCGCCGCATGGCCGCCGACCATATGGCGGATGTGCAGCTTGGCCAGTTCGTTTTCCGTCAGGTCCAGCACCGGGAAACCCTGGCTGGTGAGGCTGGCGATCAGCGCGCTGCGCGGGTCGTTTTCCGGGTGGGTCTGCACGCCGACAAAGATGTGCGCCTCGCGGCCTGAGTGGTAGCGGTAGTTGAATTCGGTAATCTGGCGCTTGCCCACGGCTTCGCAAAAGGCCTTGAAGCTGCCCGGTTTCTCGGGGATGGTCACGGCAATGATGGCTTCGCGGCCTTCCCCCAGCTCGGCGCGCTCGGCCACATGGCGCAGGCGGTCGAAGTTGACGTTGGCCCCGGAATCGATGGCCACCAGGGTTTGCCCGGTGATGCCACGGGTCTCGACGTATTTCTTGATACCCGCCACGCCCAGGGCGCCAGCCGGCTCCGTGATGGAGCGGGTGTCGTCGTAGATGTCCTTGATCGCCGCGCAGATTTCATCGGTGCTGACGGTAATCACTTCATCCACGTAATCCTTGCAGATGTCGAAGGTGTGCTGGCCGATCTGTGCCACCGCCACGCCGTCGGCGAAGATGCCCACGGTCGGCAGTACCACGCGCTCGCCCGCCGCCATGGCGGCTTGCAGGCAGTTGGAGTCGTCCGGCTCGACGCCGATGATCTTGATCTCGGGCCGCAGGTATTTCACGTAGGCCGCGATACCGGCAATCAGGCCGCCGCCGCCCACCGGGACGAAAATCGCGTCCAGCGGCCCCGGGTGCTGGCGCAGGATCTCCATTGCCACGGTGCCCTGCCCGGCAATGGTGTGCGGATCATCGTAGGGGTGAATGTAGACGTAGCCTTTTTCGTCGACCAGCTTCAGCGAATACGCCAGGGCTTCCGGGAAAGAATCCCCGTGCAGCACCACTTTGCCGCCACGGGAACGCACGCCTTCGACCTTGATCTCGGGGGTGGTCTTGGGCATCACGATGGTGGCCTTGACCCCCAGCACCTTGGCCGCCAGGGCCAGGCCCTGGGCATGGTTGCCCGCCGAAGCGGTGACTACGCCGCGCGCCCGTTCTTCGGCGCTCAGTTGGGTCAGCTTGTTATAGGCACCGCGAATCTTGAACGAGAACACCGGCTGCAAGTCTTCGCGCTTGAGCCAGACCTTGTTGCCAAGCCGCTCGGAGAGCTGGCGGGCGGTCTGCAGCGGGGTTTCTACGGCAACGTCGTAAACGCGCGAGGTGAGGATCTTTTTGACGTACTGTTCAAGCATCGGAAAGCATCACTGGGCGGGTTGGGCAGGGCCAAGGAGTCTAACCCAGCGTTTGGCCGGGCGACCACACGAAAACCGAGGTTTTGTTGGGTTATACTCGCGCCCCTCTTTACTCCCCGCCCGTTCCGGAGCCCGCATGACCCAGGATCAACTCAAACAGGCAGTGGCCCAGGCCGCCGTCGATTTAATCCTTCCTAAACTCGACGATAAAAGCATCGTCGGTGTCGGCACCGGTTCCACCGCCAATTGCTTTATCGATGCGCTGGCCCTGCACAAGGGCGCGTTCGACGGCGCGGTTGCCAGCTCCGAAGCCACCGCTGCGCGGCTCAAGGGCCACGGTATTCCGGTGTACGAGCTGAACACCGTCAGCGACCTGGAGTTCTACGTCGACGGCGCCGATGAAAGCGACGCACACCTGAACCTGATCAAGGGCGGCGGCGCAGCCCTGACCCGCGAGAAGATCGTCGCGGCCGTGGCCAAGACCTTCATCTGCATTGCCGACGCCAGCAAACTGGTGCCGGTACTCGGCGCGTTCCCGCTGCCGGTGGAAGTGATCCCGATGGCCCGCAGCCACGTGGCCCGCGAGCTGGTGAAACTGGGCGGCGACCCGGTGTACCGCGAAGGTGTGCTGACCGACAACGGCAACATCATCATCGACGTGTTCAACATGCAGATCACCAACCCGGTGGAACTGGAGCGCCAGATCAACGCGATCGTCGGCGTCGTCACCAACGGTTTGTTTGCGGCCCGTCCGGCTGACGTACTGCTGCTGGGCACCCCGGAAGGCGTAAAAACGCTTAAGGCGTAATGCAAAACCCGTGTGGGAGCGGGCTTGCTCGCGAATGCGCAGTGTCAGTCACTGAATATGGCGCCTGATACACCGCATTCGCGAGCAAGCCCGCTCCCACATTTGTTCTGCACATGACTCAAGACTTGGTTTTTTTGAATACATAGAAAAGATTGGGCTCACTGACCATGTACAACGTGCCGTCGTTGTCCATGGCGATCCCCTCGGCCTGAGGCACGCGCTGCTTCAGGCCATGGCGCCCCTTGAGCAGCGACAGGCTGCTCAGGGGGCGACCGTCGATATCCAGTTCCAGCACCAAAAATGACTCATCCGACAGCGCCAGCAGATGACCGCTGCGCTCGTCGTATTGCAGGCTCGACAGGTCGCGCACAAACAACCCGGCATCGCGCTTGGGGTTGTTGATCACGTGCACCGAGTAGGTTTTTTCCGGTTTGAAATGCGGAAAGCCGTGGACCTCGTAGATCAGCATCGGGTCGCGTTCCTTGGCCACAAACAGGCGCTTGCCCACCGAGTCATAGGCCAGGCCTTCGAAGCCCTTGTTGCCGCCCAGGTGCACGCCGAGGGTCATTTGCTCGGCGTCGGCGGCATCGAGGAATTGGGTGTCGTCATCCACGTGGACCTTGATCAGCCGCTGCTGGCGTTCGTCGCTGATCACGTAGGTGTTGTCGCTGATGTACTCCACGGCCTCGGCATCGCCAAACCCCACCAGCGCAATGCGCCGCAGGATTTTGCCGTCCAGGGACAGTTCGACCAGCTCAGCGTTCTTGTTGGTCACGGTAAACAGGCTGTTGCGCACCGGATCAAAGGTCAGTGCCGAGACATCATCGTTGAGGCCGTCGATCACCTGCGCCTCCAGGGCCACCCGGTAATCCCCAAGGCCAATGGAGTGCTCCCCGGCGGGATTGCGCCAGGATTGCCAGTTGAACCAGGCACGCTCAAACAGGCGCAATTGCTGGGCAACCACACCGCACGCCACCAGGGCGATCAGGATCAGGATAAAAAAAGCAGGTTTGGGGCGGGCAAGTCGACGCATCGGGCGGGGCTCAGAGTAAAAACTGGCGAATGAATATCACGGTCGCCTGAATTTAAACTTAAACGCCCCGGGTGTCTGGCGGATGCCGCAGATAGAGAGAAATCTGACGTAATCGAACTACTGCGCCTGCTTCTCGAAGCGATAGAACAGGTTCGGCTCGCTGACCATGTACAGCGTGCCGTTCTCATCCATCGTCACGCCTTCGGCACGCGGGATGGTCTTTTTCAAGCCATTGAAGCCACCCAGCAAGGTCATGAAGCTGACCTGCTCGCCCTTCTCGTCCAGTTCCAGCAACAGATGGGAGTCCGCCGACAGCGCCAGCAGGTGGCCGGTACGCGGGTCGACGGTCAGCGCCGACAGGTTGCGCATGTCCAGTTCAGTGCTGGCGAGCTTTTGCTTGGCGCCGGAGAGGGTCTGGCTGCCGTCGCTTTTCCAGGTGAACAGGGCCGGTGGGCGTTCTTCGCCGAGGATCAGCTGTTGGTTGCGCTTGTCCCAGGTCACCGCCTCAAAGGCTTTGTTCTGGTCCTTGGACGGGCCCAGGTCATAGGACGGGAAGTCGGCTTTGTTCAACTGCTGGGTCTGCGGGTCGACCTTGACGATGGTCAGGCTGTGCTGGCGCTCATCGACCACGGCCATCAGGCCGTTTTCCATCATGGTCACGCCTTCCGGGTTGTTCCAGCCGTTGAGCGGCATCTTGCGCAGCACGTCGCCTTGCAGGGTCAGTTCAACCAGGAACGGGTTCTTGCCCATCACCGAGAACAGGGTCTTGGTCAGCGGGTTGTAGGTGAGGTCCGAGGCTTCGTCCTTCTCCATGCCAGGCAGCAGCTTGGCGTCGATCACCGCGTGGTAGTCCGGGAGCCAGACGCTTTCCAGGCGCTCGGCCGGGGTTTCGAAGCCCTCCGCCACCCACAGCACGCCGCGGTCGTCCCAGTGCATCGCCCAGGCCACGCCGTAAATGATCGCGCCGGCGAGGAACAGCCAGGAATACCAGCGCATGGCAAGGCGTGAACGAAACGTGGGTTTTACGGATGGGAGAGGCACGGCCATTACGCTTTCCAGAAAGTCAGCTTTAGGGGATAGCACAGGATCACAAGGTCCGCGCGCAGGAGGCTGAGGATTATCCGGATGGGGTGTGAAAAAAATGCAAAAACCCGATTGGGTGGCAGTACACAGATCAAATGTGGGAGCGGGCTTGCTCGCGAATGCGGAGTATCAGTCACTGAATCTGTCACTGATACACCGCTTTCGCGAGCAAGCCCGCTCCCACATTTTTGACCGCGTTTCGCCAGGTATTCAGCGAACGCTGCTTTCGAAGCGGCTCACACCCGGCAATTCCAGCACCAGCTCGTCACCCACATTCAGCGGGCCCACGCCTGCCGGCGTACCGGTGAGGATCACATCCCCGGCCTGCAACGAGAAGCAGCCGGCCATGTACTGGATCATCGGGATGATCGGGTTGAGCATGATCGCGCTGTTGCCGTCCTGGCGCACTTCGCCGTTGATGGTCAGGCGGATGCCGATATCCGTCACATCCGGGAAAGTGCTGCCGACCACGAACGGGGCAATCACTGCCGCGCCATCAAACGACTTGGCGATTTCCCACGGCAAGCCCTTGGCTTTCAGCTCGGCCTGTTTGTCCCGCAGGGTCAGGTCCAGGGCCGGGGCGAAGCCGGAGATGGCGTCCAGCACTTCCTCGCGGCTCGGTTTGGCCGACAACGGCTTGCCGATCAACACCGCGATTTCCGCTTCGTAATGCACCGAACCGCGCTCGGTAGGGATGGCAAAACCGCCTTCCAGTGCCACTACGCAACTGCCGGGCTTGATAAACAGCAGCGGCTCGGTCGGTACCGGGTTATCCAGTTCCTTGGCGTGTTCGGCGTAGTTACGCCCGATGCACACCACCTTCCCCAGGGGAAAGTGAATATTGGTGCCGTCGACATACTTGTGCTGGTAGCTCATGGACCGACTCCTTCAGGGACTGTTAAACAGCGAAAATCTTGCCCGGGTTCATGATCCCGTTCGGGTCGAACACCGCTTTCACTGCCTTCATGTATTCAATTTCAACCGGCGAACGGCTGTAGGTCAGGTAATCGCGCTTGGTCATGCCCACGCCGTGTTCGGCGGAGATCGAGCCGTTGTACTTCTGCACGGTCTCGAACACCCACTTGTTGACGGTGGCGCACTTGGCGAAGAACTCGTCCTTGCTCAGGTTTTCCGGCTTGAGAATGTTCAGGTGCAGGTTGCCGTCGCCGATGTGGCCGAACCAGACGATTTCGAAGTCCGGGTAGTGTTCGCCGACAATCGCGTCGATTTCCTTCAGGAAGGCTGGCACTTTCGACACAGTCACCGAAATGTCGTTCTTGTACGGCGTCCAGTGGGAGATGGTCTCGGAGATGTACTCGCGCAGCTTCCACAGGTTGTGCAGTTGGGTTTCGCTCTGGCTCATCACGCCGTCCAGCACCCAGCCCTGCTCGACGCAGTGTTCGAACGTGGCCAGGGCATCGTTGGCCACTTCTTCGGTGGTCGCTTCAAATTCCAGCAGCGCGTAGAACGGGCAGTCGGATTCGAACGGCGCCGGCACGTCGCCACGACCGAGGACTTTGGCCAGGGCCTTGTCGGAAAAGAATTCGAAGGCGGTCAGGTCCAGCTTGCTCTGGAAGGCGTGCAGCACCGGCATGATCGAGTCGAAGTCGGTGGTGCCGAGCACCATCGCGGTAAGGTTTTTCGGCGCCCGGTCCAGGCGCATGGTCGCTTCGACCACAAAGCCCAGGGTGCCTTCAGCGCCGATGAACAGCTGGCGCATGTCGTAGCCGGTGGCGTTCTTGATCAGGTCTTTGTTCAGTTCCAGCAGGTCGCCCTTGCCGGTGACGACTTTCATACCGGCGACCCAGTTACGGGTCATGCCGTAGCGAATGACCTTGATCCCGCCGGCATTGGTGCCGATATTGCCGCCAATCTGGCTGGAACCCGACGAGGCGAAATCCACCGGGTAGTACAGGCCTTTTTCTTCGGCGACGTTCTGCAATTGCTTGGTGACCACACCCGGCTGGCACACGGCGGTGCGGTCGGTGAGGTTCACGTCGAGAATCTGGTTCATATAGTCGAACGACACAACCACTTCGCCATTCGCAGCGACGGCAGCGGCCGACAGGCCGGTACGACCACCGGACGGCACCAGCGCGACCTTGTGCTCATTGGCCCAACGGACGATGGCCTGCACCTGCTCGGTGGTCTTCGGGAAGACGATGGCCACCGGGGCCGGCGCAAAATGCTTGGTCCAGTCCTTGCCATAAGCCTCAAGGGAGTCAGCATCGGTCAGGACCTTGCCAGGCTCAACCAGGGTCTTCAGCTCATCAATCAGGGCAGGATGGGTCATCGACAGAACTCTCGAACAATTCATGGTCATCCTGAGAACGCTTCACGTCGCAGGAATGGGTGTTTAGCGGGGCACGTATGCTAGCATACCGCCCCCGCAGGATAGTGCCCAAGGGCGTTCTGCGGTGACGGCTTTCCTGCCGTCCGGGTCAGCTTACGTGATCCGATTCCCTGCCATTTTTCTCCGGGATACAGGTTTACGCAGATGAGCAAGACTTCTCTCGATAAGAGCAAGATCAAGTTCCTTCTTCTGGAAGGCGTCCACCCATCGGCCGTCGAAGTCCTGAAGGCCGCCGGGTACACCAGCATTGAGTACATCACCAGTTCTCTGCCGGAAGCCCAGCTCAAGGAAAAGATCGCCGACGCGCACTTTATCGGCATTCGCTCCCGCACTCAGCTGACCGAAGAGATCTTCGATCACGCCAAGAAGTTGGTAGCTGTCGGCTGTTTCTGCATCGGCACCAACCAGGTCGACCTCAACGCAGCGCGCGAGCGCGGCATCGCGGTGTTCAACGCACCGTACTCCAACACCCGCTCCGTTGCTGAGCTGGTATTGGCCGAGGCGATCCTGTTGCTGCGCGGTATTCCCGAGAAGAACGCTTCCTGCCACCGTGGCGGCTGGATCAAGAGCGCAGCCAACTCCTTCGAAATCCGCGGCAAGAAGCTGGGTATCGTCGGTTACGGTTCGATCGGTACTCAACTGTCGGTATTGGCCGAAGGCCTGGGCATGCAGGTGTTCTTCTACGACACCCTGACCAAGCTGCCATTGGGTAACGCCACCCAGGTGTCGAGCCTGACCGAGCTGCTGGGCATGTCCGACATCGTGACCCTGCACGTACCGGAAACCGCTGAGACCCAGTGGATGATCGGCGAGAAGGAAATCCGCGCCATCAAGAAGGGCGGGATCCTGATCAACGCTGCACGCGGCACCGTGGTCGAGCTGGACGCCCTGGCCGACGCGATCAAGGACAAGCACCTGATCGGCGCCGCCATCGACGTGTTCCCGGTTGAGCCGCGCTCTAACGACGACATCTTCGAAAGCCCGCTGCGTGGCCTGGACAACGTGATCCTGACCCCGCACATCGGCGGCTCCACCGCTGAAGCCCAAGCCAACATCGGCCTGGAAGTGTCGGAGAAACTGGTCAAGTACAGCGACAACGGTACGTCGGTGTCCTCGGTCAACTTCCCGGAAGTGGCTCTGCCGGCGCACCCTGGCAAGCACCGTCTGCTGCACATCCACCAGAACATCCCTGGCGTGATGATGGAGATCAACAAGGTCTTCGCGGAAAACGGCATCAACATTTCCGGTCAGTTCCTGCAGACCAACGAGAAAGTCGGCTACGTGGTTATCGACGTAGACGCCGAGTATTCGGACCTGGCGCAAGAGAAGCTGCAACACATCAACGGCACTATCCGTAGCCGCGTGTTGTTCTAATCGCTAAACGCGCATAAAAAAGGGAGACCCTCGGGTCTCCCTTTTTTTGTCTGAACAAATCTTACTTGACGTTAACCGTGATGACTTTCGAGGCTACAGTCGGGTTGAACTGCATGTGCAGTTTGTCGCCGGCTACCAGTTGCAGCGTGTGCTTGCCTGGGGTGAGGGTCAGCTCGGTTTCGGTCTGTGCCTTGCCGTAGTGGATCACGGTATCGGTGGCCGGGATCGGCACGCTGGCATCCGGCAATTCTTTCTGGTCGATCAGCAGGTGGTGGTGGCCGGTGCCCGGATCCTGACTGGTGGCCGGAGCCAGTTTCAGGCCTTCCATGCCGAATTTCACGGTGAAGGTTTTATCGACGGTGGCGCCATCTTTGGGCGACACGATGAACACTTTGGCACCTTCTGGTGGAGCGCTGCGCGGGATGCCATCAGCAGCGGTCGCCAGCATCGAAGCGCCCAGCAATAGGCTGGCCAGGGTTGCACGGGTCAAAAAGGCTTTCATTCACTTCTCCAGTTTTTCCGGGAAATCTGTAGGGTTATGACAACTTCGCAACAAATTGCTGTCCAAGGCATTCAACACCATAGCAAAGCGAGCCTGAACAACGCTTCGCTCATTCGAATTCTTTAGGAGCGACCATGCGTTTCCTGCCTGGCCTGTTACTTTTACTGCCCCTTGCAAGTCCCTTGGCCCATGCCGAACTGATCGACGATGTATTTGACCGCGGGGAACTGCGCATCGCAATGGAAGCCAACACCCCGCCCTTCAACTTCAAGGAAGGCGACAAACTCACCGGTTTTGAAGTGGAGCTGGGTGAGTTGCTGGCCAAGGAAATGGACGTACGCCCCTCCTTTATCACCGTCGATGCCGCCGAGTTGCTGCCCGGCGTGGAAAGCGCCAAGTACGACGTGGCCATCAACCATATCGCTATGACTCCTGAACTGGCGGATCGTTTCGACTTCAGCGAGCCCTACAGCTACTCCAGCGCACAGCTGATCGTGCGCAAGCAGGAACAGCGCCCGTTGGGCAGCTTTGCGGCGCTCAAGGGCAAGGCGTTGGGCGTGGCCCAGGGCAGCCAGTTTGTCGAGCAGGCGCGCACCGCCGAGGGCGTTGATTTGCGCAGCTATGCCGATGCCAGGCAGCCGATCAAGGACGTTGCCGATCAACAGATCGATGCCGCCATCAGTGATCGGCTGCTGATTCCCTACGCGATTCGCGACAGCCAGCTGCCGGTGAAGGAAGGCGCAGACGTCGGCCCGACGCTGAGCCTGGCGATTCCGTTCCAGAAGGGTAACCCGGCGTTCAAGGCCAGCCTGGACAAGGCTCTGCAACGGATTAAGGCCGATGGCCGGCTGACGGCGTTGTCGGAGAAGTGGTTCGGGATGGATGCGAGCAAGCCGGTGAAAAAGGCCGAATAAACGACTCGGTCAATGTGGGAGCGGGCTTGCTCGCGAATGCGGTGGCTCGGCTTGAGCATCGGGTGACTGACACTGCGCTTTCGCGAGCAAGCCCGCTCCCACATGTTGATCTATGTCGGGCTTGAGCATTTTGCCAGGGCCGCTGCCGCTTCGGGCAATTCCAGCTCACTGAACACCAGCACCCCATGGCGCTTGAGCAAGGCCGCCGTCACGCCTTCGCCCGTGACCTTCACGCCGGTGAAGGTACCGTCATAGGTCAGCAAATTGCCGCACGACGGGCTGTTGGCCTTGAGTACGGCGACGCGGATATTGTGACGCTGTACCAGCGCCAATGCCTGGCGGGCGCCATCGAGGAAGGCTTCGCTGAAGTCTTCCCCCTGGGCCGTCAGCACCTGGGCGCGGCCTTCCCACACGTCAATCCCCTGCCCGCCCGGGATTTCGGCAGACGGCCGTGGCGTCGGCAAGCCACCCGCCACTTCCGGGCACACGGCAACCACCCGGCCTTCGGCCTGCCACGCGGCCAATTGATCGAAAGGCCCGCTGGCCCCTCCGTCGTAGCGTACCCGGTGCCCCAGCAGGCAGCGGCTGACCAGAATCTTTTGCATCATCAAAACGGCTCGTTGCCCCGCCGGCGAAACCAGCCGGTGAGGGACAGGCGTTCGCGGGTGGCGGGCATGACTTCATGGGGGATTTCCCCCGACAGGAATACCACCAGGCAACCGCCGGTGGGCACCACATCGTATTCGACGTCGCCCTTGAGGTACATGCGCAACTGGCCGCCATGTTCCGGCAGCCAGGCGTTGTTCAAGTAGATCACTGCCGACACCATGCGCCGGTCGTCATCGCGAAAACGGTCCACATGCTTGAGGTAAAACGCCCCCGGCGGGTACATCGCGAAGTGGCTTTCGAAGTCTTCCAGGCCCAGGAACAGGCCACGGTTCATCGCCACCCGCAGGCTGTCCATCAGCTCCAGGTAGTTATCGCAGGCCACCACCTCGCCCGGCTCCAGCCACTGGATATGGTCACCCCGGATGCCCTCGCGAATCTCCTGGGAAGGCCCCCGTCCGACCGCCGCGGGCGCCAATTCACCTTCGGCGGCGCGTTTTTGGCACTCAGCCGCCAGTTCGAGGGTCAGAGCCTCGGGCAGGAAGATATTCTGCTGCGACCAGCCTTGTGCGGCCAGGTCATCGACAATGCGTAACAGCAGCGGGTGATCGGAGGGTATGGGCATGGCGCGCATAGTATCCATACGCCTGTGAATCCGACAGAGCCGCCGAGCGTCTGAATACACTTTAGTCAGGTGACCGATAGGATTTCTCGACAAATCCTACGCCCGACACGGACAATAGTGGCCGACTGACAGGAGTCCATATGCGTCGTTTGTTTTTTTCCTTGCTGATGTTCTGCGTTTTGCCCGCCTGGGCAGACAGCCATGACCAGTTGTACAAGGTCGCCGGCTGGGCAGACCAGCGCGCGCATTTTAATGACGCCCTCAGTGCCGCCCAGCAACGCTACCGCAACAGCCTGCCGCCGGCGGTGTATCAGGCGCTGGTGGACAACAGCAATAAACGCTTCGCGCCCCAGTCGGTAGACCAGCGCGCCGAAGCGCAACTGCGCAAGAATTTGGCGGACCCTAAGCCGGCACTGGCCTTCTTCCAGTCGCCGCTGGGCCGCAAGATTGTCGCCGCCGAGTTGCTGGCCACCCGCCGCGATCAACTGGCGAAGAACGCCCAGGGCTTGCCGCACATGGAAGCCGATGCCACCCGCAGCCTGATCATCGGCCACCTGGCCCAGGCCTTGCCTGCGCGGGAAGCCGGGGCTGAAGTCAGCCTGGCGATTGCCGGCGTGGCGGCCGACAGCTTGAGCCAGATGATCCCCGGGCTGTTGGGCGGAGGCCAGGCGCAGGGCATGTTGAACGGCCAGCGTGAGCGCCTGATGCAGCAGATCGGCAACGATCTGAACAACACGCTGTTGTACGTCTACCGGGATTTGTCCGACCCGGAGCTGGAAGAGTTCGCGACGTTCGCGGAGTCGCCGGAGGGCAAGGCGTACTACAAGGCGGCACTGGCGGCGATTCGCGCCGGGCTGGCGGTCGGCCAAAGCACCTCGAGCCTGGCGCAGTAACCCTGTGGGAGCGGGCTTGCTCGCGAAGACGGTGTGCCAGTCACTGGTTATGCTAACTGATCGACCGCCTTCGCGAGCAAGCCCGCTCCCACATTTGGATTGCGTTATTTCAGGTGGTCGGTGAGAAACCTGAAGTATTGCTGCCGAATCTCCGGAATCTCATTCGCCAAGTGATGCCTGCCACGCGGCAGCATCAACACCTCCGGTTGGTCGAACTTGCTGCGCAGCACCTTCAGGTTGTGCTGCCAGTCCACCGTCATGTCTTCCTCACCCTGCACGATCAACGGCCGCCGCGTGCTGCGTGGCGCCGCTTCAACACGTTTGATCCAGCGCGCCAGGGCGCCCACCCAGGCAGTCGGCAACTGCCGTGGCTGCAACGGGTCGGCCTCCAGGAACGGCTTGAACTGCGGGTCGTTGGTGTTATCGCTGAAACGCCGGGCGATGCCTTTGACGAACGGCCGGAGCAGGTAATAACTGAGCTGCGACCAGCCCCAGGCGCGGGGCCGCACCAGCGGTGACAACAGGAACGTCTTGCCCTGGGCCGGGCTGTCGACGCCATGGCTAAGCAGGTGATCCACCACAATCGCGCCGCCGGTGCTTTGCCCGAACAAGTGCCACGGCTGCGGCAATTGCAGCGCCCTGGCCTGTTCAAATAACGCCTGCACCACGTCCTGGTACACCGCAAAGTCATCAATGCTGGCCCGCTCGCCGCTGGACAGGCCGTGGCCCGGCAAGTCGCAGGCGATCACCACAAAACCCTGGTCCAGCGCCCAGTCCACGGCATGCCGGTACAGGCCCATATGGTCGTAGAAGCCATGGAACAGGAACATCGTCGCCACCGGCACCGGTGGCCACCACACCTGGCAGACCACGTCGAACCCATCCACCGCAAACCGCCCCAGGCGGCTTGTCGCGGGCACCTTGCGGGCAGCGAGGTCCAGGCCGTAGAAGCGCTGGTAGACCCGGGCCTCGGCTGAAAGCGGCTGCGCGTCCACCAGTGGGCGCAAGCTTTCGCGTAGATGATCAGGGTCAAACGTAACGGGCATAAGAACTTCCAGACTGTGGCTTCAACGCATTGAACAGATGAATATCGAGCCGCGATATTCATCTGTCAGGGCAAGCATGGCAAGCTACGCGTCCTCCGAGGATTGATCCAAATGCGACAGCCCTACCGCACCACCCTCTTCGCCAGCCTGATCGTGATCATTTGCGCCGGGGTGTTGTGGGCGGCGTATGACTGGTTCCAGGGACGCTACCTGCGGGCATTCAGTGAGCATACGGCGGTGTTTTCCGGTGACAGCCTGAGCCTGCCGGCCGAGCTTGCCGGCCCGGGCCCGATCCGCCTGGTGCACTTCTGGGACCCCGCCTGCCCGTGCAATGTCGGCAACCAGCAGCACCTTGGCGAGTTGATCGAGCAGTACGCCCCCCAGGGCGTGGAGTTCTATTCCCTGCAGAAAGCCGGCAGCCACGGGCAGTTGCCCGCCACCCTGGGCTCGATGAAGGCCCTCAAGGCCGTGCCCGGCGCCCAGCATCTGCCGGCCAGCCCTGCCGTGGGCATCTGGGACCGCAGCGGCAAGCTGGCGTATTTCGGGCCCTACAGTGAAGGGTTGACGTGTAACTCCAGCAACAGCTTTATCGAGCCGATCCTGCAAGCCCTCGAAGGCGGACGCGAGGTCAATGCGACCCACACCCTGGCGGTCGGCTGTTATTGCGAGTGGAACGGGGAAACGTCTCCACCCTGACCGGGCAAGCTGAACAGACGCTGTTCGTTCGACAAACTCGAACAACTGTATCGGCACGCTCCTGTATCGTAAGCAACTAGCCGTACAAGCAGACGACACGGGAACACATGAGCCAATTAACCATCATCCTCTGGATACTCAACGTCATCGTTGATACGTCCGGCCAGTTGGCGTTCAAAGCCGCAGCCTCAGCCAGCGCCGAGCATGACGGCATGGCCCACTGGCGCCATATGCTCAAGCGTCCGTGGATCTGGCTGGGCATCATCTGCTATGTGTTCGAATTCGTGCTGTGGCTGGCCTTCCTGACACTGGTGCCGTTGTCGGTCGGGGTGATGCTGGGCTCCATCAATATTGTCGTGATCATGATTGCCGGGCGTTTCCTGTTCAAGGAAAGCCTGAGCAAATGGCGGTTGATCGGCATCATGCTGATCGCCTGTGGCGTGACCGTCGTGGGGTTCGAGTAATGAAACGGTTTTATATCCTGGGTTTTCTGTCGCTGATCATTTTCGATACCTTGGCGCAGGTCAGTTTCAAGTTCGCCTCGATTCATGCCGAACCGCTGACGATGGACGCCGCCTGGTTGATCCGCGTGTTCGGTGCGCCATGGATCTACGGCGCATTCGTGGGCTACATCGGCGCGTTTTTCACCTGGATGACGCTGTTGAAATACGCCCCGGTGGGCCCGGCGTTTGCGGCGTCACACCTGGAGCTGATCAGCGTGACGCTGATCTCCGTGTGGCTATTCAATGACACCTTGACCCTGCCCAAGGTCGTCGGCGGCGCGCTGATCATTGCGGGCATCCTGTGCCTGGCGCGCAGCGAAGACAAAGAAAGCAAGACCGTCGAGGCCGAACCCTCGCAGACGCTGGCGTCATGACGCCCGTTGTCAGCCAGCGGGAGATTCCGCCAACGGCGGGGCTTCCCCTGCGCTGGCAGGACTTGTTCAACCGCTCGGGCGACCTGGCCCGCGACCTGGCCCGACAGCTCGACATCCCGCTGCCGGCCCTGCCCTGCTCCGGCACCGCCGCGCTGATCATGGCGCTGCGGGTGTTGCAGCAGCGCACGCCGGGGCGCACCGAGCTTATCGTGCCGGCCTATACCTGCCCGCTGGTGGCCCTGGCGGCCCATCACTGCCCGCCTTTGCGCGTGGTGGCGTGCGATCTGCAGCCCGGCAGCATCGACCTGGACGAACACCAGCTGGCGCAGCTGTGCAACCAAAACACCTTGGCGATCGTCGTCACTCACCTGGCCGGGCGTGTGGCGGATGTGGAGGCTGCCAAGCGCATTGCCGAGCCACTCGGCATTGCGGTGATCGAAGACGCCGCCCAAGCCATGGGCGCACTGGATGATGGAAAAAGCGTCGGACTGAAAGGCGACATCGGCTTTTTCAGCATGGCGCTGGGCAAAGGCCTGACGACGGCTGAAGGCGGTGTGTTGTTCAGCCGGGATCCGGCGCTGCATCAGGCGTTGCACCAGCAATGCCGGCAGGACTTGCCCTTCAGCCTGCGCTGGGAAGTGCAACGCAGCGCCGAGCTGTGGGGCTATGCTGCGGCGTATCAGCCCCGCGGGCTGAGGTACGTGTACGGCAAGCCGCTGCGGGCGGCGTTGGCGCGGGGCGATGAAGTGGCGGCGGTAGGCGACGACTTTTCCGTCAACGATATTCCGTTGCACCGCCTCGGCGGCTATCGCCAGAAGGTCGGCGCCGCAGCCCTGGCCCGCTTGCCCGAGCATTTGCAGCAAGGCCGCCTGCGGGCCTTGCGTCGCGTGGCGCAGTTGAGCAGCTTGCCCGGCGTGTCGGTGTTGACCGACAGCCCGGGCCAGCAAGGCACCTGGCCGTTCCTGATGGTGGTGATGCCCAGCGCACAAACCCGCGATACCGCGATGGCGCAGCTGTGGACGGCAGGCCTGGGCGTGACCCGCCTGTTCATCCACGTATTGCCGGGCTACCCGGCACTCACCCCGCTGTTACAGCAAGGCGCCGATATCCCCCGCGCGCAAAGCTTCGCCGCCCAGACACTGTCGATCAGCAATAGCCACTGGCTGACGGACGAGCTGTTCGAGCAAGTGCTGGATCATCTGCGGCGGATTCTTAAACGCTAGGCCCAGCTTTGATCGATACGGGTCAACAGGCGCGCATTCAGCTCATTCTGCTGCTGTTGCCAGATCACCACCTGGTTTTCCGGCAGCTCTTCCTGGCCATCCGACGCACTCAGCCAGCGCTTGAACTTGCTCTGGTAGTGGTAGGCGGACACGTCGCCGGTAATGTCCGCGCCAATAATGCTGCCGTGGCAGGCATCGATCAGCGCATTCAAATGCTTCTCCAGAAACTCGCCCTGGTCCCAGTTGGTATTCACCACCTGCGGGCTCAGCACGTCTTTGTCGATGGAGAGATACACCGGCAGCGAAGGGTCGAGCTGCGCCAGGAACGCGCTCATCAACTCGTCCGCGCTGGTGAATGCACGATTGCTGCGGCCTGCGCCGATCCAGTTCAACCAGCGGGTATCGACGTTGGTGTTCCAGTAGGTCAGCTTGCGTTTCACCAGCGGCGACCAGTGATTCTCCCAGGCGTGCTTAAGGGAAATGTCCGGCGAGCCAATGCCCAGCACGTGAACGTGCTCGACCTGCGGCAGGCGGCTGGCCCAGTAGACCCAGGACCCACAATGGATACCAAACGGATAACGCATGTTGTCCGGGTGGTTATCGCAAATGATCAGCTGGATCTTTTGCTGGGTGGGAAGACGGCTCAACAACAGCTGGCTGAGGTGGTGATAATCACCGCTGCCGGTAAACACACAGCCGTAGTCGCTGGGCATCTGCGCGCGCAGGGCGTTCTCCAGCTCCTTGAACTGCGCCCAGCGGCAGCCGAAACGGATCTTCTCCTGCCAGGCTTGCAACGGCAGGGTAAGGGCGCCGGGAATGTTATTCACGGCCCCGTCAAAATCGAGGATCAATGCGGGACGGGCCTGGCTCATGCGGTTTGCTCCTGCTGCCACTGGGTATCGCTTTCAAAATGGTGCCGGAAACGGTTCATCACTTTGCGCAGCAGCGGGTTCCTCACCCAGACCAGATGGCGGGTAAACGTGAACTTGGCGCCGAGGCTGGCCTTGACCTGTGGGTCGGTCCACCCCGCGACATAAAACTGCAGGCCCTTTTCCAGGGCGAACTCCAGGTTCACAAACCAGCTGACGAAGTACAGGTTGTGCTCCAGCGCCAGCGGGTAGTTCAGGCCGATGTACTTGTCGAGCAACTTGCCGTCTTGCTGGTAGCACAGGTTATAGCCAACCAGTTCGTCCTCGTCCCAGTAGCAGAACACATGCCCGCCGCTGTCGGCATCGGTGAGCAACTGGATGAAGAATTCGGGCGTGAGCAAGTCGAAGTGGATTTCGCTCTGTGCGTACACCGCCTTGTACAGCCGATACAGTTCCTGCTGCCATTGCTCATCGCTGAAGCGGGCATCGCCGGTGTCCAGGATCTCGATGCGCAGCTCATCACGGCTGCGTAGCTTGCGGCGGATATTGCGGCGACGGCTGTGGGACAACCGCGACAGATACTCATCCGTCGAGCTGAAGTCGATCGGTACATAGGCCAGCGCCTGGCCCTCTACATTGATGAATCCGCGCTGGGTGCAGGCCTCGATCAACGCGTGTGCGTAGCGATTGTCCTCAACGCTGAGCAGCGGAGAATCCAGCGGCACATCCTTGACGATGGTGAGCTTGCGTTGCGGTGCACACTCCTGTTGCAGCCATTGCGCCATGTCCTGTGGCGGTACGTTCAGCGGGAACGGGGAATATTCGCTGACCGTGGTGCCGATAAAACAGGTGTCGATATGCAGCCATGACTGCCACAAACGGTACCCCGGCCAACTGCGCAGGCGGCTACGCAGCTCATCGTCGGCGGTGGTCTGCAGGTCGAACCGGGTAAAAAAGTACGGCAGTCCCTGTGCTGACAGCTGGGCAGTGAAACCCACCGGCGGGTATCGCAAAAAATTGCTGATCAGCGATGGCGTTTCCATGCAGCAGGCATAAGGCACCTGTGCACGGCTGGGATCTGTCATAAATTGCATTCCGAAAGTGATAGCAAAGGCGCGCCCGGATGACGGGGTGAATCATCGCGCCGCTGGTTTCATGTAACAGAGTAAACATAATACTCCGCCCACCCGCGGCCCACTTCAGAACCCCCACTTCATGCAGCTCAGGTTCAGGGAGCACGAACCCGAGAGCATTTTCCGCAGCGCTCGCCAAACCCACTAAACTGCCCGAATCTTCACGGTGACCGACTAATAAGGGACAACCCATGAAACGCATCCTGACCGCGCTGGCCATCCTGCTCGCAGCCCTTATGGTTGGCGCCGGCTGGTACGTGTACAGCAAGCAGCCGACTCGCCAGGGCACGGTGGAGCTGGCCCACCTGCAAGGCTCGGTCACCGTGCGCTACGACGACCGAGGCGTGCCGCATATCCGCGCCGAGAATGAGACCGACCTGTACCGCGCCCTCGGCTACGTGCATGCCCAGGACCGGTTGTTCCAGATGGAGATCATGCGGCGCCTGTCCCGTGGCGAGCTGGCCGAGGTGCTGGGGCCCAAATTGCTGGAAACCGACAAACTGTTCCGCAGCCTGCGCATTCGCGAGCGCGCCTTGAGCTACGTCGAACACATGGACCATGAGTCTGCGTCCTGGAAGGCCCTGCAAGCCTACCTGGACGGGGTCAACCAGTATCAGGACAGCCACGCCAAACCCATGGAGTTCGACGTACTGGGCATCCCCAAGCGTCCGTTTACCGCCGAAGACACCATCAGCGTCGCCGGCTACCTGGCCTACAGCTTTGCCGCCGCCTTTCGTACCGAACCGTTGCTGACCTACGTCCGCGATCAACTGGGCAACGATTACCTGAAGGTCTTCGACCTCGATTGGCAACCCAAGGGCGCGCTGAACCTGGCGGCCGGTGACTGGAAAGACCTCGGCGCCATTGCCCAGTTGAGCGAACAGGCCATGGCCGACAACGGCCTGCCGCAGTTCGAAGGCAGCAACGCCTGGGCCATCAGCGGCAGCCGCACCAAGAGCGGCAAACCGTTGCTGGCGGGTGACCCGCATATCCGTTTCTCGGTGCCGTCGGTGTGGTACGAGGCGCAGCTGTCGGCGCCGGGCTTCGAGCTTTACGGCTATCACAACGCGCTGGTGCCGGTGGCGTTCCTGGGCCACAACAAGGATTTCGGCTGGAGCCTGACCATGTTCCAGAACGATGACCTCGACCTGATCGCCGAGAAGGTCAACCCGGACAACCCCAACCAGGTCTGGTACCACGACAAGTGGGTGGACATGACCAGCAGCGAGCAACAGATCGCGGTCAAGGGCCAGGACCCGGTAACCTTGACGCTGCGCACCTCGCCCCACGGTCCGATCATCAACGACGTGCTCGGCGAGAATGCCGGCAAGACGCCGATTGCCATGTGGTGGGCATTCCTGGATACCGAAAACCCGATCCTCGACGGTTTCTATCAGCTCAACCGTGCCGATACCCTCGCCAAAGCGCGTGCGGCGGCGGCCAAGGTCCAGGCGCCTGGCTTGAACATCGTATGGGCCAATGCCAAGGGCGATATCGGCTGGTGGGCGGCGGCGCAATTGCCGATCCGCCCGGCCGGGGTCAACCCGGGCTTTATCCTCGACGGCAGTACCGCCCAGGCGGACAAGCTCGGTTTCTACCCATTCAGCGCCAACCCCCAGGAAGAAAACCCGGCCCGCGGTTATGTGGTGTCCGCCAATGCCAAGCCCGCGTCACCCACCGGCATGCCGATCCCCGGGTATTACAACCTGGCAGACCGTGGCCAGCAGTTGAACGCGCAACTGAGCGACAACAGCGTGAAATGGGACGTGGACAACAGCCAGGCCTTGCAGCTCGGCACCACCACCGCCTACGGCCCACGGCTGCTGGCACCGCTGCTGCCGGTGCTGCGTGACGTGGTCAAGGACCCGGCGCAGTTGAAGCTGGTGGAGCAACTGGCAGCCTGGAAAGGCGATTACCCGCTGGGCTCCACCAGTGCCACGCTGTTCAACCAGTTCCTGTTCAACCTCACTGACGCGGCGTTCCACCCGAAACTGGGCGATGGGATGTTCAAGACCTTGCTCACCACCCGGGTAGTGGACGCAGCCTTGCCGCGCCTGGCCGCTTCAGCGGATTCGCCGTGGTGGGATGGCCACCGCGCCGAGACCGTCAAGCTTGCCTGGGACAACAGCCTGCAACACCTCAAGGCGACCTTTGGTGACGACCCATCGCAGTGGCAATGGGGCAAGGCCCACACCCTGACCCACGGCCATCCACTGGGCTCGCAGAAGCCGTTGGACAAGATCGTCAACGTAGGCCCGTTTGCCGCTCCCGGCACCCATGAAGTGCCCAACAACCAATCCGCACAGATCGGCCCGGCGCCGTGGCCGGTGACGTACGGGCCGTCGACCCGGCGCCTGATTGATTTCGCCGATGCCGCCCATGGGCTGACCATCAACCCGGTCGGGCAGAGTGGTGTGCCGTTCGACAAGCACTATTCCGATCAGGCGGAGACGTACATCGAAGGCGGGTATGAGCAGGCGCATTTCAATGATGAGGAAGTGACGGCGAATACTCGTAGTACGCTCAAGCTGTTGCCGGCCCGGACACCGCAATAACTGAAGAAACAAAAAACCAATGTGGGAGCGGGCTTGCTCGCGAATGCGGTGGATCAGTCAATACATCTGGTGACTGACACTCCGCATTCGCGAGCAAGCCCGCTCCCACATTTTGATTTGCGTTGTTGCTTCTAGCGGGTACGCAGCCGCCCCGGCGCCTCACCGTAGGTTTCCTTGAATTTCTTGCTGAACGCCGCCTGGGATTGATACCCCGCCCGAGCGGCAATATCCGTCAGGCTCAGCCGCGACTGATGCAGCAGGTTGAACGCCAGCTCCATGCGCAACTGCGTCAGCAACACCCACGGCGACACGCCTGCCACTTTGACAAACCCACGCATGAAGGTCGCCCGGGACATCGACGCGGCGCTGGCCAGGCTGTCGATGGTCCACTCATGCCCGGGATCCGCCAGCATCGCCTGCCAGGCCTTGCCCAGGCGTTTGTCGGTCAACAAGGCAAAGGTGCCCGCCACCGGCGCTTGCTGCGTCAGCCATGCCCGCAGGATCAGGGTGAACAACGCCGACGACAGCGCATCAATGAAAAACCGCGCCCCCAGCCGCTGCCCGTCCGCCTCGCTGCGCAGCAGTGCGATCAATGCCGCCAACTGCCCATCGGCCTGCCACTGCCGGCTGGACACCACCAGGTAGTCCGGCAACGCACTGAACAGCAACGACTGGCGGTTGTAGCGAAAGCTGCCGCAGAGCATGTCCACGTCCGGTTGCTCACCGCCCAGGCGATGGATCGGCAGCAAGCCGCCTTCGATCACGGTCTGCGCCACCGGCTTTACCCGCGCGCCCTGGCTGCGCACCAAGTGCGTCGCGCCACCGGGCATCAACAGGATGTCGCCCTCCTCCAACGTCACCTGCTGCCCGCCGGACAATTCGGCGCGGCACGTGCCCGTCAGCACAATGTGATACGGCGCCACGCCCAGCGGCTCGGGCTCGTGGTCCATGGCCCAGGCGCCCTGGAACTGGCAACGCAAGTCCAGGCTGCCCCGCAGGTTGGCCAACGCGATGAGGGTGTCGATGGAGTTCATTTGCGAGCATCGGTCAAAAAGATGAGTGGATCGAACAAAAGCGCCAAACCTGAACCGCGCACACTGGCTTCACACCCAACCCGTTCAGGAGTTAACACGATGTTCAATAACTGGTCCGACTTGCTGCCTACCGTGAAGAAAGCCTTTGGCACGCTGGGCAAGAGCAACCCGAAGATGGTCAAAGCCTACATGGCGCTGGGGGAAGCAGCCGAGGAAAATGACGTCCTCGATGCCAAGACCCGTGAGCTGATTTCCATCGCCGTGGCCATCACCACCCGCTGTGACGGCTGCATCGGCGTGCATGCCGACGCGGCGATCAAGGCCGGCGCCACCCGCGAAGAAGTGGCCGCGACCCTGGCCACCGCGATCTCGCTGAATGCCGGCGCGGCGTATATCTACTCGCTGCGCGCCCTGGAAGCCTATGACACGCTCAAACCGGCGCCGCAAAATTAAGCCGGAATTGTTGCGGCGTCACGCCCAGCCGGCGATTGAACACACTGCGCATGTGCTGGGCATCGCGAAAGCCGCATTGATACGCCACGGTCTTGAGCGGTGCGTGGGTGCTTTCGAGCATCACCCGCGCCGCATCCACCCGCGCCCGCTCGACGAACTCCGCCGGAGTGATCTGCGCTTCCCGGGCAAATACCCGCGAGAAGTTGCGCGCGCTCATGTTGGCGGCTTTGGCCAGGTCGGCGATGGTCAGGTCGCCCGTCAGGTTGGCCAATACATACAGCTGCACCAGCGCCACCGCCGAGGTGGCTTGCGCGTGGGGTGTCAGGAACGGGCTGAACTGCGACTGCCCGCCGGAACGCTGGGTGAACACCACCAGGCGCTTGGCCACGCTGAGGGCGACTTCCGGGCCGTGGTCCTGGGCCAGCAGGTACAGCGACAGGTCGATGCCCGCCGTCACCCCGGCGGAGGTGTAGAGGTTGCCGTCCTGCACGTAGAGGCGGTCCGCTTCGACCTGGGACGATGGGCATAAGGCGGCCAGATCAGCGGCGTCGCCCCAGTGGGTAGTGACGGTACGCCCGTCCAGCAGACCGGCGCGGGCGAGCATGAAGGCGCCGTTGCAGATGGAGCCGAAGCGCCGGGCTCGCGCACTGGCGTCACGCAGCCATTGATTGAACACCGGGCCGAAATCCTCGAAGGGCAATTGCGGCCCGCCGGCCATCAACAGCAAGTCGTAGGGCTCAAGGGCCTCGCTGAAATGCCGGTGTGCCTGCAACGACAAGCCGTTGGAACAGGCCATGTTGCCGTGCCCCAGGCCAATCACCTCCAGTTGGTAATGCGCCTCGGGCGGCAGAAAACGGTTGGCCTCGCAGAACACATCCAGGGGCCCGGTCACGTCCAGTGACTGGACGCCGGGGAAGATCAGGATGGCGACGGTTTTGCCCATGAGCAGGAACACCTTTTTCTAACTGAATAAACACAACCCTTGTAGGAGCTGGCTTGCCGGCGATGCAGACACCTCGGTGTAGCAGGTATACCGAGGTGATGCTATCGCAGGCAAGCCAGCTCCTACATTTGATCGCGCATAGCCTTGGCGCGATATCGCGGCACATTGGCCGGGATCGCATCCTCGCCGCGATGGCCCCTTCGCGGGCGCGCGACCAGACTGGACTCATCGGCGCCAACCCCGGCGCTTTCTTGAGGAGAACGACCATGAGCACCACCATCGCCGGCATCAAGATCCCGGACAGCGCCCTGGCCAAGGCCACCACCGAATACATCCGCGACATCGAATCCGACCTGCTCTACCACCACTCCCGCCGGGTGTTCCTGTTCGGCGCATTGAGCGGCGAGCGCCAGCAGTTGGCCTATAACCCGGAGTTGCTGTACGTCGGCGCGATGTTCCACGACCTGGGCCTGGTGGAAGGTCACCGCAGTGACGACGAACGCTTTGAAGTGGACGGCGCCAACGCGGCGGCGGACTTTCTCAAGCCTTACGGGTTGAGCGATGACGACATCGAACAGGTGTGGTTGTCCATCGCCCTGCACACAACACCGGGGGTGCCCAAGCACTTGCGTCCAACCGTGGCGCTGGTGACCGCGGGCGTGGAAATGGATGTGCTGGGAATGGAGTACGCGGCATTTACCAGCGTGCAGCGCGAAGCAGTGGTGCATGCGCATCCACGGGGTGAAGGGTTCAAGGAGTGCATCATCTGCGCGTTTGCCGACGGCCTGCGCCATCGCCCGCAGACCACGTTTGGCAACGTGAAGACCGATGTGCTGGTGGATCAGGAGCCGGGGTTCAAGCCGATGAATTTCGTCGAGGTGATTCGCAAGTCGCCTTGGACTGCTTAACCCGAATTGGAATGCAATCAAAATGTGGGAGCGGGCTTGCTCGCGAAGGCAGTGGATCAGTCAATACATCCGGTGACTGACACTGCGCTTTCGCGAGCAAGCCCGCTCCCACATTTTTGATCCGGTTTCTTCAGGGCTACCTGATTAGACCGGTGCTGGAGCCCGACGCGAATCCGCCGGCTTCTCCCAACCATCCGCAGCCGCTTCTTCAATCGCCTGCTGGATCGCTTTCTTGCGGTGCTCTTCCGCACGACGGCTGAAGAACCACACCAGGAAGGTCACGATCGACACCGCCAACAGAATCAGGCTGGCCACGGCGTTGATCTCGGGTTTAACCCCCAGGCGAACCGCCGAGAATACTTCCATCGGCAACGTGGTCGAACCCGGCCCCGACACGAAGCTGGCCAACACCAGGTCATCCAGCGACAGCGCGAACGACATCATGCCGCCCGCCGCCAGCGACGGCGCGATCATCGGGATGGTGATCAGGAAGAACACCTTCCACGGCCGCGCACCCAGGTCCATGGCTGCCTCTTCAATCGACAGGTCCAGCTCACGCAAGCGCGCCGACACCACCACCGCCACATACGCCGAACAGAACGTGGTGTGGGCGATCCAGATGGTCACCAGGCCACGTTCCTGCGGCCAGCCGATCATCTGCGCCATGGCCACGAACAGCAGCAACAGCGACAGGCCGGTGATCACTTCCGGCATCACCAGCGGCGCCGTCACCAGGCCGCCGAACAGCGTGCGGCCCTTGAACTGGCTGATGCGCGTCAGCACGAACGCCGCCAACGTACCGAGTGCCACCGCCGCAATCGCGGTGTAGCAGGCGATTTCCAGGGAGCGGCCGACCGAGCCCATCAACTGGGTGTTGTCCAACAGGCCAACGTACCACTTGATCGACCAACCGCCCCACACCGTCACCAGTTTGGATTCGTTGAACGAGTAGATCACCAGGATCAGCATCGGCAGGTAGATGAACAGCAACCCCGCCACCAGCATGAAGCTTGAGAAACTGACGCGCTTCATATCTTGCCCTCCATCTCTTTGGCTTGGCTGCGGTTGAACAGGATGATTGGCACGATCAGGATCGCCAGCATCACCACCGCCAGGGCAGACGCCACCGGCCAGTCACGGTTGTTGAAGAATTCTTGCCACAACACTTTACCGATCATCAGGGTTTCCGGACCGCCCAGCAGTTCCGGGATCACGAACTCGCCCACCACCGGGATAAACACCAGCATGCAGCCGGCGATGATGCCGTTCTTGGACAGCGGCACGGTGATTTTCCAGAAGCTGTTGAAGGTGCTCGAACCCAGGTCCGACGCGGCTTCCAGCAGGCTCTGGTCGTGCTTCACCAGGTTGGCGTACAGCGGCAGGATCATGAACGGCAGGTACGAATAGACCACGCCGATATACACCGCGATGTTGGTGTTGAGAATCTGCAGCGGTTCGTTGATCAACCCGATGGACATCAGGAAGCCGTTGAGCAACCCGTTGTTGCTGAGGATGCCCATCCACGCATAGACCCGGATCAGGATCGCAGTCCAGGTCGGCATCATGATCAGCAGCACCAGCACGGTCTGGATTTCCTTGCGTGCGCTGGCAATGGCGTAGGCCATCGGGTAGCCGATCAGCAGGCAGAGGATGGTGCTGAAAAACGCCATCTTCAGCGAGCCCAGGTACGCCGCGATGTACAACTCGTCATCGCCCAGCATCCCGTAGTTGGCCAGGTTCAGCACCAACTGCAGTTTCTGTTCAACGAAGGTGTAGATCTCGGTGTAAGGCGGGATCGCTACGTCGGCTTCGGCAAAGCTGATCTTCAAGACGATGAAGAACGGCAGCATGAAGAACAGGAACAACCAGAGGAAAGGGATCCCGATGACCACATGCCGGCCACCGGGGGTTATTCGTTGCAGCTGGCGTTTGAACTTCTTCATGTTCATGAGCGAAGTACCACGCCGCTGTCGTCTTCCCACCACACGTACACCTGGTCGCCCCAGGTAGGGCGCTGGCCACGGCGTTCGGCGTTGGCCACGAAGGATTGCACCAGCTTGCCGCTCGGCAATTCGACGTAGAACACCGAATGGCCGCCGAGGTAGGCGATGTCGTGCACCTTGCCGCTGGACCAGTTGTGCTCGCAGGTCGGCATTTCGGTGGTCACCAGCAGCTTTTCAGGGCGGATGGCGTAGGTCACCGACTTGTCTTCCACCGAAGTGGCGATGCCGTAGCCGACGTAGATATCGCGGTCCAGGTCCGGGCACTTGAGTACCGCGTGGCCTTCGGCGTCGTCCACCACCTGGGTGTCGAAGATGTTGACGTTGCCGATGAACTCGCACACCAGGCGGCTGGTCGGCGTTTCATAGATGTCGATCGGGCTGCCGATCTGGGCGATCCAGCCCAGGTGCATGATCGCGATGCGCTCGGCCATGGTCATGGCCTCTTCCTGGTCGTGGGTCACCATCACGCAGGTCACACCCACGCGCTCGATGATCTCCACCAGCTCCAGTTGCATCTGCGAACGCAGCTTCTTGTCGAGTGCGCCCATCGGCTCATCGAGCAGCAGCAGTTTCGGACGCTTGGCCAGGGAACGCGCCAGCGCCACCCGCTGACGCTGGCCGCCGGACAGCTGGTGCGGCTTGCGCTTGGCGTACTGGCTCATCTGCACCAGCTTGAGCATCTCGGCCACACGGGCGTCGACCTCGGCCTTGGGGATCTTGTCCTGCTGCAGGCCAAACGCGATGTTCTGGGCCACGGTCATGTGGGGGAACAAGGCGTAGGACTGGAACATCATGTTGATCGGCCGCTCGTACGGCGGCATGTCGGTGATGTCCACACCGTCGAGGTAAATGCGTCCTTCCGTTGGGCGCTCGAAGCCTGCGAGCATGCGCAGCAAGGTGGATTTGCCCGAACCCGATCCGCCGAGCAAGGCAAAGATTTCGCCTTTCTTGATTTCCAGGGACACATCGTCCACCGCAATCGTCTCGTCGAACTTCTTCGTGACCCGGTCGATTTTGACCAGCACCTTTTTCGGTGTCTGGTCGCCCTCGAGGGCTTTCTTATAGGCGCCGGAGGCAACTGCCATTTACGAAACTCCCAGAATAAAAAGAGTGCAGCTCGCCCAATACGGGCCAGCCTTGGATAGTTTGAGCGTTAAGCCTTACTTGCCCGTCTTGACCTTGGTCCAGCTACGGGTCATCAAACGTTGCACTTTCGGGGGTAGCTCGAAGTTGACAAAAGTCCGGTCGAGAACCGCCTGCGGTGGGTAAACCGCTTCGTCGGTGCGTATCGATTGCTCCATCAGTTTGTCCGCCCCTGGGTTAGGGTTGGCGTAACCGACGTAATCACTGACCTGAGCGATCACTTCAGGTTTCAGCAAATAGTTGATGAAGGCGAGGGCCTCTTTGACGTTGGTGGCATCCTTGGGGATGGCCAGCACGTCGAACCACAGGTTGCCGCCTTCTTTCGGAATCACGTAGGCGATGTTCACGCCCTTGCCCGCCTCGGCTGCACGAGCCTTGGCCTGGAACACATCACCGGAGAAGCCGGCCGCCACGCAGATGTTGCCGTTGGCCAGGTCCGAGATGTATTTGGAAGAATGGAAGTAGGTCACGTAGGGACGCACTTTCAGGAGTTTCTCTTCAGCCTTCTTGTAGTCTTCAGGGTTGGTGCTGTTGGGGTTGAGGCCCATGTAGTTGAGCACCGCCGGCAGCATTTCATCCGCCGAGTCCATGAACGACACACCGCACGTGGCCAGCTTCTTCATGTTTTCCGGCTCGAACAGCACGGCCCAGGAGTCGATCTTGTCGACGCCCAGCACTTCCTTGACCTTGTCGACGTTGTAGCCAATGCCGTTGGTGCCCCACAGATACGGCACGGCGTACTGGTTGCCCGGGTCGTTCTTTTCCAGGCGCTTGAGCAGCGCCGGGTCGAGGTTGGCGTAGTGGGTCAGTTGCGACTTGTCGAGCTTCTGGAACGCGCCGGCCTTGATCTGCTTGCCGAGGAAGTGGTTCGACGGCACGACCACGTCATACCCGGTACGCCCGGCGAGCAACTTGCCTTCCAGGGTTTCGTTGGAATCAAACACGTCGTAGACCGGCTTGATGCCGGTGGCCTTTTCAAAGTTGGCCAGGGTGTCCGGGCCGATGTAGTCCGACCAGTTATAAATATGCACAGTCGGCGCGGCCTGCACGCTGACAGCCAGCGTGATACCTGCACCCACCAGCAAGGCTTTGCGAAATAAAGAAATTGGCAAGTGGAGGTCCTCTTAAATAGTTGGGCCCGAAGTTGTTGCCCGGCAACAAAACCGGCGCGCAACTTACCCTCGATAAACCGATCCGGCAAAACTTTCTGTCATTTAATTGTTTCGCTAACCACCGCGCGCATCGCGGCAGTTAGCAAAACAGGTATCAAAGCGGCTTTACTTGCCCGATTTGATTTTGGTCCAGCTGCGGGTCATTTCCCGCTGAGTAGCAGCCGGCAAGTCAGCAATGGCATACAGCTTGGCTTGCACGTCCGCTGGCGGATAAATGCCTGGGTCGCTGGTGATGTCTTTGTCGACCAACGCGGTAGCTTTCTCGTTACCGTTCGGGAAACGTACGCTGTTGGTAATGCCCGCCATGACTTCCGGCTTCAGCAGGTAGTTCATGAACTTGTAGGCAGCGTCGACATTCTCGGCATCTTTAGGGATGGCGACCATGTCATAGAAGCTGCCGGCACCTTCTTTCGGAATGTCATAGGCAACCTTGACCTTGCCACCGGCTTCAGCCGCGCGGGACTTGGCCTGTTGCACGTCACCCGAATAACCCACGGCTACGCAGATGTTGCCGTTGGCCAGGTCGGAGATGTACTTGGACGAGTGGAAGTAGCCGATCGAAGGACGCAGCTTGAGGAACAGGGCCTCGGCTTGCTTGAGGTCTTCCTTCTTCTGGGTGTCGGTCGGCAGGCCCAGATAATGCAGTGCCACTGGCAGCATTTCGGTTGGCGAATCGAGGAAGCTCACACCGCAGCCTTTGAGCTTGGCGAGGTTTTCCGGCTTGAGGATGGTGTCCCACGAGTCGATCTTGTCGATGCCCAGTGCGGCCTTGACCTTCTCCGGGTTGTAGCCGATGCCGATCGAGCCCCACATGTACGGGAAGGCGTGCTTGTTGTCCGGGTCGCTGATGGACACGGCTTTAAGCAGGGACTTGTTCAAGTTGTCGTAGTTCGACAGCTTGGACTTGTCCAGTTCCTGGTAAACACCGGCCTTGATCTGCTTGGCGAGGAAGTTGTTCGACGGCACGACAATGTCGTAGCCGGACTTGCCTGCCAGCAACTTGGCTTCCAGGGTTTCGTTGGAGTCGAACACGTCATAGACCACCTTGATCCCGGACTCTTTTTCAAAGTTCGCGATGGTGTCCGGTGCGATGTAGTCGGACCAGTTATAAACGTGCAGCACTTTATCGTCGGCGTGTGCCGCGCCTGCCATGGCCCCCATCAGGGACAAGGCCAGGAGGGTCTTGCCAGCGTTCTTCAAACCTAATGCCTTCATTCGGTCATGCTCCAATTTTTTCTTTTTTGGGCCACGTTCGTTCTTTAATTACAACGTGTTTCGCAGCCCGTCTAAGGGCGACAAAACAGGGCGACAGTCTGGCAAGTTCAGGGGCTGGCTTTCAACCAATGCCCCGCTTTTCTAACATCCCAGAGGCAGCGCCCGACAGGCGCTGCGTTCTGAGCCTAGCATTTAGCCCTGCAATGCCGCCAAAGTCAGGTCCAGGCAGTGCCGCGCCTTGGTCACCAACTCGTCTATCTCGGCCTTGCTGATCACCAACGGTGGCGAAATGATCATGGTGTCGCCCACGGCGCGCATGATCAGGCCATTCTCGAAGCAGAACGTGCGGCAGATCATGCCAACACCACGGCCTTCATAACGCTTGCGCGTTGCCTTGTCCTGAACCAGTTCGATGGCACCGAGCATGCCCACACCGCGAACTTCACCCACCAGCGGGTGATCAGCCAGTTCCCTCAAACGCTTTTGCAAATAGGGTGCCGTTTCGTCGTGCACGTGCTTAACAATTTGTTCATCGCGCATGATGCGGATGTTTTCCAGGGCTACCGCTGCCGCCACCGGGTGACCGGAATAGGTGAAGCCGTGGTTGAAATCACCGCCTTCGTTCAGCACGGCGACCACTTCGTCGCGCACGATCAGGCCGCCCATCGGGATGTAGCCGGAGGTCAGGCCCTTGGCGATGGTCATCATGTCGGGCTTGAGGCCGTAGAAATCGCTACCGAACCACTCACCGGTGCGGCCAAACCCACAGATCACTTCGTCAGCCACGAACAGGATGTCGTACTTGGCGAGGATTTCCTTGATGCGCGGCCAGTAGCTGTCTGGGGGCACGATCACCCCACCGGCACCCTGGATCGGCTCGGCAATAAAGGCACCGACGTTGTCCACGCCCAGTTCCAGGATCTTCTCTTCCAGCTGGTTGGCCGCCCACACGCCGAATTCTTCCGGGCTCATGTCGCCGCCTTCGCCGAACCAGTAAGGCTGGGCGATGTGGACGATGCCCGGGATCGGCAAGTCGCCTTGTTCATGCATATAAGTCATGCCGCCGAGGCTGGCGCCGGCCACGGTTGAACCGTGGTAGCCATTCTTGCGGCTGATGATGGTTTTCTTGTTCGGCTGGCCTTTGATCGCCCAGTAGTGGCGGACCATACGCAGCATGGTGTCGTTGCCTTCGGAGCCGGAGCCGGTGAAGAACACGTGGTTCATGCCTTGCGGGGCGATATCGGAGATGGCTTTGGCCAGTTCCAGCACCGGCGGGTGGGCGGTCTGGAAGAACAGGTTGTAGTAAGGCAGTTCTTTCATCTGCTTGGCGGCCGCATCAGCCAGTTCATCGCGACCGTAACCGATCGCCACGCACCACAGGCCGGCCATGCCGTCGAGAATCTTGTTGCCTTCGCTGTCCCACAGGTAAACGCCGTGGGCTTTGGTGATGATCCGTGGGCCTTTCTCTTTCAATTGCTTGAAGTCGCTGAACGGCGCCAGGTGGTGATCGCTGCTCAAGGCTTGCCATTCACGGGTTTGCGGGTTGTTGCTGGACATACCAATCTCCTAGATGTTTCAGGTGAGGACGCGCCGTTTGAAGGGCGCGCCCGGCGCATCAGACGGCGAAGAGCAGGAATTCCCGCTCCCACGAACTGATCACGCGCTTGAAGTTTTCATGCTCGGCCCGCTTGACCGCGACGTAGCCTGTGATGAATTTGTGACCCAGGTATTTCTCGATGGTCTTGCTGTTTTCCATGCGTTCCAGGGCGTCTTCGATGGTCAGCGGCAGGCGCAGGTTGCGGCGCTCGTAACCACGGCCCACCACCGGCGCGCTTGGGCTGATGCCTTCGACCATGCCGATGTAGCCACACAGCAGGCTGGCGGCAATCGCCAGGTACGGGTTGGCGTCGGCACCGGGCAGGCGGTTTTCCACCCGACGGTTTTGTGGGCCGGCGTCCGGAACCCGCAGGCCAACGGTGCGGTTCTCTTCGCCCCACTCCACGTTGACCGGCGCCGAGGTGTCGGGCAGGAAGCGGCGGAACGAGTTGACGTTAGGGGCGAACAGCGGCAACAGCTCGGGGATGAACTTCTGCAGGCCGCCGATGTGGTGCAAAAACAGCTCGCTCTTGGTCCCGTCTTCATTGGAGAACACGTTCTTGCCGGTGGCGATATCGATGATGCTCTGGTGCAGGTGCATCGCGCTGCCGGGCTCGCCGGTCATGGGCTTGGCCATGAAGGTGGCTGCCACGTCGTGCTTGAGCGCCGCTTCGCGCATGGTGCGCTTGAACACCAGGATCTGGTCGGCCAGGGACAGTGCGTCGCCGTGACGGAAGTTGATTTCCATCTGCGCCGTGCCGTCTTCGTGGATCAACGTGTCGAGGTCCAGTTCCTGCAATTCGCACCAGTCGTAGACGTCTTCGAACAACGGGTCGAATTCGTTGGCCGCTTCTATAGAGAAGGACTGGCGGCCGGTCTCCGGGCGACCGGAACGGCCAATCGGCGGTTGCAGCGGGAAGTCCGGGTCTTCGCAGCGCTTGGTCAGGTAGAACTCCATCTCCGGCGCCACGATGGGCTGCCAGCCCTTGTCGGCATAGAGCTTGAGGACTTTCTTGAGCACGTTGCGCGGCGACAGCTCGATCGGGTTGCCTTGCTTGTCGTAGGTGTCGTGGATCACCTGGGCCGTAGGCTCTATGGCCCAGGGCACGAGGTACACCGCGTTCTCGTCCGGGCGGCAGATCATGTCGATGTCGGCCGGGTCGAGCAATTCGTAATAGATGTCGTCTTCGACATAGTCGCCGGTCACGGTCTGCAACAGAACGCTTTCGGGCAGGCGCATGCCTTTTTCGGCGATGAACTTGTTGGTCGGCGAGATCTTGCCCCGGGTGATGCCGGTGAGGTCGCCAATCATGCATTCGACTTCTGTGATCTTGTGGTCTTTCAACCAATCGGTGAGCTGGTCGAGGTTGTTACTCATAAATGCCTCTGGGCTGTGTTTCCTGACATCCATTAAAGGTCAGGCGTAAGTTGACGCAGCATCCGCGTCGCGTTGCATCACCCGCTTTCGACAGGCATTGCCAAATGCCTGGAAGATTGCGAGGTAGTGCGGGTTAGAGCTTACCTGCCATTCGGGGTGCCATTGCACTCCTAAAGCAAAAGCCTTGCCCGCGGGCACTGAAAAGCCTTCGATCAGGCCATCCGGCGCTGTGGCCTCGACCTGGAAACCGGCCGCCAGGCGATCAATGCCCTGTGAATGAATCGAGTTGACCTGGATCGTCGACGGCAAGCCCAGGCTTGCCAATACCCCATTCGGGGAGATGGTTACCGGATGTGCCGGGCCGTACTGGATGTCCAGCGGCTGGGTGTCGTCTTCGCGGTGATCCATCATGCCCGGCACTTCATGAACCTTCTGGTGCAGGCTGCCGCCAAACGCCACGTTCATTTCCTGGAAGCCACGGCAAATCCCCAGTACCGGAACGCCGGCCGCTATGGCTGCACGCAGCAGCGGCAGAGTGGTTTGGTCCCGTGCAGAATCATGAGCAGTCCCGGGCGCGCTGGCCGGACCGTCGTAGTGAAAGGGTTCGATATTGGAAGGTGAGCCGGTAAATAGAATGCCGTCCAGGCCGTCAAGAATATTGGCCGGGTCGAGCAGATCCGCCAGGGACGGAATAATCAACGGCAAGCCCTTGGCAGCGGTGGCCACTGCACGGACGTATTTGTCGCCACTGATGTGATAAGCATGCAGACCGACCTGTTTGGAGCAGGCGGTGACGCCGATTAACGGCAGGCGAGACATGAAGCACCCCGGTATTATTGCTGTTATGGGTTTGAATCGAGCTTAGCCTTGTTCATTTTTTTACACAACACCCCCGTAAAAAATACAACACGGCCCGCTCAAACGTGCTGGTTCCAAGAGCCCCAATCCCAAAAAATTGCCCCAAAAAGCCCCAAAAAAGCCCTCACGGCGCTTTTTTAGGGCAAAAAAGGCCTCGCTTGACTTCGGCATGCCGTTCGGGTTGACTGAAACCCGAAGAGATCAATGATTGATATTTTTAACAACAAAGGTGTTGCATCATGTCGGTACCCCCGCGTGCCGTTCAGCTTAACGAAGCGAACGCGTTCCTTAAGGATCATCCTGAGGTTCTGTACGTAGACCTTCTAATTGCGGATATGAATGGTGTGGTGCGCGGCAAGCGCATCGAACGCACCAGCCTCCACAAGGTTTACGAGAAGGGCATTAACCTGCCTGCCTCTCTATTTGCCCTGGATATCAACGGCTCAACGGTGGAAAGCACCGGCCTGGGTCTGGACATCGGTGATGCTGACCGAATCTGTTATCCAATCCCCGACACCCTGTGCAATGAACCCTGGCAAAAGCGCCCAACCGCGCAACTGCTGATGACCATGCACGAACTCGAAGGTGAACCTTTCTTCGCCGATCCTCGCGAAGTACTCCGCCAAGTTGTAAGCAAATTTGACGACCTCGGTCTGACCATCTGCGCCGCATTCGAGCTGGAGTTCTACCTGATTGACCAGGAGAACGTGAATGGCCGGCCACAACCGCCCCGCTCGCCGATCTCCGGCAAACGCCCGCACTCGACACAGGTCTACCTGATCGACGACCTCGACGAATACGTCGACTGCCTCCAGGACATTCTGGAAGGTGCAAAAGAGCAAGGCATCCCTGCCGACGCCATCGTCAAGGAAAGTGCCCCGGCGCAGTTCGAAGTGAACCTGCACCACGTTGCCGACCCTATAAAGGCCTGCGACTACGCGGTACTGCTCAAGCGCTTGATCAAGAACATCGCCTACGACCATGAGATGGACACCACCTTCATGGCCAAGCCTTACCCGGGCCAGGCAGGCAACGGCCTACACGTGCACATTTCGATCCTGGACAAGGACGGCAAGAACATCTTTGCCAGCGAGGATCCCGAGCAGAACGCCGCATTGCGTCACGCGATCGGCGGTGTGCTGGAGACCCTACCCGCCCAAATGGCGTTCCTGTGCCCTAACGTCAACTCCTACCGTCGTTTCGGCGCACAGTTCTACGTGCCGAACTCGCCGTGCTGGGGCCTGGATAACCGCACCGTGGCGATTCGCGTACCGACCGGCTCGTCCGACGCCGTACGTATCGAACACCGTGTGGCCGGGGCTGATGCCAACCCTTACCTGCTGATGGCTTCGGTATTGGCGGGCGTGCATCACGGCCTGACCAACAAGATCGAGCCTGGCGCACCGGTGGAAGGCAACAGCTACGAGCAGAACGAACAGAGCCTGCCGAACAACCTGCGTGATGCCCTGCGCGAGTTGGACGACAGCGAGGTGATGGCCAAGTACATCGATCCTAAATACATCGATATCTTCGTCGCCTGTAAGGAAAGTGAGCTGGAGGAGTTCGAACACTCCATCTCCGACCTTGAGTACAACTGGTACCTGCATACCGTGTAAGCGGTTGCCGGGCTAAAAAGAACGCCGCAGGCCTTTGGCCTACGGCGTTTTTTTATGGCTGTTGTGGCGAGGGAGCCTGCTCCCGCCGGGTTGCGAAGCGGCCCCAATAAAAACACCGGGTTCTTTCAGGCGGAACCGAGGTGCAGGTCTTGGGCCTGCTGCGCAGTCCAGCGGGAGCAAGCTCCCTCGCCACAGGGTATGGATCATCCAGTGGCTCTGCGTACAATGCCCGCTGCCCTGTAGGAGACTTCAATGAATCGCCCTGCCACTCCTCGCAAACCCCGCGCCCGCAGCCAGGCCCGGATCGACGCGATCCTCGATGCCGCCCGCACCTTGCTGGCCGCCGAAGGCGTGGCCAGCCTGTCGATCTACAGCGTGGCCGAGCGGGCGCAGATTCCACCGTCATCGGTGTATCACTTCTTCGCCAGCGTGCCGGCGTTGCTGGAGGCGCTGACCGCTGACGTTCATGCGGCCTTTCGCGCGGCCATTCAGGCGCCCATCGATCATGATTCACTCAAGCACTGGCGCGACCTGTCCTGCGTGGTGGAGCAGCGCATGCTCAGCATCTACAGCAACGACGCCGCCGCCCGCCAATTGATCCTGGCCCAGCACGGGTTGACCGAAGTGACACAGGCCGACCGCCAGCACGACCTGGAGCTGGGAAACCTGATGTTTGAGGTGTTCAACCGGCACTTCGAGGTGCCGAGCCTGCCCGCCGATGTCGACGTGTTTGCCCTGGCCCTGGAACTGAGCGACCGCGTCTACGCGCGCTCGGTGCATCAGCACGGGCAAATCACCCCGCGCATGGCCGAGGAAGGCATGCGGGTGTTTGATGCGTATGTGGGGCTCTACTTGCCGGCGTTCTTGCCCAAGCGGGTGGCTGCGCTCTGATTTTTTGTTGCCTGTCCGGGCCTCTTCGCGAGCAAGCCCGCTCCCACATTCGACCGTATTCCAAAGGTAGAACTCGGTCAAATGTGGGAGCGGGCTTGCTCGCGAAAGCAATCTTGAGAACGACAAAAACCCCGACAGGCTTTCACCTTCGGGGTTTGTGCGAACCATTGATCACAACTTGGCGATCGACACCTCGGTGGATTTCACGAAGGCAATCACTTCACTGCCGATCACCAGTTCCAGCTCTTTCACCGAGCGGGTGGTGATCACGGAAGTGACGATACCGGACGCGGTCTGTACGTCGATTTCCGACAGCACGTCGCCTTCGACGATTTCCTTGATGGTGCCTTTGAACTGGTTACGCACGTTGATGGCTTTGATAGTCATGGTCGTTCTTCCTGTGTAAGACAAGTGAGTTATTGAGCCCAACGCAATTGCGTAGGCAGCGGTGAAACAGGTTCGGGTTCCGGCGGGGTGCCGGGCAGCGACAACACACGGTTAAGCACTTCGGTTTCCAGCGCCGCCAGGCGGTGGGAGCCACGCACCCGCGGACGTGGGAGTTCCACGTGCAGATCGAGGCCGATTTCGCCGTCTTCGATCAAAATCACCCGATCGGCAATGGCCACGGCTTCGCTGACGTCGTGGGTCACCAGCAACACGGTGAAGCCGTGCTTCTGCCAGAGGTTCTCGATCAGTTGCTGCATCTCGATCCGGGTCAGGGCATCCAGCGCCCCCAGCGGTTCGTCCAGCAGCAACAGGCGCGGTTGGTGGATCAGGGCGCGGGCCAGGGCCACGCGCTGCTTCTGGCCACCGGACAACGCCGCCGGCCACTCATTGGCGCGCTCGGCCAGGCCGACCGCTTCCAGCGCTTCCAGTGCCTGCGGGCGCCAGTTGCCCTTGAGGCCAAGGCCCACGTTGTCGATGATCTTTTTCCACGGCAGCAGGCGCGCTTCCTGGAACATCAACCGCGTGTCTTCAATCGCTTCGCTCAGCGGCGCGGAGCCGGCGAGCAGTTCGCCGCCGCTGGCTTTGTCCAGCCCGGCCAGCAGGCGCAGCAAGGTACTTTTGCCGCAGCCACTGCGGCCCACGACCGCCACGAATTGACCGGCGGGAATATGCAGGTCGATTTCCTTCAGCACTTCCCGCGCGCCGAAAGCCTTGCGCAACTTGCGCACTGCCAGGGGAATGCCCCGCAGCAGGCGTGGAGGTTGTTGAGCGGTCATGCCGCACCTCCTTTATTCACTTGATAAGCCGGGTGCCAGCGCAGCCAGACTCGCTCCAGGCCCCGCGCCGCCAGGTCTGCCAGCTTGCCGAGGACCGCGTAAAGCACGATCGCCAGAACCACCACGTCGGTCTGCAGGAATTCCCGGGCGTTCATCGCCAGGTAGCCGATACCGGAACTGGCGGAGATGGTTTCCGCGACGATCAACGTCAGCCACATAAAGCCCAGCGCGAAGCGCACGCCCACCAGAATCGAAGGCAAGGCGCCCGGCAAAATCACTTGGCGAAACAGGCTGAAACCGGACAGGCCATAACTGCGGGCCATTTCCACCAGCGCCGGGTCGACGTTGCGGATGCCGTGGTAAGTATTGAGATAGATCGGGAACAGTGTGCCGAGGGCGACCAGGAATATCTTCGCCGTCTCGTCGATGCCGAACCACAGGATCACCAGCGGGATCAGCGCCAGGTGCGGCACGTTGCGGATCATCTGCACCGAGCTGTCCAGCAGGCGTTCACCCCAGGTCGACAGGCCGGTGATAAACCCCAGGGTCAGGCCGATGCTGCCGCCGATCACAAAGCCCAGGCCCGCACGCCAGCCGCTGATGGCCAGGTGGGTCCAGATTTCGCCGCTGCGCACCAGGCTGACACCCGCTTCGATCACCGCGCTGGGTGCCGGCAGAATGCGCGTCGACAACCAGCCGGCCGAGACGGACAGCTGCCATACCGCCAGTAACAGGATCGGCAGCGCCCAGGGCGCCAATCGATGACTTAACTTTTCAAGGTTCATGGCGGCGCCTCAGCTCTGGGACGCAGCTTTGGGAAGAATGTCGTTGGCGACCATTTCGCCGAACGGGCTGACGTAGCCGGCGCCTTTCGGCAACTCGGGACGCTCGATGTCGAGATGCGGGAACAGCAACTCCGCTACGCGATACGACTCTTCCAGGTGTGGGTAGCCGGAGAAGATAAAGGTGTCGATACCGAGGTCCGCGTATTCCTTCACCCGCGCGGCCACGGTCGGGCCATCGCCCACCAGTGCCGTGCCGGCGCCACCGCGTACCAGGCCTACGCCCGCCCACAGGTTGGGGCTGACTTCCAGGTTGTCGCGACTGCCGCCGTGCAAGGCGGCCATGCGTTGCTGGCCTACGGAATCAAAGCGCGACAACGACGCCTGGGCGCGGGCGATGGTTTCATCGTCCACGTGGGAGATCAGTTTGTCGGCGGCCTGCCAGGCTTCGGCGTTGGTTTCACGCACGATCACATGCAGGCGAATGCCGAAGCGCAGGGTACGTCCGAGCTTGGCGGCCTTGGCGCGAACCTGTGCAATCTTTTCCGCCACCGCGGCCGGTGGCTCGCCCCAGGTCAGGACCATTTCCACTTGTTCGGCTGCCAGGTCCTGGGCCGCTTCGGAAGAGCCACCGAAATACAGCGGCGGACGCGGTTGCTGGATCGGCGGATAGAGCAACTTGGCGCCTTTGACGCTGATGTGCTGGCCGTCGTAATCGACGGTCTCGCCTTCCAGTACGCGGCGCCAGATGCGGGTGAACTCCACCGACGCCTGGTAACGCTCTTCATGGCTCAGGAACAAACCGTCGCCGGCCAATTCATCCGGGTCTCCACCGGTCACCAGGTTGAACAACGCGCGGCCGCCGGACAGACGATCCAGGGTCGCGGCCTGACGCGCAGCCACCGTCGGGGAAATGATCCCGGGGCGCAGCGCGACAAGGAATTTCAAGCGTTGGGTCACCGGGATCAGCGACGCCGCCACCAGCCACGAATCCTCGCAGGAGCGGCCGGTGGGGATCAGTACCCCGCCGAAGCCAAGGCGGTCGGCCGCCTGGGCCACTTGCTGCAGATAACCGTGGTCTACGGCGCGAGCGCCTTCGGCGGTGCCAAGGTAATGGCCGTCGCCGTGGGTAGGCAGAAACCAGAAAATATTGAGGCTCATGGAGTTGTCTCCTGAAGAAGTCGGATTACGGCGCTTTGGCAACGGCGGCAGGTGGTGTCCAGATCACGTCCTTGATGCTCAAGGGTTTGGGGATCAATTTGAGTTGGTAGAAGCTGTCGGCGATTTTCTGCTGCGCCGCGATCACTTCAGGCGTCAGGAACTGCGCACCGTAGCCCTGGCGTTTTACCGAGGTCAGGGTGATGTCAGCCGGCAGGCCCAGCAGCGGAGCAACTTGTTCGGTGACTTGTTCCGGGTTGGCCTTGGACCATTCGCCCACGGCGCGGACTTCTTCCACCAGCGTCTTGATCACTTCAGGGTGTTTTTCGGCGTACGGCTTGGTGGCCAGGTAGAACTGATGGTTGTCGGCAATGCCGGTGCCGTCACGCAGGGTGCGGGCTTGCAGTTGCTTCTCGGCGGCTGCCTGGTACGGGTCCCAGATCACCCAGGCATCGACGCTGCCACGCTCGAACGCGGCGCGGGCATCGGCGGGCGGCAGGAACACGGTCTGCACGTCGGTGTATTTCAGGCCGGCATCTTCCAGGGCACGTACCAGCAGGTAATGCACGTTGGAGCCTTTATTGAGGACGACTTTCTTGCCCTTGAGGTCTTGCACCGATTTGATTGGCGAGTCTTTCGGTACCAGGATCGCTTCGCTGGTAGGCGCCGGCGGTTCATAGGCGACGTAGAGCAGATCGGCACCGGCAGCCTGGGCGAACACTGGCGGGGTTTCACCCGTCACGCCGAAGTCGATGGAGCCTACGTTCAATCCTTCCAGCAGCTGCGGGCCGCCGGGAAACTCGGTCCACTGCACTTGCACGCCCTGCTCGGCCAGGCGCTTTTCCAGCGAGCCCTTGGCCTTGAGCAGCACCAGGGTGCCGTATTTCTGATAGCCGATCCGCAAGGTTTCGGCGGCCTGGGCTTGAACAATGGCGCCGAAGGACACAGCCGCAGCAAACAGTGCGACCAGACCACGACGCAAGATGACAGTGCGCATGGCGCTCTCTCCAAATATACGATTAGGGGGTTGGCTGCACCTGCTTGGCCGTTGGCGGCTGAGTAAGGTGAGTAGTACTTGTCGAATTCAGGTAAAGCTGGGTAAGGCTTAAATGCTCCAGCGAGCACTCAACAAACGTTCATTCAACACATTGGGGTCAAGGGGTTTCGGGCGGCGGGCCATGGCGCTGTAGAACGTCTCCAGGGCCTCGCTCAAGCGTTGTTCCAGCACCGGCACCAGTTGCGCCTGGGCGCTGCCTTCGCCGTAGGCGATCTGGCTGTCTTCGGCGAAAATCCCGTGGAGCAATTCCTGGGCTTTCAATGCTGACAGCACCGGCTTCAGCGCGTAGTCCACCGCGAGCATGTGGGCGATGCTGCCGCCGGTGGCCATCGGCAACACTATTTTGTGGGCCAGGGCGCGTTCAGGCAGCAGGTCGAGAATGGTTTTCAGCGCGCCGGAAAACGAAGCCTTGTACACCGGCGTGGCGATCACCAGGCCATCGGCGTTCGCCACTTGCTGCAACAGGTCGATGATTTTCGGGCTATCGAACCGCGCGTGCAGCAAGTCTTCGGCCGGGAAGTCCCGTATCTGATAACTCACCACTTCCACGCCTTGTTGCTGCAACCAGTTGCGGGTGTGATCCAGCAAGACCCCGGACCGGGAACGTTGGCTGGGGCTACCACCAAGTGTTACGACCAGCATGTAGGAAATTCCTTTGGAAAGTGTCGGCGGTTCGCTATGTGGCGATGGCGCCAAGATGGGACAGACCATATCAGCCAATTTATATATCTATAAATCTTATTTTTTCATTTGTTTATTCTTTAAATGCATATGCTGCCAACTAAATCGCAGGCATAAAAAAAGGCCGTCGAAACGGCCTTAAAACCCCTGCTATGTGAGACTTGAAATGCGCGCAAGTGTGGGAGCGGGCTTGCTCGCGAAAGCGGTGTGTCATTCAAAGATGCATCAACTGACAGTGCGCATTCGCGAGCAAGCCCGCTCCCACATGTGGTTGTGTGTCAGCGATTCGGTTGAGGGGTGAGCCGCAGGTACGGCTTCACCGCCCGGTAACCCTTCGGAAAGCGTTTCTTGATCTCTTCCTCGTCCTTGAGCGACGGCACGATCACCACTTCGTCACCGTCCTGCCAGTTGGCCGGGGTCGCGACTTTGTGGTTGTCGGTCAGTTGCAGCGAGTCGATCACCCGCAGGATTTCGTGGAAGTTGCGACCGGTACTGGCCGGGTAGGTGATGGTCAGGCGAATCTTTTTGTTCGGATCAATCACGAACAGCGAACGCACGGTAAGGGTGTCACTGGCATTCGGGTGGATCAGGTCGTACAGGTCGGAGACCTTGCGGTCAGCGTCGGCCAGGATCGGGAAGTTGACGACGGTGTTCTGGGTTTCGTTGATGTCTTCGATCCACTTGTGGTGGGAGTCCACCGGGTCCACCGACAGCGCAATGGCCTTGACGCCCCGCTTGGCGAATTCATCCTTGAGCTTGGCGGTGAAACCCAGCTCGGTGGTGCACACCGGGGTAAAGTCCGCCGGGTGGGAAAACAGCACGCCCCAGCTATCGCCCAGCCACTCGTGGAAGCGAATCTTGCCGGCGCTGGAATCCTGTTCAAAGTCGGGGGCGATGTCGCCCAGTCTGAGGCTCATGGTGTGGCTCCTGATGAGTGCTTATGGAGCCCACTGTGCCTGTGTCGCGGATTATTTAAAAAGAATAAATATCGATTTATCTAGACGATAAAGGAATATTAAAAATCTGTTCATTGGACTTGGCAACGGGCGTGGATCAACATCCGCTTCAAGGTTCGAGAAGGCCTTGAGACGCTGTACAAAGAGGGGTTCAGGACGGGCTTGCGGGGGTTGAGCCCGGCTTGAAAAGTAAAGCACCCTGCCCGGCATTGCGCCGGGCAAGGTTTTACGCTCTTACAACAGCGGGATCGAGTAGCTGACGATCAGGCGGTTTTCGTCCTGGTCACGAGTCGCAACATCGGTGCGCCACATTGCGTTTTTCCACGCAACGCCGAGGTTTTTCAGCGGGCCTTCTGGAACAACGTAAGCCAGAGTCAAGTCGCGCTCCCACTCGGTTTTGTCACCGGTGGTAGTCTGGATGTTGCTGCCCTTGAGGTAGACAACACCAGCGGTCAGGCCTGGCAGGCCGACTTTGGCGAAGTCATACGCGTAACGAGCTTGCCAGGTGCGTTCGCCAGCACGGGCAAATTTCTGGATTTGCATGTCGGTGGTGGTGCTGTTCGACGAACCGTCACCTTGGTTCAGCCAAGGGAAATCACTGTCGCCCTTGGTGTACTGGTAACCGCCACCAAAAGTGTGGCCGTTAACCGAATACAGTGCCAGGTAGCTGTACAGGTCGTTGTCAACCTTGCCGCTGGTCGCAGGGCGGGCACCGTCGGTGTAGTAACCCGAGGTGTAGTAGCCGGCGGTATTGGCATTCGCGCCATTATCGCGGCTGCGGTAGTAACGCAGGTCGCTTTTCAGCACGCCAGGGCCGATTGCCCAGTTGTGTACCAGACCCAGGAAGTTCTGGGAGTAGAAGTCTTTCAGCTCGCCAAAGTAGTACGAAGCGGTCAGATCCTTGGTGATCTTGTAGTCAGCACCGGCGTAGTAGAACTTGTTGCTGAATTTGCCGGTGTCATAGTTGGAGCTTTTGTTCGCGCCAGCAATCGACAGGTTTTCGTTGTTGCTGGAGTTACGGCCCTTGGCGGACTCGATTTGGCCAGCAGTCAGAGTCAGGTCTTTGATTTCGTTAGAAACGATCTCGCCGCCCTGGAAGGTCTGAGGCAATAGGCGACCGTCGTTGGTCTTGATCACCGGGTTGTTTGGCTGCAGGGTGCCCAATTTTGCCACGGTCTGGGAGATTTTGACCTTGCCGGTCACACCCAGGCTGGCGAAATCATTGACTGCCTTATTGCCGTCGCTCGGGAACACAGTGCCGCCCGAAGCGGTGCCGCTGTAGTTACCGTGATTTGCGCGGCTGGAGTCCAGACGCAGGCCATACAGGCCAATAGCGTCAACACCGAACTGAACAGTGCCTTGGGTGAAACCCGAGATGAAACGCAGATCGAAGCCTTGGCCCCATTCGGCGTTTTTGCTGCGGCTGCTGGATGTTGGAGCACCATCACGGTTATCCGTGTTGATGTAGAAGTTACGCAGACCCAGTGTTGCTTTGCTGTCTTCGATAAAACCTGCGGCGCCTGCTTGCTGGGCGATTGCACCCAGGGTCACAGCCAACGCCAATGTCGACTTCTTCATGTACCGCTCCTCTCATTTCTAATTTTTGTATTTCTTAGGTCTCGGGTCTGACGCCCTCGATCCACAGATGCGCGATTAGCACCGGATAGTGACTGACAAGTCAATCGTAACCTTGTGTGTCTACTACTTTCGTCTAACCGCAGTTAATTTGGTCCTTGCAGGGTAATGAGTTTTTCATACACCCAAAAAGAATTGTTTCGTCCTTTTTCATACCATTCAGGAATAACGCTTTCCATGGGACGGTCAAGCCGACAGGCGATGCCGCTCCATAAGCGTTTTCCGAAAGAGTATGTCTTTGCGCTTTTTTAGATCGTTTTGTGTTGACCAAACGGGGTCATACGTCACTCACGATCAAAAACGCGACGCCATCATGGCCAAACGCACATCATTCCGTCAATTTGTTACAGTTTTTGTATCGATGAAACTTTTCTGCCGTCCCAGCAATCCACCTCACCGTACCCGGTGATAATGTCACTTTGATGTCAGTTATGTGTATAAATCGGCAAACCCTGGGTTCAGGGCCGATGCATCCGCCGAGGAGCATGACTCGCCGAAGTGACAGGCGAGAGGATTGCCCCCTCGCCCGTTCAGGCTTACAACGCCTTTTCGAAAATCTTCGAATTACGCTGATAGTTGTATAACGACGCCCGCGCCGACGGCAGGCGATCCACCGTGCTCGGCACAAAACCACGTTCGCGGAACCAGTGGGCGGTACGGGTCGTCAGCACGAAGAGCGTCTTCAAACCCTGGGCCCGGGCACGGGTCTCGATGCGCTCCAGCAGTTCGTCACCGCGACCGCCATGACGGTACTCCGGGTTCACGGCCAGGCACGCCAGCTCCCCTGCGTCGGAGTCGGCGATCTGATACAGCGCCGCACAGGCGATGATCATGCCTTCACGTTCCACCACGCTGAACTGCTCGATTTCCCGCTCCAGCACTTCCCGGGAACGACGCACCAGAATCCCCTGCTCTTCCAGCGGGCTGATCAGGTCCAGCAACCCGCCGACGTCTTCAATCGCCGCTTCGCGCACCAGTTCGAACTGTTCCTGGGCCACCAGCGTACCGCCGCCATCCCGGGTGAACAGCTCGGTCAGCAAGGCGCCGTCTTCGGCATAACTGACAATGTGGCTGCGCCCTACGCCGCCCCGGCAAGCCTCGGCGGCCGCGTCCAGCAATTCGGCCTGGTAGTTGTTGCCCAGGCGTTGCAGGTGCGCGGGCACCTGTTGCGGCCGCAATTCACGCACCAGGCGGCCGTGCTCGTCGATCAGGCCGAGATCGGCACCGAACAGCAGCAACTTGTCCGCGCCCAGGTCGATGGCCGCGCGGGTGGCGACGTCTTCACAGGCGAGGTTGAAGATTTCGCCGGTAGGCGAGTAGCCCAGCGGCGACAGCAGCACGATGGAGCGCTCGTCCAGCAGGCGGTTGATGCCCTTGCGGTCGACCCGGCGCACTTCGCCGGTGTGGTGATAGTCGACGCCTTCAAGCACACCGATCGGGCGCGCCGTCACCAGGTTGCCGCTGGCCACCCGCAGGCGCGAGCCCTGCATCGGCGAGGACGCCATGTCCATCGACAACCGCGCTTCGATGGCGATACGCAGATGGCCGACCGCATCGATCACGCACTCCAGGGTTGCGGCATCGGTGATGCGCAAGCCTTCGTGGTAAGCCGGGGTCAGGCCGCGGGCGGCGAGGCGGGTTTCAATTTGCGGGCGCGAACCGTGGACCAGCACCAGTCGCACGCCCAGGCTGTGGAGCAGCACCAGGTCGTGGACGATATTGCCGAAGTTCGGGTGCTCTACACCATCGCCCGGCAGCATGACGACAAAGGTGCAATCCCGGTGGGCATTGATGTAAGGCGAAGCGTGACGAAGCCAATTGACGTATTCGGGCATAAAAACCTGGGCCTGTAATAAAAAGCAGCCAAAAAAGGATGAATCGCAAAACGCACAGCGGGCTGTTGGTTATCGTCGGAACAGGCTTGGCGACACGCTCGCTCTCCTTCTATGTACGGATGGGCAGGGGTTAATTTATGCAGGTGTCAGGCAGTAATGTTGAATCAGTTCACGCAATAGACGCACTGTAGGCGTCAAGCGTGACATTTCAAGGTACTCGCCTGGCTGGTGGGCGCAGGCGATATCGCCAGGGCCAAGCACCAGGGTCTCGCAACCAAGGCGCTGAAGATAAGGCGCTTCGGTGCCGAACGCCACTGCTTCGGCGCGATGACCGGTAAGTCGTTCAGCTACCCGCACCAACTCTGCATCCTCGGCCTGCTCGAACGGCGGCACTTCGGGGAACAGCGGCGCATAGTCGATCTTCACCTGATGGCGCTCGGCCAAGGGTTCAAGCTTCTGCCGGATGGCAGCGCGCAGCACCTGGGGATCCATGCCCGGCAGGGGCCGCAGGTCGAATTCCAGGGAGCATTGGCCGCAGATGCGGTTGGGGTTGTCGCCACCGTGGATGCAGCCGAAGTTCATGGTCGGCTGCGGCACGCTGAACTGCGGATTGCGGTATTCGCGCTGCCAGGCCAGGCGCAGGCCACGCAGTTCGCCAATGGCGTCGTGCATGGCTTCGAGGGCGCTGTGGCCCAGGCTTGGGTCCGACGAATGGCCGCTGCGCCCGAGGATATCGATGCGCTCCATCATTACGCCCTTGTGCAAGCGGATGGGCTTGAGGCCGGTGGGTTCACCGATCACCGCCGCACGGCCCAAGGGACGACCCGCCTCGGCCAGTGCACGAGCACCGGCCATGGAGCTTTCTTCATCGCAGGTAGCAAGAATCAGCAGCGGCTGCTTGAAAGGCTGATCGAGCAACGGCTGGACGGCTTCGATCACCAGGGCGAAAAAGCCCTTCATGTCACAGCTGCCCAGTCCTACCCAGCGGCCGTCGACTTCCGTCAGCTTGAGCGGATCGGTCTGCCATAGGGCGCCGTCGTACGGCACGGTGTCACTGTGGCCCGCCAACACCAGGCCGCCAGGGCCGGTGCCGAAACTGGCCAACAGGTTGAATTTGCCTGGGCTGACCTGCTGGATGTCGCAGGCAAAGCCCAGGTCTGCCAGCCAGGTGGCGAGCAAATCGATGACCGGGCGGTTGGATTGGTCGAGAGAGGCCTGGGTACAACTGACCGAAGGCGCGGCAATCAGCGCGGCGAACTGTTCTTTCATGGACGGTAAAGGCATGCGCTGTCTCTCAACTTCCCGGACGAACCCCATCATAGAGCTATCTGAGTGACACAATAAACCGTTGCGGCACGTTGCCGGGCTCAGTCCTGTACACTGCACGACCTTGGCAGCCACTCTTTTCCCCGGCTGCGCTCCCGATCCTGGATTTTCCGGCCATGCAGAAAGAAACCGAAATCAAGCTCCGTGTCAGCCGCGAAACCCTCGCCGCGCTGCGTGAGCACCCGTTACTGAAAAAACGCAACAAAAGTGGCTGGGAACGCCGTGAGTTGATGAACCAGTACTTCGACACCCCGGAACGCGACCTGGCCCAGGCCAAAGTGGCCCTGCGCCTGCGCAAAGACGGCGACGAAGTGATCCAGACCCTCAAGACCCGTGGCCAGAGCGTCGCCGGCTTGTCGGAACGCAATGAGTACAACTGGGACCTGGCCAAAGCCAAGCTCGACGTGAAGAAACTCGACGGCGAATGCTGGCCCGAGCAACTGGCCGAGCTGGACAAAAAGACCCTCAAGCCGATCTTCACCACCGATTTCGTCCGCGAACGCGCTGAAATCGCCTGGGGCCGCGGCAAGGCCAAGGTGGTGATCGAAGCCGCCCTGGACCTGGGCCACGTGGTTGCCGGCAAGCAGAAAGAAGAAATCTGCGAGCTGGAACTGGAACTGCGCGAAGGCGACCCGGCCGCCCTGCTGGAACTGGCCGCTGAACTGGCCGCGACCCTGGCGCTGATGCCGTGCGATATCAGCAAGGCCGAGCGTGGCTATCGCCTGTTCGACGCCAACAGCTACTCCCTGAGCCTGCCGGCACCGGTGCTGCACGCCGAAATGCCGCTGGACGACGCATTTGCTGCCGTCATGTGGCATCTGTTGGGCAGCAGCCAGCGCCTGGCCGAGCAATACCGTTTCAACGGCCACTGGCGTCTGCTGCAGGACTGGGTGGAAAACCTCGGCGAACTGCGGGCCCTGCTCGGCAGCCTCGGCCAGGCCGCACCGCGTCAGTCCACCAGCGAATTGCGCGCCGCACTGGACGCCTTGCTGGAAGACTGGCGTCCGCTGGTCCAGGCCGGTGACGACGATGAAGACATCCGCAAGGCCGCGCCGGAGCAGTTCGCCGAAGAACTGGAAGACGTGCGCTGGGGTTTGTTCTCCCTGACCACTTCCCGCTGGCTGCTGGCCCGCACCTGGGCCGCGGATCGCAACGTGCGTGGCAATCGCCAAGGCGCTGCACAGCTGGCCAACTGGCTGCCGCGCCTGCTGGCCGATGACGCTGTTGCCCTGCAACTGCCGCGCTACCAGCAACAGCCGGAAGACCTGGCCGAGCAACTGCCGCGTATCGAACGCATCCTGGCATGGCTGCACCATGCACGCCAGGTGCTGGATATCGCCGAGCTGGACCGTTTGTATGGCGAGCTGAACAAGCTGGCGCACCTGGCCAACCAGCCGATCACCGATGAGTCGCTGGATGCGCGGATGCATCAGGCGATTGCGGTGTATCAGAATCGCGCCTGGAAAACCCTGCTGCGCCTGTAAAACCCTTGTGGTGAGGGAGCTTGCTCCCTCGCCACTCAAGTCAGGCCATGGCAACTATCAGCGCAACACCGGCAAACTCGTGGTGGACTTGATCTCCGACAAGGCCACTATCGAGTTGACCTCCTGAATCCCCGGCACCATCGACAGCTTCTCAAAGAAAAACCGCTCATACGCCTCGATGTCCGACGTGACGATCCGCAGTAAAAAGTCCACCGCCCCCATCAGCACATAACATTCCAGCACTTCCGGAAAACCGCGAATCGCCTCGGTGAATTCAGTGAAGTTGGAACGGCCGTGGGCGTTGAGTTTCACCTCGGCAAAAATCTGCGTATTAAGGCCGATTTTCTTGCGATCCAGCAGGGTGACCTGGCCGCGAATCACACCCTCCTCTTTCAGCCGCTGAATCCGGCGCCAGCACGGCGACTGCGACAGGCCGACCTGTTCGGCGATCTGCGCGCTGGAGAGCGAAGCGTCTTCCTGCAGCAGCGCGAGAATGCGCCGGTCGTACACGTCCAATTCAGCGTGCATAGAAATACCCATTAATCATGATTTAAAGAATTACATGATTCTCTTATAAGCCAATACAGGCTGTTTTAGATAAGAAATCTCCCGCGACGAATGCAAAAATTTCTCCAGTCGAATCCGGAGAATCATCATGCACGTCGTCGAAGCCTCCCACCCCGCCCAACGCGTTGACGCCTGGGCCGTCAGCAATGCCCACTGCCAGGCGCACTATCAAATCCTCGCCGAGGCTGAACCCGACGTGTTGTGCCGGGTGCTCAACTATTTTGCCCTGCAGTTCCTGGTGCCACGTCAGGTGAGCGTGCAGCGTGAAGACGACCTGCTGGCGATCGATATCGTGATGGATGGCCTGAGCTGGCACCGGGCCCAGGTGATCGGCGAAAAACTTCGTAACCTGATCAGTGTGTGCTCGCTGGAGCTGCGCCCGGCAGATGCTGCGCGGCCTCTGGCGGTCCAGGCGGCAGCTCAGTAAATGCCTGCAATAAACTCCGGAGGCCGAAGCGCAAAGGGTGACTAGCCTGAGGACTACGCCTAATCGTTGCCCAGGAACGTCACCATGTCCGTTGCGCCAAATCCCCAGGATCGCTGGCTGGAAATCCATCAGTTGTTGCCTGCCCTGATCGACCAGGGCCTGGTGCCCGCCGACCTGGCCCTACCGGCGAACAGTGGGCTGCATCCCCTGGAATGCATTGCCAGCCAGGGGCCGTCTCTGGAAATGCTGACCGAATGGCTCGCCCGCCACTGCGGCCAGCCCTACCTGCGTATCGACCCGTTGAAAATCGACGTCGCGGCGGTGGTGCCGCTGATGTCCTATGCCTTTGCCCAGCGCCACAAGATCCTGGCCGTTGCGGTCGACGCCCACAGCGTTACCGTCGCCAGTGCTCAGCCTTACGTGTGCAGTTGGGAAGCCGGCCTGGCTCAGGTGTTGAAGCGCTCCATCAAGCGGGTGCTGGCCAATCCCCAGGAGATTCAGCGCTGCACCGTGGAGTTTTACCGACTGGCGAAATCGGTCAGCGGCGCCATTGATCAAAAAACCTCCGGCGCGCCGAATATCGAACAACTGCTCAATCTCGGCGCCAGCGACCAGGAGCCCGACGCCAACGACGCGCACATCGTCAATATCGTCGACTGGCTGTTGCAGTACGCCTTTGGCCAGCGGGCCAGTGATATCCATATCGAACCCGGACGCGATCAGGGGCGCGTGCGTTTTCGCATCGACGGGCTGCTGCATGACGTCTATCAATTCCCATCCCAGGTGACGATGGCGGTGGTCAGCCGCCTGAAAAGCCTGGGCCGGATGAACGTGGCGGAAAAACGCAAACCCCAGGACGGCCGGGTGAAGACCAAAAGCCCCACGGGCGGGGAAGTGGAGCTGCGCCTGTCGACCTTGCCCATAGCCTTCGGCGAAAAGCTGGTGATGCGAATTTTTGACCCGCAGGTGCTGCACAAGGATTTCCAGCAACTGGGACTTTCCAGCGACGATCTGCAACGCTGGCAATCCATGACCGGCCAGGCCAACGGCATCATCCTGGTCACCGGCCCTACCGGTTCCGGCAAGACCAGCACGCTGTACACCACGCTCAAGCAATTGGCCACTCGCGAGGTCAACCTGTGCACCGTCGAAGACCCGATCGAGATGGTGGAGCCGGCCTTCAACCAGATGCAGGTGCAGCACAACATCGACCTGACCTTCGCCAGCGGCATCCGCGCCCTGATGCGCCAGGACCCGGACATCATCATGATCGGCGAGATTCGCGACCTGGAAACCGCAGAAAATGCGATCCAGGCCGCCCTGACCGGGCATCTGGTGCTGTCGACGTTGCACACCAACGATGCGCCCGGCGCCATCAGCCGCTTGCTGGAACTGGGCATTCCCCATTACCTGATCAATGCCACGCTGCTGGGGGTGATGGCCCAGCGCCTGGTCAGGCTGTTGTGCCCGCACTGCAAGCGGCAAGCCGGGCAGGTCCATCAGGCAGTGGGTTGCGGCGAGTGCCGGGAAAGTGGCTATCGGGGTCGAGCCGGGGTCTACGAGATCATGCTGATGAACGATCGCCTCAAGGCCCTGGTCAGCCCGGGCACCGACCTCCAGGCCCTGCGTCTGGCGGCCCTTGACCAGGGAATGTGCAGCTTGCGGTCCGCCGGTATGCGCAAGGTAATGGCAGGACTGACAACACTTGAAGAGGTACTGCGAGTGACGCCTGGGGATTCAGAAACAAATCCTTTGATCGATGGCGCGGTAATCCGTCCTTATCCGTGACAACACCGTTACAATCGGAAAAACCTCGCTTCACCGTCACCAGACAAGGAATCGTTATGCAGATCGGAACCGTACTGCTTCTTTTTGTAGGCTTGGCCGTCGCCATCCTCTTCATGGGTTTCAAGGTGGTCCCGCAGGGTTACCAGTGGACAGTCGAGCGCTTCGGCCGCTACACCAACACCCTCAAGCCCGGCCTGAACATCATCATTCCGGTCATGGACCGCATCGGTCGCAAGATCAACGTGATGGAAAGCGTGCTGGATATCCCACCCCAGGAAGTCATCACCGCTGACAACGCCACGGTGCAGATCGACGCCGTGTGCTTCTTCCAGGTGGTCAATACCGCCCAGGCTGCCTACGAGGTGAACAACCTCGAACACGCCATCCGCAACCTGTTGCAAACCAACATCCGTACCGTGCTCGGCTCCATGGAGCTGGATGCGATGCTCAGCCAGCGTGACGGCATCAACGAAAAACTGCTGCGCACCGTCGACGAAGCCACCGCACCGTGGGGCATCAAGATCACCCGGATCGAGATCAAGGACATCAGCCCGCCTGCCGACCTGATGGCCGCCATGTCCGGCCAGATGAAGGCCGAGCGGATCAAGCGTGCGCAGATCCTCGAGGCCGAAGGCCTGCGAGCCTCCGCGATCCTGACCGCCGAAGGCAAGAAGCAGGCGCAGATCCTGGAGGCCGAAGGTGGTCGTCAGGCCGCCTTCCTGGAATCCGAAGCCCGCGAACGTCAGGCCGAGGCCGAAGCCCGCGCCACTCAAGTGGTATCGGAAGCCATCGCCACCGGTAACGTGCAGGCCATCAACTACTTCGTCGCCCAGAAATACATCGACGCACTGGGCAAGCTGGCCTCGGCCAACAACAGCAAGGTGATCCTGATGCCGCTGGAAGCCAGCCAGGTGATTGGCGCAGTCGGCGGCATCGGCGAAATCGTCAAGGCAACCTTCGACAACAAGAAAGCCTGAGGCACGCACCATGTGGGAATTCCTGCAGCACCTGTCGTTTTGGGACTGGCTGGCACTGGGCACGGTGCTGTTGATCCTTGAAGTGTTCGGTGCCGGTGGTTATCTGCTGTGGATGGGCATCGCCGCGGCAGCCGTGGGCGTGATCAAGTTCCTGGTGCCGAGCCTGGGGCTGGAGTGGCAACTGCTGCTGTTCGCCGTGCTGTCGATCCTCACGGCGGTGTACTGGTGGCGACGCCAGCGCAGCAGCGCCAAGGTCAGCGACCAGCCGGGGCTGAACATGCGCGGCTCCGAGCTGATCGGTCGCACCTTTGTGGTGCATCAGGCCATCGTCGAGGGCCGTGGCAAGATCAAGGTGGGTGACGGTGTGTGGATGGCATCCGGGCCGGACGCGCCGGCTGGGGCACACGTACGTGTCATTGGTCAGGAAGGCGTGATTTTGCAGGTTGAAACTGTTTAGTCATCCATGGAACTCGGCTGGGCTATCTACAATCAAACTGTTCAGATAACCCAGTCGGAGTCACCCATCATGCGTCTAAAATATGCTGTCGCAACCCTCGCTGTGCTTTCCCTTCCTGTCGGTTCAGCCATGGCCGACAGCTTCTGGCGTAATGTCATCTCATCGGGTGCCACGACCGGCTCGACGTACCTGACCTTCAAGGACCACAAAATGGTAGTCGCCGCCCAAGACGACGCCGGTAGCTTCGTCGCCAGTGACGGCAACATCCGTGGCCCATACCTGGAAGCTGCGATGCAGAAAGTCCGCGCCGATAACCCTGGCCTCAAGGCCACGGATATGGACCTGGCGAACGCTATCCTGGCAAAAAACGCCATTGCTTCCGAGTAATACCGCCGCATAAAAAATGCCGTTCCTCGAGAGCGGCATTTTTTTGCCCTGATTTCCTACGCCAGACGCTGGCGATTCCGCATCTGAACAGGAAAAGTCCTGTCGAGTTGCAGGCGCGCCCGGCAACAAGCTATCGATTCCCTTCAGACTGAGTGAATCGATGACCATGCAAAAACTCTCCTACGCCCTGCTGCTCGCCGCGGTTGCCACGCCTTATGCCCAGGCAGAAAGCTGGTACGGGTCGGCAAAGCTCAACAGCGCCCGGCAGAATCTCTCAAGCTCACTGCTGACCAGCCCACGCGTAACCCACCGGGTAGAAGCCCCCGACAGCAGCAAGACTTTCACCGGCTCATTCGCCGTGGGCTATGCCTTTGCCGATGGCTGGCGCCTGGAGGGGGAATACACGATGCCCAGCCACTCGACCTTCAAATCCCATTGGGCACCGTTCAATGCCAACGTCAACAGCCTGCGCACCGACAGCCAGCGCCTGATGCTCAACGGTTATAAAAACATCCCGATCAATGAATGGCTGTCGTTCTACGGTATGGCGGGAGTCGGCGTGGCCCAGGTTGACGCCGAGGGTTACCAGACCAACGACACCCGCCGTTTCGCCAGCAATCGCCAATACAACTTCGCCTACAGCGTTGGCCTGGGGCTGGATGCCAAGGTCAGCGAAACCCTGACCCTGGGTACCGGCTGGCGTTACGTGGACATGGGCGGGATCGAGACCGGCTACAACACGTTCGCCAATCGGATAAACGCCCGGGACGAACAGCTCAAAGGCAAGCTCAAAGAGCAGAACGTGTTTCTTGAGGCACGCGTTGCCTTCTGACACCGATGCTGAAATGCCGCTCCCGAGGCGGCATTTTTTGTTTCAGGCGGGACGATTCATTCACAGACGACAGGCTATATTCAGTCGAGCCGTGCAACCATGCCCGGCATTGATATGCTTTTTTCTCATCGCCTTCTGAAACGGATGCCTTCAACGTCATGAGCCAACTGCCCTTTCTGCCGTTCTCCAAGCCCACCATTGATGAAGCCACCATCTCGGCGGTAGGCGACGTACTGCGCTCCGGCTGGATCACCAGCGGGCCGAAAGTGCAGGCGTTCGAGGCGCAGTTGTCGGAATATTTTGGGGGGCGCCCGGTGCGTACCTTCAACTCGGGCACCTGCACCATGGAGATTGCCTTGCGCATCGCCGGTATCGGGCCTGGTGACGAAGTCATCACCACCCCGATTTCGTGGGTAGCCACGGCCAACGTGATTCTGGAAGTCGGTGCCACACCGGTGTTCGCCGACATCGACCCGGTGACCCGCAATATCGACCTGGCCAAGGTGGAAGCCGCGATCACACCGCGCACCAAGGCAATCATCCCGGTATACCTGGCGGGCCTGCCACTGGACATGCCATTGCTCTACGCGCTGGCCAACAAGTACAACCTGCGCATCGTCGAAGATGCAGCCCAGGCCCTGGGTTCCAGCTGGGATGGCCAACGCATTGGCGCTACCGGCGATTTCGTATCGTTCAGCTTCCAGGCGAACAAGAACATCACCTCGTCCGAAGGCGGCTGCCTGGTATTGAACAACGCTGAAGAAGCGCGCCTGGCGGAAAAATATCGCCTGCAGGGCGTGACCCGCACCGGCTTCGACGGCCTGGACGTGGATGTACTCGGCGGCAAGTTCAATATGACCGACATCGCAGCGGCCATCGGCCTGGGCCAATTTGCCCACATCGAGAAGATCACTGCCCATCGCCAGGAACTGGCACGGCACTATTTCGAATGCTTCGGCAGTGATTTCGAAGAAAAGTACGGCGCGCAATTGCCACCGGCAGACTTCGAAAACAGCAACTGGCACCTGTTCCAGCTGGTACTGCCGGAGCGCCAGGACGGGTTGCCGGCGCGCGCAACGTTCATGGAGCAGATGCAGGCCCACGGCGTCGGCATTGGCTATCACTACCCGCCGATCCACCTGCTGAGCTTGTACAAGGCGCAGGGATTCAAGGAAGGCATGTTCCCGGTAGCGGAAAAAGTCGGGCGTTTGATTGTGTCGTTGCCGATGTTCACGGCGATGACGAAGGCGGATGTAGAGCGTTCGGTAGCGGCGGTCAAAGCGGTATTGAAGCGCGGATAAAACCTTTGCGGGAGCCGGTTGCCGGCTCCCGCAGCGGGATCACTCGCCGATGGCAGCCTTGTAACCGGCAGCGTCCAGCAGCTTGTCCAGCTCAGCCGAGTTGCTTGGCTTGAGCTTGAAGATCCAGGCGCCGTAAGGGTCGGAGTTCAACAGCTCTGGCTCGCCGCTCAAGGCGTCGTTCACCGCGATCACTTCGCCAGCAATTGGCGAGTAGATATCTGAAGCGGCCTTAACCGATTCAACTACGCCCGCCTGCTGAGTCGCCTCAAATACGTTGCCGACTTCGGTCAACTCAACGAACACTACATCCCCCAATGCTTCCTGGGCATGGTCCGAGATCCCGACGGTCACGGTGCCGTCAGCTTCCAGACGGGCCCATTCGTGACTTTCGGCAAAACGCAGGTCGGCAGGGATATCGCTCATAGTCTGTGTCCTCAAGGAAAAATGTCAGCGGCCATTGGCCCGCCGGAAAAGTTAGATCAATGTTTTGCCATGGCGCACGAACGTCGGTTTGACCACCCGAACCGGGTACCACTTGCCGCGGATTTCCACCTCGGCCCGGTCAGCAGTCGCCGACGGCACACGCGCCAGGGCAATGGATTTGCTTAGCGTAGGAGAGAAACTACCACTGGTGATCTCTCCTTCGCCAACATTGGCGATACGAACCACCTGGTGAGCGCGTAAAACCCCGCGCTCTTCCAGCACCAGGCCGACCAGCTTGGACTTCACACCCGCAGCCTTTTCGGCTTCCAGGGCGGCGCGGCCGATGAAATCCCGCTCGGCCGGCTCCCAGGCGATGCTCCAGGCCATGTTGGCTGCCAGGGGCGAAACGTCCTGATGAATATCCTGACCGTAGAGGTTCATGCCGGCCTCGAGGCGCAGCGTGTCGCGGGCGCCGAGGCCGATGGGCGAAATGCCTGCGCCTACCAGGTCGTTGAAGAACGCCGGGGCCTGATCGGCCGGCAGGACAATTTCAAGACCGTCTTCGCCGGTGTAACCGGTGCGCGCGATAAACCAGTCGCCGTCAGCCAGGCCTTCAAAGGGCTTGAGCTGATGGATCAGGGTGGCGCGGGACTGGGTAACCAGTTCAGCGATCTTTTGCCGGGCATGGGGGCCTTGAATGGCGAGCATGGCCAATTCGGGCCGCTCGCGGAGCTGGGCCTGATAGCTGCCGAGCCGAGCCTGCATCCAGGCCATGTCCTGGTCACGGGTGGCGGCGTTGACCACCAGCCGGTAACCGCCCTCGGTACGGTAGACGATCATGTCGTCCACCACGCCGCCCTGCTCGTTGAGCATGGCGCTGTATAACGCGCGGCCGCAGCCGTGCAATCGGTCAACATCATTGGCCAGCAAATGCTGGAGCCATTCCTTGGCCTGGGGGCCTGTGATATCGATCACGGTCATATGGGATACATCAAACACCCCGCAGTCGCGTCGCACCTGATGGTGCTCCTCAACCTGCGAGCCATAGTGCAAAGGCATATCCCAACCGCCAAAATCGACCATTTTCGCGCCAAGGGCGAGATGCAGGTCATACAGAGGCGTGCGCTGTCCCATGGGTTTCTCCTTCCGGGCGTGGCGAAGGTGCGGACGGTCGCCGTTCGGGCCGCACGCCTTGAAATACAAGGCCTGTAGCCGCGTTCAGCAACCCGATCTGAAAGATCGACCGCACCGAATGCCGCGCATTGTAGCCTCAAGCCGTAGGACTGGCACCTAACCGATTCGTCGCGCCGAACGTCGGATCAACCCGATGACCGGTAACAGCCCCACCAATACCAGGGTCAGGGCCGGCAGCGAAGCCCGCGCCCACTCCCCTTCGCTGGTCATCTCGAAAATCCGCACCGCCAGCGTGTCCCAGCCGAACGGGCGCATCAGCAGGGTCGCCGGCATTTCCTTGAGCACATCGACAAACACCAGCAGCGCCGCGCTCAGGGTGCCCGGCAGCAAAAGTGGCAGATACACTTTGCAAAACAGTCGCGGCCCGCTGACCCCAAGACTGCGGGCGGCTTCCGGCAAGGACGGACGGATTCGCGCCAGGCTGTTTTCCAGCGGCCCGTAGGCCACCGCAATGAAGCGCACCAGATACGCCAGCAGCAAGGCCGACAAACTGCCCAGTAACAGCGGTTTGCCGGCGCCCCCCAGCCAGCCGGAGACCGGGATCACCAGTTCACGATCCAGGTAGCTGAACGCCAGCATGATCGACACCGCCAGTACCGAGCCGGGCAGCGCGTAGCCTACGTTGGCCAGGCTGATGCCGGAGCGGATGGCCCGGGTGGGCGCCAGGCGATGGGCGAACGCGAGCACCAGGGCCACGCTGACGGTGATCAGGGCAGCCATACCGCCCAGGTACAGGGTATGGACGATCAAACCGGCGTAGCGCTCGTCCAGGTCGAAACGGCCACGCTGCCAGAACCAGGCCACCAGTTGCAGCATCGGGATCACGAACGCGCAGGCGAACACCAATCCGCACCAACCACTGGCCGCCGCAGCCTTGAAGCCGCGCAGGTGGTAAAGCGCCTTGCCGCGAGGTCGCTCATTGGTCGGCCGGCTGGCGCCCCGGGCACGGCGTTCGCCGTACAGCACCAGCATCACCACCAACAGCAACAGGCTGGCCAGTTGCGCGGCACTGGAGAGGCTGAAAAAGCCGTACCAGGTCTTGTAGATGGCGGTGGTAAAGGTGTCGAAGTTGAACACCGAGACGGCGCCGAAATCCGCCAGGGTTTCCATCAGCGCAAGGGCCACGCCCGCACCGATGGCGGGACGCGCCATGGGCAGGGCCACCCGCCAGAACGCTTGCCACGGCGACTGCCCCAAGACTCGCGCCGCTTCCATCAGGCCTTTGCCCTGGGCGAGGAACGCGGTGCGTGCCAGCAGATAAACGTAGGGGTAGAATACCAGCACCAGCACGATGATCACACCGCTCGTCGAGCGCACACGCGGCAGGCGCAAGCCTGTACCAAACCATTCGCGCAGCAGGGTTTGCACCGGGCCGGAGAAGTCCAGCAGGCCGACGAAGACGAAGGCGAGCACATAGGCGGGAATCGCGAAGGGCAGCATCAACGCCCAGTCCAGCCAGCGCCGGCCGGGGAATTCGCAGAGGCTGGTCAGCCAGGCCAGGCTGACGCCCAGCAGCGTGACGCCCACACCGACGCCCAGCACCAGGGTCAAGGTGTTGCCCAGCAGACGTGGCATCTGGGTTTCCCACAGGTGGGACCAGATCTGGTGGTCGATGGTCTGCCACGACAGCAACAGCACGCTCAACGGCAGCAGCACCAGGGCGGCGACGGTGAAGACCGGCAGGTACCAGCGGCGTTGGGCGGGATGGGCCAAAGGTTAATTCTCAGAGAATGAATAGCTTGAAGCCAGCGCTAACCAATGTGGGAGCGGGCTTGTGTGGGAGCGGGCTTGCTCGCGAAAGCGGCGTGTCAGTCAACGCATATGTGACTGATACACCCTCTTCGCGAGCAAGCGCGCTCCCACACAAGCCCGCCCCCACATTTAGATCGGCGGCGCCTTGCAAATTGTATCTAGTTCCAGCCCGCGCGATCCATCAAGCGAATCGCCTCAGCCTGACGCTTGCCCGCCACTTCCACCGGCAATGTGTCAGCTACAAACTTGCCCCAGGTCGCCACTTCCGCCGACGGCGGCACCGCCGGGTTGGCCGGGAATTCCTGGTTCACATCCGCAAAGATCTTCTGCGCTTCCGGCGTGGTCATCCACTCCACCAGCGCCTTGGCTGCTTCCGGGTGCGGTGCATGCTTGGTCAGGCCGATGCCCGACAGGTTGACGTGCACCCCGCGGTCGCCCTGGTTCGGCCAGAACAACTTCACCGCCAGGTCCGGCTTCTGCTTGTGCAGGCGGCCGTAGTAGTAGGTGTTCACGATGCCCACGTCACACTGCCCGGCGTTGATCGCTTCCAGCACGGCAATGTCATCGGAGAACACGTCGGTGGACAGGTTGTTGACCCAGCCCTTGACGATTTCTTCGGTCTTGGCCGCGCCGTGGGTTTCGATCAGGGTGGCGGTCAGCGACTGGTTGTAGACCTTCTTCGCGGTGCGCAGGCACAGGCGGCCTTCCCACTGCTTGTCGGCCAGGGCTTCGTAGGTGGTCAGGTCGCCCGGTTTCACGCGATCGGTGGAGTAGGCGATGGTCCGCGCTCGCAGGCTCAGGCCGGTCCAGGCATGGGCCGAAGAACGGTATTGAAGGGGAATATTCTTGTCGATCACCGCAGAGGTGAACGGCTGCAGGATGCCCATCTGCTCGGCCTGCCAGAGGTTGCCGGCGTCGACGGTGAGCAGCAGGTCGGCGGTGGCGTTTTCACCTTCGGCCTTGATGCGCTGCATCAGCGGCGCTTCCTTGTCGGTGATGAACTTCACCTGCACGCCGGTCTTCTTGGTGTAGGCGTCGAACACCGGCTTGATCAGTTCGTCGATGCGCGAGGAGTAGACCACGACCTCATCGGCCGCCTGCACGGTGGTGCTGCCGATAAGAGTGAGTGCCAGGGCAGTCAGGAGGCGCTTGGGTGCCAGCATGGGTGCGGTCTCTCATTTGCAAAAAGAGCGCAAATGATAAGGACTCACATTTGGTAACGCTCAACGGAGCCGTTACCAGATGTTGCACAGCGTACTCAGGCCTTGGCCAGCTCCGGCAAATCCCCGGTCAAACCCAATGCCTGACGCACAAACAACGCCTTGGCCTCCGGCATCTGCTCAACCACCTTCAGCCCTGCATTACGCAGCCAGCGCAACGGCAGTTGATCGGCCTGGAACAACCGCTCAAAGCCTTCCATCGCCGCCATCAGCGCCAGGTTGTGCGGCATGCGCCGACGCTCGTAACGGCTGAGCACCTTCACATCCGCCAGGCGCTCGCCGCGCTCGTTGGCCGCCAGCAGCACCTCGGCCAGCACCGCCGCATCGAGGAAGCCCAGGTTCACGCCCTGCCCCGCCAGCGGATGAATGACGTGGGCCGCGTCGCCAATCAATGCCAGGCCTTCGGCCACGTAACGTTTGGCGTGGCGCTGACGCAACGGCACGCACAGCCGTGGATCGGCGCTTATCACGCTGCCCAGGCGGCCTTCGAAGGCATTTTCCAGTTCACGGCAGAAGCTTTCATCGTCCAGCGCCATCAAGCGCTCGGACTCACTCGGGGTGGTCGACCAGACAATCGAACACCAGTCTTCCTGCCCGTCCCGCACCAGCGGCAGGAATGCCAGCGGGCCATTGTCGGTAAAACGCTGCCAGGCCGTCTTTTGATGCACCTGGCTGCTGCGCACACTGGTGACGATGGCGTTGTGCAAATAATCCCACTCACGGGTAGCGGTGCCGGTCAGGCGACGTACTGCCGAGTTGGCACCGTCCGCCGCGACCACCAGTGGCGCGCGCAAGGTGCGGCCATCGGCGAGGGTCAGCAGCCAGTCATCGCCGGAGCGGCGCATCTGTTCCAGGCGAGCATTGGCCAGCAGGCCGAGGTCGCAGTCGTGCAGGCGGTCGAGCAAGGCGTCCTGGACCACACGGTTTTCGACGATATGCCCCAGCACCTCGGCATGCACGCTGGCCGCCGAGAAGTGGATCTGCCCGGTGCCGCTGCCGTCCCACACCTGCATCTCGCCGTACGGGCTGGCACGTCGCTCGACAATCCCGTCCCACACGCCAAGGCGCTCGAGGATGCGCTGGCTGGCGGCCGACAAGGCGCTCACCCGCGGTTCGAACGCAGCATGAGGGTCGAACGGCTTGACGCTCAGCGGGCTGCCGTCGAGCAGCAGCACCTGCAGGCCACTGCCCTGCAACGCCAGCGCCAGGGCGCTTCCGACCATTCCGGCCCCGACAATCAGCACATCTGCGCGCATGTCCATGCTTTAAGCCTGTCTCGATTGCAGCTTGCGCCGCACGTAAAGGGTTTTGTCGACCCGCGCCACCAGGGTGCCGGAGCCGTCATGAATCTGTACCTTGAGCTGCGGTAAATACTTGTCGCCGCTGGCGGTGTGCTGGCGAATCTCGTCCAGCAACGCTTGGTCGATGGAAAATTCGGCGAACACCGGGCCTTTGCCCGGCGAGATAAAGTCGATAGCGGCAGCCTTGTCCCAGACAATGTAGTCGCGGCCCAGGTTCTCCATCAGCATCAGCATGTAGAACGGGTCGACCATCGAATACAGGCTGCCGCCAAACTGCGTGCCGACGTAGTTGCGGTTGTACCAGCCCAGGCCCATGCGCACCTTGACCTCGCGGAAATCGCTGCCGATGTGCAACACCCGAACTCCGGCCCCGAGGTACGGCGGGTACAGGGTCATGATCCAGCGCAACAGCCGCGCCTTGCCCAGGCGTCGGGTCAGCCACTCACGCATCGGGACGGGTGCCCAGGCCCATGGCCTGGCGCGCGAACCAGCGCTTGGCCGGCGGCAGCAAGTCGAGGCCCAGCAAGCCCATGTTGCGGCCCAGCGCGACCAACGGTTGCGCACTGCCAAACAGGCGGGTGACCTGATCGGAGAAGCCGACGGTGAGCTTCTGGTCCATGCGCTGACGCTCGCGGTACGCCTGCAGTGTCGCCAGGTCGCCCGGAATCGCCGGCCCGGCCAGCAGCGCCTCGGCCAACGCGTAGGCATCCCGCAGGGACAGGTTGAAGCCCTGACCGGCAATCGGGTGCAGGCTGTGGGCGGCATTGCCAAGTACGGCCAGATGAGAGCGCACTTGTTCTTCCGCTTCCACGAGCGTCAGCGGGTACAGGTGGCGCGCACCGACTTGCTTGAGGGTGCCCAGGCGGTAGCCGAACACGCCCTGCAGTTCACTCAGGAAGCTGCGTTCGTCCAGATCGGCCAGGCGCTTGGCGTCCATGCCGACGCGGGTCCAGACCAGCGCGCAGCGGTTGTCCGGCAACGGCAGCAAGGCCATCGGGCCTTCGTCGGTGAACCGCTCGAACGCCTCGCCGTTGTGGGCCTCGCTTGGGGTGATGTTGGCGATCAGCGCGCTCTGGTTGTACGGCCGCTTTTTAACGCCGATGCCCAGTTGCTCGCGCAAACCTGAGCGACCGCCATCGGCCAGCACCGCGAGGTCGCACTCCAGCACGGTTTCGTCATTGAGGGTCAAGCGGTAGCCATCGGCAAGCGGCTCCATGCGCGTAACTTCCGCCGGGCAACGCCAACTGACCACGTCCTTGTCCAGCCCTTGCCACAGGCATTGGCCCAGCCAGGCGTTTTCCACCACGTAGCCAAGCGCCGGCACACCCTCTTCCATGGCCGACAGGCGCGCGGTAGAGAAGCGGCCACGGTCCGACACATGAATCTGTTTGATCGGCTCGGCGCGGCGAGAGATTTCCTGCCACACGCCCAACCGTTGATAGATCTGCCGCGCGCCAAAGGACAGCGCTGAAGAACGCGCGTCATAGCTCGGCTGGTAGCTGTCGCCGGGGGCAAACGGCTCGATCAGCACGATCTTCCAGCCCCGGGCCTTGGCCCCGGCCTGCAAGGCCAATGCGAGGCTGGCACCCACCAGGCCGCCGCCGATAATCGCCAGGTTGACCCGGCTCATCGGGCGCTCGCCATCAATGCTTCGATCTCGGCGACGGACTTGGGCACGCCACCGGTCAGAATTTCACAGCCTTGCTTGGTCACCACCACGTCGTCCTCGATGCGTACGCCAATGCCACGCCATTTCTTCGCCACGTTCTGGTTGTCCGGCGAGATGTAAATCCCCGGCTCCACGGTCAGTGCCATGCCGACTTCCAGCACCCGCCACTCGCCGCCGACCTTGTATTCGCCGACATCGTGCACATCCATCCCCAGCCAGTGGCCGGCGCGGTGCATGTAGAAGGCTTTATAGGCTTCACTGGCGATCAGTTCGTCGACGTCACCCTGCAACAATCCCAGCTTCACCAACCCGGCAGTGATCACTTGCACCGTCGCCTCGTGGGCCTGGTTCCAATGCTTGTTCGGGGCGATTTCGGCAAAGGCGGCTTCCTGGGAAGCCAGCACGATTTCATAAATCGCCTTCTGCTCGGCGGAAAACTTGCCGCTCACCGGCCAGGTGCGGGTGATGTCGCTGGCGTAGCAGTCGATCTCGCAGCCGGCGTCGATCAGCACCAGGTCGCCGTCCTTGAGCAGCGCGTCATTCTGCTGGTAATGCAGGATGCAGCTGTTGCGCCCCGAGGCGACGATGGAACCATAGGCCGGCATCTTCGCCCCGCCCTTGCGAAACTCGTAGTCGAGCTCCGCTTCCAGGCTGAACTCATGCAACCCGGCGCGGCTGGCCTGCATCGCCCGTACATGGGCCGCGCAGGAAATCCGTGCCGCCTCGCGCATCACCTTCACTTCTGCCGCCGATTTATACAGGCGCATGTCGTGAAGCAGATGATCCAGGGCAACAAATTCGTTCGGTGGCTGGGCGCCGAGGTGCGCTTTGGAGCGGATCACGTTGATCCACTCCATCAGGTGCCGGTCGAATTCGGCATTGCTGCCCATGGCCGAATACACTCGGTCACGGCCTTCGATCAGGCCGGGCAGGATGTCGTCGATATCGGTAATCGGGAAGGCGTCATCGGCGCCAAAATCGCGGATCGCGCCTTCGGTGCCCGCTCGCAGGCCGTCCCACAGTTCGCGCTCGGCGTTGCGTTCGCGGCAGAACAGCACGTACTCGCCGTGTTGGCGGCCGGGCATCAGCACAATCACCGCTTCCGGTTCGGGGAAGCCGCTCAGGTACTGGAAGTCGCTGTCCTGGCGGTAGACGTGCTCGACGTCACGGTTGCGGATGGCTACCGCAGCCGCCGGCAGGATGGCGATGCTGTTGGGTTCCATCTGCGCCATGAGCGCCTTGCGGCGCCGGGTGTATTCCGCTTTGGGGATATGGATCATGGGCAGATGGGCTTCCTTTCTTAGTGCAGCGACGGCTTGGGTGCAGCGGGCTCAGCCGATTTACGGGTCTCGGTGAACAGCAGCAGCGGCGCGACGCGCAGGTATTCCATGACTTCCATGTAGTCGCTTTCGCCGTCTTCGGACTCTTCCAGGGCGTCTTGCACCTGGGAGATGGCGGCCAGGTCCTGCAGCACTTCCTGGGCATCGGTGCTCAGGTCGAGGCCGCCGGCGTTCACGCCGAAACCGTGGAGGAAGCCTTGGCACCATTGGCCCAACGCGGCGGCGCGCTCGGTGAGCGGCGCGTCATCGGTAGGCAGCAGCAGGACGACGGTGACGTCATCACCGGTCAGCTCGCCTTTAACCATCTCTTGCAGGCCGATGAGCGCATTGCGCACGTTTTCGGTAGGCTCGGTTTCCAGCAGCTCGGCGACATCGGCCAGCCAGTTGTCGGCATCAAAGCCGACACCGGTGCAACTGCGGCCCAGCAGCACGCCGTGCAGTTCGGCAGGCGAGCAAGGATGACCGCTGGAACTCAGCAGTTTGGAAAAAGCATCGTACGGGGAGTTCTGAATGGGCATGGTGAGCTAGGCGCCAGACGGCGCAATGTCTAGAATGAAGCGCTGTATCCTAGCATCGGCAGACGTACCAAGACTATCGAGGGCGTCAGATCGTTTATCCAGCAGTTGCCATTCATCAGACAAAATCCAGTGGAACCCAATGGAAGACACCGACCTGCAAGCGCTGATGGCCAGACTCGAGCTGCTAATTAACCGGGTCGAGCAACTTAAGAGCCAAAACGGACTCCTATTAGCTCAGGAAAAGACCTGGCGCGAGGAACGCGCTCACCTCATTGAAAAAAACGAAATCGCCCGGCGTAAGGTCGAATCGATGATTTCGCGCCTGAAGGCCCTGGAGCAAGACTCATGAGTTCAAGCAATAGCGTCACCGTGCAGATTCTCGACAAAGAATATTCGATCATCTGCCCCCAGGAAGAACGCAGCAACCTGGTGAGCGCTGCCCGCTACCTGGACGGCAAGATGCGCGAAATCCGCAGCAGCGGCAAAGTCATCGGCGCCGATCGCATCGCCGTGATGGCCGCACTGAACATTACCCACGATCTGCTGCATAAGCAGGAACGGCCTGACGTGCAGGCCAGCGGCTCGACGCGCGAGCAGGTGCGCGACCTGCTGGAGCGGGTCGATCTGGTACTTTCTACCGATCCAGAGCCACCCAAGGGCTGATTGCGGCGTCGGTTTCGGGTATACTCGCCCCACTCCCTGGCGTGCTTGCCAGTCGGCGATGTCCCTGAGCCGATTCGCACTACCCTGGAAGTTACACGTTGGGCTGGTGTGCATGTCCGCTAGACGGAAAGCCTTAAAGCCTACTGTTTCTTCCACCTTGAACTTTCGGGTTCAAGGGCTAAGTCGACAGCGGTTCTGTCGGGGAGCCTGATTCCCAAATCCAATGCCAGTCCCAGGACTGGCATTGTTTTATGAGCCGAAAACCATGACCGAACCTGCGCCGCTTTCCCGCCCGCAACTTCGACGCATGCTGCGCAAAGCCCGCCGCGCCCTGACGCCAAGCGAGCAACGCCAGGCCGCCCTGGGCCTGTATCGGCAACTGGCACAGCACCCGCTGTTTCGCCGGGCCAAACACCTATCCTTATATCTACCGACGGACGGTGAAATCGATCCGCGCCTGCTGCTGCGCGCTGCACAGCGCCGGGGCAAGGCGACGTACCTGCCGGTGCTCAGTGCATGGCCGCGAACCAAGATGGTATTCCAGCGAGTGCGCCCCGGCGAAAAGCTGAGGCCCAACCGTTTTCGCATCCTCGAGCCCCAGGTAAATGCCAGCCGGCAACGCAAGGTCTGGGCGCTGGACCTGGTGCTGCTGCCACTGGTTGGCTTTGATGATGTGGGCGGACGGTTGGGCATGGGCGGCGGGTTTTATGACCGCAGCCTGGCCTACATGGCCCGCCGGAAATCCTGGCGCAAGCCGACGCTGTTGGGCCTGGCCCATGAATGCCAGAAGGTCGAACGATTGGCACAGGCAAGCTGGGATGTACCGCTTGAGGGCACAGTAACCGATAAGGATTGGTATATAGCAGAGACGCTACTGGAATCAGCAGCGCCTTGAAGACGGGTCAGCGTTTGAACGGTTGCGGCTGTTGCTGTGCGAGTTCAATCGGTGCGTCAGTCTTGTTCGACCACAAGCTCTGCGCATAGCCGGTGGTCACAACGCCCAGGCCGAACAAAATAACCAAAATCCATAGTAAATCCGGTTTGCGTTTCATCGATTGCCCCCCTTCAGGCATCTTGCACACGATGACAGCAACGTTCCATTAGTAGTCCGTGCCAGCTGCGTCAAGCTCAAAACCCCGGCATTCTGCGTTAACGTGAACTAACACGCAAACCTTGACGCCAACCGACTGTCGGTTTGTCATAAAATTGCAGGACAACTTTCCCAATCGACTTTTGAGGAGCGAAAACATGGCCTATTGGCTGATGAAATCCGAGCCCGATGAACTGTCCATCAAGGGCCTGGAAAAGCTCGGCGAGGCCCGGTGGGACGGGGTGCGCAACTACCAGGCGCGGAACTTCCTGCGGGCGATGGCGGTGGGTGACCAGTTCTTCTTCTACCACTCCAGCTGCCCGGAACCGGGGATTGCCGGCATCGGTAAAATCGTCGAGGCAGCCTACCCGGACCCGACCGCGCTGGAGCCCGACAGTCATTATTTCGACGCCAAGGCCAGCCCTGAAAAAAATCCGTGGAGCGCGATCAATGTTGCCCACGTCGAGACCTTTGCGAAGGTCCTGGGGCTAGGCTATCTGAAACAGCAAACTGCCCTCGCCGAGTTGCCCCTGGTGCAAAAAGGCAGCCGCCTTTCGGTGATGCCGGTCACCGCCGAGCAATGGGCCGCCGTACTCGGCCTGCGCTGAAACAGCAGAACCCTGCGGTCACGCCCATGGCGCATGCATCTGCGCGCCAACCGGGTTAGGCTGGCGCTTCATTTGACCCGCATCAAGGGCCTCCGGGCAGGATCGGTCAAACTAGGACGCTAACGCCGCAGGATGCACCCATGTCGACGAACCACCGTACCTCCCATCTTTTCGCCATTCCATTGATTGTCTTGCTGCTGGCCGCCGGCGGCTTCGGCTATTGGCAATCCACCCAGGACCGCCTGCCCGAAGGCTTGAGCATGGGCAATGGCCGGCTGGAATCGACTGAAGTGCAGATCGCCGCCAAGATCCCCGGTCGCCTCGCCGAAGTGCGGGTGGACGAAGGCGACAAGGTGCTCAAGGGCCAACTGCTGGCGCGCATGGACACCCGCACCCTGGAAGCCCAGCGCGCCCAGGCCGAAGCTGAAGTGCTGCGGGCCAGGGAAAACTTCGCCGCCGCCCAAGCCAACGTGCAGTTGCGCCAGAGCGAACAACTGCTGGCCAATCAGGAACTCAGGCGCACCCAGGAGCTGTACAAACGCGGCTTCGCCAGCGGCCAACTGATCGACCAGCAGCAGGCCCGGCAAAACACCGGCAACGCTGCCGTGGTCGCCGCCCAGGCCCAGGTCAATTCGGTAAAGGCCGCCATCGGCGCCGCCCAGGCTCAGGTCGCCCAGCTCACCAGTGAAATCGAAGACAGCAGCCTGCGGGCGCCTATCGACGGCATCATCCAGCTACGCCTGGCCGAACCCGGCGAAGTGCTCGGCGCGGGTGGTCGCGTGTTACTGCTGATCGACCCCAACGACCAATACATGAACCTATATCTGCCCGCTTCAGTCACAGGCGCTTTGACCGTGGGCAGTGAGGCGCGGATCGTCCTCGACGCCCTGCCGAAGCAACCGCTGCCGGCGAAAATCAGCTTCGTCGCCGCCAAGTCGCAGTTCACCCCCAAGGAAGTGGAAACCCGCGACGAACGCCAGAAGCTGGTGTTCCGGGTCAAGCTGCGCCTGACCCAACCAAGCGCCGTGCCCCAAGCCAAACCGGGCATGCCCGGCGCCGGCTATGTGCGCACCGCTGACCTGGACTGGCCGGCCAACCTGCAATGAACGGCCTGGCGCTGCACGCCACGGGGATCAACCATCGCTACGGCAAGCAACAGGCGCTGATCGACATCGCCTTCAGCCTGCCCGCCGGCACACGCTGCGGGTTGATCGGCCCGGACGGCGCCGGCAAGTCGAGCCTGCTGGGCTTGATCGCCGGGGTTAAAAAGCTTCAACAAGGCGAGCTGGAAGTACTCGGCGGCTCCATCGAAGACCGCCGCCACCGCAACAGCCTGTACCCGCGTATCGCCTTCATGCCTCAAGGCCTGGGCGGCAACCTGTACCCCGAGCTGTCCATCAGCGAAAACATCCGGTTCTTTGCCACGCTGTTCGGCCTGTCAAAAGCCGATTGCGACCAGCGCATGCACAACCTGCTGCTCGCCACCGACCTCGCACGCTTCGCCGAGCGACCTGCCGGCAAGCTCTCCGGCGGCATGAAGCAGAAACTCGGCCTGTGCTGTGCACTGATCCACGACCCGGACCTGTTGATCCTCGACGAACCCACCACCGGCGTCGACCCGCTGTCCCGTCGACGCTTCTGGGAACTGGTGGAAACCGTACGCAGCGAACGCCCGCAGCTCACACTGCTGGTGGCCACCGCCTACATGGAAGAAGCCGAGCAGTTTGAACACTGCCTGATGCTCGACCGCGGCAAGCTGATCGCCGACGGCCTGAGCAGCGAACTCGCCGCCGCGACGCCCAGCGGCAAACTGGACGAAGCCTTCACCCATTTCCAGGGCGACAGTGCCCATAACAACGAGCCGCTGGTGATTCCGCCACGGCAAAGCGACAACACCGACATCGCCATCGAAGCCCACGACCTGACCCTGCGCTTCGGCGACTTCACGGCAGTCAACAAGGTCAGCTTCGCCATTGGCCGGGGCGAGATCTTTGGTTTCCTCGGCTCCAACGGCTGCGGCAAGACCACCACCATGAAAGTCCTCACCGGGTTGATGCCCGCCACCGAGGGCACCGCCACGCTGCTGGGCAACCCGGTCAACGCCAAGGACCTGGCCACCCGCAAGCGCGTGGGTTTCATGTCGCAAAGCTTCTCGCTGTACGGCGAACTCAGCGTGCGCCAGAACCTGGTGCTGCATGCGCAGTTGTTCGACCTGCCCAAGGCCGGGAGCGGCCAGCGCATCGACGAGTTGATCAAGCGTTTTGACCTGGGCGACGTTGCCGAGCAGCCGTCCGGCGAGTTGCCGCTGGGCCTGCGCCAGCGCTTGTCCCTGGCGGTGGCGGTGCTGCACCGCCCGGAAGTGCTGATCCTCGATGAGCCGACCTCGGGCGTCGACCCGGCCGCGCGGGATGACTTCTGGCGGCTGCTGATCGAACTGTCCCGGGAACAGGGCGTGACGATCTTCCTGTCCACCCACTTCATGAACGAAGCCCAGCGCTGCGACCGCATCTCGCTGATGCACGCGGGCAGGGTGCTGGCCTGCGACACGCCGGACGCGCTGCAACAGCAGTTCCACGGCGAAACCCTGGAAGCAGCGTTCGTCACCTGCCTGGAACAGGCCCAAGGCGCGCCCGAAGCGGCCACCGCGCCCTCCGAAACCGTCAGCGAACCCATGGCCCCACCCGTCAGCAAACGCGGGTTCAGCGTCGCCCGCCTGTTGGCCGTGGCCAGCCGCGAAGGCAAGGAACTGCTGCGGGACAAAGTGCGCATGGCCTTCGCCCTGTTGGGGGCGATTTTCATGATGGTGATCTTCGGCTACGGCATTTCCCTGGACGTGGAAAAGCTCGCCTTCGCCGTCTACGACCAGGATCAGACGCCGCAAAGCCGGGCCTACTTGGAAGCCTTTCGCAGTTCGCGCTATTTCGCCGAACAGTCGCCGATCACTGACTCCAACGAACTGCACAAACGCCTGCAGCGCTCGGAGATCAAACTGGCGCTGGAGATTCCGCCAGGATTCGGCCGCGATCTCTACGCCGGCCGCCAACCCGCCGTGGCCGCCTGGCTCGATGGCGGCATGCCGTTCCGTGCGGAAACCAGCCGCAATTATGTCGAGGCCGTGCACCAGGCCAACCTCCAACAACTGGCCGAACTGAACAGCACACCATTGAATCAGCAAGCCGCCGCCAAACTGGAAACCCGCTTTCGCTACAACCAGGACGTGGTCAGCGTGAACGCTATCGGCCCCGGCGTGATGGCGCTGATCCTCGCGTTTATCCCGGCGATGCTCACGGCCCTGGGGATCGTGCGCGAGAAGGAACTGGGCTCCATCACCAACTTCTACGCCACACCCCTGACCCGCCTGGAATTCCTGTTGGGCAAGCAGGCGCCGTACCTGGCCGTGAGCCTGATCAACCTGGGCCTGCTGGTGGCGATGAACCGCTGGCTGTTCGGCGTGCCGTTCAAGGGCAGCGGCGTGACCCTGGCTTTCGGCGGCCTGCTGTATGTGCTGGCCACCACCAGCATGGGCCTGCTGATTTCCGCGTTCACCCGCACCCAGATCGCAGCGATCCTCGGCACCATGATCATCACCAGCCTGCCGACCATCCAGTTCTCCGGGCTGATCGTGCCGCGCTCGTCCCTGGAAGGCGCCGCCGCGTTGATGGGCATGTTGTTTCCGGCGGGCTACTTCCTCGACATTGCGGTGGGCACCTTTACCAAGGCCCTGGACCTGCGTCAGCTATGGCCACAGTGCCTGGCGCTGTTCGGGTTTTTCCTGGGGTTCACCGGGCTGAGCCTGATCATGCTCAAGAAGCAGGAGGCCTGAGATGCACAAGTTCGCCCATATCCTGCGCCTCGGCATCAAGGAACTGACCAGCCTGCGCCACGACAGCGTGTTGCTGCTGTTCCTGTTCTACGCCTTTACCGTCGCCATCTATATGCCCGCCGCCGGCTCGGTGATCGGCGTGCACAACGCCAGCGTGGCCTTTGTGGATGAAGACCACAGCGCGCTTTCCCGGCAACTGGCCGAAGCGCTGCAACCGCCGGAATTCCAGGCGGCGGTGCCGTTGCCGTACGACCAACTGGACAAGGTGATGGACAGCGGCCAGTACACCTTCGTGATCAACGTGCCGGCGAATTTCCAGGCCGACCTGTTGGCCGGGCGCCAGCCGGGGGTGCAGGTCAACGTCGATGCCACGGCCATGAGCCAGGCATTCATGGGTGCCGGGTATATCGGGCGGATTTTCCAGCGGGAATTGCTGACCTATGGCAACCAGGCCGATGCCGCCCAAAAGGCGCCGGCGCTGCTGACCACCCGGGCGCTGTTCAATACCAACCTGGAAGGCGGCTGGTTTCTGGCGGTGATCCAGATCGTCAACAACATCACCATCCTCGCCATCGTGCTGACCGGCACCGCGCTGCTGCGTGAGCGCGAACACGGCACCCTCGACCATTTGCTGGTGCTGCCGCTGACTGCGCTGGAAATCATGCTGGCGAAAATCTGGAGCAACATGCTGGTGGTGGTGCTGTGCACCTGGCTGTCGCTGGAAGTGGTGGTGAAAGGCTTGCTCGGCGTGCCGCTGGCCGGGTCGCTGACTTTGTTTTTGCTGGTGACGGCGCTGTACCTGTTTGCCAGTACTGCCCTCGGCATCTTCCTCGCCACCCTCGCCCGCTCGACGCCGCAGTTTGGCCTGCTGGCGATCCCGGTGATTATCCCGATGCTGCTGTTGTCCGGCGGCAGCACGCCGCTAGACAGCATGCCGCAGTGGTTGCAATGGGTGATGCAGGGCTCGCCGTCGACGCACTTTGTGAGCCTGAGTGCGGCGATTCTGTTCCGGGATGCGGGTGTGAATGTGGTGTGGCCGGACTTGCTGGCGCTGGCGGGGATTGGGTTGCTGTTCTTTGCGGTGGCGTTGGCGCGGTTCAGGAAGAGCCTGGCTTCCTGAGGTGTCTGTCAGGGCCTCTTCGCGAGCAAGCCCGCTCCCACACTTGACCGAGTTCTAACATGAGAATGCGGTTAAATGTGGGAGCGGGCTTGCTCGCGAAGGGCGCGAAGCGACCGGCTTACTGGATGATCAGGTTGTTGAACAACAGATCCTCAACCTGCGGCTTGCCGGTTTCGTCGTTCATCACTTGCTGGGTCTGCTTCAGGGCTTCCTGGCGCAGTTTTTCCTTCCCATCAACGCTGCTCATGGTGTCGTTGGTCTGCTGGGTAAACAGCGCCACCAACTGGTTGCGAATCAGCGCGTCGTTGGCTTTCACAGCAGCGGCTGCCTCGGGACCGGTGACCCGCAGGGCGATATCCGCCTTGAACACCCGCAGCTTCGCGGTGCCATCCAGGCCGTAGTTACCGACAAACGGCGGGCTCAGGCTGATATAGCTGACCTTCGGCGCTTCGCCTTCTTTGGCTTCTTCGGCCAGGGCTGCCGTCGGCAGTGTCAGGGCCAGCATCAACAGGATCCACGCTTTCACAGTTCATTCCTCAATTCGGTTGCCCAGTAGCATAACGCTAGCAGCCCTGAGCACAAGCTTATGGCGACTTATCAGGCCGGGGCATGCTCGTTGACCCGTCGCCCTGCCCACCTACACTTATCGGCCAACACGCCAAAAGGAATAGTCCGATGAAAGCTGTGCTGTGCAAAGCCTTCGGCCCCGCCGAAACCCTGGTGCTGGAAGACGTCGAAAGCCCGGCGATCAAGAAGAACGAAATCCTGTTGGACGTGCATGCGGCCGGGGTCAATTTCCCGGACACCCTGATCATCGAAGGCAAGTACCAGTTCAAGCCGCCCTTCCCGTTTTCGCCGGGCGGTGAAGCGGCAGGCGTGATCAGCCAAGTCGGTGAGAACGTCAGCCACCTGAAGGTCGGTGACCGGGTGATGGCCCTGACCGGCTGGGGCAGCTTCGCCGAGCAGGTCGCGGTGCCGGGCTACAACGTGCTGCCGATCCCGCCGAGCATGGACTTCAACACCGCCGCCGCCTTCAGCATGACCTACGGCACGTCGATGCACGCCCTGAGGCAACGGGCCAACCTGCAACCCGGGGAAACCCTGCTGGTGCTCGGTGCCTCCGGCGGCGTCGGCCTGGCTGCGGTGGAAATCGGCAAGGCCATGGGCGCCCGAGTGATCGCCGCGGCCAGCAGCGCCGACAAGCTGGCGGTGGCCAAGGCTGCCGGTGCCGATGAGTTGATCAACTACAGCGAAGCCAGCCTCAAGGACGAGATCAAACGCCTTACCGGCGGCAACGGCGTGGATGTGATCTACGACCCGGTGGGCGGCGACCTGTTTGACCAGGCCATTCGCGGCATCGCCTGGAATGGCCGGCTGCTGGTGGTGGGCTTTGCCAGCGGGCGCATTCCTGAGTTGCCAGTAAACCTGGCGCTGCTCAAGGGCGCGGCGGTGGTCGGGGTGTTCTGGGGGTCGTTCGCCCAGCGCCAGCCGCAGGACAATGCCGCCAACTTTCAGCAACTGTTCGGCTGGTTCGCCGAGGGCAAGTTGAAGCCGCTGGTGTCCCAGGTGTACCCGCTGGAGCAGGCGGCGCAGGCGATCAACGACCTCGGCCAGCGCAAGGCTGTGGGCAAGGTCGTGGTGCAGCTACGCTGACTATTGTTTCATTTTGTCCGCGGAGTGCCTGGGCCCATGATCGGCCGAGGCACTCACTCACTGGCAGGAATGAATAATGGTCACACCGCTGCGCGCGCTGTTTCTGGGGTTGTTGATGATGGTGTCGGCTCACGCCTTTGCCCATAAAGAGGGCAAGGATGTACGCGGGCTGAACAACGTGACGGTGCTGATCGTGCGCCATGCGGAAAAACCCGATGAAGGTCCGTTGCTGAGCCCCAAGGGCGAACAGCGGGCGGCGGCCTACGCCAGCTATTTCGACCCGCTGCTGTTGAACGGCATCTCCGTGGTGCCCCAGCGGCTGATCGCTACCAGCGACAGCAAGGAAAGCTCTCGCCCGCGCCTGACCCTGACACCCCTGGCCCAGCGCCTGCAGCTCCCGCTTGAAACACCCTACTCAGACGATCAAGTCGGCAAGCTGGTGAAGTCCCTGCGCAAGTCCAACCAGGCGCAGACCGTGTTGATCGCCTGGCATCACGGGCATATCGACAAGTTGATCGAGGCCTTCGGCGGTGACGGCGCGGCGCTGACCGGCATGAAGAAATGGCCGGAAAATGTGTATGACTGGCTGATCGTGTTGCGCTTCGACGACCAGGGTCAACTGGTGGAATCCCGCAGCCAGAAGATCCAGGAACACCTGCTTCCAGGTGATATCGCAGCCGCCAACGGCAACTAAACCGGATCGCTGTCTGTGGCGAGGGAGCTTGCTCCCGCTGGGGCGCGAAGCGGCCCCAAAAGATGGGCCTGCTGCGCAGTCCAGCGGGAGCAAGCTCCCTCGCCACACGTTCGTGATACCCCGCCTGAAAACGTCCCTCACTTGCCTCTAAGCGACATGTTCGTAAAAGAACATGCAATTGCACTCAATTCCTATGCCCGCAGATAAGAGGCGGTGCTATTTTCGGTAACGAAACTGTAACATTCGCATCCGCAGTCAAAACAAGAAATCTGGAGCTCTTGAATGTTTGCTTTCTTCCGTCCTGCCGCACATCAGGCGCCCCTGCCTGAAGAAAAAATAGACAGCACGTACCGACGCCTGCGCTGGCAGATCTTCGCCGGTATTTTCTTCGGTTACGCCGGGTACTACCTGCTGCGCAAGAACTTCTCCCTGGCCATGCCGTACCTGATCGACGAGGGTTACACCCGTGGCCAGTTGGGCCTGGCAATGTCGGCGATCGCAATTGCCTACGGCCTGTCCAAGTTCCTCATGGGCCTGGTGTCCGACCGCTCCAACCCGCGCTACTTCCTGCCCTTCGGCCTGTTGGTGTCCGCCGGGGTGATGTTCATTTTCGGTTTCGCACCTTGGGCTACGTCCAGCGTGACCATGATGTTCATTCTGCTGTTCATCAACGGTTGGGCCCAGGGCATGGGCTGGCCGCCAAGTGGGCGGACCATGGTGCACTGGTGGTCGCAGAAAGAACGTGGCGGTGTGGTTTCCGTATGGAACGTGGCGCATAACGTCGGCGGCGGCTTGATCGGCCCGCTGTTCCTGCTGGGCATGGCCTGGTTCAACGACTGGCACGCGGCGTTCTACGTCCCGGCTACCGTGGCCCTGCTGGTGGCGGCGTTTGCCTTCATCACCATGCGCGACACCCCGCAATCGGTGGGCCTGCCGCCCATCGAGCAATACAAGAACGATTACCCGGAAGGCTACGACGCCAGCCACGAGGACGAATTCAGCGCCAAGGAAATCTTCGTCAAGTACGTGCTGCGCAACAAAATGCTCTGGTACATCGCCTTCGCCAACGTCTTCGTCTACCTGCTGCGCTACGGCGTGCTGGACTGGGCACCGACGTACCTCAAGGAAGCCAAGCACTTCGACGTGGATAAAACCTCGTGGGCGTACTTCTTCTACGAGTGGGCGGGCATTCCGGGCACGCTGCTGTGCGGCTGGATGTCGGACAAGATCTTCCGTGGCAACCGTGGCCTGACCGGCATTGTGTTCATGGGCCTGGTCACCGTGGCGACCCTGGTTTACTGGCTCAACCCGCCGGGCAACCCGATGATCGACATGATCGCGCTGTTCTCCATCGGCTTCCTGATCTACGGTCCGGTGATGCTGATCGGCCTGCAGGCGCTGGAACTGGCACCGAAAAAAGCCGCCGGTACCGCAGCGGGCTTTACGGGCTTGTTCGGTTACCTGGGTGGTTCAGTGGCAGCGAGTGCGGCCATGGGCTACACCGTTGACCATTTCGGCTGGGACGGTGGTTTCGTATTGCTGATCGGCGCGTGCCTGCTGGCCATCGCGTTCCTGATCCCCACCTTGTGGCATACCAATAGCGTCAGTGCCGCACGTTAATCGTCGGAACAGCCTTTGGAACACCGCTTGAGCCGCGCCTCCAGATTCTTGTCTGGCATGGCGTGGCTACGCAGGGCGTTGACGGTCTGCTCGACATAATCGCGCGTAGTGCCGTAACGCCCGCAAGCGCTTTGCAACACGTGATTCAGCACGATGTCGGGCAAATTGCCGGCATAACTGGGCAGGTGCCGCTCCAGGACAAATCCCAATGCCTGCACCTGGCTGCCATCTTCCAGACGACAGCTGAGCCAGTGCGGCCGGTACGAGGGATACGGCATCTCGCGCTGCCACAGGGCATACAGCGAGGCCTCCAGTTGATCTTCCGGCAAGCGGTAGGCAAACCCGCTGCACGAGCCGCCGCGATCCAGGCCAAACACCAACCCCGGTATTTCCGGCGTGCCCCGGTGCTCATGAGACCACAGGTACAAGCCCCGGTGATAACCGTGGACCCGCGCCCGCATCCGCTGTGTCGACGAACATTCAGGCCGCCAGATCAGCGAACCGTAAGCGAATAGCCAGACCGGCCCACCCTTATGCAAAGCCATGGTGGCTTGCATCGAGCTCATCAACTGTTCGTGAGTGAGTTGCGGCCCCAGATCGAGCCGCGGAGGGTAAGCCAATTGCAAAAGATCAGATTCAATGGCGGTCATGGCAAATCGCTTAGGTCTCCTTTGTTGTTACGAGAAGCTGTTACCAGTTGTAAGCAACTTTACCGTAATAGAACGCGCCGCTGTAACCGTACGGCGAAAAAGTGCTATATGCCAAATTGCCACCACTGCTGGCGTAGGCATTGAGTTTTTCCGGGTATTTGTCGGTGACGTTGTCGCCGCCAACGGTGAAGGTCCAGTTTTTCAGCTTGTAGTCGGCTGACAGGTCCAACAGCCAGGCGGCCTTGAAGCTCTGGTCGTTGGTCGGGTCGGCCTGGTAGCTGGTGAATGAACCATAGCGCACCAAATTACTGTGCAGCGCCCAGTTGCCGAAACTCAGGTCGTTGCCCAGGCTCAGCTTGTGCTGTGGCGTGGTATCGCCCAGCAGGCCGATGCGCTCGCGACGGTCCACCCGAACCAGGCTCGCGCCCAGGCTATCCAGTACGGACGGGTTGGCTTTTACGTCGGTGACCTTGGTGTGGTTGTAGTTGTAGCCCACGGTGCTGTTCCAGCGCACACCGTTGTCCAGTTGGTAGCGATAGTTGGCCACCAGGTCGACGCCATTGGTGGTGGTGTCGGTGGCGTTGGTGAAGTAGCGCACCGTGGTGTAGTTGATGTTGCCCACGCCATTGGCCTGCAGATACGCGAGCGCAGCCGGGTTCTTGCTCAGGTCCAGGTTGGAGGACAGGCTGATGCGGTCGCTGATGTCGATACGGTAGACATCGGCGGTCACGGTCAGGTTGTCGGTCGGCTCCAGCACCAGGCCGAGACTGTAGTTGCGGGACTTCTCGGCTTTCAGGTCTTCAGCGCCGAGCAGGCGCGCCACCTGGCTGTTGGCAGGGAAGGTGCCGGCTTCCTGGATGGTGTTGCCGATCAGTTGCGACGAGGTGTAGGCGAAGTTTTGCTGTGCCAGGGACGGCGCACGGAAACCGTTGGATACACTGCCGCGCAAGGCCACTTGCGGGGTGAAGTCGTAGCGCGCCGAGAGCGAGCCGCTGACGTTGGAGCCAAAATCACTGTAGTCCTCGTGACGCACGGCGGCGGAGGCACTGAGTTTTTCGGTGAAGTTGGTTTCCAGGTCCAGGTACTGCGCCCAGTTGTGGCGCGTGCTGGTGCCGGCGTCGGAATCACGGAAGCCGCCCAGGCCCGAGCTGCCGGTCTGGTAGTAGGACGCCGGGTCGCCCGCCTTGATCTGGTAACCCTGGTCCAGGTATTCGCCGCCAAACGCCACCGACACTGGATACGGCAACCAGCCCAGGCTGAATTCCCGCGACAGGTCCAGGCTGAGTTGCTTCTGGTCATTGACCAACGTGCCATTGTCGAACTTGCGCGGCGTGGCCAGGCCCAGCGAGGTGTTGATGGTTTCGGTACCGATCTGGTACTGGTTCTTGCCGTAGTTGACCGACACATCGTAGTGCCAGTCATAGGCCAACAAGCCGCGCAGGCCGACCGCCAGGGACGTGTCTTCCACGTCACCGCGAATCAACGGCAGGTAACCATTGGGGTTGAGCGCAGGAATGTTGTTGCTCGCGTTGCTGGCCCGGTAGAACGCCGCCGTCTCGCCGCGGGTCTTGCTGTAGCCGCCAAACGCATAGAACTCGGCCGCATCGCTGAAGGAATATTCCGAGTTGAGAAACAGCTTGCCCTGGTCAGTGGCCGGCTCGCCCTGGCGGAACACCCGCTGGCCGTAGGTCGTCGAACCAACGCTGCCCGGACGCAGGTCCTTGCCGGCGCGGTTGGTGTAATCGTTGTCGGCGCCTTCGGCAGAGATGTTGATAAACCCGTTATCGCCCAGCGCCACACCGGTGTTGCCGCTGAGGTTGCGCTGGATACCGTCGCCCTTCTTGTACTCACCAAACTTGCTGGTGATCGAGCCGCCGTGGTCGTCATGCTTGAGGATCACGTTGATCACCCCGGCAATCGCATCGGAGCCGTAGCGGGCCGATGCGCCGTCACGCAGCACCTCGATATGGTCGACCGCCGACAACGGGATCGCATTCAAATCCGCCGGCGCCGAGCCACGCCCAACCGCACCGCCGAGATTGACGAAGGCACTGGTGTGGCGGCGCTTGCCGTTGACCAGCACCAACACCTGGTCCGGTGACAGGCCACGCAGCTGCGCCGGGCGCACCAGTTCGGCACCGTCTACCAGGCTCGGGCGTGGAAAGTTGATGGAAGGAATCAATCGGGCCAACACCGCGCCCAACTCATCAGAGCCGGTGCTGCGCAAGGTGTCGCCGGAAATCACATCGATAGGTGACAACGAGGCACTGGCGGTGCGCTCTTGGGCGCGGGTGCCGGTGACAATGACTGTATCGAGTTTGGGTACATCGGCAGTGGCCGTTTCGGCGGATGCCACTGGACTGAATCCCACAGCGGTCAGCAAATTAGCCGACAAAATCGCCGTGTACAGCAGGTGCTGCTTGTTGCTCCCCATACCGCTCCCCTTGGAATCAAAAGCCAGAACGTCAATGCTCTGAGCTCGTACGATCGATCCGTGTGGCGGACGGTGGCGGTCATTTATTGGTTATTGGCAGAAAGTCGGTAGTCCGTTGGCATATAGCTTAATGATATTTATGTAACAAATTAAATACCTTTAAAGAATAAGCGAATGCATAAGCCCAGGCCGCTCCGCTCATCAGGATTGGCTGCCTCAATCCCTGTAGTTTCAGCGCAGGTTCAGCCTGGGGGCACGCTGAGCCTTCAAAATAGGCGCCTGTCACGACCCACCTGGCCGCCAACCGAATCGACTACCGAGGTCACTCCATGAAATACCGACTGCCCAGCCTGTTGTTCCTGGCACAGGCCACCACCGCCCTGGCGGCGGAAGTGCCGACCCAGGACGAAAAAGGCTTCTGGTATGCCCAGACGAGCGTCTACACCCGGCATTTTGCGCCGGACAAGGACCACAACAACAACCAGGACCTGATCGGCCTGGAGCGCAATGAAGCGTCAGGCCTGGTGTATGGCGGGGCGACGTTTCGCAACTCGTTCAGCCAGCGTTCGTACTACGCCTATGCCGGCAAACGCTATGACATGCCCGATTACCCGGTGTACTTGAAGCTGACAGGGGGTGTGATCCAGGGCTATCGCGGCAAGTACCGCGACAAGATTCCGCTGAATGGACTGGGGGTGGCGCCGGTGATCATCCCCTCGGTGGGCACTCACTACGGGCCGGTCGCCGCCGAGCTGGTGTTGCTCGGGTTCAATGCGGCGATGGTGACCACGGGCGTTCGTTTCTGATCAAGCCGCTGAAAGGCTTCTGTGGCGAGGGAGCTTGCTCCCGCTGGGTCGCGAAGCGGCCCTGAAGTTCATGCGATCTTAAAGATAGAACCCAGCGACTGTTTCGGGGCCGCTGCGCAGCCCAGCGGGAGCAAGCTCCCTCGCCACACGTTACGGGCGGGGTGCGTAGGCAAATACGTCAGCACGCATCTGGTGCGCATCCATGCCGGCCTCGACCAGCGCATCCAGGGTGCCGTAGATCATCGCCGGTGAACCGCTGGCGTAGACATGCACGGACTTGAGGTCGCTGATGTCTTCGCACACCGCTTCATGCAACAGCCCGCAGCGCCCTTCCCAGCCACACAGGTCGCTGACCACTTTGTGCAGGAACAGGTTGGGCAGTTGCAGCCACTGGTCCCAGTGCTCGATGTCGTAGAAGTCTTCCGGTCGACGTACACCCCAATACAGATGCACCGGGTGCTTGAAACCGCTGGCGCGACAGTGTTCGATCAGGCTATGCATCTGGGCCATGCCGGTGCCGGCGGCGATCAGCACCAGCGGCCCGTCGGGCAGTTCCGCCAGGTGGGTGTCGCCAAACGGCATTTCGATGCGTGCCATCTGGTTGCGCTGCAACTGCTCCAGCAGGCTGCGGGCGCTGTCTTCCCGGGCCAGCACGTGCAATTCCAGCTCGCGCCCGGCGTGGGGCGCCGAGGCCAGGGAGAACGCCGACTTCTCGCCGTTTTCCCGCTCGATCATCAGGTATTGCCCGGCGTGGTAGCGCACCGCCTTGCCGGCTGGTGCCCGCAGGCGTACGCGCCAGACGTCACCGCCCACTTCAACGCATTCACTCAGTTGGCAAGACAGTTTGCGCACCGGCAATTCTCCCGGCGCCAGCACGCCATCCCACAACACAATGCAATCTTCCAGCGGTTCGGCAATGCAGGTATAGAACTCGCCATGGTCACGCACCTCACCGGCTTGCTGCACCCGGCCTTCCACCAGCAGCGCCGCGCACACGTGGCACACGCCATTGCGGCAGGCCTGGGGGCAATCGTAGCCCAGGCGGCGCGCACCCTCGAGGATCCGCTCGCCGGGCGTCAGTTCAAGTACCGCACCGGAAGGCTGCAGGGTTACACGCATCAATCTATTCCTAATTCTTTCCAGAGCGCATCGACACGGGCAGTGACCGCTTCGTCCTTGACGATCACGCGGCCCCATTCGCGGGTGGTTTCACCCGGCCATTTATGGGTGGCGTCCAGGCCCATTTTCGAGCCGAGGCCCGATACCGGGGAAGCAAAGTCGAGGTAGTCGATCGGCGTATTGTCGATCATCACCGTGTCGCGCTTGGGGTCCATGCGCGTGGTGATAGCCCAGATCACGTCGTTCCAGTCCCGGGCGTTGATGTCGTCGTCGGTGACAATAACGAACTTGGTGTACATGAACTGTCGCAAAAACGACCACACACCCAGCATTACCCGCTTGGCGTGGCCGGGGTACGACTTCTTCATCGTCACGATGGCCATGCGATACGAGCAGCCTTCGGGCGGCAGGTAGAAATCAGTGATTTCCGGAAACTGCTTTTGCAGGATCGGCACAAACACTTCGTTCAACGCCACGCCGAGGATCGCCGGCTCATCCGGCGGGCGGCCGGTGTAGGTGCTGTGGTAGATCGGCTTGACCCGGTGGGTGATGCGCTCGACGGTGAACACCGGGAAGCTGTCGACTTCGTTGTAGTAGCCGGTGTGGTCGCCGTAGGGGCCTTCATCGGCCATCTCGCCCGGGTGAATAACGCCTTCGAGGATGATTTCGGCGGTGGCCGGCACTTGCAGGTCGTTACCGCGGCATTTCACCAGCTCAGTGCGATTGCCGCGCAACAGGCCCGCGAAAGCGTACTCGGACAGGCTGTCGGGCACCGGCGTGACGGCGCCGAGGATGGTCGCCGGGTCGGCGCCCAGGGCAACGGAAACAGGGAATGGCTGGCCGGGATGCTTTTCGCACCACTCACGGAAATCCAGCGCGCCGCCACGGTGGCTCAGCCAGCGCATGATGACCTTGTTGCGGCCGATCACTTGCTGACGGTAGATGCCGAGGTTCTGGCGGTCCTTGTTCGGGCCCTTGGTGACGGTCAGGCCCCAGGTGATCAGCGGGCCGACGTCGCCAGGCCAGCAGGTCTGCACGGGGAGCATGCCGAGGTCGACATCCTCGCCTTCGATCACCACTTCCTGGCAGACCGCGTCTTTCACGACCTTGGGGGCCATGGCAATGATCTTGCGGAAGATGGGCAGCTTCGACCAGGCGTCCTTCAGACCCTTGGGCGGCTCCGGTTCCTTGAGGAAGGCCAGCAGCTTGCCGATCTCGCGCAGTTCGCTGACCGACTCGGCGCCCATGCCAAACGCCACGCGGTCGGGAGTGCCGAACAGGTTGCCGAGCACCGGGATATCAAAGCCCACCGGGTTTTCGAACAGCAGCGCCGGGCCCTTGTTGCGCAAGGTGCGGTCGCAAATCTCAGTCATCTCCAGGACCGGGGAAATCGGCACCTGGATACGTTTCAACTCTCCGCGCTGCTCAAGTTGCTGCACGAAATCCCGAAGATCCTTGAATTTCATTAACCATGCCACCCGTAAAATAGGCGTACATCCTACCTGCTCTTACGGTCGCTGGCAGCTTATTGAGCAGCATTGCCGACGACACAGACTCAAAGAGCCGATGCCTGGGTTTCATCGCGCAAGGCTTTGAACAAGGGTTCAAGAAACGCCTCGACATACCGCGAACCAACCGCCGAGAGGTGATTGTCGTCGGTGTACAGCGACTGACCGTCCAGTTCCACCCGGCACCAGTCATTCGCACTGCATAACTTGGGCGCCGGATCCATTACCTTTACCCCGGGATCAGCCGCCGCCATGCGCTCGAATACGCTACTGATATAGGCCTGGCGCTGGAGGTGCTCATCCAGGGGCATGCCTTCTTTGTCGGTGGGCCGGCCGAGCATCGCCAGGCGACTCAGGCGGTAAGGCGGACTGAATTCCTGCAGGGGGACTTCCTTGACCAGCCACACCCGATGGCCGCTGGCGCGCAATTGCTGCACAAGGGCGCCGAGACTTTCAGCGAAGCGCCGCTCGGCGAAGGCGCGGTCATAGGTTCCGGTCGCCGGGTCCAGCAACGAAGCCTCGGTATCACCATCGCGCTGCCCATAGACATACAGGCTCCAGCGCGCCACCAGCACCACGTCGCTAAAGGTTTCCTTGCCGAGCAGTTGCGTGACCTGCTGGTTAAAGGCCAGGCAGCCCGGAACGCTTTCCTTGCGATTAAACGGCAGGCAACCGGCATAACCTGCCTGCGTGACGCTGACACCGTACTTGCTGGCGCCGTCTCGCAACGCCGGAACCAGCGCCGTGGCATGGCTATCGCCCCAGACCAGCGCGCGCGTCGGCGCGGACTGAGGCCCGAAATGACAAAATCCATGGTGGCGATTTTTCCCACCATCCACCAGGCAGGCCATAAGGTCCGGGCTCCACTCGCGCGCCTGGGCAAATTGCAGCGCCTCGGGCGACAGGCGCCAAGGCAAGCCCTTCGTCAAGACCAGGCCTTTGCCGAGCAGTCCCACCCCAAGCAGCGCGATACCCGCCGCCACCAGGATTTGCTTGCGCCCTGCCAACAGCCGACGTTCACGGAACGGCGCCTCGACAAACCGCCAGGACGCATAACCCAGCACCAGGCTCAACACAAACAGTGCACCAAGCTCCCACGGGCCCAGCCCGTCGACACTGGCGTACTTGCCAAACACGTACACCGGCCAGTGCCACAGGTACCAGGAGTAGGAGATCAGGCCAATCCCCACCAGCAAGCGGCTACCCAGCAGCTTGCTCATCAGGGTAGTTTGCTGGCCGTTGGCCCAAATCAGGCAGACCACGCCCACCACCGGCAACAGCGCTGCGGCGCCGGGAAACGGCGTGCTCGGGTCATACGCGAAGACCGCCAGCAGGATCAGGCCGAGGCCGGCAAGGCTGACGGCCTGCGCCAACGCCGGGCTGGCGCGGTACTCGCGTACCGGCATTACCGCCAGCATTGCACCCGCCAACAGCTCCCAGGCACGCATCTGCAGCAGGAAAAAGGCTCGTTCCGGAGCGTGGGCCACCGCCCATGTACTCATGCCGAATGACACCAGCAACAACACGAACAGCGCCGTGCGCCAATATTTGAGCCGGCTCGACAGCAGTGTCAGCAGCAGTGGGAAGAGGATGTAGAACTGTTCTTCAACCGACAATGACCAGGTATGCAGCAACGGTTTGATATCGGAGGCCACATCAAAGTAACCGTCCTGACGCATGAAAAACAGGTTGGAGATAAACACCACCTGGTTATGTATCGAGCGCCCCAACTCGCTGTAATCCTTGGGCGCCAGCAGGAACCAGCCCACCACCAGCGCGCCGAGCATCATCACGAACAGTGCCGGCAGGATACGCCGCGCTCGCCTGGCCCAGAAGCTGACAAAACTGAAACGGCCGGCCTCACGCTCGCGCCAGATGATCGAGGTGATCAAGTAGCCGGAGATCACGAAAAACACGTCGACGCCGACAAAGCCGCCGGTAAAGCCCGGTACACCAAAATGAAACAGCACAACAGCGAGCACAGCTATGGCACGCAGGCCGTCAATGTCCCTGCGATAAGCGAGAATGGTCATAAAATCTTGTAATTTGCCTGATCGGATGGACAGCGAGTGTAGTCACACACGCGAATTTGTTTCTAAACAGACACACACTAAAGCCAAAACTCCTTTTCCAGAAACAAAAAAAATGGCGCCCCATGGGGCGCCATCCTTTTTGACCGAAGCGTCGTGTTACTTGCGCTTCATCGACAGGAAGAACTCGTCGTTGGTCTTGGTGGTTTTCAGCTTGTCGATCAGGAACTCGATGGCCGCAACTTCGTCCATCGGGTGCAACAGCTTGCGCAGGATCCACATGCGCTGCAGTTCGTCATCGGCGGTCAGCAACTCTTCGCGGCGCGTGCCGGAACGGTTGATGTTGATGGCCGGGAACACCCGCTTCTCGGCGATACGACGGTCCAAAGGCAGTTCCATGTTGCCGGTACCTTTGAACTCTTCGTAGATCACTTCATCCATCTTCGAACCGGTTTCAACCAGTGCGGTGGCGATGATGGTCAGCGAGCCGCCTTCTTCGATGTTCCGCGCAGCGCCGAAGAAACGTTTCGGTTTCTCCAGGGCGTGGGCATCGACACCACCGGTGAGCACCTTGCCGGAGCTTGGGATCACGGTGTTGTAGGCACGGGCCAGACGGGTGATGGAGTCGAGCAGGATCACCACGTCTTTCTTGTGTTCGACCAGGCGCTTGGCCTTCTCGATCACCATTTCGGCAACCTGCACGTGGCGGGTTGGCGGCTCATCGAACGTCGAGGCAACCACTTCGCCGCGCACGGTGCGCTGCATTTCGGTTACTTCTTCCGGACGCTCATCGATCAGCAACACGATCAGGTGAACTTCAGGGTTATTACGGGCGATGTTCGCTGCGATGTTCTGCAGCATGATGGTCTTGCCGGCTTTCGGCGGGGCCACGATCAGGCCGCGCTGGCCTTTGCCGATCGGGGCACACAGGTCGATGACACGACCGGTCAAGTCTTCGGTGGAACCGTTGCCGGCTTCCATCTTCATGCGCACGGTCGGGAACAGCGGCGTCAGGTTCTCGAAGAGAATCTTGTTTTTCGCGTTCTCGGGACGATCGTAGTTGATCGTGTCGACCTTGAGCAGGGCGAAATAACGCTCGCCTTCCTTTGGAGGGCGGATCTTGCCAACGATGGTGTCACCGGTGCGCAAGTTGAAGCGACGGATCTGGCTCGGCGAGACGTAGATATCGTCTGGGCCGGCGAGATAGGAAGCGTCTGCAGAGCGGAGGAAGCCGAAGCCGTCCTGGAGAATCTCCAGCACGCCATCACCGGAGATTTCCTCGCCGCTTTTCGCGTGCTTTTTCAGCAGGGAGAAAATCACGTCCTGCTTGCGCGAACGGGCCATATTTTCTATGCCCATCTGTTCGGCCAATTCGAGCAGTTCGGTAATCGGCTTTTGCTTGAGTTCAGTCAGATTCATATAGGAATGACGTAATCATTTATGGAGGGGGGGAAATTAAGCTTTTGGCTTAATGAGGCCGCGCCGCAGAGAAGGCGACAGGATCGCGTACTAATCGAAAAGGAGAGCGTCGGCGACGGCTTGCAGGGGGCAGTGGAGAAACCAGTGCGGGGCCGAATGTACCACCTGAGTTTCAGAGCGTCTAGCCCTGTTTCACGAAAAAGCCCCGCAAATTGCGGGGCTTTTTGAGGACGCTTAGATATTGGCGTCGAGGAAAGCTTGCAGCTGGGACTTCGACAGCGCGCCGACCTTGGTGGCCTCGACGTTGCCGTTCTTGAACAGCATCAGGGTCGGGATACCACGCACGCCGTGCTTGGCCGGAGTTTCCTGGTTGTCGTCGATGTTCAGCTTGGCAATGGTCAACTTGCCTTCGTAAGTGGTGGCAATGTCGTCCAGGACCGGAGCGATCATTTTGCAAGGACCGCACCACTCAGCCCAGTAGTCAACCAGCACCGGGCCCTGGGCCTTCAGTACTTCGGCCTCGAAGGTCGCGTCGGTGACGTGCTTGATAAGATCGTTGCTCATGGATGTCTCCGGGTTGTAAGCAAAAAAAACGTTGCCCATCATAGCCGCCCTTCCCGCGTTCAGGAAGCTGCAGCTGATTGACTCTTCCTATGATGGCGCATGAGTTTGGGTATAGCCTGACTCATGGGGTTACGGGAGTGATGAAGGCAATCCCTGTACGCAACGCCGCGTTACGCACATGTTCCTGCATGCTTTTCTGCGCCGCCCCGCTGGCGCGTCGGGCCAGGGCACGGAGGACCTTGCGGTGCTCCTGCCAGGTCTCCATGGCCCGCTCCGGCCGGATGAACGGTAGTTTCTGGCTCTCCAGGAACACCTCGGCACTGGCGCTGAGGATGCTCACCATCGCCTGATTGCCGCTGGCCAGCAGGATGCGCCGGTGGAATTCGAAGTCCAGCCGGGCGGCTGCCTCGAAATCACCGGCCTTCAGCTCCTTGCGCATCGCCTCGACGTTATCTTCCAGGATGTCCAACTCCCCGGTGGTCAGCGTCACCGCCGCCAGCCCCGCCGCAAAACCTTCCAGGGCGTAGCGCAGTTGAAAGATATCCAGCGGCGTCGCCTGTGCCGTAAACGGCCAGGCCAACCCCGGCAGCTCTTCGGCCGCTTGCACGAACACGCCCTTGCCCGGCTGCACACTTACCACGCCCAAGGCACTGAGTGACGACAAGGCTTCACGCAAAGAGGCCCGGCTCACGCCCAATTGCAGCGCCAGGTCGCGCTGGGAGGGCAACGCATCACCCGGCCCGAAGCCCTCGTCAGCGATCAATTTGCGGATGGCCTGTAGCGCCACTTCCGGTACGGCTTGGGCGATGGAATTCATAAGAAACTCAGGTTTCCAGTCAACTGAGCGGCTAGTTGTAAAGCTATTCGCAGCGCCCGGCAAGCCACGCCCCAAAGGGGCTCGCGCGGTTTTGACGGCGCTCGAAAAGGGTGCAGAAAACCCAGTAACTGTTCAGACCAGTAAGACCGCCAAGACTCAACAGCCACCGGCTCTGGCGCGAAATACGGCGGTGCTGGCATGGGCTGTGCACTGGCAAAAACCGGAAAATCCTTTCGTCCTTTTCGGAGAGTCGCCATGACCAAGCGTTGCAGCGCCCTGCTCACTGCCCTGTTTGCCAGCCTGATGCTGAGCCAGGCGCCCGCCCAGGCCAACGGTCTGGACGATATCGTCGCCCGTGGCACCCTCAAGGTGGCCGTGCCCCAGGATTTCCCGCCGTTCGGCTCGGTCGGCCCGGACATGAAGCCCCGCGGCCTGGACATCGACACCGCAAAGCTTTTGGCCGACCAGCTCAAGGTCAAGCTTGAACTGACCCCGGTCAACAGCACCAACCGCATCCCGTTCCTCACCACCGGCAAGGTCGACCTGGTGATTTCCAGCCTGGGCAAGAACGCCGAGCGCGAGAAGGTCATCGACTTCTCCAAGGCCTACGCGCCCTTCTACCTCGCCGTATTCGGCCCTCCCGATGCGCCGATCAGCACCGTTGACGACCTCAAGGGCAAAACCATCAGCGTGACCCGTGGCGCCATCGAAGACATCGAGCTGACCGCCGTGGCGCCTAAAGAGGCGACGATCAAGCGCTTTGAAGACAACAACTCGACCATCGCCGCCTACCTCGCCGGCCAGGTGGACCTGATCGCCAGCGGCAACGTGGTGATGGTGGCCATCAGCGAACGCAACCCCAAGCGCGTGCCGGCACTGAAAGTGAAGCTCAAGGACTCGCCGGTGTACGTGGGCGTGAACAAGAACGAGCCGGCGCTGCTGGACAAGGTGAACCAGATCCTGGTCGCGGCCAAGGCCGACGGCAGCCTGGAAAAGAATGCATTGCAGTGGCTCAAAGAGCCGCTGCCGGCTGATCTCTGAGCGCGGTAACGAGGGTTAGCCTATGGCCTATCAATTCGACTTTGTGCCGGTCCTGGCCAATACCGATCTGCTGCTGCGCGGCGCGCTGTTCACACTTGAACTGACCGCCATCGGTGCAGTACTGGGCGTGGCGCTGGGAATCGTCGGCGCCGTGGTGCGGGCGTGGAAGATCCAGCCGTTCAGTTGGATCTTCGGCGTGTACGTCGAGTTGATCCGCAACACGCCGTTCCTGGTGCAGTTGTTTTTCATCTTCTTCGGCCTGCCGTCCCTCGGCCTGAAAATCACCGAATGGCAGGCGGCAGTGCTGGCGATGGTGATCAACCTGGGGGCGTACTCCACCGAGATCATCCGCGCCGGGATCCAGGCGATCCCCCGCGGGCAACTGGAAGCGGCGGCCGCGCTGGCGATGACACGTTTCGAGGCGTTCCGCCATGTGGTGTTGCTGCCCGCGCTGGGCAAGGTCTGGCCGGCCCTGAGCAGCCAGATCATCATCGTGATGCTCGGCTCGGCGGTCTGCTCGCAGATCGCCACCGAGGAACTGAGCTTTGCCGCCAACTTTATCCAGTCGCGCAACTTCCGCGCCTTTGAAACCTATGCGCTGACGACCCTGGTCTACCTGTGCATGGCGCTGATGATCCGCCAATTGCTGAACTGGATCGGCCGGCGCTATGTCATGAGGAACGCCCGATGAGTGATTTTTCGTTCTGGGACATCGTGCGCAACCTGCTCACCGGTTTGCAGTGGACCTTGCTGCTGTCGCTGGTGGCGTTCATCGGCGGCGGCGTGATCGGCTTGCTGGTGATGACTATGCGCATCAGCACCAAGGCGTTCCCGCGCAATGTCGCCCGCACCTATATCGAACTGTTCCAGGGCACGCCGCTGTTGATGCAACTGTTCCTGGTGTTCTTCGGCATCGCCTTGCTCGGCGTGGACATTTCGCCCTGGCTGGCGGCGGCGATTGCCTTGACCCTGTTCACCAGCGCCTACCTGGCCGAAATCTGGCGTGGCTGCGTCGACTCCATCGCCCACGGCCAATGGGAGGCGTCCGCGAGCCTGGCCCTGAACCCGCTGGAGCAATTGCGCTACGTGATCCTGCCCCAGGCCCTGCGCATTGCCGTGGCGCCAACCGTGGGTTTCTCGGTGCAAGTGGTCAAGGGCACCGCCGTGACCTCGATCATCGGCTTCACCGAGCTGACCAAGACCGGCGGCATGCTCGCCAACGCTACCTTCGAACCCTTCATGGTCTATGGCCTGGTGGCGCTGGGTTACTTCCTGCTCTGCTACCCCTTGTCCCTCAGTGCGCGCTACCTGGAAAGGAGACTGCATGCCTCTGCTTAGAATTTCCGCCCTGCATAAGTATTACGGCGATCACCACGTCCTCAAGGGCATCGACCTGAGTGTCGAAGAAGGCCAGGTGGTGGCGATCATCGGTCGCAGCGGCTCGGGCAAATCCACCCTGCTGCGCACCCTCAATGGCCTGGAGTCGATCAACGACGGCGTGATCGAGGTCGACGGCGAATACCTCGACGCCGCCCGCGCCGACCTGCGCACCCTGCGGCAGAAAGTCGGCATGGTGTTCCAGCAGTTCAACCTGTTCCCACACCTGACGGTGGGCGAAAACGTCATGCTTGCGCCGCAAGTGGTGCAGAAAGTGCCGAAAGCCAAGGCCGCACAATTGGCGCGACAGATGCTTGAGCGCGTTGGGCTGGGGGAGAAGTTCGACGCGTTCCCCGATCGTTTGTCCGGCGGCCAGCAGCAGCGGGTAGCAATCGCCCGGGCTCTGGCGATGTCGCCCAAAGTGCTGCTGTGCGATGAAATCACCTCGGCCCTGGACCCGGAGCTGGTCAACGAAGTGCTCAGCGTAGTGCGCCAACTGGCCAAGGATGGCATGACACTGATCATGGTCACCCATGAGATGCGTTTTGCCCGGGAAGTGGGTGACAAGCTGGTGTTCATGCACCAGGGCAAGGTGCATGAAGTGGGCGACCCGAAAATCCTGTTTGCCAATCCGCAGACCGCCGAGCTGGCCAACTTCATCGGTTCGGTGGAGCGCACGGACTGAGGCATCAGGCCCCGGGCGCCCACTCAAAACCGCCCTGCCCCTCAAATGTCGTTTCATCCCTGACGGCCAGCAAAGCCGCAGGCAGGAAGGTCTCGACGTTGACCAGGGCGGTGAAGCGGCGCCCATGCACCGGCATACCCGCTACGTGTGCAACAAGCCTATGGCCCGGCAGCAATCGTCCGGTCGCCGGCTCTTCAGACAGGTGCGGCATTACCAGCTCAACGGATTTTCCATCGACTTGAGCGGACTGCAGGCTCAGGGTGAAATGCCCCTGGCGCCCAAACCGAAAGCCCTCCAGGCCTGCGGGTACGCCCGTAAAGCGCAGCGCCATGGATACAGGCGCCTCACAGGCCATGTTCAGGCGAAGCGTGCGCTTGCCCAGCGCGATCTGTGGGTGGCCCCGCTCGGCTTGGCGAACCAGACCGTAATCAACCCGGGGCTGGCTCAAGGACACCTGGCAGTTATCTGCCCGCGCCTCATTGGCCAACACCACGACAAACAGCAGCAGGTAAAGGATAAGCCCATGACGCAGGCGTACACCGTCAAAAGGCCCCACCGGCTCAGAGGGTACGGCAGACCGCCGAACCTGTTTCATAGAATTTGTCGTCATTGGATTCTGGCTCAAGGTTCAGTTGCAACAAGCAGGTGCTTGAATCTGGCAAGGAGATGTTCAGCGCTCGCGACTCATCCAGGCTGTTAAGGAAGACCATGCCCTCGCCCACGACGCTGGTCAGGAAAGCATTGTTGCTGTCGAAAACCGAGGCTCCCTGGGGCAGGGGTTGGCCGTGCGCGTCACGGACCTCAAGCAATACACGGCGCACTTTCACTACTTCGAAATCGATCGTGTTGAAAGAACCGCGTCCGGCCGCAAGGACCTTGGTGCCGTTTTTCAGATCGATGCGCTTGGGCAGGGATTGGGTTTGCACCTCGACATTGCTGCTGCGGTAGGCAGGCAGGCTGGCGATCACCGCCTGCCCGCGGTAGTCAGTCCAGACCGGCCCCTGCGGCGTCGAAACCTTGGCTGCCCCGACATTACCCACCGAGACAATTCCAAAGGTGTCCTGGACGGCATAGGGCGAGAACGTCATGCCTCTGTCGTGGGCCACCACGCCGCCCTGCAATTGGCCGGTATACCCGGTGCTCAATGAATCATGTCGCACACCCAACCCTATCTGGGTGTAACGCGGCATGGCATTCACGCGGGCGTGAACAGCCTGTGTACGGCTCGCCTGCTCACGCGCAACCCCCACTTCATAGTTCACATAGTCGTTGACCCGATCGCTGAAGGCGGTCCCAAGATCGAACCTGTCGCCCCGCCGACTGGCATACGAGGTGACGCGGCGATCCCCACCGAACGGCACGGTGACCTGCAACCGAAGCGAAAGCCCCTTATCCGACACATCGCTGCGCTCGTCTCGAACGGTGTTCTTGACCTTGCGCGGTCGAGAGCCGCCCATCCGGGAATCCGCAATCAAAGCCACCTGGGTGCCATTGAACTGCTGATTCCATGAGGCAAAGACGTGTTCGGCGGAGCGATCATCAAATTGCGAGCTGCGGGAATAACTGACGGAAAAGCCTCCCAGGGACGGGTCGACCCAACTCAAACCTACCGTGTATTGGTCCTTGAAGCGGGCATCCCGCTGGTCACGCCGCGTCGACTGCCCCACTTCCAGTACTTCGCGATAACCCCGCGTCTGGGTAGTGGCACTCGACGTCATTTCAATGCCGGCGAACAGCGGACTTCCCACGGTGACGGAGCTGCGGGCCCCGGTAACTTCGTCCCGGCCATCGCGAGACAGGTTCTGGCGCACGCCAACCGAAAGGTGCTGGAAAAAAACACTGCTCCACACGCCACCCGCCGCCTGGTATTCGTCGGTACTCAACAGGCCGAATCCCAGTGACGAGTTGCGCCCCAATCCCCAGGTCCCACTGCCCATCGCCACGACCGGAGGCTCCCCGGCACCCGGATTTGCCCCGCGCACCTTGCCCAGGGAGAAGTAATAACCGGGCTCTATCGGTACCGCCCCCGCAAAGGACGCGGCAGGGACGGTGAACCCATGCCTGCCACCGCGAGTGCCAATGACACTGACCTCAAGATCGCTGGTGCCATTGAGTATGGGTAATCCGGTCAACGTGAACGGGCCTTCCGGTACCAGTGTGGTATGGATCAACACCCCGGCCTGGCGCACCTCGACCCGGGATGGGCTCTGGGCCAAACCTTCGACCACCACGCTGCTGCCACCCGGGCTGCGCGATTGGCCATCCGGCGAGAGCTGGAAACCCGACAGCTGTAACCCACCGAACACCGGGTTGTTGCTGGAAATCTGCCCGACCTGGAAGGTCGACTTCAGGGGCGCGAAATCGCGTTGGGCGTAGGCATTCACATGATCGCTGCTGCGCTTGCCGTTATCGGAGACAAAGAATTGGCGGCTTCGGACGATCCAGTTGCCGATATTGAATCCCGCCTCGGTGTAGGCCGAAACCGAGCGGGAAGAGCCGCTGTTGAAGCGTTCTTCGAATCCCTGCACATCGTAATTGAACAAGGCTGCCATACCGCCCTGGGAGAAACTGCCGACATCCCATTCGGCCTCGCGCATTGACTGAGTAGGCACCACCAGCGATACCTCATCGCTGCCGGGGCGCAACTTGACGATGGTCGCGGGGTAAGCACCGAGAAAGTCATGACACGCCTGGTCGGGCGCGATACCCGGCCGAATAATCGCGGCTGGCAACCGCAACCCGGCCTTGTCCAGCAGGACCGGGGTAAAACACAACTGCCCCTGGTAGTCGAAGCGTGCCTCCACCAGGCCCAATGAGGTGCCGTTGACCTGCAGCCCCACCACGTGCACGCCCTCGCGGAATCGCGCAGCACTGCGAAAATAATGGGCAACCTTCGGGTCGATCCCGTTCGCCGACAAGACCGCCAGATCAAAACCCGATCCGAGCTCCAGCGCGCAGGCGGGAAGGCTCCACAGCGTTGCCAGGCCGATACAAGTCCGGGAAACCGAGGTTCGAATGGGTCGTACAGAGAGGCTCCAATCGTTTGCATGGGTAGCATTTCTCATAGACCGCTCAACCCGCCTCGACAACAACGGAGGCTTCGTAGGCGGTTGCCGAATACCCGTAGACCGTCGCCGGTTGAATCTCGACACCGCTGACCTGGGCCACCGCCTCTTCGATGCGGGTTGATAACACTTCGCCAGGCAGGATATAGGTGCGCGGCAATATCGCCGGGTGCCTCGACGGCAGCAGGTGCACCTCCAGCCCCATCCGGACCACGTAGGCACTGTCGTTATGAACCGTCAGCCGATTACCCCGCAGCTTCCACTTCAGCAACTTCCATGGCTCCTGATGCCGCGGCAAGCCCTGGGGATGCAGGATCAGCGGTAAGTCCTGTCGAATGGTCACTCCAATGGTCGAGCGCCCTTCGGCGCGCGCCTGCGGAATACCTTCAAAGGTGACACGCTTCAATCGCTGGGTCTTGAGCGGCTGCTTCAAGGTACTGATAAACCGCACAAGTTGTGTTTCGCCCGGTTCGACACGGGCGATAGGAGGCGTAACGATCAAGAGTGTCTCCGGATCTTCCGGGACGTTTTGAATGACTGTGTGAAGTAAAGCAGGGCCAGCGTCCGTATTTTTTACGTTGATCGTCGCTTCACCGTTCTCTTCATAAAGAATAACAACGGATGTTTCCGGCTCCATTCCATCCGCTCTTACACTGCCAGAAACTAAAAAATAAAGATTCGCACACCAGAACAGAGCATTAACTGTATTTAAAAGACGACTCATCGAACTCTACCCGCAACCAGATAACGCACCGTTGACAATCACGAAATACCTATACGCATATAAAGAGCCAGCACGAAGCCACGGTGCGCGACCGCCTGCTAAATGCTGGCCATGTTTATAGAGTTAGATTCGAGTTACTACCAAAGTGGCAGCTCCATTCAATTGAATATCCCTGCTGAGATCCAGTGCATCGCCGCGATTGATCACAGCCTTGACTACGAGAGTGCCGGTAACGGAAGAGACCGCGGCTGGAGTTGTGTTGTTATTACGGCTCCAGGAGTGCTGGTAAGGAGATTTTTCGACCTTGCCGTCACTGGTGCTCCAGGCACCGCCGGAGCTTGTCCTTCTAAGCGGGTACAGCGTAGCGCCGACAGTGGTCAAGGTGGCGAGCCTGATCGAATAGCCACCGGTATTCCTGGTTCCGACCGCGCCAAGGCCAAAGTTGTGGTTGTCGGTGAAGCCGGCTCCCAGGATCCCCCTTACGACACTGTTTGTTTGTGAGTCAGTAACGGACAGTGCCATCTGGGCAGCCGCCGCACCACAGTTGACGTTTAACGGCAGCGACTTTTCCGGCAGAGGATAGAAAGAGGTCAGCGGAATGCTCGACGCATTGATCGTACCGTAATCAACGGTGCCGCCTGTGGCGCCGAGGTTTACCGTGCATGCAGCTGGTTTAATGGTTCCGGTGACTCTCAGGTTTCCGGCACCACTTGTATTTGCTTGGGTACCCATGCTTACCGCCAGGCCAACGACAACTATTGCCAAACCAAATGTTCTGTTCATGTTCATCCTGTCACTGAAGTTCTCAGGTGCATGTGGTTCGCCGGGCTATTCCATGCCCAACTGCTATCAACCTTGATAGGCAAACTACAAATAGTTAACACCACGGCCTAATTGCCGAGTGACAGTCTCTCTCGTAAACACCCGAAGAAAGAATGAGACGACGCCTGAACTAGTGTCAGAGCGGTAAAAAAACAATGTCCCCTTAGATCATCCTTGCAGTAGTCCTGACTTAATTATCGACTGGAACAAATAACCCAGCCATGTAGGCATATTCAGGAAGCCTATTAAAGCTGGAGATTTCCGTTACTCCACTTGCCCTACGGAACAATCGCCAGGCGCATCAAGAATCGCCCTACATATCCTGCAGATTTTCCTCCAAGACACCGATGAGCGAATTCCGGAAGCACTACGCGTTGGCGTCAGCGGTTGATCGTGGCACGATGGCGAGGTTATCGACCGAGACCCCTTAACCATGCCGCAATCCCAAGCCAAGAATCTGTCCCTGATCGCCGCCATCGACCTGGGCTCCAACAGCTTTCACATGGTCGTGGCCAAGGCCCAGAACGGCGAAATCCGCATCCTTGAGCGGCTCGGCGAGAAAGTGCAACTGGCTGCCGGGATCGACGACGAGCGTCAGCTCAATGAAGAATCCATGCAGCGCGGGCTCGATTGCCTGAAGCGCTTTGCCCAACTGATCAACGGCATGCCCCCGGGCGCCGTGCGGATCGTCGGCACCAACGCCCTGCGCGAAGCCCGCAACCGGGGCGAGTTCATCCGCCGCGCCGAGGAGATCCTCGGGCACCCGGTAGAGGTCATCTCCGGCCGCGAGGAAGCGCGCCTGATCTACCTCGGCGTGTCCCACACCCTGGCCGACACTCCGGGCAAGCGCCTGGTGGCCGACATCGGCGGTGGCAGTACCGAATTCATTATTGGCCAGCGCTTCGAGCCGCTGCTGCGCGAAAGCCTGCAAATGGGCTGCGTCAGCTACACCCAGCGCTATTTCAAGGACGGCAAGATCACCCCGGCCCGCTACGCCCAGGCTTATACGGCGGCGCGGCTGGAGATCATGAGCATCGAGCACGCCCTGCACCGCCTGACCTGGGATGAGGCCATCGGTTCGTCCGGCACCATCCGCGCCATCGGCCTGGCCCTCAAGGCCGGCGGCCATGGCACTGGCGAGGTCAACGCCGAAGGCCTGGCCTGGCTCAAGCGCAAGCTGTTCAAGCTGGGGGATGCCGAGAAGATCGACTTCGAAGGCATCAAGCCTGATCGCCGCACCATTTTCCCGGCGGGCCTGGCGATTCTCGAAGCGATTTTCGACGCCCTTGAACTGCAACGCATGGACCACTGCGATGGCGCCCTGCGTGAAGGGGTGCTCTACGACCTGCTGGGCCGTCATCATCATGAAGACGTCCGTGAGCGCACCCTCAGCTCGTTGATGGAGCGTTACCACGTCGACCTGGAACAGGCGGCGCGGGTTGAACGCAAGGCGCTGCATGCTTTCGACCAGGTCGCAGCGGATTGGGACCTGGAAGACGGCGTGTGGCGTGAACTGCTGGGCTGGGCGGCCAAGGTCCATGAAGTGGGGCTGGACATCGCCCACTACCATTACCACAAGCACGGCGCCTACCTGATCGAGCACTCGGACCTGGCGGGTTTCTCCCGTGAAGACCAGCAGATGCTCGCGCTGCTGGTACGCGGCCACCGCCGCAACATCCCCCGGGACAAGTTTGCCGAGTTCGGTGCCGAGGGCATCAAGCTGATTCGCCTGTGCGCGCTGCTGCGGTTTGCGATCCTGTTCCACCACATCCGTGGTACCCAGGAAATGCCGCAAGTGGTCCTGCGGGCCAATGCCGACAGCCTGGACGTGGTATTCCCGAAGAACTGGCTTGATGAAAACCAGCTGACCCAGGCGGATTTCGCCCAGGAAGCCGAGTGGCTGACGCGGGTTGGGTTCACGCTGAACGTGCGCTGATATGAGTGAGTGACGCGGAGCGTCACAGGATGTATTCCCACGCAGAGCGTGGGAACAATCTAACGCCACAAAACAAATGTGGGAGCGGGCTTGCTCGCGAAGGCGGAGTGTCAGTCAACAGATTCATCGACTGATCCACCGCTTTCGCGAGCAAGCCCGCTCCCACATTTTTGACCGCGTCGGTTTTTAGTTCACCGTCAGAATCGGGCTGCCCAACTTCTCCAGCAATGTCGCCTGAGCGCTGCGCGGGTTCTGGTTGCCGGTCGGGGTGTTGCGCACGTAGCGCCCGTCCGACTGCAGGCTCCAGCTGTGGGTGTTATCGGTGAGATAACTCTCCAGCTCCTTCTTGACCCGCATGATCAGTTTCTTGCCTTCCACCGGGAAGCAGGTCTCCACGCGTTTGTCGAGGTTGCGCTCCATCCAGTCGGCACTGGAGAGGAACATCTGCTCCTCGCCGCCATTGAGGAAGTAGAACACCCGCGTGTGCTCCAGGAAGCGCCCGATGATCGAACGCACGTGGATGTTATGGGAGACCCCGGCGATGCCCGGCCGCAGGCAGCACATGCCACGCACCACCAAATCGATACGCACACCCGACTGGCTGGCCTTGTACAACGCGCGGATGATCTTCGGATCGGTCAGCGAGTTGAACTTGGCGATGATGTGCGCCGGCTTGCCTTCGAGGGCGAACTGGGTCTCGCGGGCAATCATGTCGAGCATGCCCTTCTTCAGGGTGAACGGCGCGTGCAGCAGTTTCTTCATGCGCAGGGTCTTGCCCATGCCGATCAACTGGCTGAACAGCTTGCCGACGTCTTCACACAACGCGTCGTCGGAGGTCAGGAGGCTGTAGTCGGTGTAGAGCTTGGCGTTGCCGGCGTGGTAGTTGCCGGTGCCCAAGTGGGCGTAGCGCACGATCTCACCGGCTTCGCGGCGCAGGATCAGCATCATCTTGGCGTGGGTCTTGAAGCCGACCACGCCGTAGATCACCACCGCGCCGGCCGCTTGCAGGCGGCTGGCCAGTTGCAGGTTGGATTCTTCATCGAACCGCGCCCGCAGTTCGATCACTGCCGTCACTTCCTTGCCGTTACGCGCGGCATCCACCAGCGCATCGACGATTTCGGAGTTGGCGCCGGAACGGTACAGGGTTTGGCGCACAGCCAGCACGTGCGGGTCCTTGGCGGCCTGGCGCAGCAGGTCGACCACCGGGGTGAAGGACTCGAACGGGTGCAGCAGCAGAATGTCCTGCTTGCTCACCACACTGAAGATGTTCTCGCTGTTTTGCAGCAGTTTCGGGATCTGCGGGGTGAACGGCGTGTATTGCAGCTCCGGGTGGCTGTCCAGGCCAGTAATGCTGAACAGGCGCGTCAGGTTCACCGGGCCATTGACCTGGTACAGCTCGGTCTCGCTCAGGTTGAACTGCTTGAGCAGGTAGTCGGACAGGTGTTTCGGGCAGGTGTCCGCCACTTCCAGGCGCACCGCATCACCGTAGCGACGGGAGAACAGCTCGCCGCGCAGGGCGCGGGCCAGGTCTTCGACGTCTTCGGAGTCCAGCGCCAGGTCGGCGTTACGGGTCAGGCGGAACTGGTAGCAGCCCTTGACCTTCATGCCCTGGAACAGGTCATCGGCGTGGGCGTGGATCATCGACGAAAGGAATACATAGTTATCGCCAGCGCCCCCCACCTCTTCCGGTACCTTGATGATCCGTGGCAACAGGCGCGGTGCCGGAATGATCGCAAGGCCCGAGTCGCGACCGAAGGCATCGATACCTTCCAGCTCGACGATGAAGTTCAGGCTCTTGTTCACCAGCAGCGGGAACGGGTGCGTCGGGTCGAGGCCGATGGGGGTGATGATCGGCGAGATTTCGTCGCGGAAGTAGCGGCGCACCCAGGTCTTGATCTTGGTGGTCCAGTGCCGGCGCCGGATGAAGCGCACGTGATGCTTTTCCAGTTCCGGCAGCAGGATGTCATTGAGGATCGCGTATTGGCGGTCCACGTGGCCGTGTACCAGCTCGCTGATGCGGGCCAGGGCCTGATGCGGTTGCAGGCCGTCGGCACCGGCTTGTTCACGGGCGAACGTGATCTGCTTCTTCAGGCCGGCGACACGGATCTCGAAGAACTCGTCCAGGTTGCTGGAGAAGATCAGCAGGAATTTCAACCGCTCCAGCAATGGGTAGGACTCATCCAGCGCCTGTTCCAGCACGCGGATGTTGAATTGCAGTTGTGACAGCTCGCGATGGATGTACAGGCTGCTGTCATCCAGGTTGGTAACCGCAACCACCGGTACCGGCGCGGCAGCGGGCGCTTCGGCCACCACGGCAGGCGGGGCCGGCTCCAGCTCCGGCGGGGTCTCGGTAGCTTGTTCGACCACCGGGTGAGCGTCTTTTACGGCAACTTCTGTGAGTCCTTCGGTATTCATCGAGTGTTCCTGTGAGGGCTAGTGTTGCTCTCTAAGCAATTGGGCGGCGCGGGCGGCGAAGTAAGTCAGGATGCCATCAGCACCCGCGCGTTTAAAGGCAGTCAGGGATTCAAGGATCACCCCTTCACTCAACCAACCATTCTGGATCGCGGCCATGTGCATGGCGTATTCACCGCTGACCTGATAGACAAAGGTCGGCACCTTGAATTCCTCTTTGACCCGATAAAGGATGTCGAGGTACGGCATCCCGGGCTTGACCATCACCATGTCGGCGCCTTCGGCCAGGTCCGCGGCCACTTCGTGCAGGGCTTCGTGGCTGTTGGCCGGGTCCATCTGGTACGAGGCCTTGTTGGCCTTACCCAGGTTCAGCGCCGAACCCACCGCATCGCGGAACGGGCCGTAATAGGCGCTGGCGTACTTGGCCGAGTAGGCCATGATGCGCACGTTGACGTGACCGGCCAGCTCCAGGGCTTCGCGAATCGCCTGGATGCGACCGTCCATCATGTCCGAGGGGGCCACCACCTGGGCGCCCGCTGCGGCGTGGGACAAGGCCTGTTTTACCAGCGCATCAACGGTGATGTCGTTCTGAACATAGCCTTCTTCGTCGAGAATGCCATCCTGCCCGTGGGTGGTGAACGGGTCCAGCGCCACATCGGTAATCACCCCCAGCTCCGGAAAGCGTTCACGCAAGGCGCGGGTGGCGCGCTGGGCGATGCCGTCGGGGTTCCAGGCTTCGGCGGCGTCCAGTGACTTCAGCCCAGACGGCGTGACCGGGAACAGCGCCAGCGCCGGAATCCCCAGTTCAACCCAGTTCGCGGCCTCTTCGAGCAGCAAATCAATGGTCAAGCGCTCCACGCCCGGCATCGACGCCACCGCTTCCCGACGACTTTCACCGTCCAGCACAAACACCGGCAGGATCAGATCATTCACCGTCAGCACGTTTTCACGCACCAGGCGCCGGGAAAAATCATCACGACGGTTGCGACGCAGACGAGTGGCGGGAAACAGGCGGTTGGCGGGGGTAAAGCTCACGGCAGACTCCTGAGCCCGGCTTGACGGGCGAGCGTGACAGTTATAAGCGGCCATTATGACGAAGGAATTACAGTTGTGGTTAGCTCATGCGCCGTAAGGCAACCGGCGTGCGACCTGTAGTCGCATTCGTCGTTTATGTAGGAATTGTTCACTTCGTGACACATCTCGATACTTTCATGAATGTTCACGAAGGCGTAGGCTGCGCGTTCATTTCGCCAGCACCCAGACCATGCTTCAACAATTTCTGCATGACTTCGGCTACTTTGCGCTGTTCCTAGGCACCTTCTTCGAAGGCGAAACCATCCTGGTTCTCGCAGGCTTCCTGGCGTTCCGTGGATACATGGATATCAACCTGGTGGTGGTCGTTGCCTTTTTCGGCAGCTACGCCGGCGACCAGTTGTGGTACTTCCTGGGACGCAAGCACGGCCGCAAACTGTTGGCGCGCAAGCCGCGCTGGCAACTGCTGGGCGACAAGGCCCTGGAGCATATCCGCAAGCACCCGGACATCTGGGTGCTGAGCTTCCGGTTTGTCTACGGTTTGCGCACGGTGATGCCGGTGGCCATTGGTTTGTCGGGCTACCCGCCGGGTCGCTACCTGTTGCTCAACGGGATTGGCGCCGCCGTGTGGGCCGCTGCGCTGGGCGCTGCGGCTTACCATTTCGGCGCGGTACTGGAAGGCATGCTGGGCAGCGTCAAGAAGTACGAGCTGTGGGTGCTGGGCGCACTGCTGGTGCTGGGCCTGGGCTTGTGGATTCGCCGGCGCGTCAAGAACGCCCGCCTGACCCGCGAAGCCTGTGCCGCCGAGAAGGTTCGCCTGGCGGCCGGCGAACCTGAAAAAGCCGAAAAGCCTACGACGCCAGTCGAGTAAGCCGGTCTCTGCAACAGTAGAGGCCGATGCCGCTGAGCAAGCTGTAACTGACCAGGCCCAGCCAGCCCAACGCGCTGGCCGGCCACAGCCCCACCAGCGGCGCCAGCCACACCAAAGGCACATTCAGTGCCAGGCGCACCAGCTCAGCCTTCAACGCCCACGGGCGATTCTCCAGCGCCACCCCCAGGGTAAACAACCCCAATGCCATCGCGCTCCAGCCCAACACCAGGGCAGCGGTCGGCAAGCCCTCGCCGAAATTCATCAGGTAGCTGCCAAAACCCACGTACGCGGCAAACTGCAGCGCGATGTAAATCTGTTGGCGCCCATCCAGCGGCACCTCGAACTTGCGGAACTGGCTCAAGTCCGGCTTGGCCATCGGGTACTTTGCCGCCACATCCGCCGGGCGCCAACCGGTGCGCATGAACCAGATCCGCAGCTTGTCCCACCCACTTTCGGTGCGCCGTGCATCACTCCACAGCTGCGCATAAAACTGCAGGTTGGCCCATAGCGGGTTCCAACTGGCCAAGGGCGTGGTCACGCCAAAGATTACCGGCTCGTTATCGTCTTCTTCCTGGAAGGAGCCAAACAGGCGGTCCCAAATAATGAACACCCCGCCGTAGTTGCGATCCATGTAGAGAGCGTTCTGTGCATGGTGGGCCCGATGATTGGATGGCGTGACGAAGAACCACTCGTACCAGCCGAGCTTCGGCACATGCCGCGTATGCACCCAGAATTGATACAGCAGGTTGAGGGACGCCACGCTGATAAACACCACCAGCGGCACGCCCAACACGGCCAGCGGCAAGTAGAAGATCCAGCTCAGCAGGAAGCCGGTGCTGGTCTGGCGCAAGGCGGTGCTGAGGTTGTAGTCCTCGCTCTGGTGATGCACCGAGTGCGCGGCCCAGAGGATGTTGCGCTCATGGCCCATGCGATGCAGCCAGTAGTAGCAGAAGTCATAGAACACAAAGGCGAACACCCAGGTCCAGACGCTTTGGGCCGACAGCTCAATGATCGCCAGGTGCTTGAGGGCGAAGGCATAGGTGAGGATGCCCACCCCTTTGGTCAGCAGTCCTGTGGTGGTGGACAGCACGCCGGTGCTGAGGCTGTTGATGGCGTCGGCCACCCGGTAGTTGCGTTGGCCGCGCCGGTAGTCGGCCAGCAGCTCGACCACGATCAAGGCAATGAAAAACGGTACCGCGTAAGGGACGAAGTCCATGGGCAAGTCCGGTCAATTATTGTTACATCTAGAGTAGGTGTAGCGGCTGGATATCCCATTGGCAATGAGTGACAAATGAGTAGACATTTAACGCCATGAATCAGGAGAAATGCCCATGAGCAAAAAGATTGCAGTGATCCTTTCCGGCTGTGGCGTGTACGACGGGGCTGAGGTTCATGAAAGCGTGATCACCCTGCTGCGCCTGGACCAGCGCGGCGCCGAGGTGCAGTGTTTTGCGCCGAACATTGCCCAGTTGCATGTGATCAACCACCTGACGGGGGAGGAGATGCCCGAGTCGCGCAATGTGCTGGTGGAGTCGGCGCGCATTGCCCGTGGCGAGGTGAAGGACATTCGTGAGGCCAACGCCGAGGATTTCGACGCACTGATCGTGCCCGGGGGGTTTGGCGCGGCGAAGAACCTGTCGAACTTTGCCGTGGAAGGCGCCGGGTGCAGCGTCAACCCGCAGGTGCTGGAACTGGCCGAGGCGTTTGCCGAAGCGGGCAAGCCCGTCGGGCTGATCTGCATCTCGCCGGCGCTGGCAGCGAAGATCTATGGCCCAGGCGTGACCTGCACCATCGGCAATGACGCCGACACCGCAGCCGCCATGGACAAGATGGGCGCCACCCACCAGGAATGCGCGGTCGACGACATCGTCGAAGACAAGGCGCGCAAGCTGGTGAGTACCCCGGCCTACATGCTGGGCAAACGCATCAGCGAAGTGGCGTCAGGCATCAACAAGCTGGTGGACCGGGTGCTGGAACTCACCCACGAGAACGATTAGGCCTTCATCAGCCGGGTCAGAATCCGATCCAGCGAATTGGCAAACGCCTGCTTGTCCTTGTCCCCATGGGGCGGCGGGCCACCGCCCATCTGCCCCTGCTCCCGCAGATCGGTGAACAGGTTACGCACCGCCAGCCGCTCGCTCATGTTCTGCGGGCTGAACTCCTTGCCTCGTGGGTCGAGCGCAGCCACGCCATTCTTCACCAAGCGGTCGGCCAACGGCACATCGCTGCAGATCACCAGGTCACCGGGCACGGCGTGCTCCACCAGGTAGTCATCGGCCGCGTCCGGGCCGCTGGGCACCACGATCAACTTCACGCACGAGAAGCTCGGCTTGATCTGGCTCTGCCCGGCCACCAGCACCACTTCGAACTGGCGCTTGAGGGCGAACTTCACCACCTGATCCTTGGCCGCCCGGGGGCAGGCGTCTGCATCGATCCACACGCGCATGGTTAAGCCACCACCCGGCGCTTTTCAGCGAGCCGGCTGCGACCGTACAGCACCACAATCGCCAGGATCGCCACAGCCTGGGCGCTCAGGGAATAGGCATCGGCGTGAATGCCCAGCCAGTCGAAGTCAAAGAACGCGACCGGCCGGGTGCCGAAGATCCCGGCTTCCTGCAACGCCTTGACGCCATGCCCGGCGAATACCACCGACAGCGCGCACAGCAACGCCGCGTTTATGCCGAAGAACAGCGCCAGCGGCAGTTTCGCCGAGCCCCGCAGAATCACCCAGGCCAGGCCCACCAACAGCACCAGCGCCGTGGCGCCACCGGCCAATACCGCGTTGTGCCCGGCAGGGCCGGCCTGCAACCACAGGGTTTCGTAGAACAGGATCACTTCGAACAGCTCGCGGTACACCGAGAAGAACGCCAGCATCGCAAAACCGAAGCGCCCGCCACCGCCCACCAGGCTGCTCTTGATGTAGTCCTGCCAGGCGGCCGCGTGACGGCGGTCGTGCATCCACACCCCGAGCCACAGCACCATCACGCTGGCAAACAGCGCCGTGCAGCCTTCCAGCAACTCGCGCTGGGCGCCGCTGACGTCGATCACATAAGCCGCTAACGCCCACGTCGCCAAGCCGGCCAACAGCGCCAGGCCCCAGCCGACGTTGACGCTGCGCACCGCCGATTGCTGGCCGGTGTTACGCAGGAACGCGAGAATCGCCGCCAGCACCAGGATCGCTTCCAGGCCTTCGCGCAGCAGGATCAACAAACCGGAGATGTAGCTCAGGGACCAGCTCAAGCCATCGCTGCCCAGCAGGCCGGCGGACTCGGTGAGCTTGCCCTTGGCCACATCCAGGCGCTGCTGCACTTGCTCGATCGGCAAGCCGTCCTGCAATGACTGCCGGTAGGCCATCAGGGCCTTTTCGGTGTCCTTGCGCACGTTGGCATCAACGTTATCGAGGGAGCTTTCAACCAGCTCGAAACCTTCCAGGTAGGCGGCTACCGACAGGTCGTAGGCCTGCTCGTGCTCGCCATTGCGGAACGCGGCGAGGCTTTTGTCGAGGGTGGCCGCGGTGTAATCAAGCAACTGCGCCGGGCCACGCTTGACCTGCGGCGGTTGGGCGCGCTGGGCGCGGAAGGTGGCAACTGCGCCGGGACCTTCGGCAGCCAGCACTTCGTTGGGGGTCTGGCGCGAGAGGTCGGCGAGGTTGAAGGACTTTTCACTGTTCGCGGCAGCCGGGTCGGCGGTGAAGCCGGCGATATAGGTCGCCAGGTCCCAGCGCTGGCGGTCGTCCAGTTGATCGGCAAACGACGGCATGTCGGTGCCTTCCACGCCCAGACCCAGGGTGTTGTAGATCGCGTAGAGGCTCAAGCGATCGAGGCGTGCAGCGTCCCGCAGGTTGGCGGGCGGCGGCGTCATGCCCACGCTTGCGGGGCCATCGCCGGCGCCTGTAGCGCCGTGGCACACCGAGCAGTTCTGCGCGTACAGCGGCGCACCGCGCGTCGGATCGGGGGTAATGGCCGGGGCCTGGCTGACTTCATAGGCCACTGCCAACTTGGCGCCCAATTGCCGGGCCTGGTGCGCAACCACCGCGCCGTCCTGATGGGCCGTTACGGCGGCCAGCAGTTCATCCACGCCTTTGATCAGTTCGGCGCGCTCGGGCTTTACCGGCAGATCGGCCACAAGCCCCTGCAACACCCCGAGAAACTCTACCTGTTCACGGTATTCGGAATCATCGATAACCTTGCCCGCCTCCACCGTCGGCGGGTAGTCCGCACCGATGTAATCCAGTAAATGCAGGGCCTGCGGGGCGCCCTCGGCAGTCGCAGCCAGCAGGTTGAAGCTGCACGACATCAACGCCGGCAGCACCAGCCAGGCAAGAAAACGGAAGGGGGCAATCATGAATGAATCTCAAAGGGAAATACGAAGTAACACATTGTCAAACCTTAAGGGGTTTGACTCAAGGCGTTAGTGATTCGGGGAAAGGGATAACGACACTGAGGTAGTGGCATCCGAGCTAAAAATCGGATCCAAAAGGCCATTGTTTTGCCAGTAATGCAGCTTATAATGCCGCGCCTTCGTTATTTCGAAATGGCATTTCAGCTCCTCTTTTTATGAGGAATTGGCTGGATCGCAACGCGTTCCTGCCATTGGTGATTCGGCCCGACCAGCACATTCGGCCGATTACGTTCAGGGAAGAAGCTCTTCGATGGCATCTCGCGCCTTTACCTCGCTCGCGCTCGCGGCAGTGACCTTGCTGTCCGGTTGTTCGATGTTTCGCAGCTACGACACCGAGCTGCAAGCCACCAATCAGCAGTTGGCCACCGGCAACGTCGACGCCGCGCTGACCCTGCTTGAGAAGAACAACACCGGCGACGACAAGGACCTTCTCTACTACTTCGAAAAGGGTGAGTTGCTGCGCGCCAAGGGCGACCTGACCGGCAGCCAGGTCGCCTGGCGCAGCGCCGACCTGCAAGTCTACAAGTGGGAAGAGTCGGTCAAGTTCGACACCGACAAGTACCTCGCGCAGTTCGGCGCCTTCCTGGTCAATGACAAGGTCCGCCGCTACGAAGGCTACGACTACGAAAAGGTCATGCTGACCACCCAGATGGCCCTCAACCTGCTGGCGCTGAATGACTTCGACGGTGCCCGCACCGAGATCAAGAAGACCCACGAACGCGAAGCGGTGATTGCCGACCTGCGGGACAAGGAATACCTCAAGAGCGAAAACGAGGCCGAGCGCCAGGGCATCGCGACCCAGTTCAAGGACCTGCGCGGCTACCCGGTGGAGAGCCTCAACGCCCCTGAAGTGGTAGGCCTGAAGAACAGCTACCAGAGCGCTTTCAGCCACTACCTGGCCGGCTTCGTCTACGAAGCCCTGGGCGAAAAAGACCTGGCCGCACCGGGTTATCGCAAGGCCGCCGAACTGCGCCCCAACACACCGCTGCTGGAACAGGCCCTGCTCGACCTGGACAAATCCAAGGTCGGTGCGGACGAGACTGACGTGCTGATCGTGGTGCAAAGCGGCCTGGCGCCGGCCCGCGACTCGATTCGCCTGCCGTTGCCGATCCCCATCGACGGCCACCTGGTGATCACGCCACTCTCGTTCCCGGTGATCAAGCCCGACACCTCGACCGCGCCCTTCGCCCAGATCGGTGTCGACGGCCGGCAACAGAACCTCACTGCCCTCAACAGCACCACCGCCATGTCCCGCCGCGCCCTGCGGGATGACATGCCGGGGATCATCCTGCGCACCACCGTGCGCGCCGTCACTCGCGGCATCACCCAGAACAACCTGAACAAGACCAACCCGATGGCAGGCCTGGTACTCGGTATTGCCTCGGCCGTCACCGAAGGCGCCGACACCCGCACCTGGCGCACCCTGCCGGACATGACCCAGGTGACACGCCTGCGCCTCAAGCACGGCGAGCACCAGGTCAGCCTGCCCAACGCCCTGGGCGGCACGCTGGTGACGGTCAAGGCCGATCAGCGCTACCAGGTGATCACCCTGCGCGTGGTCGGCAACCAGGTCTTCGCCGGCGGTCTTGCAGCCCACGTGGTGCAGAACAATCCGCCCCAGGCCGTCGCCACTCTCAAACAACCTTAAGGAGCACGCTATGCGTCATTTCATCCTCGGCGCCCTGGCGCTGATCCTGCTGGCCGGTTGCGCCACCCCGCCACCGCCGGAACCCGGAAGCGCCGCGAGCAAGATCGTGGTGATGGGCAAGTTCAAGGGCATCGCCGTCGGCGCCATCCGGGTCGCCCGGGAAAACGGCTTCCTGACCGCCAAGGTGCAGTTGAGCAACATCACCAGCAGCAACCAGATGATGTATTACCGCTTCGCCTGGCTGGGTGCCGACGGTTTCCCGGTGGGTGATGAAGAGACCTGGAAGGTGCTGAACCTCTACGCAAACCAGGCGACCTTCCTGCCGGCCATCGCCAACCTGCCCCAGGCTGCCGACTTCCGCCTTGAAGTGAAGACGCCTTGATCCACCCACTCATTCAGTTTCAGAGAGACATCCCCATGTTTGCACGCTTCTCGTTCCTCGCCGTGGTGGCCGTCCTGGCCAGCGGCTGCGCCAACACCTCGCCAGTCCTGGGCGGTAAAAACATCAGCTACGGCGACAGCAAGGCCGTGGAACTGGTGACCAACGAGTTCGGCTCCACCGACCTGCAGATGATCGCCGAAAGCATGACCCGCTCCCTGGCCCAGTCCGGCATCCTGCAAGGCCGCCCGGTGGTGCAGGTGTATGACGTGAAGAACAAGACCAGCGAGTACATCGATACCCGCGAGATCACCACGTCGATCAAGACCCAGCTGATGAAGACCGGCACCGCCCGCTTCGCTAGCGACAACACTGACATGCAAAGCCAGGTCGACCAGCTGAAGCTGCAGAACCAGAGCGGCTTGTACAAGAAGTCGACCGTCAGCAAGACCGGCAACATGGTCGCCGCCAAGTACCGCCTGGAAGGCTCCATCAGCTCCATCGTCAAGCGCAGCTCGGACTACAAGGACGTGTTCTACAAGTTCAGCCTGCAACTGGTCGACGTCGAAAGCGGCCTGGCCGAATGGATGGACGAAAAAGAAATCCGCAAGACCACGGAGCGCTAAGCAATGCGTGCATGGATCGGCATGATCGGCCTGCTGTGCGCCTTTGGCGCCTCGGCCGCACCGAAGATCGCGGTAACCGACCTGGCCTACGAGGCTCGCGTGGAGGAATACATCCACCAGGTCGCGGCCAGCAACAATTTCCAGGCCAGCGCCTACAACGCCAGCGGCGGCTCGAGCTACAGCGAGTATGAAAGCCGTACCAGCTACATCGAGCAGACCGAGCTGCGCAAGTTCAGCGGCGACATCAAGGGGGAAATCCTCAAGTCGCGGCAGTTCCAGCTGGTGCAGGGCACGCCTTACACCGCGGACGCCAAGGGCGATGTGTATGACGTGATCAAGCGGATCAAGGCCGGTAACTTCAAGGGTGCGGACTACGTGCTGTTCGGCACCTTGTCGGATATCGACTTCACCCAGGACGTCAACGCGCTGGACCACACCAACAGCTACTCGGCGGTGCTGGGCCTGACGCTGGTGGCGGATTTCAGCCTGATCAACACCCGCACCTTTGAGATCACCTCGGCGTTTACCGCCATGGGCGAAGGCCAGGACACCAAGCTGGTGAACAACCGTGACGTGCGCGTGAGCCTGAACCGGCCTCGCGTGGTGCGGGAAGTGTCGAAGGCGTTGGGCGAGGATGTGGCGCGGCAGTTGGCCGAACAACTCGGCGGTGGTTATCAGGAAGCACCTGGACAGCCAGCACTGCGCAATAACCTGCCACGGGATGAAGCGCCGAAGATCCTGCGCTGAACGAAAATCCCGCTACCGACATAAAACCAATGTGGGAGCGGGCTTGCTCGCGAATGCGGTGGGTCAGTCAATACATCTGGTGACTGACACTGCGCATTCGCGAGCAAGCCCGCTTCCACATTTTTGATCCGGTTTCGTCAGTTACGCCGTTGCGCGATGCAAGCTGGCCAGGAACCCCGCCGCCCCAACGAACAAGCCAGCAAACGTACGGTTCATGCGTTTCTGCTGCTTCGGTGTGCGCAACAGGCGCAACACTTTCGACGCCAGCCCGGTGTAGCCGGCCATCACGATCATGTCCACGCAGATCATGGTCGCGCCCAGGATCAGGTATTGGTTCAGCAGCGGCGCCTGCGGGTTCACGAACTGCGGCAGCACCGCCAGCATGAACACCAGGGCCTTGGGGTTGCTGGCGTTGACCAGGAACCCGCGGAACATCATCGCCATCGGCTTGCCGATCGGGCGAATCGCCGCGTCATCGCTCAGGTCGGTTGGCAGCGCGCGCCATTGCTTGATGGCCAGGTACACCAGGTACGCTACGCCAAACCATTTGATCGCATAAAACGCGGTGGAGGATGCGGCAAGAATCGCCCCCAGGCCACCGGCGACCACGGCAATCTGCATCGCCAGGCCCAATTGCAGGCCCAGGGCGTTCCAGTAACCGCGCAGGAAACCGTATTGCAGGCCGCTGGACATCGACGCAATGGCACCGGCGCCAGGGGAAAGACTGATGATCCAACTGGCGAGGAAAAAGGCCAGCCATGTGTCGAGCGCCATTACACACCTCAGAGCTTAGTTTGCTGAATGTTTCTAAACTAACGCTGCCGGCTGAGAAATGGCTAGAAAAATTTTGGGGTGCGCCTTTGTGGCGAGGGGGCTTGCTGTGGCGAGGGAGCTTGCTCCCGCTGGAGTGCGTAGCGCTCCCGGCTTTTTTTGGGGCTGCTACGCAGCCCAGCGGGAGCAAGCTCCCTCGCCACAGGTTAAGGCAGCACGTCGCTGCCGCGCCAACGGCGCACCGAGCGCTGGAAGAACAGGCTGTTGGGCACTTGCACCATGACACTGCCGGTACCGGCCTCTTCCACTTCGATCAGCGTGGTGTAGAGCAGGTTGATCGCCACCACCCGGCCTTTGACGCCGGGCTTGTCGACGGTGTCCACCAACTCGACCACATCGCCCAGGCGGAACGGCCCGACGGTGAAGATCAGGATGGCGCACAGCAGGTTGGACAACACCGACCACATGGCGAAGAACGCGACCGCAGCCACCGCCACAAAACCCGACAACGCCGTCCACAACACCGTGGCAGAGACGCCCAGGCGCTCCAGCACGAAGATCAGCGCGCTGCCCATGATCAGCCAGCGCAGGCCGCCGCGCAGCGGCATCAGCAACTGCGGCGGGAACGGATAACGTTCCCCCAGGCGGTTCAGGCATTTGGCGACGAAACGCTGGGCGAAGTAGCCAGCCAACAGGATCAGCAGAATCTGTACGGCCACCCAGATCGGCGCGATCCATTGGGCCGGCAGCGGCAGTTGCAGCGCTTCCATCAGGACAGCGCCTCCAGCTCCGCTTGCAAGGATTCCAGCAGTTCGAGGGCTTCCATCCAGGTCTCCTCCAACTGCGCTTCACGTACCTTGAGCTTGGCCTGTTCGGCCAGCAGGTCGCGCAATTCATCCTTGCGGGCCGGCTCGTAGACGGCGCTGTCACCCAGGCTGGTTTCGATCTTCGCCAGCTTCTCGTGGATCTTGCCCAATTCGGCTTCCAGCTTGTCCGCTTCACGCTTGTGCGGGGCCAGTTGCTGACGCAATGCAGCCGCGGCCTGGCGCTGGGCCTTCTTGTCGGTCTTGTCCGGGTTGACCGGCGTGTTGCTGACCGGCGCGTTGCGCAGGCGGTAGTCCGACAGCCAACGGGCATAGTCTTCCAGGTCGCCGTCGAATTCCTCGACCTTGCCGTCAGCCACCAGCAGGAAGTTATCCGTGGTGCTCTTGAGCAGGTGGCGATCGTGAGACACCACCAGTACCGCGCCGCTGAATTCCTGCAGGGCCATGGTCAACGCCAGGCGCATTTCCAGGTCGAGGTGGTTGGTCGGTTCGTCGAGCAGCAACAGGTTTGGCCGGTCCCAGGCGATCAGGGCCAGGGCCAGGCGGGCCTTTTCGCCACCGGAGAAATTCAGCACCGGCTCGTCGATGCGCGCACCACGGAAGTCGAAACCACCGAGGAAGTCCCGCAGGGTCTGTTCGCGTTCGGTCGGCGCCAGGCGCTGCAGGTGCAGCAGCGGGCTGGCCTTGGCGTCGAGGGAGTCCAACTGGTGCTGGGCGAAGTAGCCCACCACCAGGTTCTCACCGCGCACCAGGCGACCGGCCAGGGGCTGCAATTCGCCCGAGAGGTTTTTGATCAAGGTCGACTTGCCCGCGCCGTTGGGGCCGAGCAGGCCGATCCGCGCGCCAGGGGTGAGCTGCAACTTGACCTTCTCGAGGATGGTCTTGTCGCCATAGCCCAGGCGGGCATCGGAAAGGTCCAGCAGCGGGCTGGAGATTTTCACCGATTCGCGGAACACAAAGTCGAACGGTGAATCGACGTGGGCCGCCGACAGTTCTTCCATGCGCTCCAGGGCCTTGATCCGGCTCTGGGCCTGACGGGCCTTGGTGGCCTGGGCCTTGAACCGGGCGATGTAGCTTTCCATGTGCGCGCGCTGCGCCTGCTGCTTCTCGTAGGCCTGTTGTTGCTGGGCCAGGCGTTCGGCACGGGCGCGTTCGAAGGCGCTGTAGCCGCCGCGGTACAGGGTGATTTTCTTCTGGTCGACGTGGGCAATGTTGTCCACCACGGCGTCGAGGAAATCCCGGTCGTGGGAAATCAGCAGCAAGGTGCCCGGGTAGCTTTTCAGGAAGTCTTCCAGCCACAGGATCGCATCGAGGTCCAGGTGGTTGGTCGGTTCATCGAGCAGCAACAGGTCCGAGGGGCACATCAGCGCCTGGGCCAGGTTCAGGCGCATGCGCCAGCCACCGGAGAAGTCGGCGACCGGGCGGTCCATCTGTTCGTTGGTAAAGCCAAGGCCGGCAAGCATCTTGCGCGCACGCGCGTCGGCGGTGTAGCCGTCGGCGCTGTCCAGTTCCGAGTGCAGGCGGGCCTGTGCGGCGCCGTCCTGGGCTTTCTCGGCCTCGGCGAGGTCGTGTTGCACCTGGCGCAGGCGCAGGTCGCCATCGAGCACGTAGTCGATCGCAATGCGGTCGAGGGTGTCGATCTCCTGGCGCATATGGGCGATGCGCCAGTCGGCCGGCAGCAGACAATCCCCGGAGTCGGGAGTCAGCTCACCCAGCAGCAAGGCGAACAACGTGGATTTGCCGGCGCCGTTGGCACCGATCAGGCCGGCTTTGTGACCGGCGTGCAGGGTCAGCTCGGCGTCTTCGAGAAGACGTTGCGGGCCACGCTGTAATGTTAGGCTTTGAAGTCGGATCATAATGGCGGCGGAGTCTACCAGCTTCGTTGGCCGCTGGCTTGGGTGTGAATATGTGCGCTGACCTGTGGAGCTTTGCCCTCTCGACCTACGCCCGCTCGGGCGTCGAGGACGCGTGCCTGCGCTTGCAGGCGCAAGGGGCTGATGTGTGCCTGGTGTTGTGCGGGTTGTGGCTGGAGCAGCGGGGTGTGGCGCCGGAAACGTCGCGCTTGCAGGCACTGCGGCAGATCGCCGGGCCGTGGCAGGCGGAGGTGGTCGAGCCGCTGCGGCAAGTACGCACGCAATGGCGGGCCATGGCGCAGCAGGATGCTGAGCTGGGAGCGTTACGGGAGCGGGTCAAGGCTTTGGAATTGGATGCAGAAAGGCTGCTGCTATCACGCCTGGAAGGTGTGGCGCAGCGTTGGCCGATGGCCGAGGTGAATCATCAAGCATGGGTTGAAGGACTGGCGGCCGAAGCCGCCAACCTTGACCACGACGCGCTGCATCAGCTGCGCGCCGCGGTTACCGGCACTTAGGAAGCGCTGGTTGGGGTGACGCTTGGCGCTGCCGGTGCAGGCGTGCTGCTGGCCGGAGCGGTTGGCGCTGTGGTGCTGGCAGCAGGTGCAGCCGGGGTCGCAGGCTTCGCAGCTGGAGTAGCTGGTTTGGCTGGTGCTGGCTTGGCGGCGGCAGGTTTAGCGGCTGGTTTGGCAGCAGCAGGTTTGGCGGCCGGCTTGGCAGCTGGTTTCGCAGCAGCAGGTTTAGCGGCCGGCTTCGCGGCTGGTTTTGCAGCAGCAGGTTTAGCGGCTGGCTTCGCAGCTGGTTTTGCAGCAGCAGTTTTAGCGGCTGGCTTGGCAGCTGGTTTTGCAGCAGCAGGTTTAGCGGCTGGCTTCGCAGCTGGTTTTGCAGCAGCAGTTTTAGCAGCTGGCTTCGCGGCAGGTTTTGCAGCAGCGGGTTTAGCGGCTGGCTTCGCAGCTGGTTTCGCAGCAGCGGTTTTAGCAGCTGGCTTCGCGGCTGGTTTCGCAGCAGCGGTTTTAGCAGCTGGCTTGGCAGCTGGTTTTGCAGCAGCGGTTTTAGCAGCTGGCTTGGCGGCTGGTTTTGCAGCAGCGGTTTTAGCAGCTGGCTTGGCGGCTGGTTTTGCAGCAGCGGTTTTAGCGGCTGGTTTGGCAGCTGGTTTTGCAGCAGCGGTTTTAGCGGCTGGTTTGGCCGCTGGTTTTGCAGCAGCGGTTTTAGCAGCTGGCTTGGCAGCTGGTTTTGCAGCAGCAGTTTTAGCCGCTGGTTTGGCAGCCGATTTAGCCGGTGCTTTTGCCGCAGGCTTGGCCGCAGCTTTCGCAGGTGCCTTGCTGGCTGGCTTCTTCGCTGCGCTGGCTGCAACGGCCTTAGCCGGAGCACGGGTGCTCAGCACTTTGCCTACAGCTTCCTTCACACGACCAACACCCTGGGCCAATTTCAGGCTCTCGGAAGCATCACGCTTGAGTTGGGAAATGTAGGTGCGGGTTTCGGATTGACGATCCTTGAGGGCGTCGAGCAAGTCCTCAAGTTCTTTGACGGCGTCCTTGGCCTTGGCTTGTGCCTTGGCTTTGCCAGCGGTCGCTGCGCCTTGCAGTTTGGTGCGGGATTTGTGCAGTTTTTCCTGAGCTTTGCCGCGTTGTTTTTCAAGCTTGGCGAGCAACTTCTCAGCATCAGCCAAGGCTTGTGAACAGGCGCTTTCCAAATGTTCGAGCAGGCTGCCCGAAAGTTGTTGGAGCAAATGCAACGGGGTATTTACAGGCTTCTGTTTGGCCGACATGGTTTACCTCCTGGCTGACGTGGGTGCGGCTCATACTAGCCCTCTGCTCTTACCGCCGCTAGGGCATGTTGACAGTATCGATTGGCTTGCGTTGCACCGCACGAAAATTCTTATTGATATAACGAAAATCCACGCCACTTTTTAAGCATTCACACTGGCATAATCCATCGCACTTTCGGCTGGAGAACGCCCATGTCGCGTTACCTTTTTTTAGTGTTGAGCGTGGTGCTTTGCGTGGCCAACGCAAGCGAGAAATCCCCCTCCAAAGATGACCACGACCTGGCCTACAGCCTGGGCGCGAGCCTGGGTGAGCGCCTGCGCCAGGAGATGCCTGGGTTGCAGGTAGAGGCGCTGATCGACGGACTCAAACAGGCCTATCAAGGTAAGCCACTGGCCCTGGACGACACACGCATCGAACAGATCCTTGCCCAGCACGAAGCACAAAACGCGCCGGACAATCGAGCACCACAAAGTGAAAAGGCACTCGCTGCCGAGCAACAATTTTTAGCCAGTGAAAAATCCAAAAGTGGTGTGCGTGAATTGGCAGACGGCATCCTGCTGACCGAACTGACCCCTGGCAGCGGGAAGAAACCGGCGGCCGATGATCGCGTGCAAGTGAATTATGTTGGGCGGTTACCCGACGGGACCGTCTTCGACAAGAGCACACAACCTCAGTGGTTTCGCCTGGACAGTGTGATCAATGGCTGGCGCAGTGCGTTGCAACAGATGCCGGTGGGCGCGAAGTGGCGCCTGGTGATTCCATCCGACCAAGCCTATGGCGCTGATGGCGCAGGCGAACTGATCCCGCCTTATACGCCGCTGGTATTCGAGATCGAATTGCTCAAGGCGGGCGCCTGAGCCCAAACGAAAAACGGTGCGCAATGCGCACCGTTTTCTTGTGTCGGGGGGAGTCAGGCCTTAGCCGTCAACTCTTCCTTGTGAGCGTTGTGCAGCACTTCGATCAGGCAATCTTCCAGCTCGAAACGCTCGTGAAGCAAACCGCCCAGCTCTTTGAATTTTTCTGCAACGCACTTGCCGGCATCACACAGGTCGTTGAACGCCAGCAGCTTCTCGGTGATGACATCGATGCGCGGGTAAATCGTCTCTGCCAAGTCCAGGCCACGTTGATCGTCGAAAGCCTCGGCCTCTTTGGTCAACTGCTCGTAGACACCGAAGTGCCCCGCCGAGACGTAATCCACCAATACCCCACAGAATTCCTGCAACGGCTTGCGGTTCTCGCTTAGCGCTTCGGGTTTGGCACCGAGAGCATCAAAGGCCCGAACCAGTTCGTGACGCGCTTTCAACCAACCATCGATCAGCTTGTGCACCCCACCCCAGCGTTCCTGAGCATTCTGACAACTTTCCAGCATGATGATCTCTCTTCCCTATAGGGGCGCCGCACGCTGCCCGCGCAACACTTCAAGGTTAAAGCGGCAACCGGGCAAAGGTGCATCGAACAGTCTGTTTCAATAACGCGTGCGGGCCAGATTATGCCCGCACGACTATGTCATCAAGGTACGCAGGAGAGAAAGTTCATACAAGTGTTTAATCCCTTCCTACAACCTGCGGTTACCTGTCAGTGCCGTGCAAGGCCAAAACGCTGGCTCAGCAGCAACCGCGAGAACTGCGCGATGCCAAGGATCAGCATCGCCACGAAGAACAGCAGGCTCCACTCGGGAATACTCAAGTCGAACAGCGTCCAGTTGATTTCCACGCAGTCGACGGTGCCCTTGAAGATCAAGGCCAACGTCTCTCTCAGCGACAGGTTCTCGATCATGGATTGAAGGCCGGGCCAACAGGCAGGCAACTGTTCCGGCGGCGTATTTTGCAGCAGCACCTGGCGTACGGCGGTAATGGCGCCCAGCACTGCACACCCCATGCTCGCCGCCCAATACAGGTAGATCCCGGACCGCTTCGGCCCATGAATCGCTGCCACGAGATTGATGAGCGTGAAGGCAGCCACAAGAATTCGTTGCACCTGGCACAGGAAACAAGGCCGCAAAAGCGCGGCGTATTCCAGGTAAAAGGACGCGCCCAGCGTCAGCGCACCAGCCAGGAACGCCAGGAGGAACAGGGAGCGTGAGGGGGCCAAAGACATTGTTTATCCGCAACGCAAGAGATAGGTAGTTACGGTAGAGGAAAGACCTTACCCCTTTCAATACGCGCCAGAGCAGACGATTCCGCGAGAGCGTAGGGATATCCCGTCAGAAGGCGAGCGATTAAACGCGCGTCTACGTAGGAGTTTACTACAAGCCGTATTGACTACAGCTATTGGGCGTTATTGAAGGGTTGGCCACCAGACAATTCTGAGGCAACCCTTACTCTGTTTCCTACTTCAAACCCGTGCCGGCACCGGCAGCGGTGACGCCAGCAAACGCTTGTCCAGCAAGCCCAGGCCTTCCTGGAACAACTGGTTGCTGCGCTCGGTGTCGCCCAACTGCGCCAGCAGGCGTGCCAGCTCGGCGCAGGCCTCAGGGTTGCGCTGCACCTGAAGGCTGCTTTCAAGGTAATCCCGCGCCTTGCCCCACAAGCTGTTTTGCAGGCACAGGCGCCCCAGGGTCAGCAGCAGGCTGGCATCGCCTGGATGGTCCTTGAGCCAGCCTTCGGCGAACTTCAACTGCTTCGCCGGATCGCTGCCACGCAGCAGCCCGTAGAGCCGGATCAGATGACTGTCGTACTCGCGCTTGAGGGCACCGCGCAGCACTTCTTCGGCCTTGGCGTCCGCGCCCAACTGGCGCAGTTGTTCGGCGTACGCCAGCACCAGTTGCGGCTCCTGGCGCTGGGCCGAAGTCAGTTGTTGCCAGGCCAGCTCCAGGGATTGCTGCCCGGCCTCGCCCTGCTCTTCGCGCTGGGCAGCCAGGGTCAGGTTCTCGCCCCAGGCGCGTCGCTCCAGGTCGGCCAACTCGGCAGGCGGCAACACCTTGTCCTTGCGCAACTCCGGCAACAGCCGGATTACCGAAGACCAATCGCCACGCTGTTGATACAGCCGCTGCAGTTGGCGCAATACCTGGACGTTATGCGGATGACGCTCATGCATGGCCTGCAGGGTGACCAGGGCGCCATCGGTGTCACCGCGGTCCATCTGCAACTGCGCATGACTCAAGGCTACCGCGAGTTCGGCCTGGGGCTGGCGCTCAAGCGCGCGTTCCAGCAGGCCATCCGCTTCCTCATAACGGCCCTGTTCGTTGGCCGCACGGGCCGCGCCGAGGTAGTAGAGCAATGGCTGGCGTTCGGCTTCGGCCGCACGGTGCAAGTGGCGCTCGGCACTGGCCCAGCGCCCTTCGGCGAGGTCCATCTGGCCCTGCTCGATGGCAACCTGGACCCGACGGCTGCGGTTGCGCCGCGACCACGGATTGACCACGCCACCCGAGGTCAGCACCAGGCCCAGCAGCACCCTGGCCAAATAGATCACCAGGCCGATGGCAAACAACGCCACCAGCGTCGACCACAGCCCGGACTCGTAATGCAGCACATGGGGATAGGTAATCAGCACGTAGCCGGTATGTTTCGAAATGCCCACGGCCAGTGCCAGGGCGATCGCAATCGCCAGCACCAGGATCACATAGAAGCGCTTCATCGGCTTTACTCCTGGGTCGCCGGCTTGCCAGCGGAAGCCTTGGCTTCCTCGGCAGACAGGTGGCGACGGTCAAGGTAAGCCTGCACGGCAGCCAGGCTCGCGGCCAGGTCCGGCGTGACCACCGAGACGGCCTTGGGCTCAAGCTCGGCAATACGGGCCAGCATGGCTTTGCTTTGTGGGTTGTCTTGATTGAAGTTGTCCTGCAACACGCTGCGAGCCTCGCCCAGGGATCGGCTGTACACCGCCGGCTCGCCGTTGAGCGCCGCCCATTGCGCCTGCTCAAGTGCAAGGCTCAGGGCCAGGCGCACCTGGTTCAGGCCTTGCCCTGCCAGGAGCGGGCGAATGTTGTCATCAGGATTGAAGTCGATGCGGAAATACCGCGAGATCTGCGCCCACCACTGACTCCAACGGCTGTCCGTGTCGGTGGTCGGACGCCCATCATTGGCCGCTTCAGGGAGTTGGTATTCCGGCGCGATGGCCGCCAGTTGCACGACCTGATCGCGCAATGCCGCCAGTTGCAGGTACAGCCCGGTACGGTCGGGCTGTTCGATATTGCGCAACGCGGCGAGGCTCTTGGCCAACTGCTCACGGGCGGCGTAGGAGCCAGGGTCACTTTGTTCGCGGAGGATTTCGTCAGCGCCCTGGACCAGTGCCTGGGCACTGTTGATGTCCTGCAAGGCGGAAAGACGCAGGCTGGCCAGGCGGATCAAGTGCTCGGCCTCGGCCAGGCGCCAGTCCTGGCGGCTGGCCCCCAGCACCGTTTCCAGGCGCTGGCTCAGGCGTTGTTGATCACCCTGCAATTGCGCCACCAGCCGGCGACGGTCTTCCAGCTCATCGGCGCCGGGCAGTTGCCCCAGACGGGCCGACAGCTGCTGCTGGCTCTGCTTGAGGCTCTGGGATTGGTCGTCCAGGGTTTGCACTTGGCCCAGCTGTTGCTGGCTGCTCGCCTGCAGTGCGCGGACCTGCCAGATCCCCCAGCCACCGGCGGCAACGCCGGCGGCGCCGAGCAACAAGGCCACGATGGCCAGGCCGTTGCCACGGCGCGGGGCGGTGGTGACCGGTGTCTCAACAGGCGCATCAAGCGCGGGCTGAGCTTCATCTTTAGGCAAGGCTGTTTCGCTCACGTATCCATCCTTTGCGTATTAGAGAGTGGGAACGGAAACACTCCGTAACGCCACTAACAAAGCCGCGGCACTGGCGCCACGACAATCCACAACTTCTTGCGCGCCAGCGGCACGCGCCATCTCGGCGACTCGCGGGCTGGGCACGAACAACGGCAGCTGTGCCACCTGGGGCCAATCTGTACCGGCCAGCGCTTGCAGGTGTAAAAAACCCTGCCCACTGCTGACCACCACGCCGTTCAAGCGTTCCACGTTTATGCGCTGGGTCAGCGTTGCACGGTCGTAGTCCGGCAGGAAACGGCGATACAACTCCAGATAGTCGACACTAGCACCTTGCTCGCGTAAACGCTCAGCCAGCAGCTCTCGCCCGCCCTCGCCCCGCAGGATCAGCACCCGGGCGCAGGGCTTCGAGATAGCCTCGCGCAAGGCGACCAGTTCAAGCAAGGCTTCACTGTCGTCGCCGTCGTGGGGATAACTGACATCAAGGCCATGCTCGGCCAACACCTGCGCCGTAGCAGCGCCGACACTGAACCACGGTAACGCCGGCGGTTGCGGCCAGTGTTGAGCCAACAACTGCAAGCCCAGGCGCGCGGCCGGCTTGCTCACCACGATCACCGCGCAATAGCGGTCCAGCTCGCGAAAAACAGTCTGTTGTTCAGGCGTGACAGGCAGCGCTTCAATCTCCAGCAACGGCAGGCTGCTGCTGAAAACACCTTCTTCGGATAACGTCGCCGCCAGGGCCGCCGACTCCTCGGCAGGCCGCGTCAGCAGCACACGCCATTGCATCACTGCGGCCCGGCCTCGCCGTACACCGCTTGCAGAATGGCACCGGCGCCTTTTTCCAGCAGCTCCTCGGCGACCTTAATACCCAGGCTGGTGGCCTCGCTTTGCGGCCCGCGAATCTCTGCGGTGAGCAACAACCCACCACTCGGGTCGCCCACCAGGCCACGCAGCCAGAGGTTTTCGCCCTCAAGCACGGCGTAACAGGCGATCGGCACCTGGCAGCCACCGTTGAGGTGCTTGTTCAGGGCACGTTCGGCGGTGACGCGAATTTCGGTGTCCTGGTGATCCAGCGGCTTGAGCAGCGCATGAATTTCGCTGTCGGCGGTGCGGCATTCAATGCCCACAGCGCCCTGCCCGCCGGCCGGCAAGCTGTCTTCGACGCTGATGGCCGAGGTGATGCGGTCTTCAAAGCCCAAGCGGATCAAGCCGGCTGCCGCGAGAATGATCGCGTCATATTCACCGGCGTCGAGCTTGGCCAAGCGAGTATTGACGTTGCCCCGCAGGAAGCGGATTTGCAGGTCCGGGCGGCGGGTCAGCAACTGCGCCTGGCGACGCAGGCTGGAGGTGCCGACGACGCTGCCCAGCGGCAGCTCATCCAGGGAGGCATAGGTATTGGAAACGAAGGCGTCGCGGGGGTCTTCGCGCTCGCAGATGCAAAACAGGCCCAGGCCTTCGGGGAAGTCCATGGGCACATCTTTCATAGAATGCACGGCGATGTCGGCTTCGTTCTCCAGCAGAGCGGTTTCCAGTTCCTTGACGAACAGGCCCTTGCCGCCGATTTTCGACAATGGCGAATCAAGCAGCTTGTCGCCGCGACTGACCATGGGCACCAGGGACACCTTCAGGCCAGGATGAGCCTGCTCAAGGCGTGCTTTGACGTATTCGGCCTGCCATAAGGCCAGGGCGCTTTTACGGGTGGCGATGCGGATTTCGCGAGAGGACATGGATCAATCCGTACTGAATAGATACGGCAGATAATAACAGCTCAGGCAAATGCGCTTTGATTTGAATCAGCAAGTGCGGGGCCTCCCTGGCCGCGTCGCACCGGGATATGGGCGGTGAAGCTCGCCTCGGCCCTCGGGCTAAAGCTGCTGCATCATCTTGCGCACACCAGCGACATGGCGCCGGCTGACGATCAAGGCGTCGCCATTGAGGCCCTTCAGGAACAGCTGAAAGTGCCCAAGCGGCGTGCGCTGCAGACGCTCGATGCGCTCCCGTGCCACCAGCGCGTTGCGGTGGATGCGCACAAAACGGTCGCCAAATTCGTCTTCCAGCGCCTTGAGTGGCTCATCGAGCAGCACTTCACCAGCCTCGTGACGCAAGGTCACGTACTTGTGATCGGCGATGAAGTAGACCACCTGGTCCAGGGGAATCAACTCGATGCCCTTGCGGGTACGGGCGCTGATATGGCTGCGAGGCCCGTTGCCGCCCTGGGCTGCGGGCTGGGTCAAGGCTGCCAGTTGGACACGATTGGGACGCTCGGCCTTTTTCAAGGCGCGAAGCAACGCATCGGCATTGATCGGCTTGACCAGGAAACTGGCGCCGCTGGCATCCAGGGCCTCGGAAGAGAACTCATCCTGGGAGGCGCACAGCACCACCGAAGGCGGCGATTCTCGCTCGCTCAGGCGGGCAGCCACCTGCAAGCCATCAAGGCCCGGCATGCGGATGTCGAGCAACACGACGTCCGGCTTGAGGCTGTCAATAAGGGCCAAGGCTTCCTCGCCACTGGTGGCGCTCGGCTCAAGGACATTGTAACCCTCGAGTTCACTGACCAAACGGCTCAGTCGCTCGCGGGCTTGGGGTTCGTCATCAACGATCAGGACATTCATATTGCGCTGGATTCCTGCGTGAGTCTCGCACAAGGATAGCGTAGACAGGTGCGGTGACTTCCGTCACGGCGATCCACGCTAAGACTAGCGCGAGCGGCAAAAAGTGCCCCGAGAGTGGCACCAATATTTACCCGGACCTGTTCAATCGCGCCCAAAGCCTGCTGCCTTCGGGCATCGTCGTAGGGTTTGCTGATACACAATACGAACACCCCCTCTCTAATGGATAGCCTGGAGTTCGACCTCATCGCCCGGCATTGGTGCAGTGCACCTTCTGTCAGCGCGAAGCTCTATCAGTGCAACTGTAGACGCTGGCGAAGACGATATTGCTCAATCGTCAAATATCGTTTCAATAAACACGCTTTGTTTGACCAAGGACCGCAAGTTTCCCCCCCGATCGGTCCTGGCTCCAGTCTCGTCCTGCGCGAGTCCGGGGGCAAGGCACTTAGCCATCTTGGAAACAAATAAAAATGCCCCGCCCCGCCATCGTCGCCTCCGGGGGCAACCCTGTTATTATCGGCGCCACACTTTCATGCCCTCTTTCCAGCAGATCACGAGCGAATCCATGAGCACCGACAAGACCAACCAGTCCTGGGGCGGCCGCTTCAGTGAACCCGTCGACGCCTTCGTCGCGCGCTTCACCGCCTCCGTCACTTTCGACCAGCGCCTCTACCGCCACGACATCATGGGCTCGATCGCCCACGCCACGATGCTGGCCAAGGTCGGCGTGCTGACCGACGCCGAGCGCGACAGCATCATCGACGGCCTGACCACCATCCGTGGCGAGATCGAAGCCGGCACCTTCGACTGGCGCGTCGACCTGGAAGACGTGCACATGAACATCGAGGCCCGCCTCACCGACCGCATCGGTGTGACCGGCAAGAAACTGCACACCGGTCGCAGCCGTAACGACCAGGTGGCTACCGATATCCGCCTGTGGCTGCGGGACGAGATCGACCTGATCCTGGCAGAAATCACCCGCCTGCAAAAAGGCCTGCTGGAGCAGGCAGAGCGTGAATCCGGCACCATCATGCCCGGCTTCACCCACCTGCAGACCGCACAGCCTGTGACCTTCGGCCACCATCTGCTGGCCTGGTTCGAAATGCTCAGCCGCGACTACGAGCGCCTGGTGGACTGCCGCAAGCGCGCCAACCGCATGCCTCTGGGCAGCGCTGCACTGGCTGGCACCACCTACCCGATCGACCGCGAATACACCGCGCAGCTGCTGGGTTTCGACGCTGTGGGCGGCAACTCCCTGGACGGCGTGTCGGACCGTGACTTCGCCATCGAATTCTGCGCCGCGGCCAGCATTGCGATGATGCACTTGTCGCGCTTCTCCGAAGAGCTGGTGCTGTGGACCAGCGCGCAATTCCAGTTCATTGACCTGCCGGACCGCTTCTGCACCGGCAGCTCGATCATGCCGCAAAAGAAAAACCCCGACGTGCCGGAGCTGGTACGCGGCAAGAGCGGCCGTGTATTCGGTGCGCTGATGGGCCTGTTGACCCTGATGAAAGGCCAGCCGCTGGCCTACAACAAGGACAACCAGGAAGACAAGGAACCGCTGTTCGACGCCGCCGATACCCTGCGCGACTCGTTGCGTGCCTTTGCCGACATGATCCCGGCGATCAAGCCCAAGCACGCCATCATGCGTGAAGCGGCCCTGCGCGGTTTCTCCACCGCCACCGACCTGGCGGACTACCTGGTACGCCGTGGCCTGCCGTTCCGCGACTGCCACGAGATCGTCGGGCATGCCGTGAAGTACGGCGTGGACACCGGCAAGGACCTGGCGGAAATGAGCCTGGAAGAACTGCGCCAGTTCAGCGACCAGATCGAGCAGGACGTGTTTGCGGTGCTGACCCTGGAAGGCTCGGTGAATGCCCGTAACCATATCGGCGGGACTGCGCCGGCGCAGGTGAAGGCTGCCGTGGTTCGCGGCCAGGCATTGCTCGCCAGCCGCTAACCCAAAGGTAAGTACCCCTGCAAACAAGGGCAAACACTGAACCTGTGGCGAGGGAGCTTGCTCCCGTTGGACTGCGCAGCAGTCCCATTTTGGGGCCGCTCCGCTGCCCGACGGGAGCAAGCTCCCTCGCCACAAAAGCAGTTTTTATTTCTTCGCAGCAACCATCGCCATAAACGCCGGCATCGCCGCTTCCTTGTCCGCCGCCACCCGCTGGGCATTCGGCAGCGCCTGCAAGCGCTCCAGCAACGCCTTGGCCTTCGGCAACTCAGCCAACAGATCCAGCCCGAACAGCTTCCCGGCCACGGCACAGGCCAGGTCCACGCTGTACACAAAATACAAATCCGCAATCGTGAAACTGGCCCCCGCCACATACGGCGCAAACTTCCCGTGCCGCCCCAGCGATGCGATCCCCAGCAATAACTCCGCCCTGGACTTTTCCTTGATCGCCTCCGGCACCGGCATTCCGAAAAACGCCTCGGCAAAACACGCCCGGGCCGGCAACTCGATGTACAGCTCGATTTCCCTGCACAACGCCAGCACCTGGGCGCGCTGGAACGGCTCGCTCGGCAGCAGCGATCGTCCGCCCTGGGTCTGTTCGAGGTATTCGAGGATCACGCTGGTTTCGTTGATAAACCCTTGCTCGACACCCAGCACCGGCACCTTGCCCCGCGGGCTCACGGCCAAGGCTTCAGGGGTCTGGCCTGCGTAGAACGGCACCTCTTCGAAGGGCAGCCCTTTCTCCAGCAGCGCCAGTTTGACCATGTTGTAGTAGTTGCTGACCGAAAATCCATAAAGCTTGAGCATCACAAAGCCTCCAGGCCGTGTACGGGGTTGGCAGCAGTGGTTATAGATCGGGAGGCCGCGCCTGGCCAGCAGCATCAGCCGAGTGAATGGGGGTAGACTGGCGCCCTTTCCTCCAGGAGCCTGCCATGAGCGAGCCAACCGATATCGACAACGACGAAGAAGAGTTCGCCGAGACCACCTTGATTGAAGCGATCGAAAACCAGATCGAAAGCGACAACCCGCCCGCCGCCAAGGCCACGTTCAACAAGCTGACCCTGGTGGGCTACGAGCGCGAAGACATCCTGCAAATGATGGCCCACGTCCTCGCCATCGAAATTGACGCGCTGCTCGAAGAAGATCGCGCCTTCAATACCGAATGGTATGAAACTGCGTTGCGTGCGCTGCCGGAGCTGCCGCTCGAGAAGCAATAAGCCTCACACCGCGCTGGCCAGCAAACTCTTGCTGGCCACAATCCTGCCCCACATCAACACCGCATGAGTTCCGACTGGACAGCTCGCCCAAGTGCGTTCACCTTATGGCTGCTAACGTCTAAAAATTCCTAGAAAGTCTGGAGTCCTTATGTCGTATACCCCTGAGTTGGTTGCCGAACTGGAAATCCTTGCACTCTTCAACCTGGGCAGCTCCCAGGAAGGTCTGAAAGTTCATCAGACTGCCGCTCCCACTGCCATTGCCGCCGCCCGGCGCCTGTTTGATAAAGACCTGATCGACCAGCCAGACGGTGGTTACCTCACCAGCCTCGGCCGGGACGCTGCCGAACACGCGCAAAGCCTGCTGACTATTCTGACGACCGCCAAAGAAGCCGCCTGACACCTCGTATCGCCCACGGGATCCTCTCTTCACGGATTCCGCGGGCATTCCCGCGCCCGGGATAAAATTCCGGCGTCAAAAACAAATTCCCTCTAAACCTCCTACGCTACTGGCTGTAAACTCCCACACGGCCGCCCACGTCGGGCCCTGCGAGCCACCGAGTTCGACATGACCCGCACCCACGAAATCCGCCCCGACCTGGACGAAGGCATCGACCGCAAGGTGCTGGCCCAGTTACGCGCGCGGTTTCTGGCCCTGAACGAAGGCCGCATGGCCCGGGCCGTCGAAGGGCTGACGCCACGCCAGCAAAGCGTATTGACCCTGCTGCCGCTGTTTTTCCACGTAAATCACCCGCTGTTGCCGGGCTATGTGTCGGGCAGCACGCCGGCCGGCCTGTCGAATTTTGAACCCGACGCGCAAGCCTTGGCCGAGGCCCAGCGCCTGACCCGCACGTTTTCCTACAAGCCCCGCCACGGCAACCCACCGCGGCCGATTCACGGCCTGTTCCTGATGGGCAGCCTGGGCACCCTGGCCCAGGCCGATCAAAGTGATATGGACGTGTGGGTCTGCCATGCGGCCGATCTCAGCGAGAACGAGCTGGCCGAGTTGCGCAAGAAATGCCAACTGCTCGAAACCTGGGCCCTGAGCATGGGCGCCGAGGCGCACTTCTTCCTGATCGAGCCGACGCGGTTTATCCAGGGCGAGCGCGACACCCAACTGAGTTCAGAAGACTGCGGCACCAGCCAGCATTACCTGCTGCTGGACGAGTTCTACCGCACGGCCATCTGGCTGGCCGGGCGCACGCCGATCTGGTGGCTGGTGCCGGTGTACGAAGAAACCAGCTATGCCGACTTCACCCACGCGCTGATTTCCAAACGCTTTATTCGCGCCGATGAAACCCTCGACCTGGGCCACCTGGCGCACATCCCGCCGGGTGAATTTATCGGTGCCGGCTTGTGGCAGTTGTTCAAGGGCATCGAATCGCCCTACAAATCAGTACTGAAACTCCTGCTGACCGAGGTCTACGCCAGCGAGCACCCGAAGGTGCAGTGCCTGAGCCTGCGCTTCAAGCGCGCTGTGTTTGCCAATCATCTGGACCTGGACGAACTGGACCCGTACATCGTCGTCTACCGCCGGATCGAGGAGTACCTCAAGGCCCGTAATGAGCCGGAACGCCTGGAACTGGTGCGGCGCAGCCTGTACCTGAAGGTCAACCGCAAGCTCAGCGCGGGCCAGCGCACCGGGTGGCAGCGTTTGCTGCTGGAGCGCCTGGCCAGCGAATGGGGTTGGGACCAGCGCCAACTGGCCCTGCTGGACAGCCGCAGCCAATGGAAAGTCCGCCAGGTGGCCTCCGAACGCCGGGCGCTGGTCAACGAGCTGAACTACAGCTATCGCTTCCTGACCCAGTTTGCCCGCACCGAACAGACCGTCAGCCTGATCAACAAGCGCGATCTCAATGTGCTGGGCCGGCGCCTGTACGCCGCCTTCGAGCGCAAGGCCGGCAAGGTCGAGTTCATCAACCCCGGCATTGCGCCCGACCTTGCCGAAGACACCCTGACCCTGGTGCAGTCGCCCAACCGCAAAGAGCCCGGCCAGCATCATTGGGGCTTGTACAACGGCAGCCTGACCGCCCTGGAATGGGAGCACTTCGCGCCGATCAAGCGCAGCCGCGATTTGCTGGAAATGCTCACCTGGTGCCACCGCAACGGCGTGATCGACAGCAGTACCCGCCTGGCGCTGCATCCCGGCAGCAGTGACATGACCGAATTCGAGCTGTTCAACCTGCTGGGCAGCCTGCAACAAACCGTCGTCCTGCCCCTGGCCAGCGTCGATGAAGACCGCCTGCTGCGCTCGGCAGTGCCCGAGGAAGTGCTGCTGCTGATCAACGTCGGCGTCGACCCGCTCAAGCATCACCGGGACTTGAACATCCTGATGACCACCGAGCGCACCGACTCCCTGAGTTACGCGGGCGTACGGGAAAACCTGGTGCTGACCCTGGACCAGGTCACGCTCAACAGTTGGAACGAGGTGATGGTCAGCCGCTATGACGGCCCCCACGCGCTGCTCGACTGCCTGCGCGACTACCTCAATCAGCTACCGCCCAATCACTTGCCGCGCTTGCGGGTGCGCTGTTTCTGCCACAACCGCGCGCAGTTCATTGCCCAGCGCGTGGAGGAAATCTTCGACACCGCGCAAAACCTACTGCTGGGCCAGGAAAACCACCGCTACCTGGTGCAGGTGCAACAGCACTACCACGTGATGGAGCTGACACCCGGCCAGGCCAACCATGTGTCACTGGCGACCCAGGACGCGCTGATCGCCTACCTCAGTGAGGAACTGGCCAGCTACAGCCCGCTGCACCTGGACACCATGGCCCTGGAAGACCACGACCTGGCGCTGCTGCTGCCCATGGGCCTGCCCGACTGTGTGCAGGTGTTCTACCGGATCAACGACGGAGTTGCCGAGCTGTACGTGCTGGATGAGTTCAACGCGCTCTGGCAGCAGCGCCTGCCGTTCCACGACGAGCAAAGCCTGTTGGTGCCGTTGCAGCGCTTCCTGCAGTCGATCATTTATCGCCGCGACGCGCTGCTGCCGCTGGATCCGCAACAGCCCTTCGGCGCGGTGCAAATCCTGTATTACCAGCTGTTGCCGTCAGGCAGCGGCCGTGCACGGCGGGCCGAACCGCGCCCAGCGCCGCAAACCCCGGCCAACAAGCCGTTCTACGACGTGCAGGCGATTATCGGCAAGGCAGCACCGGGCCAGGTGGGGATCACCTTGTACTGCAATCAACGGGAGTTTTCCGAGCTGGAATTTGGCGACCAACTGTTTGCGGTGGTCGCCCAGCAAATCGTCGGGCAACGCCGGGAAGCCGAGCGTTACCGCTGCTACATCACCGATCTGGACCTGTCCGGCCTGCTCGGTGATGTTCAAAGCCCGAGCAATCTGTACCTGCGCTACAAGGCTGATCTGGAACTGGCGCTCAATGAAGCGCTGAACCAGGTTTAGAGAGGAAAGGCGCCACCGTCTTTCGGCTGGCCTTCGACGCCGAGCAATTCAAGCTTGAGGGTCTTGCCACCCGGTGCTGGCCAGTCGATGTGCTGGCCGACTTGCAGGCCCAGCAATGCACTGCCCACCGGCGCCAGGATCGAGATTTTGCCTTCGTCGGCGTTCGCGTCCTTGGGGTAGACCAGGGTCAGGTGATAGTCCTTGCCACTGCCTTGTTCACGGCAATGCACGCTGGAGTTCATGGTCACGACAGATGCAGGCACTTCATCGTGGCCAACCACTTCTTCGGCGCGGTCGAGTTCGTGTTGCAGGGCTTCAACGCCCGGCGACGCCTCGCCGACACGGTCGATCAGTTGCTCAAGACGCTGCACGTCAAGACGGGTGAGGATGATGGAAGGTGCGGTCATGATTCAGGCAGACTCCTTTTTTCTGCACAAAAAAGCAAAACCCCGCCAGGAAAAGGCGGGGTTCTCACGGACCTCGATGAGTTGAGGTGTATCCGGACACTACCACAGCACAATAAATAAACAAGACGGCCTCAGGCGCAGGTCCTGCGCTGCTCGGCCTGGGCGACGATCACGCGGCGTCGCGCATCGTCGGCAGAGCGCCATTCGCGGATGTCTTCCACATGACGGAAGCAACCGAGGCAGACTTTGTGCTCATCCAGCCGACATAAACTGATACAAGGTGACGGCACCGCCGGGCTGACATTGCTGAACAGCGGCTTGGGCGGGCGTACGGGAACGGGCTGCGTCACGATCAGATCTCGTCGAAGTCCAGCTCGACGCCGGCTTGTTCCTGGGTGAGGCGCGCGAGCATTTCGCTCAGCAGCTCATCGGTGGTGTCGTGGGTCCAGCGTTTTTCTTCTTCATCGTAATCGAAGTGAAAACCACCGGAACGCGCCGCCAGCCATAGCTGACGCAGGGGCTCCTGGCGGCTGAAAATCAATTGGGTGCCATTTTCAAACTTGACGGTGAGCACACCGGCCGAGTTCTCCAGGTCCACATCCAGACCGCTGTCGTCGAAAATATCCTCCAGCGCTTGCTGGGTCGCATCCACCAGGTCGTGAAAACGCGCTTCGGTCAAACTCATTGTGGGAACCTCGAAAAGTGTCTGGTCTCGCTCAAGCGCCGCACAATACGGACGCGCCATCATGATTGCAAAGGATACCGATTTCATTACCCGCAGCTGCGTGAATTATCCCTGATTGGTGTAAGCACAATCGCGACAAACTCGGCAAAGCCCCGCCGGACGGGTATTTCGGCGCATAGGCAATCCGGCGGGTGGTCGGTATACTCGGGCGCAATTAATGCATATTCAAGGATTTCGCCATGAAGCGCCTGATCTCTTCCCTTGCTGCGCTCGTCGCGGTCGCTTGCCTCGTTAGTGCCTGTGGTCAAAAAGGCCCGCTGTATCTGCCCGATGACAGCAAAGACCCGAATGAACAGGCGCAATCGTCGCAAACCAAAGCGCACAAGCACGACACCTACTAAGGGAACATCATGGACGCTTTTAACTACCGGGACGGCGAGCTGTTCGCGGAAGGTGTCGCGCTGTCCGCCATCGCCGAGCGCTTTGGTACCCCGACCTACGTGTACTCCCGTGCCCACATCGAAGCGCAATACCGCTCCTTTGCCGATGCGCTGGAAGGCACGCCGAGCCTGGTGTGCTTCGCCGTAAAAGCCAACTCCAACCTGGGTGTACTCAATGTCCTGGCGCGCCTGGGCGCCGGTTTCGACATCGTGTCCCGGGGCGAGCTTGAGCGTGTACTGGCCGCCGGCGGCAAGGCTGACAAAATTGTGTTCTCCGGTGTCGGCAAGAGCCGCGAAGACATGCGCCGCGCCCTGGAAGTTGGCGTGCACTGCTTCAACGTCGAATCCACCGACGAGCTGGAGCGCCTGCAAGTGGTGGCCGCCGAGATGGGCGTTCGCGCGCCGATCTCCCTGCGGGTCAACCCGGACGTCGACGCCGGCACTCACCCGTACATTTCCACCGGTCTCAAAGAGAACAAGTTCGGCATCGCCATTGCCGACGCCGAGGACGTGTACATCCGCGCCGCGCAGTTGCCGAACCTGGAAGTCTTGGGTGTCGACTGCCATATCGGCTCGCAACTGACCAGCCTGCCACCGTTCCTCGACGCCCTCGACCGCCTGCTGGCGCTGGTCGACCGCCTCGGCGAGTGCGGCATCTACCTGCACCACATCGACCTCGGTGGCGGCGTGGGTGTGCGTTATCGCGATGAAGAGCCGCCGCTGGTGTCCGACTACATCAAGGCCGTGCGCGAGCGCCTCGAAGGCCGCGACCTGACGCTGATGTTCGAGCCGGGCCGCTACATCGTCGCCAACGCCGGCCTGCTGCTGACCCAGGTCGAGTACCTCAAGCACACCGAGCACAAGGATTTCGCCATCGTCGACGCGGCGATGAACGACCTGATCCGTCCGGCGCTGTACCAGGCCTGGATGAATGTGACGGCCGTCAAGCCACGCGCAGGCGAAGGCCGCAGCTACGATATCGTCGGCCCGATCTGCGAGACCGGCGACTTCCTGGCCAAGGAACGTCAGCTGGCCCTGGAAGAAGGCGACCTGCTGGCCGTGCATTCGGCCGGTGCCTATGGGTTTGTCATGAGCTCCAACTACAACACCCGCGGGCGTACCGCCGAGGTGCTGGTGGACGGTGATCAAGCGTTTGAAGTGCGTCGCCGCGAGACGGTAGCCGAGTTGTTTGCTGGCGAAAGCCTGCTGCCGGAGTAAGGTCATGTTGCTGCGTTTTACCAAGATGCACGGGCTGGGCAATGACTTCATGGTCCTCGACCTGGTCAGCCAGCACGCGCACATCCTGCCCAAGCACGCCAAGCTGTGGGGCGACCGGCACACCGGTGTCGGCTTCGACCAATTGTTGCTGGTGGAAGCGCCGAGTAACCCGGAAGTGGATTTCCGTTACCGGATCTTCAACTCCGATGGCTCCGAAGTGGAACAGTGCGGCAATGGTGCCCGCTGTTTCGCCCGTTTTGTCCTGGACAAGCGCCTGACCGCCAAGCGGCAGATTCGCGTCGAGACCAAAAGCGGCATCATCGAGCTGGATATTCGCAGCGACGGCCAGATCGGCGTCAACATGGGCGCGCCACGGCTGGTGCCGGCGGACATTCCGTTCCAGGCCACCGAGCAAGCCCTGAGCTACCCGGTGGACGTGGACGGCAAGACCGTCAACCTGGCCGCAGTGTCCATGGGCAACCCCCATGCCGTGCTGCGGGTGGATGACATCAACAACGCGCCGGTGCATGAACTGGGGCCAAAGATCGAAAACCACCCGCGCTTTCCCGCGCGGGTCAATGTGGGCTTCCTGCAGGTCATCGACCGTTCCCGTGCGCAGTTGCGCGTGTGGGAACGCGGGGCCGGCGAAACCCAGGCTTGCGGTACCGGCGCCTGCGCCGCTGCCGTAGCCGCGATCAGCCAGGGGTGGATGGATTCGCCGCTGCTGATCGACCTGCCCGGTGGACGCCTGTCCATCGAATGGGCAGGCCCCGGCCAACCGGTGAAAATGACCGGCCCGGCCACCCGCGTCTACGAAGGACAGGTCCGTCTATGAGTGAGCAAATCTAATGACTGATAAGCCTCAAGTACCCGCGCAAGCATCCCCAAGCGAAAGTCTGGAGGCCGCAGCCGTTGCGGCGTATCTGGAGGCTAACCCGGACTTCTTCGTTGAACACGAAGAACTGCTGCCGGCCCTGCGTATTCCCCACCAGCGCGGCGATACCGTGTCGCTGGTGGAGCGGCAGATGAAGATCCTGCGCGAGCGCAATATCGAAATGCGCCATCGGCTCTCGCAGCTGATGGATGTGGCCCGCGACAACGACCGCCTGTTCGACAAGACTCGCCGCCTGGTCCTGACCCTGATGGACGCCGCCAGCCTGGAAGAAGCGGTGATCGCCGTCGAAGACAGCCTGCGCCAGGATTTCCAGGTGCCCTTTGTCAGCCTGATCCTGTTCAGCGACAACCCGATGCCGGTGGGTCGCTGGGTCAGCGGCAGCGATGCCCAGACCGCGATTGGCGGCCTGCTGTCCGAAGGCAAGACCATCAGCGGCACCTTGCGCGAGCATGAGCTGGACTTCCTGTTTGGCGCCGAGCAGCGCCAGCAGATCGGCTCCACCGCCGTGGTTGCCCTCAGTCATCAAGGTTTGCATGGCGTGCTGGCCATCGCCAGCCGTGATCCGCAGCATTACAAAAGCTCGGTGGGCACGCTGTTCCTGAGCTACATCGCCGAAGTGCTGGGCCGCGTCCTGCCACGCTTCACCAGCGCATTGCGCGCGGTGCGCTAGCCATGGAACGACAACTGGACGCCTACTGCGCTCACCTGCGCAGCGAGCGCCAGGTGTCGCCGCATACCCTGGAAGCCTACCGGCGGGACTTGAACAAGGTCCTGGCGTTCTGCGAGAAACAACACATCGGCAGCTGGAAGGCCCTGGACATCCAGGGTCTGCGCAGCCTGATCGCCCGCCTGCACCAGCAAGGCCAATCCTCCCGCAGCCTGGCGCGCCTGCTGTCGGCGGTACGCGGCCTCTATCACTACCTGAACCGCGAAGGCCTGTGCGACCACGACCCGGCCAACGGCCTGGCGCCGCCCAAGGGCGAACGCCGCCTGCCCAAGACCCTCGACACGGATCGCGCCCTGCAATTGCTCGATGGCGCCGTGGAGGACGACTTCCTGGCCCATCGCGACCAGGCAATCCTCGAACTCTTCTACTCCTCGGGCCTGCGCCTGTCGGAGCTGACCGGGCTTAACCTCGATCAACTGGACCTGGCGGATGGCCTGGTGCAGGTGCTCGGCAAAGGCAGCAAGACCCGCGTATTGCCGGTGGGCAAGAAGGCCCGCGAAGCCTTGCTGCTATGGCTGCCGCTGCGCGCCCTGGCCAACCCGGCGGACGACGCGGTGTTTATCAGCCAGCAAGGCCGGCGCCTCGGGCCCCGGGCCATACAAGTGCGGGTCAAGGCCGCCGGCGAGCGCGAGCTGGGGCAGAACCTGCACCCGCACATGCTCCGGCACTCCTTTGCCAGCCACTTGCTGGAGTCCTCCCAGGACCTGCGTGCGGTGCAGGAACTGCTGGGCCACTCCGACATCAAGACCACCCAGATCTACACCCACCTGGACTTCCAGCACCTGGCAACGGTGTACGACAGCGCCCATCCACGGGCCAAACGCATTAAGGGCAGTGACTCATGAGCATCAAGCTGATCACCTTCGACCTGGACGATACGCTCTGGGATAACGTGCCGGTCATCATCAGCGCCGAGGCATCGATGCGCGAGTGGCTGGCGACCCACGCCACCAAGGTGGGCGACTTGCCCCTGGAGAAGTTTGCCAGCCTGCGCCAGCAGGTGCTGGAGCGTCATCCCGAGCTGAAATATCGCATCAGCGTGTTGCGTCACAAGGTGCTGCAATACGCCTTCGAGGAAGCCGGGTACCCGTTGCCGGAAGCGGCGCAGATGGCGGATGTGTGCTTTGAAGCGTTCATCCATGCCCGGCATCAACTCACCGTATTCCCCGAAGCGGAACCGATGCTGCAAGCACTGCGCCGCGACTATCTGCTGGGGGTGATTACCAACGGTAATGCCGATGTGCAACGTGTGGGGTTGGCGGACTACTTCCACTTTGCACTCCGGGCTGAAGACATTGGTATTGCCAAGCCGGATGCGCGGTTGTTTCAGGAAGCCTTGCAGCGCGGTGGCGTAGCGCCGGGCGCGGCAGTGCATGTGGGTGACCATCCAGGGGATGACATTGCCGGTGCGCAGCAGGCGGGGCTGCGGGCGGTGTGGTTCAACCCGGCAGGCAAGGCCTGGGAGGCCGAGAAATTGCCGGATGCCGAGATTCGCAGCCTGACCGAGCTACCCGACGTGCTAGCCCGCTGGAACGCATAACCTGATGATGAAGGGCTTTTGTGGCGAGGGAGCTTGCTCCCGCTGGGCTGCGAAGCGGCCCCTGAACCAGCCACGACGGCCTTTCTGAAAGACCGCGTCGACCCAACCAGGGGCCGCTTCGCGCCCCAACGGGAGCAAGCTCCCTCGCCACACACGCTCTTCATCCTTGGATGGGTGTTAGCCCTGACCATTTTGTTTCGCCCATGAAAAAGCCCGCAGCGACGGCGGGCTTTTTCAGCAAGCAGACAGCAGGCCTTAGATAGGCCGGCTGCCGTACTTGTTATCCGGCTTCTTCGGTGGATCTGCCACCACGTTAGCCTCGACTTCCTGCACTTTGCCGCCTTTGGCGAGGAATTCTTCCATCGCCCGGGCCAGCGCATCGCGCTCTTTGTTCTTGGCTTCTACGCTCGGCAACTCGTCAACCGACACTGCAGCCTTGGCCTTGCCCTTGGCTGCCGGGACCGGTGCATCGTCGCCACCGTCGTCGTCAGCCACGTCTTCGGCAGCCGCCTCAAGACCTTCCTCGGTTTCGTCGTCGTCGCCTACTTCGAGGTCGTCGTTTTCCAGATCATCGTCGCTCATGTTCTACCTCATGACTTGCGAAAAGCAGATTAGTTATAGCCCAGCTTCGCCGCCTGTCGACGGCCGCCGGAAAAAAATCAACATCCACCGGTTAACCAGTGGCTTATGCCCCATCACCGTGCAAGGTGGCGAGGACTTTACGAGCACCGCCATGATCACGGTGCTCGCCCAGATAAACACCTTGCCAGGTCCCCATCGCCAAGCGGCCGGCCCTTACCGGCAAACTCAGCTGACAGCCCAGCAGACTGGCCTTGAAGTGCGCCGGCAGATCATCCGGACCCTCGTCGTTGTGTTCATATCCCGCCGTGCCTTGCGGCACCAGCGCATTGAAAAAACGCTCGAAGTCACGGCGAACCGCCGGGTCGGCATTCTCGTTGACCGTCAACGAGGCCGAGGTGTGCTGCAGCCACAAATGCAACAGTCCCACCCGACAGGCCTTCAATTCAGGCAGGCCGGCGAGCAACTCGTCCGTCACCAGATGAAAGCCCCGGGGCTTGGCCCGCAGGGTTATCAGGGTCTGTTGCCACATACAGTTCTCCGCCTATCGGCGCGCATTCTAGCGCGCTCAGGGAAAAAACAAAGTGCCGAATACGCCTACATGCCTGTAAGACATTCGCACACTGAAAAGTGCAGTGCGGATCCCATCACAAAGTCGCAAAAAAACCCATACACCTTTAGCCACAGACAAACCCAAGGCAAAAAAATGCCCGGCAAGCCGGGCATCTTTTTTTCGCGTACTTACAAGTTGTAGCCGCGCTCGTTGTGTTGCGCCAGATCGAGGCCAACCGCCTCTTCTTCTTCGGTCACCCGCAGGCCCATCACCACGTCCAGCACCTTGAGGATGATGTACGTCACGATAGCGGTGTAGATGACGGTGAAGCCGACGCCTTTGGCCTGAACCCAGACCTGTGCGGCAATGTCGGTAGTAGCGGCGTTGAAGCCACCCATCGACGGTGCGGCGAACACGCCGGTCAGGATCGCGCCGAGGATACCGCCGATACCGTGCACGCCGAAGGCGTCCAGGGAGTCGTCGTAGCCCAGTTTGCGTTTCAGGGTAGTGGCGCAGAAGAAGCACACCACACCGGCAGCCAGGCCGATCACCAGGGCGCCCATCGGGCCCACGGTGCCAGCGGCTGGGGTGATTGCCACCAGGCCCGCAACCACACCCGAGGCGATGCCCAGTGCGCTCGGCTTGCCGTGGGTGACCCACTCGGCGAACATCCAGCCCAGGGCCGCAGCAGCGGTAGCGATCTGGGTCACCAGCATCGCCATGCCGGCAGTGCCGTTGGCAGCAGCAGCGGAGCCGGCGTTGAAGCCGAACCAGCCGACCCACAGCATGGCCGCGCCCACCAGGGTGTAACCGAGGTTGTGCGGGGCCATTGGGGTGGTTGGGAAGCCTTTACGCTTGCCGAGTACCAGGCACGCTACCAGGCCGGCCACACCGGCGTTGATGTGCACCACGGTGCCGCCTGCGAAGTCGAGCACGCCCCAGTCGCCCAGCAACGAACCCGGACCGCCCCATACCATGTGGGCGATCGGTGCGTAGACCAGGGTGAACCAGACGCCCATGAAGATCAGCATCGCGGAGAACTTCATCCGCTCGGCGAATGCACCGACGATCAGCGCCGGGGTGATGATCGCGAAGGTCATCTGGAAGGTCACGAACACGGCCTCAGGGAACAACGCCGCCGGGCCGGTGATGCTGGCCGGGGTCACACCCGAGAGGAACAGTTTGGACAAGCCACCCACAAACGAGTTGAGGTTGACGACGCCTGCTTCCATACCGGTGGTGTCGAACGCCATGCTGTAGCCGTACACGAACCACAGGATGGTGATCAGGCCGGTGATGGCAAAGCACTGCATCATCACGGAAAGAATGTTTTTGGAGCGAACCATGCCGCCGTAGAACAGCGCGAGGCCTGGAATGGTCATGAACAGCACCAGCGCGGTGGACGTGAGCATCCACGCGGTGTCGCCGGAATTGAGGACTGGAGCAGGTACTGGGTCCGCCGCCATGGCCAGGGCCGGCATTACGAGGGACAACAGGGCTCCTAGCCCTGCGAATTTACGCAGAGTCATATTGTTTTCTCCTGGGGCGTTGGGGTTTGGCGGCTTAGATTGCGTCGGTATCGGTTTCGCCGGTACGGATGCGAATAGCCTGTTCCAGATTGACCACGAAGATCTTGCCGTCACCGATCTTGCCGGTGTTGGCGGCCTTGGTTATCGCCTCGATGACCCGGTCAAGATCCTTGTCGTCAATGGCGACGTCAATCTTCACCTTTGGCAGGAAATCGACCACGTATTCCGCGCCGCGATACAGCTCGGTGTGACCCTTCTGCCGACCGAAGCCTTTGACCTCAGTAACGGTAATGCCCTGCACGCCGATCTCGGACAGTGACTCGCGTACATCGTCCAACTTGAACGGCTTGATGATGGCAGTGACTAGCTTCATGAAAACTCTCTCCCGAATTGGTGGACTTGCCCCAGGAAAACAAACCCGTCTCAAGTCTAAGCGCAGTGCCTGGCTTTGTAACGCTTCGTCGCCCTGGCATTTGCCATTGCGACGCTCGCTAACCACTGGTGACGAAACATGTACCGCTGGTCCGTCGGCGCACTGCATCGTCACAGCGACTGCATCAGTGCATGGGTCATGATCGTCTAAGCAGAAAGCTTGCCAGCTCCGTAAAAATCACTGAAATCAGTCCTTTGTTCGCCTGTGCCCACCTACCGGGCGCCACGACAGCGAAGATACGCACGAAAACGGTGCGCGACCGCCCGTCCTCATGCGCGAAAAGCGTGCGCCGCAGGGGCTGGAAAAGACTATAGACGCTGCGTGATACACTGCCGGCCAACAGATTTTCCGGACTATTTCCCATGCTCGCGCCCAAAGACCTCCTCGACGCCCTGAGCGGCCACGCCTCCCGCCTGTTCAGCAGCGACACGCCGCTGCCACGCAATGAAATTGAAAGCCAGTTCAAGGCACTGCTGCAAAGCGGTTTCAGCAAGCTGGACCTGGTAAGCCGGGAAGAGTTTGATAGCCAGATGGTGGTGCTGGCGCGCACTCGGGCGCGGTTGGAAAGCCTTGAGGCCAAGGTGGCGGAGCTGGAAGCGCGATTGACGCCTGCCGCCGAATAAGCCGGCCCAACCGGGGCAGGTTTCGCCTGTCCCCGTTAAACCGTTGCAACCCTCAGCTCACCCGCTGATACCCGCCGACAACCCCCTTCTTCGACAATACCCACTGCCACAGCTGGATATCCCGCGCGCGAAACGCCCCTGCACACGACAGCAGGTAATAGCGCCACATCCGGTAGAAACGCTGGCCAAAGGTGTCTGCGAAATCCGGCCACGCCAGTTCGAAGTTTTCGCACCAGGCCATCAGCGTCTTGTCGTAGTCGGCGCCAAAGTTGTGCAAATCCTCGGCAACAAATAACCCGTCCATGGCGTCGCCGATCTGCCCGATCGAGGGCAAATCACCGTTGGGAAAGATGTATTTGTCGATCCACGGATCCGGCGTGCTGTTGCGTTGGTTCTTGCCGATAGTGTGTAGCAGGAACAACCCATCGTCTTTCAGGCAGCGGTTGGCGACCTCCATATACGCCCGATGGTTCTTGCGCCCCACATGTTCGAACATGCCGACACTGGCGATATGGTCGAACTGCTCGTCGATATCCCGATAGTCCTGCAGACGAAACTCGATCGGCAGATGTGAATACTTGGCCCGCCCCCACTCCGCCTGCTCCTTGGAGATGGTCACGCCGACACACTCGACCCCATAGTGCTCGGCCGCATGGCTCATGAAACTGCCCCAGCCACAGCCGATATCCAGCACGCGCATGCCCGGCTTGAGCCCCAGTTTTTTACAGATCAGGTCCAGCTTGGCGAACTGCGCCTGCTCCAGGGTGGTGGCATCTTTCCAGTAGCCACAGGTGTAGGTCATGCGCGAGTCGAGCATGCGTGCGTAGAAGTCATTGCCGAGGTCGTAATGTGCTTCGCCGACTTGCCAGGCGCGCTTCTTGTTTTGCAGGTTCAGCCAGCGGGAGCTGAACGCGTGAAACAACAAGGTGGCCGGGTTGGCCTGGTCGATCACGCCGGAGCGCATGAGGCGGAAAAAAAACTCATCCAGCGCCTCGGCGTCCCAGCCGCCATCCATGTAGTCTTCGCCAAGGCCAAGATTGCCCTTGGCCAGGGCGAGATCAAATGTGGCACTGTAGTGCAGTTGCATATCGGCAGCCGATGGCCCGTTGACCTCGATCTGCGCCTGCGCCAGCAACTCCTTAACGAAGCGCGCTCCCTGAGACATCTCATCAGAACCGGAAAAAGAATGACGCGTTTTGTTAAGCACAGTTGCTCTCCAGAAATAGCGTTGCCTTTGATTCATACACTGCGAGAAATCTGGCCATGGAAGCGTCTGGCAAGGCCCTTAAGGCGTCATGGAAGCGCTGGCTGGGAACAGATGTAACAAATCTTATCCAGCCATTTTTTAAAGATATAATGAATTAATATTATGAAAACCATGCAAAATTGGAATGCAAGATGGACATTCGGGCGCTCCGTTATTTCGTAGAAGTCGTCGACCAGCAGAGCTTTACCAAAGCCGCTGTGAAGCTGCACCTGACCCAGCCAACAGTCAGCAAGATGGTGCAGCAATTGGAGTCGAGCCTTGGCCTGAAGCTGCTCGACCGCATGGGAAAACGCTTCACCCTGACGGACGCCGGGGAAATTGTGCTCAAGCGCGCCAAGGAAATGATCGCGCTGCACGATGAAATGACGGTAGAGCTGCAAGACTTGCAGCATGTCGGGCGCGGCGCCCTGCGCATGGGGCTTTCGCCCTCTACCCACCTCGCACTGGCGCCGATCTTTGCGGAGTATCACGCCCGTTACCCGAAGATCGAACTGAAACTGTTCGAAAGCGGCGGCAATATCACCATCCAGGATCTGCGCCAGGGCACGCTGGAGTTCGGCACCATCCTTGACTCGCCGCGCGTGGCGGATATCTGGTCCGAATTCGAATCCATGCCCTTGTTCGAATCGCCACTGTGCCTGCTCGCGCCCCATGACTCGCCCTGGCAAGGCCGCAGCTCGGTGGAGTTGAGCGAACTGCAAGCCTGCGAATTCATCTTTTACGATGACACCTTCACCCTGAACCAATTCGTACTTGATGCCTGTGCACAAGCCGGTTTTGAGCCGCGGATCAGTGGCCGCAGCAGCCAATGGGACTTTATCGCCTCCCTGGTACGACTGGGCGTGGGCATCACCCTGCTGCCCCGGGCATTCTGCGAAACCCTTGATACGAGCCAGTTCAGCATCGCGGAAATACAGTCGCCGGCCCTGAACTGGAGGCTGATGCTGGCGTGGCGTCGGCAGTGCAAGTTGTCGTTTGCGGCGCAGGCGTGGTTGACGCTGGCGAAAGAGTTTCTGTGTGTGCCGCCGTCGGACCGCTAGCGCGATACGTTCTGTAAAACCTCGCCGCCGCGCGTCGCCATCACTCAACTACCCTTGAAAAACCGCAGGAAGCGGCCACTCATTTCAAGGAACGAGCATGTCCCTCGCCATCGTCCACAGCCGCGCCCAGATAGGCGTCGAAGCGCCCGCCGTCACTGTCGAGGTGCACATGGCCAACGGCTTGCCGTCGCTGACGCTGGTGGGCCTGCCGGAAACCGCCGTCAAGGAAAGCAAAGACCGCGTGCGCAGCGCCATTCTCAATTCTGCGCTGCAATACCCGTCCCGCCGCATCACCCTCAACCTCGCGCCCGCCGACCTGCCCAAGGACGGCGGGCGCTTTGATTTGGCGATTGCCCTGGGGATTCTCGCCGCCAGCGTGCAGGTACCGGCGCTGACCCTCGATAACGTGGAATGCCTGGGCGAGCTGGCGCTGTCCGGTGAGGTGCGGCCGGTGAAAGGTGTGTTGCCCGCAGCCCTGGCGGCGCGCAAGGTCGGGCGCACCTTGATCGTGCCGCGGGCCAATGCCGAGGAAGCCTGCCTGGCTTCGGGGTTGAAGGTGATTGCCGTGGATCACCTGCTGCAAGTGGTGGCGCACCTGAACGGTCACGTGCCGATCGAGCCCTTCGTTTCCAGTGGCCTGATGTACTTGAACAAACCCTACCCGGACCTGAGTGAAGTGCAGGGCCAGCTGGCAGCCAAGCGTGCGCTGTTGATCGCTGCGGCGGGCGCCCACAACCTGTTGCTCAGCGGGCCACCGGGCACCGGCAAGACCTTGCTCGCCAGCCGTCTACCAGGGTTGTTGCCGCCCTTGAGTGAACAGGAAGCGCTGGAGGTGGCGGCGATTCAATCGGTGGTCAGCCTGGCGCCGCTGAGCCATTGGCCACACCGGCCATTTCGCCAGCCGCATCATTCGGCATCCGGCCCGGCGCTGGTGGGCGGCGGCTCGAAACCGCAGCCGGGGGAAATAACCCTGGCCCATCACGGTGTGTTGTTTCTCGACGAGTTGCCGGAGTTTGATCGCAAGGTCCTGGAGGTGCTGCGTGAGCCGCTCGAGTCCGGGCATATCGTGATTTCCCGCGCTCGCGACCGGGTGCGTTTCCCGGCGCGCTTTCAGTTGGTGGCGGCGATGAACCCCTGCCCTTGCGGCTATGTGGGCGAGCCCAGTGGGCGCTGTCGCTGCACGCCGGAGCAGATTCAGCGCTATCGCAACAAACTCTCGGGGCCGCTGCTGGACCGGATCGACCTGCACGTGACCGTCGCCCGGGAAAGCACCGCGCTGAACCCGGGCATACAGTCCGGTGATGATACCGCCAGCGCCTCCGTCCTCGTCGCCGATGCCCGGGACCGCCAACAACGGCGCCAGGGCTGCGCCAATGCGTTTCTCGACCTGCCGGGGCTACGCCAGCACTGCAAACTGGAAAAGGCTGATGAAGGCTGGCTGGAAAGCGCCTGCGAACGGCTGACGCTGTCGTTGCGGGCAGCCCATCGCCTGCTCAAGGTCGCCCGCACCCTGGCCGACCTGGAACAAGTGGAAGCCATCGCCCGCCATCATCTGGCGGAGGCCTTGCAGTACCGCCCTGCTAGCGCGTCCTAGGCAACGCCAGAAGCAGCCCCGCCACTTCCATCACCTCATCCATCACCGCTTCAGCTGACTCAACGGAGGGTTTGAGCAACAAGTCATCGGCATAGCCCATCGCTACGGCAAAGAGTTGTCGCGCAGCGCGCTTGGGCGACTCACAGCGGAACACTTTGGCCGCCACACCTTGCTCGATGATCTCGGCGAGCATGGCTTGCCATTGGGCGTTGATCACCAGGTAGGCCTGGGCCAATGGCTCGTCATGCATGGCTTCGTCCCAGGCATCCAGCCATAGCGCCCAACCGGCGTCTGCCGTGGAGGGCAGGCAGTCACGCAGGAAACCTTCGAGGGCTTCCAATGGTGGCAGATCCACCAGCGGCGCCCTCACCTCGTCCAGTTGCTCGTTGGCGAACCGCACGAACGCTTCGCGGCGCAGCTCTTTCCAGTCGCTGAAGTAGTGATAGACGTGGCTGCGGGACAGCCCGGCATGCTCCGCCAGGTCGCGGGTGGAAACATCGGCAAACCCTTTGCTGCGAAACAGCTCCAGGGCGGCGGCGATGATCTGGTCTTTACGGTCGATACGCGACATGAGGCTTTTCCTTCAGGCACCGGCAGATCGACGGCGCTTGCTTTTTGAGCGGTCGCTCAAGGATACTTGAGCAGTCGCTCAATAATAGCGTTTATCTCACTCTCGGTGCACCCCATGTCATCCGTAACACCCCAGATCCTGATCGAAGAAAGCAAAAAGATCGGGCAACAATCCGCCAGCCAAACCCTTAAGGCGATCGCCAAGGCCTATCCCGGCAAGTTGTTCTGCACCTTGTCGCTGGTGGCCCTGGAGAACGCATTGCTGCTGGCCTACCCACTGTTTGCGGGGTTCGCGGTGGACTCGATCATCCGCGGCGATGCCGGCAGCGCGCTGTTCTACGCCGCCGTGGTGCTGGCGTTCTGGGTGGTCGGGGCGGCGCGACGGGCGCTGGATACACGCACCTTCACCCGTATCTACGCGGACCTTGCGGTGCCGGTGATTCTCAACCAGCGTCTGCAAAACCACAGCACTTCCCGGGCGGCAGCGCGGGTGGTGCTGGCGCGGGACTTTGTCGACTTCTTCGAAAAACACGTGCCGATCATCGCGACGGCGCTGGTTTCCATCGTCGGTGCGGCAGTGATGCTGTTGGTGATCGAGCCGTGGATAGGCCTGGCGTGCCTGACCGCGCTGGTGCTGTGCACAACTTTGTTGCCACGTTTCGCCCGGCGCAATCAGGAACTGCATGAGCGCTTGAATGACCGCCTGGAAAAGGAAATCGGCCTGGTGGAAAAGGTCGGCGCACAGACCTTGCAGCGCCACTACCAGGTGCTGTCACGCCTGCGCATCTGGCTGTCGGACCGCGAGGCCGCAGCGTTCCTGTTTATCGGCACGCTGGCGGCGCTGTTGTTTGTGGTCGCCATCAGCCAGTTGGCGCTGTCGCCGGCGGTCAAGGCCGGCCATGTGTATGCGGTGATGACTTACCTGTGGACCTTTGTCAGCAGCCTGGATGAAGCGCCAGGGATGGTTGATCAACTGGCACGACTCAAGGACATTGGCAAGCGTGTGGACCCGGGGCTGGGCGACCGATCCGACGTTTGACGCGTCGGGTAGGCCGTCATCGCGGGCAAGCCCGGCTCCCACAGTGGACCGCTTACTCCAGAACAACACGGTCAACTGTGGGAGCGGGCTTGCCCGCGATGAGGCCCGAACAGTCAATCAACGAAACCGGTCAACCTCATGCCGCAAGCCCGCCGCCAGGGTCTCCAGTTCCTTGGCGGTGATCGCCAGGTTGGACACCACTTCACGCTGCTCGCTGTTGGCCAGGGCGATGCTCTGCAAGTTGCTGCTCAGCAGGGTCGCCGTGCTGCTCTGCTCCTGGGTCGCCGTGGTAATGGCCGCAAACTGCTGGCCCGCCGAGCGGCTTTGCTCGTCGATCCGCGCCAGCGCAGAGGCGACGTCAGCGTTGCGAGCCAGGCCTTCCTGCATCAGCACGTTGCCTTGCTCCATGGTGCTGATGGCGTTGCCGGTTTCCTGCTGGATACTCTGGATCATCCCGGAAATCTCATCCGTGGCCTGACGAGTGCGCGATGCGAGGTTGCGCACTTCATCGGCCACCACCGCAAACCCGCGCCCCTGCTCACCGGCCCGCGCCGCTTCGATGGCGGCGTTGAGCGCCAGCAGGTTGGTCTGTTCGGCAATCGCGGTAATCACCCCGACGATCCCGCCGATTTCCTGGGAGCGCTGGCCCAGGGTGTTGATCACCGTGGCCGTGCTGTTCAGCGCGGTGGCGATGTGTTCCAGGGACGACGACGCTTCCTGCATCGAGGTGCGGCCGATCCTGGTTTGCTGGGCGTTGTCCTGGGCCAGGCGCTCGGTGTTGCCCATGTTGTCGGCAATATTCAGCGAGGTGGCGCTGAACTCTTCCACCGCGCCGGCCATGCTGGTGATCTCGCCGGACTGTTGCTCCATGCCTTCGTACGCACCGCCGGACAAACCCGACAACGCCTGGGCGCGGCTGTTCACGTCTTCAGCCGCCTTGCGGATATGCGACACCATGGTCGACAGCGCTTCGCCCATCTGGTTGAAACTGCGGGCCAACTGGCCGATTTCGTCATGGCTGGAAACGTTCAGCCGTGCGCTCAAATCACCGGCGCCCAGGGCTTCGGCCTGACGCACCAGGTCGCCCAACGGCTGCAACTTGCTGCGCAGCAACCAGACCGCCGCGCCCACCGCCAGCAGCATCGCGAGCAAGCTGCCGATCGCCAGGCGAATCCCCACCGACCAGGTCACCGCGCGAATTTCGGCTTTCGGCATGCTCGCCACCACCGACCACGGGCCGCCTTCAAACGGCACGGCAACGCTGTAGAAGTCTTCGTTCTTGTCGCTCCAGAAACGGCCTTTTCCAGGTTTGGCGGCCAGGTCGAGCATCACCGGAATCGACTGATCCAGCGCCTGCACGCCAGCGGGCGGTACCAGCCAGTGCTTCTGTTCGTCCAGCAGCGCCAGGGAACCGGTCTGGCCGATGCGGAAACGCTTGAGGTTGTCGAACTGGGCGTTCTGCGCATCGGTGTAGTCGAAGCCGACAAATAGCACCGCAATCACTTTGCCGCTGGCGTCCCGCACCGGGCTGTACTGGGTCATGTAGGAGCGATCGAACAATACCGCACGGCCAACGTAGCCCTGCCCGCCCAGCAAGCGTTGATAGGCCGGATGCTGGTGATCCAGCGCCGTACCGATGGCGCGGCTGCCATCCTGCTTGGTCAGGGAGGTGCTGACGCGGATAAAGTCCTCGCCGCTGCGTACGAACAAGGTCGCCACGCCGCCGGACATCTGCTTGAACTCATCGACTTCAGCGAAGTTGTTGTTGAGCACTTCCTCGCCCAGGTACAGGCCCGGCGTCTGCACGCCCGCCACCGTCACCGGTTGCTCAGGGCGCGTACTCAAGCCGGCGCTGAAGCGCTTTTCAAACAGCCCGCTCAAACGCTGGGTACTTTCGCGCAAGGTGCTGTGGAAGGTATTGAGTTGGTCGGCCAGCAAGCGGGCCTCGCTGGCCAGGTGCTCCTCGCGGGTGTCGAGGTTGGCGGAATCCAGCGAACGCAACGCGAATACCGTGCTGCCGCTGATGACGACAGCCAGTATCACGGCGAGGGCAAGCCCCAGTTGAGAGGCAATCCGGGCGCGAGGTTGAGACATGAAGGCTCCTGGCCGAGGCCAGGATCATCCTGATCTCATAGCGCTGCTCGGCAAAATTCTAATAGGGGAAACGTTGCAGAACGGTAGTTCCAACAACCCTACTTCGGCGGGCAGGCTCAATACTTGAGCGAATCACAGGGGTATCGCGCAAACGATTGCTGGCCGGTGCGCAATCCACTCAGTCGAGGCGCTCGACCTGGGGCAATTCCATGGCCTGCACTTCGCCCTGGAGAAAGTCACCCAGCCGTCGCAAACGCTCGCCACCCGGCCGGGTCTTCGGCCACACCAGATAGTAATTTTCCCCACTGGCCACAGCGGTGGGCCATGGCAGGCTCAGGCGGCCCTGGGCCACGTCTTCGGCCACCATCAGCAAGTCGCCCATGGACACGCCGTACCCTCGGGCAGCGGCGATCATGCCCAACTCCAAGGTGTCGAACACCTGCCCGCCCTTGAGCGAAACCTGGGATGACAGCCCCATGCGCTCCAGCCAGTTGCGCCAGTCACGCCGGTCCGGCGTCGGGTGCAGCAGTTCGGCAGAGGCCAGGCGTGCAACGTCCCAGGGTCCGTCGCTCAACAGGTTCGGCGCGCCCACCGGAATCAGCAACTCCGGAAACAGGTAGCTGGCTTCCCAGTCCGGCGGGAAATGCCCGTTGCTCAACAACACCGCGCAATCGAATGGTTCCTGGTTGAAATCCACCTCATCGACGCTCATCCAGGCGCTGGTCAGTTGCACTTCATTGCCCGGCTGCAGGTGCCGGAAGCGACTGAGGCGCGCCAGCAGCCAGCGCATGGTCAGGGTGGACGGCGCCTTCATGCGCAAGATGTCGTCCTCGGCATTCAAGGTATGGCAGGCGCGCTCCAGGGCCGCAAAGCCTTCACGCACGCCCGGCAGCAACAGGCGCGCTGCCTCGGTGAGTTGCAAGGTGCGGCCGCTGCGCTGGAACAGGCGGCAGGCGAAATGCTCTTCCAGGGTACGAATGTGCCGGCTCACCGCACTTTGGGTAATCGACAACTCTTCCGCCGCCCGGGTGAACGAGTTGTAGCGGGACGCAGCTTCAAACGCGCGCAAGGCGTAAAGAGGAGGAAGACGACGAGACATGGCGAAAACTCCGACGGCGCAATATCGAAACCCTACCAGAATCATTCAGGCATGAGTTTTAATCATGCGAACCATCGGATTTATCCCTTTGTGCAATGCGCTGTGAGCGCCGAGAATCAACCCTTCCACCCTTCCCTGACTTTTTGAGCGTGATGATCATGCGGCATCCGGCACGTACCGAACTCTGGGCCATTCTGCGGCTGTCAGGGCCGCTGATTGCCTCACAGTTGGCCCACATGCTGATGGTGCTGACCGACACCCTGATGATGGCCCGCCTGAGCCCCGAGGCCCTGGCCGGCGGAGGCCTGGGTGCGGCGAGCTATTCGTTCGTGTCGATTTTCTGCATCGGCGTGATCGCTGCCGTGGGCACGCTGGTCGCGATCCGCCAGGGCGCCGGCGACATCGAGGGCGCCACCCGCCTGACCCAGGCCGGGCTGTGGCTGGCCTGGTTGATGGCGCTGGTGGCTGGTTTGCTGCTGTGGAAACTCAAGCCAGTGCTGCTGATGTTCGGCCAGACCGAAACCAACGTCGCGTCCGCCGGCCAGTTCCTGACCATCCTGCCGTTCGCCCTGCCCGGCTACCTGACGTTCATGGCCCTGCGCGGCTTCACCAGTGCTATCGGCAAGGCCACGCCGGTGATGGTGATCAGCCTGGGCGGCACGGTGATCAACTACCTGCTCAACCACGCGTTGATCGAAGGCATGTTCGGCCTGCCGAAACTCGGGCTGGTGGGCATTGGCCTGGTCACCGCCATCGTTGCCAACTGCATGGCGTTGGCGTTGATCTGGTACATCAAATACAACCGTGCCTACGACGCGTATCCGCTGCGCAAGGGTTTGCTGCGGCCCAACCTGCACTACCTGCGGGAACTGTGGCGCCTGGGCCTGCCGATTGGTGGCACCTATGCGGTGGAAGTCGGGCTCTTTGCGTTCGCCGCGCTGTGCATGGGCACTATGGGCAGCACGCAGCTGGCTGCGCACCAGATCGCCCTGCAGATCGTGTCGGTGGCGTTCATGGTGCCGGCGGGCATGTCGTACGCGATCACCATGCGTATCGGCCAGCATTATGGTGCTGGGCAGTTGCTGGAAGCGCGGCTGGCCGGGCGAGTTGGCATAGGCTTTGGCGCGGTGGTGATGCTGGGCTTTGCAGCGGTGCTGTGGTTGTTCTCGCACCCACTGATCAGCTTGTTCCTCGACCAGCATGACCCGGCGTTTCGCGACGTGATCAACCTCGCCGTCAGCCTGCTGGCGGTGGCCGCATGGTTTGAGCTGTTCGACGGCGTGCAGACCATCGCCATGGGCTGTATTCGCGGACTCAAGGATGCCAAGACCACCTTCCTGGTCGGGCTGGGCTGCTACTGGCTGATCGGCGCACCGGCCGCATGGTTGATGGCGTTCAATCTCGGCTGGGGGCCGACGGGCGTTTGGTGGGGCCTGGCCCTGGGCCTGGCGTGCGCGGCAGTCAGCCTGACCTGGGCGTTTGAACGGAAGATGAAGCGGATGATTCGCCAGGAGCCTGAAACCCACCAAGGATTTCAAGCCGCGCAGCCGGAGTAACGGCTGTACTCGGTCAAATGTGGGAGCGGGCTTGCTCGCGAATGCGGTGGGTCAGCCATGAATTGGTTGGCTGAAATACCGCATTCGCGAGCAAGCCCGCTCCCACATTTTTGATCGGGTTCACAACATCAGATCACGCCGCCCACCAGTTCCTGGCTGTCACCAAATGTCAGGTAGTCCACCAGTTCCGCCAACGGCAACGGCTTGCTGATCAGGTAGCCCTGGGCCTGATCGCAGCCGAACAACCGCAGCAACGCCAGTTGCTCGGCGGTTTCCACGCCCTCGGCGACCACTTCCAGGTTCAGGTTATGAGCCAGGTTGATCATGGCGTGCACCAGCTTGCGATTCTCTTCGCGCTCTTCCATGCCGCCGACAAAGCTCTTGTCGATCTTCAGCAAGGCAATCGGCAGGCTGTTGAGGTGCACGAACGACGAAAAGCCGGTGCCAAAGTCATCCAGGGAAAAGCGCACACCCAGGCGGCCCAGCGCATCCATGGTCTGCTTGACTAGGTCGCTGCGGCGCATCACGGCGGTTTCCGTCAGCTCAAATTCCAGCCACTGGGCTTCCACGCCGCGCTCGGCAATCAGCCGGCTGAGGGTGCTGAGCAGTTGGCTGTCCTGAAACTGGCGGAACGACAGGTTGACCGCCATGTGCAACGGCGCAATCCCGCGTTCGCGCAGGTCCTGCATGTCGCGCAGGGCCCGGGAAATCACCCAGTAGCCCAGCGGCACGATCAAGCCGCTCTGCTCGGCCAGCGGCACGAACTCGCTCGGCGGCAACAGGCCGCGCTCACCGTGGCGCCAGCGCACCAGCGCTTCCAGGCCGACGATATGCCCATCGTCGAGGTCCAGGCGGGGCTGGTAATGCAGTTCCAGTTCGTCACGGCGCAACGCCCGGCGCAGTTCGCTCTCAAGGTCGGCGAGGCTGCGGGCATTGCGGTTGATGCGTTCGTTGAAGATATGAAAGGTGCAGCCCTGGGTGCTTTTGGCTTGCTGCATGGCGATGTGGGCGTGCCACATCAACGGGTCGGCGCCAGCCTTGGCGCGGGCATGGGCCACGCCGAGGCTGCAACCGATCAGCAGGCTTTCGCCATCGACCCAATAGGGTTCGGCCATGGCTTCGACGATGCGCTCGGCCATCCATTCGGCGCGCTGGGGCGCACGGCGGGTGTCGATCAGCAGGGCAAATTCGTCGCTGCCCAGGCGCGCCAGTTGATCGCCGGCCTCCAGCTGGCTCTTGAGCCGCGAGACCACTTGCAGGATCAGCCGGTCGCCGGCCTGGTGGCCGAGGGCGTCGTTGGCGTGACGGAAGTTGTCCAGGTCGAGGTGGCCGAGGGCAACGCCACGGCCTTCGTTTTCCGCCAGGCGGGCGGTCAGCAGGGTCTGGAAGCCCTGGCGGTTGGCGATACCGGTCAGCGGGTCCTGTTCGGCCAGGCGTTGCAGGGTGTTTTCCAGTACACCGCGCTCGCGCACATGCCGCAGGCAACGGCGCAATGTATCGACATCCAATGCATTCAGGATCAGCCAGTCGCTGACGCCGAGGGGCGAAACCAGGGGTTCCTCTTCCAACAGCAATACCGTTGGCAAGCTGCAGCGACCGGGGCCGGGCTGAAGGTTGGCCGTGGTCAACAGCACCGCGCTGTGATCGTCGTCGAACAGGTTGCTCACAGACTCCCAGTTTGGCGCGCTGATCAGCACAGCTCCGTCGCCCATCGGCGCCAGGCACTCGCGCAATAACGCTGCCCACGCTGGCTCATCGGCCAGTAGCAGCAAACGCAAGGGTTCGACAGGCGTAGACAAGCTAGCTCCCTAGACTCTGCAAAATTTCGTTGGCGGCGGGCATTATGACGTGCGCCCCGATAATGACCAATGATATGGGTTATCAAATGCGCACTGTGCAGCTCTAGACCGAACAATAGTCCTAAATACCCTGCACATCCTGCGGCAAAGTAACAAAACCGGCAAATTTAGATCGAGTGGTACGTCACACTGTCGTTCAGAGGCAGCAGAATCTTGCCAGCCTGTTAAAATGCCCGCCCTTTTGATCAATGACCTCCTGAATTTCGTATGTCCCGACTCAATCCCCGGCAGCAAGAAGCCGTGAACTACGTCGGCGGCCCTCTATTGGTGCTCGCCGGTGCCGGTTCCGGCAAGACCAGCGTGATCACCCGCAAGATCGCGCACCTGATCCAGAGCTGTGGCATCCGTGCCCAGTACATCGTCGCCATGACCTTTACCAACAAGGCGGCGCGGGAAATGAAAGAGCGCGTCGGCACCCTGCTCAAGGGTGGCGAAGGCCGTGGCCTCACCGTGTGTACCTTCCACAACCTGGGGCTGAACATCATCCGCAAGGAGCACGTGCGGTTGGGCTACAAGCCGGGCTTCTCGATCTTTGACGAGACAGACGTCAAGGCGCTGATGACCGACATCATGCAGAAGGAATACGCGGGCGACGACGGCGTCGACGAGATCAAGAACATGATCGGCTCGTGGAAAAACGACCTGATCCTGCCCGCCGAAGCCCTGGAAGCTGCGCGCAACCCCAAGGAGCAGACTGCCGCCATTGTCTACACCCACTACCAGCGCACGCTGAAGGCGTTCAACGCGGTGGACTTCGACGACCTGATCCTGCTGCCGGTGAAGCTGTTCCAGGAACATGCCGACATCCTCGAAAAGTGGCAGAACAAAGTCCGCTACCTGCTGGTGGACGAATACCAGGACACCAACGCCAGCCAATACCTGCTGGTGAAGCTGCTGATCGGCAAGCGCAACCAGTTCACCGTGGTAGGCGATGACGACCAGTCGATCTACGCCTGGCGCGGCGCCCGCCCGGAAAACCTGATGCTGCTCAAGGACGACTACCCGTCCCTGAAAGTGGTGATGCTGGAGCAGAACTACCGCTCCACCAGCCGCATCCTGCGTTGCGCCAACGTGCTGATCTCCAACAACCCCCACGAGTTTGAAAAGCAACTGTGGAGCGAGATGGGCCACGGCGACGAGATCCGCGTGATCCGCTGCCGCAACGAAGACGCCGAAGCCGAGCGCGTGGCCGTCGAACTGCTCACCCTGCACCTGCGTACCGACCGGCCCTACAGCGATTTCGCGATCCTGTACCGCGGCAACTACCAGGCCAAGCTGATCGAGCTGAAGCTGCAGCACCACCAGATTCCGTATCGCCTGTCGGGCGGCAACAGCTTTTTCGGACGCCAGGAAGTGAAAGACCTGATGGCCTACTTCCGGCTGATCGTGAACCCGGACGACGACAACGCCTTCCTGCGGGTGATCAACGTCCCACGCCGGGAAATCGGTTCGACTACCCTGGAAAAGCTCGGCAACTACGCCACCGAACGCAAGATCTCGATGTACGCCGCCACCGACGAAATCGGCCTGGGCGAGCACCTCGACACTCGTTTCACCGACCGCCTGGCGCGCTTCAAGCGCTTCATGGACAAGGTGCGCGAGCAGTGCGCCGGCGAAGATCCGATCAGCGCCCTGCGCAGCATGGTCATGGACATCGACTACGAGAACTGGCTGCGCACCAACAGCTCCAGCGACAAGGCTGCCGATTACCGCATGGGCAACGTGTGGTTCCTGATCGAGGCGTTGAAAAATACCCTGGAGAAGGACGAAGAAGGCGAGATGACCGTCGAGGACGCCATCGGCAAGCTGGTGCTGCGGGACATGCTTGAACGCCAGCAGGAAGAGGAAGACGGCGCCGAAGGCGTGCAGATGATGACCTTGCATGCGTCCAAGGGACTGGAATTCCCCTACGTGTTCATCATGGGCATGGAAGAGGAAATCCTCCCGCACCGCTCCAGCATCGAAGCCGACACCATCGAAGAAGAACGGCGCCTGGCCTACGTGGGCATTACCCGCGCGCGTCAGACCCTGGCCTTCACCTTTGCCGCCAAGCGCAAGCAGTACGGCGAGATCATCGATTGTGCCCCCAGCCGGTTCCTCGACGAACTGCCGCCGGACGACCTGGCCTGGGAAGGCAACGACGACACACCGACCGAAGTCAAAGCCGTTCGCGGCAACACCGCACTGGCGGATATACGCGCGATGTTAAAGCGCTAGAATCGACTACTTTTTAATCTACTTTCGGCGCGTGTTGCGCCAACAGAGGAAGCTTTCGTGGAAGCACTGCACAAGAAAATTCGCGAAGAAGGCATCGTGCTTTCCGATCAGGTACTCAAGGTCGACGCCTTTCTGAACCACCAGATCGACCCGGCGCTGATGAAACTGATCGGTGACGAGTTTGCTGCGTTGTTCAAGGATTCGGGGATCACCAAGATCGTCACCATCGAAGCCTCGGGCATTGCACCGGCGATCATGACCGGCCTGAACCTCGGCGTGCCGGTGATTTTCGCCCGCAAGCAACAGTCCCTGACCCTGACCGAAAACCTGCTGTCGGCGACGGTGTATTCCTTCACCAAGAAAACCGAAAGCACCGTGGCGATCTCCCCGCGCCACCTGACCAGCAGCGACCGCGTGCTGATCATCGATGACTTCCTGGCCAACGGTAAGGCGTCCCAGGCGCTGATCTCGATCATCAAACAGGCCGGCGCGACCGTTGCAGGTTTGGGGATTGTGATCGAGAAGTCGTTCCAGGGTGGCCGTGCGGAGCTGGATGCCCAGGGTTACCGGGTTGAGTCGCTGGCGCGGGTGCAGTCGTTGGCGGGTGGGGTTGTGACCTTTATCGAGTAATCGGTGCGGGCACGGTTAAACATGTGGGAGCGGGCTTGCTCGCGAAAGCGGTGTGTTAGTCACCGGATAGGTCGACTGATCCACCGCTTTCGCGAGCAAGCCCGCTCCCACATTTGATCTCCTGTGTTTGTTAGTGCGCGGTAGCTTGTAGGCCCGCTAGCAACAGGCGCTGATACAAGTCCTCCTTCAACCCCTCCGGCTTATCCAGTCGCATCCGTACCAAATGCTCGGGAAACGCTTCCGGCTCCGGTGCATCCAGCGCCGCCTTGCCCAGCTCCAGAATCTCCGTCAGCTTGAATTTGCTCTTGAGCCAGTTCAACGCCCGCAACAAATCCCGCTCTTCATCCGTGAAGTCACTGCCGAGCGGATACTCCGGGAACAGCCGTGGATGCCGCGCCTGAATCCCCTGCAGACGCTCCGGCGTGTTGTCGGCAAACCGCGGATCCAGCTGGAAATCCTTCGGCAACTTCCCGGCCTTCTGCGCCTGTTCGATCAAATCTTCCTGGAACCGTGAGTCGGTGATATTCAGCAGCGCCTCGATTACCCTGGCATCGGTCTGCCCACGTAAATCCGCGATGCCGTATTCGGTGATGACGATGTCTCGCAGGTGCCGGGGAATCGTACAGTGCCCGTATTCCCAGACGATATTGGAACTGACCTCGCCGCCCGATTCGCGCCAGCTGCGCAGGATCAGGATCGAGCGCGCGCCTTCCAGCGCATGGCCCTGGGCGACAAAGTTGTATTGCCCGCCAACACCGCTGAGCACGCGGCCATCTTCCAACTGGTCGGCCACGCCCGCGCCCAACAGGGTCACGGTAAACGCGCTGTTGATGAAGCGCGCATCCAGGCGCTGCAAACGCTTGAGTTCTTCCTGGCCGTACAGCTCGTTGATGTAGCTGATGCGGGTCATGTTGAATTCCAGGCGCTTGCTCTGTGGCAAGTCCCGCAAACGCTCGTAAAAGCTACGAGGCCCGAGGAAGAAGCCGCCATGCACAGAGATGCCGTCGGTCTGTGCCGCTTCGTCCAGGGTGCCGGCGTTGGCCCGCTCCTGGGTCGCGACGTCCGGGTATACCTTGCGCCGCACAATCCCGGCATCGGCCAGCACCAGCAGGCCATTGACGAACATTTCGCTGCAACCGTACAGCCCACGGGCAAACGGCGCGACTCCTCCTTCGTGGCTGATCAGCGGTGCCCATTGGTACACATCCAGGTCGGTGAGCAACAGGCGATACGCCTCGTTATCGGCCTGGCGCGCCAGCAAGGCCGCAGTCAGTGCATCGCCCATGGAGCCGATGCCGATCTGCAAGGTGCCGCCGTCGCGCACCAGGGTGCTGGCGTGCAAACCGATAAAGTGATCCTGGAAACCCACCGGCATGTTCGGGGTGGAGAACAGCGTGGTGCTGTCCTTCTCGTCGATCAGGAAGTCGAACTCATCCATGCCCAGCTCGGCGTCGCCGGGCATGTAGGGCAAATCACTGTGAACCTGGCCCACCACCAGGATGGTTTCACCGGCCTCGCGGCGCTTGGCGATCATCGGCAACAGGTCGAGGGTGATGTCGGGGTTGCAGCTCAGGCTCAGGCGATCCGGATGTTCGGCGCTGCTGGCCACCAATTGCGCGACGAGGTTCAGGCCGGCGGCATTGATATCACGGGCAGCGTGGCTGTAGTTGCTGCTGACGTAATCCTGCTGCGCCGAAAGGCTGTGAAGCAAACTGCCGGGCTGCATGAAGAACTGCTGCACGTGAATGTTCGACGGCAGGCTGTCCTTGCGCAGTGCGGCGAGGAAGTCCAGCTCGGGATAGTCACCGAAGACCCGTTCGATAAAGGGCTCGAGAAAGCGCTTCTGCAAACCATCGCCCAAGGTAGGGCGACCCAGGGCCAGGGCTGTGTAGATGGTCAGCGCCCGGTCCGGCAACTTGGCGATACGCCGGTACAGCGCGTTGACGAACAGGTTGGGTTTGCCCAGGCCCAGGGGCATGCCCATGTGAATATGCGCCGGCAGCCGTGCCAGTACGTCGTCGACTGCTTGCTCGATTGAACACAACTGCACCATCCGACTTCTCCCGAACATTCCATGAATTGGGGTTGGACCGAGCTTGCCGGGTCTTTGCTGCAAAGAACAGCCTCAAAAGGCAAATCGCGGGCACAAAAAAGCCGCTGGTCAGCGGCTCTTTTGGCGAAGATCGGTTTATTTCAGACCCGACATCTTCTCGATCGCGCCTTTAAGCTCGGCATCCGAGCAATCGGCGCAGGTGCCTTTTGGCGGCATGGCGTTCAGACCGGTAATGGCCTTGGCCAGCAGGCCATCGAGGCCACCCTGATGGTCCGCGCGGTCTTTCCAGGCGGCGGTGTCACCGATTTTCGGTGCGCCCAACAGGCCGGTACCGTGGCAAGCGTTGCAGTGCTTGGCGATTACGTCATCCGGCGATTTCGCACCGCCGCCGCCGCCCGCAGCCACTGCCACTTCCATCCCCTTGCACTCTTGCCCCTGGACGCACACCTGGCCTACAGGCTCCAGGCGCTTGGCAATTTCATCATTGGTCGCAGCTTGAGCGCTGACAGCCCATAGGGCCAGTACGGTTGCTGGTGCAGCCAGCATTTTCATAATTAGGTTCACGCGTTCACCCTCAATGGTGGCTATTCACGCCTGCGGCCACGGTTTCGCAGGCGGCGAAAGTATAACGGTTAGCCCGCCCCGCCGAAACAACCCTATTAACCAAGGGGAGATTCAGCAAGACAGAATGCTGCTACGGGCGTCTCTGCGACATAGGCAGGACGCCTCTTTTCTTAAAAGTTCGCGGGTGTGGCTGCGCTGATTAGTCGCGCCGGCACTTCGAACGGATTGCGAAAACGGTGCGGCTTGGTGCTTTCAAAGTAGTAGCTATCGCCGGCTTCGAGCACAAAAGTTTCAAGGCCGACCACCAGCTCCAGGCGACCTTCCACCAGGATCCCGGTTTCCTCGCCCTCGTGGGTGAGCATCTCTTCGCCGGTATCAGCACCTGGCGGGTAGATCTCGTTGAGGAACGCAATCGCCCGGCTCGGGTGCGCGCGGCCCACCAGTTTCATGGTGACGGCGCCGTCGGAGATATCGATCAGCTCATTGGCTTTATAGACGATCTGGGTCGGTTTTTCCTGGAGGATCTCCTCGGAAAAGAACTCCACCATCGACATGGGAATGCCGCCCAGCACCTTGCGCAAGGAGCTGATGGAGGGGCTGACACTGTTTTTTTCGATCATCGAAATGGTGCTGTTGGTGACGCCCGCGCGCTTGGCTAGCTCACGCTGGGAAAGACCTTTCAGTTTACGGATGGATTGCAGTCGTTCGCCGACGTCCAATGCAGGAGCCTCCTAGGATTCAGGCGTTGTTGTAATTGAGCGTTATCATGGCGACAGCGTTCAGTATTTACAACACTTTGGCCTAAATCCCGGGATCTGCCATTCGTGGGTGCCGCTCAAGCGCCGGAATAGAGCCGTGGCACTCGGCGCAGGTTGCAGAAGATCTGGTACGGAATGGTGTCGGCGGCGGTGGCAACGTCACTGGCGAGGATGTTTTTGCCCCACAATTCGACGGTGGAACCGAGCCCGGCCTGGGGCACGTCGGTCAGGTCGACACACAGCATGTCCATCGACACACGGCCCAGCAACTGGCTGCGCTGGCCGGCCACCAGCACCGGGGTGCCGGTGGGTGCGTGGCGCGGGTAGCCGTCGGCGTAGCCCATGGCAACTACCCCGATGCGCATCGGTTTCGGGGTAATGAACCTGGCGCCGTAGCCCACAGGTTCGCCGGCCGGCAGTTCACGTACGCAGATGACTTTCGATTCGAGGGTCATCACCGGCTGCAAACGCGCGGCGATGGCCTGGCCTTCGCCAAACGGCGTGGCGCCGTAGAGCATGATGCCCGGGCGTACCCAGTCACTGGAAACGTTCGGCCAGCCCAGCACCGACGGCGAGTTGCGCAGGCTGACCTGGGCCGACAAGCCCTGGCGCGCCGCTTCAAACACCGCTACTTGCTCTTCGCTGCTGGTGCTGTCCAGCTCATCGGCGCGGGCGAAGTGGCTCATCAGCACGATCTTCGCGACTTTGCCGCTGGCCAGCAGGCGCTGGTAAGCGTCGTGATAATCCTTGGGGTGCAAGCCAACGCGGTGCATGCCCGAATCAAGCTTGAGCCAGACGGTCAGCGGCTTGCTGAGTTGCGCCTGTTCAATCGCGTCCAGCTGCCACAGCGAATGCACCACGCACCAGAAATCATGCTCGATGATCAGCGGCAGCTCGTCGGCTTCGAAAAAACCTTCGAGCAACAGCACCGGCCCGCGAATCCCGGCGGCCCGCAGCTCCAGCGCTTCCTCGATGCAGGCCACGGCAAACCCGTCCGCCTCGGCTTCCAGCGCCTGGGCAACACGCACGGCACCGTGGCCGTAGGCATCCGCCTTGATCACGGCGAGGGCCTTGGCCCCACCCGTGACTTCACGGGCCAGTTGGTAGTTATGGCGCAGGGCTTGGAGGTCGATCAGGGCACGGGCAGGACGCATGGCGGCAGGCTTCTAGGCGGCGGTGGGAAGAAAAAACCGGTACCCGCTGACAACGCAGGCACCGGGAGAGGATTTTTTGCTTACGGCAGAGCGGCCACAACCGACAGCTCCACCAGGATTTCCGGTTCGCAGAGTTTCGCTTCAACCGTGGCACGGGCCGGCGCGACGCCTTTTGGCAGCCACTTGTCCCATACCGCGTTCATCCCGGCGAAATCGGCGTCAATGTCTTTCAGGTAGATGGTCACCGACAGCAGCTTGGTCTTGTCGGTACCGGCCAGGTCCAGCAAACGCTCAATATTGACGAGGGTTTCGCGGGTCTGCTGTTCAATCCCGGCACTCATGTCGTCGCCGACCTGCCCTGCCAGATACACGGTACCGCTGTGAACAACGATCTGGCTCATGCGCTCATTGGTGAGCTGGCGCTGGATTGACATGTTTTGCAGACTCCTGGTGGTTGCCATAACGGGAAATATCGAGGCCTTCGGCACTGATTTGCGGGGTTTTCTTCGCCATCAGGTCGGCCAGCAAACGACCAGAGCCACAGGCCATGGTCCAACCGAGGGTGCCGTGGCCGGTGTTCAGGAACAGGTTTTTGAACGGGGTTGCACCCACGATCGGCGTGCCGTCCGGGGTGGTCGGGCGCAGGCCGGTCCAGAAACTGGCCTGGCTCAAATCACCGCCCTGAGGATAAAGGTCGTTGACGATCATCTCCAGGGTTTCCCGCCGACGCGGGTTCAGCGACAGGTCAAAACCGGCTATCTCAGCCATGCCACCGACGCGAATACGGTTGTCGAAACGGGTGATCGCGACCTTGTAGGTCTCATCGAGAATGGTCGAGGTCGGGGCCATCGCCGGGTTGGTGATCGGCACGGTCATCGAGTAACCCTTGAGCGGGTACACCGGCGCCTTGATTCCCAGCGGCTTGAGCAATTTCGGCGAGTAGCTGCCGAGGGCCAGCACGTAGCGGTCGGCAGTTTCCAGCTTGCCGTCGATCCACACGCCGTTGATCCGGTCACCGGCGTAGTCCAGGCGCTGGATATCTTGCTCGAAGCGGAATTCGACACCCAGTTGCTTGCACATGTCGGCAAGGCGGGTGGTAAACATCTGACAGTCGCCGGTTTGGTCGTTCGGCAGGCGCAGGGCACCGGCAAGAATATCGGTGACGCTCGCCAGGGCCGGCTCGACGCGGGCAATCCCGGCGCGGTCCAGCAGCTCGTAAGGCACACCGGACTCTTTCAATACCGCGATGTCCTTGGCAGCACCGTCCAGCTGAGCCTGCGTACGGAACAGTTGGGTAGTCCCCAAAGTGCGCCCTTCGTAGGCGATGCCGGTCTCGGCACGCAGCTCGTCGATGCAATCGCGGCTGTATTCGGACAGGCGCACCATGCGCTCCTTGTTCACCGCATAACGGCTGGCGGTGCAGTTACGCAGCATTTGCGCCATCCACAGGTACTGGTCGATATCGGCGGTGGCCTTGATCGCCAGGGGCGCATGGCGCTCCAGCAACCATTTGATAGCCTTGAGCGGCACACCCGGCGCAGCCCATGGCGAGGCGTAGCCCGGCGAGATCTGCCCGGCGTTGGCGAAACTGGTCTCCATGGCCACAGCCGGCTGACGGTCGACCACGACCACTTCAAAACCAGCTCGTGCCAAATAGTAGGCACTGGCCACGCCAATGACACCGCTACCCAAGACCAGAACGCGCATTTTTATTCCCTCATCACGGCTTGACCGCTGACGTTTGTTGTTCAGCACAAAGATGTGGGCAGTATAAAAAGCAATCACCAGTGCATTTCACTATATAACTGCCTATATTTGGCGACAATTCTCGGCAAAAACCCTTTTCACGGAGGAGCATCCCCTATGCGGACCAACACTCAGACCAAGCGGGAGCTGGACAAGATCGACCGCAACATCCTGCGCATCCTGCAGGCCGACGGGCGAATTTCGTTTACTGAACTGGGGGAAAAGGTCGGGCTGTCGACCACGCCGTGCACCGAGCGGGTCCGGCGCCTGGAGCGCGAAGGGATCATCATGGGCTACAACGCCCGGCTCAACCCGCAGCATCTGAAGGGCAGCCTGCTGGTGTTTGTCGAGATCAGCCTCGACTACAAGTCCGGCGACACCTTTGAAGAATTCCGACGCGCCGTGCTGAAACTGCCCCACGTGCTGGAGTGCCACCTGGTGTCGGGGGATTTCGACTATCTGGTGAAGGCGCGCATTTCGGAGATGGCGTCGTACCGCAAATTGCTCGGCGATATCCTGCTCAAGCTGCCCCACGTACGGGAGTCCAAGAGCTATATCGTGATGGAAGAGGTGAAAGAGAGCCTGAACCTGCCGATCCCGGATTAAGACAGCACCACAGGCCAATGTGGGAGCGGGGACATCCGCTAGACCAATACCTGACGCGTCGACGCCATGTACGCATGAATCTGCTTTTCCACCCGTGGGTGGATCAACTCCACCGGGCGGCGGTCGTTGGGGCATGGCAAGGTCGGCGTGGTGCCGAACAAGCGGCAAATCAGCGGGCGCTCGTCGTACACGGTGCAGCCATTGGGGCCAAGGTGCACGCAGTTGAGTTCGTCCATCGCCGCTTCCTGCTCGGCAGCGGTCTTGCGCGGCAGGCGCGACATTTCCTCGGGGGACGTGGTCACCGGCCCACAGCAGTCGTGGCAACCCGGGACACACTCGAACGAGGGAATCTGCCGGCGCAGCGCGTTGACTTTCTGACTGTTGCAACTCATCGACACAGGGACCGAACGGCGAATAGGCGTGGATTCTGCCCTAAAAGCCCCCGGTGAGACAGCTTCGCCCGACCGCTGTATCCTGCGTCAAATTTTCCAAACAGGGATGCTCCCCATGACCGCCAGCGCCCGGCACGCCAATTCCTACTACGCCGCAAGCAGTTTCCCGCAGCCTGATTATCCGGTGCTGACAGGTGAAATCGTGGCCGATGTGTGCGTGGTCGGCGGCGGCTTTTCGGGGCTCAACACCGCTCTGGAACTGGCCGAACGGGGTTTCAGCGTGGTCCTGCTGGAAGCCCGCAAGATTGCCTGGGGCGCCAGCGGGCGTAATGGCGGGCAACTGATTCGTGGCGTCGGTCATGGCCTGGATCAGTTCACCAACGTCATCGGCACCGAGGGCGTGCGCCAGATGAAATTGATGGGCCTGGAAGCCGTGGAAATCGTGCGCCAGCGGGTCGAGCGTTCGCAGATCGCCTGCGACCTGACCTGGGGCTACTGCGACCTGGCCAACAAACCCCGCGACCTGGAACACCTGGCCGCCGACGCCGAAGAGCTGCGAAGCCTCGGTTATCGCCACGAAGTGCGCCTGCTGCAAGCGGGCGAAATGCGCAGCGTGATCGGTTCCAACCGCTATGTTGGCGGCATGATCGACATGGGCTCCGGCCACCTGCACCCGCTGAACCTGGCTCTCGGCGAGGCAGCCGCTGCACAGCAGTTGGGCGTCCAGTTGTTCGAGCATTCCGAGGCGGTGCGGATCGATTACGGCCCGGAGGTCAACGTTCATACCGCCCAGGGCAATGTGCGCGCCAAGACCCTGGTGCTGGGCTGCAATGCTTATTTGAACGGCCTCAACCCGCATCTGAGCGGCAAGGTGCTGCCCGCCGGCAGCTACATCATCGCCACCGAGCCCTTGAGCGAAGTCCAGGCAGCCGAGTTGCTGCCGCAAAACATGGCGGTGTGTGACCAGCGGGTGACGGTGGATTACTTCCGGCTGTCCGCCGACCGACGCTTGCTGTTCGGCGGTGCCTGCCATTACTCCGGACGGGATCCGAAGGACATCGGTGCCTATATGCGTCCGAAAATGCTGCAGGTGTTCCCACAACTGGCCAACGTGAAAATCGACTACCAGTGGGGCGGGATGATCGGCATTGGCGCCAACCGCCTGCCGCAGATTGGCCGACTGGCCGACCAGCCCAATGTGTATTTCGCCCAGGCCTATGCCGGCCATGGCCTCAACGCCACCCACCTGGCAGGCAAGCTGTTGGGCGAAGCCATCAGCGGCCAGCAAAGCGGGCGCTTTGATCTGTTTGCCAAGGTGCCGCACATCACTTTCCCGGGCGGCAAGCATTTGCGCTCGCCGCTGCTGGCGCTGGGAATGCTCTGGCACCGATTGAAAGAACTGGTCTGAATCAGCCGCGCCAGAAGGGCTTCAAGCCTTCCCGGCGCGCCTGCTCGGCACTCAGGCCCACGTCTCGCAGTTGCTCGGGGGTCAGCTCCAGCAAGGTTTTGCGCGTATGCATGCGGTGCCAGAACAACGCCCATGAACTGAGTGTGGGGGCCTTGGTACGCGCCGCCATGCGCCGCTCCTGCCCGGCTTCCAGTTCCTGACTGTGTAACGCCAACCGCACATCGCTCATACCGCTCATTTTCCTGCCCCTCATTAACGTGTTGCCATGAGTACGTAGGATGAGCCGGCGCGTAAAACCATGACAGATTCAACCACCCTGTATTAAATCCATACAGATACTGCCTATCGGCCGCTGAATCCTGTATTTTCGGCCTATCTGTACTGGTAACCGGGAAGCACCGCCATGACCCTATACGTCAACCTCGCCGAACTGTTGGGCACGCGCATCGAGCAGGGCTTCTATCGCCCGGGCGACAGATTGCCGTCAGTTCGGGCCTTGAGTGTGGAGCATGGGGTCAGCCTGAGCACCGTGCAGCAGGCCTACCGCGTACTGGAAGACAACGGCCTGGCGATGCCCAAACCCAAATCCGGCTACTTCGTACCGGTGGGCCGCGACTTGCCGGCATTGCCCGCCGTAGGCCGCCCGGCCCAGCGCCCGGTGGAAATTTCCCAGTGGGACCAAGTGCTGGAGCTGATCCGCGCGGTGCCACGCAAAGACGCCATACAGTTGGGCCGGGGCATGCCGGATGTATTGTCGCCGACCATGAAACCCCTGCTACGCAGCCTCGCCCGGATCAGTCGGCGCCAGGACATGCCGGGGCTGTATTACGACACTATCCACGGCAACCTGGACCTGCGTGAACAGATTGCCCGCCTGATGCTCGATTCAGGCTGCCAACTGACGCCCCAGGACCTGGTGATCACCACCGGCTGCCACGAGGCCCTGTCCGCCAGCATCCACGCCATTTGCGAGCCCGGCGACATCGTTGCCGTCGACTCGCCAAGCTTCCACGGCGCCATGCAAACCCTGAAGGGCCTGGGCATGAAAGCCCTGGAAATCCCCACCGACCCACTCACCGGTATCAGCCTGGAAGCGCTGGAACTGGCACTGGAACAATGGCCGATCAAAGTCATACAGTTGACCCCCAACTGCAACAACCCACTGGGCTACATCATGCCGGAGTCGCGCAAACGCGCACTGCTGACCCTGGCCCAGCGCTTTGACGTGGCGATCATCGAAGACGACGTGTATGGCGAACTGGCCTACAGCTACCCGCGGCCACGCACCATCAAGTCCTTCGACGAAGATGGCCGCGTCGTACTGTGCAGCTCTTTCTCGAAGACCCTCGCACCCGGCCTGCGGATTGGCTGGGTCGCACCCGGTCGCTATCTGGAGCGTGTGCTGCACATGAAATACATCAGCACCGGCTCCACCGCGACCCAGCCGCAGATCGCGATTGCCGAGTTTCTGAAAGGTGGGCATTTCGAGCCACATTTGCGGCGGATGCGCACGCAATACCAGCGCAATCGCGACCTGATGCTCGATTGGGTCAGCCGCTATTTCCCGGCAGGCACCCGCGCCAGCCGCCCCCAGGGCAGTTTCATGCTGTGGGTGGAACTGCCGGAAGGCTTCGATACCCTGAAACTCAACCGGCTGCTGGTGGATGAAGGTGTACAGATTGCCGTGGGAAGTATCTTTTCCGCCTCCGGCAAGTACAGGAACTGCCTGCGCATGAACTACGCTGCCAAACCAACGCCGCAGATTGAAGAGGCTGTACGCAAGGTCGGCGCGACCGCCATCCGGTTGCTGGCCGAAGCGATGGACTGACCTTTTACGGGAAATAGCCGTCATATGCCGACAATCGCCCTGATTCGGAACCCATGTCATTGATGACCCACCGGCTATTACCGTTTTTCCTGCTGGGCATCCTGGCCCTGGGCGGCTGCGCCACCATCGACGCGCCACGCACACCCAGCGAGGCGCTGCCGGCCAGCGAATCTTCCTTCGGCCGCTCGATCCAGGCCCAGGCCGCTCCCTACAAAGGCCGCTCCGGGTTCCGCCTGCTGCCCAACAGCAGCGAAGCCTTCATGGCCCGCGCCGAACTGATCCGCAACGCCCAGACCAGCCTCGACTTGCAGTACTACATCGTCCACGACGGCATCAGCACCCGCATGCTCGTGGATGAACTGCTCAAGGCCGCCGACCGTGGCGTGCGCGTGCGCATCCTGCTGGACGACACCACCAGCGACGGCCTGGACCAGATCATCGCCACCCTCGCCGCCCACCCGCAGATCCAGATTCGCCTGTTCAACCCGCTGCACCTGGGCCGCAGCACCGGCGTGACGCGGGCCATGGCGCGGCTGTTCGACCTGTCGCTGCAACACCGGCGCATGCACAACAAGCTGTGGCTGGCAGACAACAGCGTGGCCATCGTCGGCGGGCGCAACCTGGGGGATGAGTATTTCGACGCCGAGCCCAACCTCAACTTCACCGATATCGACATGCTCAGCGTGGGCCCGGTGGCCGAGCAACTCGGCCACAGTTTCGATCAGTACTGGAACAGTGCCCTGAGCAAACCCATTGGTGACTTCGTCAGCAGCGCTTCCAAAGGCGACCTGGCCAGTGCCCGCGTACGCCTGGAAGATTCCCTTGCCGAGTCTCGCCAACAAAACCATGCCCTGTACAACCGCCTGCGCACCTACAAGACCCAGCCGCGCATGGACATCTGGCGCCGTGAGCTGATCTGGGCCTGGAACCAGGCACTGTGGGATGCGCCGAGCAAGGTGCTGGCCAAGGCCGATCCGGATCCACGGCTGCTGCTGACGACCCAACTGGCGCCGGAGTTGGAAGGTGTCAGCCATGAGCTGATGATGATTTCGGCTTACTTCGTGCCCGGGCAGCCCGGGCTGGTGTACCTGACCGGGCGTGCGGACGCCGGCGTATCGGTAAGCCTGCTGACCAATTCCCTGGAAGCCACCGACGTACCGGCCGTGCACGGCGGTTATGCGCCCTATCGCAAGGCGCTGCTGGAACACGGGGTGAAGCTATACGAGTTGCGCCGCCAGCCGGGAGACGGTGGCGGCAGCGGACCTCATCTGTTCCGCAAAGGTACATTCCACGGTTCGGATTCCAGCCTGCACAGCAAGGCGATCATCTTTGATCGGGAGAAATCCTTCATCGGCTCATTCAACTTCGACCCGCGCTCGGTGCTGTGGAACACCGAAGTCGGGGTGCTGGTGGACAGTCCCGAACTGGCGGAACACGTGCGCAACCTGGCACTGGAGGGCATGGCGCCCCCGTTGAGCTACCAGGCGAAGCTGCAGGATGGCCAGGTGGTATGGGTGACCGAAGACAACGGCCAACTGCACACCCTGACCCGCGAACCCGGCAGTTGGTGGCGCCGGTTCAATGCCTGGTTTGCCACATCCGTCGGGCTGGAACGCATGCTTTAAGAACAGCGACGGGACCTGTGGGAGCTGGCTTGCCTGCGATGGCGGAGTGTCAGTTTACGTATCCGGTGCTGACACTCCGCCATCGCGGGCAAGCCCGGCTCCCACAGGTGATCGCATTTCAAGTTCAGGCGGGTTGTGCGGCGCCGAACGCACCTTGGCGCAGCAACAGGATCACCAACCCCAACGCCCCCGCCGCCATCAACAACGGCAACGCATGCCCGCTGATCCACTGGCTGCCGGCACCGGCCACCAGCGGGCCGATCAGGCAGCCAATGCCCCACAGCTGCGCGATATGCGCATTGGCGCGCACCAGTGCGTCGTCGCGGTAGCGCTCGCCAATCAGGATCAGCGACAGGGTGAATAACCCGCCGGCGCTGGCCCCGAACAGCACCCACACCGGCCAGATCATCAGCGTATCGAGCAACAGCGGAATCGCCAGGCTCGTCACCAGCAGCATCAGCGCGCAGCCGAGAAACAGCGTGCGCCGAGGCAGGTAGTCCGCCAGCGCGCCAATCGGCAGTTGCAGCAACGCATCACCGACCACCACCGTGCTGACCATCGCCAGAGCAATCTCGGCGGTGAAACCCTGTTGCAGGCAATACACCGGCAACAACGTAAGAATCATCGCCTCGAATGCGGCGAACAACGCCACCGCCCAGGCAATCGCCGGCAAGCCCTGGCAGAAGCGCAGCAGGTCGCCAAAGGTCACGCTGAAAGACTCGGCAGTCGGCGCACCGGTGCGGCCCAGCAGCAGGATCGGCGAGCACGTCAGCAGGCCGACACCCACCCAGAAGCCAATGTCGTTGTCCGTACCCAGCGCGCCTAGCAGCAACGGGCCCGACAGCTGGCTCAAGGCATAGCTGCAGCCATACAGCGCCACCAGACGGCCGCGCCAGCGCTCGATCACCAGTTGGTTGATCCAGCTTTCGCCGAGGATAAACACGATGGTCAGGATCACCCCGATCATCAGCCGCAACACCAGCCATACCGGGTAGCTGGGCAATACCGCCAGCAAGCCGATGGAAATCGCCCCCGCCCACAGGCACAGGCGCATCAGGTTCGCCGTGCCCAGGCGCGAGGCCAGGCCGCTGGAGACCTTGGCACCCAGTAGCACACCAAAGGCCGGCATCGCCGCCATGACTCCGATGGCGAAGCTGCCATAGCCCCAGCTTTCCAGGCGCAGGGACACCAGCGGCATGCTCACGCCCAAGGCCAGGCCCACGCTCAAGACCGACGCCAACACGGCGAAATAGGTCGCCCAACGCATTTCCACGCTCCTGTGGATGATTTGGAGATCACACAAAACAGTGTGGGAGCGGGCTTGCTCGCGAATGCGGTGTACCAGTCAATACATCAGCGACTGTGATACCTCATTCGCGAGCAAGCCCGCTCCCACATTTTTTTCAGCGGTGTTCCTGGAGGCTTACAACTTGATCCAGGTCGCCTTCAGCTCGGTGTACTTGTCGAACGCGTGCAGCGACTTGTCGCGGCCGTTACCCGACTGCTTGAAACCACCGAACGGTGCGGTCATGTCGCCGCCATCGTACTGGTTGACCCATACGCTGCCGGCACGCAGGGCCTTGGCAGTCAGGTGCGCCTTGGAGATATTCGACGTCCACACCGCAGCGGCCAGGCCGTATTGGGTGTCGTTGGCGATCGCAATGGCTTCTTCCACGCTGTCGAAGGCAATCACCGACAGCACCGGGCCGAAGATTTCTTCCTGGGCGATCTTCATGGCGTTGGTCACGCCGTCGAAAATCGTCGGCTCGACATAGGTGCCACCGCTTTCCTGCAGCGTGCGCTTGCCGCCGGCCACCAGCTTGGCGCCATCGGCATGCCCGGCTTCGATGTACGACAGCACGGTGTTCATCTGCTGGGTGTCCACCAGCGCACCGACCGAGGTGGCCGGGTCCAGCGGGTTGCCCGGCTTCCAGGCCTTGAGGGCCTCGATCACCAGCGGCAGGAATTTATCCTTGATCGAACGCTCCACCAGCAGGCGCGAACCGGCGGTGCACACTTCGCCCTGGTTGAAGGCGATGGCGCCAGCCGCGGATTCGGCGGCGGCTTGCAGGTCCGGGGCATCGGCAAACACGATGTTCGGGCTCTTGCCGCCAGCTTCCAGCCAGACGCGCTTCATGTTCGACTCGCCGGAGCGAATCAGCAGTTGCTTGGCGATCTTGGTGGAACCGGTGAACACCAGGGTGTCGACGTCCATGTGCAGCGCCAGGGCGTTGCCCACGGTATGGCCATAACCCGGCAGCACATTGAACACGCCTTTCGGGATGCCGGCTTCAACCGCGAGGGCAGCGATGCGGATGGCGGTCAGCGGTGATTTTTCAGACGGCTTGAGGATCACCGAGTTACCGGTGGACAACGCCGGCCCGAGTTTCCAGCAGGCCATCATCAGCGGGAAGTTCCACGGCACGATGGCCGCAACAACGCCGACGGGCTCACGGGTCACAAGGCCCAGCTGGTCGTGAGGGGTGGCTGCGACTTCATCGTAGATCTTGTCGATGGCCTCGCCGCTCCAGCTCAGCGCTTGCGCCGCGCCTGGGACGTCGATGTTCAGGGAGTCGCTGATCGGCTTGCCCATGTCCAGGGTTTCAAGCAGTGCCAGCTCTTCGGCGTTGGCCTTGAGCAGGCCGGCGAAACGGATCATGGTGGCTTTGCGCTTGGCTGGCGCCAGGCGCGACCAGGCACCGGAATTGAACGTGGCACGGGCGTTTTCTACGGCACGCTGGGCGTCGGCGACGTCACAGCTGGCAACGGTTGCCAGCAGGCGACCATCGACTGGGCTCAGGCATTCGAACGTGTCGCCGGAAACGGCGGCGGTGTATTCGCCATTGATGTAGGCGCGGCCTTCGATCTTCAGATCCTTGGCGCGTTGTTCCCAGTCGGCACGGGTCAGGGTGGTCATGCGAGTGTCCTCCTCTTATTGAATACAAGGGCCGGGCGATGTACCCAGGCACCTTCGAAGAATTCTTGCCCTGCCAGCCAGCTGTTCGGCTCAAGGCAGCTGCCACCCTAAACCAGCGGCGATGGATGTTTCAATATATTTGACATAACGGCAGCAAACGCCCTTGCGATGTTCATTTTAATAAACATAGACTTTGAGCTCTCCAACCGCAGGCCAGACGGGACACGCCCATGAACATCCAGAATATCGTCGACTTCAGCCAGGCCAGGACCGAGCCTGATCGCTACCGTCCGGCTGCGGAGAAAATCCTCAAGGGCGACCCGGAGCAAACCGTCTACAACCACTACAACAGTCCGTGCGGCCAGATGAGCGCCGGGGTCTGGGAAGGTGAAGTCGGACAGTGGAAGGTCAACTACACCGAGCATGAGTATTGCGAGATCGTGCAGGGTGTTTCGGTGTTGCGCGATGCCGACGGCAACGCCAAGACCTTGCGGGCCGGTGATCGCTTCGTCATTCCGGCCGGCTTCAGCGGCACCTGGGAAGTGCTGGAACCCTGCCGCAAGATCTACGTGGTGTTCGAAGAAAAGGCCTGATCATTTATCAGGCACAAAAAAAAGCCCGCATCGTGAGATACGGGCTTTTTTTCACAAGAAAGAAAACCAATTACTTGATTTTGCCTTCTTTGTAGATCACGTGCTTGCGAACGCGCGGGTCGAACATTTTCTTTTCGAGCTTGTCCGGGGTAGTACGCTTGTTCTTGTCGGTAGTGTAGAAGTGACCAGTACCGGCGCTAGAGATCATTCGAATCAATTCACGCATGATTTAGCTCCTTAGATTTTGCCGTCGCGGCGCAGTTCGGCCAGCACGACAGTGATGCCGCGCTTGTCGATAACACGCATGCCTTTGGCAGATACGCGCAGACGAACAAAACGTTTCTCTTCTTCAACCCAAAAGCGGTGATGCTGCAGGTTTGGCAGGAAACGACGACGGGTTTTGTTGTTTGCGTGGGAAATGTTATTCCCAGTCACCGGACCCTTACCGGTAACTTGACAGACTCTCGACATGCCTCAGCCCTCTAAAACCACATGCCCAACCCGGCATGGGTTGGCCGCTTAATCTCTCAGTCATTTGGCGCCAGGCGCCGCGTTTCTTTAGGGTCTTACCGGCTACACCTACTAGCGAAGGAACCGGGCCCCTAGAAAAGAGCGCTGCTTTATACCAGAAAGACCCCAGTGCAACAACAGGCCGTGTACTTTTATACGCGTAAATCCAGGCCATGGACGCCTGAACCGTTGCCAGGGTGGGCCGCTATAGAAGCTAACCGCTCGTCGCACAGAATGATTTACAGCGCCCGCGCGCACTGCAAAGTGCTCGGCAAAACGACCTGAGGCGCCATCAAAACAGTATTTGCGGCAAAAGCACAGGCAAAAATGGGCTAGTCATTTGTCAATCAGCCCACTACGGTAGGACTTTTCCAGACTGCACTCGCAGATGGGCCTTCGATCTGCAAAGGAAACCGAATATGCGCCTCGCTGCCCTACCGCTATTGCTAGCCCCTCTTTTTATTGCTGCACACGCCCAGGCGGCCACGACCCTGAGCGTCTGCACCGAAGCCAGCCCCGAAGGCTTCGACGTGGTGCAATACAACTCGCTGACTACCACCAACGCTTCGGCAGACGTATTGATGAACCGCCTGGTGGACTTCGACGCCACCAGCGGCAAGCTGGTCCCGAGCCTCGCGGACAGCTGGGAAGTATCGCCGGACGGCCTCACCTACACCTTCAAGCTGCACCCAGACGTTAAATTCCACCGCACTGACTACTTCACGCCAAGCCGCAGCCTGACCGCCGAAGACGTGCGCTTCAGCTTCGAGCGCATGCTCGACCCGGCCAACCCCTGGCACAAGATCGCCCAGAGCGGCTTCCCCCACGCCCAGTCGCTGCAGTTGCCCACGCTGATCAAGAAGATCGACGCCCTCGACCCGCTGACCGTGCGCTTCACCCTGGACCACGCCGATTCGACCTTCCTCGCCGCCTTGAGCATGGGCTTTGCCTCGATCTACCCGGCGGAATATGCCGACAAACTGCTCAAGGCCGGCACCCCGGAGAAGCTCAACAGCCAGCCTATCGGCACCGGGCCGTTCATTTTCGGGCGCTTCCAGAAGGACGCGACGATTCGCTACAAGGCCAACCCGGATTACTTCGCCGGCAAGCCTGCGGTAGATAACCTGATCTTTGCGATCACCCCGGACGCCAACGTGCGCCTGCAGAGACTGCGTCGCGACGAGTGCCAGATCGCCTTGTCGCCCAAGCCCCTGGATATTGATGCCGCCCAGAAAGACGCCGACCTGAAGATCGAGAAAAACGCGGCCTTCATGACCGCGTTTGTCGCCATCAACAGCCAGCATCCGCCACTGGACAAGCCGGAAGTTCGCCAGGCAATCAACCTGGCCTTCGACAAGGCCAGCTATCTGAAGGCCGTATTCGAAGGCACCGCCGAAGCCGCCAACGGCCCTTACCCGCCCAATACCTGGAGCTATGCCAAGGACCTGCCGGGCTATCCGCAGGACATTGCCAAGGCCAAGCAACTGCTGGATCGCGCCGGGCTCAAGGATGGCTTCAAGACCACAATCTGGACCCGGCCTTCGGGCAGCCTGCTGAACCCCAACCCCAGCCTGGGCGCCCAACTGCTGCAGGCAGACCTGGCCAAGGTCGGCATCCAGGCTGAAATCCGCGTAATCGAGTGGGGCGAACTGATCCGCCGCGCCAAGGCCGGCGAGCACGACCTGCTGTTCATGGGCTGGGCCGGTGACAACGGCGACCCGGATAACTTCCTGACGCCGCAGTTCTCCTGTGCGGCCGTGAAGTCCGGGACCAACTTCGCCCGCTACTGCGACCCGGCGCTGGACAAGCTGATCAGCGCCGGCAAGACCACCAGCGAACAAGGCGTGCGCAGCAAGCTGTACCAGCAGGCCCAGGCGCAGATCCAGCAACAGGCGCTCTGGCTGCCACTGGCGCACCCGACCGCGTTTGCGCTGACCCGCAAGAATGTCGAGGGGTATCAGGTGAGCCCGTTCGGGCGCCAGGATTACTCCAAGGTCAGCGTCAAGCCCTGACCCCTGCCAGGGGCTGGCATGCCAGCCCCTACATCCACCCAAATTCCGCCATCGACAGCGGGTCACCCTCCCCCACAATGATGTGGTCCAGCACACGCACGTCCACCATCTCCAGCGCCTTTTGCAGCACCTTGGTCAATTTTCGATCAGCGATGCTGGGCTCGGGGCTGCCGGAAGGATGGTTGTGGCACAGGATCAGCGCCGCGGCGTTGTAGTCCAGCGCGCGCTTCACCACTTGTCGCGGGTAGACGATGGCGTTGTCGATGGTGCCTTGAAACAGCTTTTCGAAACCCAGCACTCGATGCTTGGCGTCGAGAAACAGGCAGCCGAATATCTCGTGAGGCTCGTGGCGCAGCAGTGCCTTGAGGTAGTCGCGCACGGCCTCCGGGCTTTCCAGCACCGAATCGTTGCGCAGGCGTTCAGCCAAATGACGGCGCGCCATCTCCAGTACGGCTTGAAGCTGGGCGAACTTCGCCGGCCCCAACCCCAAATGCTGGCTGAACACCGGCTGCCTCGCCTCCATCAGCGCCCGAAGGCTGCCAAATTGCGCCAGCAGATGGCGCGCCAGGTCCACGGCACTTCTGCCGGACACCCCGGTGCGCAGGAAAATCGCCAGCAATTCCGCGTCGGAAAGGTTCTCCGCTCCCAGCTCCAACAGCTTCTCCCGCGGACGCTCTGCCGCAGGCCAATCGCGAATACTCATGGCACCTCCGTGTGCATGTGCGCCGCTGTTGCATGGCGGACGCTGTGGTATCTTAGGCCATCTTTTTGCGTGCGATTTCACCTGGGGAGGGGGCATCGCAACGCCATCACTGAACTGGAAAGGCAAGCCAATGCAGCGTCTGTATCGGAAACGCATCGTTCTCGGCGTCGGCGGCGGCATTGCCGCCTACAAGAGCGCAGAGCTGGTTCGCAGGCTTCTCGACCAAGGCGCCGAAGTGCGCGTGGTCATGACCCGTGGCGGCAGTGAATTCATCACCCCGTTGACCATGCAGGCCTTGTCCGGCCACCCGGTTCACCTCGACCTGCTGGACCCTGCGGCCGAAGCCGCCATGGGCCACATCGAGCTGGCCAAGTGGGCCGACCTGGTGCTGATCGCCCCGGCCACCGCCGACCTGATCGCCCGCCTGGCCCAAGGCATTGCCGACGACCTGCTGACCACCCTGGTACTGGCCACCGACGCCACCGTCGCGATCGCCCCGGCCATGAACCAGGCCATGTGGCGCGACCCGGCCACCCAGGCCAACACCCAACTCCTGCAAAGCCGCGGCCTCAAGGTTTTCGGCCCGGCCTCCGGCAGCCAGGCCTGCGGCGACGTGGGCATGGGCCGCATGCTCGAAGCCACCGACCTGGCCCAATGCGCCGCCGACTGCTTCCAGCACCTGGCCCTGACCGGCAAGCACGTGCTGATCACCGCCGGCCCGACCCAGGAAAACATCGACCCGGTGCGCTACATCACCAACCATAGCTCAGGAAAAATGGGCTTTGCCCTGGCGGAAGCGGCGGTCGAGGCAGGCGCCCGTGTGACGTTGATCACCGGCCCGGTGCATCTGCCGACCCCGGATCGCGTCACCCGAATCGACGTAGTCAGCGCCCGCGACATGCTGGCGGCCTGTGAAGCGGCGATTCCCTGCGACCTGTTCATCGCTTCGGCTGCGGTAGCGGACTACCGCCCCGAGGTGGTTGCGCCGCAGAAACTCAAGAAAGACCCTACAAGCGGCGACGGCCTGCTCCTGCAAATGGTCCGTAACCCGGACATCCTGGCGACCATCGCCACCCGTGAGGACCGCCCGTTCAGCGTCGGTTTTGCTGCCGAAACCGAGCATTTGCTGGACTATGCCGCACGCAAATTGAAAGACAAAAACCTCGACCTGATTGTCGCCAACGATGTCGCCAACCCGAGCATCGGCTTCAACAGCGAGGAAAATGCCATCAGCGTGATCGACCGCGAGTTGCACGCTACCGTTTTCGCCCAGACCAGCAAGGGCAAGATTGCCCGCCAACTGATCTCTTTTATCGCCCAACGGCTGAATCAGGTTTAATTTCCATGCACGCTTTGCAAGCCAAGATCCTCGACCCCCGCATCGGCAACGAATTCCCGCTGCCGGCCTACGCCACACCAGGCTCCGCCGGCCTCGACCTGCGCGCCATGCTCAAGCAGGACACCGTGCTTGAACCAGGCCAGACCATTCTGATTCCGACCGGCCTGTCGATCTACGTGGGCGACCCGGGCCTGGCGGCGCTGATCCTGCCGCGCTCCGGCCTGGGCCACAAACACGGCATCGTCCTCGGCAACCTGGTGGGGCTGATCGACTCGGACTACCAGGGCGAGTTGATGGTGTCCTGCTGGAACCGTGGCCAGACCGCGTTCAATATCGCCGTCGGCGAGCGCATTGCCCAACTCGTACTGGTACCGGTGGTGCAGGCGCACTTCGAGCTGGTCGAAGAGTTCGACGAAACACAACGCGGCGCAGGTGGCTTCGGGCATTCCGGCAGCCACTGACTAAGCTGAATTGACTTAGCCGAACAAGCCGGGTGCCTCACCCGGCCTGATGCCAACGCATGGCCTTTCAGGATGAAGAATGCGCGGAACTTACCAGCAAGGTTTCCCCAGTGAAATCAGGGCATTAAGGGGGCAAAAGGGCGGAGCTTCGGCGCCGATGGCACTTTTGCACCACGAACTCTATGCCAAAAACGCCGTCTTACCCTTCAGTTTGAGCCTGCCGGTCAGCACCCTTGAGGCCAGCCCAGCCCCTTATCGATGGAGTTCCCCCCCGCAATGAGCAACCCAGCCCGAGTCGCCCCGACATTTCCCGACAGCATTTTCCGCGCCTATGACATTCGTGGCGTGGTCCCCAAGACCCTGACCGCCGAGACCGCCTACTGGATCGGCCGCGCCATTGGCTCCCAGAGCCTGGCACAGGGCGAGCCCAACGTTTCCGTAGGCCGTGATGGCCGCCTGTCCGGCCCTGAACTCGTCGAGCAACTGATCCAGGGCCTGGCCGACAGCGGCTGCCACGTCAGCGACGTGGGCCTGGTGCCGACGCCTGCGCTGTACTACGCAGCCAACGTACTGGCCGGCAAGTCGGGCGTGATGCTCACCGGCAGCCATAACCCGTCGGACTACAACGGCTTCAAGATCGTCATCGCTGGCGATACCCTCGCCAACGAACAGATCCAGGCCCTGCACACCCGCCTGAAGACCAACGACCTGACAAGCGGCGAAGGCAGCGTCACCAAAGTCGACATCCTGCAGCGCTACTCTGACCAAATCACCGGCGACGTCAAACTCGCGCGCCGCCTCAAAGTGGTGGTGGACTGCGGCAATGGCGCGGCCGGCGTGATCGCCCCGCAACTGCTCGAAGCCCTGAACTGCGAAGTGATCCCGCTGTTCTGTGACGTCGACGGCAACTTCCCGAACCATCACCCGGATCCAGGCAAGCCCGAGAACCTGGTAGACCTGATCGCCAAGGTCAAGGAGACAGGGGCTGACGTCGGCCTGGCCTTCGACGGTGACGGCGACCGCGTTGGCGTGGTGACGGACACCGGCGAAAACGTGTTTGCGGACCGCCTGCTGATGCTGTTTGCCCGCGACGTGGTTGCGCGCAACCCAGGTGCCGAAATTATCTTCGACGTGAAGTGCACCCGCCGCCTCACACCGCTGATCAAGGAATACGGCGGTCGCCCGCTAATGTGGAAGACTGGCCACTCGTTGATCAAAAAGAAAATGAAAGAAACCGGCGCGCTGTTGGCCGGCGAAATGAGCGGCCATGTGTTCTTCAAGGAGCGCTGGTTCGGCTTTGACGACGGCATTTACAGCGCCGCTCGTCTGCTGGAGATCCTCAGCAAGGAAAAATCGACCGCGCAGGAGCTGTTCCAGACCTTCCCGAATGATATTTCTACGCCAGAGATCAATATCCATGTGACCGAGGAGAGCAAATTCAGCATCATTGACGCACTGCACGATGCGCAATGGGGCGAAGGCGCCGACCTGACCAGCATTGATGGTGTGCGAGTCGATTACGCCAAAGGCTGGGGCCTGGTTCGCGCATCCAACACCACACCGGTGCTGGTGCTGCGTTTCGAGGCGGATACCGAGGCTGAGTTGCAGCGCATCAAGGACGTGTTCCACGCCCAGTTGAAACGTGTTGCCCCTGATCTCCAATTACCGTTCTGATTTTTTACCGGAGCCCTGAATGACCCTCGAACGCGAAGCCGCCGCCAATACCGCCAAGGTCCTTTCCGAAGCGTTGCCTTACATTCGACGCTACGTCGGCAAGACGCTGGTGATCAAGTACGGCGGCAATGCCATGGAAAGCGACGAGCTGAAAACCGGCTTTGCCCGCGACATCGTGTTGATGAAAGCCGTCGGGATCAACCCGGTGGTGGTACACGGTGGCGGCCCGCAAATCGGTGACCTGCTCAAGCGCCTGTCCATCGAGAGTCACTTCATCGACGGCATGCGTGTGACCGACGCCCAGACCATGGACGTGGTGGAGATGGTCCTGGGCGGCCAGGTGAACAAAGACATCGTCAACCTGATCAACCGCCATGGCGGCAGCGCCATCGGCCTGACCGGCAAGGACGCCGAACTGATCCGGGCGAAGAAGCTCACCGTGACCCGCAAGACCCCGGAGATGACCCAGCCGGAAATCATCGACATCGGCCAGGTGGGCGAAGTGATCGGCATCAACACCGACCTGCTGAACCTGCTGGTGAAAGGCGATTTCATTCCGGTGATCGCGCCGATCGGTGTCGGTGCCAACGGTGAGTCCTACAACATCAACGCCGACCTGGTGGCCGGCAAGGTGGCCGAGGCGCTGAAGGCCGAGAAGCTGATGCTGCTCACCAACATCGCCGGCTTGATGGACAAGGAAGGCAAGGTCTTGACCGGCCTGACGACCCAGCAAGTGGACGACCTGATCGCCGACGGCACCATCTACGGCGGCATGCTGCCGAAGATCCGCTGCGCGCTGGAAGCGGTGCAAGGCGGCGTTGGCAGCTCGTTGATCCTGGATGGCCGGGTGCCGAATGCGATCCTGCTGGAAATCTTCACCGATACCGGTGTGGGTACCCTGATCAGCAACCGCAAGCGCCCCTAAGCGCTGGTAAACAAAAACGCCCCGTTCAATTCGATTGAACGGGGCCTTTTCTATGTACTCGGTCTAAAAATGTGGGAGCGGGCTTGCTCGCGAAAGCGGCGGGTCAGTCGACACATATATCAACTGACAAGCCGTATTCGCGAGCAAGCCCGCTCCCACATGGATCTTCTAAACGCCGAATTGCTCGCGATAAGCCTTGACCGCCGGCAAATGCTGCTTGAGCTGCGGGTCATCTTCCAGGAACTGCAACACCTGGTTCAGGGACACGATGCTCACCACCGGAATCGCGAAATCACGTTCCACTTCCTGGATCGCCGACAATTCACCGTTGCCGCGCTCCTGGCGGTTCAGCGCGATCAACACGCCGGCCGCCTTGGCGCCGTCCTGTGAAGCGATGATCTGCATCACTTCGCGAATCGCCGTACCGGCAGTGATCACGTCGTCGATGATCAGCACGTCGCCCTTGAGCGGCGCACCCACCAGGCTGCCGCCTTCGCCGTGGGCCTTGGCTTCCTTGCGGTTGAAGCACCAAGGCAGATCCAGCTCGTGATGTTCAGCCAACGCCACGGCGGTCGCGGCCGCCAGGGGGATGCCTTTGTAGGCAGGACCGAACAGCACGTCGAAGGAAATACCGCTTTCAACGATGGCGGCCGCATAGAAACGACCCAGCTGCGCCAGGGCAGAACCCGAGTTGAAAAGGCCGGCATTGAAGAAGTAAGGGCTGGTGCGCCCGGACTTCAAAGTGAACTCACCGAAGCGCAATACGCCGCGATCGATGGCAAAACGAATGAAATCGCGTTGATACGCCTGCATGAAAAAAGCCTCAGATACCACGGATTTAGCTAATTAGGTAGACGGCGTGTATCATACACGCACGCGATTTTTGGGGCCATTTATGCGGATCATCAGTGTGAACGTCAATGGTATTCAGGCTGCAGTCGAGCGTGGTTTGCTCAGTTGGCTGCAAGCCCAGAATGCCGACGTCATCTGCCTGCAGGACACCCGCGCCTCCGCCTTTGAACTGGACGACCCAGCCTTCCAACTGGATGGCTACTTCCTTTATGCCTGTGATGCCGAAGTTCCCGCCCAAGGCGGCGTGGCTTTGTATTCGCGGTTGCAACCCAAGGCGGTCATCAGCGGCCTCGGCTTCGAGACAGCCGACCGCTACGGGCGCTACCTGCAAGCCGATTTCGATAAGGTCAGCATTGCGACCTTGCTGCTTCCATCAGGGCAGAATGGCGATGAAGACTTGAACCAGAAGTTCAAGCTAATGGACGACTTCGCCCGTTATCTGGATAAACAGCGACGCAAACGTCGCGAGTACATTTACTGTGGCTCGCTGTACGTGGCGCAACAGAAGCTGGATATCAAGAACTGGCGCGACAGCCAGCAATCCCCGGGCTTCCTGGCGCCGGAACGGGCCTGGATGGACGAGATTGTCGGCAACATGGGCTATGTCGATGCCCTGCGGGAAGTCAGCCGCGAAGGCGACCAGTACAGCTGGTGGCCGGATAACGAACAGGCCGAGATGCTCAACCTCGGCTGGCGTTTTGACTACCAGCTGCTGACGCCAGGCTTGCGTCGCTTCGTGCGCAGCGCACGTCTGCCACGCCAGCCGCGCTTCTCGCAGCACGCGCCGCTGATCGTGGACTACGACTGGACCTTGACCATCTAAGGTCTTTTTCCAGGCACAAAAAAACCGACATCACTGTCGGTTTTTTTGTGGGCGGTGGTTATTTGATCAACCGCAATGTCCACGGATAACGATAAGCCACGCCCTTGTTGGCCTTGATGCCCCCAATGATCGTCATCACCACCGCGCCGATCACCAGCACGGTCATCAACACGAAGCCGATCACGATAAAACCCAGCAGGAAGCAGACCGCCCAGGCAATGCCCACGGTGATCTGGAAATTCAGCGCTTCCTTGCCTTGGTCATCAATGAACGGGTCTGCATCCTTCTTCACCTGCCAGAGAATCAAGGGCCCCAGCAGGCTGCCGAACGGGAACATCAGCCCGAAGAACGCCGCAAAATGACAGAGCATCGCCCACTGGCGAACTTCCTTGGACGGTGTCGGCAGTGGAAGTTGGCTGTCACTCATGGCGTCGCTCCTTGGGATTGAATCAGTCGGCCAATGCGGCGTTCTGCAGTTCGAAGATTTCGGTCATGCCCTTCTGGGCCAGGGCCAGCATGGCATTCAGGTCCGCCGGCTGGAATGGCGCGCCTTCGGCGGTGCCCTGCACTTCGATGAAACCACCGGTGCTGGTCATCACCACGTTCAGGTCGGTCTCGGCAGCCGAATCTTCAAGATAGTCCAGATCCAGCACCGGCTCGCCCTGATACATGCCGACCGATACAGCCGCGATCATCTGCTTGAGCGGATCGCCGCCTTTCAGGCCGCCACGTTTCTTGATGACTTTGAGCGCGTCGACCAGGGCAACCATGGCGCCAGTGATGGAGGCAGTACGGGTACCACCGTCGGCCTGGATCACGTCGCAGTCGACGTACAGGGTCACGTCGCCCAGCTTGGACATGTCCAGGGCTGCACGCAGGGAGCGACCGATCAGGCGCTGGATTTCCAGGGTGCGGCCGCCTTGCTTGCCACGGCTGGCTTCACGCTGGTTACGCTCGCCGGTGGCGCGCGGCAGCATGCCGTATTCGGCGGTCAACCAACCCTGGCCCTGGCCCTTGAGGAAACGCGGCACGCCGTTTTCGACGCTGACGGTGCAGATAACCTTGGTATCGCCAAACTCGACCAGTACAGATCCCTCGGCGTGTTTGGTGTAGTTGCGGGTGATGCGGATCGAGCGGAGCTGATCGGCAGCGCGACCACTTGGACGTTTCATAGGGGATACCTGTACGGAGGACGAAAAACTGCCGAGCATTATAGAGCCGCCAGCCCTGATCGGCACGGCTAAAAAATCCTGTTACAAACCCGGGCACCGAAGCCACTGTTTGGGGCCACCCGTCCCCTTGAGCTACAATCCTGCGCCTTCGCAGCCTGTCGGCTTCAATCTACCCATCAGCCCGCCTGTTTGCGGGACTGCATCGCGAGGTACCTCCATGGTGCACAGCATGACCGCCTTCGCCCGCGTCGAAAAAGCCGGCGTCCAAGGCACCCTGAGCTGGGAATTGCGCTCGGTCAACAGCCGCTACCTGGAGCCGCACCTGCGCCTGCCGGAATCGTTTCGCGACCTCGAAGGCGCGGTTCGTGAGGCACTGCGCCAGGGCATCTCCCGCGGCAAGCTGGAATGCACCCTGCGCTTTACCGAGGAAACCACCGGCAAGCCGTTGCAGGTGGATCGCGAGCGCGCCGCCCAATTGGTCGCCGCCGCCGAAACCATCGCCGGCCTGATCAAGCAGCCTGCCGCCATCAACCCGCTGGAAGTCCTGGCCTGGCCCGGCGTGCTGGTGGCCGATGCCACTGACCCACAGGCGTTGAACGCCGAGGCGCTGACCCTGTTCAACCAAGGCTTGAAAGAACTCAAGGCCGGCCGCGAGCGTGAAGGGGCCGAACTGGCCCGCCTGATCAGCGACCGCCTGACCTCCATTGAAGAAGACGTGGTGACCCTGCGCGAACTGGTGCCGCAGATGCTTGCCACCCAGCGCCAGAAGGTCCTGGACCGCTTCGCCGACATGCAGGCCGAACTGGATCCGGTGCGTCTGGAGCAAGAGATGGTCCTGCTGGCGCAAAAAAGCGACGTGGCCGAAGAACTCGACCGCCTGAGCACCCACATCCTGGAAGTGCGCCGCGTGCTCAAGTCTGCCGGTGCCGCCGGTCGGCGCCTGGACTTCCTGATGCAGGAACTCAACCGCGAAGCCAATACACTGGGCTCCAAAGCCTTTGATCCGCGCAGTACCCAGGCGGCGGTCAACCTCAAAGTGTTGATCGAGCAAATGCGCGAACAAGTACAGAATATCGAGTAAGGCACCCTGACATGACCCACAGCACCGGCACCCTGTACATCATTTCCGCCCCATCGGGCGCGGGCAAAAGCAGCCTGGTCAAGGCCCTGACCGACGCTGACGAGCAGATCCGCATCTCGGTATCCCACACCACCCGCGCCATGCGCCCGGGTGAAGTGAACGGCGTGCACTACCACTTCGTCGAGCGCACCGAGTTCGTCAAGATGATCGAGCACGGTGATTTCCTCGAGCGCGCCGAGGTCTTCGGCAACCTCTACGGCACCTCGCAAAGCCACCTGCAGCAGACCCTGGACGAAGGCCACGACCTGATCCTGGAAATCGACTGGCAGGGCGCCGAGCAAGTGCGCCAGTTGATGCCCAAAGCCCGCTCGATCTTCATCCTGCCGCCTTCGCTGGAAGCGTTGCACCAGCGCCTGACCAATCGCGGCCAGGACAGCGACGAGATCATCGAAGGTCGCATGCGTGAAGCCGTCAGTGAAATGAGCCACTACGTCGACTACGACTACCTGATCATCAACGACGATTTCGCTCACGCGCTGGACGATCTGAAAGCGATTTTCCGCGCCAATCAGCTCCAGCAAAAGCGTCAGCAGCAGCGTTTCGGCAAATTATTGGCCGAACTGCTCGGCTGATTGGCTCTTCCCAAAACCGCTGCAGGGGCTTTACATTGGCACTTGTAGCGCGTTTGCGATGGCCTGCGAAAAATCAGCGCTTCCCTAAACGCTGGTGATTTTTTAAACTGTTCAGTCCGCTCGCCCAACCGGGCAGCGCGCATATTGCATTCGCTCCGAGGAATACCATGGCCCGCGTAACCGTTGAAGACTGCCTAGAACACGTGGATAACCGCTTTGAGCTGGTCATGCTCTCTACCAAGCGTGCCCGTCAACTGGCCACTGGCGGCAAAGAGCCTCTGGTCCAGTGGGAAAACGACAAGCCTACCGTTGTAGCCCTGCGTGAAATCGCTGAAGGCCTGATGAGCTACGAGTTCATCGCCAACGCCGAAATCGTTGAAGACGAACCGCTGTTTGCAGCGTTCGAGGACGAGTCCAACGAGGCCGTCTAAGCCTATGCCTGGTCGACGTAGCACGGCACGGGGTCACAGCCAACGGCAGGAGTTAATACTTTGCCGAGCATAGACGCCCTCGCCGATCGCTTATCGACCTACCTCGGCCCAGACCAGGTCAACCTGGTCCGCCGAGCGTATTTCTACGCCGAACAAGCCCACGACGGCCAACGCCGCCGCAGTGGCGAGGCGTATGTCACGCATCCTCTTGCCGTGGCCAATATTCTTGCCGACATGCACATGGACCATCAGAGCCTGATGGCCGCGATGCTGCATGACGTGATCGAAGACACCGGCATTGCCAAGGAAGCGCTCAGTGCGCAATTTGGCGAAACCGTGGCCGAACTGGTCGACGGGGTCAGCAAACTGACCCAGATGAACTTCGAGACCAAGGCCGAAGCCCAGGCGGAAAACTTCCAGAAGATGGCCATGGCCATGGCCCGGGACATCCGGGTGATCCTGGTCAAGCTGGCCGACCGGCTGCACAACATGCGCACGCTGGAAGTGCTGTCCGGTGAAAAACGCCGGCGCATCGCCAAGGAAACCCTGGAAATCTACGCGCCCATCGCCAACCGGCTGGGCATGCACGCCATTCGTATCGAGTTCGAAGACCTCGGCTTCAAGGCCATGCACCCGATGCGTTCCGCGCGCATCTACCAGGCAGTGAAACGCGCCCGGGGCAATCGCAAGGAAATCGTCAACAAGATCGAAGAATCCCTGAGCCATTGCCTGGCGATCGATGAGATCGAGGGCGAGGTCAGCGGCCGGCAGAAACACATCTACGGCATCTACAAGAAGATGCGCGGCAAGCGCCGGGCCTTCAACGAGATCATGGACGTGTACGCGTTCCGGATCATCGTCGACAAGGTCGATACCTGCTACCGCGTGCTGGGTGCTGTACATAATTTGTACAAGCCCCTGCCGGGACGCTTCAAGGATTACATCGCGATTCCCAAGGCCAACGGCTATCAGTCGCTGCATACCACGCTGTTCGGTATGCACGGGGTGCCGATCGAGATCCAGATCCGCACCCGCGAAATGGAAGAGATGGCCAACAACGGCATCGCCGCCCATTGGCTGTACAAATCCACCGGCGACGAGCAGCCAAAAGGCACCCATGCCCGCGCCCGCCAGTGGGTCAAGGGCGTGCTGGAAATGCAGCAACGTGCCGGCAACTCCCTGGAATTTATCGAAAGCGTGAAGATCGACCTGTTCCCGGACGAGGTCTACGTGTTCACGCCCAAAGGCCGGATCATGGAGCTGCCAAAAGGCTCCACGGCGGTCGACTTTGCCTACGCGGTGCACACCGACGTGGGTAACAGCTGCATAGCCTGTCGGATCAATCGTCGACTGGCCCCGCTGTCGGAACCGCTGCAAAGCGGCTCCACGGTGGAGATCGTCAGCGCACCGGGCGCGCGCCCGAACCCGGCCTGGCTCAACTTTGTGGTCACCGGCAAGGCTCGCACCCACATCCGTCATGCCCTGAAACTGCAACGCCGTTCCGAGTCCATCAGCCTGGGCGAACGCCTGCTGAACAAGGTGCTCAACGGCTTCGACAGTTCCCTGGACAAGATCCCGGCCGAACGCGTGCAGGCGATGTTGCATGAGTACCGCCAGGAACTGATCGAAGACTTGCTGGAAGACATCGGCCTGGGCAACCGCATGGCCTATGTGGTCGCGCGCCGCCTGCTGGGCGAAGGCGAACAGTTGCCAAGCCCCGAAGGCCCGCTGGCGATTCGCGGCACCGAAGGCCTGGTGCTCAGCTACGCCAAGTGCTGCACGCCGATCCCTGGCGACCCGATTGTCGGCCACCTGTCCGCCGGCAAAGGCATGGTGGTGCACCTGGACAACTGCCGCAATATCAGTGAAATCCGCCACAACCCCGAGAAATGCATCCAGCTTTCGTGGGCAAAGGATGTCACTGGCGAATTCAACGTCGAGCTGCGGGTCGAGCTGGAACACCAACGCGGCCTGATCGCCCTGCTGGCCAGCAGCGTGAACGCGGCCGACGGCAATATCGAGAAAATCAGCATGGACGAACGCGATGGCCGCATCAGCGTGGTCCAACTGGTGGTCAGCGTGCACGACCGCGTGCACCTGGCCCGCGTGATCAAGAAACTGCGCGCCCTGACCGGGGTCATCCGCATCACCCGCATGCGCGCCTAGCCCATCCATTACAAGGAGTCATTCATGACCAAGACTGTTATCACCAGCGACAAGGCACCAGCAGCAATCGGTACTTATTCCCAGGCGATCAAGGCGGGCAATACCGTCTACATGTCCGGCCAGATTCCACTGGACCCAAAAACCATGGAGCTGGTTGAAGGCTTTGAAGCCCAGACCATCCAGGTCTTCGAAAACCTGAAGTCGGTTGCCGAAGCTGCGGGCGGTTCGTTCAAGGACATCGTCAAACTGAACATCTTCCTCACCGACCTGAGCCACTTCGCCAAGGTCAACGAGATCATGGGCAAGTACTTCGAACAGCCGTACCCAGCCCGCGCCGCCATCGGCGTTGCCGCCCTGCCAAAGGGCGCGCAGGTTGAGATGGACGCCATTCTGGTCATCGAGTAAAACATCCGGCGCAGCGCCTCCACGGGAAGGCTGCGCCGAATTGGTTCTTGGAAGGATTTCGTAATGCGCAAAGCGCTCGTTGCCTCTTCGTTGCTCGCCCTGTTGCTCGGCGGCTGCGCCAGCAATCCCGCCGACCTGGATGTGAGCGGCACCTGGATCAACCAGGCCGCCATCGACGCGGCAGCCAAGGGCGGCCCTTTGCGTGAAGCCCTGCAGAGCTATGGTCCGAACCTCGAATGGGAGGTGAACACCAAAGCGTCCCAGGCCCGCTACTACAACGGTTTTGAAGTAGCTGAAGGCAAATTGCTGGGTGAAAAATCCGGCGCCTGGAGTGTCGATTTCTACGGCAGCTCCGCCACTGAACTCAAGCGTAAAGGCAAGCTGCTGCTGCAAGGGGCCAATGATAACGAGCCCGAGCAACTGTTCGCCCGTGCCAAGGATCCAGCCCCCGAAGGCGCGCCACTGGGTGCCAACTTCGAACGCACCCTGTACGCCGCCTACATGGGCGGCACCTGGAAAATCAGCAGCGGCACTGGCGAAGGCGCCACCGTACAGTTCCAGGCCAATGGCCAGGTGACCGGCTTGCCCGGCGCCGATCAGTACTCGCTGTGCCTGGCGGGCGATTGCGCCTCCATGAGCGGCGGCTACGACAGTATCTGGCTGCAGTTGAACGGCCAGGGCAACCCGTGGATCTTTGCGCGCAAGGGCAAGCAACTGGAGATCTTCCAGGCGATCAACACCGCCCAGGCCGACGAGGTACCCTCGTTTACCCCCGGGCCACGACAGTGGTTGCTGGAAAAACAGTGACGCAAAAAAGGAGCCCTCAGGCTCCTTTTTCTTCACGCCGCGATCAACCCTCCAGGATCGCCGCATACCCTTCGCGATAACTCGGATAACGCGGCACCCAGCCCAACGCCTTGGCCCGGGCGTTGCTGCACTGCTTGCTACCGGCGCGTCGCACGCTGGCGTTCTCGGCCCATTCGGTCACGCCAAGGTACTCGCGCAACCAGGCAACCACCTCGGCCAGCGGGGCCGGAGCATCGTCAACGCCGATGTAGCACTTATCTAGCACACCCCCCTGCTCCACGTGCTGCAGCAAAAACGCCAGCAAACCCGCCGCGTCATCCGCGTGAATCCGGTTGCCATATAAAGGCGGATCAATCGCCACGCGATAGCCTTGGCGCACTTGGCTCAACAACCACTCCCGACCTGGACCATAAATCCCGGTAAGGCGCACGACACTGGCGGGAATGCCGCTATCCAACGCCACTTGCTCGGCTTCCAGCATGACTTGGCCGGAATAACCGCCTGCCTTGGTCTCGGAGCTTTCGTCGACCCACTCACCGTTCTGCTGCCCATACACACTGCTGCTGGACACAAACAGCAGGTGCTTGGGCTCCTGGCCGTAGTCGTTCAGCCACTCCAGCACATGCCGCAACCCTTGCACGTATGCCGCACGATAACCCGCCTCGTCGTGATCGGTGGCGGCCGCGCAATACACCAGGTAATCCACCCCGCCCACCGGCCAGGTATCGGGGCAGTCTTCATTGAACAGGTCGCCGACAATCCCGATAACGCCCTTGGGAAGGCGCGAAATATCCCGCCGCAGGCCATGAACCTCCCAGCCCTGGGCCAGCAATTGGGTGGCCAGACGGCTACCGACATCGCCGCAACCGGCAATCACCACAGAAGGCGCAGACATCACAAAACTCCGTTCTTAAAGGTCAAGGTTAGCCCCCGCAGATGACCAGCGGCCAGCAAAACGACAAATAAAGTAACTGTATTACTTCTGTTAACAAGAATTACTTGCAATAATAACCGCCCATTTGTCCTCGACCCGTTACGGTCTGGAAGGACGCTCACTCATTTTTTTCTCTCAGGTCCGGCCAGCATGACACGCAATACATCCCCCGCTTCGCCAACCAAGCCTCACAGCCCATCCCGCGCCTGGCGTGCGATTGCTGCAGTGCTGTTCAGCGTCCTGCTGGCACCGACCGCCGCGTTCGCCGACAACACCGCGCCGGCCGCCCCGCCTGCAGCGAGCGCGCCAGCTACAGAGCAAAGCGCTCCTGCGCCAGCCGCCGCACCGGCCGCGACCGACCCGGCCCTGGCCGCCGAAGGCGCACCGGCTGACGAATCCGGCGTCGTGCTGGAAGAAGACAACAGCCTGGGCATGGCCCACGACCTGTCGCCGTGGGGCATGTACCAGAACGCTGACATCATCGTGAAGATCGTGATGATCGGCCTGGCCATCGCTTCGATCATCACCTGGACCATCTGGATCGCCAAGGGCTTCGAACTGCTGGGCGCCAAGCGTCGCCTGCGCACTGAAATCGTCCACCTGAAAAAAGCCACCACCCTGAAAGAAGCCAGCGAAAGCGCGGCGAAGAAGGGCACCCTGGCGCACCTGCTGGTTCACGACGCACTCGAAGAGATGCGCCTGTCTGCCAACACCCGTGAAAAGGAAGGCATCAAGGAACGCGTGAGTTTCCGTCTTGAGCGCCTGGTTGCCGCCTGCGGTCGCAACATGAGCAACGGCACCGGCGTGCTGGCCACCATCGGTTCCACCGCGCCCTTCGTCGGCCTGTTCGGTACCGTGTGGGGCATCATGAACAGCTTCATCGGCATCGCCAAAACCCAGACCACCAACCTCGCCGTCGTGGCTCCCGGCATCGCCGAAGCCCTGCTGGCAACCGCACTGGGCCTGGTTGCCGCGATTCCTGCGGTGGTGATCTACAACGTCTTCGCCCGTTCGATCGCCGGCTACAAGGCGCAGGTGTCGGACGCTTCGGCAGAAGTCCTGTTGCTGGTCAGCCGTGACCTCGATCACCTGCCTTCCGAGCGCAGCTCGCAACCGCACATGGTGAAAGTGGGGTAATCGGCCATGGGCCTGCATTTGAATCAAGGCGACGACGAGCTCGTCGAGAACCACGAAATCAACGTCACGCCGTTTATCGACGTGATGCTGGTGCTGCTGATCATCTTCATGGTGGCAGCACCGTTGGCCACCGTGGATATCAAGGTCGACCTGCCCGCTTCCAGCGCGAAACCTGCGCCGCGGCCGGAGAAACCGATATTCCTCAGCGTGAAGGCGGACCAGCGTCTGTTCCTGGGCGAAGAAGAAGTCAAATCCGACACCCTGGGCGCGGTGCTCGACGCCAAGACCCAGGGCAAGAAAGACACGACCATCTTCTTCCAGGCCGACAAGGGCGTGGACTACGGCGACCTGATGAGCGTGATGGATGCCCTGCGGGCGGCCGGCTACCTCAAGGTAGGCCTGGTCGGACTTGAGACGGCAGCCAAGAAATGATCACGACGCGCCACAAACTGACGCGTTATGGCACCAGCCTTGCCGTCGTGCTGGGCGTCCACGCCGTCGCGATCATCATCGCGCTCCAGTGGTCGGCGCCACATATGGTCCAGCTGCCTCCGGCCGCCATGGTCATCGACCTGGCACCGATGCCGGCGCCACCACCTCCGGCCCCGCCGAAGGTGATCACGCCGCCACAGCCGCCTGCGCCAGTCGAAGAGCTGCCATTGCCAAAACTGGCCGAGGCACCTAAGCCGACGATCCAGGTGCCAAAGCCGGTCAAGCCCAAGCCAAAACCACAGCCGCCCAAGCCTGTGGAGAAGAAGCCCGATCCGCCCAAGGAAAAACCTTCCGAAGAGCCGCCGAGCGAAACTCCGCAGAACAACGCGCCTACGGAAAAATCCGCCCAGCCACAACCGGGCCCTTCACCGCAGCAGATCGCGGCCAAGGCCACCTGGGAAAGTACCCTGCTGGGCCACCTGCAGAAGTACAAGAAGTACCCGCCGGGCGCCCAGGCGCGTGGCAAGGAAGGCCTGAACCGCCTGCGTTTCGTGGTTGATGCCGATGGCAACGTGCTGTCCTACGAACTGGTGGGCCGCTCCGGCAACGCCGACCTGGACCGCGCCACCCTCGACATGATCCGTCGTGCCCAGCCGCTGCCCAAGCCGCCGGCCGACATGTTGAAAGGCGGAAGCATCGAGATCGTTGCACCGTTCGTTTACAACATCGAAAAACGTCGCCGCTAACCCCCACCGTGGGCACTCTCGGGTGCCCACGGCTGTTGCTCCCTCCCCCCGCATCACCGCAACCTGAACCAGGCTTGAACGAGTCAACACCTAACTCGATCTTCACTTGTAACACTTAAAGACAACGCTAATTATCCGCGAATAGTTCTCATTAGCGGACATTCGGCATGCCCAACCTTGCCCGGCTGGCTCTCCTCCTACTGGCTTTACCCGTCGCTGCACAGGCGGACCAGCTGGTCACCCTGGTCATTCAGAACCACACCTTCAGCCCCTCGACGTTCGAGGTGCCGGCCGGTGAGCGCTTTCGCATTCAACTCACCAGCCACGATGAAAGCGTCGACGAGTTCGAAAGCTACGACATGAAATTCGAAAAAATCATCGTCCCCGGCAACACCATCACGGTGTTTGCCGGCCCGCTGCATCCCGGCACCTACACCTTCTTCGATGACTACCACCCCGACCAGGCCAAAGGCACGGTCACCGCCGTCGCAGCCAAGGAGTAAGCCATGCTGGCCTGTCTGTTGATCGTGTTTCGTGAAGTGCTGGAAGCCGGGATTGTGGTGGGCATCGTGATGGCCGCCACCCAGGGCCTGGCAAGACGTGGGCTGTTCATTGGCGGCGGAATCGCAGCCGGCGTGCTCGGTGCCGGCATCCTCGCACTATTTACCGGCGCAATTACCCAGGCGCTGCAGGGCTTTGGCCAGGAGATTTTCAACGCAGCCATCCTGGTGGTCGCCGTAGTCATGCTGGGCTGGCACAACTTGTGGATGGCCAGTCATGGTCGCGAGCTGGCGACCCAACTGCGCAGCGCAGGCAATTCAGTACTCAAGGGTGAAAAATCACTCTGGGCCCTGGCCGTGGTCATCACCGTGGCCGTGCTGCGCGAAGGCTCGGAAATCGTGCTGTTCCTCTATGGCATCGCCGCCTCCAGCCAGACAGACCCACTGTCGATGTTGGCCGGCGGCGTGCTCGGCATCGTCGCCGGCGCCGCGCTGTCCTGGCTGATGTACCGCGGCCTGGTCGCCATCAGCCTCAAGCGCCTGTTCTCGATTACCGGCTGGATGATCGCCTTGCTTGCCGCCGGCATGGCTGGCCGGGCCGCCGCGATCCTCGCCGGTATCGACCTGATTCCCGCCTGGGGCTACCAGCTCTGGGACACCTCCTGGCTGGTCTCCGATGGCAGCCTCACCGGCCGCGCATTGACCGCGCTGGTGGGCTACACCGACCGACCTCTGGGCGTTCAATTGGTGGCGTGGCTCGTCACCCTCTCGCTCCTGGTGCTGGGTAACCGTTTACTGCATTCACGCCCGACACAATCACATTAACCGCCCCAGGAGCCCCACCATGAAACACCTGCGCAACCCCTTCGCCGCCGCACTGCTGCTCGTCAGCGCCGTGGCCGCTTCCTCCCTCGCCCAAGCCCGCGAATACCCGATTGGCGGACCGGTGCAGATCAATGACATGGAGATCGCCTCCTCGTACCTGGTGGGCATCGAAATGGCGCCCATGCCGCCAGGCATGGTGATGAGCAAGGACTCGGTACACCTTGAGACCGATGTGCACGCCACCGCCGACAACAAATACGGCCTGTCCAACGGTGAGTGGGTGCCCTACCTGACCATCAGCTACTCACTGGTCAAGGAGGGCTCGCCCGACTACAAGGAAATCGGCACGCTGTTGCCGATGGTGGCCAAAGACGGCGCCCACTACGCCAACAACGTGAAAATGGACGGCCCCGGCACCTACACCGTGGTGCTGCGCTATGAAAGCCCACAGATCAAGGGTTTCTTCCACCATGTAGACAAGGAAACCGGCGTGCCTGAATGGTGGGCTCCCTTCACCGAAACCTTCACCTTCAAGTACCCGCAAAAGTGAAATACGGGGCGGCGATACCCGATTAACCGGTGTCGCGGCCCCTACGCTGTCTGATAACGTGCGTCTATCGATTGCAGCCGGTATGCTTGGCCCGCAACCTCATGGACGCCCGCTATGACTCTTACAGAATTACGCTACATCGTTACCCTCGCCCAAGAGCAGCACTTCGGCCACGCGGCCGAGCGTTGCCACGTCAGCCAGCCGACGCTGTCGGTGGGTGTGAAGAAGCTTGAAGACGAACTCGGTGTGCTGATTTTCGAGCGCAGCAAAAGCGCCGTGCGCCTGACGCCCGTCGGCGAAGGCATCGTCGCCCAGGCCCAGAAGGTTCTGGAACAGGCCCAAAGCATTCGCGAGCTGGCCCAGGCCGGCAAGAACCAGCTGACCGCCCCGCTGAAAGTCGGCGCCATCTACACCGTCGGCCCGTACCTGTTCCCGCACTTGATTCCGCAACTGCACCGCGTCGCGCCGCAGATGCCGCTGTATATCGAAGAAAACTTCACCCACGTGCTGCGCGACAAACTGCGCAACGGCGAGCTGGACGCGATCATCATCGCCCTGCCGTTCAACGAGGCGGATGTGCTGACCCTGCCGCTCTACGATGAACCGTTCTACGTGCTGATGCCGGCGTCCCACCCATGGACGCAGAAAGACACCATCGACGCGGGCCTGCTCAACGACAAGAGCCTGCTGTTGCTGGGCGAAGGCCATTGCTTCCGCGACCAGGTGCTGGAAGCCTGCCCGACCCTGACCAAGGGCAACGACGGCGCCAAGCACACCACCGTGGAGTCCAGCTCCCTGGAAACCATTCGCCATATGGTCGCCTCCGGCCTGGGTATCTCGATCCTGCCGCTGTCGGCGGTCGACAGCCATCACTACGCCCCCGGCGTGATCGCCGTGCGCCCACTGACGCCGCCGGTACCGTTCCGCACCGTGGCGATTGCCTGGCGTGCGAGCTTCCCGCGTCCGAAAGCGATTGAAATCCTCGCCGACTCGATCCGCCTGTGTTCGGTGGCCAAGCCGCCTGCTGCGAGCTAAGTAACGGTATGACTGAGCTGTCGCAGGTATCGGTGACGGCACTCAAGGGTGTCGGGGAGGCCATGGCCGAGAAGTTGGCCAAGGTCGGGCTGGAAAATCTCCAGGACGTGCTGTTCCACCTGCCCCTGCGTTACCAGGACCGCACCCGCGTGGTGCCCATCGGCCACTTGCGCCCTGGGCAGGACGCCGTGGTTGAAGGCACCGTCAGCGGCGCCGATGTGGTGATGGGCAAGCGCCGTAGCTTGGTGGTGCGCCTGCAAGACGGCACCGGTGGCCTGAGCCTGCGCTTCTACCACTTCAGCAACGCCCAGAAGGAAGGCCTCAAGCGTGGTACCCGCGTGCGCTGCTACGGCGAAGCCCGGCCCGGTGCTTCGGGGCTGGAAATCTATCACCCGGAATACCGCGCGATTACCGGCGACGAACCGCCGCCGGTAGACACCACCCTCACGCCAATTTACCCGCTCACCGAAGGCCTGACCCAGCAGCGCTTGCGCCAACTGTGCATGCAGACTCTGACGATGCTCGGGCCAAAAAGCCTGCCCGACTGGCTGCCCCAGGAACTGGCGCGCGACTATCAACTGGCGCCGCTGGATGATGCGATCCGCTACCTGCATCACCCACCCGCCGATGCCGACGTCGACGAGTTGGCTCTCGGGCATCACTGGGCCCAGCATCGCCTGGCGTTCGAAGAACTGCTGACCCATCAACTGTCCCAGCAGCGCCTGCGCGAGAGCATGCGTTCGCTGCGCGCGCCGGCCATGCCCAAGGCCAAGCGCCTGCCTGCGCAATACCTGGCCAACCTGGGGTTTGCACCGACGGGCGCCCAGCAACGGGTCGGCAATGAAATCGCCTACGACCTGAGCCAGAAAGAACCGATGCTGCGGCTGATCCAGGGCGACGTGGGCGCGGGTAAAACCGTGGTCGCCGCCCTCGCCGCGTTGCAGGCCCTCGAAGCCGGCTATCAGGTGGCGCTGATGGCGCCCACCGAGATTCTCGCCGAGCAGCACTTCATCACCTTCAAGCGCTGGCTCGAACCGCTGGGCCTGGAAGTCGCGTGGCTGGCCGGCAAGCTCAAGGGCAAGAACCGCGTAGCCGCCCTGGAGCAGATCGCCGCCGGCGCCCCGATGGTGGTGGGCACCCACGCGTTGTTCCAGGACGAAGTGAAGTTCAAGAATCTGGCGCTGGTGATCATCGACGAACAGCACCGCTTCGGTGTGCAGCAGCGCCTGGCCCTGCGCCAGAAAGGCGTGGGCGGCCGCATGAGCCCGCACCAGTTGATCATGACCGCCACACCGATCCCACGCACCCTGGCCATGAGCGCCTACGCCGACCTCGACACTTCGATCCTCGACGAACTGCCGCCGGGCCGAACGCCGGTCAACACCGTGCTGGTCACCGACACCCGCCGCGTCGAAGTCATCGAACGGGTGCGCGGCGCCTGCGCCGAAGGCCGTCAGGCGTATTGGGTGTGCACGCTGATCGAAGAATCCGAAGAGCTGACCTGCCAGGCCGCCGAAACCACCTATGAAGACCTCACCAGTGCCTTGGGTGAACTCAAGGTCGGGCTGATTCACGGTCGCATGAAGCCGGTGGAAAAGGCCGCGGTAATGGCCGAGTTCAAGGCCGGCAACCTGCAATTGCTGGTGGCGACCACGGTGATCGAAGTCGGCGTCGACGTCCCCAACGCCAGCCTGATGATCATCGAGAACCCCGAGCGCCTGGGCCTGGCGCAACTGCACCAATTGCGCGGCCGCGTCGGCCGGGGCAGCGCCGCCAGCCACTGTGTGCTGCTGTACCACCCGCCGCTGTCGCAGATCGGTCGCCAGCGCCTGGGGATCATGCGCGAAACCAACGACGGCTTCGTGATCGCCGAAAAAGACCTCGAACTGCGCGGCCCCGGCGAGATGCTCGGCACCCGCCAGACCGGCCTGCTGCAATTCAAGGTCGCCGACCTGATGCGCGATGCCGACTTGCTGCCCGCCGTGCGCGACGCGGCCCAGGCGTTACTGGAGCGTTGGCCGGAACACGTCAGCCCGCTGCTGGATCGCTGGCTGAGACATGGGCAGCAATACGGCCAAGTGTGACGGCTGACTCACTTAGACAACCCTCACTTGTATCAAGCTGGTTATACTCCAATGACTGTAGGAAATTGGATTCAGGCCATGTCAGAAGTTGCCCTCGCCACAGCCCCACCGACTGCACCCTCGGTGATTCGGACGCTGCTTGCAAAGCTCGCCATCAGCTACACGGAAGTTGCCGAACGCCCCGGCCTGAACCCGGCGCAGAAGGTTCAAGCCGTACTGCTCGATGATGCCGTGGGTGCACTCATGGTGCTGTTTCCACAGAACCAGTTGCTGGACCTTAATCGCCTCGCCGAGCTCACCGGTCGGCGCCTCACGGCCGTGTCGCCGGAGCGCCTGGAGCGCATGCTCGGCAAGCACAGCCTGAGCCTGCTGCCCGGCCTGCCGCCGCTGACCAGCTCTCCCTGCCTGTACGAAGAAAGCCTGTTGCGTGAGCCGACCGTGCTGGTGCACTCGGGCGAAGCCGGGCTGCTGCTGGAGATTTCCAGCGACGCGTTCAAGAGCATGCTGACCAAGGCCAGCGCCGCGCATTTCGGCGAGCCGCTGAGCAACATCCGGCCAAACCTGGATCGCCCCAATGACGACCGCGAGGAAATCACCCAGGCGATGCAGGCGTTCACCGCCCGCCGTATCCAGCAGCGCCTGGAAGCCACCATCGAAATTCCACCGCTGGCCGATACCGCCCAAAAGATCATCAAGCTGCGGGTCGACCCCAACGCCACCATCGACGACATCACCGGCGTGGTCGAAACCGACCCGGCCCTGGCTGCCCAGGTGGTGAGTTGGGCCGCGTCGCCCTACTACGCCTCGCCGGGCAAGATCCGCTCGGTGGAAGACGCCATCGTGCGCGTGCTGGGCTTTGACCTGGTGATCAACCTCGCACTCGGCCTGGCCCTGGGCAAGACCTTGAGCCTGCCCAAGGACCACCCGCAACAGGCCACGCCGTACTGGCACCAGTCGATCTACACCGCCGCCGTCATCGAAGGCCTGACCCGCGCCATGCCCCGCGCCCAGCGCCCGGAAGCCGGCCTGACGTACCTCGCCGGCCTGCTGCACAATTTCGGCTACCTGTTGCTGGCCCACGTCTTCCCGCCGCACTTCTCACTGATCTGCCGGCACCTGGAGGTCAACCCGCACCTGTGCCACAGCTACATCGAGCAGCATCTGCTGGGCATCAGCCGCGAGCAGATTGGTGCGTGGTTGATGCGCTATTGGGACATGCCGGACGAACTGTCCACCGCCCTGCGCTTCCAGCACGACCCGACCTACGACGGCCAATATGCGGAATACCCGAACCTGGTGTGCCTGGCCGTGCGCTTGTTGCGCAGCCGCGGCATCGGCTCGGGGCCGGATGAATCCATCCCGGACGAACTGCTTGAGCGCCTGGGGCTGACCAGGGACAAGGCAGAGGACGTGGTGAGCAAGGTGCTGGATGCGGAGACGTTGTTGCGCGAGTTGGCGTCGCAGTTCAGCCAGGGATAAATCGGGCGCCTGTTACACCGTATTCGCGAGCAAGCCCGCTCCCACATTCGACCGAGTTCCAACTTTGGAATGGGATTGAATGTGGGAGCGGGCTTGCTCGCGAATGCAGGCGACGCAGTATTGCTGAAGAACCCCCTAGCCTTTGGGCTTTTTCTTCGGCTTCAAATACTTGGTCAACCCCTGGAACCAGATCACCAGCGCCGGGTTGCCCTTGATCTGGATCGACTTGTCCTGAATCCCCGTCATGAACGCCAGTTGCTTGTTCTTCGCCTGCATCGTGGCGAAGCCGTAGGCGGCGTCTTTGAAGGCGATGGCAAACGCAGGCGCGGGATGAACACCCGAGCGGCTGGTAATGCGCTGGTCTTTGACGATGAAGTGACGGGCAACCTTGCCGTCGAGGGTCTGCAACTGGAACGCCAGGTCCTTGTCACCCAACTGCTGCTGAAACGCAGGGTTGGTGCGGCTGGCTTTGCCCATCAACAGGCCAAGCATCCAGAGAAGAAAACGAAATTTCATGCACACGGCCTCAGTGTAATTATTGGGTGGCCGCAGCAGTTTAACGATTTGTGCAAATAACGCTACCGATCTCCCGTTTTAGCAGGAGATCGGCTGGCGTTTAACGCTTATAGCAACAACTTGCCTCAGACGTTAGGGCAAGGAACCGGTGCCCAGTCCGCCAGGTTTGGATCACGGCAAGTGCCTTCGATCTGCGCTTTACCGGCGCTGGCAACCTGCTTACTTTCAGCTTGCTTGGTCTGGGCGGTCTGGATGGTTTTCTCGGTGGCTACGGCTTCTTTCGGCACGGTTGGCAGTACCGGCTTTTTCGCGACTTTTACCGGCTTCTTGCCTTTGGCTGGCGTCACCACCGGCGTGGTATCGGCAGTCGCAACAGTGACCACGTCGGCGCGTTGTACGCCCACTTGTTGCAGATCCTGCTCGTACGCCTGGGTGTAGTTGTTCAGGTCTTCGCTGGCCTTGCCGTTCACCGCGACGATCAGGTCGTTGGACTCTTTCAGGCCCGAGACGATTTCTGCCAGGCGCTTGCGGCCTTCAACGTCGTTGACGGTCTTGGCCTTGCGGTCGGCCACCAGCTTGGTGAACGCGCTCTGGTAGCACTGCTGGGACGCCTTGGCGTACGCGGTGCTGCGGTCGATGTCCGAAGCGCGCTTGTTGACGTCGGTGGCGTAGGAGGCGATGCGCTGGTTGTCATCGGTGATCTGCTTCTGGCGCTCGGTGTAGTAACCCGCAGCACCACCGGCCAGGGCGCCGCCCGCTGCACCGATGGCAGCGTTGCGGCCGCGCTTGTCGGAGTCGCCGGTCAGGGCGCCCAGCAATGCACCACCGGCCGCACCCAGGGCGGCACCGGTGACCACCGACTTGGTCAGGTCCGAATCGGTAGCACGCAGGTGCTGCACCGGCTCGTAGCAGTTCGGGTAGTACTCGACCTTGGTGGTCGAGGCGACCTTGTTGGTCGGCGACGTTGCGCAACCGGTCAGCACCGTGCTGAAGCCTGCGGCAATCAGCAGCAGATGACGCTTGGAAACCGCCTTACGGGAAAAAATCATCGTTGTGTTCTCTTTTAAGTTTGACTTGCCCAGCGCGGCCCACCGCCGCCTGAGTCCCTTCCAAGCTCGCTGTACAACCAGCGGTCAAGACCGCTGACCGCTCGCTGCGAGCAATTCCTTCAAAATCGTCGCCGGGTCGGCCCGCTGTTGCTTGCGGTAGTTGCCCACATGGCGAACGAATAACGTCGCACGCGTCACCAGGCTCTTGCCCAGTACCGGCTTGCGATCCAACTCTTCCTTGATCCGTTGAAACTGCGCCTGGATCACCGCATCGGTGTAGCGCGTGCCGGTGGCCAGGTTGTCGATGTAGATCGCCACCGCGCCGTCCAGCGCACTGCGCCCATTGGTGATCGCCGTGGCGAACAGCTGCGCGCTGGCCTCGTCCTTGGCGTCGATGGCCTGCTGGCGGCTCTTCTGCAAATTGATCAGGCGGATGTTGTAGTTGTTGATGGTCTCGGCCACCAGGGCCGCGGACTGAATCAGGTTGCCGGCCGCTTCTTCGCGCTGCTGGGCGATCAGCGAGACGTTGCGCTTGAGCTCTTCGTTGACCAGGCCGAGTTCGGCTTGCAGGCGCGGGTCGACGCTGGCGGCGATGATGCTGTCCAGGCGCTTGGTCGGGTCCTGGGCGTCGTCGATGGCATCGGTCAGCGAGGCCAGGCGACCTTCCTTCTGCCACTGGGCGAACAGTTCCTTGTAGCGCGAACGCGGTGCCGACAAGGCGCCAATCGCCACGCGAAAGCCGGTGGTCTCGTTGCTTTGTTCGGTACCGTCGGCGGCGAACAACGGGTACTCGCGGCGCATGCCGGTGAACAGCGTGCCCTCGCCTTCCAGGTAGTTGCCGCCCTTGACCACGAACCCACCATAGGTGCCCTGGCGACGCCCGGCGTGCACCAGTTGAAAGGACTCCTGGACCATTTCCGCTGCGTTGCCGATCACATCGAACATGCCGATCGGGTTGGGCAGCTTGGTGCCGATGGGCATCAGCCGTGCGGCCTGGCCGGTGCCACCCGCGACCTGATTGAACACCGCGTAATCGGCAAGGGGACCATCGCTTTCGCTGCCCTCGGTACGCCGTGGAAACAGTCGGCCTTCAAGGTCCTGACGGCTGACCGCCTGGCCACCGCGCGCGGCAAACTCCCACTCCACTTCGGTAGGCAGGCGCACAAAGCCCAGGCCGCCGTCGTCCGCCGAAGCACCGCGACCACTCACCGGCAGCAGCTCGCGGTGATATTTCATCAACCAGGCGCTGTACACCGCCGAGAAACGTTCGGCTTCAAAGCGCGACAGCTTGACCTTCGGCAAGCGCGCCGCCATCCCGGTAGGTACATCGCACGCCGGGGCGGGTTCGCCACTGGCCAGGGATTGCGCCTGGGACATGACCTGCGCATATTGCCGCGCAGTGACTTCGTACTTGCCGATGAAGTACAGCATCGGCTTGAGCGGGGTCTTGGCGTCGGTCTTCGGCATCAGCGGCGCAATGACCTTGTTCCAGTCCTTGGGCAGGTCCTTGAGGGTGAACTGGCCGTTGATGAAGTCGCGGCGATAACCGGAAATGAACGACTGCTGATAGCCCGCTTCACCTTCGCTGAACGGGTAGCCGAGGCTGATCTCGCGGTCATCCAGGGTGCCCTGGGCCAGCACGTAGGCATAGCGGAACACCATGTTGCCTTCGCAGGGCAGCGGCAGGCTGACGTCGTCCGGCAACGGCTTGGGGTTGTCCAGCTTGTCGCTCGCCTCATCGGCCCAGGCCACACAGGACAGGGTCAGCGCCATGGCGGCGCCCAGTAACTTATACATCTCTGATTCCTTCAGAAGCCTGGATACGCGCCACACGCCAACCACCACACGCCGCCGCCACGGCGCTGACGCCGAGGACAGCTGCCAGGGCCAGGCCGTAGTGACGCGCCAGCAGGTGACTGGCGTATTCGCCCGGCACCTGCACGAATAATTGGTTCAGGCCGGACTCTGCCAAGCCATATAAAAGCCCACTCAATGCAGCGGCAAACCCCGCGCTGTAGAGCGCCTGCAACACCACAAACAGCAACAACCCGGCGGTGGAAAACCCCAACAACCGCAATACCGACAGCTCCCGGCGCTTGCGTGCAACCGACGCCAGCGCCGCGGCAAAGATCGCGGCAAACGCGCCCGCCAACGCCAGCCCGGCGATGATCCAGAACACGATCGACAGGTTGCGGCTCAACGACTGCACCTGGGCGATGGTCTGGGCCTGGGTCGACACCAACAGATTCTGCCCGGCGAAATACACCCGCAGCGGCTCCACATCCACCAAGCGCCGCGCATACAAACGGAACGCCGGGTATACCCGTTGCTCGCTGACGCCCACCGCATCGCCGTCCCAGCCAAACGCCGGCACCGCGCGGCCATCGCGATAATCTTCCGCCGCTTCCAGCAAGCCCAAGGGCGCAAACAATCCATCCCGCGCGAAGGCTTCCAGCGGCGCTACCTGCAGCACTTGAACCCGTAGGCGTTGCGACTCGATGCGCCCCGCCACCTGGCGCCCAAAACTCGCCTCCAGCCAATCCCCGGCCTTTGCCCCGAGCTTTTCGGCAGCGGTGTGGCTCAGCACGATCTGATCCAGGCCCTTGGGCATCGGCAGGCCGGCCAGCAATGGGTCGTTGGCGGCGGTCGGCAGCATCTCCACCGTCACCGCCCCCAACTGCGCCGTCGCCGCAATCTGCCGGGTGCGCGGCAAAGCGAACGCCACGTCGCTGCGCTGGCGGAGCTGCTCGACAAATTCACTGCTGAATCGACCACCGCCCAACGGAATAATTTCCCGGGTGGCCGGGTCGTTCTCCAAACGTTCGGTCAAACTGCTAACCAGTCCAAATTTCAGGCCGAATAACACCAGCAACGGCGCGATCACCGCCACCAGCGCCAGCACCGAACACACCGACAGCCACGCATCGTTGCGGTAATCCTGCCAGGCCAGGGAAGCCACCAGGGCGATACGCATCAGCACGCCTCCCCAAGGGTGGCGGTGACGCCGCCGTCGGCGTCGCGACGGCAACTGATGCGCCGCACCTGCAAGCCGCTGGCCCGGGCCAGGGGTTCATCATGGGTGGCGATCACGCAGCACGCGCCGTTATTCCGGGCCTGGGCCAACAGCGCCTGCATCACCCGCTCGGCGTTCAACGGGTCGAGCGCAGCGGTGGGCTCATCCGCCAGCAACAGCTGCGGACCGTGGGCCAGGGCTCTTGCGCAACTGACCCGCTGACGCTGGCCGACGGACAACGCCGCCGGCTTCTTGTCCAACTGATCAGTGATTTCCAACTGCTCGGCCAACCGCGTCACGCTGCCGTCGTCTTTCAAACCCAGGAGTTGCCGCGACAACGCAATGTTGCCGCGCACATCGAGAAAACCCAGCAGGCCGCCGGTTTGCAGCACATAACCCAGGTGCCGACTACGCAGGTCCGCCAGCGCGCTTTGCTGATCACCACGCCAAAGCCCGGCAATGTCGACGCGGTTGAAATCGAACTGCCCGACCTGGTCCGGCGCCAACACCAGCGCGAGTAAATCCAGCAAGGTGCTCTTGCCACAGCCACTCGGCCCGACCACCGCCAACTGTTCACCCGCACGCAGTTGCAAGCCCGGTATCACCAGGCTGTAGCGCTGGGCACCAACGCCCCGGCTCTTGTGCACTGCGCTCAAGTTCAGCATTACGGCAGCGTCGACAGCGGCACGCGGTACAACGCATCACCCGGCTCGGCATCGCCGAAACGGACCCAGTTGGCCACATCGTTATGGAAGGTTTCGTAGAGGCGGATCTTCGAATCCAGCTCGTCGATAAAGTCTTCCTGCTCGGCCACGCTCAACGACAGCCACAAATCCTGGGTCATGTTCAGCGACTTGCTGCGGTACGGCAGGCCTTCCAGGTATTCGCCAAGGATGCCGCCGTCCGCCAGGTTGCCACCTTTTTTCAAGGCCTGTGGATCGCGGCTCATATAGGCCGAGGCGCTGGCGATTTCCTGGAAGAAATCCTTCGGTGAGGTCTGGGTTTTGCGCGCCGCATCGACGATCAGTTTCAAGGATTGCTGCAAATCGTTGAGCTGCAATTTGGTCAGCATCACGCACACCTGGAAGGCCGGCAGCGCGGTGTTGGTCAGGTCGCGGTCGGCGGTCCAGGCACTCACCAGTTGCGGCGCCTGGCTCGCGGTTTTGCGGCCGAGGAAATCCATGTGCATCGCGTAACCGACGGCGGCGGATTTGTCCGCCAGGGTCGGCGCGGCACTGAGCAGCGGCACCGGCTGCGGCGTGTTGCTGCGCACCTGATGCACCAGGTTGGCGAACACCGTGCCGATCTCGTCGACCCGCTCGCCGAACTTGCGCACATCGCCACCGGGCACCGGCGTGTACAGGTCGCCGATCTGCGGGTTGGCGTCGGCGGTCAGGGTGCGGTACTGGGTTTCGGCGCCGCTGTGGGTTTTCTTCCCGGCGTCGGTGCGCAGGTGCAAGGCGTAGATCTTGATCTGCTTGCCCAATGCAGCCTGGCGTACTTCGGCTTCGTTCATCTGGGTGGTGGCGAACGGGTCGTTCTTGCGCAACGCACCGGCGTCGGTCACCAGCAGGATCAAGCGCCCGCCGTAGCCGGACCAGTCCATGCCTTCCACCGCCTGCATGACACCGGCGAACGCGTCTTCGTTGAACGAGTGGCTGGACACCGTCGACGCTTTGACCTGCCGCGCCATGTCGAGGAAGCGTTGCGGGTCGCGCCCTTGGTCGAGGGTGATCAGGGTCTTGGCCACATACTCCAGGCCGGGGGTTTTCTTGATGCTGTTGCGAAAACCCACCAGGCCAAAGCTCACGCTGTCCAGTTCGCCACGCTCGGCGATGCGGGTTTGCAGTTCGTGGACCACATCGCGAACCTGGTCGATGTAGGGCTGCATCGACACCGTGGTGTCGACCACCAGCACCACGGCCGTGCGGAAGGCATCGGCATTGGCATCAATCACCGGCGTTCGACCGACAGCCTTGGCGATGACATCAGGTGTGCTGCCAGGGTCGATGGAGGCGACGTTGAGCAGTTGCACCGGCTGGCCGTTTTCGTCGAAGCTCTCCTTGGAGTCGAAGATCGGCAGCAAATAGAACTGGTTCTGCGGGACGGCGCTGGCGGTCGGCTCCAGGGCCAGCACCTGCTGGTTGTCCTCGGTGTTTTTCTGCACCTTGAGCAGCAGGTTTTTCGCCGCTGCGGGATCGGCTAAAAGCTTCTCCACTTCAGCGGACTGACGCAGGAACATCACCGGCGCCCGGCCCGAACGCTCGGTGAACTTGAGCACCAGGCTCTGCTTCCAGTCGCTGGCTTGCGCCGCCGGCAGCCAACCGTCGCTGCGCCCGTCGGTGGCGGCGCCAACCCGCAGCCAGGGGCTGCCGTCGACGTCCTTGCGTTGGTAGACATAGAGCACGGAAAACGCCGGCAAACCTTCGCCAGGCGCCCCGCCCGCTTCGTGGGAAAGCTTGGCGCCAGGCTTGCTCAGTACCCGCTGGAACAGGGTTTTCTTGCCGGCCATCAGCAACGGGCGTTGACCGCCGTCAACCTGCGCCGCTACCGGTTGCGCGGCAGGCGGCGCGATGGTCTTGGCCGCCTCGGCAACCGGCTGCGCGGCGGCTGGCGCGTCATCTTTCAACCACCAGTAACTTGCGCCCGCAATTGCCAGCGCGACCGCCACGGCAACTGCCGCCAACGCCAACACCGGCCCACGGTTTTGTCCGGACACGGCCGAGTGTTGCGTCGGCGTCACCACCGGTTGCCGCACGGGTTGTGGCTGCGGCTTTTCGGTCGGGATTTCGATGGAAACCGGCGTGAGTCCGGCCAGGTCATTGGAGACCGCAACCGGAATCGGCAGGGGCCGAATCAACGTCGCCTCTACCTGCTCCTCCTTCGGCAACTGATCCAGCGCCAGCAGCAACGCCGCCGCATCCGGGAAGCGCTCCGCCGGGTCCTTGGCCAGCAGCTTGCGCAGCACCTCCTGATAGCGCCCGTGGTGCACCGGCAATTCCGGCAGCGGTTCAGTCAGGTGTGCCAGTGCTGTGGAAAGCGCATCGGTGCCGTTGTAAGGCAACTTGCCCACGAGGATTTCATAGAGCACCACGCCCAGCGCATACAGGTCGGCGCGCCCGTCAATTTCCTGGCCCCGGGCCTGCTCCGGGCTCATGTAGCTCGGCGTGCCGACGGCAAATCCGGCCTGGGTGAACTGCGTGCGGTCATCCAGGGACTTGGCGATGCCAAAGTCCGACAACACCGCCGTGCCATCCGCGCGGAACAGAATGTTCGCCGGCTTCACATCGCGGTGCACCAGGCCCTGGGCGTGGGCATAACCCAGCGCCGAGGCGATCTGGCGGATATACGTCAGCCCTTGCTCCGGCGTCAGGCCCGCGGCGATGCGCTCCTTGAGCGTGCCATTGGGCAGGTATTCCATGGCCATGTAGTACAGCTCACCGACATTGCCGATGTCATGGATGGTCACGGTGTGCGGGTGGGACAGGCGCGCCAGGGTCTTGCCTTCGCGCAGGAAGCGCTCGCAGAAGCTCGGGTCGGCCGCCAGCGCCGCCGCCATGATCTTCAGCGCCACCTTGCGCTCCAGGGAACGCTGGGTCGCCAGGTACACGCTGGCCATGGCGCCAACGCCGATTTCGCCTTCGATGTCGTAGCCGGGAATGATGATGTTCATGTCGACACCTTCACAACGATGGCGGTGATGTTGTCCGGCGCGCCGCGATTGAGCCCCAGGTGCACCAGGCTGCGGACGATTTCGTCCGGCTCGGCATGGCTCAGTACTTCGCGGATCTCGTGGTCTTCGACGGTCTTGTTCAGGCCGTCGCTGCACAGCAGGTAACTGTCGCCGGGGGCGATCAACAGGTCGACCGACGACAACGCCAACTGTGCTTCCACGCCAATCGCGCGGGTGACGATATTCGCCCGTGGATGCACCCGCGCATCGGCTTCGCTGAGCAGGCCGCTGTCCTGCAAGTCCTGCACGTAGCTGTGGTCGCGGGAAATGCTTTCCAGCAGGCCGTCGCGCAGGCGATACAGGCGGCTGTCGCCGGCCCACAGGCACACGCCGCGCAAGCCTCGGGTGGCGAGCAACACCACGGTGCTGCCCATCATGGTCACGCCACGGTGGGCGGTTTCTTCGCGCACCGCGCCGTTGACTCGCAGCAGGTCGCTGCGCAACGCCGCCGTGTATTCCTCAAGAGAACGGCCCACGGGAATGCTGCGCAGGCTGTCGACAATCAGGCTGCTGACGTAATCCCCCGCCGCGTGCCCGCCCATGCCGTCGGCCACCACCCACAGGCCGTTTTCCGGCAGGTCGAGGCAAGCGTCTTCATTGACTTGGCGAACCATGCCGACGTGGCTTTTGCTGGCGGATTTGAACGTGGACCGCATCTACACAACACCTTCTTGGCCGAGCAAAAATTGCGCAAAATCGTCGGCAGCAGGCAAGCCCTGACACCGCATTAAACCGGGAGAAATCTGTTGCGAACCACGGCCCCACCACAGGCTCGCGCCTTCGCAGGCCTGTTCGGCAAGCGCAGTCATCCGCGCTTGAGGGTCTGTGGCGTTGACACGCTGCAAGCCCGCAAAGCGACTACCCAAGGTGCGAGGTTGGCAGGCTGGAGCGCCGAGGGATTCGATCCCGCCGCTGAAACCTTCGAAGCTGGCGCCGGCATCCAGCGTGCTCAACAGCAGCTCTTCCACCTGCTCAAACCAGGCATCCGGCCCGCCGATGATGGAGGCAGGGTCGGTGTCATGATCCAACAGCGCAGCCACCGTCAGCGGGAAATAGCGCCCCACCCGGTCGATGCTCGGCATCACCACGCCCACCGCCGCGTCCGGCCCGCACACACCCGGCGCCAACACGAAGCGCCACAATGGGCTGACCAGGTAAGCATTCAGCCAGTCAGCCCCGAGGCGGGTCTGGCTGGCGAGCAATCCGGACGCCAGCCAACTGTCCCAAGGGCCGATAAAACTCTGGGGCAGCGCGCGGCTGACAAAGTCGCCGCGGCACGCCAACTTGCCATAGAAACCCAGCGTGGTCATAGCCGCTCCGGCAGGCTGAAGCCGTTAAGCACGCGGCTCTTGAACGGGTTGAAGGCACTGTTGGCCCGCAACTCGTAGGAGATGCTCGCGCCGTCGACCCGCAGACGCAGGTTGAAGCGGTCCGGCGAATTGCCGGCGGTCAGGTCCGATTGCTCCAGCAGACGAAACCAGGCCCACGGGCCGTCCAGCGTCACGCCGGAGCGCCCGCTGGCTGACGGCGGCATGATGGAAATGCGCACCACGCCAATGCTGCCGGGATTCGGCCACTGCATCGCGACCGGCCGGCTCGGGCCGTGGTCATAGCTCAGTTGCTGGCCGTCCAGGTCCAGCAGGAACTGGGTGATGGTCGCGTCCATCGCCACCGGTTTGAGTTCAAAGCGCACGATCGGCTGGGTGCCACCGGCACGGAAAAACGCATCCCGAATGGTCGCCGCACGCTGGAAGGTTTGCAGCACGCCCGGCGCGATGCCGAGCTTCTGCGCCGCGCCCGGCTGCCAGCGCCAGGTTTGCGTGGAGGTGTCGACGTAAGGTTGCAGGTACTTGCGGAAGTAATTGTCCATCACCCCGCCCACCCCGAAGAACTGGCCGAAGTCATCCAGGGTCGCGTCCCGCGCACTGCCGGGCGACATCGGATAACGCCCGGCCAGGGACTGGCGATACACGTTCACCACTTCGCTGACCCACGCCGCATTCAGCTGGTTACGCACCCCGCCCATCATGCTGTTGGTGGTGGAGTTGACCACTGACTTGACCATGCCCTGCACCAGCGGCGGCTGGCGTTCGGCATTCAGGCTGACCCGCGTGGCCGCAGCCGCCGCCTGGTTTTTCGCTTCGCCGAGCAACGCATCGCCACTGGCACCGACCATGGCGCTGACCTGCACATACAGCGCGTTCATGTCCGCCAGCAGGCCATCGATGGCTGCCGGTTCGCCTTCGTTCTTGCTGACGATGCTGTTGAGTTCGGCGAAGTGCGTCGTCACCGGGTCTTCACTGGCCGCCGGTGCATCCGCGGTCGGCTGGTCCTGGCCAAGCAGGCTGCCGAGGCGTTCCTTGAGCTTGTCCACGCCACCTTCCACCGGCGCGCCCTTGGCGGCCAGCAAGCGCTCTTCCGCTTGCAAGTCGGTCTCTTTGGAGACCGCCACCAGCAGCTTCTTCAGCGGCGAGGTCGGCCCGGAAATCACCCGCAAGACGTCGGCCGCCTGGGCCACGCTGGTGATCGGCACAAAGTCGATATCCGCCAGCAACGCATCCCACTGGCGTTGATAGTCCTGGAAGTACAGGCGGCGCACATCGGCGGCGAGGCTGACGACGTTTTGTTGGTCGGCCTGCTCGTGGCCCAGTACCCATTGCTCTTCAGCGAGGGTGCCAGTCTGGTTCAGGCTGGCCAGCAGGAAGCCCTGGCGATAACCCTTGGCGGTGAAGAAACCGCTCAACGGTTCGCCCAACGGCTTGCCGCTCTTGCGACTGAACACCAGCGCCGCATCACGGCCCGCCGCTTCGTTGATGCGAAAGTCCGGCACGCCTTCCGGCAGTTTCTGGCGCTTGATACGGTCGTAGACGCGCTGGGCCACCGGCAGTTGCTGCAGTTGCCGACGCAGGTCGTCGATCAAGCGCGGGTCGAGACGGGCGCTGGGCGGATGCCGCTCGAACAGGGCCTGCAAGTGCCCGATCAGTGCCTGGCGTTGGTCTGCCGGCAGGTCGCGCGGCAGGTTGCGGTCCCAGTCGAGGGCGATCCAGGCCTTGATGAAGTCCGGGTCGTAATGCTCGCTGTCGGCGAGCATCAGGTAGGCCTTCAAGCCTTCGTAGAGGAAGTCGGAATTGCCGCCGCCGTGCAGTTGCTCTTCGATGCGCGTCACCAAACGGGGCGCGAACACGGCGATCAACAGCTTGCGGTAGACGCTGGCGGATTCGGCTTCGAGCATGTCGCCCTGATACAGGCCCAAGCCTTCGGACCAGCTCGGCGAGTCGCCCGCGAGGTTCTTCACGGCGTTAAGCAGGGGCAGCACCGCGAGTACTTCGCGCTGTGCCGGGCTGAGGTTCTGCACGGTCTGGCCCAACGGCGCGACCTTCTGGTCAACCTGGGCGATGTAGGCCTGGTTGGCGCGATAACTCACCCACCACAACGTGCTGACGACCAGTACCAGCGCCACGGTTGCGGCCAGCACACCCCGGGCAATCCACTTGCGACGGCGCTCGACCTTCGGGTTGACGCCCACCAGGCCACGCTCGGCAAACGCCACGGCGGTGAACAGTTTTTCGATGAAGTAACTGCGCCCGGTGCCGGTCTGGCGCGCCAGGTGCTGGCGGTCCAGGTTCATGCTCTGGGCCATGGCGCCGATCAAGCGGTCAATCGGGCTGCCTTCCTGGGTGCCGCTGGTGAAGTACACACCGCGCAGCAAGACGCGCTCTTCAAAGGCGTTGGGTTTGAACACGCCTTCGAGGAAGCCTTGCAGGCAATCCTTCAACGCGCCGAACTGCTGCGGGAAACCGTAGATCAGGTCGCGCCGCGCCGGGTCGCGTTCCTGTTGCAGGCGCTCCACCAGGCGCTCGTTGAGGCGCTGTTCCAGGCCGGCGAACTCGCTTTGCAGATGGGCCAGCGGGCTGTCGCTGTTCTTGCCGTCGTCCAGGGCGAAGGTCATGCCCCACACTTGGGCGCGCTCTTCCTTGCTCAGGTTGTCGAAGAACTCCATGAAGCCCGGCACCAGGTCGAGCTTGGTGAGCATCAGGTAGATCGGGAAGCGCACGCCCAGTTGGGTGTACAGCTCCTGGATGCGCAGGCGGATCGCGGCGGCATGGGCGGCACGCTCGGCATCGCTGCCCAGCAGCAGGTCCGAGAGGCTGATGGCGATAAACGCACCGTCAATCGGGCGCCGGGATCGCTGCTTTTTCAGCAGGTCGAGAAAGCCCAGCCAGGCGGCTTTATCCACCGTGGAGTTGCTGTCCTGGGTGGTGTAGCGGCCAGCGGTGTCGAGCAATACGGCCTGGTCGGTAAACCACCAATCGCAATTGCGCGTACCGCCCACGCCCCGTACCGCACCGGCACCCAACTGCGCCGCCAAGGGAAAGTGCAGCCCGGAATTGACCAGCGCGGTGGTCTTGCCCGAGCCCGGTGGGCCGATGATCACATACCACGGCAGCTCATACAGGTTGCGGCGCTCGTCACCGCCCAGCTTGGCCTTTTTCAACAGGGCCAGGGCTTCATCCATGCGCTGGCGCAGGGTCGCCAGCTCTTCGGCGGTGGCGACGCTGGCAGGGTCTGGCGGGGTTTCCGCCGCGAGGCTGCGCATCACTTCGGCAGCCTGGCGCCGGGCCTGGATAATCCGGAACACGCGGTAGGCAATCCACACCGCGAACACCAGGATGATCAGCGCCCAGCGGCGTCCTTCCGGCACCAGCACATCGAGCAACGGGCCCACAAACCAGATGATCAGGCTCAAGGCAATCAGGCCCAGCAGCGGGATCACCCAGCGAATCACAAAACTGAAAAACGCCTTCACTCGACGCCCTCCGCCAATACGGTGATTTCTACCCGGCGATTGCGCGCACGGCCTTCGGCTGTGGCGTTGGTCGCCACCGGCTCGGTGTCGCTGCGGCCTTCGGCGCTGAAGCGTTCCGGCTGGCCGGTCTTGGCCGCGAGAATCTCCAGCACCGACTTGGCCCGCGCCTCGGACAGCGCCCAGTTGGACGGAAAGCGCAGGGTCGCAATCGGACGGTTATCGCTGTGGCCGGTGACCCGCACCTGGCCCTTGACCTTGCGGATGGCGTCGGCAATACGCAGCATCAGCGGCTGGAAGTCATCGACGATGCTGGAGCTGGCCGAGGCGAACAGTTCATCACCACGGATGGTCACCACGGAGCGGTCGACGGCATCTTCCACGGCTACGCGACCGGCCTTGATGTCTTCCACCAGGAAGCCTGCCAGACGCGGTCGCTCGATGATTTTCGGCTGGGCCACCGGACGGTCGATGGCCTGCACCGGGATCTCCCCCAGGGCATGAATATTCTTGAACACCGGCTCGGCATCCGACGCCAGTTTCATCCGCAACCCGAACAGCAATGCCAACAGCAGTGCCAGGCCGATGGCCACGGCGATCCATGGCGGCATGAACTGCGCCAGGCGATCACGGGCCACGGTCACGCCGCGCCAATGGGGTGACAGCTCGCGCTCATGCTCGCCACGGGCACTGCGAATCGCCGCAGCGGTACGCTCGCGCAAGGCTTCCAGCTGGCTGCGGCCATCGTTCATCACGCGGTAGCGACCTTCGAAACCCAGGCACAGGCACAGGTACAGCAGTTCCAGCAGGTACAGGCGTTCCCGCGGGCTTTGCAGGCAGTGATCCAGCAATTGGAAGACCTTTTCGCCGCCCCAGGCTTCGTTGTGCACGGTGATCAGCAGGCTCTGCTTGCCCCAGTCACTGGCACTGCCCCACGGCGTACTCAGCACGGCTTCATCGAGGGCGGTGCACAGCGCGTAACGCGCCAGCAGCACGTCATTGCGGGCCACGCCGGCCGCCTCGGCACGCTCTTCAAACTGGCGCAGGTAGGCCAACAATTGTGCGCGCAGGCTCGACGGCGCCGGGTGAGAAATCGTGTTGCGCAAGCGCGTCAGCAGCGACAGCAACGGACCGGCGGCGCTTTCCAGCGGGTTCAGGCCCTGGGCCTTGCCGGTCAGGATCGGCGCAGCGGGCATCGACAGCGGCGCCGGCTCTGCGCGAACAGGCTCCGGCGCGCGGCCACCGGGACGCGGCATGAACTGGGTGCGGTCATCGTCATTCGGATGCATCGCGGATTACCCTCGGATGGCCCAGAAAGCCAGGTTCAACCCCGGGAACTGGCCGGCGATGTGGAACGCAAAGCCACCGGAATTACCCAGTTGCTGCCAGTGCTCGCTGCCCCGGTCCAGCTCGTAGTAGGTGGAGCCTGCGTGGTACGGAATCTGCCGTGGCGCCACCGGCAGCGGCAGCAGGCCGATGCCCGGCAGTTGCAGGTTGACCAGGTCGCGGATGTGTTCCACCGAGCCAACTTTGCTTTGCTGGCCGAAGCGCGCGCGCAGGGTTTCGCCCGGCACATCGGCGCGCACCACCAGGATGAAACTGGCGCTGTCGATCAGGGTTTTGTCGGCCAGCATCGCCACGTGCACGCCGTAGGCTTTCTCGACAATCGGGATCGGCGTGGCCTTGCTGTCGATCAGCATCGACAGCGCCTCGCGCAGGGCCTGCATCACCGGGGTGAAGCTCAGGGCCAGGTCGTCATGCTGGTACTGCGGATATTCGTGGGGGCGGCGGCCAGTGGTGGAGAAGGTCGAGAACTCGCCGGCCAGGCTCACCAGCTCACTGAAGAAACGCTCCGGGTGCAGCGGGCTCAACTGACTCAGGTGCTGGATCAGCGGCTGGGCGCGGTTGACCAGTTGCAGCAGCATGAAGTCGGCAATCTCCGAAGCACCACCGGCGCCCGAAGCCACCACGCGCCCGGCCAACGCTTCGCCGCGCTGGTGCAGCAGGCCCAGCAGTTCGCTGCGAAACGCGGTCAGCGGTTTGCTGGCCGTCACGTCGAGGACCGGCGGGATGTAGCTCTCGTCCAGCACCAGGGCGCGATCGGCGCGTTTTTCCTTGATGCGCACCAGGCCGATGGCCGCGTAATCGCTGATGCCATCCTGGGCGGTCAACAGGCGCAAGGCGCGGGAGCCGACCGCCACCGGCGCACGGTTTTCGAAGGGCGCGTTGTCGTCGCGCACTTCACGCACCTGGCTGACATAGCGCGCGGCTTCCAGGGCCTCGCCTTCGTCGACGGTGTCGCGGGCGCCGGCACGCTTGAGGGGCAACGCCAGGTACACCAGGCCATCGCGCAAGTTGTCGTCGATATTCAGCGGGCTCGGCGCCAGGTCGTCCTGGGGGATATTGAACGGCGTGCCATCCGGTAACAGGCCACGTGCCGAGACGATCGCCAGCTTGCCCTGGGCCAGCAGGCCCTGGTCGATCAACAGTTCGGAAAAGCCCCAGGCCCCCGCCGACAACGGGCGGCTGCGCGCATCGATCAGGTTTTCCAGGTAACGGTCATGCTGCTGGAAGTGCTGCGTTCCGATGAACATGCCTTCCGACCAGACCACGCGATTGTTCCAGGACATGGGGGCTCCGATTCTTATTGGGCAGGGCTGGATGGGGGGACCACGACGTCGGCACGCACGGCATGCACATCGAGGCTGATCTGGTATTCGGTGTATTGGCGTGCCGGCACGTTGAGCACCGTGCGCCACTCGGCACGGTCCAGTTCGCGATAGCCCACCAGCAGGCCGATCTGGCGGGTGGACGGGTCGAGGTCGCGCTGGATGCTCAATTGCTGGCCGGGCAGGATCACCACTTCGTCCTGGTCGAGCAGGTCGAGGCCGAGGGTCGACTGTGCGCGATCGGCCAGGGCGAAGTAGTCGGAACGGCTGAAGGTGGCGGCGTTTTTCAGTTCGAAAATCCGCACCCGTACCGGGGCTGCCTGGCCATTGGCGCCGGGGTTGAGCCCGGCGATCGCATGGAAATGCAGCTCGACGGCGGCGGTGTCTGCCTCAGCTTCGGCGGCCTCGGGCTTGGCCGCATCCTTGGCACACGCCGTCAGCAGAAGCGCGGTGGCGACTGCGAGTAAAAACCTGGGAATCATCCTGCGTCCTCAATGACGTACTTAGCTATCCGTTGTTCCATGTACTGCGTTGTTAGTGACGCTGTCGGCTGCTGTGCGCTTCGTAGGCACGGCTGAATTCACGCCCGAACAGGTCCTGGAAATCTTCCTGGGCCTCGCGGGAAATATTGCTGTAGAGCTCGGTGAACTGCTGCCAGTACTGGGCCTGGCGCGAGCCGTTGAAAATGCTCGATAGCCCGCCGGGCTTGCCCATGCGCTCTTCGAGCTGCGCCGGTTCAAAGCGCGTCAGCAGGTGCTTGATGGCGGCTTCGACCCCGGCCATGACGGCCAGTTGGTGGGCGCGCAGATCGTCGAAACTGTCGCGCACGGCCAAGTCCGGTGCCATAAACGCCTGATTGCTGTGGCGTAGGAGCAGCAGTAGCGCTTCATCGGCATTCGGGGCGAATTTCAACGGATTGTTTTCCACCGGTTGAATCACCGTCTGCTGCATGCGGAACTCGCCCTTGAGGCTGCTGCGGGCACGCAACACGTCGATCAGGCCTTCGACCATCAGCCGGTAACTGCGGCCGATGCTTTCCATCTGGGCTTCGGCCTGGGCCTTGTCCAGGCGCAACTGATCGAGGCCCGCACCACGCAGGAAGGCTTGCAACAGGTCGGGCTGGCTGGCATCAGCCACCGGGAGCGGGCGCTCGACCTTGGGCGGGTCGATGACCGGCGGCGGTGGCGGTGTTGGCGCCGGCGGTGCAACAGGCCTGGGTGCCGGGGCATCGCCGAACAGATCCCAGTCTTCGGGGATTACTGAGCCCGAGACCACCGGCGCAGGCGGCTCAGCCACGGGCAGCGGTGTCGGCGGGCGGAAGTCGTGCTGCTCGGCCGGCACGTGATCGTGCACGGTGGCCGGCGGTACGCTGGTGGGCGCGAGGAAGTCGAACAGGTCCGGCAGGGTGTCCATCGACGAGGCGCCCTGGAACTGCGGCGCGATCACCGGAGGTGGCGTCGGGGCCTTCACGGCGGCGCCCATCAGGGCTTCGAAACTGTTGGAAGCGTCACCGGTGAAAGACGGGGTATCTGTCACTTTCAGGTTGAAATCGATACGCGCCTGGATCTCGTAATCGCCGATGCGGATCAGTTCGCCGTCCTGCAATGGCTCGCTGCTTCCCCGCCGCAAACGAATACCGGCATGCACTAACTCAACTCCATTAGTGCTGTTATCAGTTAAGTAGTAACGACCATCTTTGTACTGAATAACGCAATGTTGCGTGGAAACAAGACGTTCTGGATCAGGCAGTACCCAGTCATTTTCGGAACCGCGGCCAATAGCCATCACTCCCTGGTCCAGGGACTTTTCAGAACACTGGCCAGGGGTAATCTTGTGATAACTAGTGATAGTCAAGCACAGCGACATCTTGCCTCCTTGCTGATACTTCGCGCGCGGCCGTTCCCTGGGAGAAATGCTCCGAGAGATCCACGACAGATCCTTTCAAAACCTTGAAAGCCTGCTTCAACCCGCGTAATTGCTGATCTTAACCGGCCTGTATGACAAAAATCCTGCCTCGGCACCTGCTTCGACTGATCAGTCGCACAAGATGTTAAGCACCGCACATCTGTCATAGAGGGCGAATAGCTTACCTTGACAAGGCATAAGTACTACACCAAAAATGCACAACTTCTTGAACACCAATGATGGCACTTTGAAATCGGCATGATGTCAAAGCGCTAAATAAGACCAAGAAAACATGCAAAGTTCCTCGCGCAACTAATGCATGAGTTGCCCGTCATCTAACGGGCTGATAGGGAGATCGAATTTAGTGGATGTGCCTCTGCTGCTCGCCGCCGTTTCCGCGACTTCGCCTTGTGGCGAAGACTTGGAATATGACGCCGATTACTTGCATCTTGAGCGTGCCGCACAGGGTCAACCCGAGCGCAGCATGGGCGACTCGATCCTGCCTGCCGAACCTCCGGAATGGCGCAGCATCCAGCAGCAAAGTCTCGACCTCCTGCAACGCAGCAAAGACCTGCGCATCACCCATTTCCTGTTGCAAGCCGCCCTCGCCCTCCAGGGCATTGCAGGGCTTGCCGACGCACTCGCGCTGATCAACGCGCTGCTGCGCGAATACTGGGCCGACCTGCATCCGCGCCTGGATGCCGATGACGACAACGACCCCACCGTGCGCATCAACGCCCTCAGCGGCGTGGCCAGCGACGCGAACATCCGCCTGCTGCGTGAGGCCATTCTCACCCGTTCGCGCACCTTCGGGCCCGTCAGCCTGCGCGCCGCGCTGAATGCCAGCGGGCTGCAGAGTTTCCCCGGCGAAAACCTCGGTGCCGAACAGCTTAACGGCGCATTCCTCGACAGCGATGCCGAGCAACTGCAAGCCACCCGCGACGCGCTGAACGCCGCCCGCGACGCCTGTGAGGCCATCGAACAATACGTCAGCGACCAGGTCGGTTCCGCCCAGGGCGTGGACCTCGCCCCCTTGAAGCAACTGCTCAAGCAGGCCGTGCAGATACTTAACCAATACGCCCCGCACAGCGGCGCCGCCAGCGAGCCCGAGGTTGTCAGTGACGACAATGCCCCCTCGGTTGAATACGCCGCCGCGCCCGTTGCAGCACGCCCGACCGGCGACATCGCAAGCCGCGATGAAGTGCTGCGCAGCCTCGACAAGATCCTTGCGTACTACACCCGGCACGAGCCTTCGAGCCCGCTGCCGGTGCTGTTGAACCGGGCGAAGAATCTGGTGCACGCCGACTTTGCGGCCATCGTGCGCAACCTGATTCCCGACGGCATGTCCCAATTTGAAAATCTGCGCGGGCCGGACAGCGAATAAGCGTACGGATCGCGCAGTTACAACACCGTCGCTCAAGCGACCAGGAGCAGCAACGTGGCGAAGCAAAGTTCTCAGAAATTCATCGCGCGCAACCGTGCGCCTCGGGTGCAGATCGAGTACGACGTCGAGCTCTACGGCGCCGAGAAAAAGGTCCAGCTGCCCTTCGTCATGGGCGTGATGGCCGATCTCGCCGGCAAGCCCGCCGAACCTCTGGCGCCTGTGGCCGACCGCAAGTTCCTTGAAGTGGACGTCGACAACTTCGACTCGCGCCTCAAGGCCATGCAGCCACGCGTCGCGTTCCACGTGCCCAACGAGCTGACCGGCGAAGGCAACCTGAGCCTGGACATCACCTTCGAAAGCATGGACGACTTCAGCCCCGCCGCTGTGGCGCGCAAGGTCGATTCGCTCAAGCAACTGCTCGAAGCCCGCACCCAGCTGGCCAACCTGCTGACCTACATGGACGGCAAGACCGGCGCTGAAGAAATCATCATGAAGGCGATCAAGGACCCGGCACTGCTTCAGGCACTTGCCAGCGCGCCCAAGCCTGCAGGGGAGCAGTAATCATGACTGACAATACCGCCCGCGAAGGCACCCAGATCCTGGGTACCACCGAAGAAGCCAGCGAGTTCGCGAACCTGCTGCTGCAAGAATTCAAACCCAAGACCGAGCGTGCCCGCGAAGCCGTGGAAACCGCTGTGCGCACCCTGGCCGAGCAGGCTCTGGCCCAGACCGACCTGGTGTCCAACGACGCGATCAAGTCGATCGAATCGATCATCGCCGCCATCGACGCCAAGCTCACCGCCCAGGTCAACCAGATCATCCATCACCAGGATTTCCAGCAGCTGGAAAGCGCCTGGCGTGGCCTGCACTACCTGGTGAACAACACCGAGAGCGATGAGCAGCTGAAGATTCGCGTGCTCAACATCTCCAAGCCGGACCTGCACAAGACCCTGAAGAAATTCAAGGGCACCGCGTGGGACCAGAGCCCGATCTTCAAGAAGATGTACGAAGAAGAATACGGCCAGTTCGGCGGCGAACCTTACGGTTGCCTGGTGGGCGACTACTACTTCGACCAGTCGCCTCCCGACGTGGAGCTGCTGGGGGAGCTGTCGAAAGTCTGCGCCGCCATGCACGCACCGTTCATTGCCGCCGCTTCGCCAACCGTGATGGGCATGGGCTCGTGGCAGGAACTGTCGAACCCGCGCGACCTGACCAAGATCTTCACCACCCCGGAATACGCCGGCTGGCGCTCGCTGCGTGAATCGGAAGACTCGCGCTACATCGGCCTGACCATGCCGCGCTTCCTGGCGCGCCTGCCGTACGGTGCCAAGACCGATCCGGTGGAAGCCTTCGCCTTCGAAGAAAACACCGACGGTGCCGACAGCTCCAAGTACACCTGGGCCAACGCCGCTTACGCGATGGCGGTGAACATCAACCGTTCGTTCAAACACTTCGGCTGGTGCTCGCGCATCCGTGGCGTGGAGTCGGGCGGTGAAGTCGAGAACCTGCCGGCCCACACCTTCCCGACGGATGACGGTGGCGTGGACATGAAGTGCCCGACCGAAATCGCTATCAGCGACCGCCGCGAAGCGGAACTGGCGAAGAACGGTTTCATGCCGCTGCTGCACAAGAAAAACACCGACTTCGCTGCCTTCATCGGCGCCCAGTCGCTGCAGAAACCGGCCGAATACGATGACCCGGATGCCACCGCCAACGCCAACCTGGCCGCGCGCCTGCCGTACCTGTTCGCCACCTGCCGTTTCGCCCACTACTTGAAATGCATCGTGCGCGACAAGATCGGTTCCTTCAAAGAGAAGGACGAGATGCAACGCTGGTTGCAGGACTGGATCCTCAACTACGTCGACGGTGACCCGGCGCACTCCACCGAAACCACCAAGGCCCAGCATCCATTGGCTGCCGCCGAAGTGATCGTGGAAGACGTCGAAGGCAACCCGGGGTACTACAACTCCAGGTTCTACCTGCGCCCGCACTACCAACTCGAAGGGCTGACCGTGTCGCTGCGCCTGGTATCGAAGCTGCCTTCGGCGAAAGGCGCGTAACACCGTCGCTCGTTCCCACGCTCCGCGTGGGAATGCCGCCCGGGACGCTCCGCGTCCCAGTGACGCAGAGCGTCACAAGATGCGTTACCACGCAGAGCGTGGGAACGATCAGCGTTAACAAATTCTGTGGCTGAGACCACACAGGGAGAAAACATGGCTGTTGATATTTTCATCAAGATCGGCGACATCAAGGGCGAGTCCATGGACAAGGCCCACAAGGACGAAATCGACGTGTTGAACTGGAGCTGGGGCATGGCCCAGTCCGGCAACATGCACGTGGGCGGTGGCGGCGGTGCGGGCAAGGTGAACATCCAGGACCTGTCGCTGACCAAGTACGTCGACAAGGCCTCGCCCAACCTGATGATGCACTGCGCGAGCGGCAAGCACATCGACAAGGTCACGCTGACCGTGCGCAAGGCCGGCGGTGAAAGCCAGGTCGAGTACATGATCATCAACCTGGAAGAAGTGCTGGTCACCTCCCTGAGCACCGGCGGTTCGGGCAGCGATGACCGCCTGACCGAAAACGTGACCCTGAACTTTGCCCAGGTGATGGTGGACTACCAGCCACAGAAAGCCGACGGCACCAAAGACGGCGGCGCGATCAAGTTTGGCTGGAACATTCGCTCCAACACCAAACGCTGATTGCCCCTGTAGCCGCCACCCCAAGTGGCGGCTGCAAGCCCCCTGTTCCTCTCGCAACCCGTCCGTGGAGCTGCTTTGGTGGTAACTGAAATTGCTTCCCGCGATCGCCTGCAACCGTCCCTGCTGGACCGGTTGACCGACGATGACCCGACCAATCCCAAGGAAAGCGCCGACAAACGCGTGCTGTCCCTGAGCCAATTGAAAGCCTCGGTGCTGCGTGACCTGACGTGGCTGCTCAACACCACTTCACTGCTCAACGCCGATGCCACGCTGCACACGCCTGCCGGTACATCGGTGGTCAATTACGGGCTGCCGGCGCTGGCGGGCAACAGTGTCTCCAGTGTCGACATCAGCGCCCTGGAAGCCTTGATCCGACAAGCCATCGCCACCTTCGAGCCGCGCATCCTGCGCCACACCTTGCGGGTCAAGGCACGCGTCGGCCACGGTGAGATGAACCACAACGCCCTGAGTTTCGAGATCGAAGGCGACCTGTGGGCGCAGCCGGTGCCGTTGCGCCTGTTGCTGCAAACCGACCTGGACCTGGAGTCCGGCCATGTACGTGTGGTCAACGCCGACCAGCGGAGACGCCCATGAACCCGCGCTTGCTGGAGCTGTATAACCAGGAACTGCACCACGTGCGCGAAAGCGCCGCCGAGTTCGCCAAGGAATACCCGAAGATTGCCAGTCGGCTGACCCTGTCCGGCATGGACTGCGCCGACCCGTACGTCGAACGCTTGCTCGAAGGCTTTGCGTATCTCACGGCCCGGGTCCAGCTCAAGCTCGACGCCGAGTACCCGACCTTCACCAACAACCTGCTGGAGATCGCCTACCCGCACTACCTGGCGCCGACCCCGTCGATGACCGTGGTGCAGTTGCAGGCCGATCCCGATGAAGGCTCCCTGGCCAGTGGTTTTCCACTGCCCCGCGACACCGTCCTGCGCGCCGCCTTGGGCCGCGAAACCCAGACCTGCTGCGAGTACCGCACCGCGCACCCGGTGACGCTGTGGCCGTTGCAGGTCGCCCAGGCCGAGTACTTCGGCAACCCGTCCGCCGTGCTCGGGCGTTTGGCTGCCAGCGAACCCAAGGCCAAGGCCGGCCTGCGCCTGACCTTGCGTACCGGCGCCGAGCTGCCGTTCAACAGCCTCGCGCTGGATAATTTGCCGCTGTACCTCAGCGGTGCCGACGAACAACCGTTCCGCCTCTACGAACAACTGCTGGGCAATGCCTGCGCGGTGTTCGCGCGCAAGCCCGGCGGTGACTGGGTTGAACGCCTGCCGCCGGATGCCTTGCGCTCCCGGGGTTTCGATGACGCCGATGCGGCGATGCCGGTGGTGCCGCGGGCGTTCCAGGGCTATCGCTTGCTCCAGGAATACTTCGCCCTGCCCCACCGTTTTCTGTTCGTCGAATTCGCTGAACTGAGCCGTGCAGTCAAACGCTGTGACGGCCAGGAGCTGGAACTGATCGTGCTGTTCGACCGCCACGATCCGAGCCTGGAAGGCAGCGTCGGCAAGGCGCAGTTCGTGCCTTTCTGCACCCCGGCAATCAACCTGTTTCCCAAGCGCGTGGACCGGATTCACTTGTCCGAGCGGGTCAACGAACACCATGTGATCGCCGACCGTACGCGGCCGATGGATTTCGAGATTCACTCCTTGAGCGGCATCACGGGCCACGGCACCGGGCCCGAGCAACCGTTTTTGCCGTTCTACGCAGTACGCGATCCATCGCGCTATGGCCGTGACCAGGCTTACTACACAGTGCGTCGCGAACCCCGCGTGTTGTCCAGCGACCAGCGCCGCAACGGGCCGCGCTCCACCTATGTGGGCAGCGAAACCTTCGTCAGCCTGGTGGACACCCAGCAAGCCCCGTACCGCCATGACCTGCGCCAACTGGGCGTGACCGCACTGTGCACTAACCGCGACTTGCCCCTGTTCATGAGCGTGGGCAACGGCAAGACCGACTTCACCCTGGCCGACAGTGCGCCGGTATTGGCCGTGCGCTGCGTCGCCGGGCCAAGCCGCCCGCGCGCCAGCCATGCCCATGACGCCAAGGCCTGGCGCCTGATCAGCCAGTTGTCGTTGAACTACCTGTCGCTGAGCGAGCAAGGCCAGGGCGCCGCCGCGCTGCGTGAACTGCTGCGCCTGTATGGCGACAGCAACGACGCCGCCCTGCAATTGCAGATCGAAGGCCTGCGGGAAGTCAGCAGCAAGGCGGTGACCCGGCGCCTGCCGATGCCCGGCCCGATCGTGTTTGGCCGCGGCCTTGAGATCACTCTGGAATTTGATGAAAACGCGTTCCGCGGCACCGGCGTGTTCCTGCTCGGTGCGGTGTTTGAACGGTTCCTGGCACGCTATGTGTCGATCAACAGTTTTACCGAGACGGTGATCCGTACCACCGAACGCGGCGAGATCATGCGATGGAAAGCCAAGCCCGGACGCCGTCCGACCCTGTGAGTACCCTGGATGCGATGCATCAGGAGCCCTGGGAATATGACTTCTTCCAGGCGCTGCGGCGCATCGAGTGCGAATCGCCGGACCTGCCACGCCTGGGGCACTCCCTGCGCCTGGCGGATGACCCGCTGCGTCTCGGGCAGCAGGCCGATTGCACCTTTGCGCCGGCCACACTGGCCTCGGTCGAACCTGGGGCCGAAGGCCAGCCGGCACGGCTGGAGCAGTTCTTCTTCGGCCTCGGCGGCCCCAACGGCCCGCTGCCGCTGCACATCACCGAGTACGTGCGTGAGCGCCAACGCAACAACGCCGACAGCACCAGCAAGCGCTTCCTGGATGTGTTCCACCATCGCCTGCTGACCCTGTTTTATCGTGCCTGGGCCGAGGCACGGCCGACCGTCAGCCATGACCGCCCGGACGATGACTACTGGTCGGCGCGCCTCGCCGCATTGAGCGGTCGCGGCACCCCGAGCCTGCTCAACCAGGGCCTGATCCCCGACACGGCGAAGCTGCATTACAGCGGCCACCTGTCGGCACAAACCCGCTATCCGGACGGCCTGAAGGCGATTCTCGGCGAGTACTTCGGCCTGCCGGTGGAGATCGAAGAGTACGTCGGCCAATGGCTGGAGCTGCCCGAACGCAGCCGCGTGAGTGTCAGCGCCAACCAGCTGGGCGTGGACTTTTGCCTCGGCAGCCACGTATGGGACCGCCAGCATAAATTCCGCATTCGCCTGGGCCCGCTGAAGCTCGATGACTACATGGGCATGCTGCCCGGCAGCCAGCCGTTCAACGAGCTGGTGGCGTGGGTCGCCGAGTACCTGGGCCACGAACTGGACTGGGACCTGAACCTGGTTCTGCACCAACCGGAAGTGCCGGCCCTGCAACTCAACGGCCAGTTCCGCCTGGGCTTCAACACCTGGCTCGGCCAACCCGAGCATGACGCCAACGACCTAATCCTGGCCCGGCATTACGCCGAACACGCCAACACCTCAAGGAATCCAGAGCATGGGTGAAATCAGTCGCGCCGCACTGTTCGGCAAACTCAACAGCGTGGCCTACAAGGCCATCGAAGCCGCCACCGTGTTCTGCAAGCTGCGGGGCAACCCGTACGTGGAACTGGCCCACTGGTTTCACCAGTTGCTGCAACTGCAGGACTCTGACCTGCACCGCATCATTCGACAGTTCAATGTCCAGCCGGCGCGTCTGGCCCGCGACCTGACCGAAGCCCTGGACCGCCTGCCCCGTGGCTCGACGTCGATCACTGACTTGTCGTCCCATGTGGAAGAAGCGGTCGAGCGTGGCTGGGTCTACGGCAGCCTGATGTTTGGTGAAAGCCAGGTACGCACCGGTTACCTGGTGCTGGGAATTCTCAAGACGCCGAGCCTGCGCCATGCGCTGTTGGGCTTGTCCGGTGAGTTCGACAAGATCAAGGCCGAAGCCCTGAGCGAACGCTTTGATGAATACGTCGGCGACTCGCCCGAAAATGCACTGAGTGCCAGCGACGGTTTCAATGCCGGTGCTGTACCGGGCGAGGCCAGCGGCGCCATGGCCCCGAGCGCGATGGGCAAGCAGGAAGCCCTCAAGCGCTTCACCGTCGACCTGACCGAACAGGCCCGCAGCGGCAAGCTCGACCCGATCGTCGGGCGTGACGAAGAGATCCGCCAACTGGTGGACATCCTCATGCGTCGCCGCCAGAACAACCCGATCCTTACCGGTGAAGCCGGCGTCGGCAAGACCGCCGTGGTCGAAGGCTTCGCCCTGCGCATCGTCGCCGGCGACGTACCACCCGCGCTGAAAGATGTGGAACTGCGCAGCCTCGATGTCGGCCTACTGCAAGCCGGCGCGGGCATGAAAGGCGAGTTCGAACAACGCCTGCGCCAGGTCATCGAAGACGTCCAGGCTTCGCCGAAACCGATCATCCTGTTTATCGACGAAGCCCACACCCTGGTAGGTGCCGGTGGCGCCGCCGGGACCGGTGACGCGGCCAACCTGCTCAAGCCTGCCCTGGCCCGCGGCACCTTGCGTACCGTGGCCGCCACCACCTGGGCCGAGTACAAGAAGCACATCGAAAAAGACCCGGCCCTGACCCGCCGTTTCCAGGTGGTGCAAGTGGCCGAGCCGTCGGAAGACAAGGCGTTGCTGATGATGCGCGGCGTGGCCTCGACCATGGAAAAACACCATCAGGTGCAGATTCTCGATGAAGCCTTGGAAGCTTCGGTGAAGCTGTCCCACCGCTACATTCCGGCGCGTCAATTGCCGGACAAATCCGTGAGCCTGCTGGACACCGCCTGCGCCCGCGTCGCCATCAGCCTGCACGCGGTGCCGGCAGAAGTCGACGACAGCCGCCGCCGTATCGAGGCACTGGAAACCGAGCTGCAAATCATCGCCCGCGAGCACGCGATCGGCATCGCCATCGGTGCGCGCCAGACCAACAGCGAAGCGCTGCTGAGCACCGAACGCGAGCGCCTGGCCACCCTGGAAAGCCGTTGGGCCGAAGAGAAAACCCTGGTGGATGAGTTGCTCGCCACCCGTGCGACGTTGCGCGAAAAATCCGGTGTCGTGGACAGCGGCGATGATCAATTGCGTGCCCAATTGGTAGACCTGCAACAACGCCTCAGCACCCTGCAAGGCGAAACCCCGCTGATCCTGCCGACCGTGGACTACCAAGCGGTGGCCTCGGTGGTCGCCGACTGGACCGGCATCCCGGTGGGCCGCATGGCCCGCAACGAACTGGAGACGGTGCTCAACCTCGACCAGCACCTGAAGAAACGCATCATCGGCCAGGACCACGCCTTGCAGATGATCGCCAAGCGCATCCAGACCTCCCGCGCCGGCCTCGACAACCCGAGCAAGCCGATTGGCGTGTTCATGCTCGCCGGCACCTCCGGCGTGGGCAAGACCGAAACCGCCCTGGCCCTGGCCGAAGCCATGTACGGCGGTGAGCAGAACGTGATCACCATCAACATGAGCGAGTTCCAGGAAGCCCATACCGTGTCCACCCTCAAGGGTGCGCCACCGGGCTACATCGGCTATGGCGAAGGTGGCGTGCTGACCGAAGCCGTGCGGCGCAAACCCTACAGCGTGGTGCTGCTGGACGAGGTGGAAAAAGCCCACCCGGACGTGCATGAAATCTTCTTCCAGGTGTTCGACAAGGGCGTAATGGAAGACGGCGAAGGCCGGGTGATCGACTTCAAGAACACCTTGATCCTGCTGACCACCAACGCCGGTACCGAGCTGATTTCCCAGGTCTGCAAAGACCCGGCGAACATCCCCGAGCCCGAGGAAATCGCCAAGGCCCTGCGCCAGCCGCTGCTGGAGATTTTCCCGCCGGCGCTGCTCGGCCGCTTGGTGACCATTCCGTACTACCCGCTGAGCGACGAGATGCTGAAAGCGATCACCCGCCTGCAACTCAACCGCATCAAGAAGCGCGTGGAGAACACCCACAAAGTCGCCTTCGATTACGACGACGACGTGGTCGACCTGATCGTGTCCCGCTGCACCGAAACCGAAAGCGGCGGGCGGATGATCGACACCATCCTCACCAACAGCCTGCTGCCGGACATGAGCCGCGAATTCCTCACCCGCATGCTCGAAGGCAAGGCGCTGGCGGGCGTGCGGATCAGCACACGGGATAACGAATTGCACTACGACTTCAACGATTGACCTGACGGAATGCGATCAAAACTGTGGGAGCGGGCTTGCTCGCGAAGACGGCGTATCAGTTGATGCATCCGGTGACTGATTCACCGCGTTCGCGAGCAAGCCCGCTCCCACAGTTGGAGCCGGTTCCTACAGTTATTACGCTATTTACGGGTTAACCGATGTTATTCAACCAAGCCTCACGCCTGGCCAAGATCACCAGCCCCCTGGGGCCGGATGTGCTGCTGCTCAATGAAATGGGTGGCGGCGAAGAGCTGGGTCGGCTGTTCAATTTCGAACTGCAGCTGACCTCGCTGGACGCCAACATCGACCTCAACCAGTTGCTGGGCAAGCCCATGAGCCTGAACCTGCAACTGGCGGACGGTGGCGAGCGGCACTTCCACGGCATCGTCGCCCGCTGCAGCCAGAACATCGACCAGGGCCAGTTCGCCAGCTATCAAGTGACTTTGCGCCCGTGGTTGTGGCTGCTGAGCCGCACCTCCGACTGCCGGATTTTCCAGAACCTGAGCATCCCGCAGATCATCAAGCAGGTGTTTCGCGACCTGGGCTTTTCCGACTTCGAAGACGCCCTGAGCCGGCCGTACCGCGAGTGGGAATACTGCGTGCAGTACCGCGAGACCAGCTTCGATTTCGTCAGCCGCCTGATGGAACAGGAAGGCATCTACTACTTCTTCCGCCACGAGCAGGACCGCCACGTGCTGGTGCTGGCCGATGCCTACGGTGCCCACGCCAACGTGCCCGGCTACGCCTCGGTGCCTTACTACCCCAAGGACGAGCAGCAGCGCGAACGCGACCATATGCACAACTGGCACCTGGCACAGGAAGTACAGCCCGGCTCCCTTGAGCTCAACGACTACGACTTCCAGCGCCCCAGCGCGAGCATCGACGTGCGCTCGGCCATGCCGCGCCCGCACACCGCCGGCGACTACCCGCTGTACGACTACCCCGGCACCTACGTCAAAAGCGAAGACGGCGAACACTACGCCCGCACCCGCATCGAAGCCCTGCAAACCCTGCACGAACAAGTGGAGTTCAGCGGCAACGCCCGGGGCCTTGGTTCCGGCCACCTGTTCAGCCTCACCGGCTTCAGTCGCCGCGACCAGAACCGCGAATACCTGATCGTCGGCGCCCGCTACTACATCTCCCAGGAAAGCCTCGAAAGCGGCGGTGGCGCGCCTTCGGCGCAGTTCGAAAGCACCCTTACCTGCATCGACGCGCAACAGAGTTTCCGCCCGCTGGCCAACACCTACCGGCCCATCGTCAAAGGCCCGCAGACCGCGCTGGTGGTGGGGCCCAAAGGCGAAGAAATCTGGACCGACCAATATGGCCGGGTCAAGGTGCATTTCTATTGGGACCGCCACGACCAGTCCAACGAAAACAGCTCGTGCTGGATTCGCGTATCGCAGTCCTGGGCCGGAAAAAACTGGGGCTCGATGCAGATTCCACGGATCGGCCAGGAAGTGATTGTGAGCTTCCTGGAAGGCGATCCCGACCGGCCGATCATCACCGGCCGGGTGTACAACGCCGAGCAGACCGTGCCTTACGACTTGCCGGAAAACGCCACCCAAAGCGGGATGAAAAGCCGCTCCAGCAAAGGCGGCACACCGGCCAACTTCAATGAAATCCGCATGGAGGACAAGAAGGGGTTGGAGCAGCTGTACATCCATGCCGAGCGTAATCAGGACATCGTGGTGGAGGTGGATGAAAGCCATTCGGTGGGGCATGACCGGAACAAGAGTATTGGGCATAACGAGACGGTGACGATTGGCTCAAACCGCCTGCGGGTCGTGCGCAACAACGACACCGTGATTGTGGGCGGGGCCAAGTCCGACAGCGCCGCCACGACCTACACCGTCGAGGCTGGCGACAGTATTCGCCTGGTGTGCGGCGACAGTGTGATTGAGCTCAAGGCTGGCGGAGACATCAACCTGACCTGTGGCTCGTTCAACCTGTTTTCCACCGGCAGCAGCAAAATCCAGACGAAGGGCAAACTGGATATCAACCTTGGCAGCGACAAGGGCACGGTGCCCGGCGCCCAAGGCGTGCAAAGCACGATCAAGTCCGCCGTCGAATCAAAATTTCCCGGCAAGCCCGGCGCCGGTCAATAACGAGATTTCTCCACGATGAATTACCTGATCAACGAAGCCCAATTCACCCTGCCCGATGCAGAGGTACAGGACACCTCAATCAATATCCTCAAGTTCGCCAAGCTGGGCACCACCCTGGTGGTGAGTCGCAGCCCGTTGGCAGATGGCGAGACCTTGCAAAACAACTTCGAGGGCCAGCTGAAAAAGCTCGAACAGCAGGTCAAGGACCTTCGTTATTCGCCGGCGCAAGCCATCAAGGTGGGGCCGGCGCAGGACATCGACGCCTTTGAAGTGCAGAACCGTTTCAACAAAGGCAGCGACAATATTTACCAATATCAGTTGGCAATGCAGATACCCGGCACACGCAACCTGATCGCCTTGAGCTACGTCAAGACCCAGCCCCTGGGACCTGCCGAGGCGGCACATTGGGCAACGCTCAAGAACACGCTCAACTTTGCCGTCACCCCCTGAGCAGAGTCTGAACAATGAGTGAAGACCTCTGGGCTGCCCGCGAAGGCGACGCACTGCTGCACACCTCGGTGATGGCCGATATTCTCGGCGGCGTGCTGGAAGTGGCCGCCTATGCCGCACTCACTACCGTGGGCTGCCTGGCCGTTGCAGGGGCGGTTTTCCTCGCGACCGGTGCGACCATCGCCACAGGCGGCGTTGCATTGGTCTTGGTAGTGGGGGCAGTCGTTGGGATCACCGCAGGGCTCACAGGGGCTGACCTGAAAATATCCAGTTGGTGCGAGTCCGCCGCCAACTGGGTGTTCCCGCCGGTGATTGATGCCTTCATCACCAGCGGTTCGGACAACGTCTTCATCAATGGCAAAAAAGCTGCCCGCGCCGCAGGCAAGATGACTGCGGTTCCGGTCGCACCCAGCGAACCGCCAGCCCCCAGCTTCCTGGACATGGCCGGGGAGTTTTTCTCACAGATGTGGCGCCCGACCGTCGCCTCCCCCGCCCCCGGCACCGAGCCTTGCCCGCTGGACACCGTGGCGTGCAACAAGCACCCGCCCATGCCCCTGCAATTCATTGCCGAGGGGTCCAGCTCGGTATTCATCAATGGCCAGCCTGCGGCGCGCAGTGGAGATCGCAGCACGTGCGACGCCAAGATCGGCACAGCCCCGGGCCTGATCTCGCCGGATGTGCGCATCGGTGGCGGGACCATCGTGGTGCAAGAGATTCGCAGCGGCAAGACGCCGGGCGTGGGTTTGGCGATTGCGGTGGTGATGGCGTTGCGGGGCAACCTGAAGTGTTTCTGGACCAAGCTGCCGTGCCTGGTCGGTGGCTTGGTGGTGGGCGGTGCCATTTCGTATGCAACCAGCAAGGTCACCTCTGCGCTCAAGAGCGCCATGAATGGCTCGCCCAATCCGGTTCACAGCGCGACCGGGGCCAAGGTCCTGGGTGGGGACGAGGAGCTGGACTTCGTGCTGCCGGGCTTGCTCCCGATAGATTGGCAGCGTTTCTACAGCAGCCTCGACACACGCCAGGACGGCCTCTTTGGCGCGGGCTGGAGCGTTGCGTATGAAGTTTCGATCGAGATAGATGCAGACGAAAACCTGCTCTACATCGATGAGCAAGGACGCCGTCTGGAGATCGGCTACATCCCCTTGTCCGGCGGAGCATTCGACCCGGGCGAAGGCCTTGCGGTCAGGCGCAGTGCCGACGGCGCGGTATTGATCGAGAGCATCGACGGCCTGTATCGCCTGTTCGAGCCCGACCCGCTGAACAGCGCGCGCATGCGTCTGCAGCTGCTGGGTGATCGCAATGAAGGGCGGATCTTTCTCGACTACGACGCTCAGGGGCGGCTGTATCGCCTGCGCGACACCCATGACTTGATGCACGTCGAACTGAGCTACTCGGCTGAACACCCACGGCGCGTGAGCCACATCGAACGGCGTTATCTGCGCCAGGAACATTTCGATGCGCGCAGCGATGTGCTCGTCAGCTACCGCTATGACAGCAACGGCGACCTGGCTGAAGTGTTGGATGTGCAAGGCACAACCCTTCGACGCTTTGCTTATGACAATGGCCGGCGAATGGTCGAACACCAGTTGCCGAGTGGCCTGCGCTGCTTCTATCAATGGAGTGCAGTGACCGGCCCGGACGGTGAAGAGTGGCGCGTGAGCCGCCACTGGACAGACGCAGGCGATGAATACACCTTCGACTACGATCTCGACGCCGGCATTACCCGCGTGACCGATGGCCTGATGCGCGTCAGTACACGGCATTGGAACCCGCAGTACCAGATCACTCGCTACGTCGACAACCTGGGCCATACGTGGCTGTTCGAGTGGAGCGAAGACCGCCAGTTGCTCGGCGCGACTGACCCGCAAAACGGTCAGTGGCGCTTCAATTATGACGCGTCCGGCAACCTGAGCGCGGTGATCGATCCACTGTCCAGAACCAGCGGCACGCAGTGGCTCGCGCACTGGGCGTTGCCCCAAGTAGAGACCGACCTTGCGGGCAACAGTTGGCACTATCGCTATGACCAGCGAGGCAACTGCATCGAGGAAATCGACCCGCTGGGCAATAGCACGCGCTACGTCTACGACGGGTTCGGTCAACCAGTGCGCATCATCGACGCCACGGAAAAAACCAAAACGCTGCATTGGAACGAATGGAGCCAACTGGTCGAAGCGGTGGATTGCTCGGGTTATCCCACCCGTTATCAATACGATGCCTTTGGCAATCTGGTGGTGCAGACCAATGCGGAAGGTGAGTCGGTTCGCTACCGGTACGGTCCCCAGGGGCTATTGCTGGAATGCCAGCTCCCGGATGGCCGCGTGGAACAGTTCCAACGCAGCGCCAGCGGTTACCTGACGGCCCATGTCGACCCGGCCGGCAGCACCACGCGCTATGCCTATGACCTGCGTGGCCTGGTCAAACAGCGCTGGGATGCGCACAACCGCACGGTCATGTTCGACCATGACGCCTATGGCCGATTGCGCAGGCTGTCCAATGAGAACGGCGAAAGCTATCGCTTTGAGTGGGATGCATGCGACCGCATGGTGCGGCAGCAAGACCTCGACCAGAGTCAGCGCTGCTACACCTATGATCCGCTGGATGATGTCGTCGCCGTGGACTTCCTGCCGGGGACAGAAGGCGAACCGGTAGCGCCATTGTCACACCAGTTTCAGCGAGATCCGGTTGGACGCCTGGTCAGCAAAGTCACCGCCGACGGCACCACCGTTTACGAACATGACCTGAACGACCAACTGGTCGGCGTCACATTCACCGCGCTTGACGGTCAGCAGCAGCGACTGGGTTTCAGCTACGACGCGCTGGGGCAACTGCTGCAGGAGCAAGGCACAGCGGGCTCCTTGCAGCATCACTACGACGAATTGGGGAACCTGATTCAGACCCAGTTGCCCGACGGTCGATGGCTGAACCGCCTCTACTACGGCAGCGGTCACCTGCATCAGTTGAATCTCGATGGGAAGGTCATCAGCGACTTCGAGCGTGATCGTTTGCATCGCGAAGTGCAGCGCACTCAAGGCCAACTCAGGACGAACACCGCGTATGACCGCAGTGGAAGGGTTCGCTCGCGCCAGCGCCGCAGTATTGACCAACCGTGGCAGTTGCCGCCATTGGTTGAGACTGACTACAGCTACGATCCCAGCGATAACCTGATCGGGCGTCGGCGTGTTGACCGTGTTCATGATCGTCAAGAGCAGTTGGGTTACGACAGTACCGAACGTATTCTCGTCAGCCACCAAGTAGGACAGACCGAAACCTTTGCTTATGACGCGGCAGCCAACCTGCTTGACGGCCCACAACAGGGTGGCTTGGTAAGGCATAACAGGCTGCTCACCTACCAAGACAAACGCTATAAATACGATGCTTTTGGTCGAATGATCGAAAAGCGCAGCTCTGTTCGTGGCGTGCAGCGTTTCGCCTACGATGCTGAAAGCCGATTAGTTGAAGTACGCAATGAAAATGGCAACGTGGTCAAAATGGCCTACGACCCTCTGGGCCGTCGCATCGAGAAGACTGAACACGACAGCGTCGGGTACGCATTGGGCATAACGCGCTTCATTTGGGATGGATTGCGGCTGCTGCAAGAATACAAACACAGTCAGACCAGCCTCTATGTCTATGAAGACGAAGGTTACATGCCGCTTGCTCGCATAGATGGCTCCGGCCCACAGCAAAAAGTCCGTCACTATCACAATGACCTCAACGGCATGCCGGAGCAGCTAACCGAAACCGATGGGCACCCCCTCTGGCGGGCAAGCTTTCGAGTGTGGGGCACTGCCATGGAGGAAGTACGCGAGGCCTCGTACATCGAAGATCAGAATCTTCGGTTTCAGGGACAGTACCTGGACCGGGAAACTGGGCTTCATTTCAATACCTACAGGTTTTATGACCCGGACGTGGGACGGTTTACCACGCCAGATCCTATTGGATTGGCGGGGGGCGTCAATCTATATCAATATGCCCCGAACCCATTGGCCTGGGTCGACCCCTGGGGCTGGAAATGTTGGAGCACCGCAAGGAAAGGCGTCTGGAAAAGTGCTGCAGCCAAGGCGCCACCCGGCAAATATTCCTCTAGAAACCTAGCGCGGATGTCGGAAGGTAAAGCGCCCAGGATGAGAGTTGAAGTTCGTTATCGTGACAGTGCGAGGAACAGGCGACTCGGGCGTGTTGGCAAAACCAAAGTCATCGATGTGCCGATGGAGCTGAATCATCAGTACATTCCTCAGCGATCTCGATCAAACGTTGCTCACGGGGAGTGGAACCTGACTAAAGCTACCCCTTGGGGGCACGAATCAATGGATAAATTTCGCCATACCGGCTGGGACTTGGTGAGAGTTGTGAAAACCACAGGGCAATGGTAAGTCACGCCTTGAAGGAGCAGACATGAGTGAGTTGACTGATTTTCACGTTTTCTGGGGCGCGGCGATGGCTGTTGCTGAGAAGAAATCCGCCTCGATGGAGGCTGACGGAGCGGAGGATTTCGCCCGGCTGCTTTACGATGAATATGTTGAGCAAGGCGCGCCGAAGAATAAAAAGAAATGGCTGGCAGAACGACTTGAAAATGAATTCCTGTGTTTGAAGGAGCGCCCGGCATGGGTAGGAGAGCCGGCTTGGTTGTACCATCAGGGCCAACCTATGGTGTTTTTACACCAGTTTTCAGTTTCACCTTCAGCACAGCACATTAAAGAAAAAATCTCTCTTGGTGACACCGTTTACGTGTTTGGCGCAAAACATCGCCTCAAAAGGCCGGCAGGGGATACGTGGACTGATATATATCGCACGGCCGTTCAAACCCTTGAAGGTGAAACCACAGTGGAAGTACTGGTCTAGACCGTACAAAAAAGCGAGGTCAGGTATCTCACGTACGCCTTCGCACAGACACCTGAAACAGATAACGTTCTGACAAGCAATCAAAGTGGAACAAAGAACAATAAAGGGGGCAGATTTATTTAGATAAAAGGCCGTCAGATAAATTAAATAAATCCGTCCCTATTACCCAAAGTCGTCAATGGAAGCCCTGTACATATGCGGCCACAACGGGGCAACAGCGGTGCAAAAACTCAAGCAAACTTCACCAGAACTGAAAGGCTCCAGGCGCTTGCTGACTTCTACAAAGGAAAATGGGCACAATACAAAGATGCTGTTGTCGACTTCTTCACACAACATCCGGGACTAAAGTAATGACTAGATTTTTGACCATCGCCTACGACTTAAGTGCCATCAATAATCATGCCTACTTTTTTGAGGAGGCACCTGAAAACATATTTTGCAAGAGCTGTGGTTGCTGCATTGATCCTAGCTACCAACCCGCAGAACTTAGAACACCAAACAAAACTGATATTGGCGTAACTTATGATCGGAGGTTCATCGCATCACTGCGCTTCAAGGAATACATTGACAGTTTAGATCTGAACGTTGATTTTTCATTGATCAATGAAAAAAAACAACTATTTCTCATCCGACCCAAGCACGTTATCAGCTACAGCGCTCAACAGCAGGAAAACCTCTGCGGTACCTGTCATCAGTATTTTGACTGTGTGGCCCCTCTCCCGACATTCTATCAGGAAACTGGAAAACCTCTTGAGCACGGAATGTTTTTCACAAGTATTAGCTTCGGTAGCGGAAAGGAAAAAAGTCCTTCCATTATTCTCGGCATCGAAACGGCACTTGAGATTAAAAGCGCAATAAAGTCATTGAAATTCAGAGGAGCCGACATAAGCAAAATTATTTCTCCTCAAAATTAATTGGCATAAAGGGAGCCGATACAAATGGACGGGGTTATTTAGACTTACAGCCATAAGATAAATTAAATAAATCAGCCCTTCACCAGTATGTCACACCCGTTAACCGTTAGTTTTTCGAAGCGAACAATGCAATGTATCTGAGTATACTCATCCTACAAGAAAGTGACGCAGCCGCTCTGAATGAGAGTATCTGTATTCGCCATCTGGGCCACCACATCACGCAGATATTCATGACACTGTTGCCCAAGGTGAACATCAACGGCAGTAGTAAAATCGTCGTTTCTTTAGGCCCCTGCGGCGACGAAGACGTGTTTGACAATGTGTTGGGCGTGACAAACATATTTATAGAAGACTTCGACTTTAAACTTTTTTTATCCCTAGATCGTCTCAACCAAGACAAAAAACTTTTAGAGACATTACGAAATGCACTCATTGATATCGCTACGAAAAAAGGAATCAACGAGGCGACTGTTGAGGTCATAAACTCTACTGCTGACAGCGTCTTAGAAACACACTTTCAGCTGGAGACTTCGATTAAAAAGCTTGCAAAAAACAGCAAAGACAAAAAGCACAAAATTGCTATTTTCAGGCTCTTGAACGCAGAAGTCGGAGAAAGCTGGTATTGCAACGTGCAGGGTCCAACAAAAAACAAAACCTGGATGCACGAAGTTCCAACTTTCATTGATCGAAGTGATTTTTTCAAGAGCGCAGAACTCCACGAAAATAATTACAAGGTAAAAAATCGATTGGGGAACGTCGTTTTTGAGCTGACTTTTTAATAATTAATAAAAAACAGCTTTGAGGGGGCGGCCGTTTAATTACCGCACACCCATCTGCCCTCCTACGCCTATAAACTCAATTGGATGTACTAGGCAGAGAAAATCACTTATTAGGAGTTGCCTATGTCTCGCCACGAATTAATAAAGCTTATATTGAAAATCCAGCACAACGAAGGAACTGAAGAAGAGGCAAGTGCGAACATAGACTTATTGGCAAATAGTGTTTTAGATCCGGATGCTGTCGACTATATCTTCCAACATGACTGGACTGCTGAGTTCATCGCCGACAAAATTATTTCGTACATCCCCATAGTATTATAAAGTGCAATCCTTATAGGGTGAGCACTAGGCCTGAGAACTATAAAATGGGCAGATTTATTTAGGCCAATCATCATCAGGTAAATTAAATAAATCCGTGCCGGTCACCGGCGGAAAAGTTTTCTGAGAAGTAAAAAATGGGCACCTGGAATTACAATCCTTGGGAAAACGATGAAGCCGCCGACTGGTTTCAAGAATTTTGGAAACAACAGAATTTCGCAGTCCTGATCAACGAAATTAACCAGTTTGATCCCACTGAAGAACGTTATGACGCCTTTAGGGCTGCCTGTTATCTATTACAAACCCTGGGCAACCCCTATATATGGCCAGCGGAGCATTTGGCAGAACTGAAGCCCCTGATCCAGCACGCGATTTCAATACTGACCCAAATGATTGACCCAACCAATGAAGACTGGGGGTTTCTTGATATGTGGGGAGGCAGTGCTGATGTCATCAAGGCAGTGGAAGAGCAAGTCGACGCTCTAAAAACGCGTTTAGGCGAACTGGCTTAATCTGGCATACGTACCAGCCCCCAACAAAAAATGGGCACCCGACCCAGTCGGCGTGCCCATTTTTCATCCCGCGTTCACACTCGCATGTGCGTAGCGCAGGCTTCTTTACTTACGGATTGACGCTGTCTTTAAGCGACTTGCCTGGCTTGAACGCAACGGTGTTGCTCGCCTTGATTTTCACCGGCTCGCCGGTTTGCGGGTTTTTGCCGGTGCGGGCGCCGCGGTGGCGCTGCAGGAAGGTGCCGAAGCCTACCAGGGTGACGCTGTCCTTGCGATGCAGCGCGCCGGTGATTTCTTCGAGTACGGCGTTGAGTACGCGGTTGGCCTGTTCTTTGGTCAGGTCTGCTTTTTCTGCAATAGCGGCTGCGAGTTCTGGTTTACGCATAAGTGAAGCCTCTTTGACGGTTTTTTGTTGTTATGTCCGTGCTGCTCTCTATCGGAGCAGCGCCCAAGGCGCCGCAGGCTCTACTCTGCGGCAGACGGGAGTGAGGATGGCATGCCATCGGGGCCTGCGCCAGTCTCACGGCGACCTTTCTACGGTCAAAATGATGCTTATTCCGACAGAACGACCAGCATTTACGCCAGCAGCGGCGGAAGTTCTTTGTTGAGGGCCAGTTTTTCCATCACGGCCGTGCCGGTCAGGGCGTACCCCAGCAGGCGCCCGCTGGCGTCGCGGCACAGGGCCTTGATGTCGCCGCCCTGCCCTTCGACGCTCCACACGCCTTCGGTGCCCCGTGGCGGTGGCGAGACGACCAGCGGGCAGATCGGGGTTTTTACCGTGACGGGCATAGGGCCGTAGCTGACGGCCGTCGCGTTACCCGCCAGGGTCTGGGCCAGGGCGCGGGCGCAGCTCATCAGGGGCATCACGTACAGCAGGTTCAGGCCATCGACCTCGGCGCAGTCGCCCAGGGCGTAGATGTTGGCGTGGGAGGTCTTGAGGTGGCGGTCGACCATGATCCCGCGGTTGATCTGCAACCCGGCGGCGGCGGCCAGGTCGACACGCGGGCGCAGGCCGATGGCAGATACCACCAGGTCGCACTGGATCACTTCGCCATCAGACAAGTGGGCTTCCAGGCCGTCAGCGGTGCGCTGCAGGCGATTGAGCACCGGGCCCAGGTGGAAACGCGCCCCCAGGCCTTCCAGACCGGCCTGCACCGCTGCGGCGGCGGCCGGGTGCAGCAGGGTCGGCATGACTTGCTCGCACGGCGCCACCAGGTCGATCTCGTAGCCGCCGAGGATCAGGTCGTTGGCGAACTCGCAGCCGATCAGCCCGGCCCCCAGCAACAGCACCCGGCGTTTTCCGGCCGCAGCGGCACGAAAGCGTGCGTAGTCTTCGAGGTCGTTGATCGGGAAAATCAGCTCGGCGGCGTCGCCCTGTACCGGCACCCGCACGGTTTCTGCGCCCCAGGCCAGGATCAGGTCGCGATAGGCCACCGCTTCCTCACCGATCCACAAGCGCTTGTGGCCCGGGTCGATGCCGCTGATGCGGGTGTGGGTACGCACTTCGGCCTTCAGTTGCTCGGCCATGGCGCCCGGTTCAGCCATGCTCAGGCCATCGGCTTCCTTGTTCTTGCCAAAACCGGTGGAGAGCATGGGCTTGGAGTAGGAGCGCCCGTCATCTGCGGTGATCAGCAACAGCGGGGTTTCGCTATCGAGCTTGCGAAACTCCCGAGCCAGGTTGTAACCGGCCAACCCCGTGCCGACGATCACGACAGGTGCGTTCATTCCTTTCTCCTTGTAGTACGTTTCTTGAATTGCGATTTAAATCAGCAATCAGCCGATTTCGATCATTTCGAAATCCATTTTGCCCACGCCGCAGTCCGGGCACAGCCAGTCTTCGGGGACGTCCTGCCACAGGGTGCCCGGCGCGATGCCGTCATCCGGCCATCCGTCTTTCTCGTCGTAGATCAGGCCACAGACGACACATTGCCACTTCTTCATTACTTGTTTCCTCAGGTCCAGGCGCGTTGGCCGACGGTCGATAGATGCAACCTTGCCGTGCGGCTCAGGGCGTTTTGTACTGATCAGCAGGCGCAGATGCAAGCATGATCGACGCATGGGCCTGGCGCACTCCGGCAAAAGTCCAGGGCACCATGGTAAGCTCGCCGCCTCATTAACTGCCAATAATGACCCTCCGTGCCGCATTCAAACGCCCTTCCCGATGCTTGCCGATGGCTGACCCAGAGCCTTCTGAGCCCACTGCCCGCGCCGCTGACACTCAACTGGCTGTTCGATGAAGGTTCGCTGACCCGGCGCCTGACGCGCCTGTCCGACGATGGCTTCAGCGTGACGCCGTTGTTCGAAGGCTGGCAGCCACTGCGAGACGACGAATGCGCCACCCTGGACTTGCCCGCCGCCAGCATCGGCTGGGTGCGCGAGGTGTATTTGCGTGGCCATGGCCAGCCGTGGGTGTTTGCCCGCAGCGTGGCGGCCCGCAGCGCCTTGCAGGGCGACGGCTTGCACATGGATGAGTTGGGCAGCCGGTCTCTCGGGGAATTGCTGTTTTGTGACCACGCCTTCACGCGCCAGGCCATCGAGGTACGCCGCTACCCACGGGAATGGCTGCCCCCGGCGGACCAGGCCGATCACCTGTGGGCACGCCGCTCGCGCTTCGACCGCGGGCCGCTGAGCGTGCTGGTGGCCGAGATCTTCCTGCCCACCCTGTGGCAAGCCGTGCACGACCATCCGGAGCGTTTCTGATGTACCAGCGCCTGCTCAAATCCCTGAATCACCTGAACCCAAGGGCCTGGGACTTCATCCAGTTGACCCGCATGGACAAGCCCATCGGCATTTACCTGCTGCTATGGCCCACGCTGTGGGCGCTGTGGATAGCCGGCAAGGGTTCGCCATCGCTGCTCAATATCCTGATCTTCGTGCTCGGCGTGGTACTCACCCGGGCCGGCGGTTGCGTCATCAATGACTGGGCCGATCGCAAGGTCGACGGCCATGTGAAACGCACCGAGCAGCGCCCGCTGGTCAGCGGCAGGATCAGCTCGAAAGAGGCCCTGGTGTTCTTCGCGGTGCTGATGGTCATCAGTTTCCTGCTGGTGTTGCTGACCAACTCCATGACGATCTGGCTGTCCCTGGGCGGCCTCGCGCTGGCGGCCAGCTACCCGTTCATGAAGCGCTACACCTATTACCCGCAGGTGGTATTGGGCGCGGCGTTCTCGTGGGGCATGCCGATGGCGTTCACCGCCGAGACGGGCAGCCTGCCCGCCGCGGCATGGCTGTTGTACATCGCCAACCTGTTGTGGACGGTGGGTTACGACACGTACTACGCGATGACCGATCGCGACGATGACCTGAAAATCGGGGTCAAATCCACCGCGATTCTGTTCGGCGATGCCGACCGGGTGATCATCCTGACCCTGCAGGGCCTGGCACTGGTGTGCCTGTGGCTGGCGGGGATGCGTTTTGAGTTGGGCGGCTGGTTCCACCTGGGCTTGCTGGCGGCGGCCGGGTGTTTTGCCTGGGAGTTCTGGTACACCCGGGACAAGGACCGGCTCAAATGCTTCAAGGCGTTTTTGCACAACCACTGGGCCGGGTTGGCGATTTTTGTCGGGATTGTCGCGGACTACGGATTTCGGTGAGAGGCCAAGCCCCTCACCCTTATCCGGCTCACATCAAGGCTTGGCGACCTTCCACGCCCCGTCCATTTTGCCTTCGCCGGTCATGTCACCGGCCTTCTTGTCCATGATGAAGGTGTAGAGCGGCTTGCCGCTGTAGGCCCACTGGCTTTTCTGGTCGTCACGGGTGATCACGGTCCACTTGCCCATGGGCTTGTCGGTGGATTCTGCCATCAACGGCGGCCAGTTGGTGGCGCACTTGTCGTTGCACATGGATTTGCCATCAGCGTCCTTGGCAAAGGTGTAGAGGGTCATGCCGTTGTGGTCCACCAGCATCCCGTCCTTGGTCATCGCCGGGTCTGCCGCAAACGCCAGTGTCGGCAGCGTTAACGCGGCCGTTACCAGCAGGGCTTTCCAGGAAAAAGTACTGTGAGTCATGGGAACCTTCCTTTTGTGGTTGTCAGGATTCGGACCCAAAGCGTAGTCCAGAGAGGCAAGGATTGCCCAAGCGACTAAATTACTGTCACACGACTGCAATAATTCCGTTATCTAATGCGGCGCAAGACAGTTAAATGACAAGAGGATTTAGCATGGTTGGCAGGAGCATTCTGATCGTTGACGACGAAGCGCCCATTCGCGAGATGATCGCCGTTGCGTTGGAAATGGCCGGCTATGACTGCCTGGAGGCGGAGAACTCCCAGCAGGCCCATGCCATTATCGTCGACCGCAAGCCGGACCTGATCCTGCTGGACTGGATGCTGCCCGGCACCTCCGGCATCGAACTGGCCCGCCGCCTCAAGCGTGACGAGCTGACCGGGGATATCCCGATCATCATGCTCACCGCCAAGGGCGAAGAGGACAACAAGATCCAGGGCCTGGAAGTCGGCGCCGATGACTACATCACCAAGCCCTTTTCCCCACGGGAACTGGTCGCCCGTCTGAAAGCCGTTCTGCGCCGTGCCGGCCCCACCGATGGTGAAGCGCCTATCGAAGTCGACGGCCTGATCCTTGACCCGATCAGCCACCGCGTAACCATCGACGGCAAACCCGCCGAGATGGGCCCCACCGAATACCGCCTGCTGCAATTCTTCATGACCCACCAGGAGCGCGCCTACACCCGCGGCCAACTGCTGGACCAGGTCTGGGGCGGCAACGTGTATGTGGAGGAGCGCACCGTCGACGTGCATATCCGCCGCCTGCGCAAAGCCTTGGGCGACGCTTACGAGAATCTGGTACAAACCGTGCGCGGCACCGGCTACCGGTTTTCCACCAAAGGCTGAGCCAGCCCGAACTGCCCAGACAGCTGAAAGGACGCGTGTTTAAGTGAACCAAAACTGGCATGGCACCCTGATCCGCCACATGCTCCTGTTGATCACCGGCTGCCTGCTGGTGGGCCTGGTCAGCGGCTATTACGGCTGGAGCCTGGCCGTCGGCCTGGGCCTTTACCTGGGCTGGACCCTCAAGCAACTGCTGCGCCTGCACGAATGGCTGCGCCAGCACAAACCCGACGAAGCACCACCCGACGGCTACGGCCTGTGGGGCGAGGTGTTCGACAGCATCTACCACCTGCAACGCCGCGACCAGCGTGTACGCGGGCGCCTGCAAGCGGTGATCGACCGGGTGCAGGAGTCCACCGCCGCACTGAAAGACGCGGTGATCATGCTCGACAGCGACGGCAACCTGGAATGGTGGAACCGCGCCGCAGAGACCCTGCTGGGTCTCAAGACGCCCCAGGACAGCGGCCAGCCGGTAACCAACCTGGTGCGCCACCCGCGTTTCAAGGAGTATTTCGAGCAGGACAACTACGAAGAAGCCCTGGAAATCCCGTCACCGACCAACGACCGCGTGCGTATCCAGCTGTACCTGACGCGCTACGGCAATAACGAACACTTGATGCTGGTGCGTGATGTCACACGCATCCATCAGCTGGAACAGATGCGCAAGGACTTCGTCGCCAACGTCTCCCACGAACTGCGCACACCGCTGACAGTGATCTGCGGTTATCTGGAGACGCTGCTCGATAACGTCGAAGACGTGAACCCGCGCTGGACCCGTGCCCTGCAACAGATGCAGCAGCAAGGCTCGCGCATGCAAACCCTGCTTAACGACCTGCTGTTGCTGGCCAAGCTGGAAGCCACCGATTACCCCTCGGACAACCATCCGGTGCCGGTGCAAAGCCTGTTGCAGACGATCAAGAGCGACGCCCAGGCATTGTCCGGGCAGCGTGAACAGCAGATCACCCTTGAAGCCGACCCATCGATACTGCTCAAGGGCAGCGAGGGCGAGTTGCGCAGCGCGTTTTCCAACCTGGTGTTCAACGCCGTCAAATACACCCAGGACAAAGGCAACATCCGCATCCGCTGGTGGGCCGACGACCAGGGCGCACACCTCAGCGTGCAGGACTCCGGGATGGGCATCGACGCCAAGCATTTGCCGCGCCTTACCGAGCGTTTCTACCGCGTCGACTCCAGCCGCAACTCCAACACCGGCGGCACCGGGCTCGGCCTGGCCATCGTCAAACATGTGCTGCTGCGCCATCGCGCGCGGCTGGAAATCAGTAGCGTGCTCGGCCACGGCAGTACCTTTACCTGCCATTTCCCGCCGGCCCAGGTGACACATTCCCGGGTCCTTCATCAGGACGAGTGACCCTCCGCCCGGCAGCCGCCACTAGGCAAGCGCCCCGTCAGCCGCTACATTGGCGGACTTGCGCCTGCCTTTCAGGCCCACCTGCTCACCCTTTTCGATTAGACGGAACCCGCAAAACCCCATCATGGACCCTTCCCCTGGCATCACCCTCGCGACACTCTTCGCCGACTTCGGCATGATTCTTTTTGCACTGATCCTGGTACTGCTCAACGGCTTTTTCGTTGCGGCGGAATTTGCCATGGTCAAACTGCGCTCGACCCGGGTCGAGGCCATCGCCCACAAGAACGGCTGGCGCGGGCAGATCCTACGCACCGTACACAGCCAGCTCGACGCCTATCTGTCGGCCTGCCAGTTGGGTATCACCCTCGCCTCCCTGGGCCTGGGCTGGGTCGGTGAGCCGGCCTTCGCGCACATCCTCGAGCCGTTGCTGGGGGCGATCGGTGTGCAGTCGCCGGAAGTGATCAAGGGCGTGTCGTTCTTTGCCGCCTTCTTCGTGATCTCGTACCTGCACATCGTGGTTGGTGAACTGGCGCCCAAGTCCTGGGCCATTCGCAAGCCCGAGTTGCTGTCGCTGTGGACCGCCGTGCCGCTGTACCTGTTCTACTGGGCCATGTACCCGGCGATCTACCTGCTCAACGCCAGTGCCAACGCCATCCTGCGCATCGCCGGCCAAGGCGAGCCTGGCCCGCACCACGAGCACCATTACAGCCGTGAAGAACTGAAACTGATCCTGCACTCCAGCCGCGGCCAGGACCCGAGCGACCAAGGCATGCGCGTGTTGGCCTCCGCCGTGGAAATGGGCGAGCTGGAAGTGGTGGACTGGGCCAACTCCCGGGAAGACTTGGTGACCCTGGACTTCAACGCACCGCTCAAGGAAATCCTGGCGCTGTTCCGTCGCCACAAGTTCAGCCGTTACCCGGTGTACGACGCCGTGCGCAACGAGTTCGTCGGCCTGCTGCACATCAAGGACCTGCTGCTGGAACTGGCGGCCCTGGACCACATTCCCGAGTCGTTCAACCTGGCCGAGCTGACCCGCCCGCTGGAACGCGTATCGCGCCATATGCCGCTGTCGCAACTGCTCGAGCAGTTCCGTAAAGGCGGCGCGCACTTCGCCCTGGTGGAAGAGGCCGACGGCAAGGTCATCGGCTACCTGACCATGGAAGACGTTCTGGAAGTACTGGTAGGCGACATCCAGGACGAACACCGCAAGGCCGAGCGCGGCATCCTCGCTTACCAGCCGGGTAAATTGCTGGTGCGTGGCGACACGCCGCTGTTCAAGGTGGAGCGCCTGCTGGGCGTCGACCTGGACCACATCGAGGCCGAAACCCTGGCCGGGCTGATCTACGACACCCTGAAACGAGTGCCGGAAGAGGAAGAAGTGCTGGAAGTCGAAGGCCTGCGCATCATCATCAAGAAGATGAAAGGGCCGAAGATCGTGTTGGCCAAGGTGCTATTGCTCGACTAGGGCACACCCCCTGTAGGAGCGAGCTTGCTCGCGAAGGACGTTAACGATAACGCTGGGATCCTGACACCCGGCAGCGCCCTCAGGTTTTTCGCGAGCAAGCTCGCTCCTACAAAAGCCTTATCGCGTGCCCAATGCAAAATTGGGCAACGCCTGCACCGGTTGGTTGAATTCATAGGGAATCGACACCAGCCCCGACGCCGTCGTGCGCTGCACCACAAAATGCAGATGCGGCCCGCTGCTGTTGCCGGTATTGCCCGACAGCGCCAGCGGGCTGCCCACCGCCACGCGCTGCCCTTCCCTGACGCTGACCGACCCTTGCTTGAGGTGCAGGTACACGCCTTGCGTGCCGTCATCGTGCTGCACCCGCACGAAATTGCCCGATGGATCGCTGCCGCGCCCGCTCTGCTCGTTCTCGGTTTTCAGTACGACACCGCCACGTGCCGCGATGATTGGCGTGCCTTCAGGCATGGCAATGTCCATCGCATAACGGCTTTTGAGCTCGGAGTGGCTGAAGGTACCGTTGGGGCCTTGGGTGAGACGGAACGGACCGCCACGCCAGGGCAAGGGATAACGATAGGAAGCGGGTTGCGACGGATATACAGGCCTGGGAATCACCCGCTCCTGATACACAAACGCCTGCGCCCCGGGCGTGTACCGGTCGCTGAAGACCACAGCGCCGTCGGCGTCGATGGATTTGTAGAGGGTCATGGACATCGCCGGCATGACAACGGCGAACAGTCCACACAGCAGCAGTGAGCGCACGAGCATCGGGTTGGCCTGCCAGGGACGACTGAATGGCAGGCTAACAAGGGATCATGACAGTGCTATGTGAACCAAACACTAACCCTGTGGCGAGGGGGCTTGTCCCCCGTTGGGCTGCGCAGCGGCCCCAGTAGAGTTATCGCGCAGGGTCAGGCAGAACTCAATTACAGGGTTTGGGGCCGCTACGCAGCCCAACGGGGGACAAGCCCCCTCGCCACAGGTTTTTTGGAGACCCCATCAAGTCACGCACCCGGCACAAAATGCTTCTGTGCGGTCCCGCGGGCGATCAGCCGCGAAATGTAGTCAAGCTTCTGCGCATCCTGGTCGATAAACCGGAAGGTCAGTTGCAGCCAGTCACTGTCGGGCTTGGGCTCGTAGGCCACCACGGCATGCAGGTAGCCATTCAGACGCGCCACTTCAGCGTTCTCACCCTGCTCCAGGTCGAGCACGGCGCTTTCCAGTACCTGAGGCAGGATTTCACCACGACGTACCACCAGCAGCGCCTCCTTGATACTCAGGGCCTTGATCACACACTGCTGGGTGCCACTGGACAAGCGCAGCTGGCCCTGGCCACGACCGCTGGCAGGCGACGCTGCCGCAGCCACCTGCACCGGCGGGCTGTTGAGCAGGCCTTTGCTGGGCGCGGCCACCGGGGCCGGCTTGACTGCGTCAGGCTTGCCACCAGTGAGGGCGCTGAGGGAATCGTTACCGAACGCCGAGTTCATCTTCGTCGGTGCGCTGGCGATCAGCGCGTCGAGGCGGCCAATCTTGTTCAGTGCCTGCTTGACCTTGTTCAGCAACTGCTCGTTGGTGAATGGCTTGCTGACGTAGCCGGAAACCCCGGCCTGGATCGCCTGCACCACGTTTTCCTTGTCGCCACGGCTGGTCACCATGACGAAAGGCATGGCTTTGAGATGAGGCTGTTCACGGCACCAGGTCAACAGTTCCAGGCCGGACATTTCCGGCATTTCCCAGTCGCACAGCACCATGTCGAAGGTTTCGCGCATCAGGATGGCCTGGGCCTTTTTGCCGTTCACCGCATCTTCGATCTTGATCCCCGGGAAGTAGTTACGCAGGCACTTCTTCACCAGGTCGCGAATAAACGAGGCGTCATCCACCACCAATACACTGACTTTGCTCATCGACCCTTCATCCTATAAAAACCCCGGCAAGCATAACGCTTCGCTGATGGCGTTTTGCCAAAAATTCCAACACCACAAACGAAAACGCCCGACCAAAGGCCGGGCGTTTATTTCTCGGGCAATCTTACTTATCGTCAGGAACGCCCGGAACATTAGGGATTTGATCGGTCGTACCTTCAACTTCTGCTTTCATCCGCTTGAGGCCCATGTGCCGCACGTCGGTACCCCGCACCAGGTAAATCACCAGTTCCGAGATGTTGCGTGCGTGGTCGCCGATGCGTTCCAGCGAACGCAGTACCCAGATGATGCTCAGTACCCGTGAGATAGAGCGCGGGTCTTCCATCATGTAGGTCGCCAGTTCGCGCAGCGCCGTCTTGTATTCGCGGTCGATGGTCTTGTCGTATTGGGCCACCGACAACGCCAGCTCGGCGTCGAAACGGGCAAACGCGTCGAGGGCGTCGCGAACCATGTTGCGCACCTGGTCACCGATGTGGCGCACTTCGACATAACCACGCGGCGCTTCGCCTTCCTCACACAACTGGATGGCGCGGCGGGCGATCTTGGTGGCTTCGTCACCGATGCGCTCCAGGTCGATCACCGACTTGGAGATGCTGATGATCAAACGCAGGTCGGACGCCGCCGGCTGACGACGGGCCAGGATGCGCAGGCATTCTTCGTCGATGTTGCGTTCCATCTGGTTGATCTGGTCATCGATCTCGCGCACTTGCTGGGCCAGGCCCGAGTCGGCCTCGATCAGCGCGGTGACGGCGTCGTTGACTTGCTTCTCCACCAGCCCGCCCATGGCCAGGAGGTGGCTGCGCACCTCCTCAAGCTCGGCGTTGAACTGCGCGGAGATGTGATGGGTAAGGCCTTCTTTGCTAATCATGTTGGCGTCCTTGGAACGTCCAGTAAGGTGCGGTCGACCGCAGCATCAGTTCAGTGAGCAACCAGCCACCTGCTAGCCGTAGCGACCGGTGATGTAGTCTTCGGTCTGCTTCTTCGCCGGGTTGGTGAACAGGGTATCGGTGTCGCCAAATTCCACCAGCTTGCCCATGTACATGAACGCGGTGTAGTCGGAAACCCGCGCCGCCTGTTGCATGTTGTGGGTCACGATGACGATGGTGAACTTGGATTTGAGTTCGTAGATCAGCTCTTCGACTTTCAACGTGGAGATGGGGTCGAGTGCCGAGCACGGTTCATCGAGCAGCAGCACTTCCGGCTCCACGGCGATGGTGCGGGCGATCACCAGACGTTGCTGCTGGCCGCCGGACAAACCGAGGGCCGACTCGTGCAGGCGGTCCTTGACCTCGTCCCACAGCGCCGCGCCTTTCAGTGCCCACTCAACGGCTTCGTCGAGGACGCGCTTTTTGTTGATGCCCTGGATGCGCAGGCCGTAGACCACGTTTTCGTAGATGGTCTTGGGAAACGGGTTGGGCTTCTGGAACACCATGCCCACCCGGCGCCGCAGCTCGGCTACGTCTTCGCCCTTGCGGTAGATGTTGGTGCCGTACAGGTTGATCGCGCCCTCGACGCGGCAGCCGTCCACCAGATCGTTCATCCGGTTGAAGGTGCGCAGCAGGGTCGACTTGCCGCAACCGGACGGGCCGATGAAGGCGGTCACGCGCTGCTTCGGAATGTTCATGCTGACGTCGTACAGCGCTTGCTTGTCGCCGTAGTACAGGCTCAGGCCCGGGACTTCGATGGCCACGGTTTCCTGGGCCAGGCTCAGGCTCTGCTTGTCGCGACCCAGGGCTGACATGTTGATGCCGTGGGAATGGGTTTCATGTTGCATGGGATGCTCCCTGTGCTACCAATTCGTTTTGTGGGAGCGGGCTTGCTCGCGAAGGCGTCAGGTCAGTTGACCCATGTATGACTGATACACCGCATTCGCGAGCAAGCCCGCTCCCACATTTAGTCCGCGTTCACTTCAATTAACTGTCCAGCGCTTTGTATTTTTCGCGCAGGTGGTTACGAATCCACACCGCCGACAGGTTGAGCGTGGCGATCACCAGCACCAGCAGCAAGGCGGTGGCGTACACCAGCGGCCGCGCGGCTTCGACGTTGGGGCTCTGGAAGCCGACGTCATAGATATGGAAGCCCAGATGCATGATCTTCTGGTCCAGATGCAGGTACGGGTAGTTGCCGTCCACCGGCAGCGACGGCGCCAGTTTCACCACACCCACCAGCATCAGCGGCGCCACTTCACCGGCGGCGCGGGCCACGGCGAGGATCATGCCGGTCATCATCGCCGGGCTGGCCATCGGCAGCACGATCTTCCACAGCGTTTCCGCCTTGGTCGCGCCCAGTGCCAAAGAACCTTCACGTACGGTGCGAGGAATCCGCGCCAGGCCTTCTTCAGTGGCCACGATCACCACCGGTACCGCCAGCAGCGCCAGGGTCAGGGATGCCCAGAGCAGGCCAGGCGTACCAAAGGTCGGTGCCGGCAAGGCCTCGGCGAAGAACAGCCGGTCAACCGAGCCGCCCAGTACGTACACAAAGAAGCCAAGGCCGAACACGCCGTAAACGATGGCGGGTACACCGGCCAGGTTGTTCACCGCGATGCGGATGATCCGCGTCAGGGTGTTCTGCTTGGCGTATTCACGCAGGTACACCGCCGCCAGCACGCCGAACGGGGTCACGATCATCGCCATGATCAGGGTCATCATCACGGTGCCGAAGATCGCCGGGAAAATCCCGCCTTCGGTGTTGGCTTCCCGTGGATCGTCGCTGAGGAATTCCCAGACCTTGCTGAAGTAGAAGCCAACCTTGGTCATGTAGCCCATGGCGTTCGGCTGGTAAGCGTGCACCACCTTGCCAATGCCGATTTCGATTTCTTTGCCGTTGGCATCGCGGGCGGTCAGGCTGTCGCGGTTGAACTGGGTGTGCAGGTCGGCCAGGCGGGCTTCGATGTCCTTGTAGCGGTTGTTCAGTTCGGCGCGGCCGCTGTCCATGTCGGCCTGGGCGGTGGCGTCCAGCTTGCCTTCCAGCTCCAGCTTGCGACCGTGCAGGCGGATGCGTTCGAGGCCGGCGTTGATGGCGCCGATGTCGGACTTCTCGAGGGTCTTGAGCTGGGCCGCGAGCTTGTTGACGCGGTCTACGCGGGCTTGCAGTTCCGGCCAGGCCGCCTCGCCTTCGGCGATCACCTTGCCGTCCTGCTTGACGTTGACCAGGGTGCCGTAGAAGTTGCCCCACTCACGACGCTCGATGGCCATCAACTCGACCGGCTTGGTCTGGTTGGTCAGCCACTCGCCGACGATCCAGGTGAAGTCATTGCCGTTCAAGTCACGGTTGCCGACCTTGATCAGCTCGCGGGTCATGAACTCCGGGCCTTGGTCCGGCACCGGCAAGCCAGCGCTTTTCAGGCGCTCGCGGGGCACTTCTTCTTTCTGCACCACTTCGCCGACGACGATGTGATTTTCCTGGCCCGGCACGTTGTAGTTGGCCTGGATCAGGTCGGCCGGCCAGAAGTGGCCCAGGCCACGCACGGCGATCACGGCCAGCAGACCAATGGTCATGATGACCGCGATGGACACCGCGCCACCGCTGATCCAGACGCCTGGGGCGCCGCTCTTGAACCATCCATTCAGGGAGTTCTGTTTCACAGACTTCTACCTTTCTTAAAGCGACGAGTATTTCTTGCGCAGACGCTGACGAATCAGCTCGGCGAGGGTGTTCATGATGAAGGTGAACAGCAGCAGCACCAGCGCCGAGAGGAACAGCACGCGGTAGTGGCTGCCGCCGACTTCCGATTCGGGCATTTCCACCGCGACGTTGGCTGCCAGGGTTCGCAGGCCTTCAAACAGGTTCATCTCCATCACCGGCGTGTTGCCGGTGGCCATCAGCACGATCATGGTTTCACCGACCGCGCGGCCCATGCCGATCATCAGCGCCGAGAAGATGCCCGGGCTGGCGGTCAGGATCACGACGCGGGTCATGGTCTGCCATGGCGTGGCGCCCAGGGCCAGGGAGCCCAGGGTCAGGCCGCGCGGCACGCTGAACACGGCGTCTTCGGCGATGGAGTAGATGTTCGGGATCACCGCGAAACCCATGGCCAGGCCGACTACCAGGGCGTTGCGCTGGTCGTAGGTGATGCCCAGGTCGTGGGAGATCCACATGCGCATGTCGCCGCCGAAGAACCAGGTTTCCAGGTACGGGCTCATGTACAACGAGAGCCAGCCCACAAACAGGATCACCGGGATCAGGATCGCGCTTTCCCAGCCATCCGGGACCCGCAGGCGGATCGACTCAGGCAGGCGGCTGAAGACGAAGCCGGCCACCAGGATGCCGATCGGCAGCAGCATCAGCAGGCTGAAAATCCCCGGCAAATGCCCTTCGACATACGGCGCCAGGAACAGGCCGGCGAAGAAGCCGAGGATCACCGTCGGCATCGCTTCCATCAACTCGATCACCGGCTTGACCTTGCGGCGCAGGCTCGGGGCCATGAAGTAAGCGGTGTAGATCGCAGCGGCAACGGCCAGTGGCGCGGCCAGCAGCATGGCGTAGAACGCGGCCTTCAGGGTACCGAAGGTCAGGGGCGCCAGGCTCATCTTGGGTTCGAAGTCGGTGTTGGCGGCGGTCGATTGCCAGACGTATTTAGGTTCGTCGTAGTTTTCGTACCAGACCTTGCTCCACAGCGCGCTCCAGGAAACTTCAGGGTGCGGGTTGTCCAGCAGCAGCGGTTGCAGCTTGCCGCCGGCCTCGACGATCACACGGTTGGCCCGTGGCGACATGCCGAAGATACCGTTGCCGTCGACCACCTGGTCCACCAGCAACGTACGGTGGGCAGTGCTGTGGAACACACCGAACTTGCCGGAAGCGTCGAGGGCGGTGAAGCCTTTGCGACGTTCTTCAGCAGTGATTTCAACGATAGGCGCGGTGCCCATCTGGAAGGTACGGATCTGCTTCAGGCGTTGTTCGCCGTCCGGGTCGCGGGCCATGAACCACTGCGCCAGGCCACCGCTGGAGTTACCGATGATCAGCGAGATGCCGCCCACCAGTTGGGTGCTGGCCGTGACTTGCGCCACGCCGTCTTCCAATAATTTGTAGCGACCGTTGAGGCTGTTGTCCCGCAGGCTGAAAACGTCGGCCTGGGCGCGACCGTTGATCACGTACAGCCACTGCTGGCGCGGATCAACGAAGATGGCTTTGACCGGCTCGGTCATTTGCGGCAGCTCGATGCGTTTCTGCTCGGTGGTGACTTCCTCGGTCATCATGTTTTCTTCACGGCTGATGGACAGCACGTTCAGATGGGCACCACTGGAACCAGCCACCACCAGCGTCGAGTCGGTCGCATTCAAGGCGACATGCTCAAGGGAGCGGCCCTGTTCGTCGAGGACGATCGGTGTTTCGCCGTAAGGGTATTCGACGGCGGGCGAGATGGTCTTCTTGCCGTCCGGGTACGACACTTTATAGGTGTGGCGGAACACCAGGGACTGGCCGTTGGACAGGCCCAGGATCACCAGCGGGCTGCCGGGCTGGTCTTCACCAATGGAGGCGACTGTCACGCCCGCCGGCAACGGCAGGTCAACGCGCTTGAGTTCGGCACCCGTGTCAACGTTGAAGAACAGCGCCTGGCCCTTGTCGGAAACCCGCATGGCGACCTGGTTCTGTTCTTCCATGGAGATCATCAGCGGCTTGCCGGCGTCCTGCAGCCAGGCAGGCGCGAGGGCCTCTTCCTTGGTCAGGTTGGCGCCGTGGAACAGCGGGGCGACCACGTAGGCGAGGAAGAAGAAGATCAAGGTGATCGCGCCCAGGACGGCGAGGCCGCCAATCAGCACGTACCAGCGGGTCAGGCGATCCTTGAGCGCGCGGATGCGGCGCTTGCGTTGCAGCTCAGGCGTATTGAAATCAATGCGCTTGGGGGGAGAAGTCGTCGTCATGGTGGAATTGGCCAGATCATTCATGCGCACACCCTAGCGATCCTGTATGACAGAAAGATGACAATGCAGTGACGCAAGAAATCCGCCGCGTAGCAGGGCTGGCAGCGGATTAAAAAATGGGAGGCGAGGTCCAGGTCTTACAGACCCCGCCCGGGCCTTGAACCGTGGGTAAACCGCGGTTCAAGGCAGGTTTACCGGCGGCTTATTTGCCACCTTCTTTCAGGCCCAGGTCAGCCAGTGCCTTGGCGGCAACTTTGGCTGGCAGCGGGATGTAGCCGTCTTTCACTACCACTTCCTGGCCCTGTTTGGACAGAACCAGCTTCACGAACTCGGCTTCCAGCGGGGCCAGAGGCTTGTTCGGGGCTTTGTTGACGTAGACGTAGAGGAAGCGCGACAGCGGGTATTTGCCGTTCAGGGCGTTTTCTTCGCTGTCTTCGATGAAGTCAGTGCTGCCTTTCTTGGCCAGGGCCACGGTTTTCACGCTGGCGGTTTTGTAACCGATGCCCGAGTAACCGATGCCGTTCAGCGAGGAGCTGATGGACTGCACAACCGACGCCGAACCAGGTTGTTCGTTCACGTTAGGCTTGTAGTCGCCTTTGCACAGGGCTTCTTCCTTGAAGTAGCCGTAGGTGCCGGATACCGAGTTGCGACCGAACAGTTGCACTGGCTTGTTGGCCAGGTCGCCGGTCACGCCCAGGTCGCCCCAGGTCTTGACGTCAGCCTTGGCGCCGCACAGACGAGTCGAGGAGAAGATCGCGTCGACTTGTTCCATGGTCAGGTGCTGGATCGGGTTGTCCTTGTGCACGAACACGGCCAGGGCATCCACGGCAACCGGGATCGCGGTTGGCTTGTAGCCGTACTTCTGCTCGAAGGCAGCCAGCTCGGTGTCCTTCATCTTGCGGCTCATCGGGCCCAGGTTGGAGGTGCCTTCAGTCAGTGCAGGAGGTGCAGTGGCGGAGCCGGCGGCCTGAATCTGGATGTTGACGTTCGGGTATTCCTTTTTGTAACCCTCAGCCCACAGGGTCATCAGGTTTGCCAGGGTATCGGAACCAACGCTGGACAGGTTGCCCGACACACCAGTGGTCTTCACGTAAGCCGGAATCGCCGGGTCAACACCAGCGGCTACCGCGTTAGCGGTCGCAACGCCAGCAGCGACAAAAGTCATTGCCGCCATCAAACGTTTCAGTTTCATGCCTTGCTCCTAGCAGATAGGGATAGTTGGATCGGGGCCAAGTATCGGTAGGCCGTGTGAACACTCTATGTCTGGAATATGACAATTAGATGAAAGGCCAGCATTTATGAAAAAGCTGACAGGAAGGAGAAACGCCAATAAATCCGGGGCTTGCGAGGAGGTTGGAGCGATTTCGTGGAAACAATCTGTAATCGTTGTAAGGCAAAATCTGTGGCGAGGGAGCTTGCTCCCGTTGGGTCGCGTAGCGGCCCCCAGAATGGAACGGCTGCGCAGTTCAACGGGAGCAAGCTCCCTCGCCACAAGGTTGTCCGGCAGTTTTCAAAAACGTGTCAGCGCCCGCGCTTCCACAGGTACCCACCCACCGCCATCCCCATCACGCACAGGGCCGCCACGTAGTAAGCAGGGCCCATCGGGCTTTCCTTCATCAGCAGCGACACCGCTAACGGCGTCAGGCCACCGAATACGGCGTAGGCGACGTTGTAGGAGAACGACAAACCGCTGAAACGCACCACCGGCGGGAACGCTTTCACCATGACATAGGGCACCACGCCAATGGTGCCTACAAACAGGCCGGTCAAGGCGTACAGCGGGAACAGCCAGTCCGGGTGAGCCATCAGGCTGTGATAGAGCGTCCAGGACGTTGCCAGCAACAAGGCACAACCGATGATCAGCACGCGCCCGGCACCAAAACGGTCGGCCAGGGCGCCGGAAGCAATACACCCCAGGCTCAGGGTGACGATGGCCAGGCTATTGGCCTGCAGCGCCACCGTTGGGCTGAAGTGGTAGATCGTTTGCAGCACGGTCGGCGTCATCAGGATAACCACGACCACACCGGCCGACAGCAGCCAGGTCAACAGCATCGACAGTACGATGGCGCCACGATGGTCACGCAACACCGCGCGCAACGGCAGCTCGGCCGCCAGGGTCTTGCGCTGCTGCATCTCGGCGAAGATCGGGGTTTCGTGCAGCCAGCGACGCAGGTACACCGACAACAGGCCGAACACACCCCCCAGCAGGAACGGAATGCGCCAGGCGTAATCCGACACCTGTTCCGGGCTGTAGAGCGTGTTGATGGCGGTGGCCACCAGCGAACCCAACAGAATGCCGGCCGTCAGGCCGCTGGTCAGGGTGCCGCAGGCATAACCGATGTGACGGGGCGGCACGTGCTCGGACACGAACACCCACGCGCCCGGCACTTCACCGCCAATCGCCGCGCCCTGGATCACGCGCATCAGCAGCAACAGGATCGGCGCCCACAGGCCGATCTGCGCGTAGGTCGGCAGCAGGCCCATGATCAGGGTCGGCACGGCCATCATGAAGATGCTCAGGGTGAACATCTTCTTGCGCCCCAGCAGGTCGCCGAAGTGCGCCATGATGATCCCGCCCAGCGGCCGCGCCAGGTAGCCGGCGGCGAAGATGCCGAAGGTCTGCATCATGCGCAGCCATTCGGGCATGTCCGCCGGGAAGAACAGCTTCCCGACTACCGTCGCAAAAAATACGAAGATGATGAAGTCGTAGAACTCCAGCGCCCCGCCCAAGGCAGACAGCGACAGGGTTTTGTAGTCGTTGCGGGTCAGCGGGCGCGAAGGTTGCGCACTGCTTGCGGGCACGGAGGACATGGCAAGGCTTCTCTTATAGTAGTCAGGACGGCAAGCCCGGGACTTGCGGCAGGCTTGGCAAGATAGCAAATCGCTTGAAAAAGCACAGCGTTGAGCCGTTAACAGTTCAGATCCGCGAAATATTTCCGTAGCAGACGTGCAATTAATATGAGCAGGAGCACAGTTGCCGGAAAAAGCCGCGATACAGCGTCTATTTACCGACCAAATGAGCGACGGGAGGTCGTCGTGGCGCCGACGGCTCGATATACTCGGCCCTTGCAAGCGCCAGACCCGCATCCTTGAGGGGCTGCTGTGCCAAAACGCCGTTGGTTATACACCAGCCGATTTGGCAGAGTTTCCCTTTAGTACGCCTTACGAGAAACGCATCGAGCGGTGTATGTTGGTGCTGAAACGTTTTTCCAGAAGACGGCTATCCACTTGAAATACCCATGAAGCGTCACGGGTCAGAGGCACCGGCATGATCGAACTCGAACAAGAAGATCCTATCCCGCAAGGCGATCTCGCCCTGCAAATCACCGCACTCCCGCGTGAGACCAACGGTTTCGGCGACATCTTCGGCGGCTGGCTGGTCGCGCAGATGGACCTGGCCGGCACCGCCATGGCGAGCAAGGTTGCCGGTGGCCGCGTAGCCACCGTGGCGATTGATCGCATGGCATTCCTGGTGCCCGTGGCCGTCGGCGCACAGTTGTCCTTCTACACCCAGGCCCTGGAAATCGGCCGCAGCTCGATCCAGATGATGGTCGAAGTGTGGAGCGACGACCCGCTGTCCAGCGAATGGCGCAAAGTCACCGAGGCGGTGTTTGTGTTCGTTGCCATCGATGGCAGCGGCCGCACCCGCTCGGTTCCGTCGCGGGCGCGTTAAACATCGCGACGTTTTGACGGTCCATTGCCCCATTGTCTGCCATTGAGAGCGCGCGCCTATGTCTACGCCCAACGTTGAAACCGTAAAACTGGATGAGCTGAACGCTTGGCGCATCCGCCACAACGGCGCCGAATTGGTGGTGGCCCAGCAAGGCGCGCATATCGTCAGCTACCAGCGCGCTGGCGAGAAGCCAATCATCTGGCCCAACGATCAGGTGGTGTTCAAGAAAGGCAAAGGCATCCGTACCGGCGTGCCGGTGTGCTGGCCGTGGTTTGGTGTGTTCGATCGCAACCCGCAGAGCGTCAAGGCCATGTACCAGGGTGCCGAGCCGGCCGGTGCCCATGGTTTCGTGCGGACCGCTGACTGGACGTTGGCTGGCGTTGAGGCTGAAGGCACAGCGCTGAGGGTTGAGCTGGAACTGCCAGTGCCTGAAGGTGGCTTCCCGGGTTGGCCGCATCAGGTTGACCTGAAGATGAGCATCCTGCTGGATGATCAACTGCACATCCGCCTGACCAGCCACAACCACGGCGCCGAGACCGTCAGCCTCAGCCAGGCGCTGCACAGCTATTTTGCGGTCAGCGATGTACGCAACGTGCAGGTCGACGGCCTGGACGGGCGGGACTATATCGATACCGCCGACGGCTGGACCCAAAAGCAGCAATCCGGGCTGCTGCACTTCACCGCCGAGACCGACCGCATCTACCTCGACACCCCGGCTCAGCTGAACATTGTCGATAAAGACTGGCAGCGCCGCGTTCAGCTCACCAGCACAGGCTCGCGCTCGACGGTGATCTGGAACCCGTGGACTGAACGCGCCAAGGCTTTCAGCGACATGGCCGACGACGGCTGGCAGGGCATGTTGTGTATCGAGACCGCGAATGTGCTGGACGATGTGGTGACGCTGGCGCCGGGTGAAAGTCATACCCTGGGCGTGAGCATCGCCGGTATTGCCCTGTAACCCCAATCAAAAATGTGGGAGCGGGCTTGCTCGCGAATGCGGTGTTCCAGTTAGTGCATGTGCTGACTGACACACCGCATTCGCGAGCAAGCCCGCTCCCACATTAGGTGCTGCGTCAGATCAGAGATCCGATTCCTTGACCGCCCGCACCTTCCCCGCATCCAACGCATACGCCGCATCGGCCAGGTCATTGTTGACCTTCTCCACCTTCAGCGTGCCCGTCACCCACAGCGGCGTGTAGATGTCATCCAGCTTCAAGCCCTTGGGATAACGCACCAGCACCAACTGGTTGGGCGGCGGTGGCGGCACGTGGATGCAGGCGCCCGGATAAGGCACCAGGAAGAACAGCGTGCTGCGGCCCTTGGCGTCGGTTTCCAGCGGCACGGGGTAGCCGCCAATGCGAATATTCTTGCCGTTCATGGCAGCCACCGTCTTGGTGGAATACATAACCGCCGGCAAACCCTTGCTCTGCTTCAGGCCACCCTTTGCGGTGAACGTGCCTTGGGCTTCCGGGGAGTTGTGGTCGATTTCCGGCATTTCTTCGAGGGCTTTCTGGTCCGACTTGGGCATCAGTTCCAGCCAGTCGGTTTCCGGCAGTTCGCCAGCGTGGGCCAACCCGGTGCATAGAAGAAGGGATAACAGAAGACGGCGCATGGAGAGGCTCGGCAAGGATTACAGTGCCGGCATTCTAGCCCTCTGCGCCTGCGCAGCGCAGAGGGCCTGGTCGCTAAATTACTTCTTTTTCAGCAGACCGTAGATCACCAGCAGCACCACGGCACCCACCAGCGCACCAATGAAGCCTGCGCCCTGGCCCGCCTGATAGATACCCAGTGCCTGGCCACCATAGGTCGCAACCAGCGAACCGGCGATACCCAGCAGGATGGTCATGATCCAGCCCATGCTGTCGTCGCCTGGCTTCAGGAAACGCGCCAGCAGGCCGACGATCAAACCGATAAAGATGGTCCCAATGATACCCATGGCATTTCCCTCTGATTGAAGTGAATTCAGTCAAAGCCTAGTCAGACTTTGGCTTCCTGCAATCAGAGGGTGGCGGGTACCAATGGTTCCGCCCGGCCTTGGGTTATTGCTCGGCGATCAGCGCTTCGACCTTGAGGATCTGCGCTTGCAGCGTCGCGCGATCCTTGCAGCGCAGGTTGGCGTGGCCGACCTTGCGCCCGGCCTTGAACGCCTTGCCGTAGTGATGCAGATGGCAGTCATCAATCGCGATCACGCGATCAACCGGCGGCACCACGCCGATGAAGTTGAGCATGGCGCTCTCGCCGACTTTTGCCGTGGAGCCCAATGGCAAGCCCGCTACCGCCCGCAGGTGGTTTTCGAACTGGCTGCACTCGGCGCCTTCGGTGGTCCAGTGCCCGGAGTTGTGCACGCGCGGGGCGATTTCGTTGGCCTTGAGGCCACCGTCGACTTCAAAGAACTCGAACGCCATCACGCCGACGTAATCCAGTTGCTTCAGCACACGGCTCGAATAATCTTCGGCCAGGGCTTGCAGCGGGTGATCGGTGCTGGCCACGGACAGCTTGAGGATGCCGCTGTCGTGGGTGTTGTGCACCAGCGGGTAGAAACGCGTTTCGCCATCGCGGGCACGCACGGCAATCAGCGAGACTTCACCGGTGAACGGCACGAAGCCTTCCAGCAGGCAGCCGACGCTGCCCAGTTCGGCGAAGGTACCGACCACGTCGGCGGCGGTGCGCAGGACTTTCTGGCCCTTGCCGTCGTAACCCAGGGTGCGGGTCTTCAACACGGCCGGCAGGCCGATGGAGGCGACCGCGGCGTCCAGGTCAGCCTGGGACTGGATGTCGGCGAAAGCCGGTGTCGGGATGCCCAGGTCCTTGAACATGCTCTTCTCGAACCAGCGGTCACGAGCGATGCGCAAGGCTTCGGCGCTCGGGTATACCGGCACGAACTGCGACAGGAAGGCCACGGTTTCAGCCGGGACGCTTTCAAACTCGAAGGTCACCAGATCGACTTCATCGGCCAGTTGGCGCAGGTGATCCGGGTCGCTGTAGTCCGCACGCAGGTGTTCACCCAGGGCAGCTGCACAGGCATCTGGTGCCGGATCCAGGAAAGCGAAGTTCATCCCCAGCGGCGTACCCGCCAGGGCCAGCATGCGGCCCAGTTGGCCGCCACCGATTACACCGATTTTCATCAATCAACCACCTCAGGCAATGCGTGGGTCTGGATTGTCCAGGACGCTGTCTGTCTGCTCAGCACGGAATTTTTTCAGCGCCGCGTGGAACTGCGGGTGCTTGGCGCCGAGGATGCTGGCGGACAACAAGGCAGCGTTGATCGCGCCGGCCTTGCCGATCGCCAGGGTAGCCACCGGAATACCGGCGGGCATCTGCACGATGGACAACAGCGAATCCACGCCCGAGAGCATCGACGACTGCACCGGTACGCCCAGCACTGGCAGGTGAGTCTTGGCCGCACACATGCCTGGCAGGTGAGCTGCGCCGCCGGCACCGGCGATGATTACCTCGATGCCACGGGATTCTGCTTCATCGGCATACTGGAACAGCAAATCCGGAGTGCGGTGGGCGGAAACCACCTTCACTTCGTAGGGAATGCCGAGTTTTTCCAGCATATCGGCGGTGTGGCTAAGGGTGGACCAATCGGACTTGGAGCCCATGATCACGCCAACCAATGCACTCATCGTCGTGCCTCTTCTCTCTGGGCGCCCGCAGGCGCGTCAAAAAACAACAAGCCACGCGGGAAATCCAGCGTGGCTTGTTGTACGAATTAAGGCCGGTTGGACCGGCCGAAGGCCGCGCAGTATACCGTAATAACGCAGATAAACAGCCCCTGGAATGACCATCTGTCTTACACCTCAAACAGGCGGTTTTATTGACTTCCAGGTCAGCGAACACACCACAAAATACTGTGGGAGCTGGCTTGCCTGCGATGGCGGAGGGTCAGTGCCTGAAATGTCAGCTGATACACCGCTATCGCAGGCAAGCCAGCTCCCACATTTAACCGCGTTCAGCCGCCGGTGCCTGCGCCGCGCCGCCTTCCAGCTTGCGCCACAACAACCGCACGTTCGCCTTGCGCACCAACGCACAGCGATACAACCGGATCTCCAGCGGCACATGCCATTGCGGGCCGCCGCACACCACCAGCTCACCCCGGGCCAGCTCGGCGCGCACGCTCAACTGCGGCACCCAGGCAATGCCCAAGCCCTCAAGGGCCATGCTTTTCAGGCTGTCGGCCATGGCCGTTTCGTAAATCGTGGTAAAGCGCAGCGCCCGCTGGCGCAGCAGCAGGTTTACCGAGCGCCCCAGGAAAGCTCCGGCGCTGTAGGCTAGCAGCGGCACGCTGCCCTCGCCTTCCAGGTCGAACAACGGCTTGCCGTCGGCATCGGCGGCGCACACCGGCAGCATCTCGGTGTTGCCCAGGTGCAGCGACGGGAAGATCTCCGGGTCCATCTGCATCGCCGCATCCGGGTCGTAGAACGCCAGCATCAAATCGCAACCGCCTTCACGCAGCGCATGCACGGCGTCGCCCACGTTGGTGGCGACCAACCGCGTGGCGATGTTCAGCCCTTCGTTGCGCAACTGCGCGATCCAGCGCGGGAAGAAACCCAGGGCCAGGGAGTGCGCCGCCGCCACTTGCATGACTTCGCCCTGCCCGCCTTCCAGGTGATGCAGGTGGCGCAGCACCTCGCCGAGTTGCTCGACCACGGTCCGCGCGGTGACCAGGAACAACTGCCCCGCCGCCGTCAGTTCGACCGGCGTGCGCGAGCGATTGACCAAGGTCAGCCCCAGCGCCGCCTCCAGGCTGCGGATGCGCCGACTGAACGCCGGCTGGGTGACGAAGCGCCGCTCAGCCGCCTGGGAGAAGCTGCGGGTGGCAGCCAGGGCGCTAAAGTCTTCCAGCCATTTGCTTTCAAGGTTCATCACATCCTCCCGGGGCACGCACCATTTTGGCACACACGTCCGTCATGGTAACGGGGTCACACCGACATTATGCCGTTTATGCATAGGCCAGTGTTTAACAGCATTGGCCCAAAATCTCCTGCAAGCCTAGCATTCACAGCGTTCCGGCCTAGCCCGGGTCCATATCGAGATGATTTCCGTCATGTCCTCCGCTGCATCTTTCCGCACAGAAAAAGACCTGCTTGGCGTACTCGAAGTACCCGCTCAAGCGTATTACGGCATCCAGACCCTGCGAGCGGTGAACAACTTCCGTCTCTCGGGCGTTCCGATTTCGCATTACCCGAAATTGGTGGTCGGCCTGGCAATGGTCAAGCAGGCAGCTGCTGACGCCAACCGCGAGCTGGGCCAACTCAGCGAAGCCAAGCACGCTGCCATCAGCGAAGCCTGTGCCCGTCTGATCCGCGGCGATTTCCACGAAGAGTTCGTGGTGGACATGATTCAAGGCGGCGCTGGCACTTCAACCAACATGAATGCCAACGAAGTCATCGCCAACATCGCGCTGGAGGCCATGGGCCACAGCAAGGGCGAATACCAATACCTGCACCCCAACAACGACGTGAACATGGCGCAGTCGACCAACGACGCCTACCCGACCGCGATCCGCCTGGGTCTGCTGCTGGGCCACGACGCGCTGTTGGCCAGCCTCGACAGCCTGATCCAGGCGTTCGCTGCCAAGGGTGAAGAATTCAGCCACGTCCTGAAAATGGGCCGTACCCAGCTGCAAGACGCCGTGCCGATGACCCTCGGCCAGGAATTCCGTGCCTTCGCCACCACCCTCGGTGAAGACCTGGCCCGCCTGAAGACCCTGGCGCCTGAGCTGCTGACCGAAGTGAACCTGGGCGGCACCGCCATCGGTACCGGCATCAACGCCGACCCGCGTTACCAGGCCCTGGCCGTCCAGCGCCTGGCGACCATCAGCGGCCAGCCGCTGGTACCGGCTGCCGACCTGATCGAAGCCACCTCCGACATGGGCGCTTTCGTGCTGTTCTCCGGCATGCTCAAGCGTACCGCGGTGAAGCTGTCGAAGATCTGCAACGACCTGCGCCTGCTGTCCAGCGGCCCACGCACCGGCATCAACGAAATCAACCTGCCGGCGCGTCAGCCAGGCAGCTCGATCATGCCCGGCAAGGTCAATCCGGTGATCCCGGAAGCCGTGAACCAGGTGGCGTTCCAAATCATCGGTAACGATTTGGCGCTGACCATCGCGGCCGAAGGCGGCCAGCTGCAACTGAACGTGATGGAGCCGCTGATCGCCTACAAGATCTTCGACTCGATCCGCCTGCTGCAACGCGCCATGGACATGCTGCGCGAGCACTGCATCGTCGGCATCACTGCCAACGAAGCCCGCTGCCGCGAGCTGGTGGAACACTCCATCGGCCTGGTCACCGCGCTGAACCCGTACATCGGCTATGAAAACGCCACCCGCATCGCCCGTATCGCCCTTGAAAGCGGCCGCGGCGTGCTGGAACTGGTGCGCGAAGAAGGCTTGCTCGACGACGCCATGCTCGACGACATCCTGCGCCCCGAAAACATGATTGCCCCACGTTTGGTCCCCTTGAAGGCCTAAGCGTTTGTTGCACCGCTCACCAGGTTGAGGGACTAGACACCTCTCACCTTTTGAGGGCCTGAAGGCTCGTTCTTCAGGCCCTTTTTTTTGCCTCAAGGTTGTGAAATGACGCCAATAAAAACTCCAAGATCGCCCAACAAACCCGCCTTGCCCGTAACGCCTTGGCTGAAACCTTTAATCGCCTCGTGCAGACGGATCACCCACTCCTAGGTATAGTGCCGCCCCTCTTCGCGTCAGCGGTCGTCGGTAACGAGACCCTGGGAAGCGCGAAACCGCATGAATAACAACACCCGCAAAAGGATTGGGGTCGAAGCGTCGTGCACTGCCTGGTGCCGAGCGATGCGTCGGACCGTCCTGCGTTTGCCATTAGAAAAATCAGCGAGGAACACTCCATGCTAGAAGTCATCAACGACTTCCTCTCAGGGAAAGTATTGATCGTGCTCATTGTCGGGCTCGGTGGTTACTTCACGATCCGCTCGCGTTTCGTTCAGTTGCGTCACTTTTTCCACATGTTTTCGGTGTTTCGCGACAGCCTGAAAAGCAGCGCCGGCCAGCTCAGTTCGTTCCAGGCGCTGATGCTCAGCCTCGCCGGGCGCGTGGGTGCCGGCAACATCGCAGGCGTCGGCATTGCCGTGACCCTGGGTGGCCCGGGCGCCGTATTCTGGATGTGGGTCACCGCACTGGTGGGCATGTCTTCGAGCTTTATCGAGTGCTCCCTCGGCCAACTGTACAAACGCACCGACGCTGAAGGCACCTACCGTGGTGGCCCGGCGTATTACATCCAGCACGGCCTGCACAAACGCTGGCTGGGCATGGTGATGGCGTTCCTGCTGCTGGTGACTTTCGGCTTCGCCTTCAATGGCCTGCAAGCCCACGCCGTAACCCACTCGCTGAACAACGCATTTGGCCTCGACACCACCTACACCGGCCTGGCCCTGGCGGTGTTGCTGGGCCTGGTGTTCATCGGCGGGATCAAGCGTATCGCCTCGATCGCCGACCTGCTGGTGCCGGTCAAGACCCTGGTCTACATCGCGGTGACCCTGTACGTGATCGTGCTGCAATTCGACCACGTGCCGGCCATGCTCGCGACCATCGTCAAGAGCGCTTTCGGCCTCGACCAGGCCTTCGGTGGCCTGGTGGGCAGCGCGATCATCATGGGTGTGAAACGCGGCGTGTTCGCCAACGAAGCCGGCCTGGGCAGTGCGCCTAACGTGGCGGCAGTCGCCTCGGTTGAACACCCGATCGCCCAAGGCGTGGTTCAGGCGTTCAGCGTGTTCCTCGACACCTTCGTCATCTGCACCTGCACCGCGCTGCTGATCCTGCTCTCGGGCTTCTACACCCCGGGCTTTGAAGGCGACGGCATTGCCCTGACCCAGAACTCCCTGGCGGCGGTGGTCGGTGACTGGGGCCGAATGTTCATCTCGGTGGCCCTGGCGTTGTTCGTGTTCACCTCGATCATGTACAACTACTACCTCGGCGAGAGCAACCTGCGCTTCATCGTGGGCGACAACCGCAAGGTGCTGATGGGCTACCGCGCGCTGGTGCTGGTGCTGATTTTCTGGGGTTCCATCGAGAACCTGAGCACCGTGTTTGCCTTCGCCGACATCACCATGACCATGCTGGCGTTCGTCAACCTGTTCGCCCTGGCGTTCCTGTTCAAGATCGCCATGCGCATCCTGAATGACTACGACGGCCAGCGTGCTGCGGGCATCAAGACCCCGGTGTTTGATTCCAGCAAGTTCCCGGACCTGGACCTGGACCGCAAGGCCTGGCCGGCAAATCCGGTGAAGCCTGAGCCAGCCGCTCAAGCGACGGCAGAACTTAACGCTCAAGCGCAACGCTAAACCTAGATAGATGACACGCCGCCCGGCCTTGGGCATGCTCTGGGCCCGGCGGCGTTTTTCGTTCAGGAGATTCTTCAATGCAACCAGCCAACAACGTCATGGTGCTCTACACCGGCGGCACCATCGGCATGCAGGCCAGCGCCAACGGCCTGGCCCCCGCTTCGGGGTTTGAAGCGCGCATGAGCGAAGCCCTCGCCCAACTGAATATGCCAGCCTGGCGCTTTCGGGAAATGTCCCCGCTGATCGACAGTGCGAACATGACCCCCGCCTATTGGCAGCGCCTGCGCGCCGCCGTGGTTGAGGCGGTGGACGAGGGTTGCGACGCCGTACTGGTGCTGCACGGCACCGACACCCTGGCCTACAGCGCCGCGGCCATGAGTTTCCAACTGCTGGGCCTGCCCGCGCCGGTGCTGTTTACCGGCTCGATGCTGCCGGCCGGTGTGCCCGACAGCGATGCCTGGGAAAACGTCAGCGGTGCGCTGGCGGCCCTGGGCGCTGGCCTGGCGCCTGGCGTGCAACTGTACTTCCACGGTGCACTGATGGCCCCGACCCGTTGCGCGAAAATCCGCAGTTTTGGTCGCCACCCGTTTGCCGCGTTGCAGCGTAACGGCGGCGTCGCCCAAGCCGAGTTGGTTCCGGCGGCGCTGCATTACCGCCAGGCCAAGGCGCTGGCCAATGTGGGTGTGCTGCCACTGGTGCCGGGCATCGCACCCGCGCAATTGGACGCGTTGATCGACAGCGGCATCCAGGCGCTGGTGCTGGAATGCTTCGGCAGCGGCACCGGGCCGAGCGACAACCCGCAGTTCCTCGCCAGCCTGCAGCGCGCGCAGGATAACGGCGTGGTCGTGGTGGCAATCACCCAATGCCATGAAGGCGGTGTGGAGCTGGACGTGTATGAAGCCGGCAGCCGCCTGCGAGGCGTCGGGGTGTTGTCGGGTGGCGGGATGACCCGTGAAGCCGCGTTTGGCAAGCTCAATGCGTTGATCGGCGCCGGGCTGGACACCGCCGAAATCCGCCGCCTGGTCGAACTCGACCTGTGCGGCGAACTGAGCTGACCGGCATATAACTTGCTCCTCTTCCAGCCATCCCCTGGCTGGAAGCACCCATGCTGCACTCCCACCTCACCACCCTCAATGCCGTCTCGTTGGTGCTCAATACCTTCAAGGCCGAAGGCCAACCCGCCGAGGCCTTGCTGGCCGGCAGCGGTATTTGCGCGGCGGACTTGAGCCGCGCCGACACCCGCATCACCACCAACCAGGAGATGCGCGTGTGTGCCAACGCCGTGGCCCTGCGCCGGGATATCGGCCTGGAGCTGGGCCGGCAAATGCACGTTTCTTCCTATGGCATGCTCGGTTACGCACTGCTCACCAGTGCCACCTTCGGTGACGCTTTGCGCCTGGCGCTGCGGTATCCGGCGCTGCTGGGAACACTTTTCGAGCTGGACCTTGAGGAAGACGGCACGCGCATCTGGTTCAGCGCCGCGGATTACCGGGAAAATCCGGCGCTGGAAACGTTCAACGTCGAACTCTGCCTGGCCTCGTTGAAGGTGATCTGCGACGACCTGCTGGGGCATGCCCTGCCGCTGCTGGGGGCGCGCTTTGAACACGACGCCCCGGATTACCGCGCACGGTACGCCGAAATCTTTGCCTGCCCGCTGCAATTCGGCGCCATCGCCAACGCGTTTGCCTTCGACCGAAGCTGGCTGGACCAGCCCCTGCCATTAGCCGACGCCGTCACCCACCAGGCCATGGCCGAGCGCTGCCGCAAGCAAAACACCGAGTTCACCGGGCGCCAGGCCTGGCTGGGCAAGATTCGCCACCTGCTCGCCAGCCAACTCAGCGCCGCGCCGGGCCTCGACGGCCTGGCCGAGCAGATGAACTGCTCCCCGCGCACGCTACGCCGGCACCTGCATGACTTGGGCTGCAGCTATCAGGAGTTGCTGGACGAGCTACGCTTCGAGCGGGCCAAGCGATTGCTGGGCGAGGATGAGCTGCCCATTTACCGAATTGCCGAGGCGCTGGGCTTCAGCGAAACCGCGAGTTTCCGTCACGCCTTTGTCCGCTGGAGCGGCGTAGCACCCAGCCAGTTCCGCCCCTGAAGCCACTTGCTGGGGCGTGGCCGCGCCATTTCGGGGCGAATTGCGGTCACACACTTTGGCCATATTTATCCCCTTTTGGCCGCTCCTGCCATTCTCATTAATCCCACCCGCCGCAAGACTGGACTCACCGATTCAGCCTGCGGAGAACAACAATATGCTGACGATCTACTCGGACGATCACCACCTGCACCATGGCCGGTGCGAGTTGATGGACGGGCAACTGATGCCCTGTTTTGAAATGCCCGCGCGCGCCGACCATGTGTTGCAACGGGTCAAGGACCGCGAACTGGGCCCGGTGCAAGCGCCTGAGGATTTTGGCCTAGCGCCGCTGCAACGTATTCACAGCCCCGCGTACCTGGACTTCTTCAAAGGCGCCTGGCAACGCTGGACGGCATTTGGCCAGGACGGAGACTTGCTGCCCTACACCTGGCCCGCACGCACCTTGCGCCGGGTCATCCCCACCAGCCTGCACGGCCAGCTCGGCTATTACAGTTTCGACGGCGGCGCGCCGATCACCGCCGGCACCTGGCAAGCGGCCTACAGCGCGGCGCAAGTCGCTCTCACCGCGCAACAGGCGATCCAGCAAGGCGCCCGCAGTGCCTTCGCCCTGTGCCGTCCGCCCGGGCACCACGCCGCCAGCGACTTGATGGGCGGATATTGCTACCTCAACAACGCGGCGATCGCAGCCCAGGCGTTTCTCGACCAGGGCCACACAAAGGTGGCCATCCTTGACGTGGACTACCACCACGGCAACGGTACCCAGTCGATTTTCTACGAGCGCGACGATGTGCTGTTCACCTCGATCCACGGCCATCCGGAGGCGGAATTTCCGTTCTTCCTGGGCTACGCCGACGAGTTGGGCGAAGGCGCCGGTGAAGGTTTCAACTTCAATTACCCGCTGCCCGCAGGTTCTGGCTGGGACCGCTGGAGCGCCGCACTGGAGCAGGCCTGCGGGGATATCGAGCGCTACGGCGCCGACATCATCGTGGTCTCGCTGGGCGTCGACACCTTCAAGGACGACCCGATCTCCCAGTTCAAGCTCGACAGCCCCGACTACCTGGCGATGGGCGCGCGAATCGCCCGCCTCGGCAAACCGACGCTGTTTGTGATGGAAGGCGGCTACGCCGTGGAAGAAATCGGCATCAATGCCGTCAACGTTCTCGAAGGTTTTGAGGGATTCGCCCAATGAACATGCTCAAGCATCTCGTCCTCTGCGCCGCCGTGCTGAGCGGGGCCGCGCACGCCGAAGAAAGAACCCTGCGGGTCTACAACTGGTTCGACTACATCACGCCCAAGGCCCTGGAAGATTTCAAGGCGCAGAACCCCAGCGTCAAGCTGGTCTACGACATCTTCGACACCAACGAAGCCCTGGAGGCCAAGCTGCTGACCGGCAACTCCGGCTATGACGTGGTGGTGCCGTCCAACGTGTTCCTGGCCAAGCAGATCGAAGCCTCGGTGTTCCAGCCGCTGGACCGCAGCAAACTGCCCAACTGGAACCACCTTGATCCCAAGTTGATGAAGCTGATCGAGGCCAACGACCCCGGCAATAAATTCGCCGTGCCCTACATGTACGGCACCATCCTGATCGGCTTCAACCCGGACAAGGTCAAGGCCGCGCTGGGGGCCAACGCCCCCGTGGACAGCTGGGACCTGATCTTCAACGTCGAGAACATCAGCAAGCTCAAGCAATGCGGCGTGGCGCTGCTGGATTCGCCGTCGGAAATCCTGCCCCTGGCCTTGCAACACCTGGGCCTGGACCCCAACAGCAGCAACCCGGCGGACTATGTCAAAGCCGAAGCACTGCTGATGAAGATCCGCCCGTACATCACCTATTTCCATTCGTCCAAGTACATGGCTGACATTGCCAACGGCGACATCTGCGTGGCGGTCGGCTATTCCGGCAGCTTCTCCCAGGCCGCCAACCGCGCCAAGGAAGCCAAGAACGGTGTGACCGTGGACATGCGGCTACCCAAAGAAGGCGCGCCGATCTGGTTCGACATGCTCGCGATCCCCAAAGGCGCCAAGGACCCGGAAGACGCCTACGCCTTTATCAACTACCTGCTGCAACCGGGCGTGATCGCGCCGATCAGCGATTTTGTCGGTTACCCCAACCCCAACAAGGACGCCACCGGGTTGGTGGATCCGGCGATTCGCAACAATCCCAACCTGTACCCGACCGAGGCGGCCATGGCCACGCTGTATACCCTCAAGCCCCTGGGACGTGACGCCGAACGTGCCAGGACCCGCGCCTGGACCAAGATCAAGTCCGGCACCTGATCGGTTGCCGCCGGTTGCGCCTCAGTGCGCAACCGGCGCGCGCCAAACCTGGCCCAAGCGCTTCAACGCCTGGCTGATCTGCGCCTCGGGCACGGCAGCAAACCCCAACACCAATCCGGCACGCTGATCCTGCGGCGTGAGTGACTCCGGCAGCCAATAGCTGCTCAAGCCATTGACCTCCACACCCACTGCCGCCGCCTGTTGGATCAGCGCCTGTTCCCGCGCCAAGCTGTCGACCCGCACGGTCAGGTGCAGCCCGGCCGCCACCGACGGCAGGCGGCCAACACCTTCAACGCCGGCGGGCCATTCGGCCAATAGCGCATTGAGCCGGCTCTGCGCGGCGCGGCGCATGCGGCGTACATGACGCTGGAAATGCCCGGTCGCCATGAACTCCGCCATCACCGCCTGGGTGCTGACTTCCGAGTGGCGCACATCCACCGCGCGGCGCCGGGCAAAGGCCTGGACCAGGCCGGCCGGCAACACCAGGTAGCCCAGGCGCAGCGCCGGAAAGGCCACCTTGCCGAAAGTCCCGACATACAGCACCCGCCCCGTGCGATCGAGGGCCGCCAGTGGCGCCAGGGGCGCGCCGCTGTAGCGGTACTCACCGTCGTAGTCATCCTCGACGATCCAGCCGCCCGTACGCTCGGCCCAGGCCAGCAGTTCCAGGCGCCGGGCCAGGCTCATCACCACGCCGGTGGGGTATTGATGGGACGGGGTGACGTAGGCCAGGCGGCAACCGCCGAGGCGGTTCAAGGCAGCGCAGTCGATGCCCTCGCTGTCCACCGTCACGCCATGCAATTGGCCGCCCGCCACCGCGAACGCATGGCCTGCTGCCCGATACCCCGGATTCTCGATGGCAACCTCATCGCCGGGCTCCACCAGCAGCTGTGCACAAAGGCTGATTGCCTGCTGCGCGCCACTGGTGATCACTATTTGCTCAGCCGTGCACTGCATACCGCGAGAACTGCGTAGATAGGCCGCAATCAATCCACGCAGGCGCGCGTCGCCCGCCGGGTCGCCATAACACAGTTGCTGCAAGTCCGGCTTGCGCCAGAAAGCCGCATTCAGCTTGGCCCACACGTCAAACGGGAACAGATCGAAAGCCGGTACGCCCACCCTGAAAGCCCTCGGCGGACCACTGGGCGGAAGCGCCAAATGATTGTTTTCCACCCGCGCCAGCGCACCGCTGTGGATAACTTGACTGGACGAAAACACAGGTAAATCCGGGCGCTTTGTGGATAAACCTGGGGATAAGCCTGTTGATAACCCTGTGGACACTTTTGTGGATAGTTTTTTTGCGGGCGTCGACGTCTGCGGCAATTGCGCCACATAGGTGCCATCACCCACGCGGCCTTCGATAAATCCTTCGGCATACAGTTGGTCGTAGGCGCGAACCACACTGTTGCGCGAAATCGATAGTGCCGCCGCCAGGTCACGGCTGGCGGGGAGCCGGGTGCCACTGACCAACCGGCCATCCAATACTCGCTGGCGCAGCGCCTGATAAAGCTGGCGGGTGAGTCCCTGGCGTCGGTCCAACTCGATACCCGCCGGGTTGAACGAGAGCGGTGGTTCTAACGCAGGCATGGAATTGGACCTATAAAATTGACTGTAGATGGCTCTTACAACGAACCAATAGCCTGCCTAGGATGCAGGCATTCGCCAAGGAAAATCTTCATGTACACACCACGCGCCTTTGCCCTCGATGACTTGCCCGAAATCCAGCAACTGATCCAGCACACGCGCCTGGCGCAACTGGTGACCTTGGGCGAACAAGGCCTGCAAGCCAGCCATTTGCCGCTGCTGCTCAACCCGGATGAAGGGCCCAACGGCACCCTTTACGGGCACATGGCCAAAGCCAATCGCCAATGGCAGGACCTGCAAAATGGCGGCGAGGCCCTGGTGATTTTTGCCGGGGCCGAGGCCTACGTCAGCCCGGCGTTCTACCCGGCCAAGGCCGAACACGGCAAAGTGGTGCCGACCTGGAATTACATCGCGGTACACGCCTACGGCACCGGCGAAGTGTTCACCGACGCCGAGCGCCTGCTCGAGCTGGTCAGCGCCCTCACCGACCGCCATGAAGGCAATCGCGCCCAACCCTGGAAAGTCAGCGACGCCCCGGCCGACTACATCGACGGCATGCTCAAGGCCATCGTCGGCTTTGCCCTGCCGATCCAGCGCCTGGAAGGCAAACGCAAACTCAGCCAGAACCGCAGCCCGGCGGACATCGCCGGCGTTCGCGACGGCCTGGCCGCCAGCACCGACGTGCGCGACCAGACCCTCGCCCGCTTTATTCCCAAGGAGCCATCATGAGCCAGATCGAAATCCGCCAGGTCAGTGCCGCCGACCACGCCGCCTGGTTGCCCCTGTGGCAAGCCTACCTGCGCTTCTACAACACCGAGCTGCCCGACGCCGTCAGCCAGAACACCTGGCAACGCTTGATCGACGCCAATGAGCCGACCCACTCGGCCCTGGCCTGGCAGGACGGCAAGGCCGTAGGCATGGTCAATTTCATCTACCACCGTTCCAACTGGAGCATCGAGAACTCCTGCTACCTGCAGGATTTGCTGGTAGATCCGGCCCAGCGCGGCACCGGCGTCGGCCGAAAGCTGATCGAATTCGTCTACGCCACCGCCAAGGCCGACGGTTGCTGCAAGGTCCACTGGCTGACCCACGAGACCAACGCCACCGCCATCCAGCTGTACGAACGCATCGCCGAACGCCCCGGTTTTATCCAGTTTCGCAAAGGTCTTTAAGGAGAAGCACAGCATGACGACATCATTGGCCGACTGGAAAGGTGTCCCGGCGCCCACCGTCACCCTTATCGAAGGGCGCTTCGTGCGCCTGGAAAAACTCGACCCCGCCCGCCATAGCGATGACCTGTTCAACGCCCTGCAAGGCCCCGGCGCGGATCCGAAGCTGTGGGACTATTTGCCTTACGGCCCATTCCCCGAGCGCGCCGCCTTCGACGCCTGGCTGAACAACCACGCGTCCCACAGCGACCCGTACTTCTTCAGTGTGATCGACAAGGCCAGCGGCGAGGTGCAAGGCATCCTCAGCCTGATGTCCATCGTGCCCGAGCAAGGCCGCATTGAAATCGGCCACGTGACCTTCGGCGCCCCGATGCAACGTTCACCGAAAAGCACCGAGGCGGTGTACCTGCTGGCCAGGCACTCGTTTGAGCTGGGCAATCGTCGCCTGGAGTGGAAGTGCAACAACGCCAACGCCCGCTCCAAAAACGCCGCCGAGCGGTTGGGTTTCAGTTTTGAAGGGGTGTTTCGCCAGCACACCGTGGTCAAGGGCCGCAACCGGGATACGGCGTGGTATTCGATCCTGGATGGGGAGTGGCCGGCGATTGGGGCGGGGTTTGAGCGGTGGCTGTCAGATGCCAACCAGACCGGTTCGGGACAGTTGAAAACGCTGGTGGAATGCCGTACCTAATCCACCCTGCCCCCCCCCCTGACAAATGTGGGAGCGGGCTTGCTCACGAAAGCGGTGTATCAGTTACAAATGTATTAACTGACCCACCGTCATCGCGGGCAAGCCCGGCTCCCACATTGTATCTTCAGCGTATCCGGGCCTTGTGCTCAGCCGAGGCGAATAGGCGAGCATCTATACCTTGAAATACTTGCTCACGATCAAACACCACGCCATCGCCTTTTCCTACAAGCTTCTGCGAACCTTCACCACTCCCATCTTCAACCCAAACGGCCTGAACACTGCGTTCAACGACTTCAGCGTCTGATTGCCCTCGCCATGTTCGATATGCACCAGCGTGCGTACGGAGATTTTGCACATCTTGGCAAACTGGCTCTGATGCAACCCAGTGACTTCCGTTCGCAGCCGGCGTACCGCCTCGGCTATTTCCAGCGTTCCCTCGGCCAATGCATCCTGAATGCTTTCGATCAACCGGGTTCGTTCTTCAACCGTCAGGCTCATTTCAATCCCCGTCACCTCCCCGCCATCATTCTGTAAAAAACCTCCGCTATACAGGTCGACTCTTTTCCTAAAACAAGGTCGCCCGCCATGCCCCCTTCGCCCCAGCGCCTTGCGCTCACTCTCGGCCTGCTGGTCAGCAGCGGTTTTGTCGATGCGGCGCCCACGCCAACCAAGACGCTGCAGATCGACACGCCCACCACCACCGGGCAAACCCTGGGTGGCAGTGACTCGTTGACGATTTCGGCACCGGGCAGCATTACGACTTCCAAAGTCGCGGTGACCTTGAAAGACGGCACCAGCGGCAACGGCGTGCGGATCGATAACTCGGGCACTATCGCCTCCACTGGCGGCCGCGGGATCGACAGCAGCGGCGACCTCACCGCCGCTCGCAACTACAGCATCTACAACCGCGCAGGCGGTGTGATCCAGGGCGCCAACGACGCGCTGCGCATCGACAGCAACTTCGCCAGCGGCAGCCTGCTGATCGACAACAGCGGCACCATTCGCTCTGCCACCGGCCAAGGGCTGGACCTGGATGCGATCCGCAGCTCCAACGTCACCACCACTATCATCAACCGCCAGGGCGGGCTGATTCGCGGTGACGCCAGCGACGGCATGAAGACCGGCGGCAACGCTACGATCACCAACTACGGCGAGATTTCCACCGGCGACACCCACTCGCGCGATGACAAATTCGACGGCGTCGACATCGACTCCGCTACTGGCGTGACCGTCACCAACTACGGCCTCATCTCCGGCGGCCGCCACGGCATCACCACCGACCTGGGCGCCACGCTGACCAACTACGGCACGGTAATCGGCCGCAACGGCTCGGGCTTTGGTTCCGACGGCGATGGCACGGTGATCAACCACGGCACTATTACCGGCGCATTTTCCGGACTGCAGCCGGACGGCGATGGTGACGGCGTGGACATCGACAAGATTGCCCACATTGAAAACTACGGCATCATCCAGGGCGTCGGCGCCGGTGGTGTCGACAAGAACGGCTTTGCCAACGGCAGCGAAGGCATCGCCCTCGGCGGTGGCTACGTGTTCAACGGCGCGGGTGCATTGGTAAGCGGTGCCAACAACGCGGTGCTGGTGGACGACGGCAGCGACGGCCCGGGACTCGCTGCAACCACCCTGATCAACCATGGCACCATTCAGGGCCTGAACGGCTTCGGCGTGAAGTTCGTCGGCGAGTTTGCCGACACGGTGGTCAACGCCGGCTTGATCAGCGGCAGCAACGGCCTGGCCCTGGATTTGGGCGGCGGCGATGACACGCTGACCCTGCTCGGCGGCAGCCGCTTTGTCGGCGTGGTGGATGGCGGCACCGGATATGACCGCGTGATCATGGACGACGCCGCCGGCGGCAGTTTCGGCGACAGCCGCAACTTCGAATGGCTGGACGTGAAGCAAGGCACCTGGACCCTCACCGGCAGCGGCGACTTCAGCGACGGCGGCGAGATTTTCAGGGGCGCCAAGCTGATCAACCAGGGCGGGATCGCTGGCAACCTGACCGTCGATGAAGGCGGTATTTATGCCGGTGGCGGCAGTGTCGGCAGCCTGTTGGTCAAAGGCACCTTGCAGACCAACACCGCCCTCGGCACCGCCAGCATCACCCGCGACCTGACGATGACCAGCGGCTCGACCCTGGCCTATGGCGTGAATGCCGACGGCAGCAGCGCACCGGTCCAGGTCGGCGGCACCGCGTACCTGAATGGCGCGACCCTGGCGGTCAATCCCGGCACCGGCACCTACCCGTGGCAGAGCCACTACACGGTACTGCAGGCCGGCAGCATCAATGGCACGTTCGGCAAGGTCACCAGCGACTATGCCTTCCTCACCCCCACATTGGATTACAGCCCTACCCAGGTCGGCCTGACCTATTCCCGCAATGACGTGGCGTTCAATCAGTTCGCCAACACCGGCAACGGCACCCGCGCCGCCAACGCCCTGGCGAGCCTGGGCAAGAACAACGCGTTGTACAACGCCTTGCTCAACACCACCAACAGCAGCGCCGGTGCCGCCATCGAGCAATTGGCCGGCAGCAGCACCGCCAACCTGACCAGTGCCACCCTCGGCGCCAGCGCCCAGGTCGGCAACAGCATGTTGAACGCCATGCACCAACTGGGCGGCGGTGCCGGACTGCTGGTGGGCCTTGATCAAAAAGACACACCCGTACTGGCCGCCACCGGCGTACCCGCCGAAGCCCGCAACCTCAACGATCCCAATGCCCGGGGCCGCCTGTGGCTGCAAGGTATCGGCAGCTACGGCAAGCTCGACGGCGACCACGGCAGCAATGGCCTGACCCAGCGCACCAAAGGCAGCGTGCTGGGGGCCGATTGGGCGCTCGATTCGGACTGGCGTGTGGGCGTGCTGGGCGGTTATTCGAAGACCGACCTGGACACCACCGGCGTCGACGGCAGCGTCGACAGCTGGCACGCCGGCGTCTACGCCATGCGCCAGAGCGGACCGCTGGCCTTGCGCCTGGGTGCTGCGTACAGCGGGCACCAGGGAGACAGTAAACGTACGGTGGCCTTTGACGGTTTCAACGATCGGCCCAAAGGTGACTACGACGCCAACAGCCAACAAGCCTTCGCCGAACTGGGTTATGCCATGGGCAGCGGGCGCCTGAGCGCCGAGCCGTTCGCCAACCTCGGCTACCAGCGCTACCACCGCGACAGCTACAACGAAAAAGGCGGCGCCGCCGCCCTGCATGTCGAAGGGCAAACCCAGGACAATTTCAGCAGCACCTTCGGCCTGCGTCTGGCGCACTTGAGCCAGCTGGACAACGGCATCAGTCTCACACCGCGGGTCAGCGCCGGCTGGAAGCACACCTACGGCGACGTGGACAGCAGCACCCGCCAGGCCTTCCTGATGGGCGGCACCGCGTTCAACGTCGAAGGCAGCGCCCTGGACCGCGACAGCCTGTTGCTGGAAGCCGGGCTGGATGTAGGCCTGTCGGCACGCCATACCCTCGGCGTGGGCTACAGCGGCGAAATAGGCAGTAACAGCCGCAATCACGGGCTGATCGGGCAATGGCAGATGAGTTTTTAATCGCGGCCCACTAGAGACATCTCTGGCAGGCAAAGGGTGGATGGCCTGACATTTATCCGCCCTTTACCCCGCTAGATTTCCCGACCTCATACATCAAGAGGTCGGACCTGCATGCCACTCCTTCAGAAACAACTCGCACTCGCCATCACCTTCGCGCTGGGTGCCACCAACGCTCAATTCGTCCAGGCGCGAGGGGACATCGATCCAGACAGCGAGTGGTTCATCCCGGCGCCAGAGGCCGGCCAGCAAGGCCACCAGCGCCCCAAGCCACCCAAGCCCACTCCCGACTTTTACTTCAACGACCACGCCACCACCCGTAACGGCCAGCAGGTTGCCCGCGTACTGGACTCTGCCGTGGACACCCTCATCAAGTCGGGCGAACTCAATGACTGGGAGGAGTACGAACTGGACAATATCGCCCGGGAACTTGGCAGGCTGGCACCGGGCCGTGTGGGTGCAGTTCTGGAGCAACTGGCAGGCAGCCAGAACGCCAACCTTGGCGCCGCCACTCAAGACAGCATGAAACAGCTCAACAGCAGCCTGCTTTCAGTCATGCGCCGGACAGGCGACGAACGCAACCTTACGGATGCCGAAGGCAATGGCCACGTATGGCTCCAGGCCCTGGGCAACGCTGGCAAGCTTGAAGGACAGCACGGTAGCGTGGGCCTGCAGCAACACACCCAAGGCCTGATGCTGGGCGGCGACTGGGCAGTGGACGATGCCTGGCGGGTGGGTGTGATGGGCGCCAAGTCCGCCAGCGACCTGAACGCCAAACGCTTCAAGGGCGAACTGGACAGCTGGCACCTCGGCGGTTACGCCGTGCGTCAGGACGGCCCCCTTGCATTGCGCCTGGGGGCGATCTACAGCAGCCATGCCGGCCAAACCCAACGCACCGTAGACTTTGATTTCGTTGAGCGCCGCGAGCAGTCCAAAGGCAAATACAACGCCCAAAGCCAGAACGCTTTCGCCGAGCTGGGCTATCAACTGGACAAGGGCAGTTTCAGCGTCGAACCCTATGCGGGGATCGGCTACCAGCGCTATCACCGCGACCGCTACAAGGAAAAAGGCGGCTTTACAGCGCTGAATGTCGGCGCCCAGACCCAGGAAAACCTCAGCAGCACCTTCGGCTTGCGCCTGGCCAGTGCCTTTACGCTGGACAACCAGATGGCCCTCAAGCCGCACCTGAGCACAGGCTGGAAGCACCTCTACGGTGACGTGAGCAGCACCGTGCGCCAGTCCTCCGCGTGGGTAAAACGGCCGGGCTTCAATAGTGACTTCACCATCGAAGGCACCTCCCTGGACCGCGACAGCCTGGCGCTGCACACCGGGGTGGACCTGGCGCTGTCGACCCGGCACACCGTGGGCCTGGCCTATACCGCCGAGGTCGGCACCCACAGCCGTAACCAGGGTTTGCTGGGCCAGTGGACCCTGGCGTTCTGATTATTGCGGGCGAAAAAAAAGGGGGCACATGCCCCCCCGAGGTTTAAGCGGTAGTTTCGAAGGCTGTTGATCAGCCTTCGATTTCAATCAGGATTTCACCCGGGTTGACCCGGTCGCCCTTGGCCACGTGTACGGCGGTGACCTTGCCGGCGATCGACGCCTGTACTTCGGTCTCCATCTTCATCGCTTCAGTGATCAACACAGCCTGGCCGGCCTTCACCACGTCGCCTTCCTTGACCAGCACGTCGACGATGTTGCCCGGCATCGCCGTGCTGACATGGCCTGGCGCGGTGGCGTGCTTGCGCTTGCTGCCGCCACTGCTGACAAACTCGTTGAGCGGCTCGAACACCACTTCTTCCGGCATGCCGTCGATGGACAGGTAGAAGTGGCGCTTGCCTTCGGCCTTGACGCCCACCCCGGTGATGTCCACGCGATAGCTTTCGCCGTGCACGTCGATCACGAACTCGGTCGGCACACCTTCACCACCGGCACGGGCCACGCCGCCGGCTTCAGGAATCGGCAACAGCACTTCAGGGCTCAAGGTGCCAGCGTCGCGCTCTTCAAGGAATTTGCGCCCGATGTCCGGGAACATCGCGTAGGTCAGTACGTCTTCTTCGGACTTGGCCAACGCGCCGATTTCGCCGCGCAACTTGGTCATTTCCGGCTTCAGCAGATCTGCCGGGCGATGGTCGATCACCTCTTCGCTGCCGATGGCCTGGCGCCGCAGTTTTTCATTCACGGTGCCCGGCGCCTTGCCGTAGCCGCCTTGCAGGTACAGCTTCACTTCGTTGGTGATGGTCTTGTAGCGCTCGCCGGCCAGCACGTTGAAGAACGCCTGGGTACCAACGATCTGCGAAGTCGGGGTGACCAGCGGCGGGAAGCCAAGGTCTTCACGAACCCGCGGGATTTCGGCCAGCACTTCGCTCATGCGGTTCAGCGCGCCCTGCTCTTTGAGCTGGTTGGCCAGGTTGGAAATCATCCCGCCCGGTACCTGGTTGACTTGCACGCGGGTGTCGACAGCGGTGAATTCGCTTTCGAACTGGTGGTACTTCTTGCGCACAGCGTAGAAGTACAAACCGATTTCCTGCAGCAGTTCCAGGCTGAGGCCGGTGTCGAATTCGCTGCCTTTGAGGGCCGCGACCATCGACTCGGTACCCGGGTGGCTGGTGCCCCAGGCGAAGCTGGAAATGGCGGTGTCGATATGGTCGGCACCGTTTTCGATGGCCTTGAGCTGGCACATCGAAGCCAGGCCCGCAGTGTCGTGGGAGTGGATGAAGATCGGCAGACTCTGCTCGGCCTTCAGCGCCTTGACCAGCTCGCCGGTGGCGTATGGCGTCAGCAGGCCGGCCATGTCCTTGATCGCCACCGAGTCGCAACCCATGGCTTCCATTTGCTTGGCCTGGGCCACGAACGCCTCGATGGTGTGCACCGGGCTGGTGGTGTAGGCGATGGTGCCCTGGGCATGTTTGCCGGCGGCTTTTACCGCTTCGATGGCCACTCGCAGGTTACGCACGTCGTTCATCGCGTCGAAGATGCGGAACACGTCGATACCGTTGACAGCGGCCTTGGCGACGAAGGCTTTGACCACGTCGTCGCTGTAGTGGCGGTAGCCCAACAGGTTCTGGCCACGCAGCAGCATTTGCAGGCGCGTGTTGGGCAACGCCGCGCGCAGTTTGCGCAGGCGCTCCCACGGGTCTTCTTTCAGGAAGCGTACGCAGGCGTCGAAGGTCGCGCCGCCCCAGACTTCCAGGGACCAGTAGCCGACTTTGTCGAGCTTGTCGCAGATCGGCAGCATGTCGTCGGTGCGCATGCGGGTCGCCAGCAACGATTGGTGGGCGTCGCGCAGGATGGTGTCGGTTACGAAGATCTTCTTGCTCATTCTTATATTCCTCACAGGCCTGCGTGGGCGGCGATGGCGGCGGCGATGGCCAGGGCCAGCTCTTCGGGTTTGCGCTTGATCGAGTAGTTGGTCAGCTCAGGGTGGCTTTCCACAAAACTGGTGTTGAACTGGCCGCTGCGGAATTCCGGGTTGCGCAGGATTTCCTGGTAATAGGCGGCGGTGGTCTTCACGCCTTGCAGGCGCATGTCGTCCAGGGCGCGCAGGCCGCGGTCCATGGCTTCTTCCCAGGTCAACGCCCACACCACCAGCTTCAGGCACATCGAGTCGTAGAACGGTGGGATGGTGTAGCCGGTGTAGATCGCCGTGTCGGTACGCACGCCGGGACCGCCGGGTGCGTAGTAACGGGTGATCTTGCCGAAGCTGGGCAGGAAGTTGTTCTTCGGGTCTTCGGCGTTGATGCGGAACTGCAACGCAAAACCCCGGTGCTGAATGTCTTCCTGCTTGACCGACAGCGGCAGGCCCGACGCAATGCGGATCTGCTCACGCACAATGTCGATGCCGGTGATTTCTTCGGTAATGGTGTGTTCCACCTGCACCCGGGTGTTCATCTCCATGAAGTACACCTCGCCCTCGGCGAGCAGGAACTCCACGGTGCCGGCGTTCTCGTAGCCCACGGCCTTGGCCGCGCGCACCGACAGGTCGCCGATGTAGGCGCGCTGTTCAGGGGTCAGCTGGGGGCTAGGGGCGATTTCGATCAACTTCTGGTTACGGCGCTGGATCGAGCAATCGCGCTCGAACAGGTGCACCACATTGCCGAAGCTGTCACCGAGGATCTGCGCCTCGATGTGCTTGGGATTGACGATGCATTTTTCCAGGAACACTTCCGCCGAACCGAAGGCCTTGGTGGCTTCGGAAATTACCCGGGGGAAGGCTTGTTCGAGTTCTTCACGGCTGTTGCAGCGACGGATACCGCGACCGCCACCACCGGAGGTGGCCTTGAGCATCACCGGGTAACCAATGCGGTCGCCTTCGGTGAGGGCTTCAGCGATGTCGGCAACGTTGCCTTCGGTGCCCGGGGTCACCGGTACGCCGGCCTTGATCATGCTGCGGCGGGCTTCAGTCTTGTCGCCCATGCGGCGAATCACTTCTGCGGACGGGCCGATGAACTTGATCCCACGTTCGGCGCAAATGTCTGCCAGCTCGGCGTTTTCCGAGAGGAAGCCGTAGCCGGGGTGCAGCGCGTCGCAACCGGTTTCCACCGCCAGGTTCACCAGCTTGCGCGGGTTCAGGTAACCGGCCAATGGCTCGGCACCGATGCTGTGGGCTTCATCTGCACGCTTTACATGCAGGGCATGGCGATCGGCATCGGAATAGACCGCGACCGAACGAATGCCCATCTCGGCGCAGGCACGCACGATACGTACGGCAATCTCACCACGGTTGGCGATCAGGATCTTTTTTATCACTTGGAAATTCCCTTGAGCCGATTGCTACCTACTTCGACCCTGGAAGCGGGTCGGCGCGTGACCAAATGTTTCATGGCAGTCGCGTGACACACACTATGCCCCTGCAGGGATTAACAAAAATCAATAATTATTGGGTTGTGTATAAGCAAAGACTTATAGTCGTCGCATCAAGGGTCGGCGGGAGTGCTTGAACTATGCGTAAGTCATTGATGCGTATGACATTGCGTCAATTGCAGATTTTCAATGAAGTCTGTGATTTGCGTTCCTACAGCCGCGCAGCCGAGGAAATGTCCCTCACGCAACCGGCCGTTAGCCTACAAATCAAGCAGCTGGAAGAGCTGCTGGGCCAGCCATTGTTCGATTACGTCGGCAAAAAGCTCTATATGACTGAAGCTGCTGAAGCCTTGCAACGGGCCAGCCGGGACATTTTCGGCCGCCTGGAAAACCTCGATATGCAACTCTCCGACATGCAGGGCTCATTGCAGGGCCAGCTGAAACTGGCGGTGGAATCCAGCGCCAAGTACTTCGTGCCGCACCTGTTTGCCGCCTTCAAGCGCCAGCATCCGGAGGTCAACCTGCACCTGACGGTGGTCAACCGCGCCCAGGTGATTCGCCGGCTTTCAGACAACCGCGACGACCTGGTGATCATGTCGATGGTGCCCCAGGACATGGGCCTGGAATTCCTGCCGTTCCTGAACAACCCGATTGTCGCGGTGGCGCCCCACGATCATCCGCTGAGCCATCAAGGGCCGTTGCGCCTGCAGGACCTTGAGCCTTACACGCTGCTGTTGCGCGAGCCGGGGTCCGGGACGCGGATGGCGTGCGAAGAGTATTTCAAGGAGAAGCGCGTGCACTTCACCCAGACGGTGGAAGTGTCTTCGGCCGAGGCGCAGCGCGAGTGCGTGACCGCTGGGTTGGGCGTGGCGCTGCTGACGCGCCACGCGGTCAACCTGGAACTGGCCACCGGCGGGCTCAGGGAGCTGCCGGTGGAAGAACTGCCGCTGTACCGCAGTTGGTGCCTGGTGCAGGCCAAGGCCAAGCGCCTGTCACCGGTGGCCCATGCATTCCTGGGCTTTATCCGCAGCGAGCGGCTGCAGATCAGCGCGCTGGCTGAACGCTTCGCTGGGCAGCCGCGGGTGCCTGCCAGTGGAGTTCCGGATAGTCACTGATGCTCTGTTGCAATTGACGCTGATCGCAGCGGTCTTCAATTGCGCGACGGAAGGCCATGCGGCGCTGGTCTTCCTGCTGGCGGCGGGTCTTGACGGTGCTGTTGCTTTCTTCGTATTGCCGAGCCATTTCGAGTCTCCCAATGCGAGTAAGGGGAGTTCAGGATGGGCTCGGGCAATGACGGTTTAGCGGCATGGGGATGACAGGACGATGAATCTTGCGGGGCTCAATACGATCAACTGTGGGAGCTGGCTTGCTCGCGAATGCGGTGGGCCAGCCAGCATATTCAGTGACTGACACTCCGCATTCGCGAGCAAGCCCGCTCCCACAATTGGTCCGCGTACAAACTATCAGTCGTCGAGGGCTTTTACGGACTTGGGTGACAACCGAAGGCTGCGCAAGCTGCGCTTCACGCTCTTGAGGTGGTTGACCAGGCTCGGGCCGCGCGCCATGGCCACGCCCATCGCCAGCACGTCGATCACCACCAGGTGGGCGATACGCGAGGTCAGCGGCGTGTAGATCTCGGTGTCCTCGTGTACATCGATCGCCAGGTTGACGGTCGACAGCTCTGCCAATGGAGTCTGGCTCGGGCACAGCGTAATCAGGGTCGCGCCGCTTTCACGCACCAGGTTGGCGGTGATCAGCAAATCCTTGGAGCGGCCGGACTGGGAAATGCAGATCGCCACGTCGCTGGGCTTCAACGTCACCGCCGACATCGCCTGCATGTGCGGGTCGCTGTAGGCCGCCGCCGTCAGCAGCAAACGGAAGAACTTGTGCTGGGCATCCGCCGCCACCGCGCCGGACGCGCCGAAACCATAGAATTCCACGCGCTGGGCCTGGGACATGGCGGTCACGGCTTTTTGCAGCTCCACCGGGTCGAGCTTTTCGCGCACTTCCATCAGGGTGTGCAGGGTGGTGTCGAAGATTTTCAGGCTGTAGTCGGCGACGGAATCGTCTTCGTGGATCGCAAACTGGCCAAAGCTCGCACCGGCCGCCAGGCTCTGGGCCAGCTTGAGCTTCAAGTCCTGGAAACCGGAGCAACCGATGGCGCGGCAGAAGCGCACGATGGTCGGCTCGCTGATGCCCACGCTGTGGGCCAGGTCGGCCATGGAACTGTGCATCACGGCCGCAGGGTCAAGCAGCACGTGATCGGCAACCTTGAGTTCCGATTTGCGTAACAGGTGGCGCGACTGGGCGATATGTTGCAACAGGTTCAAAGGGCTGGACTCTTGTTATTGGCAGACGCCAGGGATGTAGCAAGCTTGTAGTTATACTACAAGAATTACCGATTTGCCCGTTCGATGCATCACTTAATCACGCTGCTGCCCGCTGATTCAGCGGGCAGGCTCGATGTAGCCCCGCGTGCGGCTTGGGCTCAACTATGGAAAATCGGCATTTTTTCGTAACAAATCCGCCAAGCCATCCGCTTCCACCGGCCGACTGATCAAATAGCCCTGCACCTCGTCGCACTGCTCATCCCGCAAAAAGTCCAGCTGCTGCTGATCTTCCACACCCTCGGCCACCACCTTGAGCGACAGCCCGTGGGCCATGGCAATGATGGCGCGGGTGATCGAGGCATCTTCGCGTCCCTGGCCCAGGCCGCGAATGAACGTCTGGTCGATCTTCACGTAGTCCACGGGGATGCGCTTGAGGTAACTGAGGGATGAGTAACCGGTGCCAAAATCATCAATCGCCAGCTTCACCCCCAGGTCGCGCAGTTGCTGGAAGGTCGAGATGATGTGCTCGACGCTGTCGAGCAGCTGGCTTTCGGTCAGTTCCAGCTCCAGGTATTGCGGATCAAGCCCGGTTTCTTCCAGCACCTGGCGCACCAGGCTGATCAGCTTGCCCTGGCGCAGTTGGTGCACCGACAGGTTGACCGACACCCGAATCGGCGCCAGCCCCTGGCGTTGCCATTCACAAGCCTGCCAGCACGCCTGGCGCAACACGAACTCCCCCAGCGGCACGATCAGGCCGGTTTCTTCGGCCAGCCCGATAAAGTCGCCGGGCGGCACCATGCCCCACTGCGGATGTTCCCAGCGAATCAACGCTTCGGCCGCATTCAGCTTGCCACTGGCCAGGCACAGTTTGGGTTGGTAGAACACCGTAAGCTGGCGCTCATCAATCGCCTTGCGCAGCTGGTTTTCCAGCTGCAAACGTTCCAGGGTGCTGGCCTGCAGGCTGTCGGTGTAGAACTGGAAGTTATTACCGCCCAGGTGCTTGGCGTGCTGCATGGCCATGTTCGACTGGCTGACCAGCGCGGATATTTCCCGCGCATTGTCGGGCAACAGGCTGACGCCCATTGAGGCACTGACCACCAGCTCGTGCCCTTCCACCGTCACCGGCACCCGCAACTTGGCCAGCAACCGCGTGGCCACCCGCGCCAGGCTCGACAGGTTGCCGTAGGCGTCGAACAGCACGGCGAATTCATCGCCAGAGAGCCGCGCTATGGTGTCGGCCTCAGGCAAGGCGTTGATCAAGCGGCGGGCCATTTTCTGCAACAACTGGTCGGCCACTTCATGCCCGAGGCTGTCGTTGAGCAGCTTGAAACGGTCCAGGTTGATATGCAGTAAAGCCAGGCTGCGGCCACCCTGGCGCACCCGCTGATGGGCTTCGCGCAACCGCTCGCGGAACAGCGAGCGGTTGGCCAGCCCGGTCAATTCGTCGTAGTGCGTGAGATAGCGCATGCGCTCTTCGGATTCGCGCCGCGCAGACAGATCGGCGAAGAAGCCCACGATATGGCTGACGTTTCCCCGAATATCCCGGACTACATTCAGTTGTAGCCATTGCGGGTAGAGTTCGCCGTTCTTGCGGGTCTCCACGAGCTCGCCCTGCCAGGTGCCGTGGCTGAGCAACGCCTGGCGGATCACCGGGAAGTGGCGCCGTGCGTCGCGGCTGCTGGGCAGCTCCACGACATTGCGCCCGATCATGTCGTCAATGTCGAAGCCGGTGACGCGGCTGAATGCCTGGTTGACGGCTATCAGCACGTAGTCCGGATCGAGGATCACAATGCCTTCGCTGGCCGCCTCGAACACCGTCGATGCCAGGCGCTGCTGTTCTTCCAGGACCTTGCCGGCGCTGATGTCGCGGCGGGTGCCGAGCATCCGCGTGACGCGCCCGCCTGTCGAGCGCTCCACGGCGCGGCCACGGTCCTGGATCCATACCCAATGGCCATCGCCATGGCGCACCCGGTATTCCACCAGGTAGTCCTCGCTGCGGCCTTTAAGGTGCTCCACCAGCGCGCGCTTGAGCAGCGGCAAGTCGTCCGGATGCAGGCGTGGCTTGAGGTGGCTGAGCATCGCCGTGACGTATTCCGGCTCCAGGCCGAACAACTCCTTGAGCTGGGTATGGTGGACCTCATCGGTTTGCAGGTTCCAGTCCCACAGCCCCAGTTCGCTGGCCTGCAGCGCCATGGCCAGACGCGCCTCGCTTTTGCTCAGGGCCAGGCTGGCCGCGTCCAGTTCCTGACTGCGCTGATCGACGCGTTGCTGCAGGCCGATCTGTGCTTCGCGCAACTCTTGTTCGACCTGGCGCCGCTGCTCCACCTCACGCACCAGTTCCTGGTTCAGTTGCTCGCTGCGTTGCTGCGCTTGCTGCAGATGCTCGATCAACGCCTGGTTCTGGAAGCGCCTGAGCAGCCCGCGCTGGATCAGGCGATTGACCTGCCATGCCACCAGGCTCAGGGATGCCAGCAGAATCAGGCCCAGGCAACCCCAGCCTTGCTGTTGCGGGTCGCCGCTCCAGAATAAATAGAGGATGGCCGGCACCAGGCAGGGCACGGCAAACGACAGGAAAGCCGGCAGACTGACGGCATAGGCCACACTGGCGGACAAGGTCGCCGCGCCGAGCAGGCCGAACACCCAGGCCTGTTGCGCAAAGCTGTCCACCGGTACCAGGGCGATGGCAGCACTGGCCAGCGTCAAGCCGCTGACGGCCGAGCCCAGCATGAACATGCGTCGCCAGATCGGCTGCGCCTGGCGGCTCGGCATGGCGGAATCGAACGCCGCCACCTGAATTACCCGCAAGGCCACCAGCGCCAGCAGCCATACCAGCCAAATGCTGTCCAGCAGATAGCGCTGCGGGCTCCAGAGCAACCAGGCGCAGACCAGTCCATTCACCAGCATCAATAAAGTAGGCAGCAGGGAGCCTTGGTAAAGCAGGCGCGTGCGCTCCACCGCCATCTCCATGGCGTAGTGCTTGCGGATAACCTGCGCCGGCGCCACGGAGGGTCCCGCCAGGTCAATGCTAAGGGTCATAGGCAGTGTTCTTATAATGGTGAGCCCGAAACGTCGACGGAGCATACACAAGCAAACGCTCGGGCCAAACTGCCCCAAGTCATAAAAACAGCGCGACAATCAGGCGCAAACCTTGGAGCCAGACAGCTTGAGTGAGACAGGGCGCGGGCTGTGGGCGATGACCGACCGGTCATCACCGTGAATAGATTGTTGCCTTATCCTGTGTCGACGCAGAAGTTTTCCCGTGACCACCCGGCATTGGGATTTGCCCGACTCCCCCGGGCACCCTAGAATGCGCCGATGCGCGATGATCTCTCTCTTTTGCTGAACTCCCTCAACGATGCCCAACGCCAGGCCGTAGCGGCCCCCGTTGGCCGTCAGTTGGTCCTGGCCGGTGCTGGCTCCGGTAAAACCCGAGTGCTGGTGCACCGTATCGCCTGGTTGATCCAGGTCGAGAACGCCTCACCGCATTCCATCCTGTCGGTGACCTTCACCAACAAGGCCGCTGCCGAGATGCGTCATCGCATCGAGCAGTTGATGGGCATCAGCCCGGCCGGCATGTGGGTGGGCACCTTCCACGGCCTGGCGCACCGCCTGTTGCGGGCGCATTGGCAGGAAGCCGGCCTGAGCCAGACCTTCCAGATTCTCGACAGCGACGACCAGCAACGCCTGGTCAAGCGGGTGATCCGCGAGCTGGGCCTGGATGAACAACGCTGGCCGGTCCGTCAGGCCCAGTGGTTCATCAACGGTCAGAAAGATGAAGGCCTGCGCCCGCAACATATCCAGGCCAGCGGCGACCTGTTCCTGGCCACCATGCGCAGCATTTATGAAGCCTATGAAGTGGCCTGCCAGCGCGCCGGCGTCATCGACTTCTCCGAACTGCTGCTGCGCGCCCTCGACTTGTGGCGCGACAACCCGGGCTTGCTGGCGCACTACCAGAAGCGCTTCCGCCACATCCTGGTGGACGAGTTCCAGGACACCAACGCCGTGCAGTACGCCTGGTTGCGCCTGCTGGCCAAGGGCGGCGACAGCCTGATGGTGGTGGGCGACGACGACCAGTCGATCTACGGCTGGCGCGGCGCGAAAATCGAGAACATCTACCAGTACAGCGACGACTTCCCGGACGCCGAAACCATCCGCCTGGAACAGAACTACCGCTCCACCGCCGGGATCCTCAAGGCCGCCAACGCCTTGATCGCCAACAACACCGGGCGCCTGGGCAAAGAGCTGTGGACCGACGGCGGCGAAGGCGAAGCGATCAACCTGTACGCCGCCTTCAACGAACACGATGAAGCGCGGTACGTGGTGGAAACCATCGAAAGCGCCCTGAAAACCGGCCTGGCCCGCAGCGATATCGCGATTCTCTACCGCTCCAACGCCCAATCACGGGTATTGGAAGAGGCCCTGCTGCGCGAGCGCATTCCGTATCGCATCTATGGTGGCCAGCGCTTCTTCGAACGTGCCGAAATCAAGAACGCCATGGCCTACCTGCGCTTGCTGGAAGGTCGCGGCAACGATGCGGCGCTGGAACGGGTGATCAACATTCCGGCCCGTGGCATCGGCGAGAAGACCGTCGAGGCGATTCGCGACCACGCACGCCACAGCGATGTGTCGATGTGGGAAGCGATGCGCCTGCTGATCGCCAACAAGGGCCTGACCGGCCGTGCGGCCGGTGCCTTGAGCGTGTTTGTCGAGCTGATCGAGAACCTGGCCGCCAAGTGCATGGAAATGCCCCTGCACCTGATGACCCAGACCGTGATCGAGCAGTCCGGCCTGATCGCCTACCACGAAGCGGAAAAAGGCGAGAAAGGCCAGGCCCGGGTAGAAAACCTTGAGGAACTGGTCAGCGCCGCCCGCGCGTTCGAAAACACCGAAGAAGACGAAGACCTGACGCCACTGGCGGCATTCCTCGGCCACGCGTCCCTGGAAGCCGGCGACACCCAGGCTGATGAGCATGAAGACAGCATTCAGCTGATGACCTTGCACAGTGCCAAGGGCCTGGAATTCCCCTACGTGTTCCTGGTGGGCATGGAAGAAGGCCTGTTCCCCCACAAGATGAGCCTGGAAGAACCCGGCCGCCTTGAGGAGGAACGCCGCCTGGCCTACGTGGGCATCACCCGGGCGATGCAGAACCTGGTGATGACCTACGCCGAAACCCGGCGCCTGTACGGCAGCGAGACCTACAACAAGGTGTCGCGCTTCGTACGTGAAGTGCCGAAAGGGCTGATTCAGGAAGTGCGCCTGTCCAACAGCGTCAGCCGACCGTTCGGCGGCGGCCAGCAGCAGAACTCCAGCAGCATGTTCGCTGGTTCGGAAATCCCCGAGACGCCGTTCAGCCTTGGCCAACAGGTCAAGCACGCGATCTTCGGCGAAGGCGTGATCCTCAACTTCGAAGGCGCCGGTGCCCAGGCCAGGGTGCAGGTGAACTTCGCCGAAGGCAGCAAGTGGCTGATGATGGGCTACGCCAAGCTCGAAGCAATCTGAAACAACTGTAGAACATGAAGGATGTTGCCCCACCCTTGTATTTGGCAGCGGTGGGGCCAATATCTGTAATAAGTCCTACAGACGATTCGGTATTGGCCCTACGCAAAAGCCCGAAACACTATGCCGCTAGCCACTGACATCACACCTGTGCAACATGGCGCGCGTGCAATCCACAAATGGGAATTCCCTTTATGAAACGTTTTCTTAGCATCGCCATGGCGTTGTGCATCGGCCTGACGATGAGCCTCGACGCCAACGCCAAGCGCTTCGGTGGCGGCAAATCCATGGGCTCGGCGCCGAGCCACCAGACCAGCCAAATGGCCCCATCCGGCGGCGGCATGGGCGGCGCAGCTGCGACCGCTGGCGCTGCCGGTGCCGCAGGCGCTGCTGCCAAGGCTGGCGGTGCTTCGCGCTGGTTGGGCCCTCTGGCCGGTATCGCGGCCGGCGGCCTGCTCGCCTCCATGTTCATGGGCGGCGGCTTCCAGGGCATGCAGATCTTCGACATCCTGATCATGGCGGTCATCGCCTTCCTGATCTTCCGCTTTATCGCCGCCCGTCGCCGCAAGCAACAGGAGCACATGGCTCCAGCCGGCGCGCCGATGCAGCGTGAAGTGTTCGAGCAAAAGCCTGCTGCCATGGGTTCGATCTTCGGCGGTTCGGCTGCTCCTGCCGCCGCTCGTCCGGTGATCAACGCACCCGCCTGGTTCAACGAAGAGCGCTTCGTCGAAGCGGCCCGCAGCCACTTCCAGTCCCTGCAGCAACACTGGGACGCCAACGAAATGGACAAGATCGCCGAGTTCGTGACCCCGCAACTGCTGGAGTTCCTCAAGCGCGAACGTGCCGACCTGGGCGACGGCTTCCAGTCGACCTACATCGACGACCTGAAAGTGCAGCTTGAAGGTGTGGATGACCGCGCCGACAAGACCATCGCCACCCTGACCTTCAGCGGTGTGTCGAAGACCTCGCGTTTCGACCAGGGCGAAGTGTTCAGCGAAAGCTGGAACATGGAGCGCCCACAAGGCGAAAACCAGCCTTGGCTGGTCGCCGGTATCCGCCAGAACGGCTGATCCCTGCCCGCTTTGAGTACGCAGTAACAAAAACCCCGGACTTGTCCGGGGTTTTCTATTTCACGGTTGCACTTATAGCGAGCTACTGTATAAAACGCCCCTATAAACCGCGCCATCTAGCAAGAGGATCCCGGCCGTGGAAGAAGTTATCGAACAATTGCGTGAAGCCAACGAACCGGTACCGGTTCCTCTGGAGCTGCCTGACGAAGATCAACTGGTGGAAATCGAGGAACAACTGTTCATCGATATTCCGTTCGTCTTCCGTGAATTTCTGCTGACCGTCAGCGATGTGGTCTACGGCAGCCTGGAGCCGGTGACCGTCACCGACCCACAGTCCCACACCTACCTGCCGGACGTTGCCGCCAACGCCTGGGATGCCGGTGTTGACCGCAGCATGATCCCGATCTGCCAGGACGGCGACGACTACTACTGCGTCGAGGAAGACGGCACCGTGGTGCTGTGGTCCGGCGAAGAAGAGCTCGTCACCGAAGAAACCTGGGAATCGGTGTGGCACTGGGCACGGGACGTCTGGCTGGAAAGCTGAGACCCCTGTGTGCCGAGGGCGCTTGTTGTGGCGAGCGAGCTTGCTCGCGCTGGGCTGCGAAGCAGCCCTCTGCGACCCACTCAGTGCTCCGGCGTATCCTTATGGTTATCCAGGGTCTCCAGCAAGGCGACCTGCATCCGCGTATGCACGCGGATGAACCAGCGCCACAGCACGGCGGCCACCGCGGCCGTCACCACGGCGATCAGCACCAGCAACTTGTTGGTCGGCAGGATACTGGCCGACAAGGCTGCCAATAGCAGGAAAATCACCAGCAGCGAAAGAATCGGGATCACTTCGGCGATCACCCGGCGCACGCGCTGAGTGTGGCGCCCGGCCATTTCCGGCTTCACGCTCATCTCCGCCAGCAGCATCGACAGCGCCTTGAGCTTGCGGTACGCCGCAATCAAAAACGGCAGCGACAGCAGCAACGCCCCACCCCAGATCAATGCCTTCTGCCAGCTCGGATCGCTGACCCAGCCTTCCAGGTAGCTGCCAATACGCGCCGCGAAAAAGCTGCCGGCAAAGAAGATCGCCACCACCAGCGCCAGGTTCACCCCCACCTGCAGAATGATCTTGCGGATCATCGACGCCAGCATCGCACCCTCGCCCTGGGGCTGAATGCTGCGCAGCCACTCGCCATACATCCCGAACACCCGGCTCATGCGCTTGGGCATCACTGCGGCAATCTTCAGCGACAGCGGGTCTGCGCCACGGATCAGATAGGGTGTGAGCAGTGTGGTAATCGCAGAAACAGCCACCGCCACCGGATACAGAAAGTCGCTGGTGACCTGCAACGTCATCCCCAGCGCGGCGATGATGAATGAAAATTCGCCGATCTGTGACAGCCCCATCCCCACTCGCAATGAAGTGCGGCCATCGTTACCCGCAATAAACGCCCCCAACCCACAGGACAACATCTTGCCCAGCACCACGGCTACGGTAATTACCGCAATCGGCCAGGCGTATTGCAGGAGGATCTGCGGGTCGATCATCAAGCCAATGGCGACAAAGAAGATCGCGCTGAACATGTCGCGAACCGGTTCGATCAGGCGCTCAATCTTCAGCAATTGCCGGGATTCAGCCATGATCGCGCCGATCAGGAATGCCCCCAGCACCATGCTGTATTCCAGCTTGACCACCAACAGGCAGAAACCGAAGCACAGACCCAGCACGGTGATCAGCAGCATCTCGTTGCTTTCGAATTTGGCCACGTACTCCAGCAGGCGTGGCACCAGCAAAATCCCGATCACCAGCGCGACAATCATGAACAGCGAGAGCTTGCCGACGGTGGAGAACACCTCGCCGGAGCTGACCGTGCCGCTGACGGCAATGCTCGACAGCAAGGCGATGATGCCGATGCCGAGGATGTCTTCGACGATCAGCACCCCGAAAATCAGCTGGGCAAAGCGCTGGTTTTTCATCTTCAGGTCATTGAGCGCCTTGACGATGATGGTGGTCGAGGAAATCGCCAGGATCGCGCCCAGGAACAGTGAGTCCATGGTGTTCCAGTCGAACCAGCGGCCGATTTCGTAGCCGATCCAGATCATCAGGATGATTTCGAGGAACGCCGCGATAAAGGCGGTGGCGCCAACCTTGAACAGCTTGCGCAGGCTGAACTCAAGGCCCAGGCAGAACATCAGGAAGATCACCCCAAGCTCGGCCAGGGTCTTGATCGTGTCTTCGTCGTGGATCAGGCCAAACGGTGGGGTGTGCGGGCCGATGATGAAGCCGGCGACGATATACCCCAACACCACCGGCTGCTTGAGCCGATGGAACAGGATCGTCACCACCCCGGCCACCAGCATGATCACGGCCAGGTCCTGGATAAAGCTGATGGCGTGCATGGCGAGGGGCTCCTTGAGGGGTACTGGCGCTTTTCCCATTTCCACGCATGCACCCCGAAAGGTCGCAATGAACGGAAAGAAAAGTCTGCCTTGATCGTAAGAATTGCCTTTGAGACGGGCTTTTGAAGGGTAACACCGCGACTTGCGGCAGAAAGCCGGTGCAATATATGGAAACAGATCGCCCCGGGCGTGACGGCAAGCCGGGGCCCAGCGTCCCGTTATGAATGGCTCTGCAAAGATTCCAGCACCCGCAGAGGTGCCTCCCCACCCAATGCCTACAACCCGTGAGTGTGCTATGGAACCCGGAAACGCCCAGCTGTCGATGACAGTATTGATGACCCCTGACATGGCCAACTTCTCTGGCAATGTGCACGGCGGCACGCTGCTCAAGTACCTCGACGAAGTGGCCTACGCCTGCGCCAGCCGTTATGCCGGGCGCTATGTGGTGACGTTGTCGGTGGACCAGGTGATTTTTCGCGAGCCGATCCATGTCGGCGAGCTGGTGACCTTCCTGGCCTCGGTCAACTACACCGGCAACACGTCGATGGAAGTGGGGATCAAGGTGGTCACCGAGAACATCCGTGAGCGTTCGGTACGCCACACCAATAGCTGCTTCTTCACGATGGTCGCGGTGGATGACCAGCGCAAACCGGCCGCCGTGCCGCCGCTGCAACCGCAGAACAGCGAAGACAAGCGCCGGTTTGTGCAGGCTCAACAGCGCCGGCAGATTCGCCAGGAGCTGGAAAAGCGCTATCAGGAAATCAAGGCAGACGGCCCGTAAGAGCCCGCCAGGTTTCTGGATGACCGCTTAGTAACGCGAGCACTTGTCAAAGTGCGCACACACATCAAAGCGCTGGTCCAACTGGGCCATGCGCTCCATATGGTGATTGACCACCTCCATCGTCACGCTCTTTCGGGTATTCACGTAGTACTGCACCATAAGCTTGTCGTTCTCCGCTACGCGCGATTTGATCGCACTGTCCGTAGGCTGCATCCATTGCTCCAGGACGGCATCCTCAGTTCCCCGCAGGCGCTGGCGGTACACCTCAGTGTAAAACCCCAGAGCCCGGGCCGGACGACCGGCAGACTCTTGATTCGACAGCTCGTAGTTCTGCCGAAACTGGTTCCAATAATCCGGCGGCAAGTTATACGAGCCCATCAACGCCTTGCGCTTGCTGATCAACTCATCAAGCTCTTGAGGCGAGGTTTGCATTCGGTCGACTTTATTCTCTGACACGATGGCCGTGATCGACTGCGCACGCGCGTCAAGAATGCGATCAATCAACACCATTCGCTGCGGAGTATCCGGTAACAACTTGCCGAATATCGGACCTTTGCCCTCGCAAGACGGCATGCCGGTCTCGAACAGCGGCTGCGGGATCCGCACGTCCTTGCCGTCCAATCGCGTAAGACGCTGGAGCAGCGTGCTGCATTGGCGGCCCTGCAATTCGAAGGTCACTTCGTACTCTTCACCCGCCTTGGGCGTTAGATTGAACGCTTTGCCACAGACATAGGAGCTGCCGTTGGTGTTGATCATCAACATAGTGTCCTTTCCGGGCGCCAGCTTGATCTCCAGCAGCCCACGAGCCGTGGGCGGTGGCGGCACAAGCATGTCTACCCGCCGCTTGGTGTCCACCAGGAACATGTTGTTGAGAATGCCTGTGGTCTCACCCATGCAGTGCTGTGCGTCATAGACAAAAAGGGTGCTGTTGGTGGTGTTGGAGATGAACCGCAGCTTCGCCGCATCGGGCTCGGCTGCGTCAGGATAGGTACCGTGGACGCTGCAACCACTGAGCAGCGTAACCAGGGCCAATGCGATAAATGCCCGTGGCGAATGGAGCAGGGATAACGACATGATCTTCCTTGATGAACGCAGAGGGCAAAAAGACGGCCGGTAGTAACGGACGCCCTTTGCGTCGCTCAATCAGGAATAGTCCTACAGCCCGATTGGGGTTGCCTCGAAGCGAACTCGCGGATGGGCAATCCGGTCCTGGGCGCGCACCAGTTCCAGCTCATAGCTGGCGCACGCCTGGGTTTCCAGCAGTACTTCATGCACCGCTGCAGCAGTGAACTCAAAGGCCGCCACCAGGCTATCGCCCAACAACACCCGCGCCAGGAACAGGCCCGACGTCAGGTCGCCCACGCCCACCGGCTGACGCGGGAATGCCAGCAGTGGCCGACGCAGGTGCCAGCTGCCTTCAGCCGTCACCAACAGCATTTCGAAGCCGTCCGGCAGCTTGCCGGGATAATCCAGGTGCTTGACCAACACCGCTTTCGGCCCGCGGGCCAGTAACGCACGGGCCATCCCCAGGCAATCGAACAGCGACTGCGGCTTGCGCCCGGCAAAGCTGTCCAGCTCCAGCTGGTTGGGGCACAGGAAGTCGGCCATCGCCGCCGCTTCCTCCAGCAGGAAGTCGCTGACCTCCTGGGGCACGATGCAGCCTTTTTCCGGATGCCCCATCACCGGGTCACACAGGTAAAGAGCCTTGGGGTTGATCGCCTTGATCCGCGCCACGCCGGTGAGGATCGCCCGGCCCTGGGCCGCACTGCCCAGGTAGCCCGACAGCACTGCATCACAGTTGCCCAGCTCGCCAATCGCCGCGATGCCTTCCACCAGCGCAGGAATTTGCTGCGGCGCCAACACTTCTCCCGCCCACTGACCATACTGAGTGTGGTTGGAGAACTGCACCGTATTGAGCGGCCACACGTTCACCCCGACCCGTTGCATGGGGAACACGGCGGCGCTGTTTCCGGCGTGGCCGAAGACCACATGAGACTGGATCGCAAGCAGATGGGGCGTACGTTTCATGCAGGGGATTTCCGTAAAGCCGTTGATATTCTGGCTGCGCAGTATGCGACTAAACGCGGCCTGTACGACAGACCGGAGACGCAGTTAAGCTGGCCCTACTTTGTTGGAGTTCATCGAATGCTGACCCTCGGAAATATCTTCGTGCTGATGCTGCTGGCGACCGGTGCCGCCTGGCTGTGGCACAACCACGGCCTGCGCGAGCGGGCGCTGGAACGGGTCAAGCAGCACTGCGCCAAGCTCGACATCGAGCTGCTCGATGGCGCCGTGGCGTTGAAGCGCATCGGTTTTGTGAAAGATGCCAGCGGGCGGCGGCGCCTGGCACGGATCTACAACTTCGAATTCACCGTGACCGGCGAAACGCGGCACCCGGGTACCATCACCCAATTCGGCGCCCACAGTGCACAAATCGAGTTGGCGCCCTACCCGTTCGAGATCAAGACGCCATTGCCCAGCGCCGAGATCATTGAGCTAAGCCAGTGGCGCCAGGAGCATGGCAACAGCAAGACCCGTCACTGACGGCAAGCGGTTAACCCACCCTGTAACTGCGCAACGTCCTGCACTTCGCTGAAGATCAATTCGATACGCGAATCCCGCCGCCATTCGCTGGGCTGCCAGGCCAATGCTGCGTTATCCACAGCGTTGGCCGATGCCCAGCCATCCAGGCTGTGGATAACCAGTTTTGCCCGTCGCCAGTCCAACGATTGCAGCCATTGCTGAATGCGCCGCGCGTCGAATCGCTGACTCGGATGCCAGCGCCAGCCAATGCTCCAGCCATCCTCCTGGCCCTGGCTGAGGCAGATCGGCGATGCCGGCTCCGTCCAGATGGCCGGCATTTGCCCCATGCCTTTGGGCAACTCGAAGTTATCCACAGCCGCTGCCGCTTGAGCATTCACACCCGGTAACCGGGCCAAGGGCAGTTGCGCCTGCTGCGTCCAATAGATCGGCCGGTCGGGCAGTTGTCCTTGAATCAACAGGCGCTGCGCATCACTTAAGGCTTCATTCTTGTTCAATACCAACAGCCCGGCGCTGGCTAATGCCTCCCGTTGGGCATTGGGTAAAGGTTTGCCCGCCGCCAACGCCTGGGCGTCCAGTACGAGTACGCAAGGCTGCACCGCCAGTACCTGCTGCCAGGGCGCTTCCCGCAGTTGCTTGAGCAATTGAGCCGGATGCCCAAGCCCGGACGGCTCGATAAACAGCCGATCGGGCTTTGCCTTACGCAACAAACGCCCCAGCCCTACCTGGAACGGCGCACCATTGACGCAACACAGGCAGCCACCCGCCACTTCACCGAGGGCAATCCCGTCGTCATCACGGGTGAGCAACGCGGCATCCAGGCCAATCTGCCCGAACTCATTGATCAACACCGCCCAACGCTCGTTGGCCGGGCGCTGGGCCAGCAGGTGCTTGATCAGGCTGGTCTTGCCGGCGCCCAGGGGCCCGGCAATCACGTGGGTGGGAATGTTCTGCAGCATGGTGGGCATCATTCAGACCGTGTAGAGAGGTTCGATCCTACCCGGTTACGCCAACCAATCCAGCGTCAGGATCAACCGTCGCTCATCCGCTTGCAGCGGCGGCGAGCGATGGATCAGGCCAAAGCCTTCGTTGCCGTGCCATTTTTCGCCCTTGAGCAACGCCACTTCACCGCAGTGGATTTGCTCAATGCGTTCTTCCGGCTCAGCACTCGCCTGGCTCAGGTGTCGCCGCTCCATAACCCCCTCGCGCAACCACTGGCTGCCGATGCCGGCGTAGGTGGTGATCAGCCGCACCGGCACATGATCCACATGAAAACGCGGGCACATGGCCTTGTCCAATAGCCGCAAACGCACGCCGATACGCTTGGCTCCGAGCAAACAGGCAAAGGCGCTGACCAACCACGACACATCGGCGATAAAGCCTTCGTAGCCTTCAAGGTCACGGCAACCCGATGCAAATTCCTGCAGGTTTGGCTCGGCGTCTTCGCTGTTCAGTTCAACCACCATCGACTCGGCCAATGGCTCATTGAGTGCCACCAGTAACGCGCCGAACTCGGCGATGTGCAGGGGCAACTGACGCTGCCACACCGCTAGGTTCACGCCGTCCTCAAGGATATCGGAGAGCACGGCCGGGGTTTCGCCGTGGGTCTGGCGTACCACCGGGCGCAGTTTCAGGGTCGGTGCCAGCATCAGGCAGCCTCTTCGAACCAAGGGCCAAAGGGATCGGCCAACAAGCGCCAACCTTCGACACCCGTGGCCATTTCATCGTCGGTCAGCAAACAAGCGTCCAGCTCGGCGGTCATCTGGGCGAAGTCGATGTTCTGGCCGATAAACACCAGCTCCTGCCGGCAATCGCCGGTGCTCAGTTGCCAGTTTTTCATGATTGCGGCGATGCCTTCCTCGTCCTGGGGCCACTGGGTTTTCGGCACGAAACGCCACCAGCGCCCGGCAAACCCATGGCGCATCAGGCCGCCAGCCTGGGACCAGCTACCGGCGTCCTGGTGTTTGCTGGCCAGCCAGAAAAAGCCCTTGGAACGCAGCAGTTTTCCATTCACCCAAGGCCGGTCGATAAAGTCGAAAAACCGCTGCGGGTGGAACGGGCGGCGGGCGCGATAGGCGGTGGAGGCGATGCCGTACTCTTCGGTTTCCGGCAGGTGTTCGCCACGCAGTTCCTGCAACCAGCCCGGCGCCTGGGAAGCACGCTCGAAGTCGAAACGGCCGGTGTTGAGGATCTTCGCCAACGGCACTTCGCCCATGACCATCGGGATGATTTCAGCCTGGGAGTTCAAGCGCTCCAGGATCGCCATCAACTCCTCGCGCTCACTGCTGCTGATCAGGTCGATCTTGCTGATGAGGATCACATCCGCAAATTCGATCTGCTCGATCAGCAGGTCGGTGATCGAGCGCTCGTCCTCTTCACCGAGGGTTTCGCCCCGGGACGCCAGGCTTTCGGCAGCCTGGTAGTCGAGCAGGAAGTTCATGCCGTCGACCACGGTGACCATGGTGTCGAGCCGGGCAATGTCCGCCAGGCTCTGGCCGTCTTCGTCGCGAAACGTGAAGGTTTCGGCCACCGGCAACGGCTCGGAGATCCCAGTGGACTCGATCAACAGGTAATCGAACCGACCTTCCTTGGCGAGCTTTCCGACTTCTTCCAGCAAGTCTTCGCGCAAGGTGCAGCAGATGCAGCCGTTGCTCATCTCCACCAGTTTTTCTTCGGCGCGATTGAGGGTGACGTCGCGCTGGACCTCACTGCCATCGATGTTGATTTCGCTCATGTCGTTGACGATCACCGCCACCCGCAGGTTTTCGCGGTTGCGCAGGACGTAGTTGAGCAGCGTGCTTTTGCCGGCGCCGAGGAATCCGGACAGCACAGTAACGGGGAGACGATTGGGCATCAGGTATTCCTCATCAGGGTTGGCCGGTCAAATCGCCCGTTGATGGCGTTCGCGCAGCTCTTCACGTTCTTTGGCTTCGATACACAGGGTGGCCGTGGGGCGCAGCAGCAGGCGCTTGAGGCCGATGGGTTCGCAGGTTTCACGGCACCAGCCGTATTCACCGCGGGCCAGGCGTTCCAGGGCTTCGTCGATCTTGTCCAACAGCTTTTTTTCGCGCTCCAGCAGGCGCAGTTGCCATTGGCGCTGTTCTTCGGCGCTGCCGACATCGGCGGGATCGCTGTTGGGCTCCTGTTCGCGCAGCACCATGAATTCAGCGTCGATACGCGCTTGCAGCTCGTTGCGCTGGGCCAGCAGCAGCTCGCGGAAGAAACCTTGCTGGGCTTCATTCATGTAGTCGGCGCAGGGTTGGGCGAGAAGGTCTTGTTCGGTCATCGGAGGTGGTTCACGGGTCAGGCTGTTTTTTAATGTTATAGTATAACAATGCAAATAAGCCAATCCCCCTTGCTCGTGACGACGAAGGGCGCAATGCTGGCAGCCGAATAACGCCCCGAGAGCCTCTATGAAATACCTGCTGTGTGCTGTGTTGCTGATGCTGGCGAGCCTGGCCAACGCCCAGGTGCCCAGCCTGCTGGCCAACTGCACCCGCAGCGCCAACCTGCTGGCGTGCGTCGACGCCCAGGGCAATGCCTACAGCGTCGCGACGGCAGGCAGCACTACGTATTTGCGGGGCTTTGAAGTGATCGGAAAACGCTATTGGGCACAAACCAGCAGCCGCTACGGGCAACTGACGTTCTTTACCGGGTTGGCTTCCGATGGTGAGGCGTGGGTGGGCTACACGCGGCGAGTGGGCTGGACCACCCTCAACCGGTTTTCCAGTTCCGGTGGTGCCAGCGCCAAGTTCACCTGTAGTCGAATCACCGGCTGTTAGACCTGGCCGGTTTTCTGTTCCTGAACCCAGGCCATGTAGCTGTTCATCGGCGGGTTCTTCTGGAAGTAGTTCTTCAACCCTTCAAATAAACCGTCTGCCACCGCCTGTTGATGGCGTGCGGTGACCAGTCGCTGGGCGTCCTGGGTGTTGGAGATAAACCCGGTTTCCACCAGGATCGACGGCACGTCCGGCGACTTGAGCACCGCAAAGCCGGCCTGTTCCACGCGTTTTTGATGCAGCGTGGTGATGCTTTGCAGGCTGCCCAGTACCGAGCTGCCCAGTTGCAGGCTGGAGGCGATGGTGGCGTTCATCGACATGTCGAGAATCACCCCGGCGAGCATCGGGTCCTTGTCCTTGAGATTGAGCAAGGTGGTGGCGCCCAACAGGTCGGCGCCGTTTTCCCGCTGCGCCATGAACCGTGCAGTGGCGGAGGTGGCGCCGCCTTCAGACAGCGCATAGACAGAGGCGCCGGACGCCGTAAGCCGTGGCGCGGCATCGGCGTGTACCGAGATAAACATGTCGGCTTTGTGCTGACGGGCGATGTCCACACGTTTACGCAGCGGCACGAAGAAGTCGTCGTTGCGCACCAGCTTCACATCGAAGCCCTTCTCGCGCTTCAGACGCTTGGCCAGCAACTGGGCGATGGACAGCACCACGTCTTTTTCGCGCTGGCCCTTTGAGCCAATCGCGCCGGGATCCTTGCCGCCGTGCCCAGGGTCGACCACCACGATGATGTCGCGTTTTGGATGAGCCCTGTCCACCGGCGCCGGCACGGGTGCAGCCAACGCGGCCGGTGCCGCAGCGATTTGCATAGGCGCATGAGTGGCGCTTGTCAGGTCCAGCACGAGGCGGTGGCCCTGGCCATCCTGCGGCGGCAGGAGAAAGCTGTTGAGCTGCATCGGCGCCTTCAAATCCAGCACGATCCGCGTATCGCCCTGCCCGAAATGCCCCGAGCGAATCGAGGTAATGCCGCTGTTGGTCAGGGCCAGTTGGCTGAAATCACCGGTCAGCTTCGCGCCGCTCAAATCGATGATCAACCGCTCCGGCGCGGTCAGGGTGAAGGTCTTGTATTGCACCGGGCCGCTGAGGTCCAGCACCAGCCGCAGCTTGTTATCCGACCGCCACAGCCGTGCATTGCGGATCTGCGCGGCAGACACGCCCAAGGGCAAGGTGAACACCGCACTGGCCAGCAGCAGGTTGAGGAGTTGACGTCTGTGCATGACTTACACCGCAAATAAAGGAGCTTCCGTACTCGACATGACTGAATAAAAGACAGAACAGAAAAACTTTCGTCGTTTCAATTGTAATAATATAACATGTCTTTTTATTTCCAACGATGGACCTGCTCATGAACGCGCTGACTCTGCCCGATATCGCCGCGCAGGCTTCACGCCAAGCCTTGCCGCTCGATTGGGTGGGCATGTGCGGCATTGCCCTGCCCATTCTGATCGACGGCCAAAGCCTTAGCGCCACGGCTGATGCCGGCGTCAGCCTGGACGACGGCGAGGCCCGTGGCATTCATATGTCACGGCTTTACCTGGCGCTGGAAATGCTTGAACAGCAACCGCTTTCGCCAGCACTGCTGCGCAGTGTATTGCAACGTTTTCTCGACAGTCATGAAGGTTTATCCACAAATGCCTACCTGCGAATTCATGCAGGTCTGCTGCTGAAACGTCCGGCGCTGGTCAGCCCGTTGGCCGGCTGGAAAAGCTACCCGGTGAGCATCGAGGCGCGCCTGGAAAACCAGATGTTCCACGTGGAACTAAAAATTGACGTTACTTACTCTTCAACCTGCCCTTGCTCCGCTGCCCTCGCCAGGCAATTGATTCAGCAGCAATTTATCGAGGACTTTGCCGGCACACCGCTGCAGCACGAAGACGTACTGACCTGGCTCGGCAGCGCAAACGGCATCGTCGCCACGCCCCACAGCCAGCGCAGCAGCGCGCTGTTGCAGGTCCGGCTTCAAGGCGATCAGCCAACACTGCCGCTGACCCAGTTGATCGACGAAACCGAAGCCGCCCTCGGCACTGCCGTGCAAACCGCCGTAAAGCGTGCAGACGAACAAGCCTTCGCCCTGGCCAACGGGCAGAACCTGATGTTCTGCGAAGACGCCGCCCGCCGCCTGAACCTCGCCTTGAAACGCTCGGATGCGGTCAATGCCTTCCACTTGAGAGTGATCCACGCCGAAAGCCTTCACGCGCACGATGCCGTGGCCGAAAGCCGCTGGACGAGACCTTCCGAATGATCACCTGCACCGCTTTGCGCTGGGGCGCCCCCGGCCAACCACTGACCCCCGCCGTGGATTTCACCCTGGAAAAAGGCAGCCTTACCGGCATCATCGGCGCCAACGGCACCGGCAAAAGCAGCCTGCTGAAAGTTATCGCCGGCTTACAGAAGCCGCTGGCGGGGAAAGTGACGATCGATGTTCCACGCAGAGGTGGCCTGTCGTTTATGCCCCAGCAACAGAACCTCGATCGCCAGTTTCCTATCAGCCTTGAAGAATTGGTGGCCGCCGGTTTTTGGGGCAGCAGGCAAACCCCGCAACAACGTACCGAACGCCTGAGCGCCGTGCTCGAAGACTGGTGCCTCAGCGGCCTGGAGCATCGGCCGTTGATGGCCTTGTCGGGCGGCGAACTGCAACGCGCCCTGCTCGCCCGCATGAGCCTGGCCGAGTCGCCGATATTGCTGCTGGACGAACCCCACGCCGCCCTCGACGAAGACGGCCAGGCGCTGTGCTGGAAACACATCCACGCCTGGCACGACGCAGGCCGCACGGTGGTCGTGGTGTGCCATGACCTCGGCTCCGTACGCCAACACACCCAGCAAGTGGTGCAGATCAAAAGCAGTGGCTGCGTGTTCGGCTCCAGCAAAGAACTGATCCGCCCGCAGCCGCAAATGCAGGTGGCCTGATGCACTTCGCCGCCCACCTGTGGATGCCGTTTCTCGATTTCGTTTTCATGCGCCGCGCGCTCGTCGGCGGTCTGGTATTGGCATGCAGCACGGCGCCGCTTGGGGTGTTCCTGATCCTGCGCCGCATGAGCCTGATCGGTGACGCGGTGTCCCACGGCATCCTGCCCGGCGCCGCACTGGGCTTCTGGTTTGCCGGCCTGAGTTTGCCCGCGCTGACCATCGGCGGCCTGGGCGCCGGCCTGAGCATGGCCGGCCTCGCCGCCTGGATCACCCGTCGCACCGGGCTGAAGGAAGACGCCAGCCTCGCCGCCATCTACCCGATCTCCCTGGCCAGCGGCGTGCTGATCCTCGGCCTCGCCGGAAAACGCCTGGACCTGCTGCACCTGCTGTTCGGCTCGGCCCTGGCGGTAGACGGCCCGACCCTCACCGGCATGCTGTGGGTCTCGGGCTTCAGCCTGGTCGCCATGGTGGTGATCTACAAACCGCTGCTGCTGGACACCCTCGACCCGCTGTTCCTGCAAACCGTCAGCCGCCTCGGCCCGCTGGCCCACGGCCTGTTCCTGACGCTGGTGGTGCTGAACCTGGTGATCGGTTTCCAGGCGATCGGCGCGTTGATGGTGGTCGGCCTGATGATGTTGCCGGCGATTGCTTCACGTTTCTGGAGCCGGCGCCTGCCGGTGTTGATCGCCATATCAGCGGTGCTGGGATGCCTGTCGGTATGGCTTGGCTTGTTGCTGTCGTTCTACTACTCGCTGCCCAGCGGCCCGGCAATTGTGCTGGTGGCTGGCGGCTGGTACCTGCTGTCCGTGGTCTTCGGTCCGGTGCACGGCTTGCTGCGCCGCCCGCCTTTGCTTACATCCCAATGAGGTGTTTCCCGATGCGCGCTCTACTCGTGCTGTTCAGTGTGTTGCTGCCGCTGTCGTTCGCGACGGCCCAGGCTGCCGACAAGCTTCAGGTGGTTACCAGCTTCAGTATTCTTGACGACATGACCCACCAGGTCGGTGGCGATCATATCCAGATCAGCAACATGGTCGGCCCCGACGCCGACGCCCACACCTACGAACCAACACCGGACGATGCCAAGGCCCTGCTCAAGGCCAAGGTGATCATCAAGAACGGCCTAGGCTTCGAGCCGTGGCTGGATCGCCTGGTCACCAGCACCGAGACCAAGGCCACTGTGGTCACTGCGAGCAAAGGCGTGCTCTCCCACACCATGGAAGAGGACGGCGAAACCATCCCCGACCCGCACGCCTGGCACAACCTGGCCAACACCGTTATCTACGTGAACAACATCACCAAGGCGCTGATCGCTGCCGACCCGGCCAACAAGGCCGACTACGAGCACAACAGCCAGGTGTACCTGAAAGAAATCTACCGCCTGCTGGCTGAAGCCAAGGCCAAGTTTGGCGCGCTGCCACCGGGTAACCGTCGCATCGTCACCTCTCATGACGCCTTCGGCTACCTGGGCCAGGCCTACGGTATCGAGTTCCTGTCGCCTCAAGGTTTGTCCACCGAACGTGAACCGTCGGCCGCCGAAGTCGCCACGCTGATCACCCAGATCCGCAAGGACAAGGTCAAGGCCGTGTTCATGGAAAACATCAAGGACTCGCGTCTGCTCCAGCAGATCGCTGATGAGAGCGGCGCGCAGATCGGCGGCACGCTGTATTCGGACGCCCTGGCTGCAGAAGGTCCGGCCAGCACCTTTACCGGCCTGTTCGAATACAACCTCAACACCCTGTGCGCGGCCCTGAGCAAGCCGTGAGCCTGAGCATGCTTGACCTGGAAGAGGCTGCCATCGGCAGCCGCTTTCCACTCGATAGCGTGCTCGACGCCCTGCCGTGGACCAGCGATGGCCTGATCGCCGCCATCGCCCAGCAACACGGCAGCGGCGAAGTGTTGATGCTGGCCTGGATGAACCGCCAGGCCCTCGACGAAACCCTGGCCACCGGGCACGTCTGCTACTGGTCCCGCTCGCGCCAGCAACTGTGGCGCAAGGGCGAAACCTCGGGCCACTGGCAACTGCTGGTGGAGGCCCGCCTGGATTGCGACGGCGACGCGGTATTGCTGATCGTCGACCAGCAAGGCCCGGCCTGCCACACCGGCCGGCCCACCTGTTTCTACAACGCCATCGACGGCCATCACGTCAACATCATCACCGCGCCTCTCAAGGAACCTGACCCATGATCCGCAAGAACCCTTCCGGCGATCTGCCCGTGATTGCCGAATCGGCCTACGTCGACAAAACCGCAATCATCTGCGGCAAGGTGATCATCGGCGAAAACGTATTTGTCGGCCCTTACGCGGTGATCCGCGCCGACGAAGTCGACGCCAACGGTGACATGGACCCGATCACCATCGGTGCCAATTCGAATATCCAGGACGGCGTGGTGATCCACTCCAAATCCGGCGCCGCCGTAACCATCGGCGAGTTCACCTCCATCGCCCACCGCTCCATCGTCCACGGGCCCTGCACCGTTGGTGACCGTGTGTTCATCGGCTTCAACAGCGTGCTGTTCAACTGCGTCGTCGGCGATGGCTGCGTGGTGCGGCACAACTCTGTAGTCGACGGCCGCGATTTGCCCGACGCGTTCTACGTGCCCTCCACCACCCGCATCGGCCCCAACACCGACCTGTCCCAGTTCCCGCCGGTGAGTGTCAGCGCTTCGGAGTTTTCCGAAGACGTGGCACGCACCAACGTCGACCTGGTGCTGGGTTACAAAGCCCTGCAAAACGAGTTCTGACCATGAGCCGCCTGCTGATCCGCAACGCCCGCCTGGTGAACGAAGGCGAGGAATTCGAGGCTGACCTGCTGGTCGCCAATGGCCGTATCGAGAAGATCGCCGGCAGCATCGACAACGCCAACGCCACCGTGGAAATCGACGCCCAAGGCCAGTGGCTGCTGCCGGGAATGATCGACGACCAGGTGCATTTCCGAGAACCCGGCGCGCCGGACAAAGGCAGCTTCTACAGCGAGTCCCGCGCGGCGGTGGCGGGTGGCATCACCAGTTTCATGGACATGCCCAACACCAACCCGGCGACCCTGAACCTGGAAGCCCTGGCCGACAAGAAGCGCCGCGCGGCGCTGCATTCGGTGGCCAACTATGGCTTTCACTTCGGAGTGAGCAACGACAACCTCGACACCGTCGCCGCGCTGGACCCGCGGGAAGTCGCCGGGGTCAAAGTGTTCATGGGTGCGTCTACCGGCAATATGCTGGTGGATGATCCGAAGATCCTCGAGCGTCTGTTCGCCGAGGTGCCGACCATTCTCCTGGCCCACTGCGAGCACACCCCCAGCATCCTGGCCCGCGAGCAAAGGATGCGCGAGCGTTTCGGTGAGCACATTCCTGCCGTGGCGCACCCGCTGATCCGCGATGCCGAGGCCTGCTATCGCTCCTCGTCCCTGGCGGTGGAACTGGCCAAGCGGCACGGCACGCGCCTGCATGTGCTGCACATCACCAGCGCACGGGAGTTGGTGCTGTTCGAAGACAAACCCCTGGCGCAAAAACGCATCACGGCGGAAGTCTGCCTGCATCACCTCTTGTTCGATGACCGCGACTACGCCCGCCTCGGCCACCAGATCAAATGCAACCCGGCGATCAAGACACGCGCCGACCGCAACGCCTTGCGCCTGGCATTGTTGAGTGATCGTCTGGATGTAATTGGCAGTGACCATGCGCCGCACACCTGGGCGCAAAAACAACTGCCCTATCGCGAAGCGCCGTCAGGCTTGCCGCTGGTGCAACACGCCCTGCCGGCGCTGCTGGAATTGGTCGCCGACGGCCTGCTGCCGCTGACCACGCTGGTGGCGAAAACCAGCCATCGGGTCGCGGACCTGTTTGCGATCCCCGACCGTGGCTACCTGCGCGAAGGCTATTGGGCCGACCTGGTGCTGATCAAACCCGAGCCTCACGGCAAACCCGTCAGCAGCCAGCCGGTCCTGGCCCGCTGCGGCTGGACGCCCTTTGCCGGGCGCAGCCTCCGGCACAGCGTCAGCACCACGCTTGTGTCCGGCCACCTGGCCTGGCACGACGGGCGCGTGCACGACAGTTGCCAGGGGCTGCCGCTGCATTTCCAGCGTTGAAGAGACTCTGTACCTGGCAATCCAATCAAATGTGGGAGCGGGCTTGCTCGCGAATGCGGTGGGTCAGCCAATACACCTGTGACTGATTCACCGCATTCGCGAGCAAGCCCGCTCCCACATTTTGATCGGGGTATGTCTTAGGTTAAGCGCGGGGTTTGACCGTGCCGCAGTTGCTGCCCAACCACTGCGCATGGGTGTCCAGGCTGCCCTTCTGCTGTACGCCGGTGGCGTTGAAGGTACCGTTAACCGTAGTGGTGAATTCCTGCTGGCTCTGGAACGTCGCCACGCCAGTGCCCTGGGCTTTCGGGCAGCTGAAACGGAATTTCCATTGGTTGCCGGTCTTGTCCGTCACTTCCTGCTTGCAACCCGATTGCGGGTCGGTCAGCGGGATGGAATCGGACGCCACCTGGGCCGGGGTCAGGCACACCTGCACGCCTTTGCCGGCCATGGTGATGCCTTGCTTCTCAAGCATCGCGCGTTGTTCCGGGGTCATCTGTTGCTTGAGCTGACCGAGGATCAGCGACAAGTCCGGCAGGTCCTGGTTATCGACCTTCATGTTGCTGGTGGTCAACTCCCACAAGCCCGGCGCCAACATCTGCGCTTGCGCCGCCACAGGCAGCGTCAAACCAACAACCATGGCCAAACCAAGCAGACGAGCATTCATCGGGTAACTCCTGGGCAATTGTCGGCGTTAGACGCCGCAAAAGCGCCAGTGTTGCACAGCAAATAAAATAGCGACATTCGTGGCCGAACATGGTCTGTTAGGCACTTGTTCGTCAGGAGTACCGTTGTCCATGGATTTCTTTGGCCCGCACCTGCTCGCCTATTTCATTGCCACCCTGCATTTTCTGGGCACCCTCGCCGCCATCCATGCGGTGCTGACCGTCAGGACCGCCCAAGGCTCGATTGCCTGGGCATTGTCGCTGATGTTCATCCCCTACCTGACGCTGATTCCCTACCTGATCTTTGGCCGGAGCACTTTCGACGCCTACATTCAGGCGCGGCGCCAGGCCAACCAGGAAATGCACAAGGCGATCACCGAGCTGAACTGGCGCCCATGGGTTGAAGAGGCATTGGCCGCGCGCAACTCCCAGGCCTACGCTTCGCTGCGGGCCATGCCCAAGCTGGGGCGCATGCCGTGCCTGGCGAATAATCAGGTGCGTTTGCTGATCAATGGCGAGGCTACGTTCAGCGCGATTTTCGAGGCGATTCGCTCGGCAAAGACCGCCGTGCTGTTCCAGTTCTTCATCATTCATGACGACGAACTTGGCCGCCAACTGCACACCTTGCTCAAGGAAAAAGCCGCCGAAGGCGTAGCCATTTTCGTGCTGTACGACCGTATCGGCAGCCATGCCCTGCCCCATCGTTATGTGCAGTCGCTACGAGACGCCGGGGTGCAGGTCAAGGCCTTCGCCACGCGCAGCGGCTGGCTCAACCGCTTCCAGGTCAACTTCCGCAACCACCGCAAGATCGTGGTGGTGGATGGCATTACCGGGTTCGTCGGTGGGCATAACGTCGGCGATGAGTACCTGGGCAAGAAACCGCCGCTGGCGCCATGGCGTGACACCCATGTGCAAGTCAGCGGCCCAGTGGTGGCGTGCTTGCAGGAGTCGTTTGCCGAGGACTGGTTCTGGGCCGCGCGGGAGTTGCCGCCGCTGCTGCTGCCGGATACCTACCCGGACGACGGCGTACTCTGCCAGTTGCTGGCCAGCGGCCCGGCGGATCCCTACGAAACCTGCTCGCTGTTTTTCGTCGAGGCCATTCATGCGGCGACCGAGCGGGTGTGGATCACCAGCCCGTATTTCATTCCCGATGAGGCGGTGTTTGCGGCTTTGAGGTTGGCGGTATTGCGCGGTGTCGACGTGCGCCTGCTGCTGCCGTCACGGCCGGATCACCGCATCGTCTACGCCGCTTCCAGCCTGTATGCGATCGAAGCCGTGCGCGCCGGGGTGCGGGTATTTCGCTATACGCCAGGGTTCCTGCATCAGAAAGTGGTGTTGGTCGACCGTGAAATCAGCGCCATCGGCAGTGCGAACCTGGATAACCGCTCGTTCCGGCTGAATTTCGAAGTGATGTTGCTGACGGTAGATGACACTTTCGCCAGCCAGGTGGAGCACATGCTGCTGGAAGACTTCGCCCTGGCCCATGAAATCAGCCAGGAAGAAAACCGCCAGACCCACCGCCTGCAACAATTGGGCATGCGGATCGCGCGGCTGATTTCTCCAATTTTGTAAGGCTTGCACCGAACCCAATGTGGGAGCGGGCTTGCTCGCGAAAGCGGAGTGTCAGTCACTGAATGTGTTTCTGATACAACGCCTTCGCGAGCAAGCCCGCTCCCACACAAGCCCGCTCCCACATTCAGATCACCGGTAACATTGCTTACTGGTACAGGTCATCCCGCGTCCACGGCAGCTCATGGCTACCATCGGCATGGGGTTTCACCGCCAGAATCTGATGCAGGTTGATCCAGCCCCGGGCAAACGCATACGCACAGCCGGCCAGGTACAGGCGCCAAATGCGCAAGGCTTGCTCCGGCACCATCTTGCCCGCCGCTTCCAGGTTGTCTTCGAGGCGCTCGCTCCAGTGATCCAGCGTGCGCGCGTAATGCAGGCGCAGGCTTTCGACGTCGACTACTTCCAGGCCCACGTCGCTGATCTCGGCGGTCATCATCGACAGATGCGGCAACTCGCCGTTGGGGAACACATAACGCTCGATAAAATCCCCGGCGCCACGGCCTACGGGCCGGCCATCAATGTGCTTGGCGGTAATCCCGTGGTTCATCACCAGGCCGCCCTCACGCACCGCGCCGTAGAGAATCTTGCAGTACTCAGCCAGGTTGGCGTGGCCAACGTGTTCAAACATCCCCACGCTCACCACCTTGTCGAACCGGCCATCCTGGGGCAAGTCGCGGTAGTCGAGCAGCGTCAGCTCTACCTGGTCTTCCAGGCCTTCGGCCTTCACCCGCTCCTGGGCCAGCGCCAGCTGTTCCTTGCTCAGGGTGATACCGAACACCTTGACCCCGAATTCCCGCGCGGCATACCGCGCCAGCCCACCCCAACCGCAGCCCACGTCGAGCAAATACTCCCCCGGCTGCAGCCGCAATTTGCGGCACAGGTGGCGGAATTTGTCTTGTTGGGCTTGATCAAGGGATTCGCTGCCGGTTTCGAAATACCCGCAGGAATAGGCCATGTCGCGGTCCAGCCACAGCTGGTAGAACTCGTTGGACAGGTCGTAATGGTAGGAAATAGCAGCTGCGTCGGTGGCCTTGTCGTGGATCGAGCGCACCGGACGACTCCCCTCGTCGTCATCAACCAGGGCATGACTCAACTCGTCAACGACCCTGATCACTTCGGAAATGGAGCCTTCCAGCTCCAGTTTGCCCTCGACGAAAGCTTCGCCCAGTGAGTCGAGCGTCGGATGGCTGAGCTTTGAAACCATCATGGGGTCCTTGACCACAATGGTGACGCTGGGATCCGGGCCCAGGTTGAACTCATGGCCGTCCCAGAGTCGAAGACGCAGCGGTAGCTTGAGATTCTGTAAGGCCGGTGGAAGTTGCGCGAGCATGAGTAGTCCCCCCTTGTTTCAGACGTCTGAAATGAGGGTAGACCATCCACGGAAAAATTAGCAGGCTATCGAAACAATAGCGCCTTTCTATGGTGCCCGCCGCTGGAGCAAACCCTCCTGGACCCACTGTTTCAGCCAGGTAACCGCTTGCAATGGCGCGCCCTCCTGGTAAGTGACTGCCAACTCGGCACACAGTTCGGAAAAACTCCAACCGTTGGCGACCATGCCTGTCAGCGCGCTGGCTTGCGCCGGTTCAACGCTGCGGTATTGGCAGACATTCTGATGGCGCCAGACCAGGCACACCTGCGCCAATGGCAGGGCTTCGCTGCCGGGAAAGTCCCACTCGCCCTTGCTCGCACGCCAGATGCCCAGGCTGTTGAAATCACACAGCACCTGCTGCACCGAGGGCACGAACTGCACCTGCAGCCCTGGCCAGTCTTCGGGCGGCAGCGTTGCCATGTCTTGCAGGGCCAACGGCTCGCCCTGCGGTGCATCAAAGGCCAGGGTGAATGCCCATTCGAGCCGCGCCAGCTCGGCAGGCGCCAAACCTTGCTCGCCATAATGCTCAACGATAAACCCGGGGAACCGCTCGCCAAACCAGCGCAGGCTGTAATGGGCCGAGGGATAACGGCAGATATAGGCCGAACCCAACGCTGCAAACTCCTCGTCCCCCAGCCAATACCAGACGGCGCTGAAGTCATCGCGCAGCACTTCCTGCAATCGGGCGTGATAGGCGTTGTGGTAAATCGCCAGGCCCGTCTCGACATCCAGGGTCGGGCCGCCGATCAAGGTGGCGCTGAAGCTGTTGCTGGCAGTGGAAGATTCGGCCAGCAAATGCCGCTCAAAGGCCAATTGCCAATCGATCAGGCGCATAACGCTCTCCTGTCCAGCGCGCTCGCGCCCAGTTCGCGGGCCTTGTTCAACTCGTCGAGCAGCTCCTGGAAAGGCGGGAAATGGTCATCGCGTTCGAGCAAGGTCGAGACTGGCCCGAGGTGCTCCAGGGTCCGCTGGTACAGCGCCCACACCGGATCGCATACCGGATGGTCATGGGTGTCGATCACGTAGTCGCCGTAATCCATATGCCCGGCCAGGTGCAGTTGGCGGATGCTTTCGGGCGGCAGGTTGCGGATAAATTCCCAGGCGTCGAACCCGTGATTGCGCGAGCTGACGTAGACGTTATTCACGTCCAGCAGCAACTGGCAGCCGGTGAGGTGGCTCAGGGCGTTGAGAAATTCCCACTCGGTAAACTCATCCGCCTTGGAGCGCACGTAGCTGGAGACGTTTTCCAGCACGAACGGGCGCTGCAACACATCCTGCACCTGCCGCACGCGAGCGGCGACGTGGTACAGGCTTTCTTCGGTGTAGGGCAGCGGCAGCAAGTCATGCAACTGGTGCGCGTTGCCACGGCTCCAGCACAGGTGATCGGAAATCCACGCCGGCCGGATGCGCTCGGAGAGCTGCTTGAGTTGTTTCAGGTAATCGGTATCGAGGGCATGGGGCCCGCCGATAGACAGGGACACGCCATGCATCACCAGGGGATAACGCTCGGCTATCGCATCCAGGTAGTACAAGGCCTTGCCGCCCTGCACCAGATAATTCTCGGAGATCACTTCGAACCAATCCACGGCGGGCGATTGTTCAAGGATCTGCTGGTAGTACTCGCTGCGTAAACCCAGGCCGTAACCCAGACTCGGAAGGGAAGCGGACATAAAAACACTCCTGGGGAAAGTGTCCGCAGCGGAGGGGGGCCCGCTGCGGTTGCACTCGGTTGTCGGTTATTCGCCGACTTTGCCGCCTTTCTGATCGCACATCGCTTTGCTCATCGACAGGAAGCCCTGGCCTTTGCAAGAACCCATGCCTTTGCAGGCGTGGTCTTTGGTTTTGCAGTCGTTCTGGCCTTTGCAGGCGTTGACGCCATAGCAATGGACCTGTGCGTCTGCTGCCTGTACCTGAGTGGCAACACCGGCAAACATGCCAGCAGCGGCGATAGCGAGGGCGGCACCAGCAGCAGCGGATTTGATGTTCATTGTGTATTCCTCATGATCGGTAGTGGAGCCGGTCTGAACGGATTGTTCAGTCTCGACATAGCACTAGAGTGAGGTCCCCCCATGGCGTTACAGCGCGACTGAAAAATTTATTCCTCGAGTTTCAATAGCGGCTCCTGGAACCGCAACAGACGCCCCGCATTGCCCAGCACCAGCAGCGTACTGAGGTTGTGCAGCACCGCCGCAATCATCGCTCCCGCCGCGCCCAGCCAGCCAAATGCGGCGAACACCACGATCGCCAGCGTCCAGCCCAGGCCGATGATCACGTTAACCTGCAACGTGTGCCGGCACTGGCGACTCAAGCGCACACAGGTGCCCAGGCGCCGCAGGTCGCTGCCGATCAGCACCACGTCCGCCGATGCCAGCGCGATATCCGCCCCGCCCGCGCCCATCGCCACGCCGACCACACCCGCCTTGAGCGCCAGGGAATCGTTGATCCCGTCGCCCACCACCATCGGCCGGAAACCGCTGCCGATTTCCCCCAGCACGCGGTTGAGTTTGTCCTCCGGCAAAGCCTGGGCTTCGACGTCGCTGATGCCCACTTCCAACGCCAGGCTATCGGCCACGCTCTGGCGGTCGCCGGTCAGCAGCAGTTGGCGCCCCAGGCCCAATTCACGCAGCTCTTTCATCGCTTGGCGCGCTTCAGGTTTCACGCTGTCCGCCAGCAACAGCCAGGCAAGGAACTGCCCGTTCAACGCAAGCCCGGCAATCGGGCCGTCGTGATTGGGGACCGCCGTGGTCGTGATGCCCAGTTGCTCAAACAATTCCGGCCGGCCGAGGGCGGCTTCGCCCTGCCCGGTCTGCGCGACCACACCGAGGCCCTGGCGCTCGCGAATATCCGACAACACCAGCATCTGCTCTTGAGTCGCCAGCCCCGCCAATGCCCGGCTGACCGGGTGGCTGCTGGCCGAGCCGAGGCTGGCCGCCAGGTTGAGCAGCACTTGCCGATCCGGCTCGCGGGTGTCGATGGACTGCAAACGCAGGGTGCCAAACGTCAGGGTGCCGGTCTTGTCGACCACCAGCGACGTCAGGTCCGCCAGCTCTTCGAGAAACGCCGAGCTGCGAATCAGAATGCCGTGACGCGCCGCCACCGCAATGCCCGCAATCGCCGTGGCCGGCGCCGACAACACCAAAGCACACGGGCACGCCGCCACCAGCACCGCGAGCATCGCCTGGGCGTCATTGGTGACAAACCAGGTGACCGCCGCCAGCAACAGCACCAGCACCATGTAGCTGCCGGCGTAACGCTCCAGCAACCGGGTGATCGGCGGCTTCGAACGTTCGGCGCTCTGCATCAGGGCGATGACTTTACCCAGCGTCGACTCATTGCCAGTGCGGGTCACTTCCAGGCGCAGCAAACCGTCGAGGTTGATCGCGCCACCAAACACCTGCACGCCGACACTCGCTTCCAGCGGCACCGATTCACCGGTAATCGGCGCGGTGTCCAGGCTGGCCTGGCCCGACAGCACCACGCCGTCAGCGGGCACGCGGTCACCGGCGCGCACTTCGACGATATCGCCGGTCTTCAGGATGCCGTTGTCCACTTCCAGGATCGTCCCGTCCGCCTGCACCAACCGTGCGTGGCTACGGGTCAGCTTGCCCAGGGCATGAATCGCTTCCTGGGAGCCGATGACGCTACGCTCTTCCAGCACATGGCCGAAGATCATGATGATCGGCAGCAGCGCGGCGGTCAGCAGGTCACCGGTAGCCCAGGCGCCAAGCATGGCCAGGGCGATCAGTTGGTCGGTGATGCCATGCAAACTTGGATACCGCAGGCTGTACCAGGCCGAGCGCATCACGGGCACGGCCACCAGCAACGAGGCGACGCCCAGCAGCAATTGGCTCACGCCGGTCTGGTCCGGCGCCAGCCAGCGCCATACCAGGCCCAGGCTGAGGAGGCCCAGGGCGAGCATCGCCAGGGTCAGTTGCCGGGCGGCGCTGCGTTGTTCGGCCGATGAGAGCATCGGGGCGGCGTGGGCGGTCATTGTTCGGCTCCCTGAATGATCAGGCGGGAATCGTCTTTAGGGTCAACCGTGGTCACGGAGCCGGCCTGCCCGAGAATCTTCGGCAGGCGTTCGCGGTACAGGCGCAGCAACAGGCCGGGGTCTTGGACCTGGGCCAGGCTGGCGACGGTAGCGGTTTGCGCCTGGGCGTTGGACAGCCGTTCGCTGGCCTGGGCGTGAGCCACTTGCACGGCGCGGTCGGCGTCCTGGTTGGCGGTCTGGGTAAGCTTTTCGGCGTCGGTGCGCGCATTGGCCACCGCCTTGTCGGCTTGCTGGCTGGCGGTCAGCACTGCGTTGAAGGCATTGACCGCCGGGCCCGGCAAGCTCGATTGCACGTCGACCCGGGTGACTTCGATGCCTAGGCCAAGGCCGGTGGACGCCAGGTCAGCGAGGCGTTGATTGATGCCGCGCACCAGGTCGCCACGCAGCCGTTCGCGGCGTTCGGCGGCCTGGTTGTCGGCGCCGATCAACTCGGGGCGCGCCACCAGAATCGTGTCCAGATCCCGCGCCGCAGTCAGCACCACGGCGCTGCGAGTGACCAGTCGATCCAGCGCCGGCAGCACGTGATCGCCCTGCAACACAAACGCGTAGGGCTCGGTGACCTTGTAGAAGACCCGCACATCCAGTTGCACCACGCCGGCATCGCCGGTCAGCAGGTAACCGGAGCCGGCCAGGGCATCGCTCAGCGGCGTGGCAAAACTGGCCACGCGATCGGCTTGGGTGGCCGCATCGGAACGCAGCAGGTTTTCCACCCGGCGCTCGATCACCCGGTCCGCGGCGGGCAACAGCACCACTTGTTCAAACGGACGCGGCCAGGCCAGCAGCAGCCCGGCATTCTGGATCCGGTCCAGCGCGCCGAAGTGCAACACCACGGCACGGTTCTGCGGGTCGATCTGGCGCACGTTGGAAAACGCCCACGCCAGCGCGGCCAATACCGTCACCGCGTACAGCGCCAGGAACGTCAGCCGTCCAGCCTGGATCCACGGGCTGTCGAGGCTTTCCCGCTCACTCATGGCTGGACATCCTTCGGCCCATCCACCAGCGCGCGGAAAGGCGCGGCGTCGGTGCGCAGGATGATCTTGGTGCCCGGCGTGACCACTGTGCCAAGGGTGTCGAGGGAACGCAGCAGGTTATACAGCTGCGGATTGCCGGCGTAGGCACGGCCATAAATCTGCGCCGCTTCGACCCGGGATTGCGCTTCGATGTCGGCGGCTTTCACCGTGGCGTCGGCCTGGACGATCCGCGCATCACGCTCGGCGGCCGAACGAATCTGCGCAGCTTCACGCTTGCCCACGGCGGTGCGTTCCGTGGCGATGGTCTCGCGCTCGGCACGCATGCGGTCGACGGTGGCGGCGAGGGTCACCGACGGCAAGGTCAGCCGTTCAACGCCCACCTGCACCACACGCACGCCATAGGTGGTGAGCAATTGTTGATCAATCTGCTGGCGCAACTGCGCTTCAAAATCGGCAATGCGCACCTGGCTGGCATCGGTGTTCACCAGGTTGGCCAGGTCGAAACTGGCGGCGGTGGTTTCCAGCGCCGAGCCGACAAAGGTGCGAATCTGCCGCGCCGCTTCATCCGGCTGGTTCTGCACCGCGCGCATAAAGCGCTGCACATTGTCGGGGTCGCCCTGCACCTGCCAGGCCACGTAGGCTTGCACGATGATCCGCAGGCCATCGCGGGTGCCCACATCCTGCAAACCGCTGGAGGTGGTGCGCAGGCGCAGGTCCACCGGAATCGCCGCCTCGAACGGCGCCGGCCAGCGCCAGCCCAGGCCCGGCTCCAGCAATACCCGCGACGGGTTGCCGAAGCGAGTAATCACCGTGGCTTCACCGGAACGCACCTGCACCAGGCTCGCCGCGGCGATCGCGAACAGCACCAGCAATACCGCCCAGCCCATACGCCGCCAGGGGAACGGGCCGGCTTCGTGCTCATCGCCATGATGGTGATGATGGTGGCCGTGGTGGTGACCATGGCCTGCGTGATCGTGAGAATGAGCGCTCAACAGATGAACTCCTTATTGAACGGCTTTACGCGGCACCGCAGGGTCGGCCGGTAAGGTAAAGGAACGCAGATCGATGGTCGGTGCGCCACTGGCGCCCAGGCGATGATCAAGAATGAGTAACTTGGCGTGGGCCAGGCCTTGGCTCAGTTGGCTCAGGTACTGCTCCAGCACGAACGCCTGGCCGGCTTGTTGATAGGCCTTTTGTTCGGCGCTGAAGCGCAGGTCCGCCGCTTGGGCGCCGGCGCTGACCTCATGGGCCGTGGCCTGGGCCTGGTCGCGGGCGGTACTGGCTTGCAGCAACGCCTGGTTGGTCTGCTCACTGGCAGCGCCGCGCTCCCGGGAAATCAGCGCCTGGGCGCCGATCTGCGCAGCTTGCACCGCGTGGTAGGCATTCGCCGCACCGGAGGGCGGGTGAATGGCTTCCACCACGGTGGCGAGAATTTCCACGCCGCTGTCGAGTTTCTTCAGGTCCGCTTGCACCGCCTGGCCAATTTCATCGGCGAGGCTGTTGCGTTCCTCACCCAGCAATTCATCAAGGGTTCGCGAGGCAAACTCGTGGACGAGGATGCGGCTGGCGGTGCTGCGGATCAGCGTGGGCACATCGGCGCTGTTATAGGTGGCGGCGAGTGCGGCCTGGTCGGTCAAGCCGATGCGGTACACAAAGCGCACGTCCATATTGACGATCTGGAAGCTCTGTTTGTCGCCGCTGCTGCTGGCGATCACCTGGGATTTGTCATTCACATGGCTGGCGTCCCACAGGCGGTTGGCGATCAGCGGCGCCGGGCCCTCGGCCGGAGCGACGTCGGTGTTTGCCGCTTCGCCAACGCTGGTGGCCAGCTCATGGACCACGCCGTTTTCCACGTTCAGTACGCGACCCAGCGGCCACGGCAAACCGGCATGCAGGCCAGGCCCGAAGACCTCCACCGGCTTGCCAAAGCGTTCATAGATCCCACGGCTTTGCAGGGCGACTTCATGCACGCCGGTCAGCAACCAGCCTACGGCCAGCACCACCACCAGCACTGGCAGGAATGCCCGGCGCATATAGGTGAAGGCCCAGATCTGCCGCAGGTCGATGCCGAAACGGTTGTGCAGTTCGTGCTGCAAGGCGAGCAACGGTTGCGGCGGCCAGCGCAGCATCCCGGCGATAAAACTTTGCGCCATCAGGCGCGGTTCAAGCCGCCCCTGGCGCGGGCTGAACAGCGACAGCAGGCCTCTTAGTAGAAACTCCAGCGCCACCAGGGCCGGCAACAGGCCGATCAACACGGCCAGGCGCAATGGCCACACGGACTCTTCACCGGCAAACAGCAGACAAATCGCACTGATCACCAGGCAGATAATCGCCACCCGGCTCAGTTGCGCCAGTTGCACCGCTTCCGGCCATTGGGCGGTGCTTTCCTGGGCCATGCGCCGTTCAAACACCAGCAAGCCGAACGCCAGTGCCAAGGCAATGGCGGCGCCCACACTGGCAGCCTGGCCCAGCGCCGCGGCGGGCAAGGTCAAGCTCCAGAATTCCAGAACGCTGAAGAATGCCAGCAACGACCAGCCGCACAGCCAGAACACCGGTGCGCCAATCTGCACCAGCAAGCCGTTACCGACGCGACCGAACTGCCGGTTTAGCCAGCCAGGTTCTTCTTGTGGCAGCGGCGGTTCGATCAGCCGTGCAGCCGGCTCCTCCAGCGCCATGGCCCGCCAATCCGCGACCCACCACGCCGATTGCAAGCCAGCCACCAGCACCAGCAACGCCGAGGCGCAGTTGATCAGCACCACCGGCCAGATCGACAGCGGGGCGAACAGCGCCACAAACAGCGCCAGCATCCAGCCGCCGACCGCCAGCACCGTCAGGCCAATGCCGGCCTGCCTTAACCGGCGGGCATGAAACAACCCCTGCTGAAAACGCGGCAGCCCTTCGATGGCCACGTCATCAGCGTCTAGATCCACTCGCATCCCCAAACGCCCACCCAGAAACAATTAGTTACTCTATAACCCGAAGCGTGAAATTTTTGTTTGGTTTCACACAGATAGTGACGAAAGCCCCAGAAACACGAGCCATCACTGGTTTCAGCGGTGATAAATCGGCACACTCCCCAGAGTTTTTCGCGGGCTTACGGACAAGGAAGCGTCACTCCCCATGATTTCGATCTATCAGCTTAAGCCGCGTTTTCAGAACCTGCTGCGCCCGCTGGTGCAGCGCCTCTACGACAACGGCACCACCGCCAACCAGATCACCGTGCTGGCCGGGGTGGTTTCCCTGCTGGTGGGATTGCTGATTGCCGGCTTCGCACAACATGTGTGGCTGTTTGCGCTGATCCCGCTGTGGATGATCCTGCGCATGGCCCTCAATGCCATCGACGGCATGCTCGCCCGGGAATTCGGCCAGCAGTCGCGACTCGGCGCCTACCTCAATGAACTGTGTGACGTGATCGCCGACAGCGCACTGATCCTGCCGTTTGCGCTGATCCCCGAGGTCAGCCTGGCGCCGGTGTTGCTGGTGACGCTGCTGGCGGTGTTCAGCGAATACGCCGGCGTGCTCGGGCCGATGGTCGGGGCCTCGCGGCGCTACGACGGCCCGATGGGCAAGAGCGATCGGGCATTTGTGCTCGGGGTGCTGGCCACCGGCGTAGCGCTGGGTTGGCTGGGTGCCGGTTGGGTCGAAGCGGTGATGTGGCTGGTCGCCGCCTTGCTGGCCTACACCCTGGTCAACCGCGTGCGCCAAGGCTTGAAAGAAGAAACGAACACCTCCCCTTCTGCATAAGGATTTTGCGATGCGTGAACAGCAAGAGCACACCTTCAGCACCCATGACGGGGTGGAGCTTTTCTACCGTCATTGGCCCGCCACCGCACCCGCGGGCTTTGCGCCGCGCAAGGCGATCTTGCTGTTCCATCGCGGCCACGAGCATTCCGGTCGTATCGCCCACCTGGTGGACGAGCTGAACCTGCCGGAGTTCGACTTCTTCGCCTGGGACGCCCGTGGCCACGGCCAATCCCCCGGCGCGCGCGGCGACAGCCCGAGCTTCGCCACCAGTGCGCGGGACGTGCAGACTTTCGTTGACCATATCCGCAGCGCCTACAACATCGAGGAAGAACACCTCGCAGTGATCGCCCAAAGCGTCGGCGCGGTGATCGCGGCCACCTGGGTGCACGACTACGCGCCGAAGATTCGCTCGCTGGTACTCGCCTCCCCCGCATTCAAGGTCAAACTCTACGTGCCCTTCGCCCGGCCGGGCCTGGCGTTGATGCGCAAGTTTCGCGGCAACTTTTTCGTCAACAGCTACGTCAAGGCCAAGTTCCTGAGCCATGACCCGGAGCGCGTGGCGTCCTACGACAGTGATCCGCTGATCACCAAAGCCATTTCCGTGAATGTGCTGCTGGGCCTGTACGAAGCGGCCGACAGGGTTGTAGCCGATGCCCAGGCAATTCAGGTACCGACCCAACTGCTGATCTCCGGCTCGGACTTTGTGGTGCACCGCAAACCCCAGCAGCAGTTTTTCGACCGCCTCGGCAGCTTGAAGAAAGAGCTGCACATACTCCCCGGCTTCTTCCACGACACCCTCGGTGAACGTGACCGCGCCGTGGCCTTGAGCAGCGCCCGGCGCTTTATCCTGCAGAACTTCGAACACCCGCTGGACCGCGCCTCCTTGCTGGATGCCGACAGGATTGGCCTGACCTGCGCCGAATCCGAATCCCTCGCCGCGCCGTTGCCACGCAACTCCCTGCGCGACCTGTACTGGCGCATGACCCGCGCCAGCATGGGCCTGGGCAGCAAACTGTCGGATGGCGTGAAGCTCGGTTTCGACACCGGCTTCGACTCCGGCAGCACCCTGGACTACGTGTACCGCAACAAACCCACCGGCAAAGGCGGGCTGGGGCGGATGATCGACACCAATTACCTGAACTCCATCGGCTGGCGCGGTATTCGTCAGCGCAAGTTGAACGTGGAAGAGCTGCTGCGCCTGGCGATGGCCAAACTGCGGGACGAGCAGCGGGAAGTGCGCATCGTCGACATCGCCGCCGGGCATGGTCGGTACATTCTGGAAGCCTTGCAGGGCGTTTCGCCGTTGCCGGAATCGATCCTGCTGCGGGACTACAGCGATATCAACGTGCGCGACGGTGGCGCGCTGATTCGTGAAAAAGGGCTGGGGGATATCGCCCAGTTCGTCAAAGGCGATGCGTTTGACCGGGCGGACCTTGCGGCGCTGGAACCCAAGCCGACGCTGGCGGTGGTGTCCGGGCTATATGAACTGTTCGCGGATAACGCGATGGTCGGTGGCTCGCTCGCGGGCTTGGCCGAAGCCGTGGAGCCCGGTGGTTATCTGGTGTACACCGGCCAACCGTGGCATCCGCAACTGGAACTGATAGCCCGCGCCCTCACCAGCCACCGCCAGGGCCAGGCCTGGGTAATGCGCCGGCGCAGCCAGGCGGAAATGGATCAACTGGTGGCAGCCGCCGGTTTCCGCAAGATCACCCAACGCGTGGATGAGTGGGGGATTTTCAGCGTGTCCCTGGCACAGCGAGTCTGACCCATGCGTGAACCGGGCCTGTTGAAACCGGCGGTGCTGTGGCTGCTGCTGTTGGCGCCGCTGTTTTTCAGCACCTACGGCTTTGCCACGTGGGTCACCAGCCAGCGCAGCGACGTGGGCACGATGGTGTTCGGCTGGGAAACCCATATCCCGTTCTGGGCCTGGACCATCGTGCCCTACTGGTCGATCGACCTGCTCTACGGTTTCTCCCTGCTACTGCCAAGCACCCGCCATGAACTGAAACAACATGCCTTGCGCCTGCTGACGGCCCAAGTGATTGCCGTCACCTGCTTCCTGATCTGGCCCTTGCGTTTCACCTTCGAAAGACCGGAGCTGGACGGCGTGTTTGGCTGGCTGTTTGCGGTACTCGCCGGGTTCGACAAGCCGTTCAACCAGGCGCCGTCGTTGCACATCGCGCTGCTGGTGGTGCTGTGGATAATGTATCAGCGGCATAGCCAGGGCCTTTGGCGCTGGCTGGTGCATGGCTGGTTCGCGTTGATCGGCCTTTCGGTGCTGACCACTTATCAACATCACTTTATTGACTTACCCACAGGCGCCCTCGCCGGCTGGATGTGCGTGTGGCTGTGGCCGCTGGAACATCCGAGCCCGCTGCTGAATGCCCAGCTGACCAGGGATCGCCAGCGTTGGCGGCTGGGGCTGCGCTATGGCTTCGGGTCGCTGGTGTGTTTGATCCTGGCGTTTTCCCTTGGCGGCGGCTGGTTGTGGCTGCTTTGGCCGGCGGTATCCCTTGGCTTGATGAAGGCGAATTACCTGGTACTGGGCGTTTCGGGATTTCAGAAACGCGCCGACGGACGACTCACTCCGGCGGCGCGCTGGTTGTTGGCGCCTTATCTGGTGGCCGCCTGGATCAATTCCCGCCTGTGGACACGTAGACATCCACAGCCCGATCAGGTTGTGGATAACGTTTGGCTGGGGCGAATTCCCACCAGCGGTGAGCTGGGATCATTCAAGGCGGTGGTCGATCTGTGCGCCGAATTGCCGATTAATCCACAGGGTCGCGCCTACTACAGTCTGCCAGTGCTCGACCTGACGGCGCCCACTGCAGCGCAATGCGTGGAAGCCGCCCAAGCGATAGAGCGGCTACGCTCAGCCGGACCCTTGCTGGTGTGCTGCGCCCTCGGTTACTCACGCAGCGCCACCGCCGTGGCTGCATGGCTGCTACATACCGGGCGCGCAGGCAATGTCGACGAGGCGGTGGCTATTATTCGTACAGCACGCCCACGTGTGGTCCTGCATTCCGCGCACCGTGAAGCCCTGGAGGGTTTAGCCCATGCCCGCTGATATGGAATTACAGGTCGTCGCCAGCCTGCTGCGGCGGGGCCGTTCCCTGGATCAGTTATCCACAGGCCTGACCTTGCTCGGCGTACTGTTCGGCCTCGCTCAACTGCTGATGGCCAGCATCACGCCGGTCTGCCTGATCCTCAGCCTGTGGATGATTGTGCTCGGGCTGCTGGAAAAATATTGGGCGCTGCGGGTGGCCTTCGACGCCGACCTGTTCGCCCTGCTCGCCCGCGACACCGACCGCACGCCCGACTTCGACCAGGCCATGCAAACCCTTGGCCTGCAATCCGCCAAACGCGCAGGCCGCCCCTGGACCGAGCGCCGTCGCGGCGCCCTGAAACTGTTGCGCAAGCAAGCCTACCTGCTGGCGGCGCAAGTGCTGCTGACCGTGGCCGTCATCCTGGCCAGCCCCTGGCTGCCCTTCGCCGGATAAGGAATCCCCATGTTCGAACCCGTGGTCGCCACCCTGATTACCTCCATGGCCCGCACCGTCACCGGCGCCCGCAGCCTGTGGCTTGGCTGCGCGCCGGTGCCGGTGCAACGCATCTACTACGCCAACCACAGCAGCCACGGCGATTTCGTGCTGCTGTGGGCCTCGTTGCCGCAGAACCTGCGTAAATTCACCCGCCCGGTGGCCGGCAGCGACTACTGGAACACCAGCGCCCTGCGCCGCTACATCATCAACCGGGTGTTCAACGGCGTGCTGATCGACCGCGAGCGCAAGGACCCTGTGGATAACCCTCTGGCGCCGATGCTTCAGGCCCTGGAAAACGGCGACTCGCTTATCATCTTTCCCGAGGGCACGCGCAACCTGGAAGACGGCCTGTTGCCGTTCAAAAGCGGGCTGTATCACCTGGCCAAGAGTTATCCACAAGCCGAATTGATCCCGGTGTGGATCGCCAACCTCAACCGGGTCATGCCCAAGGGCCGTGTGCTGCCGCTGCCCTTGCTGTGCACCACCAGCTTCGGCGCACCGCTGCAACTGGAGGACGGCGAAGACAAGGCGCTGTTCCTCGCCCGCACCCGCGACGCCTTGCTCGCCCTTGCCCCGGAGCATTCCTGAGATGGATAGCCAAACCCTGATGTTGTTCGGCGGGATCGGCGCGATCCTCGTGCTCGCCTCGCTGATCGGCCTGATCCTCAAACTGCGCACCGGTGGCACACCCAACGCGGTGATCGACAACCTCAACGCCCGCATCAATGCGTGGTGGGTGATGGTGGTGGTGATTGGCATTGCGTTCTGGCTCGGCACCGGCGCGGTGATCCTGCTGTTTTACGCCGTGTCGTTCTATGCGCTGCGGGAATTCCTCACGCTGACACCCACCCGGCGCAGCGATTACCCGGCGCTGGTGGCGGCCTTCTACCTGGCGCTGCCACTGCAATACCTGCTGATCTACTTCGACTGGTACGGGCTGTTCTCGATCTTCATCCCGGTGTACGTGTTCCTGCTGCTGCCGATCCTCGCGTCACTGGGCGGCGACAGTACGCACTTCCTGGAACGGGCATCGAAGGTGCAATGGGGGCTGATGATCGCGGTGTTCTGTGTGTCCTTCGTGCCGGCGCTGCTGACCCTGGATATCGTCGGCTACGAAGGCCGCAACCTGCTGCTGATTGCCTACCTGGTGATCGTGGTGCAACTGTCGGACGTGTTGCAGTACGTGTGCGGGAAGCTGTTCGGCAAACACAAGATCGCGCCCAACTTGTCGCCATCGAAAACCGTGGAAGGGTTTGTCGGCGGGATTCTGCTGTCATCCCTGATCGGCGCGGCGCTGTGGTGGACCACGCCGTTCAATCCCTGGCAGTCGTTCCTGATTGCACTGTTGATCAACCTGCTGGGATTTGCGGGCGGGATCGTGATGTCAGCGATCAAGCGCGACCGCGGCGTGAAAGATTGGGGGCACATGATCGAAGGGCACGGCGGGATGCTGGATCGGCTGGATTCGGTGTGTTTTGCCGCGCCGATCTTCTTTCATCTCGTGCGCTACTGGTGGACCTGACGACCACCTCCCTCCCCAAATCCACACAACCCCAGTGGCGAGGGAGCTTGCTCCCGCTGGAGTGCGCAGCGCTCCCAAGATTTTGGGGCCGCTACGCAGCCCAGCGGGAGCAAGCTCCCTCGCCACAACAAGCGTCCTTATCTGATCGCTCCCACGCTCTGCGTGGGAATGCATCCGGTGACGCTCCGCGTCACGACTTTAAAGCGGACGCGGAGCGTCCAGGGCGGCATTCCCACGCGGAGCGTGGGAACGATCTAGCCGGGAAGGTGACTCAGCGGCAATGCCCCGGGCGTCTTCACCGTCTGAATCGCGAAGTTACTGCGGATATCACTCACCCCCGGCAACTTCAACAAGCTCCCGGTCAGGAACCGTTCATACCCGCGCAAGTCCGGCACCACCACTTGCAGCAGGAAATCCGACTCCCCCGACACCAGAAACGCCGAAATCACCTGGGGCAGCGCCGTCACCGCCAACCGAAACGCCTCCGCCTGCTCGTCGTTATGCCGCTCCACTTTCACCCCGACAAACACCGTCAGCCCCAACCCGACTTCATCCCGGTCCAGGCTTGCCTGGTAACCACGAATCACCCCGGCCTCTTCCAGCAGCCGCACACGCCGCAAGCAGGGCGAGGCCGACAGGCCAATCTCGTCCGCCAGTTGCACGTTGCTCAGCCGGCCATCCCGTTGCAGGGCTTCAAGAATCTTGCGGTCAAATGCGTCCAGCTTCAGATTTGGCATAAGTGAAATGTTTCGCCCGAAAAAAGTGGCAGATTGTGCCAGGACTAGACGCTTTTCCGGCTGACTACGCAAGCACCTGCCCCGGCCTTCACCCCTAAAATTGCCCTACGAATCACCTACCGCAAGGGGCAGGCACATGGCAGAACTCTGGTTGTTTTTAGTCGCGTTGGCAGTGGTGTACCTGCTGCCCGGCCCGGACATGATCCTGCTGCTGCAAACCGGCGCCCGCCAGGGCAAGGCGATGGCACTGGCAACCGCAGGCGGCTTGGGCCTGGCGCGAGCCTGCCACGTGGCGCTGGCGGGGATGGGCCTGGCGACCCTGTTCAAGGTCGCACCCTGGACCTTCGATGTGGTGCGCCTGGGCGGTGCGGCATATCTGCTGTGGATCGGCGTGCAGTGCCTGCGCTCAAACCTGCTGCCCAACCTGAACGCCGGGCACAGCACGGCGCCGGCGCATGCCTGGCGCGAAGCCTTCCAGCGGGGGTTGCTGACCAACCTGCTCAACCCCAAGGCGCTGCTGTTCTGCTCCGTGCTGCTGCCGCAATTCATTGATCCACATGGCGCATCGGTGACGGCGCAGTTTGCGCTGCTGGGGGCGATTCTGGTGGCGGTCGGCCTGGGATTCGACAGTTGCTATGGATTGGCCGGCGCAAGAATCGGCCGCTGGCTGGAGCGCAGCCCGTCCGCCCAGCGCCTTCAGCAATGGCTGTTTGGCAGTCTTTTGATCGGTTTTGCGATACGCCTCACCTTCGTACAGCAAGCCTGAGCTTTGCGGCGCATTTGCCGTCATCTTTTGTATCAAAGAGACGTGTAAGATACGCGACACATTGCCAGGGATGCTCACCATGTTTGATTCGTTAAAAGCGACCAGCCGCCGTTTTTTCGGGGCCTTGATCTCAGTGGTGAGTGTCCTGTTCAGCGCCGTTCGATGGCTGGCACGCAGCCTGTTCGGCCAGTGGCAGCCGCCGCGTTGGCTGCAAGCCACAGGCAACGGCCTGGTCAACGTCGGCCACAAGGCCCGGGCTTATCCGCGCCAGGCTGCGGGCGGCGCGCTGGCCCTGGTACTGGTGCTGGCCGCGGGCTTTTACGGCTGGCACTGGTATTCCCACCTGCCTCAGCCCCACACCGTGGGTTATTCGCTGCACAAGCCCAACCTGACGGATTACACCCAGCCGCAACCGGTTGTGGATAACTTGCAGGTACGCTTCGCCGAATCCGTGGCCCCGCTGGCGGCCATCGGCAAGCCGGTCACCGAAGGCATCACCCTCAAGCCTGCCATCGCCGGCGCCTGGCGCTGGGCGGATGACCGCAGCCTGGTGTTCACCCCGGAAAAAGACTGGCCCGTCGACGCCCACTACACCATCGACCTGGCCAAGAAAACCCTGTTGGCCGACGGCGTACTGCTCAGCCAATACACCAGCCAATTCTCCACCCAGCCGTTCCGCGCCACCTTGACGCAAAACGAGCTGTACCAGGACCCGAGCAACCCGACGCAGAAACAGCTGGTAGCGACCTTCCACTTTTCCCACCCGGTAGACGAAGACAGCGTACGCAAACGTGCCTCGGTCACCCTCGGCAAAGGCTTGGCCTACCGCGATGCGCAACTGCCCAATCGCCCGGAAATCACCTTCGACGAACACAAGCTCAACGCCTTTGTGCGCTCTGCCGCCCTGGCCACCCCACTGGAAAGCACCCCGGTCAGCGCCAAGCTCGATGAAGGCCTCAAGGCCCGTGATGGCGGCAATCCCAGCTCGGCGCCGCTGGTGGCCGAAGTCACCGTGCCCGGCCGCTATCGCCTGACCTTTACCGGCGCCGAAGTCAGCTTTGTCGACAACGAGCGCGGCGAACCCGAGCCGGTGTTGATGTTCAGCAGTTCCAGCGCCGTGGCCGACGAGACCATCGCCAACAAGGTGCAGGCCTGGATGCTGCCGGAAAAAGCCGAGGACGATACCCGCCCCTGGAACCTGCAAGACATCGACGACAAGCTGTTGGCCAGCAGCACCAAGGTCAAGCTGACCCACGTGCCGAGCGTCGAACCGCTGAACACCCTGCACGCCTTCAAGTTCAAGGCCCCGCCGGGCCGCGCCCTGTATGTGCGGGTGCCGGCCAACCTGGAAGCCATCGGCGGCTACCTGGCGAAAAATCCGACAGCCTCTCTCGTGAGCATGCCGGCTTATCCACGCACGCTGCAGTTCCTGTCCGACGGCGCCCTGCTCAGCCTCACCGGCGAAAAACGCCTGGGCTTCATGGCCCGTGGCGTACCCGGCGCCCATGTGGAAATCGCGCGCCTGCTGCCCAACCAGTTGCAACACCTGGTGGACCAGAGCAGCGGCAGCTTTGCCCGACCGAATTTTGCCAATGACTACTTCGACCGGATGGTGGAGCGTCAGAGCCTGGACATTCCGCTGTCGGCTGGCGACCCGTCGAAAACCGTCTACGACAACGTCGACCTGAGCAACTACCTCACGGCCAACGGCGGCCGCCGGGGGATTTTTGTGCTCAAGCTGAGCCCGCAGGACGACCCGGCCGATCGCACCTTCGACTACTCGCGCAACACCACCAGCGACCTGCGTTTCATCGTGGTCACCGACTTGGGCATCATCGCCAAGCGCTCCAGCGATGGCAGCCACGATGTGTACGTGCAGTCCATCGGCAACGGCTCGCCGGTGTCCGACGCCCAGGTCGATATCATCGGCCGCAACGGTTTGCCGGTCGCCAGCGGCCATACCGACGCCGAAGGTCACGCGCACTTCGCCAAGCTGGATGAACTGCGCCGTGAGAAAACGCCGTTGATGTATGTGGTCAGTCGCGGCAATGACCAATCCTTCCTGCCGATTGCCCGTCAGTCGCAACAGCTGGATTTGTCGCGCTTTGATGTAGGCGGCCTGGAAGAAGACGGTGCGATCAATCGCCTCAGCGCCTACCTGTTTACCGATCGCGGCCTGTACCGGCCCGGCGAGACCGCGCACCTGGGCATGATCGTGCGCAGCGGCGACTGGAAAGGCGCCCTGCAAGGCCTGCCGGTTGAGTTGCAGATCACCGACCCCCGTGGCCTTGAGGTGATTCGCCAGCCGTTGAAACTGTCGGCCAGCGGTTTTGAAACCTTCGATTTCCCAAGCAGCGAAGTAGCGCCATCCGGCGATTACACCGCGACCCTGCAACTGATCGGTGAGAAGCAGCGTCGTACCGACCTAGGCAGCGTCAGCTTCAAGGTCCGCGACTTTGAACCGGACCGGATGAAAGTCAGCCTGAGCCTGCACGATACACCGGTGCTGGGCTGGATCTCGCCGGACCAGGTGGTGGCCAAGGTCACCGCGATGCACTTGTTCGGCGCTCCGGCGGCGGGTCGTCGCGTCACGGCGAAAATGTCTCTGAGCCCGACGCTCGCGGCCTTTGATCGCTACCCGGATTACCGCTTCCGCCTGAATGACTCGCTGGAAGAAGCCAGCTCCGAAGACCTGGCCGAAACCACCGTCGACGACAATGGCCAGGCGGTGCTGGACCTGAACCTGCAACGCTTCGCCAACAGCACCTACCGCCTGCAAGTGATGACCCAGGTGTACGAAGCCGAAGGCGGTCGCAACGTCGCCGCACAAAGCGCATTGCTGGTGTCGGCGGCGCCGTACCTGGTGGGTGTGAAGAGCAAGGATTCGCTGTCTTTCGTCGCCAAGGACGCCCCGCGTGAAGTGCAATGGCTGGCCGTGGCGCCAGACCTTACGCCAGTCGCAGTCGACGGCCTGACCAGTGAAGTGGTCGAGCACCGCTACGTCTCGGTGCTGGTGAAGCAATCCAACGGCACCTACAAATACGAGTCGCGCATCAAGAACATCAGCCAGCCTGCCTCGCCGCTGGTGATGACCAAGGACGGCGCCAAGCAAACCCTGAACACCGGCGCCCCGGGCGATTTCACCCTGCAACTCAAGGACGCCAACGGCAACCTGCTGAACCAGATCGACTACAGCGTCGCCGGCCGGGGCAACACCTCGCGCTCCCTGGAGCGCAACGCCGAACTGCAACTGCGCCTGGATAAACGCAGCTACGCCACCGGTGATGAGATCGCCATCAGCATTCGCGCGCCGTACACCGGCGCCGGGTTGATCACCATCGAGCGGGACAAGGTCTACACCCAGCAGTGGTTCAAGGCCGACAGCACCAACAGCGTGCAACACATCCGCGTTCCTGCGGGGCTTGAGGGCAATGCCTACGTCAACGTGCAGTTCGTACGGGACATTGGTTCGTCCGAGGTCTACATGAGCCCGCTGTCGTACGGCGTAGTGCCGTTCAGCATCAACCTCGACGCGCGGCGCATGGCGCTGAAAGTCGAAGGCCCGGCGAAGATCGAGCCGGGGCAGACCCTGGATATCAAGGTCAACGCCGACCGCCCTGGCCGCGCAGTGGTCTACGCGGTGGACGAAGGCATCCTGCAAGTGGCGCGCTACCAGACGCCGGACCCGTTGGGCTTCTTCTTCCAGAAGCGGGCGCTGGAGGTCGGTACCAGTCAGATTCTTGACCTGATTCTGCCGGAATTCAGCCGCCTGCTCAGTGGGGCAGCGCCGGGTGGCGATACGGAAGGCGCCCTGGCCAACCACCTCAACCCGTTCAAGCGTAAACATCAGCCACCTGTGGCCTGGTGGTCTGGCCTGGTGGACTTGCCGGCCGGTGAAACCGTGCTGCACTACCAGGTTCCGGACAGCTTCAATGGCAAGTTGCACCTGTTTGCGGTGGCCGTGGACAGCGACAGCGTGGGCGTCAGCGAGGCCAACACCGAAGTGCGCGGGCCGCTGGTGATCACTCCGAACGTGCCGGCCTTTGTCGCACCGGGGGATGTGTTCAGCGTCAGCGCCGGGGTGTTCAGCAACCTGGACGCGGCGGCAGACGTGAAGTTTGAAGTGCAGACCAGCGATGGCCTGCAGGTGCAAGGCGACAAGGCCAGCACCCTGGCCCTGCAACCGCGCAAGGAAGGTGTTGCCGAGTTCAAGATCAAGGTTGGGGAAACCCTAGGCTCGGCCGACTTGCGCTTCGTCGCGGTGCTGCCGGATGGCAAGCGTATCCAGGTGGCGGAAACCACTTCGATCCGACCCTTGAGCGAGCATCGGGTGGCCCTGAGCCTGGGCCGTTTCGACAGCGCCAGCAAAGAGCTGAAACCGACCCGCGAGCTGTTCAGCCAGTTGCGCGATGTGCAGTTGGGCGTCGCCGCTTCGCCGCTGGTATGGGCCAACGGCCTCAAGCATTACCTGGATGACTATGGCTACGCCTGCACCGAGCAATTGGTGTCCAAGGCCATGCCGGCGTTGATCTGGGGTGGTAACGCGCCGGAGGCCGAGCAGGCCTTCAGCGGTGCGGTGCGCATGCTGCGTCAACGGCAGAACCAGGCCGGCGGTTTCGGCTTGTGGGCGGCCAACCCGGATGTGGCGCCGTATGCCAGCCTGTACGCCACCGACTTCCTGATCGAAGCCAGGGAGCGCGGGCTGCCGGTGCCGGAAGACCTGCTGCAACGTTCCAACGCGTACCTCACCGACCTGGCCAACGGCCCGAGCGAAGGCCTGTCGGAATTGCGCAACCGCGCCTACGCCAGTTACCTCCTGAGCCGTCAGGGGATTCTGGTGAGCGGCGCCTTGAGCGATATCCGCGAGCGCTACGAAAGCTACTTCAAGGACACCTGGCAGAACGACATTGGCGCGGCGTACCTGGCTGCCAGCTACAAGCTGCTCAAGCAGGATCGTCAGGCCGATACCCTGTTCCGCAAGGTGCCGTGGCTTTCCCTGTCGGATAAATGGAACAGCGACGGCCTGTATTACGACCCGCTGGTGCACGACGCCGAGCACCTGCATTTGCTCGCGCGGCACTTCCCGGAAATGCTCGACGATGTGCCGACAAGCCTGCTGGATAAACTCGGCAAGCGTCTCAACGAGCAACGCTACAACTCGCTGTCGGCGGCACTGTTGCTGCGGGCCCTGGACAATTACGGCCAGCGCGCCCAAAGCGACATGAACCTCAAGGCCACCGCATGGCTCAGCGACAAGCAGCAACAGTTGTTGCAGATGGCCGGCCAGCCGCCACGTGCGGCGGTGCCTGCCGGTACGCAAAAACTGCAGATGGAAAAATCCGACGGCCCGGCGGCGTTCTACATGCTGAGCGAAGCCGGCTACGACAAGGGCGCCAACCTCAAGCCAATCAACAGCGGCCTGGAAATCATCCACGAATACCTCGACCTCAAAGGCAACCCAGTCAGCAAGGTCGCGGTAGGTGATGAGTTCCTGGTGCGCCTGCGCTTGCGGGCTACTGACCGTGATCAGGTGCAACAAGTGGCCGTGGTCGACTTGCTGCCGGGTGGTGTCGAACCTGTGTATAACTTGCCGCCGGAGCCGGAAGCGGCCAGCAGCGAGGAAAGCGAAGGCGACGATTCGGAGTACGTTGAAACCAGCGAAGACACCGAAGAAGCCGACGCCTGGCAGGCGCCGATTGGCGAGACCGACTTGAGCAACTGGCAGCCGGACTACGTCGACGTGCGTGATGACCGAGTGGTGTTGTACGGCACCGCGCTGCGGGATGTAGGCACCTTCGTGTACCGCGTGCGCGCCACCAACGCCGGTACCTTCAATACGCCACCGGCCTACGCCGAGGGCATGTACGAAACCACCCTGCAAGGACGCGGCAAAGTAGGCCAGCTTGAAATTACCAAGCCTTAAAAGCCTCACGCCGCTGCTGGCAGCGGCGGTGATTCTGGCGGGGCTGCGCTTGTGGCCCCATGCACCGCTGGAACAGGCGGCCAGTTCATCACGGGTGGTTTTGGCCGATGACGGTTCGCTGCTGCGCATGACCCTGGCGGCTGACGGGCAATATCGCCTGTGGCTTCCCCTGGAACGGATTTCTCCGTCACTGGTGGAGGCGTTGCTGCTCAAGGAAGACCGCAATTTCTACTGGCACCCGGGGATCAATCCCCCGGCGTTATTGCGAGCGGCCATGGCCACCTATAGCGGCGGCCAGCGCCAAGGCGGCTCGACCTTGAGCATGCAGTTGGCCAGGCGCCTGTGGGATATCAATACCCGCCAGGTACCCGGCAAGCTGCAGCAGATGGCCCTGGCACTGTGGCTGGAGGCGCGTTACAGCAAGCACGACATCCTTGAGGCCTACCTCAACCTGGCGCCCATGGGCGGCAATATCGAAGGTGCCGAAGCGGCCAGCCGGATCTATTTTGGCAAGTCAGCGGCGCAGTTGTCCTTGTCTGAAGCCCTCGCGCTGGCCGTGATTCCCCAGCAACCGGGTCGTCGGGCGCGCTTTGGGCCTTCCCTGCAAACCGCCCGGCAACGGCTGATGGCCGACTGGCGGGAAACTTATCCACAGGACCCGCGTAACGACAGTTTGCTGGACCTGCCGCTGGAAGCCCGCAACCGCCAGCAGATCCCGTTTCTCGCGCCGCACCTGAGCGAACAGTTGCTGGCCTCGCAAACCGGCAATGAGTTGAACAGCACCCTCAACCTGGCGCTGCAACAATTGCTGGAACGGCTGATCACCGGCTTCATCGCCGAGCGCCGCAGCAGCGGTGTGGAAAACGCCACGGCGATCCTGATCGACAGCCGCGACCAGAGCGTAAAAGCCCTGGTGGGCTCGGCAGACTACTTATCCACAAGCATCCACGGCCAGGTCAACGGCGTGTTGTCGCGGCGCTCGCCGGGCTCCACCCTCAAGCCATTCCTGTATGGGCTGGCGCTGGACCAAGGGGTGATCCACCCCATGAGCATCCTCAAGGACATGCCGAGTAACTTCGGCTACTTCCAGCCGGAAAATTTCGACGGCAGTTTTGTCGGGCCGGTGACAGCCCGTGACGCGCTGATTCGCAGCCGCAATATTCCGGCTGTCTGGCTGGCCAGCCAAACCCGCTCGCCGTCACTTTACGGATTGCTGCAACGGGCCGGGATCAAGGGCCTGCGCGGCGAAAGCCATTACGGCTTGGCGCTGGCCTTGGGCGGCGGCGAGATGACGCCCGAGGAGCTGGCGCGGCTGTATGTGATGCTGGCTGGTGACGGGCATTTGCGGCCGCTGCGCTATTTGCAGGAACAGCCGCAAACCACTGGCGCCCAGCTACTCACGCCGCAGGCCGCGTTTATGGTGCGCGACATGCTGCGGCGCAACCCGCGCCCGGACGGGCTGCCGGGGCGCCACTGGCGTACGGCCTGGAAGACCGGCACGTCCTGGGGTTTTCATGATGCATGGAGCGCCGGCCTCGTAGGCCCGTACGTGCTGGTGGTGTGGGTGGGCAACTTCGATGGCCGTCCGAATCCTGAGTTTATCGGTGCGAAAACTGCGGCACCGTTGTTCTTCCGTATCGCCGACGCCCTGCCGCTGGCCTTGCCCAATGTGGTGATCAAGCCCGACAAGCCGCCCGCCGGGCTGATCCGCATCGACGTCTGCGCGGCCTCTGGTGACTTGCCCAACCGTTGGTGCCCACGTACCCGCAAGACCTGGTACATCCCCGGCGTGTCACCGATTCGGGTGTCCAACCTGCACCGCCCGGTGCTGATCGACACCCGCACCGGCAAGGCCGCGTGCCCGCCGTTCGACCCGCAGTACACCCGTGAAGAAGTCTTCGAGTTCTGGCCCAGCGATGTGCAGCGGCTGTTCCGCGCCGCCGGACTGCCCCGGCGTACGCCGCCCAATGTGCAGAAAAGCTGCCAACCCAACCGTGTCGGCGATCAAAGCGAAGCGCCACAGATTCGCTCGCCGCTGACCCAGGTCAGCTACCACCTGCGCCTGTCCCAGCCCCAGGAAAGCATCCCGCTGAACGCCAACGCGGCCAGTGATGCACTGACGCTGTATTGGTTCGCCGACCAGACCCTGATCGGCCAGGGCCCGCCGCAAACCACGCTGAACTGGCGGCCGGGTAAGTCGGGGGAGTACCGGTTGCGGGTGACTGACGATCAGGGCCGCAGCGCCAGCCGAGGCTTGAAGGTTGAGTTTGTACCCTGATCAGGCGTCCTCGTCGCTTAAACCGGCAGTGCCGGCATCTTTTGCGAAATGCTTGTACGCCACCCCCAGCTTGCGTTGCTCAAAGATCGAAAACACCAGGGTGCCCAGCAGAATCATCATCCACACCAGGAACACCTTCATGGTGTCCACCTGGGCCACCACCAGCAGCAAGGTCACTACGCCGCCAATCACCATGCCCAGGCCCATCCAGGCGCCCAGCACGCGGCCTACCGCCAGGCGCATGCCCGTGGGCAGCAAGAGCCGCAGCGCGAGCAACACCACAAACATCGTCAGCAAGAAGCCAAACGCGGCCATGAAAGGAATCACGAAGCCATTGTCACGGTACAACCAGGCCAGAAACCGATAGGCGGGATTCAGCTCTGCCATTTGCTGGTAGGTGGCAGGGCCCGGCAAATGCAGTTGGGCAAAATGTTCCGGCGTCATGGCCATGATGCCGACGCCGATCAAACCCACCACCACCGCGTAGAAACCACCGGCGCGCCACAGCGGCGCCAGCACACGGCGGTTTTCCACCTCCTTGGTCTCGGCCAGGCCGAACACCGCGTCAGGTTGCCGGCCCTGGGCAATCACCGTCTTGCCCGCACGCTCGCAGGCGTCGCCAATCAGCATCACCTGCATATCCTGGGTGAGGAGCAGTTCGCCCTGGCGGCGGGAGCTGCTGATCCATTCATGGTCGTCAGGGCGCTTCTTGCCGAACAGGTCGATACCCTCGGCAATCACTGTCACTTCACCGGTGGCGTCCTGCAGGCGGAAGTCATTGCAGCGAGCCTCGGCCGAGACCTGGCTCCAGCTCCAATCGCCATCCTTGTCTTTGGTGCCTTCTTCGATGACCCACACGTAACCCGCGCAAGGCTTGCCGTGGACCGGGGAGATCAGCGGCGTGTCGACGATCACCTTGCCGTTCACCTCCACCAGCCCCATGGCCAATGAGCGTATCTGGCTGGTGGCCAGGCGCTGTTCGGTGCGATAGAAATTGGGGCCGAAGCTGGCCAGCAGTCCGATCAGGATGCACACAGGAAAAAACAGCGCCACCAGGATCGTCGGGGCGTAGACCATCAGGCCAATAAAGCCGGCGAGAAAGACCAGTGCCACCAGGGTTTTCCACGCTGGTTTTTTTGTGACAACCCCTGCCTGGGTGGTTTTCATGCCCCCGGCACCTCAAGCTTCACGCCGTCGTAGCGGGTTTCTTCGGCGCTGATGGCCAGCAGCGGAATGCGCTGATAGCCGAGCATCTTGGCGAAGAACAGATCAGGAAAAATCGCGATGGCGATGTTGTAGAGGTTGACCGACTCATTGAAGAACTCGCGACGGTCGGCGATGCGTTCCTCCACTGCCGAGATCGCCTGCTGCAACTCGACCATGTTGGGGCCGGAGATCAGCGTCGGATAATTCTCGGCCACTGCAATCACCGACTTGAGCGCCGTATTGAGCTGGTTGGAGGCATCGACTTTATCGGTGAGGCTGCTGGCGTTGAGGTACGCGGTGCGGGCGTCGCTGAGGCGGGTGAACAGCGCGTTCTCATGGTTCATGGCGGTTTGCACCACGCGCATCAGGTCGGGAATCTGGTCTGCCCGCTGCTTGAGCAGCACGTCGATGTTGGCGAAGGCTTTATCCACATCGTTGCGGCGCATCACCAGGCCGTTGTAGACCCCCACCAGCCAGCCGACCAGGCCGACGACAATAATCAGCACGACGATACCGGCGATCAGCAGTTCGATGTTCATGGCGGCGGCATTCCCTGGCTAGTTATCCACAGGGCGCATTCTAGGGGTAAAGCAGGGGAATACTCCCGGAATTAGTCCACAGAAACGGCAAGACCCGATATCCGGTAGCCTGAAAAAGCAAAACCCCCGAAGAACGGGGGTTGGTTACCAACAACATAGTTTGACACAGCCCCTCTCGTAAATCGGGGCCTGTAGGATGATCCGGGGGCCACACAACAGCAACATAGACTGACACAGACGGGTCGCACTTCAAATACGGGGCTCGATTGGTAACAACATAGTTTGACACAACAGCGAGAGCAATCATTTATGCCGAAACACCATGTGAGCGCGACCGGTCAATCACCTGTGCGGAAATAGTCTTTTTTCAACACAGGCTCAGTGCGATGTCTAAATCCGTGCGCAACCTTCGACCGGTCCCCATCAGCACATACACTGTGTTTTTTGTTCGAAATAAGCAGTCATTGGTGAAGGAAACACCCAGCGTTGATCGGACCCAATCACCAGGCGGGAAGCGGCCTTTACTGTCTTGGATAACGGTCAAAGCGTAAACGAGAGCAGGAATTAGCTGTCTATCCGTAATGGCTTTTCGCTGACGTGTTGTAATGTCGAGATCCAATATTGCCCAATCAGCAACAAGACAATAGGCACGGGAAGGAAAATGCAGACTGGCGAAAGCCACTGCATCTGAGGGGGCGAGTTGGCATCCGTCTATTTTCTCGCCTGCAGAAAGCACTGAAACATAATCTGCCAAATTCATTTGTACCTCCTGCCGATCCAAAAAACCGATTCGAACGAGAAGCATCATTCAGCTTAGCTCCCAGCGGATCACCAGGTTCCGATGCCGACGGATAGCAGCAGGGTGATCTCATGGCTGTTCCGTCTTCTCCCTTCATCTCACTGAACGGGATGATTTCTATCGAGTTGTCACCGGATAAAGTGGTTTGCGCCAGTACACAGCTATACCATTGCCGTGCGTGAACCCTACCTAGCGGTAGGTGCCGATGCGGGTGAAACCTAGTGCTTCATGGATGCCCGTGCATGCCGTATTCGGCTATGCGACGCCGGTATTGGTGCATGAAATCCATGTTACTCAAGGAGCGGTAGAGTCCGTTTGGCTGCGACTGAATCAAAATGACATGCCCTCAGACACTTGAATCAGCATTTCTTCGACTAGATGTGTGCCAAAGGTTGTAGTGACCATCGCCAATGGGCTTTCTCCTAAAAAACGGGCTTTGGGTTTGGAAAGCCAATGTTTGGCCTTCCCTTTGTCACCGAAGACCACCTCGGCCATAGCGGTAATATGTGCAAAACGGAACAGGCGATCGCTCTCATGCGACGTTAAAAGCTGATTGGCTGACAGTTTTGTTTTGAGCGTTTTGGGTTGAATGATTCTGTCGCGTTCTTCGTCGCTGAGGGTTCCATCATCACAAAGCATTTTGATCAGGCTGGCCGAGAAGCCAGCTACTATCATGTCGTGAATGTCCAGATCCGAAGCATTGACAGAAATATGAAGAAGCGTCTCCAGACGCATGCGGTAAGCATGACTGGCATCCTGACGCAGGACGCCAGCAAACATGGGCCGCACTGATGTTGCGTTGCGGACGGGCGTCAGGACTAATGTGCCATTCAATACCGTTAGCTCCAAGTCGTCCCCAACACCTAACCTCATTTGGTCAAGCAACTCTTGAGGCAGATCAATGATGATGTCGCCAGTTCCGTCCTCAGTTTTCTGGGATTTTACTATCCAACGCTCAGTTTCACTCATGATCGTCCGGCCCTCATCCGCCATCAGAGAATGACACACATCATCATGGTTGGGCCCAGAGCTGACCAAAGGAACGCGCAATCCGCTGGTAGACAGGCACTGCCGCTGCTCGAACGCCGGATAGCGAGTGAAACAGCAAAAAATGGGGCAATGGATATACCTGCCTTTCCACCTTCACATGGCTAAGAGCCTGAGCGTGATCAGTTAACTACACGAAAGGATATGACATGCACCCTAATGAGCTTTATGTTTCCGTCGACGTCGAGACTTCTGGGCCTATACCAGGCGATTACAGTCTGCTTTCCATTGGAGCTTGTCTTGTAGCCCAACCTGAAACGTCCATATATCTTGAACTACGGCCTGACAGTCCGAAACACGACCCCGAAGCGCTGGCAGTATCGGGGCTGAGTCTGGAGAAGCTGGAGCGCGAGGGTCTCGCTCCGCAACAGGCGATGCTGACATTTGATCAGTGGCTGAGATCGTCCTGCCAAACGGGGCAAAAGGTCATTTTCGTAGGACTCAATGCACCGTTTGACTGGTCATTCGTCAATTACTACTTCCACAAATACCTGGAAACCAACCCCTTTGGTTTTACCGCTATCGACATGAAGGCCTACTTTATGGGCGCTGTAGGTTGCAGCTGGAAGGAAACAAAATCATCCAAAATGACCGCTGCGCTGAAGCCACTCAGCGAACCGAACCATAACGCATTGGATGATGCCCGCTTTCAGGCAGAGCTCTTCGCCCTAATGCTAGCGGGTAACTATAAACGCTGACCTGCCTTCCACCGCACTGACTTGAAGTTCATCTGACCCAGGTTGCCTCAACATATCTGCCGTCCCTGAACGACCACGCCTTGATACCTTCTGGTTTTTCGGACTTGCCGACAATAATGGCTATTGGGTGCGGCAGATCCTGCGTGTAACGTGCAGCAAATTTGGAGAAACTACCGATGTCTGCCGGAGAGATCACCGGAACGGATTGGGGATGCGTATGCCAATAGCCCACCAGGCGTAACCCTTGTTCGTTGGCAGCCTGGATCTCCTGACGGCACCGCGCCGCATCCAACTCTAGCCAAGACCAGCCTGACCGATCGGCGCGATGAGGCAACGTGGCCAAGGCCAGCAGCAAACCTTTCGGATCAACAGGGTTGACGAATAACTGTCCACCTCGCTCCACGCCAAAAAGGCCCTGCCGATGACTATCCAAGATGTCCGCGACCGCCTGGGACACCAATAGCTCGGAGTCCACCTCCGGCCATCGCCAGCGCCATGCGATATCCGTCATACCATTTCGTCCTTATCTTCCGGCCATCCGCGTTCGAGTAGGATTTGCTGCGTCCCCTCTGGCAGTTTGGGCCCATGGTATTGGCCTCCTAGGCTCAGCACATCTTCAGGCCTATAAATGCTGCTGACCCAAGATGCAGTGGCGATCTTGCCGGTCAATGCGCGTAAGGCCGTGTGCGACACCATAGAGGCGATATTGGTCATTCCCAGCGAGCCGCCTGGGATAAAGCTCTCGCCACACGCGGGCAGTGGAACAACACCGCCTCCCGGCCACTCTGTAAATCTATGCAAAAAATCGCCGACGTCCGTGAACAACTGACGGCCATCAAAGGTGCCGCCTGGTGCGAATAGAGCATGGCCGACCTGGGTATACGGTTCGCTCCAGGCTTGTAAAAGCCCCCAAGGAGCGCCGCTGGATTTGGTTCGCCATACAGTGACCTCCGACTGCCAGTCTGCTGTCGTGATCACCACCAGATCTGCGTTATCGAACACTTCTGGTTTGCTACTCATCACTACTTCGGCAAAAGTCGAATAAGCGGTGCATTCTGTCGTCGGAAGATCTAACAGAATCTTGTCCCTCAACGCTGAGGCTTTCAGCCTCCCTAGGCTATCCGCTCCCAGAACGTGCCTCCCCAGATTGGCTGACACCAAAGTGTCAGGATCGATGAGGGTAAGGTGGCCGACACCGGATCGTGCCAATTGTATTGCCACCGTACTGCCTAATGAGCCAACGCCAACACAAACGACTCGAGCATTTTCAAGGTGCTGTGCAGTGCCGCTTATATCGCGGGACAGGATAGACGCTCGATCAAGCACATCCAGGGCAGTTGCTCGGACGAGCGCCGGAGGATGAGCATTTGCGATAGCTGGCCGCCGGCGAGCTGTACGCAAGCCAAACTTTGCCCCCCGCTCCTGCTGTACACCGAGCGAACGCACATTGAGACAATATGTTGGAGCATCTGCGCCTCCTGGAAGCTCCAGAACAATCCATCGACTCGCCAACGTTCCATGCAGCTCAAACCATGCCAGCAATTGCTCGGCATCGTCTGGTTGAAGGTGTGGCTTTAGCCACAGCAATAAATCTTCTGGATCCGGGGTGCGGATATCCGGATAAGTCTGAAGCTTGACGTAAAAACCGGGAGTTTCGGCCGCACGAATGACAGCAGAGCGCCCGACGACCCGTCGGTAATGCCCTTTGAGTGCAGCTACATTCGATGCTAACCAAACCGTTTCCTGACCGGATGGCACAGCTCGGCGCGGATCGCTGAGCGCAAACAACTGCGAGGCAGCCTGAGGTCGATCCAACAGTAAGAGGTTCTGGAATGACTGCCCGTGCTGAAACGACCAGTAGGTAGTGATCTCATTCTGAAATTCGATATCGCGTGTTGCCTGGTTTGATCCCATCTTGGACAACGAAACGATCTGGGCCAAGCGAGCAAGGCTGTCCTCTACCACGACCTCCGGGGAGCCCATGATGGGGCGTTCCTGAAAGCCATGAAGGCAAAGCCCCGACTTAGTGGCATGCGGCCAAACCAGCCATGGAGAGGGTTCGACGTTCAGCCGCAAGAGCCCGCGGGGAAAGTTGGAGGGGAAACCTATACGCAGTCGCCGCTCCTGCCCCGTGTAATCGGTGGGCAAGGGGAAGTGAAAGCACGCCGCTTCGTCAGCCCGCATGGGTGCGGGCTGGAGCAATGCATCGGCAGCATCCTGACCTAGGGTGTTACGCAGTGCGGCGATTCCGCGCTGCAATGGTGTCTTAATAGGATCAGCCAAGGCGTCCAACTGGCTTTACGCTCGACTGAGAGGTTCCGCCACCGCTGGCCCCTCCGAAGAGCGAACCCATCGAAGCAGAGTTTCGAGTAGTGCCATCCGGTCGACCGGGCATCGTCCAATTCGCAGGGATTTCATTGTTCACTGCCGTGATGAACGCCGGCGCAATACCGAAGTTCTTTTTCACTGCCTCGGCAAAGGAGTCATTGGATTCAAAACTTTCCAAACCTAATGACACAGATGCACTGGCGTCCGCATGCCACTTGGCGAATGCCTGACGGTAGCCTTGCCCCTCGCCCGGTCGATTCCACTTCTCTGCAAAGTTTTCGCCGTTATCGGCAGGGTTGCAGACATAGCAGTCGCTACCTCTATGCGCGATGTGCTGCGGCATTCTGCGAACGATTTCCAAAATTGCATCGAGCGGTGCCAGAGGCTTCGACTGCGACTCCTTTACGACATCCAGGTATGCGTGCGTGGCTAGAGTGGTGATGACCGCAGATATTGGGCGAGTATCAGCGCTCCTTGTCTTGATGGCCCATTCATCGCGATGCCGCTTGAGCAGCTTAATGGTCGCACGCAGGGGATCTTGATCGATGTAATCCTGATAATGCGGCAAAGGATCTTGGGTCGCGGCATCAAGCATCCGCTGGCTTTTGGCAACCACTAAGCTTTCCAGAGAGATTTCCTGGGCGGAAGCGACCTGCAACCAATTCGAGTAAGGAATAGGGCTGCTCGCTTTCCATCCTGTGACTCGATCCGGAACCTCAAGCTTACCCTCGCCGTTTGCTTCGCCATTTCCGTTGATCGCCCGGGCAGGTGTGACATCGATGTGGAAACCTGGATTTTCGTCTGCATAAACGATTCGAATACCACGACGTAGTTGCTTAACTTCTTCCTGAACGCGGGAGCCTTCCCTAAAACGCTGCTCAATCGCCTCTAGAACTTCCTTCGCACCAGCGCCTTGAGCGTGAGGGAGCCAGATAATCGCGTCCGCATCAATGGTGTCCAGATCCGCAGGCGCCCCGGGAATTGGCTTAATGGTCGTTTTCAGCCGCATTGAGCCCTGAACGAAAATATGAGCCTCAGCGAGCAACGGATTGTCGGAAGCCGAGAGGATTTTTTCCAGTTGGGAGTAGCGGTCATTGATTTTTTCGTACTGCGCTTCCGACAGCGAGATCTCCCTCGCGGCGCGAAGCAGAAAATATTCCCAACTGCTGCGCTTGGTCTGTTCGTTGCTCAAAAGCATTACATAGCCTCCTGGGCCACGGGACCCAATTGCAGTGTTTGCGTAAACCGATCTTGGTTTTCTTTGTCCCGATCGAAGATCAGGTATGTATGTTGATGCTGTGTTGTGAGCAACGCGCCAAACTCGATGGCCAATGCCGCAGGAATGGCGGCGAAGACGTGGATGGGGTCAGGAGTCAGAGCCTCAAGCTGGCTCAGTCGTATTTGAAGTGCGTCGCGAAAAGCATGAATCACCCGACGGTTCTGTACCATCGCGTAGCTTGGTTCTGGGATCGACAGCTCTGCAATACGTGCACCGGGTAGAGCGTCGGTCACGTCGCGTACTGGAACTTGCGCAGAAATGGAGAGCACCAACGCCAGTGGGCCATCGCCGTTGGGTGGAGGCGTAAACAGAAAACTAGGCGGCTCAGCAGACTGATCGGGCCAGCGCAAAAGATGCTCGCGATGAAAAGAGAAGATCAAGCGTTTGGAACGGTCGCCGATACTCTGGCCCAACATCATCAAGGCCGGAATGTCGGCCAAGCCGACTACTGCTAGCGCGGGCGAATCGCCATAAGTGCCGCCGCGACGTTTGAGTTGCTGCTCCAGCTCATACTGGACGCTGTCTTTGACGTTCTGCCAATAGGTAGTGTCCCTGCCACGTGGTCCGGGCGCAGCGAAGGCGATTTTGATGCCTTGATCGAAGGCGGTTAATCCCTCGGCGGACATCGCAGCCAACAGATCGCGAACGGGGATATCGTTGATCGTCTGAAAGTGCTGACTCTGGACGATGAGAGGAATGGCTCTGCCACCATCGGGGGTCGTTGCGGCGAGTCGGATGCGTTCAAGGTACGCTTGGTGCAAACCGCTCAGATCATTTTCAGGGTAGCCATCTGCGTCACGATCAATTTTGTCATGACAGCCTGGGCACAGGAGCATCAGGTTAGCAGTATCGTTAGTGTGCGCCTCAGCATCATGATCCGCGCGTCCCCGAGGCCCCTTGGGACTGGCGGGTAAGATATGCGCCACTTCGCCCCATTTCATTGGCTTGCCGGCACGATAGTCGAACGTTAGATCCGTACCGCACAGTTCACAATGACCAGCGGTCTGTGTCCATACGATCCGCTTCGTCTCATCATTCGTGTTAAAGCGCCCGCTCGCGGGCTTAGCGTCTTCTTTTTCTGCCATTTCGACCGACCCCCGAAAAACATCCATGATTGAAAACGATGATGGCAAGATAAGATCATATTAGGGTCATTCGTCCCGATTTCAAGAGAGATCTGAGGGTGACGAATGCTGAGTCGCCTTTTAGCAGGATGCTTTTTTGGCTCATCGAAAGGCGGTGGTGGCGGCGTTCGTTTTCTGGCAAGTGCTGGTGGGTAATGGCACTGACCACAGCGCATGTAAGACTGATGAAAACGAGCTGTGCAGCTCAAACGAGGCTGCAAGCGCAGCCCCTTTCGTATGCGTTTTTACGCGTCAGTGCTTGCCAGGCTCAACGGACAAGTGTCGACGACGCATGAGGTGATAGGCCGCCGGGATCACAAACAGCGATAGCAAGGGTGCCGTAACCATACCGCCAATCATCGGGGCGGCAATGCGGCTCATAACCTCGCTACCGGAACCGCCTCCCAAAAGTATAGGTAACAAACCAGCGATAACCACTGCCACGGTCATAGCCTTAGGTCGAACGCGCTGGACAGCGCCTTCACAAATCGCGGCCATCAACCCGCGTTCTGTGTTGTCACCGAGGTCTTGACGCTCGGTCCATGCATTTTTCAGGTAGAGCAGCATGATCACGCCAAATTCGGCAGAAACACCGGCCAAGGCGATAAAGCCGACCCCGGTGGCAACCGACAGGTTGAATCCCAACAGATAGAGAAACCATGCCCCGCCCGTGAGAGCGAATGGCAGCGTGGCCATAATCAGCAAAGCCTCATCAAGGCGTGCAAATGTCAGGTAGAGCAACACGAAGATGATCAACAGCGTGGCAGGCACCACCAGTTTGAGTCGTGCGTTGGCCCTTTCGAGAAACTCGAACTGACCTGAGTAGCTCAGGCTCATGCCGGGCTGCAACTTGACCTGCTCACTGACGACCCGGCGTAGATCGGCGACTACGGAGGCAATGTCCCGGCCACGCACATCGATGTACACCCAGCCTGAAGGCCGTGCGTTCTCACTCTTGAGCATTGGCGGCCCGTCGTTGACCTTGATCTTCGCCACGGTGCCAAGGGTGATCTGGCTGCCTAGCGGGGTGTAGATCGGCAACTGCTCCAAAGCGCCGAGCGAATCCCGCCACTCACGAGGGTAACGTACGTTAATTGGGAAACGAGCCAACCCTTCAATCGTCTCCCCGACGTTTTCACCGCCGATTGCGCCGGCCACGATTGATTGCACATCGGCAATATTTAACCCATAGCGTGCCGCAGCTTTGCGATCGATATCTACATCAATATAGCGGCCACCGGTCAGTCGTTCGGCTAACGCTGAACTGACACCTGAGACGTCCTTGGCAACACGCTCGATGGCTTGGGTGACGGCATCGATCTCCGTCAGGTTGGTACCGGCAACCTTCACGCCAATCGGGCTTTTTATGCCGGTGGCCAGCATGTCGATACGGTTACGAATAGGCGGTATCCAGATGTTGGTTAATCCTGGGACACGCACCACTTGTTCTAGCTCCTCAACGAGCTTTTCCTGGGTCATGCCTGGGCGCCACTGCTCGCGTGGTTTGAATTGAATGGTGGTCTCGAACATTTCCAACGGTGCCGGGTCAGTCGCGGTTTCAGCGCGGCCGGCTTTTCCGAAAACGTGTTCGACCTCTGGAACTGTCTTTATTAGACGGTCAGTCTGCTGAAGCAGTTGCGCGGCCTTCTGCGCCGATAATCCAGGCAGAGCTGACGGCATATAGAGCAGGTCCCCTTCGTCCAACGGGGGAAGAAACTCACCACCCAGACGAGAGATCGGCCACAACGCGCTGACAAAGACTAGCAATGCAACCAGCAGCGTTACTTTAGGTCGACGTAATACGGCGTCCAGAGCGGGCTCGTAGATCCGGATCAACCAGCGATTTAGCGGATTCTGTTGCTCATTAGGAATTCGTCCGCGAATCCAATACCCCATCAACACCGGAACTAGAGTTACCGACAGTCCAGCCGCTGCGGCCATAGCGTAGGTTTTGGTGAACGCCAATGGACCGAATAGACGTCCTTCCTGAGCCTCCAGCGTGAACACCGGAATGAACGACAGGGTGATGATCAGCAGACAGAAGAACAATGCGGGTCCTACCTCGGCAGCCGCTTCAGTCATCACGTGCCAATGACGTTCACCTTTCAGTTCCTCCCCAGGATTAGCCACGTGCCAAGCCTCGACCTTCTTGTGGGCGTTTTCAATCATCACCACGGCAGCGTCGACCATGGCGCCGATGGCGATGGCAATCCCGCCAAGGGACATGATGTTGGCGTTGATACCCTGATAGCGCATTACGATGAAGGCGATCAGCACCCCAACCGGCAGGGAGATGATTGCCACCAGAGATGAACGCAGGTGCCAGAGAAAGATTCCGCAGACCAACGCGACGACGATGAACTCTTCGATCAGCTTGTGGCTGAGGTTTTCCACGGCACGATCAATCAACTTGCTGCGGTCGTAGGTGGTGACGATTTCTACCCCCGCCGGCAGACTGCTTTTCAGCTCGTCGAGTTTGGTCTTGACCGCCGCAATGGTTTCTCGAGCATTCTTACCGCTGCGCAGAATTACCACGCCGCCGACGGTCTCACCTTCGCCATCGAGTTCGGTGATGCCTCGACGCATCTCAGGCCCCATCTGAATCGTGGCAACATCGCCCAGAGTGACCGGCACACCACCCGTGCCCAGTTTGAGTGGGATAGCACGAAAGTCATTGAGGGTCTTCAAGTACCCGGAAGCCCGCACAATAAACTCGGTCTCCGCCATCTCCAGCACCGCCCCACCAGTTTCCTGATTGGCCTTGCCGATCGCCTCGGTCACTTCAGACTGCGTGATCCCCAAGCTGGCCAACTTCACCGGATCAAGCTGCACCTGGTACTGCTTTACCATGCCACCCACCGTGGCCACTTCCGCAACGTTCGGTAGGGTCTTAAGCTCGAATTTGAGGAACCAGTCCTGCAAGGCACGTAACTGCGCCAAGTCATGCCCGCCGCTTCGGTCTACCAGGGCGTACTGGAAAATCCAGCCAACCCCAGTGGCATCAGGTCCTAATGCGGGCTTGGCACTGGCCGGAAGCCGGCTTTGTATCTGGCTCAGATATTCCAATACGCGCGAGCGGGCCCAGTACAAGTCAGTTCCGTCTTCGAATAGTACGTAAACGAAACTGTCGCCAAAGAAGGAATAACCGCGCACAGTCTTGGCACCAGGCACAGAGAGCATAGTGGTTGCCAATGGATAGGTGACCTGGTTTTCTACGATCTGTGGGGCTTGGCCTGGATATGGTGTACGGATAATTACCTGAACATCCGACAGGTCTGGCAATGCGTCAATGGGCGTACTTTGAACCGCCCAGATCCCCCATGCCGTGACAAACAGCGTCGCCAGCAACACAAGAAAGCGGTTAGCCACCGACCAGCGAATAAGGGCCGCGATCATGGCTGGCTCCCAAAGCGTTCCAGACGCTCAACTCGCAGACCATCTTCCGTCTGGCTGACAGCGATCCGAACCTTGTCGCCCGTTTTAAGACCCTTCATCAGAGCTGGAGCGGCGAGAGGGAAAGTCATCGTCATGCCTGACATACCCAATGTTCTGAAGGGACCGTGGGCGAGCGTGACTTCTTTGTCGTTGATCTCAACGATCTGACCATCGGCCTCATGCAAAGCGCCTGCGGTTACAGTAGATGGCGAAACGTCCAGTGAGCTTGCGACAACGCCCTTGAGACTGGCCTCCGAGTCGAGAAGGAACTGGCCAGAAGTCACCACTTTTTGCCCCTCTTCCAAGCCTTTCAATATCAGCGTTTTGCCATCGTTATCTTGGCCTAACTGCACCTCCACCGGGCGATATCGACCAGCGTCTTCAGAGAGCATGACCAACGTACGTCGACCGGTACGAATGACGGCCTCGCTCGGCACCCACAAAACACTTTGCTCCGTCGAACGATTGAGACTTACCTGCGCGGTCAAACCTGGCCTGAGTCGGCCATCCGGATTGGGTAACTCAACTCGAACGCGAAGTGTGCGACTGTCCGAACTGGTTTCCGGAAGAATCGCACTGACGACGCCCTTGAGCACAACTCCAGGGAGCGCGGACAAACGCGCTTCGGCTGCTTGCCCTACGACGATTGACCCAGCCTCCGACTCTGGTACCGCCACGGCCAGCCAGACACTGCTCAAACCATTAACACGCGCGAGCGTCTCGCCTGCGGCCACCGTCATACCTTCACGCACACTCAGCTCTTGAAGCACACCACCAATAGGGCTGGTCAGAGTCAGGTTCGGTTGAACTTTGCCACTGCGCTCAACTTGAGCAATTAACTTAGTTGGCATTCCGGTGAGCCTCAATCGCTGGCGGGCCGCTGTCAGCAAGTCAGCATCGCCACTACGCTTGAGGGCGAGAAATTCCTCTTGAGCAGCTGCCCAATCCGGCACCAAGATATCTGCCAAGGCTGCATTCACTTTCAGCACATCACCAGGTGCATGGGCGTACACGCGCTCGACAAAACCCGCCGTACGGGCCTGAATGACTGCAACGTCCCGTTCGTTGAAGGCCAGAACACCTACCACGTTCAGTGTCGAGGCAAATACCCCTCGACTGACACTAGCCAGTCGCACACCAAGGTTCTGAGTCAGGCTTGGATCAATTCGAATGCCGCCGCTGTCCCCCTTGGTATCTGCGTATTGGGGGATCATCTGCATGTCCATGAAGGGTGACTTACCCGGTTTATCGAATTTCTGTTGTGGGTACATGGGGTCATACCAATACAGAACCTTTCGATCGGGAGAGGCTTTGGCTTCCTGATCCGGCTCGACACCAGCTACTTCGCTCATTCGCGGTTGGGCTAACCAGTAACCTCCGGCAACACCCAAGGCAATCGAGATGCCGACAACTAAAGTCCCTTTCCATACTTTGAAATTCATTGAGCGGGCTCCCCGTAAGAGAAATACAAGCGAGCGCTGGTGAGAGCACGTTGCTCTTCAACGTCAATCTGCTTGAGACGGGCTTCGATGAGTTCGCGTCGGGCGGCCACAACCGAGTTCAAATCACCTTTGCCGGAACGGTAGCTAGCCATGGTGAGTTCAACCTTTTCTTTAGCCAGCGGCAACAAGCTTTCCTGATTACGGGTGACTGCACGATTGAGTCGCTCGTAGTCGGCCAACTCATCCTCCAGTTGCTGGGTATGCTCGCGCGACAGAGCTTCCCGCTCAGCTTCAAGTTGGTTGAGTTCGGCGTGCTTTGCCGCAATTTTGGGGTTTTGCCGAGAGTCAGGAAACAGCGGGAGATCCCATGAAAACTGGACGCTAACCATGTCACCGAATTGTTTGCCTCGATGCTGATAGTCGAATTCCCAGCTCCAGTCAGATTGCTTTTCCGCCTCAGCTTCACGGATCTTGGCTTGTGCTTCACGGGTCATCGGCACATACGCCGCCAATTCAGGGTGATGTTGCAGCTTATGGGAGTATCCAGAGGTTTCAATGGGCCAATCAGGCAAGCTGCCCGCCGGTTTGTCATTGGCAGCTGGGCCAATCCAGCGCTTGAGGGCCGCCCGGGCCTGTGCACGTTGGCGAACTAAATCATCCTGCTGCTCCGCCAGTTGGGCAGCTTCCTGTTTAGGTGTCACCGCATCGGCGGGTTGGGCGCGGCCACCCGCAATCTGAGATCTGACGGTATCGGTCAGAAGACGGTTTTCTTTGTAGAAGTCCTGGAACATCGCATCTTTACGCTCAACCGAGTAGCTACTGATCCAGGCCAATGCCGTGGACTGTCGGACGTTCAGACGCGCCACTCGACGCTCAGCGGACGCTCGATCAACAGCCGCATCCGCGACCTCGATACGTGCTTTGCGCTTATCGCTGTTGGGCATCTCCTGTCTGATCCCGACCACTTGCATGGTCATGAAGTCCTGGTCGATGCTCCATCTGTCGGCACCACCAATGGGGTAGTTCTGCAAGCCCAGCAGTAGCTTGGGATCGGGTAGTTCGCCGGCGGGAATGGCCGCACTGGTGGCTGCTTGAATTTTGGCGTCTTGTGCGGTCAACGACGGTGCATTGTTTTCGGCCAGCCGCAGCGCTTCATCGAGTGTCAATGCACCAGCAAGGCTCGGCAATGCCAGTACGCTTGCCGCCAGGCCGGCCACGAGGGACCAACCTGTGCAAAAGCAGTTGGAGTTCATGTTCACGATTCCTGTGATGATCCACCGCGCGCTTCATAAGACATGCGCGCAGATATGCCATCCCGCTAACGCGGAATGAGGCTCAGTGTGGTACAGGAATCAAGTACGGGGAGGTCGCCATAACCCAGAAGGGGTTTGTACGAGTGGGAAATGGCTGGAGAAGGGCAGAACGATTGGACTGGACAAGGTAATAGGAGGCTTGATGATCGAGACTTGCAGCATGCCGCCCGTTTTGCATTCCTGGCCCGACTTACAAGGTTTGCCATGCTCAGCGGTACTTTTCATGTCGTGGCAGCAGTCTTGACCCATACCATCCATCATCGCTATACCCATGGTTTTCATCGGGCATGGTTCAGTCGATGCCTGAACACCCGCCATCCCGCTAAGGGGAAGCGCCAAGCTAATTAGGAAAATCAGGCAACACCGCACATAGCGTTTCATGGGCTAAAGTGTAGACGGTGCAAATGGCCCTTACAATTCACCCTTAAGACTCCTGTATTGGCTGTTACCAACGTCTATGCTGCGCTCATTTCCATGACAGGGCTTAAAGTACCTAACCATGCGACAAGACAGATAATGATGACCGCCATTGAAAACTCAAGTTTCATGCTACGGCGCAAGGCATTCACCGCGACAGCGTATTCGCCATTGCGAACTGATCGCTCCAATAAGGGGCTTAGATGAAAACGGTTAAGCGTGGCTAATACGATCATCCCTGCAAATAGCAGGATTTTCAAAAATAGCAACTGGCCATAAGTGCTGAGCATCACCTCATCGAGGCTCGGTCCTACGATAAATAGATAATTCACCACGCCCGTTATACTGATGATCACTACAATCACCGCGCCGGCCGATTCAAACCCTGTCAGTACCCGAGCAAGAACTCGTACTTCCTGATCACCTTTCAGCGATTTTAAACGCAGCAGCAGTGCAAATGCTGCCAACGCACCCAACCAACCGCCTGCGGCCAAGAGATGGAAGATGTCGCTAGTAAAATGCCAGTAACGACGGCTCCCTTCGTCCATCGCACCATGCCCTGTCCATGCCAGCGTCGCTAGCGCAATGGCGCCACATACAGTGACAATCCAAAGACTGAGTGTCGGAAAGCGCTTGCTCAGAGCAACGCCGAGAACAGCCGTCAGCAACGCCACTATCCGGACCATCCAGGTCAAACCGACGTCAGTCCCCATGAGAACCATTTGAAAAATATGGTGATGTAGCTCCATGAAGCCCGACACACCACTCATAGCTTTCGCAAGCAACAACATGGCTGCTAGAGACAGAGCTACACCTAAAACAGATGTACTGTAAAGAAGCGACTCAAAATTTAAAACCGCTCCCGATACTCTCTCTTTTCCCCTCAGGCTATAAAGACCAAATATTGCCAGTCCAAATAACAGCATCAGATCAAAATATAGAGCAAAGCGAACAGCTATATTTATTGAGTCGCTCATGAATCATTTCACTTTGAAAGAAAAATTGCCGGTGATTGGATGAGTGTCAGACGAGACGGCACGCCACTCAACTTTATAAGTACCTGTGGTCAATGGCGATGCAGGCGTAATAACCATCGTCTTAGGATCTCCACCGCCTGCAACGGCTGCTTTAACGCCCATTGGGGAGTTAGGCATGCCAGGCATATCGGTCATGATCAGCTTAGCACCGGAAAACTGAGTCGTTAGATTCTCAGAAAATTGCAGTTCAATTTTCGCAGGAGCAGCAACATCCGACCCTTCTGCTGGAGTAGAAGAAAGCAGCTTTGGATGTGCTTGAGCAACTGCACTCAAAAGCAAACCCGCTGTCAGTGCTACAGCTACGGTGGTGGTTTTAAGGAATGACATGCAAGACTCCTCACAGCAAAAGCTGTTGATTCTAGGTTTTTGATGAGTATCTAGTTATTACTTTTACGCTTATTAAAAACACTGGCGAGCTACCTAGCAAATTCCGTGTTCTAGGGCGGGCTGGACAGGAATAATCACAAGAATTCCAACGTCACAGCGCAAGTACACGATGCCACACGAACGCAAACTATTCGATTACATTTCAGTCAGCTTGGACCTGCTTTGGGACGCTGAATTTCTTGAAAAAATGGTTAAAACGGGCTTCCGTTTTGCGACGTTCACACCGTGAAAACCGTTCGCAAGACCACATAGCTGCTCGGGTGTATATGGTGTCGTTGATTAGGCATTTTCTGCACTCGCACATGGGAGCTGTATATGAAAGGCTGTTTTTCCATCTGACGACGTGCACCATATCTTGCCGCCATGCGACTCGATAATGGATCGAGTGATTGATAAGCCTAGCCCCGCATTACTTGGGTTTCCTTCTCTACGAGCGGGGTCCACTCGATAAAATCGATCAAACAGTTTTTCAAGGTGCTCAGGAGCGATAGGTTCTCCAGGGTTTTCCACGGAGACAGAGATTGACGTCCCTTCCTGCCTTATATCGACGCTGATACATTTCCCTGCGGGGGTGTACCGGAGGGCATTCGAGAGCAGATTAGAGATAGCCCTGTCGAGCATAAGAACGTCACCTCGGACGCTGCCCCTCCCTGTCACCTTAAGGTCGATGCCTTGCTCATCAGCCAACAAGCGGTAGTACTCGAGTAATTTTTCTACTAGCGCTACCAAGTCTATCGGTTTGTTTTCATGAGTAATCAGACCATTATCTGATTTCGCTAGAAAAAGCATGTCATCGATCATCCGCCCCATACGCTTCAGGTCATCAAGATTCGAATACAAGTTGTCTTCGTAATCTTCAATATTCCTTTTTCGAGAAAGCACCACTTCGGTGTGTGTCATCAAATTGCTGACTGGTGTTCGTAGTTCGTGAGCAATGTCCGCAGAGAAGTTTGATAAGCGAACAAATGCATCGTCAAGTCTAGATAACATTGCATTGAAAGAAAGCACCATCTGCTGAAGCTCTTTAGGCACGGCCGCTAAAGGAATCCGTTCTTTGAGCGATTTAGCAGACATTGACGCAGCGACTTGAGTAACCTGGCGAATAGGTCTTAGTCCACTGCTCGCGACCATCCAGCCCAGCGCCGCACTGACCAGCGCGCTTATAAACAACCCTATCAAAAACCAGCGTTCAAGCGTCTCAAAGAACGCCATATGTTGCGTAACGTCAAAGATCAACATAACGGTCAGCGGTTTTTCTTGTCCAGTCACAATCGCCTGCGCCGTTATTCCCCGGAACGTTTGCTCATCATCACGCCACTCCCAAACGTTGTTGTTTGAGGTCGTGCGAAAGTCTTCAGGAATATCGATTGGACCTGGATCAGCAAAAAGGGTCTTGCCGTGACCATCGAAGATCAGGGCTGTCAAATCTCGGTGAGCACCCAGCAGCGCCTCCAACTCAGGCTTAACATCACTGAACTGGTCAATGCTACTCAATCCCGTCAAAATTCTTTGGGTCGAGTGTAGCTTCTCGTTTAGCGCCTGCTGATCTAGCATTTTGAAATGATGCCGGCTAAGGCTGTTAAAACTGAGTCCAGCGACGGTGAGCACCGCCGTTACAGCTAGCATGAACATCAGGCTCATGCGGGTAGTCAGAGACATTCGCTTCATTCCAGCCCCGTCCCAGAATCCGGCGCATCTAGCATGTAGCCCATGCCTCGGGAGGTGTGGATAAGCTTGACCTCAAAATCATCATCAATCTTTGCTCTGAGCCGCCTTACGGCGACCTCGATGACGTTCGTATCGCTGTCGAAGTTCATGTCCCACACCTGGGAAGCGATAAGCGACTTAGGCAGCACCTCACCTCGACGACGGAGCAGCAATTCGAGTAACGCAAACTCTTTGGCCGTGAGATATATACGTTTGCCTCCACGGACAACCCTGCGCTTGAGCAGGTCAACCTCAAGATCAGCCAATTTCATATGAGTTTGGGAGGGGGCTGTACTCCCTCTTCGCAGCAGCGTTCTGACGCGGGCAAGCAATTCAGAAAAAGCGAAGGGTTTTATGAGGTAATCGTCTGCCCCCAGCTCAAGTCCTTTGACGCGATCCTCGACGCGGTCTCGCGCCGTGAGAAAAAGCACGGGGACATTTTTTCCGGATGCCCGCACCTTCTGAAGTACTTCCCATCCGTCCAGCCCAGGCATCATCACATCGAGAATCAGCAGGTCATAAGCCTCGCTCAACGCGTGTTGAAGCGCCTCCTTACCATTGGTAAAGCGATCAACATTGAACCCTGCCTCAGCAAGACCTTGCTGCAAATAAATGCCTATTTTGGGTTCGTCTTCCGCAACCAGAAGTCTCATGGGGGTGGCTCTCGAATGATTGTGATGATGAGTCTGCAAGGAAATGCTTCTGCCAACCAGCAACTGACAGAAAAGTAATATTGGCTTCAGGTAGATGTCAGCGAGTGCTGTCTAGGGTTCGAGCATGGGTACTCCCTAGTACTCGACCGACGCCTCCGCATGAAACCTTGGGGGAGCCGGAAAACAGATCAAAAAGGAGCTTCCTCATGAATCATCTAAAAATCCTTTTCTTTGTGGGTTCGATACTCATCTCAGCGTCTGCTTTGGCTGAAGGTGGCGCAGATCGGATTGCGGAGCGTATGGAAAGCCTACGCGACAAAGCAGAAGCGACCTTGGTGCAAGCTGAAAAAGCCCCAGAGGGAGAGCGCCATGTACACATGGCCGAGCATATGAAACTGCTGGGCGAAATCATGAACCAACTCCATCAGGATCACCCAAAAGCATCAATGTCGCCTCAGGAACATCTTTCCTGGATGGAAAAGCACGACGCTATGGTTGATGACGTTTTGAACCAAATGCAGCGCGAACACAAACTGATGCTTTCTGAGAACCATCAGTAACCGGGTACCTCCGATGGGCTGTTTGATCCGCTCGGTTGGTACGGCGTCATATGCGCGCCGTACTACTCTTGGAAACTGACAGAAATGTAGTGTTCACGTCAGTTAGCTGGCAGCTCTATCCGTTTAGCATAGCTAGTGTTTTCCATTTGCTCTTGAGGTCATCATGAAAGCTAAGCTCGTTACCCCAGTTATTGCGGCGATCACCTTATTCTTCGGTGCGACGGCCATGGCAGACGTAGGTCATGGCAAAGAGGACATCGGCCAGCCTGGCGTCGCTTCTGCGGTGACCCGTACGGTAGATGTGGAGATGGGTGATATTTTCTTCATGCCTAAAAACATCGATGTGAAGCCTGGTGAGACTATTCGTTTTGTCCTTCGTAATAAGGGCGCACTGCTGCACGAATTCAATATCGGCCAAGCCGCCGCTCATGCGGCGCACCAAAAAGAAATGGCGAGCATGTTCCAGAATGGAACGCTTACACCCACCGGGTCAGGGAAAATGACGGGCAGCATGGGTCACAGCATGGGAGGGATGAAGATGGTTGGAATGGAACACAACGACCCGAACAGCATGCTGATCGAGCCAGGAGCAACAAAGGAATTGATCTGGACCTTCAACAATACAACTGGACTTCAATTTGCCTGCAACGTGCCAGGTCATTACCAGTCTGGGATGGTCGGTCAATTTGACCTGAAGTGAGCCTGAACTGACCGCTAAACCCGCGTCTCCTCAAGAGTTGGCTACGCTCTGAGGCAGACATCAGAGCAATTCGCTCACACGCTGGGGTCTAGATCATGAATAACCATCAGCATCCGGCTGGAAGCATCACCACCCCATTTTGGACGCGCAAAACAGGCGTTGTGCTGATTATGTTCATTGTGATCGGCGCCTTCTACGTGGTGCGGGAGCATTTCAGCCACGTCTATCCATACTTGCCCTATCTCATTCTGTTGATCTGTCCATTGATGCATTTTTTTGGGCATGGACATGGCGCACATGACCATGGCAATCAGGCGCAAGCCAACAAGGAAGAGAAATAGCTATGCCCAATAAACCGAGCCACCACGATCACGGTCCTACCCACGCAGCCTCGCCCCCTGACGCTGATCTACGTGACCCGGTGTGCGGCATGACGATTACGCCTCCAAGTAAATTTGGCGAGTCTTATCAGGGACAGATTTATCAGTTTTGCAGCCAGAAATGCCAAGAGAAATTTCGGGCAGCTCCAGAGCACTACAGCGGTATTCATCCCAGCACTGAACCCAGCATCGCGGCTACAGAGCCCGCGCTCCAAGTAGCCACTGAATTTACCTGCCCGATGCACCCGGAAATAAAACAGCCAGGGCCCGGCAATTGCCCAAAATGTGGCATGACATTAGAACCTGTCATTCCGGCGCTAGATGACGATGACAAAACCGAGCTCCGTGATTTCGCGCGCCGCTTTTGGTGGTCTCTGCCTTTAACCGTGATAGTGACCGTTCTAGCCATGGCGGGCCATTCATTACAACTCTTCCATGGCTCGGTTCAAAACTGGATCGAGTTTGCTCTTGCGACACCGGTCACCTTATGGGCAGGGTGGCCCTTTTTTGTAAGGGGCATAGCATCTGTTAGAAATCGCAGTCCAAATATGTGGACTCTGATAGGTTTGGGTACTTCCGCAGCTTATCTTTACAGCGTCGCAGCAACCCTCTTTCCCCAAAGTTTTCCCACCACCTTCATGCAAGATGGACGCATCGGCGTTTACTTCGAAGCCGCTGCAGTCATCATCTCGCTCACCTTGCTTGGGCAGATTCTTGAGCTAAAAGCACGGTCACAAACCTCCGCCGCCATTAAGTCCCTTCTAGGCCTATCTCCCAAAACTGCACGCAAGATCAACGCCGATGGTCAGGAGGAAGACATTCCTCTTACCCATGTTCACTTGGGCGACCATTTGCGGGTCAGACCTGGTGAAAAGGTGCCAGTTGATGGCTCTGTGCTCGAGGGAGAAAGTGCGGTGGATGAGTCCATGCTCACTGGTGAACCTGTGCCGGTAATGAAAAGACCAGGGGATAGTTTGATCGGCGCCACGCTTAATACTCACGGGAGCTTGGTGATGGAGGCGCAAAAGGTCGGCGCCGACACCATGCTATCGCAGATAGTGCAAATGGTTGCTCTAGCCCAACGCTCCAAAGCGCCAATGCAAAGAATGGCCGACTCGATCGCCGGCTACTTTGTGATGGGGGTTATCGCGATTGCGTTGCTGACATTCTTAGGCTGGGGACTATTCGGCCCGGAACCCAGCTGGGTCTTCGGCCTGATCAACGCTGTCGCCGTACTTATCATCGCTTGCCCCTGTGCACTTGGTCTCGCAACGCCCATGTCGATCATGGTTTCGACGGGTAAAGCGGCCAGTATGGGTGTGCTGTTCAGGGACGCCAGTGCTATTGAAAACCTTTGCAAGATCGACACGCTGATTGTCGATAAAACGGGGACCCTGACAGAGGGACGGCCGGTATTTCACAGTGTGGAGGCCACACCAGATTTCAACCCACACGATGTTCTTCAACTGGCCGCTAGCCTTGATCAAGGCAGCGAACATCCTTTGGCGCACGCCATCGTCGATCACGCCCGAACTGAAAATATCGCGCTCACCAAGCCTGAATCGTTTGAGTCCGGGTCTGGGATTGGAGTCAGTGGCCTTGTTGATGGCAAGAAGGTACAGCTGGGCAACACAGCACTGATGGACGCTGCCGGTGTAAGCACTAAGGTCTTACAGTACCGTGCAGAGTTGTTGCGCCTTGAAGGCATCAGCATCATCTATCTAGCAGTTGACGGGGTTCTGGCAGGATTACTGGCGGTCTCAGATCCGATAAAACCGACCTCCAAAGAAGCAGTCACCAAGCTTAAAGCTGATAACGTAAAAATCATCATGGCCACCGGAGACGGGCTCACCACCGCACGTGCTGTCGCCAAGGAGATGGGTATTGAAGAGGTTCATGGAGAAGTTAAACCTCAGGACAAAGAGCGCCTGGTGGCGGACCTCCAGCGATACGGTCGAAAGGTTGCCATGGCCGGCGACGGTATCAACGACGCACCGGCCTTGGCGCGTGCAGATGTGGGCATTGCCATGGGTACAGGGACTGATGTCGCGATGAATAGCGCTCAGCTCACGCTGGTAAAAGGCGACCTGATGGGGATTCTACGGGCACGGGCACTTTCGGTTGCGACAGTAAAAAACATGCGGCAAAACTTGGGTTTCGCCTTCCTTTACAACTCAATGGGTATTCCCTTGGCCGCAGGCCTACTCTATCCGCTGACGGGGCACCTTCTGTCGCCAATGATCGCTGCGTTAGCCATGAGCGTCAGTTCTGCGTCTGTAGTTTTCAATGCTTTGAGACTGAGGAATACCCATATAGCTTGAGCGAAACCGTTGCTCGCACCCCACAAAACATAACTCTTGACCTTACCGCGGTGTCAACGTTGATGCTGTCATCGCGGTGAAAAGAGACCGCTCAGCACAAGAGGAATAACCATGTTCGTCTTAAACGTATCAGGCATTGGTTGCGGTAGCTGCGTCAGCAAAATCACTAAAGCGATTCAATCGTTGGACAGCGAGGCTAAAGTTTCCGTGGATCGCGCGGCAGGTAAGGTAAGCGTTGAAAGTAGCGAAAACCCAGAGCAAGTTCGTAAAGCTGTCGAATCACTCGGTTTCCCATCGCAAATCAGCGCTTAAGGCGCTGATTTCATTGTTGGGTAAATTTTACTAATCACCTCGCAGAGCTTTAAGCAGCCCCTTAAATGCTCCGTTCAATCTATTAAAAGCGCTTTCAAAATGAATTTCGTTCTCAGTAAACTTTGCAACTTCAAGCTGTGCATCCACAGTATTTTGATCAATTGAAGGTTGGTAAGGCGTGCTGTAAAACAAAGCATCACGTTGACCATCACTTGCTGATTCGTTAATGGCAATATGTTTTATGTTTGTTGTTTTCAAAGAGAATGGAGAATTCAAGCCTCGTGTTGTCTGGCTGGCGAGCACAGCAGAAAACTCCAAATCTCTAGCCTTAAAGTTAGGAGTATCGGCGTTAGCGATATTATTGCTAAGTACCTCGGCTCTTTGGCTGCGATAAACTAACGCTCTTTCGGCGGAGCCAAGCGCTTTTTCAAAATTAATGCTCACAAGCGGCCACCTTCCGTTACGCTACTATTTCCAATTTTCACCTATATCAAACACTTATGTGTTGAATGTGGTGCGTCTAAGTCGACTTATAACTCCGGTGCAAATTCAAAAAACGTCAAGCCCTGTGAAAGTGACCGAAAGCACAGAACACCGAACGGCTAAATTTTAGGAGATTGGTTTCAGCGAACTCCGACAGTGGATAGACCATACGGATTAAGTACATCGCACCTCAAGAGAAATATCGGAACCTGACACAACTGTAATATTGGCCTAAGCTGCCTGACAGGGAATCAGTCTTATAGTCTTATTGAGCCTTAAGCTCTTCCCTGAGCATCAACTTTGTTGTGGATTCAGGGGCTACCATCTATCAGAGGAAACCCAAATGAACCCTATCAAAACCTTGTTCGTCATCGCTGCTCTGACCGTATCTTCTTTTGCTATGGCTGAAGGCGGAGGTGACCGCACTTTCGAACGTATGGAAGCGGCCAGGAGTAACTCGATGGAATCGTACCAAGTAGCCCAAACGAAAAATGCCCAGCCTCCTGTCGCGGAAAGCAAAGCCAGGGCGATGGACCACAAAAATTGCTAAATATTTGAGCTACGCTCACAAGCTGACAGAAATGTAATCACTGTGGTGGTTTAAATGTGGCAACTTCTGAGCTCGCTTACCGTTTGAGTTCGTCTTTTGTAACGGTGAGTGAGTCTCATCCAGACAATTCATTTGTTGTTTCGCGCGGCTTCCCTTTTGACTGATTGGACATAACGGCATGCACTCCAAAACCTCTAGGCGGACATTCGTGAAAGGCTTGGCCGCTGGTGGCATTCTCGGCGGCCTTGGCCTTTGGCGCACTCCTGTATGGGCGGTGACAAGTCCTGGTATGCCGAGCGTACTCTCCGGTAACGAATTTGATCTGTTTATTGGTGAAAGCCCTGTAAACATCACAGGCTCGCCTCGCACAGCTATGACCATCAACGGATCATTGCCCGGACCTTTGCTGCGTTGGCGTGAGGGGGAGACCGTCACTCTGCGTGTAAAAAACCGTCTAGACCAAGACACATCAATCCATTGGCACGGGATCATCCTACCCGCCAACATGGACGGTGTGCCTGGCTTGAGCTTCCATGGCATCGCACCCGATGGCATGTACGAATACAAATTCAAGCTTCATCAGAACGGAACCTACTGGTATCACAGCCACTCGGGTTTGCAGGAGCAGGCAGGCGTTTACGGTCCAATCGTCATCGATTCGAAAGAACCTGAACCGTTTCAATACGATCGCGACTACGTGGTGATGTTGACTGACTGGACCGACGAAGATCCCAGTCGCGTTATGGCGAAGCTCAAGAAACAATCGGGCTATTACAACCATCACAAGCGCACCGTCGGAGACTTCATAGACGATGTCAGCAGCAAAGGTTGGTCTTCGACGGTAGCAGATCGAAAGATGTGGGCTGAGATGAACATGAGTCCTACTGACCTCGGCGATGTCAGCGCGGATACCTATACCTATCTCATGAATGGCCAGGCACCCAACGGTAACTGGACTGGTATTTTCAAACCGGGTGAGAAACTCCGTCTGCGCTTTATCAACGGCTCCGCCATGAGCTATTTCGACGTCCGCATTCCTGGGTTGAAGATGACCGTGGTTGCCGCAGACGGTCAACATGTCAAGCCGGTGAGCGTCGACGAGTTTCGTATTGCGGTAGCTGAAACATATGACGTTATTGTGGAGACTGCTACTGATGAGGCTTACACCATCTTCGCTCAGTCTATGGATCGCACAGGTTACGCCAGCGGAACACTTGCAGTGCGTGACGGCCTAAAGGCACCGATACCTGCGATTGACCCACGTCCTATAGTAACTATGGATGACATGGGGATGGGCGGTATGGCTGGTATGGACCATGGCAGCTCGGGTGGAATGGGCGGCGGCGACATGGCCGGCATGGATCACAGCAAGATGGCAGGGATGAACCAAGGTGACATGACCGGGATGACCGGCATGGACAGCGGTGACATGACTAACATGGCTGGCATGGACCACAGCAAGATGGCTGGCATGGACAAAGGCGACATGTCCAACATGGCTGGCATGGACCACAGCAAGATGGCAGGAATGGGCAGTGGCGATATGTCAGGGATGGCTGGCATGGGCGGTATGGGTGGAGAAATGCAGACTCACCCAGCCTCTGAAACCAACAATCCCTTGGTTGACATGCAAGCCATGAGTCCAACGCCAAAGCTGAACGATCCTGGCATAGGCTTGCGGAACAATGGTCGTCGAGTGCTCACTTACTCCGACTTGAAAAGCACTTTCCAAGATCCTGACGGCCGCGAGCCAAATCGTACCATCGAGCTTCACCTGACCGGTCACATGGAGAAGTTTTCGTGGTCGTTCAACGGCATCAAATTCTCTGACGCCGAACCGCTGCGCCTGAAGTATGGCGAGCGTCTGCGCATCACCTTGGTGAACGACACCATGATGACCCACCCCATCCACCTTCACGGCATGTGGAGTGACCTCGAGGATGAGAACGGCAAGTTCATGGTGCGCAAGCACACGATTGATATGCCACCAGGTACCAAACGCAGCTATCGAGTCACCGCTGATGCCTTAGGCCGCTGGGCATATCACTGCCATCTGCTTTTCCATATGGAAATGGGCATGTTCCGTGAAGTACGGGTTGATGAGTAAAGGAGACGATCTGTGAGCACATACCTAAATCGTAATTCCCTCGTGGGTTGCCTCTTTGCCGCTGTCCTGCTGAGTGGACTCTCGTCCACGGTGCTGGCAGAGGAAAATGGCAGCGATCATTCAACCACTGTTCCTGCTACAGCAACGGACAAGCCAGCAGCGGCAAACGATTCGAAGCTAGATCACGGGTCAATGGACCATAGCAAGATGAGCCATGAGTCGATGGATCATGACCAAAAAACCAAAAAGGCAGATTGAGATCATGACCAGTAAGTTTTTACGCCCAACGCTGATGGCACTTGCAGTCTCCACCGGTCCAGCATTCTTTTTTATGGCTCAAGCCGCTGAAGAGATGGATCCGTCGATGGCGATGCCATCAAGTGCGGACGCAAAGCCTTCAACTGCACAAAAATCCAAACCAGCCAAAGCGAAAGATGCCGCGATGGATCACAGCAAGATGAGCATGGATAACGGGCAAATGGACGGTATGCAAAGCATGGATGGAGGGGCGACTACCACAAGCCGAACCCCGATCCCCGTACTTACCGACGCTGACCGGGCCGCCGCTTTTCCAGACGTACCAGGCCATGGTGTGCACGATAAAAAAATTAACTCGTTCATCCTCCTGGATAAATTTGAGTACCAAGACGCTGACAACGGCAGTGCGCTGGCTTGGGATGCAAAAGGGTGGATCGGCGGTGACGTCGACCGCCTCTGGTTGCGTTCGGAAGGTGAACGTACAAATGGCGTAACCGAAAACGCTGAACTTCAGGCTCTGTGGGGACACGCCATCGGTCCATGGTGGGATGTCGTCACCGGTATTCGACAAGATTTCAAACCCGGGTCACCTCAAACCTGGGGAGCGCTCGGTATTCAGGGCATGGCCCTCTATAACTTTGAAGCTGAAGCGACTGCTTATATTGGTGAGAACGGTCAAACCGCTGCTCGATTTGAAGGCGATTACGACATCCTGTTGACCAATCGCCTGATCTTGCAGCCGACCGCCGAAGTAAACTTGTACGGGAAAAATGATCCTCAGCGCGGCATAGGATCTGGATTGGCCAACACCGAACTAGGCCTGCGGTTGCGCTACGAAATTACTCGTCAATTCGCACCCTACATTGGTGTTAGCTGGAATCGCTCATACGGTAAAACGGCTGACCTGGCCAGCGATGAAGGGGAAAAAACAAACGAGGCCCGATTTGTAGCTGGTATTCGGATGTGGTTCTGAGCGATTTGAGCACTAGCCCTACGGATTCAAATGATCGGGGAGTTGGCTCCCCGACTCTAAAGTAGATCCTTCAATGTAACCTTTGCAGCGGCATAAACGCTTGAGTGGGGTTCTATTGCTTCATGGAACATCTCGCCGTCTCCGAGGGAAAAGGAAATATTCATGACAGGTAGCTTCCGACTTTCAAGTCGATTTCTGCGTATCGCAACATTCGCCGCGCTGTTCATTGGCTCAACGGCTCAAGCGGCGCAGGCCCTCACCATCGATGTGCATCGTGATGCAAACTGCGGATGTTGCAAAAAATGGATTCAGCATCTTGAGGCCAATGGCTTCACCGTCATCGATCATGAAGAAACCAACATGAGTGCTCTCAAACTAGATCTGGGTGTCGCTCCACGACTCTCGTCTTGTCACACCGCGATGATCAACGGGAAGTTTGTTGAAGGCCACGTGCCAGCTGAGCAAATAATTGCGATGAGTAAACGCGACGACCTTCTCGGGATCGCTGCTCCTGGCATGCCACCTGGTTCTCCAGGAATGGAAGTCGACGGAGTGCATGAGGCCTACCAGATAATCGGCCTGACCAAAGCTGGCACAGATCAGGTCATTGCTGAGTACCCTCAAAACTAATCCCACCCCATCCCTCCCGTCACAGCATGGTCAGCGTTCATGACCATGCAGCGGGACATGCTCCTTCGATTTCATTCTCAAGCCATGGCTAAAGACGATCAACAGCCGTCGTAAAGGCATGCTTGTGCCTAATCAGATAACCCCGAACCGCAGTCCTCAATAAGAATTTGAGATGACCCCATCCTCCGCATGCTGACAAGCACTGCGCAGTTGATCGCGATAGTGTTAAGTTCGGAGATGGCGTTGCACCCTCAGCGTACCTTCCCGAATCAGGACATCTGTCTCGGCTGAAACAGTAGAAAACGTAAATGACGGTGGCTTAAGAGTTCTTTTTTTGAAGGCTCTTCAGACGCAGGGTCGCGCGTTGTACAGCGGCCATTTTTTCTGGACGCTTCATTCGTTTCCATTTTCTGATGTCTTCCTTGGTGCGACCGCAGCTAACGCACAGTTCGCTGTTCAGCTGGCAAACAGAAATACAGGGATTTTCGATGTCCTTTGCCATTGTTCAATTCCTCGTCGAACTTATGCGTGCTGCGGTTTCATTGCTAAGCCAGAACGGCGATCTGATCGGGTGCGTCAGCGCCCAACTTCGTGCGGTACTCAACTGTCAGATGAGTGATCTCATGAACCGTCGCAAGCCGTTCTCGTATGTTTTCTGCATTGACTGCTGGGCTGCCCAGAACACTCACAATCGCGGCGCGGGCTTGCGGCCCAACCTGCCAGACATGAAGATCAATGATCGAAGCATCTCCCGGTCGCTCAACCAGTTCACGAATCTCTTCAGCGACATGATCATCTGTCTGGTCGAGCAATACACCCGAAGTCACCCGCATCAACGACCAAGCCCAGCGTGCAATCACAACGGCACCCACAATCCCCATTGCAGGGTCGAGCCATACCCAACCAAGGTATCGACCAGCAAGAAGGGCTGCGATGGCCAGAACTGATGTCAGTGCATCTGCAATGACGTGAACGTAAGCAGAGCGCAAATTATTGTCGTGGCCATGCGCATGGTGAGATTCATCGTGATCGTGGTCATGCCCATGGTGATGATCATGACCGCCAGACAGCAAAAGCGCGCTCACCACATTCACTGCTAGTCCGACAATCGCGATTAGAGTCGCTGTCCCGAATTGCACTTGAGTCGGTTGAAAGAGACGAAACAGCGACTCTCCAGCAATTCCCAAGGAAACCAGTCCCAAAATCAGAGCAGAAGCGAAGCCACCCAAGTCTCCCACCTTGCCAGTTCCAAAACTGTAGCGAGCACTTGAGGCATGTCTTTTAGCGTAAGCGTAAGCAGCTGCGGCTATGCCGAGTGCTCCTGCATGCGTTGCCATGTGAAAACCATCGGCAAGCAACGCCATTGAGCCAGTGAGATAACCTGCGGTGATTTCAGCAACCATCATTACGACGGTCAGGGCCACCACCCACAAGGTTCGCTTGGCGTTTTCTTCATGTGATTTCCCAAGGAACATATGGTCGTGGGAATACTCGGCGTACGAATTACTCATCTGGGCAAATCCTATTTGGAATAGCGGCGAATGGCTTCGAGCAGCTCGTCGACACCTTTCGCTCTTTCGTCATTGCTGAGTGTCGGATTCGCGACGTGTTCACGAGCGTGGTCTTCGATAATTTCATCCATCAGCCCATTGATAGCGCCACGGGCAGAAGCGACCAAAAGCAGGGTTTTCGAGCAGTCATCATCAGAGTCGAGTGCTCGCTCAATCGCCTGGACTTGCCCAGCGATTCGCTTTACGCGCTTAAGAAGATTGTCTTTGCTTGATCTCATGTGACTCATACCATACCCCCCCTACCTATTAGAACAATATAATCACACGTTCCAATTGGCCATACAACCCAGGGAGGGAATCCATCCGACCAGCAGCGTTGCAGCATCTGAATGCTGCATTCGAAACATTCAGCACGTCGCCTCGCCGCGCAGTACCAATACAAGCCGTATGGGCGGCCCGGCACTTCAATAATTCGATAGATGGCGTAGCGCCTATCTCTTGAGCTGCCTAGGTCTATGGTTTAGGATCGAACCACATCCCCCCTGGGAGGATGCAGCAATCAACAGAGACGAAACCAGCTGATTGCGTCTCTTCGTGGAAAGTTCGGTAACCACATGGTTACGCACTTCGCTATTTGAGATATTTCATGCTGAAAATCCTAGCCAACCGTACCTACCGCCACCTCTTCTTGGCTCAAGTGATTGCGCTCATTGGGACGGGTCTTGCCACTGTTGCATTAGGCCTATTAGCGTTCGACCTTGCAGGTGCCAATGCGGGCGCTGTGCTCGGTACGGCGTTGGCGATCAAAATGACGGCCTACATTGGCGTTGCGCCAATCGCAGCCGCTTTTGCAGAGCGTTTACCCCGCCGGGCAATGCTGGTCTCTCTGGATCTGGTGCGAGCACTGGTCGCACTGGCTCTTCCGTTTGTGACGGAAGTCTGGCAAATCTACGTGCTGATTTTCGTCCTTCAGTCCGCTTCGGCAGCGTTCACTCCGACGTTCCAGGCGACCATTCCAGACATACTGGTGGATGAAGACGACTACACCCGTGCCTTGTCGCTATCACGTCTGGCCTATGATCTTGAAAGTGTCGCGAGCCCGATGCTTGCCGCTGCACTGTTGACGGTGATCAGCTTCCATAGCCTGTTCGCCGGCACGGTCATTGGGTTCCTTGCCTCAGCGGCCCTAGTCGCCACAGTGCTGCTGCCTAAGGCGAAGCAGATACCACGACGCAGCATCTACGAACGAACCACCCGTGGCATGCGCATATTTCTGGCCACACCTCGCTTGCGAGGGCTGTTGGCTCTCAATCTTACGGTTGCGGCCGCCAGTGCTATGGTCATCGTCAATACGGTGGTGCTGGTGCAGTCGCGCTTCGCTCTGCCGCAGAGTTCTACGGCATTGGCGCTGGCCGCGTTTGGTGGCGGTTCCATGGTGGCGGCCCTGGTCTTGCCTCGACTGTTGAAAAATATCAAAGACCGAACGGCCATGTTGTTTGGTGGAGGAGTATTGGTCGCAGGCTTAGCAGTTGGCATCAACCTAACCACCTATAACTTCCTGCTACCGCTGTGGGTGGTGCTTGGGGTGGGCTACTCCTTGGCTCAAACCCCGAGCGGTCGACTGTTGCGTCGCTCGGCACATGCCGAAGATCGCCCAGCGTTGTTTGCCGCCCAATTTGCGCTATCCCATGCTTGCTGGTTGATTACCTACCCATTGGCGGGATGGTTGGGTGCGAACATCAGCCTCACTGCGTCGTTTGTTGGGCTCGCTGTCGTGGCAGGTAGTGCGCTGGTGGTCAGCATCGTGATCTGGCGTCCAGCTCATGACCAAGACTCTATCAAGCACACCCATGAGAATCTGCCGGGCGATCACACGCACGTCGACGGCCAGGAAGGTGCGGATCACGAACATCCATACGTGATCGATGATCAACATCGCCGATGGCCCAACAAATGATTGTAAGTTCCTAAGATTTGCTAAGGCTAGCTGTCGGACATTCAGACTAGGAGCCGTAGGGCTTGCAGAGCGGCAAGGTGCCCCGGATAGAACCAGTAGCCCCATTGCCCGACCGGCCAGATCTTGAAGGAGAAGGTCTGACGCAGAAGCCAAAGTCCGATCAAGGGGGCCGCGAATGCGGTGCTCAAAGCCAGCATTGAATAGATTTCCAAGTCCAACGCCCTGGTTACGATGCTACTGCGGGTATTGCTCAACAGGCATAGAGCCGCTGGCAGCAGCCAAAGAACACCTGGGTTCTTTATTGCTACTAAGACAGCCGCTGGAACAAGTGCACCGTAGAAGCCGTACATCAGAGGATCATCCAGCACGTAGGCAACTGCAGCGGCCATCAACGCCATAGCGCCGCTCAACAAAGTGCGATGTTGCCACCCCCAGGCAATCACCAGCCCTAACGCCAGGGTAACCAACACGTTGAATGATCCCGAGGTGCTGATGTAGCGATAAGGCACTTCTGAAATGGCGGCGAACAACAGCATCAAGGCGAGGTAGCGTCCGTTCGCAGCAGTCAGCCACTCACCCGGTTTGGAGCGCGCCACGTTGGCCGCAATGGCGAGACAGAACAGCGGAAAAGACAGCCGCCCCAGAATGAACAGATTACTCATCTCCGGCCACACCAAGCGTAAGTGATCGATAACCATGGTCAGCATCGCCAGCCACTTGATCAGATCCAGACTACTGCTTCGGCTCTTGAGTAAGGAATTCTGGGCTGTATGAGCAGTCGTCATACCCACCCCAGTGTGACGGCGGTCAGCACGAGATAACGCACGCCCTTGGCCAGGGTGACAATCAGCAGAAAACTCCAAAGTGGCTCGCGCATGACTCCGGCGACGACTGTCAGCGGATCGCCAATGATCGGCACCCAGCTCAGCAGCAACGACCAGCGCCCGTAGCGCAGGTAGGAGTTCCGGGCCTTTTCAAGCTTGCTCTCGCTCACCGGGAACCAGCGCTTGTGGCGCAATCGCTCAATAGAGCGACCTAGAATCCAGTTCAGCGCCGATCCGAGCACGTTGCCGAAGGTGGCGACCGCCAAAAGCGTAGAAACGACGTACTGGTCGGAAAGCAGCATCCCGACCAGCACAGCTTCAGATTGCATTGGCAGTAACGTGGCGGCACCGAATGCCGCCAGGAACAGACCAACGTAGCTGGTGAGTTCAAACACTCGGACGTCGCCTCATGCGTTCAGGCCGATCCAGCCATGAAAGCCGACGTACAGACCAACACCGATGATCAACACGCTGGACAGGTAAGGTGCACGACGCGCAACGGCGCCCATCCAAGGCCAGCGATTCGAGGCCTGCTTGGCGCCAATAGCGGCTGCTGCACCGACGGTAACCAGTGTGAGCGCCAGACCAATGCTGAAGCACAGGACGAGCACGCCACCCAAGGCGACTTCTTTGATCTGAAGGCAGAGCAGTAGAACGGTGATGGCCGCAGGGCAAGGAATGAGCCCCCCCGTCAAGCCGAACATAATGATCTGTCCCGTGGTGACCTCACGGTTGGTAAAGCGCTTGCGGATATCGTTGGCATGGGCGCGCTCATGCGCATCCTGATAGCCATCAATCGACAACTCCAGGCCTTCCAGTTCGGAATGCGCGTGCCCGTGATCATGCTCTTGGTATTCTAGGTCATAATCATGGGAATGACCCGCATGGCCCAGACTCAAGCGGGCACTGAACTCATGAGGCTCCGGGATATCGACTGCCGACTCCAGGAAGCCTTCGCGCTCGACGAAAGAGAACGATTGAGTGCTGCCGTCCGGACGGGTAGTCATCAGGCGAACATCTGAGGCTGCCCAGGCGTGTCCGGTCAATGTCTTCAGGCGCCAGTGCGGTGGCATGCCTTCTTCGAAGATTGACAGCTCAACACGGCCATGGCTGGTATCGATTCGGTGGGTCTCATCATGATGACCATGGTCATGCTCGTCGTGGTGGTGATCATCACCTTGCTCGAACTTGAACATCTGCTCACCACGCCAGGTACGCCACAACATCCAGAGCGCAATCACAATGATCAGCGCGGAGGACGCGAGCTGGAAGTAAGGTTCTGTGGTTTGAGCATCCAGACCTTTGCCCAGGTACATTCCGCCGATTGCAACCAACCACACCACTGCGGTGTGCGAAAGCGTCGCGGCCAAGCCCAACAAAACGGCCTGTTTGACCGAGCCACGGATAGCCACGATGAAGGCCGCCATCATGGTTTTTGAATGGCCCGGCTCCAGGCCATGTAAGGCACCGAGCAGAATAGCGCTCGGAAAATACAGCCAGGCGTGTGAACCACCTGCTGCAAGAGTTCAGCGAAGTTGGGCATGTCAGACCTAAAGGTACTTGGTGATTTGCTTGAAGGCTTCCAGTGGTGCGCGCTCGCCATTGTTCAACGCCGAGACGGTGTCCTCCAGGCAGTGATCAATGTGATCCTGGATGAGCGTGCGCTTCGCTTGGCACACCGCTTTTTCAACAGCATGCAGCTGCTGGGCGATGTCCACGCACTGACGACCCTCTTCGATCATGGTGATGATGCCGCGTAAATGGCCGTCCGCCCGCTTGAGCCGCTTGATGATTGCTTCATGACTTTGGTGGGTATGCGCATGGCTGTGTTCGTGTTCTTGCTCACTCATGACTTGAGCCTCAGGCCTCAATGAATTAGGCTGGCATCCTATCCCCCCTAGGGGGATGCGGTCAAACGCATCAAAGCCCCACAAAACGAGTTGAAAGCCGAACACTATGTTCAGTAGAACACTGACAATGACGGTGGTAATCGCACTTGCTCTGGCCATGTTTGTGGCTTGGGCCGGGCATACCTATACGTTGTCGGTGACATCGAAACAGCCAGCCTGGGAGATTGCGCAAGATGCCCATCACTCCAATGAGCAGCAGGCAGAGATGTCGAGCGCGAGCTACTCGGATCACTACCACTCGCCGTTGACCCCTGACCATCAGCACGAAACGCCACAGCTCACGTCCGCGTTGAGTTTGGCTGCACAGCCGAAGCTGTCCATACGAGTTGATGCACGCCGATATTCCGTTCCTCGTCCGCCGATTTTCTTGATCGAGCGTCCACCCCGTCCTTCGTTCGCATCCTGACCATGGCCGCACCGCGGCCTTTGATCCCTGCAACGTAGGATTGATCTATGCATTCGCACTCGATGAGCGGCGTTGTCGCATTCACTGCGCCATCGCACCGCCCGCTACTGCTGTTTTTTTTACTTGTCACTGCACTTTTCCTCGGGATGCCCGAGGCGATGGCTCACGCCGTCGCGGAAGGAGACAAGGGCTTCATCCAGGAAAGTTCCGGCGTCTTGTTGCTGCCCTTCATCTACATGGGAGCCAAACACATGATGACAGGCTACGACCACCTGCTGTTTCTGTTCGGGGTGATCTTCTTCCTCTACCGCCTGAAAGACGTGGGGCTCTACGTCACGCTGTTCGCTGTAGGCCACTCGGTCACGCTGCTGCTTGGCGTACTGACCGAGATCAGCATCAGCTCCTACATCATCGACGCCATCATCGGTTTCTCGGTGGTGTACAAGGCGCTCGATAACCTGGGTGCATTCCAGCGCTGGTTCGGTTTCCAACCCAACACCAAGGTGGCCACGTTGATCTTCGGACTACTCCACGGTTTTGGGCTGGCAACGAAGATTCAGGAGTACGAGATCTCGTCTGATGGCCTGATTCCGAACCTGATCGCCTTCAACGTAGGTGTTGAGATCGGCCAATTGCTGGCCCTTAGCGCGATTCTCATTTTGATGGGGTATTGGCGGCGCACCGGCGGTTTCTGGCGCCACGCCTACGCCGCCAACGTCGCCATGATGAGTGCCGGTTTCCTGCTGATGGGTTACCAGATCACCGGCCTGTTTGTCTCTGCGTAAGGAATTCTGACCATGTTCAATACTCCGCTTCCAACTGTTAATGAATTGCCCAGCACTCGCAAACTGGTGCGTTCGACTGTCATTGCACTGTTGACTGCGGTCGTCCTGCTGGTGACCGTTGTCATGCCTTCGGAATATGCCGTTGATCCAACGGGTGTGGGCCGAGCACTGGGGCTGACCCAAATGGGCGAACTGAAGATCATCCTGGCCCAGGAGGCTTTGGCGGATGCAGCACCACCTCAACCAGCAACTTTAGCTCCAGCTCCAGCTTCGCAGGTTGCACAGGCTGAACCTGTTGCGACACCTGTTACTCCGCCAGTGGCGACACCTCCCCCAGCTCTGAAGACAAATCAAATGAGCGTCACGCTCAAGCCAGGTGAAGGGACAGAAATCAAACTGAAAGTGCTGAAGGGCAAGACGGTCAGCTATGAATGGACAGCGGCTGGTGGGCCTGTGAATTACGACACCCATGGCGAGCCTTACAACGGTGAAAAGGGTTACTTCCACAGCTATACCAAGGGCAAGCAAGTCAAAAGTGACAAAGGTGAATTCACCGCCATTTTTGACGGCACCCATGGTTGGTTTTGGCGTAACCGCAGCAATAGCGACGTGACCATCTCACTGAGAACGGCCGGCGATTACTTGAGCGTCAAACAGTAATCCGAAGCAGCGATGGCTGTTCTATTGCCGAAAATGCAGCGATCAACCTAGATAAAGACCATTTATCTCATCCATTTTTTGAAGAGTCATTCCATGAAAACCCCAGCAACGCTGATTCGTTCGATGCTCCTGATTTGCTTTATTGGCCTGATGACCGCATGCGGTGGCGGTGAGAAAGGAACAACATCCAAGACCGCTGAGCACGGACACTCACACGAGTAACACCCTGAATAAAACATGGCCGCATTTGCGGCCTTGTTTGCTTCTATATCTCAACCTGCGCACCCAGTTCGACCACTCGGTCAGCGGCAAATGGAAGTATTTGAGGTTGCTGTTGACGTGCTTCAGTAAAAAAGTGAACAAGCTTTCTCGCCGACGAGCCATTCCGATACGCTTGATCGGGATATCCGTCTCGCGGCTAAGGAAGTAGGTGGATTGCTTCGTGCAGAAATCCAGCTCATTCAAGTGTAAGAAACTCAAGGCTACGGCTAGGTCAGGCTCCCCGATAAGACCAAAGTGCGGGTTAACCCGGAAAAATTATTCGTCATAAGCCTAGACCTCAAACCGCCGATCATCTGGTACGCGCAGCTGTCTTCAGACGCCACAGTTAGCAACACCACCTGCTCGTGCAGAACCTGTTTATGCAATAGATTGTGCGAGAGCGCATGAGGGGCTGTATCAGCATTGTAATAACTGCCGGGTCATACCAACATTTATGTCAATCCACAAAAAAAGGCGCCACTAGGGCGCCTAAGCCGTCTCTAAACCAAAGGAGAAACAAAGAGACGGGGGTGTATTTGGCAATTGGACACCTGATGCCGATGGCTAGCGTCCGTTAAAGCAGTTGCAATGGGTATTCGACAATCAGTCTGACTTCGTCCAAATCAGATTCGAAATCGGTAGCTCGTGTCGTTGCTTGGCGAACACGCAAAGACATGTCCTTCAGAGAGCCTGACTGGATGACGTATTTGGCCTCTATGTCTCGCTCCCAACGCTTTTGGTCCTGCAATGGGGCACCATCCGCGCCGCGACGCATGTACACGCTGTTCGCGTTGGAATAGTCCGCATCCCAGCCCTTAGCGTAGCGGGTCATGAAGCTGAGACCGGGGATGCCGAAAGCCTGCATATCTAGATCGTAGCGCAGCTGCAAGGATTGCTCTTTCGGTGAGTTGAAATCGCTGTATTGGATAGAGTTATCCAAGAAAATTGAGTCGGACTGGCGAAGGTAGTCAAAGTCGTCGTTACCATTATTGCGCTGGTAACCAACGGTCACGGCGTGCGCTCCGAATTTGACCCCGGTCTTGCCGCTCCAGATGTTGTTATCGAAGCTTCCCAGAAGTTTTTTACCCTCATCAACCGCTCGGTAGTAATTAAAGCCGCCGATTAGCGATACGCTTTCTGAGAGTGGATAGCTCAATGTGGTGCCCGCGTAGTATTGGTTCCACACATCCTTGAATTGGCTGGTGTAAAGACTCACACCTACGTGCTCATTGACCGTGTAATCGCCCCCTAGATAAGCGATCCATGGAGCATCTACTGCACCGGCGTAAAAAGTTGAAAAGCCGTCACGCATGCTACTGGAATTGGGTTGGCTCATCGCATGCAGCCGGCCCCCCTGAAGGGTCAGGCCTTTGATGCTGGTATTAGTGAACGTTGCACCACGGAAACTCTCCGGGAGAAGTCGGGAATCCCCATAGGCAACGACAGGCGTCGATGGAAATACGTCGCCTACCTTGACGACTGTATCCAGGAAACGCACTTTTGCGGCCCCGCCTACTTTTGAGTAGGAGTCTTCAGGTTGGCCTTTGCTATTGTGCGGCAAGACATCGACTGAGCTTCGGGCTCCCGAGCGACCATCACCTGAATCGAGCTTGAGGCCTTCCATTGCAAACGCATCAATGCCGAAGCCTACGGTACCTTGAGTAAAGCCTGATTCGAATCGGCCAATAATGCCATGAGCCCATTCGGCTGAGTAACCATTGCCCGTGGGGCTTGACTGGCCCTTTCGATAATCACGATTGAGATAGAGATTCCGATTGAGAATACTAAAGGTGCTCCCCTCAATGAACCCTTCAGGCTTTTGCTCCACAGCTACTGCAACTTGCCCCATGCTCATGCCAAGGGCAATTAGAGAAAGACCATAAATGCTTTTATTGTTCATTTAACACTCCAGGCTTTAGCTTGGCAGAGTTTCTTTATGAAATATTTTTTATAATTATAAAAAGCCACCAGCACGTGAGGATTTCTCCTACGTGCCGGCAGACATAATTTCATACAATAGATAACTCCAGCGTGACCTGAAAATTACTTCTATGTCAGCGAACAGTAAGCAGGCTCAAAACATACCGAACAAACTGGCGCAGCTAGGGCCAACGCTAACTAGCTTCCGTGAGGGCAGTTAGTACCCATAACCTTGTATTCCAGGGTGTTGAGCTTGCCCGCCGAATCTTCATAGGTCATGCGCGAAGGAGCTACGCCACAGGTTTTATTGGCTTGAGTGGTACTGATTACCTTCTGGACATCGAGGTTCATTCCATATTCATAATGAACAACTTCAGGTGTCGTCTTTCCATTTTCTAAGGCGTACTGTTCCATCGCCTTCTGGTTCTCTTGCATCATTCGACCATAAACACGGTCACCACCGCCTTCAGCCATGGCCAAAGAAGACAAGGTCAAGATGGAAACGGCAAAAAAAGCTTTTAGTGATTTCATGATTTTCTCCTAGTGTTCACTTACTTCTGACTAGAGGATAACCAGTGATGCCTTTCAGAAAGCTGCCGCGAATATTACATATGCGTAAGGTGTCCCTCAGCACTGGTGAGCTCGACTATTAGAATTTTAACTTATTGGCGGAGTAGGCTGAATATGTTAGATAAGCATTAAAGATCAACTCGAGTTTCTCACGAAATACCCAAGTATTTTTTATTAAAGATACATCTCATCTATATTATGGACAGCTGCTTGGACTGCTCCATATGGATGAGTGGTTTGAGCGCAGTAAGATGAGACGAGGAACGTGTTACAAAAGCCTTATAGGCTGAGAATATTAGGGGCTACGTTGAGTACCGAAAATACCATCGCTAGGATAGCCTTTAACAGCCATAAGAAATCGTCCCGGTATTTTATCGCGGCTAGCAGCAAAGCACCGACGATTGGAAGCAGGGACAACCCCTTCAGCAACCGAAAGGTCCTGGTGAGGGTTAGGCCTTGCTTGTCGACTTGATCGATGGTGATCCTGAGCAGCCCCTGAAGTTTCGGGGGATATGTTTTTATCTTGTCCTTGAAATCATCGAAAATGACATTGAAGCTGTGTAGGAGGCGCTCCGTTTGCAGCATTTGGTTGTGAAGGATTGCAAGCAGAACCACAGAAACCGCTGCCAACCCAAGGACAAGGATAAAACCTTCGAATCTTGAGGTTGTTTTCTCCAGCACGACCAAACCCGCTAGCGATATCGGCAGGGCGAGCATCTTGCCGGCGATGTCGCCCAGCACCCCGCTAAGCTTCGTGCCATAGTCGATTTCAGCTTGGGCCACCTCCCGCCGGGCCCGCTCAAACGAGAAGCTATAGACGTAGGTTTGCAGATTAGCGCGGTATGTGGCGAGGACCTCCCGCCACTCCCGCACGATCACCAAGAACAGATTGGGCTCGCTCTCAAACTTCTCGATGACGCTAGCCACCGCCATCCGAATCATTAATTTTCGTTCGGAGAGGTGTGCCTTATTTTCGTTTTTTCGATTGAGTATTTCTTCCAACAAGCTCAGGTGATTGAGCTCATAGTCAAGGACCTTGACGTCAACCTGGGTAGGTAACAGAAAAGTTCTCGGAGGCTTAGCCCCATCGGGAGGCAAGGCAAAGAACAGATTAAAACCATCTTGGCTGCTGTCTTTGTCGACACCGATCGCTAGCAGTGCAAGCAGCTCGATGAGCCGGCAGACGCGCCTGAGCGCCTTAATCGCCGGAGGCTCGATGTCATCGCTATCTGCCCAACAGAGCTCAACAATGTATACGTTGCTCGGGAATTGCCCCTTGCCCAATGAGCCATTGCGAGCGACAAACTCGCCTAGGTTCGCGTAGAACCGGCCAGACTCGTTCGATGGCAAGCGAAACTCAATATCGAGAGAGTCTGCTTCTTCAGAGCAATGCTCGAACTTGCCATAGGCTGCGGGCAGGCCATCGCACATTCGCAACGCACCGATAATGTCGGGCGTTGGCATCCCCTCATAGCGGATGACTCCGTCCTCAATGGTGGGCGCTCCAATGGCGCGGTAGAGAGCTACCACATTAGAAAACATTCTTAGCCGACCCTGGCCAGCAGTTCTTTCTCGATCACACCAACCAGTTCGGCAGTCAGATTGGACAGCGTCAACTTTTTCCGTCCCTCATCATAATAAACGTCTGCGGCCGGATCCTTACCTAACGCTCCACGCTCGAATTGCAACGACCAGTTAGCCGCGTCCCCCTTGATACGGGTCTTCTCTTTCAGCGATTTCGCATTGACCGTAAAGTCGTCTGGCACCTTATGTTTCTCGCTATTCAAATAGTCTTTCAGCCCAACAATTTCATCCACTAAGTCAGCGGGTACGTGTGCGACAGCGACGTGGCAGATAGCGTCCAAGCGCGCAGATTTGCCTGCGGCCAACTGCTCCTCCAGATACTTGATCACCGCCTCTTTGGCCTTGTAACCAAAGCCTTTTAACGTTTTGTTGTCGCGAAAAAACCGTGCAACGTTATCAATGGCATTTTTGGTAGCGCGTCCGGAAGCTACTCCTTTCGCGCATCCCAGTGCAGAGATGAAATAATCGGATGCCTGACTATCACGGCCCCGGCTGATGAAGCACAGGTAGGTTGAATCCACTTCATCCTCCGCGTCATCTTCATTCTGCTCAGGCGCAGCAGCGGCCGCAGCAGCCATAGCCTTTATGGCCACGAAACTCGCTAAATTGATCCTGGCGGCCTGCTGAACCTTGTTGAGATCGACCTCTTGAATTTCCTTGGGCACATAGTTCTCGTCCAGCTGTATACCGCCGCGTTCCTTCATGCTGGCGACCAGGAAAAAGTCGGTTGCACCTGCGGTGTACTGAGCGCAAAGGATGTGTCCACCGGTCGATAAGACTTGATTACCGGCTTGCTCCACCAACTGGTCCATTGCCAAGTGGGTCAAGTCGATAAATCGCGCTTCATCATCTTGTACTTCTACGAACGCGGTGAAGCGCTCTGGAAACGGTCCCTGACGGTCATCATTGGCAAACTGGCCGTAGACCACGCTGTTGCCTTCTTTGCCGATGAGGCCGTGGATACCATTGACCAGAAAATGCAACGCGGGATTTTCAGTATCGAGCGCCACATCCTTCTTGACCACCTCGGAGATAACGCTGGTCTTGGCCAGCTTCTTGAAGCTGTGAATAATGGCAGTTTTCAGCGTAATCATAGGTCGAATTCCGTTCCGATAGTATCAATATGGAATCACTGAAAATAGCACCTTACCCAGCAAACTTCAGGGCTTATCTCGATATCAGATATCACCTAAGGGCTCCAACACCTAGTGATCAGTAAGGCTGCACGAACCCAATAACTGTATATGCATACAGCATAATACTCTATGCCATTCATCAGCACGAGGGTCTGAGCGTCGAAACGCGGACAGCATCATCTAGGCTTGTCACAGACCATAGTCTCTAACGTAGACTCAGTCTGAAAAGTTTTTCCAATCTTATCCGTCAGCGCTGGAGCACAGCTGAAGAGCGGGGACCGCCCACGCTGGATCGATCAGATCCTTCGTTTGAAGCAATTCTTCGAAGGAATCTATCCCAAAGATTACCCGAGGTTCTAGGTAATGCGCAGGAGGCCTTTTACCTACTGAAGAACAGATTTTTGGAGGGTTTGATCTCAAGACAGGTCACACAAGAACTCGACTGTCTGGACGATAGTCCGGGTAATGGTCATGTGTCGCCACTCCGCTATAGGCCTGGTTCTGGGGACGATTGTTACGAACGCCATGTCTCAGTAAGCACCGAGACAGTACCGCGATGGTTGAGTGGGACGGCGCCCAAAACATTGAGCGTCGATAAATACCACATTACGCGTCCGTGACTCTCAGTACAGGCTCAAAGCGACATCTAGGTCCGTCTGTACCCTTCGGCCGGGTCCCATCAACACATAAACGGTATTTTTGGTCTCGAACAGGCAATCGTGGGTGAAGGAAACTCCCAATGAGGTTCTTACCCAGCGGGCGCGATGGAAACGTCCTCAGCTATCGTGGAGAACAAACAAAGTGTTGACCAGTGTAGGAGTAACTCCTCCTCTAACAACGACCTTTAACTGACGGGGGGAGACCACTAAATCAACCATTATCCAGTCAGCGACTAGGCAATAGGTCCGTCCAGGGAAGTAAGATCCGATCAGAGCCACGGCGTCTGAATGAGGAAGCTCACATCCAGGTATTTTTTCACCACCAGAAACCAGTTCTGCTAGGCCCGCCAGATTCATTCATCCCTCCGACCCACTTCATAAATCGAGTCGAATGATTAATCACACCAGTCAGCATAGCTGCCCGTAAATCGCCCGACTTAAACCCCGATGAACAGCACGCAAAACTTGGCTCATCTGCTCAAAAGCTAACGTTTAGCCCTTTAGCTATGGTCTGATTTATGCCATTGCTCATGCTTGAATCCGACGTCAAAATAGATGCCGGTGTCTGCGGTACGTGAGCGATATCTGCTTCTGCGGCATAAATCCCGTATATGCGTAAACCGCTGCTATCGGTGCACATCCAATGCCCGATCAATACGCAATAGGCGTCGGTATTAACAATGACATCCAACGCCCAGCAATAAGCCACAAAAATCACCGGATCCAGAGCAACTGCGCCACGCCATAAAAATATCTACTGGAGCTTTGAATTGGACGCGATCATCTCCATGTATGCATTGCCACCCATGGGAATATCATAACCTGGTGGCCCTTCCCATTGCCGCGAGACACCGGTATTTCTAAGCATAACGTCAACCTTAATGCCGTCCTTAACCATGCTGTCTAAATCCCACTCGAAGTGATTTATGAGAGCCTGGCAGGCCACATGAGGCACTGTTGTCAATAATCTCAAGCTGGAGTTGTTTGGGGGTAACTTAAGCCTCGCGATCTCCGACATCGTCCATATAAATCTCCGTAACCTAAAATGCCAAAGAGACTCAAGATGAAGTTCAAGTTGAGCTGACAGCAATGGGAAAGACTTACGAGTCGCACGCTCCCTACTTACTTTTCGCGGCAAAAGTGCAAGCATGTTACTGATATTTACTCGCACCTGTTTTTGGGTGATGCGGTACAAGTTCTCAACGCCCTCTATAAGAATAGTTGCGTATTTTTCGTCCTCATCATTTACCACCGGCTCGACACTACTCTTCTGCATTAAGTTCCCTGTAATTTTACTCAACAACCAGTCCTTATCGTTTTCGTTGAGCCAACGGGTTACTTGATAAGCACTTACCCAAAGATAGTCCATACCAATGCCTGGCTTCACTTCAAGTAGCATTGAGATTTTTTCTCGATAAGCCTTTTTCTTATGTTCTGGCAAAGTTTTCTCTTTAAGACGGACCGTCGGGTTTGCCGAGCTAGCAAGTAGAGACTCTTCTGCCAAGCATTTCTCAAACTTTTCTGCACATCCAAAAAGATGGAGAGATATTAAAAGATGCCTTGCCAACGGCATATCAATTTGACCTCTTGTTGTCGATAGCCTAATCCATTGACTTCGAATTCCAGCTGCGTATGCCAAATCAATTTTCGAAATAATTTCATCGCTGAACTTATCACGAATACTGCTAAATAATTTAGCTGTGCCAATTAGGTTCCCATGAACAAACCCTTGCTTCTTTGCTTGACGCCGATAACAAGCAGCCAAAACCGTATATTCTATCGATGGCAGATTGCGTTGCAGAATATCATTTACAAAAACTGCAAACTCGCGCTCTTCATTTGAGGCGAGTGAGCGGTTCGTAGGTTTAACAGCGTTCCACCCGCAAGCACAATCATCGGTCAACCCCGGTAACAATCGGTTTTTACGATAGAAAGGGTGAGAGCAATTAGGGCAAGATTTAAGAAGTTCTTCACCGTGTCGCCAGCACGCTGTAACGCCCGGTACATGATGAGCTCGGTGCCAATATGCGTAGCCACACTCTATGAGGTCGGCCTGCACACAGGCCAAGCAAATTTTAGCTCTGCTATTCCTCGTACCTTCTCTCCTAGGCACTCGAGCGACATCAGATAAAACCTTGTCAAATTCCTTAGAGGATTCTTTTGATAATCCTATAAAAGGTTTGTAGGCTGGGAACGTAGTGTTAATCTCAAGCAACTCAGCCAAGTTGCCTTCTTTAACTCCCGGCAATCGAGAAGCAAGGTTTTCTAATTGCTTTGGTATGATAGATAGTTGGAATGGCGCAACGCCAAAAAGATCACGGAAAGTTTCTGCCTCGGTTTTGTTTCCGGACAAAAAATGGTATCTCGTAATACGAGATAATAGTGTCTCGTCTGGCATAGACATTGGGAAAAACAGAATACTGGACATGAGTAGCCGACTTTCTAGCGTGGGTCTGGTAGGACGCGAGTCCTGTGGATGGTGTTCTTTTATCACATATCACCGTGTACCCGGGTAAGGATTTTAAAAATGAACGCCATACAGTAGCGAACAGCCAGCAACTGTTTTATTAGAAAACAGCAGTTTTTACGCCAAAGTCAAAATACAAGTAAGCGTCCGAACTACACCGCCTTGCATCTCAGACCTTAATCCCCTTTAACCGCTGATTGACGCGCTCACACTCAAAAACTGCGAAATTGCACCCCACTTGACCACCCATTTGCGTTGCAACTGACCAATCATTTGCATTCGAAGTGATCAGGACTCTCGGCTCTGTAGGGTAAGAGCGTGGCTAAAAGCAGACCGTAGGTTTGGCCAGTCAACGGGGCTCATTGAGCGCCGCTCTTTTCCTGTTCAAGCCGACAAACAGGGGGGCAATGAAACGGGAAATCGTAGGCTAAGGCGCGAAGTTTTCGTGGCTATCTATTCCATGCAGCGAATCGATCAGCGGGCAGCTAACCGTCCCGTGGCTCGCGCAACAGTCATCAACCAACTGCGCCAGGACCAACTCGATCCGCCGCAGATCCGCAAGTTTCCCCCGCACGTCTTCGAGCTTCTGCTCGGCGTGCACACGCGCATCATTGCAGTGCGTACCGTCATCGAGCCGCAACAGTCCGGCCACTTCATCGAGGCTGAAGCCCAGCCGTTGTGCGGACTTCACGAATTTCACCCGTGCAATATCCGCCTCGCCGTAGCGACGAATGCTGCCGTAGGGCTTGTCCGGTTCGGGCAACAGCCCTTTGCGTTGATAGAACCGAATGGTTTCCACGTTAACCCCGGCTGCCTTGGCAAAGACGCCAATGGTCAGGCTTTCCGCAGTGTTTTTCATACCGCTTGACTCCGTACCTGACTACGGAAATAACCTTAACCCATCGATCAAACATTCGAAAGGTTGAACCCATGTCTGAATCACAAAAGGGCCGTGGTGCACTCCTCGCTGGAGGTCTGGCGGCGATCCTTGCGTCCACCTGCTGCCTGGGCCCGCTGGTGCTAATTGCCCTGGGCTTCAGCGGCGCCTGGATCGGTAATCTCACCGTTCTGGAGCCCTACCGCCCGTTTTTCATCGGCGCGGCATTGTTGGCGCTGTTCTTCGCTTACCGGCGCATTTTCCGCCCGGCTCAAGCCTGCAAACCCGGTGAGACCTGCGCAATTCCGCAGGTACGAACTACCTACAAGTTCATTTTCTGGCTCGTGATGGCACTCGTGCTGGTCGCGCTCGGTTTCCCCTACATCCTCCCGTTGTTTTACTGATCAGGCAGGAGTCTCCCATGAAAAAGCTGTTTGCCGCTCTCGCGCTCATTGCCGTGGTTTCCCCGGTGTGGGCCGCCATCCAAACCGTCACCCTGTCGGTACCGGGCATGACCTGCGCCGCCTGTCCGATCACGGTCAAGAAAGCGCTGACCCAGGTCGAGGGCGTGACCAAGACCGAGGTGAGTTTCGAGAAACGCGAAGCCATCGTGACCTTCGACGATGCCAAGACCAACTCCGAGGCCCTGACCAAGGCGACCGAGGATGCCGGCTATCCATCTACCATCAAGCAATAGGAGGAAATACCAATGAGAAATCCTCTCAATCTGTTCACGCGGATCGGTGACAAAGCCAGTTCCGTCGGTGTGCTGGTTTCAGCCCTAGGCTGCGCCGCGTGTTTTCCTGCTCTGGCTAGCTTAGGCGCTGCAATCGGTCTGGGCTTTTTGAGCCAGTGGGAAGGCCTGTTCATCACCACGCTACTGCCCTTGTTTGCGGCCCTGGCGCTGCTCGTCAATTCCCTTGGCTGGCTCAAACATCGGCAGTGGCAGCGAACTGCACTCGGCCTGATAGGCCCTGTCCTGGTCTTGGCTGCGGTGTTTTTGATGCGGGCTTATGGCTGGCGGAGCGGTTGGCTGCTCTATATCGGTCTGGCCCTCATGCTTGGGGGCTCGATCTGGGATCTCGTGTCGCCCGCCCACCCCCGTTGCGCCCCGGGTGCCTGCCCACCACAGCCAAAACAGTAATGCCGCAAAGAGACCCATTTGAGGAAGTAAACGCTATGACCACACTGCGAATCCACGGTATGACCTGCGCCTCCTGTGCCGACCGCGTCAGAGATGCTCTGGAGGGAATCTCCGGCGTGCACCGGGCGGACGTCTCCTACGCCGGTGGGAAGGCCGAAATGACGGCCGACGCGGCTGTCAGCCGTGAACAAATGCAAGCCGCCGTCGAGGCCCTTGGGTATCAAGCGTCGTTCGAAGTCGCCTCGCTACAACCGCGCCCCGGCCAGCTCGATAAGGCGCTGGGCTGGTTGCGCAGCGACACCGAGGTCGGCAAAAACGGCGACGCGCTACACATTGCAGTCATAGGCAGCGGCGGTGCGGCAATGGCGGCCGCCTTGAAGGCGGTGGAAGCCGGCGCCCGCGTCACTCTGATCGAGCGCGGCACCATCGGCGGCACTTGCGTCAACGTCGGCTGCGTGCCGTCGAAAATCATGATTCGCGCCGCGCATGTGGCTCATTTGCGCCGCGAGAGTCCGTTCGATGACGGAATGCCCGCCACGCCGCCGACCGTCCTGCGCGAGCGGCTGCTCGCGCAACAGCAAGGCCTTGTCGACGAACTGCGTCACGCCAAGTACGAAGGCATTCTGGAGAGCACACCAGCCATCACCGTGCTGCGTGGCACCGCTCGCTTCCAGGACGGCCACACGCTCAGCGTCGAACTGGTCGAGGGGGGCGGGCGCGAAGTCGCGTTCGACCGCTGCCTGATCGCTACCGGCGCCGGTGCGGCCGTGCCGCCGATTCGCGGGCTGCAAGACACCCCCTATTGGACCTCGGAGGAGGCACTGGCCAGCGCCAGTATTCCGCAACGGCTCGCCGTGATCGGCTCATCCGTGGTGGCCTTGGAGCTGGCGCAAGCCTTTGCCCGGCTGGGTAGCCGCGTCACCATCCTGGCGCGCAACTCGCTGTTCTTCCGCGAAGATCCGGCCATCGGCGAGGCGCTGACCGCAGCCTTCCGCATGGAGGGCATCGACGTGCTTGAGCAGACACAAGCCAGTCAGGTGACCCACGCCAACGGCGAATTCGTACTGACCACCAACCACGGTGAACTGCGCGCCGACCAACTGTTCGTCGCCACCGGCCGCACGCCCAACACCCAAAGCCTGAACCTGGAAGCGGCGGGTGTACTGTTGGATGAACGCGGCGCCATTCAGATCGATCAGGGCATGCGCAGTAGCGCAGTGGATATCTATGCAGCCGGCGACTGCACCAACCAGCCGCAGTTCGTCTACGTCGCGGCGGCGGCTGGCACCCGTGCGGCGATCAACATGACCGGCGGCGAAGCTACGCTTAATCTCGATGCCATGCCGGCGGTGGTGTTCACCGATCCGCAGGTGGCCACCGTCGGTTACAGCGAAGCGGAAGCACAGCGCGCAGGCCTCGAAACCGACAGTCGCACGCTGAGCCTGGACAACGTGCCGCGTGCGCTGGCCAACTTCGACACGCGAGGGTTCATCAAGCTGGTCGCCGAAGCGGGTTCTGGTCGGTTGCTCGGCGTGCAGGCGGTGGCCCCGGAAGCGGGCGAGCTGATTCAGACGGCGGTGCTGGCTATTCGCAACCGCATGACCGTGCAGGAGCTGGCCGACCAGTTGTTCCCCTACCTAACCATGGTCGAGGGCCTGAAGCTCGCGGCGCAGACTTTCACCAAGGACGTAAAGCAATTGTCCTGCTGCGCTGGATGAATGGAGAGCACCATGAAATTTGCCCGCTACATTACCGAGATCGCCGAACGTCTCACCCCGACCAACCGGCCCAAAGGTTTTGCGGAGTTCTTGGTCGCGCTACTGGGTGAACTTGCCAAGGGACGCCCGATTTCGCGAACTACGCTTGCCAGGACTCTTGGCTGGCCCGCTGAGCAAGTGGCGGCTGTGCTCGAACAAGCCACCAGTACCGAATACGACAACGATGGGAACATCATCGGCTATGTCCTCACCTTGCGCGAGACGTCGCATGTCTTGGAAATTGACAACCGCCGGCTGTATGCCTGGTGCGCGCTGGACACCCTGATGCTCCCGGCGTTAATCGGCCGTACAGCTCGCGTCTCGTCGCATTGCGCTGCAACTGGAGCACCCGTTTCGCTTACGGTTTCACCCAGCGAGATACAGGCTGTTGAACCTGCCGACGTGGCAGTGTCACTGGTATTGCCGCAGGAGGCGGCCGACGTTCGTCAGTCCTTCTGTTGCCATGTGCATTTCTTCGCATCTATCCCAGCGGCAGAAGATTGGGCCTCCAAGCATCAAGGATTGACTATCGTAAGCGTCCAAGAGGCGTTCGGCGTGGGCCAGGAGCTTAATCGACATCTGTTGCAGACCCTTCCAATGAGAACATCGTGATTGGATTTCGACTCAATGTCCTACGGAGTGGGCATCGGATTTCTCTTTCCGACTTTGATCCGGTGATCCCAGCCATCGCCAAAGTCATAGACCTAGCGGAATGTCCTTTTCCCGTTCAACGCTTTGATCAGAGTCTTGCGGGTCTCCGAGTTCACGGGAGGCCCCCATCCATCGGAGTCGGGAATACCGTAACTCTCACCAGCTATTTCAAACTCATGCAGATGGTCATCGTGCCAGCCCATTGCGATCTGGATCACCGCGTGCAATTTGCCTAAGGTGATGTTCTCGGGCACCGCCACACGGCGCCAGATGGCAGGTTCGATCCACTTCAATTCAATGTGCAGTAGCAACAAATCAGGTTCGGGTTTTGGCAAGCGAACAGTTTTGACCATGGATCAGGCGGCCTCGCAGAGTTCCGTGGAGGCGAGAGAAACGTTCCAGGGCAGCAGTTCGTCGACCCGATTGATCGGGTGGTCGGCGATGCGCTCCAGCACGTGTGTCAAATAGGCTTGCGGGTTCAGGTCGTTGAGTTTGGCTGAACCCACCAGGCTGTAAATCGCAGCCGCTCGTTCGCCGCCGGCGTTGGAACCGACGAACAGATAATTTTTTCTGCCTAGCGCGACAGCACGTAGCGCGCGTTCGGCAGCGTTGTTGTCGATCTCAATTCGCCCGTCATCGCAATAGCGCACCAAGGCCTGCCACCGATTGAGGGCATAGAGAATCGCACCGCCCAATGCCGATTTTTTCGACAGTTGAGTCAGCGTCTGGTTGAGCCACGCGTGGAGTTGTTCCAGCAGCGGACTGGCTCGGCTTTGCCGAACCACTTTTCGCAGGTTGGGCGGTTGCCCTCGAATCTCGCTTTCGATGGCATACAGGGCCGCAATCCGTTGCAGCGCCTCGGCGGCAAGTGGTGAAGCCAGGTCTTTGTAGACCTCGTAAAACTTGCGCCGGGCGTGAGCCCAACACGCCGCTTCCTCAATGGTGCCCGTGGCATATAGTTGAGCAAAACCGGCATAGCCGTCCGCCTGCAAGATCCCGCTGAAGCGCTTGAGATGCGCGCGGGGATGTTGCCCCTTGCGATCCGGCGAGTAGGCAAACCAGACCGCCGCCGGTGTCGCGTCCCCCGTAGGTCGGTCGTCCCGCACGTACGTCCACAGGCGCGCCGATTTGGTCTTGCCGTTGCCCGGCGCGAGCACGCCAATCGGCGTGTCGTCGGCATGGACTTTGTGTCCGCTCATGACGTGGTGCTCAAGGGCGTTGATCAGTGGTCGCAGCAACTGACTGCTCTGGCCAACCCAGTCGGCCAGGGTTGAGCGCTCCAGCTCCACGCCCTCACGGGCGTAGATCTCGGACTGCCGATACAACGGCAAATGATCGACAAACTTCGAGACCAGCACATGGGCCAACAACCCTGGGCCGGCAAGACCTCGGGCGATCGGGCGACTCGGTGCCGGCACCTGGGCGAAGTGCTCGCAGCAGCGGCAAACCCACTTCGGACGGACATGGCGAATGACTTTGAAACGTGCCGGAACGTACTCCAGCACTTCGGACACATCCTCACCTAAATGGCGAAGCGTCCCACCGCAGCCAGTGCATTGCGACTCGGGCTGATGAACGTGGGTTTCGCGAGGTAGGTGTTCAGGCAATGGTTTACGGCGCGAAACTGCGCGAGGTGCCGGCTCGACTGGAGGTGTCATTTCGGCTTGGCTGATTTGCAGCTCATCAAGGCTCAACTGGAGCTGGTCGATCATCGCTTCCAGTTGCTCGGAGCTGCGACCGAACTGCGTACGACGCAGCTTGGCGATCATCATCTTCAAGCGCTCAATCTCTGCGTGCTGGGCAGCGATCAGCGCCTTCAAGGCTTGAAGATCATTCGGCAGGGAGTCGGTCACGAGGGTCATGCCCGAATATTACTGGGGATTTTTTCAGCGCGGCAAGTCAGACCGCGAGGACGGGTGCTGTACGAATTGGCCGGCGCCAATCAATGCCCTCCAACAGCATCGACAACTGCGCGGTCGTCAGCGACACGCTGCCGCTGGTTGCTTGCGGCCAGACAAAGCGTCCTTGCTCCAACCGTTTGCAAAACAGGCACAAGCCGTCGCCATCCCACCACAACAGTTTGATCCGGTCACCACGCCGTCCGCGAAAGGCGAAGATCTGACCGGAGAAGGGATCGGCTTCCAGTTGAGTCTGCACCATGGCCGCCAAACCGTCGAAGCCACGACGCATGTCCGTGACGCCAGCGGCGATCCAGATACGGGTTCCAGCGGGAGGGGCAATCATCGCACTAACTGCTGCAAGACGAGTTGCAGCGTCTGCGGGTCTGGTGCTCCGGTGATACGCAACTTGGCTTTTCCTACCTCAACTGCGATCTCGGAATGACACTCTGCCTGTGGCTGGAAGACTGGCGGCAGATCCATTGGCGCCTCGATCACCTGGACTGGCAAAAACGAAGCACTCTGGCTGACCGGGCCGAATAGCCCTTCTTGGTATTGCTGCCGCCAGCGAAAGACCAGATTGGCATTGACGTCATGTTCGCGAGCGATCAATGACACGGAGGCGCCAGGCTGGAAGGTGGCCTCGACGACTTGGCGTTTAAAGTCCAGCGGAAAGTTGGGGCGGCGACCGGCTCGACGGGCTGGGGCAACTGTATCCAAGATAGTGTCCACTAAAAAATGGTGTCCACTATCTTGGCCAATTTGGAGGGCTGTCAGGAGAGGGTGCTGGCCGGACGGTTACAAATACAATACACCACACATATAAATACTTTCACTGCACGCCTCGTCAAAATTCACACATCGAATCCACGCACAGCTCATATATATAGAGGCTTGTGCCGACGGCGTTACAGAGCAATATTCATACGCGGATCAGGGTGCCTTCACTCATATTTGGAGTTTTCTGAGACACGCTGTTCGATACAGCGCTGATTGAGTGATTGGCTTGCCGTCAAGTTTTAGCTTCCGCTCGGCCCAGCTCAGGCGCCGCCGATGGAATGCATCAAGGGTTTCGCATTCGGCTGCCAGTGCAGCCGCACAGTGCGGCAGCTTGTTGAGCTGCTTTTCAAACCTAGATAACACATGAAGCTCTCTGCCTATTTTTGTCCGTGAGATGCGGACAGGTTTACCTGGAAGCGCTCGTAACATTTCAGCGCATTGAACCACTTCGTTGGCAAGGTCAAGGTCGAGGTCTTTGAATCTTTCTGCCTGCTGTCCGCGCGGTCTGTGGGCTTTTCCTGGCTCTTGTGTAAGCTCGGACAGCCATTGCCGATCGTTTCGATGAAGCCACACATAATCTCGACACTCATGAGCTAGGCGAGCTCTGTATTCCCCGTCAAATCGGTTCCTCCTATCAACCAGCAGTTTCGAAAGCCTCGCCTCTTTCCATAGGTCAGGTCCATACGAAATCGCGCGTATCATTCGGTAGACGCATGTAACCGAGCTCCTTGTTTCTGACGCTATGGTCTTAGCGTTAGCCCCCATGAGCGCCAGCGTCCAGATCGTTTCAGATGCCTCACTCATATACTCATTGGTGCTTGAGCGATTGGTTGGAGATCTGTTGGCAGCTCGTCCACCAGGAGTTTCGCTATTGGCTGTTCGACTAAGCGACTCGGTAATAGGCCCGTTTGGCCGCAGTATCCTTTCCATATCGACCTTGAGCGCACAGGCCAGCAGGATGAATTTCAGCGGATGATGGGTGCCCCTCGGCTTACGCAAAAGCTTCACAATCCAGGCCGCCGGTATATCCGCAGACGACTTGCTCAGTATCGAGTATTCCCCTGAGGAGGGGAGCGCCTCAAAGAACGCAGACATGTGTCGCGCCAAAATGCCTAAGTGCAGCCGACCAGTATCGGAAGCCATTTTCAAGGCAATAGCGCTATCCAGAAACACCGAGCGAATCGCATCAGGACATAATGGCGGAACATCGGTCTCAAGCACCTGCATCGAACGCTGCGCTATTTCTTGCAGAGCACTTTGTAGATTTTGAGGGATGTCTAGCGAAATGGAGTGAGACTGAACGTCCTCATCGTCCGGTAAATGCATTCTTCGAGAGTTTCTGCTCAACCAGCGGTAATCAAGGAACCTCAACGGGGTTCCATGGTGGGGACAGATCAAAACGCCTGGAAGCTGATGCACACGGTGCCAGTACGCTGCTCCCACACAGGCCATGTCCTGTTGGACACAGTCGAAGCAAAATCGCACTCTCGAAGCAAACTCGAGTCGGCTCGCGATTAACCCCAACCTTAGCATCAACCCCTTGCCGTTTCCCGCCATCAAGATATTGGCGTCGTCCACCTGTTGCGGGGTCAAAAAAGGTTCGTAGTAGGGCAGTTGCGTATGGCGCTTTATAACAGCGGCTAGCGATAAGCCTGTATCACACGGCAGCGCCTCGACAAGCTCAGCTAGTCGACATGGAAAAGCAACGTTCTGCGAAAAGCATTTCGCGGACTGCGCTCCATCGAAAACTGCTGCGCAACTACGTACGCCACAGAGCCGGGCGTATCTTGAGAGAACGCTGTGAAGCGTCTCATCGTGGAAAACGGCCGGAAAGAAATGGAATTTGAGCCCCATTTCGTCACCCTTAATTCACCCCTTCCGATACAACGGAGAAAACTCAAAGAGATCACTGCTTATCCAACCGGCGCTCTTCAACGCCTCAATGGAGTCTTCACTTTCACTTAGCGCCTGTGCCTCTGAGGTCTCAACCGCCACCGCCGCAGGTGACTGCGATTTGACTTGGTTAACGGCCGCCACATTAGGTTTGGTAGCACTATTGTCGCTGCGACTGATGACACTGCGCAGCAATGCCAGTCGCTCCGGCCGAGCCACACCATCGAACGCCATCATGTCGCTTAGTTGGTCTTCAATCGGAAGCAAATCATCGAACTGCCGCATCCGTTTCGGATCTCGGCTTCGCAGAGCGGACAAAGCTGGCTTCAATATCTGCATCTTGGTGTTGCTCACCAACGCAATTGTCTCGGCGGTAACGCATTCCGAACCACTCTGGATCGCATACCTTTGACTGAGCACCAAAAGCTTCACCAAAAAGTCGGTGACCCCTTGTGTATGCTCATACAGCGCATCAAACACATCCTCTGTCAGTTCGACCGGCTGCTGGTACCACTGATAGCTCCAGAGGTTTTCAACAAGCATGCGCCACTCGTCATCGTCCTTCTCAAAACGTTTAAATTCGAGTACCCCGACGCCGCAGCAACGCCTTGCGTTGCGCATGACGTCCGAAAATAGGCTGATCATCGAATTTGTCCCGATGAACACCACAGGAATTCCGATGTTGTTCACTAGATGGAGGAAGAAATTCAGCATGTTGTCCTTGCCCCCAGTTTTCGCGAGGTGCAGGTTCTGAAGTTCGTCGATCAGCAAAGCTCCGATGAAAAATGTACTCGCAACCTGTTCCATTTGTTGCAACGAGTCATTGATGTTCCGAGCCCTATACCGCTTGTAGTAATCCTCATCACCTAAAGCTCGCCCGACCGCATAGAAAAATTGCTGACAGAAGCCTGCCAGCGAACCATCTCGGGGGCAGTCAAGCTTGAGCCAGGTGATCTGGGTATGAACGAACTGCTTTCCTTCATAACGCTCGTGGCGAATCGTTTGAGGGTAGAGACTCAAAATGGCTTCGAGTGCGGTGGACTTTCCAATGCCACTAAGGCCAACCAGACTGAACGTTTCGGCAGTGGACTTAAATCCATCGTGGTAGCGCTGTGCGCCCGAAAGTGAGTGAAGATGTCTGACAGTGTCTGGAGAGGTCGGGTTGCGTCCGACGTACCCACGTCGTACCAGCAATGAAAATACGGACTCCAGATCCATGTGGACCAACAAAGGCTGGACCACCGTTCTCAACCGGTCGATGCAGTGAACCCGAGTCGATCGGTCGAGGGTCAGCTCTTCTGGATCAACAGGACGGGGGAAGTTCGAGATTAGTTGCATTGCCACCTCTTCTGAGAAGATCGGTGGCAGCGCTTCGATGAGTGGATTTCCCGCGTAGTCCGCTATCGCCTGCTTCGTGTAGCTTGCGAAAACTTGGGCGCCTTTCATGAGTTTTGTCCTGGGCGCAGGCGTTTGAGCATATCGATAACCTGAGCGCTGCGAGGGCCGGCAAAGTTTTCTGAGCGATCTTGGGAGATCTCTGTCTTGAGCACAGGCGATTCAATCCTTACACCCTCTGGCACATGGGCGGTCTCACGCTCCTTGAGGCGCTCAACGGCGCGATTCTCACGAATATTTCCAATCATCTCAGCTTTGGTCGCAGGCGCTGGCTCATCATTTCGCTCAGCGATCGCACCGCTGACGACTTGATTAACTTCCTCCAGCAGCGAAATCCGACTCTCCAACTCAGCGCGTTTATGAGTCGGTGGAGTCTGGCGGTAAGCTTCGAGCAGATCGAAAATCTCATCGGATCGATAACCAGCATACTTGCTATCAGACTTACGCAAATCGCAACGGATGAACTGTTTGTTGTCTCCCCGAATCCAGATATGTGCTGAGGAATTTGGGTCATACCAACACTCTATCGACCAAACCCCGCGGCTACGGGCCTTCGCAAACCAGTTGTTCTCGATCGCTACATCACAGACATAGTGCATCCCTCGGAATAGCACACCACCCTTTTGCACCGTCGCTTGCTCGCGCGGAAGCAAATGGAGATAGACCAGCTCGTCGGGATGATTGTTTGGTTCGACATGACCATTTTCTAATGCCCAAGTCCAGATACCTGACGGCGTCGGATCGACACCGTCGTTCATCATCTCTTGAGTGAGCCTGTCGGGCTGCCTGTTGAAGCGGTTATAGTGAAGGACACACTGGATGATAATCTTGGTGAACTCTTTAATGCTCAGCGTTGCATCGAGTCGGTAATCTCGCTCGCCACGTTCCTTCTCCCTAGCAGCTACACCACCAGGAAGCCACCTGATGCCTGTCAGGTTGTTCAGGATACCGAACCGGCTCTCAACCATCGACTTCCAGTCAGGGCGGTAAGGCGGAGCGATTCCCAGCTCGATATTCAGGCCAGTGGCAAGACCCTCAGCTGCTTTCCCCAACATCTCGCCTCGATCAGCGTAGATGTGATGTGGGAGGTGATGACAGGCCCATTCCCCTGAATCGATTGTGACCCCATTGGTAGCGCAAAACTCAACCTTCGAAGTGAAAGCGTTGAAAAGCGCTTGCCTGGCTCCGTTCCAACTCGGGCCCTCTAATCCGATGTAGAGACCGACGATCATGCCGGAAAAGCTATCAATGACGACGTACACAACCGGCCGTCCAATGAGCATTCGCCTGGAGTATCCGTTCACGAGATAAATGTCCGCAATGGTGGCATCGATCTCAAACTGATGGCAGGGGCCACGAAGCCAGTCACGGACGGTTCCAGAAAGGGGGCGGCAATCTTTTAGCCACTTACGCATTCCCTTACGGCCACGTTCAGTTTCAACCTCGTCGAAATATTGCTTTCCCCAATAATCGAACTGTCTAAAGGAAGGAATTTCCGATTCGGGTAGCAAACGACCGCCTGATTCTGGATTTTTCGACAGGTCTTTCGCGGTATAGAACCTCCTGAGCATCTCAACATAGGCGTTGGTTATCGTAGAAGTCTTATCCCCGACAAATAACGAGTAGCCGATACGGATACAGCGCTTATCCACGGCATCGATAACCTTGGTCGGTGAAACGGCAATACCTTGATACCTTGGCTTCCTACCTGGGGGCTTTGCGGGATCATACTTGCGCTCAGGAACTCCGACGCCCGCATAGTTTTTCAAGAGCGCATTTCGAACTTGGCCATTGATCCAGTAACGGTACAGAAGTCGATAGATGCTCTTGCGCTGTATACCGAGCTCAACAGCTCTAGCGCCGACCATTTGACCCATCTCACCAGGAGCGAATATCTGACCTGGATAATCTGAGTCGATCAGGGGTGCGATGATGTTCCACTTTTCATCCCTTTCCCGCTTCTTTTTCTCATCCAAGTCATCCTCTAACACTAAGAGAAACTCAGGCGTAACGACCTTGGCTAGCTTCGTATCACCTGCAATGACGGATCCGCGAAGCTCCTCCAGGCCTAAACCAATCGGCTGGCGGGGCGGATCCGTTAATTGGATCAAAACGACCGCATCGTATCGCTCATTGAGGTACAAGACCCTAACGAAGCCCGGCACGACGGAAAACTCAGTAAGCGGTTCGAAACAATCATTGACTTGGACTTTCATGATAGGCCCTCCGCCGTCAGTGAAATTTTCATTGGTTTCTCAATGATTTCAAATGTTGGTAGTGGCGCAGTCATTTGAATGGGAGTACCAACCAAATCTACCTTGATCGACTTAGCCCATATCAGGTGATGATATAAAGCCCGAGAGTCTTGATAGGAGATAAATAAACGTGCGGCAATCTTTCGCAGAGATTCAGCAGTACTCCACGGGTAGGGACGACAGCTCGCTAAGTGCCCCAGAAAATCTGTGTGTAATGATGGCTCTGCCAAGGCGCGCGGCAGTTGAGCGAACTTCCTGAGTAAGCCTAAATTCTTGATCAAATCGGGGCTGAACATTTCTTCAGTGACAATGGCCCAATCAACGTGTTGGCCAGTCCAGAAACGCTTTTCGATCTCAAATTTTTCCAACGTCCTCCTGGCTTTTTTGCCTTCGAGGTCAGTGCGGTATTTAATTGTTCTGGCTACGGATTTAAAGCTGCCATCGGGCTTTTTTATCGTTAATAAAAAATCCGTGGTCATAACGTAAGGAAGCACTGTCTTCGGATACTTCGGGTATCGCACTCCCATAGAGCTCGCGATTGCTTGAGCACTTTCTCGCGGTAGCAATGGATACTGCTCGCGTATATCCACAACATTTTCCGAAAATTCACATACCAAAAAATAGGCGCGCTCTAGGTCGGAAAAGAGGTGATGGAGGCGATCGATCTTCACACCTTGGATCTTGTGGGAGCGTCCTCTGGAAGGCACGTCTTGGACGCGCAGCCACGGCAGATAACTGGCACCAGCTCCGCTACCGAATCCATTCGAAATATGCCGCTGAATATCTGTCTCAGACGAAAACCTACGACCGCGCAATGCTACCTCCTTCGTCCGCCGGGACCGCCTCTCCTCGCCCTGAAAAATAGTTATAGGAAAAAATCGCCCACCACCTGTTCATGGTACAGCCCTCTTTAGCCTACTCCCGGAGCGGAACGAAGCGGAGAATCTAGACCGATGGCTCAGCCAAAAAATGGAAAACCCCGTAAATACGGGGGTTTCGGCCTTGTGTCAATCTATGTTACGGCGTGTCAATCTTTATTGTTAAGTGTCAATCTTTATTGTTAGTAGCCAGGGGTTTTGGTGGTTCGGGTGCGGCTTATTCCACCGTCACCGACTTCGCCAGGTTACGCGGCTGGTCAACGTCGGTGCCCTTCAGCACAGCCACGTAATACGACAGCAGCTGCAGCGGGATGGTGTAGAGGATCGGCGACAGGGTGTCGTGGATGTGCGGCATGTTGATGACGTGAGTGCCTTCGCCATTGGTCATGCCGGCCTTCTCGTCCGCGAACACGATCAATTGGCCGCCACGGGCGCGCACTTCCTGCAGGTTGGACTTGAGCTTCTCCAGCAGTTCGTTGTTCGGCGCGACGGTAACGACTGGCATGTCGTCATCCACCAGGGCCAGCGGACCGTGCTTGAGCTCACCGGCCGGGTAGGCTTCGGCGTGGATATAGGAGATTTCCTTGAGTTTGAGCGAACCTTCCATCGCCACCGGGTATTGCGCACCACGGCCGAGGAACAGGGTGTGGTGTTTGTCGGCGAACAGCTCAGCGACTTTCTCCACAGTGCTGTCCATGGCCAGGGCTTCACCCAGGCGGGCCGGCAGGCGGCGCAGTTCTTCGACCAGGTGTGCCTCGACGCCTTCGCCCAGCGTGCCGCGAACCTGGCCCAGGGACAGGGTCAGCAACAACAGGCCGACCAACTGGGTGGTGAAGGCCTTGGTGGATGCCACGCCGATTTCACGACCGGCCTGGGTCAGCAGGGTCAGGTCGGACTCGCGCACCAGGGAGCTGATGCCGACGTTGCAGATCGCCAGGCTGCCGAGGAAGCCCAGTTCCTTGGCGTTGCGCAGGGCGGCCAGGGTGTCGGCGGTTTCACCGGACTGGGAGATGGTCACGAACAGAGTGTCGGGCTGCACCACCACCTTGCGGTAGCGGAATTCGCTGGCGACTTCGACCTGGCACGGGATGCCGGCCAGTTCTTCCAGCCAGTAACGGGCGACCATACCGGCGTGGTAGCTGGTGCCGCAGGCGACGATTTGCACGTTGCGCACTTTGGCGAACAGCTCGGCAGCTTGCGGGCCGAAGGCTTGCACCAATACCTGGTTCTGGCTCAGGCGACCTTCCAGGGTGCGTTGCACCACGGCCGGTTGCTCGTGGATTTCCTTGAGCATGAAGTGGCGGAACTCGCCCTTGTCGGCGGCTTCGGCGCCGTCACGATACTGCACGGCCTCACGTTCCACGGACTGGCCGTCAACGTCCCAGATCTGCACGCTTTCACGGCGGATTTCGGCGATGTCGCCTTCTTCCAGGTACATGAAGCGGTCAGTCACCTGACGCAGGGCCAGTTGGTCGGAGGCGAGGAAGTTCTCGCCCAGGCCCAGGCCGATCACCAATGGGCTGCCACTGCGGGCGGCGACCAGGCGGTCAGGCTGGCTGGCGCTGATCACGGCCAGGCCATAGGCGCCATGCAGTTCCTTGACGGTGGCCTTGAGAGCGTTGGTCAGGTCGCCGATGTCCTTGAGCTTGTGGTTCAGCAGGTGAGCGATGACTTCGGTGTCGGTGTCCGAGGTGAAGACATAACCCTGGCCCTTGAGTTGTTCACGCAGCACTTCGTGGTTTTCGATGATGCCGTTGTGCACAACCGCCAGGTCACCGGAGAAGTGCGGGTGAGCATTGCGTTCGCACGGCGCGCCGTGGGTGGCCCAACGGGTGTGGGCGATACCCAGGCGGCCTACCAGCGGCTCACCGGCCAACGCTTGTTCGAGTTCGCTGACCTTGCCCGGGCGACGCATGCGCTCAAGCTTGCCGGCGTTGGTAAAGAGCGCCACACCGGCGCTGTCGTAGCCACGGTATTCCAGGCGTTTGAGGCCTTCGAGCAAAATGGCAGTGACGTTTCGTTCAGCGACTGCGCCAACAATTCCACACATGGTTTCTCTCCTAGATGACTGCCGCGCAAATCAGCGTGATGCCGCGGGCTTGAATCTGGTCGCGGGCCTCAAGTGGCAGGCGATCATCGGTAATAAGGGTATGGACGCTGCTCCAGGGCAGTTCCAGGTTGGGGATCTTGCGGCCAATCTTGTCGGACTCGACCATCACCACCACTTCGCGGGCGACTTCGGCCATGACGCGGCTCAGCCCCAGTAATTCGTTGAAGGTGGTGGTGCCGCGCTCCAGGTCGATGCCATCGGCACCAATAAAGAGCTGGTCGAAATCGTAGGAACGCAGTACCTGTTCGGCGACCTGGCCCTGGAACGAGTCCGAATGCGGGTCCCAGGTGCCGCCGGTCATCAACAATACCGGCTCGTGTTCCAGGTCGCTCAAGGCGCTGGCCACGTGCAGGGAGTTGGTCATCACCACCAGGCCGGGCTGGTGGCCCAATTCGGGGATCATGGCGGCGGTGGTGCTGCCGCTGTCGATGATGATGCGCGCGTGTTCCCGCAAACGCCGGACGGCCGCACGGGCGATGGCGCGCTTGTAGGCCGAAATGGGCTGTGCCGGATCACCGACCAGTTCCTGAGGCATGGTGATGGCGCCACCGTAGCGACGCAGCAACAGACCGTTACTTTCGAGGGCCGCCAGGTCCTTGCGGATGGTGACTTCCGAGGTTTCGAAACGCTTGGCCAATTCGTCCACGCTGACTTCACCTTGCTCGGTGAGCATGGCAAGGATGTTGTGGCGACGTTGGGGTGTATTTCGTTTCGACATGGTGATGATAAGTTTCGTTTCGAAAGATAACGAAGGCAATCAAAACCTATTCATTCAAAATGGTCAAGCATGCGACTGAGTTTTTTGAATCAACACAGATAAAAATGTGGGAGCGGGCTTGCTCGCGAAGGCGGTGTGTCAGTCGGCGCATGTATCAACCGAAAGACCGCCTTCGCGAGCAAGCCCGCTCCCACATAAGTATCGCAGTGTTTCAGGGTTGTGGATAACTCAGGTCTTTTTGATTTTGACCGGGCGTTTCCAGCCGTCGATGTTGCGCTGGCGGGCGCGGGCGACGGCCAACTGGGACTTATCCACATCCTGGTTGATGGTGGAACCTGCGGCGGTGTTTGAACCATCACCGATAGTGACGGGGGCGATCAGCGAGTTGTTGGAGCCGATAAACACGTCTTCGCCAATGGTCGTCTGGTACTTGTTGGCGCCGTCGTAATTGCAGGTGATGGCGCCTGCGCCGATATTGCTGCGGGCACCGATCACTGCATCGCCGAGGTAAGCCAGATGGCCGGCCTTGGCGTCGTCACCCATCCGGGCGTTTTTCAGTTCTACAAAGTTACCCACATGGGCGCGAGCGCCCAGCACGCTGCCCGGACGCAAACGCGCGAACGGACCGGCATCACTGCCCTCGCCCATCACCGCACCGTCGATATGGCTGTTGGCCTTGATCACCACACCCTTGCGCAGGGTGCTGTCCTTGATCACGCAGTTCGGCCCGATCACCACGTCGTCTTCAATGACCACGCGGCCTTCGAGGATCACGTTGATATCGATCAGCACGTCGCGGCCAACGGTGACGTCACCCCGCACATCGAAACGTGCCGGATCACGCAGCGTCACGCCCAGCGCCATCAGGCGGCGGCCTTCACGCAGTTGGTAGTGACGCTCCAGCTCCGCCAGTTGCTTGCGGTCGTTGGCGCCCTGCACTTCCATCGGGTCGTGGGGCTGTTCGGTGGCGACCACCAGGCCATCGCTGACGGCCATCTCGATGACGTCGGTCAGGTAGTACTCGCCTTGGGCATTGTTGTTGGACAAGCGGCTCATCCAGTCAGCCAGGCGGTCAGCCGGCACAGCGAGGATACCGGTGTTGCCTTCAGTGATGGCGCGCTGGGCTTCGCTGGCGTCTTTATGCTCGACGATGGCGGCGACCTTGCCGTCAGCGTTGCGCACGATGCGACCGTAGCCGGTCGGGTCGTCCAACTCGACAGTGAGCAAGCCCATCTGGCCTGGCACCACGTGCTTGAGCAGGCGCTGCAAGGTTTCCACTTCGATCAGCGGCACGTCACCGTAGAGGATCAGCACGGTGTCGGCCTTGATGAACGGCACGGCCTGCGCGGTGGCATGCCCGGTACCCAATTGCTTGTCCTGCAATACGAAATTCAGGTCATCCGCCGCCAGCCGCTCACGCACCACATCGGCACCGTGGCCGATCACCACATGAATGCGCTGTGGATCCAGCTGCCGGGCGCTGTGGATAACATGGCCAAGCATGGAGTTGCCGGCAACCGGGTGCAGCACCTTGGGCAGGGCCGAACGCATACGGGTGCCCTGGCCTGCGGCAAGAATTACGATTTCGAGAGACATGAATGGCTACCAATCCTGGGCGGTCAGACTTCAGACCAAAGAAGTGTTTTGCAAAAAAAGAAAAAGGGTAGCCGAGGCTACCCTTTTTAATCAATCACGCATGAGGCTTGACGGCTTAGCCGCCAAACTTCTTGCGGATCTGCTGGACGGTGCGCAGCTGAGCTGCGGCCTCGGCCAGACGTGCAGCAGCAGAACCGTAGTCGAAATCTGCGCCTTTTTCGTTCAGGGCCTTCTCGGCAGCCTTGACGGCTTCCTGAGCGGAGGCTTCATCCAGGTCGGCAGCACGTTGCACGGTGTCGGCAAGTACCTTGACCATGTTCGGCTGAACCTCGAGGAAACCACCGGAGATGTAAAACACCTCCCGTTCCCCGCCCAGCTTGGTCAGAGTGATCGGACCAGGCTTCAAGGATGTAATCAATGGCGCGTGGCCAAAGTTAATACCCAGGTCGCCCAGTTCGCCGTGTGCAATCACACTCTCGATCTGACCGGAGAAGATTTCCCCTTCCGCGCTGACGATATCGCAATGGAATGTCATAGCCATCTGCTTGCCTCAACCTGATTAGCGCCCGTTACCGGGCGCCGGAATTACAGTTTCTTGGCTTTCTCGATCGCTTCTTCGATGCCGCCGACCATGTAGAACGCTTGTTCTGGCAGGTGGTCGTAGTCACCGTTGAGGATGCCTTTGAAGCCAGCAATGGTGTCTTTCAGGGAAACGTATTTACCCGAGGCACCGGTGAAGACTTCAGCCACGAAGAACGGCTGCGACAAGAAGCGCTGGATCTTACGAGCGCGGGATACCAACTGCTTGTCGGTTTCCGACAGCTCGTCCATACCCAGGATCGCAATGATGTCCTTCAGTTCTTTGTAACGCTGCAGAACGTACTGGACGCCGCGAGCGGTGTCGTAGTGTTCCTGGCCGATGACGTTCGGGTCCAGCTGGCGCGAAGTCGAGTCCAGTGGATCGACCGCTGGGTAGATACCCAGGGAGGCGATGTCACGGGACAGTACGACGGTGGCGTCCAAGTGGGCGAACGTGGTCGCTGGCGACGGGTCAGTCAAGTCATCCGCAGGTACGTATACCGCTTGGATCGAGGTGATCGAACCGTTTTTGGTCGAAGTGATACGCTCTTGCAGAGTACCCATCTCTTCGGCCAGGGTCGGCTGGTAACCTACTGCGGAAGGCATACGGCCCAGCAGTGCGGATACTTCAGTACCGGCCAGGGTGTAACGATAGATGTTGTCGACGAACAGCAGAACGTCGTTACCTTCGTCACGGAACTTCTCGGCCATGGTCAGGCCGGTCAGTGCTACGCGCAGACGGTTACCCGGCGGCTCGTTCATCTGACCGTAAACCAGTGCCACTTTGTCCAGAACGTTGGAATCCTTCATCTCGTGGTAGAAGTCGTTACCCTCACGAGTACGCTCACCCACACCGGCGAACACGGAATAACCGCTGTGCTCGATGGCGATGTTACGGATCAGTTCCATCATGTTTACGGTTTTGCCTACACCGGCACCACCGAACAGACCGACTTTACCGCCCTTGGCGAACGGGCAAACCAGGTCGATAACCTTGATGCCGGTTTCCAGCAGGTCGTTGCCGCCTGCTTGTTCCGCGAAGGAAGGCGCAGGACGGTGAATGCCCCAGCGCTCTTCGGTGTCGATTGGACCGGCTTCGTCGATCGGGTTACCGAGGACGTCCATGATCCGGCCCAGGGTCGCTTTACCGACCGGTACGGAGATGGCTGCGCCAGAGTCAGTGACTTCCAGACCGCGCTTCAAGCCTTCGGTGGAACCCATTGCAATGGTACGAACCACGCCGTCGCCCAGCTGCTGCTGAACTTCCAGGGTGGTGCCTGCATCGCTTTTGACTTTCAAAGCGTTGTAGATGCTCGGTACGCTGTCGCGTGGGAATTCCACGTCGATAACGGCGCCGATGATTTGAACGATACGTCCGCTACTCATAGCTGGATCCTCTGAATATTTGAACCGTTAAACCGCGGCAGCGCCGCCGACGATTTCCGAGATCTCTTGGGTGATCGCAGCCTGACGCGCCTTGTTGTAGATCAGCTGCAAATCGCTGATCAAATCACCGGCGTTGTCGGTAGCGTTCTTCATCGCGATCATCCGCGCAGCTTGTTCAGCCGCGTTGTTCTCGACCACCGCCTGGTACACCTGCGACTCCACGTAGCGCACCATCAAGCCGTCAAGCAGCTCTTTGGCGTCTGGTTCGTAGAGGTAGTCCCAGTGGTGCTTGAGTTCTTGTTCCGGGGCGGCCACCAATGGAATCAACTGCTCCACGGTAGGCTGTTGCGTCATGGTGTTGATGAACTTGTTGGATACCACGGAGAGGCGGTCAATCCGGCCTTCCAGGTATGCATCCAGCATCACTTTGACGCTGCCGATCAAATCATTGATCGACGGTTCTTCACCCAGGTGGCTGATAGCTGCAACGACGTTACCGCCGAAGTTGCGGAAAAAGGCCGCACCCTTGCTACCGACCACACACAGATCGATCTCGACGCCTTTTTCGCGGTTTACCGCCATGTCCTTGACCAGGGCCTTGAACAGGTTGGTATTCAAACCACCGCACAAACCACGGTCACTGCTCACCACGACATAACCGACGCGCTTTACTTCGCGATCGATCATGAACGGGTGGCGATATTCCGGGTTGGCGTTGGCCAGATGACCAATAACCTGGCGGATACGCTCCGCGTAGGGACGGCTAGCAGCCATGCGCATTTGTGCCTTGCGCATTTTGCTGACCGCCACTTTTTCCATGGCGCTGGTGATCTTTTGCGTGCTTTTGATGCTCGCAATCTTACTGCGAATCTCTTTTGCGCCTGCCATGTAACACCTATCAGGTTAGCAAGCGGGAGCCTCGCGGCCCCCGCTGCGGCTTACCAGGTTTGGGTGGCCTTGAACTTCTCGATACCGGCTTTGATGCCAGCGTCGATGTCGTCATTGAAGTCACCCTTCACGTTGATCTTCGCCATCAATTCGGCGTGATCGCGGTTGAAGTAAGCAATCAGCGCTTGTTCGAAGCTGCCGACCTTGGTGATTTCAACGTCGGTCAGGAACCCACGCTCAGCGGCATACAGCGACAGCGCCATGTCAGCGATCGACATTGGTGCGTATTGCTTCTGCTTCATCAGCTCGGTAACGCGCTGACCATGCTCAAGTTGCTTACGGGTCGCTTCGTCCAGGTCAGAAGCGAACTGAGCGAATGCCGCCAGTTCACGGTACTGAGCCAGAGCGGTACGGATACCACCGGAGAGCTTCTTGATGATCTTGGTCTGAGCGGCACCACCCACACGGGATACCGAAACACCGGCGTTCACTGCAGGACGGATCCCGGAGTTGAACATGGCCGATTCCAGGAAGATCTGACCGTCGGTGATGGAAATCACGTTGGTCGGAACGAACGCGGAAACGTCGCCAGCCTGGGTTTCGATGATCGGCAGTGCGGTCAGGGAACCGGTTTTGCCGGTCACTGCGCCGTTGGTGAACTTCTCTACGTATTCTTCCGAAACGCGGGATGCGCGCTCCAGCAGACGGGAGTGGAGATAGAACACGTCGCCTGGGTAAGCTTCACGGCCTGGTGGACGGCGCAGCAGCAGGGAAATCTGGCGGTAAGCCACTGCTTGCTTGGACAGATCGTCATAAACGATCAGCGCGTCTTCACCGCGGTCGCGGAAGTATTCGCCCATGGTGCAACCGGAGTACGGTGCCAGGAACTGAAGTGCAGCGGATTCGGAAGCACTGGCGGCCACGACGATGGTGTTAGCCAGGGCGCCGTTTTCTTCCAGCTTGCGAACCACGTTGGCGATGGTCGATTGTTTCTGACCGATGGCTACGTAGACGCAGAAAATCCCGCTGTCTTTCTGGTTGATGATCGCGTCGATCGCCAGAGCGGTTTTACCGATCTGACGGTCACCGATGATCAGCTCACGCTGGCCACGGCCGACAGGAATCATGGCATCGACAGCCTTGTAGCCAGTCTGTACAGGCTGGTCTACCGACTTACGCCAGATCACGCCTGGAGCAACTTTCTCGACCGCATCGGTCTCGGTGTTGTTCAGCGGACCTTTGCCGTCAACTGGGTTACCCAGTGCGTCGACAACGCGACCCAGCAGTTCCTTACCAACCGGAACTTCCAGGATGCGGCCTGTGCACTTGGCGCTCATGCCTTCGGCCAGAGTCTGGTAGGAGCCCAATACAACGGCACCTACAGAGTCTTGCTCCAGGTTGAGGGCCATACCGTAGACGCCGCCCGGAAACTCGATCATCTCGCCGTACATTACGTCGGCCAGACCGTGAATCCGCACGATGCCGTCAGATACGCTGACGACAGTGCCTTCGTTACGGGCTTGGGAGGTCACATCGAGCTTGTCGATGCGGCCCTTGATAATTTCACTTATTTCGGAAGGATTGAGTTGCTGCATTGCTCTGCTGCCCCTTCAAACTCAAGATTTCAATGCTTCGGCAAGATTCGCGAGTTTGCCGCGAATCGAGCCATCGATAACCAGGTCGCCGGCGCGAATGATGACACCACCAATCAGGGTGGCATCCTCCGCAACTTGCAGGCGCACTTCCCGGTCGAGTCGTGCACTGAGAACCTTGGCGAGTTTGTCTTGCTGTTCTTGGTTCAATGCAAAAGCACTGGTCACTTCAACATCTACCGATTTCTCTTGTTCGGCCTTGTACAGGTCAAACAGAGCGGCGATCTCCGGCAGAAGCGGGAGACGGTCGTTTTCGGCAACGACGTGGATGAAGTTCTGCACTTTTACATCAAACTTGTCGCCGCACACGTCAATAAACGTGGCGGCCTTGTCTGCGCTCGTCAGTCGCGGGGCCTTGAGCACGCGCTGCATGGTGTCGTCTTGCGACACTGCTGCAGCCAGGCCGAGCATGGCTGACCAAGAGGCCAGCTGCTGGTGGGCCTGGGCGTGCTCGAAGGCTGCCTTAGCGTAAGGTCGGGCCAACGTGGTCAATTCTGCCATGATCGCCCTCGCTTAAATTTCAGCAGCCAGTTTGTTTACCAGCTCCGCGTGCGCGTTTTGATCGATTGTGGCACCCAGGATCTTCTCAGCACCGCCGACGGCCAGAGCACCCAGTTGGGCACGCAGCGCATCTTTGACACCGTTCAGTTCCTGCTCGATCTCGGCTTGAGCCTGAACCTTCACACGGTCAGCGTCGATACGGGCTTTTTCAACAGCCTCTTCAACGATCTGGTTACCGCGTTTCTTGGCTTGCTCAATGATTTCAGCTGCCTGAGCTTTCGCTTCGCGCAGTTGTTGACCCGCTTTATCTTGGGCCAACTCCAGGTCGCGAGCTGCTCGTGCGGCAGCGTCCAGTCCGTCTGCGATCTTCTTCTGACGTTCGTGCAAAGCCGCGATGACCGGAGGCCATACGAACTTCATGCAGAAAACTACAAAAATCAAGAACGCTAAGGACTGACCAATAATGGTTGCATTAATGTTCACGCCAATACCTCGCTCGTTCGTTGCACAACACACCAATCACTCGAAAAAACGAGTGATTAACCGGCGAGTTGACCAACGAAGGGGTTCGCGAAGGTGAAGAACAGAGCGATACCAACACCGATCATGGTCACGGCGTCGAGCAGGCCGGCGACGATGAACATTTTAACTTGCAGCATTGGAACCATTTCTGGCTGACGCGCTGCGCCTTCCAGGAACTTGCCGCCCAGCAGGCCGAAACCAATGGCAGTACCCAGGGCGCCCAGGCCGATCAACAGTGCAACAGCGATAGCGGTTAGACCAACTACAGTTTCCATCTTTCCTCCCGACTTTTACGTCGTATGGTTTAGGTTTTTTAGATTTTAAAGCGGTAAAACAAATCGTTTCATAGCCCTTCAGGGCTACCCTCCCGTTTGACCGGGAGGGACATCAGACTAGTCGAGACTGGTCTTAATGGTTCTCTTCGTGCGCCATCGACAGGTAGACGATGGTCAGCATCATGAAGATAAACGCCTGCAGGGTGATGATCAGGATGTGGAACACAGCCCACGCCCACTGCAGAACAATGCCCAGGCCGCTAAGCCAGAGCAGACCACTGCCGAACATCACAGCGATCAGAATGAACACCAGCTCGCCGGCATACATGTTGCCGAACAGTCGCAGGGCCAGGGAAATCGGCTTGGCGACCAGGGTCACGAACTCCAGCAGGAAGTTCACCGGGATCAGCAGCGCTTGAACGAAGATGTTCTTGCTGCCGAACGGGTGCAGGGTCAGTTCGCCGATGAAGCCGCCGATGCCCTTGATCTTGATGCTGTAGAAAATGATCAACGCGAACACCGACAGGGCCATGCCCAGGGTGGCGTTAGGGTCCGTGGTCGAAACCGCACGGAATGGAATGTGGTGATCGCCGGAGATCAGGATGGCCAGCTGAGGAATCCAGTCGACCGGGATCAGGTCGACGGCGTTCATCAGGAACACCCAGACGAAGATGGTCAGTGCCAACGGTGCAATCACCGCGCTACGACCATGGAAGCTGTCCCGCACGCTGCCATCGACGAATTCGACCAATACTTCAACGAAGTTCTGCAAAGCACCTGGCTGACCGGAAGTCGCCTTCTTTGCCGCCATGCGGAAAATCAGGACGAAGATCAGACCCAATGCGACAGACCAGCCCAGAGTATCCAGGTGGAATGCCCAGAAGCCCATTTCTTTGGCTTCTGCTGCGGAGTGGGCAAAGCCCCAGCCGCCGTTGGGAAGCTGACCGAAGGTCAGGTTCTGCAAGTGGTGCTGGATATAGCCCGAAGCGGTTGTTTCTGCCATGGTTGCCTCAAACGCCCTAAGGTTTCGAAAGTCTTGTTTTCATTAGCAGGGGAGCGAACCAGCTGACCAGTTGGGTCAACACGAAGACGCCGAATACAGCCAGCGGCGCCAATGGCTTCACACCTGCAAAGGTCAGTGCAAACAGCACTGCCGTCAAAATCAATTTCCCCGCCTCGCCGGCATAAAAAGACCGGACGATAGCCTGGGCTGCTCGGGCGCCGGAAAACCGAAAGGCCCTGTGAGCAAAATACATATTGGGCAGCAAGGCTATCAGGCCTCCGCAGAGTCCCGAGTATCCGGCTACGACTCCATGCCAATACCAGAGCGCCAAAGAGGCGATCAGTAAAATGACAAATTGAGCCACTAAAACCGGGAAAACGGCCAAGCGATGGAACGGCAACGTGTTTGGCGTGCGGGTTTCCATCACTCTTGCTCCTCAATGGTCGGCTGCCGGAAATCAATAACTTGGCATAATTTGTGCCGACAAAATGCGCGCAGAGTATAGGGGCGGTTCTGCCCCTATTCAACTGCCGGGTAGTGATTTCCGACTGCGCGCTACAGAAGCAATTGTTTCAGCGGATGTGGGCAAGGACGCCCTGAAGCTCATCCAATGAGTTATATCCGATGACCAATTGCCCTTTGCCTTTCTTGCCATGACGAATTTGCACCGCAGAGCCTAGGCGTTCGGCCAGGCGCTGCTCCAGGCGTGCAATATCCGGATCAGGTTTGGCGGTTTCGACCGGTGCAGGTTTGCCACTGAGCCACTGGCGAACCAGGGCCTCGGTCTGACGAACGGTGAGGCCTCGTGCGACAACGTGTCGCGCCCCCTCAACCTGTTGATTTTCCGGCAAACCGAGCAAAGCACGGGCATGACCCATTTCCAGGTCGCCATGGGAAAGCATGGTTTTGATGACTTCCGGCAGCGCGATCAGGCGCAACAGGTTGGACACGGTAACCCGGGACTTGCCCACCGCATCCGCGACTTCCTGCTGAGTCAGTTTGAATTCCTGCTGCAAACGCTGCAGGGCGATCGCTTCCTCGATCGGATTGAGGTCTTCACGCTGGATGTTCTCGATCAACGCCATGGCGATGGCGGTTTCATCCGGCACATCGCGCACCATTGCCGGAATGGTTTCCTTGCCGGCCTGCTGGCTGGCGCGCCAGCGGCGCTCGCCGGCGATGATTTCAAAGCGGCCTGCACCAATCGGGCGCACCACGATCGGCTGCATCACGCCCTGGGCCTTGATCGAATTCGCCAATTCCTCCAGCGCCTGCGGGTCCATGTCCCGGCGCGGCTGGTATTTGCCGCGCTGGATCAGGTCCAGCGGCAGGTGCTGCAGCTCGCGCTCGTCGGCCTGCACTGCCTGTTCTTCAAGCGAAGTGACAGTCGGACCACTCAGCAGTGCATCCAGTCCACGTCCGAGACCTCGTTTCTTGACGGCCATGGGGATTCCTTAAGTTGGCTGGGCTGCAGCGGTGCGTGAATTGCGGCGTTGACGGCGAACCATCTCGCCGGCCAGCGCCAGATAGGCAATGGCGCCGCGGGAAGACTTGTCGTACGCCAGCGCGGGCATGCCATAGCTTGGCGCTTCGGCCAGGCGGATGTTGCGTGGAATCACGGTGTCGTAGAGCTGATCGCCGAAGTGTTCCTTGAGCTGTGCCGACACATCGTTCATCAGGCTCAGGCGCGGGTCATACATGGTCCGCAGCAGGCCTTCGATTTGCAGGTTCGGGTTGAGCAACTCGGCGATACGCTTGATGTTATCCACAAGGTCGCTCAAGCCTTCGAGCGCGAAGTACTCGCACTGCATGGGGATAATCACCCCGTCGGCCGCAACCAGTGCGTTCAACGTCAGCATCGACAGCGACGGCGGGCAGTCGATCAAAATGTAGTCGTAATTCTCGCGAATCGGCGCCAGAGCGCTGCGCAGACGGCTTTCTTTCATCTGCATTTCCAGCAGCACCACTTCCGCCGCGGTCAAATCGCGGTTGGCCGGCAGCAGTTGATAACCGCCGTGCTCGGAGAAGTGCATGGCCTGGGCCAGGTCGCACTCGCCAATCAGCAAGTCGTAGACCGAGTTTTCCAGGCCGTGTTTATCCACACCGCTACCCATGGTGGCGTTGCCCTGTGGATCGAGATCGATCAACAGCACCCGACGCTTGGTAGCGACCAGGGATGCTGCGAGGTTGATGCAGGTGGTGGTTTTGCCCACGCCACCTTTCTGGTTCGCTATCGCGAATACCTTAGCCATTCTTGCTTGTGTTCCCAATCATGCCGTGCGGCGCAGTATCAGCAGATGGCGTTGGCCTTGGCAACCGGGTACGGCCAAGGCGTGTTCGCTATCGAGGTGGAAGTCTGCCGGCAATGCTAACAGCTCGTCGCTTGGATGAACGCCCTTCATTGCCAGCCAACGGGTATCGCGGTCGCCGAGGTGGCGGGTCCAGTTGCTGAAGTTCTCCATGCTGCTGAACGCCCGGGAAACAATTCCGTTGAAAGGCTGCTCAGGCGTAAAGGCTTCGACGCGACTGTGGATAACTTGCAGGTTATCCAGCTTGAGTTCGAGTTTGACCTGGGTCAGGAAGCGGGTTTTCTTGCCGTTGCTGTCCAGGCAGGTCACTTGCGACTCCGGAAACAGGATCGCCAGCGGGATGCCGGGCATGCCGCCGCCGCTGCCAACGTCGAGCCAGCGGCCGTTTTCGATAAACGGCATGACACTGAGACTGTCGAGCAGATGGCGGGAGACCATTTCGTCCGGGTCACGCACCGCAGTGAGGTTGTAAGCCTTGTTCCATTTGATCAACAGGGCCAGATAACCCAGCAGCAACTCGTGCTGGGCTTCGGTCAGGTTGACGCCAAGCTGGCGAGCACCTGTGGATAACTCTTCGGCGTGTTGCGAGGTGACCAACGAACTCAAGCGCTTTGCTCCAACTGACGGCCCGCGCCGCGTTTTTTCAAATGAATCATCAACAGCGAGATGGCTGCCGGCGTGACGCCCGGGATACGGGACGCCTGGCCCAGGGTCTCAGGTCGAGTTATCCCCAGCTTGCCTTGGATCTCTTTCGACAGCCCGGAAATGTTTGTGTAATCGATATCCACAGGCAGCTTGGTGTCTTCGCTGGCCCGCAGACGAGCGATCTCATCCTGCTGACGGTCAATGTAACCGGCGTATTTGGTCTTGATTTCGACCTGCTCGGCAACCTGTGGATCTTCTGCGCCACCGCCGGTGACCGAGATCAGACCAGCGTAGTCGATTTCCGGCCGGGACAGCAGGTTCAGCAAGTTGTATTCGTGAGTCAGCGGCGTGCCGAATTTTTCGGCAATCGCATCGCCTTGCTCGGTGCCCGGGCGAACCCAGGTACTTTTCAGGCGTTGCTCTTCCAACTCGATACTTTCGCGTTTTTTGCAGAAGGCCGCCCAACGCACGTCGTCGACTAGGCCCAATTCGCGACCTTTTTCGGTCAAGCGCAGGTCGGCGTTGTCTTCCCGCAGGATCAGGCGGTATTCGGCCCGGGACGTAAACATCCGGTACGGTTCCTGGGTTCCGAGGGTGATCAGGTCGTCGACCAACACACCGATGTACGCCTCATCGCGACGCGGACACCAGCTGTCTTTGCCCTGTGCACGCAGTGCCGCGTTGGTTCCGGCCAGCAAACCCTGGGCGCCAGCTTCTTCGTAACCGGTGGTGCCGTTGATTTGCCCTGCAAAGAACAAACCGCCGATGACCTTGGTTTCCAGGCTGTATTTCAGGTCACGCGGGTCGAAGTAGTCGTACTCGATGGCGTAGCCAGGACGCACGATGTGCGCATTTTCCATACCGCGAATCGACTGCACGATCTGGATTTGCACGTCGAACGGCAGAGACGTGGAAATTCCGTTCGGGTACAGCTCATGGGTGGTCAGACCTTCCGGTTCGATAAAAACCTGGTGGCTTTCCTTGTCGGCAAAGCGGTGGATCTTGTCTTCGATCGACGGGCAGTAGCGCGGGCCAATACCTTCGATCACCCCGGAATACATCGGCGAACGGTCGAGGTTCGCAGCAATGATTTCGTGGGTGCGGGCGTTGGTATGGGTAATCCAGCAACTGACCTGCTTCGGATGCTGTTCCTTGGAGCCCATGAACGACATCACCGGGATCGGTGTATCGCCGGCTTGCTCGGTCATCACCGAGAAATCCACAGACCGGCCATCAATTCGCGGCGGCGTGCCGGTTTTCAGGCGACCAACACGCAGTGGCAGTTCGCGAAGGCGCTGAGCCAAGGCGATTGACGGTGGATCACCGGCGCGGCCACCGGAATAGTTCTGCATACCGATGTGGATAAGTCCGCCGAGAAAGGTACCGGTGGTCAACACCACGGATTCTGCGAAGAAACGCAGGCCCATTTGCGTGACAACACCGCGTACCTGGTCTTGTTCGACGATCAGGTCATCGGCTGCCTGTTGAAATATCCACAGGTTCGGCTGGTTTTCCAGGGTTTCGCGGACAGCGGCCTTGTACAGGATGCGGTCGGCTTGAGCACGTGTGGCTCGTACGGCCGGGCCTTTGCGACTGTTCAATACGCGAAATTGAATACCACCTTTGTCGGTAGCCATGGCCATCGCGCCGCCGAGGGCATCGATTTCCTTGACCAGATGGCTTTTGCCAATCCCGCCAATCGCGGGGTTGCAGCTCATGGCGCCGAGGGTTTCCACGTTATGCGTCAGCAACAGGGTTTTTGCCCCCATGCGTGCTGACGCCAGTGCTGCCTCGGTACCGGCATGACCGCCGCCGATGACGATCACTTCAAAACGGGAAGGGAAATCCACCACGCACCTCGTGCCTGCTTCTGTAGGTAATTAGGAATGAGCGTTCGAGATCAGGTTTTCGAACGAGTCGGCAAGTATAGGGACTTCGCCCTTCCTAAAGAACCCTTTGCACAAAATTTAACCAGCTGTGGATGAATCACGAACAATAGAAATTAAAAGAGAGAAATTTATTAAATCTTTGTTTTTATGTTTATTTCTACTGAGGCATGTTTCTGTGGATAGATCTCTACAGGCCTTTATTTACGATATGTACAGAGATTCTAAAGTCTGTGGTTAGGTGCCAATGAGGCCCTTGGATAAGTGCTTTAAGCCTGTGGATTAAACGGGTGGTTATCCACAGAGGGGTTTTTACTCAGGTTTCAAGCCTGGTTATCAACCGGGCACAGGGGCGGTTATTCACAGGGCTTAATCCACAGAAAATACGGATCCCGATAAGTTTCAGGCAGGCAGATGCCTCCGAAAATCCTCGGTCAGGCAGGAAACAGTTCATTTGCATTTGTGAAACGGGTTGATGGAACGCCTATTGTGAGAAAGCGTCACGGCAGTTAATAATAGTTATTATCATTAACCTGCCTCGTCACCTCTCATGGCCCTTCCCTCGCATACCGTTGCAGTCCAACACATCTATGAGCAGCACCATTCGTGGTTGCACAGCTGGCTCAAGGGAAAGTTGCATAACGCCTGCGATGCAGCTGACGTGGCACACGATACGTTCGTGCGGATCCTGGGGGGCCGCAATGCGACGCAGATCCTCGAGCCCAGGGACTATCTGGCCACAGTTGCCCGGGGACTGGTGATTGACCGCTATCGTCGCCGCGCCATTGAGCAGGCCTATCTGCAAACCCTGGCAGACCGGCCCGAAGCGATCGCAATCAGTGAAGAAGACAAGGCCATCATCATTGAAACCCTCGTTGCTGTGGATAAAGCCTTGTGTGGGCTGGGGGAGCGGGCCAGGCGAATTTTCATGCTGTCCCAGGTCGAAGGCCTGACTTATCAACAGATCGCCGATCAGTTGCGTGTCTCGCTGACCACCGTCAAGAAACATATGGTTCGGGCCCTGACTGAATGCGCCTTGATCATGGCGGGCATGTAATGGCTGCCCCGGATCGCAAGACGTTCGAAGCCGCCGCCAGTTGGTACGTGCAATTTCAATCGCAGCCACCGACACCCGCGCAACAAAGTGCCTGGCAGCAATGGCTCAACGGCGATCCCTCCCATCAGGCGGCCTGGAACCAGATGGAGCAGTTGCAACGTGGCCTCGGTGCGCTACCCAAGGACTTCACCCGTCGTGCGCTCTCGGCCAGTCAACAACGGCGGCAAGTGCTCAAGCTGATGCTGATGCTCGGTGCCGCCGGGTACTTGGGGTGGAACGTTCAACAACACACATCCCTGGGCAACCTCTGGGCTGACTATCGGACCAAGGTCGGCGAACGACGGCGAATCGGGTTGGCCGACGGCACTCAAATTGACCTCAATACGAACACGGCTATCGACGTACTTTTCGATGGGCAGCAGCGACTGGTCCGTTTGCGTGAGGGGGAAGTACTTATCCACACCGGAAAGTCGGGCCGGCAAACACCGTTTTATGTCGAAACCCATGAGGGTCGTGTTCAAGCCTTGGGTACGCGGTTCACTGTTCGCCAACTGCAAGGGTCGACGCGGGTTGGTGTGCTGGAAGACCGGGTCAGCGTGCAACCCGTCGACCAGCCGGCCCATAGCCGAGTGCTCGGACCTGGTGAGAGTGTCGACTTCGGCACGCAAGACGTAGGCCCCAGTCATATCTATCGCGGGAACCAAGCCGCATGGGTCGACGGCCAACTGATCGTTCTGGATGCGCGACTGGGGGATGTCATCGACGAACTGGCGCGCTATCGGCCGGGCGTTATGCAGTGCGATGCCGCATCAGCGCGGCTGCGGGTGTCCGGCACTTTCCGTCTTGATTCCACCGACGCCGTATTGGCCAACTTGCAGGTCACGCTGCCGATCCACGTGAAGTATTTCACGCGCTATTGGGTCTCCGTAACGCTTACAGCTTGATACTGAAAAAATACTCTCAACGGGGGTTATCTTTTTTTTACCTGGCGCGGCCCTACAGGTAATCACGATGCTACCTTCAGGGCTTACTCACACATGCGCCTTCCTACAAAACTTCGCCAGCGTCTCTCCCATCACGGCATCACGTATGGCTTGCTGCTGGCCACGGCCGCGACTGCCAGCACCTTGCTATGCACTCGGGCCATTGCTGCCAGCCCAGTGCAACATTACGTGATCGCCTCCGGGCCACTCGACAATGCCTTGAGCCAATTCGCATCGAAGGCCAATGTGATTTTGTCATTCTCGCCGCAGCAGACGGCGCGCCTGCAAAGTCCTGGGCTGGAGGGTGACTACTCGGTGGAGCAAGGGTTTGCGTTATTGCTGCAAAACTCGGGATTGCAGGCGGCGGTTCAAGGCCCCGGCAGCTACGCGCTGCAGCCGGCTACGAGCGGGGAACAGCTCATGTTGGCCCCCACTACTGTCAGCACTTATCAACAGACTGGATTCAATCAGGAAATTGCCGGGGACGTAGGTTACAAGGCGCAAAACAGCCGAATCGGTACCAAGACCAGCACACCATTGTCGGAAACCCCGCGCTCGGTGTCGGTGGTGACCGGCCAGCGCATCAAGGATCAAAAATCCCAGACGCTCACCGAAGTGCTGGGCTATGTGCCGGGAATCTTTGCCCCTCCCTTCGCTGCGGGCGACGGGCTGGCCGGTGACTTGTTCTTCATTCGCGGTTTCAACGCCACGGATTATGGCTACGGCCTGCTGCGCGATGGCTTGCGAGTCCAAGGCAACCGGTATGACACCACCAGCGAACCTTATGGCCTGGAACGGGTGGAGATATTCCGTGGCCCTTCTTCCCTGCTCTACGGCGAAAACGCACCCGGTGGCCTGGTCAACCTGGTGAGTAAACACCCGACAGCTACACCACAAGGCGAAGTTCAGCTGACCTACGGTTCTAATAACCGGCGCCAGGTGGGTGTGGATATCTCCGGTCCCTTGGATGACAGCGGCAATATCCTTGGACGGGTGGTGATGCTCGGCAGGAAGTCCGACACCCAGACCGATCACGTTCCCGATGACCGTCTGTATATCGCACCGTCCCTGACCCTCAATTTCGACGACTACAACACCCTGACGCTGCTGGCCAACTACCAGAAAGACCACACTAATCTTGAACTTGGCCTACCTGCAGCAGGCACGTTACTGACCAACCCCAACGGAAAGCTCTCCAAGCACACCATGCTCGGTGACCCGGATTGGAACACCTTCGAACGGGAAACCTGGAGCACCGGCTACGAGTTCAGCCACAGCTTCAACGATGACTGGCAGTTTCGGCAGAACTCGCGCTACATGCAGTCGCGAATCACCCGCCATGAAACCTGGCCAGGCAACCTGAATAATGCGGGGTTCGGCACACAGCTGAACATGAATGCCTACGACCGCTACAACAAATCGATGGTCTACTCGCTGGATAACCAGTTGGAAGGCAAATTCCAGGTGGGCGGGCTGGAAAATACCGTGCTGTTCGGTGCCAGCTATGACCGTACCTCGTTCAGCCAGGATTGGAATGCCGGATTTGCAGGCACGATCAATGTGTATAACCCGGTGTACCTGAGGGACCCATTGACGCCTCTCGCAGTGCAAAACACGTTGCTCGAACAGCAGATGAAAGGTGTTTATGCACAGCTTCAGAGCAAGTATGACCACTGGTTATTCTTGCTCGGCGGGCGGCAGGACTGGGTCGACAGTGATTTTCGCGACAAGGTGGCCAAGGCCGGCAACATCAGCTCTGAAGACCGCAAGTTCACCTATCAGGGCGGGATCATGTACCAGTTCGACAATGGCCTGACGCCATATGTCAGCTACTCGACCGCGTTCGTCCCGGTACAGCAGATCTCCAATGCCGGCACACCGCTGGACCCGATCACCAGCAGTCAATACGAAGTAGGCCTCAAGTACGAGCCAACCGGCTGGGACACGGCGATGACGTTGTCGGTCTATGACTTGCGCAAGCAGGACGACACGTACCTCGACGCCACGACCAATACCTACCGCCAGGTCGGCGAAAGCCGGGCCAAGGGTGTGGAAGTGGAGGTCAACAGCAACCTCACACCTAATTTGAACGTGACTGCGGCCTACACCTACACCGATGCTCGGATTACCAAGGATTCGGCAACGTCGCTCGTGGAAGGTCACCAGATGACCGGTGTTCCGCGTAATCAGGCTTCGGTCTGGGGCAAATACCGCTTTCTTGATGGCCAGCTCAAGGGCTTGTCCGTCGGCGGCGGCGTGCGCTACTTCGACAGCACTTTCGCTTACACCGCGCCTTCTCTATACGGGAAGCTGGATGCTGGAAGCGTGACGTTGGTGGATGCCGCCATTGGTTACCAGATTGACCAGCACTGGTCGGTAGACGTGAATGCGAAGAACCTGTTCGACAAGGAGTATGTGTCCGGCTGCAACGATGCGGGCCGCTGCTACTGGGGTGAAAGCCGGACGCTACTCGGAACTGTTTCCTACAACTGGTAACCAGCCAGCTGTGGATAACCGCCTATTTCCCGATACAGAAGCTTGAAAAGATCCGCCCCAACAAATCATCGGAGCTGAATGCGCCGGTGATCTCACCCAACAGCTGCTGCGCCTGGCGTAAATCCTCAGCCAGCAGCTCACCGGCTCCTGCCAGCGTCAGTTGCGCACGGCCATGCTCGAGGGCGGCGCTGGCATGCCGCAGTGCCTCCAGGTGCCTGCGACGAGCGCTGAAGCTGCTTTCCGAAGTCTGCTCGTAGCCCATGCACGCTTTCAGATGATCGCGCAGCAGTTCCAGCCCTTCTCCTGCAGCCTTGGCACTCAAGCTGATTGTCACGTGGCCATCTTCACTGACTTCCAGGGCAATTGCCTCGCCCGTCAGGTCAGCCTTGTTGCGAATCAGCGTGACCTTGGCCGGGTCCGGCCGTTGTTCGAGGAATTCCGGCCACAGTGCGAACGGGTCTGCAGCCTCTGGCGCGGTGGCATCCACCACCAGCAACACGCGGTCAGCTTCCGTGATGGCCTTCAACGCGCGTTCCACCCCGATCTTTTCCACCTGGTCATCGGTGTCACGCAGTCCAGCGGTGTCCACCACATGCAGGGGCATGCCATCGATGTGGATATGTTCGCGCAGGATATCCCGCGTGGTGCCGGCGATCTCGGTGACGATCGCGGCCTCTCGCCCGGCCAGGGCATTGAGCAGGCTCGACTTGCCGGCGTTGGGACGGCCGGCAATCACCACGGTCATACCGTCACGCAGCAAGGCACCTTGCCCGGCTTCGCGCAGCACTGTGGATAACTCATCACGAACCTTATCCAGCATCGCCAGGACATGGCCATCGGCAAGGAAGTCGATTTCTTCCTCCGGGAAATCAATCGCGGCCTCCACGTAGATGCGCAAGCTGATCAATTGCTCGGTGAGGTTATGCACACGCAGGGAAAACGCGCCCTGCAACGAGCGCAACGCATTGCGCGCAGCTTGTGCAGAGCTGGCTTCGATCAGGTCGGCAATCGCCTCGGCCTGGGCCAGGTCGAGTTTGTCGTTGAGGAACGCGCGTTCGCTGAATTCACCCGGACGTGCCAGGCGGCAACCCAACTGCAGGCAACGCTGCAGCAGCATGTCCAGAACGATCGGGCCGCCGTGGCCTTGCAGCTCGAGGACGTCTTCGCCGGTAAAGGAGTTCGGCCCCGGGAAATAAAGGGCGATACCTTCATCCAGCACTTCTTCATCAGCACCTAAAAACGGCCCGTAATGCGCATACCTCGGCTTCAGTTCCCGCCCGCTGATGGCCTGGGCCGCCACGCTGGCGAGCGGCCCGGAAATACGAACGATACCGACACCACCACGACCTTGAGCGGTGGCGACAGCGGCGATGGTTTCACGAGGAGCGCTCATGGCGGGTACCCGGATAAAAGTGACAGAAAGCAAAACGCCCCACTAGGGGGCGTCTTGAGTGGTGTTATCCACAGAGTAAATTACGCCTCGGCTTTTTTGGTAGCCGCTTCGATTTTACGTGTGATGTACCACTGTTGGGAGATCGACAGGCAGTTGTTGACCACCCAGTACAGCACCAGACCAGCCGGGAACCACAGGAAGAAGAAGGTGAAGATGATTGGCATCATTTTCATTACCTTGGCCTGCATCGGGTCCGGCGGAGTCGGGTTCAGGCGCTGCTGGATGAACATGGTCGCGCCCATGATGATCGGCAGGATAAAGAACGGGTCTTTGATCGACAGGTCAGTTATCCACAGCATGAACGGAGCCTGGCGCATTTCCACGCTTTCCAGGAGCACCCAGTACAGCGACAGGAACACCGGCATCTGCACCAGAATCGGCAAGCATCCACCCAGCGGGTTGATCTTCTCTTTCTTGTACAGCTCCATCATGGCCTGGGACATTTTCTGCCGGTCATCGCCATGTTGTTCTTTCAGCGCAGCCAGTTTCGGGGCCACGGCACGCATACGCGCCATCGACTTGTAGCTGGCGGCCGACAGTGGGAAGAAGATCCCCTTGATCAGCATGGTCAGCAGGATAATCGAGAAGCCCCAGTTACCCACAATGCTGTGGATATGTTGCAGCAGCCAGAAAATCGGCTGGGCAATGAACCACAGAATGCCGTAATCCACAGTCAGTTCCAGACCTGGGGATAACTCTTTGAGGACTGCCTGGCTCTTCGGACCGGCGTACAACGTGGCGCTGGCTTCAGCCTTGGCACCCGGCGCGACGGTCAACGTCGGGCCAGTAAAGCCAATGATGTAGTTGCCTTGGCTGTCTTTGCGGGTTTGAACCAGGTTGGCATCACCTTTGTTCGGGATCCATGCGGTCACGAAGTAGTGTTGCAACCAGGCAACCCAGCCACCTTGAACGGTTTCTTTCAGCGCGCCCTTGTCGATATCTTTCATCGACACTTTTTTGTACGGCTCGCTACTTGTCCACAGGGCTGCGCCCAGGTAAGTCGCGGTGCCGGTGGCGGTGCTGGAAGAAGGATCGGCGCTGTTGTCACGCTTGAGCTGGGCAAACAGGTTGCCCGTCCACGGCTTCGCGCTTTCGTTGTCGATCAGGTAAGTGACTTTCAGATCGTACAAACCGCGGGTGAAGCTGAAACGCTTGATGTAGTTGACGCCGTCGTGACTGAATTTCAGGTCGACGTTCAACTGGTTCTGGCCATCGGCCAGTTGATAAGTCTTCTGTTCGGTCGAATAAACCGGACGACCGGTAGCACGAGCATCCGGACCGTCAGTACCGGTCAGGCCACTTTGCGCCAGATATACACGTTCGCCACCGTTATCGAACAGTTGGAACGGAACGTCCGGATGGTCTTGGCGACGTGGATACAGCGGCAGCTTCAGCTGGGCGATATCACCACCCTGTGGGTCGATTGCCAGGTCCAGTACATCCGTTTTTACATGGATGAGGTCTTTATTGGTGACGACCGGGGTTTCTACCGGGGTACTGGTATCGGCATTCGCGCTGGGTACATCGGCACTGGCGGCAGCATTGTTACCCAGTGGCGTATCCGGAATAGCCGGCGCCGACTGATTGGTAGCAACATTCTGAGTCGGCAGGGCAGCTTGGCCATAATCCTGGTTCCACTTAAGAACCATAGAGTAGGACACGATTGCCAGGGCGACGATCAGGATCGTGCGTTTAATATCCATGATTACTCGGCCATCGAAGAAGAACGGGAGGTAGGGATAGGCGGAACCGGGTCATAACCACCGGGATTCCACGGATGACAGCGACCTAAACGACGAAAGGTCAGCCAGCCACCGCGCAGAAGGCCATGATTTTCTATGGCTTCCAACGCGTAGCAGGAACAACTGGGGTAGAAACGACAGTGGTTTGCCATCAGGGGACTAATGGCATAGCGGTAAAACTGGATCGGAACGAGGGCCAGTTTACGCATCAGTACTGTCTACCCCTACAGTTTCGGTGCTGACAGCTGGTGCTGGCTTGTTGGTACGAGCCAAACGTTTCCAGAGCTTGCCGAAATGCTGAATCAATTCGGGGTTTTCTACGTCCCCCAAGCCTTTGCGCGCGACGATAACAATATCCCAACCAACCAGAGTTTCCTGGTGGAGGCGAAACGATTCGCGCATCAGACGCTTGAGGCGATTGCGCTCAACGGAGAGCTTTACGCTCTTCTTGCCGATCACCAACCCGAGACGGGGGTGATCCAGATCGTTGTTACGCGCAAGGAGCAGGAGATTTTTCCCCGGAACCTTGCCGGTGGGGGAGTCAAAGACTGCCTTGAAATGCCGGGGGGTTAGCAGACGCTTTTCCCGACTGAAGTCCTGACTCACCACCAGTACCGGATTATCAAACTGCCAGACGCGCACGACCTTTGGCGCGGCGACGCGACAGGACAGCACGGCCGTTCTTGGTGGCCATGCGAGCACGGAAGCCGTGAGTACGGGCGCGTTTGATGGTGCTTGGTTGGAAAGTACGTTTCATGGCGTGTTACCTGGTTCGTCCACAACGGGCCGGAATGGCCCCCGTTTTAAGAGACCGGCGATTCTAGAGAAAGCAAGCCTCTAGGTCAATTTCCAACCAGCTTTTCCTTTAATTAGATATCTGGAGGCCTGCGGACCGAATCCGGGCGATTCGCCTTTGACGAGCAATGCCATAGATATAAAAATAAAGAAGGAAGTTATTTAAAGCTTTTCTGTAAAGCTTATAAAAGCTAGCCACCCCATCTTCTGTGGATAACTGCCTTGAGGCCATATTCTACGGGCTGTACAGAGAATGACAACACGGGGGAGAAACGGTGCTCTGCCTGTGCTGCGCTATCGGATAAGCTGTGTGTGGAATGGCTAGTTATCCACAGGCCAGTTACCCACAGACTTTCGACCCCACTTGTACAACGAGCTTAGGGGCGCTTATCCACAGAGCTTATGCACAGACCATTTGTCGCCTTTTTTACGGTTAAGGCATTGATTCTTGGCGCCCTGTGAGCAACCTACATGTGGATAAGTGGGCGGCTGGCCGCTACAATGGCGGCTGTTTTTGCCTCACCGGCTTTCAACTTAGGGGATATCC